>NZ_MBDL01000015.1 GCF_001707755.1 Acinetobacter celticus | reverse complement strand
GTAATTAACTTCGGTCTTCCTATGAAGAACGAAGACTATGTACACCGTATTGGCCGTACAGGTCGTGCAGGTCGTACTGGTAAAGCAATCACTTTAGCGACTTACCGTGAACGCGGTAAAATTCGTGCGCTAGAAGATTACTTAGAAGCTCGTTTAGAAGTATCTGAAATTGAAGGACTTGAGCCATCTCCACCTCCTGCACGCGGTAGTCGTGATGGCGGCGGTCGTGGTCGTGATGGCGGTGGTCGTGGTCGTGGCGGTTTCGGCGGTGGTCGTGATGGCGGCGGTCGTGGTCGTGACGGCGGTGGTCGTAGTTTTGGTGGCGAAAGCAGCTTTAAACGTCGCGAAGGCGGTGATGATCGTCCACGTCGTGAAGGCGGTTTCGGTGATCGTCCACAACGTTCGTTTGATGACCGTCCAAAACGTGATTTTGGCGATCGTCCAGCACCACGTCGTGAAGGCGGTTTCGGTGATCGTCCACAACGTTCGTTTGATGACCGTCCAAAGCGTGATTTTGGCGATCGTCCAGCACCACGTCGTGAAGGCGGTTTCGGTGATCGTCCACAACGTTCGTTTGATGACCGTCCAAAGCGTGATTTTGGCGATCGTCCAGCGCCACGTCGCGAAGGCGGTTTCGGTGATAAACCACGTTTTAACTCAAATGATGACAACCGTGGTAACAGCGTAGATTACAAACCACGTCGTGAAGGTAGCTTCGCTGATCGTCCAAAACGTGATTTCGGTGATCGTCCAGCACCACGTCGTGAAGGTGGTTTCGGTGATCGTCCACAACGTTCGTTTGATGATCGTCCTAAACGTACTTTCGGTGGCGAAGATCGTCCACAACGTACTTTTGGTGGTGAAGACCGTCCAAAGCGCGAATTTAATTCAGATCGTCCACGTCGTGAATCAGGTGAAGACCGTCCACGTCGCAAATTTAATGACTAATTTTTAAAGTTAGTTATAAATTAAAAAAAACCAGTGGAAACACTGGTTTTTTTTATGCGCTTTTGTTTTACCTTTAAAAAATAAAATGTATACTGGTTCAAACTTTAGATATTTTTTGATACTTATGAGTATTCAGTCTATTTCTGTTAAAAAAATAAATACGTTCGAGCTCTTTATGCCTTATCTCGGTTTAGCTTTATTTTTATGTAATATTTTTTATTATATTTACAATTATTTTCATTAAGTATTAATTCATTCAGCTAAGATCACACTCGGTCTAAATTTAAAAATTTCTTCAATAAAAATCAATACACTCCCGATTTGATTGGGAAAACTGTTTATATGTAAAAGTAACATTTTCAACTTTAATCCTTTATAGTATGCATGCTGAAAAAATGCAGGAAAACGCTCAGCTATGAATAATCAAACACCTCACGAGGCTCAATCACTGATTGAAGTGAAAAATTTGAGCTTTAAGCGGGGCGACCGAGTCATTTATGACAATGTCAGTTTAAATATTCGCCGTGGGCAAATCACGGGGATTATGGGGCCTTCAGGTACAGGTAAAACCACACTTCTTCGATTGATTGGTGGGCAATTAACACCAGATCAGGGTGAAGTCTTACTTGATGGAAAGCACATTGGACTGATGACACGCCAAGAGCTTTTTGCTGCACGTGCGAAAATGGGCATGCTGTTTCAAAGCGGTGCATTGTTTACCGATATGTCAGTATACGAAAACGTGGCTTTTCCAATTCGGGCACATACCAAGCTTTCAGAGCATTTAATTGCGGAAATGGTGGCGCTGAAACTGGAGTCTGTTGGACTGCGGGGTACTGAAAAACTCATGCCTTCTGAACTTTCAGGGGGGATGAATCGTCGCGTGGCCTTAGCACGTGCTATTGCTTTAGACCCTGAACTGATTATGTATGATGAACCTTTTGCAGGTCAGGATCCGATTGTGATGGGCGTGTTAACACGTTTAATCCGTTCGTTACGCGAAGCACTTGATTTAACGACTATTATTGTCTCACATGATGTTGCCGAAACACTTTCAATCTCCGATTACATTTATGTGGTGGCAGAAGGGAAAGTGCAGGGCGAGGGGACACCTGAGCAATTGAGAGCGCATGCATCACCGTTTGTGCAACAGTTTTTGACAGGATCTGTCGAAGGCCCAGTGGACTATCAATTTAGCCATCAACCCTATTTAAGTCATGAGGTGCTTTAATGAATGCTATTGCCTCATTAGGTAGACGCGTCATTGAGCGTGTTCGGGGAATTGGCATTGCGACACAAATGTTGTTGCAGGTGTTATTTTCTTTACCGACGAGACTGGGTGTACGGTTATTTATTTACCAAATGTACCGTGTCGGTGTGATGTCATTGCTGATTATTGTGGTCTCTGGCCTATTTATTGGTGCTGTATTGGGTTTACAGATGTACAGCATTTTGGTCACTTTTGGTAGTGAAGCCATGTTGGGTGCGGCCGTGTCGCTGACTTTACTTCGGGAACTTGCACCTGTTGTGGCTGCCTTATTATTTGCAGGCCGTGCAGGTTCTGCATTGACCGCAGAAATTGGCTTAATGAAAGCTACAGAACAATTGTCTAGCATGGAAATGATTGGTGTTGATCCTTTAAAACGGGTAATTTCACCGCGTTTATGGGCAGGTATTTTTAGTTTACCGATGCTATCGGTGATTTTTGCTGCCGTAGGGATTATGGGCGGAAAAATGGTCGGGGTCGATTTTCTTGGCGCAGACGAAGGTTCGTATTGGAGTGGCATGGAAAATGCCGTGCAGTTCTATAAAGATGTCTTTAACGGCACCATTATAAAAAGTTTTGTTTTTGCATTTATTTGTACGGGAATTGCGGTATATCAAGGCTATGCCTGTGAGCCGACTTCTGAAGGGATTGCAACGTCAACTACCCGTACAGTGGTGTATTCGTCGTTATGTGTTTTAGGTTTTGATTTTGTGTTGACTGCGGTCATGTTTGGAGGTGTTTAATGAAATCACGTGCAAGTGAACTGGCCGTTGGTGTATTTGTCATTCTGTTTGGTATTGCTTTATTTTTCTTGGCGATGCGAGTGAGCGGTTTGGTCGGCAACAACATGAAAGACCCTTATCAAATGACGGCTGTTTTTGAAAATGTGAATGGCATTAAACCTCGTGCAAAAGTTGCGATGAGTGGGGTAAAAGTAGGTCAAGTCGATTCCATTACTTTAGACCCTGTAACGCGTCTAGCGACAGTGCATATGACAATGGATGGAAGTTTAACGACATTTAATCCTGAACAATTAAAGCAAGTTCAGGAGAATGCATTAGAAGAGCTACGTTACAGTTCAGATTTTGAAGCGGCTGATCCTGCGCAGCAAAAAGATATGGAAAAGCAGCTAATTGCTAACACGAAATCCATCACGAATATTGATGAAGATGCTTATATCATGGTAGCGACCAATGGTTTATTAGGCGAAAAATATTTAAAGATTATCCCAGGTGGTGGCTTAAATTATATTAAGCGGGGCGAGCGCATTGCCAATACCCAAGGGACGATGGAAATTGAAGATTTAGTGACTAAGTTTGTAACTGGTGGTGCAGGAAAACCGTCAGAAAACAGTAGCAATGCGTCACAATCAGACAAAGCATCTGCACAATCTACTGATGCACAACCTGCATTTGTTGAATAATTATTTGAGGAGATTCGCGTGAATACTTTATTTAAACAGACGCTTACAGCAAGCATTCTTTCAACGATGATTGCAAGTAGCGCTTTTGCTGTACCGACTGAAACACCGCCTGCATTTGTGAAAAAAGTGGCAGATGGTCTGATTTCACGCTTAAAAGCAGATCAAGGTAAATTGCAAAATAACCCAACCGCGGTGAAAGCGATTGTACGTCAAAATTTGGATCCATATATTGACTCTCAATCATTCACACGTATTGTGATGGGAACTTATGCAACCAATCAAAACAGTACAGCTGCCCAGCGTGCTCAGTTTGAACGTAATTTCCGCGAAACCTTGATTGAAAACTATGGCTCTGCATTTGCTAAGTTTAGTAATCAAACCTATAGCATGCGTCCTTATAAAGACACGGGCAGCGCAAACCCTGTAGTAACTCTTGATTTCAATAACAATGGTGAAAAAATTCCAGTTTCATTTCAATTGGCAGATAAAGGCACGCAATGGAAAATCCGAAACATTAATGTTTCGGGTATTGACCTAGGTTTGCAGTTCCGTAATCAGTTTGCAGCAACGGTGAAACGTAATGGTGGTAACTTAGATAAAGCCATTGCGAACTTCCAACCAGATGCAGAAGTAGCGGTTAACAAGAAAAAATAAGACAGGCGGCATATGATTAAATTTGATCAGCAGGAATTACATATTTCTGGAAAAATTGACTATAGCAACGCTGAGCAGTATTACCAGAAAGGCTTGCAAATTATTCAGGCGCAGACACAATTTCCAATTGTGATCAATTTAGCTGAATTGGAACAGGGAAGTACTTTGGCCTTGGCGGTATTGATGCGTTGGTTACGCCAAACACCAAATGCACAAGGGTTACAGTTTAAAGCCATCCCTGCAAAAATGATGAATATTATTCAAGCTTGCCACTTAGAGCATGACCTGCACATGATTTAATTGAATGCATAAAAAAAGCACCTACGGGTGCTTTTTTTATCTCTATTGATTGATCTTTTTGCCATCAATTTTAGTTAAATTAAAAATTCAGAAAATAGCAGTTTGTCTTAAGCCTCGCTTTGAAACCGTATTTCAAAACGTATTTAGATCCATTTTTTCCAGCGGAAATAAATCATGGGGCCAATAAAGAAGGCAAGTAAAATCAAACCGACCGCGATAAAGCTCGTTGTTCCGCGTGCGAAGGGCAATACATCGGTATTCATGCCATACACGCTGGCAACAAGCATGGGAGGCGCAAGCATACTGGGTAAGATAGAGAATCGACGAATCGTGTCATTCTGTTCGGTATTAATGAATCCTGATGTGGTGTCAAGTAAGAAGCGCACTTTTTGGAATAAGAAGGCATCGTGCTCAACCAGAGAGCGCACATCTTCACTGAGCTCTCGAATATCAGCATCATAAATATGACTACCCAAGGCTCGCGGGCGTGCTAAGAACGTCAGTACACGACGTAAATCAATCAAACACAATTGAGCTTTTCCGAGCATATCTTCTAGTTGTGCTAAGCGTGTGATCATGTCATCTAAATCTAAAATCATTTCGCGATGACGGTTATTCAGCACTTCTGTGGAATACTTTTCTAAGTCTTTGTGGATATCTTCTAAGATATCCGCAAGTTCATCCAGCTTGGCTTCTAATAAGCCCAATAAAATCCAAGTGGGATCTTTATAGTTAATTTCATAGTCATTGCGTCGCGCCCGAGAACGGAAGGCACGAAAGGCCACCAACTTTTCACCACGCAAAGTAAATAAACGGTCTTTGTGCAGAATAAACGCCACGGTTTGCACAGTCGCTAAAATATGGGAATTTTCCTCAGATTCTACATCGACTTGAAAATTTTTATTTTTCGTTAAAAAATAGGTACTGATATGTAAAATACCGTCATCATCACGGTAGAATCGAGCAGAGGAAGAAATATCTTCCAACGATTTGAGTGTGGGTAGGTTTTGATCGTAGGCATCTAAAATCCATTGTTGCTCTTCTTGAGATGGAGCAATTAAATCTAGCCAGACTAAATCGGGGTGTAAGTCGAAGTCGCCATTAATGGTGGCATCTTCTAGGCTACCGCGCTCTGTGGCGTAAAAGGCTTCAAGCATGCCGTCTTTTCTCCGTTGCGCAGTATCTGTGAATGAATGCGTGTATTTTAGACAAGGATTTCAATAAATACACTGCTCGAATGGTTATTTTGTTAAAAAAACTGAATGAAGTTTATTTTAGTACGATGACAAATTGATAACACGGTGACAAATGATGAATTCTATAGCAATTTTTTGTGGTTCAGCGCTGGGTTCAGACCCAGTTTATTTACAGGTCGCAGAACTTGTCGGTAAAACTTTAGCTAAACATCAGATTACTTTGGTGTATGGCGGTGGCCGTTCAGGCTTGATGGGAATGGTTGCAGAGAGTGCATTACAGGCGGGCGGTCAGGTGATTGGCGTGATTCCAAAGCAGTTGGTTGATCGTGAATTGGCACATCCTAATTTGACCGCTTTGTACGTGGTAGACAATATGCACCAACGTAAAACCCAGATGTCTGAATTGTCTGATGGCTTTATTGCCATTCCGGGTGGGGCGGGTACTTTGGAAGAAATTTTTGAACAATGGACTTGGGCGCAGTTGGGAATCCATCAGAAACCATGTGCATTTTTAAATGTCGATGGTTTTTATGATGATTTGCTTAAATTTCTTCAATTGACTGCTGATAAAGGTTTTACCCATCAGCGTTTTTGTAGCAGTTTAATTGCATCGGATAATATTGAAGAGATATTGGCGCAGTTTAAGGCGTATGTGCCACCGCAACCGAAATGGGGTGTCGCGGATCAGCAAGATTTGGTGAAAAACGCATGAAAGTCATTACTGTCGCTGCTGGCATTGTGATGAATGAACAGCAACAATTACTTTTGGTGCGTAAGAAAAATACCTCATGCTTTATGCAAGTGGGTGGCAAGTTAGAGGTCAATGAATTACCTGAACAGAGCATTCTTCGGGAAATTGAAGAAGAGATTGGTTGTCAGGCCAAAATTCAGCATTATTTAGGTCGTTTTGAAACTCAAACAGCGAATGAGCCAGACCATTTGCTGATTAGCTATGTTTATCATGTGCAACTCGATCAAGCACCTGTGGTACAGGCAGAAATTGCCGAAATAAAATGGGTGGATTTAGATGATGCTGAAACTCAATTGGCACCGCTGACGACAGAAGTGGTGATGCCGTGGGTCAAACAATATTTAATTGCTGTCTAAACGATTATTGCTTTGGCCTCTATATTTTATTTAGCAGAGGCCAAGCACACGGCATGTATCTGTTGGCAACCCAACTGTTCTAAGCACTGTTTTAATGCCTGAATCGAGCTCCCTGTTGTGACCACATCATCGACAATTAATACTTTGCGATAACGTATTTGGGTCGGTTCAGCATGTATAAATTGATGTTGTATATCTTCCAGTCGCTCTAAACGACTCAGACCTTTTTGTGAATGTTGTTTTAAACGTTGAATCGGTTGCCAAATGGGCAGTTTTAAATGTTTCGCAAGATCTTTGGCCAAGAGTAAAGATTGGTTATAACCACGATGCGTCAGTCTTTCTGTCGAGATTGGCATAGGGACAATGGCTTGTACTTTTGGATATTTCAGGCTTTTAAGTAAGCCTGAAAGCATAGGTTGATAGTGGAGCTGTTGTTCATATTTAAATTGCTGAATGATTTTATCTAGCGGATAGGCATAATGACATGCAGTTAAAATGTGCATTTCTTGGCGCAGTACCTGAGTTTTGAGCCAAGGCAGACTGTTGTAACAATCCAGACACAGCGAATGTTTGTGCTGTTGCATAATGCCACACAATGAACAGGGTGAGAGCTCTTGAATACGACTACGTGCAAGTTGATGAATAAGTTGAAGCATGGGATTCTCATTTTTTATTTTTATTCTTGTGAAAAGATGTAAAGAATAAATGTCAGACACTTATTCTTTATTTTAGCCTTAAATGAAACCTAAATTTTATTTGCCTGATGAACTGAATAAAACTCCTGAAGCGATGATACTGGTGATTCTAAGTAAATATCACAGCTTCAGGGGATGGATTGAGCTATTCACTAGACATAGGCATAACGAGGAGCTTCGGGTAGCCAGCGGTTTAATAAGGCTTGTACATGATCGGGATGATCTTTAAAAATTTGTTGTGCCACAAAATGCGCTTGATTTAAGAGATGATCATCACGTTCTAATTTAGCCACACGAAAACCCATATCGCCGGTTTGTTTTGTGCCTAAAAGTTCACCCGGGCCACGTAATTCTAAATCTTTTTCTGCGATGAGAAAGCCATCATTGGTTTCACGCATAATCCGTAGGCGTTCTTGGCCATTTTGTGACAGTGGATTTTTATAGAGTAATGCACAAAAACTGGCTTTTGCACCACGACCAACCCGCCCACGTAGCTGATGGAGTTGCGATAGACCTAAGCGCTCTGCATTTTCAATCACCATAATTGAGGCATTCGGGACATCGACACCGACTTCAATTACCGTTGTGGCAATTAATAATTGCAACTCATTGTTTTTAAATTGTTGCATCACCTTTTGTTTTTCATCTGCTTTCATCTTGCCGTGTACTAAACCAATATTCACTTCTGGAAAACGTAGTTTCATTTCAGCAAAAGTCGCTTCAGCAGCTTGGGCATCTAACGTTTCAGATTGTTCAACCAAAGTGCAGACCCAATAGGCTTGTTTACCTTCGGCACAGTTAGTCGCAATGCGTTGTAAAACCTGCTCACGCCGATCGAGTGGAATAGTGACGGTTTGAATTGGGGTACGGCCAGGGGGTAATTCATCAATGATTGATGTGTCTAAATCACCATAGGCAGACATGGCCAAGGTGCGGGGAATGGGTGTCGCGGTCATCACCAATTGATGCGGCGTCCAGCCAGCTAAGCCTTTATTACGTAGCGCTAAACGTTGATCAACCCCAAAACGATGTTGTTCATCAATAATCACTAAACCCAATTTGGCAAATTTAACATTGTCTTGAAATAAAGCATGGGTGCCGATGACCAGATTGGCAGAACCTTGTTGAATGCTCTGTTCGGATGCTTCGCGGGCTTTACCTTTTTGTTTGCCTGAAAGCCAAGATACGGTCAGCCCCATGGGTTCAAACCATTTTTTAAAATTTAAATAATGTTGTTCTGCCAAAATTTCTGTCGGGGCCATCAGCGCTACTTGCCACCCTTCTTCCAGTGCATGACAGGCAGCCACGCCTGCGACCAAGGTTTTACCTGCGCCAACATCGCCTTGAACCAGCCGAAGCATGGGTTTATTTTGTTTTAAATCGGCCATAATTTCTTTCGAAACCCGCTTTTGTGCACCAGTCATCTCAAAGGGCAGGCTAGCCAGCAAGGCTTTGGCAAAGGTTTTACTGGGGTGGAAAGAGGGCGCTTCAATTTGCTGAATATAGGCACGGCGCGTGAGTAAGCTAATTTGATGTGCGACCAGTTCTTCAAAAATAAGACGTTGTTGCGCGGGGTGCGAGCCTTGAGCCAATTGCAACATATTGGCATTGATAGGTGGATGGTGAATATAGTCCAACGCTTGTTTGAGTGCATAACCATTGGTGAATTTTTGAGGTAAGAGTTCAGGAAGATTATCGCTATAATTTTCTAAGACTTGTTTGACGTATTCGCGCAATTTGGGTTGCGTCAGGCCATCAATTGCAGGATAAATTGCGGTGAGTTGGGTCTGTGGCAGGGGCGTATGTTCAGTAATTAATTGCAGTTCGGGGTGATACATTTCTAAACCGCGTGCACCGACACGCACTTCACCAAAAACACGTAGGCGACTGCCCATTTTTGCACGGTCAGTAATGCCTTTATAAACATGATAAAAGCGCAAAGTGACTTTGCCACAATCATCATCCAATAACACAGCCATAGATTTGCGTTTTCCCGGCGGAAAGTCCACATTTTTAACAATGCCTTCTAGCAAATAGCTACGCCCAACAATCAGCTGATTCATGGCAATAATTGTGCTACGGTCTTCATAGTCACGTGGCAGATGAAACAGTAAATCATCAGTCGTGTAGATATTTAGTTTTTCAAGCATTGCGGCAGCAGCATTTCCTACGCCTTGCAATTGATGGACGGCTGTCATTTCCCCTCAATATATTTACAATCGATTATGTAATCGGGTTGGTGATTAGGTGCTAAATGCATATTTTGTTTATAGGTTATGGTAAAACATCTCAGCGCGTTGCAAAACAGTTATTTGAGCAAGGTCATCAAATTACTACAATCAGCCAAAGTCCAAAAACAGATGTTTGGGCGCATCATCTGATTCAGGATGTTCATCAACTCAATTTATCTCAAATTCCCCCAGTTAATGCAGTTTATATTTTATTGTCTCCGAATATTGGGACGATTGACGCCTATCAGCAGACCTATGTGGATTCTATTCGCCCTATTGTGCAGGCTTTAAAAAATCATCCTATTCAAAAGGTGATCGTGGTGTCATCCACTCGTGTGTATCGCGAAAATAATGGTGAGCGCATCGATGATGAAATTGCGCCAAATCCAAGTGATGAGCAGGGTAGACTGTTATTGCAGATGGAACTGTTATGGCAACAGGCATATCCTGAACACTGCATTATTATTCGCCCAACGGGAATTTATGGTACATCAAATGCAAGAATGTTGAAGCTTGCAGAAACAACTCAATCGTATCCCAATATCCATTGGGCGAACCGAATTCATATTGAGGATTTAGCGCGTTTTCTAGCGTATATGATTCACGTGGAACATCCTGAAAAATCATATATTTGCACTAATAATCAGCCACAAGCTTTGCATGAACGAATTTTAGAGCTTCAAAAAGCACTAAATTTACCTGAATTGGTTGTAGAAAGTGAGCGGGAAACAGGGAAAAGGATTTATGCGGAGCGGATGGTTGCGAGTGGCTTTGAGTTAAAATATGAGGGTGATGTGTAGTTAGTTTTTATTGTGAAAATATTTTTTCATTGGTTTTATTCAAAATAGCTTGTGATTTTCATTAGTCACTTTTTGAATTTACAGCATAGATATTTCCGCGGTTTGAGTTTCCTCTCCTTATTAGGAAAGGGTTAGGGAGAGGTAAAAGAATTCCTAGCCTTAACCCTCATCCCGACCTTCTCCCTGAGCCATAGATGGCGCAAGAGAAGGGTTTTAAAAGGTGTTTACTTCTTCTTGCGTTTTGCACGTTTTTTGGCGTTTTCCGCAGCTACTTTATCTAATGCGTCTTTCAGCTCTTCATCGCTAAATGTCGTAATGTGTTGCAACATTTGTAGGGTTGCTTCATCCAAGACTAAATTCGCATACTGTGCCATATTTTGCATGTTCTCATCAAAGACAATGGCATGGTCTTCGTTGGTACTAATGTAGCCTTGCTGTGTTAGCACTTTAATAAAGCTTTGGAATAACGATTTATCAAAGAACTCTGGCGAATTGAACTCATACAGCACAGATAAACGCTGACCAACCAAATGGCTCAGTTCTTCCACCTGACGGGTTGAAATATTACCTGAACCGCGCTGAGTAATAAGTGCCAACGTCATGTAATAGCGTTCAATACTCTGCATGACAGGGGCAGCCAACAGCACCAATTGATTATGATTTTCACTGTTTGGTGCAGGTGAAATTAAATTACCGTCTGCATCTTCAATAATTAGCTTGGCTTGAGCTAATGCATCTACGTATGCACAAATAGGGTCTTTCAGCTCTTCATCTTGCCATTTTAAGAACAATTCTGCTTTTAAGAATGGATACAGCGTGCGAATCACATTAATTAAGTCACCACGACGAATCGAACCATTGTGTTCAACCAAGGCAGCAATTAATGATGGCAAAATAAAGGCATGCACGATGTTATTGCGGAAGTAGGTCAATAAAATTGCTTGACCCTCTTCAATGGCAATAATATCGCCCAGAACATGTTTGACACGTTTAATCAGTTTGAGTTTTAAACCATAGGCAATAATTTCTTTACCTGATAGTGGGGTGATTTGCATCCGTGCATCATAAGGCAATGCAGTTAGCAACTTACGATAAGTATCTAGTTGCTTGATGCAAATTTCTTCATCTAAGGTGTGTTTTGTTGTGGCCAATAAAATTAAAGACAGCAAAGAAACAGGGTTAATGACTACGGCACGGTTGATGTTTTCTAAAATAGCATTGGCTGAACTATTAACTGCATCTGAAACCTCTGGCGGAATCGGTGCATCATTTTTTTCAACTTTAATTTGGTCTGCGCCATGTTTTTCCAGCATGTCGTCTAAAAATACAGGCTCACCAAAGTTCACATGTACTTTGCCAAAAATACGTTCAATTTTACGTAAAGTTTTCACAATACCGAAAACAGATTCACCTTCTTTCGGCTTACCGTTCATTTCGCCGACATAGGTTGCACCTTCCATCAGACGTTCATAACCCACATAGGTCGGTAAAAAAACGATAGGCTTTGCACGACCACGTAAATGACTATGCACTGTCATGGCCAACATGCCTGTTTTCGGTGGCAATAAACGACCTGTACGTGAACGCCCGCCTTCAATGAAATATTCAATGGGGGTGTTGCGCGATAAAATACTGTACAAATATTCTTTAAATACGGTGGTATAGAGGGCATTGCCACGGAAGCTACGACGAATAAAGAATGCGCCACCGCCACGTAAAATTTGTCCCACAAACGGCATATTTAAATTATCGCCTGCAGCAATGTATGGCACCATCAGACCACGTTTATAAATCACATAAGACAGCAATAAATAGTCAATGTGGCTACGGTGACACGGGGTGTAAATAATTTCGTAGTCTTTGGCCAACTCACGCACAGTGCTGAAGTTGTGTACCTCCACGCCATCGTATAATTGTGTCCAAAGGCGTGTAAGAGCTACGTCAGCAAAGCGTACAGTCGAATGTGAATAGTCAGAAACAATTTCATTTAAGAAACTAATCGCACGGCGTTCTGCTTCTACCATGCTAATTTTATTGCGAATACTTTCACGACGAATACTGTCTTGCACGTCAGGCGCTTTGATTAGTCCGTGCATGACATTACGGCGGTCAGATAAATCTGGGCCTAGAACCACTTCACGTTGTGCATCTAAATAGTCATTTAAAGTGCTGGTGATATAGGTAGCAGGGGAAGAGTTGGGATGAGTGGTTTTTGCATAATTAATCAAGGTGCGTAAAGATTGTCCTTGATGAAACTCAATATAAGTTTGTCGGCCATGTAAGCCAATATTCACCAGTTGTTTTAGTTTACTTGGGGTAGACCAAGTATCTGTAAATAATAGCTTCAGCCATGAATCTTCTTTTTCAGGATCACGACCCCAAAGTAGGGTGACTGGAACCAGTTCGACATCTAAATCGGGTTGTTGTTCTAAAGCCTCAATTAAGCGTAAGAGTCGTGGCGGAAATGCATGCGGAGGTGGATTTAACAGATTATTTTCATCGCGATGTTGTAAAAATAATACCGATGCTTTTTCGCTGTGTTGACCCAATAGTAAAGGGTTGAGGGCAGGTGGTAATTTCAGACGGCGGGTTTCACTATCGACCACCAAAGCATTACTACGCGAATGATTGAGTAATACATAACACACAATTTTTTGTGGGGAGCTTGCGCTGTCTTCGTTCTGAGTGAGCGACACTGCTGGTTCAGCAGGAACCTCTCCGAGAACGTGCGGTGTTACAACAAGGTCAAGAAGCTTACTGGAAAGCTTTCTATATATTTGACCAAAACCACTTTTGGACATACAAACTCCTAGTTAAACGGCCAAAACCTCAGTGATATTGTACTGGGTGGCTATTTTGCGTAATTGTATTGAAAAACAATCTGCTATTTTCTGACAAATTACACGCGAAGTGTAAGATTTTATCGTTAAAAAGCGTATTTTAGTCGAAATTTTAAAAATAACAGGTGACAGATCAGTCAAGCAATCTCTAGGGTTTTGCTCTGAATTTATGGCAATATAACTTTAATCATGTGGACATGATTATTTTTTGCCTGATTTTAGGTCATCCCATTTAATTAAATAGGTTAATTATGAATGCCTTAACACAAGAACTGGTCGAATTGCTCAGCTTAGAAAAGCTAGAAGAAAACATCTTTCGCGGGCAAAGCCGTAATTTGGTTGGCAAACGCGTTTTTGGTGGTCAGGTACTGGGGCAGGCACTCAGAGCTGCGTCATATACGACAGACCGTCCTGCGCATTCATTACATGCGTATTTTTTATTTGGGGGTGATGTTGATGCACCAATTATTTACGAAGTAGAACGTCTGCGCGATGGTAAAAGTTTCGCAAGTCGCCAAGTGCGTGCAATTCAACATGGTCGGGTTATTTTTATGGCCATGGTGTCTTTTGCAGGGCAGGAAGAGGGCTTGGATTATCAAATTTCTGAACCTGAATACCCAGTTGTAGATAGCTTGAAAAATGAAGCTGAACTGAAAAAAATGATGGTGGAATTTGTGCCTGAAAACGTACGTGCCAGTTTCATGCGCGACCGTCATGTGGAAATTCGTCCAGTACAACCTGTGAATCCATTTCAGCCACAACCTGAAGCGCCGTCTTATGCGCATTACATTCGAACGCATGATGCAATAGCAACGGAAGTGGATGATATTTCATTGCATCAGGCGATTGTTGCGTTTTATTCAGACTTTACCCTAATGACGACGGCGCTACGTCCACATGGTCTAAGTTATATTTCACCGAGTCTGCAATGTGCCAGTATTGATCATGCGATGTATTTCCATAAACCATTCCGTGTCGATGAGTGGATGTTATATGACATGGAAGCCACCATTAGTGCCAATTCACGCGGTTTAAATTTTGGTCGAATGTGGCAAAATGGTGAATTGGTGTGTAGCACCACACAAGAAGGTTTAATCCGTTTACGTGAAATTGAAACGCAATAATAAGTCAGTTAAATCTTGTTCAAACCGAATTATTTAATTCGGTTTTTTTATGGTATTTGCAAAGTACTATTCTGACAGGGTTTTGTTTTCTGAAGATTTCTGCTGAGCTTGTGACAAAAAAATCCTCGATTATGCATATTTAGCATGGCATAGTGCCAGCAGGGAAAAATGATAAAAGCATGTCGTCATGAGCTTAAATACACAGATTTTAATGGCTGCCATTTTTGGCGTCGCCTTTGGTTTTTTAATGAACCTATTTCCACAGACTCAGTTTTTTGATGTCAGTTTGTATGGTTTGGGCATTCTGAGTAGTGTATTTATTGGTTTGCTGAAAATGTTGCTAATTCCCCTTATTTTTAGCTCGATTGTTGTCGGTGTATCCAACTTACAAGCTGGCGGACAACTTAGCCGAGTTTGGAAAATCACCTTGGCGTGTTGTGTCACGACCACAACTTTGGCGCTCATTTTGGGTTTGGCCTGCGCACATATTTTTCAGGTCGGTAAAGGTGTCGATGTTGTGATGTTTCAAGACGCAATGAGTGCACATCAAACACCTGACACCTTAACGCCTGCATCATTTTTTACCAATTTCATTCAAAACACTCTGATTAATCCTTTTAAAGCTTTTGCCGAGGGCAATGTCTTGGCCGTGGTGGTCTTTGCTTTGCTGATTGGTGTCGCCTTGGTGAAAGGTGGCGATAAATTCAGGAGTGTGCGTAAGCTCAGTCAGCAATTTTTTGACATTATGATGTTAATGATTGGCTGGGTGATGAAGCTAGCACCATTGGGAATTTTTGCTTTACTGGCCAAGCTTATTGCAACTGAGGATCTTTCAGTACTGAGTCGTTTAGCTGAGTTTGCCGCCGTAGTCACAGGCACCACCATTTTCCATGGTGCAGTTGTGTTGCCACTGCTGTTGTGGATTTTTGGCAAGATGAGCCCGATCACCTTTTTTAAAGGAACACGGGCGGCACTCATTACTGCATTTGCGACCAGTTCAAGTTCAGCGACCATGCCACTGTCCATGAAGTGCGCACAAGAAAACTTAGGTGTACGTCCGCAAACGGCAGGTTTTGTCATTCCATTGGGTACGCAATTAAATATGGATGGTACGGCGCTATATGAAGCAGCAGCGGCATTGTTTATTGCCAATTTAATGGGGCTGGATTTAAGTCTGGGTCAACAATTGGTGGTGTGTGCTACAGCCATGATTGCTTCTTTAGGCGCACCGGGTATTCCAAGTGCAGGCATGGTCACTATGATTATGGTCTTGCAGTCTGTGGGTCTACCCGCCGAAGCCATTGCGATTTTATTGCCGATAGACCGTTTATTGGATACCGTTCGAACGGTGGTGAATGTGCAAGGCGATATGATGATTAGTGTGGTGGTAGATCGCCATACGCGCGATGATGAATTGCCTGAGGCAATACGTTAAAAGATTAAGCTAAGCATAAAAAGAGCCCGCATCATTGCTGTAAAATAGTGCTGTGCGGGTTTTTATTGGCCTTGATTTTGACTGTAGACGTATTATTTTGTGTGATTTAACGCATTAAAAAGTAGGGATAAACCAACCCTGCTGAATAAGCTTAATTGAATAGGATTAGGCAACTTTGAGGATTGCGCGTTTGGCTGCTGGAGAGCGCTCTAAGTATGTAATGGCATCTTCAGTTTTGGCTTCATGTAAAGGGTCATACCACGGCATTAAGTAGCCTAATTGCTGAGAGATAAGCCAAAATGGGTTGGGCATTAAATTGTGGTCTTTTTGCGAAATACGATACCACTCACGCCATACCCACGGTTTATACACGGCTGGACGAATGGATTTAAAACGTGGATCTTGCTTCATAATATGGGCTGAACCATCGACCCAAAGTCCCAAAACGGCTACAATCACCACAACACTTAAATAATAACGGGCAATATAGCCACCGCCTAAATGACGGTATAAATCAAAAGCCACTGTACGATGTTCTATTTCTTCTGCGCCGTGCCATTTCACCAAATCTAACATGGATGCATCTGCCCCCAGTTTTTCCCATTCGTTGTTATACAGCACGTATTTCCCTAAAACGCAGGTCATGTGTTCAACGGTAGCCACAATTCCCAGACGGAATAAGTCCCATTGATGTTCTAGTGTTTTCGGAACTTTTAAGCCAAGTGGGGCGTCGGCAAGCAATTCGCCAAACAAAAAATCCATGACATTTAAATTGCGCTGAATATTAATATTGCGAACCGTGAGATATTCTTTATTGGCCGAATTGTGTGCCTGTGCATGCATGGCTTCTTGGCGAATAAAGGCTTGCACATCTTCTTTCAGTTTAGGGTCTTGAATTTGCGGTAAGACTTTATTGTATAGACGACAAAACCAAAATTCGCCTGCGGGCAAAATCATATTAATTTCATTAATAAAATAACTAATAAAAGGTTGTTCAGGAATCCAGTCGACGGGGGTGTCTTGCCATTCAAATTTTACTTTGCGCGGTTTAATGCTGTAGCGAATAGATGAACCAATGGTTGAATTCTTAAAACGGGAGAAAAGTTTCATCATACTGTCCTTATTGTTTTAGTGCGTAGCGCATCATGTGCAATTGGCTTCAGTATGGGAAAAAAATCCCGAATTGTGTTTAGCAATTCGGGACAATTCATTATCAAAAGATGATGTTTTTTGTCTGACAATGTCAGTAAAGACTATTCCTTAGGGTCTAAAGGAGCATCATGTTCTGTTTCTAATGGCGTGATCTCTTCAAGGTCGAACTCAAGACCATCAACATCTGTATCTAGAGAATCATCTTCTACAAAATCAATTTCTGTATCGTCTTCGTCCGCTTCTGGAATGCTGTCTAAATCAAAATGGCTGGCTTGTTCTAAGGTGAAGTTTAAACGACCACCCATCACACTGGCCAATTCTTGCAGACCTTGTTTGTTTAATGAAGAAAATAACTGAATAGAAAATTCCAGTTTCATTTTTTTCAATTGCGCTTTGATTTCTTGCAAAACCTTAGATGCAGGGCCACGATTCAATTTATCCGATTTGGTTAAAAGCACATGCACGAATAATTTCCGTGAATAAGCCCATTCCAACATCATCACGTCAAAGTGCTGTAGTGGATGACGAATATCCATGAGCAAAACCAGACCTTGTAGGCTTTGACGATGAATCAGGTAGTTTTCAAGCTCTTTTTGCCACACAATTTTCATGGCTTCAGGTACGGCTGCATAACCATAACCGGGTAAATCGACCAAACGCTGATCGGGATTGCCTAAGCTAAAAAAGTTGATCATCTGAGTACGACCGGGTCTTTTCGACGCACGTGCTAATTGCTTTTGATTGGTTAAAGCATTAATCGCACTGGATTTACCTGCATTAGAACGACCTGCAAATGCAATTTCGTAACCTGTATCTTCAACACATAAGTTGAGTTTAGGCGCACTCATTAAAAATTCGGCTTTACGCAACCAGTTCAATGCGCGAACAGAGTACTCAGTAATTGCAGGATCAACTATTTTCTCATAGCTGATTTTTTGCTTCGGCGCATTGGCTGACTTACTGTTTTTGGATTTTCCTCTGTGCTGATGCATAACTCGACTTCAATAAATGATCTACAAGGGAGCATTATAAAGGAAGTCGTTCAGGCAAGCGAACTTTGCAAGGCAAAGAAGCGGAATTAAAGATTAATCATCTGAATTGGAGAGAGAGTTGTGTACTTACTAGACGGAGCCGTTTTTAGAACTTGGGCCAAAGTATATTGGTCTAGATGAAGATAAAACTGTTCCAAGGCCTGATCTAAAAGACCTTTTAAACCGCAATGACTACGTAACACACAGGGTGGTGTATTACATTCTACAATTTGGTTTTCACCTTGCAGAATTCGTACCATGTGCCCGAGTTTGAGTTCGAGTGCTTTGGGGTTTAGATTAATGCCACCACCTTTACCGCGGGTGGTAATCAGCCAATTTTGTTTTCCCATAAAATGCACAATTTTCATCAAATGATTTTTTGATACGTGCAAGTCCTGCGCAATTTCTGCAACGGTATAAGGGATATCTTTAGGCTGAGAGACATACATTAAAATACGTAGGGCGTAGTCGGTGAATTTATTCAGCTGCATGAGAATACTATAAATTTAGGAGAAATAAATAAGGGTTAGCTTAGCACATCTAAACTAACCCTCTGTCTATTTCAAGCTGACTTGAAAGTTAGTGTTTAACACCACCTGTGCCAAAAGCCTCGCTATGGATATTCTCTGCAGGAATACCACGTGCAATTAAAGTTTTTTGCTGTTCAGCCATAAATGGCATAGGGCCACACAGGTAATAGTCTGCATTGATTGGCAACAACGCGCTATCGATACTACTAAGATCTAAACGACCCGTGATTTCGTAATCTTCACCTAATTTATCGCTAGCATGAGGGAACTCATAGGCAGTAATGGTGTTTAAGCGCGGATATTTTGCTTTCAAGTCATGAATATGTTGCTTCATGGCATGTACTTGTTTACTACGGCAAGCATGAATGAAGGTGACTGGTTGTGGCATGTCTAAAGTCACCAATTGATTAAGCATAGCAACCATTGGTGTGAGGCCTACACCACCACTGATAAACACATTGCGTTTATTTGGGTCTATTAAGCAGAAATTACCAGTTGGTGCAGAAATCTCTATTTCTGAACCTTCTGCAAGACCGTGCAACGTGTTTGATACCCAGCCTGCAACCAAGTCACCTTTTTGATCTTCACGTTTTACTGAAATACGTAAGTAATCTGCTTGAGGGCTAGTCGACAGAGTATATTGACGAGGTTGTTTGAGACCAAGTTCTTCAACAAATACCCGTACTGAAATATATTGGCCTGCTTCATATTTTGGTAAATCGCCACCATCAACAGGTGCAAGATAGAAGGATGTGATTTCATCACTTTCTACCACTTTTTTGGCAATTTTAAAGTTGCGCCAACCTAACCAGCTACCTTTGGTTTGCTGATGTTGTTCATAAATGGCTTTTTCAGTACTAATGAATAAATCAGCCAATTGACCATAAGCCGTAGCCCACGCATCAATTAAAGGATCTTCCATTGAAATGCTCAGAACTTCACTAATGGAATGAAGTAGGTTTTCCCCAACAATGTTGTAATCTGGAGCTTGAATACTCAAGCTGACATGCTTATGAGCGATCATCTCCACAACAGGTAGGAGTACAGATGGATCTTCAATGTTTTCAGCATATGCCAACACTGCACCCGCCAAAGCCTGTGCCTGTGCGCCACTGCGTTGATGCCCCATATTGAAGGTTTCTTTTAAGTTTGGATTGTTACCCAGCATGCGGTTATAGAAATAACCAGTCAGCGCGACACCATTTTCACGAAGTACAGGAACGGTAGCTTTTACAAGGTCAATTTGCTGCGGAGTCATAGCTGATCTCTCATGGCTTTCATTTATAAGATGCATTTAAAATACATTTTATAGTAAGACTTTGCAATACATGTCTGAATAAAAACCATAAAAAAATTATGGGATATAAAAATATCCCATAATTTTGAACTTCTTAATAGGTGTTTTAGATTATTTTCTGCCAAACAGTGAACCAAGTAGACCACGGACAATTTTTTGTCCTGTGCTTCCTCCTAAGCTACGCGCGGCACTTTTGGCAAAAGTGCCGACAGTATCTTGAATGAGTTTGTCACGTTGTTTGGCACTGCGTTCTGCTTCCTTTTGTTGCTCTTTTGCAAGACGCTCTTGTTCGCGGGCTTGCTGTTTTTCAAATGTTGCTTGTTCTTTTTCCTGTTGCTTGGCTTGTGTGTCTAATTCTTTGGCTTGAATTTTTTCTTGTTCAGCCTGTAGGGCTTCTTGCTGACGATCTACCACTTTTTGCTGTAACAGTTCAAATGCGCTTTCACGATCTAGGCTTTGCTCATATACGCCAGCCACAATACTTTGCGCCATTAGTGTTTTACGTTCTTCTAGACTAATGGGGCTAAAAGCAGAGTAAGGGGGCATCACCCAACCGCGTTCCACCATTTGTGGAATACCTTGCTCATCTAAACAACTAATGAGTGCCTCACCAACACCTAATTCGGTAATGGCTTGATCCACTTTAAATTCAGGATTGGCACGAAAGGTATCGGCGGCGGTTTTTACTGCTTTTTGATCTTTGGGTGTAAATGCACGTAAAGCATGTTGTACGCGGTTCCCCAATTGCCCTAAAACACTTTCAGGTAAATCTAAAGGGTTTTGCGTGACGAAATAGATGCCGACACCTTTAGAGCGAATTAGGCGAACCACCTGTTCAATTTTTTCTTGTAAAGCGGCACTGGCATTATCAAAGAGTAAGTGCGCTTCATCAAAAAAGAACACCAGTTTAGGTTTGTCCATATCACCGACTTCAGGCAATTGTTCGAACAATTCAGACAACATCCAAAGTAAAAAGGTGGCGTATAGTTTTGGGGTGTTCATGAGTTTGTCGGCAGCCAATAAATTGATATAGCCATGACCTTGGGCATCGGTTTGAATAAAGTCCAAAATATTGAGGCTAGGTTCACCAAAGAATTGATCACCACCTTGGTCTGCCAGTGCCAGTAAATTACGTTGAATTGCGCCTAGACTGGCAGGGGATAGGTTGCCATATTCGGCTTTAAATTCGGTGGCATGTTCGCTGACATAACTCAGCATGGCTTTTAAATCTTTAAAGTCGATGAGCAGTAAGCCCTGATCATCTGCAATTCGGAAGACTGCGGAAAGAACACCTTCTTGTGTGTCATTCAAATTCAGCATTTGAGCCAATAATAATGGGCCAATTTCAGAGACTGTGGTGCGAATGGGGTGACCTTGCTCGCCAAATAAATCCCAAAACACCAAAGGCGCAGCTGTAAATGGGACTGATTCAATCTTTAAGATTTTTAGGCGTTCATCAAATTTGGAATTATTGGAACCTGCCTTGGCTAAGCTTGAAACATCACCTTTTGCATCGGCTAAAAATACAGGAACCCCAATACGTGAAAAACTTTCTGCCAGTACTTTTAGGGTGACAGTTTTTCCTGTTCCAGTCGCACCCGCAATTAGGCCGTGGCGATTGGCAAATTGTGAATGCAATACAATATCTTGCTGCGTATCGCTGGTTTTTTTTGCAATAATGATTGGTGTGCCCATAGTCCGTCCTATTTATAAATTATTCGAGTTGTTGTCTTTTCAATTGTTTTAACGCGTTTTTTATATCTTGAATTAAATCTTGTGGATGTTCCAGTCCTATGCAGAAACGCACCAATAAACCTTGTTGTAAATGTGTATGTTCTAAGGTGCGCATTTCTTTTAAATTGTAGAGCATGACCAAGCTAATAGGCCCACCCCAACTAAAACCCAGTTTAAATAAAGACAATGCATCACAGAAATGACGAACATCTTTTAGGTGATATTCAGGTTTAAAAATCACACTGACTAAGCCTGCACTTTGTTCTGTGCTACAAATTTCTTTCCAATAGGTATGTCCTGCAGAAGTTTCATCGGCAGGATGTAAAATTTGTGCAAATTCAGTTTGTTGTTTGAGCCATGCTAATAAGGTTAATGTGCTTTCAGATTGATGTTGATAACGTATTTGCATAGAAGCCAAACTGCGTTGAACTTGGGCAGTATCATCACCAGAAATAGAAATACCTTGAAGGGCGTGCATACGAAATAGTTGCTGATGGAGTTTTTCATCACGTGTAACCACGGAACCCATTAAAATATCACCACCACCACTTGGATATTTGGTCAGGGCATGTGCGGTTAAATCGACACTTAAATGTTCATCGCCAAAATCGAAAGCATTAAAGGCAAGCCCTGCGCCCCATGTATTGTCCAAGGCACTTAATACATGATGTGCTTTGGCTTTTTTGACCAAGTTGTTTAAATCGGGAAATTCTAAAGTCACAGAGCCTGCAGCTTCTAGCCAAATGAGTTTGGCTTTTTCGGTCGGTTGAAAACTTGCAACATCAATGGGGTTATACACCTTTACTGTAATGCCATAGCGCATTTCTAAATTGCGCAGATGCTCCATATTTGGCCCATAAATATTGTCAGCCACCCAAACTTCATCCCCCTGACTTAAAAAACAAGAGTTAACCAAATTAATTGCAGACAAACCACTGGGTGCCAATAAGCAAAACTCACCCCCTTCAAGCTGCGCAATATTATCAGCCAAGGTAAATGTGGTCGGTGTGCCATGTGTGCCATAACTATAATCGTAGCGATCTGTCCAATGGCGATTAAATAGGGCATTGGTATTGTCAAAAATAATGGTTGATGCACGAAATAGGGGAGGCTGTATTGTTGATACATATTGTGGGGCTTTTCTTGGTGCGTGAATTAATGCAGTTTGCGGGTTTTTTTTCACAATACAGCTCTAAAAGTGGGGAAATAGACAACATAAGCTTAAGAGATCGTTGTAGTTTTCGCTATAAATTGTTTGATTTGTTTACAAACCCAGCATTGAGCATAAAGTTGGCTTCCTTTTTGCAAAACTGAGGTATAGCTACAACAATAGGCAAGCGCGCATGAAGTCGCATTTAAAAGTACATTATTTTCAGCATATTGCTGGTGAAGGGTTCGGAAGTTGTTATTCATATTTGAAAGAAATGAATGCACAAATTTCAGCAACAGAGTTTTTCGCACTGCCTGTAGACCGACCTTTAGATATAGAGGCATTACCTCATGTAGAAGATGTCGATTTGCTCATTATTATGGGTGGCACCATGAGTGTGAATGATGAAGCCAATTACCCTTGGTTAAAAATTGAAAAACGGTGGTTAAGGCGATACCTTTCCTTAGGAAAACCAGCAATAGGGTTGTGCTTGGGTGGGCAGTTAATTGCGAATGCACTTGGGGCTGCGGTTGGTAAAAATACAGTGCAGGAACTTGGGTGGAGTACGATTCGAAAAATCAAGTTTACCCCGCACGATTGTTTTCAACTCCCAGATCAATTTAACGTCATGCAATGGCACAGCGAAACCTTCGAAATTCCAAAAGGGGCGGTACATTTAGCAGAAAATGAGGTATGTCGTAATCAAATGTACCAAATTGGTAAAAATGTACTGGGCTTTCAATTTCATCCAGAAATGACACCTGAAACTTTGGCCTTATTTTTAGATGATGATGACGAATTGGCGTTATATAAGGGAGAATATGTGCAATCATCGAAAGAGTTAAAAAAATCAGAAAAAAATAAATTTATTCAGGGAAATCAAATATTAAATAAAGCAATTGAGTATGTTTTAAGGAAAACGGCATGCTGATTAAAATATAAGCAATTGATCTTACGCTTAATTTTTTAAATAAGGGAAAAAGAAGAAAAGACATTTGCTTATGCATTAAACAATGGATATAATGAGCGACCCTTTAATGAAAGGGGGTTGACTGCGAATAAAGCAGTTAACATCGTGACAGTTGCGGCATCGATCGTGACCTTAGTGATAACTCACTGCCTTTGACACTTGCCCTATATTTATTTAATGGGGGGAGATGCGTCAAGGGTGATTCTTTATATATTTGGCTTGGAGTTAACTGGTATGTCTAACCAGAGAATTCGTATCCGTCTTAAGTCTTTTGATCATCGTTTAATTGATCAATCTTCTCAAGAGATCGTAGAAACAGCAAAACGTACTGGCGCACAAGTTTGTGGTCCTATTCCGATGCCAACTCGCATCGAACGTTTTAACGTTTTAACATCACCACACGTTAACAAAGATGCGCGTGACCAATACGAGATCCGCACTTACAAACGTTTGATCGACATCGTTCAACCTACAGATAAAACTGTTGATGCATTGATGAAGTTGGATCTTGCAGCTGGTGTTGATGTTCAGATCGCATTGGGTTAAGACTTTCGGTTAATTAACACTCTAGGTTAATTAAGCCGCTTTTTTTAGAGGTTTATGCACATGGCTATTGGTTTAGTCGGTCGCAAGTGCGGTATGACACGTATCTTTACAGATGCTGGTGTTTCTGTGCCTGTAACAGTGATTGAGGTTGATCCTAACCGCATCACTCAAATCAAAACGCTTGAAACTGATGGTTATCAAGCGATTCAAATCACTACTGGTGAACGTCGCGAATCTCGCGTAACTAATCCTCAGAAAGGTCACTTCGCTAAAGCGGGTGTTGCTGCTGGTCGTTTAGTTCAAGAATTCCGCGCTACAGAAGCTGATCTTGAAGGTCGTGAAGTTGGTGGTACGCTTACCGTTGAATTGTTCACAGTGGGTCAAATTGTTGACGTAACTGGTCAGTCTAAAGGTAAAGGTTTCCAAGGTGGTGTTAAGCGTTGGAACTTCCGTACGCAAGATGCTACACACGGTAACTCACTTTCTCACCGTGTTTTGGGTTCTACTGGTCAAAACCAGACACCTGGTCGCGTGTTCAAAGGCAAGAAAATGGCCGGCCATATGGGCGCTGAACGCGTAACTACACAGGGTCTTGAAATCGTTGCTATCGACGTTGAACGTTCAGTTCTTGTTGTGAAAGGCGCGGTTCCTGGTGCTACCGGTGGTGACGTAACTGTACGTCCTACAATCAAGGCCTGAGGGGAAATATTGTGAATTTAAATACTGTTTCCGGCTCTGCTGTTGAATTGTCTGAAGTTGCTTTTGGACGTGAGTTTAATGAAGCTCTTGTACACCAAGTTGTTACAGCTTATTTAGCTGGCGGTCGTCAAGGTTCTAAAGCTCAAAAGTCTCGTGGCGATGTATCTGGCGGTGGTAAAAAACCTTTCCGTCAAAAAGGTACTGGTCGTGCGCGTGCTGGTTCTATTCGTAGCCCAATCTGGGTTGGTGGTGGTAAAACTTTTGCTGCTCGTCCACAAGACTGGTCTCAAAAAGTAAACCGTAAAATGTACCGTGGTGCTATGCAATGCATCCTAGCTGAACTTGTTCGTCAAGGTCGCTTAGTTTTGGTTGAAGAGATTGCTATTGCAGCTCCAAAAACTAAAGAATTGCTTGCAAAACTTAACGACTTAAATGCGACTCGCGCTTTGATCGTTACAGATGCTGTTGATGAGAATTTGTATCTTGCTGCTCGTAACATTCCACATGTAGATGTGGTTGATGCTGCTGCAATTGATCCAGTTAGCTTGATTGCGTTTGACAAAGTTGTTATGTCTGTAGCTGCTGCTAAGAAAATTGAGGTAGAACTCGGATGAACAACGAACGTATCTATCAAGTCCTACAAGGACCTGTATTCTCAGAAAAAGCACAAGTTTTAGGCGAAACTGCTGGTGTTCAAGTTTTTAAAGTTGCACTTGATGCAAACAAACTTGAAATCAAAAAAGCAGTTGAGCAACTGTTTGGTGTTCAAGTTGTTAAAGTTAACACAACGATCACTAAAGGTAAGACTAAACGCTTTGGTAAAACATTAGGACGTCGTTCTGATGTTAAAAAAGCATACGTCACCCTGAAAGCTGGCCAAGATGTTGAAATGGCTAACTTGGGCGATACCGCTGAAAACGCAGCGGAATAAGGACGAAAATTATGCCTATTCAAAAATGTAAGCCAACGTCGCCAGGGCGTCGCTTTGTAGAGAAAGTCGTTCACGACCATCTTCACAAAGGCGCACCGTACTCACCGTTGGTTGAAGCTAAAAAACGTACTGGTGGCCGTAATAATAATGGTCATATTACGACTCGTCATGTTGGTGGTGGTCATAAACAAAACTACCGTCTTATTGACTTCAAACGTAACAAAGACGGCATCCCAGCTGTAGTTGAGCGTATTGAATACGATCCTAACCGTACTGCACACATTGCTTTAGTTTTGTATGCTGATGGTGAGCGTCGCTATATTATTGCACCTAAAGGCCTTCGCGCAGGTGATCAAGTTCAGTCTGGTAACGATGCTCCAATTCGTCCAGGTAACTGCTTGCCACTTCGCAACATGCCAATCGGTTCTACTCTACACAACATCGAACTTAAAATTGGTAAAGGCGCGCAATTAGCTCGTTCAGCTGGTACTTCAGTTCAGTTGTTGGGTCGTGACGGTTCTTACGCTATCGTTCGTTTACGTTCTGGTGAAATGCGTAAAATTCACGTTGAATGCCGTGCAGTTCTTGGTGAAGTTTCTAACCAAGAAAGCAACCTTCGTTCACTAGGTAAAGCTGGTGCATCTCGCTGGCGTGGTATTCGTCCTACCGTTCGTGGTATGGCGATGAACCCAGTTGACCATCCACATGGTGGTGGTGAAGGGCGTAATAAAGGTATTCAACCTGTAAGCCCATGGGGTCAAAAAGCTAAGGGGTACAAAACACGTACCAATAAGCGTACGACTAAGATGATCATTCGCGACCGTCGCGTTAAGTAACAAGTAAAGGAATCTGACAATGCCTCGTTCTCTGAAAAAAGGCCCATTCGTCGATGCGCACTTGTTCGCTAAGGTTGAAGCGGCTATCGCGGCTAATAACCGTAAGCCGATCAAAACTTGGTCGCGTCGTTCGATGATCCTCCCGGATTTTGTTGGTCTAACAATTTCTGTACATAATGGTCGTAACCATGTTCCAGTGATCGTATCTGAACACATGGTTGGTCATAAACTCGGTGAATTCGCGCCAACTCGTACCTATCGTGGTCACGGTGTTGACAAGAAATCTAAACGTTAAGGTGCTATGATGGAAGTTACTGCTAAATTACGCGGTGCCGCTATCTCGGCACAAAAAACTCGTTTGGTTGCAGATTTAATCCGTGGCAAATCAATTGCTCACGCGCTTAACATCTTAAATTTCAGCAATAAAAAAGCTGCAGTTTTGGTGAAAAAAGCATTAGAATCTGCGATTGCAAACGCTGAACATAATAACAGTTTAGATGTAGACGACCTTAAAGTTTCTACGATCTACGTTGATGAAGGCACTAGCCTGAAACGTATTTTGCCACGTGCTAAAGGCCGTGCGGATCGTATTACTAAGCGTACTTGTCACATTACCGTTAAGGTAGGGGTTTGATATGGGTCAGAAGGTTCATCCAATCGGTATCCGCCTAGGTGTTGTGAAACGTCATAACGCTAACTGGTATGCGAGTCCGAAACAATATGCTGAATACTTGCTTAAAGATTTGCAAGTTCGTGAGTTTTTACTTAAAAAACTTAAGAACGCAATGGTAAGCAATATTCTTATCGAACGTCCTACAGGCGCTGCTAAAATTACTATTAGCACTGCTCGTCCAGGTATCGTAATCGGTAAAAAAGGCGAAGACATTGAGAAGCTACAACGCGAACTTACATCTATTATGGGTGTTCCTGCGCAAGTAAGTATCAACGAAATCGATCGCCCAGACTTAGATGCTCGTTTAGTTGCTGAAGCAATTGCTTCTCAACTAGAAAAGCGTGTTATGTTCCGTCGTGCTATGAAGCGTGCGGTTCAAAACTCTATGCGTTCTGGTGCTAAAGGTATTAAAGTTGAAGTTTCTGGCCGTTTAGGCGGTGCTGAAATTGCTCGTACAGAATGGTATCGTGAAGGTCGTGTACCTTTGCATACACTTCGTGCTGACATCGACTACTCATCTGTTCGTGCAGAAACTACTTACGGTACGATCGGTGTTAAAGTTTGGGTTTTCCGTGGCGAGATTTTAGGTGGCATGAAACAAGTCATGAACCCTGCTCCTGCTGAAGAACGTCCAGCTAAACGTGGTCGCGGTCGTGGTGAAGGTCAAGAGCGTCGTGGTCGTCGCAATGATCGTTCTGCTGAAAAAGGAGAATAATCCATGTTGCAACCTAAACGTACTAAATTCCGCAAAATGCATAAAGGCCGTAACACTGGTCTAGCACAACGCGGTAGCACAGTATCTTTTGGTACTATTGCGCTTAAATCACTTGAACGTGGTCATATGACTGCGCGTCAAATTGAAGCAGCTCGTCGTACAATTAGCCGTCGTGTTAAACGTGGTGGCAAGATCTTTATCCGTGTTTTCCCTGATAAACCAATTACTCAGAAGCCATTAGAAGTTCGTATGGGTAAAGGTAAAGGTTCAGTGGAATACTGGGTTTGTGTAATCAAGCCAGGTAAGATCCTGTACGAAATGGAAGGTGTAAACGAAGAGTTGGCACGTGAAGCGTTTACGCTTGCTGCTGCTAAACTTCCGTTTAAAACTTCTATCGTTACTAAGACGGTGATGTAATGAAAACTATAGATCTACGTGAAAAGTCGGTAGAAGAGTTGAAGGCTTTGCTTGATGAGCAACAGTTAAACCAATTCCGTCTTCGTATGGCAAAAGCAACTGGCCAATTGGGTAAATCGCATGAAGTTGCGGTTACTCGTAAGACTATTGCTCGTATTAAGACCCTCCTTACCGAAAAACAGGGGAACGGACAATGAGTGAACAAACAGTCCGCACGTTAACCGGCAAAGTAGTAAGCGACAAAATGGACAAGTCTATTGTTGTACTTATTGAACGCCGTGTTCAACACCCGTTGTATGGCAAATCAATCCGCCGTTCAACAAAATTACATGCTCATGATGAGAACAACACAGCTAAAACTGGCGATGTTGTAACTATCAAAGAAAGCCGCCCAATTTCTAAAACTAAGTCTTGGACTCTAGTTGAAGTTGTTGAAGCTGCTGCTGAGTAATTAACGTTCTTGCATCATCGGTCAATTTCGAGTACTCTTTGAGCCTTTCGAAATTGCGACCGGTGATGCTCGGTTTTGGAGTAGGGCAATGATTCAAACCGAAAGTATGCTCGACGTAGCAGACAACAGTGGTGCTCGCCGCGTACAATGTATTAAAGTACTAGGTGGTTCACATCGTCGTTATGCTTCTGTTGGCGACATTATTAAAGTTACTGTAAAAGAAGCTATTCCTCGCGCACGTGTTAAAAAAGGTGATGTGATGAATGCTGTAGTTGTACGTACAAAATTCGGCATCCGTCGTCCAGATGGTTCAGTAATTCGTTTTGACGATAATGCTGCTGTTATTTTGAACAACAACAAAGCGCCGATTGCAACTCGTATTTTCGGACCAGTGACTCGTGAACTTCGTACTGAACAGTTCATGAAAATTATTTCATTGGCTCCTGAAGTACTATAAGAGGCGATCATGGCTAAGATTAAAAAAGGCGATCAAGTAATTGTGATCGCAGGTAAAGAAAAAGGCAAACAGGGTACTGTACTGTCTGTTTCAACTGACCGTGTTATGGTTGAAGGCCTTAACTTGGTTAAGAAGCATCAAAAGCCGAACCGTGCAACAGGTGCTGAAGGCGCTGTAGTTACACAAGAAGCTTCGCTTCATATCTCAAACGTGGCACTTTTTAATGCTACAACCCAAAAGGCTGACCGTGTTGGTTACCAAGTGATTGAAGGCGTGAAAACTCGCGTATTCAAATCAAATGGTGAATCAGTGGCGGTAGCGAAGTAATAGGTTGCAATAGGCTATGGCCAGACTTAAAACACGTTACAATAACGAACTTAAAGCTCAGTTATTAGAACAATTGGGCGTTAAGAATGTGATGGAGATCCCTCGCATCACTAAAATTACTATCAATATGGGTGTTGGTGCGGCTTCTGCTGACAAAAAACTCCTTGATGGTGCTCTTTCTGATATGCAAGCTATTGCTGGTCAAAAACCAGTTTTAACTTTAGCTCGTAAATCAATTGCTGGTTTTAAAATCCGTGATGGTTGGCCGATTGGTTGTAAAGTTACTTTACGCGGCGAACGTATGTACGAATTCTTAGACCGTTTGATCTCTATTGCGATTCCACGTATTCGTGACTTCCGCGGTTTTTCTGCGAAATCATTTGATGGTCGTGGTAACTATTCAATGGGTTTGAAGGAACAGATCATGTTCCCTGAAATCGATTTTGATAAGATTGATCGTATTCGTGGTATGGATATTACCATTACTACGACTGCTCGCACCGATGACGAAGGCCGTGCGCTAATGCGTGCATTCGGCTTCCCGTTCAAATAAGAGGTCGATATGGCTAAGAAAGGTATGATTAATCGCGAATTGAAACGCGAAGCTACTGTTGCTAAATACGCTGCGAAACGTGCTGAATTAAAAGCAATTATTGCAAACGTAAATGCTAGCGACGAAGAGCGTTTCGAAGCGATGATGAAATTTCAAGCATTACCACGTAATGCATCTCCAGTACGTCTACGTAACCGTTGTGGTTTAACTGGTCGTCCTCATGGCTATTTCCGTAAGTTCGGCTTAAGCCGTAACAAATTACGTGAAACAGTAATGCAAGGTGATGTACCGGGCGTTGTTAAGGCAAGCTGGTAAGGAGCACTATATATGAGTATGCAAGATACCGTTGCCGACATGCTAACCCGTGTTCGTAACGCACAAATGGCAAAGAAACAAACTGTTTCAATGCCGAATTCTAAGTTGAAGGTTGCAATTGCTAACGTACTTCAACAAGAAGGTTATATCTCAGAAGTAGCTATTGCTGACAATGAAGGCAAAGCGACTTTGACGATTACTTTAAAGTATTTTGAAGGCAAACCAGTAATTGATACTGTGAAGCGCGTAAGCCGTCCAGGTCTTCGCCAATATCGCGGTAAAGATGCACTTCCGAGCGTTAAGCAAGGTTTAGGTATTGCAATTGTTTCTACAAGCAAAGGCATCATGACTGATCGCGCTGCACGTGCTGCGGGCATCGGTGGTGAAGTTATTGCTTTTGTTTCTTAATAGGTGATTCCTCATGTCTCGTGTGGCTAAAGCCCCAGTAACTGTACCTAATGGTGTAACAGTTACTCAGAACGGCCGGCAGGTCGAAGTGAAAGGCACTAAAGGTACATTGTCTTTCAACCTGCATGCGCTGGTCGAGCTTAAACAGGAAGAAGGTCAACTTCATATTGCTCCTGTTAAAGAATCGAAAGATTCTTGGATGCAAGCTGGTACAGCTCGCGCTGTGTTAAACAACCTTGTAAAAGGTGTTAACGAAGGCTTCGAACGTAAGTTACAGCTTATCGGTGTTGGTTATAAAGCTGCGATTAAAGGTAACGTTGTTCACCTTAATCTAGGTTTTTCACACCCGATCAATTACGACCTTCCTGAAGGTGTAACTGCTGAAACTCCAACTGCAACAGAAATTATCCTTAAGTCTGCTGATAAAGCTGCTTTAGGTCAAGTTGCTGCAGAAATCCGTGGTTACCGTCCGCCAGAGCCTTATAAAGGTAAAGGTGTTCGTTATTCTGACGAAGTTGTACTTCGTAAAGAAGCTAAGAAGAAATAAGGCGCGAGGTTCTTATGAACGAAAAGAAACAAACCCGTTTGCGTCGTGCGAAAAGCACACGCTTGCACATCCGTGCATTGGGTGCGACTCGTTTGTGTGTAAACCGCACGCCGCGTCACATCTATGCTCAAGTTATTTCAGCCGATGGTGGCAAAGTATTAGCTCAAGCTTCTACTTTAGATGCTACTTTACGCGCTGGTACAACTGGTAACGTTGAAGCAGCTAAACAAGTAGGTGCTTTAATCGCAGAACGCGCTAAAGCAGCTGGTGTAACTAAAGTTGCGTTTGACCGTTCTGGTTTCAAATATCATGGTCGTATCAAAGCCTTGGCTGATGCTGCTCGTGAAAACGGCTTGGAGTTCTAATCATGGCTAAAGTTGAACAAAACGAAGGTTTCGTTGAGAAACTGGTTGCCGTTGATCGTGTAGCCAAAGTTGTTAAGGGCGGTCGTATTTTCTCTTTCACAGCATTAACTGTTGTGGGTGATGGAAATGGTCGTGTAGGTTTTGGTCGTGGTAAGGCGCGTGAAGTTCCAGCTGCTATTGCTAAAGCACTTGAAGCTGCTCGTCGTAACATGATTACTGTTGATCTTGTTGATGGTACTGTTCAACATCCAATCAATGCTCGTCACGGTGCAAGCCGTGTTTACATGCAACCTGCTTCTGAAGGTACTGGCGTAATTGCTGGTGGCGCTATGCGTGCTGTTCTAGAAGCTGTTGGTGTACGTAATGTATTGACTAAATGTTATGGTTCTACTAACGCTGCAAACGTAGTTAACGCAACTTTCAAAGGTTTGCGTGACATGACTTCTCCAGAGAAGGTTGCTGCGAAACGTGGTCTTTCAGTAGCACAAATTCAAGGGTAATCAATCATGAAAACGATTAAAGTTACCCAGACTAAATCTTCATCGCATCGCTTGAAAAATCACAAGCTTAGCCTTAAAGGTTTAGGTCTGCGTCGTATTGGTCATACTGTAGAAGTGCAAGATACGCCTTCTAACCGTGGTATGATCAACCAAGTCTACTATATGGTTAGTGTAGAGGATTAAGCCATGACTCTGCGTTTAAATACAATTGCACCTGCAGAAGGTGCTAAACGTGATAACCTTCGTTTGGGCCGTGGTATTGGTTCTGGTGTTGGTAAGACTGGTGGCCGTGGTGTCAAAGGTCAGAATTCACGTAAGAGCGGTGGTACACGTCCTGGTTTCGAAGGCGGTCAAACTGCGTTATATCGTCGTTTGCCTAAATTCGGTTTCACTAGCCAATTGGCGTTGAAAACTGCTGAAGTACGTTTATCAGAACTTTCTAAAGTAGAAGGTGATATTATTTCACTTGAAACTTTGAAAGTTGCTAACGTTGTACGTAAAGATATGATTCGTGCACGTATCGTACTTTCTGGTGAAATTACTCGTGCTTTCACTGTTCAAGGTGTTGCATTGACTAAAGGCGCTAAAGCTGCTGTAGAAGCTGCTGGCGGTAAAGTCGAGGAGTAATCCCCAGTGTCTATGACTCCTAGTTCTTCAGGTCATGTAAATATGATGAAAGGCCAGCCATTTCATGTGAAATACCGTGAAATTATTCGCCGAATGATGTTTCTCATTGGCGCGTTGCTGGTTTTTCGGCTAGGAGCGCATATTCCAGTACCGGGCATTAATAATGCTGCATTGGAAAATCTTTTTAATGCAAATCAGGGAACTATCCTTGGTTTGTTTAATATGTTTTCTGGTGGTGCATTAGAGCGGATGTCAATTCTTGCTCTAGGTATTATGCCGTACATTTCTGCCTCAATTATTGTGCAGTTGATGTCTACGGTTGTTCCTTCGCTTGAAGCTTTGAAAAAAGAAGGCGAGCAAGGAAAGCGTAAAATTAATCAATATACGCGTCAAGGCACGTTATTTCTTGCATTCGTGCAAGCTGTTGGTATGTGTGCAGGCTTAATCAGTCAGGGGATTACTCTGAATTCTGGTTTGGCTTTTTATGTTCCAGCAGTAACATCTCTGGTTGCAGGGACAATGTTCTTGATGTGGCTAGGAGAGCAAATTACAGAGCGTGGAGTGGGTAATGGTATTTCCATGATCATTTTCGCTGGTATTGTTGCAGGGTTGCCGAATTTAGTTCTGCAATCATTATCTTCTACAGACAATGGTCAAACCAGCTTAATTGGGCTGGCAATCTTTGGCTTATTGTCTCTAGCTGTTTTAGCAGCCATTGTATTCATTGAGAAAGCGCAACGTCGCATTCCAGTGAACTATGCTCAAAAACAGCAAGGCCGTCGTGTGTTTTCTGCACAGCAGTCACATTTGCCATTAAAAATTAATATGGCGGGTGTCATTCCGGCAATTTTTGCTAGTTCATTGCTTTTGTTCCCTGCGAGCTTAGGTCAATGGGTAGGCAGTTCGGATCCAAGTGCAGGATTTATTAAGCGTAGCCTTCAAGATTTGGCTCTGGTGTTGTCGCCTGGACAACCATTATATTTGGTACTCTTTGGTGCGTTAATTATATTTTTCTGTTATTTTTATACAGCGCTGGTTTTCAGCCCGAAGGAAGTTTCAGAGAATCTTAAACGTAGTGGAGCTTATGTGCCGGGTATACGCCCAGGTGAGCAAACTGCTCGTTACTTAGATCATATTCTCAATCGTTTGACGTTTATTGGCGCGATTTATATCACAGTCATCTGCTTAATGCCGATGATTCTGCAAAGTTCGTTTGGTATTCCATTCAGCTTAGGCGGTACATCTTTACTGATTGTAGTGGTAGTTGTAATGGACTTTATGGCTCAGCTTCAAGCCCATTTGACTTCGCACCAATATGATAATCAATCATTAATGAGAAAAACGACTGCTCATCCTAAGGGATAAGCGCACTTAGAGGTTTCATCATGAAAGTACAAGCTTCTGTTAAGAAAATTTGTGGTAACTGTAAAGTTATCCGTCGTAATGGGGTTATTCGCGTAATTTGCAGCGCAGAACCTCGTCATAAGCAGCGTCAAGGTTAATCTGATCAAGACCTGTTGATTTCAGTAGGCTAATTAGGTTATTATCCGCCCCTCAAGATTTTTGTGGGGCGGTTGATTGTCTTAACTGCCTTTTTGGAGAAAATTGAATGGCTCGTATTGCCGGTGTAAACATTCCGGATAACAAGCATGCTGTTATCTCTCTAACGTATATCTTTGGTATTGGTCGCCACACTGCTAAGAACATCTTAGCTGCTGCTGGTATTCAGACTACTACTAAGATTCGCGAGTTAGATGATGCTCAGCTCGATGCGATTCGTGCAGAAGTTGCTAAGGTTCCGACCGAAGGTGATTTACGTCGCGAAATTTCCATGAACATTAAACGTTTAATGGATTTAGGCTGCTACCGCGGTCTTCGTCATCGTCGCAGCTTGCCTGTCCGTGGACAACGCACCAAAACTAACGCACGTACCCGTAAAGGTCCGCGCAAACCTATTAAGAAATAAGATTTTCTGGAAGCTAAAAGATGGCTAAAGATACTCGCGCACGCAAGAAGGTCACTCGTACCGTCTCTGAAGGTGTCGCACACATTCACGCTTCTTTTAATAACACCATTGTGACTATTACCGATCGTCAAGGTAATGCACTGGCTTGGGCCACCTCAGGTGGACAAGGCTTCCGTGGATCACGTAAATCAACTCCGTTTGCTGCTCAGGTAGCTGCTGAAGTTGCTGGTAAAGCAGCTTTAGACTACGGTTTGAAAAACTTGGACGTCCTTGTAAAAGGTCCTGGTCCTGGTCGTGAATCTGCGGTTCGTGCTTTAGGTGCAGTGGGTTATAAAATTAACAGCATTACCGATGTGACGCCAATCCCGCACAACGGTTGCCGTCCACCTAAAAAACGTCGCGTCTAAGGAGAATCATTCATGGCTCGTTATATTGGTCCAAAATGCAAACTCTCTCGCCGCGAAGGGACAGACCTGCAATTAAAATCTGGCGTTAAACCATTTGACGTCAAAACTAAAAAACATGCGAAAGTTCCTGGCCAACATGGCGGAGCTCGTGGTGGTAAGCAATCTGAGTACTCACTACAATTACGTGAAAAACAAAAAGTACGTCGTATGTACGGTGTTTTAGAGCGTCAATTTAGTAATTACTACAAAGAAGCTGCTCGTGTGAAAGGCGCAACAGGTGAAAACTTGTTGAAATTGCTTGAAAGCCGTATAGATAACGTTGTTTATCGCATGGGTTTTGGTTCTACACGTGCAGAAGCTCGTCAGCTTGTATCTCACCGTTCTATCACTTTAAATGGCCGTCGCGTTAACATCGCGTCTATCCAAGTTAAAGCTGGTGACGTGATTGCAGTTCACGAAGGCGCTAAACAACAATTGCGTATTAAAAGCGCAGTTGAATTAGCGGCTCAACGTGGTATTCCTTCTTGGATGGAAGTTGATAATTCTAAACTTGAAGGTACATTTAAAGCTGCACCAGATCGTTCTGATTTACCTGCTGAAATCAACGAAAGCTTGATTGTAGAATTGTATTCTAAATAATCCTTGAGGTAGCAATAATGACGCGTACTGCAAATGAGTTTCTAACTCCGCAAGCGATTAAGGTCGAAGCGGCAAGCGGGACCTCGGCAAAAGTTATTCTAGAACCCTTAGAGCGTGGCTTTGGTCATACTCTTGGTAATGCTTTACGTCGCATCCTACTTTCTTCTTTACCTGGCGCTGCCGTGGTTGAAGTTGAAATTGAAGGTGTCGAGCACGAGTACAGTACTTTGGAAGGCTTGCAGCAGGACATCGTCGAGCTCTTGCTGAACCTAAAAGGATTGTCTATTAAGCTGTTCGATCAAAATGAAGCTTATTTGACATTGGAAAAACAAGGTCCTGGCGATGTAACAGCCGCTGACCTTCGTTTGCCACACAATGTTGAAGTGGTTAACCCTGAACTCGTGATCGGCACTTTAAGTGCTTCAGGCAATCTTAAGATGCGCCTGAAAGTTGCTCAAGGCCGTGGTTATGAGACTTCTGACTCACGCTTCCCTGAAGGCGAAACTCGCCCAGTGGGTCGTTTACAGTTAGATGCGTCTTATAGCCCAATCAAACGTGTGTCTTACACAGTTGAAAATGCTCGTGTAGAACAACGTACTGACCTTGATAAGCTCGTCATTGATCTTGAAACAAATGGTACGGTTGATCCTGAAGAGGCAATCCGCAAAGCAGCTACTATTTTGCAGCAGCAAATTGCGATTTTTGTTGACCTTCAGAAAGATCAAGCGCCAGTTGCTCAAGAACCTCGTGAAGAAGTTGACCCAATCTTGCTTCGTCCAGTAGATGATCTAGAGCTTACTGTTCGTTCTGCTAACTGTTTGAAAGCAGAAAATATTTACTACATCGGCGACCTTGTACAGCGCACTGAAGTGGAGTTGTTAAAAACTCCTAACTTAGGTAAAAAATCGCTTACAGAAATCAAAGATGTTCTGGCTTCTAAGGGCTTACAGCTCGGCATGCGTTTAGAGAACTGGCCTCCGGCTAGCCTCCGTATGGACGATCGTTTTGCCTATCGTAGCCGTTAATTAAGTAGGACTATTCACCATGCGTCATCGTAATAGTGGTGTGAAATTAGGCCGTACAAGCAGCCACCGTAAGGCGTTGTTTCAAAACTTAACAAATGCTTTAGTAGAGCATGAGTTAATCAAAACAACTTTGCCTAAAGCGAAAGAACTTCGCCGCGTTGCTGAGCCTTTAATCACTTTAGCTAAAAACGATACTGTTGCAAACCGCCGCTTGGCATTTGCTCGTACTCGTTCAGCAGCAACTGTTGGTAAACTATTTACCGTTCTTGGCCCTCGTTACAAAGAACGTAACGGCGGTTATCTACGTGTTCTTAAAGCGGGCTTCCGTGCAGGTGATGCTGCACCAATGGCTTACGTTGAATTAGTAGATCGCGAAGTTAAATAATTTCGTACAAGAATAGCGTAAGTTGTTCTAAAAAGACTGGTTGGTTTCAACCAGTCTTTTTTTATGTCTATTGTTTGACAATTTTATAGACTTGTCCTGAATTGATACGTAATTTCATCGATTTTGCTAAACTTGACATTGTGTATTGTCAATTTTATGTTTTAATAAAATAGCGAAAATAAACAGGCGAAAAAAACAAAATGGAAAAGCAAGTTGATATTTTGATTATAGGCGCGGGTATTTCAGGTCTTGGTGTTGCAGCGCATTTGGCGAAGGAAAGCCCACATCGTTCCTTTGAAATTATTGAACGTCGCGAAAGTTTTGGTGGCACATGGGATTTATTTAAATACCCAGGAATTCGTTCAGATTCGGATATGTCGACCTTCGGTTTTAATTTTAAACCCTGGAAACAATCGAGTGTTTTAGCAGACGGCCCTTCAATTAAAAACTATTTGTCAGAAGTGATTGATGAATTTGAATTAATGAAGAAAATACATTTTCAACATCGAGTATTGAGTGCTAATTATGATTCTATTTCTCGTAAATGGCAGGTAGAAATTGAAGATGCTAATCAGCAAAAGCAAACATGGATCGCAAATTTTGTTTTAGGTTGCACGGGTTATTATAATTATGATCAAGGGTTTCAACCTAAATTTCCTGATCAAAAAAAATTTAAAGGTCAGATGATACATCCACAACATTGGCCAGAAAAATTAGATTATGCCGGTAAAAAGGTGGTGATTATTGGCAGTGGTGCGACGGCTATTACTTTAGTTCCGGCAATGGCAAAGGGTGGAGCAGGACATGTTACCATGTTGCAACGTTCTCCGACTTATATTGCGTCTATTCCTTCGGTTGATTTTGTCTATGATAAAATGCGCAAAGTATTGCCCGAAGATGTGGCTTATAAATTGACGCGTGCCCGTAATATTGGGGTACAGCGTGCTGTGTATGCCGTTGCTCAGAAACAACCTGAGCTCTTACGTAAATATCTTTTACATTCAATAAAAACGCAATTGAAAGGTAAGGTGGATATGAAACACTTTACGCCTAAATATAACCCTTGGGATCAACGCTTATGTGTAGTACCCGATGGGGACTTATTTAAGATTTTGCGTAGCGGTAAAGCCAGTGTTGAAACCGATCAAATAGAAAAATTTACAGCCACAGGGATTCAATTGAAGTCCGGCAAGCACTTAGAGGCAGATATTATTGTTTCTGCAACAGGTTTAGAAATTCAAATTTTGGGTGGTGTTAAAGCTAGTATTGACGGCAAACCACTCAATACGTCAAAACATATGCTGTATAAAGGCATTATGGTAAGTGATGTACCGAATATGGCGATGATTATTGGCTATATCAATGCATCATGGACACTCAAGGTGGATATTGCTGCCGAATATATTTGCCGTTTGCTGAACCATATGGATGCAGAAGGCTATGATCAAGTCATTGCGCAAGGTGATGCTACAGCGTTGATGGAAGATACTGTCATGGGAAGTTTATCTTCTGGTTATATTGCCCGTGCTGCCGATGTCATGCCGAAACAAGGTAAACATGCACCTTGGAAGGTATCTAATAATTATCTTGCAGATCGTAAGGAATTAAAGAATTCAGATTTTACAGATACCGTTTTGCAGTTTAAAAAGCAAGTGCTGAAAGTACAAGAAAAACCGCGTTTAGTCTCTTAATCAGCAAATGGTCATCTGAGCATTAAAAAAGGAGCAAATAAAGCTCCTTTTTTAATTCAAGCTTAAATACTGATTCATCGAAATAGCATCTAAAGGTGAGGTGATCAAACTTCTTTATTGGATGAGAAGGGACGAATGTTTTTGAACGATTATAAAGAACGTGAAATCAGCTCTTTCATAATTTCATTGGTGCCTGCATAAATACGGTTTGCACGATTGTCGATATAGGCACGTGCAATTGGATATTCCAGCATGTAGCCATAGCCTCCGTGTAATTGTAGGCATTCATCAACGACTTTAGAAAACATCTCAGATATTTTGTATTTGGCAGCAGCCGCTGCATCTACACCCAGGTTTTCTTCTAATTGTAACTGCATACAACGGTCAAGATAGGCACGACAAAAATCAATTTCAGTCCGTAGTTCTGCCAATTTAAAACGGGTATTTTGAAAATGAGCAATTGATTTACCAAAAGCTTTTCGTTCTTTGCTGTATTTTACGGTATGCGCGAAGGCTGCTTCGGCACCTGCTTGGCAAATAATGGCAACTAGCATGCGCTCCCATGCTAATTCTTTCATGAGCATCATAAAGCCCATACCCTCTATACCCAATAAATTTTCTTTGGGTACACGGACATCATCAAAAAAAAGTTCACAAGTGTCTTGGCCTTTCATGCCAATTTTGTTCAATGGTTTACCTTTGCTGAAACCGACTCGATCTGCTTCAACCAGAATTAATGAAAGATTAGCCGAGCCTTTTTCGGAAGATCCTGTTTTGCATACAACAATGGCCATGTCACATAAATAGCCATTGGTAATAAAAATTTTTGAGCCATTAATAATGTAATCATTACCATCTAAAACAGCGGTAGTTCTGACTGCTTGTAAATCTGAACCTGTACCCGGCTCAGTCATGGCAATGGCGGTAATCACTTCGCCTGAGGCCATTTTAGGTAGCCAGTGTTGCTTTTGTACGTCATTAGCAAAATTGATAATGTAATTGGCAACAATATCTGAATGTAATGAAAACCCTGTCGAGGAATCCATGGCATAGGCTTGTTCTTCAATTAAAATCATACTGTATAAGCGGTCTACGCCAGAACCCCCATATTCTTCAGGCATGGTGGTGCAGAGTAGCCCCAAGGCACCCGCTTTATTCCATAGATCACGGTCAACATGTTGCTGTTGTTCATATCTTTCAATATTAGGCACGACTTCTTTTTCATAAAATTTGCGAACAGTATCGCGAAAAGCCTCATGTTCCTCATTGAACAGATTCCGTGGCAACATATTTGGAAGGGGGCGAATTGCACCTGATTGCATCTTATTTTCCTGAATTTTATATTTGTGTTATCACGCTATAAGATGAACCGTAAAGCGACAATGAGCTGAAAGATCAAATCGAGGAAAATTGCTGATAGATTTAGTCAATTCAAGTAATTGATGCAAACAAACAGACTGGGATCGGGTAAAATAAGCCAGATTTTAAAAGATTGGGGAATGCAATGAGCGAAGAAATGAGCTTAGAAGAACGTAAAGTTATTTACCGTGCGCGTCGCGGTTTAAAAGAAATTGATGTGTATTTTGATCCCTACGTCAAAAATTATTATTTGCAAGCCGATGCATTTGAAAAAGAGATGTTTGCTGAACTTGTCGAGCAAGAAGATCCAGATTTATTGGATTGGTTTATGGAAGTGAGTGAACCACCGCGCCCAGAGTTAAAAACGTTTATTAATAAATTAAAACATTACGTTCATGGATAAAGCTAGTTTTCAGCTGAAACGTAGTTATTTAGCACTTTTGTTTCAGCTGTGTATATTTACGCTCTTGATGATTCTTTTATACCAAATATTACCTTTTAGTTTCTGGTGTGGTTTTTTATTGCTGGGTGCTGTGGTTTATATTTTGTTTTATCGGAAAACCCCTCAAATTACAGGCTTAGATTATTTAGAAGGCAAGGAGTGGACGCTCTTTGCTGCTGGTCAAAAGCAACGCGTACAGATTAGTCATATTATCGATCATCAAGCCTATATCGTGGTGTATTTTCAACATGCACGAACCAAACCGATTATTATTTGGTGTGATCAAGTGTCTTTTCAGCAGTGGAAATCTCTTAAAATATTGGCAAAAATGATCTAATTGTCTAACAGTTTTAAATTTCATAAAAAAATAAAAGAGATTTAAAACAGTTGGATATCTATATCTCATCTTTTTATTGTTAGACAAAATATGATTAAATTGGCAGAAAGTATCGATTGTCAGACAAAGTTCGTGGCTAAATATTCAACCTCATTGTACATTATATAAACCAACAGCGAAGAGGAGATCATTATGGATCATCCAACTTGGATGTTACTGGCAACAGCGATTGTATTAGCAATTGTTGTAGGACGGCTAGGAACGGTGCTGAAGGAACGAATTGCACAAAAATAAGTGTTTTACACTTACCCAGTTAATAAGCAGCATGTGTCGAACCGTCGCAATGCTGCTTTTTTTTGCCTAAAATTTAGGATTTTTGCAAACTCAGTCAATTGCAGGCCTTGCAATACATGGCAAAGTGTACTTCTAGATTAGAGTAAATACTCTTTAAAAGGTAAATTGCTTCTGATATGTTGGTCAGGATGGACATAAACACAATTATAGAGGACAGGAAAATGTCGAACGTCCAAAAAATATGCCAAGGTGTGGCAGTAATAGCAATAACAACGACTTTATTTACGGGTTGTTCACAAGTCGTGAAAACAGGGGCCAATGTGGCACTTGGTTTTACCGAAAAACATGTCGTTCCGCCTATTTTAGCGATGGATGACGCTGAAATGGTGTGTAATTCAGGGAATGCCTTAACCCCTGCGATTATGGCAACCAAAGATATGGGGGCAGACCCCACCCGTGTGGCAGTGCTGATGTACTCGGCTGCTGGTATTTGTGCGGAACAGCAGGCGCTTGAATCTGAACTGCGTTATTTAAGAGCATCTAAAGCCAATCAAGTGACTGAAGCACAAGATGCACGTATTGAGCAGAAGCGTTGGGCGGCCTTAGCTGCACAACGTCAATACACAGGCTATCAACTCTTTCAAAATCGCTTTGAGAAAAAATACAAAACGGCTTTGGGTGAAAGCTGTCCAAAAATGAATAGTGATATTGAGCAGACGGTTTATTTATTGGGCATGCTGAGTGGTCTGCAATCTATGACCAATGATATTAATTCAGGCGGTGCTGTGAATGTGCCGAAAGATATTGCTGCCGTGGTAGAGCGTGGCATGGCTTGTCTAAATAATGAGAAATTTTGGGGTGCACCAAATGCCACTCGTGCCGTGATTTGGACATTATTACCTGGTGCGGGTGATGGTAAGCCAGATCCGTATCTGACCTTAAAGCAGTCAACTCAAATTGGTGAACAAAAAGGGGTGCGTTTGTCGCATGCTATGTATGCTGTTGCCGCGCAAGCCAGTGGCGATGATGCCAAAATTCGGGATGCATTAAGAACCTTTGCGCAAGCAAGAAGTGATGAAAAGCCGGTTAATCCACAATTTAAACTGATTGATAGTATGGCTGGCATGATGGTGAAAGGGATCTCAGACCGTTATTGGACAGAACATACGGGTGTACGTACAGCAGATGACGGCATGGAACATTTTTGGGACGAGTCAGGAAATTCATCAGATTTAGATGAGTTATTTGAGAGTGGGTCTGAATAAAATTGCGATTGTCCCACTTAGATTGAAGATGCTGAGCGAATCGCCAGCATCTTTTCAGTGAAACAGGGAATGCCAATGAAAGATCAATTTCTAAGTCAAAAAATTGTTTTTTTAGCTGTTGTCGTATCTGTTTGTGCCTGCCTACAAGTTTTTCCCGAGGCATTTATCTACCTGCGTAAGGACTTGCTTACAGAGTTTTGGCGCTTATGGACAGCCCATTGGGTACATGTCAGCTGGATACATTATTTTTTAAATATGCTGGCATTTATCTGTTTGCCTTTTATCTTTCCACGTGCATCGGTATGGCATTTCAGTGCTTTATTATTGGTGCTTCCACCTTTAATTAGTTTAAGTTTCTATTATTTTTTACCAGATATTGAGGCTTATGCAGGCTTGTCGGGCGTGTTACATGGGGCATATACCGCTATTGCCTGTGTACATTTGATGTATAAGCGTGAACGAAATTTTGCAGCCGTAGTATTGTTTTTAATTTTGTCGAAATTGTTTTGGGAAAATACCGTGGGAAGCATGGGAACAGCGCAGCTCATTGGTAGTCCTGTGTTGGTCGAAGCACATTTGTTAGGGGTGATTTGGGGGGTAGGAATTGCCGCAGTTTATCTCCTTGTTGATCATTATTCAGAGCGTGATTCAGCGATGTGATGATGTGGCTTGAGTGACAAAGTTGACCTTTAAAACATAAAAGAAAATGCATATTGTCATTTTAAAAGACTTAATATTCATGCAAATTTAAAGCAATAAGATTGTAATGGCCTGAAGAACGGATTTTTTTCAGCCTAAAGAATAAGGGTCGAGTGTTTCTTACATTGGATCCGAAAATAAAAAAATAGGAAGACTCATGCAAAATGCTGAACAAAACAGATCAGGGATCGGTCTGCTAAGTTATATATGGAACGAATGGATTTCGACTTTTGTTGTTTTAATCTTACTGCTGTTGACGCTTATCATTGGTACGGGAGAAATGATTCATGGTCAGTTGCTACGTACAGGGGAGCGCTTGTATGGCAACGAAGCTATTGGCATGCAGTATTCTTTTCTTCGTGCGGAACCTGTAAAACCAGATTGTAATCGTCATCCAAATGTCGATGCTTTGGTGCAAACGCAAATGAAGCAAAATGCAAATGATGAATTTGCTGATATTTTCGGAACGGCGACGGCTGCTGATGTACGTTCATCGGTTATGGCGGGCGTACAGCAATGTGAAGAAAAATTCCAATTTTACGATAAAGCTGAAAAATATTTAGATGCACATCCAAGTATTCGTACTTACCGCACCATTGAAACTACATTCTTTGGCATCTTTAAATTTGGCTCTGAAAACCGAGTATTAATTTTATTGTTAATGGTGCTGGTTTCTGCCATTACGGCTTCTTTAAAATTCCATCATATTGGTTTACGTGCACCGACCACCAAGTTGGATTATCGTATTTATGCACTGTTTATGGCCATTGGTAATGGCTTGTTGACATTTTCGGTCTATAGTCAATTCAGTTCAGTCTTGAATTCAGGGGTGAAGTCGACAGGTGAAACGCTTGCGATTTACTGGTTATGGTTAGCACTCTTTGGCGCTGTGATGCTCATCAGTATTTTCCAGTTCTTTAAAACACCGCCTGCCAAACAGCAAGGTAAAGGCAATATTGGCTTTGCCTTACTTAGTGTTCCGCTGTATGCCTATATGGCGATTATCACGGGTATTGCTTTTACCTTCTTCATGGATTATCCAATGGGGCAGGGTATTTATTTAGGTCAACTGGTTGAATTTTCTGGTATCTTCTTAAACCTTGCGCTGTTTATTTGGGCGGGGATGTTGCTGACCCAAACCCGAATTATGGATTTGTTCTTAGGTATTTTACGCCCTTGGAACTTAGCTCCTGAAACCTTGACGTGGTTAATTCTGATTGCTGCCGCTATTCCTACAGCTTACACAGGTGCATCGGGTATTTTTGTTGTGGCTGCTGGTGCAATTATTTATAAAGAAGTTTGGAACTCGGGTTCGCGTCGCCAATTTGCTTTAGCCGTTTCAGCTATGTCAGGCTCTTTAGGGGTGGTCATTCGCCCATGTTTGCTGATTATTCTGATTTCGATGTTAGACAGTCGTCATGTGACATCTGATGAATTGTTTGATCACGGCATTTATGTGTTCTGGCTAACGGCATTTATTTTCTTGGGTATTTCATTGTTTTTGGCTGAAACACGCTTTCGGGTTAATTCGCCTAAAGTTGCCATTCCTGGCATGTTAAAAGCCTTCATTCCAGTCATTCCTTATATTGTGCTGACATTTATTGTGATTGCATTTTATAAATATGGTTTAGATACACAAATGGATGAATTCACCGCACCTGTGATTCTTCCTATTTTGTTAATTGTTTATATTATGTTTGATCGTTGGTTTGCAGATCGCTTTATTAAAGAACCAATGGATATGCATGCATCGCTTGCATTACAACATGAACAAAGTTCTGAATTTATGCGAGAGCATGGTGGACACGATAGTAACCGTCGTAGTTTTGGTAATTCCATTTGGTTTGCTTCTTCTGAAACGGTCGGACATATTGGCGCACTAATTATTTTAATGGCCTTGTCTGCCAGTGTCGGTGGTCTGATTGAACGGACTGAAATTGTTGAATTATTGCCGATGCACTTGGGGAATATTTATCTTTCACTGGCCTTTATTACCTTACTTTTGGCCATTGTAGGAATGACCACAGACCCATTTGGTGCGGTAATTTTGGTGGCGGCAACCATTGCGCCAGTGGCATATGAAAACGGTATTCACCCGATTCATTTCTGGATGATTGTTTTGGTGGCCTTTGAATTGGGTTATGTCTCTCCACCTGTGGCACTGAATCATTTGTTGACGCGTTTATCAGTTGGAGATGAAGAGGTTCGAGCTGCAGATGCCGAAGCGAAAGCCATGTACACCAATTTCTATTATCGTTATGAACGCTGGATTTTACCGATTTTGGTCTTGTTCCCGTCTTTATTGGTGGTGACTTATGCACCGTATATTTTTAAAATGTTCGGTTGGTATCAGTAATGAGTGTTTCGTCTTGATATAAGTTGATACGTATAAAAAAGTGCCTGAGGGCGCTTTTTTTATGCTTGCCTATTTTCACTTAAAGTATTGTTGAGGAACGAGATAAAACCTGAATATTGTACTTAAAACAAGCACGATCCAATCTAAGAGATGTTAATTAGAGAAGTTTTCTTGCTTGGAATAACACTCAAAACTTTCATATTTTGGAGTCATAGCGTCATGCAAGTAGCAAAGTGGGTGATTAAGTTGCCAATGCCCATTCAAATTTTGAAAACTGGCAAGTGTGTGAGGTCTATTACAAAATAGGCCAGAGCCTTAATAAGCGTCTAGCCTAAATTGAATTAAAAATTAGTGTGTTTGCGCAAGCTGCGCTTCAAGTAATTTGATTTGCTCTTCTTTTAGCTTTAAGAGCTGATCGGCATCGGCATGTTGTGCTTTAAGCGTATTTTCCTGTTCTGCAAGTTGCAATTGAATATCATCCAATTTTGCAATTTCTTCTTTTGCAATAGAGGCATTTTCAGGGACAGGTGCTTGTAGAATATCTTCTTCAATGAGTTTTTGCGTTGGCTCTGCCTCAGCTAAAGGAACAGCTTCAGCGGGCTTCGCTTTGACCTGTGCAGGCGTAGTCAATTCAGTCTCATAAGTGGGACTATTTTCAACATTTGATGCAATAAACCATTGATAGGCCAAAAAGATTGCAATAACGGCAATTAGTCCTCCAGCAATCCCGATTAAGAGTTTCGGGTTGTGGTTTCGATCTTCAATCATATACAAGCCTTGTTATTGGGGCTGACGAGGCTTGAATTGAATGACACCAACGTCATCTGGTACAGCCGGTACTTCTGGCTCATCCACATAAGTTGGGCGGTTTTCACTATAACCGCAGTCGATGCATTCAATCCATTCATCGTTGCCTGAAGTCAGCATAACAACACGATCTAACGCCTGACATTTTGGACATTTTGCACCAGCAATGAAACGACGTTTAATGGTCATCATACTTACTCTAAATCAAACTAAGGCCAGTATTTTAAGCGTTTTATGATGCGTTCGTCCAACCTTGATGACGTAGTAGTGCATCTATTTTTGGCTCGCGTCCGCGGAAATTGATAAATGCATCAAGTGCTGTATCTTTTCCGCCAACTGCTAGAATAAACTCTCTAAACTCTTTTCCAGTTTGTGTGTTGAAGATCCCTTCTTGTTCAAAACGATCAAAGGCATCGCTGGCCAAAACTTCCGCCCATTTGTATGAATAATAGCCTGCCGCATAACCACCAGCAAAAATATGACTAAAACCATGTTGGAAGCGGTTGTAACTGGCGGTGGGTGCAACAGCATATTTGGAACGAATATCATCTAGCACATTTTGAATTTGTGTGGCATTCAAAGCTGGTGTGTGTCGATGAATATTTAAATCAAACAAAGCGAATTCAATTTGACGCAAGGTTTGCATACCCGACTGGAAGTGACGTGCATCTAACAAGGCTTTTAATAAGTCTTGCGGTAAAGTTTGTTTACTGTCGATATGTTCACTGAGCAGGTCTAAGCTTTCTTTGTCCCACGTCCAAAATTCCATAAATTGACTTGGGAGTTCGACCGCATCCCATGCAACGCCATGCGTTCCTGCGACGGCAATATTATCAACCTCTGTAAGCATATGATGTAAACCATGACCAAACTCATGGAACAGAGTATTGACTTCATCATGCGTGAAGAGTGCGGGTTGATCGCCAACGGGTGGGGTAAAGTTGCAGACCATATAACAAATGGGTTTTTGTAGGCCATTTTCGGTTTGCATACGTGAACGGAATCCGCTCATCCATGCACCACCGCGCTTGCCACTGCGGGCGTATAAGTCGAAGTAGAATCCACCAACGACGGTGCCTTGATCTTCTAATTCAAAATAGCGTGCATCTGGATGCCAAACGGGTGCTTGGCGTTCTACAACATTGACGCCGTATAAGCGATTGACGATGCTGAATAGACCTTGCAAAATTTTAGGTGCTGGGAAATAAGGCTTTAATGCTTCTTGAGATAAATTAAACTGCTGCATTTTTAATTTTTCTGAATAGTAGCCTGTATCCCAAGGTTGTAATTCAGTGATGCCATCTTCAAGCGCAATGGCTTTTAATTCTGCAATTTCCTTTTCTGCAGGCTTGCGCGCATGTTCGGCCAAATCAATTAAAAACTGTTGAACCGTGTCGACATCGGGTGCCATTTTACTGGCCAGTGATAATTCTGCATAATTTTGAAAACCTAAAATTTGAGCCATTTCCTGACGCAAACCTAAAATTTCTTCCATCACTGGTGTATTGTCAAATTCAGGCAGAACGCTTTGTTCAGATGCTCGTGTGGTGTAAGCCTTATACAACTCTTCACGTACAGTACGGTCAGAGGCATAGGTCATAATAGCCAAATAAGAGGGAATATCTAAGGTCGCGACAGCTTGTTCTAACTCACGTTGTTGGCCATATTGTGTTAAAAGCTCAACACTACTTTGTGGTAAGCCTGCAAGCTGATCTTCAGTTAATGGTTTGAAGTAAGCTTGGGTTGCATCTAGAACATGATTGGAAAAGTCAGAAGACAATTGTGATAGGCGTGCAGAAATTTCAGCATAGCGTTTTTTTGCATCGCCTTCTAATGCCACACCTGACAGTTTGAAGTCACGTAAAGCCAATTTAATGGCACTTTGTTGTGCAACTGGCAAGGTGTTAAAGATAGAAGCATCATGAATCTGTTGATAGGTTTGATACAGCGCCGTGTGTTGTCCCAATGCAGTGTAGTATTCACTGAGTGCAGGTAATAATGCCTGATGAACTTCACGAGTTTCAGCATTGTTAATGACTGCATTTAAATGTGACAGTACACCCCAAGATTCACTTAAATTATTTTCTAATTCGTCAATTTTTGCCAGTGTCTGTAATTGTTCTTGAAGGGTTTCTGGTACGGTTTTTAGATGCTCTAAAAAAGCTTGACCCTGTTGAATGGCCTGTTCAATTTGAGGTTTAAGGAGGTCTAAAGTAATTTGATCAAATTGCGGAACGGGCAAAGTCGCCTTTTCTAATGTCATGATTTTAATGCCGTATAAATTTCTAGGTTATGTATAGATGTCGGGCTTGGAGTCGGGGAAATCAAGGTTAGCTGCATATTTATTATAGTGAATAAATTAAATCGGCTCTTGATTGCCATAAACTTCGGCAAAAGAATTCATTTTACTTCGCGTGTTGTAGTGAACTTTGAAGTGATGTCACTGTTTTATATATAGCTGATGATAAAAAAGAGAGCCGAAGCTCTCTTTTTTATGTAGGAAAATTACTCAGTCTTGGCTTTCGCATTGGACTTTTTCTTTTTCACTTTGGCCTTTTTCTTCACTTTATCTTTAGTCTTTGCTTCAGATTTATTTGAAGGTTTTTTAGCAGGTTTTGCGCCGAATGAGCTGGGTTTAGACTTGTCTTTTTTCTTTCGAAAGGGACGTTCCCCATCTTCACTGACCTTGGTATTCGCACGGTCAGAAAAGACTTCTTCTTTGGTATCACTACGTGGGGCAGGTTTGACTTCACCGCGTTGTGTCGGTTTTGCGGTACGTGGTGCACGACTACGAACCACACGACCCGCATGAGTCAGTTGTTGTAATAGTGCAAAGTCAATTTTACGGTCTTCCAAGCTCACACCTGCAACCTTAATTTTAACTTCATCACCCAAACTGAAGGTTTGTCCACGTGATTGACCAATTAAGCTTTGGCTAGGTTGATCAAAGACAAAGAAATCATCGCCCAATTGGCTGACATGAATCATGCCATCAACATATAAGTCTTTTAAGGTAACAAACAGACCGAACTCAGCAACCGCAGAAACAATACCAGTAAACTCTTCGCCTAAATGCTGTTGCATATAATGGCATTTTAGCCAAGTGGTCACAGAGCGAGATGCTTCATCAGCACGACGTTCAGTTTGTGAAAAATGCTCACCCGCAGCATCGAGCTGTGCGCCTGAAATAGGGTATGGCTTTTGCTTCAACTGCGCTTTAATGGCACGGTGCAGCAATAAGTCAGGATAGCGACGAATTGGCGAAGTAAAGTGTGTATAAGCTTCATATGCCAAGCCGAAGTGACCTGCGTTATTTGGGCCATAATAGGCTTGCATCATAGAACGTAGTAATACGGCATGAATACTTGGTGCATCAATTCGGTCTTTGGTGGCTTCAATGACTGCTTGATAATCTGCCTGTGTCGGCTGTTCTGGGAAATTCATTCCCAACAACTTCACATAGTCACGAACTTTTTGAATGCGTGAAAACTCTGGTGGCTCATGCACACGGTACAACATTGGAATTTCATTTTTCAATGCATAATCCGCAGCGGCCACGTTCGCCAGTAACATGCATTCTTCAATCAGTTTATGCGCTTCATTACGTGAACGAGGTAGAATTTCTTTAATTCCACCCAATTCATCAAAGGTCATATAGGTTTCAACAGTTTCGAATTCCATGGCACTGCGTTCAGCACGTAAACCTTTTAATACTTGATACAACTGGAACAAGGTATTTAAGGATTTACGGACATCGCGGTTTTCAGGAACGGCTTGACTGTCACCATCAAAATACTGCGCCACGTCGGTATAAGTCAGACGGGCTTGTGAGTGCATTACCGATGGATAGAATTCATAACTGGTGACACGACCTGCGCGTGACAGTTTTAAATCGCAGACCATACATAAGCGGTCAAGGTCTGGATTTAATGAACATAATCCATTCGACAGCGCTTCAGGCAACATCGGCAGTACAAAATGCGGGAAATACACTGACGTACCGCGTTCTTGAGCTTCATCATCCAAGGGTTTGCCTACACGTACATAATGACTGACATCGGCAATGGCGACCACAACACGATAACCACCACCTGCACGTTTTTCGGCAAAAACAGCATCGTCAAAATCGCGTGCATCTTCACCATCAATAGTCACTAAAGGTAAATCACGTAAGTCTATACGGCCTTCACGGTCTTGAGCAGTTGGCTCTTTAAAGCTTTCGGCTTCTTGAATGACTTCTTCTGGAAATTCATAAGGCAGACCAAATTCTAAAATGGTCTGCGGAATAATAATTTCTGTATCGGCTTTGTCTGCCATAGATTGCACAATATGGCCTGTTGCAAACTCATCCTTGGTTGGATAAGTATCAATGGCAACACGCACAGAATCACCTAAATTGACTTTGGCATGTTCAATTAGTTCTTTTTCTAAGGTAATGGGTTGATGTGCATTCGGCAGGGCAGGCTGAATGAAATATTCGCCATCATGTACAGAAACTTTACCAATAATTTCTTTCACGCGGTGTTGTAGTACTTCAGTAATAAAGCCCCAAGCTTTCCCTTTACGGTCGACTGAGGTTTGGCGCACTTTGACGCGGTCACCGTTGAAGACTTGACGCAATTCGCGTTCAGGCAACATTAAATCATCATGACCTGAAATATTGGCCGTGCCCATTCCTTTACTATTGATATAGACCGTTGCTTCATGAGTCGGCTGTTCTGTAGCCAATTGAAATTTAAATCCGTCTTTCATCAGTTGGCCGTCGCGCACCATGGCAATTAAGCGGTGGCTCAGGGCTTCAATACTTTTTTGATCGGCAATTTCAAAGTGCTCGACAAAATCTGCATGTGACAATGCAGTCTTCTGCTGTTCAATGGTGTCCAAAATCAGCTTGCGGCTGGGAATGGGGTTTTCGTAACGTTCGGCTTCAGCTTTTGCTTCAGGATCGACCCAATTTTTCATAATGTCTTTGGCTTCAAGTCAGAAGATAGGTTTAGCATAAGTCATGCAGTCAGAGACTGCACGCAAATGATTGCAATATTGTGTTTTAAAATTATATTTTACGATGTTTGCGCTTTCTAGGGATGTAAAGGAGGCATTTTTTATCTATTTAGATGAAACTTTCGCCAAATTGTTTAAAAAGTATTTAATTGATCAAAAATATGCAAAAAAACGCGAGGCATTGCTTGCAGTGTTGCCGTTAAGTTTGTATTATGGCGCCACGTTACGGTGAGATGGGTGAGTGGCTGAAACCACATCCCTGCTAAGGATGCGTACGGGTAACTGTACCGAGGGTTCGAATCCCTCTCTCACCGCCAACTTTACTTATATCGCGCCCATAGCTCAGCTGGATAGAGCACTTGGCTACGAACTAAGGGGTCGGGAGTTCGAATCTCTCTGGGCGCACCAATAAGTAAACTGTATGTAACGTATCGCCTTTATTGGCACATAAGTAATGCGCCCATAGCTCAGCTGGATAGAGCACTTGGCTACGAACTAAGGGGTCGGGAGTTCGAATCTCTCTGGGCGCACCAACTTAAACAATGAACCGCTTTAGCAGCGGTTTTTTTGTGCCTGAAATTTGGTATCTACGCGCTATTTTCTCTTTTTGATTGAATTGCATGAAGTGGCTATTTCAATGGCATTGCCAAAATATCAAAAATAACTGGATGACGAGCGCGACAGAAATCCGTTGATTGATATAAGTAAACGCTTATTTTGATCTGAGATGGTGCTAAATAATACAAGTGCTCAGCCTTATGGTGAAATACTAGACATTCGGGCTGTTTTCAATTATTTGCTACTTAACAAAACTGAAAAATCACGTATAATGCACCTCATCAAGACGTCGCGCCCATAGCTCAGCTGGATAGAGCACTTGGCTACGAACTAAGGGGTCGGGAGTTCGAATCTCTCTGGGCGCACCAACTTGATGAATTAAAAAACCGCACATTGATGCGGTTTTTTTGCGTTTGGATTATTGAAAATAAATATCACATTCTTTGCTATTTATTCATTTGTTGAAGCTTCAAAATAAAAACGGTATTGCCAGCAATGGTTGTGGAAAAAGAATCAGTAAAATACGCAATCTGGTGTAAGATTTAGCTCAATTTCTATCAATTATGTGCATGTGAGCGTATGTCTGACACTAAACCTGCATTATCGTTGCGTTATTTTCTAGATTTAGAAGAATCTCAAGATGGCTTTGCCCTCGCAACTTTTGGCAAAAAACAATTTACTCGTTTTATTACTCCATTGATTAGTATCGCAATTATTATTTGGGGCTTTTATTTAGGCTTTAATGGCGTGGGTCGTTATTATGTCGGCTTGGGTGCTTTTTTCTTAATTATGCAAATTTTAATGCGTTATTGGTTTTTACCGATGATGTTTAAGCGCCAATTTGTTAAATATCAATTTGGTAAAAGTGAACAAGGTATAGACTTGTATCAGGACTATGCAGAGTTACATGCCAATGGTCGCAAAAATGTTTTTCATTATGCCGATGTTGCTAATTTTGCGACAGGTAAATTGACTTATATGTTGGAAATGAAAAATCGCACCGTGGTAATTGTGCCAAAGCGCGCCTTTGAAAATTCGGCAGATCAAGCCATATTCGAAAATACATTCAAAAAGTAAGATTCAGTAAAGACGAAAGGGAAGACCATGAATACACGTCCATCAAAAATTGTCTGTGTCGGGCGCAGTTATGCAGATCATGCAAAAGAGCTTGGCAATGCCATACCAGACCGTCCAGTTTTATTTATTAAGCCACCCAGTGCTTTAACGATGCTAGATGATGGTATTACATGGAACCGATCTTTGGGTGATTGTCATTATGAATGTGAGCTCACGTTGCGTATTGACCGTCCATTAAAGGGCGAAACTGATCCAATTAAAGCTTTAGATGCTGTTGGCGCTGTAACATTGGGTTTAGATTTAACTTTGCGTGATGTACAGGATGACTTGAAGAAAAAAGGTCAACCGTGGGAACGTTCAAAAGCTTACGATGGCTCATGTATTTTATCCGATTGGATTGCCGTGGATGATGTGGTTCAGGACTGGGCAGATGTACATTACACTTTGCATATCAATGATGAGTTACGTCAAAAGGGCGATACATCTCATTTAATTTTTGATGTGGGCACTTTGCTGGCAGATATTAGTCAAGTTTTTACTTTAGACGTTGGTGATGTGATCATGACAGGTACACCAGCGGGTGTGGCGGCCTTAGTTTCAGGTGATCAGTTAAAAATGACTTTAACGGGTAAGACTCAAGACTATGTATGGAATACTTTTGTAAAGTAAGCCGAAGTTATTAAAAAAAGGACTGCAATAGCAGTCCTTTTTTTAAATTTGAGGAACTTCTGGCGTTAAAACAATAGAGATCGACAGAAGGCAGTGGTTATTTTTCTTCAAAGATGATGGAGAGAGGAATGGCCAATTTTGCCACCAGATAATCATCGGATTCAATGAGGGCTGGGCCAATTTTTTCTATCCATTGATTATTTCCACAGACATCCTCGATATCCTTACGACGAGGTAAGGGATAAGGCAATGCTGAATAGAAGCTCCAGAAATCAATTTGAGACAGATTGCGAACCAAAACATAGTTATTGTCGTCAGTACGCATAATCAAATGTTGTTTTTCTAGTATCTGTACATAAGACGGCCAGCGTCCAATTTCTTCACGGCCCAATACTTCTAAAGCCTCAGATTCATTAACGCTTTGACCAACTTTCTGTTTTTGGTAAAAAAGTTCAAGTAAATCAAGCAACATAATAACGGCATGACGTTTACGTTGTTTATGAGTATCGGCATTAAATGCTGTGAGTGCGTAGCTAATTTCGACACCTAAAAGCACAATATTCCATGACAGAAAAATCCACAGCAGGAAAATGGGCACAGCAGCAAAAGCGCCGTAAATAATTTCATAACTGGTAAAGTTGGACATGACAAAACCAAAGAGGTGCTTTAGCATTTCAAATAGCGTGGCACTAAAAGTACCTGCAAAAAAAGCAGCCTTAATGGGGACACTGCGATTGGGAATAGTCCAATTTAAAATAAAGAAACCCAAAATAGTTAGTGAAAATGAAATGCACCAGAACACGAACGCACCATCTAGCTCATAACCTGAAAAATTATTGCTGAGTACATTTAAAGATGCTGCTGTTGATGAAATGACAAATGCGCTACCGAGCAAAATAGGTCCAAGCGAAATAATCGTCCAATAGCGCATAAAACCTAAAATGCCTCCACGGGTTTCTTTCACCCGCCAAATTCGGTTGAATACCGTTTCAATACTGGTCAGCATCATGACGGTGGTAATAAAGAGGAACAACACCCCAATCACGGTTAAATTGCTCGATTTATCGGTAAATGCATTTAGGGCTTTGTCGAAAGCAATGGTGGTTTTGGGTAAGAAGTTACTGTAAATCAGGAGTTGTAATTGTTGGCGTGCTGGTTCTAGTGCTTTGATGGAAGAAATGATCACCAAAAATACGGTGAGCATGGGCACCACGGCAAATAAAGTGGTGTAGGTTAAAGAACCTGCTTGTTCACGGCATCGATCGGCTTCAAAACGTCTGATGACAAATAAAACAAACTGAAACCATTTCTTGTCATAAAAGGGAAGTTTTTTTAAATATGCTTCAATCATGCGCTAAAGTCTCAATTTTTTTAATCATATTGCTAAAGTTTCTGGTCTAAGCTTACCCAAAAAAAAGGAAAAATACCGTATAGTTTTCTTTTTAATGTCATTTATAAAAAATATGCAACCTTATGTTCTTGTGCTTTATTACAGTAAATATGGATCAACCAAAGAAATGGCGCATTTGATTGCCAATGGTGTTGAGTCGGCAGGCGTTGCAGTCAAAATTCGGACTGTGCCGAATATTGCCACTGTTGTGACTGAAGCTGCGCCAAGTATTCCTGAAGAAGGTGATATTTACTGTACTTTAGATGAGCTGGCAAACTGTTCGGGTTTGGCACTGGGTTCGCCAACACGTTTTGGTAATATGGCTTCTGAAATGAAATATTTTTTAGATCAGACCACCAGTTTATGGCTGAATGGTGCATTGCATGGCAAGCCTGCATGTGTCTTTACCGCTTCGGGTTCAATGCATGGCGGACAGGAAAGTACTTTATTGACCATGCTTCCACCTCTGTTTCATCATGGCATGATGATTATGGGTTTAAGCAATGCACAGCCTGCGTTGTCTTATACTAAAACAGGGGGAACGCCGTATGGTGCGAGCCATGTCAGTGGGCCACGTCATGATTTATCTTTAAGTCAGGATGAAAAAAACTTATGCGAAGAACAAGGGAAGCGTTTAGGTGCTGTGGTTAAAAAACTGGTTTAAGTTTTTCAAAAGCTCTGTCGTTTAAAATTTTGCAGACCAAATGCAGGAAAATGTATTCATCGTACTGTTCCTGCATTTTTATTTTCATGACTTCTATGGTTATTTTATTTAGGTTTTATTTGGGTTTTCTGTGGTGTGTTGCAGTTTAAAGCGATGTTTACATGTTTTACATTGGTAATCGAGAAATATGTTTTGATCCACAATGACACCTGCTTTTTTACCAAAACGATGACCTAGAAAACCGCCTGTAATACCCACACTAATGGCACCCACAAAAGTACCCACAGTACCACCCATAATGACTCCTAATGGCCCAGCGGTTGCACCAATCATAGCGCCAATGGATGCGCCAGAGGCTGCTCCACCGACTGTTCCTGCTGCTGTTCCAGCACCACTGAGTAGTACACCGCCAATTTTTTGTAAGTGTTGTTCGTGATTGCGCACTTCAATGTCGGTTGAAGCACATTTGGGACATTGAATGTTTTGTGGCTGTGTTAAGGAGTGGTCTGTACTCATGAGGCTTGGCCTGAATAAAAAAGGTGGGGTTTTGTTTTCTAATTGTAGATACACAATAGTACTTTTTTGCATCAACGAAACTATTCAAAGATGACAAATTTGTCATAATTTTGCAAGGACACAGAATTTTAGCGCTTATTCATTAGACTTCTTTCAATATTAATTTCACTAGCAATTGATGATGATTTGTTGATTGATGAATGAGGTCTGATTGCTTCCGCGTGCATCAGGCCATAAAAAAGAGCGCAAATGCACTCTTTAATATTCGAAAAGACGCGAACTTAGTCGCGTACAAATTCAACCGTACCATTTGCTAGAGATTTCACACGTGCTAAAGACTCGACACGATAACCTTTATCAATTAAGAATTCACGGCCTGGTTGGAATGATTTTTCAATCACAATACCGATACCAACGACTGTTGCTTCAGCTTGATGAATTAAGTCAGCTAAGCCAAGTGCGGCTTGACCATTCGCCAAGAAGTCATCAATGACTAAAACTTTGTCAGTTGCATTGATATGCTTTTTGGAAATGGCAATGGTACTTTCAATTTGTTTGGTGAAAGAAAAAACTTTTGAGCGGTATAAGTCATCTTTTAACGTTAAAGATTGATACTTGCGTGCAAAAATAACCGGTACGCCAAGTTCTAAACCAGCCATCACTGCTGGCGCAATACCAGAGGCTTCAATGGTAATAATTTTTGTGATGCCTGCATCTTTAAATAGACGCGCAAATTCTTGACCAACTTGTTGCATCATCACTGGGTCAATTTGATGGTTTAGGAAAGAATCGACTTTCAATACTTCTTCAGATAGAACGATACCTTCAGCTAAGATTTTCTGTTCTAGTGCGTACACGGGAGAGTCCTCAAGGGCAGGTGCTTTTTAAAGCAAAGGCGTATTTTAAAAAGCACCAAGAAAAATGCAAGCGAAATTGATCAAATCGATTAACTTGTTGGCCCTTTATAGCCACTTAACAGTAAACCGTATGATGTTTTGCCATCTAGGTGGCTCATTTTAACGGGTGTATAGTCTAATTTAGGTGCTAACCAGAAAATAGTTTCACGTCCTGGTTTATCATGTTTCATGACGACTTTAACGGTGTCGAAAGTGCCATACGGCGTTTTGACGGTTTCTGTGCCTTGTTTTACGAACTTACGTGCTTCAATTTCTTTGGCATCGGCAATCCAGTAGCTCGATTTTAAACCACTTGATTTTAAGTCTTCACGTAACTGAAGTTCGGCATTCAGTTCATCTAACACACCACTTTTCCAAGCAAATGAACGTGCTTTATCATCTTTTTTGGTGTTGATGGTTTTGCTACTTGGATTAAAATTAATGCTCATGGTGTTGTTGTGCACTAAAATTTTACTGCTACGTTTAAAGCTTTGCGATGTAATTGCAGTGCCGTTAAGGCTAAACATACTGGATTCAGTTGCAGAGGCAATTGCACCAGCTTTGGCCACAAAAACATAAGACCAATTGTTGCCAGATTTGCTCAGCGTACGGGTTGCCGAACCCATGTTCTTGCCATTGTAGTTAAATTGATAACTTGCTTGGAATGGACTCATGGCAAAGGTTTGACTTGCGAAGCCTGTAAAGAGCAACGCAGTAGAAACACCCGCAGCAAGACCTAAGGTTTTGATTGCATTTGTAGCCATAAGTGATGTTTTCCTATGAAGTTTTAAGTAATTTAATTTTCTATTTTACAATAGCGCTAGTTGCTAATTATGCGCGTGGATTGTGGAGATTGGAGTAAAAAAGCAGTAAAAAATGTATATTTACTGCTGCTTTTTATATTTTTTGGGGGGGTGAAACAGATTGCCCTTATTTTTCTTTTTGCTGAATAGGCGTGACATTGGTTTCTTCTAAGTCTGAATCATCCCATTTTTCAAATTTTGCTGAAGCCATTTTGCTGAATAATGCTGCAATATTGACATTGCCCATCACCACCAATTCGGCTTCTCTGAGTACGGCATGGTTCACATGGACTTTGGCTAAGGTTTCGATAATTGAGCGCTGTTTTCCTAACCAGCGGTTTAAGTCCAAATGTAATAAATCATCTTTTACTTTAATCACTTTTAACTTTTCTAAAATCATACCCAATGGGTCATCATTCAACACTTTTTGATAAAAGCACAAAGCCAGACGAACCCCCATTTTATATAAAAAATTAGGATATTTGGCATCAATCACTTTGGTGTCGCTAATTTGCTCAAAGACAATTAATTGGGTGGTTTTATTCAGCTCCATTTGCACCAGTTTTAAATCGACCGAGAGCGTAATGTCTAAGCCGTTGTAATTGAGTGTGGCATACAGGCGCAGCCAGTCATCATGTAAATCTGCGTGCAAGTCCTGAAGCATTTTAACGTTGTCGGTTACAAAACGCTGAAAGGTTGCATTTAAAAACACTTGAGAAAGTGGAAATTCACGTTCATCTTCAATAAACCCTTCAGCCTTTTGATACACTCGGCGGATGCGTTGAGAAAGATTGGAAATGAGCGTTTGCATATTTATAGTGCGTCCTAGCAAATAAGCTTTTAAAAATATTGGGGGTATCTTGTCGAATTATGCAAAAAATACAATGTCCGGAGCTTGCAGTTTAGCAAAATTAATAGCAGCATTTTTAGGATTTTGAAAGCGTTCTATTCATTTGTTGATGGATTTATCATTTTCATTCAAAAAACGAAAACTCTACTTCTTTTATACTCACTTAGAGTGCTTGGGGATATCGGCAAATTGTCGTATTAATGTGATGTTGAAAAAAATGACGTATAAACCTTTCATTCAAGACTGGTGGAAAGATCCAATTTTTACCAGTGCAGTTGCTTTGGCCGCTGTTGTGCATTTACTTGTGTTAACCATGCAATTTGCGATGCCACAAGAAAATGATATGAGCACCAAAGAAATTGCGGTGAGTTTACGTCCTAGTGATGTCAAAGTTGAACATGCAGATTTTTTGGCACAAGCCGATCAGCAAGGCTCAGGGAAATTTCGTGAGTCGCATCGAATGTCTACCGATATGCCAGCGCCAATGGTTGATCAGACCACAGGTGAACAGACACAACAGAGTTTGGATAAATTACAGCAAAAACGTGAACTCAATTTTGAAGAAAAAGTGTTAATGACCACCTTAAGTTGGCAGAAGCAAGCAGACGAAAATCAGCGTAAAAAGACCGCAGAAGAAATGCAAAGTCAGTTTCAAGCCAAATCTGCCATGATTGCCAGTATCGAAGCACAGTATTTACAACGCCAACAAAACTTTAGCCGTCAGCAAAAAATTAAAACCATTGATGGGATTCAAGCCAAGCAAGACAATACCGCAGGATACATGGAAAAATTCCGTCAAAAAGTCGAGTTTTACGGCAATCGCTATTATCCAGATGCCGCTAAACAGCAGAATCTTGCTGGTGAAGTTCGTTTGATGGTAATTTTGAACCAAAATGGGGGCATTCGTGCCATTCGTTTAATTGAAAGTTCAGGGCACAGTATGTTGGATGACGCTGCCAAGACTTCCGTGCGTAAAGCTGCACCTTTTGGCGGTTTTGATAGCAATATGAAAGATATTTCAGAACTGCGTATTGTACGCACGTGGCGTTTTGACCCAGCTCAAGCTGAATTCGAAGTACATTGATTCGTTGCACTTCATCATTGGTATTTCATTGTTTGGCTTTTATGGGGTTGCACGAATATAAGCGCCTTTCTGACTGCCATCCAGCCAAGTTACGGTTAAATGAGTGTCTGTAATTTCTAAGCGTGTCGGGAAGATTTCTAAGTGTTTTTTATATTTAGGGAGTGCTTTTAAACCAATGCAGTTGCCATTTTTCCACCATGTGCCTTCGGCATATTGGTCTAGAGATCCCACGGCTAAATACCATTTAAACTTTCCATTGTCTTGAAGCAACAGCTCTGATCCAACTTCCATGACGCCTTGCAAATAATAGTGTCCAGCCCAAGTTTGATTTGTGGCTTGAAATTGTACTTCCTTACAGAAGGTTTGATCATTGGCATAGAGTGGGGCAGTACAACAGAACCCGAGTGCGAATAAGATTGCCGAAATCGGTCGGTACATTTTATGTTGCCTTCATTTGTTTTTTATATTGGCTTATTTTTAGCATAAATAAACCCGACGAATCGAGATTAATCGGGTTTGATGGGTTTGGATATAAAAATTACTGTTCTAGATACGGATTTTTAAACCCGAGTTTGGCTAAAATCTCAATTTCTAAAGCTTCCATTTCTTCGGCATCTTCATCCGATGTTTCATGATCATAGCCCATTAAATGTAATGTGCCATGTACCAGCATGTGGGTGAAATGCTCAATTGGGGCTTTGTTTTGCTCAATCGCTTCTTGTAAAACCACAGGAATTGAAATGACCAAATCACCAATCGGGAAGGTATCTAAAATTTGTGCCATTTCATCGGGCAAGTCACTTGGAAAAGACAGCACATTGGTTGGTTTGTCTTTCCCGCGATATTGCAGATTGAGTTTATGACTTTCATCATTGTCGACACAGGCGATACCGATTTCACAATCACTTTGTGTGTCGATATACCGTAGTGTGGTTTCAACAACTTTCTTTAAATACGCACGTTTAAGCACCAATTCAGGTGCTTCAAACGATTGTTGTAATGAGAGGCTAAGTTTCAAAATGAATCCCTAAATCTTTAATTCTGTGCATCGGCTTTCGTATCATTATCGGCAACAAGTGCATCTTGATACGCTTTGCGTTCAGCACGAGCTTCAGCGCTGAGGCGCTGTTGGTCGCTATCCCATCCTTCGTAGGCTTCAACAATTTTTTGCACCAATTGATGACGCACCACATCACGGGAATGGAAGCGGGTGATATGAATTTCTGTGACTTTTTCAAGCACACGCAAACAATGCGCCAGACCAGACTGTTGTCCGCGAGGTAAGTCGACTTGGGTGACGTCACCCGTAATGACTGCACGTGAACCGAAACCTAAACGGGTCAGGAACATTTTCATCTGTTCAGGGGTGGTGTTCTGTGCTTCATCTAAAATGACAAAAGAATGGTTGAGTGTTCGTCCGCGCATGTAGGCAAGAGGTGCAACTTCAATCACTTGGCGTTCAATCAGCTTTGCAACTTTTTCAAAACCCAACATTTCATATAAAGCGTCATACAATGGGCGCAAATACGGATCAATTTTTTGGCTTAAATCACCGGGTAAAAAACCGAGTTTCTCACCAGCTTCAACGGCAGGACGCACCAATAAAATCCGCTGAATTTCATTGCGTTCCAACATGTCTACCGCCGCAGCCACAGCAAGATAGGTTTTCCCTGTACCTGCTGGGCCAATACCAAATGAAATATCACTGTTGAGAATACGTTGTACATAGCGTTTTTGATTGGCCCCGCGTGGGTTAATTCGGCCTTTGCGGGTTTGTAGCCAGACTTCATCTAGGTCTGAATGTTCTGCATCTTCCACATCTTTTGGAAACGCAGGTTCGGTTTGGCTACCTTGAATCATGAGGTGCAATGTGTCTGCTGTAATTTGATTGGAAATTTCTGATTCTTCATGCAAACGATGTAAAAGGCCTTCGGCTCTTTCTACCGCATCAATTTCACCATTAATAAAAAAGGCATCTGCCCGATGGGAAATAGTGACATCTAAACGTTGTTCAATTTGTTTCAAATGACCGTTGTAAGCACCAAGCATGCTTTGCAAACGGTCAAGAGAAACGCCAGGAAATGTTACTGTACGCCGAATCGCTGCAGTCAAGAGAATTCCTTAAAAGTAGTCTTGAGTCCAGCTCTTACATTACGCCACGTCAGGTTCAAGATTCAAGAGCTCGCCGTAAACAAACTTGAGCGTTTTGATATCTGTGACTTCAATTTCAGCAAAGCGTCCAACCCAAGCAGGGTCGCCAATAAATGACACTAAACGGGTGTTGTCGGCTGTACCAATGAGTAGATTTGGATCTTTTTCTGAAACATTTTCGACCAAAACGCGTTGGATGGTTCCCAACATGGCATCCGTTTTATCAATACTTGATTGCTTAATCCATTGTTGAACTTTGGCAAGGCGCTCTTTCTTCACATCTTCAGGAATATTATCTTCAAGTTCAGACGCAGGCGTACCTGGGCGTTTTGAATAGATAAAACTGTAAGAATGATCGAAATCCATCTCTTGAATAAATTGATAGGTTTCTTCAAAGTGAGCATCAGTTTCGCCTGGGAAACCAATAATAAAGTCAGAAGATAAGTGCATATCTGGGCGGACTTTGCGTAGTTTTGCAATTTTATCAATATAGACGTCAATGGTGTGGTTACGCTTCATGGCTTGAAGCACATCATTGGAACCGCTTTGTACAGGCAAGTGTAAATGTGACACCATTTGTGGTAAATCGTGGTAGCACTGAATCAGATCATCATTGAATTCAAGCGGGTGAGATGTCGTATAACGGATACGACCAATACCAGAAATTTCAGCCACTAAACGAAGCAAGTCTGCAAAGGTGCAAATTTCACCTTCAAAGGTTTCACCGCGGTAGCCATTGACGTTTTGGCCCAACAATGAAATTTCACGTACACCTTTTTCAGCCAAGGTGGCGATTTCAGCCAGTACATCGTCCAATGGACGCGAAACTTCTTCGCCACGGGTATAAGGCACGACACAGAATGAGCAGTATTTAGAGCAACCTTCCATAATTGAAACAAATGCTTTGTAACCTTCAACACGCGGTTCAGGTAAAAAGTCAAATTTTTCAATGTCAGGGAAGGAAATATCTATCAGTTTAATTTTATCTTTTTTCGGTTTTTCAACTTGCTCAAAATGTTGATCGAGCATTTGTGGCAAGCGGTGCAAGGTTTGTGGGCCAAAAATCATATCGACATAATTGGCACGTTTTTGAATGTTATCGCCTTCTTGCGAAGCCACACAGCCACCCACCCCAATAATCAGGTCAGGATTTTTATCTTTCAACTTGCGCCAGCGACCCAGTTCCGAAAAGACTTTTTCTTGTGCCTTTTCACGAATTGAGCAGGTATTCATTAGCAGAATATCAGCATCTTTCGGGTCTTTGGTCAGCACATAACCGTGTGAGTCGCCTAAAAGGTCTGCCATGCGGTGACTGTCATACTCATTCATCTGACACCCTTGCGTTTCGATGTACAGTTTTTTTACTGAACCATCGATGGCTGGGGTGTGCTGTGGCTGGGTAACAGTGTTTTCTGCGGCAGCTTGGGCACCATTTGGGATGAAGGTTTGAACCGTCATGTAGGCTCCTAAAAGCATAGTTTCGAAGAGTATTAAGTTTGGCAGACGCTTGAAATGAACCTGCAGTCTATATGCCTCAATTAATTTCTATATTTGTGAAAGGCGCATATTTTAACAGTAATTCGAGATAAACTTATAGTTTAAAATAGCGCGCAAGAAAGATTGATTTGTGAAGTAAAAATGTTTGAAGATTAATATTGTTTAATCATAAGGTTACATAACACAACAATACAGTCGGTTTAGAGTTATTAAACTAACTTAAAAATGATTAGCAGAATGCACGTATCGCTAAAAGTGAATCAAAGAAGGCAAGTGGATGTTAAATAAAGTTTGGAAACACAAAAAATCTTATCAATTGCTTGCCTTAGGCGTGGCATCGGCATGTGTTTCTTATGCAAATGCAGCAGATGAACAGTTTAATGAGGCGTTACGCGCAGCCAGTGCCAGTAATATCAGCATGCTTCAGCAGTATCAGGATGCCATGCAGAATGATGCACTGGGTTACTATCCTGAATATTGGATACTCAACAATAATTTAGCTTCTCAGCCTGCTTCGCAGATTGTCAGTTTTGCCCAGCGCTATCCTCAATCGGCTATGGCTGAAAAATTGGCTGCCGATTATGTCGAAGAAAAAGTAAAACAGGCCGATTTTAGTGCCGCGCAACCACTCTTACAGTATGTGACCAATCCTGATCAGGCTGAAACCTGTGCAATGGCGCAAGTGCGTGCCAAGTCAGGCGACCCTTTGGTGTACGCAGAATTTAAAGATGTGTGGTTGGCCACCAACTCACAGCCCGAATCGTGTACAGGGTTAGGACGAATGATGTTGTCTAGCCCACTAATGAGCGAGCAAGATCGTCAGCAACGCTTATGGGGACAACTCAGAGCAGGGCAATCGGGTCAGGCTATTGCAACCGCGCAAAGTATTAATATGAATTTGTCTTTGGCACAGTTAAATAGTATTCAAAGCAACCCAATGAACTATTTATGGTCGGCACCAAAGACCAGTAAAGAAGATCAAGCCTACCTTATTTATGCCTTGGGACGTTTAGCGGACAGTGATTTACCTTCCGCGATGGCCTCTGTAAAACGAGCTGCAGAAGGTACACCTTCGGATGTGCAACGGGCGCTATATAGAACAGTGGGCTATATTGGTGGCACGACGGTGATGAAAAATAATTTTAGTCGCGATGTGCTGAATTATTTAGATGCCAGTTACGGACTACCGTTTAGTTCTGAAGAAGCTGAAATTTATGCACGTCAAGCTATTCGTTTTAGTGCATGGGAAAGCTTAATTCGTGCCATTGATAGTATGAGTGTGACCCAACGTCAAGAAGACCGTTGGCAATATTGGTTGGCGCGTGCTTCTGAACAACGTGGCGACGCTTCATCTAAACGTACAGCACAAGCAATTTTTAAGCGTTTAGCACAAGGTGACGATTATCATAATCTACTGGCAAAAGACCATGTTGGACAAAGTTATAGTAGTGTACCCAACAATGCACAACCCAGTAATGCCGATGCGCAACGCCTAAGTCAAGACATTCATTTCCGCCGTGCTTTTGCATTACGTAATGTGAATGCGCCAGACAGTTATATTAACCGTGAATGGAATTGGGCTGTTCGTCAGGCGTATTTGAAAAAAGATGATGGTTTACTTTTGGCTGCAGCCAAACGTGCAACTGACATGGGATGGTATGACCGTGCTATTTATGCGGCCGATAGAACGGTCAATCAGCATAATTATAGTTTACGTTATGCCATGCCTCATCAAGCCTACGTGGTTAGTCATAGTAAAAATGCAGGCATCGATCCTGCTTGGGCTTATGGTTTGATGCGTCAAGAAAGTCGTTTTAACACAACGGCACGTTCACATGTGGGCGCGGGTGGCTTAATGCAGATTATGCCCAATACGGCAAAATTGGTTGCGCGTCAGATGGGCGAAACTTACAACCCTGCAGCATTAACCGATATGAATACCAATATTCGCTACGGTACGTTCTATTTGTCGATGATTCAAAGTCAATTAAGCAATAGTCCTGTTTTAGCCACGGCAGGTTACAACGCAGGGCCAAATCGTGCACGCCGTTGGCAGTCAGATGAAGCAAATATTGCGGCCGATCAGTACGCTGAAAGCATTCCATTGACCGAAACACGTGACTATGTCAAGCACGTGATGACCAATGCGACACATTATGGGGTCTTGCTTGGACAGGGTGCGCAGTCCATTGGTAAACGGATGCAAAGCATACCGATGCGTAGCTCACAGTAGAATAAACAGTAGATGGTTGTGATTTGGGAGGATGAATGCGACTGAACTATGCTAGAAATAAGAGAATAGAATTTGCCTTACTCTTTGCATGTAGTAACTGTTTTCTTGTATCTACCAGTTTTGCAGCCCCGACCGTACATGGTTATATGATGAATGTGCAGCTGGTACCCGCTGTATGTTCACTCGATTCGCAGCGCCATAAAAAGCGCAAATGTATGGAAGGCTATTCACTGAATATTACTGGGCTTTTTCCAGAAACCAATCAGCAGGACTGCTTTACTTCAAGTTCCTCTAAATTACAACCGATACAAGCAAAGGTCGTGGCACGAGTAATGCCCGATGAAAATGCGCGAAATGCTTTATGGCGTGAAATTGGTGGCTGTGTTCCGATGAGTGCCAGTAACTATTTTAGAACCATTATTAATTATGCAGAAAAATTAAAAATACCTGAGGAATTAACCAGTCAGGAAACGCAAGTTATGCAATCTGCAACATTACGATCAAAAATTATGAGATTAAATAGTGGTTTACCAGCACAAGGTGTGCAACTGGGATGCCAGCTGTCGTATGCAGGAAGTATTTTGACCAATATTAAAATTTGTTACAAAAGTAATGGTCAATACAAAACCTGCTCGAATAGTGTCATCAGTAATTGTCCAGCTTCCTTTACCATTAAAGGATCTTTCTGAGTCTTTAGCGCTATTTTATTTATATTTCCTATTATACTTTTGTTGAAAAGCATTCCCTTTTACATGCAACTGCCAAAAGATTGGAGTACAATCTTTCGCGTTTATGATGATTAGATTAAATGGACTAACTATTTAATCGCATTGAATATCCTCTATTGGAGATAATTAGATGAAGCAAGCAGTTCGTGTTGCCGTTACTGGCGCAGCAGGTCAAATTGGTTACAGCCTATTATTCCGTATCGCAAGCGGCGAAATGTTAGGTAAAGATCAACCAGTTATTTTGCAATTGCTCGAAGTTCCTTTTGAAAAGCCTCAAGCTGCGCTGAAAGGCGTAATGATGGAACTTGAAGACTGCGCATTCCCTCTTTTAGAAGGCATGATCGGTACTGATAATCCAGATGTTGCATTCAAAGATGCTGACTACTGCTTACTTGTAGGTTCTCGTCCACGTGGTCCAGGTATGGAGCGTGCTGAGCTTTTACAAGAAAATGCTAAAATCTTTACTGTTCAAGGTAAATCAATTAACGATCACGCAAGCCGTGACGTTAAAGTTCTTGTTGTAGGTAACCCTGCGAACACGAATGCTTATATTGCTATGAAATCTGCTCCAGATCTAAATCCAGGTCAATTCACTGCTATGCTTCGTCTTGACCACAACCGTGCGCTTAGCCAAGTTGCGGCTAAAACAGGTAAAGCAGTTAAAGACATTAAAAATCTTACAGTTTGGGGTAACCACTCTCCAACAATGTATGCTGACTACCGTTTCGCGACTATTAACGGCGAAAGCGTAAAAGACATGATCAACGACCAAGAATGGAATGCAAACGTATTCCTTCCTACTGTTGGTAAACGTGGTGCTGCAATTATTGAAGCACGTGGTTTGTCTTCTGCTGCTTCTGCTGCAAATGCTGCAATCGACCATATGCGCGATTGGGCTCTTGGCACAAACGGCGAATGGGTAACGATGGGTATTCCTTCTGATGGTTCTTATGGTATTCCAGAAGGCGTTATGTACGGTGTTCCTGTAACATGTGCAAACGGTCAATACACACGTGTTGAAGGCTTAGAAATTGATGCATTCAGCCGTGAGCGTATGGATGTGACTCTTGAAGAGTTAGAAGGCGAACGTGCTGCTATTGCTCACTTGTTCAACTAATTGATTTCAGCTTAAGCTGATTTTAAATTAGATAAAAAGCACTCCAATCGGGGTGCTTTTTTATTGGATGAGATTTTTTAAAACTCAAATCTGGGTGAAAAACCAACAAAAAATAACATGCTTTCAGATATGGGTAATTGCAACAGGTTGAACTTCGCGCTAACGTTAAAAGAACTATTTAGGCTTGGGGAGACGTATATGTTTGATCAACAACCGAACTTAGAACTATTTTTTGATCAACTGGGATTAGACTCCAGCTCTGAAGCGATTGATCAATTTATTGAAACCCATCAATTAACCATGGATATTCCTTTACATAAAGCAGATTTTTGGAGCAAAGCCCAGCAGGATTTTATTCTAAGTCATTGGAAAAAAGATGATGAGTGGGCCATGGTGGTTGATATTTTGAATGAGCAATTACATAAAGAACATAAGCGTTCAGGGTCGTGTAGTCTATGAATACAAATTGCAACAACAAACCTAGTTTTATGACTAGGTTTTTTTTACAATATCTTATAAGTTAATTAAATAATAAATGACAGATTCGTTGATAAGGAGGGCGAGATGCTCAATCAACATAAACCATCCTTAGAATTATTGTTTTCTCAGTTGGGGTTAGCCAACAGTGCTGCCGCGATAGCGTTGTATGTACGAACACATCAGCTTTCTGCCAGTCAAAATTTGCATGATGCACCTTTTTGGAATAGAGGGCAGCGTGATTTTTTAATCAGTCATTTAATACAAGATGATGATTGGGCGATTTGGATTGATGAGTTGAATCAGCAGTTACATATGGATGCGTATAAATTACAACCTGCTTAAAGGCATTAGCTTACTATTATTTTAATACGACAGAATGTCTTGAAGAAAACGCCTCTATTGAGGCGTTTTTTATTGTCTGTTTTTTACAGCTGAACTAGAAATTTAGACATTGAGTACAATGCATCTTAAATTAGCTGTGTAAACCACAGTTCTTGATGGAACATACGAAAAGCCGCATGTTCGCGTATCAATTCCGAGTCAAAAGCTTGGGTTTTGCTGTATTTGGTTAACCAATGGCGGGTCAGGGATAATTCATTTTTTGCTGCAGAGGCATAAGCCAAAAAGAAATAAATATCGCCGTAATCATCACGCTTCATAGGTTTTAAAATTTGTTGCACAATTAAAGCAAAACGCACTTCACGAGTAATTTCAAAATACAGCATATAGGCTTTGGCCAAATGCAAAGACAAATTAATATACATGCTTAAAGGCATTTCTTCAGCGTCAATCCGGCTTTGCTCTAAAAGCACGACAGCTTCTTGTAGAAAATGAATTTGTTCTTGACGCATTTGACTGAGCGTGACCAATTGTAAGCGTAATTCTGCGCGTTCTAGGCTAAGTTCAGGACTATTGCCTTGCAAATATAATTGATCTGTCTCACCAATACGTTGAATGATGAGTTTGGTGTGGTCACGCATTGGTGTATTCCTCATATAACAATAAGCGTTATATGAGGATGAATGTTTAAATTTAAAGTTCTACCAAATGGAAGAGCGACTACGTAACCATGCGGTAATTGAAAGACGTTGCTGTTTTGCTTGAATCACTTCGTGTAATAAGTCACTTTGAAAAATCGCAATTCGGTTCGGTTTTGGTGCAATGACATGCCATTGCTCATTTTTGTCTTGTAGGCGGAGTTCGCCACCCCAGTCCTCTTGCCACTCTTCATGTAAGTAATACACGGTAGAAATGAGACGGCCATTTTTTTGCTGTGGGTTATCGCGATGTAAGGCATAAAACTCACCTGCGTTATAGCAGGCAAAGTGCGCTTCGACTTCTTGAATGCCCAAAAAAAACGCCTGATTCAATTGCTCTGAAAGGGCGTTTAAATAATCGATGTGTTGTTGTGCAATTTTTAATTCGTCATTTATCCATAAAATATGGTCACTACGAATTTGACTCATTACACCATTTTGAATGGCTGCATCACGAAATTGATTGAAGTGAGAAGTGCATTCTTCAAGTAATGCTTGTGTGTATTCTGAAGAGTAAGCATCATCAATTAAGGCAAATCCATGCTGATCTAAATCATTTAATATTTGATCAGCATTCCAAGACTTTGGGAGGGGCATTGCGTCCATATTTAAAACCGCAAAAAAGGTGAGCTATTCTAGAACAAGATAAGCATCGGAATGAAACTATTTTTCATGCTAAAATAGACGTTGATATTAGGAATTATAGAAACATGAATTACCGTCACCATTTCCATGCAGGCAACTTTGCCGATGTCATGAAGCATGTTTTGTTGCTTCAATTATTGACTCGACTCAATGCAAAAGATAAACCTTATCGCTATGTAGATACGCATGGTGGGGCGGGTAAATATGACTTGTCGACTTCAGAAGCACAAAAATCGGGCGAATTTTTAACGGGTATTCACCGTTTAGTGAAGCTGGATGATTCGATTAAACGTAATGCACCTGAAGGTGTACAACAATATTTAAAAATTGTTGAAAAAATGCGTGAGAATTTTGGTAAGGGTGCGTATCCCGGTTCACCATGGTTTGCTTTAGAAGGCATGCGTGAAATAGACAGAGCCACCATTTTTGAAATGCAACGTGATGTATTTCAGCAATTGCGCCACAATATTTTTGATAAACGTGCAGGCTTGCATGAGCGTGATGCTTACGAAGGTTTGCTAGGTGTCATTCCACCAAAAGAAAAACGTGGTTTGGTGATGATTGACCCACCTTACGAATTAGAACGTAAAGATTTCCCACAATTGGTAGAATTACTGGTTGCTGCTTACAAGAAATGGCCAACAGGCTGTTTTGCGGTTTGGTATCCAATTAAAGACCGTGCCATGATTGAACGTTTTGAAAAGAAAATGTACAAAACGGGTATTCGTCGTCAATTGGTTTGCGAAGTATGTGTATGGCCAGATGATACGCCAGTGGGTTTGAATGGCTGTGGTTTGTTGGTGATCAATCCACCTTGGAAGTTCTCTCAAGATGCAGATGAAGCTTTACAATGGTTGTTCCCACATTTAAAAATGAGCGAAAATGGTGGCCATGCCGCTGTTCGCTGGTTGGTTGGCGAATAACACAGCCTACACGCTGAACGAAGATAAAAGGTCACAGTTAGGATCGAACAATGACAAATATAAATAAACCTGAACGGGAAAACTCTACCAAAGAAGAAAATGCTTTTGATGGTATTACTTTTGAAGTAGTGGAAGAAGAGCATACCCATGAGGGGCAAAAGGTCAAACGTCGCGGTATCTACCTGTGGCCGAATTTAATTACGACAGCTGCATTGCTGTCGGGGTTTTATTCTATTATTGCGAGTATGAATGGTGATTATACCCAAGCAGTATATGCCATTTTTATTGCGGCATTGCTTGATGGTTTAGATGGTCGTGTTGCTCGTGCAATTGGTGCGCAAAGCCCTTTTGGCGAACAGTTTGACTCTTTATCGGACTTGCTCGCATTTGGTGTTGCACCCGCTATTTTAATGTATAGCTGGAGCCTGCACGATTTAGGCAGAATTGGCTTGGCTGCGTGCTTTGTTTATACGGCATGTGCTGCCTTTCGTTTAGCACGCTTTAATGTACAGATTGGCGTGGTTGATAAACGCTACTTTATTGGTGTAGCAAGTCCGTTGGCTGCTGTGATGATTATTTCATTGGTATTGGTTGCGAAAGATTTTCCAGAAGTGTTTGATTTACGCGAACATGGAATTCAAATCGTCAATGCTGTTGTCATTGCTGCAGTAGGTTTGCTGATGATCTCGAATATGAAATATTATTCATTTAAAACAGTAGAGCGAAAGCGGGTTCCTTTTGCTGTATTACCAATAGCTGTATTTATCTTGGCTGCTGTGACTTATAATATTCCTGTCGGAATATTAGTGATTTCAATTATTTATGCTTTTTCAGGATTTGTAACCACATTCCTTGCTCGCAAAAATACGGCTACATAATCATGTAAGGAGTCTGATATGCAGTTGTTTAAAGATTTTCTAGATCAATCCAAACAGCTGAACCAGACTCCAGCCTTGCTTCCACATAGCTATCCATTACATCCGCCTAGCCGACAATATAAAACCGTTCTGTTGGCGCTGAAAATTCCAAACTTACCTGCGCCCCTACATTATTTAAATTTCATTAGCGTGATTGGTCAGCCAAACGCCAAAATTTTGCGTAATGTACAATACTCTGCCCAAAATACAGCAACAGTGATGTCCAGCATCAGTTCACATATGGTTGGACAGCTACATTGCTATTCCATGGAAAATGACTGCACTTTTGACGAGAACATCTTTCAATTTCAAGATCGAGAAAATTTTAGTGGTGCTTTTCCCGAATTTAAGTTGCAACGCAATGATTCAGAATTAAGCTTTGACCTGCAAATTAAAATATCTGGCTCATTTTGCTATTTCAATAAGCTAAGAATGGGTTTGGCAGAATATTGGTCACAATTATGTGAATGTTCTGGCGAGATTGTTTATAAAGATCGACCATATACCATTCAGCAACTTGGCTCACTTGAGTTTGCTCGAGCCATGATCTTCCCCTCTTTTTCTATTGCATTTTATACTGCACAAATTATTAATCTCAGTAATCAACGCCAACTTATTGTGATGCAAACCCGAGATGGACTAAATCGAATTTTGCAGTCCAGACTTTATTTAAAAGATTTCAATTCAAAAAAAATACAGATGTATGACGATGGCGTGTATTTACGAGTACATCGCGTTTATCCAGCAGTGATGACCCCAAATCACCATAAAATGTATTTACCTCGCGAATTCGAATGGATCATTAGCAATTCAAAAATTAATGTACATATACAGTCACAAAGTCGTGGCGACTTTAAATTTGGGGTAGGGGCTGGTTATGCAGGAAGTTTTAGTTATCAAATTAAAATAAATGATGAAGAGATAAGTGGAGAGAGCGGCTATTGCGAATATATCGATTGTCGGCCGTTAAATTGGCAAGAAAAGAATAAAACAGGAAAATTATTCGATAAATTTGTAGATTCAGTGCCTGTTTTCTTAAAAAAATAGAAAAAAACCACATTTTTGCGGAATAAATAACCATTCGAGTTATTTTTAATAAAATAATTAAAAAAGGGGGTTGTGTTGGGTTGGGAATGCTGTAGAATGCACATCCATCGGCGGTGATATTGATTAAAACTTGTTGAGAAACAAGGGGTTGGCTTAAGGGTTAATTCTAAGGATCTTGAAGGAGTTTGAAAATAATCAATAAAACCTGTTGACTATTCTCTGAAAGAGAGTAGTATAGCCGACCTAGCTTGCTGGTGACGAACCAGTGAGAAGATCATTAAGAGCTTATGAAGAACAACTTGTGTGGATTTTTACTGATTGATTGATCGAAATTA
>NZ_MBDL01000014.1 GCF_001707755.1 Acinetobacter celticus | reverse complement strand
ATAGCGAGTAGTCATAAACAGTTGTGCTGGCGACAATAGCAAGAGTGAACCACCTGATCCCTTCCCGAACTCAGAAGTGAAACCTCTTTGCGCTGATGGTAGTGTGGGGTTACCCATGTGAGAGTAAGTCATCGCCAGCTCATTAATTCTAAAAACCCCCTCAGTCACAAGACTGAGGGGGTTTTTTTTATGCAGGAAAAATAAAAATAAGAAAATATAAGATAACAAATGAAGGAAATAAACATAAGGAAAGGCGATTAATATGGAGTAGGGCGGAAAACTGAGTTTTAAGTGTTTGAATAAAAGCAGAAATAGGAGAGCTTAGTATTATTAAGAGTAGGAGGATTATTGAATAAAAAGTGATTTTTACCTATTGTGTGAAAAGCTGTTAAGTTTATGTTATAAAACTCAGAATAAAGAAAATTGTATGTTTTTTAGTATAATTATGCTATAAAAAAATAAAATCGGCACAATAATTGCTTATAACTCGCGCCAGAAAATGAGGAAAAATGAATATGAAGTTATCGGTTGGATTAAGAGTTGCAAACTCGTTATCATTAACGCCTCAACTGCAACAAGCCATTCGTTTGCTTCAGCTTTCTAGTCTCGAATTGGAACAAGAGATTCAGATACAACTTGATAGTAATCCACTACTGGAAAAAATTGAAGAGCAAACAGACATTGAGAATCTGGCGATATTAAAAGATCAGGATGTTAAAGATCTGACCAATGAGTTGAATGCAGATCACTTACCTGATGATTTACCTGTAGATACCGATTGGGATGATGTGTATACCCATCAACCTACAAGTTTAGGTACTTCTGAGTTTGAAGAACGTGAAGATAATCGACAAGGTCATTTAAGTTTAAAAGAGCATATGTTAGAGCAGATTAACTTATTACACTTTTCTATTGTCGATAATTTAATTGCACACTGTATTGTTGATTCTCTTGATCATAAGGGGTTTTTAGACTGTGAAATTTCAGAAATCACTCAATCTGTACAGCATTTATTGCAAAGTATGGATTATGACGAAGTGATTGAGGATGATGAAGTTTTAGTTGTTTTAAAGCATATACAGCGTTTAGATCCTGTTGGTATTGGGGCACGAAATTTAGCAGAATGCTTGATGGTTCAATTGGAAAGTTTGCCATCTTTTACGGTCAATCGCAAAGAAGCTACGCTTTTACTTCAGCATTATGAATTGTTGATTTCAAATGAATTGCCCAAGTTGATTAAGCAAACGGGATTAAATACTGAGCAACTTAAAGGCGCTGTTGAGCTGTTAAAAACCTTAAAAGCACATCCCGGTCTAAAATTTGAAGATCGAGATTCTGATTATCAAATTCCGGATGTTGTTGTTTCTAAAAAAAATGAGCATTGGTTTGTGCAACTCAATCCAGATATTATGCCTAAACTTCGAGTCAATTCTTTTTATGCCAGTATGATTAAACGTGCTGATCAAAGTGATGATAATCAGTATTTGCGTAATCAAATGTTAGAAGCTAAAAACTTTATTAAAAGTGTAGATGAGCGACATAAAACTTTATTAAAAGTGGCAACTTGCATTGTTAAACATCAAAGGGCTTTTTTTGAAATTGGGCCAGAGGGAATGAAACCGTTGGTATTGCGAGATATTGCTGAAGAAGTTGAATTGCATGAATCAACGGTTTCTCGTGTTACGACCAATAAATTTTTGCTGACGCCACGTGGTTTGTATGAGTTGAAATACTTTTTTTCTAGTCATGTTGGAACCACATCTGGTGGGGAAGCCTCTTCTACCGCAATTCGGGCGAAAATTAAAAAACTTGTTGCAGAAGAAAATGCTCGAAAGCCCTTATCTGATAATGTTATTGCAAATTTATTGAAAGATGAAGGGATTGATGTCGCGCGACGGACTGTTGCAAAATATCGTGAATCGTTACATATTCCGTCATCATCTGAACGAAAAGTCTTGATCTGATTTTTAAAATCTGCGTATTCTAGAGCCTCATTATGACAAAAGAATGAATCTCTTTTTATTTTAAGGAATAGCCAAAATGTTGTGATGTTGAATGCAGAGCTCCAGTAATTTGCACACATTGGAAAATTTTGGCGATTTCCTTGCTAATCCTAAAAGAAGGTGAGGGATAGAGTTATGCAAATTACAATTCGTGGTCATCATTTAACTGTAACACCTGCTATTGAAGAAGATATTCGTTTAAAATTTGCCGAGATGACCAAGCATTTAGATCAAGTCAACAGCATGCAAGTGAAGCTGATGAAAGATCATCAAGTCGATCAGCGTTCAAGAAAAGGAAGTTTAAATCATATTGCCGAAGCGATTATTCGTTTGCCAGGGGCTGAATTGTTTGCTCAAGCAACCGCTGATGATATGTACACTTCAATTAAAAAAATGACAGAAAAATTAAAAAGACAACTTCATCGCCATCGACAAATGCAGTTGATTTACCTACCCGTAGATGTATAGTTAGTGTGTTGTTAAAAAAGAGGTTTTGATTAACCTCTTTTTTTATACATATATTGTATGCGACTAATGAATTATTTTTTTTATTTATAGTAAAATGGCATGTTTACACCCTTAGTCCTATTAAGAGGTTTTGCGATGAATAGTGAACAGCTCACTGATATTTTAAAAGCTGCGTTTCCAGAGGCTGAAGTTGCAGTAAGTGGGCAAGGCGGCAAATTTGATCTTCGTATTGTCGATGGTCAGTTTGAAGGCAAGCGTCCTGTTGCGCGTCAGCAAGCAGTTTACGCACCGTTGAATTCCTATATTGCCAGCGGCGAAGTACACGCGGTCACTATTCGTGCAATGACCCAAGAAGAATGGCGTAAAGCAAGCATGTTCGGAGCTTAATGATTTAATGGATAAATTTTTAATTCAGGGCGGTCTGAAGCTCGAAGGTGAAGTGCGTATTTCTGGCGCAAAGAATGCGGCTCTTCCATTACTGGCAGCCATGATACTTGCAGATTCACCGATTACCTTAACCAATGTACCTAATCTTAAAGATGTGAATACTTTGGTAAAATTGATTGGAGGTTTGGGTGTTCAAATTTCTTATGAAGGAGACACCGTAAAAGCGGATATTTCAACTTTAGATAATCAATTTGCACCGTATGAACTGGTCAAAACAATGCGTGCATCTATTTTGGTGCTTGGTCCATTATTGGCGCGCTATGGTAGTGCACAAGTATCGTTACCAGGCGGTTGTGCTATTGGTTCACGTCCAGTTGATCAACATTTAAAAGCTTTAGAAGCTTTAGGTGCTGAAATTGAAGTTGAAAATGGCTATGTTCATGCCAAGGTAGACGGTCGTTTAAAAGGTGGTGAAGTTGTTTTTGATATGGTAACCGTTGGCGGTACTGAAAATATCTTAACGGCAGCTGTGCTTGCAGATGGTGTTACTACAATTCGTAATGCTGCGCGCGAACCTGAGATTACTGATCTTGCGAAAATGTTGATTAAAATGGGCGCAAAAATTGAAGGTTTAGATACAGATACGCTAGTCGTGACTGGTGTTGAAAGCCTACATGGTTGCGAATATGCTGTGGTTGCTGACCGTATAGAAACAGGTTCTTACCTAGCGGCAGCTGCAATTACTGGTGGTAAAATTAAAACCACGCATACAGACCCTAATTTACTTGAAGCTGTACTTGAAAAGTTTGAAGAAATGGGTGCTGAAGTTACTCGTGGTGAAGATTGGATTGAACTTGATATGATGGGCAAGCGTCCAAAGGCTGTCAGCTTCCAGACTTTACCGCATCCTGAGTTTCCGACAGATATGCAAGCGCAATTAATGGCGGTCAATGCCATTGGCCGTGGTTTTGCAACAATTTCTGAAACAATTTTTGAAAACCGTTTTATGCATGTACCTGAATTGGCTCGAATGGGTGCAAATATTCAGGTCGAAGGCAATGATGCAGTGGTTACAGGGGTGGATAAATTATCTGCTGCACCTGTAATGGCAACAGATTTGCGTGCTTCTTTCTCTTTGGTTCTGGCTGCTTTGGTTGCCGAAGGTGAAACATTGATTGACCGTATTTATCATATTGATCGCGGTTATGAGGACATTGAAGCAAAATTACAGGGTTTAGGTGCCCAAATTAAGCGAGTAAGTTAATGAGCGATATGAGAAACGATGATCCCAATTTTGATGTGATGGGAAATTTTGATCATGGTTTAACTTTAGCATTAAGTAAGGGACGTATCTTAAAAGAGACTTTACCGCTGTTAGAAACAGCGGGAATTAATTTATTGGAAGATCCAGATAAATCCCGCAAATTAATTTTCCCAACCACACATAAACATGTACGTATTCTTATTTTACGTGCATCTGATGTACCAACTTATGTCGAAAATGGTGCTGCAGATTTAGGTGTGGCGGGTAAAGATGTGCTGATGGAACATGGCGCACAAAATGTATATGAACCTTTAGATTTAAAAATTGCCAACTGTAAACTTATGACAGCAGGTAAAGTTGGCATGGTTCGCCCGAAAGGTCGTTTAAAGATTGCCACTAAATATGTAAACCTAACTCGCCAATATTATGCAAGTTTAGGTGAACAGGTCGATGTGATTAAACTCTACGGTTCAATGGAGCTTGCGCCATTGGTCGGTTTGGGGGATTATATTGTCGACGTGGTTGATACAGGTAATACATTACGTGCCAATGGTCTGGAGCCACTTGAAGAAATTTGTACAGTGTCTTCACGCTTAATTGTTAATAAAGCCAGCTTTAAACGTAAACAAAGTTTGTTGAATCCAATTCTTACGCAATTAGAAACAGCAGTTGCAGCACGTGAAGCATTAAAGAACACATAATTTGATATTTTTTGTTTTAAAAAACCGCTATCTATGATGGCGGTTTTTTAATGCGCTTATTATATTGAAATACAATAAAATTGAATCTGAATGAGTTGATTTAAAGCATCAACGGTATAGACCCCACAAGTAGCAATACGCGTTGCCAGATTTGTGTCAGGACGGTAAGTTTGCCTTGAATCATTACATAAAGGCCAGATTGATAAATGGCTTGAATATAAAACTGATGTCTTACTGTCTTAAAATATTGTGCGATGGATTGGCAAAGTTTGACGACTTGATTGAAACCTGAGAGTTGTCGTTCAGCTACAATCTGCCATGTAATAGCTTTTGAAAAATTGGATTGGGCTGGGCTGAACTGTCCAATAGAAAAATATTGGGAAATCTTTTAGATGGTCATAGATTTGGCTGTTTTTATTCTGCCCCATGATTTTAGTTTGAAAAAATAAGGTTTACGTTCATTTCCAGATAAAGTAACAGGCGTTTTTCATTAAACTCTCGCTTAAGCTGGAGGATTATTGCCCACAAAATAAAGGAAACAAGGTAAACTAAAGCTTCCCTTTATTTCATTGTGGATAAATTGATGCGACGTTTATCGACTCAAGATCAAAATTTCAAACAAGTTTTTGCTGATTTGTTGGCTTTTGAAACCGTGAGTGACCCAGAACTTTTAAAAACCGTAGATCAAATCATTGCTGATGTTCGTCAGCATGGCGATACTCATGTTCTTAAACTCACACAACAGTTCGATCGACATCCAGCGCATCAATTTTCTGATCTAGAGCTGAGCCAAGAACAGCTTAAAACAGCATTTGATGGATTAAAATTTGAAGTACGTGAGGCCCTAGAGCTTGCTGCTCATCGGATTCGTGAGTTTCACCAAGCACAGAAACAAGAAGGTTGGACTTATGTCGATGCTTTAGGCAATACTTTAGGTCAAAAAGTAACGCCCCTTGATCGTGTCGGTATTTATGTGCCAGGTGGTTTAGCCTCTTATCCATCGTCTGTATTAATGAATGCTGTGCCTGCACATGTGGCCGGCGTTCCTGAAATTATTATGGTGGTGCCTGCACCAAATGGAGAGTTAAATCCATTGGTTCTCGCTGCTGCTTATTTGGCAGGTGTTAGCCGTGTCTTTACCATTGGTGGTGCGCAAGCTGTTGCTGCCTTGGCATATGGTACGGAAACAATTCCTTCAGTCGATAAAATTACTGGGCCAGGGAATCGCTTTGTTGCAGCTGCCAAACGTGCAGTGTTTGGCCAAGTTGGGATTGATATGATTGCAGGGCCTTCTGAAATTTTGGTTTATGCAGAAGGTCAAAACAACGCTCAATGGTTGGCGATGGATGTTTTATCGCAAGCTGAACATGACACTGTGGCGCAAGCAATTTTCATTACACCAGATGAGCAACTGTTAAATGAAGTTGAGCAGGCCATTGAAGAGCATCTTGCTCATTTGCCTAAAGCAGAAATAGCACGTACCTCAATTGCCAATCGTGGCGCTTTAGTTCTAGTAAAAGATCGTCAAGAAGCAATTGATTTAATTAACCAAGTTGCACCTGAGCACTTGGAATTAAGTCTAGATGATGCACAAGAGATGGCAGAAAATATTCGTCATGCGGGTGCTATTTTTATGGGGCGTTATACTCCTGAAGCAATTGGCGACTATTGTGCAGGGCCAAATCACGTATTACCGACCTCGGGCACGGCACGTTTTTCATCACCGCTTGGTGTGTATGATTTTCAAAAACGTACGAGTTTGATTATGTGCTCACAAGAAGGGGTGAAAACCCTTGCGAAAACAGCAGATATTTTGGCACAAGAAGAGAACTTAGATGCACATGCACGTTCTGCTCGCTATCGTTATCAGTAACTAAGTCATAATTCGTATATCAGTAAAAATATTCCTCTCCCTTTGGGAGGGTTAGGTGAGAGTGATTGAATTGACCTCTGCCTAATCCTCTTCTAAAAGGAGAGAGTTACGAGAAAATAAAATGTCAAATATTACTACAGAACAAATGCGTTTTTGGAGTCCAGAAGTACGTGAATTAGATCCGTATGTACCTGGCGAACAACCGAAAATTCAAAATTTATTAAAATTAAATACCAATGAAAACCCATATCCACCTTCGCCAAAAGTCGTGAATGCGGTGCAAGCTGTTTTAGCGCATTCAGCTGATGTTCTGCGCTTGTATCCAGACCCAGATGCATTAGAGTTAAAACAAGCGATTGCGAAGCAGCAAAATGTGGCTGTGGAAAATGTATTTGTAGGCAATGGCTCAGATGAAGTTCTTGCTCACATTTTTAAAGCTTTTTTTGTGCAAGACAAACCAATTTTATATCCAGATATTACGTACAGTTTTTATCCTGTATATAGCCAATTTTTTGGCATTAGCACTAAAACCAAAATTTTACCTTTGAATGAAAACTTTGAAATTGTTGTAGATGATTATAAGCAACCGAATGGGGGCATTATAATCACAAATCCCAATGCACCTACTAGCATTGCATTAGGCTTATCTGCCATTGAAGAAGTACTGCAAGCCAATCCAAATTCTGTCGTGGTGATTGATGAAGCTTATGTAGATTTTGGTGCTGAATCAGCAGTAGCTTTAGTTGAAAAGTACGAAAATTTAGTGGTGTGTCAAACCACATCCAAATCTCGTTCATTGGCTGGTTTGCGTGTCGGTTTTGCTGTTGCGCAACCACATTTAATTGCTGCATTAGAAGTCGTTAAAAATAGTTTTAATTCGTACCCAATTGACCGATTTGCAATTGCTGCAGCTGTTGCATCGTTTGATGATCAGGGTTATTTTGAAGCACAAAATAATAAGGTGATTGCCAGCCGTGAAAAGCTAGTGATTCATTTAGAAGAGATGGGGTTTAAAGTTTTACCGTCTAAAGCTAATTTCATTTTTGCATCTTTACCGACTAAAGATGCAGGAGAGTTGGCAACTGAATTGCGTGAAAAGGGCATTATTGTACGGTATTTTAATAAACCCAGAATCAATCAGTATTTAAGAATTACGATTGGTACTGATGAGCAAAATCAACGTTTGGTGAATACGCTTAAAAATGACATTTTGAATTGATTTAAACCGTAATAGAAGAAAAAAGCGAATAGAGATTCGCTTTTTTTTATACCTATATTGGCTTATGCCATGTGTTCAGTAAGTCCAACATGGCAGAGACTTTATCAAAGCATTCTTGATACTCTGCATCACAATCTGAAGCAATAGTAATACCGCCGCCAGCCCATAATGAGACTTCGTTTTGATACTTTTGAATAGATCGAATCAAAATATTCCAAGAACCAGTACCATCATGGTTGAAATAGCCCATTGACCCGCAATATGCACCACGTGGCGCTTCTTCTAATTCATTAATAATTTGCATGGCACGAATTTTAGGTGCACCAGTAATTGAGCCACCAGGAAGGGCAGACAATAACATTTCAAAAGGATTAACCTCTTTTTTTAAGGTTGCCGTTACTTCGCTTACCATATGATGCACTTGGTTAAATGATTCGATATTGAATAATTTAGGGGTCTTAACTGAACCTGTTTCGGCATACACACTTAAATCATTACGTAATAAATCCACAATCATGACATTTTCTGCCTGATCTTTTTGAGAACGTTGTAAGGCAGACTTGGATTGTTCATCTAAAACAGGATCACTAAAGCGAGGCATGGTGCCTTTAATTGGCTTTGTTACAACTTTTCGTGCTATTTCAAAATCAATAAACAGCTCAGGAGAACAGCTCAGTAATTCAAAATCATCAACTCTTAAATAACCTGCATAAGGTGCATCGGTCAGTTGCCAAAATTGTTCTGCTGTGTCTAATAAGCAACCTGTGGCTGGTGCGATAAACTCCTGAGTTAGATTAATTTGATAACAATCACCTGCTTTAATATATTCCTGAACATGCTGAAAAGCAGACGCATATTGCTTTTTAGACCATCGCGCCACACAAGGTGCTGTTAAGCTAAAACTAGGCATCTCATATAAATTCTGCATTGCAGATACAAGTAATGACTCGGTTTCATCTAACTGTTCAGCTGCACTGTTTAATACCCAACCAGCTTCAGACCATGCTAAGTAAGTACTGAAATGACCCAAAAAAAGGCTAGGTTGATTTTTTTGTGGTAAAGGAATTTGTTGTAAAGCGCCATAATCATAGCTAATAAATCCCATCACTCCACCCTGAAAGCCATGGTTGGGATGATTGCTGATATTGCTATTTTTAAATGAGGGAAGATGAGAAACCTGATGTTCGGTATAGCTCAAAGGGCCCGATTTTATGCAATGTGTTAATTGGCGGTCGATTAAAATAAAATACTCATCTGCAAGAAATGCAATGACGGGTTTCCCATTGTTCTGCAAATAAATGGCATGTGGGAAATTATGCAATGCTTTTAGAATATGGCTTGGAGCAATATTCGAATTGAATAATATTTTTTGAGAAGTTTGCTGATTATGCATGCCTAAATCAAATGCAGAACGAAAGATAAGTCTAGTTTATAACAATGCAGACCGCTTGTTACTGTAAATACCGTTTATCGGCAAGAGATAGATTGCGACCAACAGCAGTTGAACAAAAAATGACACAGATATACCTTAATCAGGCGAGAACGCCACTCAAGGAAAGATACAACAACTGCCACAAAATAAATAATCAGTTGTAAATATCGAGTGGCTGACAATCAAAAAAAATACTCTTGGGAGAGTAAAATGAAAAAATTCACTAAACTAGCTTTAATTTCTTCTATGGCAATCAGTGCAAATGCAATGGCAATGCAGGCAATGGATGATGCCGCGCTCAGTGCTTCAACAGGTCAAGACGGTATTAATATCGGTATTGGTATTTCAAAAGTTGAAATTGGTAAAATCTTCATTCACGATAATGATGGTCTAGCAACAGATGCTAAAAATGTTGTAACAGGCACGAAGTTAGTTTTTGATACAGCTACTACTCCACCAACTCCTGGTTTTGCTACAAATGCAGAAGTATCATCTACAGCGATTGTAGGCGGTACAGGTAAAGCCGGTGCAATTGTTATTCAGGGCAATGGAAAAGCAGGTGACATAAACAAAGATCATGGTATTGTCATTACCGCGAACTCACAAGCTTTGTTGGCTTCTCATAATTTAGCTGATTTACAAATTGATTCTGACGCAGGGACTTCTGCTAAAGGTGGAGCATTTATTAATATTGCTGCGCAGGTTTCTGGGCTTGATATTAGTATTGGTGAAATTGGGGTAACTGCTTCTGGTACCGCAGCAACTGATTCAATTCGTCGCGGTGGTGATGACACAAACTATAATAAAATTTTAACCGGTTTAACATTAAAAACAGGTCAAATGTCTGCGAATATTCAAGTCGGTGCAGCCCCACAAGGTGCCATGATTAAGTTAAATACAACCATGATAGGTGGTTTGGAAATTGCAAATCTTGGTATTGTCGATAACTCTACTAAGTTGGGTGATGGTAGCGGCTCTTCAGTAGCGAACCGTGCTGCAGGTGTAATTCATATCGACAGTATTAAAGTTGCTGATGCATCTTCGAAAAATCTAACCATTAATCAAAACATCAGTGTTGTCGGTAAAGATGATACCAGTAAGGGTTATCTCCGTATGGTCAGCTCTTCAGGTCCGATTGATACTTACGTAAGTGGTGTTTATCTAGGAAGTAAAGAAGCTGGATCTAAAGTTGGATCTATTGGCGATATTGAAGTTCAAGGACTTCAGACTTATTACAGTCCATCAATTGGTCAATATACAGCAGGTTCTGTAATTACTATTTCTGGTCGCTAGTTTTTCTTAAAAAATGCGCGTGATTTTCACGCGCTTTTTTTTACATAAAAATGCTAAAAATCATCAAAAATATAAAAAAAATACTGTTTTTTTATGAAAAAAAAGGTATCTTGCATAGTACATGGAAGTAGAGCATAAGCTCTAAAATAAAGATAATAAAGGCACATCATTTGCCGATAACTAGAAAAGTTAGAAGATATGTTAGAGATAGCTTTAGGCTCGGCATTGATGTATTACTTTGCCAAAGAGTCCTTCGATATAAAAGAAAAGCCAGCAGGGACAGTGCAATATACTGAAACTTTGGATTCTCGTAATGATTCATTCACACGTATGCATCGTGAAGCAGTCAAAATCAAGCCAGCCATTGAAGATCAATTCCGCGGTATTGTTCGCCAAGCCTATGATTATAGTTGTGGTTCTGCAGCTTTAACGACCTTGTTAAATGGGTATGTTGGAACTCAATTGACTGAACAACAAATTATGAATGGTTTACTGAAGTATGGTGAAACTGAAAAAATTATTCAGCGCCGAAGTTTCTCATTATTAGATATGAAACGTTTTGTCGGTGCTCTTGGTTTGGAAAGTGGAGGTTACCGAGGTGAATTTTCAGATTTAGTCAGTCAAGGTCAACCAGCTATTGTTCCTATTTCTTATGCAGGTTTTAAACATTTTGTAGTGTTTAAAGGCTATAAAAATGGGCGTGTATATGTGGCAGATCCGGCTTTAGGGAATATTAGTTTTGATGAAACTCGCTTCAAAGAAATTTGGGAAAATAATACCTTATATCTGATTAGCGTTGCACCAGAGCAAAGACAAAATTTATTAGCATTACAAGACGCAGACATGCGCCATGTAGATGATGCAACAGTCAACCGCTATGCATTTGTTGATATTCAATATCCACAATTTTATATGAATAAAATTGCCGACAAAGCTTCAACAATTAGGCTCTATAAAAATATGAATGAAGAGTCCGACAATTATGGTAAGCAAGAATATAACTATTTGCGACTCTATTATAAAAATAAATAGTGTTGTTGCAATGAAATCAATTTTAAAAAAGCGAAATTAAAAAAATAAAAGCCGTAGGATGGAATATGAAAAGTAAATGGATGAACAAAACCATATTGGCCATGAGTATTCAGCTGGTAATAGGGGTTGCATATGCGGCTGAAGAACCAGTAGGAGAATATGAATCAGTCGATCAGCAAGTTGAAAGCGTAACATCTGAACCAGAAATTGGGGGATATGATGCCGTAGACGCATCAGAACAGCAATCAACTGAATCGGCTAATGTTGTGTCAACTCAACGGTCAGAACAGCAAGCGCCAACTGAAAAAACGGATGCTTCAGTTGCATTGCAAAAGCAAGAAGGCGATGCAAGTCAGGAAACAAATTTACAAGAGGTTTTTACATCGAATGAACGTCAATTTTCATTAATTAAAAAGGGAGAAATCTCTTCTTTTTATGATATTGATTATACCTATTATCGTGATACACAACTGGATATGGAGATGGCAAAAGGTCAGCTCTATCAGTTACGTGTGCAAGAAAATGCAACACATTCGATGACCAATACGTTCACCTTGCAGTATGGGGTATTGGATAATCTTACCTTTACGGCTTCCTTACCTTTAGTCGCAAAATCAGATTTATTAAAAGATACGTCTACTGCAGGTTTAGGGGATATCTCTTTGGGCGCCCGTTGGGAACCCTTTCCTTTGCAAGCAGGCCGTCTTCCATTAATCCTATTTGGTAATCTTTCTACTAAAACTGGAGACAGCCCTTATGAAGTGAATGCCACTTCAGACTTAGCAACAGGGAAAGGTTATTACTCTGTGGGTGTCGGTGCTAGTACACGTAAATACATAGATCCTGTTGTTTTATTCGCATCTGTTTCAGCCAACTATGGTTTAAAAGAAGAAGGTTTAAATCAGCGCAGGGGAACTCGAGTTATTAATGCGTTTGATCCTGGAATTAGTGGTGGTTTTGCATTTGGTTTTGCCTATTCATTTAACTATGATGTGTCGATGACCATGTCTTATCAGCAAAGTTTCAATACCGGCGCTGAATTTAGTTATCACACCGGTGAATCTTATTCGCCTGCAGACCAAACCAGTTCTACTTTTGCAATATCACTGGGTGTGCGTGTTTCTCCAGATACGATTGTAAACGGTACTGTGGGCTTGGGCTTAACTGAGGATGCGCCAGATGTTTCATTGGGCTTGTCTTTCCCGCTTGATATTTTAGGCTTCGGAAAAAAACTCCGTTAAGAGGGCTGTCGTATGAAGAAAATTCGACTAAGCCCACTGGTTAGCGCGATTATTTTAACGGGCTTTTCTAGCACAGCATTTGCTCAGCTAGGGACAAATTTATCTGTAGATTTACGTTCTTTGGCATTAGGAAATGCAGTTACGGCAGACCCACCAGGGATTAGTGCTGTGCATTTTAACCCTGCAGCTTTAACAAAAATTCAAGGCTTGCAAACGGATGTACAAGGGATTCTTGCGAATTTTGATATTCAGCGCGAATTTTCTGTCCCTGCAGGTTATAACGTTTTTGGATATTCAGATGATCCGATGGTCTGTAATGATGGGCCAGAAATATCTTCGGATATTTGTACCGACTTTAAGGGTACCGTACAGGGTAATGTCGAGTATGCCAGTCTGTATGTGCCGATATTGAAAAAAATGGTGGATTTAGGTGAAGGCATGCCATTGGCTGCACCGACTGCGGGTATTGCATATAATCCACCGGGTTCTAAAGCAACATTTGCAACAGCCATATATGCACCTTTAATTGCAGGTTTTGGTGCTGAAAACGGTAATCCAGGCAATTATATGGGGCAACAAGTTGCATTAGAACGTGTCACTTATTTATCGCCGACCATGGCCTATCAGGTCAGTGATGAGTTGTCGATTGGTGGCGGTATCGGGATGTCATATCAGGCTATTGGCTTGAAAACAGATTTACGCTTCCCGAATGAGCTGATCGGCATGCTTCGCATGATTGATGAGGTGGTCTGTACACCTTTTAAAGAAAATTCCGATATTATTACGGATATTCTTCTGCTTGGGATGTGTAATACAGAAGAAGGGATGAACCCATTTGGTCGCTTTGGTCAAATGCAAATTGCGATGGAACAATTCCTCAGCCCAAGCTATAACTTAGGGGTTTTATGGGAACCGACTGAAGATTTTAGTTTTGGTATGGTGTATCAAAGCGCGGCAAAAATGCGCCTAAAAGGTAAATACCATATTGATAATTCTAAAGCGCCACAAGAATTGATTAAAGGGTTAATGTCTTCCCCAACGGGACAAATTTTAGCAGCTATTTTAGGTTTTCCTAGTTCTGTTCCTGCCAGTGAATCAGGCTTAGTGTCCATGGATTTTGAATATCCACAACACTTTCAAGCAGGTATTAAATATAAAATAATGCCTGATTTACAGGTCAACTTTGATGTCGGTTGGACGGACTATCAAGCCTGGGACAAATTTCGTTTCGAGTTTGACCGATCTGTATCGGCTTTAAAAATTGCGAAATTATTGTCAGAAAATATTAGTGACACATCTTTGGCTTTACCGTTGAAATTTACCTCACCCTGGAATTTCGGGATTGGCTTGGAATATTCAGCAACAGACCGTTTAAAATTACGTGCGGGTTATGAACCACGAACCAGTGCAATACCAGATAACCGACGTAATACCATGATTCCAATTAACGGGGCACAACTCTTTGGTTTAGGTATAGGCTATCGTTTTGATGCAGATACTGATTTAGATTTGTCTTTGGGTTTTTTACGGAGTAAAGATAATATTCCTGCGAATAGCAGTTGTTTATCTAACTGTACGGGAGTGAATAATATTTTATTAAACCCGTATGCAGGTTTAAATGTAAAAACAGATACAAAAGTCACGATTCTGGGATTGAATTATAGAACACGATGGTAGGGTAACTATTTATAATGAAAGGGAATTTATTCATAAAGTCGGTACTTGCAGTGTGTATGCTACAAGTATCTACTTCTAATGCAGGCACATTTCATACCATTATTGGCCCAGATGGACGGCCTATGGTGGTGCAAATGCCAGATTCGCCAACGGCTAAAAAGTCGGTTAATCAGCCATTAGAACCAATAAAACAATTACAAATCAATCCTGTAGAAACGAAATCAATCGAAGTTATTCCTCATGATGTTTTGCCTAAATCTACTCCTCCGTTAAATCCTCAACAAGAACAAAAAGTCCAGAAAGTGGTTCATGATTTAGAGTCCCGACTTCATGAAAACACATACATACCAGTTGTTCAAAAGAGTAGTCCAAATTTACAAAAAATCAGTATTCAACCGGAACAATTAGAAGCTTCAAAAACGTTAGCGACACAAACAGTAAAACCAGCCTTTGATAAAAGGGCTATGCAAACTGCGCCCCAGACATTCATCGAATCAGATGTAGCAGTTAAACAAATACCTGTAGCGAATCTTCCAAAAGCAATGGTATCTGCACCATTACATTCTATTGATACTCTCAAACCAGAAGTGCAGAAAAAGTCAGCATCCTTATTGAATGTTGTCCCTCAAACTTTATTAAAGAAGCCTGCTGAGGCAGTGCAACAAACTTCGCTAAATACCACACAACCCACAGGGTTTTCTGCAATAAATGGTGAACAGTATGTGAATAGCGAATATCTAGAGGATAAGGAGTTTAATTTAGATGGGAAAAAGCGTTTTTATGCAATGCCAGAAGGGGTGATTGATACAAAGATCGGCTCAACACGAATGCAGATGGTAGAGCGTGAAAAAGGTGTCAGTAAATCGATGATTGAGTCTATTTTTAAGAGTAATCGAAGCATTGAGAAAGGGCCAGTGACCTTATCTACTTCTTATTATCGTGTGTCGAAAGATGAAGCAGTCACAGGGCTGGGACAACGGTGTTTTCAAGATAAACAGATTAAAAAAGCCAAAAGTTTAAAAGCACAATCTGAAGTGAATGTATGGCCTCGGCCACCATTGAATGATGAGTTCGATTTTGACGTTGTGAAAATTGATCATTCCATCCAAAATATTCAAATTAACTCTTATGCCTCAAAACAAAATAACCCAACATTTTATTGGCCTTTCGTGGTTTTTCTAGATGAACAGGGATGTGTGCTAGAAGGGGCAGGAGGCTATAAAAATAATGATAGTGGGGCGGATTCTTTATATAGAGAGCGCATAGAAGGTGTTATTCAAGTTCCGAAAAAAACTGAATATATTTTACTCACACCATTAGCGACGGCCATTGATGTCGAGCAGCGCGCTTTAACCAATTATGGACAACTGAAATTAATTGCAATCCGTTAAGGATAAAAGACGAGAATTAGGATGATAAATAAAAAAATATTGCCATTTGCATTAGGCGCATTAGTTTTGGCTTTAAATGGTTGTGGGGGCGAAAGTGCCAATATTATTCCAGAAATCAATGATACCAGTACTGAAAATGGTACTTGTGCGAGTAATTCAGATGGTTGTTTAGAGTTTGTACTGGATTATCCATTAGATGGTTTAAATTTTACCTGTTCAAGTGATAACACCAATAAATTTATTACCTTATTTAATCCCAATGAAAGTGTATCGACGGGTGCCTGTCGAATTGGCGATACTGTGACTTTTTATTTAATGGGTGACAAAGATAAAAAAATTGAGTTAGGTCGAGTAAATTTAAATACCATTTCAAATGTGGCAAGTAAAACCTCTCCTCCTCGTTTAACTTTGTTGGATATTGCCAGTGGTATAAGTGGTCAGAAAGCGCAATCACTCAATAAAAATGATGAAACCGTAAAAATTTCGATGCGTCTGGCAAAAGTTATTCAGGCCATTGCCCTAAAAGACCATAAAATAGATGTTGCGACCGAAATTCAGCCTGTGTATATGACTGCAGGAAATAGAACAGACTTAGAAAAAGTTGGTCGTTCGATTACAATAGCCGATTTTATTACTTTAGATGATGCCCAATTTAATGCTTTATTTACGCCGTGGTTAGATTTATCCACAGTCAGTGATGATGATGCATTTAAGGTGGTTTCTAAATTAGCTAACATTTCTGTGGCTGCGGTATTCCAACCAGAATTTGCTTTATATTCAGCACCACAAATGATTATTGCAGGTATTAGTGGTTCTAATGGATTAGTGGGTTGTGATAAACCCGAATGTAAACCAGAAGATACCACTCAAACGAATTCATTTGGTCATTTTATGCTCATGACAGACCGCCAAGGTATGACTTTTGGTAGTGGAGTGCAATGGCGCGGTAAGGTTGATAGTGCTCTGAGCACAATTGGTGGGGTTAACTTACAATTGATGTTAAAAGTTAAACCGAAGCTAATGACGGCATCGCAACAGGACAATTGGATTGATCCAATTACTCATGGAATTGACCGTAAACGTCAATTGGGCTTTAAATTTGATGTTGATGAAGTCGGTGCAGAGCCATTGATTATTAAACAAGGAACTTTGCTTGCAGACAAAATGATCGCTGGAATAGGTGGTGGTTTATATAGAGCACTTGCTGGATTAAACAGTACTGTTGCGCTGACCCCACAAGACACAGCAAGATTGGGCTTATGGGAACAAAAAGTAAATCAGGGGAACTATAAGGGAACGCTTGACCTCTATAAACAATATCCTATTAGTTATTTAGATAAAACCGTTTTTAGAACTATTGAAAATACACCTGCCAATCAGCCTTACATTTTTCCACTTTATGCGGACATGACTTTTAAGTTTGCCAATAAAGAAATTAAATCGGTTAAATTAGGAATTGTCATTGATCGTAACGGTGATATTCGAACCAATATTCGTCCAAATGTACCAGATGATGTTTTTACCAATACAGCATCTACAATAGTCGATTTATCTACAGATACAGCAACAGGCTGTGTCGGTCATGATGTGTTAGATCCACTGTTGATGAAAGATCATCAAGGGACTCAACAATATCGCATTGGTACGGTGTCAAGGACATTCTTAAGTAGTTATACCAGTAACCCCAATGCACTTTCTATTCGGATGATTTTGGCTGATCAAGTTTTTGGTACAATTAATGGGGCATTAATTGGAATGAATACCACGATTAAAACCTCTGCGGATAGCGGTGAAAGTATTGTTGTTGGTGGGGCATTGGTCAAAGTCGGGAATTTGTTAACTACAGCAACAGGCACTAAACCATCCTCTATCGTGTTTACGGATTCATCAGGGAAAATAGTGAAATGGGCAAATAGTTATGCCAGTTTTAATTTGACTTATAGTCAGAAAAATCCAACAGATACAGAGGCGAAAGAACTGGCAAAACTTGCGGGTGGTGAGATTAGTTTAGATCCTGCGCCGTGTTATACAGTTAAGACCAAGTAATATAAAAAAGCCCATCTATGATGGGCTTTTTATGACGGATAAAAGCTTAAAAAATTAGCCTGTATGATCTAAACGAGTACCTAATGTTTCTAAATGCATTTCAAATTGGCCTGTTTTACGGTCTGCAAAATAATGTCTGAGTGTGCGTTCGACACTTGGAAAGGCCAGTTCATCCCACGGAATTTCATCTTCACTAAAGAGTTTAGATTCGATCGTTTCTTCACCTGCGCCAAATTTTCCTTCCAGTAAATCGGCTTTAAACAGTACATAAATTTGCCCAATGCGAGGAATATTGTACATACAGTACAACTGCTGAATATCAACTTCAGCCTCTGCCTCTTCGCGCGTTTCGCGGGCTGCACCTTGTTCCATGGTTTCAAAAAGTTCCATGTAACCTGCAGGCAATGTCCATAGACCATAACGTGGTTCAATGGCACGACGACAGAGTAATACTTTGTTTTGCCAGAGGGCTAGTGCACCACAAATCACTTTTGGGTTTACATAATGAATAAAACCGCACTGAGTGCATACACTGCGGACTTGGTGGTCACCAAGAGGAATTTTTTCAGCTGTTTTATTTCCGCAATTCGTGCAAAAGTTCATATTCAAGGTCAATGCTCTAGCTTAGAGACAGCTTAACTTAAAAATTGAACTTTGGCATCATTTCTCAGGCAAGGCTTATAAAATTGGGCTATGATCAAATGAATACAATAACAAAGAGAAGCGTGGATGACAGATCGATCTTTAACTCAAAAACTGCAACAAAGTTTACGCTTTTCTTCGCGGGTAGAATACGCGCAGGCTGCTGTCTTAATTGCGGTGACGGATGAGGCTGATCCTAAAATTCTGTTAACACGCCGTTCACTTTATTTGTCCAACCATGCCGGTGAAGTGTCTTTCCCTGGGGGGAAACGTGACCCGAACGATACCAGTAATATTGTGGTGGCTCTGCGTGAGGCTTATGAAGAAACAGCTTTAAACCCTTTTGATGTTCGTCTTTTGGGGGATTTACCGATGCAAAAAGCTAAAAATGGCATGTTGGTTAAGCCTGTGGTTGGGTTAATTCCGCCACAAGTTCAACTGATTGCACAACCTACAGAAATTGATCGTATTTTTTTTGCTTCGATTGAAAAATTAATGCAAGCACCGCCTATTCCGTATGAAGTCCGTTATGCACATCAGTCGCTTTATTTTCCCAGTATGCGGGTTGAAAATGAAATTGTTTGGGGGTTGACTGCACGGATGCTTATTTCACTTTTTCAATATGGTCTGAATTATCAAAAAGAATGGCCATTTTTACTTAATTCGCCTGCATTTTCGCTTAATACAAACTTTAAACGCTAAATTTTCTGAGCTCAATATTCATATCGATTATTTCAAGGAAGAACCATGTTGTATAAATTTCAAGGACATTCTCCAAAAGCCGTCCATCAACCTTGGGATGGTTGGGTTGCAGACAATGCGACGGTAGTTGGTCAAGTAGAATTGGGCAAGCAAGTGAGCGTTTGGTTTGGCGCAGTTATTCGTGCAGACAATGCAAAAATTACTTTGGGGAGTTTGACCAATGTACAAGAAAATGCCGTATTACATACAGATGCGGGCATTGAAATGAACATTGGCAATTATGTCACGATTGGTCATCAAGCCATGCTGCATGGTTGTACCGTAGGTGACAACAGTTTAATTGGTATTAATGCGGTAGTTTTGAATCATGCAGTGATTGGTCGAAATTGTATTATTGGAGCCAATGCACTGATTCCTGAAGGGAAAGTGATTCCAGATAATTCAGTTGTGATGGGTTCACCGGGCAAAGTGGTCAAAACATTAAGTGAAGATGATGCCAAGAAATTGACGCTCAGCGCCCTACATTATGCCTCGCATTTTCCGAAGTTCATGACCCTTGAATCGGTAGAATTGATTTAAATAAATCATCCTGCGTATTGAGCCTAGAGAATTCTAGGCTTTTTTTGTATCCAAAGTTGGAAATTCTCGCGAAGCTACGGTGAGTGGAGTATGATATTCATCATTTTTTAAATCGATTTAGTTAAGGTTGTGCATGAAGGTGCTGGCACTGGAATCTGCCAATGAGCAGTGTTCCGTCTGTATTGCAGATGAAAATCAAGAGCTTTATTTCCAACTCGATGCGCGCGCGAAGGCACAAACGCAAACGATTCTTCCGTTAATTGAGCAGGGTTTGACTGACGTCAATATTCAGTTGACCGATTTCACCGCGATTGCCTTTAGCCGTGGGCCGGGTTCTTTTAGTGGTGTCCGTATTAATGCTGCTGTAACGCAGGCATTGGCATGGTCAAATGATCTGCCGGTTATTCCTGTTTCTACCTTACAGGCTTTGGCTCAGGCTGCTTACCGTATAGCGGGTTTAACTGAAGTCACCGCAGTTCTAGATGCACGAATGAAGGAAGTTTATATTGCCAATTTTAAGTGCGATGAGCACGGCATTATGCAAGCTGTCGATGCAGAACAATTATTAAGTTATAGCGAAGCCGAGCTGGCTGTGAAATTTACGGTCATTGGCTCGGGTTCAGCTTTAGTTAAGCCAGAACAAATACAATACCAAGATATCTGTGCAACGGCGCAGGATATTGCTGCCATAGCGCGCGTAGATGCACAGCAGCAACATTGGGTAACTGCGGAATATGCGTTGCCTGTTTATCTAAGAGACAATGCTTGGAAAAAAATCCCAGAACAGGGCAAGCCATAATTAGGAATGTGTATGGATCTTTTACTGCTGCTTAAAGCGGCAATTATGGGTATTGTTGAAGGTATTACTGAGTTTTTGCCCGTCTCAAGTACAGGGCACTTAATTTTAGCTTCCGAACTCATGAACTTTTGGACCAAAGAAAAAAGCGATGTTTTTGTCATTGCCATTCAAATGGGTGCAATTGCCGCTGTTATTTATGAATACTGGTCGCGCCTTTGGGGTGCTGCAACAGGTATGTTCACAGGTGAAGAAAAAGGTCGCCGTTTAGGTTTTAGTTTAATCATGGCATCTATTCCAATTGTCTTGATTGGATTGACTTTTGGTCAGGCAGTAAAAGAATTATTGTTTAATGATATTGCTGTTGCAATTGGTTTGATTGTCGGCGGTTTTATCATCATCTGGATTGAAAAGCATCCGCCTAAAGTGAATGCTCTTGAAGTGGAAGATATCAGCTATAAAGAAGCCATTTGGATTGGTTTGATTCAAGTGCTTTCGCTTATTCCTGGGACATCACGTTCTGGCGCAACCATTATTGGTGCAATGTTCTTGGGCGTATCGCGTAAAGCGGCCACTGAGTTTTCATTCTTTTTGGGCATTCCCGTTATTATTGGCGCAGGATTACTCGATTTATATCAAAGTTATCATGTTTTTGAGTCGAATCAAGACTGGCTGGTACTGGCGACAGGGATTATCGTTTCATTTGTCTCTGCATTGATTTTGATTCGTGTTTTGGTTGCGTATGTGGCGAAACGTGATTTCATGGTTTTTGCTTGGTATCGCATTGCTTCAGGTTTACTCATTTTATTGTTTGCATTTACAGGCTGGAAATTATGGTAAGCGAAATGCGCTTATACACAGAAGCCGAGTTTGAACAGAAAGCACAGCAGTTCTCTGCTGTGCTTTCTTCACGTGGCGTACAGACAAAAGTAGAGGTGGTTGAAAAGCTGAATGCGCGTTTTTATCGCTTAAACCCAGAGCTTGCGTTAAGTGTAGATATTGATGGCCTTTGGCTCTGTGCCAATGGGATGAAAATGCAACCCGATTGGAAAGCTGAATCGGCACGGCTTAAACGTGCTTCATTAAAGTCTGAAATGATTGCACGAGCCTGTCATTTGGCTGAAAAACCGAATTTGATTGATGCGACCGCGGGTCTTGGTCATGATAGTTTATTGATGGCGCATTTAGGGGCAAATGTAACGCTCTTAGAACGTCATCCTATTTTATTTACTTTACTTGAAGATTCGCATGCGCAAGCGATGCAAGACCCATTTTTAAGTGCAGTTGCCAAGCGAATTCAATTGGTTTTTTCAGATTCTGCGGATTATTTGATACAACAAGCAGTGCAACACAACATGAGCGATGTGGTGTATTTAGACCCGATGTTCCCACAGCGTGACCAAAACCAACAAGCCATTAAAAAGCAGGCGCAAGTCAAAAAACAAATGCAATTGCTTCATTTATTGTTACCTGAAGATGGTGAAATGGATTTAGGCGATAACTTGTTAGAGTTGGCGCAAAAAGTAGCAAAACGTGTGGTGGTTAAGCGCCCAAGACTTGCAGTTTTCTTAGCAAATCAAGAACCTCAACACCAGTGGCAAGGGGATGCTTGTCGCTTCGATGCTTACTTTCAGCATGATCTTTTAGTCTAATGTCAGAATTATTTTAAAAACCGCTCAATATTTGCGATATAGTTGAAAAATAGCATTGATAAAACCTGCATCAAGCATAAACTTGCTAATGCGTCTTAGAGCCACGGTTACCATAAGATTTATATGATCGACTTCAAACCTTCCATCAATTTTTGGCATGATTTTAAAAGCAACCAAACTGCGGGGATGTGGTTGTTTTTGGGGTCGAGACGTGCGCTTCAAATTGTACGTCCATCGGTCATGCAATTGGTATTTTGGGGGATATTAGGTGGGTGTGCCAACTCATTATTTAGCTGGCTAAGCAGTGGTCGAGTCGGAGACTTTAATCCGCAAGGCTTGGTGAGTTATGCGCTGTGGCCATTTATTGCTCTCATTGTGGGAATTTTCCTGTCTCAGCGTGTGAATAACCCCCGCTTGATGATGGTTCCTACTTTATTGTGGTTGGTGCTAGACACACACATTATGCTGTTTCAGTGTCTTATTCAGTATTTGGGCGATGTCGATGTTTTGCCCTACCTGCTGTATGACTACATTCCAACCTTATTTATTATATTATTTGTCTGGCAAAGTCTTGCTGTCGTTTGGGTAATTTCACGTGAGCTGAAATGGCCGTGGTGGGAACGTGCCCTGATTATGTTGGCCACTTTATTTACTTTAGTGGTTTGGCAAATGTCGGTCAAAGATCAACCGATTTGGAAAGTAGAAGAAATTCCACCAAGCTTTGCCGAAGATGCTTTTTATGCACAAAGTCGTTTATTGAATAAAGCTTTAGATGGCATTCAATATGGCGAATTTGCACAATCGCATTGGTATTTTATGGGTGTAGCAGGGGCCAGTTATCAAGATGTCTTTAAACTGGAAATTGAACGAATTAAAGAACAATTTGACACTCGTTTCGGTACATTTGGCCGTTCGATTGAACTCGTGAACCATCCTGCGACTCGGACTGAAATACCAATTGCGTCAAAAACCAGTATGGAAATGGCTTTACGCCGTATTGGTCAACAAATGAATAAAGAAAGCGATGTGTTGTTTTTATATATGACATCACATGGTTTACCTAACGTGTTTGAAATGGAAAATGCACCTTTAGATTTGGCACAAGTTGACCCGAAATGGTTACGTGAAACATTAGATGCAGCAGGTATTCGCTGGCGCGTAATTGTCATTTCATCGTGTTATTCAGGGAGCTTTGTTCCAGCTTTGCAGGATGAAAATACGTTAATTATTACCGCATCAGCAGCAGATCGTCAGTCATTTGGTTGTTCAAGTGAAGCAGATTATACCTATTTTGGTCGTGCTTTTTTTGATCAGGCGATGCGGGAGCAGACGACCATTCAATCTGCCTTTGTAGAAGCCAAAGAGACCGTTGCACAGTGGGAAAATGCCCAAGGGTTCGAACCTTCAGAGCCACAATGGTCAATTGGTAAAAATATGGAATTAATGTTGCCGCAACTTGAGCAACGTTTATTTCCACCGAAAGGTATCGTACCGGCTACGCTAAAAAAGGCTTCTTAATCTCAATAGAAACTTTAAAGATGGCAAGATAGCGAAGTTTATATTTTAACCACAATACAGATTTTCTTTGATTGTTGAACAGATTTCTATTTTATTGATTTATAAGATTTTTAGTGACTCAATAAAAACCAATTGGCTGTATCTACGTTATTATTTAAATGATTATAGACTTACTAGGGTGGTGGCTGTGCAAAGATTAGAAAGACATGCTTCATTTGGTGGTTGGCAAGAGGTCTATCAGCACCAGTCAGAAGCGCTACAATGTGCGATGAATTTTTCAATTTATATTCCAGCTCATTCTGAGCATGAAAAACTCCCTGTCATTTATTGGCTTTCAGGGCTGACGTGTAATGAGCAAAATTTTATCACCAAAGCAGGCGCGCAGAAATATGCTGCTGAACATCAGGTCATTATTGTTGCACCAGATACTAGCCCACGTGGTGAAGCCGTCCCAGATGATCAAGCTTATGATTTAGGACAAGGTGCGGGCTTTTATGTCAATGCGACACAAGCGCCATGGTCTGCAAATTTTAAAATGTATGATTATATTGTCGATGAGTTAAGAAACTTAATTGATACTCATTTTCCGACAAATAAAATACAAAGCATTATGGGGCACAGCGCTGGCGGACATGGGGCATTGGTCATTGGTTTAAGGAACCCAGATCTTTATCAGAGTATTTCTGCATTTTCACCGATTGTTGCACCTTCGCAAGTTCCTTGGGGAAGAAAGGCATTTACTGCGTACCTTGGTGCAGATGAAGCACTTTGGCAGGAATATGATGCTGTTGCATTAATTCAGTCTAGTCGTGCAAAACAACCGATTTTAGTTGATCAAGGAACGGAAGATTCTTTTCTAAAAGAGCAATTAAAACCTGAACTTTTAAGTGAAGCATGCCACAACATGCAATATCCTCTAAAACTGAATATGCGAGAAGGGTATGACCATAGTTATTACTTTATTGCGAGCTTTATTCAGGAACATATCGCCTTTCATGCAGTGCAGTTACGATAACGCCATTCTATAATTTTTTGATTTTACTCAAAGATAAAGCCATTTCAAAGAATGGCTTTTTTTATATATTGAATAAGTTCGTAGTGGGGAATACGTTAGAGTGTAGGGTATTTAATGAGCTGAATTTGTTAAAATCTGTGCTGTGAGTATATATTTTGAACGCATTTTTGCTGTACTTTATATAGAGATTTCATAAGGATTCTTCTATACGTTTTATCTTAACTTTAGTTTGGGTTATAAAGGTAGACGAGATAAGGTACATTGTATGAGGGTGGTTAGGTCGTTAATCTTAATATTAAAGTTCTCTGAAAAGAACGATTTAGGCGCTAATTTTTTGCATCTTTATCGGTTGTTGAATCTCTGATGTGACGATGTTTTTAGTCATTTAAAAAGTAGAATATTAAAATAAATATTGGGTTGTACATGCAAAATTCAGAACACGTGAGTCATTTAAATGTCAGCCCTTCGTATGAGATAGAGTCTCGTACCGAGGTCACGACATCTTTTGAATTAGGACGACAATATAAATTTCGTTTTAAAGGAACTGCATCTGAGTACTTTGGGATATGGATTGTTAATATCTTATTGACCATTATCACTTTGGGTTTATATGCACCATGGGCAAAAGTTCGCCGTCTACGCTATTTTTATGGCAATACTTGGTTTATTCAGCGCCGTTTTGATTTTACTGGTTTACCAACCAAAATTTTAGTCGGCCGATTGATTGCATTGGCAATTTATGGTGCATTTACATTAGCAATGAAATATTCCGCGAGTATGGTTTTAGTGGGTTTTGTGCTTATTTTCTTGGCAATTCCTTGGCTCATTCGCTCCACTATTCGCTTTCGGGCACGCAATAGTAAATTTGGTAACAGTCGCTTTTATTTTTCAGGAAGCAATAAAAGTGCATATTGGTGCTTTTTAAAATGTTTTCTGGTGACTTTTTTGACTATGGGGCTATTTTTTCCTGTCGCTGTTTGGCTATATAAACGCGAATGTCTGAACCAACTGTATGTTGGACAATTGAAATTTTATTTAAATGCAGAATGGCCAACATATATGCGCGCCATGTACATGCCTATTTTATTATTTGTCGCGGGGATGGCTGTATTGGGCTTTGTGTTGGGGCTAGTTTCTAGTATGAATAGCACGCTTAATTCTGCTCAATATATTAGTCTATTTTTAATTGGATATGTCGTGGCTTATTTGTTTATTTGGCCTTTAATGTTGGCGCGAATTTTTATTTGTTCATGGAATAGTACCACGCTTAATCGTAGCCAATTCATCACAGACTGCAACCAATGGCGTTATGCATGGATTATTCTTACGAATTGGTTCGCCAAAATTATTTCACTTGGCTTACTGACTCCTTGGGCAGCCATACGACTCTATAAATATCAGGTTGAGTCTTTGAAACTGCTACTTGTTGATGATCCTGATCATTTAATCAATCAGTTACAGCAAGACCACAATGCCATTGCTGAAGAGTTGAGTGATCTTTTTGATTTGGATATTTCGCTTTAGGCCAAGGAAATCATCATGAATCTTTCTGTTGATGCTATTTTTTATGATGGAATTAGTGCCAAGCCACAGCAGGCTGAAGTCTGTGGACTCGATAATCAGCGCGTTTTGGTTAAATATGGCGTGCAATTCGAACAGCAACGCTATTATCTCTATAGCGATATGACTTTAATTGGTGCTTTAGGTGCAATTCAACCAATTGTTGAATTAAAAGATGATGCACGCTTAGAATTTACAGCACCATTGCCTGAATGGTTTCAGTTGATGCGTAAAGGTCGTTCACATTCTATTTGGAAGTTGGAACGCACCCCGAGTTTAATTCTTTTTAGTGTGGTCTTTGTCCTTGTTTTGGCTTTTGCCACGGTCAAATGGGGCATTCCTTTGACCTCTTATTTTGTGGCAAAGCAATTGCCGGCGCAGGTCATGAACAATTGGGGAGATCAGGCCGAAGAATATGTCATGAAACTGACGGACGACTCTAAACTTCCTACAGCACGCCAGAAGGAATTAGTACAAAAATATCGGCAGTTGGTCGTAGGGACGCCACCTGCAAAATTACTCTTTCGTGCAGGTGGTCACCTTGGTCCGAATGCTTTGGCCATTCCAAACAATACCATTATTGTGACAGATGAACTGGTCAAATTAGCAAAAAATGATGATGAATTGTTGGGTGTATTGGCACATGAACAAGGACATTTAATTGAACGCCATAGTTTACAACAAGCCCTTTCAAGCCTTGGATTTAGTGCACTTTTATTGCTAATTACAGGGGACAGTTCAGATTTAATCACGACGCTACCTGTCGCATTTATTGGCGCGAGTTATTCACGTGATTTTGAATCCGAAGCCGATTTATATGCACTGAAAACTATGGATCAGCATCATATTCAGACCATTCATTTCGCTCATCTTTTACAGCGACTCGCAGATCAGACTGGCGAAGACACTGCTAAAGGCAAATCTTGGCAGGATTTTCTGAGTACACATCCTGCAACAGCTGAACGGATTAAAGCGGTTGAAAACTTCAAATCTCAATCAGAAGTATCAAAATAAGCGTAGTAAAGTCCTAGGTTAATTTAGCCCGTTGCCATTCAACTGTAAGCTCTTCTGAACCTATACAAATTAAATGATCGCGCACGACCTATTTTAGTTTTGGCAGGTCTACATTGATATTTTTTACAATAATTTCAACAGCTAAGTACGCTAATTCAGGTTTTCAATTGATAGTTGCGCTTGGCATGGAAATTTGTAATTGCGCTGTATTTTCAGCCACGTTCAAATGTGTAATTCCAATAATTTAGTAAGCGCTTTGTAGCACAACAGCAGACAACAGAAGCGCCTACACGCCTGTTTTGCTATAATAGGGTAAATTATACTTATCCATAGTCAGGTTCTCCCATGTCCAAGCCATATTTAATTGCACCGTCTATTTTGTCTGCTGACTTTGCTCGTTTAGGTGAAGAAGTTGAAAATGTCTTAGCTGCAGGTGCAGATGTTGTTCATTTTGATGTGATGGACAACCACTATGTGCCGAATCTGACTTTTGGTGCAGGGATATGTAAAGCTTTAAAAAAATATGGCATTCAAGCGCCAATTGACGTGCATTTAATGGTTTCACCTGTAGACCGCATGATTGGAGATTTTTTAGATGCGGGCGCTGACATTATTACTTTTCACCCTGAAGCAACGCATCATATTGACCGTTCATTGCAGTTAATTAAAGACGGCGGTGCAAAAGCAGGCTTAGTCTTTAACCCTGCGACACCTTTGCATTTTTTAGATTATGCACTGGATAAAGTTGACCAAATTTTACTGATGAGCGTGAACCCTGGGTTTGGCGGTCAAAAGTTTATCCCCATGACTTTAGAAAAATTACGTCATGCACGTAAAATTATTGATGCTTCAGGACGTGATATTCGTTTAGAAGTGGATGGCGGTGTTGGCCCAGCCAATATTCGTGCCATTGCAGAAGCGGGTGCAGATATGTTTGTTGCAGGTTCAGCTATTTTTGGTCAACCAGATTATAAAGCTGTGATTGATGAAATGCGCGCTGAACTGGCAAAAGTGGGTACAGTCGAGGTTTAATCATTTTAAATCAATCAAGGTATGATTGTGGATAACTTTATGGATAAATATATGGATATCTATGTAGATAACTGTATGGATAAGTTGCGTAAATAACAAACAATTATGTATCAATGGTTTATTAATTAGACTTAATTTGTATAAAAAGGACTCAGTTGAGTCCTTTTTTACATTCTTGAAGTTGTTGAAAAACTGCTTGTTTATTCAGCTCTGGTTAATAATGGTGCTGTTTAAAATATAGCTATATTGTTTAAGTGCTGTCTTTTTTATGTAAATAACTGGTCAGTTTAAGCTTAAGAATAAATTTAAAGCGTTGTGCATAAGTGAGCAGTTCTTTACTATATAACGTGATAAGCTAATGATGAGATTATCGACATTCATGTGGCAAAAGGTTTCAATTGAACGTTGATATTTGAATGTGCTCAGTTTAATGATCAGCTTATATTTCGGGTCAAAGTAAAGGGTTAAAATCATTTGCTAATTTTTTTGCAACGACATGCAAGCTTTGCTTTTCTAATGGCATTTGTCATTGGATGGAGCAGTGTTGCCTTTGCCGTGCAAAAACCTATTCATCAGCAAATGATGAATAAAGCCTCTTTCGTACAAGCGAACACGGTCTCTGCTGAAGTTCCACATGCAATGGATATGCAAGATCAAAAGCACAGTATGCAGATGTCGGATTGTCATCAAGCCAGTGCACAAAGCCAACAGCATATGACTTCGCATTGTCCGCCCGATTTGCAACAGATGAATAATATGTCGCAATGTGGCGATTGTGCTTTATGGCATTGTCAGTCGATATCATCCTCTTTAGAAATGCATTCCACGCATTTTCAGCTTCCTATGTTCAGCACCTTTTCAGAACAGCCGAATGTGATGTATAGCGCTAAATATTTGCAAGGCTATAAGCTCAAACTGTTGCGTCCTCCAAAATCTTAATCCTTATTTTTAAAACATTATTTTTAAATAACAGGATTAAGTCATGTCTATAAAATTCAATCAATGCCTACTTGTGGGCGTATGTCTTGCATCACCTTCATGGGTATTTGCTGCGGTCAAAGAATATCAACTGGTGATTGATGAAAGTACCATCAATGTCACTGGAAAACCCGTTAAACGTATTACGGTCAATGGTCATTTCCCTGCGCCACTTTTGGAGTTTGAGGAAGGCGATGATGCGGTTATTCGAGTTCAAAATAAGCTGAAAAATAAAGATTCATCTATTCATTGGCATGGTTTGTTGTTACCAGGCTTGATGGACGGTGTGCCTGGTTTTAATGGCTTTAATGGAATTGGCCCTCATCAGGAATTTGTCTACAAATTTAAAGTGCGTCAAAGTGGCACGTATTGGTATCACGCCCATTCAAAAGGACAGGAACAGGACGGTTTATACGGTTCATTGGTGATTTATCCAAAAGATAAAAAACCACTGGCTCTACATGAGCAGACTGACCGCGATTATGTGGTTATGTTGTCCGACTTTCATGAGCAAACCAGTGATCAGATTCAGAACAATTTAAAAATCTCAGCGGAATATTATCAAGATCAACGTGAAACCGTCGGGGATGTGTGGAAGCAGGTTAAACGTGACGGACTGAAAGCCACATGGGCAGAACGTAAAATGTGGAATCAGATGCGGATGCTAAAAACAGACCTGTCTGATGTGACGGGGTATACCTTTTTAGTAAATGGCAAAACCCCTGAGCAAAATTGGACGGGAATGTTTAAGCCCAATGAAAAAGTCCGTTTACGCTTTATTAATGCCTCTGCAATGTCTTTTTTTGATGTGCGCATACCAAACTTAAAAATGACCGTTGTGAGTGCAGATGGTCAACCCGTCAAGCCAGTGAATGTCGATGAATTTCGTATTGGCACAGCCGAAACTTACGATGTTGTGGTCGAACCGAAAACATCACATTATCAAATTGAAGCCGAGTCGATCGATCGTTCCGGTTATGCCATCGCAACTTTGCATAATGAGCTTAGCTCGATGAACCATGGCATACAGATGCCTGCGCCAAGACCTCGATCATTATTGACGATGGAAGATATGGGGCATGGTTCTATGGAGGGCATGGATCATTCCACAATGGATCATTCAAAGATGAACCATGACACGATGCCCAATCTGGATCATTCAAAGATGAACCATGAAGCAATGTCCAATATGGATCATTCCAAGATGAACCATGAGGCAATGCCGAATATGGATCATTCAAAGATGAACCATGACATGATGCCCAATATGGATCATACAACGATGAATCATGAGGCAATGTCTAATATGGATCACTCAGTGCATACAAATTCAAAAGCTGTCACAGCGCAAAAAAGTGATCAAATTGCATATGGTTGGGCCAATGCATCGACTCCAAAAGGCGATAAAACCCTGCAATATAGTGATTTAAAAGCATTGAACCCACAAACCGATACCCGTGAAGCTGAAAGTGAATTGGTGATTCGTTTGGGTGGCACGATGGAGCGTTATATCTGGACCATCAATGGGAAAAAATTTAGTGATGCCGAACCGCTGAAAGTGAAATACGGTGAACGGATTCGTCTGAAATTTATTAACGACAGCATGATGGCGCACCCTATGCATTTGCATGGCATGTTTATGCAATTAGAAAATGGCCAGCCCGCAATAGATATGCCAAATAAGCATACGGTGATTGTACCACCGGGTAAAACTGTGACCACCTTATTAACCGCAGATGAGTTGGGCGAGTGGGCCATTCACTGTCATTTGCTGTATCACATGAGCTCAGGGATGATGAATAAGCTGATTGTGGCCAATGTGACTGATGAAAAAGTGTCAACAACTGCAATTCAATCTACAAAAAATACCCAAACCCAAACTGAAAATAAAGCAATAGTGAAAGGAGATGCACATGCGCACCATTAAAATTTTCTCTCCAATCGTGGTGCTCGGCGCTGTTTTATTTTCTGCATCTGCTTGGGCCAATTCGAACACCTCTACTGCATCAGAGCATATGAATCATGCCATGCACCATGACATGAGTGCTATGACACATCAGCATACAGACATGCAAGCAGGGTCAAAGAAAACTCAGAGCAAGCCAACAGAATCTACCCATCAAAAAATGACACAAAACTGTGACGTGCACTCGACTCAGCAACAGGTGCAGATGAACAAAAATGGCTCAGTCGCTCCTTGTAAAGTGGTTGAATTCAAAGGAGATAAGCATGCACATCATTAAGCATTTTTCTCAATCGGTATTGGCCAGTTCAGTATTTCTTGCCAGTACGTTGGTCATGGCGCATGAAGGGCATCATAGGATGGCTGCATCTGCTGATGCATCCATGAATGGTGTACAAGAAACTGTGTCATCTGCAACACAAACACTGAAGCCAATGACGCATTCAATTTCTCAGCTTGAACAGCCATCTACAGTTATGTCGCCCGTTTTAAATCATCCGCATGATCATCGTAAAGAACATGGTGCACAGGTTTATAGCATGACCACATTGGACAATAAATGGTTGTTCGATGAGCATGGAACGGGCGCATTAAAGTCAAAACTTGAGACCCGAATAGGCACGGATGAAAACAAGATTTTCATTAAAGCGCATATTAACAAGTCAGAGTCGGCAGATGCCGAATATGATGTTAAGGCATTATATAGTCGCAATATTTCAGACTTTTGGGATGCGCAGGCAGGTCTGCGTTATCGCTATGAAAAAACCGCATTAGCGCAAGGGCAAAACGACACTGAAGAACAACTGGATGCAGTGTTTGGGCTACATGGAATGGCACAATATTTTTTTGAAACAGATGCCTATTTGTATTTGGGACAAGATGATTATGTGGCGCTGAGTTTAGAAACAGAGCGCGATGTATTAGTGACGCAAAAGCTCATTCTAAAGCCTTATCTTGAAATGGATGTGGTGGTGAATGATGATTCGAAATATGCGCAAAAGGCAGGATTGGGTCATGCGTCCTTTGGTTTAGAAACGCGCTATGAGATCAATAAAAAAGTCATGCCTTATCTTGATATTGCTTATGAATACTCAAAAGGTCAGGATGAGACGACTTGGCAATCGGCATCTTCATCTGAACAAGGTTGGGTCTATGGTGCGGGTCTTCGTATTAAGTTTTAACGTCGAAATGAACTAAAAATTAGGCTTAAACCACGTAAAAAGCCATTGGTACGCCAGTGGCTTTTTTTGATCAATATTGGTGCAAAGGTATACTGAAGAACAGCTGATTTTTATCGTTTACATTAAAAAGACAGCAAAATTAGGTATAATTCATCTCTTCAAAAGAGGGAACGACCTCCCTTGGTGCACGCTATTTCGGCTTGAGTCAAGAAAAACGTCAGGACGGCCTGACTCTAAACAGCATAGAGGAAAACATCATGGCTTGGATTGTTCTGGTTTTAGCAGGTATTTTTGAAATTGTTTGGGCATATTCTATGAAGCTTTCAGATGGCTTCAGTAAACTGACCCCAAGTCTTATTACCATATTTTTTATGGTTCTGAGCTTTGGCTTATTGGCCTATGCGATGCGCACACTTCCTTTAGGCACGGCTTATACCATTTGGACAGGCATTGGTGCAGTTGGCTCGTTCTTGGTGGGTATTTTTATTTTAGGTGAGCCTGCAACAGCAATGCGAATGTTGGCTGCAGTTTTAATTGTTTCAGGTCTTGTTTTGATGAAACTTTCATCGTCATAATAGGCCATCAACCCTCATTTTAAAATGACCATGAAGCTATCTTATCTCTATTTAGAATCTCCAGTGGGGCGACTTAAACTGGTTGCTAATCATCACGCTTTAGTGGCTGTATTGTGGGAAAATGAAAATCCTAATCGGGTGAAGATTGCTGAATTGTCAGAAGATTTGCAACATCCGATCTTGCAAGAAACGGTCAAACAACTGAACGAATACTTTCAAGGGCAACGCCAGATTTTTGATTTACCTCTTGATTTTGAAGGGACTGAATTTCAACACAAAGTCTGGCAGGCTTTATTAACCATTCCTTTTGGTGAAACGCGTAGCTATAAACAAATTGCCGAGCAAATTGGTAATGTCAAAGCTGTTCGTGCTGTCGGTGCGGCCAATGGAAAAAACCCTATTTCAATTATTACGCCGTGTCACCGTGTGGTGGGAGCCAATGGCAAATTGGTTGGTTTTGCGGGTGGGCTAGAAAATAAAGATATTCTTTTAAAAATAGAAAATCGTTAATTTGAAGATAGGATTCTTCCTGATTATAAAAATAGCTTAAGGGGTGGATTGTGTTTGCAGGAATGTTTTCTCAATTGTTTTGGCCCATGATTTTATTCATGGTGTTGTTTGCTTTAATTACATTTTTTAAGTCGAGTTTATTTAAAGGGAAGTTTGGTGAATGGGTTGTTTCTAAACAAGCCAGTGTATTTTTAGGTGAACAATATGTGATGTTAAATAATTGCACATTACCGACAGAACCCGAAGGAACGACGCAAATTGATCATATTTTATTGAGCCCTTACGGTATTTTCGTGATTGAAACTAAAAATTATAAGGGGTGGATTTTTGGTGGCGAACGGCAAAAAAATTGGACACAAAAAATCTATAAAAGAAGTTATAAATTTCAGAATCCACTGCATCAAAATTATAAGCATATGAAAGTATTAGAAGATGTGTTGTCTGATATTTTAGAACCGCAGTATATGCATTCAGTCATTATGTTTTTACCTGAAAGTGAATTTAAAACGGCAATGCCGGAAAATGTTCTTCAGGGTAAAGCATGGGTGGACTATGTGAAAAGCTTTCAAGAAGAAGTCATTCCAGCCATGAAGCTAAAGCGTATTCAATTGCGTATAGAAAAGGAGGTTTTGGAAAAGTCATGGAAAACTGATCGGGCGCATGTGCAATATTTAAAACAAAAAAATATGCCGACACAAAATGAGCTGTAGATGGGCTGTTATGACAGGTCAAATAGCTTTTAAAATTTAAACTTCAGATGATCAATTGAATAAAAAAAGCCCAATCATGGGCTTTTATCTTGTTTGAGTAATCTATTGATTAATAGCATGTTAATTTCTGTGTAATTTCATCTAACGCTTTGACTTTTTTGACTTCATCCCACAGCGCTTTCGCTTCAGGATAATGCTTAGACATCATGCCTAACCACTGTTTATAACGTCCTACCATATTAATTTCTTTTTTATATGGGCCACTTAAAAACCGAACTTGTAATTGAATAAGTTCATTCCAAGTAATAAGCGCTTCACTGGTATTTTGACGAATGCATTGGGTAATATCAGGGGTCGTCACAGCGGCGCGACCAATCATTAAATCGTCACACCCAGATTCCATTTGACATTGTTTGGCATCAGTATTGTTCCAAATTTCACCATTGGCAATAACATTAATTTTTAAGGCTTCACGAATGGGGCGTAATTGATCCCAAAAGGCAGGTGGGGTATAACCCTCGGCTTTGGTTCGTGCATGTACAGTCACCCAAGAGGCACCTGCATCTTCAATAGCATGGGCATTTTCTAAGGTAAAATTGCGGTCCATATAACCTAAGCGCATTTTAGCCGATACAGGAATATGTGCAGGGACTGCGTCACGGACGGCTTTGACCAATTCATAAACCACTTCAGGTTCATCCAGTAAAACCGAACCCCCACGATGTCGATTGACCGTTTTGGCAGGACAACCAAAATTCATATCTATAGCAGGCGCACCCAATTCAGCTACGCGAATAGCATTGGCTGCCAGCATTTCAGGATTATTTCCCAAAAATTGCACATGCACAGGTGTACCCGCTAAGGTTTTACCGTCATTTTTTAGTTCAGGGCAATAGCTATGATAAACATGATCGGGGAGCACTGAATCTGTGACACGAATGAACTCTGTTACACACCAGTCGAAGCTTCCCACAGATGTAAGGACATCGCGCATGATGGGATCAGTTAAGCCTTCCATGGGTGCAAGTATTAGTTTCAAAGCTTGTCGTCACTGAGGTGGAAAACGGTGTTATACGCATTTTTAAACAGCTTGTCCAGTTTGAAGAAATTCACTTTTTTGATTCAACAAGATACCTCATCAAGAATACAGTCCATAGAGATTCAATTGAGTACATTGGTTGTAAGCAAAACGAAATTTCATTGATAGAACAACTTTAAACAGAGGGACGTATTAGATGTTGTTCATAATGTAGCGTATTGCATCCAGATATTTGGGATGAATTTGGTCCTGCTCTAATGCAAGTAAACGTGGCACAGGCAACCAGAAAAAACTGAACACATGGCCATAATCATCTAAAGTTTGATATTGCCATTGCTCAGCTAAATTTAAGTCCTGAATATTGACGGCAATAAAATGCCATGAAATGGATGCAATCTGACTATGACCAATATAAGTGCAATGTTCAATTTTTCGACTAATACCTGATTCTTCAAAGAGCTCTCGAATTGCGGCATCTAAAATAGGCTCTTGCATTTCCAAAGTGCCTTTGACTATTTGAATACCGGCAACGGGGTGTTGAAAAACTAAAATTTCAATTTGTTTTAAGGTATTTGTTCTTAGAATAACAGGGCAAACTTTTTCTATAGTCATGGCTTTCACCTTAGCGACTTAAAATCATTTCCAACACAAATTTAGAACCAATAAAACCTACTGCCAATAAGAAGAAGCCAGTAATGGTAAAGCGAATGGCTTTTTGACCGCGCCAGCCAAATTTATAATGGCCAATTAGCAATGAACCATAGATAAACCAAGAAATAATACTAAAAGCAGTTTTATGCGCTAAATGCTGTCCAAAGAAATTATCAATGGTGAAGAAGCCAAAACCAAGCGCTAGGGTAAGCAACGCAAAGCCTGCAATCAGCATATCAAATAGCAAGGATTCCATGACTTGAAAGGAGGGTAATAAGTTGACCCAAACCCGTCGTTTTTGTTTATTTTTTAATTCGCGGTCTTGGAACCAAAGCAATACGGCATGAATGGTTGCCATTAATAGTACAGCATAGGCAGACAAAGACAGAATAATGTGAATATCTAGACCGAACGAGTTTTGTGCAATAAATAAATCATGCTTACTAAATACAAAACCCAAAATAAGCCCTGTTGCTGCCACAGGAATACCAATTAAGGCCAAGGGCAATACTGGCCGATAAGTACTAAATAAAATACTCAGCAACAGCATTAATGAAGAGGTGAAGGACATAATGTTAAAAACATTATAATTCACCCCTATAGGTGTCAACATATCGTTATATAGTACGCCTGCATGTAACAGCAGACCCAAACTTAAAATTACACCAACAAACCAGTGATTCGGTACACGTTTCGACATTAAATGCATGAATAAATACCAAAAAGAGGTGGTATATGCAATTAATGCTAAGATTGTGTAAACCAAGGGCAGGCTAATCATGTCAAACCTTTTTCAGGATGATGAAAATTCATAGATGTAAATTCGATGCGAACTACAGTATCCTATAGCATTCTATGCATAAATTTTCTATTTTAAGAAAGATTTTTTTGCAACAACCATTTTAAGCGGATTTTGCAATGTTTGATACCTTAACAGAACGACTCACGCAGAGTTTAAGAAATGTTACTGGCTCAGGGCAGCTAACCGAAGACAATATTAAAGATACGTTACGTGAAGTACGTATGGCACTTCTTGAAGCCGATGTGGCGTTACCTGTAACTCGTGAGTTTATCGCGAAAGTTAAGGAAGAGGCATTGGGCCAAGAAGTGATGACTCAGTTATCACCCGGCCAAGCATTCGTTAAAATTGTTCATGACGAATTAACCAAAATGATGGGCGAGGCCAATGAAAGCCTTGACCTTGCAGCCAAACCACCTGTAATTATTTTACTGGCAGGTTTACAGGGTGCGGGTAAAACCACGACTGCAGCCAAACTTGCGCGCTTTTTGCAAGAACGCCAAAAGAAGAAAGTGGCGATGGTGTCTGCCGACGTTTACCGTCCAGCAGCCATTAAACAGCTCCAAACAGTTGCAGGCGAAGTCGGCGCGATTTTCTTAGAATCTAACGCAGATGAAAAGCCAATTAATATTGTGACGCGTGCAATTGAACAGGCAAAAATTCAGTTTGCTGATGTTCTAATTGTCGATACCGCAGGTCGTTTACATGTCGATGAAGACATGATGGACGAAATTAAAGAGCTTCACGCGACGATTAAGCCAACCGAAACCTTGTTTGTGGTTGATGCCATGACAGGTCAGGATGCGGCTAATACAGCTAAAGCCTTTAATGATGCTTTGCCTTTAACGGGTGTAATTTTAACCAAAACAGATGGTGATGCGCGCGGTGGTGCGGCACTTTCAGTTCGTGCAATTACCGGTAAGCCAATTAAATTCTTGGGTATGGGCGAAAAGCTTGATGCCTTAGAACCATTCCATCCTGAACGTGTTGCACAACGTATTTTGGGTATGGGTGACGTACTTTCTTTGGTCGAAGAGCTTGAGCGCAAAGTCGACAAAGAAAAAGCCGAAAAAATGGCGAAAAAATTGCAAAAAGGAGGCAACTTCAACTTTGAAGATATGCTGATGCAATTTGATCAAATGAATAAAATGGGCGGGATGATGGGCTTCTTAGACAAGTTGCCTGGCATGAGTGGCGCAGGTATTCAAGATGCACTTGCCCAAGCCAACCCAGAAAAACAAGTGAAAAAGATGGAAGCGATTATTCAATCGATGACCATCAAAGAACGCCGTAACCCAGATTTGATGAACCCGAGCCGTAAAAAGCGTATTGCAGCGGGTTGTGGGATGGATGTGGTTGAAGTCAATAAACTGATTAAACAACATGCACAGATGGCAAAAATGATGAAAAAATTTGCGAATCCATCGGGTATGGCAAAAATGATGAAATCATTAAGCGGAATGCAGAAACAGTTTGGTGGTGGTGGCGGTATGGGGCCACTATTTGGCGGTAAAGACCAAAAATAATCATATCGGTAATCAGTAGAAGAAGGCGTTCATTACGCCTTTTTTTACATCTGAAATATTGTATTGCTTAGATGAAGGATTCAAAATCATTAGAGGGGTGACATCTGAATCTGCTGTGCTATTGTGTAATTCAGTCAGAAAAAATAAGAAATAACTCGAAATGAATAGTGCTGAGCAAAAGAAAATTTATATTGTTCACGGTTATCAAGCATCACCCAATGCTCATTGGTTCCCATGGCTTGGCCGTAAATTACAGTTGGCAGGACATCAGTCGAAGCGGGTCATGCTGGCTGAATCGAATCAGCCCAATTTTGAAAATTGGCAAAAATTTCTATCGGTACAAATTCCAAATTTGGATGAAAACACAATTATTGTTGCGCATGATTTAGGCTGTTTGGCGGTATTGCATTATTTAACTGCACGCTTTAAAACCACTGGAGGAAATATTAAAGCGGGAATTTTTGTTGCGGGTTTTAAAGCACCATTAAACAGTACACTAGAACTAAATGAATTTGTTCAACAAGCAAAATTGGACAGTGCTGTGCTGCAACGGCATATGCCTTTAGCGTTAAGCCTATTTTCGTCTAATGATCCAATTGTGCCACCGCCTTTATCTTTACAGCTCGGGCATTTTTTAAATGCACAAACTTATGAAATTAAACAGGCTGGGCATTTTCTGCAGGAACATGGCTATGACCAATTTCAAGAAATTTGGGAGCTAATGAAGCCTTTACTCAATGCATAAAAAGGGAACAGCATACATAAAATTAACTCGTCGCAAAAAAATTATATGACTAAACGAACAGACCAAACATTCAATTAATCTATCTTAATTTCTTGTGTTTTAGCATATGAATCAATATAGACCTGTAAGCCTTTAAGCAATAAATCTGGCTCAATTTCTGGCTGATAAGGCGTTAGAAATTTGGCAAATAATTGTGCATCACCACCCGTTAAAATAAGCTTGCTTGGATATTTATCCAATACTTTTTCAATAGTACTTAACAGACTGAGCAAGATACCGTGATGCACCGCATCAATGGTGTTTTTCCCTGGGCTTAATTCATCAAATGAGGCATCAGCGATTTTAATCCCCTTGGTGTTTTGAATCAGTGAATCGCGCTGTAAATACAAATTAGGCAAAATATAGCCACCCAAATGCTCTAGTCCATTGGTTAAGTCAATGGTGAGTGCCGTACCACAACTAATCACACAATATTTCTGTTGGGGATCATTAACAACGGCCAGCATTTGTAACCAACGATCAATCCCGAATTTACTGGTGTCTGTATAGGCACAGCGTAAGCCTGCGAATTCTGCATGTACTTTGGCAAACACCACAGGAATTTGTAAAAATTTTAAAATTTTCTGAATACGATCATTGTTCTTTTTATCTTGTACGGAAGAGACACCAACCGCATGTAAGCCTAAGCCTTTAAAGTGCTGAATTAAGCCTAATAATAGCTCGGCAGGTGACTGTAAATGTAGTTCAGCATCATGATCAATAATTTGATTATTTTCTGTAATCCAGTATTTCAGGCGCGTATTTCCGACATCTAACCAGAGTTTTTTCATGGCTTACTGCTCTTGATGGGGTGAGCTACGCGACGTAAACGACCTTGAAAGAAATTTTCTACACCTTGTGCAGTCGAAATTTCAATAGAGCCATCATTACGGATTCCTAAGAAAGTGCCTTGGCTTACACCTTGATGGTGTTCAAGCTCAACAGCTTCATTTTTAAAGGCCGCATAATGATTGAAACGTGCCGCTAAATTACAACTGTCATGATTAAACCATTCTCCGGCTTGCTGAATAGCCAAGTACAATTCGGCAGTCAGTTGAATACGGTCAAAGTGATGTAGGCCGAGTTCGGTCAGTGAGGTAACGGCTTGATCCATTCCTTCTTTGGGCAACGGCAACACATTAAGTCCAACCCCAACGACCACCTGATGAGCATTCAAGGGTTCAATTAAAATGCCCCCCCATTTTCCTTGTGTACTATACAAATCATTGGGCCATTTTACTTGTAAATCTAGCTGTTGCAGGCTTGGCATTTGTAGGATATTTAACGCAATTTCCAACGCTAAACGACCGTCAATAGTTGTTCGCGTATTCAGCAATGTGCTTAAATAGATATTCCCTTCTGGTGAAACCCACGGGCGCTGGCGTTGTCCACGTCCCTGAGTTTGTCGAACGCTAGTCACAAGGACTTGTTGTACACCTTTAAGCGCAATCTCACGTACGTCATCGTTTGTTGATGCCGTAACGGGTTTTAAAAGTAATACTTCAGGAAGCTGATTGGCTTGACTGAGGATCTGCTGTAGCAATCGTGTCTCTAAATCCATTTGAATCTGAGAAATGTGGAAGAATGTTGATGGAGTTAATCATATATTTGATGATCGGCGCAATTGCTGGTTTTACTGCAGGCCTATTTGGGGTAGGTGGTGGGTTAATAATTGTCCCAATTTTATACATTGTCTTTACCCAAATGCATTATGACCCATCCATTATTATGCATATGGCACTGGGTACGTCCTTGGCCACCATTATTGTCACCTCAATCAGTTCTGTGAGCGCACATCATAAAAAGGGTGCAGTGCTGTGGAATGTATTTCGTAATTTAGCACCGGGTCTGGTTTTGGGGGCATTTTTGGGTGCGGGTATAGCAGACTATCTTTCTGGACAAGGCTTACAATTATTAATTGGCTTTTTTGCCATTTGGGTGGCATTTAAAATGTTTAGGGGAGCTAACGTTCCAGTGAACCCGAATCATCATTTACCTTCAAGGTCTATGCAACTGGCCTCAGGCGGTGGTATTGGTATTGCCTCTGCTATTTTTGGTATTGGTGGTGGAAGTTTGACAGTCCCTTATTTGAATAAGCATGGGGTGATCATGCAAAAAGCGGTAGCAACTTCAGCAGCTTGTGGCTTACCCATTGCGATTTCAGGAGCTTTTGGCTTTATGTGGTTTGGTCAACAGGCCGATGTTTCTGCGCCTAATACCATTGGCTATATTCATGTTTATGCTTTTTTGGGGATTAGTATTATGAGTTTTATTACCGCCAAATTCGGTGCAAAAGTTGCACATCTACTGTCACCAGTGATGTTGAAAAAATGTTTTTCGGGTTTGCTTACTGTCGTGGGCAGTTATTTTATTTATCAGGGGCTGAGTCAATTCGGCTTGGCTTAATGCATTTATTGTCTGACAATTGGCTTTCTAGACATAAGATTGTTAGACAATGTCATATTTAAATCTGTTAAAAACCGTTTAAATAAAAAAAGATTCAGAGAAATCTATTTTTGCATCAATAAAAACAAGACGGGAACAGTATGCAACATCCAGAAGCCGACAGTTTGTCAGAACAAATCGCCAAACATATCAGCGAACAAATTATTCGTGGTGAGTTGGTTGAAGGCGAACGTATTCAAGAACTACGCATTGCGTCCGAGTTAGACGTCAGTCGTGGTTCTGTACGTGAGGCATTATTAATTTTAGAACGCACGCAACTGATTGAAATTTTTCCAAGACGGGGTGCTATTGTTTCTGAAATGTCGGCATTACAAGTGCGTTCGTTGTTTGATATGGCTTCGTTATTGTTAGGGCAAATCGTACATCGTATGGCAGAAACGTGGCGTAGTCATGAAGCAGAACGCATTCAGCTCTTATTAGAACAATTAGATGTAGAAACCCGTCAAGGCAATACCGAAAAATTTTATGATTTCATCTTTCAAAGTATGGCACGTCAGCATGAAATGGTGGGGAACCCTTACTTGATGCGGTATTATCAGGAGCTACTTCCATCACTGCGCCGTAGCTATTTTTTAACCTTGAATATTTCACGTCGAGAGTTACAGGAATCATTTGACCTTTTTAAGTTGGTAACTGATGCAGTTTTAATCAGAAAGTCACAACAAGCCACTTTATTTATGGAAGATTTTTGTCGACACTTGCGCAACCTTGTGTTGGAATCGCTAACACGGATGAAACAAATTGAACTCGCATGGGCTAGACGCTCACGGCGTTAATTAGGACATTATGCGTTTAAGTAGCTTAAAACTTTCTGGCTTTAAATCTTTTGCCGACAGTACGACTTTACAATTTAAAAAAAACCGAACTGCTGTGGTTGGCCCCAATGGTTGTGGTAAATCCAATGTCATTGATGCTATTCGTTGGGTGATGGGCGAATCTAGCGCACGCCAATTGCGTGGTGGGAGTATGCAGGATGTTATTTTTACAGGAACGGCAAAGCGTAAACCTGTAGGCATGGCCAGTGTAGAACTGCGTTTTGATAATACCTACGGTAAATTGGGTGGTGCATATAATGCCTATAGCGAATTGGCAGTGCGTCGTCAGGTCAACCGAGATGGTAAATCTGAATATTTTTTAAATGGCACCAAATGTCGTCGTCGTGATATTACCGATATTTTCTTAGGCACAGGTTTAGGCCCGCGTTCGTATTCAATTATTGAACAAGGCATGATTAACCGTTTGGTCGATGCCAAGCCCGAAGAAATGCGGGTGTTTATTGAAGAAGCGGCAGGAGTTTCGCGTTATCAGGCGCGTCGTCGTGAAACTAATTTACATTTGGAACACACCACACAAAATTTATCGCGTTTAGAAGATATTGCGTCTGAGCTTAAATCTCAGTTAAAAACCTTAAAGCGTCAATCTGAAACTGCGGTGCAATATAAAACTCTCGAAACGCAAATTAGAACCATTAAAGTCGAAGTTTTGTCTTTTCAATGTGAGCAAAGTAGCCGTTTACAACAAGAATATACGCTACAAATGAATGCCTTGAGCGAAACCTTTAAATTGGTTCGTTCAGAGTTAAATACGGTGGAACATGATTTAACGTCGACCAGTGAGTTGTTTCAACGCTTGATTCAACAGTCTACGCCCTTGCAAAATGAATGGCAGTTAGCAGAAAAGAAACTGTCAGAACTCAAAATGACGCTAGAACAGAAACAGTCATTATTTACGCAAAATTCTGAAAGTTTGGTGCAGTTACAACAACAGAAAGCACACACCAAAGAGCGGTTACAGTTAATTGAACTCCAGTTGGAAACTCTACAAAACCAGCAGGATGAGCAGAACCATCAGCTGAAACACCAAGAAAGCCAAAGTCAGGAATTCAGCCAAAGCTTTACCCATTTAAAAGCACAACAGTCCAGTGTTTTGCAACAGTTTGAACAAGTCAAAACGCAAGTTGAAAAACAGCAACAGCAAAAAATGCAGATGTTGGCACACAGTGAGCAACTGAGTAAAAACATCAGTCGTTTAGAACTGCAAAAAGACACCATCAAGCAGCAGTCCTCACAAATTCAAAATCATGCACAATTGGATGAACTGGAACAGTTTGAGCAACAAAAACAGCAATTGAGCAGTCAAATTGTTGAAAAAGAGCAGACCGTTGTTGCATTGAAACAGCAACAAGATCAATTGACCGAGCAACATGCACAGCAAAAAACAGCGATTCAAGCGCTGAAAGCAGAAATACACATTCTGCAATCTGAACAGAAAAACTTAAATCAATTGTTGATTAAAGTTAGTCCAAAATCGCAAGACAATTCAGTACGTTTGATGCAAGTGCTGCAATTGTCAGCGCAAGGCAAAGTCCATGCATCACTGATTGAAAAGTTTTTGGCGAAATGGCTGAGTGCACAAGTATTGGATGAGGCAACACATTTTCAAGAGGGCGTGGCGCGACAGCTTAAAAACAATCAATCCATACCGACCATTGCACTTCAGGGCTTGGTTTGTTTGGCAGATTGGGTGCTTACACCTGCATATTCGCTTTGGTATCAAACTGCTGTTGCGACCAGTTTAAATGAAGCTTTGCAACATCAAACGCAGATGCAAGTGGGCCAGTCTATTTTAACCTTAGATGGCTACCATGTTGGCGCAGATTGGGTCATTGCTCTGGACTATGACGAAGACAGTCAAGCAGGTCAGGGCGCACTCAGTCATCGCATACGTTTAGATGAAATAGAACCCTTATTGCGAGAAAAGCAAACGTTGTTGGCACAAGCCGAAAGTATTTTGCCTGAATTGCAAGGGCAAGTTCAAACCTTGCAGGCGACTGTACAAGCAACATTGGATGTACTTAAAAACCTTCAGAAAGATTTGCAACAAGCCGATGTCAGTATTGCCAAAGTACAAAGTGCTACGCAGGCCTTTGCTGTGCAAAAACAGCAGTTAAATGACCAGTTGATGCAGGTAGATGCACAGCTTGAAGAAGATGCTATGCAGAAAGATGATTTAGAAATTGATCTGCATGCGTTGACTATGAAGCTAGAGCAAGCCTTACCAAATTATAAAACCTTACAATTTCAAGTCGAAGAATTGACAGGGCAGTTGGATGATTCGCAGCAACAAATACAACGTGCGCAACAAGAGCTCGAAATTACCCGTCGTCAGGCTTTACAAGCACAGCAACAAATTGAATTGTTAGAAAAAGACGGTATTTTCTTAAAAGCGCAACAGCAACAAATTGTTGGGCAAATGGATCAGGCGAAAAAATATATTGACCCTGTTCAGTTAGAATTACCCAGTTTGCAGTCGCAACATGCAGAGCAGTCAGAAACGACTGAAAAATTGCAGAAAAAGTGGACAGAGTGGCAACTGGAATTAAATAGTGTTCAGAGCAAGCAAAAAACATTAACAGAACAGCGCCAAAGTCATCAGCAACAGGATGAAAAACTGCGTACAGCGTTAGAAGAAAAACGCTTGGCTTGGCAAGCAGCCAAGTCAGACTTACAGCACTATAGTGATCAGCTGAAAGAAATGAACTGTGAGATGTTGCAGGGCTTGCGTATTGATATTGCATCGCATCAGCAACAGTTAGAAAAAGCACAGCAACAGTTTGATAAACTAGGTGCGGTCAATTTGGTGGCATCTGAAGAGTATGAAGATGTATCAAAACGCTATGAAGAACTCAGTCATCAAATGCAAGACCTTGAAAAAACAGTCGATCAGCTACAATCGGCAATGAAAAGTATTGATCAGGAAACCCGTAAACTGTTTATGAGTACCTTTGATCAGGTCAATACTGAACTGCAAGAACTGTTTCCTAAAGTATTTAATGGTGGGGAAGCGAGTTTAAGCCTTGAAGATGGTTGGCAATCGGGTGTAAAACTGATGGCAAGACCACCGGGTAAACGTAATAGTTCTTTGGCGTTGCTGTCTGGTGGTGAAAAAGCGCTGACCGCATTGGCATTGGTCTTTGCAATTTTTAGATTAAACCCTGCACCATTTTGTGTATTGGATGAAGTCGATGCACCTTTAGACGATGCAAATGTAGGAAGATTTTGTAATTTGGTAAAAGAGCTGTCTGAACAGGTTCAATTCATTTACATTACACATAATAAACTGGCGATGACCATGGCAACAGACCTACTGGGTGTGACCATGCCAGAACCGGGAACTTCAAAATTAGTGACTGTGAATTTAGAACAGGCAAAAGAATACGGTTTAGTTGCGGAGTCATAACATGGAAATCACTACAATCGTTGGGATTGTTGTTGCAGTCATCATTATGCTATTGGGCATAAGACTATTTTTTAAAAAACCGGCAGATGCAACGCCTTCACTGGAGGCAGACCTGCATATAGACCCTGACAGTCTGCAACCGGTTATTCCGCGCCATGTCCGTAATCAGTTGAATGCACAAGATTCGTCTGAGCAGACGCGCGTTGAACCGACCTTAGGGGAAAATATTTCAGTTGAAGATGATGTTGCGCTTAAAGCCACAACATCTGAAGTGAATGAAGCGCCAGTAATGACTGATGCAGTTTCGAATCAAGTCGCAGACACATCTGCTGAGAAAGATGCAGAAAATCTTCAGGCTGCATCGACAACTGAACAAAATGTGGTTGTACCTGAACAGAGTACAACTGATATTGGTGAGCCTGTAGTAAAAGCTTCAAAAAATACAGAAGAAAAAGTTGTTCAAGAACTGAGTTTGAATCAAATTGAAAAAGCTGAAATTACTGAGTTTGAAGATGAAAGCAATATTTTAGATGCACATCTTCATGAACAAAAACTGGTTGATGATGAAAGTGCTTTAGCGACAGCTGAAACCTATGTGGCCTTAAATTTATACGCAGATAGCCGTGCACTTTCGGGTGAAAAAGCCTTAAAAGTATTGCTTAAATATGGTCTGCGCTTCGGCGAAATGGCGTGTTTTCATCGTTATAGTGAAGACGGTAAATTATTGTTTTCTGTTTTACAAATTAGCAATGACGGCGCTGCAGCAGGTTTTGACCTTGAAACCTTGTCAACTGAACAAGTGAAAGGTTTGGCCTTTTTCTTGGCTTTACCTCATAGCGATGTGCAAATTGCATTTGATACCATGGACAGTATTTCACGTTTAATTGCACGTGAAATTGAAGGTACTGTATACGATCAAAATAATCAGGAATTTACTCAGCAACTACGTGAACATTGGCGTCATCAGGCGATTGATTATCGTCCAGGTCAAGCTGCCGCAGAAGCTTAGGGTTGTAACTGCTTCAGCAGATTTTTATAATAGTTGAAGATATAGAGATGTTAAGGGCGGCAAATTTACCGCCCTTTTTTATGGTGAAACTATGACACAGCAAAACACTGTTGTTGCGCAAATGCGCCAACTGATTCAGATTCTGGCCAAGCATAATCATGCTTACTATGTGATGGATCAGCCAACTATTGCAGACAGTGAATATGATCAATTATTTCACCAGTTAAAAGCCTTAGAAGAACAACACCCAAATTTAGTCCAACCTGATACCCCAACCCACAAAGTGGGGGGGAAAGCGTTATCCAAATTTGAAAATATTACCCATGTTGTGCCCATGTTGTCTTTGGGTAATGTCTTTAACCAAGAAGATTTATATGCCTTTGCCCGCCGTGCAGAAGAGCGATTACCGAATCAAAAAGTTGAATATGATGTTGAATTAAAATTTGATGGTTTGGCGATTTCACTGTGGTATGAACAAGGTGTTTTAGTCCGTGGGGTTACCCGTGGTGATGGTGAAACGGGCGAAGTGATTACTGAAAATGTCAAAACGATCCGTAATTTGCCCAAAGTTTTAAGCTCAGAAACAACAGCGATTCCTGAGTTGTTAGAAGTGCGTGGCGAAGTTTTAATGCCAAAAGCAGGCTTCGAAAAATTAAATGCCGAAAATGAAGCCAAAGGCGAAAAGACTTTTGCCAACCCACGGAATGCCGCTGCTGGTAGTTTGCGTCAGCTTGATCCAAGTATTGCTGCATCGCGTCCTTTGGCTTTCTATGCTTATGGCATTGCACAATGTGAGCCAAATCATGGTCAAAGTACCATGTCTGCAAGTCTAGAATGGCTAACACAATTTGGTTTTGCAGTCGGTGAACGTCATTTTGTTTGCGACAATATTCAAGATGTGCAAAAAGCCTATGAACAAATTAATCTAGAACGTCCAAATTTAAGCGTTGAAATTGATGGCATGGTCATTAAGGTCAACGACTTAAAACAACAACAAACGTTGGGTTTTTTAAGCCGTGAACCACGTTGGGCCACAGCTTATAAATTTCCTGCCGTCGCAGCGTTAACCACAGTTGATCATATTGATTGGCAAGTGGGTCGTACAGGAACGTTAACCCCCGTGGCACGTTTAAATCCTGTGGCGGTTGGTGGGGTAACGGTGTCGAATGTGACGCTACATAATATTGGTGAAATTCACCGTTTAGATGTGCGTGTTGGCGATACAGTCAGCGTTTACCGTAGCGGTGATGTGATTCCCAAAGTTGAAAAGGTTTGGCCAGAATTCCGCCCTGATAATACGGTAGAAGTTCATTTACCTGAAACTTGTCCAGTGTGCGAATCTCCCGTGGTCATGCCTGAAGGTGAGGCCTTGGCACGCTGTTCAGGTGGCTTGTACTGCGCTGCGCAACGTATTGAAGCAATTCGTCACTTTGTTTCCCGTAAAGCCATGGACATTGAGGGTTTGGGCGATCGTTGGGCGGAATCATTGTTGCATTTGGACTTGCTTAAAGATGTGGCTGATATTTATAGCCTGCACGAACATCGTGAACAGTTATTGACCATTGAAAAGATGGGTGAAAAATCGGTTCAAAATTTAATTGATTCGATTGAAAACAGTAAAAAAACCACTTTAGCCTCATTTATTTACGCCTTAGGTATTCGTGGTGTGGGCGAAACCACTGCACGGATGTTGGCCAATACGTTCCAAACGTTTGATGCGCTACGCAATGCCGATATCGAAGCCTTGAAGAAAACACCCGATGTGGGTGAAATTACCGCAGAATGGATTATCGACTTTTTTAAAGCACCGCATAATTTAGAAGTGGTTGATCGTTTATTGGCAGCAGGTATTCATTGGGATATACCAACCGCACCAACACGTCAGCCATTGAATGGTGAAAGTTGGGTGATTACAGGCACATTAAGTACCATGGGCCGAGACGATGCCACACAAATGTTGCAGGCTTTGGGTGCACGTGTCAGCGGGAGTGTATCAAGTAAAACCAAATGCGTGGTTGCAGGTGAAAAGGCCGGTTCTAAGCTAGAAAAAGCCGAAAAATTAGGTGTACGTGTGATGACCGAAGCTGAGTTTTTAGAATTTATGCAACAGTATTAATTTTTACACTTAAAAAAGCCCCGTGTTTGATCAAACGCGGGGCTTTTTTATTGCGCTTAAGGAATATATTTTTTTACTACACCATCGTCGAGCAATTGTTGAAAATGTTCGACTAAGCTATTTTCAATATTACGATAATGTATGCTCAGTTCTTGCTGACTTTTAGTCGCATTAAAATAAATCGGATAGCCCATATTCAGTTCTACAAATGATTTAGAGAAACCGACAAATGGGCCAAATAGTTTGAAGGTGGCTTTCGGTAGTTGGTTGCGTGGAAATGGAAATTTATTGCCAAAGTTTTGACGCAGAATTTTGCCCATTTCCAATAAACTTAAGGTGCCACCACTAATAATATAACGACCTTCGGCTTTTGGGTTAAAGGCCGCTTGCAGGTGAGCATCTGCCACATCACGTACATCGACAATACCATTCCACATAGGCGGAACACCGGCCAGTGTCATGCCATTGGCAAATTGTTGTAGCACTTCAACACTGCCAGATTGTGTGTTTGGCGTAAGCGATGGGCCAAGTACCAAGGCAGGGTTAATACAAACCAAATCCCAGCGCGTTTGGGCTTTTTGCATGTCCCAAGCTTTGCGTTCTGCCATCACTTTTGAATAAGGATATGGCTGATGGGTTTCTGAACTGGTGGTATTCCAGTGCGACTCATCAAATTCATTATGGGCTGTTTGTTTAATATCAATCGCATCGCCATAAGTCGAGGCAATACTTGACGTGACCACCACGCGCTTTACAGATTCAGTGTTGTTGACACTGTTGAGGACATTTTCTGTGCCTAAAATTGCAGGTTCAATAATGTCTTTAATGGCATCTTTATAGTTGGTGACTACAAAAGGCGAAGCCATATGCAAGACAATTTCACAACCTTGCATGGCTTGGTCAAAGGAATGTGGTTCCAGTAAATTGGCTTGGAAAAGCTGTAACGATCCTGCACTTTCACTCGCAATTTTTTCTAAGTGTGCAAAACTATTTTTTTTATTCAAATTTCGGACAGTCGCATGCACCGTATGACCTTGCTCGAGTAAATTTTTAATGACCCAACTGGCAATATAGCCCGTTGCACCAGTAACTAAAATTGGGCCGTGGGTAGATGTCATTGTCATGTCTTAAACCATTGTCGTTCTTGAATTTAATTTATCTTAATGTGAAAGCTCAGACTTGTCTTTGGCTAAATTTTCTATTGCGCGTGTAGAAAGAGTCTGTCTAGGTAAAAGAATTTTTTATTGTGTCTGCATGAAGGGGGATAATATTCGAGAACATGAATAAATCAGAGGCATTGTGAATTGTTACAAAAAATAAGATTTATGATTATGTGATTCAATGAGAAGGAAAAGTGACTTAGAATTTTGCAAAGGCTTATTTTTTATGTAAAAAATACCCTGAATTGAACTGCAAATGCGTATGTTTATCATTTAATTTTATAAAAATCATAAACTTACAAAATTTAAACTTTGCAATACCCAATAAATTTGTCCATAATGTTGAAAAGGGTATGGAGTAAAGAAAATGCGTGGCAATCCAGAAGTTGTAGATTATCTAAATATGTTGATCGGTGGTGAACTGGCTGCTCGTGATCAATATTTAATCCATTCTCGTATGTATGAAGATTGGGGTTTAAGTAAAATATTTGAACGTATTGACCATGAAATGCAAGAAGAAGCGTCCCATGCCGATGCTTTAATTCGCCGTGTATTGTTTCTTGAAGGCACGCCGAATATGAACCGCGATGATATTGAAACAGGTTCAGATGTGGTGACTTGTTTAAAAGCCGATTTAGCCCTTGAATATCATGTGCGTGAAAAATTGGCAAAAGGCGTGAAGCTGTGTGAAGAAAAAGGTGACTACGTGACACGTGATATGTTACGTCAGCAAATGAATGACACCGAAGAAGATCATACCTATTGGTTGGAAAAACAATTACGTTTAATTCAATTGATTGGTTTACAAAATTATATTCAATCTCAGATGTAAGTTTCGACCTTAATGTCTTCTTCTTAGGAAGGCGCTGAAAAAGAAATGCTGTGAATGATGAAAAGCCTTTGAGATGCATGCTCAAAGGCTTTTTTATTTGATTCCGCTTTTAATGAATAAGGTTTGAAGGCACATGCCTTTCTACTTTTTAGAAAACTTTTGAATATCAGTGAGGACTTGATTGGCATGGGTTTGCGTATCGACACTGCTGTAGTGATAAATAATATTGCCTTGTGGGTCTATCAAAAATGTTTCGCGCTTGGCAATTTTTACAATGCCTAAATTACGGGTAATGCCAAATTGATCGGCCAGTTTATGGTTGTTGTCCGCTAAAATTGGAAAAGGTAAGCCGAGTTTTTCTGAAAATTTTTGATGTGAGGCAACGTCATCTAGACTCACGCCCAATACCACGGCATTGTTTTGAGTAAATTGCGGATACAGTGATTTAAATTGATTGGCTTCTTGCGTACAACCAGGTGAATTGTCTTTCGGGTAAAAATATAACACCACCCATTTGCCTTGATATTGTTTTAATTCATGCCATTTGGCATTTTGGTCTTGTAGTTTGAATGCAGGTGCTTTCTTACCCACCCATTGTTTCTGTGCTGATGCAGAAAAAAGTGAGTTTTCAGCATGTACTAGTGTATTTAAGCCGAAACAGCTACTTAAGGCGAAAAGACCAAGGTAGCAGATTTTTTTCATTTTCATAGAATTGGCATCATTTATAACTGCGAGTATGGATTGATTCTAGCAAGATTTCGCAGGTTGCATCGTTGAATAATTTTGTAGATGTTGGTGCTGTACTAATGCAGTGAAAACCAGATCTTTTAAACAATGTTGAAACTTGGAAAATAATATTAAATGCACGAAAAAAGAACGCGATTAAAGCATTGAAAGCTGAAGGTATTTGTCATCCATAAAACGCGTCATCGACTGGCTATCAGTAGATTATTCGTAGAAATATTATTGAACAGAGAAACTCTGTTTCAAACAATTGCGTATGAGGTTTCCGCATATCCATCTATGTGATTAAGCCAAATGTATTTTCAATGTTAAGCCCAACTCAGAGGATTAAGTTTTATACTATTTGCAAATTTCAAATATCTTCGAGTTTACATTGAAGCAACGTATTTTACTGATCACAGGTTGGGGCGGTGGAACTCAACTGCTCAATTCGTTACAGCAGGCTTTAACCCAACAGGGCCATAGCGTCGAACTCATCAATATTTTTAATGCGTTGGATGAAACGGTTTTACAACAACAGGTTGAAAAGGCCAAAGCCTTTGATGTGATTTGTGGTTGGTCTTTGGGTGGACAATTGGCAACAATCTTAGTTGATCAAATTGAACAACAATATACAGAACAGAAAATTTTAATAACTTTAGGTTCAAACCCATGCTTTGTGGCCAATGAAGAATGGCCCATGGCTATGGATCAGCCCACATTTTTGCAGTTTAAACAGTCTTTTGAACAAGATGCTATTTCGACCTTAAAGAAATTTGGCTATATGGTTTGTCAGGGCACAGTCACGACAAAGCAAGATTTTTTAAGCTTACAAAGTTTGATTCAAGCACAAAATTTAGAGGTGCTTCGAGCAGGTTTAAATTGTCTTGAAAAGTTAAATACTGTCGATATCTTAGAAAACTATACTGGTCATCAGTATCATTTATTTGCAAAGCAAGATTTCTTAGTTAGTTACAAAATTGAGCGAAAATTAAGAAATTTCGCTGTGAACTTTTTACAAACCGAATTAATAAATGGGCCGCATGGCTTTCCTGTATTTCAATCTGAAGAAATAAGTTGCAAAATCTGCCAGTATTTAAAGAAAATAGAACAAACAAACGGATAACTGGTTTATCTCGCAATTTATTTTTTTGCCGTGCAGGTTTAAGATCATGCCAAATTGATGTTTAAACCGTATGTGTGGAGTAAAGGATGACTGAATTAACTGATCTGGAGTTTGATCTACAACACATTTGGCATCCTTATACCTCAATGACCCATCCGTTGCCGACGTTTAAAGTAAAACAGGCATCAGGGGTAATGATTGAATTAGAAGATGGTCGGCAATTGATTGATGGCATGTCTTCGTGGTGGTGTGCAATTCACGGTTATAACCATCCAGAACTTAATCAGGCGGTCAGTGACCAATTACATAATATGTCACATATTATGTTTGGTGGATTCACCCATCAACCGGCCATTGATTTAGGGAAAATCCTGCTTGAAATTACGCCACCAAGTCTAGATAAAATTTTCTATGCAGATTCAGGTTCTGTGGCTGTCGAAGTGGCTTTGAAGATGGCTGTGCAGTTTTGGTCAGCTCAGGGTAGCCTTCAAAAAACCAATTTTGTCACGCCACGTTCGGGCTACCATGGCGATACTTGGAATGCGATGTCCGTTTGTGACCCTGTCACAGGGATGCATCAAATTTTTGGTTCAAGCTTACCCAATCGTATTTTTGTTCCTGCACCACAAGTTGGTTTCTATGAGGAATGGAATCAGAACGATATTGCCGAACTGGAAAAAACCTTAGCAACACAGCATGAAAATATTGCCGCTTTGATTCTTGAACCGATTGTGCAAGGTGCAGGTGGGATGCGTTTTTATCATCCTGAATATTTGCGTCAAGCCAAACTGCTGTGTGAAAAATATCAAGTGCTGCTTATTTTTGATGAAATTGCCACGGGTTTTGGTCGTACAGGCAAGCTGTTTGCGTGGGAATGGGCTGGTGTTGAACCCGATATTATGTGTATTGGTAAAGGTTTGACGGGGGGCTATATGACGCTTTCTGCGACTTTGACAACCAAAAAAGTGGCTGAAACCATCAGTCGGGGTGAAGCAGGCGTATTCATGCATGGCCCGACGTTTATGGCAAACCCATTGGCCTGTGCCGTGGCCCACAAAAGTACACAACTGCTGATTTCACAAGATTGGCAAGGCAATATTCAACGTATTGAAACGCACTTAAAACAACAGCTTTCAGTTTTAGTAGCACTTGAATATGTCAAAGATGTTCGTGTGTTGGGGGCAATTGGTGTGGTGGAATTGACCTTTAATATTGATATGCAAACTTTGCAACAAGAATTTGTTCGCCGTGGTATTTGGGTACGTCCATTTGGTAAGTTGGTCTATGTAATGCCTCCGTACGTTATTAGTGAGCTTGAGCTTCAAACTTTACTCGAACAATTGGTTGAAGTCGTGCAAAACATGGAGCAAACAGTATGAGTAAACATTTGCTCGATCATTTTGCTGTACAACTCGATGCGCTGAAACAGCAAGGGAATTTACGTCAATTCACCCACAATAGGCAGCAGGGCCGTTATATCACCATTAATCATCAAAAGATGCTGAATTTAGCTTCCAATGATTACTTAGGCTTGGCATCTGATCTTCAATTGCGTGAACAGTTTTTTGATGAAACTCCAAATGATCAGCGTTGGATGAGTGCGTCATCATCACGGTTGCTGACAGGGAATTTTCCTGAATATGAACAACTTGAGGCAAGTTTAAGTCAGGTGTTTCATGGTCGATCTGCATTGTTATTTAACAGTGGTTATCACATGAATATTGGGATATTACCTGCGTTAGCTGACAGTAAAACCCTGATTTTGGCCGACAAGTTGATTCATGCCAGTATGATTGATGGCATACGGTTATCAACCGCAAAATACGTGCGTTATCGTCATAATGATTTGGCACATTTGACGCAGCTTTTACAAAAATATCATGAAGATGATGCCTTCGAGCGCATTATTGTGGTGACTGAATCTATTTTTAGTATGGATGGGGATGAAACTGATTTAGCTGAACTGGTGCAAATTAAAAAACAATTTTCTAAAGTTCTGTTGTATGTCGATGAGGCCCATGCCATCGGTGTGCGTGGTGAGCAAGGTTTGGGTTGTGCTGAACAGTACAATGTGATTGATGACATTGATCTATTAGTCGGTACGTTTGGTAAAGCCATGGCTTCAATTGGTGGTTATTTAATTTGTCATCCTATTATTCGCGATTATTTGATTAATGCGATGCGTCCTTTAATTTTTAGTACCGCACAACCACCGATTTGTGTAGCTTGGACAGAGTTTATTTTCAAAAAAGTATTGGTTTTCAAGGACCAACGTCAGCACTTACAACAGATCAGTCAAAACCTACAACAAGCTGTGCAGTCTAAAGGTTTCGACTGTCCATCGACCTCGCATATTGTGCCCGTAATTATTGGTGAATCGGCACAAACAGTGGCGAAAGCACAGGTGTTACAAAATGCAGGGTTTTATATTATGCCTGTACGCCCGCCGACAGTGCCAAAAGACAGTTCTCGTTTGCGTATTTCTTTAACTGCACAAATTCATCCATCTGATCTTGATCAGCTGGTCACTTTGCTGTGAGTGGACTGTGGAAAAACTAGAAATCAATAAAGCCCAAATTGCTTTACGTTTTGCACAAGCGGGGCAAAGTTATACGCAACATGCGGTGGTACAGCAACAGATTGCACAGCAGTTATTTCAGTTCATTCAGCAATATCTACCTGAAAAAAAAGTGAATCGGGCATTTGAAATAGGCTGTGGCTCTGGAAATTTAAGTCATCAATTGATGGAGCGGTTGAGCATTAACACGCTAATTTTGAATGACTTGTACCCTGAAATTCAGCAACATTTTTTGCGTCACAATAATCAAAGTCATCAACGTTTTCCAGATTTACAATGGTTAATGGGCGATGTTGAACAGCTTGAGTTTCCACAGTCTCTTGATTTGATTGCATCGAGTTCGGCATTGCAATGGATCAATGATTTAGAGGTAGTATTTGAAAAGGCTTTACAGCGTTTAAACCCACAAGGTTATCTGTGTTTTTCGACGTTTGGTCAGCAAAATTTACAAGAAATAAAGGCTTTAACTGGACAGGGGTTAGATTACTTATCTATTGAAGATCTTCAGGAAAAATTGCTGAACAATGGTTTTGAAATTTTGCACATTTCAGAACAGCTTGAATCTTTGAATTTCACTCATCCCAAGCAGGTTCTACAACATTTAAAAGCCACAGGCGTGACTGCGACAGCGTCTAATTTTCGTTGGACCAAGCAAACACTCGCAGATTTTTATCAAAATTATCAACAATTTTTAACACACGATATGTCAGGTGAAACTCTTTACAGGCTGACTTATCACCCTATTTATTGCATCGCACGGAGAAAGCCATGACAGGTTCGGTTTATTTTATCAGTGGCATTGATACTGGTATTGGTAAAACTTATGCCACGGGCTATTTGGCAAAACTGTGGAATGAACAGGGCAAAAAAACCATTACTCAAAAGTTAATTCAGACCGGCAATGTTGATATTTCAGAAGATATTCAGCAACACCGTGAAATTATGGCGATGGGTTGGTTTCCTGAAGATGAAACTAAATTGACCATGCCTGAGATTTTTAGCTATCCTGCATCGCCACATTTGGCGACAAAAATTGATGATCGTGAAATTGATTTTCAAAAAATTGAACAGGCGACGCAACAACTGGCTGAAAAGTATGATGTGGTGTTATTAGAAGGTGCAGGCGGTTTAATGGTGCCGTTAACCATAGATTTGCTGACCATTGATTATGTTGCAGAGGAAAAGTATCCCGTGATATTGGTGACTTCAGGTCGTTTGGGGAGTATTAACCATACGTTATTAAGTCTAGAGGCACTGAAAAGTCGCGGGCTTGAGTTATATGCGCTGGCATATAATTTAAATGATGAGTCACAAGATAAACTTATTTCAAAGGATACCGCGGAATATTTAAAAGGCTATTTAGCGAAACATTTTCCACGGAGTTTGTGGCTAGATATTCCTGTTTTAGTGCGTTAAAAAGATCTTTGTTGAATGAAGACGTTGGAAATTTAAAATATCTATCGTGAATTTTTTCATGCATAAAAAAGCCACTATTTTATAGTGGCTTTTTTATTTTTAGATTGAATTAAAACTTTTTAAAGCTTTTGTTTGCGCCATATGGTTTACGTGGTGCATTTTCGTCACGACGCTCGCGGTTGCCAGCGTTGTCGTCACGACGTTGACCATAGGTATTGGTACTACTATCTTGACGGCGTTGACCATAGGTGTTTGGGCTGCTGTCTTGGCGACGTTCGCGTTGCTGACCGTATTGATTTGTTTCATCACGGCGTTCACGTTCACGACCAAAAGCAGGTTTTTGTTGTGCACCTTCGTCTTCGCTGTCACGGCGTTGTTGACGTAAGAAACCACCACGGCGTGCTGCCATTGGTTTATCTTGCATACGCTCGTTACGGCGTTTTGCCATGCCGAATAAGCCTGTACCTTGGCGTGGCTTAAGCTCAACCGATTTGGTTAAGTTGTCGATGTCGTTTTTATCTAGTTCCATCCAACGACCTGTACGAAGCTCGCGTGGAAGAATCACGGTGCCATAACGGGTACGTAATAAACGGCTAACCTTTAGACCTTGTGATTCGAAGATACGACGTACCTCACGGTTACGACCTTCTTTTACCACCACTTGGAACCAACGGTTAATACCGTCGCCACCAATTTCAGTGAATGATTCGAATTTTGCAGGGCCGTCATCTAACATCACGCCTTTGAGCATGGTGTTTTTAATTTGTGGGGTTACTTCGCCCATCACACGAACAGCATATTCACGTTCAATTTCATTTGATGGATGCATTAAGCGGTTGGCCAATTCACCATCATTTGTGAACAACAATAAGCCAGTCGAGTTAATGTCTAAACGACCAACCATCACCCAACGATCGCCTGGTATTTGAGGTAATTGCTCAAATACTGTTGGACGGTTTTCAGGGTCATTGCGTGAGCAAATTTCACCTTCAGGTTTGTAGTAAATGAGCACACGACGACGAATTTCGTCTTCAATTTGGAATGCAACTTTACGGCCATCAATGCGAAGCTCATCTGTTGGCTCAATGCGTTCACCGACTTGGGCAACTTGCCCGTTTACACTTACACGTCCAGCGGCAATGACTTCTTCCATATAACGGCGAGAACCCAAACCAACACGTGCAAGCACCTTTTGCAATTTTTCACTCATGACAGTATAACCTTAGAAATTATCATCAACAGTTCACCTATTTATGACTTCGGTACATTTGCATCGAGGGTCATAAAAGCTTCCTTGGCATCCTGTAGGGGAGGCAATTGACCTAAAGAGTGAAGGCCAAAAGCATTTAAAAATTGTGGCGTTGTAACTAACAACGCAGGTCTTCCAGGGAGTTCTCGGAAACCAGATTCTTTAATCCAGTTCCAGTCAAACAGCGTGCGTAACATTTGGCTGTTATTGGTGACTCCGCGAATTTGTTCAATGTCTGCTCGTGTCACTGGTTGATGGTAGGCAATCACAGCGAGTGTTTCGAGCAACGATGGCGATAACCGAGTTGGTCGTTCAGGCCATATCTGTACAATAATATTACGATATTTCGCACGAACTTGAAATCTGTAACCTTGTACAGTTTCAACCAATTCGATAGAACGCCCATGTTGCAACAAGGTGAGTTGTTGCAAAAAGTGGCGAATTTCTTGTTTGCTATAACGGTCTTGAAAGGCTTCTTTTAAGCGCGCAACAGATACAGCAACGTCGCTGGCAAAGATAATTGCTTCTAGTTGCATGAGTACTTCATGTACATCTTCTGCTTGTTTGGGCTGTGCATCTAGATTTAATTCGTAATTCATATATGAGCACCCTGAATGGCAAGCGGGGCTTCAACACCAGAAGCAACAATATTGACTCTTTGTTGACGCGTCAGTTCTAAAATAGCCATAAAAGTCACAACCAAACCCATTCGACCTTGGCTCGGTTTTAATAAGGCGTCAAATTCGAGGATTGCACCGTTTTGTAATTGACTTTCAATATAGGCAATACGTTCTTCTAATAAAACTGGTTCTTGCATAACCTGATGAACCACAGGTTCAGGGCGATTAAACACGCACAGCAAGGCATCACGAAGCGAGTCAATTTGATAACCATCATTGCTTTGTTCAAAGTGACCTAAGTTGACATTGGTTTCAAAGGTATCACGTTCTAAAATACTCATCTGACCAAGGCGTTCGGCAGCCTGTTTAATCCGTAAATAATTTTCTAAACGGTCAATCAATTCTTGTTTAGGGTCGTTTTCAACCGCAGAAATATTTTTAGGTTTTGGTAGGAGTAAACGTGATTTTAAGTCCGCCAAGAGTGCGGCCATAACCATATAATCGGCAGTCAGCTCAATGTTAAGTGACTTCATTGAATCCATGTAGGATAAATATTGTGCTGCAATTGGGGCAATATCAAGTTGAAGTAAATCAAAACCATTTTTTTGAATCAGGTAAATCAAAAAGTCGAGCGGGCCTTCGAAATGTTCTAAAAGAATTTCAAATGCAGCTGGAGGGATGTAAAGATCCTCTGGAATAGCATCTTGCCACTCATCTAAAACACGGATGTGTGCAGGTTGCTCCATTGGCTCATGGACAATTTGATTCATTACAATTATAGGCCACGCGAATTTTCAAAAGCATGAAAAAGCTATTTCAAATCAATTTAGAAATGCTGTCGCGAGCATTTGATGAGAAAAAGCAGAGATAAAGTACGGCAGTAGTCTAATGGAAAAACGCACTAAAATAAATCATGAAGGGTTCAAATCATGAAAAAAACCTCAAAATAAATAGGGAATAATGCTGATTGTGATTGTTTAACAGCAAGTTAGCGATTTTATATCGTGTTTGTGCAGATTTACTGTAAATATAGATGTGTTTGAAAGTCTACAGTCTGGTTTTATCTATGAAAAATGATCCAAAAATACAACAAAATGAATTTGGACAAATGGTGGGGTGGCCAGTTGAACAACATTTAGTTCCGCATATTGCAACTCAAACTTTGCAGGGACAAAGGCTCAGTCTTATACCGTTTTCTTTAACCTCCTTATCTCAGATGAAGCAGGATCAGCTGTGGTATAACATACAGACTGAACCCGATGGGCGTTGTTGGACGTATCTTCCTTATTCGGGTTTTGACAGTGCCCAAGACTTACAGACGCAATTGACGCAAAATTTTGGCTTCGTAGAAACGCTACATTATTTTATTGAAACGCAACAAGGCATTGCAGGGTGGGTTGCATTGTTAAATTTACGTGCCACGCAGGGTGTTGTTGAAATTGGTAATGTGTATTTTCACATGTTTTAAGGCAGTCGACAGCATCAACGGAAGCTATTTTTTTACTGTTACAGGCATGTTTTAAACAAGGGTTTCGTCGCGTGGAATGGAAGTGCGATGATCTAAATGTGCCATCAAAACGTGCAGCATTACGTTTTGGCTTTCAATATGAAGGCACATTTCGCCAAGACCGAATCGCTAAAGGGCGTAATCGAAACACCGCTTGGTTTTCTATTATTGATGAAGAATGGCCTGAATTAGAGCAAGCCTATATTGCGTGGCTACATCCCAATAATTTTGAGCATGATGGACAGCAAAGAAATCGGTTACAAAACTTTATTCAACAAGATTGCGCTGAATAGACGCCGACACATCACTCAAAGTGAGCGCTGATTTAAGCATTATTGAGTGCATATTCAATCACATGTAAGCACTGTTCTCGCATACAGAGGTTTGAAGATTGGTTCTTTTGTAAAATATTTTTGGCTAAATTTACTTCTAAAAAATACTCAAAAATGAAATGACCGCTGTTGATGTTTATGACGCCTTCCGCGGGTTCTAGGATAACTTGAGCCTCGGACTCTAAGGTCCAAGGCTCAATGGCATAAATGGTTTCATCATCTTTAAAATCATGGATGTTCAGTAAAACTTGAAATAAATCCATTTTTACTGCTCCTATCATTTAGTTTGATTTGTATTTATTCAAACGCGCTGACATCGCCAGCACCGCGACGGATGATTTCGGGAAATGCACCTGCTAAATTTACAATACTGGTGGTATTGAGCGTACCTAAGCCACCATCAATTAAGACATCAATTTGTTTACCAAGTTGCATCTCAATATCATAAGGGTCATCAATGGGTTCATTCTGATCGGGCAAAATTAAGGTTGATGTCAGTAACGGTTCGCCCAGTTCTCTTAACAACATTTGGCAAATCGAGTTACTGGGAATACGTAGGCCAATGGTTTTCTTTTTTGGATGCATTAAACGACGGGGCACTTCGCTGGTTGCAGGTAAAATAAACGTAGTGATGGCGGGTGTATTGCTTTTAAGCAAACGATACATGGCATTGTCTACTTTGGCATACGTTGCAATATCAGACAAATCTGCACAAATAATAGCGTATTGATGCTTTGCATCTAAGCGACGAATTTGTGCAATACGCTCCATGGCACTTTTATTGCCAATTTGGCAGCCAATGGCGTAGGCGGCGTCTGTGGGATAGACCACCACATCGCCTGCACGGATACGTTCGACGGCTTGGCTGATTAAGCGAGGCTGAGGATTTTCGGGATGTACGCGTAAATGCAGCATATCTTTTCCTCCAGATTTTGGCTTTATAGGCTATTTTTTTATCGGTTTAAACTATTATGAATCTGCGCGCTATAGGCATGCAATCTATTAGAGAAGGAATTGTGTCATTTAATCAAGCATTTCACGTTGAAACTCATTCGATTGTAAACTTTTGCCACTTCGGGTACAGAAACAAATGCAATCAATAAAATGTTTTGCGTCACGGGGAAGTGTTGCTTCGCCACTAAAATAACGCTGTAACTGTGCGTAGACATTGTCTTTAAAAGAAGCACCGCTACCCGCATCGCCCGTTAAATTATCTAGTGATACGCGAAAATTAAGGTCAAAAGCTTTAGAAAACAACCACTCAATGGCTTGAGGTTTAATTTCAACGCGTTCAAATAGCGCTTGTTGTTCTGCTGTACGACCATCGGGTGCGTACCAATAACCTAAATCTGGAAGCAAGCGGCGTTGTTCACCTGCAATCGTCCAGTGGCTAATTTCATGTAGTGCGCTATTAAAAAAACCATGAGCAAATTGAATGCGGGCGGGACTGGTTTCGTCAGCAGGGAAGTATTCAGGTTCAAAATCACCTTTGACTAAATTGACATTCAGATGGGAAAACCAATGATTAAAGTGTAAGATAAGCCAATCGACTTGTTCTGATTCTGTTTGTAAATTCGCCCATGGCAATGGTTGCACTTGTGGCTGTGAGGTGTCAGAATTAGAGCTTGAAAGCGTGCTAACAAGTGATGAAATATTCACTTCTGTTTGCGGCTGCAACAGATGCATGACTGAAATTACCCAATTGGTCTGTCTAAATAAGTACAAAATTGTATCTTAATCTTTGACAGAGTACTTATGAATTTGTAGAATTGCCGCCTTAATTATGTCAGCAAATACCTTTCCGGCACAGATAGAGCCGTTTAAATGGGCCGAACAGGGCTTCAAATGGTCAGGTCAACTGCCATTATCACGCTTTGTTCGAATTTCCCGTGAAGCTGTTGGATCAATTGATGATCAATTGATTAACATAGACTGTAAGCTATCAATGGATGCCTATCATCGCATTGTATGGCTAGATGGTCACGTTGAAACAAAAGTATCTGTAGAATGTCAGCGTTGTCTGAACTCTGTGGGTCTTGAACTTGTTTTAGATTTCCATCTAGCTCTTGTGGATGATGAGTCACTGATAGAGCGCTTGGATGAGGATGCTGATTTCATTGTTCTAGGTGAAAGTGAAGCAACGGTTAAGGGAAGCTATGATGCACCTGCGACTGCTGATTTACTCGCACTCATAGAAGATGAGTTGTTATTGTTGATGCCGTTGTCCCCAAAGCATGAGTTTTGTGAACATAAGCATCAGCCTGCCGTAGAAGAGCTTGCTGAAGAAAAGCGGGATAACCCGTTTGATGTTTTGGCAGGTTTGAAGGGTAAACTTAACTAATTTTTGTGTTATACTGTAAAGTATAAGACAACTGAATTTGTTCTGATCCATTTTTTCGATTTGTAAGGAGCCATCATGGCCGTTCAGCAAAACCGTAAAAGTCGCTCTCGCCGTGACATGCGCCGTTCACATGACGCTTTAACCGAGAATGCATTATCAGTAGATCAAACTACTGGTGAAACTCACCGTCGCCACCATGTTACTAAAGATGGTGTCTACCGTGGTCGTCAATTATTCGCTAAAGTAACTGCTGAATAATTGATGATGTATTAAGCGTCAAGCTTAGTAGAAAAAATGGGAGCGCAAGCTCCCTTTTTTTGTCTGCGTTTTTTGTTGTATTTGGCAATTACTAAAAGCAAAATTAAATGTTAAATTTCCGCTCCAGATAAGGGCTAATATAAGATATTGCTGAAATATTGAACGGTTGTCATGTTTTGGTGGGTCTTAATTAAAGGATTTTTTATGTCTGCTAAACAATTCGAGCAAGCAACTTTGGCAACAAAAACTGCATTTTTGTTTCCTGGGCAAGGTTCGCAGAAAGTTGGTATGCTCGCTGAACTTGCAGAACAGTTTAGTAGTGTTCAAGCAACGTTTACTGAAGCATCGGAAGCCGTTGGTTTTAATTTATGGCACATTGCACAAAGTGGTGAAGGGTTAAATCAAACTGAATTTACCCAACCCGTTTTATTAACAGCAAGCATTGCTTTGTGGCGTGTATGGTTGGAACTAGGCGGTGTCGTACCAAAGTACTTGGCTGGTCACTCTTTGGGTGAGTACAGTGCTTTAGTGGCTGCTGGTGCACTAAGCTTAGGCGATGCGGTTAAGTTGGTGAACTTACGTGGCAAATTAATGCAAGACGCGGTTCCTCAAGGTCAAGGCGCAATGTCAGCAATTTTAGGTCTAGACGATGCTAAAGTTCTTGAACTTTGCGAACAAGTCAACCTACAAGGACGGGGTTCTGTTGAAGCTGCAAACTACAATGCCAAAGGCCAAGTTGTGATTGCAGGGGATAAAACACAGGTTGAAGCTGTGATGGAATTAGCAAAAGAAAATGGCGGTAAAGCGATTGCGTTGCCTGTTTCTGTGCCGTCACATTGCTCTTTAATGAAACCAGCTGCGCAACTGTTTGCAGAGGCTTTGGAACAAACGGCCATTGAGCTACCGCATATTCCTGTAATACAAAATGTCAATGCTGAAGTCGCGACAGATGTGGCGCAATTGCGTCAAGCATTGACGGCACAGTTGTATGAATCAGTGCAATGGACTAAAACCATGCAGTTGATACAGGATCAAGGTGTTCAGTTTGTTGCTGAATGTGGTCCAGGTAATGTACTTGCGAATATGGCAAAGCGTTTGCCAAATATCGAAAAAGCATTTCCGCTGGACAGCAAAACTCGTTTGGAAGATGCGTTAAACGCCATTTTAGTGGCTGAAGGAAAAATTGCATGACACAAGAACGTAAAGTTGCACTAGTAACAGGTGCAAGCCGAGGGATTGGTGCTGCCATCGCTCAGCAATTAATTCAAGATGGTTATTTTGTTGTTGGCACAGCAACTTCTGAATCAGGCGCAGAAAAATTATCTGTTACATTTGGTGAAAATGGTGCAGGGAAATTACTTGATGTCCGTGATGGTGCAGCAATTGATGCATTAGTCTCAGACATTGAACAAAATTATGGCTCAGTGCTGATTTTGGTCAATAATGCAGGTATCACCAAAGATAATTTGTTACTTCGTATGTCGGAAGATGATTGGGATGACATTCTCAATATTCATTTAAAAGCGGTATACCGTTTGTCTAAACGTGTGCTGAAAGGTATGACTAAAGCACGTTTTGGTCGAATTATTAATATTAGTTCTGTGGTTGCACACTTTGCAAACCCAGGCCAAGCCAATTATTCTGCGGCTAAAGCAGGTATTGAGGCATTCGGTCGCAGTCTTGCAAAAGAAATGGGCAGTCGCCAAATTACAGTCAATGCTGTGGCGCCAGGTTTTATTGCAACTGAAATGACAGAACAATTGAGCGAAGAAATTCGTAAAAAAATGAGTGATCAAGTGGCATTAAACCGCCTTGGTGATCCACAAGATATTGCCAATGCTGTAAGTTTCTTAGCTTCAGAGCGAGCAAGTTACATCACTGGTACAGTTTTACATGTGAATGGTGGCTTATACATGGCTTAATGCGATGTATAAACTTTCCAAATTTTTTATATTCAATTAAACTAACGGCATTAAAAACGCCACAAGCAATGAGGAGAATTCCTGTGAGCGATATCGAGCTACGCGTTAAACAAGCAGTTTCTGAGCAACTTGGTCTTAAAGTTGAAGAGATTAAAAACGAAGCATCTTTTATGGATGACTTGGGTGCTGACTCTCTAGACCTAGTTGAGCTTGTTATGTCTTTCGAAAATGACTTCGACATCACTATTCCAGATGAAGATTCTAACGAAATCACAACTGTACAATCTGCTATTGACTATGTTTCTAAGAAGCTAGGTTAATAATCGATTTTCAGCTTTGCTGAAATAAAAAAGGTCACCAATTTTGGTGGCTTTTTTTATGGGCGACATTTGACTGCTGTCTTTACATGAATTTACGTTTTTAACACTAATGGCAACCTAATGTTGCTGATTTTTTCGCTATAAAAATAAGGCGACAAATATTTTGAATGATTAAATTTAAACGATAAGACAAAACAATAAGGAGTACACAACATGGGGCTTTTTGATTTTGTAAAAGGCATTGGTAAAAAAAATACAGCACCAGCAGAGCCACAAGCTGCACCAGCCGCTCCCGCAGAACCATCGGCACAGGAAATTGCCAATAAACTTTTGGGGCATATTAAGGGCCTAGGTCTACCAATAACAGGTTTATCTGTGAGCTATAATTCAACTTCCGATTTAGCAACGGTCAAAGGGCAAGTACAAACGCAGGCAGATCGCGAAAAAATTGTACTGGCCGTGGGTAATATTGACCATGTAGCACAAGTCGATGATCAGCTCACGGTGGTGACACCAGAAGCAGAAAGTAAATTTTATACAGTAAAATCGGGTGATAATTTGTCTAAAATTTCTAAAGAATTTTATGGCGATGCCAATCAGTACAATAAAATTTTTGAAGCCAACCGCCCATTATTAAAAAATGCCGATGATATTTTTCCAGGGCAGGTGCTACGGATTCCTGCGTAACTGCCTCAGGTTAAATTAGGGCATAAAAGTCGCTGTTATTACAGCGACTTTTTTATGGCTAAAGTGCTTTTATTTAAGCATCTATATCTAAATATAGGCCTTCTTTGACTTCTTCCATGACTACGTAGCTGTGAGAGGAAGCAGAAGCTGGCAGTTTTTTTAGAATATTGCCCAATAGTTTTCGGTAAGCACTCATCTCTTTTAAGCGTGCTTTTATTAAATAGTCGAAATCGCCAGAAATCAGGTGACATTCTAAAACTTCGGGAATTTCTGATAGGTCGCGGGCGACTTGTTCAAATACATCGCCTGATTTGGCGGAAAGCTTAATTTCAAGAAAAACCAGTAAGCGTTTATCTACCAATTCAGGATTCAGTCGAGCGTAGTAGCCCATAATAATGCCATCGCGCTCTAGACGTTTGACCCGTTCTGAACACGGGGTGGTCGAGAGATTCACTTTGGTTGCCAATTCACTAATGGCGATACGTCCATTCTTTTGCAGAATGTCTAAAATCATGCGGTCTATACGGTCTAGTTTACGCATTTATATTTCCCTGTCTTTTGCATAATTTCACGACAAAACATGTGAATTCACTGAAAATAACGTCTAAAAATAGAAAATTCAACTATTGATCCAACAATATACTAGTTAAATAAACTAGGGATAGGGTTGAGGTCAAGACTATGCGTGTAATTGTTCTAGGCAGTGGTGTCATTGGCGTAACCAGCGCTTATTATTTGGCAAAACAAGGTGCAGAAGTTACTGTACTTGATCGTCAAGCTGGGCCGGCAGAAGAAACCAGTTTTGGCAATGCAGGACAAATCTCACCAGGTTATTCGACTCCTTGGGCAGCCCCTGGTATTCCTTTTAAAGCAGTCAAATGGATGTTTCAGCATCATGCACCTTTAGCGGTGCAACTGGACGGTAGTATGTGGCAATTGCAATGGATGATGCAAATGCTGAAAAACTGCGGTGCAGATCAATATGCGGTAAATAAAGAGCGTATGGTGCGTGTGGCTGAATATAGTCGCGATTGTTTGCGCACACTGCGTGATGAAACGGGTATTCGCTATGAAAACCGTTCTAAAGGTACGTTGCAAATTTTCCGTAAAGAGTCGCAACTTGACGCGGTGCAACGTGACATTGAAGTATTGAAAGAAACGGGCGTTGAATTTGAGCTGTTAGATCGTGAAAGTTTGGGTCGTGTAGAGCCTGCATTAGCCGAAGTTAAAGATAAATTGGTCGGTGGTCTTCATTTGCCGAATGATGAAACAGGCGATTGCTACTTATTTACCAATGCTTTGGCAACAGAGGCCAAAGTGATGGGTGTGGATTTTCAGTTCAATCAAAATGTTGAAAAATTGATTGTTGAAGGTGGTGAAATTAAAGGTGTCTTGGTCAATGGGAAAGTGTTGACAGCTGACCGTTACGTTTTAGCCTTTGGTAGTTACTCACGTGATTTCTTAAAACCATTAAATTTAGATTTACCTGTTTATCCTGTGAAAGGTTATTCGTTGACAGTGCCAATTGTTGACCCGAGTCATGCACCACAATCGACGGTATTGGATGAAACCTATAAAATTGCGATTACCCGTTTTGATCAGCGCATTCGTGTTGGTGGTATGGCGGAACTCAGTGGCTTTAATTTGGGTTTGAATGAAGACCGTCGTGGAACGTTGGAAATGGTCACACGCGATTTGTTCCCAGGTGGCGATTTAGAACAAGCGTCGTTCTGGACAGGTTTGCGTCCAATGACACCAGACAGTACGCCAATTATTGGTGCGACCCAATATAAGAACCTCTTTCTAAATACAGGACACGGTACGTTGGGTTGGACGATGGCTTGCGGTTCAGGAAAATTGATTAGCGATTTAGTGCTTGGGCATACGCCTGAAATTAGTACCGATGGCTTATCTCTGCAACGCTATACGCATGTACATGCGGCTTAAAAAATAATGTAATACGTTCAAGGAAGAACATTATGCCACGGCCAATTCAAGCATTTATTCACCTCGATGCCTTAGCGCATAATCTACAAGTTGCAAAAAATAACGCAATCGCTTCACAAGTCTATGCAGTGGTCAAAGCCAATGCATATGGTCATGGTATAGAGCGAGTCTATGATGCATTCAAGCAGGCTGACGGTTTTGCCTTGCTTGATATTGCAGAGGCTGAGCGTTTACGTGCCTTGGGCTGGCAGGGTGATATTTTATTGTTAGAAGGTATTTTCAGCCTACAAGATCTAGCGGATTGTCATCGACTAAATCTCAGTTTTACTCTGCATAGTGCGCATCAAATTGAATGGTTGCAGCAATTTCAGCACAGTCATTCGGATGCTCAATTCAATATTTTTGTCAAAATGAATTCAGGCATGAATCGTTTAGGTTTTTCGCCTGAAGATTATCAAAATGCGTGGCAACAACTTAGTCGTTTGTCCTGTGTTCACACCATGACCCATATGATGCATTTTTCCGATGCCGATGGGATGCGTTTTGGTGAATTAGGTATTCAGTATCAATATGAACTTTTCCAACAGATTATTCAGCAATTTCCTGCACCTGTCACAGTAAGTAATAGTGCGGCCATCTTGCGACATTCTGTTGATTTACATTCAGATATTGTGCGCAGTGGCATCATGCTCTACGGCAGTTCACCTGATTATCCTAGCCATCGCATTCAAGATTGGAACTTGCTTCCAAGTATGAGTTTGCGCAGTGAAATTATTGCGGTGCAAAATTTATCGGAAGGCCACAGTGTGGGTTACGGCTCTCGTTTTGTTGCAGATCGACCGATGCGGATAGGCGTGGTTGCTTGTGGCTATGCAGACGGCTATCAACGACTCTCTGCGACGGGAACACCTGTATTGGTAAATGGTCAGCGTACACAGTTGGTTGGTCGCGTCAGTATGGATATGCTCACAGTAGATTTGACCGACATGCCTCAAGCAGATGTTGGTGCAGAAGTGGTGTTGTGGGGCAATTCATCTTGTGGTGCGGTGCTTTCAATTGATGATGTCGCACAGGCTTCGGGCACAGTGGGCTATGAGTTGATGTGTGGCGTTACACAACGTGTCCCATTTGTTATTCAGTAAAATTACTTTAGTTGTCTTAATTTTTAAGGAAATAAAATCATGTCAGACCCTATTCAGCGAATCAACAGCAATGATTTTATGAGCGCAGTGACTGTTTTTAATCAGGTGGTTTATCTTTCAGGCCAAGTTCCTAAAAACCCTGAAAGTGGTATTGAGGCGCAAACTTTGGATGTGCTGAATACCATTGATCAATTGTTAGCACAGGCGGGCAGTGATAAATCCAAGATGCTCTCTGCACAATTATTTATTAAGAATTTATCAGATTTTAAAACCGTCAACGCACTTTGGGCCGAATGGTTGAAAGACAGTCCAAAGCCAGCACGTGCGACCATACAAGCTGAACTCGTCAACCCAGATTGGTTGATTGAAATAGCAGTAATTGCAGCACAGCCTTAAATTGTGCTGTTTTTTGTATTGAATTTTCCACAGCTTTAACAGCAGTTTGAATCCAATAGGACATTGGATCGCGCAGATAAGGTAAAATATTGCCCCACTGCGCTGTTAAAGCTGTTCAATAAGGATGTTAGAAATGACCCAAATGCATCAAGAAGACGTGCAATCGTCGCCTCCAGATGAGTTGCAGCGCAAGCTGTCTAACCGTCACTTACAGCTAATTGCCATTGGTGGTGCAATTGGCACGGGCTTATTTATGGGCTCAGGTAAAACCATTTCTTTGGCTGGCCCATCCATTTTATTTATTTATATGATTATCGGACTGATGTTTTTCTTTCTGATGCGTGCTTTGGGCGAAATTTTGCTGTCCAATTTGCACTACAAATCATTTATTGATATGGCACATGATTTGATTGGGCCGGGGGCTGGCTATTATATTGGTTGGTCGTATTGGCTGGGTTGGGTTTTGGTGGGTATTGCCGATTTAGCCGCAATTATTAATTATCTCGGGTTTTGGTTACCGCCTGATATGGCGTTTACCCCGATGGGACAGGCGTTGATTAGTGTCGGCTGCGTGTTGTTGGTTTTGGGTTTGAATTTGCTGACGGTTAAATTGTTTGGTGAAGTAGAGTTTTGGTTTGCACTAATTAAAATTTTAGCCATTTTAGGCTTGATTTTTATTGGTGGTTTTATGGTGTTTAACCACTTCCATTCACCTGATGGTACAGCCTCTAGTTTTACTAATGTTTGGTCGCATGGTGGCATGTTCCCTAAAGGAGCAGGTGGCTTTTTAGCAGGTTTCCAAATTGCATTATTTGCCTTTGTTGGGGTGGAATTGTTGGGAACTATGGCTGCTGAAACCAAAGATCCTGAAAAGAACTTACCAAAAGCGGTGAATGCAATTCCAACACGTATTATCCTATTTTATGTGTTGTCGTTGTTTGTAGTGATGTCCGTGACCCCATGGGATAAAATTCCGTCAGATCAAAGCCCATTTGTGTCGTTATTTTTGCATGCAGGTATTCCAACCTCTGCCATTATTATGAATTTGGTGGTGCTATCTTCTGTCATGTCTTCTATGAATAGTGGTGTATTTTCAACCAGTCGGATGTTGTTTGGTTTGGCCCGTGGTGGACAAGCACCTCAAGCTTTGGCGCGTTTATCCAAGCGAGCTGTTCCTGCGCAAGGTTTAATTTTTTCCTGCTTCTTTATTATGGCGGGTGCGGGCTTGCAGTATTTTGTTCCCAATACTATTGAAGCGTTCACCTTGGCCAGTTCATTGTGTGTGATTCTATTTATTAGTATTTGGGGCATGATTATGGTGTGTTATTTACGCTACCGTAAAATCAGTCCGCAATTACATGAGCGTTCTCATTTTAAAATGCCGGGTGGTATTTGGATGAGCTATATTGTTTTGGCCTTTTTATTTTTTACTTTAATTATTTTAAGTTTAGAGCCAGACACTTTAAAAGCGCTGATGATTAGCCCATTGTGGTTGGTTATCTTGGCGGTTACGTATCGCGTTTTATATTTACCACGCATCAAAAAACGGCCACTTGAACAAGTGTAATTGATAAAAATAGATGAATAGCCCGTTTGATCACGGGCTTTTTTATAGCTGAGGATTTGCAGTTCTGTCGTATTTATTCAATCAAATAAGGCACATGAATAATTTGTAATAATTAAAAAGTGAAAAATATACGCAATTCGCATCTAATAGGCTTCTTTTAAAGCCAAGAATAAAATAACTGTCTTATGCGAAATTATAAAATTGATCTGTTGCGAGGTATTTCTATTCTTTTGGTGTTGCTACATCATTTTAATATTCCTTATAAATTACACGATACTTTTTTAGGAGTTCAGGTTTTTGGAGAAAGTTTCAGTACTTTAATTGCACGCAATGGTAATTATGGTGTGACCATGTTTTTTGTTATTTCTGGTTTTTTAATTACACAGCATACTTTGCAACGCAGTGGCACATTGGCACAAATTAAACTTAAAGACTTTTATATTCGCCGTATTGCACGCATTTTTCCTTGTTTGGTGCTACTGGTTGTCATGGTTACATGCCTTGGTGCTTTGGATTTAAAACCGTTTATGAATCAAGCACCCAATGGGGTGGAAGTATCGTATGGTCTAACTGTATTTTCAGCTTTTGGTTTTTGGATGAATCAGCTGATAATTGAATATGGTTGGGTTAATTATGCGCTAGGGGTGTTGTGGTCGCTATCGGTGGAAGAAGTATTCTATTTGGCTTTTCCTTTATTGTGTTGGGGCTTAGGGCGTGGCAAAGGTTTGATTTTGTTTTTACTGGCGGTAATTTGCTATGCACCATATTTCCGTTGGTTGCATTTTGGCGAAGAAAGTGGTGCTTATCTTTATCATTATTTTTCTAGTTTTGATGGTATTGCCATGGGTTGCCTCACCGCAATTTATGCGCAACATTTTAAAGGTGCAATTCATAATCAAAAAATGATTATTACCATGACGGTATTTCTCATGATGGTTTTGTATTTGTATGCACCCATTAAAGAGGTGAGTACATGGGGTATCAGTGTATTTGCCCTACTTACTGCATTACTTGTATTTTGTTTTGCACAAGAGCCGAAAGCTGAACCTGTTTCATACACAGCAAAGAGCTTAGTTTGGATTGGGCAACGCAGTTATGAAATGTATTTATTTCATTTGATTATTTTGGGCTTAATGAAAGTGGTGTATTTGCCTAAAGAAACAGTATCTGTAGAAAAATTGATGTTATTGCCCATTTATTTGATTGCAGTGTTTATTTTAAGTTGGCTAATTGAAAAATATTATTCCACAACATTGAATGTGAAAATTAGAAAAAGATGGATTAAATCTTAAATTTTATCAGCTACAACAGATAAAAAAGCCCCGAATCAATCAGGGCTTTGATTACAACATTATTTTTTAAAGCGAGTTATTGAATATCGTCTTAAAATGTCGGTTTGACCACCACTAAAATCACCACTGTAAATAAAATCAGAGTTGGCATTTCATTAAAGTAACGCCAAAACTTGTGTGATTTGTAATGTGCATGACCGATGAGTTTCTTGCGGTAGTAACCGCAAACAAAATGGTAAATCACCAATAAACCGACTAAGCCAACTTTGAGATAAAACCACAAGGCATCATGGTAGTGACGCGTTGCATCGCCCCAATCTACCAAAAAATGCGCTGTAATTAACGTCGCAATCATGGCAGGCCACATAATGCCACGGTAGAGCTTACGTTCCATGATTTCAAAACGTTGATGACTAACAGTGTCATCACTCATTGCATGATAAACATACAGCCGTGGTAGGTAAAACAGTGCTGCAAACCAACACACCACGGCAATAATATGTAATGCTTTTACCCAGAGGAAAGCATCAGAAGGAGCATCCATTAAGTCACCCTAAGGGCGGTTTAACTTAGCCTTCCCACTTTTTGAAAATGAGACAAGCGTTTACACCGCCAAAACCAAAACTGTTACTCATGACAGTATTCAATTTTGCGTCGCGTTTTTCAAGCACGATATCAAAAGGTTTAGCGCCTTCGTCCAATTCAGTCACATTAATATTCGGTGCAATAAAGTCATTTTGCATCATCAATACAGAATAGATAGCTTCATGAACACCAGCTGCACCTAAGCTATGACCTGTCATTGACTTGGTCGAGCTAATCGGTGGGACTTGACCTTCGCCAAATGCACGTTCCATAGCTTTTAGTTCAGTTACGTCACCTGCAGGAGTAGACGTACCATGGGTATTGACATAGTCAATGCTGTCTACGCCGTGTTGTTTGGCTTCTTCTAAGGCCATAAGAATACAGCGTGTTGCGCCTTCACCGCTTGGTGCAACCATGTCTGCACCATCAGAGTTGGCTGCATAACCCACGATTTCAGCTAAAATTTTTGCGCCACGTGCTTGGGCATGTTCTAAAGATTCAAGCACCACGAAACCGCCACCGCCTGCAATCACAAAACCATCACGGTCAGCAGAGTATGGGCGTGATGCCGTTTCTGGTGTGTCATTGTATTTAGAACAAAGCGCGCCCATTGCATCAAACAATAAACTTTGTGACCAGTGATCTTCTTCACCGCCACCTGCGAGCATTAAATCTTGTTTGCCCATTTGAATCAGGTTGTAAGCATAACCAATTGCATCGGCTGATGTTGCACATGCGCTAGTAATGGTGTGAGCCATACCTTGCATTTTAAATGCAACACCTACGTTTGCTGTAATGGTGTTGGTCATGTTGCGTGGCACAAAGAATGGGCCAACTTTACGTGCACCTTTGGTGTCTAGCAGTTCTTTCATTTCAATGACTGATGCTGTTGAGCCACCACCTGAACCGCCCGCAATACCATAACGTGGGTTGCCACCCATTTGTTCTGCTGTGAAGCCTGCATGCTCGACAGCAGCTAAAGCTGCGTTGTAAGCATACATGGCACAAACACCCATAAAGCGTTTTAAGCGACGGTCAATACCATCGAAATCTTGTTCAGCAGCTGCACTGACATGACTCTTAAAATTCATTTCCGCATAAATTGGGTTTAAACGTGTTCCTGAAATCCCGTTTTGCAAAGAGTGTGTAACATCTTCCAATGTATTACCAATGCATGAGTTAATGCCCATACCAGTGATTACAACACGTTTCATTTACAGATCCCTTATATATTGAGGCTGAGATGCCTAGCTTCAGCGCTGAAGTCAGTCGCTGGTCGCTACATTTCATGTTTACTATTGCAATTATGATAGCAGAAAGGTTTTTGAATTCTTATGGCAAATCCTATGCCTATTTCAAGGCTTTTATCTTTCGGTCATGATTGTGCATTAATTAACTAAAAGATACACAATGATATTGAGATAAACTGCGACAGCACCTAGTATTTATCAATAATTTCAAGAATTGAATAGGCAGAGGAAAGAATGGCAGATTCTAATAATAAACGTACTACAGGATTCCTATCGAATGCTTTTGGAGTGGCTAAAAAGCTCAGCACAACAGGAGTGTCTTTGTTGAACCATGTTGCCCCTGATTCTGTCACGCCGTTTTCTGCATCGGCAAATTATGCTCAGACCATTGACGGTACTGCACATCATAAAGGCAACTTTTCAGCAAAAAACTATGACAACCCACAACAAGTACTACGTGAACACCTGCCAAATGTTTCGCGTCAGCTGTTAGGTCGACATTATAATAAGGTGAATAATGTGGCTAATTTTGTATCGCCTCAATTTTCAGACAAAATTTCAGATTATCTTTTCGACCAGTTAAATCAATTCAGTAATAACTTAAGTTCAGTAGATGATGTGCTGGATCAGGCTGGTATACGTGATTTAGAACAATTAACCCAAGATGTTGATCGTTCTAAACGGCTTAGCCAAGCTTTGGCCGAACAAAATAAATGGATTGCATCATTACAAGGCGCGCTGACAGGAGCAACGGGGATCATTGGTTCAAGCATTGATATTCCTGCATCATTGGTCATGTCGTTGCGAGTGATTTATCAAGTTGGACGCTCTTACGGATTTGATTTGAGTAAAGAAAGTGACCAAGAAATTGTGCAACATATTTTTAAGCAAATAGATTTGGGACTGATTGCTGAAAAACAAGCACTTTTGATGGCAATAAAAGCATTGGTTTCTACCATTCAAAGTCATGATGTCGTACAGTTACAACAGATGTTGGGTTCGAGTAATGATATTGAAATACTAAAAAAATATTTTGTAGATCAAAACGGTCAGTATAAGTGGACTTGGTTGAATCATCTGCCAAACGCTTCCATGTTAGATAAACTGACCAAATTGACCCCTCTTGCGAGTGCGGGAATTAGTGCAGTATATAGCCGACGTTTGGTTGATGAGGTAAATCAGAAAGCACAGCAAGTTTTTTCAAATGCACGTCAATATCTCATTCAACACACAGATACTCAACTTTCTCCATTGGGTGCTTATGAAAAATCTTTAGAGTTGTTAGCACAAGCTACACCAAAATTATTGGAATCTATTAAATCAATTGAACATAGTTTGAAAGAACCCTTGTTAGATCGGCAAATTACACTCTCCGATAATAAAAATATAAGCCAAGTCAAAGTGGTTAAAAAAACCAAGGCACGACCTGCGACCAAAGAAGAAAAGGGCGCACAGGTTTCAAATGAACTGAATGCTTTAGCAAAAAAAGAACTTGCGCCCAGTGAGGCTGTTCCACCTCAACAACCGGCTTTAGCTGAAACAGAAGAGGAAGTTTGGGAAGCAGAATTTGATACAGATCATGTGGCAGAGGTTGAAGAACCAAGTGTTATTGAAGATGTACAAAATCCCATCAAAAAAAGTGTTACAAGAAAATCAGTGACTAAAGTACCGAAATAAGAGCTTTATTCACTAAAAAAAACACTAGAAATATGATTTGGTTAAGATTTGATTGTATGCTGAATCTTGACCATTTGGCTATCCTGAATTACAATTGCATGCCCTCAAAAAGCAGTATGTTTTTGAGGCTTTTTATTAACGGGAGATTTGCCAAATGGCAACAACAAATCAGTTGATCCGTAAGGGTCGTACGACTTTGGTTGAAAAATCAAAAGTTCCTGCGTTGAAGGCTTGTCCGCAACGTCGTGGTGTTTGTACACGTGTTTACACAACTACACCTAAAAAACCTAACTCAGCAATGCGTAAAGTTTGCCGTGTTCGCTTAACTTCTGGTTTTGAAGTTTCTAGCTACATCGGTGGTGAAGGCCATAACCTACAAGAGCACAGTGTTGTTCTTATCCGTGGTGGTCGTGTTAAAGACTTACCAGGTGTACGTTACCATACCGTTCGTGGTTCTTTAGACTGTGCTGGCGTGAAAGATCGTAACCAGTCACGTTCTAAATACGGTACTAAACGTCCGAAAAAATAATCTTTCGAGATTATTTTAAGAACGTAGAACCGCAATCCTTTATCGTCTCGCTTGTCTGATTTCTGCATTTAATTTTGTGAAATTCAAGCGACGTGTAGTAAGGCCAGCGAAAGGTACATGACACTTTGTACTCATGCTGGATAAACCTGAAGTGTCAATTTTATTAGGTGTATTAAAATGCCAAGACGTCGCGTAGTTGCTGCCCGTGAAATCCTTCCGGATCCTAAGTTCAGCAGCCTAACAATCGCTAAATTCATGAACCACGTAATGCAAGATGGTAAAAAATCTATTGCTGAAAGTATCGTTTACGGTGCTTTAGATCGCGTTCAAGAAAAATCAAAAGTAGATCCAGTAGAATTTTTTGAAGCTACGCTTGAAAAAGTTCGTCCTATGGTCGAAGTAAAAGCACGCCGTGTTGGTGGTGCTACATACCAAGTACCTATGGAAGTACGCCCATCCCGTCGTACTGCCTTAGCTATGCGTTGGTTAGTAGATGCTGCTGCAAAGCGTTCTGAAAAAACTATGGCTTTACGTCTTGCTGGTGAGTTGCTTGATGCATCTGAAGGTAAAGGCGCAGCGGTTAAAAAACGTGAAGATGTGCACCGTATGGCTGAAGCCAACAAAGCATTCTCTCACTACCGTTTCTAAGCAAATAAAACAGGCCCTTATCAGGACAGTGATGATTTGGGTTTCACCAAATTGTCATCAAAGCGCTTTAAGTTGCTAGCAACTTAAAGCGTCCTGTTTTAAACAACAAAATTTAGGAATGCAAGAAATCATGGCTCGTCAAACCCCAATTTCTCGTTACCGTAACATTGGTATCTCTGCGCACATTGATGCTGGTAAAACCACAACGACTGAACGTATTTTGTTCTACACAGGTGTATCTCACAAAATTGGTGAAGTACATGATGGTGCAGCAACAATGGACTGGATGGAACAAGAGCAAGAACGTGGTATTACAATCACTTCAGCTGCGACTACTACATTCTGGTCAGGTATGTCTAAGCAGTTTCCTGAACACCGTATCAACGTAATTGATACACCGGGACACGTTGACTTCACAATTGAAGTTGAGCGTTCTATGCGTGTTCTAGACGGTGCATGCATGGTTTACTGTGCTGTAGGTGGTGTTCAACCTCAGTCTGAAACTGTATGGCGCCAAGCGAACAAATACCAAGTACCTCGTTTAGCATTCGTGAATAAGATGGACCGTACAGGTGCAAACTTCTTCCGTATTGTTGATCAAATGAAAACACGTCTTGGTGCTAATCCAGTACCAGTAGTGATTCCAGTTGGTGCTGAAGACAACTTCAAAGGTGTTGTTGACCTACTCGAAATGAAATCAATCATTTGGGATGAAGCATCTCAAGGTATGCAATTCGAATATGGCGAAATCCCTGCTGACCTAGTTGCTACTGCTGAAGAATGGCGTACTAACATGGTTGAAGCTGCGGCTGAAGCATCAGAAGAATTGATGGACAAATACTTAGAAGAAGGTGAGCTTTCTAGAGAAGACATCGTTGCTGGTATTCGTGCACGTACGCTTGCTGGCGAAATTCAGCCAATGCTTTGTGGTACAGCGTTCAAAAACAAAGGTGTTCAACGTATGTTGGATGCTGTGATTGAATTCTTACCATCACCAACTGAAGTTAAAGCGATCGAGGGTATCCTTGATGACAAAGCTGAAACTAGAGCAACGCGTGAAGCATCTGATGACCAACCGTTCTCTGCGTTAGCGTTCAAAATCATGAACGATAAATTCGTAGGTAACTTAACTTTCGTACGTGTTTATTCTGGTGTGCTTAAACAAGGCGACCCAGTATACAACCCAGTTAAAGCTAAGCGTGAACGTATCGGCCGTATCGTGCAAATGCATGCGAATGAACGTCAAGATGTTGAAGAAATCCGCGCTGGTGACATCGCTGCATGTGTAGGTCTTAAAGACGTTACTACTGGTGATACATTATGTGATGAGAAAAACATCATCACTCTAGAGCGTATGGAGTTCCCAGAGCCAGTAATTTCTTTAGCTGTAGAGCCTAAGACAAAAGCTGACCAAGAAAAAATGTCTATCGCTTTAGGTCGTTTGGCAAAAGAAGATCCATCGTTCCGTGTTCGCACAGACGAAGAATCTGGTCAAACAATCATTGCAGGTATGGGTGAGCTTCACCTTGACATCCTTGTTGATCGTATGAAACGTGAATTCGGTGTTGAAGCGAACATTGGTAAACCAATGGTTGCTTACCGCGAAACAATCAAAAAGACTGTTGAGCAAGAAGGTAAATTCGTACGTCAAACCGGTGGTAAAGGTAAATTCGGTCATGTATATGTTCGTTTAGAGCCTATGGATGTTGCTGAAGCTGGTAAAGAATACCTATTTGCTGAAGAAGTTGTCGGTGGTACTGTACCTAAAGAATTCTTTGGCGCGGTTGACAAAGGTATTCAAGAACGTATGAAAAATGGTGTATTGGCTGGTTACCCTGTTGTGGGTATCAAAGCGACACTATTTGATGGTTCTTACCATGATGTCGACTCTGACGAATTATCGTTCAAAATGGCAGGCTCTTACGCTTTCCGTGATGGTTTCATGAAAGCAGATCCAATTTTGCTTGAACCAATCATGAAAGTTGAAGTAGAAACTCCAGAAGACTACATGGGCGATATCATGGGTGACTTAAACCGTCGTCGTGGTATGGTTCAAGGCATGGACGATTTACCTGGTGGTACTAAAGCAATTAAAGCTGAAGTTCCATTGGCTGAAATGTTCGGTTACGCAACTTCAATGCGTTCTATGTCTCAAGGTCGTGCGACATATTCTATGGAATTTGCGAAATATGCTGAAACTCCACGTAACGTGGCTGAAGGCATCATTTCTAAGTTCCAGACTGGCGGTAAAAAAGGTGACGACGAGTAATCTTTCGATTACTATTAAGCCAACTAATTCATAGTTAAAAAATCAAGCTCATGGGTTTATCCCCCATGAGTAGTTTAAAAGGAAGATCTCATGGCTAAGGCTAAGTTTGAACGTAATAAGCCACACGTTAACGTGGGCACAATTGGTCACGTCGACCATGGTAAAACAACTTTAACAGCTGCAATTGCAACTGTATGTGCTAAACAATTTGGTGGCGAAGCGAAAGACTACGCTGCAATTGACTCTGCACCTGAAGAAAAAGCACGTGGTATTACAATTAATACATCACACGTAGAATACGATTCAGTTATTCGTCACTACGCTCACGTAGACTGCCCGGGTCACGCC
>NZ_MBDL01000013.1 GCF_001707755.1 Acinetobacter celticus | reverse complement strand
CAAAGCTAGGCACAACGAAGCGTAAGCAACGTAATTAAGACCATAGCGAGTAGTCATAAACAGTTGTGCTGGCGACAATAGCAAGAGTGAACCACCTGATCCCTTCCCGAACTCAGAAGTGAAACCTCTTTGCGCTGATGGTAGTGTGGGGTTACCCATGTGAGAGTAAGTCATCGCCAGCTCATTAATTCTAAAAACCCCCTCAGTCTTATGACTGAGGGGGGTTTTTTATGCAGGAAAAATAAAAATAAGAAAATATAAGATAACAAATGGAAGAAGGGTCAAAAATAGAGCGTGAGATAGTATTTTTTCTTCCGATTGATCAAAGCTCAAACTGTTAAAATATATGACAATAGTTAAATGAGTTATTCATAATATTTTAGACAGAAAATTTTAGCTAAGCTTGAGGGAGATTATTCTATTCGAGCAGTTGCTACACAATTTTAAGTTGGAGAAAGTGGATTGAAATTAAGCAAGCACGTCCTCGTAAGCCTTCTAAAATTGATAATCAAGCATTAGGGGATTATATCGAAAAATATCTTGATGATTTTCAATATGAACGTGTAGCGCGTTTTGGTTGTGGAGTATCTGCTATTGGTAATGTGTTGAGACGCTTGAGGATTACAATTAAAAAAGATGTTAGATCACTCGAAAGTAGCTCTTGAATTGAGCAAACGCTTTATTGAATACATTAAGCTATTAAAGAAGAACTCTCCTGTTGTTTATTTTGATGAAAGTGGTTTTAAGTCACATGATCATCGACCTTATGGATATGCGACTTTTCATGAAAGAGCCGATACACAGCTATTATTAGAACAACAAGGGCATCAAATTTTATGGCTTTCCACATATAATCCTGATTTAAATCCAATTCGACTCAATTTATATGCTGTTTAAGTTATTGTTTCAAATATGTATGAAGAGTTAAGCGGTTCTACTATATTGAGTTTGATTCAGTGATCAATACGGATGGTTTGGTTGATAGCGGTTTTAAACACCTTAGAGTGAGTCATGATTGCAAATTAAGCTTATTTCGTCGAACTCAGGTTAATTTAATTAAATTGACAAAAAGATGTTTTATCTACATCTTAAAAAAGGAATATCGCTTTAATCATAGACATCGTAATTTGTATCTAGATTTGTTTAAACTACTCCATAAAGATCCGCTTAATCTTTATAAGTAATTTTTTATATCGCATTTTTTAAATTTTTCTCATGTGCTTTCACTTGCTTTGCATAACGTTTACCTTGTTTACGCATTTTATGGTTATTTTCAAAATTTGAAGGCCCTACATTATAATATCCCAAAGCTTTTTTTAAACTTCCCGCCGACTGCTCATATTTGGTTAAAATAAAGCTACCACAGTTAATATTGGTCGCTTCATCATATAAATCTCCCGGACAAGTTTTTTGCCAGTAACGTGGCATTACTTGGGTTAAGCCTACAGCGCCTGCAGAAGAAACAACCTGACTGCGATAAGTAGATTCTTGACGAATTAAAGCAGCCAACATCAATGGATCTAAATTGTATTGATCAGCACTTTGTACAATGAGCGGTGAAATACGGTTAGCGGTTGTTGGTGAAACAGAGTAGGCTTTTTGGATACCATTTGATAGTTTTGCTGAACGTTTTTGTACTGACCCACCGCCAAGAGAAGAACATCCTGTAAACAAACATACTGTAAATAAAACAGAAATTGTTCTTAAAGTAATAGATTGAATATTGAATACGTTTTTTTTAGGGGAAGACAGGAAAGTTAACAAAATATTATCCATTCAATTATTTAATAATCAAAATCATATGAGGTGAGCTAAACTCAGTCAAGCTACTGATAGTTCTAGTCTTTTATCTATTTGTAATAATTGCTTTATAATTCGTCAAAATTAACGAATGAAGGCTTTAATTGCAAACTAAGACGAATAAAATGCCTAAATTTTAATCTAAGTGCTTTAGCATCCAAATTTCGCATGCATGGCTATGTCCAGTATTACCAATTGGCTCTGAAAGATGCTTAAAGCCTAGTTTTTCATAAAGATTAACTGCTTGCCACAATATTTTTGTTGTCTCTAAATAACATGCTTTATAGGCATGCTGTTTACTAAATTCGAAAGCTTGTTCAAGAATTTTTTTTGCAAAACCCAGACCTCTAATTTCAGGTAAAAAATACATTTTTTGTATTTCGAGTATATGGCTTTCGCCTTGTAATACAGACAGACCACCGCCCCCCAAAAGCTGTCCCTGGTCACTTTCTATCACCCAATATTGTGCATGGTGTTGGCTATAAACTGCGTATAAATTATCTAAAATAGGGTCGGCTACAGCAAAACCTGATTCTGCGACTAGGCCATACTCGCTAGATACCGTGCGGATAATTTGTGCAATTTGAGTATTATCAGATGCTTGAATAGGGCGGATACGGTACATCATAAATGTCTGATGAGTAAAAAATGAAGAGATGGATTGTTATATTACGATTACTCTTAAAAATCCATCTCTTATATGATGATGATGCGAATAATATGACTTATTTTAATTCACTGGATGATTTACCTAACTCGCGTCGTGCAATAATTAATTGTTGAATTTGCTGTGTACCTTCAAAAATATCTAAAATTTTTGAGTCGCGTGCCCATTTTTCTAAAAGCTCATCTTCGTTATAGCCAAGGGAGGAGGCCAGCTCTACACATTTTAAGGTAACTTCGTTACTTACTCGTCCTGCTTTGGCTTTGGCGATAGATGCCTCGCGAGAATTTGGTTGTTTGTTGTCTGCCATCCATGCTGCTTTAAGCATCAGTAAGCGTGCAGCTTCCCATTCTGCTTCTAAACGATATATTTGTGCTTCAATATGCGTTGTTTGTAGATAAGGTGTTGAATAATTAGCATCAAGTTGATCTTTAAAAATTTCTTTAATGCGTTCTAATGATGCTTTGGCACAGCCCACCGCCATTGCTGCAACTAGCGGTCGTGTATTATCAAAAGTTTCCATGACGCCTGCAAAACCTTTTGCGACATCTATTTCTGTATTACCTAAAAGGTTGATTGCAGGAACACGGCAATCAATAAAACGGATAGTTGCAGTGTCTGATGCTTTAATTCCCAATTTATGTTCTAGGCGTTCAACGGTCATCCCCATTGACCCTTTAGGAACAACAAATGATTTAATCGCTGCACGTCCAAGGTCTTTATCTAGTGTCGCCCAGACCACGACAGAATCAGCTCGTTCGCCCGAAGTCACAAAAATTTTTTCGCCATTTAAAATGTAGTCATCACCATCTTTGACTGCTGTTGTGCGAATGGCTGCAGAATCTGAACCACAATTGGGTTCTGTAATTGCCATGGCTGCCCATGTTCCATTAAAACGTTCCAATTGTTCATCATTTGCGACAGCTGCAATGGCAGAATTTCCAAGGCCTTGGCGTGGCATGCTCAGTAAGAGGCCAGTATCGCCATAACACATTTCAACAATGCTGAGAGCCGTAGACATGTTGACACCATTTTTATTGCCAGTTTGTGTGTCGCCTCGTTTATTGACAGCCGCACCTGCATTCATACCGTCGCCACCTTCATTCATGCCATCGACTAAAGATGAAAGCATGTCTAACTCTTTTGGATAGGTATGTTCCGCTTTGTCATATTTACGGGAAATTGGGCGTAAAACATTTAATGCAACTTCATGTGCTTGATCAATTAACAGTTTAAATTTTTTAGGATTTTGCAGATTCATTTTTATATTCCTAGTTTAGCTTTGATTTAGGCATGTAAGCCTGAGTACAAAATTGCTGTTGCTCTTAAGTCGCGATACCAGCGCTCTACAGGATGTTCTTTAGTGAAGCCATGGCCTCCTAAAATTTGCACGCCATTGGTGCCAATTTGCATTGATTTTTCTGCACAGAGTAAGCGTGCTAAGTAGGCTTCACGGTGGAAGGATTGCCCTGATTCTGCAAGACTGGCGGCACTAAGGACTAGTAGACGCATTGCATCAATTTCAATGGCCATATCCGCAATCATAAAAGCGACACTTTGGCGATGCGAAATAGGTTCGCCAAAAGCTGTACGTTCATTGGCATATTGAATGCAATATTTTTTGACAGCCTCACATGTTCCAACTGCCATGGCACACCACATTAAATTTCCAAGATCTAAGAACTCAGTGTAATTAAAGTCTTCATCGCCTAAGCGTTCAGCAGGGGTTTGATTAAAATGTAGCGTGACAGTTTCAGTTGCTTTTAGCCCCATGGCTGCGGTTTTTTTGACAGTAATGCTGTTGTCTCGAGTAACCATAAAGATGTCGGGTTGACCATTTAAATCTGCTGAAACCAACAATACATCTGCTGATTTACCTAAAATGACTAAGGTTTTTTCACCCGATAAAATGTATTGCCCTTGGTGTTCTCTTGCTTGTGTTTTTAGTTTGAAGGGATTAAATGCAGCTGTTGCTTCTTGGACAGCAAAGCTGGCTTGAATTTCAGAATCTTCTGCGAAACTCGTTAAATATTTCGATTGAATTGATTCTGATCCCCATTGAGTGATGGCATTGATAACGCTAAATGTAGAGAGTAAACCCGCAGTTAAACTAAAATCACCACCTGATAACTGTTCTGCAATTAAGATATTACTGACGATATTTTTTTCAGATGCCACACCACCTAATGCTTCAGGAAGTGCATAAAAATTTAAGCCTAAGTCTGTGCTGTAGCGCCAAAGTTCAGTTGGAAATTTTTCATTTTGATCCGCTAAATGTGCCAAAGGGTAGAGCACTTCAGATGCAAATTGTCCCATTGCATCACAAGTCATTTGTTGCTCTTCACTTAAACTTAAATCAAAAAGTGACTTAGATTGATTTGGCAGACGTTGTTTGTGGACATTTTTATTCGATTTAAAGGTTTTTTGGGTGCGGTTTAAGGTTTTAAAACCAGCTTTTGAACTTTGATACAGTGATTTTTCGACAAATTTTCGCAGTCTGAGTTGATCAAGTACATCGCTACCTGCAATTTTGGTCAGTAGAGATAGCCCAAACCCTTGTGCCTTGTTTACCATATTGGTCATTGTTGTTTTTCCGTTGGTATATGCTTATATTTTTTATGCTGACATGTGAAACATGAAAAATCCATGTCATAACTGACATAGTTCATTGACAATGATGAACGGTAGTTGAGAGGGTTTAAATATTTATAAGTAACTGATTGTGATAATTATATTTTTATTTTTTTTATACAATGAAAAGTGAAAATTGACCTGAATGACAAGAAGTCATTCAGGTTGGTTAGGCTAACGATACTTCTGAATCATTTTACGTACATTGGTTTTTGCTTCAATGACGGTCATGAAGGTATAAGCCCCAATAAATTTTCGGCTAATAAACATAAATTCTTTTGGTGGCACACTAAAATAACGTGATGCCATAGATTTAGATGTTTGCTGCATTACACGGCTATGTAATAGGCTTTTTTTCCAGTCATAGTGATTGAATTCATCCATAACACCCGTAGGAAGATCTGGGTTGTTATCTAAACTGCTAAATGCTTCAGTGGCCAGTAAAAATACTTTTGCCATATCAGGTTTGATACTTTGTGGAATGCCATCAAAGAACTCGTAGCCTGTCATTGCTGTAACCATTTCACTCGAACTATGGTTATAACCTGCAAAAATTAAGTTACGTGCAACAGTTAATAGGTGTTGGTCAAACTGTCGAATTGCACCAAAATCTAATAATACAATTTTGTCTGGAACATCGGCCCCATTGCCTAAACGCACTAAATAGTTACCAAAATTGGGATCAGTTTGCATTTCATCCCATTCAAAGAGTTCGCGTACAGCAATTTCCAGAGATGTTTCACCTAATGCATTACGACGTTCTTGTGGTAAAGACAACATCACGGGGCTGTTAATTGGTACGCCACGTTCGAAGGTCATACACAATACTTGGTTGGTACTGTATTCATCAATAATTTGAGGCACGACATAGCGTGGGTCTTCTTTTAAACGAGATGCAAAACGGCGTGTAGTCTCGGCTTCAATTTTATAATTTACTTCGCGATGCATCATCTCACGGACTTCATCGAACCATTGATCAAATTCGCGTGTTTGAGGCACAATCCGCGTAAGTTTCAGCATGTTTCTAAAGAGATTCATGTCAGAATCTATCGCGTCTGCAACACCTGGATATTGGATTTTTAAGACAATTTCTAAGCCATCAGATTTACGAATTGCACGATGCACTTGGGCCAAAGAGGCTGTACCTAAAGGTTCGTGGTCAATGGTTAGATCATTCAGTTTTGAACCAAGTTGCGACTGAAGCTGGTCTTTAATTGCAGGCCATGCCAAGGCAACAGTTTGGTTGTTGAGTGTATTTAAAGCTTGCGTAATTTCTTCTGGTAAAAAATGTTCGCCATACAAAGCCATCATTTGGCCAATTTTTACAATTGAGCCTTTTAGTTTGCCAATTTCAGCAACTAAATAATCTGCTTGCTCTCGCATCGCCTTTTTGCGTTTACGCTCTTTGTCTTCTTCGCTAGAAAACATAGATGTAGCATTTGAAGCCGCCCAGCGAGTTCCTGCAAGTAAAGATGCCTTGGCAATCGATAAACGCCGATCCATAGAGGAAGTTTTCAATTGTTTAAGCTTGTCTTTGTGATCTGACATGTAAACTACATCCTTTAACCAGCAAATAGCAGAATAATTTATTGTAGCGAATCTTACCGTGTCTGCACGTATTAAAAAAGTTCAACATGCTGAATAAGCAGTTAAAGTTATACATTGTTAGCGTATAAATAGGGCTAAAAAGGGTGCTACACGTAGAACTACAAGGTAAATTTAATTTTCATCGCTGTTTTTTGTTGCAAAAGTTGTTTATTGCTTTGAATATGCTGATCAATTAAACACAATACCGATTCATGCATAAAACCATGCGCATAGCCTTTCACAATAATAATGCTTGGAAAACTGAAAAATAAATGTTTTGCATCTTCAAGGGTTGCTGTTTGAAAAATATCTTTTTCGACCAGTAGTTGCTGAAAGAATATTTTTTCTTGAATGACAACGGGTGTTTGTTCGTCATCCCAATAATTCTGGCGCATGGCCATTAGATTATTATGTTTATAGCTCATATCTGCCTTAAGTGATAATAGAAATATAACGATATATGACGTTTATTTTTTTATTTTCAATTGGACTTTTGAAAGCCTTTTGAAAAATGATATAAACGTTTCATAAATTTTATAAATATTTGCTGTTTTGGGGAATTCAACAATGAAACTTTTTATTCAGGGTATTGTTTTGTGCTGTGCAGGGCTATCTATGCAAAGTTTTGCATTGGGCTATTCAAAAAAATTTGAAGTTTGTATGCGCTCAGTTTCAAATCAGACAGAGGGCATTAAAAAGTGTCAGATTAAAGAATTAAAAATACAAAATAAACGAGTCAAAAAGCTATATAAATATACGTTTAAAAATGCAAATCCAATAGAAAAGTCTTTAGTTGAACAGATGCAGAGCAAATGGTATCAGCAACGTGAGCGTGCTTGCAATTTAACGGATAAGAAACCCAGAAACTATACAGTGAATCATTCAAGTTGTGCGCTTCAAATGACTTTGTCACATGCCGATATGTTAGAAGTACGTTCGGGTAATAAAGTTTTGAAGTAATATTTTTCAAAAAAATCCAGTAAAACTAAGGTATCATAAGGCGTTTTTTTAAAATATCGACCTTGGAGAAGCCTTAAGTGGATCGACTGACTATTAGCCCTGAATATTTACAGGAAGCCGCTGAAAATTTAACTACTATTCGTGATTTTATCCGTTTTGGTGTTACAGCATTACGTCAACACGATGCACATTTAGGTCAAGGCACAGAAGATTTTTTTGCTGAAAGTTCAGCCTTAGTTTTGCAAAGCATGTCTTTAGAATGGCAGGCAAATGCAGAAATTATTGATGCAAAACTTTTACCGAGTGAAAAAGCTGAATTTTTAGCATTGTTAGAACGTCGCATCAATGAACGTATGCCAACATCATATTTGTTGAATTTGGCATATTTTGATGGCAAACCATATTATGTCGATGAGCGTGTGCTTATTCCACGTTCACCAATTGCAGAATTAATTCAAAACCGTTTTGCACCATATTGTTTAGATGAAAATCATCAGCCACGTGAAGGCGTAAACAATCTTCCTGAAAACCTAAACCCTAAAATGCCACGTCGTATTTTGGATATGTGTACAGGTTCGGGTTGTATCGCTATTGCTTTGGCATATGCTTTCCCAGAAGCAGAAATTGATGCAACAGATTTATCTAAAGATGCTTTGGAAGTGGCTCAAATTAACTGTGAACATCATAATCAACAATTCCAAGTGGCATTGCTTGAATCTGACCTGTTCGATAAAATTCCTGCTGAAAATCAATATGATTTAATCGTGTCTAATCCGCCTTATGTCGATGCAGAAGACATGGCTGATTTACCCGATGAATTCCATCACGAACCTGAAATGGCGCTTGCTGCAGGGCAAGATGGTTTAGATTTGGTACGTAAAATGTTGGCTCAAGCGGCAGATTACTTGACTGAAGATGGTCTAATTGTCATTGAAGTGGGTAATTCTGAATGGGCGATGAAGCAGAATTTTAATACCATTGATTTTTATTGGTTACAATTCCAAAAAGGCGGTACAGGGATTTTTGCATTAACCGCAGAACAATGTCGTAAATACCGCGATTTATTCGTCCAATCTATTCAAGCATAAGGAGTCGCTAACATGGCAGGTAATAGTATAGGGCAACTCTTCCGTGTAACGACTTGTGGCGAATCTCATGGTGTAGGTCTCATGGCTATTGTGGACGGTGTTCCGCCTGGTCTTGAACTAACAGCAGACGATTTACAAAAAGATTTAGACCGTCGTAAACCGGGTACCTCTAAATTTGCGACACAACGTAAAGAACCTGATGAAGTTGAAATTATTTCAGGCGTATTTGAAGGTAAAACCACAGGTACACCGATTGGCCTTTTGATTCGTAATACAGATCAAAAATCTAAAGACTACGGTAATATTGCGCAAAGTTTCCGCCCAGGCCATGCAGACTATACCTATACACAAAAGTACGGTTTTCGTGATTACCGTGGTGGTGGCCGTTCTAGTGCACGTGAAACAGCGATGCGTGTTGCTGCAGGTGCAATTGCCAAAAAATTCTTATTTGAAAAATTTGGTATAAATGTTCGTGGTCATGTGACACAAATTGGCACTGAAAAAGCTCAAAAATTAGATTGGAATGAAGTTCCAAATAATCCATTTTTTTGTGGCGATGTTGAAGCTGTTCCGCGTTTTGAAGCCCTAGTGACGTCATTGCGTGAACAAGGCACCAGCTGTGGCGCAAAGCTAGAAATCTTGGCGGAAAAAGTACCTGTCGGATGGGGCGAGCCTGTATTTGACCGTTTAGATGCAGATATTGCCCATGCCATGATGTCAATTAATGCCGTCAAAGGTGTTGAAATTGGTGATGGTTTTGCTGTCGCAGCGCAGTTTGGTCATGAAACACGTGATGAAATGACGACCGAAGGTTTCCTTGCAAATCATGCAGGGGGTATTTTAGGCGGTATTTCGAGCGGTCAGACTATTCGTGTGGCAATTGCTTTAAAACCGACGGCATCGATTACCACATCAGGTAAAACCATTAATATTGATTGTGAAAATACGGATGTACTGACTAAGGGGCGTCATGACCCATGTGTAGGTGTACGTGCAACACCAATTGCAGAAGCAATGCTCGCGATTGTATTGATGGATCATTTTATGCGTCATCGTGCACAAAATGCAGATGTGGTTGCACCCTTTGCACCGATTGAACCTAAATAATACGATAAATTGATTTTGAATAAATAAAAGCCAGACTAAATGTCTGGCTTTTATTTATCTTTGGTTTTAAAACGTTTTGTGAGTCGCCAGCAAATTACTCTTTAGTGTAAGCCCAATACATCTTTAAATTTGTACGTTAGGTAACGTACTCATTACCCAAAATTCAAATTTTGACTGTGTTAAACCATCCTTTAATTGCCCTAAAGTATATCTGTAGAAATAGAGACATTTTGTATAGATCCTCAATTACAAAATACAGGTTTAGGAAGGCAATTCTTAGTTTTTGTAGAGAAATATTTAAATCAATTTTTTGAACATTATAAATATATGCGGAAATATGGTGTTCAATTTGTTGCTTTATCCAGTCAATTGCTAATTCAGGGCAAATTTGACTTGTTTCACAGAGTAATGGCCCATGTGTCGTGGTTCGTGTAACAGATTTAGAGTTTTTTACGCTTTGGGTTCCGAATCTGAGGACGGATTTGAGTTTGACGGAACAATAATACAACCTGAAAGAAGTGAAACCATACTGGTGAATATAGTGTTATTTTTCATTATTAATGCAGCCTAAAGATTTATTTTTATGAATTGTTGCTTATTTTTGGGAGCTATAATCACATAGAAGATATAAAAAGTAAATTTAAGCACATTTTTTCTGAAATTATTCAAGTGAATTTTTTTTAGGTAAATGGGTTGGTAATATTGAATAGAAAAAGTATGTTCAATATTTAAGGGCATAGTTTGTATAATAAGTTCAAAGAAAAAATCAGTTAAAAATAAACTCTTAGATTTAAATTTTATTGAAAATGTAGCGCTTCAATTTTGTGTAAAAGTTTTAATTTCGCTTCGTCGATCAGTGTGGGGTTCGTCGCATTTGATAAATTAGATGCTAGTTTTTCTTCTAAAAAGTATTTGATACGTTCTGCATTGGCGCCAGATGGATGTGGGAAACCATCTAAAATTTGTTGTTCTTTTAAATAGCCTAAGCTAGATAAAAAATACAGGACTTCGCTCACACTTTTACCTAAAGGGATATAGACCACATTACTATTCATTTGAGAGATCTCAGGTAAAAAGTAAGCATCGATATGCTGTTTTAAAAACACATTTTTCAGCATATTGGGTGATGATCCTGCATAATTTTTTCCATTGATTAGAATGCAGTGTTTTAGTAAGGAGGTCATATGTGCTATAGATTGATTTTCATGAAATAATACTTGAGTACTATGAATTCCAAGTTTGGTATGTAGGCCAATGTGGTCTAGTATTTTGACTAAATTGGCACGCATTGGGCCACTAAAAGCTCCTGTTGATTTTGTGCGCTTTAAAATGGTATCCAGTGGCAGATTTTGTTTTAAACCCGCTTGGGCTTCGCGTAGTGCGTTGTGCCATTGAATTTGACCGGGACAGATTCCAACTAAAACAACTTTGGCTTCGGTATTCATGCTTTCAAATGGTGCATAAAAACTGCTTAAGTTCCCATATTGACCAATTTTCAATAATTCAGTTTCTGTGAGTTCATATAAAGAGTGCTTTTGGATAATTTCAGAAAAATCAGTTAAATGATAAGTGCGCATAAATGAATATGAATAAAGTCAGATTAGAATTATAAATCATTTATGGTTTTTTATTAGTTCATTAAGGTACAGGGTTGAATAAATTAAGAAGGAGTAAAAAGATCATAAAATCAAAATAATGCTAGGCATTAGTATAAAAACTACCCATATTATAAGTAGGAGTTATAAGTAGGAGTTATTTGTAGGAGAGGCGCGTAGAATACGTTCGCCGAAGGAGCAAAGTCTCAGGCCAAAAATTGTAATAATGACAACATTCTAAAGAGAAATATCTACAAAAAATACTCAGCAAAGAGAGAAGATGAGTCAGAGAGCTTTCTGATTTTAATCGAAGCTTCTAGGTAACGATGACAGATGAGGTACATCATTATTTAAAATTTAAAGTGTGTGTACATTTTAAGGAGTGCTTATGTGTCACATTATTGTCATTGGCGCTGGAATAACGGGCGTTACAACGGCTTATGAACTGAGCCTTTTGGGTTATCAAGTCACCGTGGTTGATAAACATTTATATCCAGCGATGGAAACGTCATTTGCCAATGGTGGTCAATTGTCTGCCTGTAATGCGGAAGTATGGAATCAAAAAGCCACCGTGCTCAACGGTATAAAATGGATGTCACAAAAGTCTGCACCTTTGCTTTTGAATCCTAGTTTTAGTATGCATAAATATGCATGGCTACTCGAATTTATGGGCAATATTAAACACTATAAAGCCAATAGCCAAGAAACAGTCAGAATGGCATTGTTGGCACGGCAACGATTATTTGAAATAGCAGAAAAAGAAAAGATTGAATTTAACTTAGAAAAACGTGGCATTTTACATTTTTATCATAACAAAGTGGAATATGACACGGCAATAAAAGTGAATGAGATGTTATGTGAAGGTGGTCTAGAACGTTATGCCGTGACAAACCAAGAAATGCAATCGATAGAACCCAGTTTGAGGGGGAGTTATTATGGCGGTTTTTATTGCCCAGGTGATGCAACAGGAGATATTCATAAGTTTACGATGGGTTTGGCTGAGACTACACAACGATTAGGTGTAAAGTATTTATTTGGTATGGATGCTTCAGCGATACATCTTAATGAACAAGGGGTTAGAGTTCTACTTAAACCCAGTGATGAAAATATGGAAAAGCCAGCAAATACCATTGAAATACTCAATGCAGATGCACTGGTCATTTGTGGTGGTGTAGGGAGCTATCATTTAGCAGAAATGTTAGGAGATCGAGTTAATATTTACCCAGTTAAAGGCTATTCAATTACAGTCGAGCTGAAAGATAGCACAAGTCAACAGCATGCGCCGTGGGTTAGTTTATTGGATGAAAGCGCCAAGATTGTGAGCTCTCGATTAGGTATAGATCGTTTAAGAGTTGCAGGAACGGCTGAGTTTAATGGTTATAATCGTGATATTCGTTCTGATCGTATACAGCCTTTAATTGATTGGCTACATCGAAATTTTGACTTATCAACTGAGTTTGCCATTCCTTGGGCGGGACTAAGACCGATGATGCCGATTGTGAATAGAGGGAAACGGGAGCGTGTTTTTTATAATACAGGACATGGTCATTTGGGTTGGACGCTGTCGGCCGCAACAGCAGTCATGATCAGTCAGCAAATTGCGCAGAGTCATCCCATATAACAGTAATTTAGACCCTAATTGTAATGAATAAATCTCTAGAGTTTTATTTGAATTAGTTGATGTTGGAAAGGTTTAGCCTAAATTGACCATGTCTAATATGCAATTAATCATATAAGCGGTAAACACCTGCAAAGCGTTCACAGCCTTTTTGACTAGTTTTTACAGATAATAAGGCTTTACTGTAATTAAACTGATATTGACAGTCATGTTCATTGTCAGTGATAGCACTCTTTTGCTCGGGCGTGGTATAAGCTAAAAAGGACACTGTTTGCGTATCAAGACGGTTATTCGGACTACGATAGGCAATTCCTTCCACCTTAATACGGTCTTTACTGAGCTGATGCACCTTCAAATGCACTTGCTGTTTGGCAAAATGACCATTTTCAAATTTTAAATAATGTTGAGTTAAGCTTTGATTCAGTGACACAAAAATATTTAAGTCATCTGCTCGTAAATCTATTTGCTGTTTAAGGCAAGTCATACTTTTACATTGCTGTAAGCGCTGAAGCCACATTTTGTGTGTGTCTTGCACAATACGAATGGGTGCATCTGTCACTAATAATGCGGTGAGATAGAGATTATCTAAATGTTCACGTTGTTCATGCAAAGCGACTGAGCAAATTTTATGATTTGCATTCTGACCAGATGCAGAGCAATCGATTGGGGTGGCAAAAATGGCATGGGAATAAAAAAAGCCAAGGCCAAGTAGGGTGGTTTTGATGATATTTATATCAGTTTTCAACAGCATGATCGCTTATACTTTCACTATGTTGCGCTTGTACTCACTATAGCGAAATTGAAAGTGTGAATACAAGATTTCAATCATTTATTTCTAAAGGAAAATGTCGTGGCTGCACAAATTAGAATCGGTCAAGGACTTGATGTACATGCTTTTGAAGAAGGTAATTTTGTAACGCTAGCAGGTGTGCAAATACCACACACGCACGGTTTGAAAGCACATTCCGATGGTGATGTGGTTTTACATGCACTTTGTGATGCACTCTTGGGCGCATTGGCTCTTGGCGATATTGGACAGCATTTCCCAGACACCGACCCGAATTTTAAAGATGCTGACAGTAAAGTTTTACTTAAACATGTCTATCAACTTATTTTAGACCGTGGCTATCTACTCAATAACGCGGATATCACTGTAGCGTGTGAGCGCCCAAAATTGGCTAAACATAATTTAGAAATGCGTCAAAGCATTGCTGATGTGTTAAATGTAGATGTGACTCAAGTGAGCATAAAAGCAACGACCACTGAACAATTAGGGTTCACTGGTCGTCAAGAAGGTATTCTTGCTATGGCAACGGTGCTGATTTCTCACGCAAAATGATCTGGGTGAATCAGTGAATGCTGCAATTCTTTGGTCGCTTTACGGCCTTGGAGTTGTAGTGCGACTGCATGAATTAGACCAGTCCATGTTGCATTGGGTTCCCAGACCTGATGCATCAAGTCTTGCGCCACAGGCATCTCTATATCCATAAAATATTGACGATACAAGTAGATTAAACTAGAGACACGAAAATTTTGAGTGCAGTGTACCCAAATGATTTGTTCTTGAATCAAATGATCGATCATGTCTAAAACCAATAAACACTGCTCGTCAGAAGGTGTATCCCATAAAATAGGCAGTTGAATATAGTTCAGACCTAATTCAAGACAAATACGATCTTCATTTTCCAAATGATTACTGTCATCTGTTAAGGCTAAATTTACAACTGTAGTAACGCCGTATTCTTTAATTAGCCTAAGTTGTTCAGCAGTAGGCTGTCCAGATGTAAACAAGTGCTCATGAATAAACTGGAAGCTTTCTATTTGGCTTAAACCATTTTCAATTTCATTCATAAAATTATTTATGCTTTCATGTCATGAGGCAACTATAAAGTAAAAACGCCATCTTGACGATGGCGTTTTTACTGTTCTTAACGTTTTGGTAAAACGTCTTTGAGTGCTTCATGCATCTCAAGCAAGGCTTTCTCGGTGGTTTCCCAATCGATACAGCCATCAGTAACTGATTTACCATATTCTAAAGCGTTTAAATCGCTAGGGATGTCCTGACGACCACCTTTTAAATGACTTTCAACCATTAAACCAACAATTGATTTATTGCCATCTAAGATTTGCTCTGTAATATTTTTAAGCACCAGTGGTTGTAAGTACGGGTCTTTATTCGAATTAGCATGACTGGCATCAATCATTATTTTATTGCTGACTTTTGCTTTTGCTAAGGCGGTTTCTGCTTCTGCAACAGAGCCTGCGTCGTAGTTAGGTTTACCGTTACCACCACGTAATACCACGTGTGCATACGGATTACCGCTAGTATGAATAACCGAAACTTGCCCTTGATCGTTTAAACCGAGGAAGCTATGGCCATGTTTTACAGATTGCATTGCATTGGTTGCAACTGTTAAACCGCCGTCTGTACCATTTTTAAAGCCAACAGGTGAAGATAAACCTGAAGACATTTCACGGTGAGTTTGGCTTTCTGTTGTACGTGCACCAATAGCAGACCAAGAAATTAAGTCTTGATAGTATTGTGGCGAGTTTGGATCAAGTGCTTCAGTTGCACAAGGTAAGCCTTTTTCGTTCAATTCACGAAGTAATTGACGACCAATACGAAGACCTTTTTCAATATTGAAAGAGTCGTTCATATCTGGGTCATTAATCAGACCTTTCCAACCGACTGTAGTACGTGGTTTTTCAAAATAAACCCGCATTACCACATAAATAGTATCTTTAATTTTGTCGCTAAGTACCTTTAAGCGGTCTGCATATTCGTGAGCTGCCACTGTGTCGTGAATAGAGCATGGGCCGATCACGATAAATAAACGCTTATCATTGCCGTCTAAAATATTTCGGACAGTCTCGCGACCTTTTACAACGGTCTGATAGGCAGTTTCAGTCAAAGGTACTTCTTTTTTGAGTTCCGCTGGTGTCACAAGGGGCTGAATGCTTTTTACATTCACGTCATTGATATCTGATTGAGTAATTGAGTTTGACTGTTGTGTATTCATTGCCGTCACTGGTTGTTCATACAAAAGGTTGTTTCATGAGCTGAATATAACATGAATGGTGCATGGCATTGTTATAAAAAAGATCAATGAGTTGGTTTAAAAAAAGTGATGAATCGTAAAGATAATTTAAACATTCACGTTTTTATCAGTATTTATAGCATGACTTGGCACACTAAAAGTAGCCGTTGGTTTTTCTACTGGTTTAGATTTTACAGGGTGAAGAATAAAATTAATACCCAAAGCAAAAAGAGTAATTCCTAAAATTTTACGAATCAGTTTTTCAGGCAAACGTGAACTGATGAGTGTGCCAATGATAATGGCAGGAATAGAACCACAGAGAAGCCACCCGAGAAGATGGAAGTCTACATTGCCTGAGGTCATATGCCCCATACCTGCAACGAAGGTTAAGAGCACGGCATGTACCACGTCTGAACCAATAATTCGAATCATGGGTAGATTTGGAAACATCAAAACTAAGGCCATAATGCCAAAAGCGCCTGCACCGACCGAAGACAAGGTCACGAAAACACCTAAAATGATGCCCATAATAATAATATAAACGCGCTTGTTCTTTGCTTGAAAATTCACATGCTCTAGATCGGCAGTCATATCATCCATGACGTTGGCATTTCGAAATTTATTAAAGAATTTTTCAATATGTCCACGGAACATAATGGACAGGCCTGTTAAGGTCAGCATAAAACCTAAAACTGTCGTTAATACTGCTTTATAACTTGTTGATTGGCTTAAATAGTTGTCTAAAACCCAGTGCGTTGCAAAAGACGCAGGAAGACTGCCAATAGCCAACCAAATAACAATTGGCCAAACAATATTTAATTTTTTTGCATGCACCAAAGAACCGCAAAATTTAGAGATTGCGGCATAAAGTAAATCTGTACCAATAGCGATATGAGGTTCAATTCTAAAAAGACTAATTAAAATGGGCGTCATGAGAGAACCGCCGCCGACACCTGTAATGCCAACGCAGAAACCCACCAATACACCCGCTATAATAAACTCTAAAGGACCAAACATGGACATATGCCAAATATCAAAAAACATGGATATGTTATGATTGTTTTTTATAAGATGTTGTCTTGATTGTTGATTAACTTATGCTAAAAAATGATAAAGCTAGCCAAAAGTATACTTTTATAAGCTGATGTTTAAATTCTAGGAACGAGCAGACCTAGCTAAATCCAATAGAGCAGGATCTACAACCTTTAAAATTTATAAAGTTTTTTGATGTAACCATTGTGCCTTTTAATTCATCAAATAGGGTTTTTAAAAATCGTTATTTTACTGAGCCTAATGCTTAAGATATAAAAATATAGGACTATGCTAAAATGTGGCAGCTTTAAATAGAACAGCCTGATGAGGATTAAAACTTGCAAAATCGGAAACTTAAAATTGGCATCGTAGTGGGTGAAGTATCGGGTGATACCTTAGGTGCAAAGTTGATTCGTCGTTTTCGTGAGCAGGGCATAGATGCCGAATTTGAAGGTATTGGCGGTCCGCAAATGATCGCTGAAGGCTTTAAAAGTTATTATCCGATGGATATTTTGTCGGTCATGGGTATTGTTGAAGTACTGAAAGATATTAAAAAGTTATTTGCAGTCCGTGATGGTCTAGTCGACACATGGTCAAAAAATCCTGTCGATGTGTTCGTTGGTATTGATGCGCCAGATTTCAACTTACGTCTATCCAAAAGTTTGAAACAAAAACAGTTGCCTATTAAGACCGTGCAATATGTGAGTCCTTCGGTTTGGGCATGGCGTCAAGGGCGTGTACATGGCATTAAGGCATCTATTGATTTAGTTTTGTGTTTATTTCCTTTTGAAAAAACCTTTTTCAAAAAATGGGATGTGCCTGCGGCTTTTGTGGGGCATCCTTTGGCCAGTCAATTGCCGTTACAGAACCCAATTGCAGAGGCCAAAGCCGAATTAAGTTTAAATGTAGAGCAAAAACATATCGCACTTTTACCAGGGAGTCGACGTGGTGAAGTAGAACGGCTTGGCCCATTGGTATTAGATGCAGCTCAGATTGTGATGCAAAAACATCCTGAATATATTTATTTGATTCCAGCAATTAATGATGCGCGGAAACAGCAAATAGAAGCCTTACTGAATAGTTATCCTGCTGCATTCAAAGCACAAGTACAGTTAATGGAAAATACAGAAACTGAATCTAAAATTGGTCGTCAGGTGATGAATGCGTCAAATATTGTCGCGTTGGCATCGGGTACGGCAACTTTAGAAGCAATGTTATTACACCGTCCGATGGTGACTTTTTATAAATTGAATTGGCTGACTTATCAAGTGGTTAAATTTCTTATTAAGATTCCTTATTATTCTTTGCCCAATATTATTGCAGGTAAAAAAGTGATTCGGGAACTGATTCAAAAAGAAGCAACCCCTGAAAACTTAGCTATTGAAATTGAAAAACTGATGAATGTAGAAACCGCACAAATTCAAGCAATGCAACATATTACAATGCATAAACAATTGCTTGCAGGAAATAGTGAAGACCCTGTTCAGGCGATTTTAAATCTGCTTGAATCTTAGATAAATAGAGATAAAGCAATTTTAGTCATTTATTGGATTTTAAGTTTGGACTGAAACTGTTGTCGATACTGGCTTGGCGTAAGGTCAAAAGTTCGTTTAAAGGTCTGACTAAAGGCTGTTTCCGAAGAATAACCGACTTTATGGGCAATTTGTTGAATAGAAAATTGCCCTTGTCTTAAGTGTTGTGAGGCTAAACGTAGACGATGTTGTTGTAGATAAGCCAATGGGGTTTCACCAATCATTTGGGTAAATAAATTGGCAAATTTTGAGCGAGACATACAACATTGTTCGGCAAGGCTTTCAACTGTCCATACTTGTTCTGGTTGGCCATGAATGACGGCTAAAGCATTTGATAATTCAGGATGAGAGAGCGCATTTAGCCAGTTTTTTGAGTCCCTCAATTGGGCAATATAATCACGGACACATTCAATAAATAAAATACTCACCAGATGATCTAATATTTTGTCACGCCCAGGACGAATTTGATGGGCTTCAACAGCTAAAAATTGTAGGCCAATTTGGAGCCATTCAGGCGCGGTACTACTCAGAATATGTTGAATATGCATATATTGAGGTAGGGCATTAAACAGGGGTTTTGCCATAATGCTATCAATATGACCGCGTATGGCTAAAATTAAGCATTCCTGATGTTGTGGCTTTTCATCTGACTGTAATTCAATGGTTTTATGGCGTTTTTCATTAAAGAGTGAGGTGATATTCAGCGCATCGTTAAAAACCTGATTTTTTGAGGCGGTACAAAGATGTTTTTGTCCCGATGGGATTAAGATTAAGTCGCCAGCTTCAAGTGCAATAGTCTTTTGATCTAAATGTAAAATGCATTGGCCCTGCATAATAACGTAGGCAATAATGGCGCCTTGGTCATGATACTGAAAAGCCCAATTATTTTTAGCTTTCAAATAGATATATTCAGATTGGTTTAAATGAATATCGTCAAAAATTTTACTTAAAGCATCCATGTTTTATCATTCTATATTTCATTGTGTACGGGCCAGTTTAATAGGGAAACATAGCCATTGATGTGTTTATAGGTCAAGTTATATCAGAAAAAGCCAAAGACTTTCACATAGTTTTTTTGGACGGTTAAGACTGTTATTTAATGTCTATTTCTACAAATATAAGAAGAGAAAAAGAAATAGGAAAGTCCTGCACATGAATGCACCCGTAAAGCTGAGTCCAGAACAACGAGATCGCCATGTTTTTGGCCATCAAATAGATAAGAAACGTTATGGTTGGTTGTTAAGTCCCGCATTGCCTGCTATTGGCATAGGAATTTTGGCAGGCTACCATTTTGGCCCCAAACTGACTAAAAAAGTATTTGCACTGGGTGGCCCGTTGCTACTCCATATCATTATTCCAACAGTCGATGCCTTGGTTGGTGCAGACGATAACAATCCGACTGATGACGATATTAAAGTCTTAGTGAATGATCCGTATTATGACCGTATTGTCAAACTCTTCATTCCGTTACAAATGGCGGCCAATGTATTTGCAGGATATGTCGTTACCCGTAAAGAAGTTTCTTTTTTAGATCAGATTTTATTAGGCATTTCGATGGGAGCAATTAATGGTGTGGGGGTAAACACTGCACATGAATTGAGCCATCGTCCAAATAAAACAGATCATTATTGGTCACATGCGACCTTAATGCCTTTGGCTTATAACCATTTCCGTATTGAGCATCCTTATGGCCATCACAAACGGGCAGCAACACCAGAAGACCCAGCATCGTCTAAAATGGGGGAAAGCTTCTATGAGTTTTGGCCACGCACCGTATTTGGTGGTTTAAAATCGGCAATTGAAATTGAAGAAAAACGCTTAAAACGTAAAGGTTTGTCTTTTTTTAGCAAAGAAAATGAGTTATTTCATGGTTGGGCCATGAGTGCAGGATTTCATGCAGGGATGGTGTCGCTATTTGGCAAAAAAGTCACACCATATTTGTTGACGCAAGCTTTTTATGGTGTGAGTTTGTTTGAGGTAATTAATTATATTGAACATTATGGTTTAAAACGCGAGCAAAAAGCCGATGGCAGTTATGCGCGAACCATGCCTGAACACAGTTGGAATAATAATAATATTGTGACCAATTTATTTTTATACCAGTTACAACGTCATTCAGATCATCATGCTTATCCGACACGGCCATTCCAAGCTTTGCGCCATTTTGATGAAGCGCCAGAGCTTCCAAGTGGTTATGCAACTATGCTTATTCCTGCTTTAATTCCAAGGCTTTGGTTTAAAATGATGGACAAGCGCGTTTTTGAGCATTATGACGGCGATTTAAGTAAGGCCAATATATCTGCAAAGCGCCGTGGTCGTATATTCAAAAAATTTGGATTAACGGACGCCTAAAGTTTTCATTGATGTAAAGAGAAAAGGTGCTTGATGTGCCTTTTTTTATTGCTATTGAATCAATTGATTCCAAGTAATTTGAAAAAGAATATAATGACAGCATTGTTTTTAGTAAATTTTGAAACGAAATGACACCAGCTTGCAAACTTTTAAAATCGAATAAAATTGAATTTTCTATTCATGAATATAACCATGACCCAGATGCGAAAAGCTTTGGTTTAGAAGCTGCAGAAAAATTGGGCTTAAATGTTGAAGAAGTTTTTAAAACCTTAATGGTTACAGATGAAAAAAACTTTTTTGTGGCGGTATTGCCCGTAAGTTATCAGTTAAGTTTAAAGAAAGTTGCTTCTGCCTTTGGTTGTAAAAAATTAAAAATGGCAGACCCGAAAGATGCAGAACGTTTAACGGGCTATTTGGTGGGTGGTATTAGCCCTGTAGGTCAAAAGAAACGGTTAAAAACAGTCATTGATGCATCCGCAGAAAATTTAGCGAAAATGTATGTGAGTGGTGGAAAACGTGGTTTAGATATTGGTTTAAAACCGCAGGATTTAGCCAAAGTATTGGGTGCAAATTTTGTTGATGTTATTGATGAATAATTGAGTTGTATTGCACCGAATGATGGGGCAAATGTTTGAGTCTGAATATTGAATAATCACTGAATAAGATCGGGTATTGGGTTCTAGTGGTGTTCTAAAACCGTGAAAGAGTGGCATGAATCGTATTGAGTTGAACGATGAAAATTGTTCAATAAACAGATGTGCCTTGTATGCAAAATTCATGATTAAATAGCCGATCTTATTTTATTGTGAATTTTGCGTGTTTCTTTTGCCCGCTATGCCTGTTGTACCGACAATTGCTCAGGATTATCCCGATTGGCATAAAGGTCGCTCACAATTTAGCTTATGGTATGTAGAAATCCATCAACCTGAATTATTAGACTATTTGGAACAGTTGCGTTGTTCTTTTTCGGACTTATTATTTACACCAAACACGCGCCAATTTCATATTACGTTATTTGTGTGTGGGTTTTTAAATCAGCGACAGATTTATAATGATGATTTTTCTGTAGCCAAATTCAATCAACAATTACAGCAATTGCAGTTGTTTAATATAAAACCGTTCAGATTAAAAATAGGCAAAATGAATAGTTTTGAAAGTGCTTTGTTTATTGAAGTTGAAGACTCATCTCAAACACTAAATTTAATTCGTCAGCAACTCAAGCAAAGTGCTAACGAAATTGCGCCATTAAATTATTGTCCGCATATTACCCTTGGTTTATATGCTGATCATTTGAATAGTGATGAGGTTTTTGAGCGGATTAAGAAAATACAACAACATAGCTTTGAATTTGATGTGAAACAGCTGACTTTTGGGACGTATGTGGCACAAGAGCTACAAGGGCCGTTATCTGTGTATCAGCAATTCAATTTGGGGGACTTATGATTCAGCTTATTTTAGGCGGTGCGCGTTCTGGGAAAAGCCGATTGGCCGAACAAACCGCCATTTTATCTACACTGCCAGTCACTTATATTGCAACAGCCCAAGCATGGGATGATGAAATGCAAGAGCGTATTACTCATCATCAAGCCCAACGTCCAGCAACGTGGAATCTTGTTGAAGAACCCCTTTATTTAGCAGATTGTTTGAAGAAGATAGATCAGCCTGAACAGGTCATATTGGTCGATTGTTTGACGCTCTGGATGAGCAATGTATTGATGCATGACAATGCACAGCTTCAACAAGATGAATGCAAAAAATTGCTCGACATATTACCGCATTTACAATCTGATATTCTTTTGGTCAGCAATGAAACGGGTTTGGGCGTTGTTCCAATGGGACAAATTAGCCGTAAATTTGTCGATGAGTCGGGGCGTTTACATCAGCAACTCGGTCAAATTTCTGACAAAGTGATATTTTGTGTTGCAGGTTTTCCCATGATTTTAAAAGGAGATAAAGTGTGAATTGGTGGTTAGAAGCATGTCAAATACCGAATGAAGAAGCCCGACTACAAGCTGAAGCACGTCAGCTTCAATTGACCAAGCCAACAGGTTCATTGTCTGAGCTTGAACGTACTGCGGTCACCTTAGCATCTTTACAAAATTCGGCAAAACCCAATGTGAATTCACCATGGATCACTATTTTTGCGGGCGATCATGGGGTGATGGAAGAAAATATTTCGGCCTATCCTCAAGCGGTGACGCGTCAAATGCTACAAAATTTCACTTCTGGTGGGGCATGTATTAGCGTTATTGCCAAAGAATATAACGCGGCTTTACAAGTCATTGATTGCGGTTCTGTGGGAGAACCTTATGAATATGTTGGGGTAGAGCGCCATTGTATTATTTCGGGTACGGCCAATTTTGCAAAACAAGTGGCAATGACTGAAGAGCAGTGCAGGCAAGCCATGCAATTGGGGCTTTTGAGTGCTGAAAAAGCGCTAGAAAATGGCGCTTCAATTTATATTGCTGGTGAAATGGGTATTGGGAACACTTGTTCTGCTTCAGCAGTTGCATGCTTTTTGTTAAATGAACCCGCAGAACAGTTAACAGGTGTTGGTACGGGCATTCGTGCAGAACAATTGGCGCATAAAAAAAATGTGATTGATCAAGCTTTGGCATTGCATAAAAATTATGTGGGAACAGATACTTTTAAAGCCCTATGTGCTGTGGGTGGGTTGGAAATTGCTGCCATGACAGGGGCGTATATTCGTTGCGCGCAAATTGGCTTACCTATCGTTGTTGATGGCTTTATTAGTACTGTATCTGCATTGGTTGCTGTGCATTTAAACCCAGCTGTGCGTGATTGGATGCTATTTGGACATCAATCTGCAGAATATGGTCACCGCCGTTTGTTGAATGAATTAAGTGCTGCACCATTGCTTAAACTCAACTTACGTTTGGGTGAAGGTAGCGGGGCTGGTGCTGCATTGGGCATCATTAAACTAGCGTGTAGTCTGCATAACAACATGGCGACTTTTGCTGAAGCTGCTGTTATTGGCGATAAAATTTAAGTCATATTTTAGGATATTTGAAAATCACATGTTGCAAATTGATCTGCTTCGGCACGGTAAAACAGAATTGAGCCATACGCTACGTGGGTCTACCGATGATGCTTTAACGCCAGAAGGTTGGCAACAAATGCAACAGACGTTGATGCAATCTTTGGCAAAGCAAATTCAGTGGGATGTGATTTTCAGTTCGCCTTTGCAACGCTGTTATAGTTTTGCTGTTCATACGGCAAAGACGCTGAATTTGGAACTCATTTTGACACCTTTAATGCAAGAAATGCATTTTGGTGATTGGGAAGCCATTTCTACGCAACACCTTTATGAAACTGTGCCTGAAGCACTCGAACAGTTTTGGTTAAAACCAAGCACATTTACGCCACCGAATGCTGAAAGTTTATTGGCATTTGAACAGCGAGTAATCAATGGGCTAGATCATATACAAAATATGATGGCACAAAAGGGCTATCAACGGGCTTTGGTCATTACCCATGGTGGGGTTATTAAATTATTAAAATGCAAAGCCTTAAAACAACCGTTGGATGATTTGTTAAAAATGAGTGCAGAATTGGGGCAGTTAAACCATTTTGCATTTAGTACTACAGATCAGATTCAATTGCTAGAGCAACAACAATGACAGCATTTTGGATAGCATTACAGTTTTTAACCACATTCCCTGTGCAATTAAAAGCCATGCCCACGCCACAACAAAATGGACAGTCTTTGCTGTTTTATCCAGTGGTCGGACTCATGATTGGTGTAATTCTATTTGCTATAGCCAGCGTACTACATGCCGTTCCTATTGTTTTATTGTCCAGTATTCTTTTGGTTATTTGGATTTGGCTAACAGGTGGGTTACATCTAGATGGTTTAGCCGATACAGCAGATGCGTGGGTGGGCGGTTTGGGTGATGCTGAACGTACACTCAAAATTATGAAAGACCCTGCATGTGGGTCGATTGGTGTTCTTAGTTTAATTATTATTTGTATATTGAAATGGTCAGCCATTTATTTGTTATTACAAAAGCAAATGTATATCGCCTTATTATTGTTTCCTGTACTGGGTCGTGTCGCACCTCTCATTTTATTTTTGACCACAAATTATGTACGAGCCAAAGGCTTAGGCAGTTCAATTGCCAGCACGATGCCACGTAAAAGTGCGTGGTTATTGGTTATGGTCATTGTATGTGGATCATTTTACTTTTCATGGCTTGGGTTAATCGCTTGTATGAGTATGCTTATCGGACTTTGGTACTTACGCCGTAAATTTATTCAGCGGATTGGCGGAATTACAGGGGATACAGTTGGCGCGAGTATTGAAATTATTGAATGCATCAGTCTATTGGTATTTACCATGGGTAGTTTTTATTTACGATAAATAATAGGCGTAAACCAATCAGTAATTATGAAGATACTCTGCCATTTAAAATAAAAAAAGAGGGTTCAATAACCCTCTTTTTTCTAAATTTAGATTTTATTTATAAAAATGACTTATTCATCTGTTTCTGAAGGCATAAGCATGATTACAGAATCATTTAAAAGTTGCGCAATATCTTCCAAAATATCTTGATCAAATAATGCTTCATTTAAAGCAACAACCTCGCCATCGGCCAGTTGTTTAAGTACAGGTGCAAATTGTTCTGAAATACCAACACCTTCACCATTGGCCCAGAACAATAATTCGCCGTCTTCATATGTATAAAGTAAGCGTGATGCAGGCTCTAGCATCAATAAATAGCCTTGTTCCAAAGCTTCTTCTAAATCTCCCGTACCAACTTCTTCGGCTTCTGGCACATTGTCTGGGTATTTTGGCTCAGACATGAGGCTCATAATGGCATCGTCAAGGACTGTTGAATTTTGCAATTGTGCCAACAGTTTTTCTTTCAGATAGTCCAATTCATGTTGCGTGATTTGTCCAATCGCATTTTGCTGATTGCGAAGAACATCGGTCAGTGGGTTTTTTAGTAATTGATTATCTGAAAATTTATCACTAATACGATCCATCATTTCCGTGACATTTGGCATACGGAAACCAAAAGAGTAAGTTAGGCAGTCGTCTTCTGCAACGCCGTAATGTGCTAAACCCGGTGGCACATACAGTAAATCGCCAGGAGCAAGAATCTCATCAAAATTCACTTCAATTTCTGGCAGTAATTTGAGTGGTTGGCCTGCAACATAATCGGTATCAGCATCGCACATTTGGCCTAGTTGCCAACGACGGTGCCCATAGCCTTGTACTAAAAACACATCGTAAAAGTCAAAGTGCTTACCAACAGAGCCACCTTTTTGCGCATACGACACCATAATATCGTCGCGGCGCCATTGTGGAATAAATGAGAATTTCTTCCACATTTCAGCCAGATCAAATGAATAATGATCAACAGCTTGCACCAATAATGTCCAAAGTTTTGGCATTTTTTGGAAATCGCCTTTAATTAAAGGTGATGATTTCACTGCCCACTGATTAGGATCTTTGTCTTTTTGTTTAATTAAACGGGCACTGATATTTTCTTCTAGTGCAAGTTCCATGACGTCGTTGGGCTCAAGCAGACTCACAATTTCAGGTAAAGCATTACGTACTAGGAGTGGTTTTTTTTGCCAATATTCAGCAAGAAATTGTTCAGCGGTAATGCCGCCAAGAATGTCTAAAGGTTGGGACATGGAAATAGCCTGAGTAAATTAAAACAATAATATGGCTATTGTCTTATGATCGAAGGTAGATGTGCAAGTATCACTTATTTTTATTGTCTTTAAATTATTTTGCATTAAGTAAAATTGGTTTCTTTTGTCTGGAATTTAGGTATAAGAAAAATAATAATGCGGCGTAAAATCAACCTTAAAGTATGTTCCATAATAGTATTCAATAAAATATATTGATGAGTTAGTCTGGCTACCAATTTAGATTATATCAATCAGTTTTATTTTTAGTGATATTAAAGAATAAAGTAAGTTTTTTTAGAATAAATTTTGAAATATAAATAATTTAGATAATAGATATTTGAAATTAAAAGGAAGGGGATAATGAGTTTTAATGTTTTTAACAAACGATTCACAGCAAAGCGACTGTTAATTACATTTTTATCACTACTGGTCGTTTTTGTCGCTTCATTGCTGATCTATGGTTATGACAGTATGCATGCCCCTGAAAAAGTCAAAGCTCGCTTATATGCTTGTGGAAAATTTGGTGATCAGCACATGCTCATTGATAAGCAATACCTGCTTTTTGCAAGAGTGACTTACGAAGGTGTCAATTATTGGGGAAAAAATATCCGCGAAGAGCACAATGCCAAAGGTTGTGATGATCAAATTAAAAGTATTGACTTAAAGGTCAAATGGCCTGATATGACACCTTCTAGCGAAGGATTTAGATTAGATTCTGAAAATAAGAATGATATCACAATAGCATTAACCCAACGCTCAGTTTGGAAGGATGAGTGGGGGAATAAAGACTTCTTTAATTACATGGAGCTTTTAAAAAGGCATTTAAGAAAAGGCATGTTTTCGAGTGGGAAAGAAGTAAGTGAAGAGTGGATGCATGCAACAAAAACCTTTAATTCAGATTTGAAACTCTATGAAATAGAATTAGAAAGTGATGACAGTGTTGCAAAAAAAGTGTATTGGCAGGAGGTCAAAGGTAAAGAGGTAAGTCTCGTTATTGAATGTCTTTATTTTAAAAGTGGATCGACACATTGTGAATTTAATACGCATCAACCCAATTATGGCTTTAATACGAGTGATATCGAGATCTTTTTTCACAGCGAGTTACTGCCATATTGGCAGCAATTAAATCAAGATGCGGTGCAATTAATTCTTTTAAGGTTGCGGAAAAATTGATGAAACGAACAGCACCATTTGAAGCTGTTCGATTTATTAGAAAGAAGCTAAAAATACTTTTATAAATTAAGGAACTAACACCTTTAATTCACGCAAAATATGACATAATTTAATCATTGGCATACCCATCAGTGTAGTCTGGTCATGACCAATCATTTCTTCAAATAAGCTAATACCTAAGCTTTCACATTTAAAGCTACCTGCACAATACAAAGGTTGTTCAACCTCAATATAACGTTCAATTTCAGGCAAACTCAGTTTACGAAATTTAACTTTATAATGTTCAACCAAGGTTTGCTCATAACCAGAAGCTAAATGTTGCACACTCAGCGCCGTACTGAAATAGACAATTTTATCTGAATTGGCTTGTAACTGTTTCACTGCTTTTTCAGAACTAATGGGCTTGCCAATAAATATATCTGGAGCACCTTCACGCCAAGCCACTTGGTCAGAACCAATAACAATAGAATCTGGATGTTGCTCTGCAATAAAGCGCGCTTTTTCAAAAGCCAAACGTTTCGCTAAATCATCGGCATGGCTTTCGCCACGGGGTGATTCATCAATATTCGGTACAATAGACAGGTAATCAATGCGTAAACGATCCATTAAATCTTTACGGGTTTGGCTACTTGAAGCCAAAATAATTTTTTGAGTACTCATTACACTGCATATTCCATTAATACATTAAGCGGAACATAAGACAGAACCGCTTGATGACATGCTTGTATTTTAATAGGCGGAGCAATACCTGCTTGGTATGCATCTACCCACCGAGTCACACAAATACACCAAAAATCGCCGGGTTGCAGGCCGTTAAAACCAACTTCTGGTAAAGGAGTCGTTAAATCATTCCCCGTTTTTTGAGAATAACTTAAAAACTCTGAGGTCATTTGGGCACACATTGTATGTTGTCCCAAATCTGTCGGTGCAGTATGACAAAAACCATTACGAAAATATCCCGTAATTGGGTCAAAGCAACAACTCGCCAAAGGTTCGCCTAAAACGTTTAAACGATTAAGATTTGGATCAGGATGAATCGACATAAGCGCTGAATCTTTAGGGGGCTTTTGACTATGATAGCAAAACTTTTGGTTTTGATGCCTTTTATACAAAAGAAGCTAACGTTTTTTTGCATAATCATTTAGAATCTTGGCGTTTTGATATCAATAAAGAGAGCTATAGATGAACTTTCAGCGTATGACTGACCTAGATTTAGCAGGCAAGCGTGTTCTTATTCGTGAGGACTTAAACGTTCCTGTTAAAAATGGTGTGATTACTAGCGATGCGCGTTTACGTGCGGCATTGCCAACCATTAAAACTGCTTTAGAAAAAGGTGCAGCGGTAATGGTTTATTCTCACCTTGGTCGTCCTGTTGAAGGTGAGCCGAAAGCTGAACAATCTTTGGCACCTGTGGCTGCATATTTAACCGAAGCCTTAGGTCAAGAAGTTAAATTATTGACTGAATATTTAGATGGCGTTGAAGTTCAAGCAGGTCAAGTTGTACTACTTGAGAACTGTCGTTTTAATGTAGGTGAAAAGAAAAATAATCCAGAGCTTGCCGCTAAATATGCAGCGCTTTGCGACGTATTTGTCATGGATGCTTTTGGCACAGCACACCGTGCAGAAGCGTCAACTGAAGGCGTGGCGCGTTTAGCAAAAATTGCCGCTGCTGGCCCATTGTTGGCAACAGAATTAGATGCTTTAGGTCGTGCGCTTAAAACACCTGAAAAACCAATGGCTGCGATTGTTGCTGGTTCTAAAGTGTCGACAAAATTAGATGTTTTAACGTCACTTTCAGACTTGTGTGATCAAATTATTGTGGGTGGTGGTATTGCTAATACTTTCCTCGCCGCTGCGGGCTTCAATGTTGGTAAATCATTGTGCGAACATGATTTAATTGATACAGCAAAAGCCATTGCTGCAAAAGTATCTATTCCATTACCAACAGACGTTGTTGTGGCTGATGCTTCAGAAATTAACTTTGATGATTTCCTTGGTTCTTTGGCTGCAGCAAAAGCAGTTGTGAAAAAAGTAGAAGACGTTACAGACAATGACATGATTTTAGATGTTGGCCCAGAAACTGCAAAAATGTTTGCCGAAATTTTAAAAACCTCTAAAACCATTCTTTGGAATGGCCCAGTTGGCGTATTTGAAGTTGACCAATTTGGCGAAGGCACAAAAGCATTGTCTTTAGCCATTGCTGAATCGGAAGGTTTCTCTATTGCGGGTGGTGGTGACACTTTAGCTGCAATTGATAAATACCAAGTTGCAGACAAAATTGGCTACATTTCTACAGGTGGCGGTGCATTCCTTGAGTTTGTTGAAGGTAAAACCTTACCCGCTGTTGCAGTTTTGTTAGAACGCGCTTAATTTTTAAAATGAAGTAAATGAAAAGGCTGACATCTGTTCAGCCTTTTTTATTGAACGATTCATTTTTTAGTCATGAAAATGAAATATAAGTGCAATAAAATTTTCTACAGATTAGTCATCAACCTGTAGGAAAATGTGATGAAATTTAAATTGGCACTTGCTGCATTTTTAATCGCACCACTAGCATTAACAGCATGTTCTAAGAAAGAAGAAGCCCCAAAAGTAGGAACTGAAGCATCTGCACCTGTTGCTGATGCAAAAACTACACCAGAACAACAAGCAGCCATTGATGCATTAGACAAACCTGTGCTGGATGAAAAAAATACAGATGTGCCAGCAGAAATTGCAAATACACCTGCGGATGAAGCGACAGCAGACCCAGAACAAGGTCAAGTAACACCTGCATCACATTAACAATCTTGCTTTTATTTTAAAAGTCTCTGCATAAGCAGGGATTTTTTTTATAAAAGGTGTTTTTGCTGCTGATTTGAAAGCATTGTACATGTAGAATATGTCGCATTACCTGGGAGGACATTATGGCTCTTATTTCATTGCGCCAGCTCTTGGATCACGCCGGCGAACATGCTTACGGCGTACCAGCGTTTAACGTAAACAATTTAGAACAAATGCGCGCAATTATGCTTGCAGCAGATGCAACCAATTCACCTGTGATTGTGCAAGCCTCTGCAGGCGCACGTAAGTACGCAGGTGCACCGTTCTTGCGTCATCTTATTTTAGCTGCTATTGAAGAATGGCCACATATTCCTGTTGTAATGCACCAAGACCATGGTACAGACCCTGACGTATGTCAGCGTTCTATCCAGTTGGGCTTTTCATCAGTGATGATGGATGGTTCTTTGGGTGCAGACGGTAAAACGCCAACAACTTATGAATATAATGTTGACGTAACACGCCGTACAGTTGCCATGGCGCATGCCTGTGGTGTTTCTGTAGAAGGTGAGATTGGCTGTTTAGGTAGCCTTGAAACTGGTTTAGCGGGTGAAGAAGATGGTGTCGGCGCTGAAGGCGTTCTTGACCATTCACAACTGTTAACTTCAGTTGAAGAAGCAACTCAGTTTGTAGCAGATACAAATGTTGATGCTTTAGCAATTGCAGTGGGTACTTCACACGGTGCTTACAAGTTCACTCGTCCACCTACAGGCGATATTTTAGCTATTGACCGCATCAAAGAAATTCATGCGGCTTTGCCAAATACACACCTTGTTATGCACGGTTCTAGCTCTGTTCCTCAAGAATGGTTGGCTGTAATTAATGAATTTGGTGGCGACATCAAAGAAACTTACGGTGTACCTGTAGAACAATTGGTTGATGCAATTAAACACGGTGTTCGTAAAATTAACATCGATACAGATTTGCGTTTAGCTTCTACTGGCGCTATGCGTCGTCTGATGGCTGAAAAACCAAGTGAATTTGATCCGCGTAAATTCTTCTCTGCAACTGTTGATGCAATGAAACAAATTTGTGTTGATCGTTATGAAGCATTTGGCACAGCTGGTCATGCAGATAAAATTCGCCCAATTTCTTTAGAGAAAATGGTTGGACGCTATAAATAATCTGCCATAGATTATTGAGTTTAAAAAGCCCACACTGCGTGGGCTTTTTTTATTAATTAAATACAGTTTGAATCATTTTAAGAGCGTGTTATGGAACTGATTTTTGCAGCTGCGCTATGCAGTGTTGCAGTCTCAATTTTATTGAAAATTTGTAAAGAGCGAGGCTTTAATGCCTTGCAAATGATTACATGGAATTATGCCGTCGCGAGTATTTTATGTTTTTTCTGGTTTAAGCCAGATTTACAACATGTTTCAATCCAAGATACGCCTTGGTGGCTCATTATTACACTTGGCATTCTATTACCCACTATTTTTCTATGTCTGTCGAAGTCCTTGCAAACAGCAGGTATTCTTAAAACTGAAATTGCACAGCGGCTTTCTGTGGTTTTGTCTTTAACCGCAGCATACTTTGTCTTTCAGGAACAGTTTAATCAACTGAAAATAATCGGTATTGTGTTAGGGATTGGCGCTGTGCTGTGTATTTTATTATCAAATAGAGTCGGGCCTATAAGCACAGAAAACCCGAATGCAGTTGGTTATTTAGCGAGTGTTTGGGTAGGCTATGCATTAATAGATGTATTATTAAAATATACGACAGGCTTAGGTTTGCAGTTTTCAGTTGCACTGAACTTAATGTTTATTTGTGCATTTATATTGTCTTTGGCTTATATCATTATAAAAACAAAAACAGTTGGAACAACTCAGAATATACTTGCTGGTTTAGCATTGGGCGTATTGAATTTTGCAAATATTGCGTTGTATGTGAAAGCACATATATTGTTAAAAGAATCACCTGCTATTGTATTTGCAGGTATGAATATTTTAGTCGTGCTATTGGGTGTATTGGGTGGGCTGATTATTTTTAAAGAAAAGCTTAAACTGGTCTCTGCCACAGGTTTAGTTTTGGGTATTGTAAGTGTGTTATGTTTGGCTTATGCCATGTAATGCTTATGGGCTGAAAATAAAGGCATGAATAAGCACAGACCAAAGCCCAAACAAAAAATGAGGTTTATTGAATAATAAAGTGTGTCGATCTATTTTATTTAAGGTCAGCGGAAATAGCCTGATCATAACCCAATAGAATGACATACAACGCTCTCAGTTTGAGTCATATCAATTTTTTGGATGATGGTTTTTATCCAACACCTCAATCACTACGCTAGTTACTGCTAGATTGAGTATATTTAAATTTTAAGGGTAAGCTCACTATAGATAGATTAAGAATATGAGATATTTAAACTTCAGTACTTGTATCAATGAATCTAGTAAAAGTTAGGCCAAAATTTAGTTATATCAAAAGGTCATGAACTGCTAAAACAAAGATGGCTTAGAAATGAAAAACCGCTTAAATATGAAAATTTAAGCGGTTTATATAGAAGTAGCGATGTTTCTATGACGTTATTTAGCGTGAAAACCGTTGCATTGTGCTTTGAAGATAGCTTTTTGCCACAGCAACGGGGTATTTAAAAAAATCTGGGGTCTCAATGGTGCCCTGTAATTGCCCCTGATGCTGACATTGAGGACAGGTTGGATAGGCTAGAAAAACATCGGAATTGTACTTATGCATATAGACAGTTTTGCAAGAAGTACAGTTAAATTTCATTGGTAATTTTGGCGCAATAGGCATAACAGTTGACCGATGATGTTTTGCGCAAAATATACTCGATTTTTGTTTAAAAAATAAGTCCCCAAATGACAAAAAAGCGATAAAAGAGGAATAAATTCCCCTTTTATCGCTTTTTTAAACAGATTATAGCTTTGTAAAGATTTCTTCTTTGGCTAAACGAGATTTGGGTAATTTTGCATTGAAATCATTTTCACTGCGAAAGCCCAAGGTTAACAGTACAGAGGGTACTAAACCTTGTTCAACTAAAGCCAATTCTTCAGAAATAATGGCTTCATCAAAACCACCAATAGGCGTTGCATCAATGCCTTCAATTCCTGCAGCCAATAAAATTTGACCCAACGCAATAAAGGTTTGATTTTCGGCCCAGCGCTGAACATCACCTTTTTCATTACGATAAAAATTGACATAACCTGAGCGACTGTCTTTTTGACCTTGTTTCGCTGCTGAGTCTTTAAAACGACCACTGGCTTCATCACGGCTTAATAAGTTTTCTAGGTGATCTTCATTAATATCTGCTTTGGTACAGAATAAAATAGTATGAGATGAGTCTAAAACTTTAGGGGCATTGTAGGCATATTTTCCAACCAATGCTTTTGCAATACGTTCTTTAGCCAGTTGATTGTCAGCAATAAAAAAATGCCAAGGCTGAATATTAATAGAAGATGGTGTTAAACGTAAAATTTCGAGCAAGCGATCAAATTGTTCTTGAGGAATGGTCTTACCCTGATCATAAGCTTTAGTGGTGTAACGTGTTTTAGAAACGTTAAGTAAATCCATACTGGCGCTCTCGCTTAATCAATTTGGTTTATCTTACCTGAATCAAAGAAAGAATGAATTAGAAGAGTTTTCATATAACTTAGACTTTAGATTGAAACAACCTGAAGATAAATTACTTAATATCATGATCTAAATTTTTTGTGATGTTCTTTTTTACTTTAGCTGTCTTATTATCTATGTTGATAATAAGACAGCAGGGCCGAATTGGCTGTCTATTATTGTACTATTTTTTTTGATTTTTAATCGCTTGAGAACTAAAAGCTCATCAAGAGGAAATATGAAAAATTTCATAAATATAGTGTTATAAGCTTACATTTTTTAAATCTAAAGCTGTTTTAAAAAAGTAATGATAGAAACCTGTGTTGATCAATATTGCCATATTTTAAGTTCAAAGGTTTGATTTATATGTTCAGGATCAATCTCTAAAATTTGAGCTTCATGTTCGCGCCAATCACCTAATACTATTCTAGGTTTACCATGCACATCATGAATGTATGGTCGATGGGTATGTCCATGAATCAGTAAATCAACCGATTGAAGGGATTGTTCAACGGCATGTGGATTGACATCCATAATCTCATAAGATTTTACTTGTTTGGTCTCTGCACTTTTTTTACGAAAACCATTGGCTAACTTTTGGCGAAAGCTCAGTGGCAGGCGTTTAAGGAAGCCTAAAAGCAGTGGATTACGAATAATTTTACGAAATTTTTGGTAGGACACATCATCGGTACAGAGTAAATCGCCATGTTCAAGGCGTATTTGAATGTTGCCTATTTTTAAAGTATCGACATCAGGCAATAAAATACCATTAAATTGGTTTAAAAATCGCTTACCTAAAGCAAAGTCACGATTACCGACTTGAAAATAAACTTGATTGCCAGCTTGATTGAACTGTTTTAAAGCATTAATCACTTCATCTAACCATGGGGCAGTGTAGTCATCACCAATCCAAGCATTAAACCAATCGCCCAAAATATAGAGTTGGGTATTTTTATTTTTGTAAGACTCTAGCAATGCTAAAAACCCCCGAACGAGTCGAGGGTGTTCAGGTGACAAATGTAAATCAGCGATAAACAGATAGGTCACTTATTTTTCCTTTTTAAGAAATCCCTCCCAGCCTCCCTTTAATAAAGGGAGGAGTTTCCCCATTGAAACGGTTGAAAGTCCCTTTTATAAAAGAAGGACTTATCAGCCATTTGCATTCGGGCTTTTACTCCCTCCTTTGAAAAAGGAGGGTTGGGGAGGATTTATAAATTATTCAGCAATAATTTTTGCAGATTCAATCACAACATTTTCTAGTGGAACATCTGCATGGTAGCCACGGTTACCAGTACGAACGCCTTTAATTTCGTTAACGATGTCAAGACCTTCAGTCACTTTACCGAAAACTGCATAACCCCAACCTTGAGCATTTTTGCCAGAATGGTTAAGGAATGCATTGTTGCCCACGTTAATAAAAAATTGAGCAGATGCAGAGTGAGGTGCTTGAGTACGCGCCATTGCAACTGTACCAATATCATTGGTTAAGCCGTTATCCGCTTCATTTTCAATTGCATCACGTGTTGCTTTTTCTTTGAAGTTTTCATCCATACCGCCACCTTGGACCATGAAACCATCAATCACGCGGTGGAAAATTACGCCGTCATAGAAACCGTCACGAACGTATTCTAAGAAGTTAGCAACAGTTATAGGTGCTTTTTCTGAGTTAAGTTCAAGAACAATACGTCCTTTATTGGTGTTTAATTCGACTTGAGGAAAACTCATTTTATAATCTCCTGATCATGGATAAAAAAGCCATGGGTTTTTGGTTGAGAGAAGCATAAGCAAACTGTAAACTACAAGGCAAGCAAAAACGCGACTTTCTTTGTTAAAAAATGAGAATCGCGTTTTAATTATCCTATTTTATCTTATAGAAGTGATTTATCAACTATGAAGCCGAATGATGTTGTTTCATCCCTGCCAAATAACCCGACAACTCATACTCAATCTGTCGATGCTGCGCAGCAAGAACAACAGGCGGGCTTAGACTTTGTACGCCAAGTCATTACTGAAGATTTAGCCGCAGGTCGTACAAAGCAGGTGGTGACGCGTTTTCCACCAGAACCCAATGGTTATTTACATATTGGTCATGTCAAAGCCATTTGTCTGAACTTTGGTATTGCACAAGAATTTAATGGTGTATGTAATTTACGTTTTGACGATACCAATCCCGATGCAGAAGAACAAGAATACGTTGATGGGATTGCCAACGATGTAAAATGGTTAGGTTTTGACTGGAATGGCGAACCACGTTATGCATCAAGCTATTTTGACCAACTGCATACGTGGGCAATTCAATTGATCAAGCAAGGGGATGCTTATGTCGATTTGCAATCGTCTGAAGAAATTCGTTTAAACCGTGGTAATTTTGTTGAACTAGGGAAAAATTCGCCTTATCGTGATGTGAGTGTGGAAGAAAATCTTGCACGTTTTACTCAAATGAATAATGGCGAATTGGGTGAAGGCAAAGCTGTTTTACGCGCTAAAATTGATATGGCTTCTCCAAATGTGCATATGCGTGACCCAATTTTGTATCGTGTATTACATTCTGAGCATCATCAAACGGGCAATACATGGAAAATGTATCCAATGTATGACTACGCTCATCCATTATCAGATGCGATTGAAGGTATTACTCACTCACTGTGTACGCTTGAATTCCAAGATCACCGTCCATTCTATGATTGGGTAGTGGAAAAAGTTAAATCTGAAGCCGTTCCACATCAGTACGAATCGAGCCGTTTAAATATTGATTACACCATTACTTCTAAACGTAAGCTTCGTAAGCTAATTGAAGGCAATCATGTCAATGGTTGGGATGATCCACGTATGCCAACTGTTGTGGGTATGCGTCGTCGTGGTTTTACTGCAGAAGGACTACGTGATTTCTGTAAACGTGTAGGCGTGTCTAAAACTGATGGTATTGTCGATGTAGCAATGCTTGAGTTCTGTATTCGTCAATCACTGGAAAATGCTGCTGCACGTGGTATGGCCGTGTTAAACCCGCTTAAAGTGACCTTAACCAATCTGCCTGAAGATATGGATTTAACGCATTCACGCCATCCAAATGTGGACATGGGCGAGCGTGTTATTCCTTTATCTAAAGAAATTTATATTGATCGTAAAGATTTCGAAGAAGTTGCACCGAAAGGCTTTAAACGTTTAATTCCAGAAGGTGAAGTACGTTTACGCCATGCTTATGTCATTAAATGTGATGAAGTGATTAAAGATGCCAATGGTGAAGTGATTGAGCTGAAATGTTCTATTGACCCTGAAACCTTAGGTAAAAACCCAGAAGGCCGTAAGGTGAAAGGGGTGGTACATTGGGTTTCTGCGTCTAAAGGCATTCCTGCCGAAGTGCGTGTTTACGACCGCCTATTTACAGAATCAGACCCAGAAGTAGGTGATGATTTCTTAGCAAATTTAAATCCAGATTCATTAAAAGTGATTCAAGCGGTGATTGAGCCTGCTTTGGCGCAAGCAAAACCTGAAGATCGTTTCCAGTTTGAACGTGAAGGTTATTTCATTGCAGATCAGTACGATCATAGCAGCGACAAACCTGTGTTTAACCGTATTTTAGATCTAAAAGACAGTTTTAAACCTGGAAAATAATTGCCAATCCGATTCAGCAAAACATTGGCAAGTAAAACCAAGATTGTTATGCTGAAATAGGCCATAAAAGCTCAACTTCGGTTGGGCTTTTTTATGCAGATCAATAAAGGAATGACTGTGATTATTCGAGATAAAACCAATAGTTTTAAATTGCTGTTTGCATGGCACGGTACAATTTTGCCTAAAGTTTTTCTTGCCTTAATGTTTGTGGTGTTTATTTCCGCGGTCTTGGTTTATATGGCTGCCCGTCATTATGTGTCTATGCCAGAAGTGCCAGCCATTGGATTTACCATTTTTGGCGTGATTTTATCTATCTTCCTAAGCTTTAGAAACACAGCATGTTATGACCGCTGGTGGGAAGGGCGTAAGTTATGGGGCGCATTAATTGCCAATACACGCCATATCATACGTGATACGCATGTATTAGATGACATGGTACGACAAGTGATGATGTATCGTGTGATGTTATTTACCCATCTATTGCGAGATCGCTTACGTAAAAAAACCTATGATTTTGAAGATTATCAGGTTCATGTACAGTTAACAGAACCGCAATGGGCTATTTTGTATAGTCATATGAACCCGCCACAATATCTGCTAGAAATAATACAAAAGGATTTAGCAGGCCTTTATAAACGTGGTGAAGTGACTGATATTATTTACAGTGCCTTAACCAAGCATACCGTTGCATTGGGGAATATACATGCGGGTTGCGATCGTATTTCGTCGACACCACTGCCATTTTCATATTCGGTGCTGTTACATCGCGCCGTGTATTCATTTTGCTTGATTCTGCCTTTTAGCCTTGAATCTAGCTTGGGTGTTTGGACACCTGTTATTGTGGCCTTAATTGCGTATTTGTTTTTGGGTCTAGATGCTTTAAGTGCGGAACTTGAAGAGCCTTTTGGTGTACAGGAAAATGACTTGGCTTTAGACTCAATTGTACGCAATATTGAGCGAGAAATGCTCAGTTCTTTAGGGATGACATTACCTCCTATAATTAGTGCACATAAAGGCAATTTGATGTAATGCTGAACTGTACTTAAGTCATTTACACTTATTTAAAAGGGACTTTTATAGAGTCCCTTTTTTGGGTGATTGATAAAATGGCTTAAGAGTCTTTATGCTCTTGTTCTTTGACATACGAATAGATTCGTAAATTCATTTTCGCTTTTTCTCGAAGTTTCTTTTTAATATAAAACGCCAGAGCAAAGCAGGTGGTCGTAACCGTCAACATCATGCTACTCATATAACTCATGATTGAGCTGACGTAGCCAATGGTGGTCAGTCGATTCATCATACGCACGACCTGTGGGCTACTTTCAATGCCTGTAATTGCCCATGTACATAAATGTTCACAATTGTTAATAATTAAGTGATAGTTATTTTCATGCATACGTGAGCGCATACGACGAACCACTTTACGCCCTCTAAACTTAGGCGAAGAATAATGTTGGATTTTAACTTTTTTACCCAGACAAAAACGTTCTAAAGAGGTGATTTCAATTGGGTGTTTTTTGAAAAGATGAGCAAATCCAGAGTAGTGAATTACTCGGCCTCGTCCTGCATAAATTCCATGGTGGGTATAACCAAAATGCTTAATGATTAAATGTGCCCCTAAAGGAATCCGTGGTCTCTGCTGTTGCATGTCTACGTTTACCAATAAAGTTACAAATGTATTTTAAAGATGAGTGTACTTCTTTTCTGTGAATTAATCGACTTATTTGGGTAAACGACCATTACATGAATTTAAGCTGAAAATAGTAAGCAATAAGCGTATGAAGCTAAGGTTTTAGTTGTCCTGCTTCTGCTATTGAAATTTTCTCCTCTAGCAAATAAACGGGAAAAGAAAGGTTGTCAAACTTCTTTTTTGAGACAATAAAAAAGGCACTTAGTACACTAAATGCCTTTTTTAGAGAGATCAGATTCTACTATTGAAATGGTAGATGCTGAAGTTCATTTAACTCTTTGCGGCTATAACCTCGAGATGCTAAAACCTTTTTAATACCAATAATCACATCTTCATCTATTGCTTTCTCAAGCGCTTGAAGGAGTTGCTCATTGGTTTTACAAGAGTAGTCATTTTCAACACAAGCAATTTGGTTCTTATGCTCGTTTTCCTGTTCATTTGAAAACAGTTTTTGCCAAAAACTCATAGAGCCTTCATCTGCAACCTAACATAGGATGAAATATAACCAAACTAATAAATAAAGCAAGCCTACCTAAGAGATAAAAGCATCAATCAAACTGTAATTTTTCCGATTATATAGCGAATAATAAGTGAAATAATTAGATAAATAGATATTGTAAAGTTTTAAGTTGCTCATTTCATTGGGAATATAAAAAGAGTTCTAGGGAAACTCTTTTTATGTTAAACATATGAAAAGAAACAATTTGTTTAAATTTTTTCCAATAAAATACCGGATTCAACATGGTGGGTATAAGGGAATTGGTCAAATAATGCGAATTGAGTAATTTTATGCGTTTTACTCAATATTTTTAAGTTGTCATGTAAAGTATCTGGGTTACATGAAATATAAATAATACGTTCAAAGCGCTGTAAAAGTTTTAATGTTTCATCGTCAATACCCGCACGTGGTGGGTCAACAAATACCGTATCAAAACTGTAGCTCGTAATATCAATACCTGCTTCTTGTAGGCGACGGAATTCACGTTCGCCATTATAGGCTTGAGTAAATTCTTCAGCAGACAAGCGCGCCACTTGAATATTATCAATATTATTTTTTTCAATATTCCATTGTGCTGCATAAACGGAAGACTTGGCCAGTTCGGTTGCCAAAACACGCTTAAAACGGGTAGATAGAGGTAAGGTGAAATTGCCATTACCACAGTAAAGTTCAAGTAAGTCTTGATCTGAATGCTGCGCGACATTACAAGCCCATTCCAACATTTTTTGGCAAACTTGGGCATTGGGTTGGGTAAAACTACTTTCAATTTGTTTGTACTGGTAGGTACGGTCAAATACTTGTAGTTCTTCGACAACATAGTCGTCAGTTAAAATGACTTTTTGACCACGACTACGACCAAATATTTTAATATCTAACTGTTCTGATAACGTTTTGGCCGCAACTTCCCATTCTGCGGTGAGTGCATTACGGTAAACCAGTGAAACAAGCATTTCACCTTTTAAGGTTGCTAGAAAATGCACTTCAAATAAGCGTGTAGATAAAATTGGATTGGCTTTTAGTGCGTGCAATAGTTTGGGCATTAAAGTATTAATGCTTTGATCTGCAATTGGAAATTCATCGATACGAATGACTTGTTTTTGCTGATTTTCATCACGTTCAAACATTGCATAAAACATATCATCTTCAGTATGCCAAATACGAAATTCTGCACGCATACGGAAATGGTTTTCCGGCGATGCAAATACATTGAGGGCTGGCATGTTGTATTCAGAAAATTGAGCTGTAATACGTTCAACTTTGGCATCAAGTTGTTGTTGATAAGATGAAGTCATATGCAGTAAAAATCGCAATCATTTTAAAAAACAGATGGTAGCAAAAAATTGTGGATATGCCTAAAACTATTGTGGTAAAAGCCTTTAAATTGTAGGGGCTGTGGCTTAGTTGGTTTTTAGGTGATTTAAAAAAGATGATTTTTTAAAGAAAATAAAAAAGCCAAATTCAATGAGCAGATTGAACGTTTGGAACATTTTGGGAAAAGATGTTTCTGTACAAAAAATGATGATTGAGATTTTTATTGTCCATCGAATTTATCAGGTATAAACAATCTGTTTTAGAATAAGCATCAGTACCTCAAAAGCTAGACGATTATGTTGAATAAAATTACGGCCTTGTTTAAAGGTAAAAAACCCACACCAGAAGATCTGTATAAAGAGCAATATCAGATGCTATATACCGATGAACAAGGTTTTATTGTGGGTGGAATAATCTTGAATGATGCATTGTCTGCACGTTTAGAGTATTTGTCTAATAGACGTCTCAGCTCATTTAATGATTTAAGCAAGTTATATGACGTTGCAATTATCATTAATGAAAAAATTGATTTAGAAATTGCGAATCAACGTTTTATTGCACATTTAGGTAATACTGAAGAAAATTTACTAGAATTCAAGCAACTGATAAAAATACTGACAGACTATTATCGAAATTTTCAGCGTGTACGAAAATAACTGTATTTTGACATGATGAATATAAATCTATGTAAATCTTCATCTACTTGCTAAAAATAGCAAAAGGGGCAAAAACAACGTGCTAAAATGATTGGCATGTTGTTTAGATGCTAAAGCTATATACATGTTCCAACAAGAAATTTCCCAACTCAATTTAAAGCAACTTAAAGCGGGTGAAAAACGCTGGATTGGCAACCTGCAAGGTTCAGCCACAGGGTTGCTATTTAAAGAAATAGTCGCACAAAGTAAGCAACTGTTTATTATTGTCGCGAGTAATAGTCAGCATTTGGGGCAGTTGGAAAGCGAACTGGAATTTTACGGCATCAAACCGACAATTTTTCCCGACTGGGAAATTTTACCTTATGACCGCCTTTCGCCACATCAAGATATTGTGTCAGAACGTTTAGCTATTCTATCGAATATGCCCACACAGGGCGTGCTCCTACTTTCTGCCTCGACTTTAGCACAGCGTATTGCGCCAGCCTCTTGGGTATTGGGCGAACATTTCGATATTCGTGTAAGTCAAAAAATTGACTTAGAACAACAAAAACTCAGGTTAATCCAAGCGGGCTATTATTTGGTTGACACTGTGTATGATCATGGTGAATTTGCCGTCCGCGGTAGCATTATGGATATTTATGCGTCAGGTCAAGTGGCGCCTATCCGTATTGATTTATTTGATGATGAGGTTGATAGCCTAAAATTTTTCGACCCAGAAACACAGCGTACAACAGAAGCATTGCAAAATTTTACGGTTTTGCCTGCAAAAGAATTCCCTTTAAAAGAGGCACGTTCGGTCTTTCGTGACCGTTACGCAGATTTTTTCCCTACAGCAAACCCGAAGAAAAACCCAATCTATCAAGATGTTTTAGAAGGTATTGCTTCGCCAGGAATTGAGTTTTATTTACCGTTATTCTTTAGTGCAGAGGCAATGCAAAGCCAAAGCACACTAATGGCGTACTTACCAAAGAATGGCATTGTCATTACAGATAAGCTGGTGGATGACGGTTTGACGCAGTATTGGAAGGAAGCTGTCCGTAGATATGAAGACCGCAGGCATAATATTGATCAGCCTATTTTGCCTCCCGAACAGCTGTTTATGCAACCGAGTCAAGTCCTTGAACAGCTGAATCATTTTGGTCGAATTATTGCATCACAAGACCGCTTTGAAGAAAAAGCGGGTGTCTTGAATATTCAGTCTGAATTGCCTCCGCGTTTGCCTGTAGACCCTAAACGCGAAAAACCGTTTACTGAAGTTAAAAACTATATTGATCAGATTAATCATCCAGTTTTATTGGTTGCAGAAAGTGCAGGACGCCGTGAAACGTTAAAAGATGCGTTGCGTCCATCATTGGGTGATATTCCTTATGTGGCTAGTTTTGATGAATTTATTCAATCATTGCATGCTATTGCTATTACCAATGCGCCTTTAGAACGTGGTTTGTTGCTGAACAATAAGATTACAGTGATTTCTGAAAATCAGTTGTATGAACACCGTGTTGTACAACGTCGTCGTAAGCGCCAACAGGAAGTTTCTGAAGAGTTTCTCATTCGCAGTTTGACCGAACTGAATTTGGGTGCGCCAGTGGTACATATCGACTATGGGGTTGGTCGTTATGCAGGTTTAGTGACCTTAAGCATTGATGATCAAGACCATGAGTTTTTGCAGTTAGATTATGCCGATGCTGCTAAAGTTTATGTGCCCGTCACCAATTTGCACTTAATTAGTCGTTATAGCGGTGGCGACCCTGATTTAGCACCCTTGCATAAGTTAGGCACAGATGCATGGAATAAAGCTAAACGTAAAGCATTAGAACAAATTCATGATGTGGCAGCAGAATTGTTGCATCTTCAGGCACGCCGTCAAGCAAAACCGGGTTTTGGTTTTGAGCTAGACCACAGTTTGTATATGCAATTTTCTAGTGGTTTTGCCTACGAAGAAACCCTCGATCAAGCCAATGCCATTGAAGCTGTTTTATCTGATATGCAACAAGCCAAACCGATGGATCGTTTGGTTTGTGGTGATGTTGGCTTTGGTAAAACAGAAGTTGCCATGCGCGCGGCTTTTGTTGCGGTGCAAAACAATAAGCAGGTAGCAGTGCTTGTACCAACGACACTTTTGGCACAGCAACATTATGAATCCTTCAAAGACCGTTTTGCGGATTGGCCTGTACGAATAGAAGTGCTCTCTCGTTTTGGTTCATCTAAAGCACATACCAAAACCATTGAAGATTTGGCTGATGCCAAAGTTGATATTGTGATTGGAACCCATAAAATTCTACAAGAAAATGTACAGTTTAAAAACTTGGGCTTGATGATTGTAGATGAAGAACACCGTTTTGGTGTGCGCGATAAAGAACGTATTAAGGCCATGCGTGCAGATGTCGATATGCTGACCTTAACCGCAACGCCAATTCCACGAACCTTAAATATGGCTTTTAGTGGTATGCGTGATTTATCTATTATTGCCACACCGCCAGCACGTCGTTTAGCTGTTAAAACCTTTGTGCAAGAGCAAACCGAAGATTCGATTAAAGAAGCAATTTTACGTGAATTACTTCGTGGCGGTCAGGTGTATTTTCTGCATAATGAAGTTGATACTATTGAACGCACGGCTGAAAATCTCCGCCAACTTGTTCCCGAAGCACGTGTAGCAGTGGCTCATGGTCAAATGCGTGAACGTGAATTAGAACAGGTCATGCAGCAGTTTTATCATAAAGAATATAACGTATTGGTGTGTTCGACTATTATTGAAACAGGGATTGATGTACCGAATGCCAATACCATTTTAATTGAACGTGCCGACAAATTAGGCTTGGCACAGTTACATCAACTGCGTGGACGTGTGGGACGCTCACACCATCAGGCTTATGCTTATTTGTTAGTGCCCTCAATGAAAGGTCTTAAAGGCGATGCAGAAAAGCGTTTAGACGCCATTCAACGTGCATCTAATTTAGGTGCAGGTTTTATGTTAGCGACCGAAGACTTAGAAATTCGTGGTGCGGGCGAACTATTGGGTGAGCAGCAAAGTGGTTCTATGCAAACCATTGGCTATAGCCTGTATATGGAAATGTTAGAAAAGGCCACCAAAGCCATTCAAAAAGGCAAAGCCCCTAATTTTGATGCACCACTTTCATTGACTGCAGAAATTACTTTACATATGCCTGCATTAATCCCCGATGACTATTTAGGGGATGTACATCAACGCCTACTTTTCTATAAACGTATTAGTAATACAGACACCACAGAAAAGTTAGATAATATCCGAATGGAACTAATAGACCGTTTTGGTATCCCACCTCAGCCAGTCAAACAACTATTTGCAGTTCATCAAGTTCGTTTAAAAGCAGAGCAATTGGGCATTACTAAAATTGACATCAATAGCAATGGTGGACATGTTGAATTTTCACCCGATACCCCTGTGCAGGCGATCAGTATTATTCAGATGATGCAACAACATCCAACTTTCTTCAGAATGGAAGGTGGACAGCGTTTAAAAGTCATGGTGATGTTGGAAGATTATGATAAACGCATTCAATTTTTAAATGATTTGTTAGATAGTTTGTTGAAGGAATTGCATAGGACATAGGTTTTATAAGCTTATTCTGATAAGGATGAATATGAGATGAATTATTTTTTAAATAAGTAATTGATTTATTGGGTTAATCTTATTAGATTTAAATTGTGATGTAGATCAATATAAATAGGTGTTATTTGTGTTCAAACACAGCGTGGATAATATTCACGCCCATTAGTATGTGGTAGTATTAGCCATCATTCTAATTTTACATCATTAATAAAGATATGTTTAGTTTACATCCACAACTTGCTCAAGATACGTTTTATGTAGGCGACTTTCCACTGTCAACATGTCGTTTAATGAATGATATGCAGTTTCCGTGGCTTATTCTTATTCCTCGTGTGCCTGGCATTACAGAATTATATGAATTAAGTCAGGCCGATCAGGAACAGTTCCTACGTGAATCAAGCTGGCTTTCTAGCCAATTATCACGTGTATTTCGCGCTGATAAAATGAATGTTGCCGCTTTAGGCAACATGGTGCCTCAATTGCATTTCCATCATGTTGTACGTTACCAAAATGATGTAGCTTGGCCAAAACCAGTTTGGGGCACACCTGCTGTTCCTTATAGTAATGATGTACTTGCACATATGCGTCAAACTCTAATGTTGGCGCTTCGTGGTCAAGGGAATATGCCGTTTGATTGGCGCATGGATTGATCCTTAAACGGACCATATGAGGGATATATGGCTGTGATTGTCTGTAAGGAGTGAGTGTGTGCCATTAGACGATTGGATTAATAAAGAACCGAAGCAGTTTGAATACTTTCATCGATTGATGGGGTATATCATGCTGTCTTTGTTAATCATTGTTTACCATTACACGCAACCTGATACACAATATCAGATCTATATCCCTGTATTTTTACTTGTTGTACTGCTAATTTCACCCAAGCTGTCGCATTGGTTGATTTACCGCTTTAATACGAAAGCCAAGCGAACCGTCATGTTCGTGGGTGATCTGATAGTCATTGCTGTTATGTTGTCGGCAATGCATTTAGATCTCGTGCTGACCTTTTTGGCTATTTTTGTGTTGCTTTATACCGCAATTAGCAACAAAATTTCCTTCCTTATGGTGTCATTGGCCTGTCTAATTGGCCTTGTAGTCTTTTATTTTTGCACCATTTTTATCTTTGGTTTCCATGAATATTTCGAACAAACCAGCAGTGAATTAACTGTATTGGGTTTTATTTGTTTGATTACCTATTTTGGGGTGGGTAGCTTCTATCAGCGTAACCATACACATTCTTTAATGAAGAAAAAAGATCATTATTTTGATCAAATGAACCGCTATATGGAATTCGCCAATCAACTGAGTCGCTATGCACCAGTGCAACTTTGGCAGTCCATTATGAAAGGTGAGTCAGAAGCTAAAATTGAATATAAACGTAAAAAACTCACCATTTTCTTTTCAGATATTCAAGGTTTTACCGAACTTTCAGAAACTTTGATTCCAGATGACTTGGCATTTCTACTTAATGATTATTTAAGTCATATGACCGAAATTGCTAAACAGTATGAAGCAACTGTTGATAAGTTTATGGGAGATGCAATCCTTATCTTTTTTGGCGACCCACATAGCCAAGGTGTGGAACAGGATGCCAAAATTTGCTTAGAAATGGCAATGGTAATGCGTCAACAAATGAAGCTCTTGCGTGAACGCTGGATTAAAATGGGCTATCCTCCATTACATATTCGCATGGGGATTTCAACAGGTTATTGTCACGTGGGTAACTATGGTGCAACGCATCGTATGGCTTATACCATTGTTGGTCGTGATGCCAACTTGGCTGCTCGGCTACAAAGTGCAGCTGAAGTTGATGAAATTTTAATTTCTGACGATACACATCAGTTGATAAAAAATGATTATCTTTGTGCACCTAAAGCGCCTATTTACCTGAAAGGGATTAAAGGCCCAGTGCGTACATGGCAAGTGATGGAAAAGTATACATCGAAGAAAGCCGATTATCAGCGCTGGTTTGATTACGAATATAAAGGTTTTCACCTCTTGTTGAATATGGATGAAGTACAGAACTTTGAATATCCTGAATTAATTTTAGTGCTTGAAAAAATGATTAAGCGCTTACAAACTCAGCAAAAAATGACCAACTCGGAAGGTATTGTTAAATTAAATCTTGAAGATGAAGTTATTGTAGAGGATTAAGCTCGCTTCATTAATGCTCATTATCTATTCTAAAAATGAAGTATATAAAAAAGACCGCTATTAAAGCGGTCTTTTTTATATGAAAATTTGCATGAAGCTTAGTGGTTTTCTGAAGCATGATTAATTGTGTATTTGGGAATTTCAACTTCCAAATCTTCATCTTCAATTTTAACTTGGCAAGATAGGCGTGAGTCTGGTTCTAAACCCCAAGCACGGTCAAGTAAATCGGCTTCAACATCATCCATTTCATCTAAACCATCAAAACCTTTACGCACAACGACATGACAGGTCGTACATGCTTTAGACATGTCACAAGCATGTTCAATTTTAATGCCATTGTCCAATAGGCTTTGACATAAATTGGCGTTTTTCTCAACTTCAAACTCAGCGCCATTTGGACAAATCGTTGCGTGAGGCAATACTTTAATACGTGGCATAGTCGTTACCTATAAATTAGTTTGAGTTTGACCAGTCGTCAAGCTTAGTGCCTTTTAGTGCGGCATCAATGTGTTGATTCATACGTGCTGCTGCAAAAGCATCGCTGTGGATTTTAAGCTGTTCTACTGCATCTTCAATTGCTTTAATTTCAGCACTTTCAAGTTGAGCTTCAAGATTTGCTTTTGCAAGATTGAGTTTAGACAGCTGAGTTGCGGTCAGAAGCTGTGCATCTACTTTTAAGGCTTGTTCTAAAGCTTCCAATTCGCGCTTTGCTTCCACTTTGGTTTCTTGCAAATGGCGTAATGACTTATCTTCTTCAGCAAACTTAAAGCCATCTAATAAAAGTCGTTCTGTATCTGAATCGGATAGACCATAAGATGGTTTTATGTCAATTTGAGCATGCACACCAGACGTGGTTTCTTTAGCAGCAACAGTTAGTAAGCCATCTGCATCGACTTGATAGGTAACTTCAATACGCGCTTGACCGGCAGTCATTGGTGGAATGCCACGTAAAACAAAACGGCCTAAACTACGACAATGTTCAACCAAATCACGTTCGCCTTGAACGACATGAATCAGCATGGCAGTTTGACCATCTTGATAAGTGGTAAACTCTTGACGACGTGCAACTGGAATAGCGGTATTACGAGAAATTAAACGCTCAACTAATCCACCCATGGTTTCTAAACCAAGAGAGAGTGGTGTGACATCTAACAGTAATGCACCATCGTTGGTGTTGCCAATTAATTGATTGGCAGTGATAGATGCGCCAATAGCAACCACTTCATCGGGATTAATTGTGCACAACGGCTCTTGATTAAATACGTCACGAACTGCTTTTTGTACAGCATAAGAGCGTGTTGAGCCACCGACTAAAACGACATTCTGGATGTCATTTAAATCAAGTTTAGCATCGCGCATTACGCGCTTACACACACTAATCGTTTTATCTAAAGCAATTTTAATAATGTCTTCAAATGTGGTGCGATCTAAAGTCAGTGTTTGATCTAGTAGTTTTAATTCAGTAGAGTCAGTATTTGATAGCGCTTCTTTGGCTTGGCGTGCGGAAACGAGCCAATGTGCAAATTCATTATCATTTAAGCTATCAATATTGAGTTGTTTTTTAGCCCATTTGACAATTAGTCGGTCTAAGTCGTCGCCACCGAGTGCAGTGTGACCACCAGTTGCCAGTACTTCAAAAACACCTTGCGAAAAACGTAGAATTGATACGTCAAATGTTCCACCGCCTAGGTCATAAATGACGTAATTACGGTCATGTGCCAAATTACTGTCTTGATCTAAACCATAAGCTACAGCTGCTGCTGTTGGTTCATTGAGCAAGCGAAGAACATTTAAACCAGCCAGTTGCGCGGCATCGCGCGTTGCTTGGCGCTGCGCTTCATCAAAATAAGCCGGAACAGTGATGACTGCGCCATTAATAGGGTTTTTTAGACTATCTTCTGCACGATCTTTTAATTGCTTTAAAATTTCAGCAGATATTTCAACTGGAGTTTTACGACCTTGTGCAGTTTCAAATGCAGGCATTTGATTGTCTTCACCGACTAAAACATAAGGGTGTTGAAATTTAATATCCGCTTTAGAGCGACCCATAAATCGTTTTACAGAAATAATCGTGTTTTTAGGGTCTGTGGTAATAAAGGGTTTGGCATCGTCACCATATTCAGTACGGTTTTCAGCATAATGAACAACAGACGGAAGTAACACTCGGCCTTGTTGATCTTGAAGCACTTTGGCTTTACCTGAAAGAACCGTGGCGACCAAAGAGTGGGTGGTGCCTAAATCGATACCAATCGCAATGCGATGTTCATGCGGTGCACTTGATTGACCTGGTTCTGCAATTTGCAAGAGAGCCATTGTGTTACATCCTTAGAACTTAAATACGTATAAACAGGTGAAATTAAAAATCATCATCTAAATCAAAGCTATCATCATCTAAGAAACGATCTTCAGCTTTGTTAATATCAGCCATGACTTTAACAAAAAAACGTAATTTGCGTACGGTGTCCCGCGCTTCAGCCCAATCTTCATCTGTATAGTCAATTTTGAATTCACGGATTAAGCTTATAATCCATTGTTCTACTTCATTTTTTAACGAAGTGAGATCATCAGCTGAATGAGCTTCGTCTAATTGTTCACGAATTTCTAAAGCCGACTGTAAAAATTCAAAATCATTAATGGATTGATCCAGATGATAATCTTGCTTTTTTAAACCCAATAAATAGGCAGCGCGACTATCTACATTAGATAAAGCTTTAAAGGCTTGATTGATTTCGCTTGATTTGATTAAAGCTTGATCTTTGTTTTTAGCTTTATCAGGATGATATTGTTGCTGTAGCTTAAGAAATTCAGTTTTTAAAGCCACTAAATCAATATCGAGTGCTACAGGAAGGTTGAACAGCTCAAAATGATTCATGGGAGAATTAATCCGCGATTGATGTACAAAAGTATGCTCTAAATGCAATTAAAACAGCGTATTTTACACTGTTTTAATGCAAAGCAGAGAGAAGGAGGTTGTTAAATAGTGAAAGACTCACCACAACCACATTCGCCTTTTTTATTGGGGTTATTGAACTCGAAGCCTTCGTTCAAACCATTTTTGACGTAGTCCATCTCAAGTTCATCAAGATAAACCAAGCTTTTTGGGTCAACAAAAACTTTAACACCAAACTGCTCGAAGGTTTGATCATGTGCATCAATTTCATCAACAAATTCGAGCACATAAGCCAAACCAGAACAGCCTGAAGTTTTCACGCCAACGCGAATGCCTTCACCCTTACCGCGATTTTTTAGGTAATTGCTGATATGAGATGCTGCATTTTCAGTTAAGTGGATCATGAAAACTCCGTTATTTTTACTTCAAAAACTGGGAACAATTAAGCTTTAGCTTTTTTGCTGCGATAGTCTTCGACAGCGGCTTTAATGGCATCTTCTGCAAGTACAGAACAGTGTACTTTTACAGGAGGTAGAGCAAGTTCAGTCGCAATATCAATATTTTTGATGGCTTGCGCTTGATCAAGTGTTTTACCTTTGAGCCACTCGGTTACAAGTGAGCTAGATGCAATTGCAGAACCGCAACCATAAGTTTTAAAACGTGCTTCTTCAATGATGCCATTGTCATCGACTTGAATCTGAAGGCGCATTACATCGCCACACGCAGGAGCACCGACCATGCCAGTACCAACATTTTCAGCATTTTTGTCTAAAATACCAACATTACGAGGGTTTTCGTAATGATCAATTACTTTTTCGCTATAAGCCATGACGCTTCTCCAAACCTCGGGGTCAGCCTAGGATATTAATATGGGGGTGAAATTACGTTTTTCAATGAGATAGCTTTAATCTAAAGCTATCCCTGAGGTCTGAATCAGTGTTCAGCCCATTCAACAGAAGAAAGGTCGATACCATCTTTGTACATGTCCCAAAGCGGAGAAAGGTCACGCAATTTCTCAACAGCAGCTTTAGTAATTTCAAGAACGTGGTCGATATCTTGCTCAGTGGTATATTTGCCAAAACTGAAGCGGATTGAACTATGTGCAAGCTCGTCAGTTAAGCCAAGTGCACGAAGTACATAAGATGGTTCAAGTGTTGCAGATGTACATGCAGAACCTGAAGATACAGCAGCATCTTTCAATGCCATCATCAATGATTCACCTTCAACAAAATTGAAGCTGATATTGAGATAGTTGGCAACGTTATAAGTTGGGTGGCCGTTTAAGAACACTTGCTCAAGACCTTGTAAACCATTCCATAATTTATCGCGAAGTACGCGAATACGGGTTTGTTCAGATTCAAGATTTTTGCCAGCAAGCTCAAATGCTTCGCCCATGCCCACAATTTGGTGCGTTGGAAGTGTACCAGAGCGCATACCACGTTCATGACCGCCACCATGCATTTGTGCTTTAACACGAACACGTGGAGAACGGCGGACAAATAACGCGCCCATACCTTTAGGGCCATAAATTTTGTGCGCAGAGAAACTCATTAAATCAATTTTCATTGTAGAAAGATCAATTTCAACTTTACCTGCGGCTTGTGCTGCATCCACATGGAAGAAGATTTTCTTCGCACGTGTGATTTCACCAATTGCTGCGACATCAGTTATCGTCCCAGTTTCGTTGTTAACCATCATGAGGGAAACAAGAATTGTATCTGGGCGAATGGCTGCTTCAACCATTTCAGCTGTAATTAAGCCTGTTTTTTCTTGAGGCTCAATATACGTGATTTCGAAACCTTCTTCTTCGAGTTCACGACACGTGTCTAAAATTGCTTTATGTTCAATTTTAGAGGTAATGATGTGTTTGCCTTTTGATGCGTAAAACTGAGCTACACCTTTTAGTGCAAGGTTGTCAGATTCAGTTGCACCCGAAGTCCATACGATTTCACGCGGATCAGCTTTAATTAAATTTGCGACTTGTTCACGGGCATATTCTATTTTTTCTTCTGCCTGCCAACCATAAGCATGTGAACGTGATGCTGCATTACCAAAAGTACCGTCAAATGTTAGGCACTCCATCATACGTTCTGCAACTTGAGGATCTACAGGAGTAGTTGCTGCATAATCAAGATAAATAGGACGTTTCATGTCAAATACCTGTAACCGATAAAAGGGCTGAATCAAAAGTTGGTGAATTCTGGCGAATGGCAACAGTTTGTACGTTGTCACGAGCAACAAGGTCAGCAAGTGAGATCTTTGCTAGATAATCGGCAATGTGGTGGGAGAGTTCTTGCCATAAATCATGAGTCAAGCACATTGCACCATTTTGGCAGTTGCCTTTATGGTCGCAACGCGTAGCATCAACTGTTTCATTTACAGCTTCAATAATTTCTAATACTGTGATTTCGTCAGCGCTACGTGCCAAATGGTAACCACCGTTTGCACCGCGAATACTGGAAACTAAGCCGTGACGCTTTAATTTCGCAAATAACTGCTCAAGATAAGCCACTGAAATTGTTTGACGTGCTGCAATTTCTGCAAGTGTGATCGTTTGTTCAGTTGGCTGCAAAGCTAAATCAAGTAGAGCAGTCACTGCGTAGCGACCGCGAGTTGTTAAGCGCATGATTCGATACACATGATTAGACTAGATGTGCCGATTTTAAGAATCCTGACTAAAATAGTCAAGTATTTTTAATGGTGTTTCTTTGTTTTATTTGTTTAGTAAAATTATGTATTTAAGCAAGCCAAAAATTATACACTAATAACGCGATTAAAAGCACCGAGATTATTGTAAATATGACATTAATCCGTTTTTGACGGCGTTCAATACGCTTAATGCGGTTTTTATATTGTTTTACTTCAACTTGTAAGGTATTGATTTTTGATCGTTGTTGGTCAATTTTTTCTAAAAGTGGGGCAATACGTTTTTTTGAAGCAATGATGTCCTGATCATTTTCAGGCTCTGTTAACCATTGTTTCCAGTCAGCGAGTACTTTTGGAAGGCTAAATAACGACAATAAATCTCGAAATTCATCTTTAAGAACAAGATCGCCATCAATACGCATACTTTTAATGCTACGACGATTGCCGAAGACAAAGATTTTAATTAAATCCATTAAAGTGGTGCGAACATCTAAATCAACCGCTGTTTCTGGAGCCTTGTTATCAAACAAAATACCATGATCAGTAAATTGAATGTAGAAGTCGAAATAAGGTAAGTAGCTATTTATTTTTATTGCTATTTTTTCATCTACAAATTTTTTCGCTTGTAGAGCCACAACACGGTCATGTTTTAAAATGAAAGTAAATATTGTTTCCAAAACAATGAGTGTCATTGTGAGCAACAAATGAGTTTGATTTTGTCTTTGTTGCGTGTCACTCATAAAAACCAATCCTTACCTGAAAAAATGAGCTTCCTGCTCGTGGGCGATTTCAGGATTAAACCAAAAACAGATGAATTAACTTGCTTTGTAGAACAGTTTTACAAATCTATCAAGTCTTAAGTTTGTTATTATAGTGCTAATTTGTAGATTGACATATAAGTTTGCAGATAAAATCACGAGGAGCGGTGCATTGTATGGATAAAATAAATACAACTGAGTCAGAAGAAATTGAACAGGAACTGCCAGAAAAACATATTAAATCCAAGCTTCGGCATCCATCCGATCGAAAATCTGTATTGGATTTTCGTAAATATACCCAGCAAATTTGGTTGGCAGGATTAGGTGCATTTTCACGTGCAGAGGAAGAAGGTAATAAACTTTTTGACTCTTTGGTGAAAGTGGGTGAAGAACTCGAATCTAAAACGATCGACATCGCCGATGAGACAGTCGAGAAAGTGTCTGAAAAAGCAAAGGAATCTGTTACTGATACCAAAGAAAAAGTTGAAAAAATTTTAGACAATGGTGTAAACCATTCTTTAAATCGTTTAGGATTGGTGACTGCGAAAGATTTACAACATATTGAAAAAATGATTCTGCAACTTCACGCTAAAATTGACCTTTTAGCGGAAGAACAGTTGAAGATACAGGCACAATTATCCAAAAAATAAGTTTTTGTGCACCAATATTCATTTTTCAAGGTTTTTTTCGTCATTTTTTTTCAAAAAAAGGGGTTCAAGAGTATTGCGTTTCCCCCTAAAGCATTGCTATAAAGGCGCTAGGGCAATTTAAACAACTTCTTGAACCTTAAATAAACGATATTAAGAGGAATTAATTTTCATGAATAAATCAGAATTAATTGATGCTATTGCAGAAAATGGGGGATTATCTAAGGCGGACGCAGGTAAAGCTTTAGATGCGACAATTGCTTCTGTAACAGAAGCTTTGAAAGCTGGTGATACTGTAACTTTAGTGGGTTTTGGTACTTTTAGTGTGAAAGAGCGTGCTGCGCGTACTGGCCGTAACCCACAAACTGGTGCAACTTTAGAAATCAAAGCAAGCAAAGTTCCTAGCTTTAAAGCTGGTAAAGGCTTAAAAGATTCTGTAGCTTAATTTTAATTGAGCTTAAAACGCGCCTCTTTGGCGCGTTTTTTATTGATAAATGTGATTTAGTGATTTAACACATTCATTCGTTGCAGGTTTTCAGTTAAAATCCTCCACAAATAAAATATTGGGTTACTTATGGAATCTTTTCGTAAAGTTATTAAGGGATGGCTGGGTAAAGTATTACTCATTTTGTTTTTAACCCCTTTAGCGCTTGTAGGTATTGAAGGATATTTTAGTGGTGGGTCAAAAGATACTGCGACGACAGTAAATGGTACAGATATTTCGAAAAAAGAAGTTGAACAGCTGACCAGCTCATTAAAAGAACAGTATCTGGCATATGCCAATGGTGATGAAACTTTACTGAATCAGAATTTCATTAATAATAAAGCCTTAGATACATTAATTTCTCGTCAACTGTTGCTACAACAAGCCGATAAATTGGGCATTAGCTTAAGTGATCAACAATTGGTTCACATGATTCAACAGCAGCCCAGTTTTCAGCAAAATGGTCAGTTTTCTGAAGCGTTATTTTCAAATTATTTAAAATCTATTGGCATGACCAATCGTGATTTTATTGAAAACTTACGTAAAGATCATGCGTTAAAAATGCTTTCATCTACATTTATGGACTATGCATTGGTCAGTAAAATGGATATTAAGCAAATTGCAGATTTACAAACTGAACAACGCACGCTTCAACTGGCGAGCATTAAGTTGGATGACTACAAACGTGGCATTAAAGTGACTGATGCTGAGGTTGCAGCTTATTATAAAAAGCATTCATCTATGTTTAAACAGGTTACAAGTGTTGATGTCGATTATGTTGTGCTTTCTCCAGCCAATGTAAAAGGTACTTCAACTGAAGTTTCGGATGCTGAAATTCAACAGGCTTATAATGAGTTTGTGCAAAAGGAACAACAAGCTGCTCAACCTACTGTTAAACATATTTTAATTACAGTCGATGGTCGCACAGAGGCTGAAGCGAAAAAATTGGTAGAAGAAGTTGCTGCAAAAATTAAAGCAGGTACTTCTTTTGCTGATGCTGCTACACAATATTCTGAAGATCCAGCATCGAAAGCGAAAGGTGGTGAAATTGCAGTTTATCAAAAAGGTGTTTTTGGTGATGCATTTGATCAGACTGTTGCAAGCTTGAAAGCAGGGCAAGTTTCTGCACCGGTGAAAACAGATTATGGTTATCACTTGATTGAAACAGCTTCTACGGCTATTCAAGTTCCTTCATTAGAAACTGAAAAAGCGCGTTTGGCTGAGGAAATATTAAAAACTAAAAATGCCAATGTTTTCTCTGATACGATCAATCGTATTAATGACATGGTTGTGAGTAGTGATGCGTTAGATGTCATTAGCCAAGAAGTCAAAGATGCTAAGATTCAGTCTGTAAGTGGTTTAACATTATCCTTTATACACCCTGTGTTAAGTGATGCGAATGTTAAAGTGAAACTATTTAATGATGATGTTAAGAACGGTGAACGTAACGTTTCAAGTAACATTCAATTGGCAAATGGTGATGTTATTTGGGTGAAAGTTCGAAATTATCATCCAGCAGGCGTGCAAACTTTAGCAGAAGCAAAAGCGAAGGTGACAGCTAAACTGATTGAGCAAAAAGCAGTTGAAGTAGCGAAAGCCAAGATTCAAAATACATTGAATGAATTTAAGTCGAAGCCAGCAGCATCTGTGAATAAAACCGGGCTAAACTTTGTGGCAGCGGGTACATTCACACGTGCAGATGGAATGCTTAAGCGTGAAATTCAACGTGCTGCGTTTAGTTTGGTTGCTCCCAAAGAAGGTTTCTGGTCTGTTACAACAGCTAACTTACCAAATGAATTGGTGGTTGTAGCTGTAACGAATGTGAATAAAACCACTTCGAGTGCATTAACAGATGATCAGTTGGCTGAACTTTCTAAGTTGTATCAACAGCTTCGTGGTCAGCAAGAGTTTGATGACTATACTCGTTACTTGAAAGAGCAAGCAAAAATTAAGTAATTCTTGGAAGTTTTAAAGACCAGCCTTAGGGGCTGGTTTTTTTGTGTCAGTTTTTCATTGAACTTTATAAAGTTGGAAAATGTATTTAACCGTAAATAGGATTACATATGAAATAAAATCAAGAGGATCTGTGCAAATGCTTGATTAAAATTTTAGGGTGTTGATGGGTTTTTCTTTGTATTGTAATGAGTGTATTGCTGAGTCATACAATAGTCTCAGCCTTATACGCCAGATTTTTTGCTTTAATGGCAAAATTTATCGATACACCCGTGCTGATTATTTGGGGGAAGCAAGGTTAGATTATGAATGTTGAGGTGAGAGAGGAATTGAAAAATTTATTAAAAAATTCAGAATTGCCTATCATTTTAGAGAGGGTGGGATATATGCCAATCTTGGATGTAGAGTAATTGACCGTACAACCTTACTTGAATTTTTTAAAGAAAGTAAAGCTATAAGGCAAATTAAATGCTTTGGCTGTTTAAAGTGCGAGATTTCGATAAAGAAAAAGCGGAAATCTTGTTCCCGCCATTTAAAATTGGGATAAAGATTATCAAGTACGAATTTTAATTTCATAACCTGTGTATTTGCGAATGTTAATCACGCCAGTATCTAAAATAAGATATTGACCTTTAATGCCTTGTAATTTGCCCCGAATAATTGGGGTTTTATCTAGATTATGTGATTTGATTTTTTCAGGATATTGATCGACTGGATAAACAAACTCGCGTGGTAATTCATTCTCTAGAAGTTCAATAGTTTCATTAAACTCTAAATTTTGACTAAATTCATCGCGGATACTTTGAATTTTAGGTGCGAACTCTTCAATAAGGCGTTCACGAATTTCAATTAGATTCAGTGGCTCAGCTTCACCTTTTAATAACTTACGCCAATCGGTTTTATCCGCAACCTGTGAGCCAAACATAATTTCAAGTTGGCCTGATAAACGTCGTGAACCGACTTGCATAATAGGCAGGGCTTGAGTTGCACCTTGATCTAACCAGCGCGTTGGCATTTGTCCAAGACGAGTTATGCCGACCTTTAATGCACTAGAGTTGGCTAAATAGACAATGTGAGGTTGAAAGCAGACTTCATGCGCAAAACTATCTTCACGGCATGTCCCGAGATGGTAATGACAGGTTTCTGGCTTCATGATGCACATATCACAGGCAGCTTTGGTTTTAAAACATTTAAAGCAATGACCTTGTGAGTATGATTTTGGGGTTTTAACACCACACGATACACAATGAATATTGCCAGTCGCCTCAATTTCAATTTCTTCACCAAGGCGAAATGGTGGATTAATTTCTGAGCGGTCTAATATGAATTTGTATTCTACATTGGCCTTGTGAGCCTGTTGATCAGTTACACTAAGGTCAGTGAGGCCTGCACGCATTTTATGGCAAATGCCTTGTAGTTCCATAAAGAAATACTCTCTTAAATATTAAGGATGCAGTTATGGCTGAACAAAATGTCATCACTTCAATGCTAGACGATTTATCGAATGAACAGCCCATTTTTACTGCATTGTGTATTGGTCAAAATCTTGAGCAATACGGCAAAAATCAATCAATTCAATGGCACTATTTTAACGTATCTGAGTTTTTAAATCTGCCTTTTAACCGACGTTATGACTTAGGGTTTGTTTTATTTAATACAGCCGAAATGATGAATATTTCTGATCAAGATAAGTCGCAGTTATTGGTGAAATTACGTGATTTGATGGCAAAACGTATAGTTGTGGTCAGTCGCTTGCAAGATGAAAAACTCTTACGTGCATTAGGGTTTACACAGCTGGTTGATAAAACAACACACGGCTGTGATTTTGCATTGTGGCAATTTAATATTTTGACTTATAAACATGTGCCTGATTGGTTGAATGCCAAGTTCTGGGCGAATCCTGAAAATTGGAATAAATTTCGCTGGTAAATGCTTGAGTGACTATGCATAAGATGCAAAATTTAACAAAGCACTTTTCACAAATTTGTAGATTATACGTATGCTATAACAGGGATTTTATAAGGAAAATATAATGACAAATTTAAGTAATATTGTTGAAATTTTGGCAAAGCAAGCTTTAGGCAATTCCAACCAACAAAATCAACAAGGTGGTTTAGGTGGTATTTTAGGTTCAGTTTTAGGTCAATTAGGAAAGGGGAGTAACACGACATCTTCAGCAAATTCGCAAGGCGGTTTGGGCGATATTTTGGGTTCAGTATTTGGACAGTTAGGTGGTGGACAACAGCAGTCACAACCCAATACAGCGGGCGGTTCAAATACATCAGCTATATTGCTTGCGGTACTACCATTGGTTTTGGCATGGGTGCAGAAACAAGGTGGCTTACAGGGTGCATTAGATAAACTCAGAGCACAAGGTTTTAGCAGTCAAGTGGATGATTGGGTGTCTACAGAGTCAGGCGATAATGCTTCGGTAAATACCGAACAAGTGCAGAATTTATTTGATGATGCCGAAATTGAACAGGTTGCACAAGAAGTTCACGCACCAAAACAAGATATCTATAATGCAATTTCTACAGTTTTACCTCAAATTATTGATTCATTGACACCACAGGGTGATCAGACCAGTAAAACCGAAGCCAATAATGATATCCAGCAAGTGATGAATTTGGTTTCGGGCTTTCTTAAGCCTTAAATCTTAACCGCATAATTTACTTAAATCTTGAGTTATGCGGTTTTTTGATTCAGGTATTTAAATCTAAATTAAAAAGTCTGTTTGATGCACAAATAGCTTTGGCGACATAATGAGATTTTTTCAAACGAATTAAAATAATTTGTGATTGGAATTCTAATTCGCCAAATTCAGGTTCTACTTGAACATAATGTAGTTGACCAAATTCATCGCGTACACGGGCTTGGGCTGAAAAGCCTGGTCGAGCATTACCACTTGAAATTGTAGCTAACCGACCCAGTAAATTAACATGTTGCTTATGTTTTCTAGGAGGGATGACTTGATCAAGGCAATGGATCATAAACACGGTAAAAAAAATCGCGATAATGAGTGCGGGAAGTATTAAATAATAGGCAGGGGAAAACGTTAATTCACGTGCATAAATGCAGAATTGTAGAAAGTAGCCTGCAAAGCTGAAATTCATTAATAAAAAAAATATAATCAGGGTTTTAGAAAACTTAACATTCAGTAGGGCTAAGTCATCTAAGCGCTTAGGTGAAAAGCGCTTGAAGAGTACACTGGGGCGTAAGTTTAAATAATAGCCAATGGTTTCTGCCACGCCAAGAAAAACGACTGCCATTAGGCTCAAATGAAAAGGAACTAAATGGGAGTTTGTAAGAAACTCAGGCATGGCAGTATCCGTAATATTATTCGTTTAGAAGATAGATTCCGCCATCAGAATGCACGTTAATATCTATTTTTTCAAGTGCTTGTCCCTGACATGGGCCAGAAATACACTCACCAGTTTCAACTAAAAATAATGCGCCATGTGTAGAGCATTCAATATATTCTTGTTCGCGGTCTAAAAATTGATTTTCTAAAAACTCTAATTCAACTTGTAGGTGCGGACAAAGGTTTTGATAAGCGTAAAATACACCATCGCGTTGGGTAACAAATATAGCGTTTCCTTCTGATGTTTCAAAAGAACGAGCTTCGCGTTCTGGTACATCTTCAGTCATACAGATTTTATGCATTAGGCACATTCCTTCTGAAAGTTTTGTAACAAAAGAGCGTAGTCTGCATTGGCTAAACGTGGGCCAAATTGAGAAACAACTTCACTTGAAATAAGAATTGCGAGTTCGGCAGCCGTCTTATAGTTGAAGCCAGCATTTAATGCGTAAAGAAATGCACCTGCAAATGCATCACCAGCGCCATTGGCATCGACTGCGGTAACTTTACGACCTAATACAGTGAAAGTGTGTTCATTGTTGTGTATTAATGCGCCTTTTTCACCTAATGTAATGACAATATGTTTACTTAGTGATTGCAATTTAACTAATGCTTCATCCAAAGTGGATGCGCCCGAATACATGAGGGCTTCTTGTTCATTACAAAATAATAAATCTACACCGTCATCTAATAGTTCATCTAAACCTTGGCGCGCATACTGAACCATAGCAGGGTCAGATAAAGTTAATGCAATTTGAACATTATTGGCTTTGGCAATTTCACGCGCTTGTTTTACCGCAACACGTGCAGAATCACTGGTCGATAAATAACCTTCAATATAGAGCCATTTCGCTGAGGCTAGTGGTGCAAAATCAATTTGTTGGTCAGTGAGTTCAGCAGTAATACCTAAAAATGTATGCATAGTGCGTTCAGAGTCTGGGCTGACCAAGACCATGCACGTGCCTGTTACACCTTCACTGATTGATTGTTTAGCTGTTTGAATACCTGCTTCATTTAGGCCATCTAAATAGATTTTGCCTAAATCATCGTTGCCGACACGGCAACCATAAAATGCAGAAGCACCCAATGCGCTAAAGGCAACCGTTGTATTGGCAGCTGAACCACCTGAAGCTTGACCTTTATAGACTTGGCTAGCTTGTAAATTACTGTACAAAATTGCTTGCGTATCACCATCAGTCAGTTGCATTGTGCCTTTTTGCAAATTTTGCTGAATAAGAAAATCATCAGAAACTTTAAATTCCTGGTCAATTAGCGCATTGCCAATTGCAAAAAGATCAACCGTTGCCATGTCTTTCAGTCACATCAAAAAAATGAAAGGTTTAAGTTTACACCAATGCTCAGAATTGCTGTAGTTTGTTGAATAAAATTCATGATGTTAAAAATGCTGTTTTTTTAATTCATATTGATGAAAATTAGACTTTTTTTAATGTAATTTACACATTTGTAGGTCTTGGCTATTGAACAAGACAGAGTTTTTGATTTACATAGACGACAACAGTAATTGGATTATTTCAGTTGCTGAAACAGTTGAAAAATATTAACTGATCATTTTATTAAAAAGTGTGGGTGTATGGAAATAAGTATTCGTCAATCTGAACAATTACCACAACACATCGAAAACCTAGCAGCTTTGGCAACTCAGGAAGGCTATATATTTATTCAGCGTTTAATTGATGAGTTTCAAAGCGGGAAAAACCGTTTTGACCAAACGGGTGAGTGTCTATTGGTGGCCTATGATGGTGACAAACTTGTGGGCTGTGGCGGTTTAAATCAGCAATGGGGCGATACAGAGGTTGAGGCGCGTATTGGTCGCGTAAGACGCTTTTATGTCCATCCGCAATACCGTCAGCATGGTGTGGGCAAGCAACTTTTGATTGAACTTGAAAAAAAGGCCCGTCCATTTTATTCAGCACTTTGCTTAAACACTGATACAAAATCAGCCGCTCATTTTTATCAAAAACAAAATTATGTTTTTGTAGAAAATCATCCAAACTACAATTATTTTAAATATTTGATTGCCTAATGGTTTTTGAATAAAAAAATGATAAAAAGCTGTATTGTTCATTTTTACAATACAGCTTAATTACTTTATGACTAGAACCTTTGCATCAAGCAAAAAAAGTTCAACCTGCATTTTTTAAGTTTGCATGACTTCATTGGATTGATTCTATTCTTATGTCTTTTGCGGACATTCTGTTTACTTTTAAAAGATTTGGAATAAATCAAAACCTCTTGTTGTAGTGATGGAAAATCTGTGACGCTCATACCATACGCATGAATTTAATATTTGTTAAAAAATTAGTTTTTGGCTGTAGGAGTGATTTGTATTGATTAAAATAACTTATGAAAAAATGGACAATAAAAATAAATCAAATTAGCGTTATCAGTACGAATTTTTTAATCTAACTTTAAGCCAATACGCGAACAATAGAATTTATTTCCTATATGGACTTTCATTATGTCTATTGATGTCGCTTCTTCGAATAATAATGTGCACGAAGTGTTGATGAAAGTGCCACAAATTACAGCGCTGTTTTGGGTCACTAAAATTTTTGCAACGACATTTGGTGAAACGGCTGGTGATGCACTTTCAATGTCGCTCAATTTGGGTTATTTGCTCAGCACATTTATTTTTGCAACCATTTTTATGGGGGTCGTGTATTTACAAATTAAGTCTAAAACTTATCATCCATTTTTATATTGGTTTGCAATTATTGCCAGTACGACCGTCGGTACAACTTTGGCAGATTTTGTCGACCGCTCATTGGGTATTGGCTATGTCGGCGGGAGTACAATTTTACTGTCTTTGGTGTGTATTTCGTTGTTTATTTGGTATCGAACAGAAGGCAGTATTTCACCTCATGCGGTAAACCATCCTAGAGCTGAACTGTTTTATTGGTTGACGATTACTTTTTCCCAAACTTTAGGTACGGCCTTAGGTGATTGGTCTGCGGATACAGCAGGCTTGGGCTATACAGGAGGAATGGTGCTATTTACAGGGCTGATTGTTCTGATATTTGTGCTTTATAAATTTACACATATTTCACGTACTTTACTGTTTTGGTCTGCCTTTGTGTTGACTCGGCCGTTGGGTGCAGTCGTAGGTGATTTTTTAGATAAGCCAATCAGTTCAGGTGGATTGGATTTCAGCCGTTTTACAGCATCAGCGATATTGTTGGTTGCTATTATAGCGTGTGTCTATTGGGCGCAGTATAAACAGCCGAATCAAATTAAGCGTACGACATAATTAGGGTAAATTTGAACAAGGTTTAAAATTACAGTCATTTTCATTCTTCTTTGGCGGTATTTAAAAGTCGACTGATTTACTCGGAAATTGTTATTGTGTTCATCCTAAATGGGTTTTAAGGTATACTCAAGTCACTTTAAAATGCTTTAATTTAGGAGATCACATGACTGTAGATGTCACTGAAACCATTTCACAAACTGTTCATCCCGCGTTTCAGTTGGTACGTCAACACCATGTTGAAGCCTTAGACATTGCAGTGTCTGAATATAAACATAAAGTCACAGGCGCTGTGCATTATCATTTGGCATCTGAACATGATGAAAATGTCTTTTTGGTTGCATTCCGTACACAACCCATGGATTCAAAAGGCGAAGCGCATATTTTAGAACATACTGCTTTGTGTGGTTCTGAAAAATTCCCTGTGCGTGACCCATTCTTTTTAATGATTCGTCGTTCATTAAATACTTTTATGAACGCATTTACTGCTGCAGACTGGACGGCGTATCCATTTGCAACGCAGAACAAAAAAGACTTTCAAAATTTATTGGAAGTGTATTTAGATGCAGCTTTTTCTGCCAATTTAAATCCATTAGATTTTGCCCAAGAAGGCATTCGTATTGAATTAGAAAATGGCGAACCTGTATATAAAGGTGTGGTCTTTAATGAAATGAAGGGGGCAATGAGCTCGCCTTCAGATCAGTTGTATCACCAATTGGCGCATCATTTATTCCCAGAAACCACTTATCATTATAATTCTGGTGGCGACCCGAAAGATATTCCTGACTTAACATATGAAGAGTTGGTTCATTTCTATAAGTCACATTATCACCCAAGTAATGCTGTATTCATGACCTTTGGTAATGAACCTGCGTATAAATTGCAGGAACAGTTTGAAACTTTAGCGTTGTCTAAGTTTAGCCGTGGTGAAACACTGTATTCAAAACCTGAACGTCGCCTGACTCAGCCCGTTGTTGTGACTGAAACCTATGCTGTAGATGCAGAAGATTTAAAAGATAAAACCTATCATATTATTTCTTGGTTGCTACCAGAAGCCAGCGATGTGAAATTGCGTTTAGGGATGCGTTTAGCGGAAGGTATTTTACTTGAAGATTCATCTTCACCATTGCGTCATTATTTAGAAACCTGTGGTTATGCACAGTCTACAGGCCCAATTTTAGGGGTGGATGACTCGAATTTTGAAATGACGTTCTTTTGTGGCGTGCAAGGCTCTAATCCAGAGCATGCTGAAGAGTTTAAAAATGGTGTATTTAATATTTTAGAAGATGTGGCTTCTAAACCAGTTGATACCGCCATGGTTGATGCAATTTTGCATCAAATTGAATTGCATCAACGTGAAATTAATGGTGATGGCACGCCTTATGGCCTTAGCCTCATTTTGAATGGTCTAGGGAGTGCAATTCATCATTCAGACCCAATTCATGTGTGGGATGTAGACACTGCTATTGAGCAAGTGAAAGAAGAATTGAAAGACCCAATGTGGTTATCTAATTTAATCAAAACACATTTGATTGATAATCCGCATCGTGTGCAAATGACTTTAATTCCAGATGCACAGAAATCTGCAAAAGAAGCTGAAGCTGAAAAGGCTCGTCTGGCTGAAATTGGTGCAAAACTGACTGAAGCAGAAAAAGCTGAAATTATTGCGCAGACTGAAGCACTGAATATTCGTCAAGATACTCCAGATGATTTGGATTTATTGCCAAAAGTCGGTTTGGAAGATGTGCCTGCAGAATTACACATTGTGCAAGGTCAGTTGCGTGAAATTATTTCCAATAATATGGATATGCCACTGAATTTGTATCATGCAGGTACGAATGGTATTTATTACCAACAAGTATTGATTCAAATACCGAATGAAATTGTCAAATCACCTTACTTCAATTTGTTGTCTATTTTGCTAGGTGAAGTCGGCGCAGGTGAGTACGACTATCTTGAACTGCAACAACTGCAAACAGCAGTGAGTGGTGGTTTGGGTATGGGCGCTTCATTACGCTCTAAAGTTGATGATAAAGACCAAATCAGTGCGTGGATGACCTTAACGACTAAGTCTTTAGTGAATAATTTCAAAGCGATTGAGTTGTTAAAGCTGGCTTTTGAGCAACTACGTTTTGATGAGAAAGACCGTATTATTGAGTTGCTTCAACAACGTAAGACGCGTTGGCAGTCACGTGTTTCGGGGGCTGGACATAGCTATGCGATGCAAATTGCCAGCCGTAATCATAGTGCATTAGCACAACGTGACTACGACAATACTGGGCTTGGTGCACTGAATTGGTTAATTGATTTAACGACAAAAATTGAAAATGATGAAGCTGAATACAACAAGCTTATCGATGAGCTAAAACTCATTCATAATCAATTGCTCAAAGCGCCAAAACAGTTCTTGTTGGTCTGCGAAGAACAACAATCTGAACGTTTGGTTGAAGAAGTGCAAACAGTTTGGGATAAAGTGGCGATTGAGGATATTCAACGTGACCTCATTCAAGTGACTCCTGAACATAGCCATACAGATGAAGCTTGGTTAATTCAAGCCAATGTACAATTCTGCGCGACGGCATATCCTGCGGTCGATGTTTCTCACCCTGACGCTGCTTCTTTAATGATTTTGGCTGCGTATTTGCGTAATGGATTTTTACATAGTGCCATTCGTGAGAAAGGTGGTGCATATGGTGGCGGGGCAAGTTATGACGGCAACGCCTGTTCATTCCGTTTCTATAGTTACCGTGACCCACGCTTAGCTGAAACGTTTAAAGACTTTGAAGCCAGTGTGCAATGGTTGTTTAATGCAGAGCAAAAAGACCATCAGCTTGAAGAAGCTATTTTGGGTTTAATTGCAGGTATGGATAAACCTGGTTCACCTGCAGGCGAAGCAATAACAGCGTGTTATTCTTTATTGCATAAACGTACACCTGCGTTTAGAAAGGTTTTGCGTGAACGCTTGTTGGCTGTGACTTTGGACGATTTAAAACGTGTTGCTAAAACTTATTTACTGGATCAAAAACCAGTGAAAGCCGTTGTAGCACCTGTTGCGAAACGTGAAATATTGGCTGAACTTGGTTTTGAAATTAAACAAGTCAATTAAAAATATAGGGGGCATTATGACGTTCATTTATTCTGAGCGTAAGACATTGCAGTTGGGTATTTTGCTCAGCGCAATGGCAACGGTAAACGCATCCGCGCAGAACAACGCTCCGGCTATTAAACCTGCGACACCTGAGGCATGCGTGGCGTTGGCGTCGAATGCAGACAGATTGGCTTGTTATGATGCACTCTATAAAATACCTGCTGAGGTTAAACCTGTATTGGTTTCTGAGCGTTTAGCTGCGCAGGAATTAAAACCCGAAATCACTGAAAAATTAAGCTTAAAGGAAAAAGTCAGTCATGCTTTTTCAGAACGCTTATTTGCCGTTGAAGCACCGCAGCTAAGTCCCAATTTGTCGATGTTAGATAGTCGTTGGGAGCTTTCACCTGAAAGTAAATTAGGCACATGGAACATTCGTAGTTATCAGCCTGTTTATTTGATGCCTGGTTATTGGACTTCGGATAAAAATGAACGTCCATTTAGCCCAAATCCTGTGAATACGGTACAGCCAGATGAAGAGCAGAAGCTGAAATCGATGGAAGCAAAGTTTCAATTGTCTTTAAAAACCAAAGCGGTTGAAAACTTATTTGGTAATAATGGTGATGTGTGGATGGGTTATACGCAGTCTTCACGTTGGCAAGTTTATAACGCAGAGGAGTCGCGACCATTTCGTGAGACCAATTACGAACCAGAAGCCAGCTTGGTTTTTCGTACCAATTATGAAGTATTGGGCCTAAATTGGCGGATGCTTGGGGTGACATTAAATCATCAGTCGAATGGGCGTTCTGATCCATTGTCACGTAGTTGGAACCGTGTGATTTTGAACTTAGGCTTCGAACGTGATAATTTTGCGTTAATGCTTCGCCCGTGGTATCGCATTGAAGAAAGTGCAGAAGACGACAATAACCCAGACATTAAAAATTACGTTGGCCGTGGTGATTTAACCGCTTTCTATCGTTATAAAGAGAATGATTTTAGCTTAATGCTACGCCATTCGCTTAAAGGCGGAGAAGATTCACATGGTGCAGTACAGTTTGACTGGACTTTTCCAATCAGTGGGAAGTTACGTGGTCAATTTCAATTATTTGATGGCTATGGCGAAAGCTTAATTGATTATAACCACCGCGCAACCTATGTTGGATTGGGTGTATCTTTAATGAATTGGTTCTAATGATGTTGTTCTTGTCATTTGAATCATAAAAAAACCGCGCTTGGGCGCGGTTTTTTTATGGCATTTACATTCATTAGCCAATTTGAATTTCTGAAGGAGGGTGTTTTAAACGACTCTTTTTAGGAGTTGCAATTAAGTAAGCCAAAGTAAGAGGGCCTAAACGGCCGGCAAACATTAGTAGCATTAAAATGACTAAACTGGCCGGTTGTAATTCACTGGTAATTCCTTTAGAAAGTCCAACGGTACAGGCAGCAGAGACGGCTTCAAATAATAAATCTTGAAAGCGCTGATCGGGTTCAATCAATAGCAGGCTAAAAAAGCCAATAAAAATAAGTGTGGCCGTGATAAAGATAACTGCTAAGGCTTTAAGGGTGGCTTTTTGTGGAACGGAGTGATTGAAAACTCGGACTTCATCTTCACGGCGTAAAAAGCTGATCACGCTGAGAACCACAATAATAAATGTACCGACTTTGATGCCACCTGCAGTACTCAGAGAACCTCCACCAATAAACATCAACATCATGGTAATTAAAGAAGATGCGTCTGAAAGTTGCTCCATGGGTAAGCTATTAAAGCCAGAAGAGCGCGGGACAGTGGCATGGAACCATGCGTTTACAGCTTGATCGCCCAGACTCATTGTTGATAAGGTCAGTGGGTTACTGGCTTCTAAACACCAAATGACAACAAAAGCGAAAATATTTAAGCCTGCAATGGTCGATAGAATTAATTTGCTATTCGGACTGAGTTTTTTCCAAACTTTATTGCGTTTAATGTCCATTAATACCAAAAACCCAATACCGCCAATGATGTACAACACACTGATAGTAAAAGTAATAATGTATTGATCAGCAAAGCTCATTAAGCTATTTGGAAATAGTGAAAAGCCACCATTATTAAATGCAGAAATGCTATAAAAGGCAGCGTAAAAAAAGGCTTGAGCAAAGTTGTAATCTTGCATCCACGCAATGGTTAAAATAACGGTTCCGACGGCTTCAAAAAATAATGAATATAAAAAAACACTTTTAATGGTGAATGTGACTTTTTTAAGACTGGTTTCGCCAATAGTGTCCTGCGCCATAATTTGCTGTTTTAAACCAAGTTTGGGCGATAAACTCATGACGGCCAAAATTGCAAAAGTCATGAAGCCTAAACCACCACACTGCAACAAAAACATAATGACGATTTTACCAAAGACGGTATAAGCTTCTCCGATATTGACAACCGATAAACCCGTGATGGTCACGGCAGAGCTGGCGGTAAAGGCCGCATGTAACCACGACAAATCACCATGATGTGCAAAGGGGAGTTTAAGCAGTAAAGTCCCTAAAATAATTAGTGCAAGAAAGCCCAGTGCAAGTAGACTAGGCGGGCTAAGGTTAATGGTGCCATGTTTTTTATTGTGCAGTTTTTTCATATGGTTTTAAATTGTTTAGACAGTCTGCGTAAGGGTTCTAAAAGGCCTTCAACAACTAAAACATCACCTTTTTGTAAAACCATATTTGGGTCTATATTAAATAAAATATCTGGGCCACGTTTATGTAGCAAGGTTTTAATGTCTGTTGCATGATCCATGAGTTGATGAAAACGCAAACCTTGTTGTGCCTCTTTCAATTCTACTTTGACCATATAATGATTATCTTCCAAGGCCATATAACGACTGACCATCGGATAGCTTAGAGATTGGGCAATACGTACACCCATATCTTCTTCAGGATGGATAATTTTATTCACCCCTAAATGAGTCAAAATCATATGATGAGCTTTTGATTTTGCCTTTACCCAAATTTTTTCAATGCCTAAATTTTTAAGATGTAGCACACACAGAATACTGGCTTCAATGTCTTCACCAATGGCAACCACGACGGCATCACAGTTTTGAATATTTAATTCATTCAATACATGTTCATCGGTCGCATCTGCAATGACCGCATGGGTTAGTTGATCTGAAATATTTTCTACATACTTTTTGTTGCTATCGATGCCAATCACATCATGGTTGAGTCCAATCAGTTCCGTGGCAACAGTTGCACCAAAACTTCCTAGACCAATGACTGCAAACTGAGCCATAGAAGTAATTCCTTATATTTATGTCATATTTATTAACGAATGTTGGCTATAAAATGCGCATTGATTCATCTAAGCTAATATTTGGATATTTTATCGGTTTATGAGTACTCCAGCTACGTGGCTTACAAAATTATATTTAACAAAAGCTTATAAAATGGAGATACTTATTAGGAGTATCACTATGCACAAGACCTTGTATGAAGCACTCACCATCGCTTTTCCTGAGCTGAAAGAGGCACCTTTGCCAGATGAACAAGATAACTTTGAAAGTTTTAAGACATGGATGAATCAGTTTTATTCGAATCTACAACAATTAAATATGATGGATTTTCGTCAGAGTGGGATTGATGAATGTCATCGTTTACAACAACTTAATATTGATTTAGATGAACTTAGAAATCAGATTGAAAATGAAATGGGCGTCTTTGATGAAATGTATGAAGATGATCATCCAGACCCACAAGCGGTATATGCTTATGATTCTGAGTTGATCTTTAACGTTATTTTTAACAATATTAAATTATTTGTAGAGCCTTATGATTTGGCACTACTGGTGATTGAGCAAGAAAATCCATATTGGTTTGTGGTGCCCAATAATGAAGAGTTAACCCACCAAATTATCACGACTTACAATCATATATTTGGAGATGAAGAGCCAATGGTATTAATTGATTAGAGCCTTTAAATGGCTGTCTATTTTGTGCAATACACTTCGCTACATGCACTAGTTAAAGGGTTGTCTGTTGGTCTTTTAGATAACCCACTTGGGTTTTAAGCGTAGAAGAATACGGAAATGGATAATAAAAAATTATAAATGGTTGCAACATCGGAAAATACCCCCAAGAAAAGGACCGCCGTGACTTTGAGTAATTCAAGTTATGGTTAATGTTAAAAAAGACAGATCAATTTTCACGTTTTTTTTGGTGAAAAAACAAAATAAAATTAATGATTTATGAAAACTATAAGTATTGTGTTGGCCGATTTGTGAAATAAATCCAAGTTTAAGAAGAACCCATAAAGCCACTCTATTTCTGAGTGGCTTTTTTATGTCGGGTGGCTTCCCTGTGAAAGAGGCAAATTCAATCCCTTTAAAATTGTGGAATTAACCCTATTAATTATCTGAGACTGTTAGATAGCTCGTCTAAGTAAGATTCCTTTCATACATCATAATTGAGATTAAGGAGAAAGCTATGCTCTATTTCCTTCGTAAATTATTTTGTATTCATGATTATGAATTTGATTACGATCCTGATTGTGGATACACACAAGAATGCCGTAAATGTGGAAAAATTGATTAATTAATTCTTCAACTTGCCAAACGTATTAAGGTACATAAAACCCCGTCGCATGCTAGATGTTGGCGGGGTTTTATTTTGTGATCTGAGGCGTATTGATATTTTTGCTGTAAGAATACCCTAAGCTTACTAATGGAGCGATTTACAAAATAATCTTATAGTTCTAAATGCATCACAATAATTTAATTTCTTGTGATTTTAATAGTGTTAAAAAACAAAAGGTTAAGTTAATAATTTATTCGATATAGTTTTTTATACCCTTATAATCGCTATCAATTATTAACGATATTTTACACCTCATGTCGTTATTTTATTTTGTAGGGGAAAATCATAATGACTAAGCATGCTTTCGTGTTTAGAAACGCGCTATTGACGATATCATTAGCAATAGGATTAATTGCTTGCGGTGGTGGAGGAGGCGGTGAGAGCGGGGAATCTACCAATGATTCATGGACGGAAGTCGCACCACCTTCTACAAAGCCTGGAGATTTCATCAATGCTCGTACCAGTGCTGCACTGAACACGGGTAGCACAGTGAACCTGACGCTACAGGATCAGACATCCTTGCTAAAATGGGCGCTCAGTACTGCTGAACAGCAGCATTATTGGCAAAAAAACCTGCTAGGTTCTTTATATTCCAATGCCAATCATAAAATTATACAGACATCTTTACAATTTACAGCGCATCCATCATTAAATCTTTATCCAACTGATTTAAGTACAGGCATACCTTTTGCGATGGGAGATAGTGTTTGTGATGGTTCATTTGCTATCCAATCAGGTAAAGGTTGCGGGTTAGGCGTTGTAACAAAAATTGGTGAAGGGCGAGTTCTGGCTTATGGTCAGGAAATGTTTAGCTCAATTTTAAATAATAATGCTAATTTTACTCAGTTTACAGAAGTGATGAATAATAGTCTGCGCTGGCTGATTACGGGTGATGCGCATCAAGCGGTAAATAAAACGCTGAATGTTGTGGTTAAGGGGACATCGAATGTTGATGTTAAGAACTATCTTGAAAAGCAATTAGCGACAACGGTTAATTACCCTGCATGTAATGTACTAAATCCTGAAAATATCTGTTGGAAAGATATTGATTTGATTGTTTTGGGGCAAGGTATTGAGGGTGAGAAGTTTGAAAAAGAGCTGATCGACAAATATTTAAAAGCCGGTAAAGCGATTTATTTCCAAGGGTCTTATTGGGATATCCAAGCGAATACTCAAAAAGTTTTGAATGCTATAGGCGTTCAAGCTGATATGAATTGGTTCAGAGATGAACGTACATTACTGATGTCCAATCCTGCGAATATTGAGCAACGTTGGGAGCGAATTAATCAGATTGATGGCACCATTAAGACCTTACAATACTTTATTGCTCCTACATCTGTCACTGTAGGTGAGCTTAACGCCAACAATGCAATGATTCAAAGCATGCTTACGCATTCAAGCGCATTGCAGAGATTGAATGGTCAGGGCTTGTCGGCATTTAGTGCAGAAAATAGAAATAGTATTTTAAAAGCATTGGTGTTGATTGCCGATTTGTGGCGTCCAGCTGTGAACTATACAGGTTTAAATAAAAACGGTGATCCACTGACTTTTATACAAACCTATGCTTCAGATGCTTGGTTAGATTACAAACGTAGTCAAACCACGGCTGCTGTACAAGGTGCTGGTGACTATATGCCAGCAACAGCACAAAATATGCCAGTTAGCAGTAATTGGGAAACTATTACCGTGACAATTCCGCAAAGCGGCGGAGTAACAGCGATTGGTCGTGCCAGTATTCCTGCTAAAGCAGTGGAGATACAGATTGTGGATGCTCAAGGTGCAAATCTTGCTGTGCAAACCAGTCATATTCGTACTTGGGGCAATCCATTTGGTGATGGTGGCTATCAACGCCCAATGCGTCCGAACAGTTATAGTGTAAAGCTGAATAATCAAGTTGCTAATGCATTTATCAGCCCATTTGGTGGGCCACTTATGCTGAATTACAACAATGCGACAGCGGGTAGCACCATTACTTTAAAAATCAAAGGCAGTGCAAAATATGCACATTTTGATTTTACTCAGCCAATTACTGATGCAGATATTGATGCAGCCAGCGCAAGTTTGCAAAGTAGAACCTTTGGATGGAATACCTTTAAATTTGTAGGCGGTGAAATTCAGCAAATCACGCCTTACGCACTCCAGGCGATTGGCAACACTGCACCACGTGATTACATTAACAAAATTAAGACCATTATTTTCGACAGTAACCATATTGCCAATGGTTATAACAATATGCCCTTAGATAACAGCACTCAGCAATACTGTAATACTTTAGGTTGGGACTGTACCAGTACTATTCACCGCGCACCGAATGTTCAGCATTTTATTGGTTGGATTGCCACTTGTGGCTTCCTTTGCTCAGGTAATCCATCAGATGGAGCAACGGGTCTGGATATAGGCTGGGGTTGGGTACATGAACTTGGACATAATACTGTTCAGGGTGTACTGACCATGACTTTTCCATCTACTGAGAATAATAAAAGCACCATTGGTTGCGGTACCGAATGTAATAACAATATTTTGGCAGGCTTGAGTATGCTGCGTAAAAATGAAATTTATGCTCTGGATAACAATGGTAATAATTTCAATCATCCACGTTTATATAGCAATATTTTAGATAATCGTAATACGAACTTAAGTGGAGAAGCATTGCGTTTAGACATGGAAAAACGTCTTTGGCAAGGTGATGATAATGCGAAACAAGCATTCCACATGCAGCTCGCTTATAACTATACCAAGTTACATCAAGGTAAATCACAACCTGATTCGCAAGGTGTCTTTGAATTTATGCGCTTATTAAATATTTCAGAGCGACTTTATAAGAAAATAGACTTGAGTAAAGCTTCTGAAGTAGATAAGAATAAACTTGGCTTGGGTGCATTTACGGCGAATGACTTGAGTCGACCTGATATGATATATGTGCTTAGTTCAAAAATTATGGGTTATGACTTAAAAGAGATGTTCAAGCTTTATGGTTTGCCTTTAACCGATATTGCACGTGCATCTGTTGGCATGCTGAATCTAGATGAAGCACCATTGAATTTCTATGCGCAACCTTTAAATAGATCGAACTATTTAAACGAGGGGGTTTGGATGACAATTCCTGTAACTGGTTCAGTCTCTAAATATCCCTATTGATTAAAAGCAGTATTGCTAAATACAATGATTGTAAAGCGAAGCATAGCGCGAGAGCAAAGGTTCATAGGGCTGTACTTAAATTATCAAAAGTCCATGTCACAATTTGTGGGCAGTGTCTGAATTTAAAAAACCCTCAAGTTTTAATTTGAGGGTTTTTTATTAATCAATGTTATACGGCTTTTTTAAGGTTAAATAGATGGTGGTTTTTTAGCGTAACATTAAATTTTGAATATTTTTATTGAAATAACTGAAAAAAACAGCAATAAAAAAAGCCCTAAAAAGGACTTTTTTTATTGCAACAAATTAGTTAGCTAAAGCTTTAACTTGTGCGTTCAAGCGGCTCTTATGACGAGCAGCTTTGTTTTTATGAATAATGCCTTTGTCAGCCATACGGTCGATTACTGGAACAGCTGTTTTATAAGCTTCAGTAGCAACTGCATGGTCACCAGCAGCAATAGCAGCTAGTGTGCGTTTGATGTATGTACGAACCATTGAACGTAAGCTAGCGTTGTGTTTGCGTGCTTGAACGTTTTGACGAGCACGTTTTTTAGCTTGAGCAGAGTTTGCCACTCGTGCACTCCTTGAAATAGATTGGTCTGGGCGGGCTGCAAATCAACTGAAAACCAACATCCGATGATCTATACCCAGCCCGTAAACAAGTGCCATATTCTGATTAAAATATGCATGGAAGTCAAGTCTTGACATGCTTTGACAACATTTTAGATGCAGAAAAACTTGAAAGAAAACGTTAGATTAGTCTGATAGCAAGGGGATCGTACAAAAAATGATTAAATCTATAGAGAATGTAATTGTGATTGGTGCCACTGGATTGGTTGGCAGAACGCTCATTCGCCAGCTTAGTCAGAATGAAAAGTGTGCAAACATTACCGCTGTTGTTCGTAAGCGAGACGAAGAACTCAATCATTTGGAAAAAGTACAACAATTTGAGTTAGACGATTTTCTATTGTTAAACGAACAAGATGTGAGTGAATATACTCATGCGTTTAGTTGCTTAGGCACGACCATGAAGCAAGCAGGTTCCAAAGAAAATTTTTATAATACAGATTTTGCAATTAATGCACATTTTGCTGAACTGTTAGAAAATATGGAAACACACTTTATTTTGCTGAGTGCATTGGGCGCAAATCCCAAGTCACCTATTTTTTATAACCGCGTTAAAGGTGAATTGGAATACTACGTCAAAAGCTTATCTTTATACCGAACCTCGATTATTCGACCGTCATTGCTTTTAGGGCAACGCAAAGAACAGCGAATGTTAGAAGATGCGACACAAAAGCTGTATCAACGCTTTTCGCATTTAGTACCGAATAGTTTCAAATATAAGCCAGTGACAGCAGAGCAAGTGGCTCATACTATGGTCGATGTCGCGAGCACACAAACTGAAAAATTTCAGATTTATGATAATTTACGCATACAAAAAACCAAATGAAGGATTTAATCGTGTCTACAGTGCCTTTTGTAACTTGTGATTTACTTGATGATCATCCAGAAAAAAAATTGCAAGTGGTGACGCCATTAATGGATGGTAAATTTTTTAAAAGCTATGGCGCCCGCAAAAGCTTTGGTGGTCAAGTCGTTACTGTTAAATGTTTTGAAGATAACTCACGGGTAAAAGAACTGTTGGCAACTGAAGGCACAGGTAAGGTTTTAGTTGTAGATGGTGGTGCATCTATGCGCTGTGCCTTAATGGGCGACTTAATTGCAGAATCGGCTGTAAAAAACCATTGGAATGGGGTGGTCATTTATGGCTGTATCCGTGATGTTGACGCGATTGCTACACTGGATTTAGGGGTACATGCACTTGCAGCTATTCCACAAAAAAGTAACCGTAAAGGTGCGGGCGAAACTGATATTCAATTGAGTTTTGGTGGCGTAAATATTAAGTCTGGCGATTATATTTATGCAGATAATAATGGCATTGTCATTGCAAATGAACAATTAGCCAACTGCTAAACTTATAAGCCAATCGATCATAAGGGATTGAGCAATTTTAAATTGATCAATCCCAACATCAGTAAATACCAATAGTAAAACAAGAAAGGATTCTCAGATGCTTTATCATCAAGTTAAAGTGGCACAGGCACTACTGTCAGGCGTTGCAGAAGGTGGACGAGGGACAACTGGTACATCTCATCCTAAACAGCCTGAAAAAGCCTTAAAACTGTATGAGTTTGAAGGTTCTCCATTTTGTCGACGTGTACGCGAAGTCATGACCACATTAAACTTAGATTACGAAGTTTACCCATGCCCGAAAGGTGGGCAACGTTATCGCCAAGAAATGAAAAAATTGGGGGGTCGACGTCAATTTCCTTTTTTAGTCGATGAAAATACAGCAACACAGTTGTATGAGTCACAAGATATTATTCATCATCTTTTTAAGCATTATGGTAAAACTGGAAAAACGCCAAAAAAATATGCGAATTATCCTAAAATACCTGTTGTTGCTTTAGCTGGTACGATCCTTAATGGCGCACGTGGGGTTTGGGTAAATAAACAAATTTTGAATCGCGAAGCGCCAGCACAGCTTTTAGAATTATGGGGTTTTGAAGCCAGTCCATACACCCGTATTGTTCGCGCGTTACTGACGGAATTAGAATTACCCTTTAAATTTCATAATGTTGCCAAAGAGCGTTGGCAGGATCAGGGTTTGGCGGTACTCAGATTAAAGCCTGGAAAATATCAACCATTAACGGGTGGAAAACGCGAACAAGTATTAAAAATAATGGGGGATAATATACAGGTTCCTTATTTTATTGACCCAAATACCAATACCCAAATGTTTGAATCCGCCAAAATTGTCGATTATTTAAAGAAACAATATGGGCAATAAATAAAAAAATCCTGTGTGAAGAGAAATTTTTTCAGCGCAGTTTTTTTCAAGGCTACGTCATAAATAGATGGAAATAGCAGCATTTTAGCTTTTTGATGTGCAACATTCTAAAAATATACTTAATTCTGGGGATATACTGTATATATGAATTTGATTAAGCTAAGAAAATTTACTTAAGGAGTGAACGGACATGGTATTGGAAGTCGTTTTACCAGTCCCAGTTTTAGTTGTTGAGGATGAAGAAATCATCCAGTTAAGATTGCGAAAAATTTTAATTGATTTGGGATATACCGATGATGTTCTGTTATTTGCAAAAAATGTTAAAGAGGCTTTTGCACTTATAGAAGAACAGCCTATTTCTTTGGCTTTGGTGGATTTAGGCTTACCAGATGGAAATGGCCTTGAAATTATTGAAAAAATTAGTTTATTAGAAAGTAATACCCTTATTTTAGTAATATCGGCGTGGAGCACCCAAGAAAGCTTATTTGCTGCTATTAAGGCAGGTGCTACAGGGTATGTGCTCAAAGAGCGTGATGATGCCGAAGTCTTATTGTCTATTCGCAGTATTTTGCGTGGCGGAGCACCGATAGATCCTTTTATTGCGCGTGAAATATTAAAGCAAATTGCTGTATCAGAAAGTATCAGTATTATTGAGCCACAAATAGCTTCTGAAGCAGATCGAGGGCTGTTAACGTTTCGTGAAAAAGAAATTCTTAATCTTGTTGCACAAGGGTTGAGCAATCGTGAAATTGCTGAACAGCTATTTGTTTCACGTTATACCGTAGAAAGCCACATTAAACACATTTACCGAAAACTGTCCGTGACTAAACGCACAAAAGCCGTAAGCACAGCAAGGTCATTGGGAATTTTATAATGCAGAAATGGGCATTTGTATGGCTAATCGTGTGCTGTTTAATCGGTACATACAGCAATGCATTTGTTGCTAATGTATATGAAATTAATGACCAATGTCAGGTCAAACTGGACGAACTATCTAAGGCCAAAACTGCTTCCAATTTAGAATTGCCACAAATGGGCTGGGAGCCAGTTAAGACATTACCTGACCGTTGGGGCTTAACATGGCCTAACTATTCAGGTGGTGCATGGTATAGGTTAAAGTGGGGATGGCAATGTAATGACAATGCCAGATTGGCTGAACCTATTGCGTTATCTCTCAACTATATTAATTCAGCGGGTGCAGTTTTTTTAAATGGTGATTTGTTATGGCGTGATCAACACTTAACAGAACCGCTGTCTAAAAGTTGGAATATGCCTAGATATTGGGTATTGCCTATTTCGGGCCTAAAACAAGACAATAATGAAATTCTGATTTATGTTTATGGTTATGCAGCGCAAAGCGCAGGTATAGGTAAACTCAAATTTAGTGATGTTAAAACGGCCGATATACATAATCAGCAACGACTTTGGAATTCGCGAACATTATTTCAAATTAATATTATTTTATCAGGTTGCTTGGGCATAATTTGCTTATCTATTTGGCTTTTTCGCCGTTCAGAAAGTAGTTTTGGTTGGTTTGCACTCAGTACTTTTTTCTGGATTTTATTTATTGCGAATACACTCAGTACCGAAACTTACCCATTTTCAAGTTCCTTAGTTGCTGCTCGCGCTAACATTAGTTTTTTTGCGCTCTATATTTTAAGTTTATGCACCTATATTTTGCGTTTTATTCATGTGAAAAAGCCAAAAACAGAATGTGTAATGTTGATCATTGCATTTGTTCTTATTTTAAGTTTATGGATGGTTCCATTAAACTTAATGCCAAAATTATCTAGCAGTGTGTTCCTGTTTTATTGCGTTACATTGCTTGTTGTGTACGTTTACTTGTGTATTGTTTCCTTTAAAACCAAACGCCTAGATTTTATTTTTTTAGCTGTGTGCATGAGCATCATTTTAATATTTTCTGTGTTTGATATTTACTTACTTTTTACAAATACAGGGCATGAAGTTGCACCTTTATCGCCGTATTCTTCACCCATTATTATGTTGTTTATTGTGATACTTTTAGCTTCTCGCTTAAATAAAAACTTTCAAAAAATTGAAAAATTTAACGAAGAACTCTCGACAAAAGTACAGCAAGTCAGCTTAGATTTGAGCTCAAGTTTGAACGATAAACATCGTCTTGCATTAACGAATGCGCGCTTACAAGAACGTATTAAGTTAGCACACGATTTGCATGACGGTTTGGGATCTTCGATAGTCCGTTCTATGATTTTAGTTGATCAATGTGCGACAAATATTCCAAATCAGCAATTTTTATCGATGCTTAAATTACTTCGTGATGATTTAAGGCAAATTATTGATAGTGGTTCAGAGACAGATAATAAAATTCCAGAAACCCCTATAATTTGGTTGGCACCTATTCGTCATCGTTTTAGCCAGTTAATGGATGAAATGGATATTCAAGCTACGTGGAATTTAGCCAAACAATGGGAGGCTGAGCCAACGGCTTTGCAATGTCTGAATTTAAGTCGAGTATTGGAAGAAAGTTTGACCAATATTATTAAGCACAGTCAGGCAACGCAAGTACGCGTAACATTAGGTTTTATTGATCAGCATAAATTAGAGCTACAGATAGAAGATAATGGGTTAGGGTTTAATGTGGCCTGTATGACTCAAAATGGGATGAGTATTGGCATGCGTAGTATGAAAACACGTGTCGAAAGAATGGGCGGGCAATTACAAATTACATCAATCAAGGGCGAAACTATTGTTCAGGCGATTATTTATTTAAAACTCAAAAAACATGATGATATAAATAGACAAAACTGAATACGCCGTAAATCTATAGGATATTTTGATTATTTATGTTGGAAATAGTGCTTCATCAGCTTCTATCTTCAATATAAATAGCCTAAGCATATTTTAATGATTAAAATGAAAAAAATACATCATTTATCCTAATTTAAATTCATAAAATTAGTTTAATCAATTGTTTAGCTCTATAATTGAGTTGAGGCAAGAGTCCTGCGCTATTATTTAATCTTTAACCTAGGACTGTGTGCAAAAGTAGCCAGTAGAGCTTTATTGTTAAAATGGTCGAAACCAATGTTGAAATTGCATTGTTGCTCAAAAACTTGAAGATCGGTTGGATAAACAAAAATATACTGTTAGCCTTTTAGAAAATTTAAATCTAAATTGGCCTTTAAGCATGACTTGAAAGTATTTAACAGCATTGAGCTGAAATTTGATTTTAAGAATTTATACGTTATGGACTTTGCAAAACAGCGTATATTCGATTAATTTGAAGCTATAAATTTATTGGTGGTCGATTAGGATGAAATGGGACGATATTGGTAGTCAGCCATGTTCAATTGCGCGAACGTTATCGGTTTTGGGTGATCGTTGGACAATGCTGATTTTGCGTAATGCTTTTACTGGTATGCGCCGTTTTGATGATTTTCAGCAAAACCTAGGTGTGACACGTCATGTATTATCTGATCGATTAAAGCGTTTGGTTGAACATGGTATTTTAATCAAAGTCGCATATTTTGACCGTCAAGAACGCTTTGAATATCGCTTAACCGAAAAAGGGCTAGAGCTATATCCAATTTTACTGTCAATGTCGAAATGGGCAGATAAATGGATGGATGAAGGGCAAGGTGCGCCAGTACAATACATTCACAAAACGTGTGAAAAAATATTTCAGCCTATTTTAGTTTGTTCAGAATGTAGCGAAGAATTACATGCACAACAGGTAAAGCCTATTTTTATTCAAAATAATGAGACTATGTTAAATAAGAAAAAACAGGCTTAAATGAAATGCATAACATCAAAAGTAAACTACATTCTGCAAGTTTATAAGCAATTTGCAGGTTTGGGAATACCTGCTAAACGACTCAGATGACGTGCCACTAACCCTGTATTAAACTTGTCTTGCAAAAGAGCATTGTCAATTTTAGGGTCAACTGTTTTCATCAAAAACTTAATGAGCGGGCGGGTTGCTGGAGAATGGCCAAATTGCTGATAAAACTGACGGACAGCCTGCAAAACCTCAAAATGCCAAGGTGACAATTCCAAATTTAAAGTTTTTGCCAGCTCTTGTGCAACGGGTTCATTCCAAATGGTGTAATCAACTAAATGGCCATCTTGGTCAAGTTCTAAATTCATCTTTAAAAACCAATACTGAAAGTTTATTTTAAGCTAATGCTACGATTAAATTGCAGGCAAAGTGTTGCGAACGTTGCATAATCAATCAGCTGAATATGTGCTGGATGAGCAGTTAACAAAGGTTGTTCATTTTCCAACACATAGCATTCTACAATTTTTTGAATGACTTCATGCGTCGCATGCATGACAGCTTCACCCATTAAAACAACTTTGTCACCTTGCGTATAAAGTTGTTTTAACTTAGACAGCGCAAGTGGGGTTGACGCATAGCTGGCTTGAATAAGGTACAGGGTATTTCTTGAAATAAATTGTTCAGACATATTTTTCACCATTTACCAATACAGCACATGATCAAACTGTTGAATGAGAGTCGCATCAAAAGCTGTAAACTCAATCTCTTGTTCTGAATTTTTAACAAAAGTATGGTTTCTATATTTTTCTTCGACCAATACAGGTGTTAAATCATAAAATTCAAAGCTATCAACCATATTTGATGCAATTTTAAACGTATATTTTAATTGGTCAAATTCGAGTTCAGAAGCCAATAGGCTGAGTGCGCCATCTTGTAGTAAAACTTTCACTTCACAGCCAAAAGTAGCAAGAACCATGGTTGCAGATAAACTTTCATGCACTTGCAAGCTGGTTAAATTTGACTGAGTTAATATCACGAGTACAGTTTTCACACAATAAACCTTTTAAATGCAACAAATTCTATAAAAATAAATGCTTAGAATTGAATAAGACGATGTGAGGTTTGAACAGCATCTGCAAGTTCACCCAGACCTACTAATTCAAAACCATCAGCAAGGTTATGTTGCTGAATATTGTGGCGTTGTGCATTTTCCTGATCGGTAATGCCACGGGCCAATGCAGCACTTACACATACGGGTAAATGGATTGCCAGTTTTTGCCATTCTGAAGTGAGTTTGCGTTGATCATCTGGCATCCATTGTAAAGCATTGGCAACAGCAACACCGTCTTGGTAGAAAAACACCCGAAAGGCTTGTTTATTACTGTGTAGGGCTTGAGCTAGACCCAAGGCATGCCACGCGTGAACAGAGGTCGGTGAGGAGGTAATTAGTAATAATGTACTCATTAGAAATTCACTGCGGGAGCTTGCAACTGTAGTTGACTTGCTCAGACTTCATAAAAAAAAGATAGTATACAATGATTTTAGGTGGTATCTAAAGAATCCAGCCCCATATATTAAAATTATTTTAAAAATAATTATTAAAAAACAATATCTTGAATTTTTATTTAAAATCTAACGGTATTAAAACTTCTCTTTTGTCTGCATGAAATTCCCCGCATTTTCTTCCTTTTCCCTACATTATGGATAAAATGAAAGGCAATCTGTACCAAAATAAAACTACCAAAACGAATACAGCGTGGGGCAACTTGGCGTATCACAGTCACTTTTGAAAACCAGCAATATTCAGCAACCGGAGATACAGCAAAAGAATGCGAGCACTGGGCGTCAATTAGACTATTAGAACTTAAAACAGGTAGGGTTAATCTTGAGCAAGGGATAAAGCCAGCATACCCATTTCGTCAATTATGCGATAAGTATTATCAAGAGCATGGTCGACACATGCGATCTGCTAGAACAATTATGTTTAAGATAAAAAATCTTGATCGTATTGCGCCAAATATTGCTGATAAATCTATTTATGATTTTAAGCCCAGCGATATTGCAGAGTGGCGTAATAGAAAAAAAGATGTAAAGGTAGCAACATTAAGAAATGAGCATGCTATTTATTCAGCTGTTTTTACTTATGCAATGAAAGAGCTATTTTTAATTGAGTCGAACGTTTGGCATACCGTAACAATGCCAAGTAAGGAGAAATCCTGAAACCAAAGCATCACACCTGAACAGCAACAAATATTGCTTGAAGCACTGGATTGGAGTGGTTTAACCACACCTGAAAAGTCCAAGCACTATGTAGCGTGGGCGTTTTTATTTGCGCTTGAAACAGCAATGCGACAAGGTGAAATACTTGCAATGTGTAGGGCAGACCTAAAAGATGGTTTTGTACACCTACCCATAACTAAAAATGGCGAATCTCGGAACGTACCATTGTCTAAAGAAGCTAAGCGCCTACTTTCATTGTTACCTTTGGATAGCGATCAATTGGTTCCAATTGACAAAGATATATTTTGTGCAACGTGGGTGAGAGCCAAAAAAAGGGCAAATCTTTCTCAAATTAACTTTCATGATTCGTGACACGAAGCAATCACAAGAATGGTTAAAGTTCGCAAATTACCTGTTGAGGTTTTAGCAAAAATAACGGGGCATAAGACAATTGGGATATTGATCAACACTTACTACAATCCTGACGCTCAAGATCTAGTAGAAATGTTTAACGGCAGTGAGAGCTAATTAGCTCTCGGTCTGCCTCTTTTGTTTTTTGTGGTGAGTAAATCACGGGCTAAGCGAGGATTGTATAAAGCCTTGCCTTTAGTGCCTTGATTAATTGACACAAGACGATCTCTGATTGTTGTTGTTGACATGTTGTATTTTTCAGCTAATTGAGAAGCAGAAAAAAGCTCAATATCCACTTCCTTTAATTCTTTAACTGCTCAAGGTTGTAGCTGTATTCGCCAGATTTGGTCTTAATCTCAATGGAAACCCCAAACTCGTCCAGTGCGAAAGGGCCGAGATTCGCATGGAATTCATCAAAGGTTTCTTGAAGTTCTGATATTAGAACCTCGATCTGTTCAAGGCCAAAATCTAAGATTTTCTGTTTTCTCAATCATGGCCTTGCTCCTGTTCTTCTTCACGCTTTTCTGCAATACATTCCTCTAAAAGCTTGATGCATCCAGATTTAGTGTCAAAAGGCTCTTGCCAAAACCCATTAAAGAAATATCTCATTCAACTAACCCATGTTCTTCAGTGCGATCTATCTGAACTCTTCCAAAAAATGGTACGTCGTGAGCAAACTAATGCTCGTTGTCATCTGTGCCGAATTTAATCTTTGAGTTTTGGGCTATTACTTCATTTTTATATGCATTTTCAGCATGCTTTATTAATGCTGATGCAAGATTCCTTTCATAAACCAAGTTTGGTTAATCATGCAGTCGCTTTCAAGAAGGACCTCTTTTGACACTGCTTGAGCCTTAGCTAACCCAGACTTTAAAGACTCAATTTCCAGTTGCTGATTTTCAAAAAGCACAAATGCGGATTGGGTTGTATGATATTTATATGAGCCATCTGGATCGCGTTCTAATAACCAGCTTCGTGCATTTTTTACATATAATTCTTCAAATAATTTCTGAATATCCATCACGCGACCTCACTTTCTTTTCCGATTTCTTTTGCAAAGACGGCTTCCGCGTCATCTTCCGTAAAACCGATATCAATTAAGAAAAAACCATGGGGCACAATTGGGTCCCACTTTGAAAGATCGCACGCATTCATCATTTCCTCGTGGATATCAGCTGAAACAGATGCTTCTAAATAAAACTTTGTAGTAATGATATTGAAATGACGCTTCAATTCATCGCACTCAATCTGGGAAATCCATTCTTGATTGTTATGATGCTTATCCAGATATTCACGATATTCTGGATGCATCCATGATCCATATTTATCCCGCACAATTTCAGCTGGTTCTAATTGTTTTAATTCCATCACACTCTCCAAGTCACTTCTTTAAATTTAGCATCAGTGACCAATTATTCAATTTCACCATCGCCAGTATTCTTAAAAATGTGTGTCATTTTCACCCCGAATACGGTTAGTGTTCGGGTGATAGTTGAGTAGTGAAAGCTCATGGGGTTATTCAGGGAAGTGGCATAGATGCTGGGGCAAATTCAATAAGAACCTGTCTGCTAGACCTCATGAGTTTGGGTTATGTGGAGCGGGTAACGGTTTGTACTTATAGAGCCACCGGCAAAGCAAAACAGTTATTTGGGGTGACTGTGTGACCAGCATCTCAATCGCTGATTACAAGAAGATCAATAAATCAAAACGCAGGGCCAAGCGTCCTGCATCGGTCAAGAAAGAGCAAGTGGTGAGTGAGGGTGAGGCGGTTTTATCTCAGCACCTCAGGGCACACAAGATCAAGTTTGAACAGGAGTTTAAATTTAATGCAGATCGGAAGTGGAGAGCTGATTTCCACCTGGTAGAAAAAATGATTTTGATTGAGGTTGAAGGCGGAATTTGGAGCAATGGCTGTCACACAAGGGGGTAAAGGTTATTTAGGGTATATGGATAAATATAACTCGGCACAGGGGTTGGGTTATCAGGTATATCGGTACAGCACTGAACAAGTAAAAAGCGGTTTAGCACTAGAGCAAATTTTAAAGCGAATAGGGTGATTGGGATGAATGTAGTAATGGCAGAAAAATTTGAATGGTTGACTCATGGCATTACTGCAAAGTCACCAAACTTTGAGCCACAAGCACATGGCACTGGGGAGAAACCTTTGAATTACGAAGATCATTTGGGTGCTATTGCATCGATGGAGACGCAACTTGCTAAGTCGGTAACAGCGCTGATTGTGTTTGATGGGAAGTGCGAGAGTGATGTCCGTATTCACTTAGTAAATATCATGCTTCAAAACGCCGTGGCATATAAGAGGCGAGAGCCTGAACAAATCACAATGAGCCACATGGCTTATTTAGTTGCCCGAATGGTGATTGATTTCGCCTTGGACCCAACACTTGAGAATAACTTTACTGCTCAAGGTCGATTATATTATGCGGGGATTAATGGGCATCAGATGACACAGAATGTTTATCGACTCACATGGAAGGGATATGAAAACCTTATGGCTCTAGCGATTGAATCAGCAATTGATGAAGCATCAAAAGCTATTGAGATGTATAAAAGAAATACTTACAAAGAAATGAAGGCGTGAAGCTATCATATCTAATGATAACTAGGGTATCTTATTTCTATACTGGTCGTATTGTGGTTTGACCAACAAAGTTTCCAAAGCTCATCTTGTGATGGATTTTTTTTTAAGATTAAAAGTTTATATACCCACTTACCCAAAATTAGTGGGTATTTTTTGTTTATATACTTGAAGTGTGATTGAAGTCGCAAAATATACCAAGTATAATGATATGAATACTCTTCGTTAATGAAGAATAGTTTTTAAGTTTTCTGCCTGCGCCTTCCCCAAGGAGCAGGTTTTTTTTGCCAGCTGTTTGTATAATGTGGGTAAGTTATAACCATATGGTGGGCAGGGATGCATATTTGTATTGGTGGTGATTTAGAGGGATGGGTAATTAGGTTAGATAAGAATCGCTTCAATGCAAGCGAAGTTCACAGAGGTAAGATCTCTGATTACATTAAGCAAAAATATCTTATTAATGCTCAGGTATTTTATTTCTGGCGACATACAGAAATGAGTATATGTGATGCTACTAGGCGAATTGAATTGATATTGAAAAATAAGTTCAATTGATTATAGCAACGAAAGCCCGGTCATTTGATCGGGCTTTTAAATGTGAAAATAATTTACCATTTGGTATATTTATTAATTGCATTATGTTAAAAATCAGTTACCATTATCGTATAAACAGATTCACCATGGCATGTAGTGCATTTAGTTTATAGCCTGTTTCTTTCTCCAAGAGGGACAGGCTTTTTTCTTTCCTGAGTTTTAAATAGCTCGAATTCGATACCTTTAAAAATTTCGAATTAACCCTATTAAATTATTGGGGATGCTGGATAGCCGTCTAATGATAATCCCTCTCATATCCCATAATCGAGATTAAGGAGAAAGCTATGATCTATTTCCTTCGTAAATTATTTTGTCTTCACGCTTATGAATTTGATTACGACCCTGATTGTGGATATACACAAGAATGCCGTAAATGCGGTAAAGATGATTAAGTAATTTCTCCATTGCCGAACGTATTACGGCACATAAAACCCTGTCGCATTCTAGATGTTGGCGGGGTTTTTCTTTTCTATTCGAGGTATCCATGACAGACCGTGTGCAAGCGAAACAAGACTTAGAATTTTGCAGTGCTGATCTGTCAAAATATCAAAACCTAAGTCGAACTGGATTGACGCGGAATGAGATGCTGGCGATTGATGGCATCATGATTAAGTTGAAAGAGCGAATTAGGAATTTGCGAGAAGCTTTACATATTTTCTAATTTTTTGATAAGTTTTTATGGGTTTTGATATAAAAGGTAAAATTTTGTCATTGATAATATTAATGAAATATGTAATTGTTGAGAATTGTTAGGAAAAATTTGTCTCCTATTTTTTTTATTCCATAAAGGGTTATTATTAATGGCTAAATTAAGCTTGGAAGCTTTAAACGATATTGATGGTTTTGTAGTTGGCGCACTTGTTGATAGTGAGAGTGGCTTAACTTTGGCTTCTATGGGTTCAGGCCTAGACTTGGAGCTTGCTGCAGCTGGAAATACAGAAGTAATTCGCGCTAAACGCCGTGTGGCAAAATCTTTAGGCTTGAATGATGCGATTGAAGATATTTTAATTACTTTAGGTAAGCAATATCACTTGGTTCGCCCACTCGATACGAATGATTCATTATTCCTATACCTTGTTTTAGATCGTCAAAAAGCTAACTTAGCTATGGCTCGCCATGAATTAAAACGTTTTGAAAAAGAATTAGATTTTTCTTAAAATTAAAAGTATATAAAAACCGCCTTCGGGCGGTTTTTTAATGGGTGCTATTTATGGATGCTGACAGCTATTTCTGGAAAACAAAGAAACGCCCACCTAAAAATAAACTACGCTCTAAACCCTTACCTAAGGCTAAAGAAAAATATTTAGAAGCTGAAGAAACTCTATTTCAGGAATTAGAAAAAAACCTAATTGGTTATGAGTGTAAGTTTCAATTTGAACCTACCAAAAACTGGCGATTCGATTTTCATATTGTGAAGTTGAGACTTCTTATTGAAATAGTGGGTAGCCCATGGTCGGTTGGTCGTGGTGGGAAAAAGATAGCAAACGCATTCTGTAAATATGATTTTGCTGAGGAAATGGGTTATAGGCATATACGCTTTGAATCTGATCATATTGAATCGGGTTATGTCATTCAGTGGATTCAAGATCACTTAGGGAGATTAGAAGATGGAACAGATCAGACTATTTCCACCAACAGACCTAATTGATCGAGCAGAAGAGCAAGAAGCAATTCTGCTTGCACCCGCCGTAGATTTGAAGGATTGGGTGATTAAAAACTGGTTGACGATTGGCGGAGAGCTTCACAACCCAGATCATGACCATATTGCTGAGCTCATTCACGACGATGAGAACTTTTTGGCATTTGCTTGGGCCTCATCTGCATTTATGGCTCAAAATCGCATGGTATTGGGTCAATGTGACAATGTGAAAAGGTGATGTTTAATCAGGGTGGTTGGAAGAAGGCTCGACAAGAGCAACAGATGCGAGACTGGTTTGGTTGTGTACCTGTTTATCTCATCACCATTGATGCCAGTTATTGTGAAAATACAACTGACCGTGAGTTTTGCCGTTTGATTGAACATGAGTGGGGTAGAGCGGGATGCAGATGGTGAGCCAATCTATAGCGATAACACTGGCCTGCCTAAGCATTGCTTAGCTGGTCACGACGTAGAGGTATTCTTTGGTGAAACCAAACGATGGGGCGCGGATGAATCAGTCAAACGTCTCGTTGAAATTGCGAAGAATGCGCCGTTTGTATCAGAAACTAATATTTCAGCGTGTTGTGGGAACTCTGTAATAGGTTGGACTACATAGTTTTCTGGGTGCTGAGTAGTTGTTTGACGCTACTAAATTTTAAGGGTATAAATAACTCATAACACAATAATTTTATGAGAACTTTATGCATAACTCAACTTCTAAAAAACTTCTTAAAGTGGCGGGCAAAATAGTGATCTGTTTTTTTAATACAAGTTGATCACTATTTTTGTAAATCCAAAAGAGGTTTTTGAAAATGAGCGGAATTCTAAAAGTAATTGTAATTGACCTTGTGACAATCGTGGTCGAAGTTTCATTTGAAACATTTCATCTGTTGGGCACTTTATTGAAATCTTCATACAATGAATTTGGTTTTTCATGGAAATTATTTCGAGTGTTCTTGTTTGAACATTTAAAGCTAGCTACCATTTTTTTTGTTAAGTCATTTTTCGAAAAACTTAAAGATGTTCTTTTAAATGTCTTTATGAATGCGTTTAAAGCAAAAGTATATATGTATCTGATTTCATAGGAAGCAGAGATTGGAAAACTCACCTAAGGGTGAGTTTTTTATTGCCAAAAATTAGGAGGAATTAATGGAACCAGTGTCTACAAGTAGCCTTGTCACGTTTTTAAAGTTTTATGGTGCAGCAATTATGGTCACTTTAGCAATAGCATTTGTTGCAACGGTTGTGATCATGATGCGTCTACCACGTTCACCGCAAGAATGGGCGGTAGGTTTAATTTGCACAGTTGTATCAAGTTTGGCTGGGGGGCATTCATCATTGTGAAATAGGGCTTACATGAGTGGGTCACTGATATTTGGGGAATGATTGCTTTAGGTGGTTTCTTCTTAGTGTGCGGGTTACCGGGTTGAGCGATTGTCAGATGGACATTTAACTTCATTAATAAGCAGGAAGGAAAGACCATTATTGATGTAGTAAAAGTGCAAAAGATGATTTACGCAAATAGAAAATAAATGTGATTTAGTTCTCAATAAATTATTGAAATGATTAATTGTGATCATTATACTTCGCGCTTATAGGTTTTCTTGAGATTTTTAAAATGGCTACGATTTTATGGGATGGTGAAAGCGTGTTTCCTGAAAAAATTGAATTATTTCAAAAATTCTTAAAAAAATATCTAACTTCTTTGAATAGTGTAGAGCTTTTAGAGGGTAAGCCATTTCATTATGATCTTGATGGTGATGAATTTTTAAACCCAGATATCCAAAAATATTATTATTTATGGTCTATTGCTTAATAGGCATTTAGCATGCTCAATTTATACCGCCATGTAGGCGGTTTTTTTTATGCTTAAAGGAAAGTGAAATGAAACAAATATTCGATTTTTTAAGAAAGATCAGCGGTGGAACACTTACTCAAAAGCAAGTTGATGCAACCAATGAAGTGATTGCAACTGCTACAGATTCAACAGTGGCTGATATGTTGGGTATTGCGATTGATCAAATGGTCGTTAGCCTTTTTGGTATTGATCTCATATGTGGCTTTGAGGGCTTGCGCTTAAAAGCCTATGACGATGGTGTGGGAGTGTGGACTATTGGTTTTGGTACCACGGTTTATCCCAATGGCATACGTGTTAAGAAAGGTGATACCTGCACTGAAGCACAAGCCAAGGCCTACATGGTCTATGATTTAAAGAAGTTTGAATCAGCTGTAAATAATGCTGTAACAGTACCACTGAATCAAAATCAGTTCGATGCGCTGGTATCGCTTACCTACAATATTGGTCCAAGCGCTTTTAGCAAATCAACATTGGTTAAAAAATTCAATGCTGGTGATATTCGCGGTGCAGCAGAACAATTTGATGTGTGGGTGAATGCTGGTGGTAAACGCATGCAAGGATTAGTAAATCGCCGTGCGAAAGAGAAAGAGGTATTCCTCAAATGATATGGGCAACACTTTGGAAACTTAAATACTGGATCGCAATTGCGGTCCTTTCTTTTATCTGTATTGGACAACTGGCATACACAAATCATTTATCAAAAAAGCTTCGTGTTGCAAGTGGTGAGCAGTGCACAGCAAAGATTCAAGTAATTAAGCAAAAGCATATAAAAGCTTTGGCTGAAAAACAGAATGCAATAAATCAAGTGAGCGCAGATTATGAAAAAGCAAAATCAGAACAGCGGATCAAAGCTGAAACAGTTACACATGAGCTACAAAAGATCATTGATCGCCCTGTGTATAAGCAGTTTTGTTTTGATGATGATGGGGGGGCAGCCGTCAACTCACTTATCGCAAGTGATTCCAGCTAATTTACTAGAACCTTGCCCTGATTTGCAAAAATTGGAGTCAGGGCGGGTAAAGCTGTAATCTGTAGACACTGTGGCCAAATATAGTGACTGCAAAGCGCGACATGGTGCGATAGTGAAGACCCTTAAGTGAGGGGCATTTCGTATAAGCGATTTATGTTAAATGAGCAGTAATTATATGTAACCTTATACAGTTTCTTATATTTTTTAATTACCATTTTTAATTTAGAAAAAGAGCAACTGTATTGATATGAACCATTTGTACATATGTGATGTCGTAATAAATATGACACCCTATTGTCATATCACTTATCTATGGTATTAGCTTCTTTTATTATGGATAAAGCAAATGTTGCAAAAATTAAAGGGCAGTTTTAAGCGAACATATTTTCTGCCAATTTTACTCATACTCACTGCCTGCAATGATTCAAATGATGATCAGTCTATAACTCCACCTGATAATTCCAAAAAACCATTAATACGTTGTGCACCATAAAAATAAGAATAAAAAGGGAAATACTGTGATTAATCGTCGTCAATTTTTAGTAAATACGCTTAAAACAAGTTTTGGTGCTGCTGCCTTATCTACATTTCCGGCCAGTATTCAAAAAGCATTAGCTATTCCTGCAAATAATAAAACCGGAACAATTCAGGATGTCGAGCATGTAGTTATCTTAATGCAAGAAAACCGTTCATTTGACCATTATTTTGGAACATTAAAAGGGATTCGCGGTTTTGCAGATCGTTTCACTATTCCTCTGCAAAATGGGCGTAGTATTTGGCAACAACAACGTAGTGATGGTTCATTATTAACGCCTTTCCATTTAGATGGATCAAGGAGTAATGCGCAACGCGCACCTGGTACAAATCATACTTGGATAGACAGCCAAAAAGCTTGGGACAATGGCCGAATGTCAAATTGGCCAACTTATAAAACCGATTACGCAATGGGTTATTTTAAAGAACAGGAAATCCCTTATCAGTTTGCTTTAGCTAATGCCTTTACTATTTGCGATGCATATCACTGTTCAATGCACACAGGTACAGATGCCAACCGTTCATTTCATTTAACGGGTACCAATGGTGCAGTACCGACTAGTACCGCTTTTGTTAACAATGAATGGGACTGGATTGATGGTGATCCAAAAAATGTTGATATCGGCTACACATGGAAAACTTATGCCGAACGTTTAGAAGAAGCAGGTATCAACTGGATCTGTTATCAAAATATGCCAGATGAATGGGGTGATAACATGCTCGGTGCATTCCGTACTTTTAAAAAAGCTAATATTGCTTCAGGCTACCCTGTTTCAAGTGGTGGTGCGCCGAATAGTCCGTACAATAAGGTGGCTCAACCGTTGCCTTATAAAGCTTACGATGCCACAACCGATAATGCTAAAAATCCTCTGTATAAAGGTATTGCAAATACCCTGCCCGGCAATAAACCAGAAGAATTTTTAGATGCTTTTAAAAATGATATAAAAACAGGAAAACTTCCTCAAGTTTCTTGGATCAATGCACCATCAATCTATTGTGAGCATCCTGGTCCATCAAGCCCAGTTCAAGGTTCTTGGTTTATTCAGGAAATCTTAGATGCGTTAACAGCAGTACCAGAGGTTTGGAGTAAAACTGTTTTTTTAATCAATTTTGATGAAAATGATGGTTATTTTGATCATATTCCTTCACCTTCTGCACCAACGCTACAAGTAGATAATACTTATGCTGGCAAATCAACACTCAGTCAAGCCGATATGCAACATGAATATTATGTGCATGATGCACCATTGGGGAGTACCAGTCAGCCTAAAAAAGACAATGGGGTATATGGACCTGGTCCACGTGTACCATTATTTGTAATCTCACCATGGAGTCGTGGTGGAATCGTTAATTCTCAGGTATTTGATCATACTTCAGTATTAATGTTTTTAGAAAAACGTTTTGGTGTAAAAGAAAGTAATATCAGTCCTTATCGTCGTGCAATTTGTGGTGATTTAACCTCAGCCTTTAACTTTGAAAATCCAAATGAAGATGTACTACCAGAATTAAGTGGTAAAAAAACTCGTGAGCAGGCAGATCAGCTTCGTTCAGATCAGCAAAAGTTACCTAAAGTTCCGATTCCAACCAATTTACAACTTCCAATCCAAGCCAGTGGGATCCGTCGTTCTAAAGCATTACCTTATGAATTACATACCAGTGCACGTTGTCAAAATGATGGCACGGTTAAATTACTCTTCTCTAATACAGGTACACAAGGTGCAGTTTTCCATGTCTATGACAAGTTAAACCTTAGTGCTATCCCACGTCGTTACATTGTAGAAGCAGGAAAAACACTAGATGATGTTTGGAGTGTCAAAAAGGATAACCAAGGAATGTACGATCTTTGGGTAATAGGTCCAAATGGCTATCATCGACATTTTCGAGGCGATTTAAACCGTAATCAAGATCTACAAATCAATCCTGAAATACGGGTGTGTTATGACATTAATAATGGTAATGTCTATGTGGATTTGATAAATATTTCGACTAAAGAAGTAGATTTTATTTTAACACCTGTTGCTTATCGTACAGATGAACCTCTTAAAATTAATGTTAAAGCTCAAGAGACTGTCACTCAACACCGAGAGTTAAAAGATACATGGCAATGGTATGACTTTGCCGTTACATGTAGTCAAGACAATAAGTTTTATCGGCGCTTTGCTGGTCGTGTAGAAATAGGTACAGACTCTGTTAGCGATCCAGCAATGGTTTAAGAATTCCCATTGTTAAATTTCAATACTTACTTTCTAGGCTTATTCAGTACTATATTTCATAACTGAATAAGCTTTTTTATAATTATTCTTTAGCATTAGTTATAGGAGTTAAAACTATGGTTACTACTCTTTAAATATTATCCCTAATTTTTAGGCAGAGCCTAAGCATTTTAGTTAGGAAAATTCTCATTAGAGTTAAATTTTTAAGAAGTATTCAAAATATTTTTGATATTAACACAATACAGCTTATACGAAATGCTTAAAATTTAGTTATAAGCATCAATATCTTAATATGAAACCATGATGGGGTTCAGCGCACTATCATGGTTTCTTTGTGACTATTCACTATGACTGTAAGACAAAAGCATGGCTCAATAGTGAAGGCCCTCAAGTGAGGGCTGATATAAGTTATAAGAAAATCTAAAGGCTACTTAAATTAATAGCTGGTTCATTTTCTTTTATATCTAATAGTTTTTTTTGGTTGTATACATCATCGTCATCTTTACAATCAAATAATGAATATGATGGAACTTGCTTATTTAGAATTCCAATCCAATCAGCTAGGCCATTTGTAAAATTTAGGCCTGATTTAAAAGACGTACATCTTTTTTGAGTCAGTGAGTCAGAGCTTACTGTAAATAAAGGAACTTCATAAGATTGTCTATGATCTCCAACGCGTAAATTAATATTTTCATTATTTAGACTAGAAGATAGGCCGTGATCAGAAAAATATAACATTGAAAAAGTTAATTTATTAACTTTTTGTTCATTTAGTAAAATTTTATAGATGTCTTCTAAAATTGAGTCTGTTTTCTTGATAGATGATATGTAGCAATTTATTTCATCATATTTTGGATCAATATTTTCTAAAATTTTAGGATAATCTATGATTCTATCGCAGGAATTTGGATGAGATCCATATAAATGCAAGACAACAAGTTTTTTATTCTTATTTTGAAGAGTTTTTCTAAACTCAGGAATGAGTGAATAATCACTAGTGTTCATTGAATTATACTCTAAATTTTTAATAAAGTATTTATATTTACTTTTTTGAGCAATAGCAGTTATTGGGGTATCATATTTTCCTAAATACCCTTGATTAGATATCCAATATGTTTCTATTCCTGAGGAGTTAACTAAATCTATAAAATTTTTGTCATATTGAGGTGATATATTGTTTTTAGGTTGTGTCAACATTAATCTCAGAGATGAAATAGTATTATTTCCTGTGGCTGTTAATCCATCGACAATAACTCCATTTGATTTTGACATAAATGGAGTGTTAGGGATTGGATAATTATAAGCATTAAGATAGTCTCGTCTTACACTTTCACCAATAATAAGAATATAAGTATCATATTTAGAGTTGTTTAAAGTAGACTTACCCCAGGTATTTTTATGCTTTAGATCATTTAATTTTTTTATCTCTTGATTTACTAATTTAATTGCATCGCTGCTATCCCTAAAAAATTGAAATGGGGATTGTTGTAGCATAGCTGTAATGATAAAAATTATTAATAATGTTTTGTTTCTATAAAATTTAACATTAAATTTTTTGATAATATTGTAATATAAAAGAATACTAGGGACTATACTTAATCCTAGTAAGTAGTTTTTAATTGGGATATTTTTAAAAAATTCAATAGATTCATTTACATCTGTAGCTAATATTGATGCCACATATTGATATGAAACTTTACCAAAAAATAATCCGATTGGTGTATATACTGCATAAATTGAAACTAATGGAATAATAAAAAAATAAAAAAATTTTCTGGATGAACTGCACAGAATAATTAGAATACATAATAAAAAATATCACTTACTGAATTATCAATGCCAATACCCATAAGCATTATGTTGCAAGCGATAAAAAGAAGCATAAGAGCAAATAAAGTATAGTAAAGTCTTTTGCGCTTTATTGGAATTGACATGAAAATAGGCTAGAATAAATTGCTATGTTATACTTCATTAATTATTCTATTTCAACTAGATATCGTATTTTTTTTAGAAGAGTAAACATAATACGGATTATCCAAAACTCTTAAAATTTAGTCGTAATCATCAATATCTTATATGAAACTATGATGAGGTTCAGCGCACTATCACGGTTTCTTTGTGATTATCACTATGACTGCAAAGCGCGACATAGTGCGATTGTGAAGGCCCTCAAGTGAGGGCTATTATGTATAAGAGATTTATGTTAAATAGACATGTTGAATACGTGAAATTTACTTAATTCTATTGCCATCTTGATCAATGATCATTTCACCATCTTCTTTGCTAAATGCATTGAGTTGAGGAGCCGATAATATATCCAGTACTAACTCAGATGGTCTGCATAATTTAACACCCAGTTCCGTCACTACAAATGGACGATTTATTAAAATCGGATACTTAATCATAAAATCTAGTAATTGATCATCTGTCCAATGCTGTTGATCTAATTTTTGACTTTCAAAAGGTTCAACATTCTTCCGAATAGCTTCACGCACAGAGAGTCCCGACTTTTCAATTAAATTAATTAATTCCTCTTTGCTTGGTGGGGTTTTTAGGTATTCAATTATTTCTGGTTCATTCCCTGTATTAAGAATCAAAGCCAAGGTATTTCTTGACGTTCCACAAGCAGGGTTATGATAAATCTTAATCTTTTGTGACATGAAATTTACTCTAGTATTAGCAATATTGCATTTATATATGGATATGCGTATATTCGCAATAGCAAATATGTGAGTATGGATTATGGATCAAGCAGATTTCTTTAAGTGTCTTTCTGACCCGACACGTTTGGATATTTTAAAGCTTATTTTGGCAAGAAAAAATGTCTGTGTTTGTGAGATCACAGAGCAATTACAGCTCAGTCAACCCAAGATTTCTCGACATTTAGCTTTACTTCGAAATCTTTCAATTCTGCTAGACGAGCGCAAAGGACAATGGGTGTATTACCGATTGAATCCTAATTTACCTGAATGGGTAAATTCAGTCTTAGAAGTTCTTAATAGCAATATTGGTTCACCTATTTCGGTTCAATGCGAGTAATAGCATGTCAACGTCAAAACTCTCATTCTTAGATCGTAATTTAACGCTATGGATTTTTATTGCGATGGTATTGGGTGTAGGGATTGGGGTGTTTTTCCCCCAAGCATCGGTTGCCTTAGACAAGATGAGTATTGATTCAGTCAATATCCCGATTGCCGTTGGTTTGATTTTGATGATGTATCCACCACTGGCCAAGGTGGACTATGCAACGTTGCCACAAGTCTTTAAAGATAAACGAACGCTCACTTTATCCTTGGTTCAGAACTGGCTCATTGCACCTTGTTTAATGTTTACTTTAGCCATCATTTTTCTACAATCCTATCCAGAATATATGACAGGTGTGATCCTGATTGGCTTGGCCCGTTGTATTGCCATGGTCTTAGTGTGGAATGGTTTAGCATGTGGTGATAATCAGTATGTTGCAGGCTTGGTCGCATTTAATAGCATTTTCCAAATCCTGTTCTTTAGTACCTATGCTTGGTTATTTTTGACCTTCTTACCACCTTATTTTGGTGTAGAAGCACAAGTTATTAATGTCAGCTTCTGGACCATTACCCATGCGGTTCTGGTGTATTTAGGGATTCCCTTTTTATTGGGTTTTTTAACCCGATTGATTCTAGTCAAACAAAAGGGATTGCTTTGGTATCAAAGCAAATTTATTCCCAAAATTAGTCCGTTAAGCCTTATTGCGCTGTTATTTACCATTGTTGCCATGTTTAGCCTGAAAGGTGGTCAAGTCGTTAGCTTGCCATTCGATGTGCTCAGAATCGCTATTCCTTTGACCATTTACTTTGTGGTGATGTTCTTCATTAGCTTCTTTATGAGTAAGTGGATGGGGAATGATTATCCAAAAACTGCTGCGATCTCTTTTACTGCGGCAGGTAACAATTTTGAATTGGCTTTAGCCGTTGCCATTGCAACCTTTGGATTGGCATCACCTGTGGCTTTTACAACAGTGATTGGACCATTGGTTGAAGTGCCTGTATTAATTGGCCTAGTGAGTGTTTCACTCTGGCTGAGAAAAAAAGTTTTTAAAGAGGTATAAACTATGACTCTCCCAAATGTAGATTTGAATCTTCTTGAACAACCGACTTTAGACAAGGTTCAAGCCAAAGAACTTGATCATCCACCTCGTATTTTGCTGCTTTATGGTTCAAACCGAGAACGCTCATACAGCAGACTTGCGGTGATGGAAGCAGGACGTATCTTGGAATATTTTGGCGCTGAAGTAAAAATTTTCCATCCAAAGGGACTACCTTTGCCTGAAGATGCAGATACTGAACATCTTAAAGTTAAAGAGTTGTATGACTTATTAGCTTGGTCGGAAGGCATGGTGTGGTGTTCACCTGAACGTCATGGTTCGATGAGTTCTATTTTCAAATCACAAATTGACTGGATTCCATTGGCAGGCGGTGCGATTCGTACAACGCAAGGAAAGACTTTGGCTTTGATGCAGGTCAGTGGCGGTTCACAGTCATTTAATAGCTTAAACCAGATGCGTATTTTAGGTCGTTGGATGCGCATGATCACCATTCCAAACCAATCTTCCATTCCTAAAGCATTTCTAGAATTTGAAGAAGATGGACGTATGAAACCATCTTCTTACTACACGAGAATTGTGGATGTAATGGAGGAACTTTATAAATTTACCCTTTTAACTAGAGGACAATCAGATTATTTAACTGATCGTTATTCTGAACGAGTTGAAAGTGCAGAAGAGCTGTCAAAACGTGTAAATCTAAAGAGTATTTAGTTTCTCTACAATTAACATAATACACCTTATACGAAATTCTTGAAATTTAGTCATAAGCATCAATATCATATATGAAACCATGATGGGGTTCAGCGCACTATCATGGTTTCTTTGTGATTATTCATTATGACTGCAAGACAAAGCATGGCTCAATAGTGAAGGTCCTCAAGTGGGGCAATTTCGTATAAGTGCCATTATGTTAAATGGGTGATTAAGAAAGAATCTTTATAAAAATTTTACATTGTTAGTATTAATGATTATCATTCTCAATAAATTTTATTTGTAAGGGAATAGTAATGCGCTTATCAGACTTTGGTCTTTGTTTGCTCTCGGTAGCGATTTGCACCCATCTTTATGCTGAGGATACGATTCCAGCATTAACTGAGACAAACAATGTTGCGATCAAACTCCCAACTATTGTGATGACTGCAACCCGAACACCCAAAAGTATTGCGGAAATTGCTGGAACAGTACAAACCATTTCAGCAGATGAAATATCACAACAAGCAGGTACAGGTCGTAAAGTGGCTGATATTTTAGCGCAACTTGTACCTTCACTTGCGCCAAGCAGTGGAACAAGCAGTAATTATGGTCAAACCATGCGTGGTCGTAATGTACTGATAATGATTGATGGCGTATCACAAACGGGTTCACGTGATGTAGCGCGTCAACTGAATAGTATTAGCCCGAATATGATTGATCATATAGAAGTAGTTTCTGGGGCAACAAGTATCTATGGCTCAGGTGCTACAGGCGGAATTATTAATATTATTACCAAACGTGCAAATAAATCTGAACCTGTAAGTTTCCAGACAAAATTGGGTGTGACATCTGCCGATAACTTTCGAAGTGATAGCCTAGCGTATCAACTTGGACAAACTGCCTCTTTTTCCAACGATAAAGTTGATGGTTTTCTAGGCGTAGACTATACCAGTCGTGGCTCTCAATTTGATGGTCGAGGCGATCGTATTTCATTAAGCCCTTGGCAAGGCAGCACCATGGATACTGACACTATTGATGTGAATGGTCGTTTAAACTTTAATTTAACTGACAACCAAAGCTTAAGTTTTGGTGCTCAGTACTATAAAGATGAACAAGACACAGAATACGGGCCTGATTATTCCTATTTACTCACAAAAACAGATCCATCTTACAAAGCAGTCAAAGGGTGGAGCTTAGATAATCAGCCATTTACTAAACGTTATGCTTTTAATACACAGTACCAGAATCAGGATTTCTTAGGTCAAGTCCTGAATGTAGAAGCTTACTATCGAAATGAGAAATCACGCTTTGTACCTTATGGGTATTCAGCGGATGGAGTGAGTGTTAAACAAAGTCAATCAAATGTGGATTATGCGGGAATTAGATCGACCTTACAGTCAGATTTTAACGTGGCTGATCATGAGTTAAAATTAACTTATGGGTTGGACTATGACTGGGAAAAAGATCATCAGTGGGCGGACTTTTATATCCCAAGCAATACTGGTTTAGTCTATACCCCAACAGGAGAAACACAAGGTTCAGGGCCTGATACAGAAATTCAGAATATTGGGACTTTTTTACAAGGGGACTATGCTTTAACTGATCGCCTTAATATTCAAGCTGGAATACGTTACCAATACGTTCAAGCAGATACAGACAGTTATTTAACTGCACGTAAACCTTATACTTTAATGGCTGCTGACTCGACAGATTCAGATAAATTTCTGTTCAATTTTGGAACCGTCTACAAACTAAGTGATACACAACAACTTTATGCCAATTTCTCTCAAGGCTATAGCTACCCAGATGTGCAACGTGTATTACGTGATGTCGCAGCTTACACCTTAACAACTTCTGGTATTGAGCCAATTACTGTCAATAGTTATGAACTTGGTTGGCGTTTAAATCAGGATTCAGGCTTAAATTTGGGTTTAACAGGTTTTTATAATACATCGGATAAAGTAGTTCAATTTAACTCTGATCGCTCAGTCAATGTGGTTGATACAGATCAGCGCGTTTATGGGGCAGAAGCGACAGTAAGTTATCCGTTTATGGACAATTATAAAGTAGGTGGAACTCTAGGTTATACCCGTGGTCAATATAAGGATATTACCGATAATTGGCATGAGTTAAATGCTTTTGCTGTTTCGCCAATGAAAGGCACATTGTTTGCAGAATGGAGCAATGCAGACGGTTATGGTATTCGTGCCCAAATGTTAGCGATTAAAGGTACAGATAAAGCTTATAAAGATGACCTTGAGTTAAAAGCAGCAGGAATCACAGATAGTAACAGTGCAGCAGAGATCAAAGGTTATACAACTATGGATGTATTGGCGCATTTACCTGTGGCTAAAGGTCGTGTAGATTTTGGCATTTACAATGTTTGGGATAATCAATATAAAACTGTGTTTGCTCAACAAGCAGCAGTGACCAATGCCAATTCACTTCTAGCAACTCCTGCGGAAGGTCGTACTTTTGCACTAAGTTATACTGTGAATTTTTAATTTTTTCTAAAATTAAAATAATACCGCTTATGCGAAATGCTTGAAATTTAGTCATAAGCATCAATATCATATATGAAACCATGATGGGGTTCAGCGCACTATCATGGTTTCTTTGTGATTATTCATGTTCCACAACTACTATTGATCATAACTTCACGATATTGATTGGTATTCCTTAAATTTCTTCGCCTAGTTTCTTCTCAATAAAGTACTTCACCACAGCTTCAATTGCTGTATCCGCAGTTTGCTCAGCTTCTTTACTATCAGCACGTGGGCCGACATAAAATGCAGTCCATCTTGAGTACGATCGCACCAAGCTAATTTTCTCTTTCTCAATAAGCTTTCCGCACAGATCCCAGTCTAATGCAGGCACATTTTTTACTTTCATTGCAGTAGCTAAAGCACTAGGTAATTGATCAGAAGTCAGTTCAGATACTTTTCACTATTTATTCCTTATTCTAAAAACTATAAGTTTTAACAGCCCAGCCACTTTCCTTACAAAAAAGCTTCCCATTATTCACAGTGTGCTCAATATAGAAGTAGAGCCATGCTTTTATTTTTATTCCATCTATTTGTAATGCTGGTCCAGCCTTGCGCAGGACAGTTGATGTTATTTCTTGTTATAAACAATATACAGTTAATAGCTACAACTGCAACACATCCAATATTCCCAACCTGTAAAATATCGTTATAATGCTCTTGCAGATTAGCCGACCCAAGAGAAATTTTGAGTCGGTTTTTACGTTTGATATCTGTGGATAAATTGACAATAACACCCAAAAAACACCAATCGTTTGCAAAGTGCTGATTATTATAAGGAGTATCTATACAATGATTTTAGTGACTGGTGGATTAGGCTTTTTAGGTTCGCATATTGCTTTAAGTCTTTTGGCACAAGGGCAAGAAGTCATTATTGTCGATAATTTATCAAATTCGAATTTACAAATTTTAGAGCGCCTTGAGTATATTTCGGGCATGTACGTGCCTTTTGTCAAAATTGATATTCGCAATACACCTGCATTAAATAAAGTCTTTGAACAATTTTCGATTAGTGCTGTGATACATACCGCAGGTTTTAAGTCATTAGAAGAATCTGTGCTTAAACCACTGGAATATTATAATGATAATGTGAGTTGCATTATGAGTCTGATGCGCGCTATGCAACGTACTGGTGTACGCACATTGGTGCATTTATCAAGTTTAGCTGTATATGGCACATCAGCCACAGATTTAACCGAAAATTTGGCGTTTAACTATGCTTATCCAAACCCATACGTCAAATCTCAGCAGATGATTGAAGATATTATTCGTGATACTGCATTGACTGATAATGAATGGAAAATTGCAATTTTGCGCTTAGGTAATATTGCAGGTGCATTTGAACATGCAGTATTGGGCGAATTTATTACGCCTTTACCTAAAAATATTGTACCGCTTGCCATGCAAGTGGGCGCTATGCAACGTGAATTTATAGAATTACGTAAACAGGCCAATACCGCAGATCAGACGACAGAGCGTAGTTTTTTACATGTATTAGATGCTTGTAAGGCAATTTTTTTAGCCCTAAATTGGTTGCACACGCAAGAGCATGCTTGTGAAGCGTTTAATATTTCAGGGGAACTCATTTCAATGCAAAAACTTTTAGATTTAATTGCTGAAATTACCCACAATCCCATTAAAACCATTGCAGCGCCGTACTATCCATCTGCTGAATTTGATCAGTTAGGAAGTCAGTCGAACAAAGCAGAACAGTACTTTCATTGGGTGCCTGAACATAGTCTAAGAAAAGCGTTAGAAGATGAGTGGCGCTTTTATCAAACAACTTTAGGCAGTCAGTAATTGTTCAATTAACCCGATAAATTCAAAATGATATGTTTTGAATTTGGTTCAGAACAGAATAAGGCTCAAAGTATTCATATTGTAAAAGAAGTTAGATGTGCATTGGTTGGTACTGTATAAAATGGTATCAATAGTTAATGTAATGACTCAATAAAAGAGCATACACAATATAAAAGTTATTGATTTAAAAGATAAATGCTGATGATTTTAATAAACAACATTATTGAAAATAATTATCATTTACAATTGTATTCATCTTGCATAAACTGTTAAAAATAGCCAATGACGCTGTTTTACAAGAGTGAACGTCTTAAACAAGGAAATGAGGTTACACCATGCAAACACGTATTGAACACGACACAATGGGTGAAGTGGAAGTACCAAGTGAAGCGATGTGGGGCGCACAAACACAGCGCAGTCTGCAAAATTTTAAAATTGGCGGAGAACGTTTGCCTCGGTCAATGATCCGCGCGATGGGGTTGGTCAAAAAAGTAGCCGCTATAACCAATGCCGAATTAAAGCAAATTCCTCAAGAGCTATCGCAGTATATTGTTGGTGCAGCTGAAGAAGTTATTGCTGGAGATTGGGATGCACAGTTTCCCTTAGTCGTGTGGCAAACAGGTTCAGGTACGCAAAGTAATATGAACTGTAATGAAGTTATTGCGAATATTGCGAATCAAAAATTAGGTAATCCTCTAGGTTCACAAAAACCTGTGCATCCTAATGATCATGTAAACCGTGCACAATCAACCAATGATTCCTTTCCGACAGCGATTCATGTGGCAGCCTGCCTTCAAATTAATGAACTGCTAATTCCAGCAGTTACTCGTTTACGAGATACTTTAGAAGCAAAATCGGTCGAATTTTCAGATATTGTTAAAATTGGTCGCACGCATTTACAGGATGCAACGCCTTTAACTTTAGGGCAAGAGTTCAGTGGTTATGTCTCTCAGCTGGATCATGGCTTAAAACGGTTACATCAAGCGCTTTCAGGGTTATATGAACTGCCATTGGGTGGAACGGCTGTAGGTACTGGTTTAAATGCACACCCAGACTATGCTGTAAAAACAGCCGAACAATTGGGTAAGTTAACTGGCTTACCGTTCGTTACTGCACCAAATAAATTTGAAGCATTAGCAGGACGTGATGCCGCTGTATTTGCATCTGGCGCATTAAAGACCTTAGCCGCGAGCTTAAATAAGATTGCCAATGATATTCGTTGGCTAGCCAGTGGCCCACGTTGTGGTTTTGGTGAACTTCGTATACCTGAAAACGAACCTGGTTCAAGTATTATGCCCGGGAAAGTCAATCCAACTCAAAGTGAAGCCATGACGATGGTGGTTGCACAAGTGATGGGGAATGACACCACTATTAATATTGCAGGTGCTTCGGGTAACTTTGAATTAAACGTTTTTATGCCTGTGATTGCATTTAATTTATTGCAATCTATTCAGCTATTAGGTGATGCCTGCAATAGTTTTAATGACCACTGTGCAGTTGGTATAGAGCCAAATCGTGAGAGAATTGATCATTTTTTACATGATTCATTGATGTTAGTGACCGCATTGAACCCTGTGATTGGTTATGAGAATGCAGCCAAAGTAGCAAAAACGGCCTACAAAGAGGGTAAAACTTTAAAGCAGGTTGCTGTTGAATTAGGTTTAGTGACTGAACAGCAATTTGATGAAATGGTTCGCCCAGAACAAATGGTTTCAGCAAATGCAAAATAACATGTTGACGTTTGGTTGTATTTAACGAATTTATTAATTTGCTTGGTAGTTTAGCTCATTTAAAAGCCACTTTAAAAAAGTGGCTTTTTTTGTTGAACAACTTATTTCAGGGGGAGATTGAATTCTCTATTATTCCAAAATTATTGGATCAAATATTGTTTGAAGAGTATTTAGATTTAATAAAATAGGATGGTTCTGATCGGAATATTCGACTTTTAAAGATGGGGATTCTTTATGGGAAATTTAAATTTTCTTTGGCTATTTCAGGCTAAAAGTGATCTTGAATAGAATTATCAGTGCATCAGAGAAGTCATTTTTATATGTGATTGAAGAAGAGAGCTTGTGGAGTAATTTTAAGTGAGAATCTAAGATTTTAGATTCTCACCTCACTTCTTAGCTAAATTAATCTTTGTTGCACTTCGTCTGAGAATCTAAGATTTAAAAAATCACCACATTAAATCATCTGGAATAACATAAGCTGCATACGGATCTTCCTCGTCTGTGACTTGGTCATTCTGTTCTGCATTATTGACAATAATAAAGCCTTCCATTTTGGCATTAATACGTTCCGCCAATGCTTTTGGTAGGAAAGCATAGTTGTCATTTTCTTTGGCAATGACAAGGCTACCTGAAACTAAAGCATTATAAATTTGCTGATTGATATACAATTTTTTAATTTTATTTTCATCAATAAATTGATAAATCGCATCACCATCTGTATGGCGAATTTTGTGCTGATCAATCATTTGAGCGATAGACGCTTTCAGCTCTTTTTCATGCAAAATTGCTTTTTTCTCTTGCTCGATAGCTTGGTCTTTGGCCTGTTTCAGTTCTTTATCTTGAACAATTTTTGCCTTAATGTCAGCTTCATTACTTTGACCTGTACGTTGTTCATGTACAGCTTGTTTAGAGAGTTTTTTGGCTTTTTTGTTATCGACCAACCCAGCCTTTAGTAACTGTGCCTGTAATGCATTTTTAACCATAATATTTGTCCAAACTCAATTTTGAATATGTCGATAACGTAAGTAGATGATCCAGTACACCATGCTTAAAACAAAGCTAAATGATGCAGGAACGATGAATGAATCTAATTTTAATAAAGGATAAATCAAACTGGCAATAAGCCCGCCAAGAAAAAACCCACATAATATGAGTAAATGCAGAATAACTCGTTTGCGGTCTACGTCTAAGCCTCTTGCGCGATAGCCGAGGGCTAAGCCTAAATCTGTCAGTACACCCGATAAATGTGTCGTGCGGATAATTGTGCCTTTATAGTGGCTAATCATAGCATTTTGCACGCCCATGGCAACACAAGCCCAAAGCAAGGCGTATCGGGGGAAATAAGGTAGAAAAATCCAACATAAAAGAATAAAAATTGTGACAAGGCTTAGCGGAATACCATAAAGCCGATCTAAGCGGAAAGAACTACTTCCTAAAATTAAGCCACTATAAAAAGAACCAATGACATAGGAAAAGGTAATCAGAAAAAGATACAAAACGGAGGACGGGTGCCAATGCAAGACTGCCATAGCCAGCATACTGACATTGCCTGTCATATGAGAAACGGACTGGTGAAGCACGGTCACCAGTCCAAGAACATTAATCATGCCCGCATTCATTGCAAGGCAAAATGCACCGAATTGAATCCAGAGAGGTAGTATTTGAAAAGGCATAGTCCGTAGAATAATTAATATACGTTTATCAGTATATTATCTTAAACCACGATCTACCGCCGCAGTAAATAATACGTCAGTCGAAGAGTTAAGTGCAGTTTCGGTTGAGTCTTGCAATACACTGATGACCATACCAATTGCAACAACTTGCATAGCAATATCAGAAGAAATACCAAATAAGCCACATGCGACAGGAATAAGTAATAATGAGCCACCAGCAACACCCGATGCGCCACAAGCAGAAATAGTTGCAACCACAGATAAAATAAGCATGGTGGTGAAATCCACCGAAATGCCTAAAGTATGTACTGTGGCTAACGTCAATACTGTAATAGTGACCGAAGCACCTGCCATATTGACAGTAGCACCAAGTGGAATAGCCACGCTGGCTGTAGATTCAGGCACACCTAAGCGTTTTGCTAAATCTAAGTTTACTGGAATATTGGCGGCCGAACTGCGGGTGAAAAATGCGGTAATTCCGCTTTCACGTAAGCATTGAAAAACCAAAGGATATGGATTTGCACGTGTTATAAATGCAACCATAATGGGGTTGACCACTAAAGCGACAAATAACATTGTACCGAGTAATACAGCCAAAAGTTGGGCGTAGCTTACTAAGGTGCTAAAACCAGTCTCTGCAAAAGTGACAGCAACTAAACCAAAAATACCCACTGGTGCAAAGTTAATGACGAGGCGGATGACTTTATTGACCGCTTCTGCAGCATCAGATAAAAATGCTTTTGTTTGATCAGATGAATGACGAAAAGCAACACCTAAAGCAACGGCCCAAGCCAAAATACCAATAAAGTTGGCTTCGCTAATGGCAGTCACTGGATTAGCAATAAAGCTAAGCAATAAATTTTTCAAAATTTCTGCAAGACTGCCAGGAGGTGTTAATGCACCTTGTGCAGGTGCATCTAGAAATAAAGTGCTAGGGAACAAAACACTTGAAACTACTGCACTAAATGCAGCCAAAAGCATGCCTAAGGCATACATCAGCATAATTGGCTTAATGTAGGCATTGTTGCTACCAACTTTAAAGTTAGCAATAGATGATAGCACTAAGACAAATACAAGAATTGGCGCAACGGATTTAAGTGCTTTAATGAATAGGTCACCAAGCAAACTTAAATACGGCGCGGCGTTTGGAAATAGAATAGCAACCAATATACCTAGAATGATGGCAATAATAATTCGGGTTACTAAACTCAAACGCGTAAAAGCTGAAAACATAGAGAAGCCTTGTCAGAATTACGATGACAAAATATTAAAAATAAGCCCGATATTTTATACTGAAAAGCTTTCATGCTTTGAAAAAATTTAAATATAAAAATTAAGTACTTATTTTTACAGTTGATATTTTGTATTTATGTTTCACATTTAGATGTAAATAATGAAACTAGATACATTAGATTCCTTTCATAAGTCACTTTTTAATCAAAAAAATCATAACTAAAGCCCAAAAATAATTTTTTAACAGGCATTAGACTCATCAGTGTGGCATGGATACTACACATTTCCCATCCTAATGCCGACGAAAAGACATAAAATTGAGCCAACCGAATGGAGGCTGTACTGATTGTTTTAAAACGAATATTAAACACCTTTAGATTCATGCAAGTCATCTATTCATGACGCTATAAAATAAGAAATTTCATCATTTAAATTTGATATTCAGCAGTGCTAGAAGATAGATCTTGTATGGCTTGATAATGTGTTAGATAAATTTGACCACTTAAATGTTTCAATAATTTAGAGTGCTGTAGCTTATCCATCACTGGGCCTTTGACTTCAGAAAAATGCAGGCGGATATTGAGTTTATTGAGTTCGCTATTCATGTCCTCAAGCATTTCCAAGGCACTAAAATCTATACTACTAATACTGGAACAATTAATAATCACATGTTGTAATTTAGGCGATTGGCTCATTTGATTAATCAGAAATCCTTTTAAGCTATTGGTATTCAAAAAGGTTAGATTTTCATCAATACGAATAGACATGAGAGCTGGTGAGGTTTTTACATGATGACGTTGAATATTTCTAAAATGCTGTGTGCCTTCGACTAAGCCAATAACTGCCATATGCGGGCGACTAATTCGCCATAACATGAGAATAAATGTTGAAACAATTCCAATAATTAAGCCTGTGGAAATATCAATAAAGATAACACCAAAGAAGGTAATCCACATGGCGATACCATCTGCTTTAGAATAGCGCCAAGTATCAAAAAATGGTTTGAAGTCGACCAGTTTCCAAATGGAAACTATAATCGTGGCAGCTAAAATGACTAAAGGTAAATCTTTAAAAAAACCTGTGAAATATAGGGTGACTAATATAATTAATAGTGATGAAATTACGCCTGCCAAAGGTGTTTTTGCGCCAGCGTCGGCATTGACTACAGTACGTGACAAACTGCCTGTCACAGGAAAGGCTGTGGTTAAACCTGCACTGATATTGGCTAGGCCTAATGCAATGAGCTCTTGATTGCTGTTTAAGTTGCTTCTTTGCTGTAAGGCAGTGGCTTGCGCAATTGAAAGCGATTCCACAAAACTGATCATGGCAATCATGGCTGCACCAGGCAGGAGCATTAAAACTAGGTCTAAGTTCCAGTGCGGTAGGCGGACAGGTGGGAAACCTGAAGGAATTTCTCCAACAGTTTTTATGCCAAAATCTTTTAATCCCCAAAACACAGTGAATGTAATTGAAATCACCACCAAAATTAATGGTACGGCTTTAATCAAAAAATTAGTTGAACCCATTCGGCTTTGTACAGATTGAGTATTTAAAATTTTAGGGATGTAAATTAAAAAGAGAATAGAGGCAAGACCAAATACGAAAGACGTCATATGGCTATATGCGCCGTATTCCCACAGGCTTTTTGCAAAATCTAAAATATTGTTGCCATTCAGTGGGACATCTACTAAAAATTTAAACTGCCCCAAAGCAATTAATAGGGCTGAAGCAATGATAAAACTCTTAATGACAGGATGGCTGATCAGTTGAATTAAAAAACCAAAACGTAGTAGGCCAAGCAATAATGAAATAATACCGACCATCAGTGCGAGCAACATGGCCGCTTCGATGTAAACAGGCGACCCTGCTTCGAATAATGGATTTAATGTCGCAAATGTCATCATAGAGATAATCGCGACTGGGCCAATAGACAAAGTGGTACTGCTTCCGACCAACGCGTACATAATCATGGGAATCATACTGGCATACAGTCCCATAATCGGTGGTAGACCTGCCAACATTGCATAAGCCATGCCTTGAGGAACAAGCATAGCAATAACAATCAGCGCAGCCATTAGATCTGATTTAAATTTGCCAGCGTTATAATCTTTCAGCCAGTGCCAAGCAGGAAGATACGGTAAGACGCGATGTTTAAAAGCGGACATAAAAAAATCTAAATCATAATTTATTATATATTATGCATAAAAAATGCTAAGAAGTCTTTGATTGCTTTTAGCCAGTCTGAAAATTCAATTTTATTTGGGGATGTAAAGTCAAAATGAAGAATATCTAAAGACTGAAAAAATTGAGCAAGGAAAATAAATGAACGCTGTCAACGGTGTAGTTATAAGATTCTGCTGTCAGCAATGAAGACTTAAATTTCAAAATTTTTCTTAGGTGTCGTGCAATACAGTTCATACAGGGTCTGTAGTACCGTAATTAAGTTTTGATCTTTGATTGAATAATAAATTTGTTTACCGTCGCGGCGAGTCGTTACCACATCACTTTTGCGTAACATCATCAGTTGCTGTGAAAGCGTTGGTTGGTTAATTTGGGTGATTTTTTCAATTTCAGAAACGTTCAATTCCATTTGAGCCAAATGACATAAAATCAACAACCGATCTGTATTGGCCAGTGATTTTAATACGCCGACCACAACATTTGCAGAATCGTGCATATTGCTGATTTCTAGGTCGCTATTCATTTAGAGTGTCCATTCAAGCTTTGCAAGGGCTTAAGTATACGGTGATCGTAGTTTAATACATTGAATAAATAGAACAATTTTTATGATTTTTAGTGAAAACAAATATTATTTATATTGATATGTAATTTATTGATGCATCAGTTATTTTTAGTGTTTAATACGGATGTAATTTTTTATGAAAAATTAAGCAATTTTAATCTGTTGCACGAATTTACATACGCATTCGACGAAATATATGTATGATGCATAATGAAGTTTTTGATGTAAAAATATCAAGGAAAGACTCATGACCACAGATTCAGCTTTTCCAGCACCTGCAAATTTAGGTATTGCGGTTTATAACAATAATGCAGAAGCAATTGGTAATACGCCATTGGTACGCATAAACCGCTCAATTCCAAATGGTGCTACCGTTTTAGCTAAAATTGAAAGCCGAAACCCTGCTTTTTCCGTAAAGTGCCGTATTGGTGCCGCTTTAGTGGCAGATGCAGAAGAAAAAGGTTTACTTAAACCCGGTATGCATATTGTCGAGCCAACCAGTGGTAACACGGGTATTGCTTTGGCTTTTGTTGCGGCTGCCAAAGGTTACGATATTACGCTGACCATGCCTGCGAGTATGAGTATTGAACGCCGTAAAGTGCTGAAGTCTTTTGGTGCTAATTTGGTTTTAACTGAACCTGCCAAAGGCATGAAGGGTGCAATTGATGAAGCCGTGCGTTTGGTTTCAGAGCATCCTGAAACGTATTATTTACCACAACAATTTGAAAACCCAGCAAACCCTAAAATTCATGAATTGACCACAGGCCCTGAAATTTGGGAAGCAACAGGTGGTAAAGTTGATATTTTGGTTGCAGGTGTGGGTACGGGCGGAACCATTACAGGTATTTCACGCTATTTTGAAAAAGTTAAAAATCAACCGATTTATTCAGTGGCTGTAGAACCTGCGGAGTCGCCAATTATTGGCCAAGCCAAGCGCGGTGAAACTTTAACGCCAGGGCCACATAAAATTCAGGGTATAGGCGCAAACTTTATTCCTAAAAATTTAGATTTAGACTTGGTTGATGAAGTGATTGCAATTGAAAGTGCCGATGCGATTGCATGGGCGCGTAAGACGGCGACTCACGAAGGTATTTTAGTGGGAATTTCGAGTGGTGCCGCTATGGCAGCTGCCGCTCAATTGGCTGAACGTCCAGAAAATGCAGGTAAAACCATTGTGGTTATTTTACCTGATGGCGGTGAACGCTATTTATCTTCTGTATTGTTTGAAGATATTTCTGCCGATTAAACTGTAAATTAAGTGTTGCATTATAAAAAGCCAGATGACTTATGTTGTTTGGCTTTTTATCTTTAAGGCTGATCTGTTTTAGATGGGTAAATGTTTGGTTAATATTTTTAAAGTAGATATCAAGTTCTGTAGAAATTAAAAGTATAGGAATGAGTACTAAATTTACATCAATATTGACATTATTTTGTTCAGAAGAATAAGATAAAATGAATTAAATAAAGAACTTATATTAAAAAAAGAAATTTGAAGATTTTTGGTATTGGTGTCTAAAAGTAGCATTATAAAAAATAGAGCTATTAAATTATATGATCATTTTTTAGAGTAATATCAAGCCTTAAGTTTAATTTTCACTTAGTAATTATGTAGAGAATTTTTTGTTAAAGCATTCTTGTTTATTTAAGGGCTTGACCTTACCAATATGGGAATGTTTAAGCTATAAATTCAATATTCAGTGATGCATGAGGGATGTATGAATATGCCAAATTCATCGGTAAAAAATCAATTCAGTTTTGACGTTGAGGGCATGACCTGTGCCTCATGTGTTGCACGTGTTGAAAAAGAACTTAAAAAAGTTGAAAACATCGAACAAGCAACAGTGAATTTAGCGACAGAAAAAGTCACAGTCGTTAGTTCAAAACCAATTATCACGCAAGCAGTGGTTCAAGCTGTTGAAAAAGCAGGTTACGCTGTACCCGTGAAAACCATTGAATTGAAAATTGAAGGAATGACCTGCGCTTCATGTGTTGCACGGGTAGAAAAAGCCTTGAACAAAACAGCAGGTGTTATTCAGGCTTCGGTCAATTTAGCCACTGAAAAGGCGACAGTTCAGGTTTTAAGCACTGTCGAATCTACAGCGTTAAATGCAGTGATTGAAAAAGCAGGGTTTAATGTTGTTTCTAAAGGCATTGAATTAAATATTGAAGGCATGACGTGTGCTTCTTGCGTTGCTCGTGTGGAAAAAGCACTTAAAAATGTAGCGGGTGTTCAGACTGCCGTGGTCAATTTAGCTTCTGAAAAAGCCTTTATACAAGGTGGGCAACTGAGCGACTTAATTGTCGCTGTAAAAAAAGCAGGTTATGAAGCACAGTTGGTGCAGACCAATGATCAAACCCACGCAGATAAAAAACAACAGGAATTGAATACCTTAAGGCGTGATTTAATTATTGCTCTGGTATTGGCTATTCCAGTTTTTGTATTGGAAATGGGATCACATATGATTCCTGCATTTCATCATTTCATTCAGAGTAACCTTGGTACACAAAACAGCTGGTATATTCAATTTATCTTAACAACCTTAATTTTGTTGTTACCTGGTCGCCGTTTTTATATGCATGGTGTGCCTGCTTTATTGCGCGCAGCACCAGATATGAACTCTTTGGTTGCTGTAGGAACATTCTCTGCCTATATTTTTTCATGCGTTGCAACGTTTGTACCCGAAGTCTTACCACAAGGCACGGTCTATGTGTACTTTGAAGCGGCTGCCGTTATTATTGCTTTAATATTGTTGGGTCGTTATTTAGAAGCGAAAGCCAAAGGCCGTACTTCGCAGGCGATTCAGTATTTAATTGGTATGCAACCCAAAACTGCACGTGTTGAACAAAATGGTCAATTTATTGAGCTCAGTATCGATCAAGTACAATCTGGTATGGTGTTAGAAATTCGTCCCGGAGAGCGAGTTCCAGTAGATGGTGAAGTTATTTTAGGTAAAAGTTATATTGATGAATCCATGATTAGTGGGGAACCGATTCCTGTTGAAAAAATTGCTGGACATCAAGTCGTTGGCGGAACTGTCAATCAAAATGGTCATTTAACAGTAAAAGCAACATCAGTTGGGCAAGATTCTGTTTTATCGCAGATTATTCAGCTTGTAGAACAGGCGCAGGGTTCTAAACTACCAATTCAAACTTTGGTCGATAAAGTCACGCTCTGGTTTGTACCCATTGTTATGGCATTGGCTGCATTAACATTCCTTGTTTGGTATTTCTTTGGCCCAGAACCAAGCCTTACGTATGCCTTAATTAATGCCGTAGCGGTACTGATTATTGCTTGTCCATGTGCGATGGGTTTAGCAACACCAACATCGATTATGGTTGGTACCGGTAGGGGTGCAGAATTAGGGGTGCTATTTCGTAAAGGTGAAGCTTTACAGCGCTTAAAAGAAACCAAAGTCGTGGCTGTAGATAAAACTGGAACTTTAACGGAAGGGAAACCTGCACTAACAGATTTTCAGGTGACAGATGGTTTTGATGAAGATCAAGTTTTAAGTTTAGTGGCCTCTGTAGAAGCAAAATCAGAGCATCCCATTGCATATGCCATTGTACAAGCAGCCCAAGCGCTGAAGCTTCCATTGTTAGAGGTCGATGCCTTTGACTCTATTACAGGCGCAGGCATTCAGGCCAAAGTAAACGGACAACAATTGCATATTGGTGCAGACCGCCTAATGCAAGATTTAGGTTTAAATACAGATGCATTTACCACGAAAGCCATGGCTTTGGGTGAACAAGGTAAAACACCGCTTTATGTATCGATTGATCATCAGTTGGCTGCAATTATTGCAGTGGCAGATCCAATTAAAGAAACCACCTTTAGTGCCATACAGGCGTTACATGATCAAGGCCTGAAGGTCGCAATGATTACAGGGGATAACCGCCATACAGCCGAAGCTATTGCTAAACAACTGAATATTGATGAAGTCATTGCTGAAGTTTTGCCCGATGAAAAAGTTCAAGCCGTGCAAAGACTTCAAAAGGAATATGGTTGTACTGCATTTGTTGGCGATGGTATTAATGATGCACCTGCTTTGGCGCAAGCAGACGTTGGCCTTGCAATAGGAACAGGAACAGATATTGCAATGGAAGCCGCAGATGTTGTGTTGATGTCAGGTAATTTACAAGCTGTACCGACTGCTATTGGCTTAAGTACAGCCACCATGAATAATATCCGTCAGAACCTATTTTGGGCCTTTGTTTATAATGCAGCGCTCATTCCCGTGGCTGCTGGCGTGCTCTATCCGTTCTTTGGTATTTTGCTGTCGCCTATTTTTGCAGCAGCAGCCATGGCACTGTCGTCAGTGTTTGTCATTACAAATGCATTACGTTTAAAAAGATATCAACCGACTTGGATGAAAGTGCAGGAGAACTGATATGAATATTGGACAGGCAGCAAAACAGTCAGGTATTTCAGCCAAAATGATTCGATATTATGAAGAAATTGGGTTGCTACAAACACCGAAACGGACAGATGCGGGTTATCGCATGTATAACGAACAGGATATTAAAACCTTAAATTTTATTCAGCATTCGCGCAAATTGGGTTTTTCGACAGAGCAAATGAAAGAGCTTTTAGGACTGTGGAAAAATCAAGACCGACAAAGTGCCGAAGTAAAACAACTCACACAAAAACACATTGATGTATTAAATCAAAAAATTACCGACTTGCAGGCAATGGTCAATACCTTGCAACAATCCGTGAATTGTTGCGCAGGCGACCAACAAGCAGAATGTGTGATTTTAAATCAGATTGAGCAGGGTGCTCATTCATCTTGACGAATTAAGAAAACAGATTTTTGAGAACAGCAGTGAAGTGCTTGACTTTGACATTATGGGAAGCTTTATAGTTTTTCTAAACCTAACATAAGGAAGACATTGTATGAAATTACGTATTGAAAATATGACTTGTGGTGGCTGTGCACGTAGCGTAACGGCAACAATCAAAAATATTGACCCAAATGCAACGGTTGATATTGATGTTGCAACCAAACTGGTCAATGTTCAAAGTAGTGTAGATGAACAGAAAATTAAAGAGGCATTAGCAGAAGATGGTTTTCCTGCGTTAAATGCCTAAAAATAAAAAGGCCTGCAAATGTAGGCTTTTTTATACCAATTTTAAAGTGATGAAATTTTATCTGGTGTCATCAAAGCCTGATTGACATAGAGCTTAATTAATCGTTCACGTGAACCAATAGACTTTTGATAATGTGTCGAGTTTAATAAGAGTGAAGCGCCATAGGTAACAGTCCAAATATAGGACAAATAATCACGAATAGACATGGCACTGTCTAAAAATTTGAGATGTTGAGAAAATAACTCTTTAATTTCTAAAATACGTTGTTCACGAATTTGATATAATTCTTCAAATAACTCTTTCAGTTTTTTTTCATTGTTGGTTAATCGTTCTTCAATGATATGTAATAATATTGTTCTATTCGAATTTAACATATTATAAAGCATATATTGAGATACATAGATTTTGATATCATGATTATATTTTTTAGATATTTCTAATAACCGTTGTTCATTTAAAATAACTAACTCTAAATATAACTGATTCTTACTTTTAAAATGTTTGTAAATAGTGCCTTTGGCAATATCTAATTCACTGGCTAATTCACTGAGCGTGATATCCTGATTATTATCCAGTAGCAAGGTTTCTGCCGTGGCTAAAATTTTCTCTTTGCGTAATAGAAAATTTTGTTGGCGAACTGAACTCATCTTTTCCGTTCCATCATCTAGAGATCAATAAAGTACTCTAAGAGTATATTGCAAAAATAAGCAAGTCTACATTCCACTATGGTGGCGAAAGACACGATAGTTTGGCTTAAAAGTAAGCGCTTAAATCAAGCTTAGAACGCACTGCCGATTTGAATGAAAATAATTGCTTAAAAATTAAGCCATGCGCGACACTTTTGTGTGATTGTATTTTGATTATTATTTTTTGTGTTTAAAGCAATAACTATATTTTAAGCCTAAAAATTACACGATTAAAACGCATTTTTATTTTTAATATAAAAAATGAGAGTCCAATTTAAATTAAATCTAATTTTGACGTGTTTTATTGAGTATGCGCTCTTAATCATTATATTTTTGTATAAGACCTACATAATCTGGTACAAAGTATTTAGCCTGAGCTTTAATTTCTGTTAATTCATGGGCCGAGTATTGATCATAAATAGCAACCACATCAATTCCTGCTTGTTGAGCGGCTTCAATACCAATAAGAGAATCTTCAAAGATTAAACAATCTTTGGCTTGCAGTTTAAAATACTCGATAGCTTTTAAATAAACTTCTGGGTGCGGTTTTATATTTTGTACATTTTCACGGGTTAAAATTAAATCAAAATCATTTTTAAAATTAAGCTTTGAGTAAATTTTTTGATTATTCTGTTGATAGCGTAGAATATTACTCAAACTTGTAGTCGTGGTTAAGGCTGTTAAAATTCCCCGCCTACGCAACGTGTGTATAAATACTTCTGCTTGTGGTTTTAACTCAATCACATTGTCTAAAAAATAGTGTGAGACTGCATAGCGCCGTATTTTAATGTCTTTTTTAGCCAATTGGGTAATTGAATAGTGTTCTTGAAGAAAGCCACAATATTCCAAATAAGGGTCAGTCGCCTGTTTAAATTTCTTGAGCTGATCATCACGTTGTTGCTGAATAATCGTTAAATCAACCGTTTGGCCCGATAGCTCATAAATTAATTGTGCATCTACTTGATTCCATATCCCAACCGAATCAATGAGCGTTCCATCTAAATCAAAACAAACCAACTTTTTATTTTGTAACATGTGCATGACATCAAATTTCATATATGCCAAGTATGCGTGGTGCATAAAGCAAAATGAAGTCAGTTTTTACGCTATTTTTATTACAAGACAATATGATCGACATCTTCTAAGTAGAATCTAAGTTAAAAAATGAAACACTTTTTGGTGAAAATCGGATGGTAGATAGGGGCAGAAATATATTTTAGTCTGTGAACAACCCTAGATAATGCACACGTTTCAAAGTAATATTTAAGCATTGGGTATAATGAAAAATAGGTAGATGATTAAGCATTGACCTATGATGATTGAATAGAAGGAAAATGTCTTTCGTGTTTGAATTGGACTGTAAATTATTAAGCATCTTTTTTTACGTCTATAAGTTTAAAAGTGTCTCACTTGCTGCTGATCATTTAGAAATGAGCCAGCCGACTGTAAGCAATATTTTAAATAAAATTAGACAGCATTATAACGACCCACTATTTTTGCGTATTGGCAATGAAATGGTGCCAACAGAGTTGTCTAAACAATTGTTTCCATTGGTCAGTGAAGCCTTAAATAAGGTTGAAATTATCAATAATTTCACCATTAATTTTGATCAGGCAACATCACACCAGCAATTTACTTTGGCTATGACCGATGTATCACATTTGGTTTTACTGCCTAAAATTTCACAATATTTAAAAAATCATGCATCACATGTGCGTTTAAATATTCGCCCAATTACTACTGAAACCAGCTATCAAATGGCCAATGGTGAAATTGATTTGGCTTTAGGTTTTTTACCGCATTTAGACAGTGGTTTTTATCAACAAAAGCTTTTTGAACAATATTATGTGGTCATTGCAGCCAAAGATCATCCGCGTTTAACAGGTGACAGCATCACAACGGAGCAGTATCTATCTGAATTGCATATTGATATTGATGCAGGAATGGGGCATTACCATATTGAAAATGAATTACTCAGCCTTGAATTAAAACGCGATATTTTAATGCGCTTACCTAGTTATTTAGGGGTCGGGCTGGTGGTGCAAGACACCGATGCAATTGCCACAGTCCCGTATTATTTAAGTGAGGTTTTACTATCACGTGGTAATTTAAAAATTTTTGATGCACCGATTGCCTTTCCAAGTTATGGCGTAAAACAGTATTGGCATATGTCTTGCCATCATAAAGCGAGCCATCAATGGTTACGTCATATGCTTCATGAGATTTTAGTGAAATAGGCTTTTGGCTATTCATTAAAGCTATAAAATTAAGATATTAATGATTATGCCTAAGCGCATATGGATAGACCACGTATCCATGATTTACCGAATGCTTTCAAGTTTAATCTTCTTGACAAAATAAAGTGTTGCATCGTCTCCTGGGCCAATAATACGGTCGTTATTTCGCTCAAAGGAAAGTTCAGCCCAAACTTTTGCACCTTTATATTTTTTCTTTAGACGGTAACCATCAGATTCGGGATCAGAGGCAAACCAATTTCCGCATTGATGCAGGCAATATGCACTTATATATTGATTTTTGGCATCTTTTAGCCTGATAGATAGATCATCGATGCCACCGCCACTCACTAAGGTATACGCTTGAATACCGTTAGTATTTTTAGTTACGTCAGGTGCACTGAAAACGACAGAACTGAAGCAAGTGGTTAAGATCAAAAGTAAGGCTATGCTGAGTTTTTGATATGAGCTTTTCATTGTTTGAATTGTCTTATCTTCATTTTTTGTGTGGCTATTAAAACAAAAAAATTAGCAGAAAAAAAGCCCCAGAAAAACTGGGGCTTTGATTTGAGAATAGATTTCTCAAATTTAAAATGACTCAGAACTTTATTGTTGCAAGAAACTGAAAATAGCCTGATTAAAAGCTTTCGGTTGTTCAATGTTTGAAATATGCGACGCATTAATTTCAAATAATGAACTGCTACGAACATGATTAATAATATATTGCGCATCTGCCACTGTGGTAACAGGGTCTTTTTGACCAGCAACCACCAGCGTTGGAATAATAATATTTTTCAGTTGTTCACGTACATCCGCTTTAGCCAAAGCTTCACAACAACTTGCATAACCTTCTGGGCTGCCAGCACCAAGATCGTTACTCAAAGATTCTACAATTGCTGTGTTGCTTCGGATAAAGGGTTCGGTAAACCAACGTGATGCTGCTGTCTCTGCAATGGGTTTTAAGCCTTGTTCACGAACAAGTTGTGCACGGTCGTTCCATGCTTGCTCTTGACCAATTTTTGCTGCCGTGTTGCAGACAATCACGTGGTTAAAAC
>NZ_MBDL01000012.1 GCF_001707755.1 Acinetobacter celticus | reverse complement strand
AACTCAGAAGTGAAACCTCTTTGCGCTGATGGTAGTGTGGGGTTACCCATGTGAGAGTAAGTCATCGCCAGCTCATTAATTCTAAAAACCCCCTCAGTCACAAGACTGAGGGGGTTTTTTTTATGCAGGAAAAATAAAAATAAGAAAATGAAGGAATGGACAAAGCCCTATTCCGTACCAAACGAAAATGTAGAGACATGATTGAAGGTCAACGATCTACACCCAGTATTCAAACTACCCAATTTAAAACTGAAATTAAAATGATCTTTTATTGTTTAGAAAAAGTGGATAAATATAGAAAGATTATTATTAGCATAGGGTCGTATTAGGGCTTAAAGTTAAATCAAGATAAATTGGGTTTTGTAATTACACATGTATTAAGTGATCAGAACCGAGAAAAAGCGTCAGTGATGCAACAGTGATATGTAAAAGTTCTAGTCACTGAAGCTTAAGCCATACATTATTTTGTATAGAATATTGCGCAGAAGTAATTAATGAATAGTTTTGGGCTTAGGTTTTAGCATCCGAAAGGGTGCTTTTTTGTAGTGGATGATTTTGATTTATGAATCAATAAGCATTGTATAAATTATAATCAAGCATCATGAGCGATATTCATGTTAAAATGCTCGGCTTTCATCTTTGATCTGACTTTTCAGATCTTCCATCTGCCAGCCGAGAATTGCTAGTCATGTCTACTGCTTATACCATGCAGACCGCGCCTACAGCGTTGTTTGATTACGACAAATATTGGGCGTCATGTTTTGATCCTGCGCCATTTTTGCCGATGTCGCGCGAGGAAATGGATCAACTTGGTTGGGACAGTTGTGACTTTATTTTAGTCTGTGGCGATGCTTATATTGATCATCCTTCTTTTTGTTCGGGCATTATTGGTCGTACTTTAGAAGCACAAGGTTTTCGTGTTGGTATTATTGCCCAGCCTGATTGGACTTCTGCAGAAGCATTCAAAGTTTTAGGCAAACCAAATATTGCTTGGGGTGTTACCGCTGGAAATATGGATTCGATGATCAACCGCTATACGGCTGATCGTAAAATTCGTTCAGATGATGCCTATTCACCAGATAATCAACCGAATAAACGTCCTGACCGCGCAGCAACGGTGTATTGCCAACGTGTGCGTGAAGCTTATCCAGATGTGCCTGTTTTGTTGGGCGGGATTGAAGCTTCATTGCGTCGTATTGCACATTATGATTATTGGTCGGATAAAGTTCGTCGTTCGGTTTTGATGGACTCTAAAGCTGATTTATTGATGTATGGGAATGGTGAGCGTTCTATTGCCGAAGTCATGCATCGTTTAGCGCGTGGTGAAAAAATCCACCAAATTACCGATGTTCGTGGCACTGCGTTTATCGTAAATAAATTAAACCGTCCTTCTAAAGCTAAATTTGTGGAAATTGCCTCAAATGATGTCGATGCGATTGGCCGTGTCGATCCAATCATCAATCCATATGTGATGACGGAAGATTTAGATGGTTGTGAAATTGAAAAAGACAAAGATAACTCTTTAGCCAAATATCAAAATTTCCAAAAAGAACTCGTTGCGAATCCAATTATCCGTGAGGGTGATCATTTAGATGCAGACACGCAAATTGTGCAATTACAACCTGCGTCTAAAGCCATCAAACACAAATTACCACCGCGTGAATTGGCAGTTATTCGTTTACCTGCCTATGAAGACGTATCAGCAGATCCAGTTCTGTATGCCCATGCCAATCGTATTTTGCATTTGGAAACCAATCCAGGTAATGCTCGTGCCTTGGTACAAAAACATGGTGAGCGCGATGTTTGGCTGAATGCACCGCCAATTCCGTTAACCACGGAAGAAATGGATTACGTGTTTGACTTGCCTTATGCACGTTTGCCACATCCAGCTTATGCAAATGCACGTTTTCCTGCATTTGATATGATTAAATTCTCTGTGAATATCATGCGCGGTTGTTTCGGTGGTTGTACTTTTTGTTCAATTACAGAACATGAAGGTCGTATTATTCAGAACCGTTCTGAAGAATCTATTTTACGCGAAGTGGAAAAGATTCGTGATACCGCACCAGGTTTTACGGGCATTATTTCAGACTTGGGTGGCCCAACGGCAAACATGTATCGTTTGGCATGTAAAGATCCTGAAATTGAGAAAAACTGTCGTAAGCCATCGTGTGTATTCCCAGGCGTATGTCAAAACTTACATACCGATCATGCACCGCTTACGCAACTGTATCGTAAAGCACGTTCATTGAAAGGTATTAAAAAGATTCTGATTGGTTCAGGTTTACGTTATGACTTGGCTGTTTTGAACCCTGAATATGTCAAAGAACTGGTACAACATCATGTCGGTGGTTATTTAAAAATTGCGCCTGAGCATACCGAAAAAGGCCCATTAAATAAGATGATGAAGCCGGGTATTGGGGCTTATGATCGCTTTAAACAAATGTTTGATCGTTTTAGCAAGGAAGCAGGTAAGGAACAATATCTCATTCCTTACTTTATTGCCGCGCATCCGGGAACAACGGATTACGATATGATGAATTTGGCGATTTGGTTGAAAAAGAATGGTTTCCGTGCTGACCAAGTACAGACCTTCTATCCGTCTCCAATGGCTACGGCAACCACCATGTACCATACGGGTAAAAACCCACTGGCAAAAGTGGCACGTTATACTGAAAATGTCGATATTGTAAAAGGTGATAAACGTCGTCGTATTCATAAAGCCTTCTTGCGTTATCATGATTCAAATAACTGGCCATTATTGCGTGAAGCATTGAAGGAAATGGGTCGTGCTGATTTGATTGGTAATTCTAAACACCATCTAATCCCGACTTATCAACCCGCGGGCAGTGCAGAAGGGCAGTACCAGTCAGCTCGTAAGAAAAATTCTACGGTGGATGGTGATTCGCAAAAGCGTAATGGTGAAAAAGTTGTTCAAGTAGCACGTCCATCAAATACCAAGAAGCGTCCTGAACGTGGGCAAATTTTGACGCAACATACAGGTTTGCCACCACGCGAAACGGGCGATAAAAAGCCTTTTGGTCAAAATAAATCAAAGAGTAAAGCCAAATCACGCGCTTAAACTTCAGTTGATAAAAAAAGGATGCTTAGGCATCCTTTTTTTATTTAGACGTTGGTTAGTTCAGAATACCGTTTGTCCATCTGCCTAGAAAACGTCATATTTTTGTCATGTTGAAAATTTATTCTTTTGAATATAAAGATGTTCCAACACGATAGTCAGACATGAGCATATTTTATCTGTATAGAATAAAAGATTTGTTAAAACAGTTTATCGGAATTGTTAGACAATAGTCTTAAACAGGCTTGCCAGCTTTTCCCTGAATGGCTTACAGTAAACAAAATAACTTAAAGTGGTCTATATATTGAAGTTCAAATATTGATAGCTATTTTAACATGTAGTGAGTATTTGAGCTTTTGTAGCAGTTTGTTGGTTTTAACAGCTGTTTTGTGACACTTAGAGAGAGTTTTTTAAATTTTAAATTTAAACAATAAAAGCAGCGGTATACTGAGTTGAATAAAAAAGTCTACGGCTAAAAACGATTATAAGAAATGTAAAGGATTATGAGAGATGGCAATTTATATTGTGATCGCGAGTATTTTACTCGGTTGTATGCTCATAATGGCTTGGAGTAGTTTAGAAAATAATACCAAGCAGCAAGATAGTGCATTGAAACAACGTGCTATTTTCAACATTAATGAGCAATTAACATATACACGCTTAAAGGAAATATTACCCAAACATATTATTTTGGCCCATGTTTCTTTTGATGCACTGCTGACAACCAAATACCACCGAACTCGGAGTAAGTATCGGAATATGGTTGCAGACTTTGTTGTATTGGATGAACATCAGCAAATTACAGCGATTGTGGCTGTTGATGATCTTATGGTACTTAAACGTCTGCAACATGCGCAATATCAAGATGCATTGCTAGCAATGGCAGGTTATCGTGTGATTCGTTATGATGATGTACCTGAATATCAGCAGTTACGAGAAGATTTTCTTAATGAGCGGGTGAAGTTTAAACCCGTGGCTCAGGTTAATGAGCGAAGAAAGTATCATCTGTATCCTGATTTAGAGCGCAAAAAAGTAAAAATGTTTAGTTAGGTTTACTTGATTAACACCATGCAAAAAATAAAAAGCATACCTACTAGGCATGCTTTTTATTTTACAAATAATTTTATTCAGGTTTGACAGCAACTACGCTTAGTTCAACCAATACTTCTGGTGCATAAAGTTTGGCTTCTACACAGGTACGAGGCAAGGCTTGAATATCACTGACCCATGCATCCCAAATTTCATTAAACAAGGCATAATCTTTTTCAATATCTTTAAGATAAATAGTCACAGACATAATGTGGCTTTTATCTGTGCCCGCATCGGCCAGAAAACGGTCAATAATATCCAAGGTTTGTTGGGTTTGACCTTGAATATCTAAACTGGTATCTGAAGCCAGTTGACCTGCTAAATGGACTAAATTGCCTGAAATTGCAATTTCTGAGAACCGTTTTTCTACGTGTAATCGCTGTACAGCCATGACATTATTCCTGTGTTTTTGGCATGATTGCTGCCACAAAAGTCGTCAGCAAACAGCCTATGGCTAAATAGATAGCCACATAATGCCATGAACCATTGCCCCAAATCACTAATGATGCTGCAATAAATGGGGTAAAACCGCCACCAATGATACTGGCCACTTGATAGCCCACGCCAGCACCGCTGTAACGGTAAGCTGTGCCGAATAATGACGTAAAAATAGGTTGATGGACGCTGACGACCATATCATGTGCAATATTTGCCAATAGAATCGCACAGATAATAATTAGGCCCGTATTTTGTGCATCGAGTGCCATAAAAAATGGAAATGCCGATAGAGCACCAATTAACCCACCCCAGATACACATTTTTCGATGATCAATTTTATCTGCTAGCCATGCAAATATAGGGATGCTAAAACAGCTAATTGCACCGACCATTAAAGTGATATTTAAAAAGAACTGCTTGTCCATTCCAAGATTATTGGTGGAATAATTCAGTGCAAAATTGGTCACCAAATACATGGTGAGTAGTTCAGTCATCCGCAAGGCAATAATATAAACAAATGCTTTGGGATGCTGACTGATGGCTTGCAAAATTGGCAGTTTATTCGACGCTTGCTGGCTGTTTTGTGCGACTTTTTCTAAAAACTCTGGTGATTCATCTTGATCTCGTCGAATCCACATTGCAATTGCAATTAGTACAATGCTGGCAATGAAGGGAATACGCCAAGCCCATTCAGCAAAAGCTTCTTCACCTAAAGTTGCGATAATTAAGGAGACTGCACCTGTGGCCAGTACTAAACCGACGCCATAACCAATTTGTACGCCACTGCTATAAAAGGCTTTTTTGCCTTTGGGTGCATTTTCAACTGCCATGAGTGTAGCGCCACCCCATTCACCACCGACGGCAAAGCCTTGTAGGGCACGGAATGTAACCAAGAGGACAGGTGCCCACCAACCAATAGCTTCAAAATTAGGCAATAACCCAATACCGACAGTTGATAGGCCCATCATTATAACGGTGATGACCAGCATTTTTTTACGACCAAGTTTGTCACCAAAATGACCGAATACCACACCACCTAATGGACGGAATAGGAAGCCGACACCAAAAGTAGCCAGTGCCGCTAAAGTACCCATATTGGTGCCAATACTGGGAAAGAATTGATCTTTAAAAATAAGTGTAGCAACAATACCGTAGAGTAAAAAGTCGTACCAATCGACAACTGCGCCAATAAAGCTACTGAGTGCTGCTTTACGTGCACGTTGTTCTTGTAAGGATTGAGCTGATGGGTATTCAGAAGACATGCAAGAGGGTATTCCATGGAGTAACAGCAGAGTTGCCCTGCAATATTCGGATTTGATCGTCACGTCAACCGCAGGACACTATGCTGAAAGTAAAGGTGATTTTCAGCATCTCAGCGTATACATGGATAATGCATCGCGCAAATAGCTTACCTCAAATTGATTGAATGTGAAGGGTAAATTGTTTTATTTTTATTCTTTTGTATGAAAATTACTCGAACTGATCTTGCTCTAAAGTAAAGATAACTGTGCTTCTTGTTGTTGTGGTGTCAGTTGATAGACTCCAATACCCACTAAACGAAATTGAAAATCATTAGGTATATGCATTTCATTGAGTAATTGATGAAGCGCTTGTGCTAAGTCAGCTTGGCTGCTTAATGGGGTTTTGAAACTTTTACTGTGTTGTAATACTTGAAAGTTTTTGAGCTTAAGTTTGGCAGATACACCACGAGCAAGCAGTTGTTTACGCGCTAAACTGTACCAGACTTGATCAATCAGCGCGGGCCAGTGGGGCAGACATTGGGTCAACGTCAGATCATCATCAAAAGTGATTTCTTTAGAAATTTGTTGCCGTTCTCTTTGGCTTTGAACCGGTCGATCATCAATCCCTTGCGCGTATAAAAATAGTCGTTTGCCATATTTGCCAAAATGATGCACCAAGACGGCTTCTTCAATTTCTTGTAAATCGCCTAAGGTTTCTAAGTGCATGGTTTTGAGTTTTTCTTGCATGACTTTGCCCACACCTGGGATTTTTTTCAGGGCTAAATTTTGAATAAAGGCTTTTACTTTTGTGGGTTTAATGACACAAATACCATTGGGCTTGTTCCAGTCAGAAGCGACTTTGGCGAGAAATTTATTTGGCGCAACGCCTGCAGAAGCAGTCAGTCCTGTGGTTTGAAAAATATCTTCACGAATGCGCATAGCGACTTCAGTGGCACTGGCAATGTTTTGTAGGTTCTCAGTGACATCTAAGAAAGCTTCATCTAAAGATAGCGGTTCAATTTGAGATGTATAACGTTGAAAAATAGAATGAATTTGAGCTGAAACAGCACGGTATTTTTCAAAATTGGGTTCAATCACCACCAGTTGTGGGCAGTATTTTCGGGCTTGGCTCATCGACATTGCAGAACGGAGTCCAAATTCACGGGCAGGGTAAGAGGCAGCGCAAATCACTGCGCGAGGATGGTGCGAGGAAACGACTACGGGTAAATGTCGAAGTTCAGGGCGTTCACGCAATTCTACAGATGCATAAAAGGCATCCATATCAATATGAATGATTTTTCTCATGCCACTGTTGCGCCTGAATAGATCGATAGATGCAGTATCTCATAGCGTGATTGCGGGACAAAGATGCTATTGCCAGTTGTACGACACAGATTGACTCCGTAAAGCGAGTTCGCTCAGTTACTTAAGGTTGACATGATTTAAAAATGACAGGCTTTTATTGTATTGTCTGCACGGACTTAACCTCTGTTATCACGCCATATTAATCGTAAAGATGAGCGGTTCTTTATTCATTTTTTTGCAACAGGCGGTTGTAGCGTCAAACCATTTTTCAGTAAAAAGGCATTCCATTGTTTTGTATTGCCATTAAAAACGTTTAAATCGACCGTTTGGGGTATACCTAGAATTTGCCCTTGATTGGTGTGTTGCCAAAACAACCAATCTGGATTGTTCTTTAAATCGGGTTTGCCTTGGTATTCACGCACCCACAACGGGGTACTTTTAAATTCACCTGCCAAAACGATATTGTAAAAAGATTTTGAAATATAGAAGATGGGCTGTTTAGCATAATGTTGTAAGAGCTGGTCATGCATGATCTGAATTTCCTGCAACAACTGTTCTTTGCTAAAGGTGTTGATGCATTTGGCATCATATTCTAAATCAATAACAGGAGGCAGGGCATTGGCCTTTTTGGGAACGGTTGCAATGAAATTTTGTGCCTGAATTTTACCGTCACGGCATAAACGATAAAAATGATAAGCCCCAACTAAAAAACCATGTTCACGGGCTTGGAGCCAATTGTCTTGAAATTTGGTGTCTTGAAAGTCACCGCCTTCAGTCGCTTTTAAATAAACAAATTGATAGGTCTTTGGCGAGATTTTTTTCCATTGAATCTCACCTTGATGATGAGAAACATCGAAGCCTTTGATGGGGTATTCTTCTGCCGATGCAAAACGATGAGGCATGATCAGCAGATACGCCAGCAGTGCCATGACTGCAAAACCGAATAGCCCAATGGCAGGACTATAGGTTTTTAAAGCAGTAAGTGCAGGCTGGCGTTTTTTCATGGGGCATGTTCGTCTAACAAGAGGAATGTCCTATGATAGCGTGAAGCCTTTGTTGAAACTATGTACTTTCTACGCATCGCACTTAAACAGCCGTATCTTTGGGAATTTGCCAAAAAATAAGCGCAGTGATGATATTGATACAACCTAAGCAGATGAGTGTGGCATGAAAAGCTGAGGTCAGATGTATCGCATCAAAATAGGCACTAAAGACATTAACCAATGTTCCTGCCAGTGCCACGCCAATACTCATTGATACCATCATAATCATGGACAGAAAGCTGTTGCCACTGCTGGCATCTTGCTGTGGTAAATCTTTTAAGGTTAGGGTATTCATAGAGACGAATTGCAATGAATTGAGCATGCCAAAAATGAAGAAATGTAATGTACGTAACCAAATGGGGGTATCTGCAGAACTCAGGGCAAAACTAGCAATACAGGCACCGACCAATAAGGTATTAACCAGAAGTACATTTCTATAGCCAAAGCGTTGAATGATCGGACGAATGAGAGGTTTAGACGCCAAAGCTCCCAATACAATTGGAATCATCAACAGACCCGTGACAAAGGGTTTAAAGCCGAAAGCAACTTGCAACATTAAAGGAATTAAAAACGGCATAGCATTGCCACCCAAGCGGGCAAAAAAGTTGCCTAGAACACCAAGGGCATAAATTTTATTGCGGAACATCTTGCTACGGAACAATGCATTTTGATGGTTATGCGAATGTAAGGCATACGTGATACAGGCCACCACGCCCGCGCAGATGAGGCCTATGCTCCAATACAATGAATGCGAGGTACTGGTGAAGTTTTCAATGCCTAAAGATAAGCCTGTCATTGCAATAACTAGAAGGAAGAATCCCCAAAAATCGAAACGAGGCACTGTGGGCTCGGTAACATTTGGCATGGCTTTAAAGGTGATGAGACAACCTAAAACACCCATTGGAATATTAATCAGAAAAATCCAATGCCAAGTGGTGACTTCAACCAACCAGCCACCCAATGTTGGGCCAATGAGCGGGCCAATTAAACCCGCAAGGCTCATAAGACTCATCGCAGATAAAAACTGTGCACGTGGAATAACTTTGAGCATGGCCAAACGACCAACGGGGAGAAGCAATGCGCCACCAATGCCTTGTAAAACACGATAAAAAAGCAGTTCATTTAAACTGTCAGATTGACCACAACCCAAAGACGCCAAAGTAAAAATAATGATGGCGCTAAAATAGATATTCCGCGCGCCAAAACGGTCTGCCAACCAGCCACTGAGCGGAATGCAGGCCGCCACAGACAGCACATAAGCCACCACCACACTATGCATGTTGAGTGGGTCTTCATTTAAATGCACAGCCATAGATGGAATGGCTGTGTTGACAATGGTGGTGTCTAGACCTTGCATGAAAAAGCCAATAGACACCAACAAGACTAAAAGTCTGAATTCAGGTTGTAAGGCTTGATGTGAGGGCGTGGCATTCATGGCATCAGCAAGTTGTCCTTTTAAAGCAGTTTAGCTGAATTAAATCAGAGATGTTGTTGCAATCATGCGTTCACTATTTGCAACCAAATGGCAATATAACCGTTATCTGGGTGATATTCGATGCTGATCAATCCGTCAAAACTTATCAACGAAGAGAATGCGTTTCAAAGTTTCTGCATAGATGTTTATGATGCTGACATTAGGGTTAAGTGCATGTAACGATGGTCATGATGATGTCATTGTTCAAAAGGAAGCTTAGGCTTCCTTTTTTATGAGCGAAAAATAAAGATTTCCCTCAACTGTCACAAATGAAATATTATGGTCATAATTTAACAATGACTCAGTTTTAGGGCAGGGTACAGATTGTGATACAGGTTTTTGAATTGTGATGACAATTGAAATTTTAATGATAATAGGATTCTGCTTGGCAGCCTATTCCATTGTTGCAAATGATGTACCACAAACACTGGGTACATTTATTTCATCCAATGCCCACCGCCCATGGTGGTTATTGTGGTTGTATGTCAGTACGATTTTAGTGGTGGTATTGGCCTACGGTTGGTATGCATCGGGTGTGGGAGATGCCTCTTATGGGCGTTTGGAAACGATACCGCTCCCTAAAGATGGCGTGACGTGGCTGTATATTGTGCCGCCGATCTTGCTGATTATTCTGACTAAATATGGCATTCCTGTCAGCACGACCTTTTTGGTGCTTACCATTTTCTCACCGAGCAGTTTAGGTTCTATGCTGACCAAGTCCATGATGGGCTATGCAGTGGCCTTTCTTGTGGGAATTATTGTTTATCGTTTTGTGATTAAACAAATTTCAGTGCATTTCAGCAAAACCCGTCATGAAAAGCATTCTAATATTTGGGTCGGCCTACAATGGATATCGACTGCATTTTTATGGAGCCAATGGCTAATTCAGGACTTGGCGAATATTTTTGTATATGTGCCACGTGCTGTACCTCTGTGGTTCCTTGTTTTTGCAATTAGTGTTTTTGTGGTGTTGTTGGGCGTTATTTTGTATCAGCGTGGCGGGGCAATTCAAAATATTATTGATACCAAAACTGGCGTCGCAGATATTCGTTCGGCCACCATTATTGACTTCATTTACGCCACAATTTTGTTGGTGTTTAAAGAATGGAGTAATATTCCAATGAGTACCACGTGGGTGTTCCTTGGTTTATTGGCGGGTCGTGAATTTGCCATGGCGATGCATTTACATGAGGTTGATAAATACAAAACCTCACGTAATGTCAGTAAAGATGCTATGAAGTTAATGTTTGGTTTAGTGATTAGTATTTTCTTGGCCACCACGTTGCCGTGGTTTTATCATTTAGTATCGGGTTCATCTTGATACGCTAAGAAAAGAAAACAGTTAAAAAAGCGGGTAGATACCCGCTTTTTTTATGGCTGAAATATTGGCTTAAACGATGACATGTTGTGGTGCATCTAAATTTCTTAATGCACTGAAAATTTGTTGTGATGAGTTGCAGACAATCAGTTTGGCACGGTGTTGTGGTGGTAAAAAACCTTCTTGTACGGCATGATCGAGTTGTGCAATTAATGAGTCATAGAATCCATTCACGTTATACAAAATCATGGGTTTTTGGTGCTGATTTAATTGTCCCCATGTGGCAATTTCTAAGATTTCTTCAAAGGTACCTAAACCACCCGGTAAGGCAACAAAGGCACTGGCACGCTCCGCCATGAGGGCTTTGCGCTCATGCATGGTTCGCACTACGTGTAGTTCGGTCAGGCCATGATGCGCAATTTCATAATCCAACATAAATTCTGGAATTACCCCCACAGCTTCGCCCCCATTTTCGACCACGGCATTGGCGACTTGACCCATTAGACCAATACTGGCCCCGCCATAGACTAAACCAAAACCTGCAACTGCAATGCCTTTGGCCAGTGCAACAGCTTTTTCTTGATAAATGGGATTGTTCCCTGAGCGTGAGCCACAATATAGAGCGATTAAAGGTTGTGTGGTTTTAGGAGAGTGACTATTCAAGTGTTTTGTCATTGTTAATACGCTATTCATCTCGTTTTATTCACCTTAGCACTTTATTTTTTATCGCTCTAGCCTAACGTCGAAATATGACCAAATGAGCGTGGAAAGAGAGGGCGCGTTGTTTAAGCAGGCAACGCAGCATAAGCCTGAATGTAAAAAAAGATGAAATTCTGACACAGCTTGTTATACTTAATTTCTGTTTTTTAATAAATGAATCATCATGGGCAGTGGTTGTTGTCGCTCCGCACAAATACATTCCTTAGACATCAATATTGTTAGCGTCTGCGCACGCACTTTATCTGATTTGAATAATTCCAAAAACGCTGCAAGCCTGCATCATACTCAGGAGATAAACACATGATCTTTGAGTGGATGTCTGATCCATCGGCTTGGGTCGGTCTTTTAACCTTAGTTATTTTAGAAATTGTTCTGGGTATTGATAACCTGGTTTTTATCGCCATTTTGGCGGAAAAATTACCACCAGAGCAACGCAATACCGCGCGTATTGTCGGCTTGCTACTGGCGCTGTGTATGCGCTTGGTTCTCTTGGCGTCTATCGCATGGGTGATGACGCTGACCAATCCATTGTTCCAAGTATTTGATCATCCTTTCTCAGGGCGAGATTTAATTCTACTATTTGGTGGTGTGTTCTTATTGTTTAAAGGCACCATGGAATTACGTGAGCGTTTGGAACACAAACCGATCCTCAAAGAAGAAAACCCTGTGCATGCCACCTTCTGGATGGTCATTATTCAGATTGTGGTACTGGATGCAGTATTCTCTTTAGACAGCGTGATTACTGCTGTGGGCATGGTGAAACATTTACCTGTGATGATGATTGCGGTTGTAATCGCGGTCGGTATTATGCTGTGGGTGTCGAAACCGTTGATGCATTTCGTCAACCGTCATCCGACTGTGGTCATTTTGTGCCTATGTTTCTTGATGATGATAGGTTTCTCACTGGTGGTCGAAGGCTTTGGTTATCACATTCCAAAAGGTTATTTATACGCCGCGATTGGTTTCTCTGTGCTGATTGAATTCTTGAACCAAACTATGCGCCACAATCAGGAAAAAACTGTCACCACCACCGATTTACGCTACCGTACCGCTTCTGCTGTCATGCGTATGTTGGGTGGCAAAAGCTTATCGGAAAATCATGAAAATAAACAAGAAGATGTGTTAGCGACCCGTGCATTTGCCGATGATATTTTTGATGAAGACAATGGTGTGTATCACAGTGTCATGGTTCAAGGCGTATTGGGGTTGTCTGAGCGCCCTGTGAAATCGGTGATGACGCCACGTCCTGAATTGGAATGGATTGATTTAGAAGAAGACGAAGCGTCCATCAAGCACCAATTGTTAAGTATGACTCATTCGCGGTTAATTATTGCCCGTGGTGAATTGGACAACATTGCAGGTGTAGTCCTGACGCATAAAGTCATGAATGAATACATTGAAACAGGTGTATTGAATTTTGAAAAGCATCTGCGTGAACCTGTCATTGTGCATGAAAATGCGCAAGTGCTGATGGTGATGGAACAACTACGCCAAGCGCCGTTGCAAATGGCGTTGGTACTGAATGAATACGGTTCAATTGAAGGTATTGCAACGCCTATTGATGTGCTTGAAGCCATTGCAGGTGAATTTCCTGATGAAGATGAACTGGAAAATACAGCAGAAAGCCTAGAAGACGGCACCTTGATGCTTGAAGGTTCGACTGATATTCGTCATGTGTCTTTGCTTCTCGGTCGCAACTTGGTGGATGAATCGGAACAGTATTCAACGCTTTCAGGCTATATTTTGTTCCATTTAGGTCGTTTACCCGAAAGTGGTGCCAAACTCACGGCAGATGGTCATGTCTTTGAAGTGGTGACCATGGATGGACATAAAATTGAAAAAGTCCATGTTAGGTCTATTGCCAATAACAGCCATCGCGATTAACCCTAAGTGCTAAATTCAAACAAATTTTAGTTAAAATAGCCCGTTCTACGGGCTATTTTTTATTTCGAGAGCTTTATGTCAGAAACTCAATGTCCATGCGGACAAGGCACCTATGCCCAGTGTTGTCAGCCCTTACATTTGGGGCAGGCCAAAGCACTAACAGCAACTCAACTTATGCGTTCACGCTATAGTGCTTTTGCGCAGCATGAAATGGATTACATTCAGAAAACCACAGCTGTCGGTCAACAATCTGCTTTAGACATGGTCGCCATTGCCAATTGGAGCAAGTCAAATCAATGGCTGAAGTTGGAAATTGTGCAGTCCAATGAAAAGTTGGACAAAACCCATGCACAAGTGGAATTTAAAGCGCACTATCATGATGGTCAACAGGCACAGGAACATCATGAAATTTCACATTTTGTAAAACATCATGAACTTTGGTATTTTTTAGACCCGACCACAGACCTGCACATGACTCTGAAACAGCCCTGTATTTGCGGTTCTGGTAAAAAATTTAAACAATGCTGTGCGCAATATTTGTAGTTTTTTTCTGAAGATGGCTTAAAATAGCGCGCATCTCAAACCCTCAGTGGAAGAAGGGCGATGCTGCTTACCGTTATTTATATTATTGCGATTACGGCAGAGGCGATGACAGGTGCGTTGTCCGCGGGCCGTCGTAGCATGGACTGGTTCGGTGTAATCTTAATTGCTTGTGTAACCGCTTTGGGAGGTGGCTCAGTTCGTGATGTCTTACTGGGTCATTATCCTTTAACTTGGGTCAAACATCCTGAATATTTAGTGCTGACCTGTTGCGCCGCCTTTGTCACCATTTTAATTGCCAAATGGATGAAGCAGCTCCATTCTATTTTTTTACTTTTGGATGCCTTGGGCTTAATTGGCTTTACCATTATTGGCTGTCAAATTGCCTTACAAATGGGTCACGGTTTTGTGGTTTCGGCTGTTGCGGGGGTTTTAACAGGTGTGTCAGGCGGGATCTTGCGCGATATTTTGTGTAATGATGTGCCGTTGGTATTCCGCCGTGAACTGTACGCATCTATTTCTTTTGTTGCGGTTATTTTTTACTGGTTCTGTATTAATGGCGGTGTGTCTCTAGAAATCACGGTCATTTCAACTTTGGTTTTTGGCTTTGCACTCCGTTGTATTGCTATTTACTTTGGCTTAGAAATGCCGAAGTTCATTTATAAAGATGATGATGAACAATCGGCATCCTCTAAAGATTCTTCTTAATATCCACAATAATCACCGAACCTTGCTTCGGTGATTGGCTTTATTGTTCTTATAAAAATAGCAAAATCATCAATCCTGTTGTGAAAGCAGCATCTTACCTTTCACCTCCTCAGAGATCTTGATATGGACTTAGTCTCACGAATACAGCGCTTGCCGATTGGTAAGTTTCATTACACCTTGCTTTGGGTCATTGGACTGGGCTGGATGTTTGATGCTATGGATACAGGATTAATCTCCTTTATTTTGGCACAAATGGCAGAAGACTGGGCCATGAGTCCTGCTGAAAAAGGCTGGGTGGTGTCGATTGGTTTTGTCGGCATGGCGATTGGTGCGGTGTGTTCTGGTGCTTTGGCAGATCGCATTGGTCGTAAAACAGTATTTGCTTCTACCTTGGTTATTTATAGTGTTGCTACTGCAGCCTGTGCTTTTGCACCGAATTTAACCTGGTTGCTGGCTTTTCGTTTTGTGGTGGGGTTGGGTCTAGGTGGGCAATTGCCTGTGGCTGTGACCTTGGTTAGTGAATATATTCCTGCACATGTCCGTGGACGCTTTATTGTTTTATTGGAAAGTTTTTGGGGCTTGGGTTGGCTGTGTGCTGCGCTAATTTCTTATTTTGTGATTCCGCATTATGACTGGCATGCTGCTTTTTTAGTGGGTGGGTTGCCTGCGTTGTACGCGATTGTGATTTGGAAAATGGTGCCTGAATCTATTCCTTATTTAATTAACCGTGGTCGCTATGAAGAAGCGCATGCTTTGGTGAAAAAAATTGAAGCCCAGTGCGGTGTAGAAGTTATTGAAATTTTTCAAGTTAAACCTGTAGCCGAACAGCAAAATACCTCATTCAAACAATTGTGGTCAGGTGTTTTTGCACGCCGTACTTTAATGCTTTGGCTCATTTGGTTTGGTATTGTGTATTCGTATTATGGCATTTTCACATGGTTGCCCAGCTTGTTGGTTAAACAGGGCTATACCATTGTGCAGTCCTTTGAATATGTTTTGATTATGATTTTGGCACAATTACCGGGTTATATTGTGGCGGCATGGTTGGTGGAAAAATTGGGCCGTAAAGCCACTTTGGCGGGCTTTATTGGCATGTGTGCGGTGTCGGCTTATATGTTTGGACAGTCACAAACCGTCAGCATGATTATGCTGTGGGGTTGCATGATGTCTTTCTTTAATTTGGGTGCTTGGGGCGTTTTATATACCTATACCCCAGAACAATATCCGGCCAATATTCGTGCCTTTGGTTCGGGTTGGGCAGCTGCTGTAGGCCGTATTGGAGGCATTGTTGCACCTTTGGCTGTAACCCATATGATGGTGATGGAGAATGGCTTTAGCTATGTCTTTAGTATGTTTACCGCCGTATTGTTGGCTGTGGCTTTTGTGATTGTGGTTTTAGGGGAAGAAACCAAAGGTAAAACGCTGGAGTCGCTGGGCTTATAAAATAAAAATGGTGTTAAAGCACTGTCATGTCAAAGTATGGCAGTGCTTTTTTTATGTTTGAGATTTCTTCATTTCTGAGCTGAATGTGTTGGTGATGAAGACGAATTTTCAGCCGTGTTTAACTTTAGGCACATTAAAAAGCGCAGAAAAAATATTCATCAATTTTGCATGAAGCATTTTAAATAAAAATTATCAGTTGCTCATTTTCTAAAAAATGGATAATTTTACGACATTAGAAACATCTAAAGACGCAAATTGTCGTTGAGTCACGCGCTGGCTCTTGTGTCGTTAGACCCTGCGACATAGCATAAGAACCCAGATACAAAAACAAATTAATTAGGATTACAGGTTGTTATGACAAGCCTTGCGCATCATGCGACAGAAAACCGTTCCGTAGCGGAATTTACCGAACAAGCTTACCTGAATTACGCCATGTACGTGATTATGGATCGCGCTTTACCGCATATTAGTGATGGCTTAAAACCCGTTCAACGTCGCATTGTATATGCCATGAGTGAATTGGGCTTAAAACCGACGGGTAAGCCAAAAAAATCTGCGCGTACCGTGGGTGACGTATTGGGTAAATACCATCCACATGGGGATTCTGCCTGCTATGAAGCCATGGTGTTGATGGCTCAACCGTTTAGCTACCGTTACCCCTTTATTGAAGGTCAGGGCAACTGGGGTTCACCCGATGATCCGAAGTCCTTCGCCGCCATGCGTTATACCGAAGCCAAATTATCTGCATATAGCGACCTGCTTCTGTCCGAACTTGGACAGGGCACGTGTGACTGGCAGGACAACTTTGATGGTTCAATGAAAGAACCAGTCAATTTGCCTGCACGGGTGCCGAATATTTTATTAAATGGTACCACGGGTATTGCGGTGGGTATGGCGACCGATATTCCGCCCCACAATTTACGTGAAGTAATTAAAGGCACCATTGCGCTTATTCGTAACCCGAATTTAAGCGATGAAAAAGTTGCGGAGTATATTCCAGCCCCAGACTTGCCTACCAAAGCTGAAATTATTACTGCACCTGAAGAACTGCTTAAAATTCAAATTACGGGTCGAGGCAGTTATCGCACCCGTGCAGTTTATACCATTGAAAAAAATGAAATTGTGATTACAGATTTACCGTATCAAGTTTCAGGTTCAAAAGTCATTACCCAAATTGCAGACCAAATGCAGGCCAAAAAATTGCCATTGGTCAGCGATTTACGCGATGAATCAGACCATAGAAACCCGACGCGCTTGGTTATTGTATTACGTTCAAACCGTATTGATGCTGAAGCGGTGATGAGCCATTTATTTGCCACCACTGATTTAGAATCAAGCTATCGTGTCAATATGAACATGATTGGTGCAGATAGCCGTCCGCAAGTGAAATCAATCCGTCGTATTTTATTAGAATGGATTGAAATTCGTAAAAATACTGTGACGCGTCGTCTGCAATATCATTTAAATAAAATTGAAAAACGTCTGCATATTTTGGGCGGTTTAATCATCGCATTTTTAAATATTGACGAAGTCATCAAAATTATTCGTGAAGAAGATCAGCCAAAACCCGTGTTGATGTCGCGCTTTGAGATTGATGAAATTCAAGCCGAAGCCATTTTAGAACTTAAGTTACGCCATTTGGCAAAACTTGAAGAAATGGAAATGCGCCGTGAACAAGAAGAATTGGAAGCAAAAGCTGCCATTATTCGTGAACAATTGGCGAACCCTGAATCGCTGAAAAATCTGATTATTGGTGAATTAAAAGAAGATGCCAAAAAATTTGGCGATGATCGTCGTTCGCCAATGGTAAAACGTGATGATGCGCAAGCCATTAATGAACAAGATATGCTACCAGTAGACCTTGTAACAGTGGTCTTGTCGGAAGCAGGTTGGATTCGTTCAGCCAAAGGTCATGATGTCGATGCTGAAAATGTGAACTTCCGTGCGGGTGATCAGTATTTAAGTCATGCCTTGGGTAAGTCCAATCAGCGGGTATATGTATTAGATGAGGCAGGGCGCAGTTATGCTTTGGCCATTAATAGCTTACCTTCGGCGCGCGGTTTAGGTGAGCCACTCAGTTCAAAACTTTCACCAGCCAGTGGGGTTGGTTTTAAACAAGTATTCATTGCTGAAGACGATGCAGAGCTTTTGGCCATTAGCAACAAAGGCTATGGCTTTAAAACTCAAGCCAAGCAATTGGATACCAACGCTAAAGCAGGTAAAGCCTTCTTGTCATTGTCAGATGATGCGCAGCCATTGAATTTACAGAGAATTGAACAGGCAACGCATCTTGCCTTGCTTAGTTCAGCAGGACGGTTGTTGGTGATTGATTTGGCTGAATTACCAGTTTTGAATAAAGGTAAAGGTAATAAATTGATACAACTTGAAGCTAAAGATCAAATTGTATCCATGCTAACTTTAACTTTAGATGATGTAATTCAAGTGGTTGCAGGTCAGCAACAATTAAAGTTAAAAGGCGATGATCTGCAGAAATATATCGGTAAGCGTGCATCGAAAGGGCTAACGCTACCGCGTGGGTATCAAAAAGCAAATAAACTGTTGATTCAAAGATAATACTAGCATCCATAGATCGAAATACGTTATATATGCAAAGTATTCGTGAAATGGATGCAATATTAAGCTCAAACAAGTTAAATAATGAGTGGCTTAATATTGAGAAGAAACAGTTAAATTATTAAGGATTAGGACAGGAGAATTGGGCGTTATGGAAAAAATTTGGTTCGCAGAATATCAAAAAACGGGTATTCCAGAAACTGTAGAATTACCGCCAGAAAATACCTCACTTATTGATATTTTTGAGCGCAATTTCCAAAAATTTGGCTCACGTGATGCCTTTATCTTTATGGATAAAGTTTTGTCTTTTAGTGAGTTGGATGAAGCTAGCCGTAAATTCGCAACTTATTTACAAAGTTTAGGTTTGGCAAAAGGTTCGCGTGTTGCGGTCATGATGCCTAACGTTCTTCAATATCCTGTCGTGGCATTGGGTGTCTTCCGTGCAGGCTTAGTGCTTGTGAACGTGAACCCACTATATACTTCACGTGAACTTGAGCATCAGTTAAATGACTCTGGTGCAGAAGTACTGGTGATTGTTGAAAACTTTGCTTCAGTTTATCAAGCAATTTTGGGTAAAACGCCAGTGAAGCATGTTGTGGTTGCTTCAGTTGGTGACATGCTTGGGACGCTAAAAGGTACTTTAGTGAACTTTGTGTTGCGTTCAGTACGTAAGCAAATTCCTGCGTGGAACATTCCAGGTCATATCCGTTTTAATGCGGCCATGTCTAAAGTGAGTGCCAGCAATTATAAACGTCCGAACTTAACATTAAGCGATACCGCTGTACTTCAGTACACCGGCGGTACAACAGGTGTTTCGAAAGGTGCAGAATTAACGCATCGTAACTTAGTTGCCAACATGTTGCAGTGCGACGGTATTTTCCAAAGTAAATTTGGCCAGCAGGATGGTCAGCCTGACGACCGTATCTTCTGTGCATTGCCGTTGTATCATATCTTTGCATTTATGGTGTGTGCGTTGTATGGCATGTACAAAGGTCAAGCCAACGTATTAATTCCAAACCCGCGCGACCTTCCTGCTGTGATTAAAGAATTGCGCAAATATCAGCCGACGTTCTTCCCAGCCGTGAATACTTTGTTTAATGCGTTGGTGAACAACGAAGAGTTTAAACAGCTTGATCACAGCAAAATGAAGATGGCGATGGGTGGCGGTATGGCCGTGCTTCCATCTACAGCTGAAGCATGGAAAAAAGTTACAGGCACCAATATTATTGAAGGTTATGGCTTGTCTGAAACTTCACCTGTGGCGACTGCAAACCCACCTGCATCAATGGAATTCAGTGGCACAATTGGTATTCCATTGCCATTAACTGATGTGGCTATTTTAGATGATGATGGCAATGATGTTGCATTGGGTGAGCAGGGCGAAATTTCAATTCGTGGCCCACAAGTCATGAAAGGGTATTGGAACCGTCCAGATGAAACGGATAAAGTTATGACCCATGGTTTCTTCCGTACAGGCGACATTGGTGTGATGGATGCACGCGGTTATATTAAAATTGTCGACCGTAAAAAGGACATGATTTTGGTGTCTGGATTTAACGTTTACCCTTCTGAAATTGAAGAAGTGATTTCACAGCATCCTAAAGTGCTTGAAGTTGCGGCCATTGGTGTTCCTGATGAAAAATCAGGTGAAGTACCAAAACTGTTTGTGGTGAAGAAAGACCCATCTCTAACAACAGAAGAAGTTTTGGCCTTTGCAAAAGAAAACCTAACAGGCTACAAACGTCCACGTTATGTTGAATTTATGGATGAATTGCCAAAATCGAATGTGGGTAAAATTTTACGTAAAGATTTACGTAAACCCGTATAATTTTAAGCATAAAAAAAGCGCCTAAAGGCGCTTTTTTTATGCGGTTTATTTTGTCATTAACCAACGGTCGAAGTATCGGCGACCAACACCAAAAATACCCAAAAAGATAAACATTGCACCAAATTGCAAACTAAATTGGTTTTGTTTAAATGTGCCATGGCTAAGAACATTATCAATAAGACAGTAAACTAAAAGGGCGATCACCCAGTGCCATAAAGGCCATTGCTTAATGCCCACGGCATAGAATGCGACCCACAACATGACAAAGGTTAAAATAGTTGACCAAATATTCATGTTGGCGCAGATCACAGTCAGTAAAAAAGCGGTCACTGGCATCACAATTTTCAAAACGCGGTCAACTTGAAGCTGATTTTGGCGCTGCTTTTCCAAAACATCGAGCATGACTTTTTGATCTGGACTGACCATATTGGACCTATATACACAATTAATAAAAACACGCTCTATTTAACAAAATTTATTGATGAATTGCCATGCTATGATGTGTGATAAATTTTTATAGAGAAAAAATATGCAGAGCATAAGTGGGATCATCTATCTCATTTTAGGCGCTTGCTTATTGCCTTATGTTTTCACCTTGATTGCAAAAAAGGCATCGGGCTTTAGCGCGAAAGATAATCAAAATCCCAGACGTTTTTTAGCCAATACCACAGGCTTGGCCAGTCGTGCCAATGCGGTGCAGCAGAATAGTTTCGAGAGCTTACCTTTATTTATTGCTGCGGTATTAATGGCTGAATACATGGTGATTCCTCAAAGCTTTATTATGACTTTGGGTATCGCCTATTTGATTTTGCGTATTATTTACGGCATTTGTTATTTGGCCAATTGGGCGACTTTACGTTCAATTATCTGGACTTTATCAATGCTTTGTCCAGTATGCTTGTTACTGCTGATTATTAAAATTGTTTAAGCTACTGTTTATATTTAGACGAAAATATTGATGCAGAAATGCAAAATCAAAAAAAAGCCGACAAAAACCGTTATAATTGTGGCGGTCTAAAAGATTTCACCAGTTAAAGAGCAATGCTATGAGCTACAGCAATATCCCTGCGGGTAAAGATGCACCAAATGACATCTATGTTATTATTGAAATTCCTGCAAATGCAGCACCAATTAAATACGAAATTGATAAAGATTCTGACGCATTATTTGTAGACCGTTTTATGGGTACAGCAATGTTCTACCCAGCAAACTATGGTTATGTTCCAAATACGTTATCTTTGGATGGTGACCCGTTAGACGTATTGGTTGTAACACCGTACCCAGTTGAACCGGGTTCTGTAATTCGTTGTCGCCCTGTCGGCAAATTGAATATGGAAGATGATGGCGGTATCGATGCGAAATTAATCGCAGTGCCACATGACAAATTAACGCCACTTTACAAAGACGTTAAAGAATATACCGATCTTCCAGAACTTTTGATCAAACAAGTTGAACACTTCTTTGCTCATTATAAAGACCTTGAAGCTGGCAAGTGGGTAAAACTCAGTGGCTGGGAAGGTTCTGAAGTTGCTAAGCAAGAAGTTTTAAGCTCAATTGAAGCTTATAAAGAAGCAAACAAATAATTGAAGTGAGATATGACTAAACTTTGATTGCAAAGTTGAGTCATAAAAAAACCTGCACAATGTGCAGGTTTTTTTATGTTCTTTAATATGCGATGAAATTAAAATAATTTCACTGGAATATCTAAGAAAATGCGCCATTCATTGGTGTCACCAATATACGTTTTGTTGTAGTCATTACTTGTACGGTAATATGAATTACGCACACGTAGACTGGCATCTTTGGCAAAACCGCTTTGAACGGTATATTTCACTTGGTTAAAGAATTCACGTTCTTGGTTGTCGTCGCTTAGAAGAACACCATTTTTGACTGCTTTAATATCCCAGCCATAAACATAAGCAGTGGTCCAATTTAAACCCGCTACGCCTAATGTGCTGAAGTCTAAGTTGTACTGCACTTGTACCGATTTTTCATGGTTACCAATAAAGTCAGATAAATATGAGTTAGGCAGGTAAATACTTTGGAAACCATCCGCATTAACGTTGTAGTCGTAACCAGTGTTGCCCGTATTTTGTTGGTAAGCCAACATGATATTGTGCGGGCCTTGGTTATAAGCGCCTGAAACTGCCCAAATATTATTGCTACGGCCATCAACATTTTCATTGCCAAGTGTTGATGAATAAGTAGAGGCGTCTTTGTCCCATTCGGTATGGTAACCACTGAAGTCATAAGTCAATGTGCTACCGTTTGCCAAAGCTTGCTTGTAGTTGGCATTAAGATAATGACGGTCTAATTTATTTTTGCTGTCTAAGCCAAAGTAAGATGCATTGAAGGCATCGCTCAATTTGTATTTTGCACCCCAAACCACTGCGCGGTCTAATTCATTGCCATCGGTGTTGATTTGGTCAGACATTTGGTTTTTAGTAAATTTACCCGCGGTGAGTTCCAAGCCATTAATTTCACGGCTTGTCACTAAAACACCTTCAAAGTATTCTGGAACCATACGACCCGTGTTGCTAGCAAGAACAGGTAAGTCTAAAACTTGTGTACCGTAACGCACTTCAGTATTTGAAATACGTGCTTTGATATTTGCGCCACCACGTGCCCAATGGTCATAAGTATCACCAGCTTGTTTTGCTAATTCGCCTTGGCTATTTAGACCTGTTTCACGTGGAATCATGTTGTTGCTGGCATTTTTGTTGGCGCCAAGTTTGAAAGACGCATCGCCTACAACACCGACACCAAAGCCAACCACACCTTTTGTATAGCCAGACTCTAAATCAAAAATTGCAGATTGAGCTGCAGAGCTTTGATCTTTTACACCGAGTGCTTTTTTGTCACGATTAATGTATCCGGTACGGAATAATACAGTGCCTTCAGCATCTTCTACAAAGCCTTTAGATTCGCTTTGTTCACTTGCAAATGCAGTTGAGATTAAAGTTGCGTTAATCAGTAACGCTAATGTGAGTTGTTTTGATTTGAGCATTGGGAGTAAGCCTTATGCAAAAAGATATAGTTAAATAGTTGTTCGATTGTATAAGTATTCATCCAAAAAAAATCGTTTTTATTGACGTTATTACACTAAAGTTATGCATTTTTCAGATAAAGAACATCAGTAATTTTTTACATACATGCTTTTTAAATTTCAAAAAAAAATTAAATTTTAGTAAAAACAAAAACATATTTTATATAAAAAGACTAAGCGGTATTTTCTATTGATGCTAAAAATAAAAAACATGATTTTTGGATATTTCTAATTGTTCAATATCTGTGCAGTAAAAGGCTTTGGAGGGTTTTTTAAGCCATTGCTTCTTTCTTGTAAAGAGTTGAAGGCCTAAGTTGATATCGTTAATAACGCTTAATACTGATACAAATATTGTGTTGTTATTAAAAAGAGTAAAAATTTTTCACCGTATGAATAAAATTGAGCGACAAATGCATTGCAGAACATAATCAAAAATAGCCATAGGTATTGATGTTTATATTGAGTCACACATTAAGTGAACTATCTATTAATATGAGGTGTGGTGTATTTATGTGCATCTACAAATAAAAATAGACATAAGTTGGTGGTTATTTTACCTAAAGATATTAAAAAATATTAGAATCGGCCCCCTTAAAATTTATGAATAGTATCTCTTGTAGATATGAAAAGGGGCACATGCATGCATGATCTTTCAGCTAAGACCATCGCGTTATTATTGACGTTCGTTTCACTGCCGACTTTTGCAGATGAGGTTCATCCACTTGGCGCTGGCGAACTCACAGGTAGTGCCTCAATTGTGAATAAGTACATCTATCGTGGTGGTGTAGAGAATGATGATGTAGCACTCCAAGCCGGTTTAGAATATGCACATCCGCGTGGTTTTTTGGCGGGTTATTGGGGATCTACTTTAGATTACGACGCGACAGACGACAGTCATCATTCAGGTTTTGAACATGATTTTTATCTGGGCTATGGTCGTAAAATTAATGCAGATTGGAGCTATGAAACAAAAATTACCAGTTATGTCTATCAAAATGGTGGATCTGTTTATAGCGAAGATCGTACCGAAAAACGTCGAACGACAGGTTTTGATGTATCGAATAGCTTAAATTATAAAAATCTAAATTTAGGCTTGGCGGTTTTGTTGGCCGATGTAAGTTACGGAAATGCAGGGGATGTCTATCTAAGTGCAGGTTATGACTATGCCTTACCTCAAGACTTCACTTTAAAAACGGCTATAGGGGCCTCTATTTACAATGACCATGGTGATAATGCTGTGGTGCAAACGGTTAAAAAGAGTACTTTTTCAGAAGCACGTTTAGGACTAACGAAGGCACTGGGCAATACAGGTGTAGAACTTGCATTCGATTATGTTTGGGGCGGTAAAAACCGAATGGGTGAATCTTTTGAAGATCAGACTGTGATTGGCTTAAATTATAGTTTTTAGATGCAAATTTTTTAGCTTGAAAGACAAAGTGCATAAAGTAAATTTATGCACTTTTTTTAGGCATAGGATAATCATTTGATTGAAAATTAGCCTTAAAAAGAGGCGTGATGTAAGTCAATATGAATCTTGATCTGACTAAATCTAAACTTCAATGCTTGACGAGACAAGCAAATGTATTGAATGAACGCAATTTCAGATCAAGGTATTAATATGGAGAGTTTATATGATTTTTACGTTTTTTGGCAAAAGTGAAATAGAAAATTTACGCATAAACCACTGATACTGCTGAACTTGATGATTGGTTTAAAAGGTTTATGTATGTATACATTTGATAGAACCCGTTTTGTTTCTGAGATGGTTCTGCGCTCCAGCCTTATTCATTTTAAAAAACTGGCACAGCCTTTGCTAAGTCCTAGTGAGTTTATAAAAAATCTGCTGGGGAACCCAAAATGTTAAAAAAATTATTGGCCGTGACTGCATTTACTGTAACTTCTGGTGCGGCATTTGCTGAGGATGCACCTGCATTACCTTTTGGTTTATCGTTTGGCGGTAGTGTCGCCGTTACGACAGATTACCGTTTCCGTGGTGTGACACAAACGCAAAATGATCCAGCAGTACAAGCAGGTTTTACCTTGTCACATAAATCAGGTCTATATTTTGGTCTTTGGGGGTCTAATGTGAACTTCGGTTCAGGCACGCCAAGCCTAGAATTAGACCCATCTTTGGGTTATGCAACCACGTTGGAAAACTTTAGTAGCAAGCCAATTTTAGATGTGGGTGTGGTGTATTACAACTACCCAAGCGCAAGTGATCTGAACTGGGCGGAATTATACGGTAAATTAACGTTTGCCAATGTAGTCACATCTGGTGATAGCCTATTGACCAATATTAACTATACCAATAACTATGTCGCAGCGGATACCAGTAGCTGGAACGTCAATGCAGGCTATTCAATGCCATTTGGCGCATCGGGTTTTGGTGGTGTAGCAGGCCTTGGCTATACCGTGGTGGATGATAAAAATAAATACGCATTTAACAGCGATGATCACTATATGGACTGGAAAGTAGGGGTCACTTACGGCTTTAAGTCTATTTCTGGTGCGACCGCCGAATTGGCAGCCATCGGTACCAATATGGATACAGACGGCGCTTATGATGCAACTTCACGTGCAGTTGAAACGGGTGCAGTCTTTACCTTAAGCAAAACTTTCTAATTTTAGATCATAAGTAAAAGCCCTAATTTTTAAGAATTTAGGGCTTTTTTATGTGTGATTAAAATATAAAGTATTGAACTATGACATTTGTCCGCGGTAAGAAAGTGCTTCGGAAAGATGTTGATTTTGAATGCTTTCCGACTGTGCCAAATCGGCGATAGTACGGGCAACACGTAACACTCGATGATAGGCACGAGCAGATAAATTTAAACGTTGCTGTGCCAGATTCATCATATTTTGTGCAGTGCTGTCTAAACAGGCATAGTGTTCGAGTTGCTTGGGGCTTAAAGCCATATTTGGCATATTTTGACGATTGATTTGTAGCTCATAGGCTTGTCGTACCCGTTCACGTACAACCGCAGATGCTTCGACGGGCTGTGTATCCTGTAACTCATGCGCTTGCAGGGGTGGTACATCAATATGTAAGTCTATGCGATCTAATAGTGGCCCCGAAATTCGATTTTGATAGCGTTTAATGGCATCGGGTGAACATTGGCAACGGCTATCTTGATTGAATGCATAACCACACGGGCAGGGGTTCATGGCGGCAATTAATTGAAAATTAGCAGGAAAGGTCATTTGCCGAGATGCACGTGAAATCACAATTTCTTTGGCTTCTAAGGGTTGACGTAAAACCTCTAATACTTTTCGATCAAACTCAGGCAGTTCATCTAAAAAAAGTACCCCTAAATGCGCCAGTGTAATTTCTCCGGGTTTGGGGTTTGACCCACCTCCGACCAAGGCTATAGCCGATGCGGTATGGTGCGGTGCCCGAAATGGGCGCTGTCCAAAATCATGTTTTGCACTCGCAATAGAATAAATACTGGCAACTTCCAAATTTTCTTGCATATTTAGGGGCGGTAAAATCCCTGAAAGCCGTGAAGCCAACAATGTTTTTCCTGTACCCGGAGGGCCTCTGAACAACAGGGAATGACCACCCGCTGCTGCAATTTCGAGCGCCCGTCGTGGGCGGAGCTGCCCTTTTACATCGACCAAATCAAATTTGCAATTGGATAAATCGAAATGATTTTTAGATGCATATTGGGGCAGGACTGCTGTTTGGTTTAAATGGTTGCAGACATCTTTTAAATGTTGTGCAGCGAAGACTTTAAAATTGGGAAGTTGCGAGGCTTCTTGGGCATTTTGTTCAGGCAAAATGAGTTGGTGCTGTGCATGTTGGCAAGCAATGGCAATGCTTAAAGTCCCTGTTGTAGGACGTAAATGACCATCCAGTGCCAGTTCGCCTATAAATTCTAGCTGTTCTACTGCATTTTCTGGCAGTTGTCCGGATGCAATTAAGATTCCCAAAGCAATGGGTAAATCGAGTCTAGAGCCATCTTTAGGTAAGTCTGCGGGTGCAAGATTAATGGTTAGGCGTTTGGTTGGAAATTGAAAACCACTGTTAATAATGGCAGACCTGACGCGGTCTTTACTTTCACGCACCGCAGCTTCTGCTAGACCGACAATGGTTAAAGAGGGTAAGCCTTGGCTTAGGTGAACCTCAACTTCAATTAAGGGGGCGTGTAAACCGAGCAGTCCTCGGGTATAAATTTTGGCAAAAGACATATTATTGTTCCGTTATGATGCGCTTTTTTTAATCGTTATGCGTCTTATGCTGCACTAAATAGGTGCTTATTTTTTATTCTGGATTTTTAATTCAAGTGCTTCAACAAGTTTAAGGAGCTCATTTAAGCGCAAATTGGCATTGTTCAGCGCAGTGCGTTGGCGTTCTATTTCATCTTTAGAAACCAAATCCATTTTGCTCACAGCCTCATTTAATAAGGCACGTAAGTTGTTTTCTATGTCTTTTTTAGGTTGATCAACCTGTTCCAAAATTGCTTGCAGTAAAGTTTCAATCATTTTTATGTCCGTCTGGTGCAGATAAACTGGCAGTGTAACATTCGCTATCAAAGCCGATGGTATTCGAAATAAAAGTATAGAGGCTTTCTATGGTTAAAATCGTATTTTTTATCATAAATATGTCTAATTTTTCACTGTCAAAACAGCATTCGAGGTATAAAATAGGTTATAAATAAAATTCATGCTGAATGTGGTTAATTTCCCCCGACCTTAGCAACTTTGGCATGAAAATTGAACATAAAACCTTACAGGTGAAAGAAGCCGAAGGAAAGCAAACATGAAGCTCGTAACTGCAATTGTAAAACCCTTTAAATTAGATGACGTGCGTGAAGCACTCTCTGAAATTGGTGTTCAAGGGATCACCGTAACAGAAGTTAAAGGTTTTGGTCGTCAAAAAGGCCATACAGAACTTTATCGCGGCGCAGAATATGTCGTTGATTTCTTACCGAAAGTTAAAATTGAAATCGCCATTAGTGATGAAATGGTTGAATCTGTAATTGAATCTATTACTCGTGTTGCAAGTACAGGAAAAATTGGTGATGGCAAAATTTTTGTCACTAATTTAGAACAAGTCATCCGTATTCGTACAGGTGAAACAGGTGCCGACGCTGTTTAATACATGGCACGAAGTTTGCTGAGTATCTAATAACTCAGAAAACGAGGTTGGGGGATACGAATGAAAAAAATGCTACTTGCGCTTAGTTTATCTGGCGCACTCTTAGGCGGTTCTGTTACTTGGGCTGAAGAAGCCGTAACAGCGCCAGCCTCCTCAGAAGTCACAGCAGTGACCGTGGTCGATCAAGCTGTTTTAACAGATCCAGCAACAGCAGTTGCCATAGCACCAGAACCTACTACAGAAAAACCAAAATTAGACACAGGTGATACTGCGTGGATTTTAGTATCTACAGCATTGGTTTTGTTAATGACCATTCCCGGTTTAGCCTTGTTCTATGGCGGTATGGTTCGTAAGAAAAACGTTTTAAGTACGATGGCCCATAGCTTTGTTGCTGCCGCAATTGTCAGTATTACATGGGTCGTGATTGGTTATACGTTGGCCTTTGGTGAAGGTAATGCATTTATTGGTGGTCTAGATAAGGTCATGTTGTCAGGCATTACCACCGATGCCTTAACAGGCACTATTCCTGAAATTCTCTTTGTTATTTTCCAAATGACCTTTGCCATCATTACCGTTGCCATTATTACCGGTTCGATTGCTGAGCGGATGAAATTCGGTGCATTTATTGCCTTTATTACGATATGGTCAGTAGTTGTGTATGTACCAATCACGCACTGGGTATGGGGTGGCGGTTGGTTAGGTCAAGATGGCGCATTAGACTTTGCTGGCGGTACTGTAGTTCATATTAACTCGGGTGTGGCAGGCTTAGTGGCTGCTTATATGTTGGGTAAACGTATGGGCTTGGGTCGTGAGTCTATGGCACCGCATAACTTGGCACTGACTGTGATTGGTGCAAGCTTAGTGTGGGTCGGCTGGTTCGGATTTAATGGCGGTTCAGCGTTGGGTGCGAACGGTTCAGCAGGTTATGCTTTAGTGGTCACGCAAGTTGCGGCCGCGGCTGCTGCAGTGGCTTGGCTCATTACTGAAAAAGTAGTCCGTGGTAAATCATCCGTGTTAGGCGGTGCATCGGGTGCAGTTGCTGGTTTGGTGGTGATTACACCTGCAGCTGGTTTTGTGACTGTTGGCGGTGCAATGGCAATGGGCTTAATTGGTGGTGTGGTCTGTTTCTGGGGCATTACAGCACTGAAACGCGCCTTAAAAGCCGATGATTCTTTAGATGCTTTTGGTCTACATGGGGTCGGTGGTATTGTCGGTGCAATCTTAACGGCATTTTTTGCTAGCCCATTTATTATGGGTGACAAAGCGCCAACCGATGTACTGCATCAATTATGGATACAAGTTGAAGGGGTATTGGCAACCATTGCTTATTCAGCAACTCTGACATTCATCATCTTAAAAGTCATTGATTTGGCCATTGGTATTCGTGTTGAATCCGATGATGAACGCATGGGCCTAGATTTAAGCCAACATGGTGAACGTGTCGAATAATAGATGAAAGCAATAATCAATATATTGTGTGAAACAGCCCCAAAGGGCTGTTTTTTTTCCATATGTTGCGTAATGCTCTACAAAGCGCATAATTTTTGCTACACTTTAAATCCATCAAGATTTGTTCAATTAAACCGCTATGCATTGTCCTTTTTGCAACGCCGCTGACAGTAAAGTGATAGATTCGCGCTTGGCCGCAGAAGGTTGCCAAATTCGCCGTCGCCGTGAGTGTATTTGTTGCGGAGAACGGTTTACGACGTTTGAAAGCTATGAGGTTGTTATGCCTCGCGTTATTAAGTCAGATGGTAAAAGTGAACCTTATGATGAAGCCAAATTGCGTCGCTCTTTGATGCATGCTTTACAAAAACGTCCAGTGACTCAAGAGCAAATAGAAACAGTTTTAAGTGATATTCAATTACAAATTCGTCGCTTAGGTGAACGTGATGTGAAATCACGCACTATTGGTGAAATTGTCATGCAATCTTTGTTTGCTTTAGACCATGTGGCTTATGTACGTTTTGCGTCGGTGTATCAGGACTTTCAAGATGTTGAAGCCTTTCGCCGTCAAATTGAGCAAATGCAACAACGTGAACATTAAACTGTTAAAATGAACTATGACGTAATGAGCGCTTTAAATGTCTGAGTTAAGCCAAGACCAAATCTGGATGATGCGTGCCATCGAATTGGCAAAGCTGGGGCAATATTCAACCAAGCCGAATCCGAATGTCGGTTGCGTCATTGTGAAAGATGGACAAATGGTTGGTGAAGGTTTTCATCCTCAAGCGGGTCAGCCTCATGCAGAGGTTTTTGCTATGCGTCAAGCGGGTGAATTGGCCCGTGGAGCAACGGCTTATGTGACGTTGGAACCATGCGCCCATTATGGTCGTACACCACCTTGTGCCAAAGGATTGGTCGAAGCAGGTGTGGGGCGAGTGATTATTGCCTGTCCCGATCCAAATCCATTGGTTGCAGGCAAAGGCGTTCAAATTTTAAAAGATGCAGGCATTGCCGTTGTTGTCGGTATGTGTCAGCAAGAAGCGCATCAATTGAATGTAGGCTTTTTGAAAGCGATGGCGACAGGCCAACCCTATGTACGTTTAAAAATTGCCTCAAGTTTAGATGGGCGCACCGCTATGGCTTCTGGTGAGTCGAAGTGGATTACAGGGTCAGAAGCCCGATTAGATGTACAACATTGGCGTGCAATTTCTGGTGCGGTCATTACTGGTATTGAAACGGTTCTCGCCGATGACTGTCAGCTGAATGTACGTCAATTAAAAAATTTAGATTCTCTTGAACATGTGGTACAACCGAAGCGCGTGATTTTAGATCGCCAAGGTCGCTTAGCATTAAATGCGAAGATTTTATCGAAACCTGATAGTGTGATGGTCATGGGGCCGTTTCGTCAGGAACTGGCAGATTTAGGTATCGTACAATTACAGATTCAGCCTTTAAGCATATTATTACAGACTCTATCTCAGCAATATCAAATATACGATGTGCTGGTGGAAGCAGGCGCAACATTATCTACTGCATTCTTGCAGGAAAATTTAGTTGATGAACTCATTAGCTATGTCGCACCGACATTTTTAGGCCGTTCAGCACGTGCAATGTTGAATGCGGATTTTGACCGTATGGCAGAGCAACTTCGCTTTAAACTCATCGACGTCACTCAAATGGGTGATGATGTGCGCTTAAGGCTCATTCCTTCTCAAGAGACACTATGAATCCAGAGTCTACGGTTTATCATAAACGCCGTCACGCGGCCCGCACGACCGATGAATATTTATTTCATCAGTTGGTTCCGTATTTAGGGAACAAGCGCCGTTTGCTTCATTTGATTTTAGAAGCACTGGAAAGTACGGGAACGTTGAAACGTGAAGATGGTCGCTCGCCGATTTTTGCTGACTTTTTTGCAGGCTCTGGTGTGGTTTCTCGTCTTGCACGTCAAAATGGCTACCGTGTGATTGCCAATGATTGGGAGCCGTATAGTCATGCGTTAAATAGTGCAATTTTATCTTGTGTGGAAGCTCCTGCTTTTAAAGAGTTGGGAGGCTATCAAAAAGCCATTGATTATTTAAACCGTTTGCCCGAAGTTAAAGGCTGGGTGACGCATAATTTATGTCCACGCAATGATGCGGTTTATGATCCTGCCCGTGACCGTTTGTTTTTCAAACGCCGTAATGGCATGCGTATAGATGCAATTCGCCAGCAAATTGCGACATGGCAGGCGCAGGGCGCAATTGATGATGTGGAAATGAGTGCATTGCTGGCGCCATTGTTGTATTCGGCAAGCTTTGTAAGTAATACCAGTGGTGTATTTAAAAGCTTTCACCATGGTTGGGGTGGAAAAACCCAAACCGCCTTAGAGCGTATTGAATCTTTGTTGTGGTTAACCCCTAGTCGGTTTTGTGAAACTGGCGAAGCGAAAAAGCCTGCAGCTGAAGTGTGGTGTGTCGATGCACAGCATCTGGCCAACCAAATGAGTGGATTTGAGGTTGATGTCGCATATTTAGATCCACCGTACAATCAACATGCCTATAGCAGTAATTATCATGTATTAAATGCACTTACGCTGTGGGATCAGAATGATTTACCGACACCTGACACCAAAGGCTTTAAGAGTGGGATTGACCGTGCATGGCGTAAAGAGCGCCCAAGTCCTTATAACTCTTCCAAGCATGCAAAAGCGGCTTATGAAAAATTATTAGAAACAATTAATGCACGATTTATTCTGACCAGTTATTCTACCGACGGCAATATTGAAGCGGCAGATTTGTTGCAAGCCAATTTAAAACGGGGCCGTGTGACCTTATTGACCCAAGATGTGCCACGCTATCGCGTCAGTAAGCAACGCCAGTCAGAACGCGCTCGCGTATTAGAATTTATTGTCATCACGGACACCCATGCTAAATCTGGGCCACCAATTCGTCAGCTTTTAGGACAATTGCATCATTTTGCAGAATTGGGTGGTGTAGATACTACAGGTGTCAGTACACAGTTGGCCCTGTGGTAAACCCTATTTAAATCGAGTACAGCTATGTTTACAGGCATTATTGAAAGTTTAGGCAAAGTTGAAAGCTTACAAAGCGTTGGCGGAGATATTCGTTTACGCATTCAAACCAGTCTAGATATGTCTGATGTGCATTTAGGCGATTCCATTGCAACCAATGGGATTTGTCTGACCGTCGTCGAGTGGGGGAGCAATTGGTATGCTGCTGATGTTTCACGCGAAAGCTTGAATCGGACCACTTTAGCGCAATGGAAAGTTGGTCAAGCGGTGAATGTTGAAAAAGCCATGCTTCCAACCACTCGTTTTGGCGGACATATTGTCAGTGGACATGTCGATGCCGTGGGTGAAATTACAGTGGTACGTGAAGATGCACGCTCACTGTATTTTGAAGTCACCGCACCTGTAGAAATAGCCAAATATTTAGCAGAAAAAGGCTCTGTGACTGTCGATGGAATTAGTCTGACCATTAATCACTTACGTGGAAATATTCTAAGCTTAAATTTAATTCCGCATACGGCTGAACGAACCAATATTGGTTCGTGGAAAACAGGTGCAAAAGTTAACTTAGAAGTCGATATTTTAGCGCGCTATATTGAACGACTATTGTTGGGTGAAAAAGCCGCGCAAGTACCACAACAGTCGAAAATAAGTCTAGATTTTCTTGCAGCAAATGGTTTCTTGAAATAAGCTAAATCGATGATAAAAAAACAGTCTGGTTGAAAAATTAGGCTGTTTTTTTGTTTTTGAGTCATAATGTTTGTTGTAATAGATTTGAACAGATAATTTGGACAGCTGTCGATGATTGATTTTTTAATGAATATTGAGCAATGGTTACCTGTGATGCTGGAACAATATGGCGTATGGATTTACGCTATTTTATTTCTAGTCATTTTTGCAGAAACGGGTTCAGTATTTATGTTCTTTTTGCCGGGAGACAGTTTGCTGATTGCGATTGGCGCACTCTGTTTTACGACAGATGCAGTACATTTGCACTATATGTTTGGTTTGTTGTCTATTGCTTCAATACTGGGCTATACCGTAAATTACTATACGGGAAGTATATTGGGCTTAAAGTTTTTTAATCAGCACTCACGCTATTTTAAGCCAGCCTATATGGTCAAAACCAATCACTATTTTATGAAACATGGCGGAAAAACCATTCTGATGGCACGTTTTGTCCCGTTTGTTCGCTCTTTCGCGCCTTTTGCTGCGGGTTCGGCGCGAATGAATATTGCCGTTTTTACGTTTTATAATGTGGTTGGTGGTCTAATTTGGTTGGGTTTATTACTGGGTATTGGCTATGGACTTGGCCATACGGTTTCGACCGTTGTCGATCTGGTCTAAAACAGCAAAAAAGAATAAAACAACAGAGATTCGTTTGGGACGATTAGGTATTTAAAATGTCCTGTAGATTGATGAAAACCCAAGGTCAAGAATGAGTCTAAGATGATGAACCCAAAGTATTGGGTTTTTATTGTTAAAATTGAATAAAAAATTCAATTACTTAGTGTAAAAAACTCCATTTAAATGAAGCCATAATCATTTTATTGTAAAACGCTCACTATCTTAATGTTTGGTAACCCAAAGTGATGTATTACCAATTGGTATTGATAGATCTGCTGTATGGGTAATGGAAAAGTGACCTTTTTCAGATTCACGACATAGATAAACCGAAATAGATTGAAAATCTGCACGACTGAGCCATAAATTTTGTGCCGTAATTTCCCATTTTTCACCCGCAGGTAAAGCAGAAATAGTCTTGGTAATGCTGTGTAAAATGTCCATCTATTGATGTCCTGATCAAAACGAAAACTTCGTTAATGAAGAGCGTATTCGGTGAAAGACGCTCGAGGAAGATGAACATCGTGCTGCAAAAACATGTCATTTTAATGACAGTGATCTATCAATCTATACTAGGTGAATGATTTTTAGGAGTTTCATTGGAAAAATGAGAGTTTTCTAAAATGTATGCAATTTCTTCTTGCGCTGCAATTTGTAGCTTATGACGGAAGGCAGAAACAGCTTGTTCAATTTGTGTTTCAGCTTCTAATTCTAAACGGATACGCACACTTTCAAGTTCAGACAACATCTCGTGCTCTGCCACCGATAAACCCTTGGCAAAATTGAATGGCGTATTTTCGGGATTTTTATGGTAACGCGCAGTATAGGTGAGGGTGTCTTGGTCAATGGTGTGTCGAATTAAAGCCAGTGTTTTTGCTTGTTCTGCAAATTGGCGCAATTCATCTAGTTTTAACTTTTCTGCAAAGGCGTGCTGTTCGGCACGTTTTTTTTCTAATGCACGTTCGAGGGCTTGTTGCTTTCGAATACGTGCTTCTTCAATGAGCTCAGCTTTGCGTTGCGCATAGGCATCTTCAATACGTTCAAAAGAGATGTTTTGTTGCTTTTGATTGTCGTCTAGCCATTGTTGAATATTGCTGTTGGGTTGTAACACTTCACAGATGCGTCCAAGGTCATCAATAAAGGTCTGACGTACAGCATCAGGCACGTTTAACCAGCGCTGTTTAAAATCTGGACCAACATTTAATGCCACTGTAGCATCTCCTTATATTTGAATTAGAGCTTGAAGGTCTGAGGTTCAATACCCCAACGACGATATTGTTTAAATTTATCACGACCCACTATTTTAGCAGGTTCATTATTTTCAATAATTTCGATAATGTGACTAAATTTTGCATACTGTTCAAGAGCTTGATTGTTAAAATTAAAGACAATCCAGTCCACTTGTTCAGGTAAGTGTGCAGAAATACAGACAGAAGCTTCTGGCTGATCAATTCCATGTGGAATAAAGCCAGTTGCATCAAAGCTCCAGAGTTGTTCATCCAACTGCTGTCGTAAGTCTGCATCTTGGCACCACAACCAAATGCGTGCGGGTTGACGCAGAATTTTACGACATAAACGACAAGTACTTTCTACTTGCCGTTCAGGGCTTTTTTCAAACAGATAAAAGCTGATTTTAGCCATTTGCTTGCGCACGATTAATCAGAAATTGCATCAATAGAGGGACAGGACGACCTGTTGCGCCTTTGTTTGCACCAGAATTCCATGCGGTACCTGCAATGTCTAAATGCGCCCAACGGTATTCACGAGTAAAACGTTGTAAGAAACACGCCGCAGTGACTGCACCTGCTTTTGGGCCACCAATATTGGCAATATCTGCAAATGGAGAATCCAGTTGTTCTTGGTAGTCTTCAATCACTGGCATGCGCCACACACGGTCAAAAGATGTTTGACCTGCAAGGCTCAACTCGGTTGCCAATTCTTCATCGGGGGTGAACATGCCTGTCAGCACTGAACCTAAAGCGACAACGCAAGCACCTGTTAAGGTTGCAATATCAATGACCAAGGCAGGGTTAAAGCGTTTGACATACGTCAGCGTATCGCAGAGCACCAAACGGCCTTCGGCATCGGTATTTAGAATTTCTACCGTTTGTCCACTCATGGTGGTGACAATATCGCCCGGACGGGTTGCACCACCCGATGGCATATTCTCTGCCGCTGCAATAGCACCGACCACATGAATAGGCAGTTTAGATTCGCATAAGGCGCGTAAGGTGCCCAATACAGACGCAGAACCACACATATCGTATTTCATTTCATCCATGCCTGCGCCCGGTTTTAAAGAAATACCACCCGTATCAAAAGTCACGCCTTTACCGACCAATACGACAGGTGCTTCAGAACGATGGGCTTGATATTCAAGGGTGATAATACGACCCGGACGGTCAGAACCTTTGCTTACTGCAAGGAAAGCGCCCATACCCAGATCAGCCATTTGCTGTTCATCAAGTACCGTGACTTTGAGCAAGTCGGGAAATTCAGCCTCTAAAGCCAAAGCTTGTTCAGCTAAATATTCAGGAAAACAAATATTGCCAGGACGGTTGCCCAAGTCACGAGTGTAATTTTGACCATTTTGAATGGCGCTGATTAACTGTAATTGTTGTTCCGTTAAGACACTTTGCGTCGCAATAAAATTCACTTGCTGTAGTGCAAACTCATTCTTTTTCGATTTATATTCATCAAAGGCATAGCTTGCTTGAGTCAGACTTAATGCAAATAAGTAATGTAATTCTTGCGGTAGTGTGGAAATATCAATACTGATTTGTTGGAATTTTTTTTGTGACGCTTTAATAATTGTTTGTGCAATTTTTGCGAGTTTCGCGGGCTGAAGCTCTTCAGCTTTGCCGATTCCGACCAGTGTTGTATTGCCACAGGCTTTCACTGTACCAATTAATGTTAAGGTTTCATTGAGTCCTGCTTTAAATTGAACAGCTTCAATTGTTTTATCTAAATCATTGATTTGATATGAATCTGCAGTATTTTGAACATGCTCAGAATCTACTAATATCAACAAAGATTGGCTAGACGCATTTGCTTGGAATGACGTATTAATCGTAAGTTTCATAGACGGTATTCGTGCCTTTTAGAATTTGCAAACCATTAAACCATTGAAACATTTTCATGAATAGGATTTCAATGTGCAACAAGGCTAAAGGTTTTTTATTTTCAGCATTCGGGTAAACTATCGCTAGGTTTTATTCCCTATTATTTTGGAAGAATTAATTTGATTATTCGGCGTTATCTGGTCAAGCAAGTTGTTTCGACATCTTTGGTTGTGATTGCCTTATTGACCTTGATCATGATGGGTGGCCGACTGATCAAGTATTTTGGTGTGGCAGCACAGGGCCGTTTAGATGCGAGTATTTTGTTCAGCATTATTGGCTACCGTTTGCCAGAGTTCTTAACTTTAATTCTTCCTCTTGGTTTTTTTATTGGTTTAATGCTGGTTTTTGGTCGAATGTATGTCGACCACGAAATGGCCGTCATGAATGGCAGTGGGGTTAGTCGTCACCAGTTGGCACGCCTATTGATTCCAATGTCCTTGGTGTTTTTAGTCGCTCAAGGCTGTTTAATGTTATGGGCATCGCCATGGGGCCTTCGACAGTATGAGGCTTTGGCGACAAGTCAGGCCGTGCGTACAGGTTTTGATTTGGTCCGACCGAAAGAATTTATTTCCGCTGGACGCTATACAATTTATGCAGGTGATTTATCTGAAGACCGCAGAAATCTGAAAGATATTTTTGTGTATGAACGCGCAAAAAGTGAAGGTAAACCTGACGTTATTATTTTGGCGAAAGAAGCAACTCGAGTTGAAATGCAGAATGATACGGCCAGTGTGGTCGATTTAACTGAAGGTCGCCGTTATGAAATTTACCCAAACCAACCACGCTATTCACAGGCTGAATTTCAAAGCTACCGTTTACGCTTAGAAAGTAATGCTGAAGCGAAGTTTGAAAGTACGGAAGTCGAAGCTTTGCCGACTTCAAAGCTATGGAGTAACCGTGCGGATCCTGTGGTTGCCAGTGAATTGGGTTGGCGATTTTTTGTACCTTTCACCATTCTTGTGGCGTTAATGTTGTCTGTTGCACTGTCGGAAGTTAGCCCCCGTCAAGGACGTTATTTAAAACTGTTTCCTGCATTATTAATTTTTGCCAGTTTAATTGTGGCATTAATGGCGGTAAAAACCCGTATTTCTAAAGGTGAAATGACCGTTTGGATTTATCCGACTATTTTAGTGATTTATGGTATCGCTGCGATGTTGTTCTCACGCAAACAGAAATTGGCACCAAAAATTAAAAAACAAATTCAGCGAGTGAGGTCTTAACAATGTTAGCGCGCCGTATTATTGCCAAACATGTGACCAAAACCACTGTACTCGCGATGCTGGGTGCAACTGCGGTCTTATCTGGTTTACAGGTGCTGTTCACCTATTTGGGTGAATTGGGTGCACTTAAAGATGGCTATGGTGCATGGGATGCGTTCCTCTATGTACTGTGGGGCGCACCGAAGGCGCTGTATGAAATTTTGCCTATTTCTGCGTTAATTGGCGCAGTTCTTGGGTTGGGTACCTTGGCTTCTAGCAGTGAACTGATTGTCATGCGCTCGGCAGGGATTAGCCTCTGGCGTATTGTTGGTTGGGTTGTGCGCTCTGCATTGGTTTTGGTGATTTTATCTTTTGCTTTAAGTGAATGGGTGATTCCATATACCAATGAAAAAGCTGATAGCGTAAAGAGTCACCGCACTACAGCAGAACTGGGCGAAGTAAAAGGGTATTGGACGCGTGAAGGGCAACGGTTTATTTATATCGACTATGCCAATTCACAAGGACAATTGAAAAATGTGCAAGTGGTCGATTTTGATCAAAGCTATCATTTACGTGGGACATTAAATGCAGAACAAGGCCAGTTTGTTTCAGATGGTAGTTGGTCACTGCAAAATGCCAAACAAGTGGATATTTTGAACAATGGCGATGCCATTTTAGAATCCAATAAGACCCTTCCTTTAGCCTTGGCCTTGCAACCAAAATATGTGCATATGGTGACTGTTGATCCGGAAGATTTATCACCCAGTCAGTTGGTGAGCTTCATGAGCTATTTAGATGAATATAGCCAAGTGCCGAAAACCTATCAGCTGGCCTTTTGGCAAAAATTGGTTTCGCCATTGGCCTTGATCGCTTTAGTGGTGATTGCTTGTTCCTTTATCTTTGGCCCTTTGCGCCAACAATCAATGGGCTTTCGCTTGGTGATTGCGCTCTTTACGGGTTTAGGTTTTTTCTATTTACAGGACTTTTTGGGTTATGCCAGTTTGGTGTATTCGCCATCACCTGCGTGGTTCGTTTTTGTACCTATTGTGCTAATTTTTATGGCAGGTGGTTATTTACTACAGCGTGCCAGATAAGCGGACAATATCGAGAAAAACTATGTCCCTGAACAGTATTAACACTGTGGGGAACATAGAGTCTTAACCGAAAATTCGGTAAGATAGTGTGATTAATATATAGACCTGAAGAGTGTGTAAGAATGACGGATGCAGTTGCTGGAAAAATCCCTCACGTTTTAGTGATTATGGATGGTGTGGGACATCGTGAAGAGCTGAAAGATAATGCTTTTTTAGCGGCAAAACGCCCTAACTTAACAGCGATGGAAGCAAAGCATCCGCATGGTTTAATTTCGGGTTCAGGTGAAGATGTTGGCTTGCCAGATGGCCAAATGGGTAACTCTGAAGTGGGGCATATGAATCTAGGTGCAGGCCGTGTGCTATATCAAGATTTTACCCGCATTACCAAAGATATTCGTACAGGTGCTTTTTTTGAGCATGAAGTGCTGATTGATGCTGTCGAAAAAGCCAAAACCGCGCAAGGTGCGGTACACATCTTAGGTTTGCTCTCACAAGGTGGTGTGCATTCACATGAAGACCAAATTGTGGCTATGGCAGAGCTGGCGCTAAAACGTGGTGCAACCGTGTATTTGCATGCATTTTTAGATGGTCGTGATACGCCACCAAAAAGTGCGCAGCCATCATTAGAAAAATTAGACGCATTGTTTGCGCAATATCCAGGTCAAGGCCGTATTGCCACGATGATTGGTCGCTATTTCGCGATGGATCGTGATAACCGTTGGGATCGTGTGGAACAAGCCTATCGTTTGCTGACTGAAGGTGAAGCCACGCGTCAGGTTGCAACGGCTGTTGAGGGCTTAGAACAGGCCTACCTTGCCAATGAAAGCGATGAGTTTGTTAAAGCCACGCGTATTGGCGATATGGCTAAAATTCAAGATGGCGACAGCGTTGTATTTATGAATTTCCGTGCCGACCGTGCGCGTGAAATTACCAAAGCCTTTGTAGAAAAAGACTTTGCAGGATTTGAGCGTAAAGTGGTTCCTGCCTTGTCTAAATTTGTCATGTTGACCCGCTATCAAGCCACTATTGATGCGCCTGTGGCTTATATGCCAGAAGCTTTGGTGAATTCATTAGGTGAATATTTATCAGACTTGGGGAAAACTCAACTACGAATTGCTGAAACAGAAAAATATGCTCACGTAACTTTCTTCTTTAGCGGTGGCCGTGAAGATGAATATCCGGGTGAAAAGCGTATTTTAATTCCATCACCGAATGTCGCAACTTACGATTTAAAGCCAGAAATGAGCGCTTATGAAGTGACGGATGAACTGGTGGCAGCCATTAATTCAGGCGAGTTTGACTTGTTGGTGGTGAACTTTGCCAATGGCGATATGGTCGGACATACAGGTGTATTTGATGCGGCAGTTAAAGCCGTTGAAGCGGTAGATACATGCTTAGGCCGGGTTTATGATGCAGTGATGGCTCAAAAAGGTCATATGTTAATTACTGCCGATCATGGTAATGTGGAACAGATGCAAGATTACGTGAGTGGTCAGGTGCATACACAGCATACAACCGAGCTTGTGCCGTTTATTTATGTAGGCCCGACGTCTGCAACTATTGCAGAAGGTGGCGTACTGGCAGATGTTGCACCGACATTATTGAGCTTAATGAATCTTCCTGTTCCAGCAGAAATGCAGGGGCGTAATTTGGTTCATTTAGACGCTTAAAGAAATAAGGATAAAAGCATGGCGAAGGCACATTGGACGACTGCGGTACTTTTCACCACACTCATGTGCTCAAGCCATTTTGCATGGGGAGCAGGAAAAATACCTGCTTCCGATGAGTTTGATGGGGATTACGAGGCCAGCTACCAAGAAGTTCCTGTCGAATCCATTCAACAATTTGTTCAAATATACGGCATTGTTAAAGACAATTATGTCAAAGAAAAGAATGACGATGACCTGTTCCAACAAGCAATTAAAGGCTTAGTCAGCGGGCTAGACCGCTATTCGAGATATCTTTCTCCTGAAGAATACAAACAATTATTGCAATATACCGAAGGCGATTTAGCCTCTGTCGATTTTAATTTACGTTTTGATCCTACCATGCAACATTGGGTAATTCAGCATTTAAAACCCGACGCAGACTCTGCTAAATTAGGTTTGAAAAATGGTATGACGGTTTATAAACTTGAAGATCAGGAACTTAAAAAACTCAATCAAGACCAAGTGAAGCACCTATTAGATGGTGCAATTGGGTCGACACTGAGCGTACAGTTATCTGCTAATAGTGCTGAAATGAGTGTGGTTCGTAATACAAAAATTGAAACAGATATCGAATCTAGATTGTTGAATAATCAAGTTCTGGTCGTGCATGTTAAGGTTTTTCAGCAAGATACCGCCAATGAAATTAAACGCATTATTGAAAGTCACGCCACATCTAAACTAAAAGCAGTGCTGATTGACTTGCGCAATAACCCAGGGGGCTTGTTGTCGGCTGCAGTTGAATCTGCCGATTTATTTTTGAATCAGGGTGTGATTGTGTCGACCCAAAGTCGCTCTGAAGGCGATCAACAGTTTCAAGCCTTACCAAGTTTTGAATTTCAAAATTTGAAAGTGGGTATTTTAATTAATCATCGTTCAGCTTCAGCGGCTGAAGTCTTTACCGCTGCCATGAAAGAGCATGGCCGTGCATGGGTGGCGGGTGAAAAAAGCTATGGTAAAGGGGTGGTACAGAAACTATTTCCCCTAAGTAATGGTTCAGCTTTGCAAATGACAGTGTCGCAGTATTACACCCCAAAGGGTCATATGATTGATGGTATTGGGGTGCAACCCAATTTAAATTTCCCACTCCCGCATGATCTGCGGGAGGAAAGTTATATTGAACATATTACAGATGTGTTGTTAACACAAAAATAACATCAAATATTCAATTTAGTCTTCGTCTGTATCCAAGCCAAATTTTTTCAAACGATAGCGTAACGATCTAAACGACATTCCCAGTTTTTTAGCCGCAACTGTTCTATTCCAATGCGTTAAATTAAGCGCATTTAATAGAATTTCCTTTTCAATTTTCTCAAGGTGAATTTCCAGACCTTCTTCAGGTAATTTTTTCAGATTGATTTCTGGCTCAGAAAAAGGCGTGGTTGGCGCTTCCGAACTAGTTACTGTCGGTTGTTGCATGGCTTGGCGCTGTGGAGCACTGTAGAGCTGTGGTAGATCAATTTGATCATCATCACTCAGCGTCATGGCACGTTCAATAATATTGCGTAACTCACGGACATTACCTGGGTAATATTGTGCTGTTAGAAATTCTTGTGCGCGGGTCGTCAATTGTTTGGCAGAAATACCCCATTCGGTACTAATTTTCTGAATAAAATGCTGTGCCAGTAATAAAATATCATCACCGCGTTCACGTAGTGGGGGCAAAATTAAATCCATGACATGAATGCGGAAAAATAAATCTTGTCGGAAGCGCCCTTGTTGTATCAATGCTTCTAGGTCTTGATGACTGGCACTAATCACGCGAAAATCGACATCAATTTCGGCATCTGAACCGACGGGGCGAATGCGTTTTTCCTGTACCGCACGTAACAGTTTGACCTGCATACTTAAGGGAAGTTCTGCAATTTCATCTAAAAATAAGCTACCGCCATGGGCAGATTGAATGAGGCCTTGTTTGTCTTGTGTTGCCCCAGTAAAACTGCCTTTTTTGTGTCCAAAAAGCTCACTTTCCATGAGTTCTGTTGGAATTGCCCCACAGTTAATGGCAATAAAAGGGCCTTCATTACGGTTACTAAGCCTGTGAACCAAATTGGCAATCACTTCCTTGCCTGTACCAGACTCGCCTGTAATAAAGACCGGCGCTTGAGAGCGGGCAATTTTTCGAAGGGTGACACGCAGTTGCTGAATCGGTTTCGACTGACCAATCAGCATTTTATATTCTAAGCTGTCGGCTTGTGGTTGCGCTGTGTCAGTTGGCTTGTTGAGTGCTTTTTGTAGAAGTTGCTCTAAGTGTTTCGGATTTACAGGTTTGCTGACAAAATCAAAGGCACCTGCTTTTAAGGCCGCAATGGCAATTTCCATATTGCCATAAGCCGTGAGCACTGCAACGGGTAAGCCTGAGCAATGCAGGTTAATCCATTCCAATAGTTGTAGGCCATTGCCATCTGGTAAATTTAAATCAGTTAAGCACGCATCATATTGATGTTCAGTCAGAGACTTTTTTGCATCATTTAAGCAATGTGCGCTATGGGTGTCGATGCCCATGCGTGACAATGACATCTGCATCAGTAAGCATAAATCTTCTTCGTCATCTACCAGTAATACCAGTGGCCGTTTTTCCACAATTTCACCCCAAAAAAATTAAAGCACTGCACGTTGACAGCTGAGTCGGAAACAGGCGCCTCGTTGTTGTTCTACATACGTGAGTTGCGCCTGATTCGCCTCACAAAAGCTGTGTGCAAGGTATAATCCTAAACCAGTTCCAGTAATTTCGGTACTGAAAAAAGGCTGAAATAATGAAGCTTGATGCTGAATCGCAACCCCTTGGCCAAAATCACGAACATCTAGCCACATTTTTTGCTCATGCGGATAAATATTGACTTCAATATGTGGCATATCAATATCATTATGGCGTATGGCATTGCGGATTAAATTAATCAGTACTTGGCGAAGCTGGGCTTCATCAAAATAAATGCAGCAGTCTGTTTGTATATTCAGTTGGATTTTATTTCGAATATCGGCCAAATCTTCTTGAATCAATTGGGGAATAAACTGATTTAAACGTAACAAGACGGTATGGGTTTCTTTGTTTTTCACCATATTTAGGGTGTCTTGAATAATACTGTCAATTCGTTTGGCTTGTTTTGCAATCATGGTACTGAGCAATTGTTGTTGCTCAGGTTCACTGTCAGTACGTAAATCATTGGCTTGTACAATAGCGGCTAAGGGATTACGAATTTCATGGGCAATACTGGCAGACAGTTGCCCTAAAGCGGCCAATTTTAATTGTTGTACATGCTGATTGAGTTTTTCAGCATCTTGCAGCACCAATAAAGTTAAGGTCTGCTGTGGCACATTCAGTTTTTGTACATGCACATGAATATAGTAGCGACTTTGTTGCGACTTAAACTGAAATTTTTCACCATTTTGCAGGTCTTCAAATTTGAGCAGTTCAAATAAGTCTGCCTGTGTTTTGTACAGTGGATATTTGTCATGGCTATAACTTGCGGGAATGCCCAATAACGAACAGGCCGCAGGATTGCTGAGTACGACATGACAATTTTCATCTAAAACCAAATAACCTGTGTCAATTTGTTCCAAAATATAGCGGTTAATATTCTGTAAACGGTTCAATTCAATAGATTGAGAAAAATTTAAATTTTCAAGAATTTGGAAACGCCGAACAGCAATTTGTCCGCTGCCGTAAACCACAAAAAATAGAAAGGCCAGTAAGGCACTATTGCCAATATTTTTTAAAGAGGCAATGTCTAAAATTGAGCCTAAAAAGAGTTGATAGATGACGCTGATAACAGCAACTAAGGTAATGACTAAGGCTTTTTGTGCATTCAGGAGTAACGACGCAGCAAAAATTGTAATCACAAAGAGCAGGCTTAAATTGAGGTTTGGGCCATCAAGTGCCAAGGTCAATAAACTTAAAGCAGTCACATCTGCAAAAAAAATCAATACCAACTGTTTAGAGATGGAAGAGGGAATTTTCTTGATGATAAAAAACTGGAGGCTACTAAGGATGACGTACACCGTCATCACATAAAGATATAGCCTTGGATATTGATATTCTGTTGCCAGTTTGGAATACGTGGTCAGAAAAATCATCAGCATACAAAAGCTGATAATAAAGCGATAAGCGCTATACCAAATACCCAAATGGTATTGATTTAACTCTGAGTGATTGGAGCGCTGAGTCATATAGCTTACACAGTGGTTTGGCTTAAGGTTTAATTAATCCATAGCGGATGGCCAAATGCGTTAATTTAACATCACTGTCCAGATTGAGTTTTTCAAAAATACGATAGCGGTAGGTGTTGACTGTTTTTACACTCACAAATAATTTATCTGCAATTTCTTGAGCGCTAATACAGTTGACCACCATCATGGCAACTTGCATTTCGCGTTCAGACAGGGCATCAAAAGGAGATTGTTGCGTATCGGATAAATAAGAGCTGGCCAATTGTTCAGCAATATCGGCGCTAAAATATTTTCCGCCTTGCATGACTTTATTAATGGCGCGAACCATTTCAGTTACAGGTGCGCCTTTGGTGATATAGCCTTTAGCACCAGCTTTTAACAGTAATGATGGGTAAGGTTCTTCTGCCAAACCACTGACTGCCAGTACTTTGGTTTCAGGCGCGCTTTGTAATAAGCGTCGTGTGGTTTCTACACCACCAATTCCTGGCATATTGACATCTAAAAGGACCACATTGGGGTGATGCTGTCGGACGAGGGCAATTGCATCTTCACCAGATTCAGCTTGACCAATAACCTGAATATCTGCATGGTCTTCGAGCATTCTACAAATACCCGTACGCACCAATTCATGGTCATCTACCACTAAAACTGTGATCACCTGTATTCTCCCTGTTTTAAAAACGTCTTTTTTGTTACATAACGCAAAATAAGCTTGCAATGAAACGACAAAATTAGCAATGCTATTCTTATCTTAAATGAAAACTTATTACACTGTGTTTGAACGAAAATTGTTCTTCGGTGTAAATGTACGGCATATTAGAGGTAATACGCAAATATTGCCTGAATTGAGTTGAGTGAATCATGGTGAAAAATTTAAATAAATCGCTAATGCGGGTACTGGGACTATCATTTCTGGTTGGCATGAGTTCAATGAGCTTTGCTGATATTGTAATGAATTCAGGTACAAATCAAGCGAGCTTGAGCTGGTCTTCGGAAGAAGCCAATCAGCTATTAAATGGTGACGTGTCTGCTTCTGTAAATAAAGCAGATGAACCTTCACCACAAGGTTCAGCAAAAATTACGACGTCCATTCGTAGTTCGAATGGTGCTGTACAATCTTCACCGACGAAGACGGTACAAATTTTTGATACCAGCGCTTCTTTTAATCAGCCTTCAATCAATGCTCGTTCAGCCTTGGTGATGGATGGTCAAACGGGTGAAGTGCTCTACAGTAAAAATAGCAATACGGCATTTCCAATTGCATCTATTACTAAGTTAATGACTGCTGTGATCATAGCCGATGCTCGTTTGAACATGTCGGAAAATATTACTTTGCAACAGATTGATTTTGCTGGGGCAGGTGGCAAAAACTCAAGTTCAACTTTACGTGCTGGCGATTCAATGAACCGTGCGGAAGCGTTGTTATTTGCTTTAATGAAGTCTGAAAATCCTGCAGCGGCTGCATTGGCACGAACTTATCCGGGTGGACGTGTTGCTTTTGTTTCTGCGATGAATGCAAAGGCGAAATCGTTGGGAATGAACAGTACACGTTATGTCGAATCTTCAGGCCTAGACCCACGTAATATATCTTCTGCACGCGATTTAGGCATTTTAGTTAATAGCGCTTCACAATACGGTTTGATTCGTCAATTTTCGACCACGCCAAGCTACGATTTTAATTTAGGTTACCGTGTTCTCAAGTCAAACAATACCAATGCGCTGGTGCGTAATGGTGGTTGGAATATTAATATTTCAAAAACAGGCTATATTAATGAAGCAGGGCGCTGTGTGGTCATGCATACGACTTTAAATAATCGTCCTGCGGTTGTGGTCTTGCTCGGTGCCGATTCATCAGCAGCACGTACCAATGATGCAACTAAACTGATGACTTGGGTCAGCCAACTACCAAAACGTATTTAATCTTATAGCTGTTGATGATATTTAAATTTACTCAACGTTTGAGTGTCATTCAACACACATTAAGAATAAAAAAATCCCTGCAAATGCAGGGATTTTTTTTATTCTATTGAATAGGTAATCAATTACATATTTGAAAGAATAGAATTTTTCACTTGATCCATTGTGGCATCAATAGACAACATCACGGCATCAGAACATTGTTTGATTGCCGTGTCTGGATCTTTTAAGCCATTGCCCGTTACTGTACAAACAATGATTGAACCTTCTTTGATTTTACCTGATTTAATGTCACGAATAGCACCGCCGACAGACGCTGCAGATGCAGGCTCTACAAAAACGCCTTCATACATCGACAATAAGCGTTGTGCTTCAAGAATTTCAGCATCTGTTAGTTCATCAAACCAACCTTGAGAATCACGTACAACTGCTTTGGCATGGTTCCAGCTTTGTGGGTTACCAATACGAATTGCTGTTGCTACAGTTTCAGGGTTTGCAACTGGAGCGCCACGAAGGAATGGGGCAGCGCCAGACGCTTGATAACCTGCCATAATTGGCAAGCCAGCCGGTTTAGGGCCAGTAAACTGATCAGTCTCAGCATCATAAATCACTTGCTCAAACTGTTCTTTTGGCTGGTTGGCAACGGCTTCGGTATAACCCATCCAGTGCGCAGTGATATTACCTGCATTACCGACAGGTAGGCAGTGATAGTCAGGTGCGCGACCCAAAGCTTCAACAATTTCGTAAGCAATGGTTTTTTGGCCTTGCAAACGGTAAGGGTTGATCGAGTTCACAATAGTTACAGGTGCTTGATCCGCGACTTCTTTAACCAGACGCATACCGTCATCGAAGTTCCCGCGAATTTGCATGGTGATTGCACCGTACATCATGGCTTGCGCCATTTTACCCATGGCAATTTTGCCTTCTGGGATAAGTACAAATGCTTTAATACCTGCACGTGCTGCATAAGCGGCGGCTGCTGCTGAAGTATTCCCTGTAGATGCACAGATAATGGCTTTTGAGCCTTCTTCAACGGCTTTTGTTACTGCCATGGTCATGCCACGGTCTTTAAATGAACCAGTCGGGTTTAAGCCTTCATACTTCACATAAATTTCAACATTTTTGCCCGTTAGACGTGGAATGTTCTCAAGCTTAATCAGTGGCGTATTACCTTCGCCAAGAGAAATTGCACGAGTAGTTGCAGACACTGGTAAACGGTCGCGATAACGGTCAACTAAACCAGTATAACGATTGGCATTCGACATGATGATGTTCCAATAGTGTGTAGAGCTTGGCGAGAGGAAGCAAAAAAATCCCCCTCGACCCGATTAATTATCAAGCGATTCTAAACGAATTCGTACAATTTCGCCATGAATGACGGGCAATGCTTGAATTTGTTGAAGGGCTTCATCCATTTTTGATTCAACGACAGGATCTGTCAGAATCACGATTGGAATAAGGTCTTTTAAGCGCGATTGCTGCATGATGGCATCAATACTGATACCTGCACGGCTTAAAATAGTGGTGACATCTGCAAGAACGCCGGTTTGATCTTCAGCATTAATACGGATGTAATAACCTGTGGTCATTTCTTCACGTGGTAGAATTGGCAAGTCTGTTAAAGCTTCAAAAGCCAGTTGCGGAATTGTTCCAGCACCATCTTCGGTATAAGAAATATCACGGACGATATCAATTACGTCAGCCACAACAGCAGAAGCGGTTGGGCCTGCACCTGCACCTGCGCCATAATACAATGTTGGTCCTACAGCGTGCGCTTGTACCAAAACGGCATTTTTAACACCGTTTACATTGGCAATGAGTTCTTCAGCAGGAATCAGCGTCGGATGGACGCGGAGTTCGATCCCATTTGCTGCACGACGTGCAATACCTAAGTGCTTAATACGAAAACCCAGTTCTTCAGCATATTTCACATCTTGCGCTGTGATTTTACTGATGCCTTCGGTATAAACTTTGTCAAACTGTAGCGGAATACCAAAGGCACAAGACGCTAAAATTGTCAGTTTATGTGCAGCATCAATCCCTTCGACATCAAAGGTTGGATCGGCTTCGGCATAACCAAGCTCTTGTGCTTCTTGTAGAACATCAGCAAAAGCACGACCTTTTTCACGCATTTCAGTCAGAATAAAGTTGCCTGTACCATTAATAATACCGGCTAACCAATCAATTCGGTTGGCCGCTAAGCCTTCACGGATCACTTTAATAATTGGAATGCCGCCAGCAACGGCAGCTTCATAGGCAATTTGAACTTTATTTTCATCAGCTGCTTTAAATAAAGCCGTACCATGTTCAGCAAGCAATGATTTATTGGCTGTTACAATATGTTTGCCATGTTTCATGGCTTCCATAATAACTTCATAAGCAGGATGAATACCGCCCATGACTTCCACGACAACATCGACATCGGGCTGACGGACAATGTCCATTAAGTCGGCGCTTTGTTTCACTGACTCAGGAAGATCAAGATCAGGACGCGGACGACGCGTACCGACGTGGGTAATTTGAATTTCACGACCGGTGCGACGTTTAATCTCAGCAGCATTTTCTTTTAATAGTTTAAGGGCACCACCACCCACAGTACCAAGACCGAGGATTGCCAGACGAACTGGTTTCACGTCACACTCCATAATATTCATCAACTTTAAGTGAACCTAGATCATAGCTAAAAAAATGCCATGACTCTAGGAGATTCACAATTTTCTCTCTATCTATAAAAAACAGTAATTTAATCAATAAAAATTATTTATTTAAGCGGGTATCAAGCTCGCTTGGTTCCATGTAGCCACCCAAATAAACACCCTCTGTGGTGTAAATAGCAGGAGTGCCGTTTACGCCAATATTTAGACCCATTTGATACATGTCGCGGACTGGTGTTTTGCATGTTGCTGCTGGAAGTTGAGCACCAGCAATGGCTTGATTAAATGCTTCTTGGCGGTTTTCACTGCACCAAACACTTTCCATGGCAGGAATAAACTGTTCACCACGTGGCCATGCAATGTAGCGTACTTCAATGCCTTTGCTATTAATCTCATCCATCTGTTCATGCAGTTTATGGCAATAAGGGCAGCTGGCATCGGTAAAGACATAAACCACGTGTTTGGTTTTACCTTTGGCTTTGTAGACGATAAGGTCTTTTGTTTGTAGTTTCGCTAATTCTTTTTTGGTGACTTCTGACTGTAGACCTTCACTGACATTGTGCAAAGTTTTGTCACCTAAGCGAATGACATCGCCCTGAATAATGTATTTGCCGTCGGCAGTGGCATAGACCGAAGACATCCCTTCAAAGCTGACCCAGTATAGACTTGGCACTTCAGTGGGTTTAACACTGGTAATTTTGGCATTAATATTGGCTTTTTTAAGGCCATCTTGTAGCGTTGTGATTAAACGTTGCTGTGCATTGCGTTCAGAAAGGTTAGAGGCTTCTCCCGTTGCAGGTGCACTCGCAGTAAGTGGTGCTTGCTTATCTTCACTATTTGGCTTTGAACAGGCTGTTAAACCCAAGCCTGCAACAAGTGTGCATGCGATAAAAATTTTTGAACGGGTAAATAGCATAAACAGCCCTTTTTCTTTTAGCTTATAAAACTGATGGATTAGCATAGCAAAAATTGCGTAGCCAATAAAATGTCTTCGTTAGATATTCAGGGTTTTTAAGCACGAGGATGATGTGCCGCGTGTAATTGTTGCATACGAAGCTGTGCCACATGGGTATAGATTTGTGTGGTAGATAAATCGCTATGACCCAATAATATTTGAACGACACGCAAGTCTGCCCCATGGTTCAATAGATGCGTAGCAAAAGCATGTCTTAAGGTATGTGGCGACAATTCAGTCTGAATGTTGGCTTGTAACGCATAGCGCTTAATGGCATACCAAAAGTTTTGTCGGCTCATAATACCGCCGTGCTGAGTTAAAAATAAATAATCGGTTGATGTTTTATACAGTGTTGCACGGGCTTCGGATAAATATTTTTCGACCCATTCACAGGCGATTTGTCCTAAAGGTACGAGGCGCTCTTTATTGCCTTTGCCGACAATGCGTAAATAGCCTTGCTTTAAGTTAATTAAGTCTAAACGCAAATTGAGTAATTCTGTAACGCGTAAGCCACAGGCATAGAGCACTTCCAACATGGCCCGATCACGCAGGCCTAGAGCGGTGGTTGTATCGGGTGCTTGAATCAGGGCTTCAACATCTGCTTCTGAAAGGTCTTTGGGTAAGGCACGGCCAATTTTTGGGGTTTTATGTGTCCCGACAGGATTATCGTGACGTAGTTTTTGTTCACGTAAAAATTTAAAAAACGAGCGCAGTGCAGACAGGGAACGGGCAATTGAACGCGGACTTTTCCCTTGTTTGGTTAGGGCTAAAAGTACATCTGAAATATCATCCGTTGACCATAACGGCATCGCTTGAGAACAGCATTCACTGCATTGAATTAAATCAGATAAATAAGCATTTCTAGTGTGCGGGCTGACGGTTTGAGCAATTAAGAAATCACGGAAACCCTGTAAAAAAATTAGTTGTTCTGGAATAACAGTTGGGGCAGGTACACGGGGCTTTTTATTTAACATGCAATTTCAACTTTCATCTGTGAACCCCATAAATGCTTGGTTTTATGCAATGTAAATGAATTTCTTTAGACTGTCGATGGATGGATGTTGAATGAGAATTGAAATCAAATCTGATTTGGTAATTATTCTCATTTGATTGTATACTGGACAAAATTTTTCAGGATTAGATACGTGCGTTTATCTGATTTAAAAGTCAAACAGTCAGCCATTATTCAAAAGGTGCATCGCCTTGAAAATGAGCAAAATGCTCAGGCTGATCTTGTTGCAAGTCGTCTGGAAACATTGGGTTTTATTCCAGGTACAACAGTGCAAGTGATTACCAAAGGTATTTTTGGTGGCGACCCCATTTTAATTCAAATTGGATTTACTCGCTTTGCACTGCGCAAAATTGAAGCTGAAAAAATAGAAATTGAAGGAGCCCCCGCATGAGTGAGGCGTTACGTATTGCCCTCGTCGGGAATCCCAACTGTGGTAAAACATCATTATTTAATCATTTAACTGGAACACGCCAAAAAGTTGCGAACTATGCGGGTGTGACGGTTGAACGTAAAGTTGGGCAATTTACTTTACCTTCAGGCAAAGCGGTACGGGTATTAGATTTACCAGGTACGTATAGTCTGAATGCGACTAGCCCAGATGAAGAAATTACCCGTGATGTCGTGCAAGGAAAAATTGCAGAAGAAGGTCATCAGGATGCGTTCCTATGTGTGGTTGATGCCACAAACCTCAAACTGCATTTGGGTCTAGTGCTTGAAATAATTGAGCTTGGACGCCCAATTTTACTTGTACTGAACATGATGGACGAAGCACGCCGACGCGGGATGCAAATTAATACCCAAAAACTTTCGGAACGCCTTGGCATTCCAGTGGTTGAAACCGTTGCGGTACGCAATGCGGGTATTGAAAGCTTAATGAATGCATTGGATAAGGGCAAATATGCACTTCCACATACAGAACTCAGCGGTTTAACGGGCAACAATCACCAAAAAATTGCCACTATTTTGAATGATGTTGTACTTTTTGTTGATCAAGAAGATAAGCGTTCAGATTTTCTAGACAAAATATTTTTACATCCAATATTCGGCTTAATCAGCTTAACCGTCATCATGTTTGTTATTTTCCAAGCGGTGTTTGCATGGGCGGCCCCGTTCATGGATGGCATTGAAAGCTTCTTTGGTTGGTTTGGCGAATTTATTGGACAGCATATTTCTCATCCTTTGCTAAATAGTTTAGTCGTGGATGGCATTATTGCGGGTGCGGGCAGTGTGGTTGTGTTCTTGCCACAAATTATAATTTTATTCTTCTTTATTTTAGTGCTTGAAGAATCGGGTTATTTACCACGCGCCGCCTTTTTACTGGATAAGTTGATGTTCAAGGCGGGTCTGAGTGGACGTGCCTTTATTCCATTATTGTCTAGTTTTGCTTGTGCTGTACCTGGGGTAATGGCAACGCGGAGTATTAGTGACCCGCGTGATCGTCTTGTGACCATTTTGGTTGCTCCTTTGATGACCTGTTCAGCGCGTTTACCGGTTTATGCCTTACTTATTTCAGCCTTCATTCCTGCAAAAATGGTATGGGGCGTATTGAATTTACAAGGTCTTGTGCTGTTCGCCTTGTACATGGCGGGTATTGTCAGTGCCTTAGTGGTGGCGACTGTACTGAAATTTTTCCAGAAAGATAAATCTCAACATGCGTTGTTGATGGAATTGCCAAGTTATCGTTTTCCAGATGTGAAAAGCATTTGGATTGGCCTGCTAGATCGCGCCAAAATCTTTTTAAAGCGTGTCGGTGGCATTATTTTTGCCTTATCGATCTTGCTCTGGTTCTTGTGTACCTTCCCACAACCACCAACAGGTGCAACCCTCCCTGATATTGATTATTCATTTGCAGGGATGTTGGGTCATGTTATTCAACCTATTTTTGCACCGCTTGGTTTTAACTGGCAAATCTGTATTGCACTGATTCCTGCCATGGCAGCGCGTGAAGTAGTGGTTGCTGCATTGGGTACGGTCTATGCTTTATCTGCAACCGATGAAGATGCGGTATCACAAGGTTTATCGACATTAATTAGTAGTGGTGACTTAGGTTGGTCATTGGCAACAGGGCTGTCTTTATTGGTGTGGTTTGTTTATGCACCGCATTGCTTGGCAACATTGGCTACGGTGAAACGTGAAACTGGTTCGTGGAAAACTGTGGGCTTTATGACGGTTTATTTATTTGGTTTGGCTTATTTAATGGCTTTCTTAACCTATCAGATTGCATCACATTATTTTGGATAATTTTTTAGGCGACGTAAGAGGAGACAACAATGATTGAAATACTAATTGTGGCTGCATTGGTGATTTGGAGTGCTGTCGTGGTGTTTAAGAAGGTTTTTCCAAAAACAGCTTATACATTTTTTCTGTCTTTATCGAATGTGGCCCAAAAACAGGGTTGGACGGCTATTGCTAAACGCTTAAAGCCTGCCATGGTTGCGGGTTGTGGTGGAAGTTGTGGCTGTTCTAGTACGGATGCACCGACTGAAAAAAAATCACCAGTGCAGGCGGTAAAGTGGAAATAAAAACCACGACTTAAATCTACTTTGCTGTGAAATAGAAAAACCGTCATCAATATGACGGTTTTTTTACGCGCTGACACAAAAAAACTGTTAGAAAGTCAAAACTGAAAAAGTATTCAAAACAGCAAAGTGCTAACATTTTGCAAATTTAAAAAATTCAATGTTGGTGAGCAAGTATGTTGATACAACGCGGTGGATTAAAAGTTGTGGTTGGACTCGGTATTTCGGGTGTTTCAGCAGTCAATTTTCTGCATGAAAAAGGCTATAGTGTTGCGGTAACAGACTCACGGAGTGTTCCTCCGGGGCATGATCAAATTCCAGCAAGTGTGCAAACCAGTTTTGGCAAATTAGATGAAGAGTTATTGCTTCAAGCCGAAGAAATTGTGATTAGTCCGGGCTTAGATCCGAAGCTTGCTGAAATTCAGGTCGCAATGGCCAAAGGCATTCCTGTGGTCAGCGAAATTCAAATTTTACGCCGTGCAACAGACAAGCCGATTGTGGCCATTACAGGCTCAAATGCTAAAAGTACCGTTACTACATTGTTTGGTTTGATGGTAGCAGATGCGGGTAAAAAAGTTGCGGTAGGGGGGAATTTAGGTCGTCCCGCGTTAGATTTAACCAAAGATGACCCAGAACTTTATGTACTCGAACTTTCAAGTTTTCAATTAGAAACCACATCGAACTTAGCTGCAGATGTTGCTGTGGTGCTGAATATGAGTGAAGATCATTTAGACCGTCATGGTGACATGATGGGTTATCATACAGCCAAACATCGTATCTTCCAAGCTGTAAAAAAAGTGGTCTATAACCGTGATGACTCTTTAACACGTCCTTTAGTACCCGATGTAACGCCCATGCAAAGCTTTGGATTAAATGCACCTGATATGAATCAATATGGCGTGTTACGTGATAATGATGGCACGATTTGGCTAGCACGTGGTCGTGAGCGCTTACTGAAAAGCTCAGATATGTATATTCAAGGTACACATAATGTGGCCAATGCACTTGCATGTTTGGCTTTAGGTGAAGCGATTGGCCTACCACAAGCGTCGATGTTGGAAACACTGAAGACCTTTAAGGGCTTAGAACATCGTTGTGAGTTTGTCAAAGAGTTGCATGGTGTGCGTTATTATAATGACTCTAAAGGTACTAATATAGGTGCAACCTTGGCGGCTGTAGATGGTTTAGGGGCTGCCATTGAAGCTCAAGGTGGTAAAGTGGTGATTATTCTAGGTGGACAGGGCAAAGGCCAAGACTTTAGCGCACTACGTGAATCACTCAGTAAATACGTTAAAGTTGCAGTACTGATTGGTGAAGACCGTTCCGTGATTGAAAAAGCCATTGAGGGTACGACTGAACTTCTACATGCAGAATCACTCCAACAAGCAGTAGAAATTTGTCAACAACATGCGAAGGCCAATGATGTCGTGTTATTGTCTCCAGCGTGTGCAAGTTTTGATATGTTTAAAGGTTACAGTGAGCGTGGTCATCAATTTGTTGATTGCGTCAATGTACTGGCTTAAAAGAACGATAAGGAAAGTTGTATGGCTGGGTTAGCTCAGACGACCATCAGTAAAATAAATGACGTCTATGATCGGTGGGCACCCAAATTTCCTGCCGAAATGAATATGCGAAATACCCTTATTTTTTGCGTATTGGCTTTGCTCTGTATTGGCTCCATTATGGTGGCTTCGGCCTCTATGCCTTATGCAGACCGCTTACATGAAAATGCATTTCATTATGTGACACGACATGGTGTTTCAATTTTTGTGGCCTGTGTGGCAGCATTTTTAGCCTATAAAGTGCCGTTGAATGTGTGGTTTAACAATACCTTTGCATTGTGGCTCATGACCATTTTATTGTTGATCTTTGTATTGGTGGCAGGAACCGAGGTCAATGGTTCAACCCGCTGGATTCGTATTGCAGGCTTTACTTTGCAAGCCTCTGAAGTGGCAAAAGTCATGATGGCCATTTTTACCGCAGACTATGTGGTTCGAAGGGCAGAGGAAGTACGAACCAGTGTTTCAGGTCTGATTCGTCTGGGTATTGTGATGGTTATCACGGTGGGCTTAATTTTGGCTGAGCCAGACTTAGGAGCAACGGCTGTGATTGTCCTCATGATCTTGGGGGTATTTTTCCTTGCAGGCGCACCCGCCATTCAATTTATTGCCTTTTTGGCCTTTATTATTGCGGGCTTGGCTATTGCGATTGTCTTCGAGCCATATCGTTTGCAACGTGCGTTGTCTTTTACCAATCCTTGGGCTGATCCACTAGGAACAGGTTATCAGTTGTCGAATGCCTTAATGGCCTTTGGTCGTGGTGAATGGTTTGGCGTTGGCTTAGGACACAGTATTCAAAAAATGTCTTATCTACCCGAAGCACACACTGACTTCATGTTGGCTATTTTAGGTGAGGAATTTGGCTTTTTCGGCATTACCACTGTTTTAGTGCTGTCTTTTACCATGGTGCTGTGCTGTATTAAAATTGGCCATCGGGCATTAAAAAATCAGTATTTACGTGCAGGTTATTTGGCTTACGGTATCAGTATTATTTTCTTGCTTCAAATTTTGGTGAATGCAGGAATGAATATGGGAATGTTACCGACAAAGGGCCTGACTTTGCCTTTTATTAGTTATGGTGGCTCGTCTTTGATTATTTGTGCTGTGATGGTCAGTTTGATCTTAAAAATTGAATCTGCGACCAATCAAGTTAATCCAAGTAAAGAAGAATCTAGTTTCTAAAGAAGCGGGTTTAAAACCTGAAAACCGAGTGTGGTACAAACTATGCTCGGTTTTTTATTCTGTGATTTTTATAATTATTGAACAATAGCAGAAGGGGCCGCTTCGATACTTTAGTCGCTAAATAACTTTGAGCATAAAGCTATTTTATCAATAAGTTCCCTGCAACTCTGTGCCGTGTGGAATGAATGTAACGTCCCATTGTGCAATGGCTTGTTTTAGCATATTCGCGGGTGTATCCAGTTCCACCCTCGGTTGATGCAAGGCGAGCAAAGCTTGCTGCAAAAGTTGCGATGCTTGCGTTAAGTCCAAGGCTTGCGCCCTATTTTGTTTAGACAGTTTTCGGCCTTGATCATTCATAGCCAAAGGCAAATGCATATACTGCAATTCAGGGTAGCCCAGCAATTTTCCCAGCCAAATTTGACGTTCGGTATTATCCAATAAATCTGCGCCACGAACGACGTGGGTGATTCCTTGAAGATAATCATCGACGACTACAGCAAGCTGATAATTCATAATCCCATCGCGACGCTTGAGGACAAAATCACCTAAATCTTGTTGTAATTGGGAGCAATGTCGCCCTTGGAGGCGGTCAGTAAAGCAAATGGTTTGATTATCTACCTTGACACGTATGGCTTGGTTTTCTAAGGGTAAAGCGAGGTCTCGGCAAGTGCCCATATAAATATGATTGGAACCGAGCATTTTGCGTCGACATTGGCAGGCATAAACAGCACCTTGCTGATGTAACTGTTCAATCACTGCTTCATAAATGTCTATGCGGTCTTTTTGAAAGATGATGTCTGCATCGGGTTCAAACTGAAAAGCGTCAAGCGCACGTAGAATGTGATCTTCACTGCCGGGGTAAATGCGTGGGATATCGGTATCTTCAATACGTACCAACCATGAGCCTAAATGAGCACGGGCATCGCAGTAACTGGCAATGGCTGTAATTAAAGAGCCAAAATGTAAAGGGCCGGTTGGCGATGGCGCAAACCGACCCACATAAGCCATCCTGTTGTCCCCCTCCTTTACACAAGGAGAGGTTGAGGGAGGATTATTCAATAACATGATTAACCGTTATTTTGCTTCTCTTTGATCTCTGCAAGGGTTTTGCAGTCGATACATAAAGTTGCTGTTGGACGCGCTTCTAAGCGACGTAAGCCAATTTCAATACCGCAAGTTTCGCAGAAACCGTAGTCATCATTTTTAATCGCTTCAATTGATTGCTCAATTTTACGAATTAATTTACGTTCACGGTCACGTGTACGTAATTCAATGGCGAACTCTTCTTCTTGCGTTGCACGGTCATTGACGTCTGGAAGCGCAGTATTTTCATCTTGCATGGTGTTTAAAGTACGGTCGACTTCAGACATCAATTCAGCTTTCCATGCCAACAAAATACGACGGAAGTGCTCAAGTTGCCCTTCAGACATGTATTCTTCGTTTTTCTTAGGTTGATAAGGCTCAATACCAAATAAGCTAGCAGTAGAACCACTTTCAGACGCTTTCGGCTTTGCTTTACGGACACGTTTTACAGACTTTTCATCTGTTACCGCAACTTGTTCGTCTAAGACTTGATTTTGGTTGTCATTCGCCATATAGGGCATTCCTCATCATATGCTTATATCTATACGCAAAAAATATGGTGATATGCAAGTTTTTTATCCACCCTAGAGGATATTTCACCTACAAGGGCCGTCATCATATAGACTTTTTTTCGATTTTGATAGTCTTAGATGTTTCGATTGAAACGATCTCATTCCTATCTGAGGCAATAAACTAAAGTAAAAAAAACAAAATTAAAAGTTAATAACCTGAAATTTCAATATTAATTTTAGGTTGATTAATTTTTACGCGCACCACTTCAGTAGAAAACTCCCCATTTTCTTTTAAATTCAGTACACGATAACCCGGAAAAGACTCATCGAGTGCAAAGGTATCACTCTGCGGTTTGAACTGGATACTGGTGGAGGGAGTCGATAAAAACTGTACGCCATGCCACTCATTACTTGAGTCTTGGTGGACGTGGCCGTATAAAACCACTTTCACATTTTGGTGCTTGGCAATCACATGCATTAAATGCGTTGAATTTTTTAACTTATGTTGATCAATCCACAAAGACTGCATAGCAAAAGGGTGATGATGACAGGCAATGATGACATGCTGTTCAGGGTGTGCAGTTAAAATTTGATCCAGTTGCGTCAGTTGTGCCTCAGAAATCCAACCATCGACTTGGTCGACTACAGCACTGTTGAGTAGCACAATACGCCATTGGCCAAAGCTGAGCAGGTGAGCCTGATCTTGTTGTAAATGAAAAGGGAATACCGCACGATCATCATGATTACCCGGAATTTGGTAATGTGGAATATTCAGGGTCTGCATATACTGCAAGTAACGCGAATAGGTTTCCTGCACAGGAACTTGAGCCAAGTCACCCGTATGAATGATGGCATCAGGCGTTGAATAATGATGTGTCAAATGCTCCATCACGATATGAAAGCTTTGTTCAGGGTTCATCCCCGCAAATGTATGGTCAGCTTGATCCATAAGATGCGTGTCTGAAATTTGAATGATGGTCCAGTCGGATGATATATCTGTATTCATTGACAAAGCTATGTCCTTCCCCTTAGACATTCTGCATATTATGAATTTTCTGCTGCAACCATTGCAAGGCCATAATGACAGGTGCGTTTTTTAACCGACCATTAACCATTAGCTCAGGCAGATCGGTAAAATTCAAAATATGCAGTAAAATATTTTCACCTTCATCAGGTACACCAAATATGCCACCGTGTTCAGGCAAGTGTGCTTCGGCCACATATAAGTGAAATAATTCAGAGCATGCGCCTGCAGAAGGGTAAAAACTAAAAATATGTTGTAATTGATTTAATGCACAGCCAGATTCTTCAAGGCTTTCTCTGCGGATACAACTTTCAGCCGATTCATCACCATCTAATACGCCCGCAATAATTTCCAGTTGCCATGGCGATACCGCATCATCAATTGCGCCCACACGAAATTGTTCAATTAAGGCAAATTTTTGCTGTTGTAGGCTATAAATGAGCACACCTGCCGCTTCAGGTCGATGCACCAATTCACGTTGGATGACCGATGTATAGTCGCTTTGCTTAAACAAGCGATGACGTAAGCTGAGTTTTTCGACTTGAATAAAACCCTTAAACAGATATTCGCGCCCATCAATGGCGTAATCGTTGTTATTATAAGATGCTTGTTGAATAATATTCATAACTTTAATGTCAATTAAAAAAGGATGAAAACGGCAGTTTTCATCCTAACTGAGATTTAAAAGAACGCCAATTTTTTTTAATCAATTTACACTTTGTGGTACAACTTTTGACCGTGTTCGTGGTAAGCCGTTTTCATGGTTTCCATTCCTGCATCAATGGCCACAGCACTTTCGCTATTTGCCTTTGCATTCTGTTGATTTTGCGCATAATCACGAACATTTTGCGTAATTTTCATCGAACAGAATTTAGGTCCACACATGGAACAGAAATGCGCAGATTTATGCGCTTCTTTGGGCATGGTTTCATCGTGCATAGAACGGGCAGTGTCAGGGTCTAAGCTAAGATTAAACTGATCTTCCCAACGGAACTCAAAACGTGCTTTAGATAAGGCATTGTCACGAACTTGCGCACCCGGATGACCTTTGGCTAAGTCTGCTGCATGGGCTGCAATTTTATAGGTGATAATGCCATCTTTAACGTCTTTTTTATTGGGTAGGCCCAAATGCTCTTTTGGCGTGACATAGCACAGCATGGCTGTACCGTACCAACCAATCATGGCTGCACCAATGGCTGAAGTAATATGGTCATAACCAGGGGCTATGTCAGTGGTCAGCGGGCCAAGGGTATAGAAGGGCGCTTCTTGGCAGACTTCCAATTGCAAATCCATATTTTCTTTGATCATATGTATGGGTACATGACCGGGGCCTTCAATCATCACTTGCACATTATGTTTCCATGCACGATGGGTCAGCTCGCCTAATGTACGCAGTTCAGAAAACTGTGCTTCGTCATTGGCATCTTGAATGCAACCCGGGCGCAAGCCATCCCCCAAACTAAATGACACATCATAGGCTTTCATAATTTCGCAAATTTCATCGAAATGCGTATATAGGAAGTTTTCAGTATGATGTGCCAAACACCACTGCGCCATGATAGAACCGCCACGCGACACAATACCCGTCAGACGATTGGCGGTCATTGGCACATATCTTAAAAGCACTCCTGCATGAATGGTGAAATAGTCCACGCCTTGTTCGGCTTGTTCAATCAGCGTGTCTTTAAAAATTTCCCACGTTAAGTCTTCTGCCACGCCATCGACTTTTTCTAAAGCTTGGTAAATTGGAACAGTCCCAATCGGCACAGGTGAATTACGAATAATCCATTCGCGGGTTTCATGAATATTTTTACCTGTCGATAAATCCATGATGGTGTCTGCACCCCAACGCGTCGCCCAGGTCATTTTTGCGACTTCTTCATCAATGGAAGAACCCAGCGCAGAGTTACCAATATTGGCATTAATTTTGACTAAGAAATTGCGCCCAATAATCATCGGTTCAATTTCAGGATGGTTAATATTGGCAGGAATAATGGCACGACCTTCAGCCACTTCTTTACGCACAAATTCAGGGGTGATTTCCATTAAATTGCGTGCACCAAAGTTTTGACCTGCATGTTGGCGCATATCAACACCTGCATGCTGGCGTTGGTTTTCGCGAATGGCAATGTATTCCATTTCAGGCGTAATCATACCCTGACGTGCATAATGCATTTGCGTGACGTTCTGTCCAGTTTTGGCGCGACGTGGCTTTTGAATATGCGCAAAACGGATGTTGGCGGTGCGAATATCTTTGAGGCGTTCTTGCCCAAATGCAGAGCTTAGAGTGTCTAATTGTTCTGTATCGCCACGTTCTTCAATCCAGTTTTCACGAACATTGGGTAGGCCTTTGTTTAAGTCAATAGTCACATTTGGGTCGGTATATACACCTGAAGTGTCATAGACCAAAATATCAGGATTCTGTTCACCGCCTAAACCTGTAGGAGTGTCGGTCAGTGAAATTGCACGCACTGGAACTTGAATATCTGGGCGTGAACCTTGAATATAAACTTTAGAGGAAGCGGGTAAAATACGGGTCAGATCTTTGGCATCTTGCTCATGTTGAGCAAGTTGATCATTTGAAGAGAGATTCGTTAATTGGTTCATTGCAATGATCCTTATGAATGATATCAACGAATCAAGCACGACCAAAAACGATGGCAAATTTAGACTATTTCACAGGGGATAATTTCTCTATTTAGATAGAGAAGCACCGTGTATTTCTACAGAAATAGATAAATTGAGGGCGTTCAGTTTTTAGATGGCTTGATTCCTACGCAGGTCTTAACCTGATCAGGTTCAACGGTACTTGGGTTTAAGTTCATTCAAACGAACAACTGACCCAATCTCAGCGAGTGATTACTCGCGCTCCGTCAAGCGATGGCGAAATACTAGCTTAATCTGACCCTAAAAAATAGCCAATTTGGCAATTTTGTCTGAAGACGGTCAAAGATCTCTTAAAGATGAAGGCATTAGCTTATTTGGATGGAAGACAAATGCCATCACTGAAGCAGTCTTTTTTATAGTTGGGCAATGGATTGCGTAAATTTAAATAGATTTCGAGCTGTTGCCAAGGGCTAAGTGTATCTAGTCCTCCTGTGAGCTGTATGCGTTGTTCTGGACTGAAGTCTAGAAACTCTAGAAACTTTTTTGCCTGAGTTGCCAATGTAGAATTTTGCAATTGAGCGATTTTTTTCAGTTCTTCAATCGTACTCACTTGAACGTCGATGGGGTCTGAATAATGGCCAGACACGGGGGTGTTTTTAAGTCCTTTAAATAAAAAGACTTTGTATTGATACAACAAATATTGCGCATCTTGGCGATAACTACTTTGAGGATATTGATGAACATAGTCTTCCCAAAATAAGGCACGCCGTGAAATCTCAAAAGGCTCAATCAACAGATTCTGACCCGCATAGGCCTTTTCTGCATTTTGTAGAGCTAAATTTTCAATAAAGACCCGTTCTGCTTCAGGCATATAGGGCGCAAAAATTTTACCTAAATATTCAGAACTACGTTGGTAATGTATCGCTGTGGTCGTAGGGTCGACCAATTCAATGTAGGCCTGCCCTTGATGTTTGAGTAAATATTGATCACGTAAGGTGAGTTGCTCAAAATGACTTTGGTGAATGGTCGGATGTTGCGCCATATCAAAGGCATATTGTTCAAAAGCCAGTTGCTGTGCAGAAGTGCGTTTTACATGCAGAAAATTTTTATACATGGTATTGGCATGTTGTAATAATTGTTTTTGTTTGGCCAGATTTTGCAAAGGCAGACACACTTTTAAATCTTGATTGATTTGTTCCAGTGCAAAAGTCGTGCGCTGTGCATTAATTTCCATCATGTTTTTTTCAAGCTTTTGGCACAGCAAAGTCAGATCTACCGCATCATGCTGTGTTTGCGCACTGTCTAACTGTGCTTTAGCAGGTTGTGGCTCGGGCTGTTGCTGACAAGCAGTCAGCATGATGAGAGATGAGCAGGCAAAGCTGAACTTTGCAAAAGAAAAAAACTTTGACACAGGCACTCGATGATAAAAGAGAGAAATACAGTTGACTGATGGAATGCCAATATTCTATAGCCGAAATGACTTCATACTGTGTAGTATTGTGCAGTGCTTTGTTACTGCGCTGTGAGTATGGTCGCGTCCTAAAAGGAAATACGTTAAAGTCAGCTCGCTTGTGCAAAAAATTAATAATAATCATATGGAAATTCGCATTAATCGTTTTAATATTTGCTTGAAATTGATGTTCAGTGCCAAACCTATCGTTTTAGGCTGTGATGGATTTATGATAAAAAAATGAAGATAAACTTAATACTTAGCGCTTATTTGTTATTTGCTAGTCCTGCTTTATTTGCCCTAGATTTAGTCAATGCGTATGAGCGGGCTAAACAGTCCGATCCGAATTGGCAAGCCAGTCAGTTACAATATGAAGCAGATCAGCTGAATTTAGGCATTGCCAATGGCAATCTTTTGCCGACCATCACACTTGCAGGCAATGTTGCTCGTAAAAATCAAAACGTCAATCAAAGCGCGAGTAATATTGGCTTATCTTTACCTGCAAGTACGACCAATAAGCAAATTACACTGACTGCGCGTCAACCTCTTTTTCGTTGGGATGCTTGGGAAGGTTTAAAACAGGTCAAAACGTCAATTGATTTAAGTGAAATTAATTTACGTATTCAACAACAAAACCATATTTTACAAGTAGCTGATACTTATTTTAATGTTTTACGTCAGCAGGCACTCACGGTTGCAAATTTGCAAGAAGAGCAAGCCTTATCTGAACAGCTCAAAGTGATGAATGCCAAACTGAATGAAGGACTGATTGCAAAAAGTGATGTCAGTGAAGCCAATGCACAATATCAAAATGCACGAGCCAACCGTATGTCCACACATGTGCAATTGGTTTTAGCACAGGAGCAGCTACAGCAATTGATTGGTTCATATCGTGAAAATTTAGCAGTATTACGTGAAGATTTTCAATTTCAAAAACCAGTACCAAATAATATGCAGGATTGGGAAAATTTGGCCATGAGCCAAAATTTGGGGATTCTGCAAGCTAAAATTCAACGTCGTTATGCAGAAGATGGAAAGCGGGTAGAACAAGCAGCCTTGTATCCACAAATTGAAGCTGTTGGCACTTATGGCTATAGCAAGCAGTCTCCAGAATCAATTATGTCGCAAGATGGGCAGTTTGACCAAGTGGGTATAGAGATGAACTGGAATGCTTATAACGGCGGTCGTACTCAAAAATCTATCAAACAAGCCACGATTAATGTCAAAAAAACCGAAGCACAAGTAGAGGCGGCAACCCGCAAGGCGACAAGTGATGTTAAAAAATCATTTCTACAACTAGAAAGCGATGAGGCTAAGTTGCAGGCGCGTAAAGCTGCGATGGATTCAGCGACAATTGTATCTAAAGCTTCGCAAGCTCAGTATCAAGAAGGTCTGAAAACCATGGTTGATGTACTTTTGGCACAGCGAAATGCCTTTTCAGCCAAGCAGGATTATTTAAATTCAAAATATGATTATCTACTGCATGTCTTGCAGCTTAAAGCATCCGTCGGCAGATTGACCGATCAAGATGTTGCAGAAATGAATACATGGTTGGTTCAGTAGGCATTGGAAATTGTTGCAAAGAAAAAATAAACCGTCATCAAACGTTCATAATGGATATGCTTTAATATCTGCTTAAAAATCTGTCTCAATCTGCTGTCGTGGAGTACGTTCTTTGAATCCAAATAATCCTGTGTTGAATCACCATATTTCTTCGCAATTTAATGAAGATTTGCAGGCCCTCAACACCAAGTTTATGACTATGGGGGGCTTGGTAGAGCAACAGGTGGCAAATGCCATTCGAGCTTTGCTGGATACAGATGCCACCATGGCGATAGATGTACAGTTTCAAGACAATACCGTGAATCGTTATGAAACAGAAATTGATGAGGCCATCACTTTAATTTTGGCACGTCGTCATCCTGCAGCAATTGATTTGCGCATGGTGATTGCAATGTCTAAAGCCAATACCGATTTAGAACGTATTGGGGATGAAGCTGCCAAAATTGCCCGTATTGCACAGGGATTATGTGAAGAGGGCGGTTCGCCACGTGGTTATATGGAAACACGCCATATTGGTAACCAAGTCCGAGTGATGATTCATGATGCCTTAGATGCATTTGCCCGTTTGGATGTCGATCAGGCGCTGAAAGTCCTGCTGGCCGACGCTGATATTGACCGTGAATATCAGTCGGCAACTCGCACACTCATGACCTATATGATGGAAGATCCGCGTCATATTAGCCGTGTCATTAATGTGATGTGGGTGTTACGTTCTTTGGAGCGAATTGGCGATCATGCGCGTAATATTTCTGAGCAAGTGATTTATATGGTGAAAGGTTTTGATGTACGCCATACCAGTGTTGAAGAAATTGAGCAGAAAGTACAACGTTAAGATTTGGGTTGCGAAAAAAAGCCTGCTCATAAAAGAGCAGGCTTTTTTTATGGCATGTCGCGTCACTTATATTCTTGAAAATGACTGTGTCTCTAAATTGTCTGATAGCGTCATTAATTTTTTCTCAATCAAGTGCGCATTTTCCTGCAAAATTTCAATCAATTTTTGTAAATTGACAAATTCAAAGCGATTTTTAGATGCCAAAAGTGTTAAAGCTAATGACGGCTCTTTACTCGAAAATTTAACGGGCACAGAAAGACCTGCAATATTGGGGTCAAGTTCACCATTTGAAAAATAGTAGCCTTGTTTTTTGATTTTTTTCATTCGAATTAAAAAATCGGTTTCATTGTTGGCAAAATCAATTTGGGCAAGTTGTGGTGCATAACGTCGATAATAGTCCAACATTTGTTGCTTGGGTAAATGGGCCAACATAATTTTTGCCGATGAACCCGCATAGACGGGGCGAGGACAACCCCGACCATACGACAACAATAAGGAGTTTTTAAAAACTTCATCATGCAAATCGATGCAGGAATCATAATTTAAATGTGTGAGCAGGCAGGAAAATTCAGTGCGTTCCACAATATCTTGCATAAAAGGGGTGCTGATTTGCACCAAGGGATCAGTGGTTCGAGAGATATAATCTAAAACTGCAATTTTTGAACCAAGCACGTAATCACCAGAAGTACCACTGAGGCGTTGCAATAATTCTGCAGATACTAATTCTTTAAGATAGCGATAGCTGGTTGGCTTAGATAGATTTAATTCATCACTGATAATATCAACATTAATCACAGAACGTGATAATGAAAATAAATCTAGAACAGTCAAAATTTTACCAAAACTGGAGAGTGCCATATGAACCTGCTTGGTTAAAATCAAAATTTTATAGAGAGTTACTTTATAACAAAATGTTGGGTGTCCTGCAGGGCTTTTATATGCTTTATGTCGTAATTTGCACAATAAAAAAGCATCGCGAATGGATGCTTTTTTATTTTAAGGATTTGGCTTAAGGGGTGATCCCTTCAGGATTACGATACCAACTTTCAATCAATAATGCGGCGGCAATACTATCTGCGGACAGTTTTTTGCCACGGCCTTGAGACTGATAATTCTCTAGTTCACCACGTGCTTCACGAGTGGTCAGGCGCTCATCCACCATAAAGGTTTCAATATTAGTTTGATGGCGCAGTCTACGGGCAAATTTACGTGAGCGAGCAGAAAGTTCTGACTCACTATCATCCATATTGAGGGGCAGGCCCACTAAAAATAAATTAGGCTGATATTGCTTTACAATTTTCAGTAGTTCGTCCCAATTGGGAATACCATCTTTCATGGGAAAGAGGGTCAATGGGTTGGCACTTTCAATCAGAGATTGACCAACGGCCATCCCCATTTTTTGTGTACCAAAGTCAAACGCCATAATCATATGTGGCGCATTTAAATTAGGCATGTCCAATCTCAGAAGATAACCAAATACGGTCTACCCCCATTTTTTTGTAGGCGGCATCCCAACGGTCATCGTAAGGTAAATTAAAAATCAAATCCATGTCTGAATCGCAAATGAGCCAATCACCGCGTGCAATTTCACCTTCTAATTGTTTTTTGTCCCAACTGGCGTATCCCAGCGCAATTTGATAACGACCGACACCTTCATTGTGCGCAATTGCATCTAAAATATCTTTAGAGGTGGTAATGCAGACATTTTCCCCGACAGCAATAGATGAATGCCACGTCGGTTGACCGGTATGCAAGACAAAACCTGCTTCTGGACGTAAAGGGCCACCTTGTAACACCGCATGCGGGTTCACATTGTCGGCATTGATATCCAAATCATGCAGTAATTCTTTAATTTGCAATCCAGATGGACGGTTAATAATAATGCCTTGTGCACCCTCATGATCGTGACGAGCCAAATAAATCACCGTATTTGCAAAAAAATCATCTTGCATATCAGGCGGAGCAATCAGGCAACGATGCGTCAAATATTGTTTAGACACCTAGGCCATTCTCCTTAAAATAGAGGAATCATTTTGGATAGATCATATGTGCTTATTATGCTTCTATTTGACACGTTACAAGAGGAATGCAAATTCGCCAAATGATTTTTGCATTTGGCGTCAATTAGGTCATGATGATAGGGTGTTAAATCGGCTGAAATTTGAGCTGACGTAACTGGCGTGCATGTTGTAGCGTCGTTTCACTAATTTCTACACCACCTGTCATTCGTGCAAGTTCTTGAATGCGACCGTCTTCATCTAATTCAAAAATAGTACTACTGGCAGGGTCGGTTTGCTGTTTCTTCACCAATAAGTGCTGATCGGATTGTGCTGCCACTTGAGCTTGATGGGTAATACACAGAATTTGCACGTGCTGTGCGAGTCCTGCCAGTAAGCGTCCCACCATTTCTGCTGTGCCGCCACTGATCCCGACATCAATTTCATCAAAGACCAAAACTTCAGCATCGGTTTTTTCTGCGTTCATTACTTGCATCACCAGTGCAATCCTAGACAATTCACCGCCAGAGGCAACACGAGCCAACGGTTGTGCTGGAATGCCTTTATTGGCAGTAAACAATAATTGAATAAAGCTTAGGCCTTCACTAGAAGCGTCATCAAGCGGTTCAAACTTAAATTCAAAATAGGCTTCGGGCAAGGCCAATTGCTTCACTTGTTCGGTCAATTGTTTAGCCAGTGGTGTGGCTGCTTCACGACGAATGTTATCTAAGTGTTGTGCCTTGCTTAAAAAGTCTTGATGCGAAATTTCAACTTGTTCTGCTAAAACTTCTGGGTCTTCCAAGGTCTGTAATTGTTGTAATTCAGCTTGTCCAGCCTCATATTCCGATTTTAATAATTCAGGTTGCGTACGGTATTTACGTGCTAAACGATGGAACACTTCAAGTTGGGTGTTCAGTTCTTCCATGCGGTCGGGGTCAAAACTTTGCCGATCCATAAATTGACGTAAATTGGCTGTGGCATCATCTAATTCACTTTGCGCATTGAGTATAGACGCATACACGTTAGCCAGTTGCTCGCTACGCCCTGAGTGCGACTCTAGACGGCGTAAAATGGATGACAGTTCTTGGTTAATATTTTGTTCAGCATCATCTAAAGCACCTAAGCTATAGCTACAATCTTGCATGATGTGTTCATGATGACTTAGACGATCAAACTCTTGTTCAATGTCTTTGTAATCCATTTGTAACAAATCTTCGAGCTCTTCTAATTGTAGCTCTAAGGTTTCGATACGTTGTTTTCGGGTGGCCTGTGCATCGAGTGCCGCTTGATGCTGACGAATGTTTTTTTGCCATTGGCTATAGGCGTCGCGCACTGTTTGTGCGGGTGCATAAAAATTGCTGTAACGGTCTATCCAATGTTTCGGATATGGTGGTTCTAATAACTGTTGTTGGCTATGTTGGCTATAGAGTTGTACCAACAAACGACCAATTTCTTTAAGCTCGGTTAGGCTACTTGGTCGTCCGTTAATCCAAGCTTTGCTTCGGCCTGTGGCAAAAATAACCCGACGTAGTAAAATTTCGCCAGATTCATCATCTAGTTCTTGTTCTTTGAGCCAAAGTGCTTCAGGAGAGCCATCTTGATAGCTAAAGGTTGCCGTCACATCGGCTTTTTCTGATCCAAAGCGCACATAATTGGTATCGGTACGTTCGCCTAAACATGCAGACAGGGCATCGAGTAATAATGATTTCCCCGCACCTGTTTCACCCGTTAAAACGTTAAAACCTTTTTCAATATCAATGGCTAAATGGTCAGCTAAGGCGAAATTAATCAGAGTTAAATGTGTCAGCATAAACGCATCCAAGCTGCGAAAAGTTTGAGTTTAAGATAGACAAGTTTAGTCCTTGTCACAAGACGGTTTTAATTTTTTGATGACCGTAAACAACGCAATTCTATATCAATTTTGGCATTAACATGTCATTTCATGCTGTTCTTGATGGTAAAAAAAATCAGTGATGTAATTTGCGTATCGATTATAAAAGAAACATGGCGATACTTTTTTTGAAGCTGCCATAATTTTAAAGCCAGAAATAGGTTGTTCAATCCATAGATTTTTATTCTTGTTGATGAATGATTTTAGAAATAAATAAGTTGAAAAGTAAGCCTATTCTTTATTTAAAAACAAATAAATCAATTAAGTGGGAAAAACTTATCGGTTGAGCTTCATTGTGTGTTTTGCTTTTAAATGGGTTAATTTTAACTTTAGTCGATGAGAGCTAAAAAGATAATTGTACAGCTGAAATAGTTATTTTAGACTCATGCTACATTAGGTCGTAACGGTTCGTTCTTTGTACAAAAGATCATGGGCGGACAGTATTTGAATAATGGATGAATCGGCTACAAACATGGATTGATAAGTTGTCATTTCATCATTAAACTGCTTGAAGCTTTAATATTATAAATACGCTTTATCTGGAGAAATACGCATGTCAGCTCAGTTTGATCATGTATCAGTTATTAAAAAATCAAATGTCTATTTTGGCGGTCTTTGTATTAGCCATACGGTGCAGTTTGAAGATGGCACAAAAAAAACATTGGGTGTGATTTTACCGACTGAACAGGCCCTCACGTTTGAAACACATGTTCCTGAGCGTATGGAAATTGTTTCTGGTGAATGTCGTGTACAAATTGCGGATAGCGAAGAAAGTGAGCTCTTCCGTGCAGGTCAGTCATTCTATGTACCTGGAAACAGTCGTTTTAAAATTGAAACAGATGAAGTACTGGATTATGTTTGCCATTTAGAAGGCTAATTTATTCCTGAAAGTGAACGGACTTAGGCAAAGAATTTTTAGTCTAAATCAGTTAAACTACGCATTAAACATGAATCCTGTAAGGCTGGCTTTACAGGATTTTTCTTTTGTATTTTTATTAAAAGTTAGAGGCCGTTCATGGCAAAACCTGAATATTATTATGGCGTACATTCTGTAGAGTCATTGCTGGAGCTTGAACCAGAGCGTGTTTTAACTTTATTTGCGTTAAAAGGTCGTGAAGATCAGCGCTTACAGCGTATTTTTGAATTGGCTGAACCTTTTGGTGTCAGTATTCAAAAAGCCAGCCGAGATACTTTAGAAAAGTTGGCTGGATTGCCTTTTCACCAAGGTGTTGTAGCAGCAGTACGCCCACAACACATCATGAATGAAAAAGATTTAGACGATCTATTAAAGACCTCCAATCAGCCTTTATTGTTGGCCTTAGACCATGTGACCGATCCGCACAATTTAGGTGCATGTATTCGTACTGCAGCGGCTATGGGTGTTGAAGCGGTTATTGTGCCACGTGACCGCGCTGCAAGTTTGACACCAACCGCACGTAAAGTGGCTGCGGGCGGTGCAGAAAAAGTAAAATTTATTCAAGTCACCAATTTGGCGCGAACATTAAGTCAAATGAAAGATCAATTTAATGTACGTGTTGTTGGGACAATGTTAGATGAACAAGCATTGCCTATTCATCAATTTGATTTTACGGGCACTGGGATATGTATGGTGATGGGTGCTGAAGATACTGGGTTGCGTCCAATTACGCAGGCACAGTGTGATCAAAAAGTTTATATTCCAATGGGCGGTAACTTACAGAGTTTAAATGTGAGTGTAGCAACTGGAATGGCGCTATACGAAGTATGTCGTCAACGTAGCAACTAAGCGAACCTACTATTGGTAAAAGAAGCTCAATATGTCCCCGCAGAAGCAAGGTTATCTCTATGTTCTCATTACCATGTGTATTTGGGGTGGATTTACCTTAACAGCACGTTTGAGTGCAAACTGGGGTATTAGTGCGTGGGATTTAACGGCTTTGCGGTTTTTATTGGCATTTATTATTTTAATGCCAATTTTAATTTATAAAAAAGATACAGCTTTTCTGTGGAAGAAAGAACCCTTCATTTTGGCTATGTTGGGTGGGGTCATTTATTGTTTGAGCGCATACAGTGCTTTTCATTATGCCCCCGCGGCCCATGCCGCGATTTTCTTGAATGGCTGTATACCACTTTGCACTGCAGTGGCTGCCTATGTATTGTTTCAGCAAGCATTTGATCGCCATACTTGGATCAGCTTAAGCATTATGCTGCTGTCTATTGGTGCAATGAGCTGGATGATGTATTTGCAAACAGGGCAGGCTTTCGGGTTTGGCGATTTACTGTTTTTTATCAGTGCAATTTGGTGGGGTATTTTTACTGTTTTATTGCGCCAATGGAAGCTCTCTGCTTGGCATGCAATGTCAGGTGTCGCCATTTGGTCAGCACTGGTCTATGTGCCAATTTATCTACTATTTTTACCGAAACACTTAAATGAACCCGATCCAGTACATTTAATCTCACAAGTATTGTTTCATGGTATTTTTGTGGTGATCATTGCGACGCTGACGTATGTTGAAGCCATTAAGCGACTCGGTGCATTCAAAACCGGCAGTATTGTGACTTTGGCGCCTTTTATTGCTGCGATGATTGCTGTACCTGTGCTGAATGAGCCACTAAGTGGCGCAATCGTCTGTGGTCTTATTGGGATGGGGATTGGCGCATTACAACCTTGGCGTTGGTTGATGCATCAAGATTCGCTACAGCAATCGCTTGAGCAGAAAAAAAATCAGTCTTCATTAGACTGATTTTTTTTAGCCAAGACCAAATAAGATGCATGGAGTTGTTGTAAGTGCTGATAAAGGTGATCGAGATGTCCATCATTTAACACAATATCGTCTGCCAGTTGTTGTTTTTTCACGCGAGGCAGTTGGGCTCGAATGATCTTTTTAATTTGTTCGATATTTTGACCATCCCGCTGTGATGCTCGTTCAATTTGCAACGCTTCTGTGGCATCAATCAATAATGTACGTTGGGTCAGTTGATGTTGATTGGTTTCAAACAGTAGGGGAGAAACCAAAAGGGCATATGCGCTTTGAGTTTGTTCTAACTGTAAGATGATGGAGTGGCGAATAGCGGGGTGAGTAATGCTTTCTAGAGTTTTTCGTGCTTCAGGAAATTGGAAAATATATTCACGTAAAGCAGTCCGATTCAGCTCACCATTTTCCAGTAAGACCCAATCGCCAAATGCCTGATGGATTTGAACTAATGCAGGCTGACCTTGTTGTACAACTTCACGTGCGATGACATCGGCATCGACCACGCTAATGTTTTGAGACTCGAACCACGCACTGGCTGCTGATTTCCCACTACCTATACCACCAGTTAATCCTACGACAAAACTCATTGTTATCCCTTTTATTGACCCAAATAAATTTTCATAATTTGATCGCCCCAAAGGAAAGCAATCCAACCTGCAATGGCAATGAATGGGCCAAAAGCAAAAGGCTGATTTTCTTTACGAATTTTTAATAAGATAATACCAATAATTGCACCGACAACCGATGATAACAGCACAATAAGAGGCAACATAAAGGGGCCCATCCATGCACCTAAAGCGGCCAATAATTTAAAATCACCATAACCCATGCCTTCTTTACCCGTGATCACTTTAAATAGATAGTAAACAATCCAGAGGCAAAGGAAGCCTAGAAGGTAACCCCAAATAGATGCGGTCGCAGACGTGTACAAGGCATAACTATTGAGCCCTAAGCCTAAGGCGGCTAAAGGTAGGGTATAGCGATCGGGTAATAATTGAGTATCAAAATCAATAAAGGTGAGGGTGATTAACACCCATGTAAAAATTAAACCAAATAGCATTTGCAGGGTTGGGCCAAATACAGCGACAACAGTTAACGAACACACGGCTGTGAGTAATTCAATCAGTGGGTAGCGGATACTAATGGGATTTTGGCATGAGCCACATTTACCACGAAGTATTAACCAACTGATTACAGGGATATTTTGATACCAGCGAATGGGGCTTTGACACTTTGGACAGCTTGAATTAGGTTTACTGAGGGTGATTTTACTTTCATCAATAATGGGCTGTTCTGGATGAAGTAAGAATTGGCAGTCAGTTCGCCATTCTTGTTCCATCATTTTAGGGGTTCTATAAATGACGACGTTTAGAAAACTACCGATACATAGACTGAGAATTCCAACAGCGATATAAAGTGCTGCTGGAACTTGAATAAAATACTGAATTAAATCTTGCATTAAACAACAGAACCCATTTGGAAAATTGGTAAATACATTGCAATGACTAAACCACCAACCAAAACACCCAATACAGCCATAATTAATGGCTCCATCATTGCTGTTAGGCCATCGACAGCATTATCGACCTCATTTTCGTAATGTGTGGCCACTTTATCGAGCATGGAGTCGAGTGCGCCCGATTCTTCTCCGATGGCAACCATTTGTACTGCCATAGATGGAAATTTATTGGTTACGCGCATCGCAAATTGTAATTGCTGACCTGTTGCCACATCTTCACGGATTTTCATTACCGCTTCTTCATAGACCACATTATTGGTCGCACCAGCAGTCGACTCAAGTGCATCAATGAGCGGAACACCAGCAGCAAAAGTAGTGGCAAGTGTACGGCTGTAGCGTGCAATAATTGCTTTATAGACTAAATCACCAAAAATAGGCGCTTTCAATGCTGCTTTATCTAAGAAATCTCGGAGTTTTTTACTACGTTTTTTTGCTTCAAGGAAACCTGCGATAGTGGCTGCAATACCGATGATCAAGATAAACCAATAGCTTTGGAACCAGTTCGACATATTCACGACTAATTGCGTAAATGCGGGTAAATCTGCACCAAATGAAGAAAAGAGTTCTTGGAAGACTGGAACAACTTTAACCATAAGAATAATGGTCACAATAAGGGCAACTACGATTACAGCAATAGGGTATTTTAAGGCTTTTTTAATTTTTTGTTTTAAGAGCTCACTCTTTTCTTTATAAATGGCAACACGGTCCAACATGGTTTCTAAAGCACCTGATTGCTCACCAGATTCGACCAGAGAACAGAAGAGGTTATCGAAATATTGCGGATATTTACGCAGTGCGCCAGCAAAGGTATTACCTCCTTCGACTTCACCTTTAATCCCCAATACCACCTCTCGCATTGATGGATTTTCTAGACCTTCAGCAACAATTTCAAAACCTTGTACCAATGGCACCCCAGCTTTCATCATGGTGGCAAGTTGGCGGGTAAAAATCGTAATGTCTAAAGTCGTCACCTTCTTTTTCATTAAGCCTTCGAGAATGTTCTTGCGTTTTTCTCGAATGGTTTTAATGGTAATACCCTGTTTACGCAACGTAACCTTGGCCAAGGCCATATTGCGTGCAGGTAACTCCCCTTTAAGTTTTACCCCTTTACGATCAATCCCTTCATAACTGAAGGTTGGCATCATCTGCGCTTTTTTAACCGCCATTAATTTATCCTTATTTTTTAAATATTAAATACAGCAAATTACTCACTGGTTACGCGATTGACTTCTTGAAGTGAAGTCACCCCCTGCATAACCTTCATTAATCCTGAACGGCGTAAATTGTTAAACCCAGCTTGGTCTGCAGCATCTGCAATTTGAATTGCATTACCATCTTCCATAATCAGGCGAGAAATTTCTGGTGTAACTTTCATAACTTCATAAATACCGACACGACCTTTATAGCCATCTCTGCATTCAGAACAACCCACGGGTTGATAAATCTGAAATTCTGGATTGACGATATCTTCTTCGGTAAATCCCATTTCAAGTAGGCTTTGTTCTGGAACTTCAACAGCTTCTTTACATTGCGAACAAAGGCGACGAGCCAAACGCTGTGCAATCACCAAGTTAACAGAGGTTGCAATGTTAAAAGAAGGAACTCCCATATTACGCAGTCGTGTCAGGGTTTCAGGGGCACTGTTGGTATGGAGTGTAGATAAAACCATGTGGCCAGTTTGCGCCGCTTTAATGGCAATTTCAGCTGTTTCTAAATCTCGAATCTCACCAACCATGACAATATCTGGATCTTGGCGTAGGAAGGATTTTAATGCTGCAGCGAAGGTCAAACCGACTTTATTGTTGACGTTAACTTGATTAACACCTTCCAAGTTAATTTCCACCGGATCTTCGGCTGTTGAAATATTGGTATCTTCGCGGTTGAGAATATTTAAGCCCGTATATAAAGATACCGTTTTACCCGAACCCGTTGGGCCTGTAATCAGTAGCATGCCTTGTGGTTTATCTAACGCATCCATGAATAATTTTTTTTGTGCAGGTTCATAACCCAATGCATCAATACCCAGCATCGCACTTGAAGGATCGAGGATACGGAGTACCAGTTTTTCACCAAATAGGGTCGGTAATGAGTTAACACGAAAGTCGATGGCTTTATTTTTTGATAATTTTAATTTAATACGACCATCTTGTGGTACTCGTTTTTCTGAAATATCCATTTGTGACATAACTTTTAAGCGAGATGCTAGACGGTTTGCCAATTGCAGAGGAGGGGTGGCAATTTGACGGAGTACACCATCGACGCGGTAACGTACGCGGTATACTTTTTCATACGGTTCAAAATGTAAGTCTGATGCACCCATACGAATCGCATCAACAAGTAACTTATTAATATATTTAACAATAGGTGCTTCTTCGCCTTTTTCTTCTTCGCTACTCTCAGTGTTCTGATCGGGCGTATCTATACCAATATCTAAATCAAAATCATCATCAAAATCAAAAGTGCTTTCTTCAGCAAAATTTTGTTCAATGAGTTTTTCAAGTTTATGATGTTCAACAATAATCGTTTCAGTATTCATTTTACTACTGAAACGAATGGCATCAACGGCTTCAATGTTGGTTGGATTGCTGGTCGCAACAAAAAGAACATTGGCATGTTTAAAGATAGGGAGCACCCGATAGCGGGTAATTAATTTTTCATCAATATCTTCACGGATAATGAGACTGGCGTCATAGGTGGAAATATCAAAAACAGGTTCAGCAAATTCAACTGAAATGGTTTCAGCAATCAGCAGTGGAGAAAGTTTTAACTCATTAATTAAATAAGGAACAATATCCTGATTGGCTTTTTTCGCATTTAAAAGTGCATTCTGCATATTTTCCGCAGATACCTGTCCTTCTTCGACCAGGCGTCGAATAAATCCTGTAAATCTTGGAGATCCCTGTAATGCTGTCATGCTTAAATATGCCTATGTTTCAGTTTGTTTATAATTGGTATATTAAAATTATACTTTTGTTGTACAAAAATACCATATCTTAAAGTGTTGTCACTACCTAAGTATTGAACAAAAATTTGAACTAGTCCTTAAATAACTTCTTTTTTTTTGAAAATATTGTGTGAATACGATATTACAAAATCTCTTGGTAGAAATTGCGCAAGGAAAATTCGCATTAATTTTTTCATTTCCGTGTAGAATATGCCCGTTTTTATCAAAGTTTTTGCAGGTTATTTATGTCGGGTTCGGCAATTACACCTTGGGTTGTTGGCAATTGGAAAATGAACCCAATGCGAGCAGACGCCAAGCAACTGGTTCAAGAATTAAAACAATTGCTTCAAGATCATGTTATTGACGAATCTCAATGCCATATTGGTGTCGCACCTATTTCTCTTGCGTTGTCAAATGTTCAAGCACAATTGAGTGCTGGAAATCGTACGGTTTATACCGTTGCACAGGATTTATCGCGTATTGCTGGTACGGGTGCGTACACGGGCGAAATTAGTGCTGAATTATTAAAAGACAGTGGCATTGATTTTGTACTGGTAGGACATTCTGAACGCCGTGAAATTTTTGGTGATAGTCCTGCAATCGTAAATGAAAAAGTAAAAAATGCGATTGATGCCGGATTAACGGTCATTTATTGTGTCGGTGAAAGCCTAGAACAACGTGAAAATGGTCAAGCAGAGCAGACTGTTTTACAGCAAATTTGTGATATTGCGTCAGTGGTTCAAGCGGATCAATGGGAAAGAGTTGTCGTTGCTTATGAGCCAATTTGGGCCATTGGCACAGGAAAAACTGCATCTCCTGCGGATGCACAAGCGATGCATGCTAAAATTCGTGAAGGATTAAGCCAAATTACGCCTATGGGTCAAAGCATGGCTATTTTATATGGCGGTAGTGTAAAACCTGAAAATGCAGTAGAGTTAGCAGCCTGCCCAGACATCAATGGTGCACTGGTTGGCGGTGCATCATTAAATGCTGAGTCATTTTATAAAATTGCTCACGCATTTGCGAATACAAAATAATTAGGAGTTCAGCATGCAAACTTTTGTGCTGGTAGTACACATTATCTTAGCCGTATTAATGATTGTTTTGATTTTAGTTCAACACGGCAAAGGGGCTGATGCAGGTGCTTCTTTTGGTGGTGGTGGCGCGGCGACCGTATTTGGCGCGTCTGGCTCAGCCAACTTTTTGACGAGATTGACTGCAATTTTGACCGCTTTATTTTTTGTGACCAGTTTAACTTTGGCGGTTTATGCCAAAAAGCAGACCACCGATGCATATAGCCTCCAATCAATTTCCTCTACACCGATTGCACCTGTGAAATCGGCTGAAACTTCACCAACTGCACCAAAATCGGCTGAATAATTTATTTAGTTCTTTCTTTTTTGAGGTGACGCGTCTAGAATGCGACACAGCTGCGGTGGTGGTGGAATTGGTAGACACGCTACCTTGAGGTGGTAGTGCTTTCGGGCGTGGGGGTTCAAGTCCCCCCTTCCGCACCAACTTGTAATCCAGAACATAAGTTGGTGTATGCAGTAAATTTGTTGTTGCGGGATGGAGCAGTCTGGTAGCTCGTCGGGCTCATAACCCGAAGGTCGTTGGTTCAAATCCAGCTCCCGCTACCAATCTTATTTTAGAAGCAAACTAAAATAAGCATTTTAAAGTCAAATTTAAGATGAAATTAAATGTTGTATGTTGTTGCGGGATGGAGCAGTCTGGTAGCTCGTCGGGCTCATAACCCGAAGGTCGTTGGTTCAAATCCAGCTCCCGCTACCACTTTTGATTAAGGTGCAACTTAGTCAGACAAACACTGAAGAGTTTGATTGAAAAGCCCTCAGTTATTGTATATAATTTTTGCACGTTGATGCGGGATGGAGCAGTCTGGTAGCTCGTCGGGCTCATAACCCGAAGGTCGTTGGTTCAAATCCAGCTCCCGCTACCAAGTTTCTAAAAAGAGGCTCACAACTAGGTGGGCCTTTTTGCACAGTGGACATTTGTTTTCTGTGCAATAATTGGGGCGATTTACGCCCTTTTTTATTGGCTATCGTGTAGTGTCCATTAGTTTGGTCAAATCGTCATGTTTCACTACTACAATAGTTTTCATTGATCTGTAGTGGTCATTTCGGCCATCGAATCGCACAATTTAAACGAGAGTAAATGAAGCTATCAAATAAAACTCAGGCACTTCAGGACTTAATTGAACCCGCTGTGCAAGCCTGTAATGTGAATCTTTGGGGAATTGAATTTCAACCTCAAGGCAAACGTTCTTTATTGCGTATTTTTATCGATAAACCTATTGTTGAAGGTGAAAATACAGCAGTTGTTGAAGAAGGCGAAGAAGATCTAGGTCGTGGTATTGGCGTTCAAGATTGTGTTCGTGTCACGCAACAAGTGGGCGCAATGCTTGATGTCCATGATCCAATTTCAGGTGAATATGCTTTAGAGGTGTCATCTCCAGGTTGGGATCGTCCTTTTTTCCAACTTGAGCAAATGTCTGGCTATCTCGGTCAGCAAGTTGCATTGCGTCTGATCAGTGCTGTAGAGAACCGTCGTAAATTCCAAGCAAAATTAGTTGCAGTCGACCTTGAAAATGAAATGATTCAGGTTGAAGTTGAAAACCAACAAGTTTTGGAAATCGACAGTCACAATATTGATAAAGCAAATTTAGTCTATCAAGATTAATTCAATAAATAAGAATCTGAACGAATAGGTGACTTATGGCGCGTGAAATCCTTACCGTAGTAGAGACGGTTAGTAACGAAAAGGGTGTAAGTCGTGATGCAATTTTTGAGGCGCTTGAACAGGCTCTTGTTGCAGCGACTAAAAAGAAATTCTACGAAGGCACTCGCTCTGAAGAAGCTCAGCTTCGTGTAGAAATCGACCGTAAAACAGGTGACTACAGCACTTTCCGTCAATGGGAAGTGGTTGCTGATGAAGATCATGAAATGCCTGCTTGTCAGGATGCCATTTCAGATGTTGACCCTGAACAATGGTCAATTGGCGATATTCGTGAGCTTGAAGTGGAATCTATTGATTTCGGTCGTATTGCTGCACAAATTGCTAAGCAAGTGATTGTACAGAAGATTCGTGAAGCAGAACGTGCGTTAATTGCTGATGCTTATGAATCGAAAGTCGGTGAATTGATTTACGGCGAAGTGAAAAAGCAAACTAAAGATGGTTTTATCATTGACTTAGGTGACAATGCTGAAGCATATCTTGCACGTGAAGAAATGATTCCGAAAGAAATTCTTCGTCCTAAACAGCGTATGAATGCCATTTTGTATAGTGTGAATCGCGAAGGTCGTGGCGCTCAATTATTATTGTCGCGTTCTAAACCTGAAATGCTGATGGCCTTAATGAAAAAAGAAATTCCTGAAATTTCTGAAGAAATCATTGAGATTAAAGCAGCTGCGCGTCAACCGGGTGTTCGTGCTAAAATTGCTGTGAAAACCAACGACCACCGTATCGATCCTGTTGGTGCGTGTATTGGTATGCGCGGTACGCGTATCCAAGCAGTTCAACAAGAATTGAATGGTGAGCGTATTGATGTTGTGGTGTGGTCTGATGATCCTGCTCAGTATATTGCCAGTGCTTTAGAGCCTGCTGATGTATCAGGGATTGTGATTGATGAAGAAGAGCGTACTGCTGACATCATCTTCGCTGCTAGTGATCAGTTGGCGCGTGCAATTGGTTCTCAAGGCCAAAACGTACGTTTAGCATCAGAATTGACTGGCTATAAGCTGAATATGATGCTGGAAGAAGAATATCATGCACGTCAGCAAAATGAAGCACAACAATATTTAGACATGTTTGTATCACGTTTAGATATTGAAGAAGACCTTGCGATGGCATTGGTTGAAATGGGCTTCACTTCACTTGACGAAATTGCTTATGTTCCTGCGGAAACATTCGATGAAATTGAGCTAGATGCTGAAACTGTTGAATTATTGCAAAGCCGTGCTAAAGAAGTAACATTGGCTGATGCATTGAAACAACAGGAAAATATTCAAGAACCGAGTCCAGAACTTGTTGCAATGGAAGGGATGACTCAAGAGATCGCGTATGCACTTGCTGCTCGCGGTGTAGTGACAGTAGATGACTTGGCTGACCAAGCAACTGACGATATTGAAGATATTGAAGGTCTAGGTATAGAAAAAGCAGGTCAACTTATTATGAAAGCGCGCGAATCATGGTTTAACTAGGAGGTAATATATGACGGACAAGTCGATACAAGATTTAGCACAAAGCGTTAATCGTCCTGTTGAGAAGCTCTTAGAGCAGGTTCGTGAGGCAGGTTTACCGCAAAGTAAAGCTGATGACATTATTACCCCCGAACAACAAAATGTTCTCGTCAACCATTTGAAAAAAGTTCATGGTCAAGACGATGGACAGGCAGGAAAAATCACGTTGAAACGTAAAACGACCAGTACAGCTAAAGTAGCAAGTACATCAGGTAAGGCAAAAACCATTAACGTAGAAGTTCGTAAGAAACATACGTTTACTAAGCCTGATCCAGAACAAATTAAAGCTGAAGCGCTTGCGAAAGCGGCAGAGTCTAAAGTTCAAGTTGAACAGAAGACCGATGCAACTGAACAAAAGCCTCAACTTGTTGTGAATAAAGCAACGGCAAATCTAAATGCAATGCGTGCTGCTGCAAAGCAAGAAACTGCGAAGCAAGAAGTATCGAAAGCTGCTGTTGTGGTAAAACGTAAGTCAAACAATAAACCAATTGTAAAACAAACGGTTAAAGTGACTGAAACTGCAGAGCAGAAGAAAGTACGTGAAGCACAAACCGCACAGTTAAAAGCAACGGAAGAAGCTGTACGTCGTAAGGCGGCTGAAGATGCGCAACAGCGTACACTTGAGCAAATGCGTCAAATGGCGTCGAAATATACGTCTGAAGATACCACTGCAACCATTCGTGTTGTTGATGATTCTCCATTGGCGGCAGGTCTTGTTGGTCAAGCGTATGAAGATTCTTTTGCGAAAGAAGACCGCGAAATCAAACGTGGTACCAATACGCCAACAGCACGTGCACCGAAAAAAGGTGGACGTCGTGGTCAAGAAGAGCAAAGCTTCAGCAAACAGCCTAAACGTGGTTTGAAAACAAGTCAGGCTGGTAAGCATGGCTTTGAAAAACCAGTTAAAAAACAAGTTTATGATGTTGAAATTGGTGAAACTATTGTTGTTGCCGATCTTGCACAAAAAATGGCTGTTAAAGTTCGCGAAGTAATTAAATCACTCATGAAAATGGGCGAATTGGTTACTCAGAACCAAGCGATTGAGCAAGATGTTGCAGCACTTGTGGTTGAAGAAATGGGTCATAACCCAGTTCGTGTTTCTGATACACAAGCTGAAGATAACTTACTTGAAGCAGCTGAAGAAGCGCGTGGTGCTCAATCTACACGTGCGCCAGTGGTGACAATCATGGGTCACGTTGACCATGGTAAGACATCGCTTCTTGACCGTATTCGTCGTGCAAAAGTTGCTCAAGGCGAGGCGGGCGGTATTACACAGCATATTGGTGCTTACCACGTTACAACTGACAAAGGTATGATCACTTTCCTTGATACGCCTGGACATGCTGCATTTACTGCAATGCGTTCACGTGGTGCGAAAGCGACTGATATCGTGGTTCTGGTTGTAGCAGCAGATGATGGTGTTATGCCACAAACTGCGGAAGCCATTGATCATGCACGTGCAGCGGGTACGCCAATTATTGTTGCTATCAACAAAATGGATAAAGAATCTGCTGATCCAGATCGCGTATTGAATGAATTGACAGTGAAAGAAATCGTGCCTGAACAATGGGGCGGTGATGTACCTGTGGCAATGGTTTCAGCACATTCTGGTCAAGGTATCGATGAGCTTCTAGACCTTATTTCAATCCAAGCTGAATTGCTTGAGTTGAAAGCATCTGAAGAAGGCGCAGCACAAGGTGTAGTTATTGAAGCACGTGTTGACAACAGCCGTGGTGCAGTAACGTCTATCCTTGTACAAAACGGTACATTGAAAGTGGGTGACCTAGTTCTTGCTGGTGCATCTTACGGTCGTGTCCGTGCCATGACAGATGAAAACGGTCAGCGTATTCAATCTGCAGGTCCTTCAATTCCAGTTGAAATTTTAGGTCTTCCAGAAGCGCCAATGGCGGGTGATGAAGTTCTTGTTGTGAGCGATGAGAAGAAAGCACGTGAAGTTGCTGATGCGCGTATGGATCGTGAACGTCAAAAACGTCTTGAGCGTCAATCTGCAATGCGTCTTGAAAATATTATGGCGTCAATGGGCAAAAAAGATGTGCCGATTGTAAACGTAGTATTGAAAACTGATGTACGCGGTACATTAGAAGCATTACACGTGGCACTTGCTGATCTTGCAACAGATGAAGTAAAAGTACGTATTATTGGTTCTGGCGTTGGTGCAATCACTGAATCAGATGTAACACTTGCTGAGTCTTCAGAAGCTGTTCTTCTTGGCTTTAACGTCCGTGCTGATACAGCTGCGCGTCAAAAAGCAGATGCAGATAGTATCGATATTCGTTACTACTCTGTGATTTACCAATTGATTGATGATGTAAAAGCAGCAATGAGCGGTAAGCTTGCGCCTGAACATCGTGAGACAATTCTTGGTATTGCTCAGGTACGTGAAGTATTCCACTCAAGTAAATTTGGTGCAGCTGCAGGCTGTATGGTTCTTGAGGGTGTATTACACCGTAATAAACCAATTCGCGTACTTCGTGATGACGTGGTGGTATTCCAAGGTGAGCTTGAATCACTTCGTCGCTTCAAAGAAGTGGTTGAAGAAGTTCGTGCCGGCATGGAGTGTGGTCTTGCGGTGAAAGGCTATAAAGACATTAAAGCACTTGATAAAATTGAAGTGTACGATGTTCAATTGATTAAACGGAGTCTTTAATGGCGGGTAGTCAGCGTCTTAAACGTATGGCCGATACAGTTCAGCGTGAATTGTCTGAACTGATTCGTCAGGAGCTTAAAGATCCGCGCTTAGGTGGTCTTGTGACCATCTCTGCGGTGAAAGTTAGTGCAGATTTAGGCTATGCGGAAGTTTATGTCACAGTAATGGGCCGTGAACTTGGCGATGAACAAAGTGAAGTGGCAAATAAAGAAACTTTAGCCGTGTTAAATGGTGCTTCGGGTTTCTTGCGTCACGAATTAGGTCGTCGTATTAAGACACGTATTACGCCTCGTTTACGTTTTCATTATGATAAAACCAATGCATATGGCAATTATATGTTTGGCCTTATTGCAGAAGCAGTGAAGGATTTACCTCCTGAAGATGTAAAAAAAGATGAAGAATAAGTTCATATAGAACACATAAAAAAGCCACCTTCGGGTGGCTTTTTTATGTTTGAATTTTATTTAGAATAGTTAAAGGTTAAAGCTGATTTTCTGTATCTTCATGCTTTTTATGAAATGCGCGTCGTCGTGTACGTTGCCATGGTAATGGACGATCTAGTGTTTCGGGTACATCACCGCCCATTGAGCGTAGACGCAAATGTAATGCGGCTTGTGCAATGAAATTCGCAGACACAGGCGCTGTAATAAAGGCCAGTAGGGTCAGTAAAAGTTCTGCAAAACCAAAGCGTCCATGAAATGCTGCATAAATAATGGCGGCAATTAGAAAGCTTCCTAAACCCAAAGTACTTGATTTAGTGGGTGCATGTAGACGCATAAATAAGTCAGGTAAGCGCACCATTCCAATGCCACCCACCAACATGAAAAAAGCACCAATAATTAGAAAAAAAGAAACAGATATTTCCATAACAAGTTGCATCGTATTTCCTCTTAATCAATCACATGGCCAGTAGTGAAGTAACGGGCAAGGGCAGCTGTAGAAACAAAGCCAAGCATGGCGACCAGTAAAGCACCTTCAAAGAGTGATGTACTGGCCCAATAAATGCCTAAAATGACAATCAGACAAATTGCATTAAGAAAGAGAGTATCTAAGGCCAATAGGCGGTCAACAATAGATGGCCCTATAATCAGACGAATGAGGCACAGCAACATTGAAACGGTAACGGCTGTAATGCAAATGCCCAAGGCATACGGCAAAATCATCATGATTGATCTCCTGAATGTATGCCAAAGATTTGCATTAATGGCTGTTCATAACGTTGTTTAATGTTCTGAATTTCAGCATCGGCATCATCTGTACTTAAAGCATGAACCAAAATATCACCACGATCTTGATCAATGCCCGCAGTCACTGTGCCGGGTGTGGTGGTAATAATCATCGCCAGTAGGGTGTTGACTTCATCGTGCTGGGTTTCTAGTGGCACACGAAACCATTTGGGCTGCATTTTATGCATTGGCCCCAAAACTAATTTGGCGACTTGAATATTACAAATAATAATATCCCAAAGCACTACGAAAAAAAGTTTGATGGCAGGTAGCCATTTAATATTGGGCGTATGCGCAATAAAAGGTTGCACAAGGCGAGGAATTCCTACAGCTAAAATGAGGGCCATGACCATAGACCCTGCTTCTAAGCTGTGATTAAGCATGAGCCAACTGAGACCAACAATGACAGAAACCAGTGGATGTGGAAACCACCGTTGAAAAACGGAAGAAACTTTCATGTTTATGGCGCTCCCATTGGTTTCAGTTGTGCATCTTCAGGTGTTTTTTCTTGAAGATTCTGTTGTTCAATTTGACGTTTCTTAAACTCAGTAAGATGTTCACCTTGTAAAGTTTTTTCTGAAATGACATAAGGAATCAGGTGTGCATTCGGATCAGCTGTTTCGCCACCATATTTGGTTTCTGGCAGGTTTTCAGGATCAAATGCTTGCACGCTAATGGTGTCACCATGTTCATCTTTTTTCAGTAAGGCATGTTCATACAAAGCATTATTTTGAATTTGCGTTGCTGTGTTGTAAACATATTGATAGATCGGTGCTGCAAAAACCATATAGGCCATTAAGCCTGCCAATAGAATATAAAGCACGCTATCATTACGTTTTGGTGCGACAGCGGGTAATGCTTGATAGGCTGTAAAATCAGCACTTTCAGGGTTGTCTTCAGGTCGACTGGCACGCCAAAACAGGATGAAGCCCACGCGCGTCATGGCAATAATACTCAGTAAGCTGACTGCTAGTATGGTTAATATAATCACCAATTGATAAGGTGAAGAGGCTGTGGCTTGTAGAATGAAAATTTTGCCTAAGAAACCACTAAACGGGGGTAGGCCTGCCATCATTAAAGCAATAATAAAATAGGTCATTGCCACAGTTTTGTGCTGTTTCATTTGTGGTGCAATTTTAAAATGATCTTTAAATGCACCGCGCTGTGACGTAATCCAACCACATAAAATATAAAATGCCGCCCCAATGAGGGTACTGTGGATTAAATAATACAGACCTGCAGCCCAAGCGTCGGTATTAAATAATGAAATCGCAATTAAGATGGTTCCAATGGACGATAACACCATGAAGCCAACGAAGCGACGTAGGCGTTCAGCACCCATGGCGCCAATAACACCATAAACTGAGGTGATGAGACCAATAGGCAAGAGCAAGTTTTGCAGAATTTCACGGCTAATGGCGTCGTCAAAGACTGTCCCATTGACCCGTAAAATGGCATAAATTCCGACTTTGGTCATAATGGTGAATATTGCAGCAACAGGGGTTGTGGCCACAGCATAGGTTTTTGGTAGCCAAAAACCAACGGGGAGCATGGCCGCTTTCACCCCAAAAACCACAAATAAGAGTAAGCCGCCAGCAACAGCAAGACGGTGCTGATCAGGCTCTAATAATGGCATTAAACGCGCTACATCTGCCATATTCAGGCTGCCGACGCTACCGTAAATTAAACCCAAACCAATGAGGAAGAGGGCAGAGGCCAATAAGTTGATCGTGACATAATGAATGCCAAGTTGAAAACGTGCTTTACCTTGTCCATGTAGCAGAAGGACATAAGAGGCCATCAATAAAATTTCAAAGAAGACGAATAAGTTGAATAAGTCGCCAGTCAGAAACGCACCGCATAAGCCCATAAGCAAAAAATGGAACATGACATGAAAATAACGGCCTCGTTCATCCCATTCTTTACTGGCATACCACATGATGGGAACTGCTAAACCATAAGTCAGCACCAACATGAACGCAGATAACTGGTCTAAGACCAGTACAATGCCAAAGGGTGCAACCCATTCACCTAAGGCATAAACACTGATTTGACCTGTACTGGCAAAAATTAAATAACTAATGGCTGTAATTAGACCTAAGACAGACGAGAAATAACTGATTCCCCGACGCCAAGGTTGTCGCCAGTCATGCGCCAAAGCATCTGAACCAGGATTACCCAGTAAGAGCAAAATAAATGCGGTAAAGGCTGGAATTAAAATACTGAAAATAGGGGTGTGTTGTGCCCAAAATTGGATGAAGTCAGACATTATGGCTCATCCTCACGTGGGTTAAATTGCGATATTTCTTCTTTTGAATCAACGTGGTCAGTTCCTGACTCAAAGCGACTGCGTAATGCCAGTTGTACAATGAATGCGGTGGTGGCAAAGCCAATAACAATAGCTGTTAAGACGAGGGCTTGTGGTAATGGGTCGGTGGTTTTTGCTGTTTCTGTCAGCACGGCAGGCGCATTAACTTGCAGGCGCCCCATGGCAAAGAGAAACAAATTGACGGCATAGCCAATCATGGCTAAACCCAATACCACAGGAAAAGTACGCGCACGTAAAATTAAATAAATACCTGTCGCAGTCAATAGCCCAATAGCAGAGGCCAATAATAGTTCTAAACTGATCATAAGCTTATCCTTTTGGTACTGGGCCAGACATACTTGAGTGACGTGAGTCGCCCAAAACGGAAATCATCAACATGGTTGCACCTACAACGGTGGCATAAACGCCGACATCAAACATTGCTGCGGTGGCTAAATGCATTTCACCAATAATGGGTGGCGAGACATAAAAATGCGCGCTGGTGAGGAATGGACGTCCCCAGAACCATGCACCAAAGCCTGTAATTCCTGCAATGACTAAGCCAAGACCAATCCAGATTTCATATAAACGCCCCGATTTTGCACGCAGTAAGCGCTCGGCATCGTCCTGACCTAAAGCAATGTATTGGATAATCAGTGCTAAAGCGGTGATGAGACCTGCAATAAATCCACCACCGGGTAGATTGTGACCGCGTAGGAAAATATACAGACTCACCACTAAGGCTAAAGGCAGAATCCAAGAGGCCGTAATTCGGAACATCAGTGGTGATGGGTTAAAGCGGAAGGTTAGGCCTTGTGTGATACGGGTGCCATGTGTACGCATGCCATCCATTAAGCATAGGGTGCCAATAGCGGCAATGCCCAAGACAGTAATTTCTCCAAAGGTATCGAAACCACGGAAGTCAACCAAAATGACATTGACCACATTGGTTCCACCGCCCAATGGAATGGATTGCTGCATAAAGAACCATGAGATGGAATTGTGATCGCGGGTCATAATGAGCCATGCAATCCAAGCCATGCCAGCACCGCCTGCAATTGCAATAAGAGCATCACGCCAGCGCCGTGAAACACTCGATTCATAAGGCGTCAACTGAGGCAGTAATGAAAGACTCATGAGCAGTAGTACGGTGGTGACCACATCGACGGTAATTTGAGTCAGAGCTAAATCGGGTGCAGAAAAACAAATGAAAACGATGGTGACGACTAAGCCGACAGCACCACTAATCAGCACGGCTTTAATTCGTTCATGATGGAACCACAACATCATCCAGCAGGCAGAGAATAGAAGCATCCATAAGACAATGGCAATGGCTGGTGCATGGGTCAGTTCACGTGTTCCTGTGGTGATACCTTGTGACATTAAAGGCATCGCAACAACGGCAATACTGAAGAGTACAATCCACATTAAATAGCTTTGTAATGAGCCGTTTTCGGTGGTGCGTTTGAGCTTATAAGAGTAAAGCAGTAAATATTTGAGAAACAGCTCAAACAGAATTTTACCCTGAAATTTACCAAGCACTGGATCTAGGTCGATATGACGAATTTTCCCACCTTTGGCCAGTGAGAAATAGAAAATGATCCCGCCCAGTAAGGCAATCATACTCATGACTAAAGGTAAGTTAAAACCATGCCAAATGGCCAAATGTACACCTTCAAAAGCAAAGTTTTGTGTACTGGCTTGCGTGGTGCTGTTAACAATGGTTTGTACCAATAATGCAGGTAATAGACCGACTAAAATACAGAGAATCGCCAAAAAAGTTGCAGGTGCACGCATACCAAAGGTCGGTTCATGAGCCTCTTTATTGGGTACATCCTTGCCAATTGGCCCATCAAAAAACACGCCATGTACTAAGCGAATAGAATACGTGACAGCAAAAATACCTGCCAATGTCGCTGTAATTGCAGAGCCGATTAATACTGGGCCAGACATTTCACGGACTAATTCTGTAAAAAACATTTCTTTAGACAAAAAGCCATTGGTCAGCGGTACACCTGCCATAGAGGCCGCCGTAATCATGGTTAAAGTGGCAGTAAAAGGTAATAATTGCCATAAACCACTCAATTTACGTAAATCGCGAGTCCCTGATTCATGATCAATAATTCCTGCAATCATGAATAATGCAGCTTTGAACGTGGCATGGTTAATAATGTGGAAGATGGCTGCTGCGACGGCAAGAGGTGAGCCAATTCCCAATAAGCAGACAATTAAACCCAAATGGCTAATGGTGGAATAAGCCAATAAACCTTTTAAATCTTCTTTAAAGATGGCAAAGAAGGCGGCCATACATAAGGTAAATAAGCCGACAAAAGTCACAATGTTATGATATAAAGCTGCGCCAGCAAAAATAGGTAAGAGACGTGCCAGCAGGAAAATCCCTGCTTTGACCATAGTGGCCGAATGTAAATATGCCGAGACAGGCGTTGGCGCTGCCATGGCATTAGGAAGCCAAAAATGGAAGGGAAATTGCGCACTTTTGGTAAAAGCACCCATTAAAATAAGCAGTAAAACAGGAACAAATAGCGCGTGATTTTGAATCTGTTCGCGCATTCCTAAAATTTGATTGATTTCATAGGTACCGGTAATTTGCCCAAGTAAAATGAAACCACCAAGCATACATAGTCCACCCATACCAGTAATGGTTAAGGCCATACGCGAGCCACGTTGCGCGGCCTCGTAATTGTTCCAGTATCCGACCAAAAGGAAGGATGAAATACTGGTGAGTTCCCAAAAAACCAGCAATAACATGAGGTTGTTGGACAATGAAATGCCCAGCATGGCGGCCATAAACAGCATCAACAATACATACAGCTTGCTCAGCGAATTTTTTGGGCTGAGATAATAATAAGCATAAATATAAATGAGTGTGCCGATACCAGTAATTAGCAAAGAAAACAGCAGGCCAAGAGCGTCAAGACGAAAGCTTAGGTTGAGCCCTAATTGTGGCAACCATGACCAGCTTTGCAAAATAACGTGTCCATTAAAGACCGCTTTGGCCTGTGTCAGAAGCAGAATGAGACTACTTAAGCTGACGCCAATTGCCCCTAAGGCGATGACTCCGCGTGAGAATTGCTTTAGCCACAAGACAAGGGTGGTGCCTAGGACTAGCGGTAACAATATAATAATCGGTAGCACACTCGTATCCATTGTCGTGATTAGGTGATGTACCTAAAGTGAATCTTTATCTTTCAAGGATTACAGGATCGCAATGAGCCATCCAAAATGTTTAATCTTGAAAGCCAAGGTCATTAAAAAAGTAGTAACGTGCTGTATTGCGCAGCAGATAAGCGATTGCAAATTCCGATATTATTGTGAAATTTGCAAATAAAACCGATCATATTACAGCCTAGACGCAACATCAATCTTTTTTGCACATTCACGGGACATTATACGCCGACTGAAAGTTTTCTTAGAGCAGTGTGACAGCGCTCGAAGATCAATCGGAGATTCATGACGCGATCTTGAAAATTAATATTAGCGCACAATTTTGATCAATCGATTACAGCAAGGTATTTTTACTGATATTGGGGTCGATATTGACCAGTAAACGAATCAATTCCTGTTGTTGTTCTGTATTTAACTGTTCTTGGATTTGTTGCAGTACCGATTCTGCGGTGGCATTTTCTAAAGTTGACTCTTGTAATAAAGGGAGTTCATCTTCTTTTTCGATAGAGGGTGTGTTTTCGGTCAAATTTAGTTGTGCATAAATTTCTTCAAAACGTTGTTGTCGTTGCTCGGTTGGTATTGGTAATAATTGTTTATTTTCCAGTTTAAGACATTGAAAGCCCGATGCCTGTTCTAATAGTTCAAGACGGTTACCAGTGGCAATAATTTGCAGGCGAGGGAAGGCTTGGTGTAAGCGTGGCAAAATACTTTGTGCCATGTTTTGATCGAGCTGATGATCAATGGCATCAATTAATAGAATGCCGTCACCTTCTTCACAAGGGTATAGACTGGACGGATTCAGCAGGCACATGCGTCGGACAATATCACCAATCAATGCGACCAAATTACGGATACTATTTGAGAGTTGTTGAAACTGCATGGTTTTGCCTTGATAGCTCACCATGAGTTGTAGCTTAGGGTGGTATTGCAAATAAAGATTGCTAAATTCGGGTAACACAATTTCGAGTGCGCGTCGTAACGATTGTAATGCTGGCGCTCGAATTTCGGCATGAGCCTGTGCAATTCTACTGGCAATATAATCTGATGGCGTGGCATTGCTAGCCAATGGTAATTTATTTTGATTTAAAATATCTTGAACCATTTGCGCACTTTGTGCATTTTCAATATCGCAGACTTCGCGCAACCATTCAAAAAAGCGTGGAAAAGTAGTGAATGGGATGGCTGATATTTCATAGGCATGTGCAGCCTGAAAAATAGCGGGATTATTTTTATTCAACAAACTCACTTCATTGACAAAGCGTTCAGCAGGATAGTAAGCAATGAGTGGCAAGCCCAATAATGGATCATCCACCAAGGCTTTTTGATAGCAGGCTGCTAAGTGTTCAAGTTGCTGTGTTTCGGCTTTGCTGATACCGAAACCCTGACTGTTTATAGTCTTATATAATTGCCATGTGCAACTTCGTTCATTTGCATCCTCTGCATGATTAATACTGAGAGCTGGAATTTCTGCAGGATAGCGAATGCGAATATCAATTTTCGACTGAAGGCGGTTCAGCATAATGTCTTGATCAAGCATGACCAATCCTGCTGTGCGTAAGTCTTTATAGCGGGCGGCAAACCAAGTGAGGGCTTGATAGGTAAAACGTAAAATGCTAGTTTTGCCCGTACTTTGATCACCCAATATTAAGGTAATCGGTTGATCATGATAGTGAAATTCGGCCAATAGGTCATTGAAGTGTAAGGTGTGCTTCAGCTGGATGGATTCAATTTTCATTTGGCACCTTCAATGACTTTAAAAAGATAAGTTAGCCCATCGTCTTACGCAAAGATTGTGGCATTTCTCGCTTGAGTTGTTGCATCAAATCATAAATATGGTGAATATTTAAGCTGACTTTAGCACGTGTACAAGCCACATAAAGTAACCGTAACTCTTCGTCACTAATTTTATAGTCTTTTTCATTCAGCCTAAATTGATAGTCATCTTCAATATGCACACGATTCCATTCTAAACCTTTGGCTTTATGTGCGGTTGAAATAATGTAGTCGGCTTGACCAATTGGGGTGATTTTTGCCAAAGCGCGTTTGAGTGGATCAGTCCCATGGTCATCGACCAATTTCACCAAGGGTTTAATATCACTGCCGTCGCTGGTTTCGCAGTATTCGTGCACATCATGCCAAGAATTAAACCACGCCAGTTCGGGTACATCGACCACACGTTTGCCTTGTTTGAGCATGGCGGCTGCATCAACAAAACGATTTAATTTGGCATGATCTGCTTGTAAGCTGACTTTTTCACCCTGTACCAAACCAGCTAATAGTAATTCCATGGCTCGTGCATTGGTTCGACATAAAATCGCATCACGTTGTTTAATGTGCGGTTTATTGACCACTTTAGAATTCATTAGCGGATTGCCGAGTAAGGGCACGGTTTCATGCAAGGCACCTAAAATGGCATTGGCATTCAGTGCAATTTCTTCGCCAAAACGAAACGAGGTGGTCAAACGCGATTCTGGTAAAGGCAATTGTCGCATGGCGTTGATTGCACCGCGCCATGCATAAATTTGTTGATGTGCATCACCGACATAAATCACTTGGGTATTACGTTGTTTGAGCAAAATACCCAACATGAGTGGGTCTGCATCTTGTGCTTCATCAAACAACACATAATCAGTCGGGATGTTGGGTTCAGACAAAGCCCATAACTTGAGATAAATGTCGTGGCCAATACCTGCCTGATGGTGTGGGTCAATTGATTCCAACCATCGACGCTCGACCGAAGGATATAAATGTTTTTGTAAGGCATCAATATCATCGGGATGAAGCCAGCTAGGCGCTTGCAAATGTCGCGGTGCAGGGTACTGAGAGTTGGTGGAGCAAAAATGACTGACGGCATTGGCCACTAAACTGGCCAAACGCGATGGCATTAAGACATATTGTTCATAGCGTCCACCCATCATTCGTCGGAGTGTAATGGGGGTTAAGCGGTATTCTTTGGCAATAAAACTTGGGCTTAAACGGGGTAGGCGAAGCTTATCGGTGACTCCACGTGGAACGCTGCGATAAGCCAGTGAGTGAAATGTACGACAGTCGACGTTACCATGAAACTTAGTTTGTGCTTCTGACGCAATGACTTTATTAAAAGCCAAATACATACCACGACGTTGTGGCATCGCCTCGCTAATCATTTGCAAAGTGGTGGTTTTACCAGTACCTGCATAGGCAATCACTTTAAATGATTTACCAAGACGAGCGTTGTCGATGGCAATGGCTTGCTCATAGGTGGCGCTCGGTTTTGTTTGTTCAGTCAATTTAAGGTGCCAATATTCAATTAATGCGAACGGTTGGCTTTTTCAACCAAGCCTGAAAGACCTTGGCGACGTGCTAACTCATTTAAAACCACTTGTGGCTCAATGTCGAAATAGCCCAACATCACAATCGTGTGGAACCATAAATCGGCAACTTCATAAATTAAATCATTTTTATTGTCTTCTGATTTGTCGGATTTAAAATCTTTAGCAGCAATAATGGTTTCAATACTTTCTTCACCCATTTTTTCTAAGATTTTATTTAAACCTTTTTGATACAGCTTTGCCACATAAGATGATTCAGGGTCAGATGCTTTACGCTCTGCCATCATTTTACCTAAATAGTTTAATACTTCGACTTGTTCTGATTGTGCCGTTGACGCGTTCATTGCCAGCGTATGTGGATTTGTCGTTTTTGCGCCGTAAATTTGGTTCGGATCTTTTATCTGTGCATCGACAATTTCCCAACCATTGGCGGTGAGTTTACGGTAAAAGCATGACTCTCGACCAGTATGGCAGGCAATGCCACCATGCTGTTCAATTTGTAGCACAATGACATCGGCATCGCAGTCTAGACGAATTTCATGCACGGTCTGAAAATGGCCAGACTCTTCACCTTTGTGCCAGAGTTTTTGGCGTGAACGGGAAAAGTAAACCGCTTGATTTTTTTCTGCCGTTAAAGCCAGTGCTTCACGGTTCATCCACGCCACCATCAACACACGACCTGTTTGATGATGCTGTGCAATAGCAGGCACTAAGCCTTGTTCGTTAAATTTTACTTCATCGAGCCATTGCATGTTGTTCATGTGGATTACACCTAAAATTTTGTTCAAATAGATAAAATGCGACAAAAATCGCAACACATAGTGTACGGCATCGTACTGACATTAAGGAACTAAATCTTAATCAATTTTTGATGGGTTTTTTATTTTGGACTGAAATGAAAATAAGCCCATGATTGGGCTTATTTTAAATGGCTAAAACAACTTTGAACTTACCAGTGCTCGCCTGGGAACAAGCGGGCATATGCTTTTTGCACAATATTTAATTTTTCTTGTTTGCCCACAGACGCAGACGAACTTGGGAATAGATTGTAACCAATTGACATCAGTTTGTTGTTAATGTCCGGTGCAATAGAATAAGTCAGCGATGCAAGACGACCTAAATTGGTTGCTACTTTTTTCGGACGCTTCACAATCGCATAAGCGATTAAGTCGGCGGCTTGTTCAGGGGAAAGCGTCGGAACGTATTTATAAATTTTGGTTGGTGCAATCATTGGGGTGCGCACCAGTGGCATATAGACCGAAGTAATGGCAATTTTATGTGAATGCACTTCAGCAGATAAGCAACGGCTAAAGGCATCTAGCGCGGCTTTAGATGCCACATAAGCAGAGAAGCGAGTTGCATTGGCTAAGACACCAATTGAGCTAATATTGATGATATGACCATCACGACGAACCATCATTTGAGGCAAAATATTCATCACTAAACGAATTGCACCAAAGTAATTCAATTGCATGGTGCGTTCAAAGTCATGAAAGCGGTCAGTCGATTCGTGTACAGCACGACGGATTGAGCGTCCTGCATTGTTAATTAAAATATCAATATGATCGACAGAAGCTAAAATTTGCTTTGAGACCTCGTCAATCGAATCCATGTCATTTAAGTCGCAAGGAAAAACGGATGCAGTACCGCCTTTTGCTTCAATTTCTGCTTTGACTTCATCTAAAGTGTCTTTAGTACGAGCAACCAGTAATACATGGGCACCTGCATCGGCTAAACGATGGGCTGCTGTTAAGCCAATACCACTTGAAGCACCTGTAATTAATACGGTTTTACCATTCACTTTTTCTTGAAAGCGTTTTTCTAATCTTGGTTTCACGTTTAGTTCCCTGATCTGAATAAATGGATTCAGTACATTTGTTTTTATTGCTCATACATACTGTCTTTACTTATCGAAAGTCAGCATTGTTCCGTGAGGCTATGATAGCGGATTTGATTTGAAAATCTATAATTTAACTTGTTGAATTTACAAATAAATTTAGAGTATTTGCTCTAAAATAAAGCATCTCTATAGTCAATTTTTACCATGAATAAAAAATAAAGCAAGGGAATACTTAAGAAAAATTTAACGATAAAAAAAGCCTTCCTCATTGAACGAAGAAGACTCTTAGCAATCAGAAAAATTAAACGCTGGCGAGTGCTTGCTCTAAATCGGCAATTAAGTCATCGATATGCTCAATACCGACTGAAAGGCGAACCATGTCTATACTCACGCCTGCCGCTTTAAGTTCTGCTTCATTCAACTGACGATGCGTGGTGGTGGCAGGGTGGCAAGCCAAACTTTTTGCATCACCAATATTCACTAATCGCGTGAATAATTGCAGTGAGTCAATAAAGCGTGTGCCGCCATCTAAGCCATCTTGCACGCCAAAAGATAAAATTGCCGATGGTTTGCCTTTGACATATTTTTGCGCCAAGGCATGTTGTGGGTGATTTTTGAGGCCTGCATAGTTGACCCATTTTACTTTAGGGTGCGCTTGTAGATATTCGGCTACTTTCAGGGCATTTTCAGTATGGCGTTCCATACGTAAGCTGAGGGTTTCTAAGCCTTGCAGAATTAAAAAGACGTTGTGTGGGCTAATGGCTGCGCCAGTGTTTCGTAAAGGAACCACGCGGGCGCGGGCAATGTAGGCTGCTTCACCTAAAGCTTCGACATAGTTAACCCCGTGATAACTTGGGTCGGGTGTATTGAGTACTTTGAAGCGTTCTGGGTATTTGCCCCATGGAAATTTACCGCTATCGACGATAATGCCACCAATAGAGTTGCCGTGACCACCAATGTATTTGGTCAATGAATGCACCACAATATCTGCGCCAAAATCGAAAGATTTTTGCAGTACAGGGGTCGCTACAGTATTGTCTACGACAACAGGTACACCATATTCATGGGCAATTTTAGCGATGGCTTCTAGGTCAATGATATTACCCAGTGGGTTACCAATGGATTCGACAAAGACCAATTTGGTTTTTTCATCAATTAAACCGCGCAATGCTTCTGGGTTTTGATAATCAAAGAAACGCACTTCAATGCCTTGCTTGGGTAAAGTGTGCGCAAAAAGATTGTAAGTGCCACCATAAAGGGTAGAAACAGAGGCAATATTATCGCCCGCTTCGGCAATGGTTTGAATGGCGTAGGTGATGGCGGCCATACCTGAGGCCAATGCTAAAGCGCCAATCCCACCTTCTAATGAAGCAACACGCTGTTCAAGAACGGCTGTGGTTGGATTCATAATGCGAGTGTAGATATTGCCTTGCACCTTTAAATCAAATAAATCGGCCCCATGTTGAGTATTATCAAAAGCATAAGATGTGGTTTGATAAATAGGTACAGCCACAGCTTTAGTGGTCGCTTCGGGTGAGTAACCTGCGTGAATCGCTAAAGTTTCATCTTTATAAGTCATTTTTCATCATCTTCGTGAGTTGGTTATTTAAACAGTTTATCAGGTATCTATATGAATAAAAGTGCATATTTATAGAATTGAATATCTTATTTACTGATAATGCTGATGATTTTTCAGCATTTAGCTGAACAGATTTAAGCATGCAACTGCATGTATAAAATTTAAACTATTCAATAGTTGTAACATTCTATTGAAGATGCGAGCTATGCCTTATTTTTTCGGTGCTTTCATCGTATAATGTCCCAAATATTTGTTCGTAAAATGTTATCGTTATTTTGCGAATGTTGCTTTTTTTATAGAGGAGTCCTACGTGGCCCAATATATTTACACGATGAACCGTGTGTCGAAGATGGTTCCGCCGAAACGCGAAATCTTAAAAGACATCTCTTTATCATTTTTCCCAGGCGCAAAAATTGGTGTGCTTGGTTTAAACGGTGCAGGTAAATCTACCTTGCTTCGTATTATGGCTGGCGTAGATAAAGATTTCTCAGGTGAGGCGCGTGCGCAACCGGGTATTAAAATCGGTTACCTTGAGCAAGAGCCACCATTAGATCCAAATAAAGATGTTCGCGGTAACGTTGAAGATGGTTTACGTGAACCATTAGATGCTTTGGCACGTCTTGATGAAGTGTTTGCTGAATATGCGGCGGAAGATGCTGACTTTGACAAACTTGCAAAAGAACAAGAGAAGCTAGAAGCTATTATCCATGCTTGGGATGCGCATAACCTTGGCAACCAAATGGATCAAGCAGCTGCAGCTTTGAACCTGCCAGCTTGGGATGCGGACGTCAATCTGCTTTCAGGTGGTGAACGTCGCCGTGTTGCATTGTGTCGTTTGCTTCTCTCTAAACCTGACATGTTGCTTCTAGATGAACCGACGAACCATTTGGACGCAGAGTCTGTGTCATGGTTGGAACGTTTCTTGAAAGACTTCGCAGGTACAATTGTCGCCATTACGCATGACCGTTATTTCTTAGATAACGTTGCAGAGTGGATTCTTGAGCTTGACCGCGGTATGGGTATTCCTTATCAAGGGAACTATACGTCTTGGCTTGAGCAAAAAACTGCGCGTTTAGAGCAAGAGAATAAGCAAGAAGAGTCTTTTGCTAAAGCCTTGAAAAAAGAACTTGAATGGGTTCGTTCAAATGCTAAAGGTCAGCAAAAGAAAAACAAAGCGCGTATGGAGCGTTTTGAAGAGCTGAACTCGCGTGAATTCCAACAACGTAACGAAACTTCAGAAATCTACATTCCACCTGGTCCGCGTTTAGGAAACAAGGTTGTAGAAGTTGAAGGTATCAGCAAATCGTTTGATGGTCGTTTACTGTATAAAGATTTAACCTTTACAGTGCCACCAACAGCAATTGTGGGTATTGTCGGTCCGAACGGTGCGGGTAAAACTACACTATTCCGTATGATGACAGGTGAGCAACAACCAGACACAGGTACGATGGTACTGGGCGAGTCGGTTAAAGTGGCTTACGTGGGGCAAATTCGTGATACCTTAGATAACAACAAAACGGTTTGGGAAGAAGTTTCTGGCGGTTTGGATATCTTAAAAATTGGTGACTACGAAATTGCATCTCGTGCCTATATTGGTCGCTTTAACTTTAAAGGCCAAGATCAGCAAAAACGCGTAGGCGAATTGTCAGGTGGTGAGCGTAACCGTTTACAACTTGCGAAAATCCTGCAAATGGGCGCAAACGTAATCTTACTGGATGAGCCGTCGAACGACTTGGATATTGAAACTTTACGTGCACTTGAGGATGCAATTCTTGTCTTCCCAGGTACAGTAATGGTGGTATCGCATGACCGTTGGTTCCTTGACCGTATTGCAACGCATATCTTGTCATTTGAAACTGAAACGCCTGAATTTTTCACGGGTAACTATCACGAGTTTGAAGAATATCGTCGTAAACGTGATGGTGATGATTTAACAGCTAAGCGTCAAAAATATCGCAAAATTGGTGGTTAATCCCTAATCTTGCTTTAAATAAAAAAACCAGCCTTCGCGCTGGTTTTTTTATTTAAGATATTTAAGAAAAGGCAATTTTTTCATAGGTTTGAAGAAGTTCATGTTTTGCAGTGTGATGACCTTGGTCTGTTGCCTTTTTTAGCCAAAATTCAGCATGACTAAAATTTTTGTCTAGCCCCAATTCTCCATGGAGATAACCGATGCCTAATTTGTATTGCGCTTCTTGATGACCTCTTAAGGCAGCGCGTAAAAAGTTCCACATGGCATTGCGGTAATCGGCTTGAGATAAATCGGTCGAATTCTCTGCATGGTGCAATAAGAAATCTTGATGATGTTGATAGGCGAGATGTTCGAAATATTGACCTTGTGCATAGTCGTGATTGGCTTCCAGTAAAGTGGTCTGCATTCCTTGCACCTCTTGGACTGAAGGGTGTAACAAAGTAGAACTGATCATTTTTATAAATTGTTTGATCATGCTGAACTCCTTTATAAGCGTTACGTTTTTTTGTGCGCTATTGTTTAACTTAACGTAAGTAAAAGTATTTTCACGTTACTTTTTGTTGTTTATTTTCTAAATGAAGCAACTTAAAAACTAATATGAATAAAGGGCTGAATAGGCTCAATCAGTGACTATGTGGTGTTTTGAGATTTAAAGTGATGTGAATTCTTATACTGAATGATCGTAAGCACTCATTTAATAAAAATGTGAACTGTTTTTTTAATTTGTAGCGCTCTAAATTTAAAAAACTCTATCCGTGTTCATTTGGTAATTGAAATTTTAATGTATCGTTCGGATTAAAATAAAGTTGGTACAAATCATATAAATAATGCTCTTAGTGTAATTTTATTACTTACCGATCTCTTGTTAGTCTTAAATATACTCATCTGCAAATAAAGTTGACAATAATGAGCCATGATCATGAACATTCACATGCAGTCGTCACCGAAGGAAATGCGAAGAAGTTAACATTTGCGTTGATTCTTACCTCTACTTTTTTAGTTATAGAAGTCATTGCTGGTTTTCTCACCCAAAGTTTGGCCTTGCTTTCCGATGCGGCGCACATGTTTACTGATGCGGCGGCCTTAGCCATTGCTTTGGTTGCGATTAAGATTGGTAAACTCCCCGCAGACAATAAGCGTACATTTGGTTATCAACGTTTTGAGATTTTAGCCGCGTTGTTTAATGCCTCGATGCTATTTATTGTGGCGATGTATATTTTATATGAGGCTTATCAACGCTTTTCTACACCAGCTGAAATTCAAAGCACTGGTATGATGATTGTGGCGATTATTGGCTTGATCATTAACTTAATTTCCATGCGAATTTTATTTTCCAGTTCGCAAGATAGTCTGAATGTAAAAGGAGCGTATCTCGAAGTATTGAGTGATGCTGTGGGTTCCGTTGGGGTGATTCTTGGTGCTGTAGTGATTTATTTTACGGGTTGGGTGTGGGTTGATACGCTGATTGCGGTATTGATTGGTTTCTGGGTGTTACCACGGACATGGGTGTTACTGAAACAAAGTATTAATATTTTATTGGAAGGTGTGCCAGAAGAAATTGATATTGAAAAATTGCGGAACGATTTATTGAGCTTAAAGGGTGTGGAAAGTATCCACCAGTTAAAAGTCTGGGCGATTACCTCTAAAAACATACATTTGACCGTGCATTTATTTGCACCTCATGCAAATTGGAACATGCTCTATCGTGAAGCGATGGAAGTGCTGAGCCATGAGCATGGTATTACGGAAATGACGCTACAAATAGAAGATGATGAATGTGTTGCGCACTCACATATTCACGACGAAAAACAGTCTGAGCTTATTGTAAAAGCAGATGATTTACATGATCACTCAAATTCACATCAGCATTAAGCACTGATGTGAATTGAGACGTGAGGATGCTGAAATTAGCTTTCCCACTCGTGATTACATTCACGGCATTTCCATTTTTTTTGGGATTGCATAAAGGCCTGCATAGAAATTTTAAAATCGGGTAAATCTCGGTAAAACAAAAAGCCTGCAATCACACATACAATAAAGACCACTACAGTCGCGACTTGTAGTGTCGAACCTGCACCATTACCAAAAATCCACATTGCAATACTGATGAGTACCAAAAGCAAGAGCACAAAGATGGCTGGAATTAAAAAAACCAAACTTTTAGGCACGACTGGTCGAGCAGCAGGTGCTCCAGCTTGGGCTTGTGGCATAATTTTCGGGCTTTGACATTGAGGGCAACGGTATTGCATTACAACTCCATAATTTTAATCTATTGCTTATTTTAATCGGAATGGCGCAGAAAGCAAAAAAGCTTTAGAAAACGCAGCTCATAAATAACAGGCAATAAAAAACCCAAGTCATAATGCTTGGGTTTTTTACTAAGATGTCGCCATCTTGAATATGGCGTCCCTACGGGGATTCGAACCCCGGTTACCGCCGTGAAAGGGCGATGTCCTAGGCCTCTAGACGATAGGGACAATTGAGGCATACACAGGTAAAACGTTATTTGGTGGAGTCAAGGAGGATCGAACTCCTGACCTCTACAATGCCATTGTAGCGCTCTACCAACTGAGCTATGACCCCAGTCTGTGTGAGCGCTATATTATGGATATAACGCGCACTCGTCAACTAAAAAATCAATTAAGCGTCATCAACTGCGTCATTTTTCGGCAATTTTAAGCTTTCATTGAGTTTTTCCCAGACTTTTGCTTCTTTTTTACTCGGCCCGCCCACAATTTCAAGGGCATGACGTAAACGCGCAAAGGTTAAATCTGGGCCAATGGTCACCATAGATTGCATCACTGGCGTTGAAGATGTTGAACCTGCAATGGCAATAAAGAATGCAGGCATGAAATCACGTAGCTTCACTTCCATCTGATTGGCTAAATCCATAAGCGTTTGACTCACAGTGTCATTGTTCCACGTGAATAAGCTTTCTAGACGCCAAATGGCAAATTGTAGACTTTGGCGAACTTGCTCTTCAGTCAATTTTTTGCTTTCAAACTGTGCTTTATGCAGTGTTGGGAATTGGTTGAAATAGAAACCCGCCCAATTCACTGCTTCAGAAAGTAAATTAATACGTGGCTGAATGGCTGCGGCAATATCTTCCAACGTTTGACGGTCAGATTTCCATGCCAATAAAGTATTGAGTAATTCGGCAGGGGTTAAACCTTTAATCCACTGACCATTGAGCCAATTCAGTTTTTCCACATCAAAGATTGGGCCACCCAGTGATACACGCTTAATATCAAAGTGTTCAATCATTTCAGACAAAGCAAATTTTTCACTTTCATCTGGCATTGACCAACCCATACGACCCAAATAGTTCAGCAAGGCTTCTGGTAAAACCCCAATATCTTTGTAGTAATTGATGGATGTTGGGTTTTTACGTTTAGATAACTTTGATTTGTCAGGATTACGTAGTAAAGGCATGTGGCAAAGCACTGGCATATCCCAACCAAAATACTGGTACAACAACTGGTGTTTTGGTGCTGATGGAATCCATTCTTCACCACGAATGACGTGAGTGATTTCCATTAAATGATCATCGACAACGTTTGCTAAATGATAGGTTGGCAAACCATCGGTTTTAAGCAAAATTTGCATATCCACTTGTGCCCATGGGATTTCCACTTCACCACGAAGCATATCGTCAAATTTACAAATACCTTCAGTCGGTATTTTCATGCGAATCACATGATCATCGCCAGCGGCCAAGCGACGTTGTACTTCTTCATTAGAAAGCAGTAAACCGCGACCGTCATAGCGTGGAGACTCACCGCGTGCCTGTTGCTCTGCACGCATTTGGTCTAGCTCTTCTGTTGTTGCAAAACAGTAGAAAGCATGGCCTTTTTCAACTAATTCAAGTGCGTATTGTTTATAAATACCCATACGTTCAGACTGGCGGTAAGGCGCGTGTGGGCCACCAATATCTGGGCCTTCCGACCAATTCAGACCTAACCAACGCAATGAATCTAAAATCATTTTTTCAGATTCAGGTGTAGAGCGTAGTTGGTCGGTATCTTCAATACGCAGAATAAATTCGCCACCATGTTGTTTTGCAAAACACAGGTTAAATAAAGCGATATAGGCTGTACCAACATGAGGAAAGCCAGTAGGAGACGGTGCAATACGGGTACGGACGGTCATAACTGAGTATTATTCGGAATGTAAATTGAGACTATTATAACGAAAAAGCCTAGTCACTTAATGCTAAATTCAACATTCAGTGACTAGGCTGAGCATCAGGCTTCAAAAAGGGAATGAAGCTGAAGAAAATTTAAGAGTTATTGGGTGTAAATAAAGCTTGTACAAAGCGGGTAAAACTTTGATTTTGTGATGCAAAAAAATTCTGTGTCGGTGCTACTTTAAGTGCAGTTAAGACTTTTAAATTGTCATCTGAATGCAATTTACCTTCAATTTTTTGTTGATGAATCGCTTTTTCAATTAAGGATATTTTTTCAGCAGGCAATGCTGTCTTACTATTTGTAGATTTACTAATGGCCGCTGTATGTCCAGCTTGTGCGATGGTTAGGCCTAAAACTAAAAATAGTGTAGAAAATAAAGATGATTTCATGTTAAAGATTCCCCTTTTTAAATCCTTAAACCAGTTGAACTTGGTTATTTTTTAATATTAATACTACGATTTAACCATCTTTTGCAATAAAAATACGGAACTGCGTCACGGTTGTTGCAAAAAGATAAAGAAAGATGATTAACAATACACCAAATTCAGCACGTTTATACTTGCTAAGATACTTTGTAACAAACAAGTATGGAGATTCCGTGAAGAGATGAGGCTTACTGTGACTGATTTAGCAAAAAATGAGCAATGGATAGCAATTTTTTAGATATCGTTGGGAAATAAAACCTAAGAATTTAATATTATAACTGGCTGATTATTCTATTTATTTATGTTTTATTAAACAGCGCGTAAAACCTTCTCATTTCTGTTGATGATCTGCACTGGAAGAGCCTGCGACGAACAAGGCTAAAGTGAAAGAGCTGGTAAAAAATGCGATTAAAATGTCAAAGAATTGGATTGAGGTACACGATCTCTATTCGAATTTTAGCCAGCGTACAAAAAATATTTGGTTAACAGAGGGATTTTTGATCAGATTTATAGTGAGAAAAATGAAGCAGTAAATCGATTTTCCACCTAATCAATGAAGCAAATAATTTAGGATTATTCGTTTTTTTAGATATAGAAAGATAAAAAAGGTATATATAGAAGATAAATAAAGTGTATTGTCAGTTTTATTCATTAAAACAAAGAATTAAGCCCCAAAATACGTCCATTTGAGAAGATGAGAGGTGATTCTGGCGCATTGATGTGAATGGTTTTATTCCATATATTTAGCGCTATTAAAGATAAATTTTTAGTACTCCTATGAAAAATCAATTAAAAGTTTGGCTTAGCGTTGCTTTGCTTTGCACTGGTGTTGCAATGACCGCAACCACGGCTCAAGCAGCTGACCGTGAATTTTTAAATGTGTCTTATGATGCAACACGTGAATTTTACGATGAATTCAACAAGTCTTTTGGTGGTTATTGGAAAGATCGCACAGGTAAAACGGTCAATTTTAAACAGTCGCATGGTGGCTCAGGTAAACAAGCCCGTTCTGTGGTTGATGGGCTAAAAGGGGATGTGGTGACTTTGGCTTTGGCCAATGACATTGATGAGATTGTTAAATCGGGTCAGATTCAGCCGGGTTGGCAAAAAGAGTTTCCATATAACTCTGCGCCTTATACCTCAACCATTGTCTTTATGGTGCGTAAAGGCAATCCTAAAAATATTAAAGATTGGTCAGATTTAACCAAGCCCGGCGTGCAAATTATTACGCCAAACCCAAAAACGGGGGGACTACCACGTTGGGTCTATCTCTCTGCTTGGGGCTATGCGTTAAAACAACCCGGTGGTAATGATGCTAAAGCCAAAGATTTTGTGGGCAAGATGTATCACAACGTGAAAGTAATGGACTCGGCGGCACGCGCATCTATGACTACGTTTGCAGAACGTGGTATTGGTGATGTCTTACTCACTTGGGAAAATGAAGCACTGGTGACTCAAAAAACCTTGGGTAAAGGCAAATTTGATATTGTTTATCCATCTATTTCAATTTTGACCGAGCCTTCTGTGGCTATAGTGGATAAAACAGTCGAGAAAAATGGCAATAAATGGTTAGCGACAGGTTATATCAATTATCTATATTCTCCATTGGGCCAAGAAATGGCAGCGAAACATTTCTACCGTCCGCGCAATGCTGAAGTTCTAGCTAAATATAAAGCGCAATTTCCACCATTGAAAACGTTTACTATTGATGAAGTCTTTGGTGGTTGGGCCAAAGCACAACAAGCCCATTTTGTGAATGGTGCAACTTTCGACCAAATTTATAATTCAAAACGTTAATTCTAGCTGTCCCAAAAGCCAATCACCTTGATTGGCTTTTTTATGAGTGCTTGATTAGGTGTTTTGATTACAGGATAAGTGCTTTGTATTACTCAAAATGATATTGCGCTTGTTTTTTTTTGCATTGGATTGAGTGAAAAATATTATTTCACCAGATGTTGTGGCATCGCACGTATGACATTTGGCAGGATGCCATGCATAACTTGGGATTCGATTAAAATCATTTTTATTTAAAAAAATAGTTAGAATGACAATAAAATCAGCATTAATTTCAATATGAAAATCTCAAAAACGGTTTTCCCCATGAAAAGTAATATTTTCCTACAAAAAGACGTTTGGAGCTTTGTTAAAACAAGGTAATAATGTGCAGTTACTTTTTGACTGTCTTGAAAATTATATATGTCGCATATTTCTGTATTACTTCACGAAACCGTTGATGCCTTGCTTGCTGGGCGTAATACAGGAATTTATGTGGATGGCACTTTTGGACGCGGGGGACACACCCGTTTGTTATTGTCTAAATTAGATGCAAATTCACGTGTTTATGCCTTTGATAAAGACCCGCAAGCACTAGAAACAGCGGCTGCATTGGCGCAAGAAGACCCTCGCTTTATTATTATTCATGCCAGTTTTGCAGACATGCAACAGGAATTACAGGCACGTGGTATAGAGGTGGTTGATGGTGTCATGGCTGACTTAGGGGTGTCTTCACCTCAGTTAGATCAGGCAGAGCGTGGTTTTAGTTTTATGAAAGATGGCCCTTTGGATATGCGAATGGATAACTCGCAAGGGCCAACGGCAGCGGAATGGTTGGTGAATATTAAAGAAGAAGATTTGGCGAATGTGATTTTTAAATATGGTGAAGAGCGTTATAGCCGCCGCATTGCCAAAGCCATTAAAAATGCAGGATATATTGATACCACTGCACAATTGGCTGAAATTGTGAAAGTGGCACATCCAAAGTGGGAAAAAAATAAACACGCAGCAACGCGGACTTTTCAGGCGATTCGTATTGCCATCAATAAAGAATTAGATGATATTGAAGCGTTCCTACCTCAAGCGGTAGCTGTACTAAAGCCAGAAGCAACCTTAGCGGTGATTAGTTTCCATTCATTGGAAGACCGATTGATTAAACAGTTTATTCAAAAAGAATCAACTTTGGCCGAAGACACAGGTTGGGGCATGCCTCAAGAACGGGAAGATACCCGCCGTTTGAAAAAAATAGCCCGTATTCGTGCCAGCGAAGAAGAAGTTAAAGCCAATCCGCGTTCACGCAGTGCATGGCTTCGTGTGGCTGAACGTTTAGCTTAAAAGGCGAATAATGAAAACTGAAGCAATAGCAAAAGTATCTGACAATTTAAAGCTGAAGAAATCGGTGACTTATGCCATTTTACTGGCATTGGTGTTTATAAGTGCTGTGGTTGTGGTCTTTCAGGTCTTTGAATATCGCCAAGACTATCGCAAACTCAGTACTTATTTACGTGAACGAGATGACTTGAACGCTGAATGGGGGCGTTTGCTGATTGAGCAACAAACCTTTGGCGCGACAGCACAAATTGGTACACGTGCTGTGACGCAGCTTCGGATGTATTCACCACCAGTTGCACAAACAGTGGTTATATCTTTACCTCAGACTTCAGAAGAGAAAAAATAAGGCTAGCTGTACCATGGTTGAGAAAAGAATTAAGCAAACAGTGCGGAAAAAACAGCAGGCAGTGACAGGTAAAAATGTCATTAGCGTAGAGATGTGGCGTTTTTATCTCATGTGGGGTGTAGTGCTACTGTGTTTTCTTGCCTTGGTCGGTCGTGCGTTTTATGTGCAAGTCATCAATAAAGACTTTTTGCAAAATAAAGCCAATGCCAAAATTTTAAGAACTGAAAAAATTAAAGCCATGCGTGGCGTTATTTATGATCGTCATGGCGTGCCATTGGCGATTAGTACGCCAGTCATGAAAGTGGTAATTGATCCGCGTGATTATTTTGACAATAAACAGTTATACGAAGAGATTACTGCGGAACTGAGGAAAGACCCGAATAACCGCAAACTGAAGCGCCAGTTACCCGATAAAAACTTGAATCTGGATGAAATTGCCGATGCTGTCGGCATAGACCGAGCAGAACTGCGTAAAAAAATGAGCGAGCGACCACGCTCTCGTTATTTGATATTACAAAAAGAAGTGCCACCACAGCAAGCTGAACTCATTATGAAGCGTGATTTTCAGGGCGTTTATCTGGAAAAGAACTATAAACGCTACTATCCACAGCCACAGCCCAATTCACAAATTATTGGTTTGACCAATAGTGAAGGAGTAGGGGTTGAAGGTTTGGAGATGCAACTGAATCAGCGTCTTGCAGGTATTGATGGCGAACAACAGATTGTTCGCGATAAAAAAGGCAATCGTGTTAAAGACCCAGAAGTGGTGAAAGAAGTTGAGCCGGGTGAAAATATTACACTCAGTATCGATTCGCGTTTGCAGTACATTATGTACCGTGAATTGACTGCAGCAGGTGTGGCCAATAATGCGCGTTCAGCGACGGCCATTGCGGTAGATGTAAAGACGGGTGAAATTTTAGCGATGAACAGCTGGCCGTCATACAATCCAAATGATAAAAGTAGCTTGAATAATAAAGATGCGATGCGTAACCGTGGCGCCGTGGACTCGTTCGAGCCAGGGTCAACCATGAAACCACTGACCGTTGCGATGGCATTGGAAAGCGGTAAATATATGCCCAATAGTGTGGTGAATACCTCGCCGGGTTCTATGCGCGTTGGTAATCATACTATTCGCGACACCCATAATTATGGTGCTTTAACGCTAGGTGGAATTATTCAAAAATCCTCTAACGTGGGTGTGGCAAAAATTGCTTTATCTTTACCTTATGCAACTTTACCAACGTTTTATCAGCGCTTAGGTTTTGGTCAGCGTTCTGCGGTGAAATTTCCGGGTGAAAGTGCTGGTTTAATTTTGCCAAAAAGCAAATGGAACGTGTCTGAAGTTGCGACTATGGCCTATGGTTATGGTTTGAATGCAACGGTTTTACAAATGTCAGATGCCTACGCCATGCTGGCCAATAAAGGCCTGAAAATGCCTTTGAGTCTGTACAAACTAGAAGAACAGCCGAAAGGCGAACAGATGATTAGCCCAGTCATTGCAGATCAAGTGCTGGCAATGATGGAATCTGCTGCCATGCCTGGCGGTACTGCGACTCGTGCTAATATTTCAGGTTATCGGGTTGGTGGTAAAACAGGTACAGCACATAAATTACGCCCAGACCGCAAAGGCTATTCAACCACCGAATATCGTGCTTTATTTGCTGGTGTTGCACCAGTCAGTAATCCACGTATTGCTATGGTGGTTGTGGTCGAAAACCCAAAAGGCAGTTATTTTGGTGGGACTGTTTCAGCACCTGTTTTTGCGCGTGTCATGCAAGAGTCTTTGCGCCTAATGAACGTGCCTTTAGATAAACCTTTAGATACTCCTCAATCCAGTAAATAGGTGATGAATGTCCATTACATTTCAAGATCTCTACACCGTCAATGAACCTGCGATATGGATGACACAGTCCTTTAGTGGGTTCAATCTGGATAGTCGAAAAGTGACTACAGGGCAAATTTTTATTGCCCTGACTTCATTTTCACAACCTGAAAAAACTGCACAATTTGCCCAAATGGCTTTAGATCAAGGGGCTTTAGCGGTCATTTCTGAAACCGACTTAGCTCTTGAAAACAGTTTTACCGTCGCAAATGCCCGCCAGTTAATGGGACAGTGGCAAAAGCAATATTTACAAGCAGTACAGCCTATTTCACCTGCGCGAATGATTGCGGTAACAGGCACCAATGGCAAGACCACGATTTCACGCTTAATTGCCGAATTGTTAATGCTACAAGGCAAAAAATGTGCCGTCATGGGAACCACGGGAAATGGCATCTTGCCCAATTTAGAGGCATCGTCACATACCACGCTAGATGCGTTGCATATGCAAAATGCCTTGCACGACTATGCCTTACAAGGTGCAGAATTTGCTTCAATTGAAGCCAGTTCACATGGTTTAGAACAAGGTCGTTTGAATGGCTGCGCAATTGAAATTGCGGCCTATAGTAATTTAAGTCGTGATCATTTGGACTATCACAAAACCTTAGAGGCTTATGCCGAAGCAAAATCTGGTTTGTTTAAGTTTGAATCGCTCAAAGTTGCGATTATTAATATAGATGATGCACATGCTCACGTGATGCTTGATGCAGCGCAACATAATCCTGCCCAACCTCAAATTTTAACGTATTCCACCACGCAAGTTGCTGACTATCAGGTTCAAGATATTCTCTATAGTTTAAGTGGCGCATCTTTTAAATTATTGACGGCAAAGGGGTGTTTTGAAGTGCACAGTCCGTTGTTGGGGCACTTCAATATTGAAAATATTGTGGCAAGTTTAATTGCCGTAGAGCAAGCAGGTTTTGCTTTGGCAGATTTAATCGCGGTCGTGCCAAAACTTCAGGGTGCACCGGGCCGTATGCAGGTATTACGTGATGATGAACGCTTATTTATTGTTGATTATGCACATACCCCAGATGCTTTAATTCAAGTGCTTCAGACCCTGAAACGCCATGTGACGAATGACTTATGGGCGGTATTTGGTTGCGGGGGTGACCGTGATCGTGGCAAGCGTCCATTGATGACACAAGCGGCTTTAGACTATGCCAATATTGCGTTAATAACGTCGGATAACCCGCGGACGGAAAATCCTGAACAAATTTTTGCCGATATGAAAGCCGGTATTGATTTTGATCAGCACACAATGCATGAAATTCATGATCGTCGTGAAGCCATTAAATTTGCTGTAGCCAATGCCAAGGACGGTGATATTGTGGTGATTGCAGGTAAAGGCCATGAAAATTATCAAGAAATAGATGGTGTACGTCATTGGTTTGATGACGTGGTAGAAGTGCAATCTGCAATTAATTCACAGCACTATCAAACAAATGCAGCATATCCAGCGCAATAGGAAAAAATATGCATACCTCAACAACCAGTACCGTTACTTTAGAGCCGTGGACAGCATTGCAATTGGCTCAGGCCACACAAGGTCATTGGCATTATGCAAAAGTGCCAGAAGGGCCAATCAAACGTATTTTGACTGATTCGCGCCATGCAGAACAAGGTGATGCTTTTCTTGCGCTCAAGGGTGAGCGTTTTGATGCGCATGACTTTATTGTACAAGTGGCCAGTAATGGCTGTGAAGTTGCTATTGTGAGTCATCCTGTCGATGTGGATATTTGCCAGTTGGTAGTCGAAGACACACGTTTGGCTCTGGGGCATTTGGGCGCTTATCGCCGTGCGCAGAACCCACAATTAAAAGTGATGGCATTGACGGGCAGTAGTGGGAAAACCACCACTAAAGAAATGTTGGGCAGTATTTTGTCACGTTTGGCACCAACTCTCATCACCCGTGGTAATTTGAATAATGATTTAGGTGTGCCAATGATGCTTTTGGAATTACGTCCAGAGCATCAATATGCAGTGATGGAGCTGGGTGCAAGCCATCAAGGTGAAATTGATTACACCTCAAATTTAGTGCAACCACAGGTTGCAGGTATTTTAAATATTGGTACGGCACATTTGGGTGAGTTCGGTGGTCGTGATGGGATTTGCCGTGCAAAATCTGAAATTTATGCACATATTGCAAAATCAGGCACTTCCATTGTACCTATAGTCGATGATTTTAGTGATGTAATTCGTGGTGCTGTGCAAACTGAAAAAGTTATGAGTTTTGGTCAAGGAGGCGATGTTTTTGCTTCTGAGATCCAATTACAGGCACAGTCGGCTAGTTTTGACCTACATACCCCACACGGCGTGCGTCATATCAATTTGCCATTTGCTGGCGCGCATAATGTAGAAAATGCGACGGCCGCTGTGGCTTTTGCACTTTCTATTGGTATTGGCTTAGATGATATTGTTATTGGTCTGGAAAATGCCACAGGTGCCAAAGGTCGTTTAAACTTTATTTCAGATAAGCAGCATTTGTTTATTGATGATACCTATAACGCTAACCCAACATCTATGCGAGCGGCAGCTGAAGTTTTGGCACAGCAGACGGGTATTAAGGTCATGGTGGTGGGTGATATTGGTGAGCTTGGCGCGACAGCAGCACAGCAACATTATATGTTGGGTCGCGACTTAGTCTCTGTTAATGGTATTCATTTTGTGGTTGCTGTTGGTGAATTTGCTCCTGCCATGCAGGAAGGCGCACGCAGTACGCAATATGGCAAAAAATTACAGGCATTTTTAACCCAAGAACAAGCACTGCCTTTTTTATTCAGTCTTGTCGAAACACATCAGCCTCAGTCCATGAGTTTTCTGTTTAAAGGTTCGCGTTATACCCACATGGAAACATTGATGGCTGACTTGATGGAGAAACTCTAAATGTTGTTATGGTTATTTGAACAGCTTGCGGGCTATCACAGCTCGTTCCAAGTGGTTCGTTATTTAACATTGCGCTCACTGTTAAGCGTATTGACCGCACTGACCATTGGTTTGGTACTTGGTCCGGTCATGATTCGTAAACTACAGGCCTTAAAATATGGCCAAGCAGTCAGCTCATTTGCACCAGAAAACCATGCCAAAAAAATGGGTACTCCGACAATGGGGGGGATTTTAATTCTACTTTCCATTGGTATTTCGACTTTGCTTTGGGCAGATTTGTCGAATCCTTATGTTTGGATTGTCTTGGCAGTCATGGTGATTTTTGGTGCTGTGGGTTGGGCCGATGATTGGATTAAAGTTCGTTATAAAGACAATGCGGGTCTACCTGCAAAGAAAAAATTCTTTTGGACTTCTGTGGGCTCATTGGGCGCAGGTATTGCGCTCTATGTCATTGCGAAGCAACAAGTCAGCCCGACACAAACGGCGGATATGTTAGACGTACTGATTCCATTCTTTAAAGAAATCAGTATTCCGTTATCTGCTATTCCTTTGGGGATTGGCTTCATTATTTTTACTTATTTAGTTATTAACGGTGCATCCAATGCCGTCAACCTAACCGATGGTTTAGATGGTTTGGCGATTATGCCAATTGTACTTGTGGCGGCAGGTCTGGGTGTATTTGCTTACTTGGCCGGTGATACTCGCTTTGCGGATTATTTACATATTCCGTATGTGAAATATGCCTCTGAATTGGTGGTGATTTGTGCTGCCATGATTGGCGCTGGCTTGGCCTTCCTTTGGTATAACGCACATCCCGCCCAAATATTTATGGGAGATGTGGGTGCATTATCACTGGGTGCAATGTTGGGTACAATTGCAGTCATGGTTCGTCAGGAAATTGTTTTTGCGATTATGGGCGGTGTTTTTGTCGTAGAAGCAATTTCAGTCTTTCTGCAAATTGGTTCATTACGCATGCGCAATAAGCGGGTGTTCTTGATGGCACCATTGCATCATCATTATGAGAAAAAAGGCTGGCGTGAAACCCAAGTCGTGATCCGTTTCTGGATTATTACAATTATGCTGGTAGTTTTAGGTCTAATGACCTTAAAATTGCGTTAAGCGAATGAAATGTGAAAAGTCGGCATTTGCCGGCTTTTTTTATGCCTGAAAGGCTTTGGAGAAAATGATGAATCTGCTGATGTGTCCAGTTTGCCGTAAGCAATTAGAGCTGACGGATAAAACATGGCGCTGTGAAAATAATCATAGTTATGATGTGGCAAAGCAGGGTTACGTCAATTTACATGTGGTACAGCATAAGCACAGTAAAAATCCAGGAGATACACCTGAATCTGTACAAGCACGCCGTGCATTTTTAAGCGCAGGTCATTATGCGCCTTTGCAACAGGCTGTCGTCGAAAAAATTAAAGCGTTGCATATTGAACACCTGCTCGATATTGGGTGTGGCGAAGGCTATTACACCGATGCAATGCAAAGTGAGGTTATGCAGTGTATTGGTGTAGACATTGCTAAAAATGCAGTACAAGTGGCAGCGAAGTTAAACAAAGAGGTGACTTGGGTGGTGGGGACGGGTGCAACCTTACCCGTTATGGATCAATCGATTGATTTATGTAGCAGCTTGTTTAGTCCTATTCCAAAAGAAGAAATTTTGCGTGTACTCAAGCCCAAGGCTTACTTGATGGTAGTGACGCCAGCACCACAACATTTATATGCCATGCGTGAAGCTTTATTTGAAGAGGTTCAGGCGCATGATCCGCATAAATTTGTACATCAATTGGAAGATGCTTTTGAATTATTGGAAGAGCACGTCATTGCTGCACCAATGTTACTGTCGCAACAGGAATTAAAGCATCTGATTGCGATGACACCTTATGCATATAAAGCCAAGGCTGAACGCCGAAACGATTTAGAAGCAAAAGAACGATATGCACTAAATGCACAGTTCCAACTGTTTATTTTTCAAAAAAAATAAGCTCAGTCTCAGGAATAAAAAATCCCTCAAAGTGAGGAATTTTTTATCAGTTGGAGTGTAAAACCTTTAGGTTCAGCCCAAGGATGTAAGCGACTGGCGGAAGCCATGCGACATGCTTCGTCGCTTCCTGACGGAAGTTTCCATTCATGCTAAATTTATTTTGTTAATATAAGCACATGAAAACACTTAAATTACGTATAAAAGACAAACATTGCAAGGTGCTAGATCAATTAGCATCTGAGGTGAACTTTGTCTGGAATTATGTCAATGATTTGTGTTTTAAGCACCTTAAAAGAAAAGGTGAGTTTTTAAGTGCTTATGATATTGCCAAGTACACCAAAGGCACATCAAAAGAATGCAATCTACACAGCCAAACAATTCAAGCTGTTACAGAAGAACTGGTGACACGTAGAAAGCAATTTAAAAAAGCAAAACTCAGATGGCGTGTGAGTAACAAGAAGTCAGCAAAAAAATCACTTGGATGGATACCCTTCAAGAAAGTGGCAATCAAATATGCGAATGGATATGTCTAGTATGGCAAGCATCAATTCAAGTTGTGGGATAGCTACGGCTTAACTCAATACAGCGTTAAGACAGGCTCATTCGTAGAAGATAGTCGCGGTCGTTGGTACGTGTGTCTGGTTGTGGATTCCCCTCAACAGGATAAGCCGACTGCAATACAAGCTATTGGTATTGATCTGGGTTTAAAAGACATTGCCACCTGTTCAGATGGTACTGTGATTTCAAATCCTAAATTCTATCGGAAATATGAACAGAAATTAGGTATTGCTCAACGGGCAAAAAATAAAAATCGTGTACGTGCATTACACGCCAAAATTGCGAATTGTCGTAAAGACCATTTGCATAAAGCAAGCACTATGCTTGTGAAGAACAATGCACTGATAGTTGTTGGTGATCTGAGTGCTCAGAAGCTTGTAAAGACTAAAATGGCAAAATCTGTTTTAGATACAGGATTTTCAGCACTAAAAACAATGCTCAAGTATAAATGCGAGAACGCAGGGGTAATGTTTGAGGAAGTTAATGAAAGATTCACAACCCAAACCTGTTCGAGTTGTTTGAGAGTGTCAAACAACAGTCCGAAAGGTAGAGCAGGTTTGCGAATAAGAGTATGGAAATGTGAGTGTGGAAGTGTAAATCAACGAGATTTAACTTCCTCTAAAAACATACTTGCGCTTGGGCATAAGCGTCTAGCAGTAGGAATCACCGTCCTTTCAGGGCGGTGAGGATGTCAATTATTGCACTTGTTCTATAAGGTTTTCCATTGCATCCGAATGTGGTTTAGGCATGGCGGGTGCTGGACGATTTTTCATTGCAGGCGGTGTCGTACTATTTGGTACTAAAATTTCTTCACCCGGCAAATCATCAAAATCATTTTGTGTTGGACGGCTGACTACTGGTGTTGGTGCTGGACGATACAGCGGTTGCGCAAGAGGAGGAGAAGCATGATCAGTGACTTTATCATCGGTTTGATCTTGAACAACGACTTGATTGCGATTCACTGGTGCTTTGGCATTGGTGTCCAGTTGAACCCAAGCATCGGGTGTACCTTTTAAGGCATTGCCCATAAAGTTGGTCCATACTGGCAATGCCGCGACACCGCCGTATTCACGACGCCCCAATGTAGAGGGTTGGTCAAAACCAACCCATGCAATTGCTACTAATTTGCCATTAAAGCCAGCAAACCATGCATCTTTTGCATCATTCGTGGTCCCTGTTTTACCACCAATATCATTACGGCCAATTCTTAAGGCCGCACGACCTGTACCATGCTGAATAACATCCCGAAGAATATTGGCCATATCAAAAGCTGAGCTTGATTTCAAAATACGCGTTGCTTGACGGTAATTTGTTGTATCAATGATTGCTTGATCGACTTCAGGTGCATTATTGACTTGGAATGCCTCATCATCTGGTGTTGTCGGTTCTGTCGTATCGACCAATTGCTCTTTCTCATTAATACATGGAATACAAGCATAGTCCGGGTTGGATTGATAAATGACTTTGCCGTAAGCATCTTCAATACGGTTAATAAAATGGGGTTGAATTCGATAACCGCCATTGGCAAAAGTCGAATAACCCGTTGCCATTTGTACAGGTAAGACTTGTGGTGTGCCGAGCGCAATGGTGTAGTTACGCGGAATCTGATTTTCTTGTAAGCCAAAATCCATAAACAATTGACGTGTACGTTCAATACCAACCATTTGTAATAAACGTACAGAAACAGTATTTCGCGATAAATATAGCGCACGACGTAATGGAATCATTCCCAAATAGCGACCATCAGAATTGCGTGGTGACCATTTTCCAATAGTGATTGGGCTGTCATTCACCATGCTAAAAGGAGTCATACCGCGTTCTAGTGCTAAAGCATAAACGAACGGTTTAATGGTAGACCCTGGCTGACGCCACCCTTGTAATGCACGGTTAAATTTCGATTGATGGAAATTATAACCACCCGAAATGGCTTCAATCGCACCGTTGTTCGGGTTTAACGCAATGAGTTGACCTTGTGCTTTAGGAATTTGTACCAAAGACCAAGAGCTTTTGCCCTCATTTGGACGTAGTCGAATAATATCTTTAACTTTAATAATTTGAGAGGCTGTACTCGGCGCATTTCCTACACTATTGGCATTGCGATAGGGACGCGCCCATGACATACCTGACCAAGGAACTGTGACCGTTGTTCCATCTTGCATCAAAGCATCAAAAGTAGATGTGCCTACTTTAATGACTTGTGCAGGGAATGTGTTGGCATAGGCCATGAAATCTGACAATGGCTTATCATGCGCTTCGGCACCACGCCAACCATGACGACGATCATAGTCCTCTAAGCCATTTTGTACTGCTTCTTCGGCATAAGCCTGACGTTTACTGTCAATCGTTGTGTAGACCTTATAACCTGAATCTACGGCTTGTTCACCAAGTGTTTCTACTAGTTCTGAACGCACCATCTCACCGACATAGGGGAAACGATTACTCACCCCGCGTTCAGGCATATCTAAACTAATTGGTTCAGCAATAGCTTTTTCATATTCAGCTTGATTGATATAACCCAATTGCAACATCCGACCTGCAATCCAGTTGCGACGTTCTAAGGCGCGCTTCGGGTTGGCAACAGGGTTGTATTTAGATGGTGCTTTTGGCAAGCCAGCAATCATCGCCATTTGTGCTGTGGTTAATTCATCCAAATTTTTGTTGTAATAAATTTTAGCCGCAGCAGCAATGCCATAAGCATTTTTGCCTAAAAAGATTTTATTGACGTATAACGTCATGATTTCTTCTTTTGTTAAATTTTCTTCTATTTTTCTCGCAAGAAAAATTTCAGTGAGTTTACGTTTTAACGTTCGCTCAGGGCTTAGATAGTAGTTTTTAGCCACCTGCATGGTAATGGTGGAACCACCAGTTTGCACGTCAGAGCCAGTAATACTTTCACTGACAGCACGGCCAATGCCTTTAAAGCTAATACCGCTATGTTCAAAAAAAGATGAATCTTCAGCGGCTAAAAAGGCATGAATAAAGGTAGGCGGAATTTGATTATATTCCACCGGCACGGACAACTTACCACCATACTCTGCGATCAGTTCATTATCTGAACTGTACACTTGTAAAGGCTTTAACAACGGGGCCTTTTTTAAAGTGGACATTTCAGGCAAAGATGGGGCAATATAGAGATACATGCCATAGAAACCCATCGGAATTGAGACTAAAATAATAATTAGGATCAAAAAAAATGGATGAACAAGGCCTGAACAAGATAGCTTTTTCATAACAAGTAAGTTTTAATAAGAGCTAATGGCAAACTAATTAGCGGTCAGTATATCCTTAAGCCGTGCAGAATGTTATATGAGATATTGTATCTGCACAAAATTATAGACCAATACTAATTAGTGAGTTACTTTTATTGGGGATAAAAAAATAATAGGAATTATATTGTGCTCAGGTTCAATCGTAAGCCAAGTAAGGGGTTAGTGGGAGTAGATATTAGTTCGACTTCTGTTAAAGTTTTGGAACTTTCTGTAAAAAGTGGCCGGTATTGGGTGGAAAGCTATGCTTTAGTCCCTTTGCCAGAAGGAAGCGTTGTTGAAAAAAACATATTAAATCCTGAAGCAGTGGGCGATTCATTAGAGCGTGCGATTAATTTAGCGAATACGCAAACATCGAATGCTGCACTGGCTATTCCAACATCATTGGTTATTTCAAAAACTATTGAAATGGATGCTGATATGACGAATGAAGAACGTGAAGTTCAAATTCGTATGGATGCGGAACAATATATTCCTTTCCCGTTAGACGAGGCGAGCCTAGATTTTGAGGTTCTTCCTGATCGCTTATCAAATCCTAATCGTGTCAATGTGTTGCTCGTGGCAACACGGATCGAAAATGTCGAAGCACGTTCTGAAGTTCTAGAACTTGCTGGTTTGACACCTAAAGTTGCAGATGTAGAAAGTTTTACTTTAGAAAATGCTTTTAAAGTATTTTCAGACACATTGCCAATGGGTGTTAAAACGGTCGGTATTTTAGATATTGGTCACAGTATGACGACATTATCTGTCATGCAAAACAATAAAGTGATTTATACCCGTGAACAGGTTTTTGGCGGTAAACAGCTGACTCAAGAAATTCAAAACCGTTATGGTTTGTCTTTTGAAGAAGCAGGACGCGCTAAAAAAACCCGTGCTTTACCAGATGACTATGATATTGAAGTGCTTGAGCCATTTTTAGACGCTGTTGTACAACAGGCGGCTCGTTCACTACAATTCTTTTTCTCTTCTTCGCAATTTAACGAAATTGATCATATTTTGCTTGCTGGTGGAAATGCGAATATTCCCGGCCTTGCGAAGCTATTGCAACAGAAATTGGGATACCGAGTAACAATTGCCAATCCATTTTTACAAATGGGTTTTTCACCTCAAATTGATATTAAAAAAATTGAAAATGACGCTTCATCGCTCCTAGTAGCATGTGGTTTAGCATTGAGGAGTTTTGATTAATGGCAAAGATTAATTTACTCCCTTGGCGCGATGGGCTAAGAGAGAAACGAAAAAAAGAATTTATTGCAATTTGCATTGGCGCATTCTTTGTTGGGGTTTTAGGTACAGGTTTAACTTGGTTGTTTTTTGATAATAAATTACAAGATCAGGAACAAGCCAATCAACTTATTGTGAGTACCAATCAAAGCTTAGATGTTCAGTTAAAATCACTTGAAGGTTTACAAGAACAGCGTAATGCAATTATTGAACGAATGAAGCTGATTCAGGGTTTACAAGGTCAACGTCCGATTGCTGTGCATTTAATTGATGAGCTGGTTCGCGTCACACCAAGTACGATGTACATCACTAAGTTTAGCCGTTCAGGTGATAAATTCACTTTAGAAGGCAAAGCTGAGAGCCCAAATACAGTTGCAGAATTACTGCGAAATCTTGAAGCCTCGGCTTGGTATCGTAATGCATTTATGAGCTCATTCTTGGCGGGTGAAGAGAAAAAAGATCAAAGCCCGAGTTCTGTTGTCCCACGTATAGAATCTAGCTACGGTACATTTACGGTGACAGCTGATTTAGATGCAATACCAGAACCTGCATTGGCAGATCAGGTCGGTGCTGCTTCTGAAGTAGCAGTAGGGGCAAATACAGCGGGGGATAAAAAATGAGTCGCGACGAATTTGATGAATTAAATCAAGAAGCTGTTGTTACCCCTAAGAAAAAAATGACTTTTGACAAGTTCTTGCAACAATTTAATACCTTAGATACCAATAATTATGGTGGTTGGCCATTGTCGGTCAAAATCACTTGCTGGATATTTATTATCATTTTTGTGATTGCTGCAGGCTACTTTGGAGTTATCCGAGGGAAAATAGAGGCTATTGCGAATGCCAATGCACAGGAACAAAATTTACTGAACGAATTTAGAGAAAAAGATTCAAAACTCCGTAATTTACAGCAATATCAAGTACAACTTCAGGAAATGCAAGCACGTTTTAATCAGCAATTGGAACAATTGCCGAAAGAAACAGAAATTCCTGGTTTAGTTGAAGATATGAACTTAACTGGGGTTAATTCGGGTCTGAAGTTTAAAAATATTCGTTTAGAACCAGAAGTGAAACAAGAATTTTTCATCGAACAACCGATCGCAATTGATGCTACAGGTGATTATCATTCTTTTGGTGCATTTGCGAGTGGGATTGCTGGTTTATCACGTATTGTGACTTTGCATGATTTTGATATTTCTGCAGGTGGTAGTGAGAAAAAGTCAGATGTCCCAACTGTAAACTATAGTCTTAAAGCGAAAACTTATCGATATATTGGCACCACAGATGCTGAGATGAGTGCGCCAGCTGGAGGAACAAACTAATGAAAATTCAGAAAATTTCAATGTTTGTTGCGTTAGCTTTAGTTTTAGCGGGTTGTGAATCACGAATTGATTATGTGAATCAGGAAATGGCGAATATTCGAAATACTGCGCCAATTCCTATTGAGCCTGCACCTGACTTTGTAACGGTTGAATCCTTTACTTATGCGGCACAGCAGTTAAAGAGCCCATTTTTACCAAGCTCTTTGGCTTCAGAATTAAAAATTATGGCGGGTAAGAGGGTTTATCCGAATTTGACTCGCCAGCAACAACCATTAGAAACTTACGCACTTGAAACCTTGAGTTTTAAAGGCAGCATGCGTAACCAATCGGGTGGTATTGTTGCGCTCATTCAAACGCCTGATGGTCAGATTGAACGGGTTCAGGTGGGTAACTATATGGGGTCAAACCACGGTCGTATTGTGAAGATCACACCGACACAAATTGATGTAATAGAGATTATTCCAGATGGGCGAGAAGGTTACGTTGAGCGTCCTAGAAGTCTCATATTAATTGGACCGACACCTTAAGCTGAAAGGAATAAAAATGAAAAATAGTATTAAAGATTTTGTTTTTGGGGATGGCAATTCAATGAATCAAGTGTTTCGTCAATTTTCAATGGGCGCAGTAGCAATGGCTGTTATGCAAGTTGCAAGTGCTCAGGTAAGTATGACTAATATTGTACCGATGCAGATCCCCGGTCAGGGCACTGAAATTCGTGTCATGTTTAATGGTTTGCCTCCTCAGCCTCAAGCCTATCAGCTTGAACAGCCATCGCGTTTAATTTTAGATTTTGATAAAGCTGATCAAAAGTTAAAACAAAGTTCAATTCCTGTTGCGACGAATGAAGCAAGCTCAGTTGATGTTACATCAGATGCACAGCGCTCACGCTTAACAGTGAATTTGACAGATGCAGGGGCATTTACGACGCGTGTTGAAGGGAATACCTTCATTTTAAAAATTAATGCAGCCTCTAATGAAGTGACGCAACCTGTTGTTCAAAAACAAGTGCAGGGTATTTCTAATATTGGTTTCCACCGTGGTTCGAATGGAGAAGGTCAAATTGTTGTAGATCTAATGGGCTCTAACACCCCAGTTGATGTACAACAACAAGGCAGTAAAATTGTGATCCGCACCTTAGGTAATAAAGTGCCAACACATTTAGCTCGTCGTCTGAATGTAAATGATTTTGCGACCCCTGTTTCTACAGTTGATGCACAGAACGATGGTGGTAATGGTGTTATTACCATTCAGTCAGCAGGCAACTTCGAGTATATGGCATACCAAACAGACAATAAATTAACGGTCAGTTTGAAACGTCCTGAAGATAAAAATCCTTCACGTCCGAAAGCATCCAATAGTTATACGGGTAAAAAGATTTCTTTAGATTTTCAAGATATCGAAGTCCGCCGTGTTTTACAGTTGTTAGCTGACTTTACTGAAATTAATATGGTAGCAGCTGATTCTGTTCAGGGTAATATTACGCTTCGATTAAAAGATGTACCGTGGGATCAAGCTTTAGATATTGTGCTCAAAACCAAAAATCTGGACAAACGTCGCAGTGGTAATGTGATTTGGATTGCACCTGTTGCTGAGTTAATTAAAGCCGAAGATGATGAGGCTAAAGCAATTGCACAAAGCATTAAATTGGCACCGATACAAACAGATTATATAAAATTAAGTTATGCAAAATCAGCCGATATTTTGAAACTATTGGAAGATTCACGTGACTCTAAAGGGTCGGAAGCGAATAGAACTGCAGGATCAAGTTCACTTGCACTTGAAAGTTTACTTAGTTCCCGTGGCAGTGCAGTATCAGATGGAAGAACAAATACACTCATTATTAATGATACGGCACAAAATATCGATAAAGTTAGGCGAATGATTGACTTGCTGGATGTGGCCATTAAGCAAGTGATGGTTGAAGCACGTATTGTTACAGCACAAACAGATTTTTCTCGGGATCTTGGTATTAACTGGGGTTTGACACGTAATAACCCAAGTCTTTCAGCTGGGGCGAATGGTTCAAATGTGTGGGGCGGTGATTTTTCTCCGAAATTTGATTTAGGTGTAGATTTGGGTACTGCAACAGCAGGTACTTTTAATTTTGGCTTACTGAAAATTTCTGACTTTATGTTAGATTTACAATTAACTGCTTTGCAATCGGATGGTCATGGTGAGGTTTTATCAGCACCAAAAATTTTAACGGGTGATAAGCAAAAAGCCTATATTTTGCGTGGTGTTGAAATTCCATACCAAACTTATAGTGCAAATGAAGGTATTAAGACTGAATTTAAAGAAGCTAATCTTAGATTAGAGGTTACACCTAGTATTACGCCTGATGGTAAGGTTCAGATGGCATTAAAAATTGAAAAAGATGCAATTGGCGAGTACACCAATAATGGTCCTTCAATTAATACCAATGAATTACAAACCAATGTTTTGGTGAATGACGGGGAAACAATTGTCTTGGGCGGGATTTTTGATGATTTAAAAACAAATAATTATCAGAAAGTACCATTTTTAGGTGACTTACCTGTCGTTGGTAATTTATTTAAAAATAATTCTAAGAGAAGTTCACAAACAGAGTTGCTAATTTTTGTTACACCACGAATTGTTAATGACAGTGTTGTTAGAAATCATTAATATATTTTGAATTTAGCAAAACAAATAGGTGACTCCTTGCCAAGCAAAGAGTTTGAAACCCTACCAAATATTTATTTGGTAGGGCCGATGGGGGCAGGAAAAACAACCGTTGGGCGACATTTGGCCGAATTGTTAGGGCGAGAGTTTCTTGATAGCGATCATGAAATTGAGCGAAAAACAGGTGCAACGATTCCTTGGATTTTTGAAAAAGAAGGTGAACAAGGGTTTCGTGGTCGTGAAACGATTGTTATTGATGAATTAACAGCACGCCAAAACTTAGTTTTAGCCACAGGTGGTGGTGTCGTCACCCAAGCCCCGAATCGAGAATTTCTGAAACAACGAGGTATTGTTATTTATCTTTATACGCCAGTTGAAATTCAGCTCCAACGAACTTACCGCGACAAAAACCGTCCTTTATTACAAGTTGAAAATCCAGAAAAAAAATTAAAAGATTTATTGGAAGCACGTGATCCATTTTATCGGGAAGTTGCGCATTATATTATTGAGACAAATCAAGGGGCAGCTCGGGATTTGGCGCAAAAAATTTTAAATTTGATTGTTTCTGAAAATGTCTCTAAGTGAATAAGCTGGAAAGTCATGCAAACCCTACACGTTGAACTCGGTGAACGCCGCTATCCCATTTTTATTGGTAGTGATTTGGATCCACAAACCCTTTTAAAACCTTATATTCATGGTCAGCAAGTGATGATTGTGACCAATACGACAGTTGCACCCTTATATTTGTCATATTATAAAGATGCCATCTGCACATTGGGGAAAAGTGTTTCAGTTTGTGTGTTACCTGATGGTGAGAAATTTAAAAATAGTGAGCATTTGAATTTAATTTTTGATGCATTGCTTGAAGCAAGTTTTAATCGCGATTGTACTGTTCTTGCATTGGGTGGTGGTGTGATTGGGGATATGGCAGGTTTTGCCTCTGCCTGTTTTCAGCGTGGTGTCAATTTTATTCAAGTGCCAACAACTTTGCTTTCTCAGGTCGATTCGAGTGTCGGTGGGAAAACAGGAATCAATCATCCTTTAGGCAAGAACATGATTGGTGCATTTCAACAGCCCCAAGTGGTCTTGGCAGATATGGCTCAATTAAAAACGCTGCCTGAGCGTGAGCTATCTGCAGGTTTAGCTGAAGTGATTAAATATGCTCTTTTAGGGGATATTGAGTTCTTGGCTTGGCTTGAAGAGCATATGGATAGTTTGGTTGCGCGTGATCCTGAATTGTTGGCAGAGGCCGTTTACCGTTCATGTGCGCATAAAGCAAGAATTGTCGCCAATGATGAAAAAGAACAGGGTGAACGGGCGCTTTTGAACTTGGGGCACACTTTTGGCCACGCCATTGAATCTTATCTTGGTTACGGGGTTTGGCTTCATGGTGAGGCAGTGGCTACAGGGATGGTCATGGCGGCCGATTTATCTCAGCGGATGGGATGGATGTCTATAGCAGATTTGGAGCGTACAAAAAAAATCATTTTACGCGCTAATTTACCGATAGTATGTCCTAAAATTCCCCTCAATGAGTTCTTGGCTTATATGTCGCACGATAAAAAAGTGCTGAATGGCCAACTTCGTTTGGTGTTGATGAAACAACTGGGCCAAGCGGTGATTACCAAAGAATTTGATACAGAATTGATGAATCAGGCAATTCTTGCAAACCAGCAATAGTTTAGAAGGAATATCACCGTGGCATTGCGTACACATTGGCAACAGATTCAAAATTATATTTGGCTTGTGCTCGGTGGTGCCTGTTTGTTTTTTGCTTTGGTGTTTTGGGCAATCACAGATTCTAAAGATGTGGTTGAAGTCGAAAAAAAGGCCGAAACTGAAGTTGAATTACACATTCAGCCTGAAATAGTCTCATCGATGAACCATCTTGGTGCATTATCAGATGAGGTAAAGCCTTTGGATATGGCGACACGAGTGGTGATGACTGCACAACATGAGGCTGAGTTTCGAGGTACGAAGTTTGTTAATGAGCAGAAAAAATCCTATGCTATTGAATTATTTCGGGTAACAGATGAAGCGATTTTAAAAAGCTTTCTGAAAAAACAGCCAGATCGTAAAGGTTTTCTATATTTACGTTTATCGGGTGGTGATCATCCAGAACAGTATGTCTTGCTTTATGGCGTGTATAAAAATGCAGGTGAAGCTAAAAATGCTTTGGCAGATTTAAATGTCGTTTTGCCCACTTCAATTAAGCCCATTGTGGTTGGCATTGAGAAATATCAGCCTTTGGTGAATGATCTAGGCTCAGATGAATTAAGTACGCAAGCAAAACTCTATGCAGTGAAATTAAAAACGGCCCCATTGCCACAAGTGGATGAAGCGCAAATAGCCACTATTAAAGTTCAAGCGCAGCAAGCTGTCGTGCCGAAAGAAAGCACAACCTCTACGACAGTGACACGTCGTGATGCCGATGGAAATGTTGTAGGTGTGCAAAAGTCACAAAGCTCTGTAGAGCAACCAGTACGTCCAAAAACAGCACCTGTGCAACAAGAAGTGACAGATCCATTTAATTAAATGGATCTAAAATAGCGCATTGGATTAAGAGGTGATTTTAAAATGCTCTTTTCTGGTGCGTTAGCGCTGAAAAATAAAGGCCCCTTAGTTATTTTTTACATTAATTCCCTTTGAAATTAACCATTTTCACTTTTGTTGCAATAAGCTGGCATGAAGTTTGCTTTATTGGTGCATGAATTGAATTAAGCTTCCCATTTTGGAGCGAAAAATAATTCGATGAGTGTGCGAAGCAGTCAAGCTGTAATACTGACCTGAACTGAAAAATAAGCAAATTATGTCTTTAGGGTCATGCATAAAAGATAAATTCAGTTTATCTTGATGGTATGAATAAGAAATAATTTGGCTTAGTAGAACAATTCATGTGAGTTGGTTCGGGCTAAATCGCAATGAAAAATTAGATTGTTAGTGGCTCGAAAGAGCAGTGTAAAAAAGAAGGGTACGCTATGCACATGCCATCGCCTAATACTGTAGCTCCCGCTCAAGGTTTATACCAACCGGATGAGTTTAAAGATAACTGTGGTTTCGGTTTAATTGCCCATATGCAGGGTGATGCAAGCCATGATCTGTTGAAGACCGCTATTCATAGCCTAAGCTGTATGACTCACCGTGGCGGTATTGCTGCGGATGGCATGACAGGCGATGGATGTGGTTTGCTGTTGGCAATGCCAAAGCAATTCTTCCGTGAAGAAGCCAAAAAGATTAGCGACATTACGCTAAGTGAGGTTTTCGCTGTCGGGACTATTTTTCTGAATTTAGATCCAGCACTTGCAGCGCACTCAAAACAAGTTTTAACCAAAGAAATTGAATCTGAAGGCTGTAAGGTTTTAGGCTGGCGTGTTGTGCCAACCAATAACGATGCATTGGGTTCAATTGCGATGCAGTCTTTGCCTGCATTTGAACAAATTATTGTGAATTGTCCAATGGGCGTAACCGAGGTTGAATTCAACCGTAAATTGGTTATGGCGCGTCGTCGTGCAGAAGAGCAATTAACGGCTGACCCTTATTTTTATGTAACAACCTTGTGTTCAACTGTGATCAGTTATAAAGGTTTGATGATGCCTGCATATATTGCAGAATTCTATACGGACTTGGCTGATGAGCGTTTGACGTCACATATTGTGGTGTTCCATCAGCGTTTCTCGACCAATACCTTACCACGTTGGCCATTGGCACAGCCATTTCGTTACCTTGCACATAATGGTGAAATTAATACCATTACTGCCAACCGTAACTGGGCGATGGCACGTGCTCCAAAATTTGAAAACCCATTACTTCCAGGTATTACCAAGCTGAATCCGATTGTAAACCGTACAGGTTCGGATTCATCCAGTATGGACAACATGCTTGAGTTACTGGTGGGCGGTGGTATGGACTTGTTCCGTGCACTACGTATGCTTGTGCCACCTGCTTGGCAGAACGTGGAAACTTTAGATGCCGATTTACGCGCATTCTATGAGTTTAACTCGAAGCATATGGAAGCTTGGGATGGCCCTGCAGGTCTGGTGATTCAAGATGGTCGCCATGCAATTTGTATGCTAGACCGTAATGGTTTACGTCCAGCACGTTGGGTGATTACTAAAAATGGCTATATCACTTTAGCCTCTGAAATTGGTGTATGGGGTTATCAGCCAGAAGATGTGATCTCTAAAGGTCGTGTCGGCCCAGGTCAAATACTGGTGATTGATACTTTAACGGGTAAAATGCTTGATACCAAAGATGTCAGCAATCACTTGAAAAACATGCGTCCTTACCGTCAATGGCTGCGTGAAAATTCAGTTCGTGTACAAGGCAGTCCAGAGTTAGAAGAATATTTATGTGATCAAGGCTTAAAAGGCGATGACCTGAAAGCGGCACAAAAAATGTTTATGGTGACTTTTGAAGAGCGTGATCAATTGCTTCGCCCAATCGCTGAAAGCGGTCAAGAAGCAGTGGGTTCTATGGGTGATGATACGCCAATGGCGGTGTTATCACGCCAAGTCCGTCACGTGTCGGATTATTTCCGCCAGCAGTTTGCACAAGTCACCAATCCTCCCATCGACCCATTGCGTGAATCGATTGTGATGTCTTTAGAGACATGTTTTGGTCGGGAGCAAAATGTCTTTGAGCAAAGCCCTGAACACGCAGACCGTTTAATTGTTTCTAGCCCAGTTTTATCTAATTCTAAAATGCATCAAATCCGGACCATTGGTCGTAAGGGGTATGAAATTGCAGATATTGATTTGAACTATGTTGAAACTGAAGGTTTAGAAGTTGCAATTGCGCGTATTTGTGAAGAAGCTGCACAAGCGATTCGTGATGGTAAAACATTACTGGTGCTTTCAGACCGTAAAATTCGCGAAGGTTACTTGCCAGCCAATGCCTTAATGGCGACGGGTGCAATCCATCATCATTTAATTCAAGCGGGTTTGCGTACAGATGCCAATATCATTGTTGAAACTGGTTTAGCACGTGATGCACATCAGTTTGCGGTGATTCTTGGTTTTGGTGCAACTGCGATTTATCCGTACTTGGCGTATGACGTGATCAATGATTTGATTGCGAAAGGTGAGCTTTTAGGTGACCCAATTCATGCACAAGCAAACTTCCGCAAAGGGATTGATAAAGGCTTGTTGAAAGTCCTATCGAAGATGGGTATTTCAACAGTTGCCTCTTACCGTGGTGGGCAGTTGTTCGAAGCGGTGGGTTTATCTGAAGAAGTTGTGGGTAAATGCTTTACAGGTGTGCCAAGCCGTATTAAAGGTGCAACGTTTGCAGATCTTGAGAACGATCTGAAACAATTGGCAGGAAATGCGTGGAAAGCACGTAAGCCGATTGATCAGGGCGGTATGCTGAAATTTGTATTCGATAAGGAATACCATGCATTTAACCCTGATATAATTAACTCATTACATAAAGCGGTTCGTTCTGGTAACTATGCAGATTTCAAAGAATATGCCGAGTTGGTCAATCACCGCCCAATCGCGACCATTCGTGATTTATTTAAACTGAAAACAGACAATTCAATTGCCTTGGAGCAAGTTGAAGCTGTGGCGGAAATTCTACCGCGTTTTGACTCTGCAGGGATGTCTTTGGGTGCTTTATCACCTGAAGCACATGAAGCTATTGCCATTGCAATGAATACCATTGGTGGCCGTTCTAACTCTGGTGAAGGTGGTGAAGATCCAGCGCGTTATGGCACTATCCGTAACTCGAAAATCAAACAAATTGCATCAGGCCGTTTTGGTGTAACACCTGCCTATTTAATGTCTGCAGAAGTACTGCAAATTAAAGTCGCGCAAGGTGCAAAACCCGGTGAGGGAGGACAGTTACCGGGTGGTAAAGTGAACGGCTTAATTGCACGTTTACGTTACTCTGTACCGGGTGTAACGCTGATTTCGCCTCCGCCACATCATGATATCTACTCAATCGAAGATTTATCGCAGTTAATATTTGATTTAAAACAAGTTAACCCACAGGCAATGGTTTCAGTTAAGCTTGTTTCAGAGCCAGGCGTGGGTACGATTGCTGCGGGTGTGGCGAAAGCGTATGCCGACTTTATTACCATTTCAGGGTATGACGGCGGTACAGCGGCTTCTCCACTGTCTTCAATTCATCATGCAGGTTCGCCATGGGAATTGGGTCTTTCAGAGGCTCATCAAGCGCTTCGTGTGAATGACTTGCGTGGTAAAGTTCGTGTACAGACCGATGGTGGTTTGAAAACGGGCTTAGATGTTGTAAAAGCAGCGATTTTAGGTGCTGAAAGCTTTGGTTTTGGTTCAACGCCAATGATCGCGTTGGGCTGTAAATACCTACGTATTTGCCATTTAAATAATTGTGCAACCGGTGTAGCAACTCAGCAAGATCATTTACGTCAAGAGCATTATATTGGCGAGCCAGAAATGCTGATTAACTTCTTCCACTTTATTGCGGAAGAAACACGTGAATGGTTGGCTGCTTTAGGTGTCTCTCGCTTAAAAGACTTGATTGGTCGTACGGATTTATTGGAAGTCTTACCAGGTGAAACTGAAAAGCATGGACATCTTGATTTAAGTCCATTACTTGAATCGCATCCATCTGCTGAAGGCAAGGCGCAATATTGCCAAGTTCAAGGCAATGCACCATTTGATAAAGGCTTACTTGCAGAAAAAATGGTGGCAGAAATGCTTCCATCTATTGAAGCAGGTACAGTGGGTGAATTTAGCTTTAACATTGGTAATTGTGACCGTTCCATTGGCGCGCGTATTTCAGGTGAAATTGCGAAACGCTATGGCAACCTCAGCATGGAAGCGCACCCTGTTAAAGTGAATTTGAATGGTACTGCAGGTCAGTCACTGGGCGTGTGGAACGCTGGTGGTTTGCATATTAGTCTTGAAGGCGATGCGAATGACTATGTAGGTAAAGGGATGGCCGGTGGTCGTATCTCTATTTTCCCACCCAAAGGTTCGCCATTCCAAACGCAAAATACGGCTATTATTGGTAACACCTGTTTGTATGGTGCAACGGGCGGTAAACTTTTTGCTGCAGGTACAGCAGGTGAGCGCTTTGCAGTGCGTAACTCAGGCGCATTTGCAGTCATTGAAGGTGCAGGCGACCATTGCTGTGAATATATGACTGGCGGTATTGTGACGGTTCTTGGTAAAGTAGGTCACAACTTCGGTGCAGGTATGACTGGCGGTTTTGCATATGTTCTTGATTTAGATAATGACTTTGTAGATCATTACAATCATGAATTGATTGAATTAAACCGTATTTCGACTGAAGCGATGGAAGAGCATAAAGCGTTCCTTTGCCGCATTTTAGATGAGCATATTAAAGAAACGGGTAGTGCTTGGGCGTATAAGATCCGCAATGAGTTCGATTTCTACGGCCGTAAGTTCTGGCTAGTGAAACCAAAGGCTGCAAACTTGCAAACTTTGTTGAAAACAACTCAAGCTGATCCACAATAATTCCACTACCGCAGAAATATAGGCAGGTACAGGTAAAGCAGAAAAAACCCTGTGCCTACCCACGGAGAGAGACATGGCAGAACGCCTAAACAATGACTTTCAATTCCTGGATGTAGCACGCCAAGATCCAGAGAAAAAAGATCTAGTTGTCCGCAAAGCTGAGTTTGTGGAAATTTATAAACCATTTACAGCGGAAATTGCTGCTAATCAAACACACCGTTGTTTGGGCTGTGGTAATCCTTACTGTGAGTGGAAGTGTCCGGTTCATAACTATATTCCAAACTGGTTAAAGTTAATTGCAGAAGGCCGTATTTTCCAAGCTGCAGAACTGTGCCATCAAACCAATACTTTGCCTGAAGTCTGTGGTCGTGTCTGTCCACAAGACCGTTTGTGTGAAGGTGCATGTACCTTAAACGACGGTTTTGGCGCTGTAACTATTGGCAATGCAGAAAAATATATTAACGATACCGCCTTTGCTTTGGGCTGGCGTCCAGATATGTCGAATGTGAAATGGACCAATAAAAAAGTCGCGATTATTGGTGCAGGTCCTGCAGGTCTCGGTTGTGCCGATATTTTAGTGCGTGCAGGCGTAAGACCCGTTGTCTTTGATAAACGTCCAGAAATTGGTGGTTTGCTGACTTTTGGTATTCCAGAATTTAAAATGGAAAAAGACGTGATGAAGCGTCGCCGTGAAATTTTCGCGGGCATGGGCGTAGAGTTCCGTTTAAATACTGAAATTGGTACAGATGTGACCATTGATCAGTTACTTGCAGATTATGATGCTGTATTTATGGGGATGGGAACATATACCTATATGAAAGGCGGTTTTGCAGGTGAGGATTTAGATGGTGTGGTTGATGCACTAGATTTCTTGATTGCCAATGTGAACCGTACCCAAGGTTGGGAAAAAGACCCAGCAGAATACATCAGTGTTGAAGGCAAAAAAGTGATTGTATTGGGTGGTGGTGATACAGCGATGGACTGTAACCGAACTTCAATTCGTCAAGGTGCAGAAGCGGTCACGTGCGCATACCGTCGTGATGAAGAAAACATGCCGGGTTCACGTCGCGAAGTAAAAAATGCACGTGAAGAAGGGGTGGAATTCCAGTTTAACCGCCAGCCGATTGAAATTGTCGGTGAAAAAGGCAAAGTCACGGGTGTTAAATTTGTGACCACGCAACTGAGTGAGCCAGATAGTCGTGGCCGTCGTAGCCCAGAGCCAATTCCAGGTTCAGAAGAAATTCTACCTGCAGATGCCGTTTTACTTGCATTTGGTTTCCGCACATCTCCAGCCGATTGGTTTGCCGATGTCAATATTGGTTTAGATGGTTCTGGCCGTGTTGTTGCGGCTGAGAGGCAAGAATTTAAGTTCCAAACCTCTAACCCGAAAATATTTGCGGGTGGTGATATGGTACGTGGTTCTGACTTGGTGGTGACCGCCATTTGGGAAGGTCGACAAGCCGCTGAAGGTATTTTAGATTATTTAGAGATCTAATCTATTTTTAAAGGTTTGTGAATAAAAACTCGCTTCGGCGGGTTTTTTCTTTTGCGAGGTGCGTTGCCTGAAATGATATGAATTGAGTTTTTAACGATAAATGAAGTGCCATTTTATTCGACAAAAATTAAAAATGAATAATTTTGCAAATGCGCTAAGCATTTTTGCCATATTTGAATGATGAGTGACTCTACATACTGGGCATTGATTTTTAAACGCTAGGAAACTGACATGACGCAAATGACGACAGAAAAATCATATCAAAATCGTCCAAAAGCCTTGGGTATTACCGTGCGTAAAGCGCAGTTTAATCCGAAAGAGATCCGTAGACACTATTTTGCCAACTCTCCCATAATGTCGCATTTACTAACGGCACTGTCTTCGACCTTTCCGATTGGAGAGCAATTTTTTGTGCATAGCGTGCGCAATGTACGTGACGAGGTGAAAGATGAAAAACTGCAAGCGCAGATTGCGGCTTTTATTGGGCAGGAAGCAATGCATTCGAAGGCACATGCTGAATTTAACGATGCGTGGCGTAGTGATGATTATAACCTAGACCGTTTTCAAGCATGGTTGGCACGCAAAGATCAGTATGTTAAAAACCTCCACCCGAAAATTCAATTAGCTATTACCTGTGCTTTTGAACATTTTACCGCACTATTGGGTGGTTATATTTTGCGCCATCCAGAAGTTTTAAGTACCTTGGATGATGATGCAGTCAAGCTTTGGGTCTGGCATGCGATTGAAGAAATTGAGCATCGTGCGGTGGCTTTTGATGTTTATCAAGCCGTATATGGCGATGATAAAATTAGACGGATGATAATGCGTAGCGTCACCACGGGTTTTGCCAGTTTAACTTTGTATTCTGCGACCAAACTCTTTATGCAGGATAGAAAGAAAAGTCTGCCAAAAATTGGAGGGAATATTTTTGGTCTTTATCTGTTGGCGAAAATGTTGATTCAGATGCTCCCTGAGTATTTGTCCTATTATCAAAAAGACTTCCATCCTGCTGATATTGATTACAGTAAAATTGTGTTGTATTGGAAAGAGCGGTTGGCGGAAGACTATCAAGTTGAGAGTTTCAAAAGTGAACTTCAATCTATTTTATATAGTTAAATCAGGCTGTATGGATGATTGCCCAGTTTGACTGGATATTTTTGTGATCAATTAAAACTCATTAAAAAAAAGAAACATTATCTTTGAAAAATCCCGCTAGAATAGAAAAATACTTAAACAAATACAAATAAATACTAGAGGAATAGGCAGATGAGCTGGATAAAAAATAGTGCATTGGCTATCGCTTTGGCAAGTACACTGACACTCACAGGCTGTGGCTATAATACCTTGCAGGTTAAAGATGAGGCTGTGATTGCAGCATGGTCAGAGGTGCAAAACCAGTACCAACGCCGTGCAGACCTTGTACCCAACTTGGTGAATGTGGTGAAAGGCTATGCCAAACACGAAGAACAAGTACTGACTGAAGTGACTCAAGCACGTGCCAATGTGGCGGGTTTAAAAGTCGATAAAGAAGTTTTAGAAGATCCTGCTTTATTCCAAAAATATCAAGAAGCACAGAGCCAAATGACGGGTGCATTGTCACGACTGATTGCTGTTTCTGAAAATTATCCAGACTTAAAAGCCAACGAACAATTTAGAGATCTACAAGTTCAACTAGAAGGCACTGAAAACCGTATTGCGGTTGCACGAAACCGCTATATTACAACGGTACAGGACTTTAATAGCTATTCACGCCAGTTCCCACAAGTCATGACAGCAAAAGTCATTGGCATGGATACCAAGCCGAACTTTAGTGCAGAACAAGGTGCGCAAAATGCACCCAAAGTTTCATTTGACTAATGCCGTCAATGTATAAGGAAAGCTGATGTTTGAATGGTTGAAGCCGCGAAACATAGCCGTTGGGTTGCAAATTATTTTTGCGACTTGCGTTCTAAGCATGAGTTTATCTGCTTGGGGGGAAACCGTTGTTGCTCAAAATCATGTTGCAGAAGATCATGCGACAGATGCTGTAGTGGCTGGAAAAATCATTCAAGATCAGCAAAAAAATAGTGCTACCCAAGCTGTGGCGCAGGATGAAACATCAAAAGCACGGCAAGTTGACGTTGCCAATGATATGGCCGATGGGGAGTCTATTCGTGGCTTACCCACGCTGAATGAACCTGTTGTTGATCAAGCAGATTTATTAACCTCTGCTGAAAAACAGGCCATTCGTCAGCAAATTTTAAAATTACACAACTCAGGAAAAGCACAAGTTGGCGTAATTATTGTGCCGACCACAGGTCAAGAAGATATTTTTGGTTTTGCGATGCGAGTGGCGGAACAATGGAAACTAGGTTCAGCCAAGCAAGACAATGGCGTGTTGATGGCCATTGCAGTGAATGATCATCGTATACAAATTTTATCAGGCTATGGTTTAGAAGGCGTTTTACCCGATATTGTACTCAGTCGAATTATTCGTAACCAAATCACGCCGTATTTTAAGCAAAATCAATTTGCACAGGGTATTCAGTCAGGGCTAAATGAAATTGAAAATGTCTTAAATATGGACCCCGAGGTGGCAGCCAAAGCGGCTCAGGAATTAAAAGAACGTCAAGAACAAGCTTTACATGAACAACAAGCCAAGCAAAAAACTATTAGTACTGCATTATTTATTTTAATTGCAGGCATTATTGGCTCTTATATTGTGGGTAATCGTTTAAGTGCTGCCACAGCCGCAGTTGCTGGAACCGTGGCAGGCTTAGTCAATGGCGCAGGATTACTAACCAGTTTGTTGATTGGTGGAGGCATTTTCTTTTTACTGATTACAGCATTGGCGCAACTAATTTTTCAAATGGTGCTTGCAGGTGCTGGACGTGGTGGTCGTGGTTCAGGGGGCGGTTTTGGTGGTGGCGGAGGATACAGCGGTGGGGGTGGCGGTTTTGGCGGGGGAGGTGCATCGGGCTCATGGTAACTAAATCTGAAACAACAGAAATTTTAACGCAACCTAAAATAGCAGAAATGAACCAACCCAGTTTAAAGCGCTGGTTGAAACATTTTTTTTATCTGCCGACAACTAAACGATTTTTTAATAAGCAGGATCAGCAGGCCATTGCACATGCCGTAGAACAAGCCGAGCAAGGTCATATTGGTGAAATTCAGGTGGTAATAGAAAGCCATATCCCCGCTCATCAGGCTTATGTATTAAATACGCGTGGTCGGGCACATCAGTTATTTGCAGAGCTAGGTGTTTGGGATACCGAATTGAATAGTGGGGTGCTGTTATATATTAATTTGTGCGAACGACAAGTCGAAATTGTCATAGACCGTGGAATTAAACAAGCCACCGAGCAAGAGGTTTGGGATGGGGTTTGTTCAGGGGTGATTGAGCAGATGAAACAGCAACAATACCGCCAAGCTTTGCTTTTAGGGGTATTTGAAATTGGTAAAGTTTTGACTGATTTCTATCAGCATGGGTCATTAGATATGAAAAATGAATTAAGCAACGCGCCAATCATTTTAGGATAGTGTTAAATTAGGATCTTTTGTGACATAAATTGTCACTTTAAAACACAGGAATGGATATGAAAATTACAAAGATACAAAATATTTTTTTAAATTGCTGTTTTTTCTGTCATTTTCATTATAATAATTTTTGGCATGAATAATGCTAAACCATAATAAGCGTTAAAGCTTAATAATTAAATTAAAAAACATTTGTGGAGAATGTTATGAAATCAGTTCAAAAGGGTTTTACTCTTATCGATACTCCATAAGTGTCCATATAAAATGAACAATCCATAAGTAAGTCAATATGGACATAAAAATAATAAATTTGATATGAAGAATCACTATTATCTTTTTCTACTTTTTTCAATCTCCGTTTTTACTCATGCTCAAGAACTAGACTTCATTCAATATTCAGATATTTCATCAATTCCTCAAATTGTTTTGAATCCAAAAATCCAAACAGAACTTCAAACATTGTTAAAGCATGATTATCTAAAATTTCAATCTAATTTTGACAATTACTCAGCGCCATATTTACTGAAAACAGATGAGGCGCTGTATTATGAAGGTCGGTCTGGAAGCAGTTTAGATGCTTCATCCGCGATTGTGTTTAAAGATGGGCGATTGTTTGCTGCAATATATTTTTCCAATACCAAGACTTTAAAATACTTTAGCAACGATGCCAGTTGCTCAGAACAGTTACATCCTGCGATTCAAGTTTTTGCTCAGCAGCGTGAAATTCAAGGTATTGAATATGCAACAGCTAGAGCCAATACCGCTTTAAAATATAATTTTGGCCCCGCTTCAAAATGTGAAACCTATTTTAAAAAATTAGAAAGATAGCTGAGCTTAAATGCTAATCTAAGATTTTAATATCATGAATTATTTATATTTTATTCACATTAATGTCATTTTTGATTTTTACCATGAAATCTATATCTACAATGATGCTTATGAACAATGAAAAAAACACCACTAACTTTAGCTTTATTGGCTTCGACAATTTTCTTAACGGCATGTACTGATGATGGGGACAATGGTCAAAATGGATTGAATAGTTTGATTCAACAGACGCCTTTAGTACTTGGAAATGATGATTGCTGGAGTGCTGGAACACGTATTGAAAGCGGTTTGGATAAAAATCAAAATGGTGAGTTGGATGCGAATGAAATCCAGCAAAGCTCCATCCAGTGTGGTCCAAACTTATTTACCCAAGGGGTTGCATTGCCTTACCAAAATTTAACAAGCTTTAAGGCGAATGGAACAACTATTGCGAGTGCATTTACACTTCGACAGGGTGGTTTTGGATCTGATGTTGCTGCCCATCCTACGAACAATAAACAATTTTACGCAATCACAGATCGTGGCCCAAATGCTGACTATAATGATGGCGTGAATGGTGCTGGTAAGATTTTTCCAATGCCGAGTTGAGGCAAAGTGCTCGAGCTCCATAATTGAGATAGCCACTAAATTTTGCAATTTAGTGGCTTTTTAGTCTTTATTTCTTTTTCCTGTTACAGCGTAAAATGCTATATTTGTTCATTCTTTTATCTTAGAAAATATTTACGACACTTTTGGTTTAGATATTTCAAAGGTAGATTTTGAATTGGGGAAAAATTAAAAAATGAAGAAGCAACGTATTCTTCTTATAACACGTAATTTACCACCTTTGGTTGGGGGGATGGAGCGTCTAAACTGGCATATGGCAGACGAGCTGAGTAAATATGCAGAGGTTAAAGTTGTTGGTCCTACAGGTGCTGCTGCAGTTAAACCTGAAAATGTTCAGGTTTTAGAGTCACCTTTAAAGCCTCTCGTGTTATTTATGTTGATTGCATTGTGCAAAGCTTTTTGGACTGCTGTGTGCTTTAAGCCAAATGTGATTATTGCTGGAAGCGGTTTAACTGCTCCTTTAGTTTGGTTGATCAGCAAGCTTACTGGTGCTAAATCAGTTGTTTACCTGCATGGTTTTGATATTACTGCTGCCCATTGGGTGTATCAAAAAATTTGGGTTCCCTTTTTTAGACGCATGGATTGTGTAATTGTAAATAGTACACCCACGAAGATATTGGCACTGAATGCAGGTGTATTAGAAAAAGACATAAGTATTGTACATCCTGGTGTGACTTTGCCTGTATCGGCCCAATCCTCAAATGCGATTCAGTCTTTTAAGAAGAAATATAATTTAGAACATAAAAAAATATTGTTATCAGTCGGTCGATTGACTACACGTAAAGGCTTAAAGGAGTTTGTTGAAAATTCCTTAGCTTATATTGTTCAACAAGAACCAGATGTGGTTTTGGTTGTAGTTGGAGAGTCACCTAAGAACTCTTTAGGTGCGGGGCTACAAACTCGTGAGGAAATTTTAGAAGTAGCAAGAAAAAATCAGATTGAAAATCATATTCTGTTTTTAGGTGTAATTACCGATAATGAGCAGCTTGCGACTATTTATGAAGCTGCAGATGTACATGTATTCCCTGTACGTCATATTCCAGATGACCCTGAAGGGTTTGGTATGGTTGCGATTGAAGCGGCAGCACATGGTCTACCGACTGTAGCTTTTGCAACAGGGGGTATTGTAGATGCTATAGGTGAAGGAGTTTCTGGTTATCTAATAGAGAACGATAACTACCCAGAGCTAAGTCAGCAAATAATCAATAGCTTACAAGAACCATTGAAAGTTGCCTCTATACAAGTTTTTGCGAAAGGCTTTGCGTGGGGAAATTTTAGTAAAGTGACTAACTTGGTTATCAAAAATGATAAGTAATATACAGATACAAACAACTTTTGCATCTCAAAGAAGCATCGACATTATAATCCCTGTCAAAAATGGCGGAGAAGAGCTGATATATAACATTGATAAATGGGAAAATCAGAGCATACCTTTAAATTGGCAGCTTTATATTTACCTCGTAGATGATGGCTCTACTGACGAAATATCATTAAAAATAAAGAAAATATATAGCAATAATAAGAAGATTAAGGTTATCCGTAACCATAATTCCAAAGGACGTGCTAAGGCCAGGAATCAAGGAGCCGATGCAGGCCAAAGCGAGTTTATAGCATTTTTCGATGCTGACTGTTGTCCATATTCATTAGATACAATAAAAACCTTTATCCATACTATCGAAAAACATGATAGTAAAATTATGTTTGGTTCACTAAAGGCGGTTAATAATGACTTTTGGGGTAAGTACTTCCAAGATGTAGCTGACAGAAGAGAAAAACAGTTTATAAAAGGAGATAAAGCCGCTTTCACTACGGCAAACTGCGTATTTAGTAGAGAGATTTTTTATAAGGCTGGTAAATTTGATGAGCGCTATACTAAATATGGTTTTGAAGACAAAGACTTAATTCTGAGGTTACTTAAGTTAGATGATGATGTATATTTCGTTAAAAATGCACAAGTAATACATAATGATGTACTTTCACTTAAAGCAGTTTGTAGGAAAATGTATATTGCTGGTAAATACTCTTCCACTATTTTTCAAAAAGACCACCCTGACTCATACAAAAAAATGGCATTTTATAAAGCTGATGTAAGAAATAAAAAAAAATTAACTAAGTTTGTAATATTTCTTTTAAAAAAAGCAAAGACCCCTATTTTATTGCTATCAGATAAACTTCTAGACTTTCCGCTACCTTACAGCTTTAAAGCAGTGATAGTTAAGTGTTGTTCAGGACTGTACTTTTCGATTGGTAGTAGTGAACCTATTTCTGATCAAACATTTATAAATATATAATGCACGTAGTAAAGTTATTTATAATTTTGCTAGCATTTTTAATAAGTTCTAAATATTAATTTTCTGGATGAGCTATGAAAATTGCTGTAGTAGGTACAGGTTATGTAGGGCTTTCTAATGCCATTTTGCTGAGCCAATACAACGAAGTTGTTGCTTTGGATATCATTAGTGAAAGAGTTGATTTGCTAAACTCTCGTATTTCACCTATAGAAGATGCTGATATCTCTGACTTTTTGAAGAGTAAATTATTAAACTTTACAGCGACATTAGATAAGCAGTTTGCACTAAATGATGCAGACTTTGTGATTATTGCAACGCCAACTGACTACGATCCAAAAACAAATTACTTTGATACTAGTAGCGTAGAAGCGGTTATCACTGATGTATTGAACTTTAATCCTCACGCGATGATAGTTATTAAATCTACGGTGCCCGTTGGTTACACAGAGGCTATCAAGGCGAAATTTGGTGCTGAAAACATTATCTTCTCACCAGAATTTTTACGTGAAGGTAAAGCTCTATACGATAATCTACATCCGTCGCGCATTATTGTTGGTGAGCAAAGTGAGAGAGCGAGAGTTTTCGCTGAGTTATTACGACAAGGAGCTATCAAACAGGATATACCTGTCCTTTTTTCGAGCCCATCTGAAGCTGAAGCTATTAAGCTGTTTTCTAATACCTATTTAGCGATGCGTGTAGCCTACTTTAATGAGCTAGATAGCTATTCACTCGCATATGGGTTGGATGCAAAACATATTATTGAGGGTGTCTGCTTAGATCCACGTATTGGTTCCTATTATAATAATCCATCATTTGGCTATGGCGGCTATTGTTTGCCGAAAGATACAAAGCAGTTACTTGCTAATTATGGAAAAGTTCCAAACAATTTGATTAAGGCTATCGTAGATGCAAACCATACTCGTAAAGATTTTATTGCTGATTCTATTCTTAGTCTGAACCCAAAGGTTGTAGGTATCTACCGCCTAGTAATGAAGTCTAGCTCTGATAATTTTCGTGTATCTGCTATACAGGGAGTTATGAAGCGAATTAAGGCCAAGGGGGTGGAGGTGGTAGTATATGAACCAACTTTATTAGAAGACAGCTTTTATAACTCTCGTGTTATAAATGATTTAGAAGAGTTCAAGCGCGTCTCTGATATTATCGTTGCTAACCGGCACTCAGATAAACTTATTGATGTAGAAAGTAAAGTTTACACTCGGGACTTATTTGGTAGTGATCAATAAACTAAAGTTTCCCACTCAAAGCAAGTTCATTCGCAACGTTGCAATTGTAATAACAGGCACTGCTAGTGCTCAAGTTATAACTATGGCTTTTGCTCCAATTATTACACGCTTATATGGGGCAGAATCCTTTGGACTGCTAGGCGTATTTTTGGCTATTTTGGCTCTCGTTACTCCCATAGCTGCATTAACTTATCCTGTTGCTATAGTGCTTCCTAAGTCTGATGCTGACGCCAAGGGATTAGCAAAACTTAGTGCAGGGCTAGCAATAGGAATAGCTTGTCTAGTAACTGCGGTATTATTACTTATAGGGGATGGTCTTGTAGAGTTATTGATGCTAGAGAAAATTTCTAGTTTTTTACTATTAATTCCCTTGGCTATGGTATTTTCAGCCTTTCAACAGGTACTACAGCAATGGCTTATTCGTAAAAATAAATTTGGAATTACTGCTAAAGCAGCTATGATACAGGCCTTAGTATTAAATACAGTCAGTGCTGGAGTTGGCTTATTTCATCCATTAGGGGGAGTATTGATTGTATTAGCCACCCTAAGCAATGCTTTGTATATGTATTTACTTTTTCTAGGTATAAATAATCGACCAAAACTTTATTTAAATAAACAGCATATATTGAATAATAAGCGAGGAGAGAAGGGGTCTTGTAATATAAAAGCTTTAGCTATTCGTTATCGAGACTTTCCAATATATCGAGCCCCTCAAGATGCTATTAATGCTTTTTCTCAAAGTCTTCCAATTTTAATGCTTGCCAGTCTTTTTGGCCCGACTGCTGCAGGGTTTTACACTTTAGGAAAAACAGCTATGGGAGTTCCATCTACTCTTATAGGAAAGTCAGTGAGTGATGTGTTCTATCCACGTATTACCGAAGCAGCATATAATAAAGAAAATCTATTTGTCTTAATACTTAAAACTACTTTAGCTTTAGGCGCACTTGGCTTTATACCCTTTATAATAGTTATTATCTCTGGTCCTTGGTTGTTTTCTTTTATTTTTGGATCAGAATGGGTAATTGCAGGAGAGTACGCTAGATGGCTATCGTTATTGTTTTTTTTCAACTTTATTAACAAACCTAGTGTTGCAGCGGTGCCTGTACTTGGTATTCAGAGAGGTTTACTATTTTACGAAGTTTTTAGTACAGGAGCAAAAGCTCTAGGACTCTTTGCTGGATTTTACTGGTTCAACAGTGCTCTCTGGGCTGTTGCGTTATTTTCAATTATAGGCGTTTTCGCCTACAGTGCCCTAATATTTTGGGTTTTTTTGTGCTCAATAAGATGGAATAAGAATGCAAAAACAAGTTGAACATTCACATTACAAGTTCTCTAGCTATGTACACAAACAACGTTGGATAAGTATCTGGCATCAATTGGATGAAGTAATAAAACTTAATCCTCAAAATGTGCTTGAAATAGGCCCTGGTCCTGGACTTTTTAAGGCAGCAGCAGGTGCTTTTTGCATTGACGTAGAAACTTTAGATATAGACACAGAGCTCAAGCCTGATCATGTTGCATCGGTACTTGCACTACCTTTTGATGATAATTCTTTCGATGTAGTTTGCGCTTTTCAAATGCTTGAACATTTACCGTTTGTTGATAGTCTTTTAGCTTTTTCAGAGATGGCTCGAGTTGCACGCAAAGCTGTAATTATTTCGTTGCCAGACGCTGCAAAACGTTGGCCTATTTCTATTGATATTCCTATGTTTGGTATTGTAAATTTCTTACTCCCTCGCCCTAGATTACGTGCATTAAATCATATATTTGATGGAGAACATTATTGGGAAGTAAATAAAGCTGGTTACTTATTAAAAGAAATAGAAAATGAGTTCTGTAAGAGTGCCCCTGTTATTCTAAATAGAACATTTCGTGTACCTGAAAATCCTTACCACCGTTTTTTTATTTTCTCAAAAAATATTTAAATTATTGTCGGTTACCTAATTTTGTTACTATTATTGTATCGAAGATACTTAAACGTTGAACTTAGAGAATACTTAAATATTATTTAGGCGAGTTTAGAATTTTGGTTATTCGCTACACTAGCGTCGCTCGGCTTTTGAGCCGAGTGCTAATTTAATAGTCTCTAATAACTCAGCTGCACGAATTATACTTGCTACACAAATAACACGAATTCTATCAAAAACTGAAAACTCATTTTTAGAAAATATGAATATTATAGCTTGCCATGGCGTTCTTTTTTTAGCTAGGCTATAGGCACTTACATGTACCACATTCAGCTCACGTAATACTTTTCTACCAGCAGTTACTCGTCTTGCTTGTATAATTGCAGAGCGTAATGTAGTGCGCGGTTCAGTATAAACAATAGATTTGGAGTCATAAACTATTGATAAACTATTCTTGCTAGCACGTAAAGACCATTCTAAATCACCACCAGAAAACAGTGTTTCAGAGAAAAAACCTACTTGTTTGAATTGTCTACGAAAACAAGTAAGGTTTGCTGTCACTGAAAAACCTTTATTTTTAATATTATTTTTTTGATCAAACCCAGTTATATATTGATAGAGAGCAACGGACGTTGGCTTTTGGGGTTTTATAACTTTTACTTCTCCTCCTACAATACTTTTTCCGTCATAGATTTTTAATGTTGCTATACTAGACTTTAGCCAATCTTTATCAGGCCAACAGTCTGCATCAATAAAACAAAATATGTCATTCTTAGCTACTTTTACGCCTGCATTTCTTGCAGCATAAGAGCCAGGAGTTTTACACTCAATAAGCTTAACTTCATAAGTAGTTAGACTTTCCAAAATAATTGGTTGTTTAGACCCATTATCAACTATAATAACTTCAAGGTTATTAAAAGGATACGTCTGTAGTGATATTGCTTGTAAGCATCTGTTTAAACCTTCTTGATCATTGAATACAGGAATAATAATAGTGACTGATAAAAAAGTATCAGAGCTATCTTTATAATTTTTTTCAGCCATAGTATAGAATTCCTGTTTTCATAACTCAATGTTAAGGTTCAATTTCTATCTTTATACATCAAAGTTGTGACTTGCTCTGAAATAAGCCCCATTAAGAAAATCATAATACTGCCTGTATAGAGTAGTGCACTCATATTAGTAAAACGACCCGCATCCCATAGAGTATAGCCATACCAACCCGTTGCCATCATAAATAAAAAAACTGCGATTGGAAGGAACATTTTTAATGGTGAAAATAGCGTAGCAATTTTAAAAATAATTAAAAAGAAGCGTACACCATCTTTCAGTGGTTGAATATGACTTTTACCAATGCGTTTTGCTGCATGTATTGGTACATAAGTCACTGAGTAACCTGCACGGAAAAATGCCATGGTGCTGGTGGTTGGGTAGGAAAATCCATTTGGCAGTAAATATAAAAATTCACGGAACTTTTCTGCTCGAACTGCACGAAAACCAGAGGTTAAGTCTTCAACTGGATGCTCTGTCATATAGGTTGCTAGATTATTATATAAACTATTTGCAATCCCACGACCAATACTGGCTTGTGAGCCTTTTTGTCTTGCACCTACAACTAAATCATAACCTTGTTCAATTTTTTTCAGTAAGTGCGGAATGTCTTGTGGATCATGCTGTCCATCGGCATCCATAAATATAATGATGTCACCCGCTGCAGTACGTGCGCCTGTTTTAATGGCCGCACCATTACCTTTAGAATAGGGATGAGTGAGCACTTTAGCACCCGCACTTTCTGCAACTTGTTGGGTTTGGTCTGTAGAGCCATCATTGACGACTATAATTTCATGCGCCAATTGCAATTGTTGAATCTGCTCAATGGTTTTCCCAATTGCAGCAGACTCATTTTTTGCGGGTATAACTATACTAACTTTCACGAACTTCCCCAAAAATTTCGCATCATACTTAATACTCTTAAAATTTGTATTGATTTTTTAAGTCTAAACAAATTTTGCCATGACCATTATCAAATATCTTCTTGCTTGTATTACATAATTGTTTCGTATAAAAATCTTTTGCTTCATTAAATTTTTGATCATGAATATATTTTTTCAAAATAATTGATCCTGTTCCAGTATTACGACTTAAATCCCAAATTTTAAGTAGTGATGTCCACTCTAAGTTCTGATTATGTTCATATTGAGCAATTTGATACAAATTTACATACATCGCTAAATGGTTTCCTTTCCCAAGGCTCACAACAGGTGTATTTTTAATTAGGCTCTGATTAATCTCTTTAAGGTCCTGTGATGATATATATTCACATTGCTTTGTTTCGATTTGACTAAATAGAGCCTGAAGAGCAGATGGAGCACCTGAAATAAACTTTTGTGTTTTACTAAGATCTTTTATGTAGATCAATTGTCTTTGGGTTTTATCTTGCTTTTTGAGAACACAACTGAGCATCAAATATTGAATTTGGGAATTTAAACACGTGGGACAATTGTCTTTTTGTCTTTTTAATATTTCATAAGCAGGTTCAACTTTCCCTTGTTGTAACCACATGAGAGCCAGGTGTTCAGTAGCACGAGATGAGCCTTCTTGATTAATGAACCATGCTTGTGCAGCTTGTTCAGGTTTACCCCAAAGTGAAGTAACTTGAAAGGTGATAAATGATAAAAATACTAAATAAACAACGAAGCTCCCCCAAATTAAATTCGTAAATTTTCCATGATGTACTGTGAGTTGATTTAATGCATAAATAATTAATAAATATAGGCCTAGAATTGCAATATAGTTGCGATGCTCATAATAAAGCTCTAAACCAATCACAGTCGACTCGAGTATATGTCCAGCAAAAAACCATAATATTGCAAAAGAAAAAACTGTATATCTTTTTCTTAAAATGAGAGCAGCTATCAACAACACTAACCAGATGATGTTACTGAAAATTGCTAGGAGGTTTCCTGATAGCTGAGTATTTTTAGGATAATTATCATGAAAAGGGTTGTAAGAAAAAATATCTGGAACAAAAGCTAAGCGTACATAATCTATTAAAATTTGTGGTTGTGTGATGATACGTTCGTACAAGGTGTAGTTACGTACAGAGTAACTATGTTCTGCATGCGGAATGGTGCTTAAAAGATAGCCTAAAATGACAATTAAGCATGAGAAAAAAAGTATAAATCTTAATTTTTTAAAATTTTGATGTTGGTAGTACTGTTGAACAATGGTGTATTCGAGGGCTAGAGTAAAAAGAGGTAGTAAAATTCCATTTTCTTTAGAGAACATGGCAAGTAGTGTAAAAATAAATATGCTACCTAACTGAATACATAACCCTAAAGTTGGTCTCTGTTTTTGTACATCTAAGCCTTTTAAGTAGCCTAGAACACCCGAAAACACAAATAAAGCAGATAAAGATGCCATTCTTTGTACGGCAATGAGTTGTGTCGATACTAATAGAGGAGAAATAAGCCAAAGTGAGCTCACTGCTAAAGCGAGCCATTTATTTTTTTCTGATTGTGAGTAAATTAAATTAAAAATTTTACAGCTAATAAAAAAAACGAGTATTCCATTAAATAAATGGATCAGTGTATTTATTTGGAAAAAACCACTTAAGTTTTGATCCCAATCGTTAGTATTAAGCAAAAAGCTAAGCATAGATATGGGACGACCAAGTGGACCTGAACTTTCATTAAAAATATAGAAAAGTGCCGAGTTTAGATCATGAATATTTGCTAAACCACTTAAAGGACGGAAGTCATCATAATACAGTGCCCCAGAGAATCCCCAAGAGTAAATAACATATACGAATAGTAATGAGAATATCAAAAGAAGATAGGGTAATTGTTTTTTTATCATGGTAACTTACACTTTCAATAGATATATAAAAAAGAGAGCAGGAAGCTCTCTTTTTATGACTTTACAACTTTTGATTATGCTTGTGGGCAAGATTTAGGTGCAAGAGATGCATCAGCAGAATCTGCTGTTACGCAAGTCCAATCGCCCGAGGCTGTACGTGTCCAGGTTATTGTTGCATCACGAACTTGTGATGGAGCATTTTTAACTGCACATTCAATTGTACCAGCACCATCAGTAAACTCTGCCTCAATAGTACAGTTTGAAGTTGAGCCATTTACACCAATATCCGCGACAGTAGCGATATCGTCCCCATTGTTGATACGATCTTCAATGGCTGTTTTACCGGCAGAAATTTCAGATAAACCAGCAGTCAGTTTAGATTTTGCTTGGTAATTACTATAGGCAGGAATAGCAATTGCAGCCAAAATACCGATAATAGCAACAACAATCATCAACTCGATCAGCGTAAAGCCTTTTTGAGCATTCATAACATTCTCCACAAATGTTTTGTTAATTTAATTATAAGCTTTGTAAGCTAAGTTATAGTTAGCATAAAGTATGCCAGAACATATTATCTAATTATTCCACATGAAATCAATACTTTGTTTAATAGATTAAAAATCTTAAAAATTACAAAAGTAAATTTATGTAATTAAGTGACAAAAAATGTCAGTTTTGTTGGTTTTGTGAGAAGTCGTATTGCAAGTGGTTTATCGCTGTAAATGCTAAATTATTAACAGTTAACCAAGCAGACAACTATATTGGTTTATTACTGATTGCTTGTGTGCGGATGAAAGCAATCTAAAATTGAAAGTGCTGTTCTATGTGGAATATTTCATACATGGGGGGGAGTAATAGAGTGAAACGACTTAAAGACTTTAAAATAACCGAATGAATACTTTGTCCAGCTGTAAAAGTTGTGTTCATGCAATTTGGTGATGATGAAGCGACTCATCGTATTGCTATCCATCATGCAAAACGTTTGATTCTTCAGCATAAAGAAGAAATACAGAAATTGGCTTATAAATTAGGCTGGAATTTTTACTCTATTTTTAGCTTGTCAAAATTTTAAAATATCTCACGATTAGTTTGCTTCATAAAATTCATGCTATCGCCCTGAGTAAAAGCCATTTTCTGATATGGACAAATTGGAAAAATTTGTCTATTGAAAACTATGTCCATATGGACAATATGAAAGATGAAGTAAACCAAGATAATTCAACTATTTGATGCATGTCCATATAAAGTGACTTATGGAATAAATTGAACTCATGATTGTTGTCGCAATCATTGGTGTTTTGGCTGCAATCGCAATTCCAGCCTATCAAAACTATACAACCCGTGCTCAGGTTTCTGAGGCTTTGGGTATGGCTAGCGCTTATAAAGGAGAGCTAATCGCTGTTTATAGTGATACAGGTGCTTGCCCCACATCATTATCCGATATGGGGGCAATATCTACAGGGTTAATTAACTCAAAATATGTACGTAGTATTGCTTTAAATGCGACTTATCCATTAGCTGTATGTGCTTTTGAATTTAAATTTAATACAGTCGGAATGAATGATGGTGTTGCAGGAAAGAAGCTCATCTTTGCCATGATGGATTATGTAGGTAATGGCTCTGCACGTTGGGAGTGTGTCTCAACCGAAATTAGACAGCTTTACTTACCTTCTGCCTGTAAGGGAATCTAGACATAAAAAACGCCAGATTATCTGGCATTTTTTATGTCTTCAAATTCTAAAAATTAAATCTGACTCTGAATATAATTCTCAACACCCACTGTCTCAACCAAATCAAGTTGTGTGGTCGTCCAATCTAGCCATTCTTCTTCTTTCTCTAAAATTTCTTGCACTAAATCACGCGTAACGTAATCCATTTCTTTTTCAGCTAAAGCCACAGCCTGTTGTATGGCTTCTATATTTTCTTTGACCTTACGTACATCACAGTTGAGCACTTCAACGGTATGCTGACCAATATACAACTTCCCTAAATGCTGTAAATTGGGTAAACCTTCTAAAAATAAAACTCGTTCAATAATCTTATCTGCATGCTTCATTTGACGGATCGATTCTTTATATTCAGCAGAACCTAATTTTTCAATGCCCCAGTCATTAAACATACGCGAATGCAAAAAATATTGATTGATTGCAGTTAAATGATGATAAAGCACCTGATTTAACTGATTAATTACATCACGATTGCCTTTCATTGCACTTACTCCATCAAATATGTTGCCTTGAGTGATGCAGGCAATAAAACTTTATTAGAAATATCTTAAACAAGATTGTGTGAGTTAGCGAGTAATTTATTGAACAGCAAATGAAAATCGCAATCAAGACGAATCAACACTGCAGAAATAAAAAACCGCTTAGAGTCATAAGCGGGGAGGAGGAATGATCCGCAGACCATTAATTTATCGTTATGATTATAAAAAAAATTGGAATTAAGCTGCGATGGCCAAACGAGCAACAAGCTGTGAAACTTCATCGCTGATGATTGCGCGTGCTTCAGGTGCACAGCGACCACAGCATGTGCCTAGGTCAAGCAGGTCACGTACTTCGCGATAGCTTTCGGCTCCATTGGCAACGGCATCTTTAATGTCTTGATCTGTAATACCACGGCACAAACAAACATACATTTGGCTACAACCACAGTGAATAAATAAGATAAGTAATATTATTGATAATTGTTATCGTTTGTCAATTAAAATCATTTAAAAATCGTCTTAAGATGATTGGAGTTTTGAATAAAAAAACATCACCTGTGCGGAAATCCGAGTGTTACTCGAATTTCCGCGCAAGAGTGATTAATAGTTTAGAGCGAAATATATAAGGATTGGTATTTGATGGTTTTTATAATTTATTGATTAATAATAACAATTCCATCCATTTCTACCAGTGCATTTTTAGGCAGGCTTGCAACACCAAGTGCTGCGCGAGCAGGGTAGGGTTGTGCAAAATATTCACCCATAATTTGGTTGACCAGTTGAAAGTTGGAAAGATCGGTAAGGAAAATATTCAGTTTGGCAATGTCTGCCAAAGAGCCACCAGCTGCTTCACATACAGCTTTTAGGTTATCAAAAACACGACGAATTTGAGCTTCAATGCCTTCGACCAATTCCATGCTGTATGGATCTAAGCCAATTTGACCCGAAAGATACAAGGTATTGCCAACCAGAATTGCTTGGGAATATGTGCCAATTGCGGCAGGTGCATTTTCGGTATGAATTACTTGGCGGGACATTGATTTCTCCTTTATCTTCTTTAGACATCATACTCGATTAAGCAACAAATCAGCGACTTAATCAAAATAATTAACTGGCTATAGAGGTTTCTACTGTATTGACGGGCTGTGCAAGGCGAGCAATACGAGGAAAGCCAAAATGCATGCGCAGGTTGCGAATGACTTCAGCAATTTGTTTGCGGTTGTGAACCACAATATTGACATAGGTTTTATTGTCATGGGTATGCACAGACTCAACCCCAACTTTTTCTTTACGGCACTGATAGATCAGTTCTGAAATTTGTTCATCATTCATTGGAATATTAATACTGAGGAAAGCTGTAAAACTAACATCCTCAATATTTTCAGTATTCCATTGTAGGGGCATAATATTTTCAGGGTGCAAATGCTGTTCGTGCAAAAGATTGTGGCAACGCGAGCGGTGCACAATTAAACCACGGCGCGACAAATGCCCTTGAATTGGGTCATCCAACACTGGATTGCAACAATGCGCATATTTAATATCAATGCCATCAGTCCCTTGAATGAGACGGTCCGAACTGGCAGAATCCTGTGGGGCATCTTGTGCAAATAGGTGGTTTGCAACTAACTGAGGTAATAAGTCACCCACGGCAATTTGTTCATACAGATGATCAAGGCTACTTAAATGGCGCCATTCGAGAACATTGTTCCAATCAGCTTGAGTAATGTCTTTAATGGAGCGATTAAACAGCTTTAATGCACGATTAAGCGCTTGTTCACCGACAAGGCGCTGTTCGTCAATATCTTGCTCACGTAAGATGTTTTGCAAGGCACGACGGGCTTTTTGTGTGTTGATAAAACTTAGCCAATCTGGGTTTGGTGTTGCAAGCACATCGGTAATAATTTCGATGACTTGGCCACTTTGTAGTGGTGTAGATAATGGCTTGGTTTCACCATTAATTTTTGCACCTACCGCATGGTTACCTAAGAATAAACTGGCGGAATAGGCAAAATCGACAGCTGTGGCACCCTGAGGTAACTCATGTAGATGACCATGTGGGGTATAAACCCAAATTTTTTCTTGATGCAAATAATCGAGTAATTCATTGAAGGTGGTTTTGGCGCATTCACCATCGACCAATACGTTCAAGTTTTGCATAGAGGCTTGAATTGCAGAACGACAGGCTTGAGGTGCATTTTCCCCCAAAACCACGCCAAAACGCGCAGCTTTACGCATTAACTCAGTTTGAATGGTCAAAGAGAGTGTGGTCTCTTCACCTTTTAATCGCATCATCAACGATTGATTGCCACCCGGCAAAGGGCGACGAATATGATCTTCATAATGTAAGACTTGAAAACTATTGCGTAAAATGTCGGCCAGACGGTCACAATCGGCAATGCTTTGTAAAATAATTTCAAAAGCATGGCTATGCGTTAGCTCTTGCAGATCAATATCATTTTTCACAAAGTGTCGTAGCAATTCAATATTATTATTTTTCTTTTTAATTCGACCTGTAATTTTATTGTTTTGGAGTAGGTCGGTTAGGTTGTTTTCCCACTTGGTTTGATATTCACAGCGTTTGGGTTTGGTTTGTAATAAAGCATCTTGAATATTGTTATACATATCTAAATCAAGATTTTGATAACACAGATGTTCTAAATTGTCGGCCATTTCGTTCATGCCAACTAAACGTGCCATTGGGACGAAAATTTCAAAAGTTTCTTTGGCAATACGCGCGCGTTTGTCAGTTCGTAAGGCGTCCAGCGTGGTCATGTTGTGGTAACGGTCGGCCAGTTTAATAATAATGACGCGCGGGTCTTGTAAGGTGGCCTGTAATATTTTTCGAAAAGAGGCAGCTTTATTAAACTCTTTGTCACTGGATTGGCTTAATTTAGTCACACCATCAACCAGTTCAGCGACCGTTTTGCCAAATTTAAGACTAATATCATCTTTGTTGAATTCGGTGTCTTCAATCACGTCATGCAGAAGCGCAGCCATTAAAGTTTCTGGGTCTAAGCGCATATGTGCCAAAATACAGCTGACAGCAATAGGATGTAAAATATACGGTTCGCCACTTTTACGGGTTACTCCGTCATGCGCAGCATCTGCGTAGTCGCAAGCTTCGAGCACACGAACGACTTCACTTTCTAAAAGATAAGCGTCGATAATCATCTTGAGCTGTTGCTTGGCTTGACTGACCACTGAGCCTGGCATAGAACACCTTTTACTGCTGAATTACAAATGAAACGGATAATCCTCTAATGAAATGCATATTGCATCGCTTGTCAATTTTTTCATGCAAAAAATGAAAAAAATAATTAGAGAGAAAACTTTTTTGACCTTACTTTATAACTGTTCTGAGCCCAAGATAAAAGTGATAGCCATAAAAAAAGCCTAGTTTAAAACTAGGCTTTCTCTTAGTGGTTGTTCTTATTGGAAAGAAAAACCATCTAAATTCAAATTATTTGCAGAAAGTGCAAGATCTAAGCTAGAAGCTTGATAGTCCTGATCACGCTGTTTCAGAATATCTTTAGAAACGTGACCTTCAGCAATTTCACGAAGTGCAACCACTGTAGGCTTGTCGTTATCCCATTCTACAGTTGGCTCAATGCCTTGACGTGCCAATTGACGCGCGCGCTTGCTTGCCACTAGTACAAGCTCAAAGCGGTTGTCTACATGGTCTAAACAATCTTCAACGGTTACGCGTGCCATAAGAATTCTCGTTTAAGTAGTAAATTTTAACAGACTGCACAGTATAAAAGGCTTTGCCTACAGACTCAAGTTTTAATCACAAAACACTGGTGGGTGTAATCAGCTTTTGAATCAAATCTTGATGGCGTTCGGCTTGTTGTTTTAAGGCCAAACGGTTGGCAATGATCACCGCTTCTAGGTCATGTAAGGCTTTATTGAAGTCGTCATTAATAATCACAAAGTCAAAGTTAACATACTGTTGCATGTCTTCTACAGCACAGCTTAAACGATGCTCAATGACTTCGACAGAATCTGTGCCACGGTTGGATAAACGTTGACGTAAATCGAACTGACTTGGAGGCAAAATAAAAATTTGTTTCGATTCAGGAAAAAGCTTGCGAACTTGTTCGGCACCTTGCCAGTCAATTTCCAGCAAGACATCATGGCCTTTGGCCAATTGTTCTTTTACTGTGCGCTGGGCAGTACCGTAATAGTTGCCAAAAACTTCAGCATATTCAATAAATCCACCATCTTGAACAGATGCCAAAAAGTCTTCTTTGGTCGAAAAGTGGTAATGAACGCCGTCGAGTTCGCCAGGACGCTGGTCACGAGTCGTGTGAGAAACAGAAACATGCAAATTGTTAACACGTTCAAGTAGGGCTTTAACAAGAGATGTTTTGCCTGTTCCTGATGCTGCAGAAACGACAAACAAGAGACCCGACATGATATTTTTCCTGATATGATAAAATATCTTCTCTATTTTAGAGCAGACGATCTCTAAACAAAATAGCCAAGCGTCTTTTTATTGGCATTTATTTTAAGATTGTTTGCTCATTCAGTTGAACATTTGAGGGTTCTATGGAAATTGTATTGGCTAATCCACGTGGTTTTTGTGCAGGTGTAGACCGAGCAATTGCAATTGTGAATCGTGCCCTTGAGTGCTTTAATCCACCTATTTATGTACGTCATGAAGTGGTTCATAACAAGTTTGTGGTTGATGATTTACGTCAGCGTGGCGCAATTTTTGTTGAAGAATTAGACGAAGTGCCAGATGACAATATTGTGATTTTTAGTGCGCATGGTGTGTCTAAAGCGGTTCAACAAGAAGCCGAGCGTCGTGGTTTGAAAGTATTTGATGCAACGTGTCCTTTAGTGACCAAAGTACATATTGAGGTGACAAAGTATGCGCGTGAAGGCATAGAAGCCATTTTAATTGGACATGAAGGTCATCCAGAAGTAGAAGGCACCATGGGGCAGTACGACATTAAAAAAGGTGGTTCAATTTATTTGGTGGAAGACGAAGCAGATGTGGCTGAATTAAGTGTTCGCAATCCTGCCAAAGTTGCATTTGTGACACAAACGACCTTATCGATAGATGATACCGCGAAGGTGATTGATGCATTACGTGCCAAATTTCCTTTAATTCAAGGGCCACGCAAAGATGATATTTGCTACGCCACACAAAACCGCCAAGATGCTGTGCGTGATTTAGCGGCTCAATGTGATGTTGTTTTGGTGGTTGGCTCTCCTAACTCGTCTAATTCGAATCGTTTGCGTGAGTTGGCAGAGCGTATGGGTAAGCAGGCATATTTGGTTGACAATGCAGATCAGTTGGAACAGGGATGGTTCTCAGAAAACTCGAAAATTGGGGTTACTGCGGGTGCATCGGCGCCTGAAATTTTAATTAAGCAAGTGATTCAACGTTTACAAGATTGGGGCGCAGCAACACCGCAAGAGCTCTCTGGTTGCGAAGAAAATATCACCTTTAGTTTGCCAAAAGAGTTGCGTATACCTGTAACTCAAGCTTAAAGTGTTGCACATTTAACATTCTGATATTTTTAATAAATTGACAGATCGTGGCTTTTTGGCAATGATCTGTTTTTTTATACCTTTTATCTTTATTTGTGCTGGTTTTGTAAAATAAGTAGATATGATTTTTAATAGGTAAAGGTCTTATTGCCTTGGGGAGGGAGTATGCAGAATAAACAAAAAGGATTCACCTTAATAGAGTTAATGGTGACCATTGCTGTGTTAGCGATTATCGCCATGATGGCTGCACCTTCTTTTGGGGATATGTTACAGCGCCAAAATTTAAATAAAAGTACAAAAGAATTAGTTGCTATCTTGAGTCAGGCAAGAGCAAAAGCGGCTCTAGAGCGCAGAGAAATTACAGTTGAATTATTGTCTGCGGATACAGATACAGAGGATAAGTTGAATTGGATGCCAGCCGGTAAGTCAAGTTTAAAGAGTGGACGGACGGCTGAAATAGTTTTTATGCCGACAGGCTTGGTGAAAGACCCTTTGGCAAATCAAATCATTGCTACAGATACGAGTTTTGAAATTTGTGATGCATCATCTGATCCTAAATATTCCAGAATGGTCACAATATCTAAGATGGGGGCGATCCAGCAGATCGTTGAGGGGGATTGTTCATGATAACTATAAAAAAGCAAGCAGGTGTTGGGTTAATAGAGGTATTGGTTGCCTTGCTGATCCTTGCTGTTGGTGTGCTTGGTTTTGTGGCGTTGCAATATCGAGCAATTGAGGCATCTAGTGAAGGTGCTAATCGTGTGCAAGCAATTAATTTGGCACGCGACTTGGCTGAGAAAGTTCGTGTTAATCGTGATCAGTTGGCTGTTTATGCTACGGCTGTTGCGGGAAATGCAACCAACATTACTAATCCGAATTGTTACACGACATTTTGTACAACAGCACAAATGGCACGTTTTGATGCTGCACTTACGAATCTGTATGCCCAACGGCTAGGGATGACAGTCAATATGTTTGCTTGTCCAAGGATAAGTAATGAGCGCAGATGTATTTATGTGGCATGGGGGGATACTAGTGCAACCAATGCAGATGGTTTGAATAACTGTACTACAGCTGGTGCTTACCGTAATGAATCGACTTGTTTAGTGATGGAGGCCTACTAATGAAAATACAAAAAGGCTTTACACTTATTGAGCTTATGATTGCTTTGGCTCTTGGACTTATTGTGGTTGCAGCAGCAGTAATGTTGTTTTTGACGGGAATGAAAAGTAGTCAAGTACAACAAGGAATGGCAGACTTACAAGACAATGCAAATTTTGGTCTTAACTATATAACTCAAGATCTCAGGTTAGCCAATTTAGATACTGTAGAAGCTGCGATGAATGACACTTTGCTTCATGGCGGTGTTGTTTTGAGTCAGTCTAATTTTCCTGCAGGAATTCAAGCTGATGTAGGCGAAGTTTTATTAAGCCAAAGTAATGGTGATGCAGTTGGTAGTAATAATGAGTGGACTGGTGCATCGAATGTGACTCAAAACAGTGATCAACTCGTAATTCAGTATAAACCTGCACAAACAGGTGGTTTTGATTGCGAAGGAAGAGCAATTACGACAGTGGATCGTATGGTTATTCAGCGTTATTTTTTGCGAGTAGATGAAAATGCTGGAGCTGGAGAGAGCAACCCTTTAGCTTTGGCATGTGATGCTGGTAATTATAGTGACACCAATCTCGCTCGTTATGGTGATGCTGGTGAAATCATTATGAAACGTGTTGATCATTTTCGTGTATTGCTAAATGTGAGTGATGTAGCTGGGAGTCGCCGATATATAGGTATTCACGAATATATGGCCTTGACAGGTGTTAAGCCTCGTATTTTGGGGGTGAGCCTAGGTGTGCTAGCACGTTCAGGACAGTCAATAGGTCGAGAGGCTTCAACTGCACAAAACAATATTTTTGTAGTATTAGATCAAAACGTAGAGATCGGGACGAATGGTAATCCACAAGGTTTTATTCGTCAGGTCGTGACGCAAGAGGTTGCAATACGTAACGCGTTGGGGGAGAGAAAGTGATGATTAGACAACAGCATGGCTCGACACTCATAGTCGTATTAATTCTTTTATTGGCGATTACTATTATTGGTACATTAGCCATTCGTCAAAGTATGGTGTCATTAAATATTGCGACTAACAGTCAAGCTCAACAACTCATGATTCAAAACTCTGATGCTGCAACGTTTAATGTTGAAGATACAAATAATTTATTACGTAGTTTAGCTGCTGATGGCATGTTTGGGTTTATTAAAGGTCCTAAAAACAAGGGTAAGGAGTTAGTTTTTTGTTATAGAGGGAACAGAGCTCAATTCTTTACTTTGTCACAAGCGAGCATGGTCTACGTGAATGACAGTGGGAATATCGTGAATACGGATCAAGGAGTAAGTGGCTTCTGTCGAACAGGAGCGAATAATGCAAACTTTTTTACCAGCGAACGTAGAGCTGTCATGACCCAAGTATCTGTGAGTTTTACAAATTCGGCGTCATCTACGCCATTTCAAGACTCAGTTCGTGGCACGGATGAAGAACTATCTAAAATTCAAAAAACAGATCGAGTGATTGTGAATACGACTTCACTGATGCCTGCACTTACTTCAGCAGATACGGATGATATTGATGATTGTTTAGATAGTCATATTAGTAATAGTTCAACGAATGGTGTAGCAAATTGTCTATCGGATTTAAATGTGCCTTTTACAACACATGTCACTGAATATACGTTAGGTCAGGCATTTCTTTAAGGGTGAATGAAATGAAAATTAAAAAGAAAGAACAACTTATAGCTCATCCTTTAAAGAAAGCATTGGCTGTGAACCTATCAGCGCTTATGACAGGATTTGTGTTTAGTGCAACTGCTTCATATGCGAGTGATATTGAGATTTATCAACAAGCACGCTCAGGAAATATCTCTTTGATGTTTGTATTGGATATTTCAGGAAGTATGAGATATTTCGATGCAAATAATCAGGAGCTGACGAGTTGTAGCGGCGGTGCTAGAGAGACTGCATTTAGTGGGAATGGAATTTCTTATAATCGACGTTATTGTGCAATTAGTAGTCCTGAATACTATTACATGCGCTCTGGTGGGAGAAATAACCGTAAATGGTATCGTTGTGGAGGAGCAGCATCAGGGAGTACATCAGTAAATAAAACGGATTGTACTTATGCGCTAACTAGTGAACCAAGTCTTTCTGGACTTGATGATGATGATGGTGGTAACCCGCAATATTATTATAAGAATGGAGCATCTACTGCTTATTATGATCGTATCACTTTAGTTAAAGATGCAATGTACCAACTTTTATATGGCGCAAATGCAATTGGTAAAGATAAATTTTTTGGATTGACAACCTATTCTATTAATGGTGATGGTACTCGGGGGCAGGTTCGTATTCCTGTTGAGCGTTTAGGTCTGGATACGGAAACCACACTAGCCTCTGAAACACATCGTAAAAGCCTAATGACCGAAGTTGCGAACTTGGAAGCAAATGGAGGAACACCAACAGCGAATGCCTATGCAGAAGCTGCTGCTTATATGTTAGGCACTTCGACTGCTGGAGGGAGTTATAAGTTTGCTAAAATTAATAATACTTGGTATGGCTGTTTAGCTTCGAGTACAACAAATAATTGCCAAAGTGATGGCTATTCTTATGGTACTCTAGCTCGAGCTTTTGGCAGTCATAGTTGTACATATAGGTCTGGTAATAGTAATTATAGTGCTACATGTTATTACGCTGCTCATAATTCAGCATCTGGGCAATACGCTGCTGCTAGTGGCGCTTTAACAGATGATAAACTAAAATATAAAATGCCGACTTCCTTGTCTGCACAGTTAGAGCCAGATGCAGATACCAAGCAGTGTAGTGGTCAAGGTATTTATGTACTAACCGATGGTGTGCCAAATGGTAATAATTCGGCACAGAGTTTAATGCAGGGTGCGCTAGCAGGTAGTAGTAGTTTCACATGCTCTGATTCAGGCGGAGGGTGGGATTGCGTAGAGAATTTTAATACTCGCCTTTTAAATCAAACAACCAATGCTAGCCCACGTGATTTAAAACTCAAAACAGCTGTTGTTGGGTTCGGTTCAGCTTATAACTCAATCCCATCTTATAATAAAAATTTATCTGAAGAAGAAAATATCGCATTACTAGGCACAGTGGATGATGACGAAAAACGTGCAGCACGTTGGGGTATTCGGGGTCAAGGTGGTTGGTATGCAGGTACAAGTTCTCAAGACGTTATTGATAGCGTAAACGACTTTATTAATAACTTGTCAACAGAAATTCCAGCTGTAACAACGGGAACATCAACGATCCCAAATGATCAATTAAATCCTGCTGCATTGCAAAACTATGCATATTATCCACAGTTCCAACCGACCCCTGATAAGAGCTATCAATTATGGGCGGGTAACCTGAAAAAGTATAAAGTTACGAGTACAGGTACGTTGGTCGATAAAAACGATGATGTTTTTGTCAATAGTCAAGGTAAAATTGGTGATAACTACGATTTATGGTCTGCCGATGCGGTTACGAGTGTAAATCAGGATGATGAATCAATTCTTGGTAGCAGTAAAAATAGATTGGTTGGTGGTGTAAAATCACGGTTAAAACTACGTTCAAATACTAATGGCGCAATGCAGCGCAAAATATTAACAGACAGACCTGCAACAGCAACAAATAATGAATATTTGGATGCAACTACATTAAGAGCGTTGGATTTAAGTTTGGTCAACAGCACTGATCCAGCTAGAGGATATTTATTATCATTGCTTGGTTATCGTGTAAATGCCAAACAACCTCAAACTATTACAAATACGTCGATTGCTCAAGCGGAGGAGTTACGTCAGGTGGGTGCTGTAATGCATTCTTCGCCATTACTTCTCACAAACCAAGGGAAAGTGACATATGAAAATGGTGCTCTCGGTTCTGAAGGGCGAGATGACTATATTTTATTTGGAACCACGCAAGGTGTTTTACATATAGTTGATGCTGATAGTGGGGAAGAAAAGTTTGCATTTTTACCGAATAGCATGGTTGAAAACCAAAAGGATGCGTTATTAAACTTTGATACGACTATCGGGGGAATGGATAAATTGTATTATGGGGTTGATGGGCCTTGGACTTCTTATACTGAATATGTGAATGCTGCAGATGATATGTTAACCGTTGGTGCAGGTTTAAATAGTCGATCAGGGAAACAGATTGTTTATGGTGGTTTACGTATGGGTGGGCGCAATTATTATGCGCTGGACTTAGCTGATATTAATAATCCAACACTCAAATTTACTATAACCCCGCCTGCATTAAGTCAGTGTTCGAGTACAAATCCGCTTGCGTGTATGGGGCAAAGCTGGTCTAAGCCTACTTTGACTTGGATCAATTGGAAAGGGACCAAAAAACTCGTCATGTTAGTAGGTGGTGGTTATGATGCTGAGGGGCTACCAACATCCATTAGTAGCATGCCTGAGACTACAGTGGCAGAACGCGCAACGAAACAAGCAAAAATCAAATATTACCGTGGTTATGAATATAATGACTATGCTCAAACCAATAAGATTGGTTCAGGTGTATATATGTTTGATGCGCTCGATGGTAGTTTGTTGTGGTGGGCAAGTGCGAATGCAACAGTACACACATCACCAACAACAGCAAATCCAGGTCCGACTTATGCCCCAACAGCGGGTACAGCCAGTTCTTATGATGTAGACATGAAATATAGTGTGGTGAGTCAGATTAAAGCTGTGGACCGCGATTCTGATGGTTTAACTGATCATTTATACTTTGGTGACTTGGGTGGTCAGGTTTGGCGTATCGATTTAAATAATAAGGTGGGTACGAATACGGCATTATTTGCTAAACAGCCTACGAAAGTGTTGAATTTAAACAATGGCGCTCATAGCCCACGTTTCTTTGAAATGCCTGGTTTTTCCACATATTCAGAAGGTGGAACAATTTTTGGTGTTGTATCGATTGGTAGCGGAAATCGAAGCCAGCCTCTCGCAGAATATAGTACAAGTACCAGTTACAAACATGATGGTGTTTATAATTTATATGATAAAGATGTAGCGAGAAGTGATTTATTTAATTTAACGAGTACAAATGCATATAGTGTCACGTCTGATGATTTACATACCAAAGGTGTGAACTTATTGGCAGAGGAAAGTAATGTTGGAACCACTGCAATTAATCAACTCGTTGCGCTTGATAATACCAATAGATTTGCTATTACTTCTTATAGAGCCTCTTATGCTCTAACTCAAGGTTGGTATTACTTATTTAAATCCTCTTTAGTACAGAGTGAGAAGGTGATGTCGACACCATTGGTTATTAATAATGACATGTTTGTAACTACTTTTGATGGAAGTCGAAATGGAATGTCAGGAGACTGTGGTGCCGGTGTGAAGGGAGAAAGCTTTATGACTTTATTCTGTATGCCATATGGTCAATGTAATGGTGGAACATCTACTTCTTATAGGTTAAGTATGGGGGCTGGTATTGTCGGTGGTGCTGTTGGTGCAGGTGATGGTAGTGGGATGCAGCGACTTATTGTTGCAAACGTAGATACATCAGGGATCACAGGCAATGCTATTTTAGATAAACGTTACAATACTGGGAACAAACTGATTCCTCAGCGTTGGTATGATCGTCGCTAATCAGGAGGGATTATGAAAAAAATAATAAAGTCCTCTGGATTTACATTGATCGAACTAATGGTTGTTGTAGCAATTGTTGCGATTTTCGTAGCAATTGCTATACCGTCATACCAAGAGTATGCACGACGCGCGGTAGCCAGTCAGGCACAGCAAGAGATACAGAGATTGGCTACTTTGTTAGATCGGCATAAAGCGCGTAATTTTAGTTATCGAAGATTTATGACGACAAGTGCAACATTACCTGTGGGAGCAATCGGCTCTGCGATTAAATATACATTGACGATCAGAGATGGAAATGATCCAGATTTAGATTTAACAGATGATGATGCAACAGGTCGGAATTGGGCAATTCAAGCTGTGAGTTCAGACGATAAAAATTTTACGATGTTACTTACGAGTACAGGGATGCGTTGTAAGAATAAAACAACAGCTAATGTCGATTTTGAAAGTTGTGGTAGTACAGCGAATGGCAGTGAGGAGTGGTAAATGAATAAAGGATTTACTCTCATAGAGCTTATGATTGTGGTTGCAATAATTGGTATCTTGTCTGCTATTGCGTATCCATCTTATCAGGAGCATGTACGAAAAACGAAACGTGTAGAAGTTCAGGCAGAACTGATCGCTTTAGCGAGTCAAATTCAACGTTATAAAGTGTCAAATTTTAGATTTTTGTTGGCGAATGGTGACCCTATTACATTGGCAACATTCGGCTATACACTTAATGCAAATGGTAGTCTTGCAACTCCTCAGGGGAGTGATCCTTTATATACGGTGGCATTGACGAATGTTGCGGCAAATACATGGACCCTAACTGCTACTCCTATAACTGCGTCCTCACAGGAAAATGATGGTGTGAATATATTAAATCATCGTGGTGAAAAGTGTTGGACTAGAGGTGCATCGACTTGTGCCTTAAGTGGAACTTCAAACTGGGACAGTAAATAAGTTCCAAATTTAAAATTGTGGATAAATAAATTTTGACCTTTCTTTCAGCGGAAAGATAACGTAAAATATTGCCCTCTATGAAAGGGGTTTGAAAAGTGTCGATGGTCGGTACTGGGATAATCCGTAAAAACTATAAGGTTCTATCATGGTTGTTATTCGTCTTGCTCGCGGTGGTGCTAAAAAACGTCCGTTCTATCAAATCATTGTGACTGATAGCCGTAATGCACGTGACGGTCGTTTCATCGAACGTATTGGTTTCTTCAACCCAACAGCACAAGGTAAAGCAGAAAAACTTCGTTTAGATGCTGACCGCTTTGCACACTGGGTTTCTCAAGGTGCTCAACCTTCAGAACGTGTTGCTTCTTTAGCTGCTCAAGCTAAAAAAGCTACAGTTGCTGCATAATTTTTGAAAATTAACGTAGCAGGTAACCCATGACACCAACACAGAATGTGCCAGAAGATCGTATTCAGATTGGACAGCTGCGTTCAGCATATGGCTTAAATGGGTGGCTCTGGGTCTATTCCAATACAGAACCTATGAGCAACATCTTTGACTATCTGCCTTGGTACATTGAGACCAAAGCAGGTTGGCAAACAGTAGATGTAAAACGCTGGAAACCGCATGGTAAAGGCTTGGTTGTTTCGTTGAAGGGGGTCCTTGACCGCACTGCAGCAGATAGCTTAGTGGGTACTAATGTATGGATTTCTCAATCGCAACTTCCGAAAGCAGGAATGGATGAGTTTTACTGGACAGATTTGAAAGGCTTAACAGTGTTAGGTTTGGATGATGCTGAACAAGAAGTAAATCTCGGAAAAATCCATGAACTGTTCGAGACAGGTGCCAATGATGTCATGGTGGTTCACGCAACACCAGATAGCGTTGATGCTGAAGAGCGTATGATTCCATGGCATAAAGATGTGGTACAGCGCGTTGATCTTGAAGCTGGTCGTATCTACGTCAATTGGGGCGTAGATTATTAATCCTTTTAGGATTATCGCAGCAGGAAAATAGAGGAGTCTGCGGTGTTTTTTGCAGTCATTACGCTTTTTCCTGAAATGTTTGAAGCGATTACAGCCTACGGTATTAGCGGGCGTGCAGTGAAACGTGATTTGATGCAAATTACTTGTATTAATCCACGTGACTTTGCTGATGGGAACTACAAACGAGTGGATGAACGTCCATTCGGTGGTGGTCCCGGCATGGTGATGATGGCCGAGCCTTTGGCGAAAGCAATCCAACATGCCAAAGAGCTTGCAACGCAAGCAGGCGCAGTTCATGTTCCTGTGGTGTATATGTCCCCACAAGGAAAAACCTTAAATGAACCTGCGGTACAGCAGTTTGTCGAATATGATGGATTGATTGTATTGTGTGGGCGTTATGAGGGGGTCGATGAGCGTTTGATCCAGAAATATATTGATCAGGAATGGTCAATTGGAGATTACGTTTTATCTGGCGGTGAATTACCTGCGATGGTTTTATTGGACAGTATTATTCGGAGACTTCCGGGTGCAATGTCTGATGAACAATCACACGTGCAAGACTCATTTGTGGATGGTCTGTTAGATTGTCCACAATATACCAAGCCAGATCATTTTGAAGGTTTGGATGTGCCTGATGTTTTAAAGTCAGGTCATCATGCAAACATTGAAAAATGGCGGTTTTTGCAACGTTATCAGCGTACACTTGAGCGTCGCCCAGAGTTGGTGGAACAGGTGGAACTGACTAAACAGCAAAAAAAATGGCTAAAAGATACCAATACTTAAATTCAATTTTAAGTATTCTTTAATAGGCTCTTTATTGATTGAGATGGTCAACAATAAAGAGAAAGATAATCGGGTCTATGCGCTTTAGCCTCTATACCCAGCGATGATTAGACCTCTTCTGACTCGCACTTTGGAGATACCCCATGAGCGGTAAGCATCCTTTAGTACAAATTATTGAAAACGCACAATTAAGAACTGATCTACCTGCATTTGCACCAGGTGATACAGTTATTGTTTCTGTAAAAGTTAAAGAGGGCGATCGTGAACGTCTTCAGGCTTTTGAAGGCGTTGTAATTGCGATTAAAAACCGTGGTTTAAACTCTGCATTTACAGTACGCAAAATTTCTAGCGGTGTTGGTGTTGAACGTGTTTTCCAAACACATTCTCCAATCGTAGCTAAAGTTGAAGTGAAACGTCGTGGTGCTGTTCGTCGCGCTAAACTTTACTACCTACGCGAATTGTCTGGTAAAGCTGCACGTATTCGTGAAAAATTACCAGCTCGTAAAGTTAAAGCTTAATTTTAAGTTTTTACTTGAGTTAAAAAATGCGCCTTTTGGCGCATTTTTTATGTCTGAAATATTTTAACCTCGCTTTGAAAGGCCAAATTAGAGTCCCTGAAGTTTTAAACGATTAGCATGTTGACGGTAAACATCGACAGGGTCTGGAGCAAACAATGCTTTTAATCCAAGGAATTGATTAACTTCATCTAAATGATTCCAGTTGTAATCATCGCGAATGGTTTTACCAAATTTAGCGCTACATTTAGAGACTAAACCATCATTATTTTTACCACCATCAATTAAGAGGCTAGTGACTTTTAAGGCAGAGTCAGGATCTAGAAGATTGGTAATAGTGCCTACACCAGTAAAGGAGTAATTATAAATTCCCTGATCGAGTGCTTTGCCCTCGCCACAGGCGGTGGTTGGCATACCTAAGGGAAATTTGGAATTAAAGAGAGCAGACCCAGCAAGTGTCAAGCTGTTACCACCTGCCAAAGCATCATGTGGGTAGCTTTTAGGATCTAAGCCTTGGGCCCAAACAATAGCTTTAGACAAGAAGTTGACTGCACCAACAAGAGGGGCTTCAACCGCTGTACTTTCTGCTTTTATAATTAAGTCTGCGACAGGTGAGCCTTTATTTGGGCCTGCAACACTGGTTAAAGAGGCCACAACATCGGGGCGCACACCCGCCACATAACGGATGGTCGGGCCACCATGTGAATGTCCGACTAAATTCACTTTGGGTGCACCTGTAATGGCGCGAATTTCCAATACTTGTTGCAGAAGTTGCTCACCGCGGACTTCGGTGGAATTAAGTGGTGAAACACGGGTTGCCCAAACATTCGCACCGTTGCGTGCTAAATCAGGCAAAATTTGATAAAAATAATCTAAGCCAAATTGGTTTGTGCCAAGCGTAATAAAGCCTGCCATACCGTGGTTAAAGACAATCGGGTATTTCGTTTTCGCATAGCTAGAGCTAACTTTTGTGGTCGTCACTTGGGTGGCTTCAGAGGCAACGGCCATGTGGATGGTGCTGACCGTGAGTAGGCTAGCGAATAACAGTTTATATTTCATAATAAATTCTCAATTGTTTTTATTTTCAGACACTGACAATTTTTATTGTCAAAGATATAAGAACAGTACGGCTATATTTTTGCAATCATTGCGGGATAGGATGCAGTTAGAGTTGTAACAAATTTTGAGTGAGATAATTTCGAAGAGAAAAGTCTGCGCAATGATTCTCGCAGGTTCTTATAGACCGATAAATATTTACAGTTTTAAGTGATTTCATGTTCATGAAATAGGATGCTGGCGGTGCTGTGAAGAAGTTTTGAGAGCAAATAATATATGGGCTAAATTTGGATGATTTAGTTTGTAGTCAGCACACATGATGTGGACAATATGACCACCACAAGGTAAAACTCGATGACCATGATCTTTTATTGTCATAAGACAGTAGGCCAATTTACATAAGAAGAAGATCAATACAAGCAACTGGGTGGTTTGTACTAAGCCACTTCATACATGGTCATCAATATTTTTATTCATGATTGAGCCCATGTTTCTGGTATCACCACCGAAACATGGGCTTAGACATCTTTAGCTTATAAGGGACTGATTGCTTTTATTCGCTATAAGGGAGCTTTCCGCCTTGATCATGAATAGACTCAAAGGTATTTACACGTAATTGATCCTCTTTATTTTGAAAATGTTGCGCACGCAGTTGTTGTACAGCTTTTTGCTTAGCGCCATCACTCATGCCACTTTTAATAATGTTATCACGTTCAATCAAATAACCATCAACCGAACTTTTCCAGTTTGAACGTTGGCTATCTAAAACCTCTAGTCGCTGTGTTGCTTCTGGGCCGACCAATTGTGTTCGCATTTGATGAATTTCTTCTGCAGAGCCACCACGCGCTTTGATATCTGCTGTCAATTTGCGTAAGTCTTCAAGCTTATTGAGTTGCTCTAAATTTTCTTTCCAATCTTCTGGTAGCTCATCAAATAATGCTTTGAGTTTTTGGGCTTTTTCGGTTTCATTGAGTTTTTTATGATGAATGATATCCAGACGCTTTAAAGTGTATTCATGATAGGTATTTTCAGGGCCAAAAAGCCCTTCAATTTCATAGTCAGAGAAAAACTGTTTGCGCAAATTTTGCGTACTGTTAAAAATAGCTCGATAATATTGCGGATCATCTTGGCTGATATTTGGCGTTTGGAGTGATCCTAAGCGCTCGCGATAATTCATATAACGTTTCCACAAATCTAAAATTTGCGAAAGGGCAGGTTCTTTATAGTTTTGATGAATATAGGCATTGAAATCTTGTTGAATTTGATCAAGCGATTTTTCACCATATTGGGTAATAAAATATTCAAAACAGTTACGGGTTTGCTCATTCACGATTAAATGTTGCGAGCCATCTAGCTTCATCTGACAGTTAATTTGCGTGTCTTGCTGACTTGGGCTGAAATAAGGCAAGCCGTTGGGACTGGTTGTTTGGGGTAAGGTTGAAGCATTGGTTGAAGGATTCGAGCTTTGTTCTGAATGTTGCGAAGCCATAGTTTGCGTATTCTTTGGTGCTAACCAATAGATCAATCCACCTATTGCCAATAGAATAATGACCACAATCAGCCATAATTTATGTTTTTGCATATCCTCATGCACCTTTTTCCATTTTATTTGTTTTAGATATTATGCGGTGGGACTGAATATGCCATAAGTTCTGCACAAAATCACAGAAATGTTGTAAATATTCGGTTAACATTGTGACGTTTTCTTTCGCTTATTTTTATCATGAAATCATCCTCTCCTAAAATTCAGCGTCGTCACCTTAGTGGTGTTTTTTTATTAAATAAACCTTTAGGCATTAGCTCGAATGCGGCTTTGCAAAAAGTCCGTTGGTTGTACCGTGCGCAAAAGGCAGGTCATACAGGCGCACTAGATCCGCTGGCTTCGGGTTTACTGCCAATTTGCTTAGGTGAGGCAACCAAGTTTTCTCATTATTTACTTGATTCGGTGAAGCGCTATCAAACTACCGTATTTTTGGGTCATAGCACCACTACGGGTGATGTTGAGGGTGAGCGCCTTCTTGAAAAAGCAGTACCGCTACTGACGGAAGAAATTATCCAGCAGGTTTTAACCCAGTTTACTGGCGATATTCAGCAAGTACCACCGATGTATTCGGCACTGAAAAAAGACGGCCGTCCGCTGTATGAGTTGGCACGTAAAGGTATTGAAATTGAACGTGAAGCCAGACCCATCACCATTGAAGCCATTGAACTTTTATCTTTTACAGAAAACACCATTAGCCTAGATATTACTTGTTCAAAAGGAACTTATATTCGGGTTTTAGGTGAAGATATTGCCGAAGCCTTGGGTACTTATGGGCATTTAATTTACTTGCACCGTATTAAAACCGGCCATTTCGATTTAATTCCAAGTTATACCATTGAGTACCTAGAAAGCTTAACTGAGGTGGAGCGCGATGCGTTGTTGCTTTCAGTATATTCGCCTGTCGATCATTTCCCGAAAGTTCAAGTGCCTGAAGGTCGTGCCGAATATTTCTGTCGTGGTATGGAGAGTAATATTGAACATGAAGCCGTTGCCGAAGCTTTGGTCTTTGATGGTGAAAAGTGCTTAGGTTTAGCAGAAATTACCGATCGAAAACGTTTGGTGCCAAAGCGCGTATTGAACTTGTAAGCCCTGTACTTTATTTAAATTTAAGGCCAAAACTGTGGAAATTGAAATCATCTTAAGCCTGTTGTTTTTTGCCTTTTTTGCTGGGGCGATTGATGCCGCAGTGGGAGGCGGGGGGCTAATTCAAATTCCTGCATTAATGAATGCCTTTCCAAATATGGCGACCGCCACTTTATTTGGCACCAATAAAATGGCTTCCATTTGTGGAACAGCTTCGGCAGCTTTTTCCTATTTGCGTCGGGTTAAATTGGCGTGGAAGTTATTGGTGGTGATTGGGATTGCGGCTTTTATTAGTTCGTTTGCGGGTGCGGCTTGTGTCACCCTAATTCCGCAATCGATTCTAAAACCTTTTGTATTGGTCATGTTGATTATTATTGCAACGTATACCTTTATGAAGAAGCAATTTGGCCAAGTTCATTTTCAACAAAGCCTGACCACAAAAACTTTGGTATTGGCGGGTATTGGTGGTTTGGTCATTGGTTTTTATGATGGAATTTTTGGGCCAGGGACGGGCAGTTTCTTTATTTTTTATTTTATTCGCTTTTTAAAAGTGGATTTTTTACATGCCTCTGCTTTGTCTAAAATTGGTAATTTTATGACCAATTTTGCAGCCTTAAGTTTTTTCATTCCCACAGGACATGTGTTGTTCAGTCTCGGTTTAATGATGGCTGTGGCGAATGTCATTGGTTCGGTGGTGGGTGTAAAAATGGCATTAAAATATGGCAGTGGGTTTATTCGAATTCTCTTTCTTATTTTGGTGGTCATTCTTATTCTTCGTTTAAGCTATCAAATATTTTTCACAGGTTAATTCAAAGTCACAAAATTGAACCGTATGCTTGTACGTCTTTGCATAAAAATAAGAATCCACAGGGATGTCGCTCATCTTGATCAAAATATTTTTAGCGATCATAGAGCACATAGCCAGAGGTCAATAGAACAATGCATAGATTGAAGTTTTACGCCAGAGCCATGACAGACAAAGAGCGCTTTCTGAAAAGTTAATAAAAATAGCCTGACATAGATGGCTGGCTTGCCATGACTAAAAAATGATTGGATAAAGTACATCGGCATTTAAACCAACAAGAGTATCTCTTTTATTTGGATTCGGTTGCGTGACTGTGTGCCGAACGCAGGGTAACGCCAACAGATGCAAGCATCACACAGAATAAGGCAAGCCATTGCAATGTCCCTATTTTTTCACCTAAAAGGACTAATCCTGCCAGTGCAGCCAAAGCGGGTGAAAGGCTTGAAAGTGTACCGTAACTGAGTTTGTTGAGTTGTTTTAACGCTTTTAAATCGAGCGCATAGGGAATGGCTGTGGCCAAGACTGCTATGGCTAAGGCCTTACCCCAATATTGCGTTTCTAATAAAGCAGGGGCATTGTTATATAAACCAATGGGCAATAAAACCAAGGCGGAGAGACTAATGGCGATGGTCAAGGCATGCATACCCATATTTTGATGGACGACTTTTTGGCCAAAATAAATATAAAATGCCCAACACAGTCCTGCACCCAAGGCACAGGCTGCACCAACAAGCGAAAAGTTAGCGCTCGTGGTTTGTCCCCAAGGCACCATTAAAGCAATGCCAATAATGGCCAACAGCACCCAAATATAATCGCTACGCCGTTGAATAGATAACAGTGCTAAACCCAGTGGGCCAATAAATTCTAAACCGACTGCAATGCCCTGTGGGAGCTTGCCTAAGGACATATAAAACAGCACATTCATACAACAAAGGGCTGTGCTGTAGCAGAGTAAATCTCGCCATTTTAAATAAGGCAGTCGCTTAAAAATTTGCCATGAACGAAACATGACGCAGACAATAATAGCCGCAAAACATAGTCTTAAAATAGTGACTGAAAGTGGGTCTAATACGGTAAAAAGTTGCTTGGCAAAAGAAGCACTAATTTGATAGGAAATCATGGACAGAACCATGTACAGCACAGCAATATATTGGGCGTTTGGCATGTGTATTTGCTCACAGGTGTGAGGTGTGCTGATTTTAAAGTGTTCCGATTATAGCAATTTCCGTGTAGCATTTGACCAACGGTAGATATAAATTAAAAATATCTTCATGTGAAAAATAGAGAGAAATTGTACTTAAAAATCAAAAGAATAATAATGGGCTGTTTTTTTTAATAGAAAATATAATAATGATATATACAATAAAATTAAAGCATATCGCGCTTGCTTGTATGTTGGGAATGACATTGACGGGGTGTGGTTCAAGTCGTGACTCGAGCTCCTCAGTAGAACCGAGTGAAGTTATGGTAGAAAGGTCTATTTCTGCTTTAATCCAGTCTGCGCAAGGTGTGGCATTAGCCGATGTAGAAATGAGTGTTGCTGGTCAGGTGGTGAAAACGGACAGTAACGGCTTAGCAAAATTTAAAGTGAATCTTCCAAAGTCAGCGACTTCTGTTGTTGTACGCTTAACCCGAGCAGGCTTTATTCATCAATCTGTTGTGGTTGCTGTAAAAGATTTAGATCACATTACTGCAAACTTACTTATGGTTAAGCAGACTGTAAATGTTGCAAAAATTGAAGATGCACAGGTTATTGAGTCTATTTATAGTCAGGCAAAAATTACGATTCCTGCAAATGCCTTTGTCTTGCCAAATGGCCAACCTGCAACAGGTGCCGTGACAGTTGAATTTTCACCTTGGGATATTCAAAGTAGTGATTTGAATGCTATGCCAGCCAACGGCAAGTGGTTGCTTTACTTTCATCTATAACAGGGCTAGCTGTACATGCCACAGAGTCACATTTTTCAACTTGGAACTGGGATTTTAAATTTGAAAATGCAGGTTTGGTCTTTGTACAGTGTATATCGGCTTCAGTTGCATTGCGGCCAAAGTTAAATTAAAAGATGGTTCTGGTCTAAGCCAGACGAAAATCCATTGCTCAGTATTTTTATGTATCAGGCCTCTGTATCGGATTCTGAAGAGTTTTGCGAAATACCTCGCTAATAGATAAAACCACACTTCGGTGTGGTTTTTTTATTGCTTTAACCTTCGCTCTATTTTTTTGCTTTTTGCGTGGTGACAGTACAACCAATTGAGGCAACAATAATGACAGTAAGCGCTAGCCATTGCGTCCATAACAATTGTTCACCCAAAAACACAAAGCCTGACAGTGCAGCAATTGCGGGTTCGACACTCATCAGTGTGCCAAAGCTAAGAGCAGATAAATTCCGTAGTGCAATCATCTCTAAAGAAAAAGGCAAGGCACTCGCCAAGACTGCAAGGGCAATAAAATAGATGAGATTTGAGGGCTCAAATACCGACGCAGGCATACCCGTAAAGAGTGCAATGGGCAATAGACAGAGCATGCCGACAAACATGCCTAAACACACCGTATGATTGCCTGAGACCCCAGACGGTTTTTGACCTGCGACAATATATATTGCCCAGAAGACACCTGCACCTAAAGCAAAGGCAATCCCTAAAGGGTCTAAACTTTGTGAGGCCTGATCAAAAGGGAAAAGCAGTACAAGACCCACGATAGCCAATCCGACCCACACAAAATCAAACTTCTGTCGTGCATAGTACAGCGCCACACTTAAGGGGCCAATAAACTCAAAAGAAACAGCAATACCAAGCGGTAAGCGGTCGATGGATAAATAAAACAGCGCGTTCATACCCGCTAAGGCAATGCCGTAGCTCACGATGGCTTTCCAGCGCACCTGTTTGAAATTGATTTTCCATATTTTAAATATAACGGCCAAAATAATCGAGCCTAACAAAAGGCGTAGGCTCGACACCGTTAAAATAGGGAACTGCTGAAACAGAATTTTGGCAAGAGAACCACTGCTTTGTATGCTGATCATGGCAATCAGGAGCAAAAGCAGGGCTTGAATATGGGGAGTGTTTTTTAAATTAATCATGCATTCAATCTACTAAATTTGGTTTGATGCATCGAAGAGCAGGAGATTTATTACAAAATTTTAAACAATAAAAAAACCACAGACCGAGGCCTGTGGTTTTTCAATAACGTTAAATTAGAACAATACGCGAACGCGAATTGTGCCTTCAACTTCATGGAGTGTATCCAGTGCTTCTTGAGATGCAGTAGCGTCTACATCCATCACAAGATAACCGACATCACCTTTCGTCATTAATGACTGACCAGAAATGTTGATGCCATGTTCAGCAAACAAGTTATTAATTTTAGATAAAACACCCGGTACGTTTCTATGAATGTGTAGTAAACGGTGTTTACCTTCAGTCAATGGAAGCGCAATTTCAGGGAAGTTCACAGCAGATAAAGTCATACCTTTGTCTGAGTAAGCGACAAATTTATCAGCCACTTCAAGGCCAATATTCGCTTGTGCTTCCATGGTTGAACCACCAACGTGAGGCGTTAAAATCACGTTAGGCAAGTTGCGAAGGGCAGAAACGAATTCTTCACCATTGGCTTTTGGTTCTTTCGGGAACACATCAACCGCAGCGCCCGCAATGTGACCCGATTTGATCGCATCTGCAAGTTCATCAATAAGAACGCAAGTACCACGTGCGGCATTAATGAAGATTGAACCCGCTTTCATTTGCGCAAATTGTTCTTTGCCCATGAAGTTGCGTGTAGATGGAACATCTGGCACGTGAATAGAAACTACATCTGCATTGGCAAGAAGTTCGTTCATAGAGCCAACTTGACGTGCATTACCTAAAGGTAATTTAGTTACAGCATCATAGTAAATAACGTGCATGCCTAAACCTTCAGCTAACACTGAAAGTTGCGAGCCAATAGAGCCGTAACCAATGATACCTAACGTTTTACCACGAGTTTCAAATGAACCGACTGCAGATTTGTTCCAACCGCCTGTGTGTGTGTCTGCTGATTTTTCAGGAACACGGCGAAGAAGGAGAATCGCTTCTGCAAGCACCAATTCAGCCACAGAACGTGTATTTGAATATGGTGCGTTAAATACTGGAATACCACGAATCATGGCAGCATTTAAGTTCACTTGGTTAGTACCAATACAGAAACAACCCACAGCAATGAGTTTATTCGCTACTTCAAAAACTTCTTCAGTCAGTTGAGTACGTGAACGAATCCCAATGAAGTGAGCATCTTTTACCGCTTCTTTCAGTGCTTCACCTTCAAGCGCTGTTTTACGATAATCGATGTTGGTGTATCCGGCAGCATTTAATGCGTCAATTGCGTTTTGATGAACGCCTTCTAACAACAAGAAACGAATTTTATCTTTAGGTAGAGAAAGATGTTGGCTCATTACGGCTCCGCTACAAAGGCCAAATTTAGTGGCGGTATAATAGCATAGGACAATGCGGGATATACATTTCCTTTATGACTGCAATATTCGGTATTGGGGCGAATATTGTGTCAAAACTTGTCGCTGTTGGTCTAACTAAGCCTGTCATTTCAAAGGCGACATTGCAAAAATAGGATTTTCTGCGGGTTTTTCGAAAAAATGCCTTATAATATGCCTTCGTGAAAAAGGTCGATGATTTTTCCTGCCTTTTATCTTCACGCCTGCCTCAACTTGTTCAACTGTCATACAGTACAAACGAATGATTTACAGGCTATTTATAACTTGTTTTACTTCTTGCAAGGTCTGAAAACGATGAATGCTCCAGTCGCTTTAACCCCAGAGTTATTAACCCAATTGACCGCTATTGTCGGTGAAAACCGCATTAAAACTGATGCGGACAGTCTTGAAAATTGGGGACGTGACCATACCAAGCACTTCGACCCAAACCCATCGGTCATCGTATTTCCATCGTCAACAGAACAAGTTCAAGCCATTGTGAAACTTGCCAATCAATTTAATGTGGCGATTACGCCTTCAGGTGGTCGTACAGGCTTATCCGCGGGTGCGGTGGCAGCCAACGGCGAAATTGTGGTGAGCATGGATAAAATGAACCAAGTGTTGGAATTTTTCCCAGCCGATCGTATGGTTCGTGTACAAGCAGGTGTGGTGACTGAACAATTACAAAATTATGCAGAACAGCAGGGCATGTATTACCCCGTTGATTTTGCCTCTGCGGGTTCATCGCAAATTGGTGGCAACATTGGCACCAATGCAGGCGGTATTAAGGTCATTAAATACGGCATGACCCGCAACTGGGTGCTCGGTTTAACCGTAGTGACAGGTAAAGGTGATGTGCTACGTTTAAATAAAGGCATGATTAAGAACGCGACAGGCTATGCGCTGCAACATTTGTTTATTGGTGGTGAAGGCACTTTAGGCTTAGTGACTGAAGCTGAAATTAAACTAGAGCGTCAACCACATGATCTGCAAGTGATGGTACTGGGTGTACCTGACTTTGATGCGATTATGCCTGTATTACATGCATTCCAAGCAAAAATTGACCTGACGGCATTTGAGTTCTTTGGTGAACTTGCTATGCAAAAAGTTTTAGATCATGGTCATGTACAGCGTCCGTTTGAAACAGAATGCCCATTTTATGTTTTGCTAGAATTTGAAGCACCGTATGAACCCATTATGGATGCGGCGATGGAAATTTTTGAGCATTGCATGGAACAAGGCTGGGTATTGGATGGCGTATTAAGCCAAAGCTTAGAACAAGTTCATAACTTATGGCGTTTACGTGAAGATATTTCAGAGTCTATTGCGCCATTTACGCCGTACAAAAATGATATTTCAGTATTAATTACGCATGTACCTGTATTTATTAAAGAAATTGATGCCATTGTAGCGGACAATTACCCTGACTTTGAAATCTGCTGGTTTGGCCATATTGGTGACGGTAACTTGCATTTAAATATTTTAAAACCTGCGGATTTAAGCAAAGATGATTTTTTTGCTAAATGTCAGGTGGTGAATAAATATGTCTTTGAAACCGTGAAAAAATATGATGGTTCAATTTCTGCCGAGCACGGTGTGGGGATGACCAAAAAGCCATACCTTGATTACACACGTTCAGCTGAAGAAATTGAATACATGAAAGCATTAAAACTGGTGTTCGATCCAAACGGGATTATGAACCCAGGTAAATTATTTGATCTTTAATTTAAAAGATTGAGCGAAAGAGCGTATCGGAAGATGCGCTTTTTTTGTGACTATAAAATGGCTTACATTTGTAAAATAGTATTTTTAAAATAAAAACGGCATGATAAGCGTGGAAAATTTAAGTTGGGGTCAGAGTTATGTTTCGAGTATTGGCTACATGTGTTTTGTGTGTCGGGATTCTTTCGGGTTGTGCGACCACACAAAAAATTGTGCATAAAGTTGGAAATTCAGAAACGCCACTTGCACAAGTATTAAAAGAGCGTTCAGATTTACGTAAAGAATTATCGACGGTTGAAATTCGTCAGTATTTTAATCGTGTAGAGTCACCAACGGCTGCAGAAGTGAAAGTGACTGAAACGGGCTTAATGGACGATTCTGTGAAGTCAATTCGTACGGTTTACCGTTTTAAAAATGTAGAAGGCGATTGGGAGCGTACCAGTACACAGAAAGAATTTCAGTGTGCACGCGGGAAAAATACCAAGACTTTCCAAACAGCGAATTGCCCATAGTATGGTTTGATTGGTGGTTGAAATTTAGGCTGTAATGCCTCATAAAAAGCGTATCGGTGGATGCGCTTTTTTGCGTTTGGGGCTTTATAAAAATGAATATTTTAATTGTTGGGAATGGTTTTGATTTGTCGCATTATTTACCGACCAAGTATGACCATTTTATGGATGAAGAATCAATGGCTTGTTTTTAAACCAAACCCTGAAATTAAATTTGGCATGTAGACGAGATCTAATTTTAATGAGATAGAATTTTTTAGCCAATTTTAATTGGATTTATTAAAGAAATTGACATCAAAAAATCAACAATACAATTTTTATAAACACTGCTAAAATAGAAGGACTTAATTCTGTGGGTGTACAGTCTTAAGTCCATTTACTTCACCCAATATATATTATTAAAACGCCTTGTGAATACGGCGTGAGCACTAGCGAATATCTCGCAATCTTATACTTTTAATTATTTTTACAGTGCTTGTCATTGGGCTGACGTGTCTCTCCCCGAAAATAGACCTTCCCCCCAATCCTGTACGCATCATAAATGTAGATAACAATGCAAAACGTACAAACGACCACACTTAGCCGTGCGACTTTAATGTTCCCACTGGCCTTGGTGCTATTTGAATTTTCCGTCTATATCGGCAACGATTTAGTCCAGCCTGCTATGCTTGCCATTACCAAAGACTTTGGGGTAAGTAGCTCGTGGGCACCATCTTCTATGTCTTTTTATTTATTGGGCGGTGCCTGTGTAGCGTGGTTACTTGGGCCACTTTCAGACCGTTTAGGTCGCAAAAAAGTATTACTGGGTGGCGTGACATTCTTTACCGTCTGCTGCTTACTGATTTTATTTACCGATAATATTGAAAGCTTTTTAACCTTGCGTTTTTTACAAGGTTTTGGCTTATCAGTCATTTCAGCTGTGGGCTATGCAGCTATTCAAGAGACTTTTGAAGAGCGTGATGCGATTAAAGTCATGGCCTTAATGGCAAATGTCTCTTTGCTTGCACCCTTGCTTGGCCCTGTGTTGGGGGCTTTTTTAATTGATCATGTGTCTTGGCATTGGGGCTTTATTGCGATTGCGTTGCTCTCCTTTTTCAGCTGGTTTGGTTTAAAAGCCAAAATGCCCGAACAGAAAGTGAGTATTCCCAAACAACCATTTAGCCATATGGTTGATGATTTTAAACAGGTCTTTAAAAATAAGCGCTTTTTAGGTCTGACCATTGGTTTACCTATGATTGCGATGCCACTGATGCTGTGGATTGCGTTATCGCCAGTGATGTTGGTAGAAGAGCTGGGTTTAAGCAGTATGCAATATGGTTTGGCGCAGTTTCCTGTGCTAGGCGGGCTGATTTTAGGCAATATTGTACTGATCAAAATGATTGATAAATTGCCTTTGGGTAAAACGGTATTGATGGGTCTGCCCCTGATGCTGTTAGGTACGGTCATTGTGGTGATTGGTCTATTCATCCCGCAGTATTTTCTGCACTGTACTATTTTGGGTATGACCTTGGTTAGCTTTGGTGAGGGCATCAGTTTTTCTGTGTTGTATCGCTTTGCTTTAATGTCATCGAATGTGTCTAAAGGTACAGTGGCTGCCGCCGTTTCTGTGCTGATGATGTTTAGTTTCTTCTTCGTTATTGAACTGGTGCGGGTGCTGTATGAGTCTTTCCATCTTTGGGCGTATGGCTTGTCGTGCTTTGCATTAATTGTACTGTGGTACAGTTTCCCAAGAATGATGCTGAAAGAAGTATTGCAAGAACGTAAAGAGGCAGGTGAGTTTTAATTCATCGCTTATATTAAAAAATCCCCTTCAAAGGGGATTTTTTAATGCGTATTTAGGCTTCAGTTGGAGCTTGTTCTAAATGTTTCAGCTTGCGGTCAAAAACGAACGGGCCAAAGGGCAAAACAGCAGCCATTAGTCCCAATATAAAAACTTTTAAAGCCCATTTTTGTTTTTCGCAAACGACAAAAAGCACCACTAAAAATACAATGAAGAGTACACCGTGTCCCATCCCGACATATTTAACTAAAATGGGATTATCCATGAGGTATTTCATAGGCATAGCAATAAAGAGTAAAAGTAAGAAGGACATGCCTTCTAAGAAACCAACAGCGCGCAAGGTTTGAATATTCATGGTCATGGATATGCAATGAGAATGAGGTTTGAGTGTACCGAACTTTGTCGCGAAATGATTGGAAAATGTTGTTATAAATTCATAATAATCAATGAAAAATAACCTAGTTTCTTACTTGGTTATTTCCCCAATAAATGCGTTTTTTATTTAATTTTTTGTCGTAATAATTCTGTTGGTCGTGTCAATAATTCAGGCAAAATTTCTAACAATAGACTGATTTTTTAATACCAATTGCCAGTGTGGGTCTATAGCCTGAACGTTTTAAGGGGACTGTCAATTTAGCACAGTAGAAAAAACCTGAAATTTCAGCACTTCGGTATTTGGTGCAGTGAGTTAAAAACAGCGGATTATGAGTCCGCTGTTTTTAATTGTGCATAACTCAAAACTTATCCACAGAGCATCTAAAAATTAGGGTTGAAGAGCTTAGTTAATGACACCGCAAGCAATACGCTCACCGCCACCGCCCAAAGGTTTAGGGGAGTCGGCGTAATTATCACTGCCTGCATGCACCATTATGGCTAAGTTTTGAATATCGGCAGATTGAAGGCGAGGTGCGAGTAAGGTCACTTTGGCTGTACCATCTGTAGCCACATTCAATAAAGGTAAATCACCCAAATGACCTGTGAGTGGATTGCCGTGATGTGGTGCTTGATTTGGATTGAAATGACTACCTGCGGCTAAAGCAGCGCCCATTTTTCCCTCTTTTTCGGCAGGGTCACAGGAACCTTTTTCATGAATATGAAAACCGTGTGGGCCAGCAGGCAAGGCGGTTAAATTCGTGGTTATAACAAGTCCAGCTGTGCTGTCACGCAATGAAACCGTTCCTATTTTTTCACCTATACCCTGAGCATTCACGGCATGAATATTGACGACTTGTTCATTGCTTATTGTTGGCAGTTGAGTTGTTGTCGCGCATCCGACAGCAAAAATTGAAGTCAAGGCGCAAACAGCGCTCAGTTTTAATAAAGAAGGCATAAAATGGCATCCGATCTGGTTTTTATGGGTTTGAACCATTGAAACAGACACAAAATTGCAATGCCATGATATTTCAGTGTGGGGATTGTAACGGTCAATGTTTTAGGTTGACCGTGAACAAGACTATTTTTTAGATTTCAGATCTTCATCATCTAAATCGTGGACCATTGAAGCCTCGGGCATCATGATGGCTTCAATTTGGGTTTCATGAAGCCATTCACGCCAAATAGCCAACAGCACCGCTAAAATCACCGGGCCGACAAATAGCCCAACCATGCCAAAACTTGCCAGTCCACCCAATACCCCAAACATAATCAGTAAGAATGGAATTTGTGTCGCGCCAGAAATGACCAAGGGGCGAATTACATTGTCTGCGGTGCTGACAATACACACGCCCCAGACCATCACACCAATGGCTTCAATGGTTTGACCTTGTGAAAATAACCAAAGAGAAACTGCGGTATAGGCGATCGGCGGGCCAAACGGAATTAAGGCAAAAATAAAGGTAATAATAGTCAGTAGCATGGGATTGGGTACACCTGCTACAAAATAACTAACTCCTGCCAAAAATGCTTGTGCAATGGCGGTTAGGCCAACGCCATAGACCACTGCACGGGTGGTGTCTGAAATAGTCGCAAGATAATGATGGATTCGTGGGCCAATGACTTTTTCGAGTGCTTTACTGACTTGGCTTAAAATTGTGGGGCCATCACGGTAGAAAAAAAACAGAGACATGACGGCAAAACACAGTTTAAAAATATTTTTACTGACTTCATTCAGCAAAATTTTACCGTAGTTTAAATGCCCTTGAATCCAGAATTGTACAGACTGAATAATACTGTTCGGATCGTTATTTAATTCACGTAAAGTACGCGATACTTCTTTGCCAATAAACGGTAATTGGCGGATGAAATCAGGGACATTGACATGACCCGAGAACACCTGTTTTTGCAGTTCATAATATAAATTTCGGCCTTCATGCTGAAGCAGGAAAATAGCAAAAATGACTGGTAAACCGACCACTAAAACCACCAGCAGAATCATTAAGGTGGCACTGAGTGTTGAGCGATTATTACAAAGACGAAGGACTTTTTGATAAAGAGGCCAAGTCATATAGGCAATAATAGTTGCCCAAACCACAGGGACAATAAAATATTTAAGAACACTAAAGCTCAGAAAGATCAGGGCGAAAAATAGCCCAAACAATAAGATTTTTTGTAATGTAGGCGCGTATTGTGGCACTGAATTCATGATCGCTGACTAGGGGCGTTAACCCATCTTAACTGAAAAAAAAGCACTCGAAAACGAGAGCTTGGTAAGTATTCAATAATTCTACTTAGTGATATTCCAAACGACTGATTTTAAATTAAAACCAATTGCTTGGATCATCGATAATAGCATTTAAAAGCGGTTGCCATTGCATTTGTATGCTTAAATAATTTTTCTGGGTTTTATCAAAAACACTCAGCCCTTGCATGGCCAACTGACCATAGGCACTACGTTCTGAAATCCATGTGGTTGGCTGTTGTTCAATTTTATTGAAAAAATCTTGAATATTTTTTGAACTGGCAGAATTGGCTTTCATCCGATTGGCCAACAGTAAAATTTGAACTTTACCTTTACGAATACGTTTAATATCTTGTAAATGTTTAAGAAAACGGCGGGTAGAATCAATATCGAAAAATGAGGGCTGGAGGGGCGTAACAATGGCGTGTGCTTCACTCACGAGCTGTTCAGCATGTTCACCTGACAATGCACCAGGCGCATCAATAATCAGATATTCTACATTTTTAGGGGCATCACCAATTGATTTTTCATGACGCCAATCTAGACTTTGAATAGGCGCTACCGTACTAGGACGCTGTTTCAGCCATTGTAGTGCTGATTTTTGATTGTCTGCATCGGCAAGAGCAACTTTATAACCCTTTTGCGCTAAAGCAGAAGCTAAATTGATGGCTGTAATGGTTTTTCCGCAACCGCCTTTTTGATTCGCAACTAAGATTGTTTTCATAACCCGATTAATGATTTTATTCTGCTCGGCCCTAGCATATCATTCTTTTATGCGATGAATAGGACACATGACAAAAGTCGCACTATGAATTGAATTTAAGCCATTTTTAAAATTAGGAAGAACGAATGTCCATTTGGATGGCCATGTTAATTGGTGCTTGCATTGGCGTGGTATTAACCACACTAATTTTAAGCAATACCCGTAATGGGCGAGTGAAAGCAGAGTATGAACAATACATTGCAGAGTTAGAATTAGAACACCAACAGGCGTTGGTTCAAGCGCAAAAACGCAGTGTGAATACTAGCCGTGCGGTGCTCAAAGGCAAGATGGCAGAGCAACTGGCGCCTATTTTGCCCGAGTTTCAGTATTTACCCAGTGATGCCAAATTTTTAGGTGATCCTGTCGATTATATTGTTTTTAATGGATATACCGACTTGCGTGATGGCAATGGTCACCCTGACGATATTGAAGTGGTGTTGATTGATATTAAAAGTGGGGGCGCACGTCTAACCAAAGGGCAACAAGCCATTGCTCAAGCCATTGCAGCAGGACGTATTCGCTTTGAAACCATTCGAATTAATTTTGATGATTAAGTCATTTAAAGCATAGGATAACAGGATGAAACAGCTGACCATTGCAGGTGTAGCGTTGTTGTTACTCATTTGGATTTGGGCCGAATACTTTCGCGCTATTCCAAATTTAGCGCAAAAAGGGGTTTTGAAAAACTTTCAAGTTGAAAGTATTACCCCGATGTCAGGTACATTTACAGTGCTTGCTAAAGACTATTATAGCCCGCGTCGTCATGTGCTTCATCCTGCATCCCCAATTGTCGGTAGTTTTTCAGATTTAGCCTATCTGAGTAATATCGATTTATTGCTTGCAACTGAGCAGCTGAATTTAAAGCAATTAGAGTCAGAATTTAAAATACAGCAGGAGCAACGTTGTTATCAACTTAAGGCTAACAATAATACTGGGCAAACACAGGAAGCATTTATTCCTGAATTAAAAAACCTGTCGGTCATTGCCTCGACTGAACAGGTGGCAAATCAGTTAAGACAAGTCAAAGTTGGACAGAAAATTTATTTAAAAGGCGAGTGGGTTAATGCACAAACTCCTTCTAAAGGCGTAAACCTTTATCATCGCAATTTCGATGCAGTGAAACAGGGCAAAGTCTGCGGGCTTTTTCGTGTCGATCAACTTCAGAACATGTCCTAATTTTTTACTGCTACGTTTTTTGCGCCCGCGCCAATAACATCCGTTGGCCAATTTTCGGTATACCTACAGCATTAAAATAAGTGCATTCACGAAGTTCGAGTGTTGCATCGGTTAAGGCACGTTGAATATTTCGATTTAAATGACAGCCATCGGCCAGACGTTTTTGAATTGGCGTAAGTAGGTTTTGCAGACGTTGAATATAGAGGTTTTGATCATGTAGTACATGTTCAACTAGGTGAAAAGTCCCACCCACTTTTAATACCCGATAAATTTCATCTAAAGCTGTTTCTAAATTTGCAACGCTACACAGCGTCCATGTACTGACAATATGGTCTAGGCTGTGGTCTGCAAAAGGCAGTTTTTCTGCATGAGCTTGAATATGCTGTACTTCAAAAGGGGCTTCATGCACACGTTGCACTGCCAAATGATAAATATCAGGATTTGGCTCTAGCGCATACAATGTATTGACCTGTTGATAGAACGGCAAATTTAAACCTGTTCCAAAACCAATCTCTAAAACATCACCAGAAATAGGCAAGAGTAATTCTCTGCGCTTATCCATCAGGCTTGGGGTTTGCATAACCTGATTTAGTACATGCGGGAAAATATGTTGCTGATAAAATTTATAAATCATGAGATTAATATTCTTCTTGCTGTTATTTCAAGCTTAGCTGAAGTTGCTTCAAAATTTAAGCATGGGCTAGATAGATGAAAGCGTTTTGTTACCAAGTTACTAAGGTTACTTCAGATTTCTTGCGTAATATAGACTTATAACGAAGCATGAAATACTCAATTTAAGATGGATTTAATCTTGTAAAAGCAGACTCACTAAAAGTTTTAAATTTTTAGGTTCAGTCGTGTCAGTCAAGATGAATGTAACAGAACCATGAAAGAGGTAAGCCGATGATCAAACGTATTTTATTCAGCGCAGTCACCGCGGTGATGCTGTTAAATGCAGGTGTCCATGCATCGGCAGACTATAATATTGCCAAAGGTTTAGCGCCTGCATCTAAAGAACAATCCATTTCGGTATTACAGCCGTTTAATGGCGATTTTCGTATTTTAGGCTCAAAAATATATACCGATGACGAACAGGCAAAATTCTCTCCTATTGACTATGCTGTGAGTTGGGGCATGTTTGCTGAACCTGAGATTGCCCGACATATTAGTGTTAACCAATATGACCGCTATTTAAATTGGAAAATGGATAAAGTCCCTGTTCCGACCAAGCAGGCCATGATGATGGTATCCAATATGCACATCATCCCGTCGAACCCTGAAATTGCCAAACAGATTAAAACTGTAAAACGGGGTGATTTGGTGCGTTTAAAAGGCGAATTGGTTGAAATTAAAGATAAAGATTTGGTTTGGACATCATCGTTAACCCCAACCGATACAGGGGATGGCGCATGCGAAGTATTCCGTGTGAGTTCAATTCAATGGATTGAACGCGTTAAAAGTTAATACCAGCAATGAAGTATAAAAGGTTTGAATGATGAAGGTAAAAACGCTTGGATTGGCTTTGATTTTAGCTTTAGGTTTGAGTGGGTGCGCCAGTATGAGCTCGACAGTTGATGGCAAGACGCATGTCTTTACCAGTCAGCAGTCTTGTCCTGCCTTATTGGAAATGGACAGAGGTCAAACGCTAGAAGTTATTTTGGATGAAAACCCAAGTACAGGCTATGTTTGGGCTTTAACCGAAAATCCGAAGTTGTTTAAAGCAGAAGAAATTTATCAAACCACACCACAGAAGTCTGATATACCCATGGTGGGTGTTGGTGGTAAAAAAACCTATCGTTTTACCGCAATGCAAGCGGGTGACGAAGTGCTTCATTTAAGACATGCGCGAGCTTGGGAAAAAACATCGATAGATGAATGGAAATGTCGAGTAAGAGTTTCTTAATGGATTAAATGGCTTAAATCGAGGGTAGAATACTTGATGCTCTATTATTTTGATTAATATTGAATTATTTTTTAAGTCCGAAAGAATAAAAGCCTGTTGTTTTTCTGATGATACCAAAATGGATCATCAGAAAAATTGGTATCCATCTGACTTGTACGCCTCTATTTTATGAAGAGCGTCAAAGCATCTGGTCGAATAAATAGATTATTTTGCGCTTAAAGCCTGACCTTCAAATTGAATACCATCCCAACCTTTTTGCATAAATTGACGAATATTTTGATGATCTGTCGCGTCTGGTGTTGCCAACACAGAGGCATAATGTTCTGCAAATAAGCTTAAGGTTTGTGCCTGATTCAAGTGATTGAGTTGTGCAAAGGAAAATACTTTTGCACTGCCTTGGTTTTCATTGGCCGTATTGGCTTGTTGACCATTTTGAAAGGCTGTTGGGGTGTGGGTATAACGCGCTTCAATAAATGCAATCACATCTGCAAATTTTGCTTCACCAGCTTGTAACTGCGCCAATAATTCTTGAGCCATATCCAGTATCCTGTGAAAAGTTAAGAGGCTTTTAGTTGATAAACCATAATAGAGGCTTTACTTCCATTAACGGAAATCATTTTATGATTAAAGTATTTTTCGAGTTTACGAATAATATCTGAAAGCTTAGTACAGCCATATGTTCTCGGATCAAAATCGGGTCGGCTACGTTTAATATATGTACCAACAAATGATAAATTCGCCCATCCATCTTCTTCGCGGAATTGGCTCCATGCTTTAGTCAATAAGGGAACTAATTCGGTCACTTTCTTTGGTTTTGCTATTTGCAGAGGTTGATTGGTTTTTTCATCACCGCTGTCATTGTTCAGGTTTTCAGTAAATATAAAATCATCACAAGCATTTCTAAAGGCCAATGGTGTTTTATTTTGGCCAAAACCAATTACAAAAATTTCTGATTCACGTAGTCGAGATGCCAATCGGGTAAAGTCACTATCGCTTGATACAATGACAAAAGTGTCATGTCTTTGTCCGTAAAGTAAGTCCATTGCATCAATAATAATAGAAGAATCTGTCGCATTTTTTCCAGAAGTATAAGCGAACTGCTGAATAGGCTGTATTGCAAGAGTATTTAAACTATTTTTCCAATTTTTTAATGTGTCTTTTGACCAATCACCATAAGCCCTTTTTGTAATGATTTGACCGCGTGCCGCAGTTTCTTCCAATATGGCTTCAAGTTTGGATAATTGGGCATTATCAGCATCAATCAGTACAACGATTTTCTTTTTCTCAATATGATCAGCCAATTTTTAATCCTAATGCATTATTTTTAATGTATTTATTTAATTTAAAATAATTGTGATGATATGGCTATACGTTCTTAGTATTAAATCGAGTTAAACTAATTTTTAGTATTACTCTTAGATATTAAATAGGTTTAAGGCATGAATTGGCTGTTGGTCGCATTAGGTGGTGCAATTGGGGCAAGTTTGCGCTACAGCGCAAGTGTATGGTTGGTTAAGCCCAGCGGATTTTTCCCATGGACCACGTGGTGGGTCAACATGTTCGGCTGTTTTTTGGCAGGCGTATTTTTTGCATTTACACAAAAATATCCAGTGCTACAACAAGAAGCACGTCTTTTTTTAATGGTGGGTATTTTAGGTGGGTTCACTACATTTTCCAGCTTTGGTTTAGAAACCTTTCAGCTTCTTCGGCATGGTCAAAATGGTTTGGCCTTAAGTTATGCACTTTCTAGTTTAATGCTTGGCGTGATTGTTTTAGCACTCGGTTTTTATTTGTTGCAACTGGTATTAAAAAACTAAAGTAAAAGAAGTTATTCTCTGAATACAGCTATTCTGCGTGGTTTTTTCATATGCTAGAAATTTAAAAAAGCATAAAAAAGAAGCCTAAGCTGGAGGAGGGGTCTTAGGCTTCTTCATGGTTTTACTTTAAAAGAGCAACCTTAAGTGAAGCTGAACTTATTGTGAGCATTTGAAACGTGCAAAGCGTTTATTGACGTTGGCAATATGACGTTCATTATTGCAGATTTACGTTGTTCATCCATATAAAAACAGATGTGAAGCGCTAGAAATATCCAAAGGAATATCGGAATGGTTTTGTCCTTTATATTCAAATATTTGCGTAGTATTTAAAGTGTGAGCAATGATAAAAAATATTGGCGTTATGAGAGCGCACTTCTTTATATGCAAAATAGATAGCGGAAGGTATTTTATTGCTCTATCAGACTTTTAATAAAGAAATATTAGGATGCCACAATACAATGTAAATATGACCCAGTTGCAATCTGTAACTGGGTTTAAAAAGAGGTTAGTTGCGCGGTGGAACTAACTCTTCAAAAATATCTGTTAGATCATCATGGACTTTTAAATGAATCATGTTCCAGTAATGGCCTGAAACGGTACGATTCACCATTAACGTATCTGGAGAGGGTTTAAACACATCCCAATATTTGAGTGATGCTTTCACCAATTCTACGCCGTCATGATGAGCCGAATTTTCAGCAAAATTATAATGTGTGGTTAGGGGACGCATTAAAACTTCAAGCCATTGTTGATATAGGGCTTCTGGGAATTTACCCTTTTCAGCCAGTGAATGCAGTGTATCTAACTGCTCTTCCATTTCAGCAATATTGCCTTCGCGTGCAGTATGAATCAGCAGTTTAAAATGATGCACAATCTCACTAGATAAAATTTTTACTCCACCAAAATCATAAATAATCACCGTACCATCTTCACGGAAAGCAAAGTTGCCGGGATGCGGGTCACAATGAAAACGTTTAAGAAAAAAGATTTCCTGTCCCATAGCACGAAAAAGTCTGCGACCCAGTTCGTTACGTGTTTCTTGTGACCATGTGCTGGCAGTTTCAATACTTTCACCGTGCTCAAAACTTAAGGTAAGCACATGACGTGAAGAAAACTCAGGGAAGACTTTGGGAATAATAATTTTATTATCTAAGGCTTCATGAAAGGTGCGCGCAACATCTAAATTTTGTGCTTCAACTTCATAGTTCAATTCATTGTCTAAACTTTCTTGTATTTCTTTAAATAAACGGTCTTGTAGTTTACGGTCAACTTTTAAAACGCCCATTAAACGTAAAGCCAAACGGACTTGTTTTAAGTCACTTTCACAAGCTTCATCTACCCCAGGGTACTGCACTTTGACCACGACCTGTTGTCCATTGGGTAACACCGCTTTATGTACTTGGCCAATCGAGGCTGCCGCAAAAGGAATTTCATCAAAACTTTTAAAAATGTTGAGCAGGGGTTTTCCTAGTTCTTTTTCGACCTGTGCTTTAATTTCTGCAAAGGGCATGGGCGGTGCTTGACGTTGTAACTTGCCAATGGCTTTTGCAACTTCAGGAGGGAAAATGTCTTTGTATTGTGAGGCAATTTGCCCCACTTTCATCACAGCCCCCTTCATTTCTCCCAAGGTGTCCGCAATTTGCAGGCCAATGTCTTGAAATAATTTACTGCGCGAGGCATTTTTCTGCTCTTCATCGGCAGTTAAATTTCGAATGGAATTTGAAACGGTTTTGCTTGCAATACTTGCAGTCATACTGGCAAGTTTCATAAAGCGGCGACCAGGCGTGCTTGCCGTTTTTGCCATGTGATATGCCTCAAGTTTATTCTTTAAATATGCTTCCGATCATAGGCGTTTATTACGAAACTGCCTACTTTAAAATGTTAAGCGTTTGTTTCTATTTGATTCTTTAAGATAAAACTCTCAATTGGAGGATCAACTGCACACATTTTGCTGAAGCTCCCTTAAAATAAGATGAAGAGATTCAGTAAAGTAGATGTGTGATGAAAATTTATAAATATTTAACAGGTAAAGATGACGTGAATTTTTGCGCCCGTATTACCCAAGCGCTGAATGAAGGCTATGCGCTTTATGGTTCACCGACCATGACTTTTAATGGGGTTGATGTGATTGTCGGGCAATCTGTGACCAAAGAAGTGGCCGATGAGTCGGAAATTCCAGATGGGTTAAAACAGGCGATGGCACAGTTGTCATCAAAGTAATGCCGATGATCCACCTACGCTTCAAAATGATTTTTTCAAAAAAGTCTTTCAATGAATAGCTTAAAAGACTTTTTTGAAATGAGGTATCTTCAACGGTTCATCTTATTTCTATGAAAATAAATCTGCTGTGCTTAAGGGGTCTGTTTGTTTTGTAGGTGCTGATTATTCATATACAAACGCGTCAGCAACAACACACAAGCAATACTTAAACCGACAATCAGTCCAATCCATACTCCTGCTGCACCCATTTCGGTAAAACGCGCCAGATAAATGCCAACGGGGAAGGCAATGACCCAATAGGCGAACATGGTAATCCACATTGGGCCTTTGGTGTCCTGCATACCGCGTAAACAGCCTGCAGCACTGACTTGCCATGCATCCATCAACTGATAGGCAATGGCAAACAAAATGAGATACATGGCCACTTTAGCCACGTCATAATCTGAAGTGTAAATAGCCACAATTTCCGCACGGAACAACCACATCAATGCCATGGTGATGAAGGCAAAAATAGTTCCAGTCGCCAGACCCAGATGCTGTACTTTACGCATTGAAAGCCAGTTCTGTTCACCATAATAAGTTCCAACTCGAATAGTTAGTGCAATCGCCAGTGACATCGGAATCATAAACAGTTGCGAAGTCACTGAAATGGCAATCTGATGAGCTGCAATAATCGTGTCACCCAAAGGGCTTAAAACAATGGCAGCGGTGCTAAAAATACTGACTTCAAAGAAAATAGCCAAGCCAATCGGTAAACCGAGAGTTAAAATACGTTTGACCCAATAGGCATCTAATTTTTCCCATAGCGCAAAAGGCTGGGTTTTTTGATAACGCTTGGCTTTTAGAATATAGAGGGCAAGGGTGATGAACATCAACCATTGTAAAATTGCAGTGGCAAAACCAGAACCTGCACTGCCTAAATGTGGAATAGGGCCAATGCCATACATAAAAATAAAGTTTAGCGGTATTAATACTACAAGGGCAATTAAGCTGATTGCTGTGACTGGGCGTGGATAACCCAAAGCTTCAGAATAGCCTCTTAATGCCGCATACATGGTCACCGCGGGCATACCAAAACCAATCGCATGTAAAAACAAACTGGCTTTAGGCAATAAGTTTTCAGGAACACCTAAAACTGGCAGTAGTAAAGGCGTGAGCTGTAAAATCAGCCCCGCAATAACCCCTAAAATAAAAGCAACCCATAAAGACTGACGGGCAATGGTGGCAATTTTTTCGGGGGTGCGTGCGCCATTGGCTGCGGCAACTAAGGGTGTGGTTGCAATCATGATGCCACTAAATAGCAACATGATTGGAATCCATAAACCCACACCGACCGCAATAGCAGCAAGGTCTTGTGCAGATAAATGTCCCGCCATAATGGTATCAATCAGACCAAAACCTGCTTGGGCAAATTGCGTGATCAAAATTGGAATCATCAGATGGAAGAGCTGTTTTAACTCAAAGCGGGTGGTGGTAACCGTCGGAACATTTGACACAAAAGTACTCGTTTGGGAAATTATCAATATAAATTTAGCGTTGCAGGGTTAACAGAACCCCTGAAAAAATAACCATCGCACCTAAAAGGCGTTGCCATGAAATTGCGGTTTTTTCAACGCCAAGCCATCCGAACTGATCTAAAATCATCGACATCATAATTTGTCCAAAAATGACCAATCCAGAGAATGTTAGAAAACCCAGTTTAGGCGCAGTAAAAATACTGACACTGATGGCATACACACCTAAACATCCGCCAATCCAGAGATACCATGGAATTAGACTGAGACTATGCAGACTTGGTTTGGGTGCAGAATGAAAGAACACCACGAAGGCTAGCGTTATTGTACCAACAAAAAAGGAGATGAGGGCTGCTTGCATTGGGGAGTGCAAATATTCACGTAATTGTGAATTGAGCGCCGTTTGAAAAGTCATCACAATGCCAATCCCCATGGCTAGGGCGAGAAAGAGCAGTAATTGACTGGATATTTTGATCATGTGAAATTCAGCTTTACCTTTTTTAACTAACAATAGTCTCATGCTATTGCATGAGATGAGTGAATTGTACGCTTTAACTCATGTTAAAATAAGCCATTCCTTTGTTCTGAGCTTGTTCCTTGGTTGATTTAAATCCCCAAAATATTCCTTTGTCTTTATATATTCACATGCCGTGGTGCGTGCGTAAGTGTCCTTATTGTGATTTTAATTCGCATGCTGTGCCCGATGGGGAATTGTCTTTAGATTTAGAGCAAGAATATTTACAGGCTTTGGTTGAAGACTTTAAAACACAGATTGATTTTGCTCAAGGTCGCCACATTCATAGCGTATTTATTGGTGGTGGCACCCCGTCTTTAATTTCTGCCAAAGGTTATGTGTGGTTGTTTGCACAACTGAAACAGATTATTCCTTTTGAAGCCGGTTGCGAAATTACTTTAGAGGCCAATCCGGGTACGGTAGAACATGATCCTTTTGCAGGTTATTTGAATGCAGGGATTAATCGTCTATCGATTGGGGTGCAAAGTTTTAATACCGACCATCTTAAAAAATTAGGGCGTATTCATAGCAATGATGATGCTGTTAATGCCATTCATTTGGCTAAGGAAGCAGGTTTTACGCGAATTAATGTTGATTTGATGCATGGCTTGCCTGAACAGACTTTAGAGCAAGCGTTGTATGATTTAAAACTGGCTGTGGAAAATGGTGCAACGCATGTGTCGTGGTATCAACTGACTATTGAACCTAATACGGTGTTCTTTAGAACTCAGCCTGTTTTACCTGTGGATGATGTTTTGGAAGAGATTCAAGCACAGGGTGAGGCGTATTTAACAGCCCATGGTTTTGTGAATTATGAAGTGTCGGCATGGCGTAAAGAAAAGCCGTCTACACATAATTTAAATTATTGGCAGTTTGGTGATTATTTAGCGATTGGGGCAGGGGCACATGGCAAAGTGACCCAACCCGATGGTGTGTATCGTTTTCAAAAGACCCGTTTACCGAAAGATTATTTGGCCAAAGTTCCTGCGGAAAATTTACAGTTTAAGCGCATTGAAGATGAAGAGATGCCGTTTGAATTTATGATGAATGCACTGCGTTTAAACCAAGGTGTAGATACCAAACTGTATGCAGAGCGCACAGGTCTAAGTTTAGATGATTTGAATGAACTTTTAAGTTCTTTACGTGCACGAAAGCTGATGGTTGACGATCAAACTCGAATTTCATGTACCGAGCAAGGACATGTGTTTTTAAATTCAGTGTTGGAAGAGTTTCTTTAGCATGGTTACTCAAGCGATAAAATCTAAATAATCAGTGCGGAACGTAAAACATCATGAAAAACCCCAATCGGTAATGTTTGGGGCTTTTTTAGGGTGAAATTTTGATTTTAAAAATAAAAGAATTTTTTGTATGATGTGAATTGAAAATTTTATGAATCGTTTAGATTAGCCAAAATATGAGAGATGAACTCAGAGAAATTTTTATTTCTGGATGTAATCAGAAAATTGAGAAAAAAGGCGATAATGTCGGTCTATCTTTTTATGCTTTTTTCAAAAATAAAAATGATAATCCTGAACTATTAATGGAAGCTGCGCATTGGTGGATTATTCAACATAAGCTAGATCATTTTGAAAAAGCAGTTAAAATTAAACGACTTGTTTTAAGTGAATCCTAATCTCCATTTAATTTTAAATTACTTATTACAAATTAAAAAAAGAGCGCCGAAGTGCTCTTTTTTGCTCTAAAAACCTTAAAACTTAGTAATCAAAACTAAAGTGTTCAACAGGCAAAGACGTCATAGTTTTTGACGGATTGACCATCGACTCTGCATGACCTTGTGTGCGTGGCAACATACGTTCGAAGTAGAAGTCAGCAACTTTAATTTTCGCTTTATAAAATTCAGGTGTTTCTTGACCTTCGCCAGATGCTAACTTTGCAGAAGCAACCGCAGCTTGTTGCGCCCAGAAATAAGCCATCATTACATAACCAGAGAACATCAAGAAATCTGTTGAAGCACTTGACACGATATTGCGGTCTTTACGTGCCGCTAACATAATACGAACGGTTAATGCATTCCATTGTGCACAAAGCTTAGTCAAGTCCCAAGCAAAACGACGCATGTACTTGTTCCGCGCTTGTTGACCACAGAACTTCAAAATTTCAGCGGTATAGTCACGAATGACCTTACCTTTAGAGCTTAACAAGACTTTACGGCCAATCAAGTCTAAAGCTTGAACACCCGTAGTACCTTCATACAATGTCGAAATACGTGAGTCACGAACAATTTGTTCCATGCCCCATTCTTTAATATAGCCATGACCGCCGTATACTTGCATACCGTGGTTGGCTGCTTCATAGCCCAATTCAGTCAAGAAGCCTTTTAAAATTGGAGTATAGAAACCTAAATGGTCGTCATGTGCTTCAAAGGCTGCTGTGTCGCCGCGGGTTAACGCATCTGACATTTTATCTGCCAACTGCGCGGCATAATAAATCATTGAGCGACCGCCTTCAGCAATGGCTTTTTGCGTCAACAACATACGGCGCACATCTGCATGATGAATAATCGCATCTGCAACCTTATCTGGGTCTTTTTTACCTGAAAGGGCACGCATAGACATACGGTCTTTGGCATACGGTAAAGAACCTTGGAATGCCAATTCGGCATGCGCAATACCTTGAATAGCTGTACCAATACGTGCTGTGTTCATAAATGTGAACATGGCTTGTAGGCCTTTATTTGGCTCACCAATTAAATAGCCCACAGCATTGTCAAAGTTTAAAACGGCTGTTGCGGATGCACGAATTCCCATTTTGTGTTCAATTGAACCACAAGTTACAGGGTTACGTTCACCGATAGAACCATCGGCATTAACATTGAATTTAGGAACAATAAAAAGTGAAATTCCTTTGGTGCCTGCGGGTGCATCTGGAAGGCGTGCAAGCACAATATGGACAATATTTTCAGTTAAGTCGTGTTCACCCGCAGAGATGAAAATTTTAGTTCCAGAAATAGCATAAGAACCATCTGCCAAAGGCTCTGCTTTCGATTTAACTTGGCCTAAATCTGTCCCGCACTGCGGTTCAGTTAAGCACATGGTGCCTGACCAAGTACCTTCAACAAGTTTAGGTAAATAAGTATTTTTTTGTTCAGCTGTACCGTATTGAAGAATGGTGTTAATACAACCCACGCTTAAACCTGGATACATTTGGAATGACCAGTTCGCTGTTCCCATCATTTCTGATTTGATTAGGTTGAGCGACTGAGGCAGGTTTTGACCGCCAAATTCTTCTGGAAAAGACAGACCTTGCCAGCCACCTTGTACAAACTGGTCATACGCTTCTTTAAAACCCTTTGGCGTTTTCACTTCACCATTTTCAAAGTGGCAACCTTCAGCATCACCAGTTTGGTTCAGTGGAGATAAAATGTTTTCGCAAAAATCAGCTGCACCTTCAAGAATCATATCAATGGTGTCAGCATCCGCAATGTCACCGTTAGACAAAGTTTGATAATGTGCGGGATAGTCAAGCACTTCATTCATTAAAAAGCGAATGTCGTGTAAAGGCGCTTTATAAGCAGGCATAGTGTTAATCCTAATTTAGAAATAGTTTTGGATTATCTGGATCGATGATTTGATTATTCACAATAATAATAAAATTACATTGATGCCATAGACTGAGCAAAATGTCAGAAATGCTAATTTGATATAAAAAGCGATCTGCATTTTTAAAGGCTTCTGATACAGTATAGATGGATCTCTGGATCTATTTTGATGATTAAAGTATAAATAAATGGGCTATTAGAAGAATTTTATGCGTTTGAAATATTTAACTCTTTGCTTGTTAGGCCTGAGCTTAAGCGCCTGTACGCAACATGTCATTAAGTCCACTGCATCGACGCCTCAATTGTTGGGTGAGCGTGCAAGCAACGGCATAAATGCTATTTTTGATACCAGCAGTTATGATGTGAGTGGTCAATTTTCCATTCAAAGCCAACTGAAGGAAAAAACAACATCTAAAGACTCAGCATCAACGCATCAGCAGCCATCTGGGTTAGATCCTGAGTTTAAAAAACAATTAGATCTGGCTATTAAAGCGCAAAACATTCAGTTGAATGCACAGCAAAAAAATCAGTTATACGAAGCGATTGCCAAAGAACAAGACCCTTATGGGTTTCTGACTGGTGGGCGCGATGGCATTAAGCAAGGCGTTGCAGATAGTTTGCTGAATATATTAAATGACTTACAGTTTAGTTATGATGGTTCGGTGCACTATCGCCAGAAAATGGCCAATTTGAATTTAAACTTGAAATATCAAAAACCGACGTTGTCCATTCAGGCGCAATTGCCACTTATTGTCGATTTGAATGATTTCAAGCTTTATACCAATTACTTCGCTTTTATGCCTTTTATGGTTAATCGTGACAGTCAGGCGTCTTATGCCTATATCGATTTTTCAAAATATAAAGATGATATTAATCAAATTAATATTAAAAATTTAGCACTGTATTTAAAGCAATTAAATGCATTGCCATATGCCTTGTCCACACCGAATCAAGTCACGGGACTAGATTTGACCGCACAAGAAAAACAACAAGGGCTTAGCAGTAAAATTCGCTATCAAGGCACGTTGGAAAATATTGCATTGCAAATGAGTTTATTCGAATGGGTAAATACGCCATATTACAATGCACAAGTAAAAGGGCAAAACAAGCGTTCTCATGAGCAAGCGATTGAACAAGATGAAGGTGCTCCCGTTGCAACAACAGACAGTATAAAAGCCACTAAAGCTGAAGATGCGACCGCAGAAAATTCGCTGGAAATGACCGCTTATTCGTCTGCGACGCGTGTGGCTGAATTGTTACAAGCCAAAGTCGATACTCTACAGTCTCATGATGATGCAGATACGATTGAAGTCGTAGAAGCTGATGAAGAGGCATCAGGGGAGAGCGATGAGTCTGCTACAGTTGTCGATGCTGCTTGTACATCTGAGGATGCTTGCGCGACGTCTAGTCATTCATCTGTACAAAGTACGACACAAGATGATACTTCTGCTTTGTCTGAACAAGCCTGTGAAGCTTTAAGTCATGCCAAAAAAGTACCAGCGGGTTATGTGACACTATGTCGTGAATGGTATGGGGTTAATGTCTTTAAGCCAGCTTTGGCGCAGGAAGCAGAAAAGCCAGTAGAATCTGAACAATCAAAATTAACCGCTTTAGAACAATTAAAACCTATTTTTGTGGTCTACCAATCTGAAAAATTAATGAATGTGCAAGGCTTTAAGCAACTTTGGCAAAAGCATGAGGCTGAAATTCAGCAAGCGCTGAAACAAGATCGGGCAGATGCAACGGCATTTACTATGGATGTGGGCTTAGATCAGAGTGGGCGTTTGCAGTCCTTTGATTATGATGTGCAGATCAAAGATAAAAAAATGGGGCAGTTCCAATTTATCAGTCACAATCAAATTTCAAATTATGGCCACGCCAAAGCCATTGACCGTAAACTACTGAAAAATGCCAAGTCGATAGAAGAAATATCGAAAGGGTCATTGTTAGAACGTGCATCGAAAGGTTTCTTAGGTTCTTTAGCCACAGATCAGGCAACGACCTCAGATAAAAAATCAGAAAATACAGCAGATTTAAAAACCACAGATGAGTATTTAAACCAGATTGCACTGAATACGTTTAAACGTACAAACTCTGGGCTTATAACGTATCAAACAGTTTTTGGTTTATATGCCACCATTAAGCAGTCCGATTTAAGCAAACATTACTCTAAAACTGAGTTGAATGAAATTGCTGAACTTTCTGCTTATCATTTTAACCCTGACTGGCCAAAACCCAAAGGCGTAGCACTAACGCGTTTGAATCAATTGGCAGAGAAACATCAGCTTAAAAATCCTGATAGTTTTGATGAGATTGGCTATTCAGTGAATAAGATTGTCAATGAGGCAACCAAAGCACATTTTGCACAGCAAGAATGGCAAAAACGGATCAAGCAGTACAAAACTCAGCAAGCAGTTTTTGCACATGATTATGCCGAACGTTTTGAACAAGAGTATGAGCTGAGTGCGGAAGAAAAGCGCCAATTAACTCAGGCATCACAGGTTTTTGCACAAGCTTTTGCCGATGATGTAAAAAACAAGTTGTCTGAAAAATCAATCAAAAATATGCAAGTAGAAGACATGGATTTGTTTGATGATGAGATTTATCGCGCGGTCTATGTGGATATTGTGCAACATCTAGCAAAATAAAGTTTAGAGTAAAAAAAGAACCTCAATTTTGAGGTTCTTTTTTTCGATAAGTAATTCTAATTCATTCAAAAAATTATAAAAAATCTTTTAAATTGGGTTCAACAGTATTCCAAATACGGAAAGATTCAATCGCTTGACCGACTAGCATGCCAAAACCCTCAGAGGTTGGTACACCACGTGTTTTGGCTTGATCGAGGAAGCTCGATGGTTTGCCATAGGCCATTTCATAAGCATGTTGAAATTGTAATGCTTCAGGCAACACCAAAGCGTCACCACTTAAGCTGGCAGACGTGGCATTAATTACAATGTCAAAATTTCCAGCCAATTGTTCTAAGCTCATTGCAGATAATTCAGCCGTCGGTACAGCTTCTTTTAAATCGTTAATCAGTTGTTCGGCACGCGCTAAAGTGCGGTTAGCAATGACAATTTTTTTCGCGCCTGCTTGTACCAATGGATAGACAACGCCACGGGTAGCACCACCTGCGCCAATAATTAGCAGTTGAGTGTTTTTTAAATTCCAATCCAGTGCTTGAATAGCATTCACCAGACCTTGACCATCGGTATTGTCGCCGTGTAATTGTCCGTTTTCCATCCACAGCGTATTCACGGCTTTGGCAATTTGGGCACGTGCGGTTAAAACAGCGCATTGTGCAAAAGCTTGCTCTTTAAATGGTACGGTCACATTCATGCCAGTGCCACCTTGTGCAAAGAATTCTTCCATGCTGGCTACAAAACCATCAAGAGGGGCTAAACGTTTAACGTAAGTTAAATCGATACCCGTTTTGGTCGCAAAAGCATGATGTAATTCAGGTGAACGAGATTGTTCAATGGGATGACCAATGACAGCGAATTGTTTGCTCATTGCACAAAATCCATGTGGAGAAATGTGCATCAATATACGGCAAATTTTGAGTGCTCTAAAGCCTTAACTGAAATTTTAACGGTACAGAACGTGGCGCTTTAAGGATTGCAAATTTCTAAAATCGCATCGACCATTAAGAGAGCAACGCTCACTACAATACCCACAAAGGCACAGGCCATAATGCTGAAGGCAAAGTTGTCGTTAAATGAGCTTTCGGAAAAAACACTGGTGCTAATGGCGCTAAGCAATGCAATGATAAAGCCCCAAAAGAGCAGGGTGGTAAAGCGGTTTTTTAGAATATTCATAGACTTTAGCTCAGCAATATAGAATCTAATGTACTGAATATAAAATGTCATTAGAAGGTGAGAGCCATCTTACATGAACTTTAGATTTTTTATTGAGGTCGTTTTGCAGATAAAGGTATCTGGCTGTATAAAACGGGTGACAGTACTTTGCATTTTGTCATATGAGTTACAGTTGTTTGATATAGAGTAAAGTTTTTAAGCATATAATTTTTAAGAATTAAAGAGAGAAAAGCCCTCGGGGTTGAAGGCTTTTTTGCGACGAATAAAATTTAAGCTTGATTTAGTTTTTGTAACCAATTTTGTGGTTTTAAATAGTAATCAGTGAGTTTTTTTTCTGCCGAGTCTGCATCCCATTCAGGGCGATAAGACCAGCCTGCCAATGGTGGCATACTGACTAAAATTGATTCAATTCGGCCACCCGTTTGTAAGCCAAATAAAGTACCACGGTCATAGACTAAATTGTATTCGACATAGCGTCCGCGACGGTACAGCTGAAATTCACGTTGTGCTTCGCTATAAGGCTTATTTTGATTGCGTTGAAAAATTGGCAAAATCGCGTCTAAATAACCATTTCCAACGGCTTGTATGTATTTAAAACAGGTTTCAAAGTCCCATTGATTTAAATCATCAAAAAATAAACCGCCCACGCCACGTTGTTCATCGCGGTGTTTGAGGTAGAAATAATCATCACACCATTTTTTGTGTTCTGCATAGATTTCATCACCAAAAGGTGCACACAAATTTTGTGCCGTTTGGTGCCAGGTTAAAACATCTTCATCATTGGGATAAAAAGGGGTGAGGTCAAAACCACCACCAAACCACCAAATTGGCTCTTGGCCTTCTTTTTTAGCCACGAATAAACGTACATTGGCATGTGAGGTAGGCACATTAGGATTGGTCGGATGAATCACCAGTGAAACGCCCATGGCCTGCGCTTTTGCACCTGCAATATTCGGATGTCGTTCTGTTGCAGAGGCCGGCAATTTGGAAATATTAATGTGCGAGAACATCACACCGCCTTTTTCAATCACCGTGCCGTTTTGCAACACACGAGATCGACCACCACCACCTTCAGGGCGTTTCCAGTCATCAATAATAAATTCTGCCTGACCGCCACCTGCACGCTCTTGTTGTTCTAGCGCTGTACAAATGCGGGTTTGTAAATCGACAAGAAAATCGCGGACACGCTGGATATCAGCTGAAGTTGGATTCTGCATCTGGGCCTTCATGAGGGAAATAGAAACTGCTTACATCAAAACATAAAATGTTCAAAAGATTAAGGGATATTTAGCAATGCTCAAGATTGGGACATGAGGTCGATGCAAACCAGATTATCCCGACCAAAAGCCTAGGTTGAATTTCAACCTTAAGCTCAGCAGAATAGGCTGTAGATGAAATGATTAATTTAGATTAGGGCTGTCTTTATGCAACAGGCAAATTCATTTATTCAAAAATACAACGTGCCTGGGCCACGCTATACCAGTTATCCGACTGTACCTTATTGGGACGAGCTTTCGTTTTCCTTAGACGCATGGAAGCAAACGTTAAAACGCTCATTTGATGAGTCGAACCGTAGCGAAGGCATTAGCCTGTATATCCATTTGCCCTTTTGTGAAAGTTTATGCACTTTCTGTGGCTGTCATAAAAAAGTCACCAAACGCCATGAAGTCGAACAGCCGTATATTCAGGCGGTTTTAAAAGAGTGGGAGCTATATTGCGCGCTGTTGCAAGACACGCCTGTCATTAAAGAAATTCATTTGGGGGGCGGTACACCTACGTTTTTCTCGCCTGAACATTTAACCCAACTGCTCCAAGGCATTTTGGCCAAAGCTGAAATTGCGCCGCAACATGAATTTAGTTTTGAGGGGCATCCGAACAATACAAGCAAAGCACACTTACAAGCGTTGTATGACTTGGGTTTTCGCCGTGTGAGTTATGGTGTACAGGATTATAATGAAACCGTGCAAAAGGCCATTCACCGCATTCAGCCTTATGAGAATGTGCAACGTGTAACGCAGTGGGCACGTGACATTGGTTATAGCTCTATTTCACATGATTTGGTGTTTGGCTTACCGTTCCAAAGCCTAGACGATGTACTGCATACCATCGATCAGACCAATCAGTTGCTACCTGACCGTTTGGCTTTTTATAGTTATGCGCATGTGCCTTGGATTAAAGGCAATGGTCAGCGTGGGTTTAAAGATGCAAATGTACCGAAAGATGCTATGAAACGCCAATGTTATGAAGAAGGCAAAAAGAAACTCTTGGCGCAGGGCTATCACGAAATTGGCATGGATCATTTTGCGCTGTCGTCAGACCCTATGCATCAGGCGTTTCAGCAAGGTCAGTTACATCGGAACTTTATGGGCTATACCGCGTCTAAAACCCAACTAATGATTGGTTTGGGTGTATCGTCTATTAGTGACAGTTGGTACAGCTTTGCGCAAAATGAAAAGAATCTAGACGATTATTATGCACGTTTAGAGCAGAATGAAATTCCTGTGTATCGTGGTCATGTGTTGTCAGTCGAGGATTTAACTATTCGTCAGCATATTTTAAATTTAATGTGTACGTTTCAGACCACTTGGGACGAACCAGAACAATATTTTGCTGAATTGCCTGAAGTGTTAGCGCAACTTGTAGAAATGCAACAGGATGGTTTATTGCACATGACTGAGCAGAGCATTCATGTGACAGAACAGGGTCAACCTTTTGTTCGCAATATTTGTATGGCTTTCGATTTGCATTTAAAGCGGAAAAAACCAGAAAACCGTATTTTTTCAATGACCATTTAATAATCTCCCCCCCTCTCTTTGAAAAAAGAAGGGGAAGAGCATCTCGTTATTTAATTAGAGGGTAAAAACCTCCCTTTTTTAAAGGAGGGTTGGAAGGGATTGTTAAAAATCATCTTTTTCGTACAAATGAGCCATACGTTCATGTTTGGTCTTTAAATACTCCTCATTAAAGGGATTTAAACCGACCGTAAGAGGAATGCGGTCAACCACATCAATACCAAGTTCTTTTAATGCTTTAATTTTTGTCGGATTATTGGTAATTAATTGAACATGTTGAATTTTTAAATGCTCAAGCATGATATTGCACATATCGTAACGACGTGCATCTGCGGGCAAATTCAACATTAAGTTGGCATCAACGGTGTCATGGCCTTGGTCTTGCAGTGCGTAGGCGCGAATTTTATTGGTTAAGCCAATGCCACGACCTTCTTGGCGCAAATAGAGGATGACCCCTTGTCCAGCGTCATTGATCAGTTTTTGTGTGGCTTGCAATTGTGGGCCACAGTCACATTTCAAAGAAGCAAAGGCATCACCTGTTAAACATTCAGAATGAATCCGTACCAATACAGGTTTCGTCGGTGGGGTATCAAGACCTTTAGAAAGAGCCACATGCTCTTCACCCGTTTTGGGATCCTGAAATACAGTGATTTTAAAGTCACCAAAAGCAGTGGGTAATCTTGAAGTTGCGACAAATTGGATAGGCACGATGATTTGCTCCAAGAAAAAAATAAATCAGTGAGATAAGTAGTGAGTTTGAAATTAGCTTTCTAAATCTAAAACTATTCAGTCGAGTCAAGCATGATTCTACACACGCTTGGCCTGAATCTGAATAAGTTAATGTGGTGAAAATCATTTTATAGCGAGTAAGTCTCTGACTTTAGGGAATAGACCATAAGATAATCCAAAAACGACATGCGCAACCCAATTCCAAAGAATAGGAACTTCTCGATTCCAAATATCTACACCATGTAATGCATTCATCACAGCAGGTACAAATAAATAAGTATCAAGCATAATAACAAGAGCCACGATAAGTCCAAGCCCAATAGACGCTTTTACTGTTTCAAGATTAAAAATTTTGGCGCATATTGCAAAGACAAATCCCCATGCAAGTGCAACAGATTGATGTAAAACCAGTCCAGTAATAAATGCACCAAGATGAAACCCATGTAAAGCGCTTTCACCAAAGACGGTTGAACCAATGACTTGTACAGGATAAATCGGCCCTTTACCCAAAAATAAAGTAAACACGATCATGATAACAACAGCCATAATTAATCCAGCGAGTTGACTGGTAACCAGTGCTGCAATGAAGTTTTTTTTGGACTGCTGTGCCCAGCTTGAAGTATGAGAAAAAGACATTTTTTATACTCCTGAATTATTTTGTATGTACTAATAATGCTACTTTAGTAATATATATATGTCAAAAGTTGTGTGTTTAAATTTTGTGCTAAAATTATTCAGAAACGGGATGTCTGAATTGTGTTTAATTGTCGTTTGGTCAATCTATTGAAATAGTGAAAAAAGATGTGTTGCAGGTGCGGAGAAAATTGAAGTGATTGAAACATTTGGTAAGACACAGCAAAATCTTTTATATGCGTTACAAGCACATAAGCTTGGTTTAACCATGGATGCACTCGCTGAAACTTTAACTATTACGAGAACTGCTGTGCGTCAGCATCTGACTACTTTGAAACAGCAAGGCTTTATTGAAAAAGGACAGCGCTTGTCATCTGGTGGGCGTCCAAGCCAGTTTTATCGACTGAGCAGTAAAGGCTTCGATTTATTTCCCAAACAATATTCGTTATTTTCTGAGTTTTTATTAAAGGCGATTGTGTCTGAAAAAGGTGAGGAGGGTTTATCCAACTGGTTATATCAACTGGGAACCCAAGTTGCACAGAATTTTAAACCGACAACAACCAATGAAAATATGCATCGGCGTTTAATTCATACGGTGAATATTATGAATACTTTGGCTTATGATGCAAAAATTGTTGAAGCATTGCCGTCACAAACGCCGGATGCAATTGAAGCGATGAATTGTGTTTACCATGATTTAGCAGCACATTATCCACAAGTTTGTCAATTTGACTTGGCCTTACTCGCCAGTTTAACCGAGAGCGAGGTTTTACATGAAAAATGTATCCAAAAAGGAGATAATGTCTGTCGATTTTGTTTTAAGAAGAAATGAAGCGAAATCGGCAAAAAAGATAAGAATTTTGGGTTTTTTATCAAGAAGTTTTCTTTTTTGTATAAAGCGAACGATAATAGTTGATAAATAGTAAGATTATTCAGGATAATCTCCACCATTCAACAGATCCCTAATTTTGAGTGCTGTTTAAAATTGCAACGCTAGAGATATGGTCGATTGCAGGTGATACAATCCGACGATATGATCGGATCTCCATTTGACCTAGCTTAGGATTTGCCAGGCTTTAGAAGGCTTTGCCACATTATGCTGTATACAGAAATACCGTCTCACCGCCCGAACACACCGTTGCTGGATACCATTGATCATCCACAGCAACTCCGTTTGCTTCAACACAGTCAGCTTGAGCAAGTGGCGGACGAACTGCGTCAATTCATTGTATATGCGGTGGGACAAAGTGGTGGACACTTTGGTGCAAACTTAGGTGTGATTGAGCTGACCGTTGCATTACATTATTGTTTTAATACACCACATGACCGCTTAATTTGGGATGTGGGTCATCAGGCTTATCCACATAAAGCTTTGACTGGACGCCGTGAACAGTTAGTTACGATTCGTGCTAAAGATGGTCTTGCTGCGTTTCCAGCCCGTGACGAATCAGAATTCGATACATTTGGGGTTGGACATTCATCTACGGCAATTTCTGCGGGTCTTGGTATGTCCTTGGCACGCCGTTATCAAAAACAGCCCTGTGAAGTCGTGGCTATTGTCGGTGATGGCGCCATGACAGCGGGTATGGCTTTTGAAGCTATGAATGATGCTGTGGCACACAATGCTGACTTAATTGTGGTGCTAAATGACAATGATATGTCCATTTCATGTAGCACAGGTGGTTTTGCCAAACACTTGGCTGCTATTTGGGAACGTGGCGAATCCATTAGTATTTCTAAAAATGGCGAAGCGTTTGTGCAGCCACATCCAAAGTGGACGTATAACTCACGCTTGCATCAATCTGCGACTGATGCCGCTGACAATGTCTTTAAAGCCATTGGTTTTGATTATTTTGGCCCATTTGATGGTCATGATGTCAATCAGTTGGCACATGTATTTGAAGCGCTGAAAAAGCGTTCTGGCCCACGCCTTATTCATGTTTATACCAAAAAAGGCAAAGGCTTTGCGCCGGCAGAAGCCGACCAAATTAAATACCACGCCATTACTAAAATTAATGCACCTGCTGTTGTGCAAATTGCACCGAAATATTCAGATATTTTTGGGCAGTGGTTATGTGATGAAGCGGCACAAGACGAACGCTTGTTGGCGGTAACACCGGCAATGTGTGAAGGCTCGGGCATGGTCACTTTTGCCAAACAGTATCCTGAACGTTTTTTTGATGTTGCTATTGCAGAACAACATGCAGTGACTTTGGCTGCAGGTATGGCCTGCGAAGGTTTAAAACCAGTGGTTGCTATTTACTCAACATTTTTGCAACGTGGTTATGACCAATTGGTGCATGATGTTGCGTTACAAAATTTGGATGTCACTTTTGCCATAGATCGTGCAGGTCTTGTGGGTGAAGATGGCCCAACGCATGCGGGTGCTTATGATTATGCCTATATGCGTACTATTCCAAACATGGTCATTATGGCACCTAAAGACGAAAATGAATGCCGACAAATGTTACATACGGCTTATTTATATAATGGGCCAGCGGCTGTGCGCTATCCGCGTGGCAATGGTTTAGGTGTACAAGTACACAGTCAATTGACTGAAATGCACATTGGCCAAGCAGAAGTTTTAGCCGTTTATAATGAACAATACGATGACTATATTTCTGTTTTAGCTTTTGGTAGTCGGGTACATGCTTCATTACAAGCAGCGCAATCATTTGCAAAACAGCATGATGTTGCAGTGCGTGTTATCAATATGCGTTATGTTAAACCGCTTGATGAGCAACTCATTGATACCATCGCGGACAATACCGCCTTGTTTGTGACGGTGGAAGAACACGCCATCATGGGGGGCGCGGGCAGTGCAGTAAATGAATACTTAGCCAAAGCACATATTGTCAAACCTATTTGTAATTTGGGTCTGGAAGATAACTTCCTTCACCAAGCGACACATGGTCAAATGTTGCAACAAGCAGGTTTAGATGCGCAAGGTATTGAAAATTCAATTGAACATGCATGGTTGAAAGTAATAAATATTGCACCATAAGCTGTTTATAAAATTTAGAAACATTTTTTCCCTAAAAGCCTGCATATTTGCTAAAATGTGCGGGCTTTTATGCATTATTCTTTATCAGTTTCTTTAAATTTGTAGTGGGTGTTCAATGGAACCTATGGTGGTTATGGCTGCGCGTGCGGCTCAGTTAGTTGGTCAAGAACTTTTAAAAGCGCATCAAAATCGTCATAAACTCGATCTGCAAGTTGAAGAAAAAGGTATTGATGGTCCTGTGACACGTGTAGATCGTTATTTAGAAGAATTAACGATTGCAACGCTTAAAAAAAGCTATAAGAATCACAGCTTCCTTGGTGAAGAGTTTGGCCTACAAGAAGGCAATGGTCACGATGCTGACTGGTGTTGGATTATCGATCCACTTGATGGCACATTAAACTTTATTCATGGTGTTCCACATTTCTGTATTTCACTTGCAGTGCAACACAAAGGTGTTACGCAGCATGGTGTGATTTACGATCCTGTAAAAGACGAATTATTCTCTGCAAGCCGTGGTCGCGGTGCAATGATGAATCAACGTCGTATTCGTGTAAATGTAAAAGATAGCTTAGAAAATACCTTTATGGGTGTGGGCCATGCTTTTCGTAAAATACGTAATGGCGAAGTGGTTTCTTATGCAAAAAACCATTTTGACTCATTGTTAAACGTAACAGAAGCTGGTGCACAATTCCGTCGTTCAGGTTCTGCAGCATTAGACTTGGCTTATGTGGCTGCAGGTCGTTATGATGCATATTTTGAACTGGGTTTAAAACCATGGGATATCGCAGCGGGTGAACTACTTGTGAAAGAAGCGGGTGGTACAGTGGTTGATGCACGTGGTGGATCAAACTCTATGGACAATGGTCAAGTGATTGCATGTTCTATGAAAATGCTTAAACCACTGATGAAAACTGTCGTTCCTGCTTGGGGCGATGCAGCAAAATAATTGATTTGCTTGTAGATGAAATGAAAACCCTCAAATTTTGAGGGTTTTTTTATTACTGTTATAGGTGGGAATCTAAGAACAAAAAAGAGGGAACTGCTGTTGAGTGATAAAAATGTCCGAAATAGAACAAGTATTTTTATACGAACCATAAACACATAAATATTTTTGTATAAAAAACACCATGAAATTCATAGGTTATAAAAAATAAACCACAAAAATAGGAAAAAACAATAAAACCACGTGACATTGTTAAAAATCCTGCTATAATCCGCCCACGCACTAAATTTCGTTCATTACCTGAACATTTCTCTTCTATATTGTGTATGCGCGTCCGGTCCAAAGAGAGGACACTATTTCGCGCCCCACCCAATCGCTTAAGCGATTCCTTCAGGTTGCGGCTGTAATCATGTGTGCGTTATACGCATCGTCGTTCTCGGATCGCCGCTGATTCAATATTTTTCAGCGTTTATTGCTGTGCCGCTTTTTGCCGATGTCCATCTGACTTTATTTTAATGGAGCACCCACATTAGGGTGACATACTCTATGAGCAAAACTTTTGCTGATTTTTCTTTAGACGATTCTCTACAACAAGCACTTGAGACTCTTGGTTTTACTACGCCGACTCCTGTGCAAGAACAATCTATTCCTGCGGCTATGGAAGGTAAAGACCTTCTTGTATCAAGCCAAACTGGTTCTGGTAAAACTGCTGCATTTTTACTCCCAACATTAAATGCTTTAGCGGGTCAAGACGATACTTTAGTTCCTTTTAAAGACCGTATGAAAGCTGTGACTCAACCAAATATTTTGGTTATTTCACCGACTCGTGAACTTGCACAGCAAGTTTGCCAAGATGCAATTGCATTAGTACGTCACATGAAAGGTGTACGTGTTGCTGCGATTATGGGCGGTATGCCTTTTGGTAAGCAAATTCAACAATTAAAAGGTGCACAAGTTGTTGTAGCGACTCCAGGTCGTTTACTTGATCTTGTAAACCGTCGTCAAATTAAACTAGATTTAGTTGATGCTTTAATTGTCGATGAAGCTGACCGTATGCTTGATCTAGGTTTCTCTGATGACCTAGAAGCAATTAGTGAATTGGCTGCAAATCGTAAACAAACATTAATGTTCTCTGCAACATTTGCTCCACGTATTATTAGTCTTGCTTCACGCATGATGAATGATCCTGTGCGTATTGCAATTGAAACAGGACATTCTACAAATACAGATGTTGCGCAAACGCTTCATTGGACTGATGGTTTTGAGCATAAGAAAAAATTGCTTACACATTGGTTAAGTGGTGAAGATGTAGATCAAGCAGTTGTATTTGCTTCAACTCAAGAAGATACGGACATGTTGGCTGAAGAGCTAGCTGAAGCGGGTCTTTCTGTTGTCGCACTTCATGGTGCTATGCCACAAACTGTACGTAACCGTCGTTTACGCAGTATTCGTGAAGGTCGTGCAAAAATCTTAGTTGCAACTGACGTTGCGGCACGTGGTCTAGACGTACCAACTATTTCTCACGTAATTAACTTCGGTCTTCCTATGAAGAACGAAGACTATGTACACCGTATTGGCCGTACAGGTCGTGCAGGTCGTACTGGTAAAGCAATCACTTTAGCGACTTACCGTGAACGCGGTAAAATTCGTGCGCTAGAAGATTACTTAGAAGCTCGTTTAGAAGTATCTGAAATTGAAGGACTTGAGCCATCTCCACCTCCTGCACGCGGTAGTCGTGATGGCGGCGGTCGTGGTCGTGATGGCGGTGGTCGTGGTCGTGGCGGG
>NZ_MBDL01000011.1 GCF_001707755.1 Acinetobacter celticus | reverse complement strand
ACCAAAGCTAGGCACAACGAAGCGTAAGCAACGTAATTAAGACCATAGCGAGTAGTCATAAACAGTTGTGCTGGCGACAATAGCAAGAGTGAACCACCTGATCCCTTCCCGAACTCAGAAGTGAAACCTCTTTGCGCTGATGGTAGTGTGGGGTTACCCATGTGAGAGTAAGTCATCGCCAGCTCATTAATTCTAAAAACCCCCCTCAGTCACAAGACTGAGGGGGGTTTTTATGCAGGAAATAAATAAAAATAAAGGACTAATCAACTTCATTAAATGAAATGAGGACACATCTTAGTTAAAAATGTTCAGTTTGTATGAATAAGTGACTGAAAAATTGGGAATTGACTTCTCTTTCTGACCCTTATAGCGCGTAGCGGAGAGATATGCGCTATAAAGAAAACCCTCAGGATTGGAATAGAAATGATCAAGCCTGTTGAGAACAGCTTAATCATAAAAAAATAATTATCAAAGAATATTTAAAAGATAGAAAATACTTAAGAGTCAAGCTGACGACGCGCATGTTTTAATGCTGTTCTTAGCCCTTCTTCTAATGTTGGATGATAGAACGGTTTATCTAACAGGTCATCAACTGTAGGTGATTCATTGACCATCCATGCAAGCAAATGAGCGAGATGCTCTGCTTCATAGCAAAAGAGTTCAGCGCCTAGTATTTTTCTTGACGTTTTATCGATATAAACCTCAACAGCCCCTTGGTTTTTTGCATTTACAATTGCACGTCCTTGCTTTGAATAATCGACAAAACCTGTTACAAATTCTATTTTTTTATCTAAGAGTTGTTTCACATTCTTGCCAACAGAAGCCATTTCTGGTGAACTAAAAATAATCCCTAAAGGTGTTAATATTTTTACATTTTTAGGTTTTTTATGCTCTAAACAACTTTGAACGACAATACGTCCTTCATGTGTTGCTTCATGTTGAATCGGGGCGTTGGTGTGAGCATCTCCCACGATATAAATTGAATGATTTGAAAGTTGCTTTGTTGTTGGGTCTACTGGTAAATTTTTTAGATCTTGATATTGAGCATCAATATTTTCTAGCTTCAGTGTATTTAATAAAGATTTACGGCCAGTTGCTAGCAAAACATAATCTACATTAAGTAGGTGTTGCTGGTCATTTTCCTGATATTTTAATTCAACACCATTGAGCATTTTTTTGTATTCGGTTGGCAATGTTTCAAAATGAAGATTCAGTTCTTTGCTTAATTCATCTTGTGCCAGTTTTTGCATATTAGCACTTACTAGAGTACCCACTTTGCGACTACGGGCAAAAATATCGGTTTTTACGCCTAAACGATGCATAGCCTGAGCGAGTTCAATCGCAATGACGCCACTTCCAATGACCGCCAGTGCTTGAGGCAATTGTTCAAGCTCAAAGATTTGATCTGAGGTAATTAAGCGTGTGCCTAGTTCCGCTTTCATTTTTTCATCAATGGTTGGTGTTGAACCCACAGCTAAAATGAAGTGTTTGGCCTGATATTGTTTTTCATTGACTTGAATGGTATTGGCATTGATAAATTCTGCGCGACCCGAAATTTTGTGCTCAGCTTTCCATGCATCGACATCCTTTAAGGTGGCACGTGTAAAGCGGTCACGAAGTTGTTGGACATGTTGCATGACCTTAGATGTATCAATATTGACTTGTGCACTTAAACCTAAACCATCTAGATGGTGCATCTCATGAACACGATTCGCAGTTGAGATGAGTACCTTACTTGGCATGCAACCCACCCGTGCGCAGGTTGTATCCCAAGGACCATCATTAATAATGAGGAGGTTTTGGGTGTGTTTTACCGCTTCTTTATATGCAGAAATTCCTGCTGTTCCAGCGCCAATAATAATAATGTCGTACATAAGTATCCCCGCTCATTTTGAATCAAGCTAACATTAGCCAATATCTTTTAGGTAGATATTTACATAAAGTCACAACAAAATTGAGTCACTATTAATCAAGCTTAATCTGGAATTTAAAGAATAAAACTTTATCTATTAAATGATTATGTAACACCGTACTTGAAAATCAAAACAGCACTGAGACACTGTTTTATTGATTAAGGGAAGAAAGAGCTAAATGGATGTTCCAATACTGACACCAACAGTCGGACGGACATTCATTGAGCTACATCCTGTGAATACGAGCGTGCAGAGTAGAAGAAATAAAACTTTATTCATGTAATAAGCCCTGAGCTTTTGCTTGATTAAAAAGAGCAGAAGAGCGCGAACCACTTCTGCATATCATAAGGATGGGTTTGGGTAACTCATTATAATACTTAGCAAATTCAATAATGTCTGTAGGATAAGTTTTACCACTGGTTATTGGCTGATAAATAACGCTAACTTGAGATTTTTCAGCAATAGTACGTAGTTCATTGACCGTCACCACATTGCCAAGTTCCTGATCTGGACGATTGACAATAATGGATTTAAAACCTTGCTGCTTTAACAGCAAGGCAAACTTTTCCGCGGTCATTTGTCCAGCCACACTCAAATGATGATTGAGTGCTGTACTGTTAGTTTGCGCCATCATTGATGACGTACTGAACACGGCTAGACTGAGTAGACAGCTTTGTAAGAAAAGCTTAGTCATCCAGCAAATCCATTTGTTTTGCCAGCTGATATAAGTTGTTTGAACGATTGCCTGAACGACAGAACATTAAAATAGGTTTTGGCAATTCATTAAAATGATTGGCAAAAGCGCGTACATCTAATTCAGTAATTTGGCCTGCAACCACAGGTTGATAAACATAATCTACGTCAGCAACACGAGCCGCATCTTCAATTTGTGCGCTAGTAGGCTGTTCTGGGCCACCTTCCATATCTGGACGGTTATTAATAATCGATTTAAAGCCTTTTTCGGCTACTTGAACAACTTGTTCTGGACTAATTTGACCGGCAAAGCCCACATTTTCGCTCATTCTGTCACTCCATAATTGAGACAATAAGATTATTCTTTATGATAGCATTAAGCATTAATATGCGTTTGATGTATTGAATTTTTTATAAATGATTACAACCATAAAATAATACATGGAGTGCATATGCACGCTTATACGGTTGAGCCTCTATATGTAAAAAGTGGGCAGGATGTGATTGCTGCCGATTTTTATCGACCCAAAACAGAACATAAACCTGGCGTGATTATAATGGCTCATGGCCTAGCGTGTTTACGTCAGTTTAAATTGATTCAATTTGCAAAACGTTATGCACAGGCCGGCTATGCTGTGGTCTTATTCGACTATCGTTATTGGGGCGGAAGTACGGGACGACCAAGAGAGTTGGTTTCCCTACAAGCTCAGTTGGACGATTGGCATACCATGCTTATGCATGTTGCCCAGCGAAAGTCGATTGATAACCGTAAAATTGTATTGTGGGGGATTTCCTTAAGTGCAGGCTATGTATTGGAAATGGCTTCGGAAAATAAAAATATTCAAGCCGTGATGGCACATAATCCCTTTGTTGATGGTGCTGAAAGTGCAAAACAGTATCCCTTGCAGATGCTGTCTAAAGCCTTAAAAGTTTCGAGCCAAGATTATATGGGGGCGAAGGTTGGTATGTTGCCTCGAACATTGCCTATTGTGGCTGAAAATGAGTTATGTTTTGTTCCAACAGCCGATGCCTACCAAGGTTATCAATCGATTATTCATCCCGATTATTATTGGAGCGGTGAGATTCCAGCCAGAGTCTTTTTTAACTTCATTCGTTACCGTCCAATTCAAAATTTAAGACGTATCGCTGTTCCTGTTTTATATATTGCATCTAAAAATGACAGTTTAATTCCTTTAGAAATCAGCCGTGAAGCAGCGACCAATATTGCGCCTTATGTTGAATATCATGAATGGGAAATGCAACATTTTGATATTTATCATGGAAAATGGTTTGAAAAAGCAGTGTCGGTTCAATTAGAATTTTTAAATCAACACATTGGAGTTGGCTAAATGATTGTCGTTTGTCCAAGCTGTAACGCTAAAAATCGCGTACCTGAAGAAAAACTGGCAGAAAGTCCGACTTGTGGACAATGTCATCAAGCGTTAATTCCGCTTGCACCTATTGAGCTGAATGAACAAAATTTTAGTAGCTTTATCACCCACAGTGATTTACCTGTTTTGATTGATTTATGGGCAGAGTGGTGTGGGCCATGTAAAATGATGGCGCCACATTTTGCACAAGTCGCTAAACAGTATCCGAATGTGGTCTTTGCTAAAATTAATACCGAAGAAAACCCGCGTCTAAGTAGCGCGTTTAATGTTCGAAGTATCCCAACGCTAGTCTTCATGAATAAAACCACTGAAGTGGCTAGAGTAAGTGGTGCGCTACGATCTAGTGAGTTGCAACAATGGCTAGATCAACAATTGACTAGCCAAAAGTAAATAAGGGCTCGGAGTTAAAGTGTCAGATTCTCATGTAAAACCGGAGGGAACCCTTTCCCTCCAAACCATTGCCATGCCGGCAGATACCAACTGGAGTGGTGATGTCTTTGGTGGCTGGATTGTGTCACAAATGGACTTAGCAGGAGCTATTCACGCAGAACGCTTCAGTAAAGGGCGTTGTGCCACTATTTCCATTAACCAAATGACATTTTTGGTTCCTGTAAAAGTGGGCGATGTGATTAGTTGCTATACCAAAATTTTAAAAGTGGGTAATACCTCGATTCAAATGCAAATTGAAGTATGGGACAGTCATGACAGTTCCCGTGATCCAATTCGTGTTACTGAAGGCGTATTTACCTTTGTTGCCGTCGATGTGAAAGGTGCTAAACGCTACATTCCAGATGAAGTAAAAGAGAAATTTGCTGCAACAAGTGTTTAATCAATTGATGTGTGAATTAAGGGGCTAGTTTTAAACTGGCCTTTTGTTTTTATATAGAAATTTAAAATTTTAAAACATGATATTGCGAGTTTGATTTTAGCTGGAATAGTTGGCTGAATATCTCAATGTTTTACTATGTGCTACGCTTTTGTTGTTATCGGTAGGGTTTTAGTTATAGGTAGATAAAAGCGGGGATGGAGAGCAACAATCAGGATGTGATAATTATTTTTTCATCATCGGGCTTAAGCTTAATGTATTTACAAGGCCATACGATTTGGTGTGGAAGCTGTATTTAAAAAATAAAACTTACCTAACGGTAAGTTTTATTTACATTGATCACGTGCGAGTTTTTAACTGAGCTTTAGATAGCCAAGCCCACAGCATTTCACATTGAATCGGTGCTTCACCTGATTCATCTGTAACGGTGACAGCAACCAATGTTTCACCTTTTTCGGTATTTTGCATCATTTGCTGTTGCTCTGGCGTTAAAGTGGCAATCGCTTTGATTGCCCCTTTGGTTGGGCGTTTAAAGTCTAGTTTTAAGCTTTTAATGAGAACAATAGAGCTGTCGGGTACATTCATGGCGGTAACAAAGCCAGTTGCCGTTTCCGCAATGAGGGCCATGGCACAGGCATGGACTTGTCCAATATGGTTTTGCATAGCTTTATGATTCGCTAGCCGAACGGTCACGCTAGAAGCGCTCACAGCCTCATAACGAATCTTTGCAGTACCAACCATAGGGACAATGCGTCCAAAGGCCTTAGACCACAAGGTAGTGCGAATACCGTGTGGAAATTTCGTGGTGCTTTGAACCAATTTAGATAAGCGATTGCGCTGTGCCATGTATTCCTCTGCTTGGCAGGATGCCTGCCTTAATCTTTAAAGTTGTTAAATTGTAAAGGCACGCCAAATTGCTGTTCTTTTAAGAACGCCATAATTTGTTGCAATGTATCGCGTTTTTTATCCGTAACTCGGATTTTATCGCCTTGAATAGAAGATTGCACCTTGATGCCACTTTCTTTAATGGCCTTATTAATTTTTTTCGCAGTATCTGAGTCAAGTCCATCTTTGAGTTTAATGACTTGAATTATATTTTTACCCGAAGCAGTCATTTTTTGTGGATCAAGAGCTTGAATATCAACTTTACGTTTAAAGAAATGACCTTCTAGCATGCTATAAACTTGTTCGCACTGGAAATCACTTTCAGCTGAAATTTTAATTTCTTTGTTTTTTTCACTCAGTTCAATCGAAACGTCTTGACCGCGGAAGTCAAAGCGTGTCGCAATTTCTTTTTGCGTGTTTTGAACTGCATGATTTACTTCAAAAATCTCTAATTCTGAAACAATATCTAAAGATGGCATAGTTTAACCTTTACAAAGGGAAAGAATATCTGAGATGCTAGGGATGTTTTCTTCATTTGCCAAGTGTTGTTTATATCAAAGGAGTGCACAATGATCCGTAAGCAAGAAATTACAACATTTGAGTTCCCAGAAAATGCGATTATCTGGGATGTACGCGATTCAAATGCTTATTCTGAAGCACACGTTAAAGGTGCTGTTAATCAGCCAATCGGTGATCTTTCAGAAAGCAGCCTAACTCAGGTGTCAACGGATCAACCCATTTACATTTTATGTGGTGGCGGAAGTAAAGCACCGCGTGCTGCTGAAAAATTAGAGGGTCTCGACAGCTCACGCGAATATGTCATTCTGATGGGCGGTACACGTGCTGCTCGTGATGCAGGTTTACCTTTAGAGCAAGGTAAATAAGCTAAAGTAGGAAAAGCGCCGTAAGGCGCTTTTTTATTAATGATATTTATTTAAGCATTAAGATTAAGCACCTAAAATAATTCTGCAATAAAAATCAAAAAAGTTTGGATTGGTGCAACCATCTACAGTGTCGGCTTAAAATAAGGTTTTTTCGGTTTCACTTTCTTTTTAAATCTTTGTGTACTCAATTTTTTGAATAATGATGCAGAAATTGGACATGCTTCATTCAAAATTTGTGATGCCAGTACTTCACTGCACAGCGGTGCATATAAAAAACCTTTCGAGCCTAAGCCTGCAAGGGTATAAATTTCCTGATCATCCTGTAGTTTTCCTAGCACAGGGAAGTAGTCTGGACTTTGTGCGCGTAATGATGCACGCCCTTGCCATGTTTCAGGTGGTGCTAAGGATTGCGCATACTCTGGAAAGACATTGTGGATTAGTTGGTAGTTATGCACATGGTCTTCTAAAAGCACCTCATCATCTACCCGATTCGGGTGAAAAGATGCACCCAGGATTAAATGCTCTGCATCGAGTTGCATGCAATAACCACCATAGCTATAGGCTTTTTGGGGACTTAAGCTATTTTCTGCATTTTTGACCCAACTCACTTGCCCACGAATTGGTTTTAAGGATGGATATTGCGGTGTAAATTGACCACTGTTATGGGATGCACAAATAATGACGTGATGATATTTTCCCTGCAATTGATCTGTACTAAACAGTTGAACGCAGTCTGTACTTTGAATGCGAGTGATGTCGGCTTGTTGATACCGAATCAGCGGATGTTGCAAAATTTGATCACACAGCTGATGTGGCGATACAGCACCAGCATAGCTGAGGTTCAGATTAGAAAACTGGGTTTTTAGCCCAATTGCCGATGCAGATTCTGCATACAGAACATGGTCTGGATATTGATCGGCTAAAGAAAGTTTTTCTTCTGCGTCTTTCAATGCCATTTGATGAATTTGAATCGCTCGAAATGCTTCAAACTTGGCATAATATTGGTTTGCATACTGCCACGTTGCGGTCATTAAATGTTCAGGATTTTGCTGAATGGAACAAAGTTGTGGGTTTAAGACAGCCATAGGATTGCCCGATGCCCCTGCAAGAGGTGCTACTTTGTCATAGAGCGTGATTTGATGGCCACGTTGAGCCAATGCCCATGCACAATTTAAACCTGCGATTCCTACGCCAATAATTGCAATTTGACGTTGTTGAAAGATGGACTGCGGTTTGATATCTGTTTTTTGTTGTAGCGGACGATCTGCAATCAAGGGTTCAGTTGGCTTTTCTTCCAACCAAATCCCTTTGAGCATTTCACGTTTATGCATAAAACCGCGTGGACGAAAAATAGTGATGCCATGTTGTCTTAAACCACGTTTGAGTACACCTGCAACACTAAAGGAGGTGAACGTCGTGCCGACCGCTGAGAGTTGTACAAGGTTCTTTAAAACATTTTCTTCCCAAATTTCTGGGTTACACGCAGGTGAAAAACCATCTAAGAACCACGCATTTACCTTATGACTTTTTTCCATCATAGGAAATACGTCATGCGCGTCGCCTAACCATAAATCTAAAGAAAAGCGCTCATCAGGAAATGACAAGCGGTGACAACCTGCGATTGGAAGCGGATAATTCTCAATGAGTTTCTGGGCCAAAGGTTGCAATTCTGGCCATACATTTAGTGCGCGAATTAAATCGGTTTTAGACAGTGGGAATTTTTCCACAGAAATCACATGCAAACGACTGTGATTGTCAGGGCGCACCTGTTGCCAAAGTTGCCAAAGGGCTAAGGTGTTGAGACCCGTACCAAAACCTGTTTCGCCCACACTGAAATATTCAAAATTTTGAAGTTGAGCCAGCCGTTCAGGCAAATCATTACCGTTTAAAAAAACATGGCGAGTTTCGAGCAAGCCATTGTCTTTAGAAAAATAACTATCACCAAATTGTTTAGAGATAGGAATCTCTATGCCATCAATAACTTGCCAATCAAGTTCAGCAGTTCGAATTACATCAACCACAGCTCAGCCTTTTACATAAAATTGAAGCAGTTCGTTTTACCATTGACGACGGCGTTTGGTATAGAGGTAACTGGCAATAAGAAAGCCCATAAATACCCCTACAGCAATGGTAGCCGCGCCATAGAGAAACATTTGTGCACTGCGTTCGCTTTGTAAGACCTGAACTTGTACACCGAGACTGTCATTTTTGAGTTGCAACTCTTGATTGTGTGCCAAAGCATCTAAATTGGCTTTTTCCAGTTGTTGCAAACGTGAATGTTGGTCTTTGACTAAAGCTTTAACTTTGGCTTCTTGCAGCGCTTTATTTTTGACCAATTGTTCAGCGGTCAGCGTTTTGTCTTCTGCAAGAAGGGCATTAGGATTCGCCGACACAGTTTCAGGTAAGATTCTTGGTTTGTTGGCTGGAAGGGTTTGTGGTGGAGGTATTGCAGTCGTTGCTTGCGCAGCAGGGGCTACAGCGGGAGCTGGAACAGTTTCAACTGCCCAAGCGGAAGAACAAAGTAATGATAGGCCCAGAAAGCTGGAAACAACGGCGCGCATGTCACTTATCCTTTTGGAAACGCTTTGTTGAAAGGTTTTACATCAATATGGCTGTAAACACCTTCTTTAAGGAATGGTTCATCTTGTAACCATGCATCTAAAGCTTCACGGCTGTCAAAATCGACAATAATGGTACTGCCATAAAAACCCGCTTGAGGATTACTTGGGTCTTTTGGCATTGCACCCGCAACCACCAAACGACCTTCATCATCTAATTTTTGTAAACGTGCTACATGTTGAGGACGTATGGCAAGGCGTTTTTCTACTGTACCTTCATTATCTGTACAGGTTACAACGAATAATGGCATGTTATTTCTCGAGTTTTTACCAAAAATTTTATTCAGACGTCTTAAAGTATTTGCGCAATACAATAAACTGAATAATGATAAAGGAAAACATCACAATCATGTCACCAAATGCAGTGAATTCACCCCAATATTTTCCGCCTGCATAAAGATATGCAAAGAAAATATGTAAGCAGGACATGACGACAAACATGGCAGCCCAAGCATAGTTGAGTTTGATCCAGCCACGATCGGTTAAATCTAGTACAGGCCCAAATAAACGTTTAATGAGCGGTTTTCGTTCTTTACCGAACCAAGGCGAGAGCAGAAAAGCACCCGCAAAGACTAAATTAAGTAAAACTGCTTTTAAACGGATATAAAAATCATCGCTGAGCATTAAGGTAATGCCACCAAAAATGACGGTCATAAACAACACAATCCATTGCTGTTTGTCTAAACGAAACTTTTGGATAAAAAATAATGCACCGTAAACCACCAGCATAGAGATAATCAGGCCCGTGGTGGCGACCAGAATATTATTGTTATCGATACCGCCTGCGGAGCCGATCAATTGTAATAGTGGGTGCTCAGTATCTTTTGGGTCTACAGTTTTATATAAATAAAAGAAAATAATGAGGGGCACAAAGTCTAAAAGTGCTTTCATGTTAGAGTATCTGGTATCTGATCAAATAAATGACATAGTATAAGTGATGCACGGCGTAGATTTACATACACACAGTAATATTTCTGATGGAACTTTGTCTCCAGAACAGCTAGTGCGTGCGGCCAATGAAGTTGGCATTCATACCCTTGCGCTAACTGATCACGATACAATGGATGGCTTAATTCAAGCTGAAGAGATTGCCAAAGAATTAGGCATACAGCTGATTTCAGGTGTAGAAATTTCCAGTCAATGGTCGCGACCCGCAACCAATAAGACTTATGGGGTGCATATTGTTGCGTTAAACATGCAAAACCCTGCACCACTTTTGGTGCTTTTAGAGCAACAAAAACAAATCCGAGCAATTCGCGCTAAACAAATTTGCGATTTATTGATCCCGCTTATTGGTGAAGATATTTATGCAGATGTTATTGCGAAAGTTGACAATATCCCTGACCGCGTGACCCGTACCCATATTGCTAGAAGCTTGATGGAAAAAGGCTATGTCAGTCGTGTGCAACAGGCCTTTGATAAATATATTAAAGAAGGCAAAAAAGCCTATGTTAAGTTTGATGGTTTAGGACTAGAAGACACCATTCGTGTGATTCATGAAAGTGGAGGTTATGCTGTTTTGGCTCATCCGACACGGTATGATTTATCTGCGACCAATGTGCGTTATTTAATTGAAATTTTTGCGCAGTTTGGTGGTGATGCGATAGAGCTTCCACCTGTCATTGAACAGCTTGGCACCCGCCAGATGGTTGATCGGATGATTGCAGAATTTAATTTAAAAATATCGGTTGGTAGTGATTTTCATGGTGACAATATGCCATGGATTAAATTAGGTAATATTCCACGGATTAAAGACGGACAGGTGGGAATTTGGGAGAGTTTTGTTTAGTTATTGGTATTCGTTATACCTCTTTCTAACACGCACTTTTGCTCCACTTTCAAGCAGTGCTTTGAGGCTTGTTTAGGAAAGGAAACTCCTCCCTTTTTAAAGGGAGGTTAGATGGGCTTTTTAAAGCAAATTATTATCTTGCGCTTGAATTGGAGGCGGAGTCGGCTTACCTAATGTGCCGAGTAATTCAATTTCGATGGTGCGTACCATTGAATCTAGTGGTAAATCATTACTTTGTGTCCCAAAAGGTTCTTCAAGTTCTGAGCTGAGCGCATCTAGACCTAAAAAGGTATAGGCCAATACGCCAACCAACAAGGGTGTAAAAATACCTAAAGTTGAACCTAAACTAAACGGTAAAATGAGACAGAAAAAATATACAGTACGGTTCAATAGCACGGAGTAGGCAAAGGGCAGTGGTGTGGTTGCAATGCGGTCACAGCCTGTTTGTACCATACTTAGATCCATCACGTGATCATTCATTTGCGTATAAATAATATCGGATATTTCACCATCTTTAAGCGCTTGCATCAGTTCCCATTGAATAAGGCTTAAAGTGTATTGTGGCGCATTGGCCTGCTGATAAAGCTGTGTCAAAGCCTGTTGGCTCATGCCACTGGTTTTTACCAATTCAGTCGGATTCGCTGTTTGATGGCGCAGACGGTCGCGTAAGACATTCGCAAAAACAATCACATGTTGAATAACGCGTTCACGGCGACCTTGGCTGAGCATCCGGCAGTCACGGTCAAAATGCCGTGAATTGGCAATTAAAATACCCCATAATTTACGTGCGTCCCACCAACGCTCATAACAGGCACTATTTTTAAAGCCCAGAAAAATAGACAAAACCACCCCAATGACGGTGAACCCAACAAAGGGCAGTTCAGGGAACTTAAAATAGCCGATATAGGATAAAACCCCAATAATGGCAGAGATCAACATGACCACACCCAAGGGCGGTAAAATTTTGGGAAGAATAGTCCCCCGCCATGAAAAGAGCACTTTGAAAATATTGGGTTGATCACGCACAATCATGTGATTAAGATTCTTCTACAATTGTGCTCGATCTTCATATGCCCTTAACCCTTTGTCAATACAAGTTTTATGTAGATTGAACTGAATGAATTAAACGGTGCTCAGCAAATGAAAAACAACCTTCAGCAGAAATAATACAATGATCAATTAAACGGATATCGATCAGGCTACAGGCCTGTTGAATTTGTTGGGTCAGGTCTAGGTCTGCTTGAGAGGGTTCAGGTTTTCCAAAAGGATGATTATGTGCAATCACAATTGCCGTCGCATGTTGTGTAATGGCGTAGCGAAGCAATTGATTGATGGAGATTTCACAACTATTGGTTGAACCAAAGAAGAGTTTCTTAAAATTAATTTTTCTTAAATGGGCATCCAGACAAAGAACGCCAAAGACTTCCTGAGATTCAGCTAAAAATTCAAATCTTAAGAAATCCATTAGTTGTTTGGATGTGTCTAGCTGTAACGTCGTTTGTTTTAGATGTTGGGTGACATAGCGTCGCCCTAATTCTTTGACTGCCATCAATTGAGCGTATTTGGTTGGGCCAATACCATGAAATTGGCTTAAATCTTCTAATTGCGCATCCAATATAGGATTTAAATGACCAAAATGTTGAATCAGTAGTCGTGCCAATTCAACGGCGGAATGTTGCTGTGAACCTGAGCGTAAAAAGATGGCTAAAAGCTCTGCATCCGATAAGCTTTGCGCCCCTTGTTGTAGAAGGCGTTCACGAGGGCGTTCTTGTTCAGGCCAGTTTTTGATTGAAAAATTCATTATTTTTAGACTTTTTTATTATGAGTGTTGGTGTTTTTCCAAGTTGAATCTTGGGTCATGCCATATTTAATGCTATTGTGAGCGCCACTGCAACAGATAGGTAGCCTGTTCGTGAACTTCGATTTAAGTGTAATTCCAAACAAAAACATTATCTTGGGTGTTACTGGCGGTATTGCAGCATACAAGAGCGCCATTTTAGTCCGTCGTCTAAAAGATGCCGGCTTTAATGTTCGCGTGGTGATGACTGAAGGGGCGCAAGCCTTTATTACCCCATTAACGTTTCAAGCGCTTTCAGGTAATCCTGTGCATACGCAGTTGCTTGATCCAGAAGCTGAAGCAGGCATGGGTCATATAGAATTAGCGCGTTGGGCTGATCTACTTTTGGTTGCGCCCGCAAGTTGCGATACCTTAGCCAAATTTGCTGCGGGTTTAGCCGACGACTTATTGTCTACATTATATTTAGCAACCAAAGCACCTGTATGGGTTGCACCCGCTATGAATCAACAAATGTGGGCAGCCAAGGCGACGCAACGTAATTTGAATACATTGGTTGAAGATGGCGTACATGTCATTTTGCCCGATGCAGGTGTGCAAGCTTGTGGTGATGTTGGTTTGGGGCGTATGCCTGAACCTGAAGATTTAGCCTTACAAGTGACAGGGTATTTTCATCGTGCACAACGCGCAATAGCTGAGAAATTTGGTTTATTGGCTGGCAAGCATGTGGTAATTACTGCGGGGCCGACGCGTGAAGCGATTGATCCTGTTCGTTATATTTCAAATCACAGTACGGGGAAAATGGGCTTTGCTTTAGCGGCTTCTTGCTATGCGGCGGGTGCACAAGTAACTTTAATTGCTGGCCCTGTTAGCCTAGATACCCCAAATGGTGTGCGCCGTATTAATGTACAATCTGCGGTACAAATGCTCGATCAAAGTATGAGTTTGCTTGATCAAGGCTGTGACGTTTTTATTGCGACAGCCGCTGTGGCAGATTACCGTGTGGCCGAAGTAGCAGAGCATAAAATTAAGAAAGCAGGCGATGAGCTAAACGTTTCCTTAATCAAAAACCCCGATATTGTGGCGACAATCGCGCAACAAGAAAAGCGTCCATTTATGGTTGGATTTGCTGCTGAAACACGTAATGTTGAAGAATACGCTGCTGGAAAACTGGTGGCAAAAAAATTAGACATGATTGCCTGCAATGACGTTTCACGTGCCGATATTGGTTTTGCATCGGACGAAAATGCCATGATTGTATTTTTTGCAGAGCAGTACCACATGCAAAAACGAGATTTAGAAAAAGCCTCGAAGCAGGAAATTGCACAACAATTGGTCGAAGCCATGCATGATGCTTTACATTATGAAGCAAAAGACTTTGATCACGATTAAACCTTTTTAATTTTAAAGACTTGAGTCTTTAACCAAAATGCAACGACTTCGTTGCATTTTTTTATGGATTTTCATCTATTTTAAAGACTTAGAATTCAACATTCTAAAAACAATAATACCGTCACTCAAGCCATAGGTTTAAACGATCTTTACAAGGACATCCACATGATCAAAAAAGCTTTAGCCACCGCCATGTTTTCTGCACTGGTTTCATTCAGTAGTCTAAGTTTTGCCGAGACACTTGAACATAATATGCAGGCGCTTGGCAAAAATTTTAAAGCCTTTAATAAAGCTGAGAATCCGAAAGATGCGCAGAAAGCACTGGATCAGATGAAATTGGCTGCTTTGGATGCTAAAAAAGTAAAACTGAAAACCAAAGATCTTAAAGCACCAAGTTCAGATACATTATTTGATCAATTGGTGATAGAAATTGATAAAACCAGTGCTTTGGTTAAGGCTGGACAGCTTGATCGAGCCAAACTTCAAAGTAAAAATATTGCTGCCGTGAAAGACCAAGGACATAGTATTTACAATAAGCAATAATTTTGTACATTGGCGGAATTTAAGTGCGTAAAAAAAAGGCATTATCTAGTTTTTGTTGATTTTAATGTACATCAAAATTCCATGTTTCAAAAATAAAAAACCAGTCCATGGAGAGACTGGTTTTTTATTTTTAGCGATAACGACTTAAACTTGATTTTCTTGAAGATAGTCTTCAGTGCGTTGCATCGCTTCTTGAATATTTTGAATGGCATTTTCAATATCGGTTAAAGTTTTGGCATTACCGCCACTTAGCGCCTGACGCCATTTACGTGCACCAGGCAGATTTTGAAATAAACCTAAAATATGGCGGGTGATAATTGAAAGTGGCGCGCCTTCAGCCATACGCTGTGAAATATAAGGCAACATTTGCGCCATAATTTCAAAACGGTCAGGGGCATTAAGTTGCCATAATTGGCCCAGCTCTGCCAGTAAATAGGGGTTGTGATAAGCCTCACGACCAATCATCACGCCATCGACCTGTTGTAAATGTGCTTGGGTTTCTGCAAAAGTTTTTACGCCCCCATTAAGTTCAATGAGCAAATTCGGGCGGTCTTGTTTTAAACGATAGACATCTTCATAACGTAAAGGTGGCACGTCACGGTTTTCTTTAGGAGAGAGACCTTTGAGTAAAGCAATCCGTGCATGCACAATAAAATTGTCACAACCTGTTTTGGCCACAGTATCGACAAAATGCAACATTTCTTCATAGGTTTGCATGTCATCAATGCCAATACGATGCTTGACGGTTACAGGAATATCGACAGCATTGCGCATTTCGGTAATACATTCGGCAACCAAGTCAGGTTCTGCCATTAGGCATGCGCCAATTTTATTGTTTTGTACGCGGTCACTTGGGCAACCGACGTTTAAATTGACTTCGTTATAGCCCCAGTCTTGTGCCATTTTGCTACAGGTAGCTAAATCTTTTGGATTAGAACCGCCAAGTTGCAACACAATAGGGTGTTCTTCTTGGTTAAAATCTAAATGGCGTTTGGCATCACCGTGAATAATTGCACCAGTCGTAACCATTTCTGTGTACATGATGATATTAGGATTAAACAGGCGTGCAAAAAATCGGTAATCTTTAGTGGTCCAATCCATCATCGGTGCAACGGAAATACGAGGTTTTATTGAGTTTTCAATAAGTTGAGGATTTTTCAAAGGTTTCTCTACATTTTGCATATTGCATTTACTCGCATTTTTACTCATATTCCCCCATATTTATGTATTTCGGTGCACCATATTTGCACCGTGAAATGGGTTTTTGGTCAGGGTGCAAATTTATGGGTACAGTTACAGAAAGAATTCTGTCCACTGGTGTGAAAAAATACAGGGCACAGGTGCGTGTTAAGCGTCAGGATTTGCCGAATTTTACAGAGTCTAAGACCTTTAGTACACGAAAATTGGCTGAAGTATGGATTAAGAAACGTGAATATGAATTAGAAACAAACCCTGAATTGATGATTTCTGCAAATATTTCAAAGGGTATGGCACTTGCTGAAGCATTAGAAAAATATTTAAAAGAAAATGTGGATTTTGGCCGTTCCAAGCGTATGGGAATGCGGTATTTAACAAACTGGCCGATTGGAAGGGTAAAAATCAGTGAATTGACTAGAAAAGATTTTACGGACCATACATATTTAAGACGTTCAGGCTATCCAGAGATTGCAGCAGATCCGATTGAATCCAGCACTGCTTTACAGGATTTACAGTACTTAAAAGTCGTTTTAACCCATGCTGATTTAGTTTGGGGAGAAAAAGTAAATCTTTTTGAACTGGAACAGGCGATGAAAGGTCTACGAAATGCACGTGTGATCACTAAGTCCAAGAAACGTGACCGTTTGGCGACATCAAATGAACTGCAATTGCTGACCAACTATTTTTATAGACGATGGAAAACAAGTAAAACGTCTATGCCTTTGCATTTGATTATGTGGTTGGCCATCTATACCTGCAGGCGTGAAGATGAATTGACTCGTTTATTTTTAGATGAATACGACCGTCATCATCATGAGTGGAAAGTTTTTGATTTAAAAAATCCTAATGGTAGTGCAGGGAATCATAAATCCTTTTTAGTGACAGAAAAGGCTGAATTGGTTGTTCAGGAAATTATGAAATCTGATGTGCGTGACCGTATGCTTCGTTTAGATTCTGCAAATCCATCCGTACTTCTACCATTGAATGCAAAATCTTTTGCTGCACGTTGGCGTGAAGCGATAAAAATGACAGGCATTGACGATTTACGGTTTCATGATTTGCGTCATGAAGGTATTACCAGATTGGCTGAAGATGGCTTGACCATTCCCCAGATGCAACAAGTAAGTTTGCATGAATCTTGGGAAAGTTTGAGGCGTTATGTGAATTTGAAAAACCGTCGTGAACGTTTAGACTTTAAAGATGCAATGCAGATTGCAAAAGCAGGTTATGAAAGTTAGAAAATGATTGTGTGATAAGTAACATATTATTTTGTAATGGTTATTTGCTTTTATATTTTGGTTAGAAATGGGTTAGAAATAGGATAGAAAAAGCCCCTATAGGGGCTTTATTAATGGTAACCAGTGAGTTATTTCATGTTTAAAAAAGCTTCCGATCCATATACCTTCACCAATATATTTGGCAATTTTGAAATTTGAATCTTGATCTGGTTGTAAATGTGCATGTGGTCTGTAAATTAAGACCTTTTCACCTATTGGTGGCAAATAGTCTTTTAAACTGATCATTTGATACATATTTTGTGGATTATTTTCCATCTTTTTACCCTCAATGCACGCGGTTAGGCGTGCATATTTTTCCAATCTTGTTTAGATGTCTGACTTTGTTTGTTTAACCAAAGTGCAACGTCAGCAATGGCCACCATATAAGGTGCTTTATTCGATTCTTCAGCCTTGAACGTCGGGAAGGGCAAGTCTTGAATGGCTGCACGCTTCTTTGCGGTTTCAATTTTTAGATGCGGTAAAAAGTCCTTTACGATCACGTCCAGTGTGACCACTGGAGACTGATATTTCATGGCCAATAAAAAACTTGAATCAAATTGATTCAGAGCAGCGTTCATGGAGTCACCTTAAAGAAAAACTTTTTTAAATAAGGTACAGGTGTATTAATTTCATCAAAATTAAAATGATCCATTTGAACTGTAAAAAATGCAGATGTTGAATTTTTTAGAATGTCTTTAATCCAATCTTCAATATGTAAAAAATGATCTTTTGGTTGATCTGAGGTACAAGAAATAAAATGTTTTATAACTTTTTTTCGATGCATTCCTGACAGTGCGAATTTACTGATTGTTTGTAATTCCGCTTCCTTCAATGGAAGGTAAAATTTTTCGCGATTAAATGTTTCAACCGTCAAAAAATACCCTTCATGTAATTTGCTTGTATCTAATACTTGATTAATAGTTTTCATCATATTTCCCCTTAACAACCATTTGCTTGTGGTGCTGAATCCAGCATTTGCATTTGTTCTGCATGAACTTCCGTGGTGTAGCGTTCCTGACCGCTTTGATCTGTCCATGAACGTGTGCGAAGTTTGCCTTCGATATAAACCTTTGCACCTTTTTTCAGGTACTGCTGGGCAATTTCACCTAAGCGATTTTTGATGGCGATGCGGTGCCATTCGGTTTGTTCCTTTCGTTCACCGGTATTTTTATCGGTCCAGACTTCCGATGTTGCAATTGAAAAATTGCAGATTGAACCACCATTTGGGAAGCTATTGCTTTGAGGATCGGCACCAAGTGAGCCAACTAAAATAACCTTGTTTACCCCCCTCATTGTTTTTTCTCCAGTTCATGCGCTTCTTTAGCGGAAAAATATTCTGATCCTAATATTTCAGTAGCATTTTTCATATCAATTGTGGTTTTGATATAAAACGCACTTTGGAACTCAAATAAGCTGAACGAATCAAAGAAAAAACTTGATCTATCTAGACCTAACGTTGCATAAAATGAATTCTTATCCACTCTCGTTCCGTTAGGAAAATACTTAGAGTGGAGCTGATCCCATTTTTTATTTTCAGCATCAAATTCTTCTTTAAGATTTTTTTTCAATGGTTTAACACGTAGCCATGAATGACCATATTCACGACTTGGTTTTGTCCAAATTTCACGATTAATTTTTGAATTGTCTTTAAATTTTATTCCACAAAACCAAATAGAATCTGAGCCTTGAAGAATAATTGGCTCTGCATCATATTCATTTGCAAACAATTCGGCATTTGCTCGTAACTCAAGGTGTTCTGAAACCAATTTTTTGTAGGCATCCAAACTTTTTTCATTTATAACTTTATAAAATTTCATCATTTCTTTGCACCTAAATTTGGATTTGTGAAGATCCAGCACTTCACATTTCGGCTTGGTTTACCTGAGGTTTCACGGATTTTGGTAACTGCTGCCACGTCATCTGCAGGGAAGCGGTCGGAATAAACCTGTCTGTTGCTTTCAACGAATTTGTATTTGCGACTGATGCGAAGCAGTTTTTTCATTTCGTTGATTTCTGGCAGCTGCTGATAGTTACGTGCAGCCACTTTGTAGACTTCATTTAGGTTGATGGCCACCGTTTGGGCATCTTCATTGTGGTGATTTAAACCAAAGTCTGGTGAACGGTTTCCTTGAAGGTATTCGTACACGTCCCAGAATTTTTCAACGTCAGGATGATCACCATTCAGCTGTTCAACACGTTCACGTGCCATGTTTTGAAGCATTTCTTGTGCTTCAATCACTTCTTCTAGGTCAATTGGCAATACGTGCTGTGCCATTGCATTGATGAGTGCCGCAACCTGTGCATGACATAGGGCAATACGTGTATGAGTAATCCCGATTTGGTGGTATTCAGTTTCAATATTTTGCAAACTGTTTTTATACGTTTCCAAAATTTTGTCTTCATTACGCAGGCAATGCGTCATAAAAGTGCAGGCATCTTCAAGTTCCATACGGTCCAAATCATCGACAATACGTTTTGTTTCCAATGTCTGACCTTTACGGTCGAAATAAAGGTGCAAGGTACGTGTCAGAATTGCTTCAGATGCTTGAATTGCTGAGTTCTGTGAAATCAGGATGGCACCACGAAACGGTGGTTCATAAGTTTCATTCCCTGCGGTTTTAAGACCTTTAGAGCGAATTGCACGACCATTGAATGCGTCTTTTAATTCATCCCAAGAGAATTTGGACTTTTGCACTGTATTTCCGTTCACGTCATTACGGTCACCTTCGATGAGTACGACCGGTAAATTGGCAATCTGTGCAAAGTTACGGTAGACAGCGACGTTTGTAGATTTGTTTGCGTCAAAGCCTTCATAGTCTTTACGACCAGAGAGTTTCCACATCAGTTCGATTAAACGTGATTTACCTGCACCGGCTTCACCGACAATTTCCATGAAAGGATATGAACTGTGTTCAGCACGAATTTGTTCAGCAAAATATGAGCCCATCCACCATGCTAGGGCGATAATTCCTTTTGCACCACGTACACGGTAAAAGTCTTTCCACCAGTTTGGATTGAACTCTTGCTTGGGATTTATGGTAATTGCAGGGGAGTTTGCCAAGGTTTTGATCTCTTTGCGTTTTACTTTAAAAAAGTCATGTTCGTTAATGGGGATAACTTGCCCTTTATGCACAGCGAATTTTTCAAAAATGTAAGTTTCATATTCACGGCTATAACCAATGTAATCAATGGTTTTGACTTCACGTAAACGTTCGGTCGTACGCTTGATGAATGTTTCTAGTTGCTGATCTGTTCCTGTCCACATTGCACCAGACATAACAGACATCACACGCGGTTTAAACTTAGATCTGCTAGACATTTGATCTGCCGTAAACGTGGTTTTTGTTTCAGACCATGGGCTTTGCAATTTGAAGTAGTACCAGGACTCATCTGTAATTTCGTTGCGTTGGAAATACAGCGGATCTACTTGGGCATTACAAATTTCTTTAGCAGCAGAGCAATTCTGTAAAGCACTTGAACGGATTTCTTTATCTGTCAGAATTTTTCCACCGTCTTCAGCAGCTTCGATATTGCGTTTTTCTAAGTGTTCACATGCTTTGTTGAATTTGTCGTAATCCAGTTCCCACCAATACAAACGAAACTTGTGATTGTAGAAAAAGCTATGACGACGACTTTCGTGAAAGTTGTAAATTAAAAGACCGGCTTCTTCTGCTGTTTCAGCAATGAGCAATTCACCATAATGTTTATATTTTGGAAATTGATCAGGATTGAGTTTGTCCCACTGAAATAGGTCATTCCAATCGAGTTTCTTACCACCATTTGATGGTGGCTGTGCTGCAGTAGATGACCAACCTTCAGCGCGTGAACGTTCATGCCATTTAACTGTGTAGCCTTTACCTGCAGAGTCATTATCGAATGCCCAGCGTAAACGAGGTTTGTCAATTTTGAGTTCATGACAACGGTCAGCAATGGCTTTGAGCTTTTGAGCAGGGTAGTTCACACATGACAGGCAAGACATGGCTTTGATGCCTGACTGACTGACTGCAATCGCATCAAAGATACCTTCAGTGATCCAGATCGCTTCGCCTTTTTCTCCTAGACGACAAATTTCATCTAATTCATGCACTGACCATGCTTGGCCAGCATTTTTAAAACCATAGTTAAAACGTGCTTTCTTATTGCCAAAACGTTCAGGACGATCAATTAAGCGTTCCCAATAATTGTTTTCATCAAGCTTAAAACGCACCGTTGCACTAGATTGTTTTGTATCTTTGTCTGTGTAGAACTGCTGTGTATATTTACCAATCAAATTGCTGAGATCAAAACCACGACCTTCAGATAAGAATGCATCAGCAGCAGCATTCGGATTTGTATCAGTTTGTGGGTGATATTCAGACCAGTCTTTAAACAAGTCTTCACAAATATCTTTAACGTGTTCTTCATAACCACATTTAACAATTCGGCCACATTTCACAAGACGTGGATTGTGTGCATGGGTATAGAGTTCTTTTTTACTGCATTGTGGGCAGATACCTTCACGGAACCATTCGCCAACTATTTTAAATTTAAAAGTATTTTCAAGGCGTTCAATTATACGGTGCTTCAATTCAGACATTAATTTACACCTTGATATTTTGTTTCTACGATTTTTAACCAGTCATTTGCATCAGAAAGTGTCATCAGTTTCTGATCGCAAAGTGCTTCGATGTAGCCTTTTAATTTGAGTGCGGCAATAAAGCGAGGATTGCCACGAAGTTGAACCATTTGTTCAATACGAACGAGCAAAGCTGAAGTGCCATTTCGATTTTCAACTTGAGCTTTACGCTTTTGACATAACTCTTGGAGTGTTAACATTCTGTTTACTCTTGCATGAAATTGTAAACTTCTAAGCATTTTCAGATGCTTAGGTGTTATTTTTCGCGGTGAAAAAATGGGTTTTCAGGGTCTGAAATTTTGGCCAATTCATTTGTAACGGCTTGGCGAATAACACTAGAAATAGTCGTGCGGTTTTTAGCTGCATGGATACGCATATAGTCCTTTTCGGACTGAGTAAAATGCGCTCCAGTCATTTGATTTCGACTTTCTTGGACTGTAGACATGTGAGTTACCTTTTTTTAAAGTTTCGATATATCAACAGTGTTAAACTGTTAAAGTCATCATATTACGAAATATCGAAAGATACAAGGCTATTTGGGGTAAAAATGTCGATAAATGGAAAGTTGCTGGAAAGAGGTAATCGACTAAAGGCTGAAAGAAAGCGTTTAAAGCTGACACAGCCCGCGATGGGAGAGCTTTTAGGGGTAGCAGTCGGATCTATTGTCCGTTATGAAAAGCAGGGAGATCCACTGAATCAAAACCAATTGGAAGCATTACATGCATCAGGTTTTGACACGTTTTATATTACTTTTGGTCAGCGTCTAGCTAACCTGACTGAAGATGAATACCAGGTGCTTGAGGCTTTTAGGTCTACAAAAGAAGAAGCCAAACTTGGATTCATTGGCATGGCCAAAGCCTACGCACAAACAAATGCCGCTTCTTAAAGCGGCATTTTTATAGGATGACTTTAGGTTAGTGCAAAGTGACCTCAACCTTTTTGACAATACCTTCAACCTGCATCTTTAGGGAGTTAAAGAACGCATTCATTTCTTCTGGTGAAATGGTTTCACCGTTTGCTACAGTAAGTTTGCTATACAGGCTTAAACAATCTTTTAATTGAGTCAGCTCAACTAAAATTTCTTCTTGATTGTCTGTTGTAATTGTTTCCGTCATTTTCCCTCCAAATTTATCTCTATATTTTAGATAAACTTCTTCACTAATACATCGCTTATACATCGGTGTGGCGTCAAATTATGACGCACCCTAATCAAATAGTGTGCGACTTAGTGAAAAAGTGTATAAAAATCTAAGCACTATTTTGAACTTAACTAAAACTCAAGCTTCGTAAAGGTACAGGTTTAAAGAGCCAACACTTTATGGTCTTTGCCAAAAGCGCACTATGGATAGATTTATTGTGTTGCATAAATACTGGGTGAGGATTTTGGCTCTGCATGAGTATTGAGAAAAGTTGGGACTTCATCGGCAAGCCGTCTATGCACTGGTAAATTTGGGAAATATTGAGTGCCAGGAGATTTGGATTTCGACTGTGGTTAAGTTTGTACAGGCCGTAACTGTTCACACTGGCCCAAAAGTCATTCAACATTTTACTGTCGATGATGTTCTTGGTTTCTAGTGATAAACAGGCGATAGGTAAAACGTCACGGCAGAGGGTGGCTTTATTGTGCCAAATGACTTCTGCATCTTGCATAAAACCACTTTGGTCATGGTGGATCTGGCTTACAGTGTAGATGGGGCCACCTGATTTGAGCTGAACCACTGCACCGACATGGATGCTTTCATTCTGGCCATGCAGGTTGTAGAGCATGGCTGCCATTTGGTTAAAGGTATTGATGTAGGCAATCTTGGTTTGAGCCGCTTCTTCACCTGTAAAACCCATGACTAAAAACATAAAGCCGTCTTTGGTCATTTCAAAGTATTTTGATTCACGCTGAACGACACCAGCTTGAATGGTTTGTACGTGAGCCGAAAAGTTGGCTGACGTAAACTCTTGGGTAATATTTGCCGTGCCCTCAAAATTGAGGTCACGTGTTTTAGGCTCAAAAAAGCTTTCAATTTTGCGTACAACATTGTCATGTCGTTTCTTGAAAATCTTAGCCACTTTTAGACTGGTAGTTTTGACCTGTTGGTCTTGAATAAAAACTGCATCATCTATGTGAACAAGTGTATTCATGGCTGTACTCCCCAATAAAAAGAATCGGGGCGATAGTACTGACTTGAATATGCACACAGAGGTGCTTTAGAGGTGTTTTTGAGGTGTGAAAAAGTTTTAGGCATGACTTTAGATTCCCCAAAATAATAATGAGAAGACTACAGAACAGGCTGAAAAGAAGACGGTGGTGTCTAAAATGTTTTTTAGAATTTGTTTGCGTTTAATTTTACGCTGGCGTTGTTGATACGCTGGAAGGTCGTAAATAGGGGAGTGTTCTTTTACGTTATTTTGAGTGCATGAATGCGTAGAAGCAAATGAGTTATTCATGGCTTTTCCTGTGACAAGTAGTTAAAACCTGACACCAAGCAATTTCCACAAAGATTGGTGACAGACTGAACAGGGGTGGAAATTTACCGTATCACAGGAACGGCTGCCCAGAAGGGCACCCTATTCAGCCTGCCATAGTGCAGCAGAAGCTGAATTTTACGCAAAAAAATAGCCGCATGGGCGACTTTTATTTACGCCTGTGATGTTTTTTCAGGTTTCCACGCCTGACCACAGATTTTGCTGTAGTGGTAAAACTGTAACAGTGTTAAAGTGTTAAAGTCAATTGACTTTATAAAAATTATTTTTGAGGTAAAAATGCAACCAATATCTAAGAAAAATTTACTTGAGTTGATTAATGCTGAATTAAAAAAACATCCTGATCATGATGGAAAAACATTAGTTAAAGATGTCGAACAAAATTGTGATAATTCTTTTGAATATAAATTTGATGTTGTATTAAGCGATATGTATCAGATGATTTATTCGGGTGAAATGACTGGTTATATTGCTCCAATTTTTGATGAGAATTTTTTGTTAATTGGTTAGAATTTATAATAAAAATACGGTTTGAAATTTAGAGGGTGTTTTGTGAAGTACTTATTATTAGCCTTGAGTTTATTGTCTGTTGTTGGGTGTTCCAATGAGTCAAATACTAGTACTAATTCAGGGCAAGTTGAGGCTGAAAAAGTCGAGTTTAATATTAGATCAGAAGACAATAAACGAGATATTAAGCGTGTTGTTGAGGTAGATCTGCCAAAACGCATTGATGAAAATCAGATTAAAATTATTGCCGATGAAATTAAGTTTGGCGATAAAAAAGAATATGAGAGGACATTTGTTGTCTTTTTTATTCCTGAGATGGAAAAGGCTTGGGCAACTGTTAGTTTTGATCCTGACTTTAAACTGACCATGCTTGGTAGCTCAGAGCAAAATCATGAAGCATTGAAAGCGAAAGACGTTACTATTACGGGCAAAAAACTTGGTGAATGGAATGCTAATTGGGGTTTTGAATACAAAGTTATTTATGAGGAAAAAGACGGTAAAGTTTTAAGACATCAAATATTTACAGATGGTGAACAGAAACCTCAAGAAATTCAAATCATCGACATTAAAGGCCAAAGAGCTTATCAAGATTCTACGGGTAAAGAACATGGCGAATATTACATCATTAATAAAGATGGTGATTTAGAGTTCTGGAGCGAAAACGGAAATTATTATACAGCTAAAAAAATTAGCTAATAAAAATCAGTTAATGACGTAAAATTTAATAAGGAAAAGTACTATGAAGCATAAAATTGAAAAGATCACTAAGGATGGTTTAGTTCATATTAATTGTACGATATGTGGAACAGAAGATACATTTGAAACCTTTGATGATACTAATAAATTTAAAACTCAAACACTTGCTAATGATTGGGAGCTAGGAATGCAATCAAACCTTACATGCTTAACTTGCAACCGAACAACTCCATTTTATAACTGGAGTGTGAAGGACCATTTTTATTAATAAAAAAGCCCCGAAAGGGGCTTATTTATTGGAGCTGAAAACGCGTCACGCCACGTACAGCATATTGAATATTTTGCTGTCATCCTGTTGTTATTGTAGCTGTTTTTTTATATCCAGCCAACAGTATATAAAAAAAGTGCAGAGGACATACTAACGCCTGAAACAATCCCAATAAGAAAGGGGTAAAGCCACATATTTAAACCTTTATTTTATGATCTGTTAATTTTCGATCATGTTGGGTAACAGTGATATTTGTACGTTTTGAACTACTTAAAATCAGAGCCTCAATTCTCTTGGTTACTCTATCAAATATGTAAAGCCCAAAAATAAACAAAGAAGAAATAACCGTGATACCAATAAGAATAGCGATAGTTTGATGCGACATTTGGAGATTCCTGTATTAGCTTTGTGAAGTACATTCAGAGCATAGTTTTGAACTGCTTAACGATACTGTCGAGCACGTTGTTCTGCTATGGATTTGCAATCTACGCATAAAGTGACTGCACCTAATGCCTGGCGTTCTTGTGGAATTTCGTTACCACATTCTTCACATTCTGAAAGTGATGGAATGCTGTAGTCACGAGGAATTACTTTGACTTGGTTGAGCTGATTTAATTGTGCTTCATCAAACTTTTTAGACACTCGTTATATCCTCAATGATGTGCGTACGATTTTTTATCTGGACGAGCGTAATCGCACAGAATTTTTTTTCGGATAACTACACGAGGAAGATTGATTTTTATATTTGGGATAGAGGGTGGAGATATTTCAGATTCAATAGATAAAAAACCTTGTCCTGTAAAACCACATGCTAAGTTTTTACACTGCAGATAAATGCGTTTGACGATTGGTGATTCTTGCTCACTAGATCTAATGATTAAAGAACTTTCACAGTGGGGGCAGGGATTCTTAATAAGTGCCATGTAATTTATTCTCAAGAGATTTTATACAACAAATATACAATAAAAATTAACATATATCGAAAGTTTGTATTGATAATGTTTCGATATATAGTTATTTTATTTAAACCCTTTCCATCCTGACTTCACCCCAAAGTCAGGATTTTTTTGCCTTGTCAATTTTTGCCTGTTCACGCTTAATGGCATTGTTTGCAGTCTTTTTCGATTTATAAACATGTGTCAGTTTTAGTGGTTTGCTTTGATCACCTGATGTGATCTTTATCGATTTTCTGCCTTCACTGTAATATGCAATGACACCGGTATAATCGGCATAGTTTTTACCAGTACGCTTTCTTGATTTGGATTTTTTCTTTTCCGCTTCTTTTTCTTCTTCCGTTTTTTCCTCTTTGCCTTCAAACAAGGTTGATACATCATCCGCATCTGGAAGCTGAACTTCTAATTCAATAGAAGTGGTCAAGCCACTATCACCAAGTGAATGTGTAATATTTGTACCCAGCCAAATAATGTCATCAATTTCAGGCTTTAAGCCTGCAAATATAAACTCTTGTTCTGGCAACAATGCTGGATCTCCCATAGCGAGAGAGTAAGTCAGTTTTTGTGCAGAACGTTTGCACCGGTTGTACTCAGCATTGGCTGCTAGTTCTGCAGTTGTCTTGTCGCGGTGAACGTAACGAATTTCTTTAGGATTATCTTCACTGTCACCAACTGTCACATATAATTTTTTTGATTTGTTCCCAGCATAGTAAAAAGCTTTTACGCCTGTCACATTGTCCGTGCCAGTTCCATTGGTATAGTTATGCTGGTCACCTTGCGCTCTGGTAAGAATAGCCTGTGGCAAAGCCAAGCCTGAACCAGTTTGGCTTGCGCCACGCGGTAAGAGGATTAGATGACCATTTTTGATGGTGGCAATAGCATCGTGTTCATCGGCAATACGGGTAATGAGATTGGCATCAGATTCATTTTGTGCAATATAAGCAATCGATTTTGTAGCAAACTTTTCATGAATAATCACTTTTAGATCATATTCAGCCCCCACCTTTTCAAATATTTCTTTGATGCTGTTCTTGCTCCAGCTACGTTCGCGCTTTTGTTTTAAACCTTCAGATACATCATTGGCCATTGCTGAAATGGAAAGTACATCAGGTGCCCCACGGTGGGAGGTTGAATCGACTTTGTATTTACCTTTGTCGATTAATCCTATATTTGACCAGCCTAGCCATACCTGAATAATTGCCCCTTTAGGGGGGATAGTAAGTTGACCATCTGAGTCATCAAGTTCAATGTCTACAGAATCTACAATAAGGCCACGATTATCTTTAATACTTAATGACATTAAACGTGAAGACAAAACAGGAGAAATATCGACACCGTCTACTTCTACACGAAAAATAGGGTAAGCGTATTCAGTCGATTTTTTAAATGAATCTAATGTAGTTCCAACAGCATTCATAACTTTATTCAGCATTATAAAATCCTATTTAATGTTCCTATGCCCATACCAACCAATGTGCCTAAAATACTTGGTTGCCAGTCCCGAATGATGGTTAGCTTTAATGTGAATTCAGTTTTACGTGCTGCACCATCCTTAAAGAAAAAAGTCTTCCCTTCATCTAAATCATTGATAGTCACTAGCCCATAAATTTTCCCTGTCCCTTCTATTAAGGTAAAGGCTTTGCCTGTATCGCCCATCTGTCTAAGCACATCTAATATGAAACGGTTTCCTGTCAACTCATGGTAAATCACACCTTTGAGTGTAATTACATCTTCACCTTTTCCTACAAATTGATAGGCAGGGGAGTCCCCGACACGGCTGTTTGAAGGGTGTCTCCAGTTGGTCACGCGTTGCAATTCTTGATAAGACGCGGTTTGCAATGAAAAGACGAATAAACCAAGTGCCATCATCATGTGCTGTTATTCCGTATCGGTTAAAAATTTACGTTTGGCATTCTGTTCTTCCTGTGCCACACGACGCAGTTCTTGACGTAAAGCTTCTGCTGTACCTTTAACCACAGAACCATCTTTGACGTGAATATGAATTTCAATGTTGTCACTGCTGACAAATGATTTTGCGCCACTACCTATTTTTGAAATGGGTTTTACTTGCTGAGTTTTAACAGCAGTACTAATTACACCATGTGTAGCGGTTTGGGTTGCTGAAATAGGAAGTCCATTATTCTGTGCAATACCGTTGGCCATACCTTGCATTGTGTAGCCACCAATACCCATGAATACACGTGAAGGGGAATGGATACCCAGAATGCCACGTGCTTTGTCAATCACGTCTGTGACCGCACCAGAGATGGCATCCTTGACTGCATTCACTTTGGATAAAATACCGTTCTTCAGACCTTCCAAAATCATGGCGCCAAAGCCTGTGAACTTAGCTGGAAGATCGATACCGAACCATGACAGCACTTTTGCAAATGCCATATAGAACAGACCGATTGGACTCCAGTTGATAATGAGTGCTGAAATACCAGCAATGCCACCATTGAATGCAGTCTTGATTGTGTTCCAGATACCAGAAAAGAAACCTGAAATAGGCGCCCAATTTTTATAAATCAAGAATGCTGCACCCGCGATGGCAAGTACGATCCATGTAATCGGGTTTGTGAGCAAAGCCATGCTCATTCCCTTTGCTGCCAATGCCACGACTCCAAAACCTTTGGCCACCATCATCATTGGGCCAAAGATGGCGATCATGCCGAGTGATAGAGCTGAAACCCCTGCGATAATGGCAATAGCACCTACTGCTACTTTTACGAGTGTAGATGACAAATTAGGGTTTGCTTGAGCCCAAGCCTGTGCGAATTTTAAAACGGTTGCAAATCCACCTGCAGCAGAATTAATGCCAGGTAATAATTGATTGCCTATGGTGATACCTAAGGCAGCAGCAGCATTCTTTGAAAGCTCAATATTATTTGCGGTTGTTGCAGCTCGGGCTGCATATTCTTTTTCCATACTGCCAGCATATTTACTTTTATCGGCTACCTTTCCTAAGTTGGCTTCTAATGCTTGCATGTTAGTCAGTAAAGGGGCAATAGATCCAAGCGACTCAGAGCCAAACAATTCTTTTAACATCGCGGCTTGTTTGTACTTATCCATTTTTGAAATGGCTTTTAATACAGCTAAGGTTGTACCTTCAGCATCTGTTTGCATAGCTTGTGCAACTTTCTTTGAGTCCATGCCAAGCTCTTTATAGGCATTATGTTGTCCTTTGGTCGCAGATTCTCCAGCAACCAAGGCAAGCATCATGTTCTTAATACCAGTTGCTGCAATTTCTTCCTCAACACCCATACCACGGATAGTGGCTCCCAAAGCTGCAATAGATCCAGATGCGAAGCCCCCGACTTCACCTAGTGGGCCAATTCGTTGAACAATATTCATAATGCCTTTGGCGGCAGCTGGAGTGTTATTACCCAAGTAGTTAATTTTGTCTGCAAGGGTGGTGACTTGATCCTGTGACATCTTAAAAGCTGTTCGCATTTCAGCCATAGATTGGCCTGATTCAGCTGCCGTAATATCAAAAGCGACGCCCATTTTTACTGCTGTTTCAGCAAATTGGGTTAATTCCTTTTTGGCGATACCTGATTGGCCACCAGCTGCATAAATTGCAGCAATATCTTTGGCTGCCATAGGTAAGCGTGTACTCATGCTTATGATGTCATTTTCCATCTGTTTGAACTGTTGCGGGGTATCAAAGTCCACCACCTTTTTCACGTCAGCCATTGCTGATTCAAAATCAATAGAAAGCTTTGCTGGTACAGATAATGCTACAGCCCCAGCACCTGCAACCATTAAACCTTTTTGTGCAAGTTCAGAGGTCTTGACCATCCTTGACTGCATTTTTTCATAATTTTTTTGGGCAACTTCATGTTTACCCAAAGTTTCTTTTTGCTTATTTAATGCCATGGTCGTTAGGTGAATCTTGTTCTTTAGATTAGATTCACTTTCACCCAAATTATGCACTTGTATGCCCGCAGTGTTTAAATCGCGGGTGACAGTCGTTATTTCTACAGATTTGCTTTTTAACGCGGCTTTAGTACGACGAATGCCTTGCTCAAGCCCCATAAGTTTTTTAGTCTGTTCTTCACTTAAAGGGCCTAATTTTGCCTGGTCTTTTAATAATTTATGTTCAGCGCGATACTGTTCTAATGTTTCAGTAGTTTTAGTGATGCTGTCTTGAAGACCTCTAAAACTATCTACTTTTCGCTGGGTTGCTTGTAAGCCTTTTAATTCTGAGTCAGCCTTTTTGTACGCTGCTGATAGTGATTTAGAGCCACCAACGATGGTCTTCATTGGACCAGTGAGTTTATCGACAGCTCCAAAGAGTACTTCTAATTTTAAATTTGCCATTGGTGGACTCGTTTTAGGTGACTTGGTTACGTTTCAGTGCTAGTTCATGCCATTTGCTTAATTCCATAATGTCCATGTCGTCGTACGCGTTCGGTGGCCAGTGGAAGATACAAGCGATATTGGCTATCGCTTCATCTACGTCATTCACTGGTTTTATTGCTGTTCCTCTTTGATCGCTTGTTGCATCGCTTTCGGGTACAAAAAAGTGACTAAGTGCCCTCCAAGATTTGCAAAATCAACAGGATCTAAGTCATAAACTTGTTGTGATGTCAGTTCCGGAGTCGTTACCCGAGGTAAAACTTTTACCAGGGCATTTACGTCGTGGTTATAAATGGCCTGTAGGCTGACGCCACTTAAAGCACGTACATTGGGCTTACGAATTTTGATTTCAGTAATAGAAGCGCCACCAAATTGAATAGGTTGTTCCAACACAACAGTTTCTTCATTTGGGTTTTGAATTAGTTGTGTGTTTAATTCTTGATTTTCAGTGTTCATGTTTTGTATTCCTAAAAAGTATGAAAAAAACCTTGCACAGCACGGGGCTATGCAAGGGTAGGAAAATTAAAGGCCAATGGCTTTGCGTTGTTCAGCAAGACGGTCTTTTCCGTCAATAAATTCGATGAAAGCAAGTGTGTCTATTTCAACTTCTTTTTTGCCGTTGACTGTGAGCTTGTAATAAGTACAGTTGGTCACGACTTTATGTTCGGTGTCTTCGCCTGGTTCAGCATCACCCATGTCAATTTCTTCATGACGACCGCGTACTACGACTTCAACAGCATCTACTTCACCCGTGTCATCACGCTGAAAGGCTCCAGCAAAACGCAGATAAGTGCCATCAATTTTGGCGATACCAAACTGGCGAAGCGAAAGTAGGTCAAAACCTCCAAGTGTGTATTCAAGGACTAAGCCATCGTCAGACATACCCATGTCTACTTTTACTGAGCCATTCATACCGCCACCGCGATAATCTTCGGTTTTACGTGCTAACTTTGGGAGAGTTACGGATTTTGACTTCCCTTGATAGCTATTACCTTCGTTAAAAAGGTTCAGGTTTTTGAGTTTGCTAGGTAATCCCATGCTTCAGCTCCTTAGGCTGTAATTTTAGAGGCGAAGTCCGTTAGGTATCGGTCTGTAATACGCTGACGGAAGTTGAGATCCTCAAGAGGTGGAACAGGGGTGTAGTCATAGTCGACATATAACTTGCCTGCCTTGAGCGTATCTTTTGAATTTAATTCTGGGTCATACCAAGCATCACCACCCATCAAGTAACCAAGGCGTGTCCATTCACGTTGTTTCGCTGTAATACCTTCAATCATGTCGTTGACAAGAGAACCATGCATAGGTTTGTCGATGGCCCACATATGAGCCTCTGCCACAGTATCTGCCATGATTTGAGCTGTTCGTGTGTAGTTCTCAAAAGCAAAGAGAGGATCATCAGAGCAAGTGCGTGATCCCCAAAAGCGAAAACCTTCACTTTGAATCAAAGTCGTAACTTCATTGCTGTTGAGATAGCCAGCATCTGTGGCAGGGTCTTGAAGATCCCATGTGACATCAGCATCAATTCCTGTAACACCACTTACAGCAACGTTTGAAAGGGTTTTATGCCAACCCAATTCATTGTCGATTTTGGCGCGTAAGCCCATTGCAACTGCGACTGCAGGAACGGTTTCAGATTGAGCTGTGGTCGTATTAAATGCGACGAAATTTGGCCAGATGACCATGACTTCACGTGCGGCAATCGCATCACGATAAGCCACAGCTTCTTCTTTAGTTTTACATCCCCAAGCATAGACATAGGCAAATGCGCGAAGCTTTTTGGCAATGATTGCAAGTTCTGTTGCGACGGTGGCTGTATCTAAGCCGGGTGCGCCAATAATTCGAGGTTGAACCCCTAATTTTGATTTTGCTAAAAGTAATGCCTTTGCACCGGTGTATTTTCCTTCAGCATTTACGGTGCCAATGACGTTGGCAGATTGAGCCTCCTCATCTTCTGCGGTAGCAACACGTACAACGACGCAAATAGAATTGGATTGATTTGCCATTGCTTGAAGCGCTGTTTTTAACGTGCCTTGTGTACCAGCTTTAGCTACAGCCGCTTGTGTGTTTGTGACTAACACTGGTGTATTCAATGGGAACTTTGTTTCATCTGCATCTTCTGCAGTAGCAACTAAGCCTTGAATTGCACTTGAGATTGAACGGATTGGACGTAAACCTTCGTTAACTTCGGTTACACGTAGTCCGTGGTGATATGAATCTGCCATAAAATAGCCTGTTTATTGAAAGGTTTTATTTCAACAAACAGGCTTACATGACATTGATAAAAAGTTGAGTTGGAAGACTTGTAATATCGGGGTTTTACAATGTCAAAGCATAAAGCCACATCGCATCGACCTGATCATCATCCAGATTCAAAATTGATTGCATAGCAATAACACTTTCATCGGTACGCACAAAATTCGTTGCTTCTTTAAATCCAAGCAACGTCAATTCACGTGTAAATTCATCCTCAATTGTTAAAATTTGAGCTTCAATGTTAGATGATTTATAGCCGTTTTCTAAAAGACAGCGTAAGAATTGATAGCGTGTAAGCGTTGGATATTGAGAACGTTTGTATTGAAGTTGTTCTTCTTCAGTTCGTATATCGATCCATTCTGTGCCATTCCATTCTGTATGAAAAATAGATGGTTTAGGGGTTTCATGTTTAAGAATTTCGGCATTTGTCATGAGTCGATATTTAGATAAATCAATCCAATTACTGACTATCACACTATCTTCAAAATATCGAATATCTGAAAAATCGTTATTTATAAACTTTTGCATTATCGCAACTCCGACCATTTTCTAATTGTATTTCCTGTGGTCACTTGATATGTCGAGGATGGTGCTACAGTAAACGTTATAGGGTATGTACTCTCATAAAAATCATCAACATCAATAACTACAAGACTATCAATTTTTACTAAAAAAGGTGTTGATAAACTCCTGTCCCTAATAGTCAATATAACTGTTATTGCTTTTTCTGTTGTATTTGTATATGTAGTCCCTGAAACCCTACTAGACGTTACATCTTGCCATGTCTGACCGACCCCAAAAGCCTGATCATTCAAAACTTTACCTTGTGCAGCGGTTAAAGCTTGCGTGGATGATGTGCTTGTCAGAGTGTTATTGAGTGCTGTTTTATCAAGTTTATTAGCTTGCAGTAATTTCCCTTGCTCTGCTGAGAGTAATTTTGCAGATCCTCCAGTAGTAAGATCATCAACAATAGGGATTTGTTGTTCTGAAACACCAGTAATCAGACCTTTAGCATTTACTGTGATCGTTGGGATTTTAAGATTTGAACCATATGTATTGGCTACAACACCTGAATTTGCCAAAGTTAAAATACAGGATGAATTACCTGAGCCATCGTAATTTACTGAACCTGTAGCAGCACCAGAGAAGCTAATTGTGCGAGCTGTTTGTAATTTTGTTGCAGTAGCGGAATTACCGTTCAAGCTACCATCAATTGTGCCTTCCACACGCAAATTACCTGAAACTGTTCCGCCAGTAAGTGGTAATTTAGAATCATCCCGCGTCCCAAATATTCTCCACTCTGACCATGATGCAGTACTACCATTCATGTTCCATGTTTGACGCATTGCCATGGATGCATTATTAATCCCTTCACCTTGATGTGAATAAAAGATTTGGTGGCAAGTTCCACCGACTCTAATTACAACTAAAATGCCATATCCGTATAGACCTGCAACACTTAAATCTACAACCGTATACTTACCATCTAAAACGGCTGCATCTACACCATTAAGAGTATTAATCTGTCCACGGAACATAAGCGGGGCATCAATACTAATATCTTGTTCGCCATTAAACTCGACATTGTTAATTTTTCGTGGTGTTTGGAGTTTTGTTGCTGACGCAACATTACTGTCTAATGTTGCTGTATAAGTCCATGGTCCATATACAGCGCCAGTACCCGCAGATCGTATAGCAACCTTGCCAGTAACATAGCCATACGCAATTTGCAATTTTCCAGCTGGTTCAAATGTTTGTTTTGTCTCTACATAAATGTGTTGATCTGAAAATAACGGTTCATTTATTAAATCAAGAGATGAGGAGATCAAGCAGCGGGTCCCAATTGGACATTCATCAAATGATTTGAAAAATTGGGTTGTAAATGCATCTTGATAAAAATCTACATCATGTCCAAAGGCATCTTTAAATGAACCACCTCTATTAACTTTTAGTTCTGAGAGAAGCTTTGCTTGCTTGGCAGAAACAGGTTTAGTTGCATCATCCGTTGTTAGGTTATCGACTATTTCATTTCGACGGATATAATTTTCATTAACCCATGCCTGACTCGCATAGATCAGTGATTCATCTAACAAAATTTCTACAACATTGCCATCACGGACATTTTGTGTGAATTTAAGTCGGTATTCGCTTACACCGGTTAGATCAGCAACTTTTTCAAAAGGCGCATGGGAACCATGAGAAATTAGTTTTCCATTTGCAATAATTCCCATTTCACGAATAGTGAATCCACCGACATTGGATGGAATAATGGTTTCAATGACAATCCAGTTCGCATTTGTCGGATGGCGTTCATACTTGGTGACTGGCTGACGATGTACTTCGCGCACTAATGTCGTTCGTATTTTTGATGGTGTAGGTACTGCACCATTGCCATCCCCAAAAGCAATATGAGTAATGGCCAGTTTAGTATTCGATGCAATCGCAGTGGCAATTTCTGCATCACCTATATTTGTTGTGACGTTAAAGTAATCTGCCATATTTAATCTCTAGGAAGACTGCAGAATGTATTCGCAGTTTGATGAACTAAAATGTTGTGAATAGTAAGAGTAGGATTAGAGGTAATGGTTAAATTACCTAAATGTCTGGATACCGACTTTGCGTCTGAAACAAGGCGATTAACTTCATTAAATACTTCTTGGCTAAGTGATTTACCAATTAAATCCAACTCGAGATTGAAAGTACCTGGTGTAAGATTTGGTTCAGCTTTAAACCATTCAATTAATTTGACCTCGTAACCAAAGGGTTCTAATGCACGTTTAACTGCAGCTGCTGTACCTTTAATTTTGTGTTGTTCTTTTGATTTTTTAATGACATAACGTTTTAAAGTGTCTTGCCAATTCTCATCCCAATAGTCGACTGATTTTTGATAAGCAATAAATGGTAAAAACTGGGCAGGTACTTGATCTATATCTTTGATGATGCGAATCGAAGGTAAGTCAAATGCATTTTTACCATTTTTAGTTAAATTTTTTTCTAGAAAAGTTGAATTCGGTGGTAAAAGTGATTTCACTCTACACCTCCAATTTTGATAGAAGTTGATGTGCAATATGGATGGTGATAGACATCAATTTCTATATCAGTCATTGGTGTATCAATAATGACTTGGTTAATTCCTTCGACATGTAATGCAGCATATAAAGCTGAAAGACGAATGCTCTGGCCATTTTTTCGAGCATTTTTAATATAGTTTTGAATACGGATATTGGCAGCTTCAAGTAATAGAGAGTCTTCTGCATTTTTCCCAACAAATAAACGTGCATTAATTTGGTAGGGGATCGCAATACTTGATTTAACGATTGGTCGATCACAGACGGGACGAACGTGTTCTGGATCTAAAGCATTTTGCACAATGTTAATCAGTTCTTCACTAGCTTCACCATTATTTGCATCAATTTGAGAAATAATAATGTCGAGCAAATATGGTTGATCAATATGTGAATACACTTTGATTCCATCCACTCGTCCATCAGAACTTAATGAAAAAAATTTATAAGCATTACTAGAGCCTGCAGTATTCATACCATCAAAGGATAATAAGCAACGTTCTTTCAAACGCTCATCTGATTCATAAATTGCAGGGAGAGAAGGAACAACTGAATTATCTTCTGGTGTAATGAGTAAACGAATAAGCCCATATTCAGTTAATGCTAGGTGATCTAAATCAGGCCCTTCTGCATAAGCAAGTAATAACGAACGTGCATCGACATTACATTTATTTCTGTAGAGTAATTCTAGATATACATTTTCTTGAATAATTTTTACAACTGGATCTGATTCACGATTAAGTGTAGTACGCCATTGTTCCTGTTCAGATTCAGGATAGAGCGCAATAAAATTTTCTTTGCGCTCATGAAAGATTGTTTCATAGTCCAGTTCTTGAATTAAGTTTGGGGTGGGCAGTTGTGAGAAATTAACGGTACTCATGCGATGGCCCCGAAGTTTAATGGAATACTGAGAGATTCTTTTTGGTTATTGTTGGCAAGGGTTAGTCCAAGTTCTATGACGAATTTTCCCTGTTCAACAAATTCAATAGCGATGGATTCAAGGTTAATCCTGTCTTCCCATTGAATTAATGCTGTAGCAGTAGCTGCAAATAACTGCATACGATTTACATCATTGAAAGGCGTAGAAATTAACTGTGGTAATAATGATCCGTAGTTCCGTCGCATTAGCCGGCTACCAATCGGCGTGGTTAAAATATCTTGAATAGCCTGACTGATATGCTCTACTTCATCTTGAAGATGAAAACCTGTAGTACGTGACATCATGGAATTGGGGCTCCTGATTGACCAGAACCAGGTTGAACTTTGTCTGTTTTATGCTTTTTAAGGCTAATACTTCCAGCTATAACATCAGCGTCAGTTGTAATGTTTTCGGTACAGTGAAGGGTTCCTATGATTTTCACATTCGCAATAATATTTGCAGTTCCACCTTCCGGTAAACGTGCTGATAATTCATGCGTAGATACGTCATACGCAATGACACAACCATCAGAAAACATTCTGATTTTTTTATTTAAATCATCGGAAGGAGCAGGGTGTTTTTCATTGTAGAAGCCATACATTGCGAAGCTTGTAGGGCCTATTTCTCCGCATGGAGACCAGACAATACATTCTTCTTCTTCAGATGGCATATCCCATGTCGCATCAGAACCTGAGCGAACATTGAGACAACGGATTTCGGGTGTCTGCATATCGCCAAGATCGACGATGACACTAGGAATAGGTTTAGACGGATTAATGGTCTTGATTGTTCCATAACGAACAATGTTTTCAAGACGACGGGCAAGATCTGCATTCATGCCAACACTTTGCGTCAATGGTGTTGGCATTTCAGCTTGATAGACTTGTAATATCGGGGTTTTACAATTGGAAATGCTTAAATATTAATATGCTTTAAGAATGAATCTTCAATCTGTTTAATTTCTTGATTCGTTAAGCCTAGTAGCTCACGTGTGGGATAAACTACATCAGGCGCTCCACGCTCTGCACGATCTCTTAGACCTTTTTGATGGACGTTGGCAATTCTAGAAATTCTACCAATAAAACCAATCGCAACGGCATCAGCATTACTTAAAAGTTTTAGATGCGTATTGGATTTAAGTCTTGTAAACATCTTACGCTTAATTCGACCTTTCTTTTCACGTAGCCGTTTTCGTCGTGGTGTATAACTTGAACCATCTGTATTTTTTTGTTCAGTAATCCGTTTTTTTTGGCTATTCCTTAGATCTCGGCCAATTTTTTTCGCTAGTTTACTTCTTTCAGCCGATGACAGCCGTTGCAATAACGGCTGTAAATGGTCGGCTAACTTTTCAAAGTTCTGGCTCATGGACTTTTACCTGGTGGTGGCATGTCTAAAGACCAACCTTCTTTATCAACAGTGGTCCATGAAGCAAGTTTATTACCATCCGCATCTAGAACAGTGAATTCTGTAGGTGGCCCAAATTCTGTATATTGCGGTTCAGGTGGATAGCTTAAATTGTATTGACCGTTCTCAGCCCGTGTTGAAATGACGCGTTCAGTTAATGGAACTTTGATATTCAAATCATATTTGGTGTTATCAATCAGTTCAGCTTCAAAAATGATTTCATTTTTATCATTCTTAATGTTTGCCATAAGTTCTGATTGGTTAGTCGCAAGCCAGGTAAAGAGGGCAAAGGCCACTAAATCAACATCACCCGCATAGTCAGTGATTGTCATATCGAGTGTATATGCCATTTCAAAACTATAGCCGCCTGATAACGTACTACGTAATTTTCCATTTTCTACGAATATATCTAATCTATCCTGATTTGAAACTAAATCAGGAATAGATTTCAGCAAGTATTCTCTTAGGGCTTGAGGTTTTTTCATGCTGCTTGAGGACTCTTATAATTAGGATCGAGGCGATTCATAACTCGTAAAAACTTGCTGTCATAGCCCAGTTTTTTGTAGTTTCTACCGTTATATAGGCTAAAAACAACATGCCAGTTTTCTTCACGTAATGCATCGATGAGTTTCCAAGATTTGTCATCAATAACGCCTGATTTAGTTTCGCAATAACGAAGAAAGGCTTCAAACTGTAAACCTTCATTTTGTTCATGTTGGCTTACAAACTCTTGTGCAGATACATAACCAAGAGTTTTCCAGTTTTCACCCATAAGCTGGAAACGGCCCCAACTTGCAGACTGTAAAGCACATTCAACATCAATCTGTTTAGCAATGCTTAGACGGGTATATTCAGCTGATCCACCTAGATAGCCACCGGTTTTGTTATTTACGATGCTTGGATAGTTGGCCATAAACTCATTGGCTTTAGTTTTTCCAAACTTTTGAATTAAATAAAAATACATACGATGGCGTTCAAATAAAATTTTAGGGCGGCCATTATCTAAAAATCCTGCACCTTGAGTTTCAACTTCAGCAATTGCTTTAATGACATTCACTGAAACACCTAAGCGCTTTGCACCTGCAACTAAATCACTTTCCTTTAAAAGTTTACTGGTGTCATCACCGCGCAAAGTTTTTAAGGTACTGTCTCCAGCGAGTCCATCAACTTTTAAATTTTGCAATTTCTGAAATTGCATGACAGCAAATTCGGTACTTTCACCAAAATCACCATCGACACTGAGGGGCTTTTTATTTTTGCCTGACATTCCGTTTTTCACTAATAACTTTTGTAGCTCAACGACAGCAGAACCTTTAGCCCCAAATTTTAAAATAATCATGTTGTATGACTCCGTAACATTGAAACGACATCGCCTTTGTTGCGAAAAATGAATAGGACAAGAAAAATTGAAAAAATTGCATCCCATACAGTGACAGGATCTTTAATAAAAATAATGTGCAGGCTTTGTGCAAGGAAAGCCCCAATTAGAACCACTGCAAACAAGCGAAATGAACAAGATTGTTCGTGCAAATGATCAAAACATAAAATACGAAAAGCGCATGCCACATAGCACAGCACGGCAATAACTGAAAAAATGAGCTGTGCAACAGGGGAAGTAAGTAAATACGTCATTTTTTATTCTCCTTTCCAAATGTATTGGACAGGGCAGAAAAGAATTTAGAAGTCGTGTTAAATATTTCGGTCAATGTGGATTTATTCACCCATGACATGACTTTGACCAAAATTGGTAAAGCAAACATGCTAGTGAAGCAGGCAATGACCGTATGACTATTTACATTCGTTCGGCTAGAAATTTCAGGTGCCAGGGCATAACCCAAAGCAACTGATAACATCAGGGAGAAAATACGTTTAGCGGTATTTAGTGAAACTTGGGTATAAGCTAAAAAAGCCGCACCAATGACGGCACCGAATAAAGCATCACCATTTACGAATGGGAGGAGTGATAGCAATCCAGCGGAAGCAGTAATTGCAACTGTTGTTGATGAAGTTGGTTCAGGCATATTTTTCTCAATCCCAAAGCTGAATACTTTGTGTTTTATTCTGTTGTGTTTGAATTTCGGGTAAAAAAATCTTCGTCCCCATTGGGAGTAAAGGGCCTAAATTTGCTATATGGGCATTTTGTTCAAGGACGGCTTCTACTACACCAGAACTTCGGCCATAGTTACGCCAGCAGATCGCATCAACAGTGTCATTCTGAATTGCATATATAGTTTTCACTTAAATCAACTCCACATTTACCCGACGAAGTTTTTTTAAATCACGAATGGCATATCGTAAGTCACGACGATAATCATCAATGGTAGGGGACAGTTCATCTGCTTTTTGACTGCCATTACTGGTGGTGTCATAAGCGCGATATTTTTCATTGAGTTCTGCACCAACAGACGCTGCTACAGCCCGCAGATACAGGACTTCTGCTATAGGTTTCTCAACACCATTTGTTTTAATTTTTTTTGGATTTAATTCAGCGAGTGAGGTTGCTTTTGAAGTGAGTGATTCAAGCTGATCATTTACTTCTATGACAGCTGCTTCAATAGCAGGGATTAGACGTTGATTGGTGACACTGCTATCAAAGCGTAATGATTCACGAATTTCTTTTGAAGATACGCCAGGGAAAAAATCATCACTGGTGATGACAATGTTTTCACTGTCACGGTTGCCGTTTGCAATTAATCCAGTCATTGTCATACTCAAATAGTTGAGGGGTGGAGAACTGAATTAGTAATTAAACATTAAGATGTCACTACATCATCAGTTCTGCCCCTCGGTTGGCGCGGGGCACTCGTTACGTCGGATGAAAAGCTAAATTGCCTTGATCATCGACGACCTGTGAACCATCTGCATTTAGCATTGGTTCAGGTAGATTTTTTAATTGTTCTTCAGCTTGCTTTTTGAATAATCGTTCAGCTTTTTGAAGGTCTTGTTTACCACCGCAGTTTTCATGTTTTTCAACGGCTGCTTTGAGATATGCGACAGCCAAAGTTGCTAATTCACGATGAAGATAAGCACGACCAATCGCCAAAAGAATCTTGGCGCGTACTTCATCTGGCATATCAAAATCGGTGGTGATGTGATGGGCCTTTTCTAAAACTTCTAACTGGAAATCATCACCGGCTTTATGTGCCACTCGTGCAGCATTGCCAATTTCTTCTGCAATGATTGTTGCTGTGTTTCGGCTATATGAATCAGGCATTTTTAAATTATGCTTCAACGCATATTCAGCAAGTTTTAAACCTACATCAAATAATGCACTGTCAAAGCACCAAATCATGATTGTTGTAATCACTTCATCTTGATCGACTTTGAAGCCTGATTCGATTACACCGTTAACATAGGGCATATGCTTTGGAATAAGTTGTTCTGCTTTAACTTTGGCACGCTCAGTTTGAGATTGAATTGAACGTAAAACATGCGTGTCATTTTTTAATTCAGTCAATTGCAATTGATAGACGCTTGCGTCTGGACGTACACCACCAAATTCGTCAGCCTTAGCAGCTTCTAAAGCTGCTTTGACTGCTAGGCGATGTCGTCGAGCTGGACTCAACATAAATCACCCTTTATAGAATTTCGATGTTTTCTACGAAAGCTACTTTTTTGTAGTTTTCGATGACATAAGCATCATTTGAAGATTGATATTCTTCGACCTGATCCATTTCAGAGCGATCAATAATTTGACGACGCTTACCTGATTCTTGGAAATAAATTGATAGGTTATCAAATGAAGTAACCAACAATGCATTGTCAGGGAAGAAAGGCACACGGACTGCAGGCAGACCACCCATTTGCTTCTGAGCTACTAATACTTGACCTGCCAAAGTATCGGTATTATCAGAGGCATCATTCACCAGCGGGAAGTTTTTATCATTGAGCAATTGGCGACCACAAATAACCACTAGGTCAGTATCGTCTTGATGAACTTCATCAATTAAATCGCCAACAATATCGACAACCAGAGCATCTAAATTATTATAATCACCACCTGTACCAATTTTAACTTTTCCTGAAGCAACAACTACTTCTTTCATGTGATGTGCTGGTGCTTTGGTACGTATTTTTTCTAACCAGCCAATATTCACATCTTGAAGGAGTGGATTTGATGCACGATCTGTTTGAATAGCAGCAGTTTTACCATTCCAACCAATCATGATCATATCTAAAGCAATGGCACGATCAACAAAAGCTTTCCATTTTGCGTAGAAGTCTTCGTGTTTTGCCCATGCATCCATTTTTTCATAACGTAATGCAACGTCAAAATCCGTTTTTTTACATGCATATGCATTTGATTCTAAACCTGTTGGATCAACGGGTTTACGTGCAGTACCGCCTTTAGTATTTGAACGACCTGCAATGGTTGAACCTTGAGTTAGACCAATCGCTTCGCCTTCACCTTCAGTCACAGGTTCCATGTTAATTTTTTTTAAGAATTCAGATGATTCTTGAACACCTGCAATCATTTTTTGTGCAATTGATGGCTCAACAGCAAATTTTGCTGCAGTAGATTCAACACCATTAATAGCAGAAATTTTTGAGAGAACTTTGTTGAATTTAAAGCGTGTTGTTTTATTCATGTGTTTAGCACTCAATATTTTCTGAATAGTTGCCAGTGTTTTCAGGCGCAGGCGGTGTTTTTGGACTCGGCTCTTCACCTAGTTTAGTTTGAAGTTCTTTAAAGGCTGTTTTTAACTCACCATGCTCTTTTTGAAGATTTGAATAGTTTGTTTTTAAAACTTTAACTTCAGTCAATGTGGCACCAAAGGTTTTTGCAATTTCTTCAATAGAATCTGCAACTTCTTTGAATTGACCTTTATTTTTATTGTCCTGTTCTTCTTGTTTTGGTTGTAGCCAACCCATAACTTTTGAAAATAATCCAACTGCATCAGGGACAGCTTCTTCAAATTCAAGATTTGCTTCCGTTGCTGCAGTGAATAAATTGTCTTTATGTTGTTTGCGATTTGAAAATGGATTTGCTTCAGGATTTTGTACAGCAAATTCCATCATCTGAGTACCTAGTGAAGCGGGGGTATCAGTGAAAGCAATACCAACCATATATGCTTCATTGGTATCTGAAAAACTTGGATTCACTTCAATTGAGTTGAATAACTTTTGCTTTTTATCATGCAATTCAATCAAGTTGTCGAATGCTTCAAGTTGAGCATATAAACACCATTTTTTTTGACCGGCAATTTCATCTTCTTGCGCTTTTAACGCCAAAACTTTTGCATAATTACCGAATTCTGAGTTTGGAGAAAGTCCACGAATATGCTCAATATTTGCTAATGCGGTATAAGTATTTTGGCTGTAATTCTTGGCCATTTGTTGAATCCAAGCTGCTTCAATGATGCGTCCATCAGTAGTGGCACCAGCTACAGCAACTCGGAAAAATTTGGATTTCTTCATTGGTGAATTCCGTCTATTTAGTCGATAGATCAAATCTATTCAAAGTGGCTATCAGGATCGGAATTACAGCGTGAACATTCAATCTCATAGGCTTGTAATATCGGGGTTTTACAAGGGGCGCAGAATGAATAAATGTTATGGCATTGGCTTAATGGGCCAATGGATAAAGCACTCAACACCCCGACAAATTTAACTTTCGATAACCGCCTTCTAGCAAAATTTTTGTATTGGATGGGGTGGCGAATCAGTTCGATTGCAGAATACTTAAAAGAAAACGATAAAAATGTGCATGCCTGGAAAGCACGTGATGAATGGGATAAAGAGGCGCCAGAAGGTAGGGTTGCTCAGGCTTTAGAAGCTAAATTAGTCAAATTAATTATTAAAGATATTTATACCCCTAGTGATCGTGCTGATTTGGACCTTCTCATGCGCCAAATGGAGCGTATGGCACGAATTAAAAAATACACTGACGGTGGCAATGAAACAGACCTAAATCCAAAGCTTCAAAATAGAAATGCTGGACCACGTAAGCCAAAACAACCAAATGCATTGACTGAAGAACAGATTGAAAAACTTCTTGAAGATTTTGATGAAGGCTTATTTGAATATCAAAAGGTCTGGTATCGCGCACGTGAACAGCGTAACCGTGCATTATTAAAATCACGTCAGATCGGTGCCACTTTCTACTTTGCACGTGAAGCCTTAATCAAAGCTGTGACCACTGGTCGAAATCAGATTTTTCTATCTGCTTCAAAAGCACAGGCACATGGTTTTAAAACCTACATTAAAAACTTTGTGATGCAGTCTATTGAAGTGGATCTGCAAGGCGATCCAATTTCAATCACATTGCCGTGTGGCAATACAGTGCAATTGATTTTCTTGGGAACGAATGCAAAAACAGCCCAGTCCTATCATGGTGATTTGTACTTTGATGAATTCTTTTGGGTGCATGGCTTTGCAACATTAAAAAAAGTCGCATCGGCGATGGCTGCTCAAAAACAATATACAAAAACCTACTTTTCAACGCCATCGAGTAAAACGCATGAAGCCTATAAGTTCTGGACGGGTGAAGCCTTCAATAAAGGTAAATCCAAAGAAAACAGAATTGAAATTGATACGGCACATGACCATTTAAAAAATGGTGCATTGTGTGGCGACAAGATGTGGCGACACATTGTTAATATTTATGATGCTGAACGTCAAGGCTGTGATCTATTTGATATTGAAGAACTGATTGCTGAAAACAGTAGTGAAGAATTTGCAAATTTATATATGTGTGAATTTGTCGATGATGGCCACAGTGTTTTTCCACTCAGTATCATTCAGCCCTGTATGGTCGATTCATGGGAAGTTTGGTCAAATGATTTTAAGGCTTTAGCCAATCGTCCATTTGGTAACAAACCTGTTTGGGTCGGTTACGATCCAGCAGAAAATGGTGATAGCGCAGGTCTTGTGGTTATTGCTCCACCTGAACTTGATTATCCTAAATTTCGCTTACTTGAACACCATCAGTTCAAAGGCATGGATTTTGCCAGTCAAGCCCAATACATCAAAAAAATAACGACTAAATATAACGTCAAGTACATTGGACTTGATACCACTGGTATGGGTACTGGTGTTGCTCAATTGGTCCGTGACTTTTTTCCAAATTTAACGACCTTCAATTATAACGTTGACATCAAAACTCAATTGGTCATGAAAGGTATGGATGTGATCAATAAAGGTCGATTCGAATTTGATGCAGGTTCAACTGAAGTGGCCATGTCATTAATGGCTATTCGTAAAACATTAACTGCATCGCAACGGCAAATGACTTTTGAAGCTTCACGCGCTGAAAATATTGGTCATGCCGATCTCGCTTTTGCACTCTTACATGCGTTCTTCAATGAGCCTTTAAGTCTTGATGACAACTCAAAATCTAAAAAATCCTCTATGGAGATTTACTAATGTCCGACAGCAAAGTACAGGCATTTACGTTCGGTGATGCAGAACCAGTGATGAATGGTCGTGATTTATCACAATTCTATGAGACATGGTTATGTGGTAATTATTACGAACCACATATCAGTATGAATGCTTTGGCCAAATCATTTAAAGCCATGCCGTACTTGTCGACTGCTGTGTTTTATAAAAAGAATCAACTGGTTTCGTCATTTAAGCCCAATCCATTAATTAGTTCATCTGAATTTGAACGTATTGCATTTGATTATTTAGTTTTTGGTAATGGTTACTTACAACGAATCGACAATCGTTTAAATGAGCCACATCACTATGATGGACTCATGGCGAAGTACACCAGACGCATGAAAAATCCTCATGAATTTCTGCAGTTGATCAACGGATTTGAAGAACATATTTTTAAGTCTGGTACGGTTTGTCATATCAAAGCAATTGATGTCGATCAAGAAATTTACGGTACTCCAGAATATATCGCTGCACTTCAGTCTGTTTGGTTAAATGAATCAGCAACTTTATTTCGTCGCAAATATTACAACAACGGATCTCATGCTGGATTTATTTTGTATATGACCGATTCAAATATTGATGACGACGATGTGAATGGCATTAAACAAGCGATGAAAGACTCACGTGGGCCAGGCAACTTTCGAAATTTATTCCTTCATGCACCTGGTGGAAAAAAGGATGGTCTGCAACTGATTCCGATTAGTGAATTGGCTGCCAAAGATGAATTCTTAAATATTAAAAATGTCACACGCGATGACGTTCTTGCATCGCAACGAACCCCACCACAATTACTCGGAATCATTCCATCCAATGCCGGTGGCTTCGGATCTATTAGTGAAGCGCGTGAAGCATATTGGTATTCCGAAATTGTTCCACTTCAAAACTTATTCGCAAATACCGTAAACGAATGGGCAGGTGATCAGATCATCCGCTTCAAAGAGTTTCATCAACTTCAATTCAAACAGGAAAAATAAAAATGAATATTGCTTTGGCAATCAAACATTGGAAATTCATTGTGATGGCAGTATTAGCCATTGCCTTGGCTTTTTCAGTCACCAGCTGTGCAAGTAAGTCACATCAAATTGATTTACTCGGATCACAGAAAACTTTAGCTGAAACTCAACGTGACTTGATTGCATCACAACATGCCAATGAAGTGCATGAAGTCGAGCAGGCATGGTCGCAAGATCTCTTGGAGTCAGAACGAAATGCAAATAAAAATTTACAAGTTGCGATGGTTGCTGCCAGTAACAGTGCTTTGGCTGTTGACAGGCTGTCAAAGCAAGTCAGTGATAGCGACCAACGTTTGTCCACAGGTTCCCATGAAGCCGTCATTGAATATGGAAAGACCTGCAACTTCGTACTCAAAACAATGGCAGAACGTGGTGGAACAATCGCAGCAGCAGCTGACCAACACGCAATTGATGCAGAACGATTAGATCAGGCATGGCCAGAGCAAGTGAAGCCAGATAAACCAAGTTGATCTGACCAAACCAGATATAAATTATAAAAAACCTCCATGATGGAGGTTTTTTTGTGCCTGAACGGTTTTGAACCGAAACCAGTTCAAGGCGGGCGGTTGACCCCCCACCTCACCTGCACAGTAAATGTGTCGAGTATTCAACAGATTTATGACCATGCCCTTAGACCTTCTAAGCCATAGCAGTGGTGGTATAGGACGCAGAGGAATGGATAGAAATCAGTTCTACAGTATTCAACAGCGATTCAACATATTGCTACAAGTTACTATTCATCGAAATTTAATTCAGACTAATAAATAACGGTTAGAAAAGGTTAGAAACAGTAAAAAGAAGGTATTTTCATATTTAAGTATCTGATATTTAATAATTAAAATTCTAACCATATAAAGGTTAGATGTGGTTAGAAAAAAGTTATAAAAGTTAAAATATTTATATAAAACAATAATATAAAAGGTTAGGAGTTCTAACCATTTTTAGAGGTTAGAACGAACCACAATCTAACCAGTTTCTAACCTTTTAAAAATAGTAATTAATCTATATATATTATATATTTAAATACTGTTTTATAAATTTCTAACTTTTCTAACCTCTTTTTTTTCTCACCTGAAATTTTAAAAAATATTAAAATCACATGGGGAGAACTTCACCAGACTTTGACCATTACTGTCATCTATATGTGTGTGATCTCTACAATCTGATATATTTTCTGTACTGTTACTGGAGATTTGTCATGCATACCGAAGAATTATTTGAACTGTTTTTTAAACTATTAGATCCAGACATGCATCCTCCAAAGCTTTATCAGCGTGGTGACTTAAAAATGTTTTGGCGTGAGCGTTTTTCGGAAGCATTAAGTTTGCAAGAACCACATGGTGCAATGATGGGGTATGTAGAGTTGCCAAAAATATTTTTGAAGACTTATAGAGCTGTTCAGGAAAAAATGGAGTCCTCTAAATAATAGGACCGATAGTTGTTTTGCACCGTATTTGCACCGTGGCTTTTATTGTTTTAATAAGCTACTGATTATAATTGAAAAATATGAAATGTTGTCTAGTCCATCATCGGCGCTACACTGATGCGTGGCTGAAGTTTATTTTCAATGGAATTAAGAAGAGTCATTAAAAATTACCTTGATTAGAACACGAGAATCGAAAGAAGCGGGCGATAGTTGCTTTGACATTGCGATTTGAAGGGAGGGAGAAAAGCCACTTCAAAAATTGGAGGCTATACTATCATAAAACAACCAAATGCAATTTAGATTTCTGATCCAGTCGTTTAGATAGGCTAAAGCATTTTCTAAAAGTATAAAGCCAATCTAGCTATTTTTCTTTTTCCCCGAATCTTTTATAATTTAGCTTGCCTTGCTTTTGGCAAGTCTTATTTCTTCTCTTGTATTATCTCCTATTTTTTATGTCTTTATTTATTGATAGTTTAAAAGCTCAGAACTTTTGCGTTTTGGTGGAATATCTGTGCACGATGAAAGTTGCTTTGCCAGTGCGATCATCCTTGGCAGGGTATCCTGTGTATATGACATGGGCAGATCGAGTGCAAACGGATGAAGATCCTAGCCCCCTAGATGTGGCTCAAAATGCTCCAGAAGGGACTGAGCAAGTATTGCACTATTCGGGCAAAGGTCGAGATATTGCCAATTTTGAGCAGTTCTTAAAACAAGCCAAAGCATTAGGATTGCGTAATTTATTGTTACTGTCAGGGGATAAATTAAAGAACCATAATGATGGACATTTACAACCTGAGTTAAGAAGCCGTTATTTGGAATCGGTGAATATGGTTATGGCCGCGCGCCGTGATCCATCCTTGAATATTGGTGTGGCATTTAATCCGTTTAAATATGCAGAAGCAGAACGGGACGCACAATATTTTAAATTACAGAAAAAAATTCAGGCGGGTGCAGATTACATTATTACCCAATTGGGGTTTGATTTAGATGCACTGAAACAAGCGAAAAAGTTTTTAGAAAGTGTACATATCCAACGACCTATTTTAGCTTGTGTTATGCCTCTCACTTTAGCGCGTGCAAATTTTATGGTGAAACATAAGGTTGCGGGCATTGTTATTACACCGCATATGCTTAATGTTCTTGCGGAAGAAAAAGAAACAGGATTCACAGAGCGAGTTTACTTACGCTGTGCATTACAAATTCTAATCTGTAAGCAGTTAGGTTTTGCAGGAATTCATCTTTCAGCGTGTCATAAAGCTGAAGAGCAAATGCGCTTAGAACGTTATCTTGAAGAATATGGTCATTTAGAATTAGACGCACTTGAATTGCTATGGAATTCTTTTTGGCAAGTCAAAACGGGTAAAGAATTTATGCCAACCCTGACTTCTTACTCACGTCAGCCCACATCCAGTCAAATCATTAAGTATCAACACTTACATTTTATGCATGATGCTTTTTTTGAATCTAAAATTGCAAAAGGTGTTGGAAAGTTAATTTTTAAAGCACAATTTTGGGAACAAGCGACGGTAGCAAAAGCGCTATTGAAAACCGAATTTGTTAGTAAGCATGGGGTGGTCGGCTGTGAAAGTTGTGGGCAGTGTCGCCTAGGCGATACGCTGTATATCTGTCCTGAAACTTGTCCCAAAGGTTTAGCCAACGGGCCTTGTGGAGGAACAACTTTAGACCGCTGTGAGTTTGGTGATCGGGAGTGTATTCATTCAGTCAAAGCACGTTTAGCCAAAGCGGTTGATCAGACCATTGTTTTAAAAGAAAAGTTGATTCCAACTGTGCCGATAGAAATACGGGGAACCAGTTCTTGGAAAAATTGGTACGTTTAATCGGTTGGTTTATTTGAAGCGAGGTTTAGGTATGGGACTTTGCTTCAAAACGTATTTAAAACTGATTTTTTTGCAAATATTTATACATGATGATTTTTAACATTTTAGGCGGGAAGCTCAACCAGATCGGAATTAAGACAAGACTGCATCATCTAAATGCTAATACATCGTACAGTTCATACAGATGGCGTGATATTTCCAGAACTGCAAAGTCAATGAACCTCATCATAGAAATTGCAGAACTGCTGATTAAAACCAAAGGGTTAAGTATTGCCACTCTTTATAGTTTATTCGGTGCATTCACCCGTCTATAGTTTATGGTTGAGCATTCATCTGAAATTAGTTATGTTGGTTAAAGAACAATAAAACAGAGTAGAGTGTGAAAAATGCTACTGTTAGAAGAAATATTTAAGAGTCGGAAGAATGAATTTTCTGAAATATATAATTTAAGGATTCATCGTGGACTGAGTTGGCTGAAAAAAGCCAATGAACTAGATGATGATTTAGAACTGCAATTTATGAGCCTTTGGGTGGCTTTGAATGCCATTCATGCACAAGATTCTACGCAGGTTGAAAATGAACAGAATTTGTCTCAGTTTATTCAGTCAATTTTTCAAAAAGATATAGGGGCTAAAATTAATCATCTTTTATGGGGCAAATTGCATCAGCCTATTTTACAGTTATTCAATAATTGCTATGTGTATCAAGAGTTTTGGGATTATCAAAATCAAAAAATTACGGCATTGGTGTGCCAACAGGGCTTAGAACGTAAAAAGCATAAGTTGCACACTGCATTAGAAAATAAATTATCAGTCGATATTTTGCAGGGTGTATTTCATGGCCTGTATACATTGCATCATCAGTTAGTGCAGGGCGGTGCTACGTACAATAGTGCTGTGAATCGCAAACAGTTACAGGACAGTTGTCGAATTTTAAGTAGCTTAATGCCCGTTTTTATTTTGCTGTTATTAGAAAATGCGCAAAGCATGGACTCAAAAAAACCGTTTTATCCTTTAGTACAAGTCTGTTAATACTGAAAAGGAAAATAGCCCAAATCTGGGCTATTTTTTTAAGCATGTTTTAGTTGATAGCGATGATCGATTAAGGTAAAAAAGCCAGCCAAACTGACTAAAATAATTCCTGTAACGCAGCTTGCGAACCAACTGCCATGATGCCATGCATATACACCTAGTGCAGAACCACAAGCGCCCCCAATAAAATAGATGGTCATATAAATGGCATTAATACGTGAGCGTGCAGTGGGATTCAGTTGAAAAATCACACTTTGGTTGCAACTGTGTACCATTGCAAGTCCAAGACTGATGAGACCATAGCCAAAGGTGTAGCTGATTAAGGAATGTCCGCCCATATATAAGAGCAACCAACTGACAGCTAAGATGGCGCAACCTACCCAAGTCAATTGGGTGTTATAACCATGGCTTGCCCATTTGCCAATCCACTGCGTAGACAGTGCACCAAAAACACCAACTAAAGTGAGTACCCCGACCCAAACATCGGCCAAAGAAAAAGGCGGTGCAGTCAATAACATGGCGATGGTTGAAAATAGAATACTCATGGTGGCAAATGCACATCCACCAATGATAGAGCGATAGACCAAACGTCGTTCTTGAGTCAGTAATTGCACCATCGAGTGAAAAATGCTGCCATAATTCATACGAGTCGTACTAACGGCGGGAAGCTTACGCATTAAAATACTGGCAATAATGAGCATTAATATAGCGCTAAAGATATAAATCACTTTCCAATGAATAAGATTAGAAAATAACCCCGACAAACTGGTCGAGAGCAAAATACCGACCAATAAACCACTCATCAAAAAACCCACCACTTGGCCAATTTTTTCTGGACGTACAGCAACAGTCACTAGTGGAATAAGCACTTGGGCTGCCACAGAAAATAATCCTGTAATTATTGTTCCAATCCAAAGCATGGTCAAATTGACCGAAAGTGCACAAATACTTAAACCAATTGCAGCCCCCAACATGAGCAAAGGAATAAATTTGGTTTTATTGACAATATCCCCCAAGGGAACAATAAATAGCAGACCAAGGGCATACGAAATTTGTGCAAAAGTGACCGTCAGTGCCACTTGGGACTGCGGTACATTAAAAGAATGTTGAATTGAATTAATCAGTGGTTGGCAATAATAGTTTGCACCAGCGCATAAACCACAGGCAATGGCCATTAACCAAAGTAATGATTTATCTGAACTGATATCGATAGAAGACTTCATATTTATCCTTGCTACGACATTATGGGCAATAAGCCGTCGCTTCTATTTCAATTTTAATGCCTGCCAATGCAAGGCAAGGTGACTATACCCAAAGGGCTTAGGATTATACAGGGTATTGGGATTCAATATTTGTATAGGTGAGGAGCAGAGTTGATACTTGATTGCGCAACATATTTTTCCTGCATCGATTCAAATTTTTGCTAGTATCAAAGCTCAAGTTAACTTGAGGTCAAGAGAAAAATGCAGGAAACAGATCATCTTTGGTTAAATATTGGCGAATTGGCCAAACGCAGTGGTGTAAGTGTGGCAGCACTTCGTTTTTATGAAGAAAAACAACTGATTTGGAGTACTCGAACTGCGGGAAACCAACGGCGTTATCAACGTGCGATGCTCCGCCGCGTCGCTATTATTAAAATCGCGCAACAGGTTGGCATTCGTTTACAACAAGTACATGACGCGTTTGAGGCGCTTCCAAAACAGAAAATTGCCAGTAAAGCGGACTGGCAAGAAATGTCTCGGCGTTGGCAACAACAGCTAGACCAGCACATTATTCATTTACTGCAAATGCGTCAGCAGTTAGATCAATGTATCGGTTGTGGTTGTTTGTCATTAACGCAATGTCCGTTACGAAATCCTGATGATCAGTTAGGACGTGATTCTGCTGGCGCACATTTTCAGCAAGTGCTCATGAGTCTAAAAGACCTACCTACTCATTTAGCTGATGATGAATGGGATGAAACGAGCCACGTGTAAGATATTTTACTTGGTATGTGCCAGTTTCTTTTTTGACAGCGTAATCATCAGTACGCCTAAAATATTTAACAGACAACCCATCCACTGAATTGTATTTAGATGTTCATCTAAAAAAGCGACAGCCAGTAAAATGGTTAAAATTGGCCCAATAGAAGCAATCATGGCAGATTGAGCAGCCCCTAAGCGCACAATACTTTGCATCATTAAAATAGTAGGTAACACCGTCACAAAAAAGCCTAAGGCGACCCCATAACCCAACACGCTTAACGGTAACCGTTGTAATAATTGTACGGGTTCAGGAATGGTTAGAGCAAAATGAACCAGTGTGCCCATACAGGCAATACTGAGCGCTAAGCCTGTAAAGTGCCACGACCCAAATTTCAGCATAAGCTTGGGGGTCATAAGTAAATAGGCAGCAAAAGCCACAGCACTGGCAAAAACAAAACTTGCACCGAGCCAAAACCCACTTTCATGTGGGGTATGACTTTGTTCTTGTAACATCACAATCACGGTTCCGCCGTAACTGAGTGCAATCGCAAAGATGCTTTTTAAACTTAGTTTTTGTTTATAGATAAAACTTGAGGCAATTACTGTCAGTGTCGGATATAAAAATAAAATAATCCGTTCTAAAGACGCGCTGATATACATTAGACCCTGAAAATCTAACCAACTGGCCAAATAGTACCCGAGCAACCCTGCCACAATCAGTAAAAGCCAATCCTTCTGTTTAATGTCTGTATACGATTGACGACTGAACCAACAAATCAGCAGAAAAAAAGGCAATGCACTGGCCATCCGCAAAGCCATGAGTACCGTTGCATTGACTTCAGGGGAAAGTGCATAGGCCTGCTTAATAAAAATAGCCTTCGTGCTGAACAAAAAAGCCGCGCAGATTGCACAAAGTGAACCTACTTGAGTGCGGGTCAAAAATTGTTGCATGGATGATCATTCTTAATCTTGTAGAGGATATGAAAAACAGTATAAAAGGCCAAAGCTAAAAGTTGAAATGTAAAATAATTATGGACTCCATTGCCAAAAGGTATCGATGAAGAATACAAAAAGCACTGTATTGAGTTTTTTTGAGCTTTTAATCTGTGGAATTGACACGAATGAGCTCTAGCAAATGTGATGAATAACTGAAAAGCACTTTATTTGTAAGATAAGAAATTACTTTATGCACCAATATGAAGCGAATTAGGTCAATTTGACTAAAATATTGTGTGGGTCATCATGGTGCAAAATATTCAAAAAAATATTTTATTATTAATTTTTTACTTTATTTGACTTAATCTATATAAGAAAAATAAATATAAAACGACAATTGGGTGAATCGACATGAAACAGCTGACATTTAACCAAATCTGTAGAATTGACTAAAACCACCAGAAAAAACCTTCGATACAAATGAAATTTAGGCGTGATATTTTGTCATTCAAGTCAATGATAAATTTTTGCTCTTTGAAAGAGGCGAAAATGCAAGGGATTCTCTGACTTTGGAGAGTAACTCAAAGATTTTTGATCTATGCGTAAATTGTCAGAATCATCAATTCTTGTTTAGAGCATTAGCAATTTAGATGATTTTGGAACAATGGTTGGGGTTGGATTTATGACAAAAAACAAAAGTAGTATAAAAAATATTCATAGCATTAAAAATAAAAATGAATAAGTACAATATAACACCATATTTTTTATGAATCATCAGTTCAAAATATGGGTATTTATTAAATAAATATTGGGTGGTAATTTAGAAAACTTCAATTAGAATCCAAAAAATGAACAAAACATCCTGAGGGGAAGCATCGCTGACTTGCGATGTTTACTTTAAAAAAACTAGCTTGAGGAACGCTCATGCAGATCGGAATTCCAACCGAAACAGTCGTCGGTGAAAATCGTGTAGCTGCTACGCCAGAGACAGTAAAAAAGTTGATCAGCGCTGGTCATACCGTTGTTATTGAACGTGGAGCAGGGGTTAAAGCTGCTTACATTGATAGCGCATATGAGCAGGTTGGCGCCAAAATTACAGATGATGCCTTTACTGGTAGCCAAATTATTTTGAAAGTTCGTGCCCCAATGGGAAGCGAAATTCAAAAACTTGCGCCAAATACCGCAGTCATTGCAATGTTTGACCCCTACCGCAATCCAGAGTTGGAGCAATTTGCGACTCAACAAGTGTCTGCATTTGCGTTGGAATTGTTGCCACGAACCTTATCTCGTGCGCAAAACATGGACGTATTGTCATCTCAAGCCAATTTGTCAGGTTATAAATCTGTGCTTTTGGCAGGGGCTGAATATCAGCGCATGTTCCCAATGCTCATGACCGCAGCAGGGACTGTAAAACCTGCACGTGTTGTCATTATGGGTGTAGGGGTTGCGGGTCTACAAGCCATTGCAACAGCAAAGCGTTTGGGTGCAGTGGTTGAAGCTACAGACTTACGTCCGACTGCACGTGACCAAGTAGAATCACTGGGTGGGAAATGGCTAGACGTACCAATGTCAGCAGAAGAACAGCAAAAAGCTGCTGACGCTGCTAAAAATGGTTATGGTTGGATGCCGGGCGAAGACTATATTCGTGATCAAGCCATTATTGTGGATAAAGCTGTATCGAACGCCGATATTGTGATTACAACCGCATTATTACCAGGCCGTGATGCACCGCGTTTAATTAAAGCTGAAACTGTTGCCAAAATGAAACCAGGCTCTGTCATTTTAGATATGGCGGTCGAAACAGGTGGTAACGTCGAAGGTTCGAAGTGCGGTGAAACCGTTTTCACTGAAAATGGCGTGAAAATTTTGGGTATCCCGAATTTACCTTCGACTATTTCGACGGAAGCATCGGCACTATATGCACGCAATGTTTTTAACTTCTTAGAAACGTTGTTTGATGCGGATAAAAACTTCGTGATTAATCCAGAAGAAGAAATTCAAAAAGCCCTGCTAGTAACTCATAGCGGTCAAGTCCTGCTGAAGCGTGGTTAAGGAGAGTCATCATGGTTGAAACTATTACTATTTTCGTCTTAGCCATCTTTGTTGGTTACTACGTGGTTTGGGGTGTGACACCTGCATTACATACACCACTGATGGCAGTAACCAATGCACTGTCTTCGATTATTGTGGTTGGTGCAATGCTACAAACTGTGGGAATTCCAGGTGTAGTCGATGCAAATGTACAATTTCAAAGCATTAATGTTGTTAGCGTATTAGGTGCAGTGGCTGTATTTTTAGCCAGCATCAATATTTTCGGTGGTTTCGCAGTAACAGCGCGCATGCTTGAAATGTTCAAGCCGAAGCAAAAGAAAAAAGAGGGCTAAAACATGGAATTCATTCGAGAATATGCAGAGTGGTTCTACCTTATTGGTGCAGTCCTTTTCATTTTGACTTTACGTGGCTTATCAGGGCCTAAAACAGCAATTCAAGGCAACCGTTATGGCATGATCGCTATGGCGATTGCAGTCATCACGACTTTCTTTGTCGCAGATCATCCTGTTGTTTGGATGATTGGTGGCGCAATGGTGTTGGGTGCAGTTGTTGGTATTGCACGTGCACGTACTGTTCCAATGACGCAAATGCCTGAAACTGTTGCCTTGATGCATTCATTGGTGGGTTTGGCAGCGGTTTTAATTGCGATTGCTGCAATTTTACACAACAACCAATTGACTGCTTTGTTTGTAGAAAATGAAACTGCTTTAACTGCTGCAGGTGTACAGCATGTACATATGAGCAGTGTGCATTTGTTTGAATTGTTTGTCGGCTGTTTTGTGGGTGCCATTACTTTTACCGCATCAGTATTTGCATACGGTAAATTGGCTGCTAAAAAATGGGCAAAAACCATTTCAGGTGGTTGGGTTAAACCCGTTCAAGCGCTTATTTTTCTAGCAATGCTAGCTTGTGGTATTTACTTCTTTACCACAGGCAATATGAATGCATTCTGGGCAATGACAGTACTTGCATTGGTGTTTGGTTGGGTATGGATTGCGCCAGTTGGTGGCGGTGATATGCCAGTTGTGGTATCGCTTCTGAACTCATTTTCTGGTTGGGCTGCAGCAGGAATTGGTTTCACGCTAGAAAACAATATGCTGATTGTTGCAGGTTCTCTGGTGGGTTCTTCAGGTGCAATTCTGTCTTACATCATGTGTAAAGCCATGAACCGTTCAATCATCAACGTATTGTTTGGTGGTGCAATGGGCGGAACAGCCGTAGCTTCTGCGGACAAAGGCGAACAAGCACAGCGTAACCATCGTTCAGGTTCAGCAGATGACGCAGGCTTCTTGATGTCAAATGCAGACAGCGTTGTGATTGTACCGGGTTATGGTATGGCGCAAGGTCGTGCACAAAATGCTGTGAAAGAACTGTGTGAAATTTTAAAAGGACAAGGGGTCAAAGTTCGCTTTGCAATTCATCCAGTCGCTGGTCGTATGCCGGGTCATATGAACGTACTTTTGGCTGAAGCAGATGTGGCGTATGAAGATATTCTAGAGATGGATGAAATCAACTCTGACTTCCCTGCGACAGATGTTGTGTTAGTCATTGGTGCGAATGACGTAGTTAACCCTGCAGCCAAAGATGATCCGACGTCGCCAATTTATGGCATGCCAATTCTTGAAGCGCATAAAGCAAGAACGATTATGGTCATCAAACGTTCTATGGCAACAGGTTATGCAGGCTTAGACAATGACTTGTTCTATAACGAAAAAACCATGATGATTTTTGGTGATGCGAAGAAAGTAGTTGAAGATATGACCAAAGCCATTAATGGCAACGGACATTAATTGATTGCGTATCATGAAATAAAAAAACTACCTTAGGGTGGTTTTTTTATTACTACATTTATTGGAGACATAGTCTTAAAAACAGGTTTACATAAGTTAAAAATAAAGATTTTTTTATTTTTAGTATTGGGCGGGTTGCTGTAACTGCGAGCGTAATTATTTAAATATAAGTATTGAAAGTGGTTACCTTTATAGTAATTTTAACCATCACTCTACAGCCGTTATTGGTGATCTTCTATGAAATATTTCATAGATTTTATGTAGAAACTCTGAAAAATAAACTCGTTGCAAAGAGTGAAAACAACATGGAAGATTTTTTCCAAAAGCCGATTGACCTCGCTGAATATAAATAATAGACATTAAAAAAGCGGTCATGATGACCGCTTTTTTAAATCTTGTGCTTAAGCGACAGACTCAGGAGTTGTACGCCAAAGGCTTTCTAAATCATAAAACTTACGGGCTGTCGGCAACATGACATGTACAACGACAAGGCCGAGATCAACCAAGATCCACTCAGCATCACGTTCACCTTCAACACCAATTGGACGGAAGCCCGCTTTACGCGCTTCTTCAGCAACATTGTCTGCAAGAGATTTAATGTGGCGAGTAGATGTACCGCTTGCAATCACAATTGCATCAGATACGTTGCTGATTAAGCTGACATCTAGCTCTACGATTTCTTTTGCTTTTACATCTGCAAGTGCTTCACGCACCACTTCTAGACAAATTTGTACGTCTTTCTTTTGGGTGTTGGTTAGATCGTGAGAATTAGAAGCGCTGGGCGATGGTTCTAAATTCATGGAGGGCCTGATTTCCTGACAAATATTTATGCTCTAATATAGCGGTTTTAGTAATAAATTTCAAATCAACTAAGCATTGGTTTAAATGGGTTTAAGCAAAGTATTTGTCTTTCCAAGCAAAAGTTTTTTCAGAAGCTTGACTTGGACGGTATTCTGCAGCAATAAAACCGGTATATGGACTTTGTTTTAGCCATGTAAAGATAGATGCATAATTGATACTTCCAGTATCAGGTTCATGTCGTCCAGCACAATCTGCAAATTGGATATGTCCAATAAATTCAATATTTTCCTGAAGACCTTCAAGGATATCTTCACCCATCATGGCCAGATGATAGCAATCATATTGCATTTTTAGCGCTGGGTGTTGCACCGCTTCTAGCATTTCTTGTGCCTGAGCAATATTTTGCACTAAAAAGCGAGGCATATCTGTGCCATTAATCATTTCAAAAACAGGTTGAATACCTGTATGACTGAACATATGACAGGCCATTTTAAAATTGGCAGATAAAGTGTTTAGGCAGGGGAGAAGGTCTGCATCTTGAGGTTGTCTACCAGCTAAAATATTCACACTCGGTACATTTAACGCTGTGGCATAGGCAAGGGCTTTTTCTACAGCTTGATGAAATTCAATTTCTTTACCAGGTACGCCTGCTAAGCCATTACCGCCTTGCATTAAGTCACCCGCAGGCACGTTAATTAAGCAGAGCGTTAAGTCATGTACGGTCAATTGGGTTTGAATTTGTTCAATGCTCAATTCATATGGAAATTGGATTTCAACATGATTAAAACCCTGAGCGCGTGCCAATGCAAAGCGTTCAATTAAGGGCACTTCGGTAAAGATCATGGAGAGATTGACAGCAAGTTTAATCATATTGGCATTCCATGCAGATTTAAATTGATGAATCTAGCTTAGCAGGATTATTCAGCTTCAACATGCTGAATAATCGTGGCTAAATCTTTTTCGGCAAAGCCATTGGCTTGATGAGCCTGTAGTTGATTGAGCGCTTGCTGCGCCACAGGAATTTGAAGTTCACATTCGGTTGCCAGCTGAATTGCATTATTTAAGTCTTTAGATAGTGTTTGAACTTTCCATTGCACAGGTTCAAAGCTGTGTGAGGCCATGCGTGGGGCTAAAATTTGAAAAGGTTTTGAATCGGCAAAACCACCTGCTAAGGCAGGTGCCAATAAACGGGTATCTACGCCAGCGAGTCCAGCCAATGCAACGGCTTCGGCAATAAGTGTGCTATTGGCTGCCACAATCAATTGATTACAAATTTTAGTGGCTTGACCTGTGCCTGTTTCGCCCATACGGGTTACACGTTGTGAAAGCACATTATAAATTAGGGTTAAGTCTTGAATCGTTTGTGCATCACCGCCTGCAAAAATGACTAAAGTACCGAATTCGGCACCTGCTGTTCCTCCTGAAACAGGGGAGTCAATCCAGACCACCTGTTTTTGGGCAGCTTGTTGGGCCAATATTTGGGTTTGTTTTACCGATAAGCTAGAAAAATCGACCATCACTTGCTGTGCTTGAAGGTAGGGTTCAATTTGTGCATATACAGATGCCACAGCATGATCATCGGCCAGACAGCTTAAAATGACTGGATATTGGCCAATATGGGCAAGTTCGAGTGAACTTGCACCACTATCAATCAACTCGTCACAGGCCGTGGCGGTACGGTTCCAAACAGCAACATCGAAGCCTGCTTGAATTAATCGAGTCGCCATTCGACTGCCCATTAATCCCATGCCTAAGAAGGCAATTTTACTGTGACGGTCAACAATCATATTATTTCTCTATTTTACCCATACATCTGGTGTATTTATTGGAATTGGCGAGGTAAAAATTGAACGTCTGGATTTTTATCTTTTTTACGTGCCAATTTGCTGTTCTTACCTAAAAGTAATTTGAGTTGCCAGATTTTTTCGAGGCGCAAGGACTTATTTGAATTGTGTTGCATGGCATCTAAAACGCGCTTAACCGCAGTTAAAGCATCTGGTGAGCGGTTCAACATTTCTTCAGCCAAAGCTTGAGCTTTAACCAATGGTGATTCATCAAGATGGGTGACTAGACCAATGTCTTTGGCATAGTTGGCGTCAAAAATTCGTGCTGTTAATGTCAGTTCTTTGGCCAAGTCTAAGCCGATAATACCTTTCATTGTACGGCTAAGGCCCATATCAGGGACAAGCCCCCAGCGACTTTCCATAATGGACATTTGCGTGTTCGGATGTGCAATTCGAATATCCGCAGCCAATGCCAATTGCATCCCAGCGCCAAAGCAAAAGCCTTCAATGGCCGCAATCACAGGAACTGGTAAATCTTGCCAAATTAAAAACGCTTTTTGAAATAAGCTTTGTCCCGGTTTAATTAATTCCCATACAGCATAAGCAGTATTTTTAGGATTGTTTAAGTCAGAAAGGTCAATGCCTGCGCTAAAAACTTGCGCTTCACCTGTTAAAATCACACAGCGGATAGAGCGGTCTTTTTTGATGAGATTAGCAATACGCACTAATTCTTTTAATAGTGCAAAACTCATGGCATTGCGCTTATCGGGACGGTTCAAGCTGACCGTAGCGATACCGTTCTTTTTTTCTAATTTGACCAATGACATAGTGAAAACTCTTATTTTATCCAGATTTTGAGCATAGCATGCGCGCTCTTGGCATGCATGACAGCGCAGTCACGAATTTTAGAGCGCAAGATTAAGCCAAATTTTTTGTAATGCTATTGCTCATATTTACTTAAAATAGATTGTGCAACTTGTTGAACTTGATCCATCACCGTTTTTAATTCATCGGCACGGTTTAGGGTTTCTTGAACAAAGGCATCATCTGCTTTACGCCGTTCTTTACGTAATGTGGAAACAAATTGTTCAAAGCCACCCGCCACGTCTTGCAAAGCTGGTGTACCCACATAGCGGGTTGCACCATAGAGACGATGCAACACATGTTCGAGTTGTGGATAATCTTCAAGTTCAATCAGCTGTTCAATTTCATGTAATTCTTGCTGGAAACTATCCACCAACATTTTCAGTAAGTCGGTGGCTAAATCCTCTTTATTGGCGGCTAAATGTAGACTTTGTTGCCAATCTAAAATATTCGGATCGAGTGCATCAATGACAATTGCACGGTCTATGACTGGTGCTTTTTTAAAGTTTTCTGCAGTCCAATGGGTCAAAATTTGAATAATTTGTTCCATTTGAATGGGCTTGGTGACGTAATCGTCCATTCCGACTTGCAACAGTTTCTTTTTCTCATCTGAAAGTGCATGGGCGGTCAGTGCAATAATAGGTAAGCGCTTATGATTTTCAAAAGTCGATTCAAGTGAGCGAATGGCACGGGTGGTATCTACACCAGACATGACGGGCATTTGAATATCCATGAAGATTAAATCAAATGCCTTCGATTTACGTTCATGATTGGTTTTAATAATATCAATGGCTTCTTGGCCACTCAGTGCTTTGGTTGTGGTGACATTCAATTCTGCTAGTAGTGCTTCAAGGACAATTAGGTTCGGTAGATGATCATCGACAGCCAAAACATGTAAGCCTTGGCCATTAAAGTCTTCATGCTCATCGGCATCAAATACGACCTGATTACTGAGCAACTGAATGAGAGCAGTACGGCTGAGGGGTTGATGTAAAGGACGAGCACGGTATTCATTTAACATGTTCGGATCAAGAAGCATTTGATAACCGTACACGGCTAAATTTCCTGTATAGCGGGTACGAATTTCTTTTAACATGGCTTCTGTGTCGCCACTATGATCTACAATTAACCAAGTATTGTCTGATTGCTCAAGCTGATTCAATCTGCTGAATAAGTCTAAAATAGACTGTGCTTCAATATGTTGTGCATCGTAATTTTCTAAATAATGACGCAATACATGAGCTGTTGCAGGGTGAGCCAGATAAGAAACCACTTGCAAATTATTAAAGTGAGGATGGGCGATTTCCTCTTCTTTTTCGATGGCAAAGTTTGCGGTAAACCAAAAGGTTGAACCTTTTTCAGTTGGCGCACGTTCCTGATTATCTTCAAAGCCAATTTGCCCGTGCATCAAGCTGACCAATTGTTTTGAAATGGCTAAGCCTAAACCTGTTCCCCCGAATTGGCGGGTCACAGAGGCATCGCCTTGTGAGAATGATTCAAAGAGTTTTTTACGGTCTGTGCCACTTAAACCAATACCGCTGTCCTGTACACTAAAATGGAGCAGACTATGTTCAAGGTCTTCATGCTCAATACGTACACGTACAATAATTTCGCCATCTGGTGTGAATTTAATGGCATTAGAAATGAGGTTGGTCAGAATTTGTTTAAAGCGTAACGCATCGCCAATGACATGTTTGGGCACATGGTCGGCATAGTAAAACGTCATATTGATGTGCTTTTGCGCGGCCAATGGCGACAGCATATCCATCACATCAAATACCGCTTCTTCTAAATCGAAAGGTGCGGTTTCAAGTTCGAGTTTGCCTGCATCAATTTTAGAAAAATCCAGTACGTCATTAATCAGTGCCAATAAGTGTGCTGAAGATTTACGAATGGTTTGTAGATATAAATTTTGTTCATTACTTAAATTGCCTTGGCGGAGCAATAAATGAATGAAGCCATCAATACTGTTTAAAGGGGTACGAAGTTCATGACTGATATTGGCCAAAAATACCGATTTCGCTTGATTGGCAGAAATTGCTTGGTCTCGTGCTTGACGATAGGTAATATTTTGCACTTCTAAAGTATCAAGTGTGCGCCGTAAATCATCTTCGGTTTGTTCGGTATGTTCACGCAGTTCTAGAAAGCTAAAATGTAGACGTTTCACCACATTGGCAATATCGCGTTGTAGCAGGCGCAGTTCGCCCGTACTGTTGATAATCATGTGCTGATCTAAGGTGTCGGCATTTAAACGTTGTAATTGCATCCGAATTTCATACATCGGCGCAATCCAGCGGCGCGAGTAAAAATTCAGACATAGCAAAAGAAGCAGTAGGGTGAGTAAACCTGTAGCGATTAAAACAATAAGTACGCGATAATGCGCAATTTCTAAAGGTTGATTATCTAGTTCGACCAGTAACCAGTAAGGCGTATTGGTTTCATCGGTAATTTTAGAAGCATATACATTATTTTTATTAAAATGAATTGGGCCACTAAAACTGGTTTTGCTGTTGATGGTTGGCCATACGTCTAATTCTTCTGGGCCAATATTCAGCCGATTTTTTCCTTTACTGTCGACAATAGCCGCACGAATTAAATATTTTTCATTTAGCATGTTCTGCATGCCAAAACGAGCTTGGTCAAATTGCCAAGGATATTGTCGTAATAAATTAAGTGCGCTTTCTGCGGTGGGTTGATAGCGTGTTAAAATCGCAATTGCCATTTGGCGTTGCTGTGCTTTGGCTGCATTGGAGGTTTCTGTAATAACCAACATTGCCCCAACACATGCCAATATGGTGATTGGCACAAAAATAAGTGCAATGAGTTGCCCATAAGCATGGTTTAAGTGTAGACGTTTAAAAAGCTTTTTGTTGATCGTCGGCATGGTGCAAGCAGTTTATTCCTTATGCATCGCATATTAACATGGATTATTTAAAACTGATTGCGCTTTAATCACTTTCAAGAAAAAGCCTATCCAATGGGTGCAGGCAAAGTTATTTTTTCATACAATAGGCGCACCTCGATATAGGTATCTAGAATGAGTAGCCCATCCCCTGAGTTTCAAACAGACGATTTTTTATTAGACCACTATGTTGGGAAAACTCCTTTAGTGCGTTTACAACGTCTGGCAAGTCATACTCAAGCAACCGTATTGGCTAAGCTAGAAGGCAATAACCCCGCAGGTTCTGTCAAAGATCGCCCAGCTTATAACATGATTATGCAAGCAGAAAAGCGTGGGCAGATTAAGCCAGGTGACACGTTAATTGAAGCGACAAGTGGAAATACAGGGATTGCCTTGGCCATGGTGGCTGCTATGCGCGGTTACAGAATGAAGCTGATTATGCCCGCGAACGCCAGCCAAGAACGTAAAGATGCCATGCGTGCTTATGGTGCAGAGCTGATTGAATCTTCCAGCATGGAAGAGGCGCGTGATATGGCCTTACAAATGCAAAAAGATGGTGTAGGCTTGGTATTGAACCAATTTGGTAACCCAGATAATGTTGAAGCGCATTATTTGACGACAGGGCCAGAAATTTGGCAACAAACAGGCGGTAAAATTACTCACTTTGTCAGTTCCATGGGTACAACAGGTACGATCATGGGTATTTCAAAGTATTTAAAAGAACAAAACCCAGAGATTCAGATTGTGGGTTTACAGCCGTCTGAAGGCTCGAATATTGCTGGAATTCGTCGTTGGCCACAAGAATATTTACCCACTATTTTTGACCCGAAACGTGTTGACCGGATTATGGATATTCCGCAAATTGAAGCGGAAAAAACCACACGACGTATGGCACGTCACGAAGGCATTAGTGCGGGAACTTCATCGGGTGGCGCAGTTTGGGCTTCTATTAAACTGGCAGAAGAAAACCCCAACGCGGTCATTGTTTGTATTATTTGTGACCGCGGTGATCGTTATTTATCGACAGGTCTTTTTTCTGTTGTTGATCCTGAATAATTAAATTCTGAATAATTTCAGGAAAAAAGAGAGTGCTTATGCGTTTACCCGTTTTAACTTTTGATATTGAAACATTAACTGACTTAAAGTCAGGTGCGCATTTGTATGGCCTAGATTTGCCTGAAGCTGATTTAGAATCAGCGCTAACGAAATTACGTCGTCAAGAGTCAGGTACAGATTTTCAGCGTTTAGCTTTACATGAAATTGTCTGTATTTCTGGCTTATGGATAGATGAAAAAGGCATGAAAATGTTCTCATTTAGCCGTGAACACTATTCAGAAGCCGATATTTTAAGAAAATTTTTATCGATTTTTGAGAAGCGTCATCCCACGCTAGTCAGTTGGAATGGTTCACAATTTGACTTACCCGTGATTTTATTCCGTGCCATGTATCATGGACTTTCTGCGCCAAGTTTGTTCGATCAGGGCGAGATTGATACGCAAAAGCGCTATAATAACTATCAGAACCGTTATCATCAGCGTCATGTCGATTTAATGGATGTTATGGCCATGTTTCATGGACGGCATTTTTTAAAGCTTGATGATGCTGCACATTTACTGGGTTTTCCTGGCAAGCGTGGTGACGGTGGCTATCATGTTCCTGAATATATTCGTCAGCAACAATGGCAGGCGTTGACCAGCTATTGTGAAGGGGATGTCCTGAATACTTGGCTGATTTATTTACGTTGGCTACTGTTAAAAGGTCAGTTGTTATTGGCCGACCATCAGCATTTGGTACAAAGTACCATTCAATATTTACAGGCATTGCCACAGCATGCTGAGTTTTTATCAGTTTGGCGTGAAATGTCACAACACACTGAATTTACACAATTTGATTTTCCATCTTCCACAGATTAGGTTCGCATGAAACAAAAAGCCAAGCCCACAAAAGCCCAACAGCCCAGTTATATTTTTCAGGTTGAGTCGCTTTCACATGAAGGGCGAGGCATAGCGCATTATGGGTCACATCCTGATCATCCAGAAGAAAAGCAGGGTAAAAAAGTCTTTATCCGTTATGCGCTTCCGGGGGAAACGGTACGAGCAACCATTACACATACGGCAAAACGTTTAGAAGAAGCCGACAGCACGGCGCTATTAAGTGAGGCATCTACTCTGCGTGTGCAACCTCAATGTCCACATTATGGCATCTGTGGTGGTTGTAATATGCAACACATTCATGCAGATGAACAGATTCACTTAAAGCAAGATGTATTGAAATCACATTTAAGTCATTTTGCAGGACTGCAACCAGAAGCATGGCTGGAACCTTTGCGTTCGACCCGAGAGGATTACCGTCGTAAAGCACGCATTGGGGTGCGCTATTTACCACAAAAAGATCAATTAATTGTCGGTTTTCGTGAAAACGCCAGTAATAAGCTGACGTCCATTGACCGATGTTTGGTATTAGACCGTGAATTTGGCTCAATTACACGATTAAAGCAATTAATCCAAAGTCTAAAAGGCAAAGGGGTGGTTGGTCATATAGAATTAGCTATGGGTGATCAGGACGTTGCCTTGGTAATTCGGCATACAGAAAAATTATGTGCAGAAGATGTCAACCAATTACAACAGTTTGCGTTACAAAAGAAGTGGCAATTGTATTTACAGTCAGCTGGGCCAGAAAGCTTAATTCGAGCAGATGGTCAAAGCAACGAGATGCGATTGCATTATCGTTTAGATGATTTTGAGATCAACTTTGCCTTTAGTCCCTTAGATTTTACGCAAGTAAACTCAAGTATAAATCCTAAAATGGTCAAATTGGCATGCGATTTGCTTGAATTAAAAGCCGGTGAGCGCGTTTTAGATTTATTCTGTGGTTTGGGTAATTTCTCTTTGCCACTTGCTCGTCGGGTGGGCGCGACAGGTTTTGTTGCTGCTGTCGAAGGTAGTGATGAAATGGTGCGACGCGGTACGGAAAATGCTCAAAGCAACGGTATTGACTGGTTACAGTTTTATTCACAAGATTTAACAAAAGATTTTTCACATCATTCTTGGGCAAAACAAGGATTTGATGCATTATTGATAGATCCTCCGCGTTCAGGCGCAGAAGAAATAATGCATTATGCTCCCAAATTTGGTGCGAAAAGAATTGTGTATGTGTCTTGTAGTCCCGCTACATTGGCACGTGATGCAGGTATTTTGGCGCAGTACGGTTATCAGCTCAAAAAAGCCGGCGTGATGGATATGTTCACCCATACCGGCCACGTCGAATCAATTGCGTTGTTTGAACAAGCACCGCAGTTGAATGATTTAAGTAATAATGAATAGTACAAAGTAGGAGTAGGGTATGGTCACAGTGCGTGAACAGCTCCCGGGACGTTTAAACGAACTGTCTCAGGAAGCGACTGTAGAACATGCCGATCAAGCACTACATGATTTGGCTGAATGGCTAGATCGTGTGCGTGGCATATTGGGGGCACCCCTAAAGCAACTCGAAGAAGTTGCACATTTCACCTTAAAAAAAGAGTTGGACTCAACAGTTCATCATCGTTCTAATACCTTTTATATGGGTATTGAAATGGCGGATATTCTGGCGTATTTACATGCCGATGAAGATACTCTTTCTGCCGCCATGCTCTATCGGAGTGTGCGCGAAGGTTTAATGCCGATTGACGAAGTGTTGCAAAAATTTGGCGAACAAGTCCATAGCCTCGTCAAAGGCACTTTGTCGATGGGTAAACTTTCTGACCTAATTGAACAGAATAAACGCCTAGAAGATCATTTTAATAATAATCAACGTGAGCATTTGTCTGGCATTTATAAAATGCTGATTTCGGTCACCGAAGATGTACGCGTTGTCTTAATTAAATTGGCAGAACGAACCTACGCGCTTCGTGAGCTGACCAAGGCGTCACGTGAACGTCAGGAACGTGTTGCGCGTGAAATTCTAACCATTTACTCACCTTTGGCCCATCGTTTAGGTATTGCGCAGTTAAAATGGGAGCTGGAAGATTTAGCCTTTCGTTACTTAGCCCCTGAACGCTATAAAGAAATTGCGTCCTTATTGAATGAAAAACGTTTAGAGCGTGAACAGTATATTCAATTCGTGATTGATAAATTACGCAAGGAACTTTTAGAACACGGTATAGAAGCGGACATTAATGGACGGGTGAAGCACATTTATTCGATTTATCGAAAAATGAAAAGCAAGAACCTGAGTTTTGATCAGCTTTATGATATTCGTGCAGTACGGGTTTTGGTGAAAGGTGTTCCAGAGTGTTATCACTCTTTGGGAATTGTGCATCAAATTTGGCGCCATATTCCGCATCAGTTTGATGATTACATTACCAATCCAAAAGCCAATGGTTATCGTTCTTTACACACAGCGGTTATTGCAGAAAATAAGTCTTTAGAAGTACAAATTCGTACCAAAGCGATGCATGAAGAAGCGGAACTGGGTGTGTGTTCGCACTTTAATTATAAGGAAGGCGGTAAAAATACTGACCGTTCATTTAATCATCGTTTACATTCGCTACGCGCCGTACTTGAGCATTATCAGGAACGGAATGATGCGAGTGCACACAAAGATGATGAAAGTGGAGAAAGTTTTGAGCAAATTCAAGATTTTGAAGGCTTTGAAAAAATCTATGTGTTCAGCCGAGACGGTGATATTAAAGAATTACCACGCGGATCTACAGTTTTAGACTTTGCTTATCATGTGCATACCGAAGTGGGTAACAAGTGCTATGCGGCACGGGTCAATCAGCGTTATGTGCCACTGACGTATACCTTAAAAACCGGTGAGCAAGTTGAAATTCTGACCAAGAAAGACCGTGAGCCTAACCGCGATTGGTTGGTAAATTCGCTTGGTTATATTAAAACCTCTCGCGCACGTGACAAGTTGCGTCATTGGTTCAGACAGCAAGACCGTAGTAAAAATTTAGAAGTTGGTCGTGATATTTTAAACAAAGAATTATCACGTTTGGCGATTCACCATAAGAGCATTGATTTGAATGATTACTGCAATCATTTTAATGTGAAGTTGGGTGAAGATATCTTGATTGGTTTGGTCAGCGGTGATATCAGTCTGCATGCCTTAATGAATCAAGTGAACCGACATATGCATTTGGATCAGGATGAACCTGAACTGGTGCTGAAACCGACGCTAAACCCAAGAGCGAGTCATACACTTTCTGCGCATGGTATTTTAATTGACGGTCTAGACAACGTGGAATTGCATGTTGCACAGTGCTGTCAACCTGTGCATGGTGAAGCGATTGCAGGTTACATTACGTTGAACCGTGGGGTGAGTATTCATAAGGTCACTTGTCCTGATTATGTTCGTATGATTGGTCAAGAGCCTGAGCGGGCAGTTGAAGCGGACTGGGAGATGCAACCGACACGAGGCCAAAGTGTACAAATTGTTGTAGAAGCTTATGACCGTCGCGGTTTGTTAAAAGACTTAACGCAAGTGATTTTTTCTGACCAAATTAATATTCGTCAGGTCAATACGATTTCAGAGGCAGATGGTATTGCCAATATGAAGTTGTTAATTGAGGTCAAGGGTCTAGCACAATTGTCGCGATTGTTGGCTCGTTTAGAGCAGCAACCGGGGATTATTAGTGCGCGTCGGTTTATTCAAGGTAACTGATCACGCTTAAGATAAAAAGCCTGCTACATGCAGGCTTTTTATCTACTGTATTGGGTTTTTAAAAGACGAAATGCACATAAGTATATGATAAATAAAAAATTCAACATGGTTTTTGTAATTTTTATAGCAAATGCTATAATTCGCGCCATTATTAAAACTCCAGTTTTAAAGGCAAGGGAATACAGCGCATGATACCGTTGAATATGTCTCGACTATGTATTAGTCGGGCAGATGAAGTGTTCCCTGCATTAGAACAAATTCCTGCTATGCAGCGCCGTCGCTTATCGATGGTGGCAAAGTTGGCCTTAAACATCGCTCTACAAACTTTGGCTGACCAGCGCGTTGATTATATTGTGTGGGTTTCGCAGTATGGTGATGAAAAGAAAACCTTAAAAATTTTAGAAGATGTATTGCAAGACCAAACCCCTTCGCCGACACAATTTTCGACTTCAGTGCATAATGCGATTTCTGGTTTGTATTCTATTTTATTTGAAGATGCGACACCGGCAACCAGTTTGGCAGGAACTTGGAATGATGGTTTGATTGAAGCTTATGCATGGTTAAAAACTGTGCCAGAAGCCAGTCGCGCCTTGGTGGTTTACTATGATGAAGCCTTGCCTGAAATTTATTTAGAACATCAGCCTTTTCCTGCTTTTGCTATGGCTGCTTTAATTTCATTAACAGAGCCCGTCAATTTAGTATTCGAACCCAATGCAGTAAAGATGAATCAGGCGAGTTTTAAACAAGCATTAAATTTTTATAGTTTTTGGCAAGATTCTGATCAAAATAAAAGTGAAGCGTGGAACAAATGCTGACATTAAATAAAATGAAACAAAAAGCCAATTATGCATGGCGAGTCGGTGCCACAGGATTCAGTTTTTCTAGCTTCGGTTTGGGCGGTGTAGTGATTGGTAGTTTAATTGCACCTTTAGTAAAACTGAGTACTCAAGATGCAATATTGCGTACACAACGTACGCAAAAAGTTATTAAATACAGCTTTAAAGGTTTTACTGAAATGATGGTAAAACTGGGTATTATGACTTATGAGGTTGAAGGTTTAGAAAAATTACAGCGTAGCCAACAAGAACTGGTGATTGCCAATCATCCAACCCTGATTGATGTGGTAGTTCTAATTGGTTTAATGGAACAGGCAAACTGTGTTGTAAAACAGGCATTGTGGTCGAATCCGTTTACCAAAGGCCCTGTACAAAACGCAGGCTATATTTTAAATGCCGGTTCTGAACAATTCATTCAAGATTGTGTACAGAAGTTGCAACAGGATAAAGTGGCTTCATTGGTCATTTTTCCTGAAGGAACGCGTACAGAGAAAGGCGAACGATTGAATGAATTTCAACGTGGTGCTGCCAATATTGCATTGCGTGCCGGCGTGCCAATTCGACCAGTGCTAATAACCTGTACACCCTCGACACTGACAAAAAATGAAAAGTGGTATCACATTCCAGAACAACCCTTTCATATTCAAGTGAAAGTGCTGGATGCGATTCAAGTGGAAGACGTATTGGATGACGTTAGCGTCAACCCAAAAAATGTACGTCAGTTAAATCAACAATTACAGCGGTTTTTTAACCAAGAGTTATCCCTAAATGAGCAATCTTGCTGATGAATTAAAGCAAATGATTATTGATGTCCTTGCCCTTGAAGATATTACAATTGACGATATTGACACCGAAGCGCCGTTATTTGGTGATGGGCTTGGTCTAGATTCAATTGATGCCTTAGAATTGGGTTTGGCACTGAAAAAGCGATATGGCATTCATTTGAATGCAGAATCGGCAGAAACCAAAGAATATTTTAAATCAATTCAAAGCTTGGTGGCTTTGGTTGAAGCACAACAATCAGCATAAGAGGTCGCTATGCTTACGCAAGAACAAATACTCGAAAAGCTCCGCGAGTGGATGGATGAGCTGTTTGAAATTGCTCCTGAAACCGTTCAATTAGAATCTCATTTAGGTTCGGACTTGGACGTAGACAGTATTGACGCCATTGATTTGGTCGTGAAAATTAAAGAATTAACAGGAAAACAAGTGAATCCTGAAGATTTTAAAAGCGTTCGTACGGTTCAAGATGTTGTGACTGTAATTCAGAATATGTCTGCTGAATGAGTGTCATCTTAAAGGGGGTAGCGGTCATTGGTTTGATTCTCTATCCTTTTTTTGTGGGATATGGTTTGACACATGGGCAATATATCTGGGTCAGTGTTTTATTGATTGCTTTGGGTATTATTCGCCTACTGAGTAAAGGTAATGCATTGCTTTGGCCTTTGACTGGCTTTGCAATTTTGTGTGGTGGTTTAAGCCTTATTTTGAAAGATCAGGCTTGGCTGAAACTTTACCCAGTCTTTATGAATATGGGTGCTTTTATTATATTTACGGCAACTTTAATTAAAGCCCCCTCGATGATTGAGCGTTTTGCACGCTTGGCTGAGCCTAATTTACCCCCTGAAGGTGTGCAATGGACACGCCAAGTAACCAAAGTATGGTGCGGATTTTTTTGCATCAATGCAGTCATTTCCTTGCTAACCGTTTTTTTTGCACCAATGAATATCTGGGTGTTATATAACGGTTTTATCTCTTATGTACTGATGGGAATATTATTGCTAGGGGAGTTTCTTTTGCGTAAGCGCCAACAGCGTTTGTATCAGGTGCAGAAATAACCACATATCAATATAGAAATTAGAAATTAGAAATAGGGTTTAAAATAAATTATATGTCTTGTCATTTTCAGCACCATATTCATTCCCCTCAAACATTATGTATTAAAACAGATTTAAGTCGCATTTCTTTTCAGAAATTTTGGCTGGATGTCGCAAGCCAAGCGCTACAAATTCAACAATTAGAAGCACCTGTTTGGGCATTATGGGAACAAGACAGTTATGATTTTTTGGTTCTATTGTTTGCTGCCTTACAGGCCAATAAGCAGGTTGTCCTTCCACCGCATCGGGTCAGCGATTTAGAAAAAGAATTGGCGAGTCAGCAGATTTATTTTCTGCACCGGACTGCGCATTTTGTTGCAACTGATACGAATATTTTTAATTTTGATTCTAATTTTTTAAATCAGGCACAGCTGTATTTTTATACTTCGGGTTCAACGGGACAACCGAAAAAAATTCCACGAACTTTGCAACAATTGTTTAACGAAGTCTGCGGTTTAGATGCCAGTTTTGTATTGCCAGAGCAAGCGGTTGCCATTGCAACAGTCAGCCATCAACATATTTATGGACTATTGTTTAAGCTCTTGTGGCCTTTGGCGAGCGGACGTAGTTTTTATCAAAATCAAGTGGCATTCCCTGAAGATGTTGCCGATATTCAAAAGAAAATCGCGCCTTTGAATCAATCGAATTATGTCATTTCTAGCCCTGCATTATTAAAGCGTTGGACTAAAGATGTGCTTCTGTATGATTGTATTACGGTGTACACCTCGGGTGGAAAGCTTGATTCAGGAGTTCGCCCTTTTCTGAATTGTCCAATTACTGAAGTATTTGGTAGTTCTGAAACAGGAGGAATTGCCCATCGTCAAGAAGATGACGCATGGTGGATTCCATTTGCCAATGTTGAAATTCAAAGTGGTGAACAGCAGGAGTTGGCGGTAAAAGCCAATCATGCATTCAGTACAGATTGGATTTTGACTGGTGATAAAGTTGAAGTTATTGAGTCAGATCATTTAAAAAGCCCATTCAAATTGTTAGGGCGACTGGACCGTATTGTAAAACTGGAAGAAAAACGCCTAAGTTTAGATGCAATTGAACAGAAAATTTTAGAATTAGATGGCATTACGCAGTGTCATGTTTTGGTGTATGAAAAAGCACACCGTCAAATATTGGCGACGGTGATTGTTTTGAGCCAAGAAGCACGACAACGCTTAGAAAACCATGGCAAAGCAGACTTTATAGCAACCTTAAAAAAACAATTGGCAGAGAAACTAGAGAGTATTGCGATACCACGACAATGGCGTTTTCTCATGCAGTTGCCACAAAATACGCAATCTAAGCTGAATAAAACCTATTTAAAATCATTGTTTCAACCCATGAACTTACCCGTTGTCCTTGCACAGCATAGCCTGAATGAACAAATATCTTATCGTTTAGAGTTCACGCCTGAATTAGAATGCTTTAAAGGACATTTCCCCAATTTTCCAATTTATCCGGGGGTGGGGCAAATTGGTTTTATTCAGCATTTGGCTAAACAGCATTGGGCTGATTTACAGTGGTGCAACGGTTTTGAGCAAATGAAATTTCAAAATTTGATTCGTCCCTATAGTTGTGTTGATTTAAATTTAACGCGTAAAGCCCATAAAGTGAGTTTTGAGTTAAAAATGGCAGATAAAACGTTGGCTTCAGGTCGGTTATTATTTTCAGTTGATTCAGCACAAACATCATCGGGGTCGGTGTGATGCAACCTTGTTTTGTCATTCCAGTTTATAACCATCCTGATTGTTTAGTGGCATTGGTGGCATATCTGACTGGTTTTCAATTGCCAATTATTATGGTGAATGACGGCAGTGAGTCTGTTTGTAGCACGTTGCTTCATCAGTTGGCCAAAGACAATTCGTTACTTGATTTGGTTGAGCATGAAAAAAATTTAGGTAAAGGGCAAGCCGTTATTACAGGTTTAAGGTATGCACATCAACATGGATATAGCCATGCTTTGCAGTTAGATGCAGATGGTCAACATGATTGGAAGGACATTCAATATTTTTTAGATAGCGCCGAACAACATCCAAATGCAATGATTATTGGTCAGCCTGTTTTTGATGCAACGGTACCTAAAAAACGGTTGTATGGTCGTTATGCAACCCATATTTGGGTCTGGATTAACAGTTTATCTTTTGAGATTAAAGACAGTATGTGTGGCTTTCGGGTCTATCCATTGCCCCAGACCATTAAAATTTTAAATTCGGCAAAATTTCAGCCTCGAATGGGTTTTGACTCGGAAATTTTAGTGCGTTTAAAGTGGGACAATGTGCCTTTTGTCAATGTGCCGACACGGGTGGTTTACCCTGAAAATGGGGTTTCTCATTTTAATGTCTGGCGTGACAATGTGGGTATGGCGCGTGCGCATACGCGTTTATTGGGTGGCATGTTACTGCGTTTTCCCAAATTGATTTATCACAAAGTGAAAGGCTAAACGTGTCAGACCCTAAAACACAAAAATGGAGCACCATTAAAGAGCGCGGTGGCCTATTGCCCTTGATGCTCATGCTTGGTTTTTACCGTATGGGTGGGCGCTGGCTGTGTAGGGCTGTGCTGTATTTTGTCATTTTGTGGTACTGGTTATTTTCTAATACAGCACGCCAAGCCTCAATTTTGTATTTGAAAAAACTGCATCAATTTGCAGGAGATCAGTCTCCTTTTAAAGTTGAGCCACAGTTTTGGCAGAGCTATACCCATTTGATGCAATTCGGTGAATGTATTTTAGATAAAATTGAAGGTTGGTTGGGTCATATACCAGAGCAACATTTAAAATTATATGGACATGAGCATTTCCGAGCGCACTATCAAAAAGGTGCGGTCATTGTGGTTTCACATTTTGGAAATATTGAATTGTTACGGGCAATTAAATCGGAACATCCACAAAAAATTAATGTTTTGGTTTATCAGAAACATGCCACAAAATTTAATGCCTTTTTAAAAAAAATTAATGAACATGCAGATGTTAATTTAGTTTCTGTAGATGAGTTAGGCATAGAAACTGCACTGATCTTGCAAGAAAAATTGGATCAGGGTGAGTGGATTATTGTGGCGGCGGATCGGGTGCCTGTGCAGTCGGGTCGCGTACAGTCCGTAGAATTTTTAGGTGAATCTGCATTATGGCCTCAGGGGGCATGGATTTTAGCCAATTTATTAAAAGCACCTGTGCTAGCGGTATTTTGTTATCGCATGCATGCAGATTTTGAAGTGTATATTCATCAAATTGCGACGCAACTCCATTTCCCGCGTCAGGAGCGTATGCAAGCGATGCAACAAACCACTCGTCAATATGTAACGTTATTGGAACAACATTGTCTACGTGCGCCGTATCAATGGTTTAATTTTTATAATTTTTGGAATAAAGGATAAGTCTTGTGTTAACGATTGGGGAAACACCGCTCAGTATTGAAGATGTTGTGGCTGTAGCGCGAAAAGAACAAAAAGTGGCTTTACCTGCCTCGGCTGAATGGCATGCATTGATTCAGCGCGGTGCAGATTTCCTTGATCAATTATTACAAGATGAAGGCGTAATTTATGGGGTCACTACGGGTTATGGGGATTCTTGTCTGGTAGAAATTCCGCCACATCAAGTCCATGAGTTGCCGTTACATTTGTCACGTTTTCACGGCTGTGGCATGGGGCAAAATTTAGATTTAACTACAGCACGTGCCGTGGTGGCTGTACGTTTATGCTCACTGGCACGAGGCTATTCAGGTGTATCACATTCATTATTAGAGCGTTTAGCTTGGATGTTAAATGAGAATGTCATCCCTGTAATACCGTCTGAAGGTTCGGTTGGTGCCAGTGGTGATTTAACGCCATTATCTTATATTGCGGGCGCTTTAGTCGGTGAGCGTGATGTGTATTATCAAGGAAAAATCGTTCCAATTACGCAGGTATACGCTGAAAAAGACATGCAACCTTTGGTGCTACGTCCTAAAGAAGGCTTGGCATTAATGAACGGCACGGCAGTGATGACTGCAATTGCATGTTTAAACTATAAAAAAGCCGAGCAGATTTCATTGGCCAGCACACTGATTACCGCATTGAATGTTTTGGCCTTAGAAGGTAACCCAAGTCATTTTGATGAAGTACTTTTTGCACAAAAGCCACATTTGGGGCAACAGCATATTGCGACGCAATTACGTGATTGGCTGAATAGTCAAGTTCAAACTGAACACCAAAGTTCACGCTTGCAAGACCGCTATTCATTACGCTGTGCGCCACATATTATTGGTGTATTTGAAGATTCTAAAACATGGTTGCGTCAATTTATTGAAAATGAATTGAACTCAAGCAATGACAATCCCTTAATTGATCCTGTGAATTTACGGGTGCTTCATGGTGGTCATTTTTATGGTGGGCATATTGCCCAAGCCATGGACAGCTTAAAAATTATGATCGCCAATATTGCCGACTTGATGGATCGTCAATTGGCACAATTGGTAGATTATAAAATGAATAATGGTTTACCACGTAATTTAACAGGTTCGAGTATTGAGCGTTTACCATTGAATCATGGCTTTAAGGCTGTACAAATTGGGGTGTCAGCATGGACGGCAGAAGCACTGAAACAAACCTTATCGGCATCTATTTTTTCACGTTCAACCGAATGTCATAATCAAGATAAAGTCAGTATGGGCACTATTGCTGCCCGTGATGCCAGTCGAGTGATTTTGTTAACTGAACAAGTGATTGCAGCCCTAAGCTGTGCCAGTGTGCAAGCCGTTAAATTAAAGGGCGTAGATACAGAACTTAGCCCTGTATTAACCGCATTTAAACACTGGGTACTTCAAAGCTTCAATTATGTGGAGGAAGATCGACCTTTACAAAATGAATTACAGGCTTTGGTTGATCGTTTAGAAAATTTAGCGCTGTTAAATAGCGCTCTTGTTTAGTTTGAAGGGACTTTTGCCATGCATGCAGATGTAATTATTGACGTGCCATTTCATGATGTGGATACCATGAATGTGGTTTGGCACGGGCATTATCTTAAGTATTTTGAAATTGCGCGTTGTAAATTGCTCGATCAATTTCATTATAACTATAAGCAAATGCTTGCTTCTGGTTATGCATGGCCTGTGATTGAAAGTCATGTGCGTTATGTGCAAGGAATCGAATTTGAACAAAAAATTCGTGTGCGAGCAATTTTAAAAGAATGGGAAAACCGTCTTAAAATTGAGTATCAAATTTTTGATGCTACCACGGCAAAAAGACTGACCAAAGGGTATACCTCTCAAGTGGCTGTGCATATTGAAACACGGGAAATGTGTTTTCAGTCTCCTCAAGTTTTATTGGACTGTTTAAATGCATGGTCTGAATTTAAAGCGGAGTAGCCTATGTTAATTCAATTCGAAAAATCAGTGAAAGTATGGATGCTCTGTGCATTTGGTGCGATGGCATTATTTTCACCTGTAATATATGCACAAAATACCGAGCTGAAACAGGTTTTTGCACAATTGGGTTCAACTCCAGTGGTACGTGCTAATTTTGAACAGCAGAAAAAATTGGCCTCTTTAAATAAAACGTATGTATCGAAAGGTGAGGTGCTGTTCAGTAAAAATCAGGGGGTTTTGTGGAAAATTCAAAGCCCTGTACAAGCCGATTTAGTCGTAACAGCACGCAAACTGGTACAAAAAACGCAACGAACTTCGAGTCAAATTGAAGTCGACAAAACGCCTTATGGCTCTGTTGCAACGATGTTTTTACAGTTGATGTCTGGCAATGAAGCGGCTTTAGCGAAGAATTTCAATGTAATTTCGGTGAATTATACGCCTGCACAATGGAGTGTTTCACTTGTCCCGAAAAGCAGTCTATTTAAAAAACTGTTTGTTCGTGTAGATGCGCAAGGGCAACAATATGTCGACCGAATTGTTATTCAAGAGCAAGCCAATAATCGTACTACTATTCGCTTTAGCCAACACAGCACACAACCTCAAATTTTAACGGCGGCGGAAAATGCGCTTTTCCAATTGGCAAAATAAGTTCACAGCCCTTTGGCTGATTGTCCTGAGTGTGGTTTCCATTGCTTTAGGAATGGCGTGGTTTAACAAAGATATTCGGATTCAAACCAATATTTTTGCATTGCTACCAGCCACGCACCAAGATGCCAATTTGGAACGTGCACAGCAATATGTCAGTCAACAGCTCAATGACAAAGTATTCGTGGTGCTAGATGCAAAGAATGAGCAGCAATTAGAGCAGGCGACGCAAGCGCTGAAAAGTACAGCAGATCAAAGTCAGCTATTTCAATTGGTAAAACCGCAATTAGACAATGAAGAATTTGCACGAGTTCTATATCAGCATAAAGCGGGTTTATTGGCGAAAAATGACCGGCAGTTGTTAGAGCAAAAAGATTATCAGTCCTTAACTGAACAGGGCATGTTGCAATTGATGAGCCCCGGTATGCCCATCACCGCGACTTTATTACAACAAGACCCATTGTTACTTTTTCCACGTTATGCCATGGGTTTAAGTGCATTACAGAATAATGCAGACATCAGTTTAGAACATGGTTATGCCACGCTTCGCGATGATCAAGGTCTTTCACGGTTAGTGGTTTTGGCCTTAAACAACAGCCCGTATAATATTGAATATCAAGAGCAAACAGCTGATTTTATTCAGCAGATGAATCAACAATTTGGCCAATTACAAGTAACACCACATTGGACGGGAACATTGTTGTTTGCGCAATTTGGGACACATTCTGCACAAGAAGAAATTTCGACTATTGGTGTGGGTTCCACCCTCGGTATTTTATTATTAGTGTGGTTTGGTTTTCGTTCTATACGCCCCATGCTTACAGAAATGGTTGCGGTGGGAACAGGCAGTCTTGTGGCTTTTGCAGTGACCTATTGGGTTTTTGGCGAAATTCATTTAATGACGTTGGTTTTTGGTGCCAGTTTAATTGGCGTTTGTGTCGATTTTTCTTTTTACTTTATGGCAATGCAGTCTCAGCATCGACAAGTAGATGGCTTTAGTGTTTTAAAGCCGTTATTGCCAAGCCTTTTTGTGGGCTTAATGACTACATTATTGGCTTATGTGGTACTGAGTTTTACGCCTTTTCCAGGTTTTAGACAAATTGCTGTTTTTTCCATGGTGGGACTGACTGCTGCATGGATTACCAGTATTCTGTTGTTGCCTCGCTTACCTGCATTGAATGCCGAACCTGCGATTAAAACCTTAAGTTTTATTGGGCAAGCGCGTCGTTACATGCAAGCGCGTCATACTTTGCGTTATGTATTTATTGCATCAATTATTTTGCTTACAGGCAGTAGCTTATTTTTTCTGAAAAGTAATGATGATATTCGTAATTTACAAAGTATGGATGCACAACTGAAACAGGAAGATATGTACGTCCGTACGCGGTTTATGCAACAACAAAGCAGTGAATATTTTGTGGTACAGGGTAAAACTCCAGCGCAATTGGCACAGAACGAACAGCAATTATTGCTTCAACTTGAAGCTTTGCAAAAGGATGGGAAATTAGATTCTGTACAGGCCTTGGGGCAATGGTTGCCACCGTTACAGCACCAAAAGCAAAATGTGGCTTTGTTACAGAGTATTCCTCAAAAAAATTTAATTGAATATGCGCAAGCTATGCAATTGAATGTACCTGAAGTTTTGGCATGGCAAAGCAACTTAGCGCATCAGCCTTTATTAACAGAATCTATTTTTAAAGGTCATCCTTTGGCGTTTTTGCAAATGAGTCCAACAGAACGTTTGGTCATGTTGCAAAACGTACATGATGTGCAAGCTGTACAGCATTTAGAAAATTCAAATGTTCAGTTGCTTCGACCTGTAAATCAGTTGTCTGAATTATTTAAGCAACATCGACAACATGCACAATGGCTATTGCTCAGTGCTTTGGTTATTTTAGCCATTGGCTTGGGGCTACTCTATGGTAAAGAATCCATCTTGGCCTTGGTGCTACCAGTGAGTATGGCATTAATGACAACGTTTGCCATTCAGGCATGGTTTGGCGTCGAAATTAATTTATTCAGTATTATGGGCACCTTCCTCATTATTGGGATTGGCGTTGACTATGCTATTTTTTACCGCCATGGACATGATCATCCTCAGGTAGTGAGTATGGCTTTGTTTCTATGTATGATGTCGACCTTATTTGGATTTGGCTTACTGTCTTTTAGTCATACCCATGCCATTCACAGTTTTGGTTTAACGGTATTGTTGGGTGTTATTTTTTCATTTATTTATGCAACATTGTTTACATCGGCAGATGAAAAACATGTTGTGGTTCAGCGTTATCAGCCAAAGAGCTGAGTAAAAGGGTACAGTGCAATGAGCACAATACAACAAACAGATGTGTTAATTATTGGTGCAGGGCCTTCAGGTAGTTCAGCTGCAGCGCTGTTACGCCAAAAAGGCTATCAAGTCACCATAATTGAAAAACAACATTTTCCTCGGTTTTCAATTGGTGAATCTTTATTACCACAATCTATGGTGTTTTTAGAAGAAGCGGGGTTATTGGATACCGTTCGTACACATGCAGAAGAATATGGCTTTCAGTTTAAAAATGGTGCGGCCTTTTTGAAAGGCAGTCAGCGCAGTTTTTATGATTTTACGCAAAAATTTAGCGATGGGCCGGGAACAACATGGCAAGTGCGTCGTGCTAATTTTGACCATATTTTGGCCCAACAAACAGAAAAAATGGGTGCAGAGATTCGTTTTGGTCATGAAGTGATTGCTGTAGATGTTGAGCTTAAACGACCACTCTTGACCGTAAAAACTGAACAAGGCGAGATTTATCAAATTCAGGCAGAGTTTTTGTTAGATGCCAGTGGATTTGGCCGAATTTTACCAAAATTTCTAGACCTAGAAAGCCCATCCGACTTTCCAGTTCGACGCGCTGTTTTTACCCATATTGAAGATGGTATTTTAGATGATCCTGAATTTGATCGTGAAAAAATTCTAATTACAGTACATGAAAAAGACCCACGTGCATGGTATTGGTTAATTCCTTTTGCGGATGGTCGTTCATCTTTTGGTGTCGTTGCAGAACAAGACTTTTTTGAAAAATATGGTTATGACGGCAGTCCAGACTATGATTTAGAAGCTCTACAAAAACGTATTTTGGCCGATGATGAAAGCTTGTCACATGTTTTAAGGAACGCCAAACATGACACGCCTGTGCGGACTTTAGTGGGTTATTCTGCCGATGTAAAACATTTGGCTGCCCTTAACTATGCGCTATTGGGCAATGCAGGTGAGTTCCTTGACCCTGTCTTTTCTTCGGGTGTCACTATTGCGTTGAAATCTTCTAGTTTAGCGGTGCCATTGGTCGATCAGGTTCTTCAAGGCCAAACGGTAGATTGGCTGGAACAATACGAAAAGCCACTACGCAAAGGCATTCAAGTGTTCCGTGCCTATGTGGAATCTTGGTATACCGGAGAATTTCAAGATGTGGTTTTTTCACAACATCAGGATGAAAAAATTCGCCGTATGATAGCCTCTTTATTGGCAGGATATGCATGGGATACCACCAATCCAATTCATCGCAATGCCAAACAGCGTTTAAGTACTTTGGCGGAATATTGCCGTGAAGATTTGCAAACAGACAGTGTAAAGCATGCTACATAACTTTCGTTTTAAGGCCATTACGACCTTGCTGGCCAGTGCATTGCTTTGTAGTGCCTGTCAAAGTTTTATTCCAAAGGCACAAGGTTTAGTATCTTTACATTGGGTTGCACAAAACTATCAGCGACAAGACCAGATAGAAGTGCAATGGAAAACCCATGGCTTTAGTTTTTTGTTGTATCAACAACAGCAAGGCCAAAAATTAGAAATGGTGGCTTTAAGTCTGACAGGGCAACAATTATTTAAACTGTATTTTGATGGTCAACATGTGATTGTAGAACAACGTGTTGAGTCCATGAAGCACCTTCCATTTGACTATGTGGTGCGTGATATTTTGTATGCGACCTATCCCAATTTTGTGCAATTACAGGCGGGTATTGCTGTTCTAAAACAGCAAGAGGGGTTGCAAACCATTTATATTCAACAGACGCCTGTGCTGAATATTCGCCAGCAGGAGAACATGGTTGAATTGAATAATATTCAAGTGCCATATCAAATGGTGATGAGTGCTGTAAGTAATACCTTGGAAAATGATGGAGAGCTGAATGAGCAATAACACAGAATGGCCTCATCAAGCAGTAGGCATTCAATTCAGTACCACACTTTCTGCACTAGGGACAACTGCATTCGAGATACAACAGGCTTTGAGCGGTGTAGAAAACACCTTGTCCGAACGGTCAGATTTAATTGCAGATCAGACTGTCTGGGTAGGGGCATCGAAACAGGTGCTTAGCACTGAGGTACCTAATGGTTTAAGTCAGGCTGATTCTCGTAATTTACGTTTTGCTTTAACTGCATTAATGCAAATTGAGCCACAAATTAAAGCCTACACCGCAAAATTTGATATTCAGCGGTTAGCCATTATTTTAGGGACATCAACCTCGGGTATTGCGGACAATGAGCCAGTGTTAAAAGCCCATTTTCAGCATCAGTCAATGACTCCAGTACAGCACCAAAAACAAGAAATGGGGTGTCTGGCTCAATCATTACAACAGTATTTGGGTTGGGAAGGGGCTGCGTATACTATTTCTACAGCCTGTTCTTCAAGTGCCAAAGCAATGGCGGCGGGGCAACGTTTACTGAATGCCAATTTAGCCGACGCCGTATTGGTGGGTGGTGTCGATACTTTATGTCAACTGACCTTAAATGGTTTTAATAGTTTAGAAAGTTTATCGAATAGTATTTGTCGGCCATGTGGCGAACAGCGTGATGGCATTAATATTGGCGAAGCAGCAGGCTTATTTTTATTGGCTAAAGCGCCTGCCCCCGTGATGTTGTTGTCCAGCGGTGAGTCAATGGATGCATGGCACATTTCTGCACCACACCCAGAAGGGCAAGGGGCCGCTAAAGCGATGCAACAGGCTTTAGATCGCGCAGGGTTAAAAGCTTGTGATATTGGCTATTTAAATTTGCATGGAACTGCCACTGCACAAAATGATGCAATGGAAATAAAGGCTGTGCGAACAGTCTTTGAAGGCTATCAAGTACTGTTGAGTAGTACTAAACATAAGACAGGGCATTGCCTTGGTGCGGCGGGTGCCATTGAGGCAGTCATTTGCCAACAAATTTTATTGGATCAGTCTTGGTTGCCCTTACATCAGAATGGTGAATTAGATCATGCTTTGGCAGATCAGCAGTATGTACGTGATAGCCATTTAGCACAGCCTATTCGTTATGCCATGAGCAACTCATTTGCATTTGGTGGAAGCAATATCAGTTTAATTTTTGGAACAGTATTACCATGATGGATGCGATACAATTTATCCCGCATGCAAAACCAATGGTTTTTGTTGATCATTTAATTGAAGCCAACGATGTTTTTGCTATTGCTGAATTGTACATTAGACCTGAGCTGATGTTTTGTGATGCAGACGGTTTACCGACATGGGCCAGTATTGAATTAATGGCACAAACGGTGAGTGCTTACGCAGGGCATAAAGGGCAGTTACAAGGTGCGGCACCGAAAGTTGGATTTTTATTGGGAACCCGTAAGATGCAACTACCTTGTGCTTATTTTGCTTTGGGTAATACTGTAAGTATTCGTGTAGAACAGTATTATTTGCATGAAGGCTTGGGCCAGTTTCATTGTGAAATTAAATATCAAGAACATACATTTAGTGCCATGCTCAGTGTTTTCGAGCCAGCAGAATTTGACGGCAATATTGGGAATTTAGGGTGAATAGAAGAATTTTAGTCACAGGATCAAGTCGTGGCATTGGTAAGGCCATTGCATTAGAACTGGCAAAAGCGGGTTTTGATGTAACCGTACATGCACGTGCCAGACAACAAGAAGCAGAACAAGTGGTACAGGAGATTCAAGCCTTAGGCCAAGCGAGTCATGTGCTAATGTTTGATGTCAATGACCGTGAAAAAATAGCCACCATTTTAGAACAAGATATGGCACAACATGGCGCATTTTATGGCGTGGTATTAAATGCAGGCTTAACTCGTGATGGTGCATTTCCTACGTTAACGGATGATGATTGGGATGATGTGATTTCGACGTCGCTCAATGGTTTTTACAATGTATTAAAACCTGTGATGATGCCAATGATCCGTCTAAAAAAAGGGGGACGAATTGTCACGTTATCTTCAGTTTCTGGGATCATGGGTAACCGCGGTCAAGTGAATTATAGTGCGGCCAAAGCGGGTTTAATTGGCGCAACCAAAGCATTGGCGCTTGAATTAGCAAAACGTAAAATTACGGTAAACTGCGTAGCACCAGGTTTAATTGAAACGGAAATGGTCACTGAAGAAGTTAAAGAACATGCATTGAAAATGATTCCTATGCAACGCATGGGGCATGTAAACGAAGTAGCAAAAACCGTAAAATTTTTATGTAGTGATGATGCCAGTTATATTACGCGCCAAGTCATTTCGGTCAACGGGGGGCTTATTTGATGAAACGCGTTGTCGTTACAGGTATGTCTGGTATTACCTCTTTAGGGGAAACGGCCGATCAAATTTTTGAACAGTTTGCACAGGGCAAAAGTGGTATTCGCTATATGCCAGATTGGAAGGTGTATAACGATCTGCGAAGCAAATTGGGTGGGCCTGTAGAGTCATTTACAATTCCAAAGCATTTTAACCGCAAAGTTACCCGTGGTATGGGACGTGTCGCACTGATGTCTGTTGTTTGTGCAGAAAAGGCCTTGGAAAATGCAGGTTTGCTTAATGATGATATTCTGAAAAGTGGTGAAGCGGGCGTGGCATTTGGTTCATCTGCGGGCAGTGTCGATGCTGTACGCGAGTTTGGCGCAATGTTGATTGATAATAATATGAATCAGCTGAATGCAACGACTTATATACGCATGATGTCACACACTAGTGCAGTCAATATGACGGTGTATTTTGGCCTTAAAGGCTTAACTTTACCGACATCGAGTGCTTGTACCTCAGGTTCTATGGCGATTGGCCAAGCTTATGAAGCAATTAAATATGGCAAGCAAACCCTCATGATTGCAGGTGGTGCTGAAGAACTGAGTGCCGCAGGTTCTGCTGTCTTTGATGTGTTGTTGGCCACCAGTACGCGAAATGAACACCCTGAAAGCACCCCTCGTCCTTTTGATGCACAGCGCGATGGTTTGGTGGTGGGCGAAGGCGCAGGCTGTTTAATTTTAGAAGAATACGAACATGCGAAAGCCCGTGGCGCGACCATTTATGCTGAAATTTTAGGGTATGGTAGCAATACCGATGGTCAGCATGTGACACGTCCCGATTCTGAAATGATGGGGCGTTGTATGCAATTGGCTTTAAAAGATGCACAAGTCGACGCCACAGAAATTGATTATGTGAATGCACATGGGACGTCAACCGATCAGGGTGATATTGCCGAATCACAAGCCACTGCGCGGATTTTGGGTAAAAAGCCGATCAGTTCATTAAAAAGCTATTTTGGCCATACGCTAGGCGCTTGTGGCGCAATAGAAGCATGGTTAAGTATAGAGATGATGCAACGTCAGCAATTGGTGCCCACTTTAAATTTGGTTGAACTTGATAGTGCATGTGGCGATTTAGACTATATTGTCACAGAGATGCGTTCAGTAGAAACGCAAATCATTATGAGCAATAATTTTGCTTTTGGCGGTATTAATACTTCCTTAATTTTTAAACGTGTCTAATTACATGAGGGTATAACAATGTTACTTCAAAAAATTTGTCTAGCAACCATGCTGGCATTCGGTGGGATTGCAACTGTTCAAGCAGCCGATAAAATGCACGACTTCAATTTTAAAGAAGCAGTAGATCGTGCCGTGGCAGATGGGACGCTAGATGGTTCGGTGAAATTTTATTTGGCAGGAACCAAGTCAGGTGGCAAGGTTATTCAAAAAGGTTTAGTGACCAATAAAAAGACCAATGGTTTTGCAAAGTCTGCTGAAAGTGCTTGTGATCATGTTTTACGTTCAGCATTAATTCAATTCCAAAATACAGCCAAAGCTAATGGTGCCAATGCCGTAACAAACTTGGTGAGCTTCTACAAATCGAATGAAACACGTAGCACCACAACATACCAATGTGCGAAAGGCACAGCAGTAGCGGGTGTAGCGCTAAAAGGTGATATTGTTAAGTTCTAAGCGTGTGTAAAACATGTAGAACTGAGCTGAGAACAGAATGTCTAAAGCAAGAAATATTCAAGTTTATGTGCAAGCCTTGTCTCAGCTCGCACCTTTAAGCAAATCCGATTTTCCAGATATACAGCATTATTTGGCGTATAAAAAACAGCAAATTTATATTCAGCGGAATCATTATTTGACTGAATTTACACAGCAATCTGTTCGTAATACAGACATTGCTGTGAGTGAGTTTGGGAAACCATTTTTAAAACAGCGGCCTGACATATCCTTTAATCATTCACATAGCCAACAGCATTATGCTTTGGCCATGAGTTATCATCTTCAAGATATTGGGGTGGATGTTGAAGACTTAGCGCGAAAAGTGCGTTTTGATGCGTTGGCCAGTCATGCTTTTCATCCACATGAGCTAGAGGTTTGGAAAGCGTTAGAACATTCCAAAGATCACTGGTTTAAAGTTTGGACCACCAAAGAAGCTGTACTTAAGGCTTCTGGTTTAGGCATCCGAATGAATTTAAATGAGTTGGATACGCAAGTACACCCGCTACAAAATGGGGGTATGTGTAGCCATCCGAATATTGGTACTTTTGCGTATCAAAACTTTCAGTTGGCACATGTAATGTTGACTGTTGCATGGCGCTCAGAGCTGTCTTGTCAGGGGTTCGCCTTTCCAGAAATTCAACTCAGGCAAGTTTAAGCGAATTCAATTTTTTGCGAAAAACCAATAAAAAAACCATCCGAAGATGGTTTTTTTATTTTAAGACTCAAGCTGAAGATTAGTGAGGAATTTCGTTCTCTTCTTCAAATTCAGGCTTCACTTGTACAATAAAGTCTTGACGGTTCAGACCACGCCAAAGTGCAAAGGCAGTACCAATATAAATTGATGAATAAGTACCGACAAAAACACCAATAAACATGGCAACAGAGAACCAATGTAGACCATCACCACCCAAGAACATCATTGCAAGAACAACCAACAATAACGTTGCAGAGGTATGAATGGTACGACGCAATGTTTCAGTCAGGGCAATGTTGACGATTTCCAAAGGTTCTGCACCGCGAATTTTACGGAAGTTCTCACGAATACGGTCAGAAACCACGATGTTATCGTTTAATGAGAAACCTAAGAGCGCCAAAATGGCAGCCAATACGGTTAAGTCAAACGGCCATTGCATCATCGCGAAAACGCCGACAGTGACAATGACGTCATGGAACAAGGACAGTACAGCGCCGAGTGCCAATTTAAACTCAAAGCGAATGGTGACATAAACCAGCATCAGCAGTAGGGCCAAGGCCACCGCACCGCCAGAGCGCACGTACAGTTCATTACCGACTTGGCCACCAACGACATCGACCTTATGTACTTCAGCTTTATTGCCAGGCAATTGCGCTGCAGCGGTAATTTCTTTGGCTAGATCAGATGCTTCGGCATTTTCTTGAACAGGCATCCGTACCATGAGGTCACGGTTTGAACCTAGTGTTTGAACCACTGAATCTTTAAAGCCTGCTTGTGATAATGCTTTAGACACATCAGAAGCGTTAACAGGTTCTGCATAGTTAAGCTCGGCAGAAACACCGCCTGTAAAGTCTAAACCTAAGTTCAAGCCTTTGGTGGCAATGAAGAAAATGCTAGCCAGTGTTAATATGATGGAGAACACTGCCGCAGGCATTGCAATCTTCATAAACGGAATAACATGTTCGTCGTCTGGACGGCCGTACTTTTTTGGATTGAGTTGAGTATTTTCAGTCATCTTCGATCTCCTTAAATGCTCAACTTATGTAAGTTGCGTTTTTTGCCGTAAATGAGTTGGACGATTGCACGCGTGACTGTAATTGCAGTAAACATCGAACAAATAATACCAATCATTAAGGTCACTGCGAAGCCTTTGATCGGGCCAGTGCCAATTGCAAATAAAATAAACGCCACCAAGAAAGTTGTTAAGTTCGAGTCGAAAATGGTGTTATAGGCTCGATCATAGCCGGCCACAATGGCCTGTTTGGGCGAAGCGCCCCATTTAATTTCTTCTCGTATTCGTTCACAAATAAGTACGTTGGCATCGACGGCCATACCAATGGTAATCACGATACCTGCAATACCCGGTAGGGTGAGGGAAGCGCCAATCCAAGACATGATGGTTAAAATCATGGCAAGGTTAATAACCAATGCGAAATTGGCAATTAAACCGAATAGACGGAAGAACACCACCATCCAAATGGCAACCAATAAGAAACCAATTTGAGTCGACAGTACGCCTTTATCAATGTTTTCTTGACCCAAGCTTGGGCCAATCACACGTTCTTCAACAAAGTACATGGGTGCAGCTAAAGCGCCTGCACGTAGCATAAGCGCCAATTCAGATGCTTCTTGCGGTGAAGATAAGCCTGTAATACGGAACTGAGAACCTAATACGGCTTGAATAGTGGCCGCATTAATCACCACAGATTCTGTATATGGTGTACGAACCTCAGTTTGTGCACCAGTTGCAGGGTCTGTTACATAGCTAATTTTTTGTTTATTTTCGATAAATAACACAGCCATGCGCTTACCGACCGCATTGCGTGTCGCTTCAGCCATGAGTTTGCCGCCAGCAGTATCTAGCGTAATATTAACTTCTGCACCACCAGAGTCTTGGCTAAAGCCAGACGAGGCATTTTGAACACGTTCACCTGTTAAAATACGGTTACGGTTCAAGAGCAATTGACGCCCACTGTCTAAAGACTCATAAGCAAATGCTTCTGTGCCCGGAGGTAAAGAGCCTTTTACTTGTCCAGTATATGGGTCAATGTATTGATCATTGAGGTCAGAGACTAAACGGAATTCAAGGTTCGCAGTACGACCCAAAACACGTTTTGCTTCGGCTGTGTCTTGCACACCCGGAAGTTCAACCACAATACGGTTGCTACCTTGGGTTTGTACCAACGCTTCAGCCACACCTAATTCGTTAATACGATTACGTAGTGTGGTTAAGTTTTGGTTTACCGCATACGATTCAATTTCTTGTTTGCGAACGTCGGTATACGTTAGACGTAAACTTGCACCATCATTGGTTGCCACAGCTTGCTGTGTAAACTCATTACCATTACGACGCAAAAAATCCATGACTGCTGAACGGTCATCGTTATTTGCAAATTGAATGATAATGGTGTTATTGCCTAAGGACAGGCTGTTGAATTTCAGTTTGCTGTCGCGTAACTGACGGCGTAAGTCAGCAGCAGATGTTTCCATACGCTGTGAAATAGCTTTATCCATATCCACTTCAAGTAAGAAGTGAACACCGCCACGTAAGTCCAAACCAAGCTTCATTGGCTTAGCGCCAATTTTTTGTAGCCACTCAGGTGTCGTTGGTGCAAGGTTTAGAGCAACAACATAGTTATCACCTAAACCATGACGCAAGGCATCTTTGGCTTTTAATTGTGCTTCGCTTGAATCTACGCGCAATAAGGCAGCATTATTGGTGAAGCTGTTGTCATGTGATGCAATTTTTTCACTTTTTAATATTTGCTCTGCTTTTTGCACGATGCTCTGATCAATTTGAGTACCAGCTTTGGCACCCGAAATTTGAACAGCAGGTTCATCTGGATACAAACTTGGCAGGGCATATAATGTACTGATCACTAAAACCACGAGGATCAGCAGATATTTCCATGCTGGGTAACGCATTTATTTTCTTCTTAAAATGAAAAAAGTCGTGCGGATGCACGACTTTTTTTTGATTAAAGGTTGTTTAATGTGCCTTCAGGAAGAACCGAAATAACACTTGCGCGTTGTACTTTTACTTCTACACCTTTGGTTAATTCAACCACTGCAAAGTCACCTTCAATTTTAGTGATTTTGCCCATTAAGCCACCAGCAAAAACTACTTCACTGCCTACGCCTAAACTTTCTACCAATGAACGGTGTTCTTTGGCACGTTTAGATTGCGGACGCCAGATTAAAAAGTAGAAGATTGCAACAAAAACAGCAATCATTAAAATATTGGCCATCAGGCTTGGTTGTTGCGATGCTTCACCTGCCGCATGGGCAGTAGAAATAAAAAGGCTCATTTCAATTTCCTAAACTAATAAAATTGTATATCAATAACATGATAATAAATTGGTTTGCTCTGCAATTTACCTTGTCTTTTTGTTCAGCGCAAATGCTGAAAGATTAATCTTGTGGACAAGGAGGTACTTCTAAACCACGACGGGTGTAAAAGTCCTGAACAAAGTCATCAAATGTGCCATTGTCCAATGCATCACGAATCTCTTGGGTAAAGCGTTGGTAATAGCGCAAATTGTGGATAGTCCCAAGCATAGAACCCAGCATTTCACCGCATTTTTCTAAATGGAATAAATAGGCGCGGGTAAAGTTGGTGCAGGTATAACAATCACAATGTGGGTCTAAAGGGCTTTGATCATGACGGTATTTGGCATTACGAATGCGTACTAAACCATCGGTCACAAAATAATGACCGTTCCGTGCATTACGTGAAGGCATGACGCAGTCGAACATGTCTACACCGCGACGGATCCCCTCAACAACATCTTCAGGTTTACCTACGCCCATCAAGTAACGTGGTTTATCTTCAGGCATTTGTACAGGAAGATAATCCAGAACCTTGATCATTTCTTCTTTGGGTTCACCAACAGATAAGCCACCAATGGCATAACCGTCAAAACCAATTTCAAGTAGGCCTTTTAAAGATTCTTCACGCAAATCTTCATACATACCACCTTGAATAATACCAAAAAGGGCATTGGTATTTTCAAGTACGTCATGGTGCTGTGTTTTACAGCGTTTAGCCCAACGTAGAGACAGTTGTAGCGATTTTTGTGCTTCTTCATGTGTCGCAGGATAAGGCGTACATTCATCAAAAATCATCACAACATCTGAATTTAAGGTCTTTTGAATGTCCATTGAAATTTCAGGAGATAAAAAGACTTTAGAGCCATCAATCGGTGAGCGGAAAGTTACGCCTTCTTCCTTAATTTTACGCATTGCGCCAAGGCTGAAGACTTGGAAACCGCCTGAATCGGTTAAGATTGGTTTGTTCCACTTCATAAATTCGTGCAGGCCACCGTGCTCTTGAATCACTTCTAGGCCAGGACGTAAATACAAATGGAAGGTATTGCCCAAAATAATTTGCGCTTTAATGTCTTCAATATCACGCGGGAGCATGCCTTTAACTGTACCGTAAGTACCAACAGGCATGAATACAGGTGTTTCAACCACACCATGTGCAAGGGTCAAGCGGCCACGACGGGCGCGTCCCGATTGACCTAGTTTTTCAAACTTCATAAAGAGTCCAAATCAAGGCGAAAAACAGTTCGCTGATCATTAGTGCTAAAAGTACGCTATTTTCCTTGATTATGAACTTAAACGCCAGCGCTGTAGCGTACTGACGCTGTAATTTATTTCAGGGACTGAAGTTTGTTTATTTTATGAAGACACTTAGCGGGTGGTTTCGGTTGTAAATTGAGAGAGGTGATAAAACTGATTAATTCGATTTAACAACTCATCCTTTTGCAAAGCACAGCTTTCTTTTTGCCCTGTAGGCATAGATGCAATGGTTTGAATGAGCTTTTGAATGTAAATATTGGTATCGATAAAATGAGGTTCAAGCGTCAATAAAAAGGCTGCGTGAGAGACTTGTAGTTCATTGTAGGGTTCAACTTCAGCCAATTGAGCTAAGTCAATTAACATATCTTTATCTGCCTGAGACAGTTTAAAGCGGTTGGTCTGTTGAATAGCGTTTTGCTGAGGTTGTCGATCCGTTAAAAAGGACTGGAGAAGTTCATGTTCTGGGTTTAAGTATTGCGCAGAATGTATCTCTATTTCAGGCTGGGTCGGCATGCTCATAAAAAACAAAGTCTGATTGGGATCTAATTGGTATGAATTTACGAAGGCGTCTTTGGCCTGCTTGAAGGCATCTAATAAAATTTGATAATTATTGCTAGATTGATGTGAGGTTGTGTTGAGTAGCGGATTGTCAAAACTGTGTTGCACCTTAAAATAGTCGGAAGGAATATCTTTAAAATGATTGAGTGCAATGTTTTGTGCAGAGCTAGATTTATAGCGCCATTTACTGACATTCCAGCGGTCTGATTGCGTTAAATACTGTGCGTGGTCTTCATGTTCAGCAAAAATACTACGCTGTGTTGAAATGGCTAAATAATCAATCAATAAATAGTCATTAAAAACCAAGGTGTATGCATAAATATGGTCTTGATTATATTGTTGGTAAAGTTGATGGAATTCTTCTATTAATGCATTTTTTAATAAGTTTATATGTTCTAGCATGGCTAAAAATCCATAGCAGGGCACAGGTTGCCCCCGTGCCTAACCAATTAAAAGTTTGGACGGTAGTCAAAACTTTGAGTGACTGCATTGTCCCGAAATGGACGTATTGTTTTTTTACCCAAAGTCATGGTGTTAATAATGTTATTTGGAAAGACTTGGATATGATTATTAAATAATTCGACATTGCGGTTGAAAATGGTAATTGCGGCGCCGACATTTTCATTTTGTTCTTCAATTTCATTCATCATTTTCAGATAAATTTCATTGGCTTTTAGCTCTGGGTAGTTTTCCACCACAACATTCAAGCTGTGCATGAGCTCTTTATTTAAAGACTCAATATGTTGTAACTGAGTGACATCGGCTTTATTTAAATTTAAGTTTAAAATATTTTGACGTAGTTCAGTGACTTTTTCTAAAGTCCCTTTTTCAAAACTGGAATATTGTTCGACCAGTGGTTGTAAGCCATCTAAAATTTTGACTTTCTGACGTTCATAACTGGCAACATCTGACCATGCCCGAATAGTTGCATTATGATGGCGTACAATATTATTACGAATCACAATACAGCCAAAAATTGCAGCAATGATCAATAAAAAAAAGATCAACAACCCCATAATTTTTATTCCCCGAAATGTCTGTGTTGCATTCTATTTTAGAAATAACATCAGATCATGTTTTAAGTTGTCTAAGGCTATTAATTTAAACGTTCTGAGATGCCCGCGCAATGTCGAAATATCTTCTATTTTTGAGGCCTTGCTAGAGGCTTTAAATAAATCTTGCGAACCTAAAAAACATAAAAGGTTGCTAGATGGATGAAACATGAGGTCGCCTTGGCGGTTTTGAAAAAAGTCAGCCGAACGTAACACAAAGCTAGGGCTCATCAATTTTGCAGTTTGCATTTCATCACTACCGTAAAATTTGAGCTTTTGATTGGTTTGAATGTCACTGCTGTGCCATGGAAAACTATAAGGATAATAAAAAGGCGTGTTAATACTGGTGATGGCGAGCCCTTGAATATCAATATCAAAAATAAACACACCCCATAAATCTTTATGTACTTCTTTGAGTTTTACTTCTTCTCTATTTTGGTCGCGGACTTTAATTTCATTGACATAGTGGTATTGAAAGACCAAAACTTGCTGTTGTTTACCATCTTCATCTTCCCATACGGAACTTGCATAGTTAGATATGTCATTAGAAATTGAACCCTGATTGAAGACCGGGAAGAGCTGTTTTAAATGCGCCATGAAATGTAGCTGGTTCATGGGGATAGCAAGGTGCTGAGGCTGTCTGCCAAATGCGAGTTGATATTTTTTGGCGATACTTTCACGTTCTAAGAACTCAATGATCTCTTCAATCGGGTCATCATTTTCATAACTTAGATAGGCCCAGAAAACCATCATCAGGCCAGCTAAGAAACAAAGCTGTGCCCAAAAATGAGTTGACTGAAAAAAGACAGGAATAAGAAAAAATACGCCCAAAATACCTAAAAGACACGGAAGTAAGTTTTCAAACTTTAAGGTGATGGACGCATTCCACGGGTGAAGCCCATCTAAAATCTCTTGATGGGATTGTGCAGTGCGACCTAAATCCCATAGCCGAGCAATATTTTGAAAAACCACTTTATTTTTCTTACGACGAATATGAATGGAGTGTTGAATAGAATCGATCGGCATAGGGGGAGGTCTTAAATTATTTCACGTTAAGATTGTCAATGAGCATGGCATCGCCATAACTAAAGAAACGATATTGCTTGTCTACAGCATGATTGTAGGCATTTAAAATATTGTCACGGTTCGACATTGCAGAAACCAGCATGAGCAAAGTAGATTCAGGCAAATGGAAGTTGGTGATTAAGCGGTCTATTACTTTAAACTCATAACCTGGGTAGATGAAAATTTGTGTATCGCCCGTCCATGCTTTGAGTTCGCCACCATTGGCTTGTGCTGCACTTTCGGTTGCACGGGTTGCTGTTGTCCCCACGGCAATCACTTTATTGCCACGTGCTTTGGTGGCTTTAATTATTGCCATTGCTTCATCAGATACATCACACCATTCACTGTGCATAATGTGGTTTTGAATATCTGTGGTACGAACAGGTAAGAATGTGCCTGCGCCTACATGTAGGGTCACAAAGGTTTTTTGAATACCTTTGGCTTCTAGTTTTTTTAGCAAATCTTCATCAAAATGTAGGCTGGCTGTTGGTGCTGCTACAGATGCGAGTTTGGTGGGGTCATTAAATACGGTTTGATAGCGTTCGGTATCAATCGCTTCTGCTTCACGGTTAAAGTAAGGCGGAATAGGCAAAGCGCCATATAAATCTAAAACATTTAAAATAGGCTGTGAAAACTCAACAATAAATAAGTTTTCATGACGACCCTTAACAGTCACTTTAACTTCATCTGGGCCAATAAAAAGCTCTGCACCTTCTTTAGGTGAGTTGCTGGCTTTAATATGGCAATGCGCCGTGAATTTATCCATCATACGTTCAACCAGTACTTCGACAGCACCACCTGTTGCACGTTTTCCTTTTAAGCGCGCTTTCATGACTTTGGTGTCATTTAACACCAAAAGGTCACCTTCATTCAGTAAGTCTAAAATATCGGTAAAGTGATGGTCATGATATTGACCTTGCGTGTCTAGGTGAAGCAAGCGAGAAGCGCTACGTGTTTCTAAAGGATAGCGAGCAATCAGCTCATCGGGGAGATTAAAATTGAAATCTGAAAGTTGCATGATAAATATGTCAAATAGCGAAGAGAAAAAATTGTGCTTAGTATATGCTTTTTTCGATTTTTCGGCTGATTTTGCTTAATTTTAAGACGAAAAAATATTGAGTGATTTAAAAATAAACAAACGTGTATTTTCGGTGTTGACAGTACCGAGAAACAGCGTATTATAGCCCTCATCCACTCCCGAGGTGGTGAAATTGGTAGACGCGGTGGATTCAAAATCCACTATCAGAGATGATGTGTCGGTTCGAGTCCGACCCTCGGGACCAAAATTCTAAAAAACCCCAAGCTCATTCAGACTTGGGGTTTTTTATTGCCTGATCATAATAGAAAACTTAAAGCATATTTAAATAAAACGCTTCACCTTTTTTAAATCTAATGACAAATCATAGATTTTGCGAAAAATCCAAATATAGATCATACGTTCATGAAAATGGTTTAATTAATTTTGACTAAAAAATTTATCTATCAAGCCTTTGTTATTTTTAAATCCAAGATGTCGGCGTTATTTGTAGTGGGATATTTTATTCTTGCTTCGGTAGGGGGATATGTGCTTTTTGGCGACCAGTTTAAAAAAGGGGTCTCAAATTGTTGTTCGCTTGGCACTTATTTTTATTTCATTAGCCTTTATTGTATGAGTATTATTGTGTTTGGTGTAAGAGGATAAACTTAAGTATGCTTTCGATTTTATTGAAGAATTAAATAAAGCAAATGAAAAATATAAAGATATTAAAAAGCCTAAAATGATTCTATTGTTAGATGGAAATGGTCAGTCTACCTAAAATCGCCTTTATTGCTCTTTATTGAGGGGGGCAGTCGAGAAATAAAAAACCGGTGCCTAAGCACCGGTTTTTTATTTCACTCATTTAAGTCAGTTGTATGTGACTTAAATAGTAGCAAGTGTTGCGTTGAAAGTTTGACTTGGGCGCATTACAGCATCTACTTTCGCTGTATCTACTGCATAGTAACCGCCAATATCAACTGACTTACCTTGCACTGCTGCAAGTTCAGCAATAATCTTATCTTCATTTTCAGCCAATGCTTTCGCAAGTGGTGCAAACTTCGCTTTCAATTCAGCATTTTCATCTTGTGTTGCAAGTTCTTCAGCCCAATATTTCGCTAAGTAGAAGTGACTGCCACGGTTGTCTAATTCACCCGTGCGACGTGATGGAGACTTGTCGTTGTCTAATAGCTTGCCAGTTGCTTGGTCTAAAGTTTTAGCAAGTAACTTGATGTCATCATTGCCTTCTTTAATGCCCATTTCTTCTAACGATACAGCCAAAGCCATAAACTCGCCTAAAGAATCCCAACGCAAATGGTTTTCTTCTACTAACTGTTGTACGTGTTTCGGCGCTGAACCACCTGCACCCGTTTCGTACATACCACCGCCCGCCATTAACGGAACGATAGACAACATTTTAGCTGAAGTACCCAATTCCATAATTGGGAACAAGTCAGTAAGGTAATCACGTAAGATGTTACCTGTTACTGAAATGGTATCTAGGCCACGAGCAACACGTTCAAGTGTGTAGCGCATTGCACGAACTTGCGACATAATTTGAATGTCTAGACCAGCCGTGTCGTAATCTTTTAAGTATTTTTCAACTTTCTTGATTAATTCATTTTCATGTGGACGGTACGGGTCAAGCCAGAAAATTGCAGGCATGCCAGAGTTACGTGCACGATTTACTGCAAGTTTTACCCAGTCACGAATCGGTGCATCTTTCACCTGACACATACGCCAGATGTCGCCTTCTTCAACGTTTTGTGACATTAAAACTTCACCAGTTTCAAGATCGACGATGTTTGCAACACCGGCTTCTGAAATTTCGAAAGTTTTGTCGTGTGAACCGTATTCTTCAGCTTTTTGTGCCATCAAACCAACGTTAGGTACAGTACCCATGGTTTGTGGATCGAAGTTACCATTCCATTTACAGAAATTAATCATTTCTTGGTAGATACGTGCAAAAGTTGACTCAGGCATGACTGCTTTACAGTCATAAGGTTTGCCATCAGCGCCCCACATTTTACCGCCACCACGAATCATTGCAGGCATAGAAGCATCTACAATCACGTCGTTTGGTGAATGGAAGTTAGTGATGCCTTTAGCAGAGTCAACCATCGCAAGTGCAGGACGGTGTTCTTGGCAAGCGTGCAAGTCTTCGATGATTTCTTCACGAACAGACGTTGGTAAAGTGGCAATCTTCTCGTAAAGACCAGCCATACCGTTGTTGACGTTAATGCCTAGCTCATCGAACAATTTACCGTGTTTTTCAAAAGCATCTTTGTAGTAAATTTTCACACAGTGACCGAAAACAATCGGGTGTGAAACTTTCATCATGGTTGCTTTAACGTGTAAAGAGAACAAAATGCCTGCTTCTTTACAATCATCAAGTTCTTTTTCGTAGAAATCGCACAGTGCTTTTTTGCTCATGAACATTGAGTCGATGATTTCGCCATCTTTCAATGCAACTTTTGGCTTAAGTACAACTGTTTCACCATTTTTAGTGATGAGTTCCATTTTTACATCACGTGCGCGGTCTAAAGTCATAGACTTTTCACCGTGGTAGAAGTCGCCTTCATCCATGTGTGAAACATGCGTTTGTGACCATTGCTTCCATTCGCTCATAGAGTGAGGATGCTTTTTCACATAGTTTTTAACGGCAGCGGGTGCGCGACGGTCAGAGTTACCTTCACGTAATACTGGGTTAACAGCAGAACCTAAACATTTGCTGTAACGTGCCTTAATCGCTTTTTCTTCGTCCGTTGTTGGGTTTTCAGGATAGTCAGGAATTGCATATCCTTTAGACTGAAGTTCTTTAATACATGCTGTTAATTGGCCAACAGATGCACTAATATTTGGGAGCTTAATAATATTCGTGTCTGGATCTTGAGTAAGACGACCGAGCTCTGCGAGTGTGTCAGGTACCTTTTGTTCATCGCTTAAGTAGTCTGCGAATTCTGCAAGCACGCGCACGGCTACAGAGATGTCACTTTTAACAATCTCAACGCCAGCTGGCTTAGTAAAGGTCTCAATGATCGGCAGCAATGAGTAGGTCGCCAATAGTGGCGCCTCGTCGGTCAGTGTGTAAATGATTGTTGACTTTCCACCAGCCATATATAGCCCCTTGCTTTGTATTGAGTATTTGAGAACCAAGCTTTTGGCTCGGTTCCTGTGAACCGGTTTGCTTAAATTAAACCTTGAAAAAGTTGGTGCTTATGCACCTCAGCCAAATAGAAATATCGTTCTAGATTGTCATTAGGCTGAAAATTCGTATGTATCAGTGTTGTTCACTAATGTTGATATTCTACTTGAAATTCCATCTCATTTCGACTAGGAAACACCCTTAAAAGTACCTTGAAGGCCGAAACACACTTTTGTATGAATTTGTGCAATAGATGGTCTGAATTTAAATTTAATGTATATTTTTCAATTGATTGTTGTGGTTTTTAGGATTTTTTTGCTTGAAATTTAAACGTTATATTTTGAAAATTTTCTCGCTAATTACTTGCAACATGTTGGGTATCATGCAAATAAATTACTCATTGGTCATTTGACGTTAATTTTAAGCCTATTGGAATTGGAGTTTGAAATACTCGAATTTTGTCAAAGTCCTTGTTTTCAGGAAACAGTAGATGCCTTGCATAAGTGACTTTTTGACTTTTTAAAAGTAGAAGTCATGTCTACCAAAAAAGATAAAAAATTGAATCAATCAAATGAAGCCACGCTGATTTTTTAAATGAAGAGTAAATATTTTTGATTTATGCAAATTATTGAGTACTGTACGTTTGAATTGCTTTAAGTGTGATGTCTGATTTTTATTCAAATAATAGGTGATTTTAACAGTTGGGGCAGGACATTGCTTACATCATGTTATATTGGTAAGTGTGAACTCAATTACATTTGTATAAACTTTTATTTTTATTTTTATTCTTTATTTCTACAAAACCATATTTTCTTGTTCATAATTGACTGAAATATATTTATTTTATTGATATTTACATGAAGAAAACATCATTGTTAAATTTACCTTTGGTCAATTTGATAGGTTCTATTGTTGAGTTATTTGTTTAAATTTGTTAGTTAAGAGTATATGTTAAGTTTAAACCAAGTGGAAAAATTGGTTTTACTCCTTAAGCAACAGCAAGGTGAAGCTCAATGGCGATTCAACTGCTTGAAATAGGAACACAGACAGAACAGTTAGCATCTTGTAGGCTGGCTTTGCTGATGGGCGTTTTTACTGAAGACAACCGTGTCGCTGAGTTTCTGAGGTTTTCAAGAAGTATGTTGCAAATTGAGAACGCTATTTTAGTCTTTCAAGATGAACCTTATATTTGGTTTTCCTCTGCAAAGGGATGTAAGCCATTTTTGGCCCATGAAGAAGCCAACTTAGTTGCTTATTTTGATGGGGCAGATTGTCTCGATATCTTGCATCCGAATTATGCACAGTTTTCGCAACACATTAAAAATTTGGGTGTAGATCATGCACGCTTATTGGCCTTTAACCTAAAAGATGGCGATATTTCTATTGGGCAAGTTTTATTGTTTGATGAACAGCCTGATGTGTTTGATGCCCAACAAAAAATGGTGGTACAAGAGTTTGTGCAAAGCCTAATAAGCATTATTAAACTCCGAGTTGAAAATGCTGAATTAAAAGAACTATATGAACAACAATCGGCTTTAAATTTTAGTAAAACAAAATTTTTCCAAATTATTGCGCATGATTTACGCGCACCTTTTCATGGCTTACTGGGTTTTTCTGAAGTCTTGGCGCAGGAGCGTGATTCTTTAGATGAATCGAGTATTCAAAATATTGCCGACTATTTATTTGATACCGCACAATCGACCTATAGTTTGTTGGAAAGCTTACTCAATTGGGCAATGGCAGAAGGTGGACGATTTGTCTACCATCCTATTAATTTTGAGATTAGTCAGTCAGCCAAAATTGTTTGTAATGTATTAAATAGTTTGGCCATCAAAAAAAATATTCAACTATTAAATGAAATACCCGCAGATCTGAAAATTTATGCAGACATCAATATGGTGACTTCTATTATTCAAAACTTGGTTTCGAATGCATTGAAGTTTAGCCGCACTGATGGCACGGGTGTGGTGGTGCTTAAAGCAACCTCTACAAATTTAGGTGTGTGCTTAACCATTCAAGATACAGGTTTAGGTATGACACAACATCACACCGAGCAATTGTTTGAACCCAAATTTACTGTAAGCCTAAAAGGAACCGCAGGTGAAAAAGGCATAGGTCTGGGGCTGATGCTATGCAAGCGTTTTGTCGATTTAAACAATGGTGAAATACAGGTGGAATCGAAGGAAGGAGTAGGGACGACATTTACGGTAACTTTACCATCGGCGACCAACCACCATCAGGCTTTATGTGCTGAAAATAGCGCTATAAATACCCAATAAACCTGACAATAAGTAGAATAAAAGCGAATTTATTTTCCACTCTTGGTTTTCAACTGATATAACTAGAAAAAAACTTGGGTCAAGGGTTTGAAAATGAACGTGGAACAATTGCAAAAAACATTGCGTGCTAGCCAATATGCTGAACAAGTATTGGGAATACACCGCAGTTTAATAGACCAAGATTATGCAATTGATCAGTTTCTTGCGCCACTCAGCACCGAGCAAATACACACATATGTCGCGACAGCTTTAGACCAAATTCAAGATGAAGCCACTTGGATGCGTGCATTGCGTACTTTACGTGCGCGTTTAATGTTTCGTTGGATTTGGCAAGATGCTAATCAGCTTACCGATGTCATCACCCTCACCAAAGAATTATCTGATTTTGCCGATGTGGCGATTTGTGTCGCCAAAGCGTTTGCTTATGCACCTTTGGTGGCTAAACATGGCGAGCCTGTGGGTTACAATGGGGCGATTCAAAGTTTAATTGTGATTGCGATGGGGAAACTGGGTGCGCAAGAGCTGAATTTATCCAGTGACATTGACCTGATTTTTGCCTTTGATGAGCAAGGTGAAACCAATGGCCGTAAATGTATTGATGTGCAACAGTTTTGCATTTTGTGGGGACAAAAACTAATTTACTTGCTGGATCATATTACGGCAGATGGTTTTGTATTTCGTGTGGATATGCGCCTGCGACCTTGGGGAGATGGTTCAGCCTTAGCTATTAGTCATGTGGCTTTAGAAAAATACTTAAGCCAACATGGTCGTGAATGGGAACGCTATGCATGGATTAAAGCGCGTATTGTGACAGGTGAAAAAGAAGGGCAAGACTTACTGAATATGACGCGCCCTTTCGTGTTCCGAAAGTATGTAGATTACAGTGCTTTCGAAGCCATGCGTGAAATGAAAGCCATGATTGAACGTGAAGTGTTACGGCGTAATATTGAAGATGATATTAAATTAGGTGCAGGCGGAATACGCGAAGTTGAATTTATCGTTCAAGTTTTTCAGCTGATTTATGGCGGCTCTAAACTTGAATTACAAGACCGTCAATGTTTAGTTAGTTTGCATCATTTAGGGGAAGTCGGTTTACTCGAACCTGATGTAGTCGTTGAACTGGAAGATGCCTACTTATATTTACGCAGAATAGAACATGCTATTCAGGCACTCAATGATCAACAAACGCAATCTTTACCGACAGAGGAAGATTCACGTCAGCGAATGTTAGATACTTTGGGCTATGCGTCTTGGGATGCCTTTTTACAGGTACTGAACCAAAACCGCGCCAAAGTGATTTATCAATTTGAACACTTAATTAAAGAAAAAGAACCTGATCCGCTGATTGAAAGTTTTAGCCAGCTGGAAAAACAACTGAATGACGTATTGGATGAAAATGCGAAAAAAATGATCCATGAATTTTGGTATGGACATGCGCTGAAAAAGTTGCCAGCAAAGGCAGTACAACGGTTAAAAACATTTTGGCCTCATTTGGTTGAAGCGGTCATTCAGTCTAGTCATCCACAAGTTGCATTATTACGCCTCATGCCATTGGTTGAATCTGTGATGCGCCGTACTGTGTATCTTGTCATGCTTATTGAGAGTAAAGGTGCATTACAGCGTTTGGTCAAAATGGCGACGGTTAGTCCATGGATTTGTGAGGAATTGACGCATTATCCTGTATTGCTAGATGAATTTTTGTCGATGGATTTTGAACTGCCAAAACGTAAGGATTTAGAGGATTCTCTGCGTCAGCAATTGCTTCGCATTGAATTGGATGACGTTGAAGACTTAATGCGAGTATTACGTTTATTTAAAAAATCTAATGTATTAACCGTAGCGGCCAGTGATGTCTTAGCAGAAAGTCCATTAATGAAAGTGTCGGATGCATTGACGGATATTGCAGAAGTATCGGTCGATGCGACCTTAAATTTAGCCTATCAAATTACCGCTAAAAAACATGGTTATCCGATGGATGCGGAAGGGCAACGTTGTTCACTGGATCATATTGCATTTGCTGTTGCAGGTTATGGAAAATTGGGTGGAATTGAGCTAGGTTACGGTTCAGATTTAGACTTGGTGTTCATTCACTTTATGGATGAACAAGCGGATACCGACGGTTTAAAAGCCATTAGTGGTTTTGAGTTTGCTATGCGTGTGGCGCAGAAATTTATGTCACTGATGACCACGCAAACCTTAGATGGTCGGGTCTATGAAATTGATACACGTTTACGCCCATCGGGTGAGGCGGGTTTGTTGGTCACCAGTCTGAAAGCCTTTGAACAATATCAGTTTAAAAGCGCATGGGTGTGGGAACATCAGGCTCTGGTTCGTGCACGTTCTATCGCGGGTGAAAAATCGCTTCGAACCAAATTTGAGCATTTACGATGTCGTATATTGACGCAACCACGTGATGAAGAGAATGTTCGCACTGAAGTATTGAAAATGCGTCAAAAAATGAAAGACCATCTGGGTTCTTCTAAAGAACAGCAAAAAGACGGAATTTTTCATTTAAAACAGGATGCAGGTGGTATCGTTGATATTGAATTTATGGCACAGTATGCGGTATTAGCATGGAGTGGAGCGAATCCAGATCTCGCTCATTACTCTGACAACGTACGAATCCTTGAAGACGCCGCAAAAGCAGGTTGCTTATCCAGCAACGATGCGACAGCATTGATTCAAGCTTACCTTCGTGAACGCGCCGAGAGCCACCGCCTAGCGCTTGCAAATCAATCCATGCAAGTCAATGCTGCGGACTGGCACGATACCCGAGAGGTCGTTTGCAAGTTATGGCAAAGATTAATTGATCCCTGTGCAACTGTTGCCTTGGATAAAAATGACTGTGTATAAAAATTTGGAGTGTGCGCCATGAACTTGGCTGATCGTGATGGTTTTATTTGGCAAGATGGACAATTGGTTGACTGGCGTGAAGCGAAAACTCACGTCTTAACACATACTTTACACTATAGTATGGGTGTGTTTGAGGGTGTCCGTGCCTACGAAACTCCGAATGGAACGGCTATTTTTCGTTTAAAAGAACATACCAAGCGTTTGCTTAACTCTGCAAAAATTTATCAAATGAAAGTTCCATTTGATCAAGCAACGCTAGAACAAGCACAAATTGATGTGGTTCGTGAAAACAAATTAGCGTCTTGCTACTTACGCCCAATTATCTTTATTGGTTCAGAAAAATTAGGTATTGCTGCCACAGATAATACTATTCATGCCGTTGTTGCTGCGTGGAGCTGGGGTGCTTACCTTGGCGAAGAAGCTATGGCAAAAGGCATTCGTGTTAAAACGTCTTCATTTACACATCATCATCCAAACGTGACGATGTGTAAAGCTAAAGCATCAGGTAACTACACGTTGTCGATTCTTGCGCATCAAGAAGTTGCTCATTCGGGCTATGACGAAGCAATGTTGCTTGATCCTCAGGGTTATGTATGCCAAGGTTCTGGCGAAAATGTATTCTTGGTACGTGATGGTGTTATTCATACACCAGATGTTGCTGGTGGTGCACTAGACGGTATTACACGCCAAACCATTATTACCATTGCTAAAGACTTGGGTATTGAAGTCGTTGAGCGCCGTATTACCCGTGATGAATTCTACATTGCAGATGAAGCATTCTTTACTGGAACTGCTGCAGAAGTAACGCCAATTCGTGAATATGATGATCGTCAAATTGGTGAAGGTGTTCGTGGTCCAATCACAACACAAATCCAAAAAGCATATTTTGATGCTGTTCAGGGTAAAGACCCTAAATATGCTCATTGGTTAACTTACGTAAAATAAGCTGATCGGTTAAGATAAAAGGCGGAACGAAAGTTTCGCCTTTTTTATTGCTAAAAATTGAATACAGGAAGAATAATGCATATTGTTTATGTGAGTGATGGTAAAGCAGGGCACCGCTCGCAGGCTGTCGGTTTGTATAAGGCCATGCAGCGTTTAAGTAAACAAAATGTGACTTTTCAGGAGGTTTCAATTGAGCAATTGCCTCTTTTTAGCTTATTTAAAGCCGTATTGACTCATCAACTAGATATTTTTGAGTCCGTGCCTGACTATGTTTTTGGCGTAGGTAGTCATACGCAGTTACGGGTTTTATTACTGGGTAAGGTCTATCCGAAAGCAAAAACGATCATTTTGATGAAACCCAATTTTCCATTTGGCTGGTTTGATCATGTGATTATTCCTGCACATGATGCTGTGCCACAACAGGGAAATGTGATACTTAGCCAAGGTGCTTTAAACCCGATTGTGAATGAAAATCGGCACCAGAAAAACAGAATTTTGATTGCATTGGGTGGATCGTCTAAACGTCATCAATGGAATGATCAAAAAGTGTTGCAAGCCATTCAGCAGATTATTGAGCACAATGAACATGCTGAAATTGTATTGACCACGTCACGTCGTACACCTAAAGAATTTTTTCAACATTTACAGTCTCAGCCATATCTTCAGCAAATTCAGGTTTTTCCAGTTGAAAAGACACCACAAGGTTGGATTTTTGAAGAAATGCAAAAAGCAGAAGCGGTTTGGGTGACTGAAGACAGTGTCTCGATGATTTATGAAGCTTTAACTGCGGGCTGTAAAGTTGGGGTAATTAAAATTGATCGATTAAAAGAAGATCGGATTACTTTATCTGTGGATCAAATTATTCAGGCCAATTTAGTTTCTGAGTGTGTCTCTGTTGAAATGTTAGTTGAACCTCATGCTTTTAAAGAAGCAGAGCGTGTGGCATCTATAATTATGAACTAATGATTTATGCTCTAGAAATTGATGTCTTTGGAATTGGAATCGATAAGGTTAAAAACCACAGTTCTTTATATAGCTTTAAAATTGCCGTCATGTAGCCGAAATCTATTTTTTCATGATTGATAGTGCAAAAAAAGAATTTTGGGTAACCCTTTTTCTTGGCTGTATGTTAAATAAATCGGTAAGGGTTTTTATAGTAAAGCCTGTGCTAAAAAATTAGGCCAGTTCTCTTTGAGTTGTTATTGATATTTAGTGATTTTTTTGAAAAGTAGATATCTGTCCCTTTCTATTGGTCGCAATCTAGTAATGCTAGTGTTTTTTAATATTATTAAAGTTATTGTTTTTTAATGACAAAATTAAGATAAAAGCCTAAAATTGCCCCAATTACTTGGGGGGTGTATGAGCCGTAAACTTATTGAATTGTATTTTTTTCCGATTATTTTATCGATAGGCTACTGTGTTGGCTTAGGATTTTGGGATTATTTATTAAAGATAAATGACAGCTGGATGTTTATTTTACCTGTCATCGTTAATGTATTTTTTTTTATTTTTATACAGCAGTCAAAAAATAAGTTAGGCAAAATATTGGCGCTTGCTTTATGTTCTATGATGATAGGTTATATGGCGACAGCTACAGGCTTTTTGCAAGGACATATGTCTATCGGAATTGTTGCGTCAGCCTTTCAGACCAATACCAATGAAGCATTAGAGTTTTTATCTGTTATTCATTATAAATTTCTGCTTTATGTGGTGATATTGGGGATTTTAACATTTTATTATCTCTGTTTATATCAAACCTCATATAAGCTGGTAGTCAATAAGTATTTGATTGTATTTTTATGCATTTTTAATATTTTTAATATTTTTCTGATTCAAACTGCAAATGCTGCTTTGAAATATAAGAAAGAAGAAAAAATCCTTAATGAAGGTAATGGAAAAGAGCTTAGCTGGAATATTTCTAGAAGTAGCCCTAAATACAGCACGCAGGTTTTCATACTGGGTGAAAGTGTGCAACGGGATTATTTATCCCTGCATGGCTTTAAGGAAAAAACTACACCATTTTTAGACAGTATGCCTGTTCAATATGTAGAGCATTATGTTTCAACTGCGCCAAATACGGCAACAAGCTTGCCTCGTACTTTGGCTTATATGGATAAAGATCGTAATATTAAGTCTTCGATGAATGTGATGACGCTAGCTAAGCAGGCGGGATATAACACTATCTGGATTTCTAATCAGGGCTTTCTTGGAAAAAATGATACTGCTGTATCTAAAATAGGCATTCATGCTGAACACCAGCTATTTTTAAAAAGTGGCAATTATCAATCGAAAAATAAAGATGATAATGAATTGATTACTTTACTTGATCAGCAAGTAAAAAAATATTCTAATCAAAATAATGTCATTTTTTTGCATATGATGGGTTCGCATCCAGATGCATGTGAACGCCTGTTTGATAGCCCGCGTTTATATCCTAAATACCCAGAAACAATTAATTGTTACTTGTCCAGTATTAATAAAATGGATACATTCCTTGAGTCTGTTTATGCCGTTTTAAGTAAAACTAAAAAAAGTTTTAGCATGGTTTATTTTTCCGATCACGGCATGACCGTAAATGAAGATTCATATCATGTTGATAATACATCCAGAGCTAACTATAAAGTGCCTTTTATTGTACTTTCGAGTGATCAGATTGTGCGTAAAAAACTGGACAAGTCTATCAGCGGATATGACTTTTTAAATATATATGCAGGCATGTTGGGTGTGGAAACACCCTATTTGGATCAAACCCGGACGTTGGATAAAATTGAAAATAATCCTCATATTACTGTATTTGACTGGAATGATTATCTGCCTTATGCATCATTGCAAGACTAAGTTTTTACGTTAACAGTTTTCTTTAATTGGCGGACTGCTTTATTATATAAATCAGTTCGCCTCTTTGCGTACTGTCTGAATTTATATTGCTGCCTGAAATTTTCATGCAGACGCCTATTTTGTTGAGTAGATGGATGAAAATTTTACATATTGCGAATTTTGGTTTTAATAAACAGGGTGCTCATTTTTACTGTACAGACCGCAAAATTTCTGCGGGGTTGACTGAAAATGGACATTTTGTTTATGACTTCAGTTTTCGTGATATGGCACGTATGGGTACAATTTTTAAAACCAAAAAACTAGGTGCAAATTGGGCCAATAAAGAGGTTGTAAAAGTTGTTAATAACCTTGGACCTGATTTGGTGCTGATAGGGCACAGTGATTTAATGAGCCCTAATGTACTGAAAGAAATTAAACAGCAATTCCCGCAGACAAAAATTGCTTTTTGGTATGTTGATTGGCTATGTGAAGCGCCTAAAAGCAATTTTATATATGATTTTTTACCTTTTGCTGATGCAATATTTTGTACAACAGGTGGTGAATTGCTTGAGCAATATAAAACTAATAATAAAAAAGTTGCATATATTCCAAATATGGTAAATCCAGCTGTAGAAAGCCAGCGCCAATTTGAAAAAGAGTATTTTTCAAATGAATTAGTTTTTTTGGGAACAATTGAGAAAAATTCTTTACGCGAAAAATTTATTACTGATATAGCCCAAAGCTTAGGGAAACAAATGAAATGCTTTGGAACATTTGAAAATAATGCTGTATATGGTGCTGAATATATGAAGGTCCTTTCCGATTCTAGAATGGGACTGAATTATTCCCGCAGGAATGATATAGAGTTATATTCTTCAGATCGAATTGCTCAGTTAACAGGTAATGGGCTTCTTACATTTTGTCCTCAGATTCCTAACTTTAATTTATTATATGCTGATGATGAAGTTGTTTATTTTGAAAATGCACAAGATTTCATAGAGAAATTTAAATTATATAGCCAAGATACTGAGCTATCGAAATATGTTGCTAGAAAAGGTTGGGAAAAGACTCACCGCGCATATAATGGTAAAAGAGTAACAAAATTTATGCTTGAGACCATTTATGGTGATACATATTCTGAAGAGTATGAGTGGGTAAGCTATGTGTATTAATCAAGAGTTTTGGGCAAAATAATGATCTGGATTTTATTGTTGGTCTTAGGCTTACTAAGTTTATTCGTTTATAAAAACAAGTATAAGCGAAATAAAGTGTCATGGAAGTCTCCGCGGATATTAATGTATCACATGGTGCGTGAGCATATTCCAAATGCAAAATTTAATAAGCTAAGAGTGAAGCCAGCAGAATTTGAAAAGCAAATTTTATGGATGAAAGAACAGGGCTTTCATTTTATTACGATGCAGAAATTACAGGAAAACTGGGGTAAACACCTTGAAAAAACCGTAGCGATCACTTTTGATGATGGTTATTTGGATAATCTAGAAAATGCTTATCCCATTTTGGAGAAATACCAAGCCAAAGCCACTATTTATGTTGTCGTGGATCGTCATGATCGTGATTGGTCAACCTATAAGAAAGCGCATCATAATAGTGGTGAATTGGCACGTGAAGCTAAACTCAATGATGAACAAGTCCAGTTTTTATCAAATAGCGGTATTATTGAAATTGGTTCACATACCATGACTCATGCCAATTTAAGTAAATTAGACGATGCCGAGTGCTTAGTAGAATTAACTCAATCTAAACAACAATTAGAAAATTTAACGGCTAAGTTGGTAACAAGTTTTGCTTATCCATTTGGGATTTATTCACAGCGTGATGTGGAGATAGCAAAACAAGCTGGTTATAGCAATGCTGTAACTACAAAAGAAGGAATCGATGGTCTGGATCCTGATTTTATGCAATTGCAACGGATTAAAATAAGTGGTAAGGATTCAATAAGAACAATTAAGCGTCGCCTTGAATGTGGAATAAAGTGATAAGAAGTATTTAGTGTTATAATAATTCCTTGGGAATCTATTATATAAATAGGGTGAATTTATAGTGTGGTATGTTATTTTTTTGGTAATTATTATAGCTATAGTATTGTATTTATTGGGTAATTATACGTTTTGGTTGCCTTTTAGATCTAAAAAATTCCCACGTCTTGTTATGCTACACCAAATCACTCCGGATATTCCTGCCTCAGGTATGAATATGCCTCCAGAAAAATTTGAAAAGCTTTTACAATATTTGGTAAAGAAACAAACGATTTTTTGTTTTGTATCAGAAGTCGATGAATTTCATGATAAAAAAAATATTGTAGCTTTAACTTTTGATGATGGTTTTTTTGATAATTATCAGTATGCATATCCTTTATTAAAAAAATATAATGCTAAAGCAACGATTTATTTAGCGACACAAATCGAAGGTATTGAAAAATTAAACGCTGAACAAATTCGTGAAATGTCAGAATCTGGTTTAATTGAGTTTGGTGCACATACACAACATCATGTAAATTTATTACAGACCTCAGATCGTGAAGCTTATGATGAAATTTTAAAGTCGAAACAAGATGTTGAGGCGCTTGTTGGTCGTTGTCCAAGTTTTGCCTATCCATTCGGCAGATATAATAAAAAACATCAGCAGATGGTAAGAGAAATTGGTTTTAAAAATGCGGTTTCTACACGTAAAAAAATAGAGTGTTATTCGGAAAATAATCAATTTGAACTACCTCGTATTAGTGCAAGTGGTATGATGAATGCAGTCCAAATGCGTATTGCTTTAGCAAAAGGGCGTTACAAATTATGAGTATTCCATGTAGTGTTTATATCATCACTTTAAATTGTGGCGAATGGTTACAGCAAACATTAGAAAGTGTTGAAGAATTTGATGAAGTTATTATTTTAGATTCAGGAAGCACTGATAGAACTTATGATATTGCCCAAAATTTTAAAAATGTAAAAATTGTCCATCAAGATTGGATGGGGTATGCGAAACAGAAAAGTTTAGCATTGGAACAGTGTCGTAATAAATGGGTCTTAAATTTAGACGGAGATGAGGTTTTATCTATTGAATTGAAAGATGAAATTGCCAATTTTATTGATCTAAATACTGGTGATGCGCTTATAATTCCGTTTAATGATGCATTTCTAGGCGTGCCGAATCATAATTTAACAAAGAAACATGCAAAAGTACGATTTTTCAGAAAAGAAAAAGGTCACTATGATCTAACCAATCAAGCACATGAAAGTGTGGTTATTCATGGGGAAGTATGCCGAGCACGGTATGATATTTATCATTATGGTGAAAATACAATTCACTTTACGGTTGAAAAAAGTAACCAATACTCAACGTTGAAAGCTCAAGAAAAGTTCAATAAAGGGAAAAAACCTAATTTTATAAAATTATTACTTGTTATGCCTGTTACATTTTTAAAATCTTATATTATTAGAAGAAATTTTTTAAACGGTTGGAGAGGATTTGTTGGTAGTACAATTAATGCGTTCTATGCATTTTCTAAAGAAGCTAAATTATTTGAACACTATTTGAAAAATAATCAGCGATCAGGAAAATAATTGTATCATGAAAATAGTTCAAGTTTTGGCGATGGAAGGAAGCTGGGGCGGGATAGAGAATCATACTTTTGAATTATCAAAAGAGTTAGCTAAAAATCATGAAGTACATTTAATATTAGGGCTAAAGTATCAAGGAAAAATGAAGCATGTAGAAAATCTTCATTATCATTATTTAGATTTTACAAGAAGTCGATGGAATCTTTTTTTACTGATTGAACTGAATAATACTATAAAGTTTGTTAATCCAAATATTGTTCATGCGCAAGGAGGTAAGGCAAGTAAAATTATTTCATTTTTATCCAATTTTTTTAAAACTCCTACCGTAGCCACAATTCATGGTATGAAGAGTAATATAAAAGATTACTTGAGTTTTAACAAAGTAATAGCTGTAAGTAAAAAAGCCGCACAAAAATTAGAAAAATATCGTACTGTTCATATTGTTTATAATGGAATTCAAAAACCATCTACGATTTGTTCCTCTTACTATAATCATGGAAATAGCTGTTTTATAAAAGCATTAGCGATAGGTCGTTTGAATTCGGTTAAGGGTTTTGATTTATTAATTGAAGCATGGCAGGGAGTGGATGCAGAATTAGAAATATTAGGTGATGGCGAGGATTTTGAAAAACTAAGTAGGTTAATAGAAAAATATAAATTACAGGATAGAGTTAAGCTTATTGGTTTTGTTGAGAATGTACACTCTCATATAGAGGCATGTGATTTTGTGGTTGTTTCTTCTCGGAGAGAGGGTGGGCCATTGGTGGTGGCAGAAGCTTTATTAATGCAGAAGCCAATTATTTCTACCGATGTAGGAATGGTTGAGGATTTTATTCCTCCAATTTATATATCTTCTATCGAAAATGTTAAAAAATTACATGAGTTAATTGAATTGGCGTTAACAAACTATAGTTCATTACGCCAAGATTTCAATTTGTCTTTTGCAAAAGCCGAAAAGTATTTGGTAATCGACAAGATGGTTGAAGAAACTGTAAAAATTTATAAAGAGTGTCTTTAGTTTTTTAGGGATAAGCGAATTGCATCCAAAACTACAAAATTACCGTTGGTATTGATGGTATGACAACCATCATCCTCTGTTTTCCAGTCGGGTAACACAATTTCTAAAAGTTGCTCTTTATAGGTTGTTTGGTTCAGTTCAATTATTTCCTTTAACTCCATATTGCCACCATAACGTTTGAGTGAGTCTTGACTTGGGCGTACTAACTTTCCATCATATATAAAAGGTTTGCCTGCCATACGAAATTGTTGATGACCTTTACATACTGGGTTTTGTGGGTGCTCTTGCCAGTTTGGCTTTAAAATATCTTCGGTAAAAAATAAATCTAAGCGGTCACCAAATTTTTTGCAATTTCTTCGTGTTGATGTAAATAAATACCACATGTCGTTATGATAAAAAGGCGTGGTATCAACAGCTTCGATGCCTTCTAGAATATTAGAATGTTTTTCCCACTTGAGCGGAAAATCTGTACATTTCCATAATTCAATGGTTTTGTTTTCTAAGGTTTCTGGAATCATGTACCAGTCATTTTCAACTTTAAATACGCAAGGGTAGGACAGATGATAATCTAGTTTTAAAATAGTTTGCGGTTCGGTATGTGAACCATCTTTAAAGACTTCTAAAACAGATAAAAAACCGACAGGATGTTGGTCATCGACTTCTTCAAAGAAAATGAAAGTTCGGTCATTTTCCTGCGCATAAAAACAGTCGGCAAATGTGAAATTATGTGGCGAATGAATTTCAAAAAGATCTTTGAGTTGTTCTTGGCTTTTTAAAGGTTGATCTAGCCAGCCAAAACGCATATACCAATGTGAGTCAAACTTCTTAGCTTGCTGCTTTTGTTGAAATTTATACCATTTTTTTAAAATTTTACGCATAATGAGGATAGGGGGATATATAAGACTATCTATCTAATTCTACATTAGATATCATTTATACAGTATGAAATTGGCCTGTTTTATGAAAGTTTTTATTATTAGTATTGAAGAACAAAACTCTCCTAGATTGAACAAGTTTTTAAGTCAGCCTTTTTTTGAACAAGGTAATTTGAAATATACAAAATTGGGTGTCAAAGGTGGGGAGTTATCAGCTAAGCAATATTTTGAAGATGCTGTAAAAGGTAGATCAAGTCCTTTAACGCCTGGTGAATTGGGTTGTACATTATCTCATTTAAATGCTCTAGAAAATTTCTTGAAGACAGATGAAGAGTATATTTTAATTTTAGAAGATGATGCTATTTTACCAGTAGATTTGAGTTTAGAAATTTTGGAAGAAGAGCTAAAAAAAATTAAATTGCCTAAAAATACTTTATTTAGCTTAGGTGGTATTCAAATGAAAGAATGCCATAAAGTTAGAGGAAAATATTGTAATTTTAGTCTATTTGGTAAGAAAGTTTTAGAGGTAGTTCCCGATTTTTATCATCGAGTAAATTATACAGTATCTTATATTGTTGATCGTAAAATGGCGAAAACTTTATTGGAGTACCATAAACCAATTAGGCGTACTGATGACTGGAGTTATTTATGTGATTTTGATTCTTCAGTTAATATTTTAATGACTTACCTTGTTGATCATCCTGTAATTGAGAAAGGTGAGGTTAATAAAAACTTAAGTACTATCGAGAATGAACGAGTTGATAATATTCAAATACTAAGTAGCAAGTATGGTTTTGGAATACGGAAAAATTTAGCTAAATTAAAATATAAGACCTATAAAATTTAAATAGATTTCCTGCAGAAATTTTTTATATCACAATAAATCTATTTCCTTTTTTTTAGCTTATTAATTCTAGATAATATGTAGTATTTTATAACTTTCCATGGTCTGCGTCTAAAGTAATTAAGAATATTTTGCATGTAAATAAAGTCTTTTTCTATTATTTCAATCTTTTTTTGCCTTTCAGTAAGCTCAATTTGCTTGGCTAAGAGGTTTTTAGTTAATTCGCTATAAAGATCGTGGTTATGGTGAAATTCTTTGAATGATGTTTTAAAATTTATAAGAGTATTCTTAATCGAGGTCATATCATCATATTTTATCCAGTAATATTTTAGTAAATATGTTAAGTATTGTTTTTGAAAAAGTGTTAATTCTTTTTTTGTTGGCATCGTGAATATGTTTTCTAAATCATCTATATTTTTGATTTTATTGGTAATTTCGTACCATTCACTACTGCCAAAACAATAAACATCCTTTTCGAGAATAAGAGCTTCTAAGGAGGCTCCTGAATTACAAGATAAAACTTTATCTGCATTTTCAATTAATTTAATAATATGCGCATTGCTATTATAGAAATAGGGATTATGTTCCGTTTCAATAAATTGTATTGTTTTTACAACTTCAGAGTTACAATATGGGTGTATTTTGACTACAACATTTTTTTTGTACTTTCTTGAAAAAGAAGACATAGCCTGAAGGACTTGAACCATATCTAAGTTTGCGTGAGATGCAACACTATCTGTACGAACCTGTAAAGGAAATAATATATAATCACTAGGAAGTGGCGAGCTGTCTTCTAGTTGGGGGTGCTTAGAATCACCACTCAATAATTGACTTCTGTAATGTTGAAGTGTTTTATTAATTTCCTGAATATTAATTTTTTCAATTATGTACCTATGATTTTCTAAATTTAAATAAATATTACTCCAACCAGCATAACCAGTTTTATCTAAACTGAATAATCCATTTATAGGGGCTTCTTTGTAACTTAATACGTTTTTGGGATTCTCAAAAGAATGGAATGAAATAAGTAGATCTTTAGGGGTAAGACGTTTTACGCCATAGGAAGGAAAACTTACAGGAATACATGTAAGTTCCACTTCTAGTTCTAAACAACACTTAATAATATTTTGAACAAAAATAATTTGCTGTTTTTTATTATCTTTAAGCCAATCAATAGGATATTCGAAATAAAATTTTTGATACATAGAATACTACTTAAAGTTGAAAAAATATTTTATAGAATGTTTTACTTTTAATTATTCCTTATCCGCATTGCCTTTTAACACCATATAAATAAGTGCCACAAAAATTGCAAATGCGCCGGCTAAGCTACTCACACAAAAAAACAGAATACGATTATAAGTCGTTAAATTAAACAGCTGATTGTCTACAATGTAGCGCATAAAAATCCATTGCACGATAGCAAATATAATTAAAACAATTGCACGACGACGAACTTCAGGACGCATAGCCATGAGCGAATTCACTGTATAAAATAACGGGAACAATTATGCCATTTTTGAGAATATATCTCAATTGAATAAAGATAATTGACTGAAATGAAAAGAAAATTAAGCTATTTTAGAAAAAACAGCCTGGTTTTTAGCGAAAACATATTAATTGTTATTTGATTAGTCATGATAAACATTGATATCACCATAACAATTTCTAAAACGCTTATAAGACCAAATATACTGTTCAGGAGCTTTGTTGATCATTTCTTGCATAGCCAGATTGAGAGCATTAACAGAATGTTGTAAATCTTTAGACAAAATATCATCTGACAACATCGTGCAATGCACATCAAAACTAGATAAATCTGCATTACGAATACAGCTCAAACCAATGACATTGCATTGCGTTTTGCTGGCAAGTTTTGAAACCAATGTCGCAGAAAGTGTATTTTGATGAAAAAAAGGTGAATAAAGACCACCTGATGCTTTGGGTAGGTGGTCAGGTAAAATGACCGTAAGTCCGCCTTGCTTAAGGTGCTTGAAAATAGCACGAATTCCCGTTTCATCTGCTGGTACTAAGGTCGCATTAAACTTCTGGCGTGCTTCCAACAAGTAGCGATTGATTCCTTTCATTTTGTCAGGCTTATACATAATCATCGGCTGTGTATACAGATTTAGCCACGCATTAAGCAATTCCCAACATCCAAAATGTGGCACAACGACAATCACACCTTTCTTATTCGCTAAGGCATCTTTTAAAATAGATTCACCATGAATGTTTTTTAAGAGGCTTAAACTATATTCGGGTGGCATTCCCCAACATTTAATAAATTCAATATAGGTCAGACACTGGCTTTGAACACTTTTTTTAATTAGTTTCTGTTGTGCTTCTTGGTTTAATTCAGGATAGGCCAGTTGAATATTGATGGTCGTAATACGTTTTATTGATGAATTTAAAGTATAAAGTGCAAAGGCCACGACAATCGCAATTTTCTGTAAAAACCGAAGTGGGAATAGAGCAATTATTTTGAAAATGAAATATATGGTCATTCATTTGACTCGGAAATCTTAAAAGATTAGATAACTATTTAATAAGAACTTGTGCAATCTAAGTCAGAAAAGATCAAGATGGATGAATATCTTAAAATTAAAAAAGTAGAATAAACAAATGATTATGTTAATTATATGTTGATTGAACGATGAGAATGAACATCATATCTTAGTTTGCAATTAAGCGCTGAGTAAAATCACTCAAGATAGGGATTGAAGCGTTATCTTTAAGTGTAATCAATACAATATAATTTTTTCAAATGCTCATCTAAGAATTTAAAAAAACCCTGCATTGAGCAGGGTTTTTTTACGTCAAAAGCTCAAATTATTTAGCTTCTTCTGCTTTAGGTTTTTCACGAAGGCGAATACCCAAGTCACGTAATTGATTTGCTTCAACTGGTGCTGGGGCTTGAGTCAATGGACATTCAGCTGTCTTGGTTTTCGGGAATGCAATCACGTCACGAATAGAAGATGCACCTGTCATCAACATTACAAGACGGTCTAAACCGAATGCTAAACCACCATGCGGAGGCGCACCGAATTTAAGTGCATTTAATAAGAAGCTGAATTTCTCTTCGGCTTCTTCTTCATTAATACCCAAGGCTTCAAAAATGGCTTTTTGCATTTCTAAGTTATGGATACGCAGTGAACCACCGCCGACTTCAGTACCATTCAATACCATGTCGTATGCAACTGACAGCGCAGCACCCGGGTTTGATTTCACTTCTTCAACGCTAGATTTTGGCAGTGTGAATGGGTGATGCACAGATGTCCATTTACCATCATCAGTTTCTTCAAACATTGGGAAGTCTACAACCCAAAGTGGCGCCCACTCGCAAGTCGCAAGTTTCATATCATGGCCGACTTTAATACGTAAAGCGCCCATTGCATCGTTTACAACTTTAGCTTTATCCGCACCAAAGAACACGATGTCGCCATTTTCAGCGCCAACACGTTTCAATAAATCAAGCACGATTGGCTCGATGAATTTAACGATTGGAGATTGAAGACCTTCAATGCCTTTTTCAAGTTCGTTGACTTTGATGTAAGCCAAGCCTTTTGCACCGTAGATACCCACGAATTTAGTATATTCGTCAATTTGGCTACGTGGTAATGCGCCTGCGCCTGGTACACGAAGTGCAACAATACGACCTTTAGGATCTTTAGCAGGGCCTGCGAATACTTTGAACTCAACGTCTTGCATCATGTCTGCAACGTCAACTAATTTCAAAGGAATACGCATATCTGGTTTGTCAGATGCATAGTCACGCATTGCGTCGTTGTACGTCATACGTGGGAATTTGTCGAAATTAACATTTAAAAGTTCTTTGAACATTTTAATGGTTAACGTTTCCATCAAATCCATAATGTCATCGTCACTCATGAACGATGTTTCAACGTCGATCTGGGTGAATTCTGGTTGACGATCCGCACGTAAATCTTCATCACGGAAACATTTTGCAATTTGGTAGTAACGATCGATACCACCAACCATCAACAACTGTTTGAACAATTGTGGTGATTGTGGAAGTGCGTAGAAGCTACCGTTAGACACACGACTTGGGACTAAATAGTCACGTGCACCTTCAGGCGTTGCACGAGTCAAGATCGGCGTTTCAACGTCTAAGAAACCATTGTCTTCGAAATAGTTACGAATAAGGTTGGTGAGTTTAGAACGGAAACGTAAACGATCTAACATTTCAGGACGGCGAATATCAAGGAAGCGATATTTCAAACGAATTTCTTCAGAAATATTGGTGTTTTCGTCATTTAAAGGGAATGGCGGTGTTTCAGAAGCAGCAAGAACTTCAATGTCTTTGCCCAATACTTCAATTTGACCACTCACGATATTTGCGTTTTCAGTACCTTTGTAACGACGACGTACGCGGCCTGTAATTTTTAATACGAATTCTGAACGTGATTTGTCTGCAGTTGCAAATGCTTCTGGGGTATCTGGGTCGATCACCACTTGCACAACACCATCACGGTCACGCATATCAAGGAAGATGACACCACCGTGGTCACGGCGACGATGAACCCAACCGCATAATGTAACGGTTTGGTCAATTTGAGCTTCGGTTAAAGAACCGCAGTAATGAGTGCGCATCATAGCGTTAAAAATCCAACTATATGGGTAAAGGAAGCGAATACGTAAACAGCGCATCGCCTAAAAATGTAATGTGAGATTATGCCTCGTTGGGCATTTTGTCACAAGGCGCTTGGGGTGAAACTCGGGAAAAAGGCTCAAAATCATCACAAAATACAGATGAAATTTATCCCATTCGGTGTCCGCGGTCTAAAATTAAAAACAAGATACAACCTAAACTGAACATCAATAAGCTGCCTTGAAAAAACTCATTCAGTGAACGTCCTACAATTTCATACAATTCTGAACGCCACATGAGACTTGACGGAGACTGAAGGAAATAGCCTGTTTGTAAGGCACCAGCCCCAAATGAAATGAGAGCTAAACCCCAAGCAAAACCTTTGATACGAGCATGAACAGGGTAATGTTGCTGAAACTTTTGATAATAGTGCCAACACATCCAGAACATAATAGGTAAGGCGGCAAAGGATGTGCCTATTTGCAGAATACGATGCAAGGGATAGCTTTGACCAAACAACGCAATGTCTTGGCTTAGGGCGTCTTTAAAAGCAAAAGTTCGAAAATCGGCGTGGGTCAGTCCATCCCAAATTAAATGCGTGGCTGTTCCAATCATGAGCGCAAGGCAGATTGCGAACGTAAATTTCAATATCGACATGAAACCATTTAGATTTAATTCATGTTGAATCCCGATGAAACGATATAAGGCGGGACGGTAAATTACATACCAGAGGAAACAAAAAGCGAGTCCTATCCACAGATCAGGATGAACCAGCGATGACCATAAATGCGTGGTGTTGGAGTTTTCTTGTGTAAATAAGCGGTATAAATCAGGCACCATGCAACCAATGGCTAAAGCTCCAATAGGGAGGCGGTGACCTGTTAGTTTAGACAAGGGCGGTGCTAAAACAGCATGGGATATGGTAAATGGCATTGATTTAGAAAGTAATTAAACTCATTGCTTTGAAAGCTTAGGCAGTGATTCTATCTTAAGGAATAAGAAAGAAGTGTTTTTTATTGCAAAATAAATGAAATGTTATAATATAACGTTAATTTAAGGATAATCTGTTTGAGCCAGTCCCATGCTATTGAAAAAGAATTTAATCACCGTCTCCATTTTTGCTTTTACAGCACCCTTTACATTTGCTGATGACAAGAGTGCTCAAACACATCAATTAGATACCATCCAAGTGACGGTACATCCTTTAGCACCGACAGCGGCTGACTTTGGTGCTGCAGATCATATTATTGATCAGAAAAAATTGGCAGAACGTCCTGCAACCATTGGTGATGCTCTCGCAGGTGAATTGGGTGTCTATTCTAATCAATATGGCGCAGGTTCGAGCCGTCCTGTTATTCGGGGTCAAGATGGCCCGCGGGTCAAAGTACTGCAACATGCATCAGAAACAGCCGATGTGTCAGCGTTGTCGCCAGACCATGCAGTAACGGTCGATCCGATTTTGGCCAAGCAAATTGAAATTATTCGTGGGCCATCGACCTTGCTTTATGGTGCGGGTACAGTGGGGGGATTGGTCAATGTCACAGATCAAAAAATTCCGACACAAATACCTGAAAAAGGCTATGAAGGGCAAGCAGGCATACGCTACAACTCGGGCAGTGATGAAAAGTTAGCCAGTGCGGGGACGACAGTTGCTTTGGGTGATCAGTTTGCCTTACGTGTTGAGGGTTCTAAGCGTAAAGCCAATGATTATATTGCGCCTAATAATGTGCATGATGGTGAAAAAGAACGCCGTGTAGATAATACTTTTGCCGAAGGTCAAACCGTGAATATCGGCGGTTCATGGATTCATGATCGCGGTTTTGTGGGTGCATCTTATAGTCAGCGTCAGGACAAATATGGTCTACCGGGTCATAGTCATGAGTATGAAAGTTGTCATCCGCATAGCGATACTTTGGATTGTCACGTACATGGGGTAGGCGGTGGCCATGACCATGATGATGAAGAGCACGGTGGCCCATGGGTCGATTTAACATCGAAACGTTATGATGTGCGTACAGAATTGGCGGAACCTTTTACAGGCTTTCAAAAGCTTCGCGCTCACGCCAGCTACACTGACTATCAACATGATGAACTGGAAGACAATGCAGTCATGACCACTTTTAAAAGTATAGGTTATGATGCGCGTTTAGAACTGGTACACAATCCGATTGCCAATTGGGAAGGGGTGATTGGTGCACAATATAATCAGCAGAAATTAGACATCACGGGTGAAGAGTCATTAATGAACCCGAACAAAACGCAAAAATGGAGTTTATTTGGCTTAGAGCATCAGCAAATTGGCGATTTTCATTTAGAGTTGGGTGCACGTTTTGATCAGCAAAACATTGATATCGATTCTACGCAAAAGAATTTTGACGATTATGCAATTTCTTATTCAGGTGCGGTCAATTGGGACTTTGCACCAAATTACAAATTGTCTTTAATGGGTTCACATCAAGAGCGATTACCTTTGGCACAAGAGTTATATGCCAATGGCAAACACTTTGCCACCAATACGTATGAGCGGGGCAATGAAAACTTGGGTGCAGAAAAATCCAATAATTTAGAACTGGGTTTGCACTATGAGGCAGATAAATTAGATTATCACCTGCATGTTTATCATAATTGGTATGACAGCTATATTTATGCAGCCACAACCGCGCAACACGAAAATTTCCGTTTGGTGGACTATACACAAGACAAAGCTAAGTTTTATGGGGTCGAAGCAGAAACGGGTTATGCGTTAAATGAGCTTTATAAAATTAGCGTATTTGGTGATTATGTCCGTGGAAAAATTGATGGTGAAAATGCACCGCGTGTTCCTGCGGGACGTTTAGGAACAAAAGTGAATGCAAGTTTTGCCGAGGGTTGGTCAGGCCACGCAGAATATTATCATGCATTTAAGCAAGATGAATTTGCAGTTTATGAGACGCAAACCAATGGCTATAACATGGTGAATTGGGGCTTGGCTTATGCAGGGCAGTACGCCAAAGGCAACGATTACCGCGTGTATTTCAATGCAAATAATCTGTTAGATGATCAGGTGTATTCACATAGCTCTTTCTTGTCGAATATTCCGCAAGTGGGACGTAATTTTACTGTGGGTGTCGAGTTTGGTTTTTAAGACCCGTTTGAAAAATCATGATGGATAGTGGGTAAATCACAGAAATCCTCTTGAAAAATAGCATGATAAAACCTAGTCTGATGCTATTGGACTAGGTTTTTTATTATGCGTATCTTTCAGCGAATTCACAGCAAACTTAATTGGTCACGACGTCATTATATCGGCGTGGTTATTGGTTTGTTGGCAATCGGCTATCTTTCTTCTGCAATTTATCAGAGCTATAAACCTTTGCCAGAAGGGCTGGATTACACCGGAAAACTGCGCCATGCTAAAGTTCAGTTTTTGGCTGATCAGAGCTATGTCGATACCACTGGCAAACAACAATTAGAACAACATATTTTTAAGCAAATGCTCAGCTTAATTGATCAGGCGCAAAGCACTATTGTGTTAGATATGTTCCTGTTTAATAAAGAAGTCGGAAATTCACAGGTTGCGCATCAAGCATTAACACAGCAACTGACTGATGCATTGATTAATAAGCGCAGATCGAATCCAAATATTGAAATTAAATTCATTACCGACCCAATTAATTCCGTTTATGGTGGTGTTGTACCTGAGCATTACCGTCGGTTACGCCAAGCAGGTGTAGATGTCATTGAAACCGATTTAACACCACTGCGCGCCTCTAATCCGACATGGTCAGGTTTTTGGTATTTATGTTGTCAGGGGATTCGCAACAACCCCGAAAAAGGTTGGTTAGCAAACCCTTTTGGCCAAGAAAAAATTACAGTCAGAAGCTATTTAGAATTGTTTAATTTTAAAGCCAATCATCGTAAAACCTTAGTTGTGGATACGGTAGACGGTTGGAAAACCATGGTCACGTCTATGAACCCGCATGATGGTAGTTCACGCCATTCTAATGTGGCATTGGTCGTGTCGGGCAATACGGCAATAGACGTGCTAAAAACAGAGCAGTCAGTCGGTTTAATGTCTAAAGCAAATTTCCCCGTGATTATTGTGGGAGAATTTGAAGCCGAAAAGAGTGATCCGCAAGTACAGGTATTGACCGAAAAAGCCATTTACGATGCAGTGTTGAAGCTGATTAATAGTGCTAAACCCAAAGAAAATATTGATTTGGCGATGTTCTATTTATCTGAGCGCAAGATTGTTAAAGGTCTGGTTGCCGCTCATGAACGTGGCGTAAATGTGCGGGTTTTATTAGACCCGAATAAAGATGCGTTTGGTCGTCAAAAAAATGGTATTCCAAACCGTCAAGTGGCTTCTGAGTTACATAAGGCAGGCGTGCCTGTGCGTTGGTGCAATACTCAGGGTGAACAATGTCATAGCAAGATGATTGTAAAAAGTGGTGTTGGCAAAGCAGAATTAATTTTAGGTTCTGCAAATTTCACGGCACGTAATTTAAAAAATTATAACCTTGAAACCGATTTTCGTGTGGTTGGACAAACTCAAGATGTTGTTTTTAAAGATGCTGAGCAGTTTTTTAATCGTGCATGGGCAAATGTAGATGGCCATCCGCTGAGTGTGGAATATAGCCAATATGCAGATGAATCTAAGTTGAAATATGCCCTTTACCGCTTCATGGAGTGGAGTGGGTTGTCGACGTTTTAGTAGGCTTCCCATCTTAAAAATCCACCTGACCTTCCTTTAAGTTACAAGAGGGAAAGGTCAGAGTGGCTTATTTTTACCTCAGCCTTTTTCAGAAGGAGAAGGCGTTCCCTCTTTTTTAAGGAGAGGGGGAGGGAGAAGTAGACTCAATACTTTTTAGTTTTTAGGCTCAGGATTTGGCGGTATCATTTTGTCCAAATCTTTATCGCTAATTTTATCTAGCTCATGTAAATCTGTTTTAATTTCCCATTTACTGACATCGTCAACAGGTTTAGGCAGGCGCGCTTCTAACCAATCACAGACCACATCTGGTGGAAAGTCGGTATGGTTGCATTGAATGACCCAAGTTAAAAATTGTTTGGCTTCACCATTCATATAAGGTGGTGGTGAAATGGGTAAAAATTGGGTCGGTAAGCGTTCATTTTTAGAAATGTAATTGAGTACATGACCCAACTCTTGAACGGTTTGCCAAGCCAAAGGATGTTCAATATTAATTTGAAATTTGAACCACCATGCTTTTTGGCCATCTGTGCCATAAGCATCAATCATATTTTTTTGAACACTTGGAACCTTACAGAAAAACTCATACAACCGATCAAAATTTAGCTCTGCCACAATGGATGACTCAGTAACAAAAACGTTATTCTAACATAAGCATTTTGATTTCTTGCTTGTAGATGCTGATCTACTATGGGTGAAATAGCTGATTCTAAGCAGTTATTGATTTTGTACATAGTCATAAGAAACTTATAAAAATGAAACCTTATAACAGAAACTTAAAACAGATCTCACGTGACTTACGCAACAACATGACCGATGCTGAAAAGTTGCTGTGGTCAAAACTTCGTGGGAAGCAAATTTTAGGTGTACAGTTTTATCGGCAGAAACCAATTTTAAATTTCATTGTGGATTTTTACTGTCCTTCTGTAAATTTGGTGATTGAGTGTGATGGCAGTCAGCACTATACAAATGAAGGTTTGGAAGCAGATCGGGTGAGGGATGAGGCTTTGGCTCAGTTGGGGTTGAGAGTGCTGAGATTTGATAATGGGCAGGTTTTGAGGGAGATTGATGCAGTGGTTCAGGTGATTTTTGATGAGATTTCTTTACAATTAGAATCTCCCTCTTGCGAAACGTAGTTTCTCATCTTTAAAAAGAGGGACTTTCCGCAAATTTCATGATGGTTGTGATTTACGGTGTTCCTCCCTTTTTTAAAGGGAGGTTAGGAGGGATTTTTTAGTTATTCAATTATTTCATTTTTCTTAATGATGAAATGCTGTATTTCATCACCTTTTTGATTGATATCCTTTTTCCCCACTTCTAGAAGATTGAAGTTGGAATTATTTATATTTTCGATCAATTCTGTTTGAAAATTTGAGATAAAGTCCTGCACTCTACGCCAATCTTTCTCAAAAAAATGATAAAGAGGATACTCATCACCATTATTGAAATTTGTCAGGTGTTTTTCAAGTAAGGTTTCAAATAACTCATATTTATCAATAATGGTATCTAAATATCCATTTGCTTGCTCGGATAAAATAAAAACACTTTTGAGTAAGTGCTCAACAATCTCAAGGGCAATTTTTAAAGAATCTACTTTTGGAGCTTTGATCTCATGTGCAGAATCATTACCCATGAATCTGATGGCATGCAATCTCTCAGCATCTTTTTTTGAGATATAACCAGCTGTAGATAACTTATTAATGCGTATAGCTAAATTTCGTCCAGTTATTTCAAGATGGTTGCAAACTGATTCAATACATGCTCTCAAACCAAGGCTAGATAAAATTTTTGCATCTTCTTGTAATGTTAATAAAACTTCTTTATAGATATTTCTGACCAATTGGGGAATTAGATAATCATGATCAATTTTTTTATGATTTTGAAGTTTTTTAGGATAGTTCTTAATTGTAATATCAGGGATCCATTCTCCATCATTATTTTGAACTGTAAAAAATAAATCATGATCTTCAATTCTTAAAGATACATTATCACAACCTAGACATTTAACTAGCTTATGATATTGAGAATGATCATAATCTTCAGGGGCTGAATGCCAAGTATGTTGTCCTAATACAATATGGTTAGTATCTTTGTCATATTCATTACAATAATTTTTTAAAGTATTTTTTTCAGACATATGCTAATCACTTAATTAATTTTTAATTTACGTCGAATCAAACATATCAGCAGTAATTTTATTTTTATAATCCCTCCCAACCTCCCTTTGAAAAAGGGAGGAGCTGTCACGTAATTCATTTGATACGCAAAAGTTCCCCTCTTTTTTAAAGAGGGGTTAGGGGAGATTAAAAGGATTTTAAATTAAGAAACCGAATCATCCAAATTCGGCGCTAACCAACGCTTCGCTTCATCCAAAGTCCAATTCTTACGCTTTGCATAATCCTCAAGTTGATCTTGAGCGATTTTACCCACGTTAAAGTATTGGCTTTCAGGGTTCGCATAATAAAAACCACTAACAGACGAAGGTGGCCACATTGCAAAACTAGACGTTAACTCAGTACCAATTTTTGCAGTTGAGTCTAACCAATTAAACAACGTCGCTTTTTCAGAATGCTCAGGACATGCAGGGTAGCCCGGTGCAGGACGAATTCCGACATACTTCTCTTTAATCAAATCTTCATTGCTTAACGACTCAGAAGCTTGGTTGCCCCAGAACTCTTTACGAATACGTTCATGCAAATGTTCTGCAAAAGCTTCGGCAAAACGGTCACCCAAAGATTGTGCCAAAATTGCAGAATAGTCATCGCCTTTGGCTTTGTACTCATGTGCCATTTCTTCTGCACCAAAAATGGATACAGTGAAACCACCCAAATAATCTTCCGCTTGCTCTTTGGTTGCGACAAAGTCTGCTAAAGACAGGTTTGGTTTGCCTGTAACTTTGTCGGACTGTTGACGGATGTGATGGAATGTATGCGTAACAGCCGTGCCAAATTCGTCATAAACCTCTACAGAATCGGCAGCTGAACGGTTGGCAGGGTAAATACCGAATACCGCACGTGCATCAAAACGTTTATTCTCAATAATATCTTTGAGCATGGTCTGTGCCTGCTCAAACAAATCAGTCGCTGCTTCGCCAACCACTTTATCTGTTAAAATTGCAGGGAATTTACCTGCCAAACTCCAAGAAATAAAGAAGGGTGTCCAGTCAAAGTATTTAACCAATGTTTCAAGTGGATAATTGCTTAGAGTTTGCATACCAATGAAATTCGGTTTTGCAGGTTTATTGTTTGCAAAATCAATTTTTAAACCATTTTCAATGGATTGTGCATAAGACAATTTGGCCGCTTTTGGCTGTTTATTGGCAATACGCTCACGTACTTTTTCATATTCTTCACGAGTTTCTGTCACAAACTTCGGCTTCATTTCTTTAGAGAGAAGCGTCGTTGCAACACCGACAGCACGTGAAGCATCGGCCACATAAATCACGGCATCATTTGAATATTGTGGGTCAATTTTTACCGCTGTATGCGCTTTAGATGTGGTTGCACCGCCAATCATCAATGGAACATGAAAGCCTTTACGTTGCATTTCTTTAGCAACAAAAACCATTTCATCTAATGACGGTGTAATCAAGCCAGATAAACCAATAATATCGACTTTTTCATCAATGGCAGTTTGTAAAATTTTCTCTGCGGAAACCATGACCCCAAGGTCAACAATGTCATAACCATTACAACCCAGTACAACCCCGACAATGTTTTTACCAATGTCGTGTACATCGCCTTTTACCGTGGCCATCAAAATTTTACCTTTTGATTGCGCACCCGATTTTTCTGCTTCAATGTACGGGTTCAGCCACGCTACCGCTTGTTTCATCACCCGCGCAGATTTCACCACTTGAGGTAAGAACATTTTACCCGAGCCGAACAGGTCGCCAACCACGTTCATGCCATCCATGAGTGGGCCTTCAATTACATCCAATGGGCGTTTGGCTTTTAAACGCGCTTCTTCAGTATCTTCATCAATAAAGGCGGTAATCCCTTTGACTAAGGCATATTCAAGGCGTTTTTCTACAGACTGATCACGCCATTCAAGGTTCTCAACGGCTTTTTGTGCACCTGCTTGACCGCGGTACTGTTCTGCCACTTCAAGTAGTTTTTCAGTGGCATCTTGACCGCTTTCGCCTTGATTGCGATTCAGCACCACATCTTCAACGGCCACTTTTAATTCTGCTGGAATGTCATCGTAAATCGCCATTTGACCTGCGTTGACAATCCCCATAGTCATGCCTTGTTGAATGGCATGGTACAAGAACACCGAGTGAATGGCTTCACGAACAGGTTCATTCCCACGGAAAGAGAACGATACGTTAGACACACCACCCGAAATCATTGCATGGGGTAAGTTTTGCTTAATCCAACCGGTTGCTTCAATGAAATCAACAGCGTAGTTATTGTGTTCTTCAATCCCTGTTGCAACGGCAAATACGTTCGGGTCAAAAATAATATCTTCAGCAGGGAAGCCGACTTCATTGACCAACACATCATAAGAACGCTTACAGATTTCACGTTTACGTGCAGCTGTATCCGCCTGACCTGTTTCATCAAATGCCATGACAATGATCGCAGCACCGTATTGACGGCACAAACGTGCTTTTGCCACAAACTCGTCATAACCTTCTTTTAAGGAAATTGAGTTAACAATGGGTTTACCTTGTACGCATTTCAGGCCTGCTTCAATGATTTCCCATTTAGATGAGTCAATCATGATTGGCACTTTGGAAATTTCAGGTTCAGAGGCGATCAAATTCAGAAAGTGCACCATCGCACCTTGCGAATCGAGCATCCCTTCATCCATATTGATGTCGATGACTTGTGCGCCTGCAACCACTTGTTGTAATGCAACATCAAGGGCTTCGGTAAAGTTTTCTTCGCGAATTAAACGCAGGAATTTTTTAGACCCTGTAACGTTGGTACGTTCACCGACATTCACAAACAATGAATCTGCTGTGATGTTGAATGGTTCTAAACCACTGAGGCGACACGCTGGTTTGGTTTCAGGCAGCTGACGTGGCTGAATGTCTTTGACTGCATTGTAAATGGCACGAATATGATCCGGTGTTGTACCACAGCAACCACCAGTAATATTAATCAGACCACTTTCAGCAAATTCTTTGATAAATGCAGCGGTTTCTTCTGGTGTTTCATCATAACCCCCAAAAGCATTGGGTAAACCTGCGTTTGGATGCGCTGAAACAAAAGTATCGGCAACGTCAGAAATCGTTTTGACGTGTGGGCGGATGGCATCTGCACCGAGTGCGCAGTTAAAACCAATCGACAGCAAATCGCCGTGGCGGACCGAATTCCAGAAGGCTTCAGCAGTTTGACCGGTTAAGGTACGACCCGAAGCATCGGTAATGGTGCCCGAAATCATTAAAGGCAATTCACGGCCAATTTGATTAAACACTTCTTTCACTGCAAAAATGGCCGCTTTACAGTTCAGGGTATCAAAGACCGTTTCAATTAATAGGATGTCTGCACCGCCTTCAATTAAGGCATGGGTTGCTTCAATATAATTTTCTTTGAGTGCATCAAAGCTAATATTACGAAATGCAGGATCATTCACATTGGGTGAAATGGAACAGGTACGTGATGTCGGTCCAAGTACACCTGCAACAAAACGGGGTTTGTCAGGTGTTGAATATTTTTCACAGGCTGCTTTGGCAAGACGAGCTGCTTCAAAATTAATCTCATGGACTAAATCTTCCATGTGATAGTCAGACATTGAAACTTTGGTGCCGTTAAAGCTATTGGTTTCAATAATGTCTGCGCCTGCATCAAGGTAGGCTTCATGAATATTTTGAATAATTTGCGGTTGGGTCAATACCAATAAGTCATTATTGCCTTTTAAATCAGAGGCCCAGTCGGCAAAACGCTCGCCACGGTAGTCTGCTTCTTCTAATTTGTGGCGTTGAATCATGGTTCCCATTGCACCGTCAATAATCAGGATGCGTTTGGTAAGAAGCTCTTTTAGGGTAGCAAGCGTGGACATAAATAACCCAATCCGATGGAATATAAAATCGGCAAATATATTAACAGAATTCAGTTCACTTTGACTGATATTCGCGCTTGAACCATGGGCTTTATCTTTTAACCCTAAGATCACCAGTCATTTTGTCAAAGATATCAAAAAATGCAGAGGAGGATATTGCTTCATCAATTTGCAGCTTTGTTCGGTCATCATGCAATATGCGGAATAAATATCATCCTATAGAGTGAAATATTTCAAAATATTTAAGCATTAAAATATTACATTTAAATATACAGAATATAGGGGTTATTTTGTTTTAATATGTTGAATATTATTAAGTATATTTAAATGGTATACAGGTTGGTCTATCGGAAAGACATACAATAAAGTCTGAAATACTGCTTTATATGACAGCGCTTTGTCATATAATTGTCACAATTAAACTGAACAATACGGGGATTCTTAAATCTCCGTTCCTGCTTGCATGAATTCTAATCAAACTCCCGTAGATTCAGCACAACCCGCGACAGTAGTTTCGTCGACGAATGTTCATGTGCCTACACCGAAATTTTTTATGCCGGTGTTTTTAACCGTTATTGTTTCTACCCTTATTTATATTGGCTTTCAATTATCCGCCGATTTGGCACACGTACCTGCATTAAGTCTGTATTCCATAATTTTATTGGGAACAGCGTTATTTATCGCACTCGGATTTGAGTTCGTGAATGGTTTTCACGATACAGCCAATGCTGTAGCAACTGTGATTTATACCAATGCCTTGTCTGCACCTGTTGCAGTAATGTGGGCTGGTTTCTGTAATTTCCTTGGGGTAATGGTCGCCAGTGGGGCAGTGGCTTATGGCATCATTGCTTTGTTACCTGTTGAACTAATTATGAACGTGGGTTCTGGTGCAGGTTTTGCCATGGTTTTTGCCATGTTGATTGCTGCAATTCTTTGGAACTTAGGTACTTGGTTTTTGGGTATTCCAGCCTCGAGTTCACACACTTTAATCGGTTCGATTTTAGGTGTGGGAATTATGAACTACTTGCTCCACGCGGGTAGTGGTGCAAGCGGTATCGATATGGAGCAAGTGCTTAAAGTTGGTAAAGCTTTGTTGTTTTCTCCATTGATTGGTTTTGCATTTGCAGCTTTGCTGTTTTTGTTAGTGAAAAAAATCTTTAGAAAACAGTTGGAGTTATTCCAGCCACCTGAAGGCAATAAACCACCACCACCACTGATTCGTGCCATTTTGATTTTTACTTGTACGGGTGTAAGTTTTGCACACGGTTCAAATGATGGTCAGAAAGGGATGGGATTGATTATGCTTATTTTGATTGGTTGTGTGCCTTTGGCTTACTCCCTGAATCAAAATTTAGATCAAAAACATATTCAGTCTTTTGAACAGTTATCGGGACAAACCGCGCAGGTGATTTACGCACAACATACGGATATTCCAGATGAAAAAGCGCGTGATATTATTACCAAATATATTCAAACCAAAGAAGTGAATGCAGAGGTTATTCCTGCATTGGCAAGCTTGACCGATCATTTGGGTGACCGTGTTGGGCAATATAAAGGTGTACAGGACATTCCTGAAGCAGAAGTTTCGGTTATTCGTAATGACATGTATCTCAGTACAACAGCATTCAAACGTTTAGACAAAGCTAAGCAACTGCCTGCTATGACCGCTGATCAGCAAAAAACCGTGAAAGAATACCGTAATAAGCTGGATTCATTCCTACAATATATTCCAACATGGGTGAAGGTTGCAGTTGCTTTGGCACTGGGCTTAGGAACTATGGTGGGATGGAAACGTATTGTCGTGACGGTCGGCGAACGTATTGGTAAGGATCATATGACCTATGGTCAAGGGATGTCAGCAGAACTTGTGGCTATGTCAACTATTGCGGCTGCCGATGGTTTTGGGATGCCAGTTTCAACGACACATGTCTTGAACAGTGCGGTTGCTGGAACCATGGTTGCCAATAAATCGGGCTTAAATGCACAGATGGTACGCACAATTTTATCGGCGTGGATCTTTACCCTTCCGGCAACAATTTGCTTGTCTGGCGGTTTATATTGGATTTTACTTAAAGTCTTTTAATGATTGATTAAGTCTATAAAAAAACGCTACTCAGGTAGCGTTTTTTTATTTTGAAAGATTGAAAAACTTATAATGTTTGCGTGGGCTAGTACTTACTTTTTCAACTTCGCCAATACTTGCTGAATAGGTAGTTTTTCTGTGGCAAAACCATAGACGGCAGCAAAAGGAAGCGCGGTACGGGCTAAATAAGCCACACGCCATAAACCACCATGGTTGGCTCCTTTCATCATTAATTCAAGCGGGTGTGCCAGTTTAACTTCAGGATTAGCCACAGATTGCGGATTGCGTAAATCATGAATCCATAAGGCTGCCATAATGGCGTTGGTGGTTTCGGGTTTGAAAGCTTCAACATCAAAAAGACTTGCCCCATTAAAGGCTGCTTTGAGTAATGGATTTTTGGTTACGGAATAAGTGGTGGTTGATGGTGCAATATTAATACTGACTTTTTGACCTTGCGCCCGTGCCAATGTTGCACGCCATTGTTGAATACGTTTTGCCAACGCATAATTTGGGCCTTGTTCAATCACTAAACAATCGGCAATACCGTAGTTTTGACCATTGTCTGATGCGACCAAGCTATGCAGATTTTTTTTGAAAAAGTGCTGACGCGAAAGTGTAGAAAGGCCCGTGCTAATGAATTGCTGGATTTTTGAACGTTGTGCAAATTTATCTGCCGAAGCCTCAACCACTTCGGCTGGGACAGCATAGACATCGGTAGGAGTACACATGTACATCAAGCTGGTATTGGTTTTTTGTGCACTCACGGTCTGCATAATGGCATCCATGGCCATGGATACGCGCACATGCTTTTCCCCATCTAAATAGGCAATGGCAGCTAAGTCTAATGGCTGTTCATTTTGTATTAACCATTGCGTAATTTCTGGAATTTGGGTTAATAAATTTGCCCCGAGTTTTTCTTTGAGGACTTGTACTGATGTATCGGCAGACAGGGCTTCAACGCTAGGCGCATACAGGGTGGCATTGCCTTGTTGGATGGTCTCTAAAATTTTGCTCCAGACACGCTTATTCGGTAAATCTACTGCGACAATATTAGCTTTCCATTTTGACAGCCATGTTAAAGGGCCTGCTTCAGAAGCAGCACCAAACAAAACCAGAGTACGGTCAGACAGGTCAAACCATCCAGGGTGAGCAATGACTTCTCTTAACGCATCTGCATGGCTAGGTTCGACAATGCCATGATCCTGCCATTTCTGAATTTGCGCTAAAAGTGCTTCGCCTTGCAATTTTTTCCCATGATAGGGCACATACCATTCTGGTTCAGCGTTACTTTCACCTTTGAGTTTGATGGTATGCAACGGCTGTGCTTTAAGTTGCATGACATCTTTAAGCAAATATTTTTCATTATTACGGAAAAATTCAAAGGTATGGTGCGCCTTATTGAGTCCCGCTTCTGCAATTTGAATCGGGTTGCTGGCATTCAGAATCCCTTGTTCCACCAACGCTTTAAAATATTGTGGGTACTGCTTACGCCAATTTTTTTCATTAGAGGCTTTGAGCGAAGTATGAGGGTCTACACTGGCTAAGGCTTCGGCAATGATTTCTCGTCCAGTTTTAGAGGTGCTGGGTTTTTGTTTTTGTGTTGGATTTGGAAATTGAAGACCGTCTATAGAGCTGGACATGCAAAATATCTCACGTGATCTGATGGTTAATATACATTTGTATACATTATCTATGCCAAATTAAATTATTAGTTGGCATTAACTGCCAAATTTGTGTAAATCTTTAGCTAAGCTCAGGTGTGAAATGTATCGCCATTTTTAGGTCATTGCTTTCTTTAAACTTTTCTCTATTTCTTCACAGTAAATAAAAAGACCGAAAGTCTCTGTCCGAACGCTATTCATCCCCTAAAAATGATGATGAATAAGAAAGGGGTGATGTGGATTTATTGTTGAATATCCAAATATTATAAATTTACGAAATGTTGCAAATTAAAACTCATTAAATTCTTGTAATGTGATGTGAATCACATTTAGTATGGGTCTAGAAAAACAAAAAAGAAGGGGGCCTTGATGAATAAATCGAATCAAGTGTATGTATTTAATGCGCACCAAGCAGGTTTTGCATCTGCTGTTTTTTCGACGTATAAACAGGCTGAAGGGTGGATTCAAAGAAACTATCTAAGCGGTATTTTGACTGAATATCCGTTAAATCAAAGTTGCTATGATTGGGCAAAATTACAGGGTCACTTTAAAGAGCGCTCTGCCATTGATCGATCACCAATTTTCATTGCTAAATTTATTTCTGCTTATCAAAAAAACTGGCATTTCCTGCATGGCCAACGACTACAAAGTATAGATGGATAAGTGCTTTTAAAATGGTAGTTGCAAATCTAAGATATAAAAAAGGATTCTGCATAGAATCCTTTTTTACTGTGAGCTATACGGAAGTGTATTAAAAAGGAAACTGCATCAGCTGATGGAAAAAATGAGGCAAGAGTCGAGGCTCAATAATAATGGTCATAATGACACCGTAGGCCGCACCCCACAAATGCGCGCTATGATTGATATTTGAATTCCCACGTTTGCCTGACCAAATACTATAAGCCACATATAGCACAGCAAAAATAATGGCAGGTACAGGAATAAAAAATACAAAAATGAGTTTCCATGGCTGAAATAATATGTAGGCGAACAATACGGCTGAAACAGCACCTGAAGCACCTAAACTGGCCCAACGCGCATCATTTTTATGTTGTAGGTAGCTAGGAATAATGGCAGCAATTAATCCGCCCAAATAAAACAAAACAAAACCTAAGTCGAAAAAATATTGGCGATAAAACGTTTCAATCACACTACCGAAAAAGAACAGCGTAATCATATTAAAGAGCAGGTGTGTGCCATCTGCATGCACAAAACCATGGGTAATAAAACGATCATATTGACCACGTTGCATTGCAGGAGGCCAAAAAATTAAGCGATTCATGATGTTCTGATTTTGGAAAGCCAAAAAAGACACAATCGCTGTAATGATGATAATGATAACGGTATGGTTTAAAGATAAATCAAGCATAAATTGCTGTTCTAATCATCAATATTTGCTACTGATAATGCCATTAAATTTAGCATTAGCGATAACTTTCAATATAATTCCGACAATTTTAGTTGAATTTTTCATAATGAACCGCATCTTCAGTTAAAATGGCGACTTCAGCATGAGGAAATATTGTTATGTCGACTGAGAATACCAGCACTGCAGTTGCAGAAGAGATTCCAAATTTATTGATTACACCCAATGCACAAGAGTATTTGAAAGACTTATTGGAAAAACAAAATACACCGGGCATTGCTGTACGTATTTTTGTAGAAAATTCTGGTACACCGCGTGCTGAATGCTGTATGGCTTACAGTGCGCCTGAAGAAGTCGTACCTGCAGATTTCAAACAAGATTATCCTGAGTTTGTTGCTTTTATTGATGCACCATCTATTCCGTATTTATTAGATGCTGTGATTGATTACAACAAAGACCGTTTTGGTGGTCAGTTAACTTTCCGCGCACCAAACTCGAAAGTGCCACGCGTTGGGCCAGATGCATCGGTAGAAGAACGTATTACTTATGTACTGCAATCTGAAATTAACCCTGGTTTAGAAGGGCATGGTGGTAACTGTGCATTGGTCAATGTTGTTGAAGACCCAGAGCATGGCTTAACTGCTGTACTTAAATTTGGTGGTGGTTGCCAAGGTTGTTCGGCAATTGATGTAACCTTGAAACAAGGTGTAGAAACCACTTTGAAACAGCATGTGCCTGAATTAATGCGCGTTGTGGATGAGACAGACCATAGCCAATCAGAAGGCGCTTATTTCAAATAAGTCGATGAATAAATGAAAAATAGCCTCAAATATTGAGGCTATTTTTTTTAATAGCACCAATTATTGAATGATAATAATTATCAATTATATTTGCATTGTGTTTATTGTTTGTTAATATTGCCCCACAAATTTACGTTATTTCTCCACTTTTTGGGTTCGGGCATATGAATAAATCACTATTACGATCAACTTTGGCACTTTCTGTAATTGCTGCCATGAGTTCAGCTACGCAGGCAAATGAGCAAAGTGCTACGGTTCAAAATAACGTGACAAAACTTGAAACCATTGTTGTTACAACCGCGGGTGGTTTTGAACAAAATATTGCAGATGCTCCTGCTTCCATTTCAGTGATTAGTGCCGAAGAATTACAAAAAAAATCGTATACAGATGTCATTGATGCTGTCAAAAATATGCCAGGTGTATCTGTGCAGGGTGGTGGAAACAATAAAGAAATAACCATTCGTGGTATGGGCGCAAACTATACCAAGTACCTTGTGAACGGTCGTCCAGTAAGTGCGGGTAGAACAGTGAACGGTAATGGTACAGATGGCGGAAAAATTGGTGCCTATTTGCCACCAATTGACATGATTGAGCGTATAGAAGTCGTCCGTGGGCCCATGTCATCCTTGTATGGTTCGGATGCTATGGGCGGTGTGATTAACATCATTACGAAGAAAGCATCATCGAGTAACTGGCACGGAAGTATTTCTCCTGAATATACAAAATCGAATAATGATTATGCCAATGATAGTTACGGCGTCGGCATGTATGTCTCAGGGCCATTAATTAAAGATAAATTATCTTTAAGTCTGGATGGTAATTTCCAAGGCAATGATGAAAGTGATTATGTCGGTGGAGAAGGGCAAAAATCGGGTTCAAGTGAGTCTGAAAAGAAAGTCAGAAAGTTCGGTACTGAACTGGTTTGGAATGTCGATGAGCATCATGATATTGGCTTACGTTATGACTTTACAGGTCAACAGTACACAACGACACTTGGCAAAAGTGTTGGTATTGCAAGCCAAGCGTCAACCAATGAAAATGAAAAAGATCTTTATACCTTAACGCATAAAGCCAGTTACGATAATTTTACGGTTGATTCATACTATCAAGATGAAACAACTAAAAAAGTGTATAGCGGTGCTGTTAGTGATCAAAAACAGGAAGATTTAAAAGTATTCAATACGCAAGGCACATTTTTCTTGGGGGATCATACTTTAACGGTAGGTGGTCAATATCAAAAAGAAAAAATTACAGATACCACCAATGGTTTAGCCAGTGTTACTGGTGTGACTTCACTTGATCGTTGGTTATTTGCTTTGTATGCAGAAAATGAGTGGAGCATCACCGATGATTTCGCGTTAACACTTGGCGCTCGATACAATAAAGATGAATACTTTGGAGGCGAAATTACACCGCGAATTTACGGTATTTATCATTTAACTGATGTTTTAACGTTAAAAGGTGGGATCAGTACAGGTTATAAACAACCTGCCATTAGCCAAATTTCCGAAGGTTTTGGTAGCCGTACAGGAAAAGGCAGTGGTGTGATTATTGGTAATCCTAACTTGTCTCCAGAAAAAAGTATCAGCTATGAATTAGGTTTTAATTTTTCAGATCCTGAACTGGGTTTAACCAGCAGCTTGATGGTCTTTAAATCAGATTTTAAAGATAAAATTGTAGAAGACCGTTTATGTGAAACACCGGGGACAACCAATAGTTCTCCTGTTCAGGACTGGAAATGTTCAGCCAATGGTAAACCCTATCGATTTGTTAGCCAAATGATGAACGTTTCTGATGCAGAAATGAAAGGGGTCGAATTCGCATTAGACTATAATTTACTTGATAACTTACGTGCGAGCACCAGCTATACCTATACTGAATCTGAGCAAAAAAGTGGCGAATTTAAGGGGCAAGCTTTAAATAAAATGCCAAAACATATGCTGAATGCAGGTCTAGATTATGATGTTTCGGATACATGGAATACGTGGATGGACTATAATTATCGTGGCAAAACCAGCGATTATTTAAGCCGTACAGCAATGGGGAATGGTACACCTGCTTATGGTACTTTCGATGCTGGTGCTGTCTTTAAAGCAACACAGAATTTAAGTTTGACCGCTGGTGTTTATAACATTGCCAATAAAGAAATTAGCAATAGCGAATACGATATTGTGCTTGATGGCCGAAGATATACAGTGGGTATGAATTTCAAATTTTAATTCATATAATAAAAAAAGTCGCATGATGCGGCTTTTTTTATCTTTAATTTAGAGCTTTAAGATTGCTTGGGCTTCTTCAGAATAGTAAAACTGCGCTAAATGTACACGGGCACGTTCACGCAAATATTGTGAGCTAATCATCTGCTGAATGATGGGATTCAATAAGTTTTGTAGCTCATTTTGAATCAGTGCTTCATCAATATTTAAATCGCGGAGTAGTAGGTCAAAAGGTCGCTCCTGATTGCGGATATACCATGCATAAACGCCATCATGGACTTGTTGTTTTAAATAATCAGATTGGCGAATGTAGTCCCAAATTTCGGCACCCATACCGACAGTTTGTGGTAAATCCTGTATTTCAATATAATTTTTTAGTACAGAAACAGGCATATTTTTAATTTTATGCCACAAGTTGGCCTGAAAGTGATACAGCTTATGGTCATCAAAATGCTGGTTGAGTACCGTTTCACTCATTTGGCTGAGTTTAAGAATATTCTTCTGTAAATATTTGCCAATAGCATCATCTAAATTGGTATCGGTGACATTTTCCAAAACGGACTTGCCCATTTTCATAAAACGGGATACACCGGGGACACTTTTTGCGATGACCGAATTGTCTAAATAGTCCTGAATAGAGTGCTGAATCAGCTGACTAATCATGGCGGAGAAAGCAGGACTGTTGACCACTGTTTTAATTAAGCGCTGACGGTGATCACTTTTACCCGCCACATATTGGGCTATTTTATCAATGGTTAGAACGGGAATGATATCGGCAATTTTAGTGCTGTCATTGATAGAATGAATCAGTGCAAATTTGATATGTTCAGCAATTTGGTCAATTAAAAAATTGCTGGCAGGAGTATGTAAAATCTGCTTTTGAATGAGGGTATTAATTTGTTCAAAAGACCAAAGTTGCTGTAAAGACTGCTTTCTGAACCAGTGATAAAAATTTAAAAATTCAGTTTGGACAGTGCCTGTTTGAGCAAACGTCTGATCTAAAAAGTTAAGATGAGCGTCTATCAGTTGCTCAAGCATCGGATTCTTCTGCATACTGTCCTTGGAAACCGGCTTTGCTGGAAAACGCGGTGAATTAGTTTAAAGGTATAAGTCTATCGGTTAGCGGATTCTTAAACTTTTGGCTTTTGGCAAGAAAGGGCAGATAGTGATCAGCAACTTCTTGCTCTGCTTCAAGTAATGGCATATGGCCAACATTATTAAGAATGACAGGAGCTTCAGCCCGTTTCAACAAAGATTTTAATTCATTTGCGGCCGCAACATTAATAATTTTATCCTGTTTTCCCCAAAGAATGAGTGTAGGAGCTTCCACCGATTTAGTTAGGCGGGCAAAACTATCTGGCGTATAAATACGATTCATAGTAATCACTTGATCAATCATTTTACTGGTTTGATCTGCCTGTGAAATGAGCTGTTTTTCTTGAGCTTGTTTCAGTTTAAATGGCAAAACAGGCGGATTTTGCATCAATTGATGCATCACTTCATCTAAATCCCCAGGTTTAGAAACGATCAGCTGTTTTAATGAATACGGATTTTTTGTATAGGGTGTAGCCGCATGCCGATAAATGCCAGCGCTATTGAGTAAGAAAAGGCTTTGTGTATCAAATGGATATTGCGCAGCATAAACCGTAGCAATAGAGCCACCCAGTGAATGCCCTGCAATATTCAGTTTATCTTCGATGTCAATTTTTTCGGCAAATTGGCGTAGTTGGTCGGTAACATTCGGGACAGAATTGTCAAAATTGACCGGAACTTTGGTGTCACCATTGCTAGGTAAATCTGGAATGATCACATGATAATAAGGGGTTAGAAAATGGGCAACACGGTTCCAGTTATCTCGATTACCAGCCAGACCATGAATCAGTAAAATTGAAGGATTGGCCCGTGACCCGCCTTCATTGTAGCTCCATGTCACTTTACCAACTTGTACGGTTTTTGTGGTCAGGCCCGCTATTTTACGTTCTTGAATTAAATAATTTTGTAAAATGGGCGGTGTAATACTTGTCGATTGCGTATTGTTGGCCGCAAAACTGGGTAGGCCAACCATTAATAGGCCACTGAGACAACCTAATTTGAGTATGTAGCAGATTGTCGAATGTAATCCTTTCATTGACAGAGATGACCCCTAAAAAACGGCTTTAATTTGTTATTACATTGATTTAAAAATTATCTGAATTAGCCCTGAGGTTTAACAGCAATAACTCCTGAAGATATTGTAGTTCAAAAGTGTAGTTTGTCACCTTCAGCTTGTTTGAATGGGGTAGTCATGTCGATTATAAATGTGAACTGTGTCGTAAAAAATATCTTATTTTTTATTATAAAAGTTTAAAGCATTGGCATTTTATATCGTTTTTTAGGCGGTTCCCCGAAAACTTAGTCTAATTTAAGTGACGTAAATTGTACAATGTGTTGCTGGCTAAATTATTTTAAGTAGCTATTGATTGAAAAACAGTCTGCAAAATACTGGTTATGGGACACTACAGCTTTAGAAAAAAGAAATCACTATTGTTTTTGCAAGTGACATTCAATAGTTAGAGGATTAAAATATCAGGACTTCAAATCAGGGTAGAAGAACATGCTAACGGCAGAAGAAGCTTTAGATCGTTTAAAAAACGGGAATGAACGTTTTGTTAATGGTCAAACTAAACATCTTACGCTTTTGACGCATCAGCAACGTGCAGAACTGGCTGACAGCCAAGAACCATTTGCTATTGTATTGGGTTGTTCAGATTCACGTGTACCTGCAGAAATGGTTTTTGACCAAGGTTTAGGTGACTTATTTGTGATTCGGGTCGCAGGCAATATTGTCGCACCATCACAAGTGGGTAGCGTGGAATTTGCAGCAGACAGTTTTGGTTGTCCTGTTGTGGTGGTCTTGGGTCATACCCATTGTGGTGCAATTCACTCAACCATTGAAGCATTGATGAACCCGACATCACCTCCATCTGCAAACTTAATGTCGATTGTGAACCGAGTCCGTCCATCGGTTGAAATTTTAATGCAAACTGAACTAAAAGATGATTTAGAAAAATTATCTGTTCATGCCGTGCGTTCCAATGTTTTTGCTTCTGTGAATCAACTGCGTCATGGTTCAGCGGTGCTTGAAAATCTTATTGCTCAAGGCAAATTAAAAGTGGTTGGTGCAGAATATTCGCTAGAAACGGGCGAAGTAACTTTTTATGATTTTTAAGTAAAATATGTAAATACATTCGTATGCATTTTAAAAGGCGCTTTTTTATAAAGCGCCTTTTTTGTTTATAAACTGCTTTTTATATAAGGATAAGCCGTATTTAATAAAATTGGTTGTGCTTTGGCATTGGGGTGAATTTGATCATTTTGAACCAGATCTTTTTTACCTGCGACACCTTCTAAAAAGAAAGGCAAGAGTTTGACTTTGTACTGCTGGCTGACCATTTTGTAATTATTTTCAAAGGCTTTGCTATATGCTGTACCATAATTTGGCGGAATTTTCATCCCAAAGATAATGACTTGCGCTTTGGCTTGTTGGCTTATTTGAACCAACTGTCCTAAATTTTTCTGAATCATTTGTGGTGGTTGCCCACGTAAGCCATCATTGCCACCTAATTCAATTACCACAATTTGTGGCTTGTGTGTTTGTAGCAGTTTAGGTAGACGCGCTAAGGCACCACTGGTGGTTTCACCACTGACACTTGCATTGACCACTTTATGTTGTTTCGGATACTGTTGGTCTAGGCGTTTTTGTAACAGATAAACCCAACCTTGTTGAGGCTGTATACCGTAGCCTGCACTTAAGCTATCGCCAACAATCATAATGGTTTTGGCAGAAACGAGCATGGGGCTCAGACTGAACATAACGATGAACGCGCTAAGAATGACACCCAATTTCTGATTGTGATTTTGCATAAGGTTCTGCTTAAGATCCTGCTATAGGCCTAAAGATAGGAAAAATATGAGCCAATTTTCGACTAATCCGTCCATCATGACACACGCCATTATTTCTGCACAGCAATTGACACAAAAGATAAAACTTGCGCACAAAGAACTGATTATTTTTGAGAATTTAAACCTCGATATTTACGCAGGAGAACAAGTCGCCATTACAGGGCGCTCTGGTTCAGGCAAGTCAACCTTGTTGGGTATTTTGGCTACACTAGATCAGGCCAGTGCAGGGCACTTACAGCTCTGTGGCGAAGCAATTGAACAATTGAATGAAGAACAGCGTGCGCATGTGCGCTTAAAACATATTGGCTTTGTTTTTCAGTCTTTTCAATTGCTACCACATTTGACGGCACTAGAAAATGTGATGTTGCCTTTACGCTTACATCCACATTTTAACTATGCACAGGCAGAGCAAAAAGCTCTAGATTTATTGGCAAAAGTTGGCTTAGAACAACAAGCTTCGCAAACACCCAAAGTTTTATCGGGCGGTGAACAACAACGAGTTGCGATTGCCCGTGCGTTAATCAGTGAACCTCAGATTATTTTTGCCGATGAACCGACAGGAAATTTGGATGGTGCGACGGGTAAGGAAATTGAACAGTTATTGTTTCAGTTGAACCGTGAGTTGGGCACAACACTGATTTTAGTCACGCATGACCCTCAATTGGCGGCCCAGTGCCAGCGCCATTATGAATTAGTCGATGGTCAGCTGATTGAACATTTGCGAGGCGGGTGAAATGAACAGATTATTTCGTCCCTTACTGACGCAAAGCTTTAAAAGTACTGGGGTTTATTTGCTATTGATTGCTTTGATTTTAGCCATTAGTGCCACCACAGCATTAAAGTTTAGCAATGAGCAGATCCAAAATGCAGTGGCTTTACAGGCCGCTGAAATGTTGGCAGGTGATTTGGTACTGAGTGACAATGCACCCATCGAACAGCGTTGGAAAGATCAAGCCAATACGCTGGGTCTTCAACAATCTGAAGTTACCATGTTTGGTTCAATGGCACATACAACAGATCAGTTTGTCATGGTGAATGTGAAAGCCATTGATGCTTCATTTCCGCTACGTGGAGCGCTTCGCGTTATCCCCGATGCTCCGCAGATTCAATCTGGAGACGTTTGGCTGAGTCAGCGTGCAATGGATTTATTAAAGGTTAAAATCGGGGATGCACTGAATATTGCCGATGGTCGGTTTAAAGTCACTGCAAAAATTGACCATGATTCGAATCAGGAACTCGGTTTTAGTGGGTTTTCTCCGACAGTGATTATCTCTAAACAAGATGTTGCCAAAACCAATGCCGTACAAACCGGTAGTCGTATTGAATATCGTTTATTAATGGCAGGAAGTGCTAAGAACATTCAGCAATTTGAACAACACTTTAAGCAAATTCAGCATCCTGAAGCAAAAAACAAACTTGTGAATGATCAAGTGCTTGATGAACAAAGCAGTTTACGTCTTCGAAATGCCAGTGAAGGCAATACACGCCTGATGAAACCGATTGCCAATTTGGATACTTTTTTACAATTGGCCAATATTTTGACCATTTTATTGTGTGGTATCGCCATTGCGCTTACCAGTCAGCGTTATGTACAGCAAAATCAAGATCATATTGCTTTAATGCGGTGCATCGGCGCATCTAAACAGCAAATTTTGTGGGCGTATTTGGCGCTGTTAGCCACTGTTTTTGCAATTGCGATGTTCATTGGCAGTGTTTTTGGTATCGGTTTAGGTTTTGCTTTATTACAACTGATGTTGCAATTGATTCCACATTTAGATGTGCAATTTTCTGCCAGTGCCATGTTGTTTGGGCCATTGCCGATTGCCATGCTGACCAGCGCCGTGGTTTTGTTGGGTTTTGTTTTGCCAAGCTTGTGGCAATTGTTAAATACACCGCCGATTCGCGTTATTCGTCAGCAAGAAAAATCGGTTAAATCGATGTTGTGGATGCTACTGGCAGGAACAGCGAGTTTGGTCTTTTTTAGTGCGGTATTAACAGAAAATTTAGTACTTACGGCATGGGTGATGGGGGCGATTATTGGGCTGTGCCTGATTTTGTATTTTGTAGTTTGGGCCTTACTGAAATTTATTCGAAACTTAAAATCAGGTATTTCTGCTTATGTGCGCACACCGTATCAAACTGCATTTCAAATAACTGCCTTGGCTTTAGGTTTAAGCCTTATTACTGTTTTGGCGGTGTTACGAACTGACTTATTAGAGCGTTGGCAGCAACAATTGCCAGCAGGAACGCCGAACCAATTTGTATATGGTTTGCCCCCTTTTGATATGCCTGAGTTTAAACAGCAGTTGGAAGCACATCAATGGAAGGGTACGCCGTTATATCCCAACATTCGTGGGCGTTTAGTTGCAAAAAATGATCAGCCATTTTCAGCGCAGTTGGTACAACAGAATAATTCGTTGCGTCGTGAATTAAATTTAACCCAATCGACCACGTATCCGACCGATAATAAAATTATCAGTGGTACAGCAACCTTTAGCCAATCTGGAGAAGTTTCGGTTGAAGCAAAAACAGCGACCGAATTGGGCATTAAAATTGGGGATCGTCTGACCTTTAGCTTGCCTGAAGGGCTATTACAGGCCAAAGTGGTGAATTTACGTAGTGTGGAATGGGAAAGTTTTAGTCCAAACTTCTTCTTTATTTTTTCACCGCATAGCATGGATGAAAATGCTGGCAGTTATTTAGGGAGTTTTTATGTACCAGATGCAGAAAAGCTCAAACTTATTGAGTTGATTCAGCAGTTTTCCAATACGGTATTTATTGATGTCAGTTTAATTTTAGATGAAATTAAACGCATTGTAAGTTTACTGGTGCAAATTGTGACGATTTTAGCGGTATTGGTGGCGCTGTCTGGCATTTTAGTTTTGGTGGCTTGTCTCAATTTACTCATGGACGAACGTAAACGTGAAGTGGCATTATTACGCTCATTTGGCAGTTCTAAACAAAAACTGAAACGCATGCTGAGTATGGAAATTGGTTTTATAGGGCTGATTGCAGGTGTAGTTTCTTGCTTATTTGCAGAAGTGATTAGTGCTATTGCCAGCTATAAAATGGATTTAATCATTCAACCCCACTGGGAGATTTGGCTGATTTTACCCGTGTTAATGACCGTGGTCTGTGCGCTGATTGGGCGCTATCGACTCAGTTATTTAAGTGATATTCCACCGTTGCAAAGTTTAAGGGAGATGAATCAATAGATTCATCTCTACTTTAATGCATTAACTTGTTGTATTTGGCATCCACTGAATGAGTTCTTGCCACAGCGGTGTGACATAGACCACCAGTGATAGACAGTATTGATAGATGAACCAGCAGATCGCCAGTCCAAGCAGCAGGCTCGCTAGATTAACCACAACGCCACGTTGTATTTTTTGTCCGAAATACCATGTGGTCGCTAAAAATGCGCCCATCAGCATGCCCCCAATATGGGCAGCATTGTTAATGCCACTGATCATAAAGCCCATGACCAAGTTAATGGCCATTACACTGACTAAGGTTCTTTTATCCAATAAAAAACGTTGTTGGGGCAATACCGGAAAAAGCGATAAAATTGTGAGCGCTGCACCAATTCCCATAACTGCACCGGAAGCACCAGCACCGACACTTGGTAATAATGCACGGTTGGCTTCACCGATGCGAAGCAGTTCATAGCTGTCTTGAATGGATACATAACCACTAAGCAATGAGCCACTAATACCTGCTAAAAAATATAGGCCAATAAAATAAACGCGACCCAACATTTGTTCCGCAATACTGCCGAAAATATATAATGCCCACATATTGAGCATTAAATGAATCAAGCCAAAGTGAAAAAACATACTGGTAAATAAGCGCGCGGGTTCCGCTAAAAAGCTTAAAGGTGCATAATCAGCACCCCAGCGAATTGCATCAATTGTGCTTGGATTACTGATGTCCATGCCATGCAACACTTGCCAAGCGAATAGCCCAACATTAATGGCAATGAGCAGGGCGGTGAACCACCAAAGGTGAATTTCAAGTTTAGACGTGTTTACTTGCGGTGGGTAAAGTTTAGACATGCTATTCTTTTGCGTTGATTATTCGTTTAATAACAAGCTTAACACGAAAAATGAAATTTTCAGGAGCATCCGACTGACATGAAAGCCTTTCTTGCCCGCACGCTACTTATTCTGCTTAGTTTCGTGCTTTTGGTGCAATTGTGGATCTTTGCCAGTTTAGCATGGTGGCGGACGCATCCTGTCGATACCACGATGATGATGCGCTTGGATTATTGGTCAGCGCCTTCTCAATCCATAAAACACCAATGGCGTGATTACGACCAAATCAGTGACTATATGAAACAGGCGGTTGTGGCGGCTGAAGATGCCAAGTTTTTACAACACCATGGTTTTGATTGGGCAGGGATGCAGTTTGCTTTAGAGCGCAATAAAGACAAAGGCAAAGTTGTGGCTGGTGGTTCTACGATTTCACAGCAATTAGCAAAGAACTTGTTTTTATACAATAAGCGTTCATTTATACGTAAAGGCCAAGAAGCGGTAGCAACGTGGATGATGGAACGCATGTGGTCCAAACAACGCATTTTGGAAGTATATTTAAACTCGGTTGAATTTGGCGACAATATTTATGGCGTTGAAGCGGCTACACAGCATTATTTTGGCAAAAGTTCACGCAGTTTAAGTCGTGAACAAGCGGCATTTTTGGCTGCACTATTACCGAATCCAAAGTATTATCAAGATCATCGTGATGACCGAAAATTGCAATATCGTAAACGTATGATTCAAAAATATATGCGCTATAGCCATATTCCTTAATATATTTGAGTGGCCTTGTATCTTGAATAAAAAAGCCTAAATTTCTAGGCTTTTTTATGAAATTGTCACAAATTTGAAGCATACTTAGGGACATGCACCGCACTTAAAAAAACATGGGTTAGATATGAATACGGCAGCTGACGCATCTCCTGCACCAATTGAATATACTTATAATGATCGTTATATCAATCGTGAATTATCAATTTTAGATTTTCACCTGCGGGTATTGGAGCAAGCGGTCGATCCATTGCACCCATTGCTTGAGCGCATGAATTTTCTGTTAATTTTTTCACGTAATCTTGATGAATTTTTTGAAATTCGTGTTGCGGGAATGATGGAACAGCTGGATTTGGGCAATGAAAGTCGCACACCAGACGGTTTGACACCGAAACAAGTACTAGAACAAATTTCGCTGACAGCACACGCTGCAATTGAACGCCAATATCGTATTTTAAACAAAGAAATTTTAAATAAACTGCGTGAAGAAGACATCTGTTTCTTACGCCGTGGCGAATTAACCCCTGCACAATCGGCATGGGTGAAAAAATATTTCCAAGAACAAGTGGCACCGGTACTGACCCCTATTAGTCTTGACCCTGCCCATCCATTTCCACGATTGGTCAATAAAAGTCTCAATTTTATTGTGACCTTAGAAGGTAAAGACGCATTTGGGCGTCAGATAGATTTGGCCGTTGTCCCTGCGCCACGTTCCTTGCCACGTGTGGTTCGCTTACCAGACGAACTGACCGATGGTAAAGAACATCATGTGATGTTATCCGCGATTATTCATGAGCATGTGTCTGATTTGTTCCCGGGTATGACGGCAACGGGCTGTTACCAGTTCCGAGTCACTCGTAATGCAGATTTGGCTTTAAATGAAGATGTTGAAGACTTGGCGAAGGCCTTAAAGGGCGAATTAAGCTCACGTCGGTTTGGTCGTGCTGTGCGCTTGGAAGTAACGCATAATTGCCCAAAACATATTTATGAATATTTGTTAAACGAGTTCGATTTAGAACAAGAGCAATTGTATAAAGTTGATGGGCCAGTGAATTTGGCGCGTTTGTTGTCGGACTTTAAACGACCGCATTTACGTTATGATTCACATACGCCGATTATTCCAAAAGTATTGAAAAAATCTGAAAATATTTTTAGTGCAATGCAGAAGCAAGATATTCTGCTTCATCATCCCTTTGAATCATTTGCCCCTGTTATTAACTTGCTACGTGAAGCTGCACGAGACCCACAAGTTTTGGCCATTAAGCAGACTTTATACCGTAGTGGTGCCGATTCTGAAATTGTACAAGTCCTGGCAGAAGCAGCACGTAATGGTAAAGAGGTGACCGCTGTTATTGAGCTTCGTGCACGTTTTGACGAAGAGTCGAATATTGCCGTAGCCAATGTGTTGCAAGAGGCGGGCGCTGTTGTTGTTTATGGTATTGTAGGTTATAAAACCCATGCCAAAATGATTTTGGTCGTGCGTCGTGAAAACAATAAATTAGTCCGCTATGTGCATTTAGGGACCGGCAACTATCATGCGGGGAATGCCCGTATTTATACCGATTATGGTCTGCTGACAACTGATAAAGAGCTGTGTGAAGATGTACACCGTATTTTCCAAGAATTGACGGGTATGGGCAAAATGGCGAAGTTGAAAAAACTGCTTCATGCGCCATTTACCCTGCATACGCAGCTGATTAATTTTATTGATGATGAAATTGCTAACGCGAAGGCGGGTAAGCCTGCTCAAATCATTGTTAAAGTCAATGCGCTGACAGAAAGGCACTTAATCAATAAGTTATATGAAGCTTCTCAGGCTGGTGTGCAAATTGATTTAATTATTCGTTCTATTTGTTGTTTACGTCCAGGATTAGCAGGTCTTTCTGAAAATATTCGTGTGCGTTCAATTGTGGGACGTTTTCTAGAACATACGCGAGTGTATTATTTTAGCAATAATGGCGATGCACGTATCTATTGTTCAAGTGCGGACTGGATGGATCGAAATTTATTTAATCGTGTTGAAGTGTGTTTCCCAATTGAAGACCCTGCCTTAAAGAAACGTATTTATCAGCAGGGCTTATTAACTTATTTGCAAGACAATCAACAAGCGTGGCAACTTCAAGGGGATGGAAATTGGGTACGGGTACAAATGGCGGAAGGGGAAACACCGCATAACTCACAGCGTATTTTACTGGAATTTATTAAATAACTGAGATTATAAAAAGGAGCCAAAAGGCTCCTTTTTTGACGCTTGATCTTTACCGACTAAATAGCTTTCTAAATATAGCCTTAATCAAACTATCCACTTGATAGGCAGAAAGTTTTAATTGTTGTGCGATTTGCTCAACGGTATATTCTTGGCTAATGAGCTGAAGTATCTGATATTTGGGTGGATATAAGTGATGATCCGAAGCAGTAGGGCTCTCGCCATTAAATTTATGCAGAAGTAAAAAGTCTGCAAATAGAGTATGCATGACTGCGCCTCCCCTTAAAATTGTTTTCAGTTGTTTTAAACTGGATTCAAGCGGGGTTTCATTAAGTAGATATGCATTCGAGCCCATTTGAATGGCATCAAAAATCAGTTGCGTGTGTTCTGCTTGATGAAGAGTTACCAAATAACCTGAAGGATGAGTTTGTTTAATAAGGTGAATAAAATTTAAATCTGAAGAACTCTGTACATTATAAAAAATCAAATTGGGTAAATGCTCTGTAATCATATTTTTTGCATTTTCAATAGATGAACTTTGCATGAGCAATTCTTGGGGATAGCCTAAAGAGTTTAAAATATTTTTTAAGCGTAATTCAGGGGTTATGCCGAGGTGATTAATAATCAGCACAGGTACAGGTAAAATCAAATCATTAACCATTAGCTAATATACTCTAAATTAAGCTTCATCAAATTTCATTAAAACAATATTCTCTAAGATTACTTTGCATTAAAAATTAGGGTCTGCATATCCCAAGAAATAGGGATTTAAGATATGTAGGTATATTTAAGTAATTGTAGGGTAATGAATATTATCAAATTATGATATTTTTTGGTGTGTTTTGTAAAGAGTGTCTTATTTTTTATTCAATAGATACAGCTAAAATTTGAGTGGGTATTTGTATTTATTTTTAGACTGATTGAGTGAGTTTGAGTCAGAAACTATTTTCATTTTTTAAAGTATTTTTTAACTCATTTTGATTAAAAATTGTTTGATGGCCACTGAAGAGACTATGTTTAGTAAGCATAAAAATACCAAGAAATAGGGATATATCTGTACTTATTAAGTGTTTATTATCGTGGCGTCTTCTGACTTATCTGGCTAGTGAGAAGATTTATAAAGGATACAGATGATTTTATATTCGAGTTTGAAATCATCTGTATTTTTCCTTAAAGGGCAACTGTAATTGGTTTGCCCTTTTTTTCTTTATGCAAAAAAAAAGAGCATCGAATGCTCTTTTAATTTCAATCATTGTGATTAATAACTTAGTGAAGATTCTGCATAATTTTTTGAAAAATTTGGAGCAATACATCAAATTCACTTTGTAGCGGTGTGCTTTTGCGTGTAATCAGTGCCAAAGTACGACTTGGGCCTGCTTCAATTGGCTTAATCGCTAAATTTGGATTGGCTTTGATCATATTGGTATGAATGGCAATTTCTGGAAGTAGGGTAAAGCCTAAATTTGCAGAAACCATTTCAACCAAAGTTGGCAACGAGCTGGCTTTTAGACGGTGATCATTTTTACGTTCGCCAATTGGGCACGCACTGAGCGCATGGTCACGTAAGCAATGACCTTCTTCTAAAAGCATTAAGCGAGATAAGTCTAAATCATCTAAAGAAACAGCATGTGCCGCATTTTGATCTGTACGATTATGCACAAGGTACAGACTTTCTTTTGCAATTTCAGCAACTTTTAAACCACGAGTATCGAAAGGCAAGGCCAAAACGATCATGTCTAAATTACCATGCTCGAGTTTTTCAACGATTTTTTCACTTTGTGCTTCGTGTAAGTGCAATTGAATTTTAGGCAACTGCTTATGCACTTCATCTAGAAGCTGTGAAAGAAGGAATGGAGCAATAGTTGGAATAATGCCAAGATGCAAATCGCCAGTGAGAGGCTCGCTCATTTCACGGCTCAGGCGCATTAAGTCTTGAGCATCTGCCAAGAGAACACGTGCTCGGGCAACAACCTGTTCGCCGAGTGGCGTTAAACGCACATTTTGACGGTCGCGTTCTACAAGTACGCCACCTAACAAACGCTCAAGCTCCATGATGCCGCCAGACAAAGTTGACTGGGTGACAAATGAGCGACGCGCAGCTTCAGTAAAATGTAGCGTTTCAGACAGTGTTACGAGATATGACAGCTGTCTTAAAGATGGTAATGCAGCCATAGTGTCCTAGTGTTTATAATTTAAAATGTTCAGCAAATAAACCGCTAATATATGGAATAAAATGCGGAGGGATATCATGACCCATTCCATCAATTAATTCAAACTTAGCACCTGAAATTGCTTTCGCAACAGCTTTGCCGTGGCTTGGTGGAAGTAAGCGATCGCAAGACCCATGTATCACCAAGGTGTTCTTCTGGATTTGTTGATCCAGCTTTAGCAGTGAACCTGTACATAATATTGCTAAAAACTGTTGAAGTATACCCGCTGGGTAATAACTTCGTTGATATAATTTACGGGCAGTTTGAATTGCCTCCAGTTGATTGACGTAGCCTGGAGAGCCAATGGTGTTAAAGAGTTTCAAACTATGGTTGATAATGCCGTCTTCATCATGGGATTCTGGCTTACCAATTAAGCTGAGTAATTGTTTTGGAAAGGGTGGGGGTAACATCGGTTGATTGTTACTGGTAAACATTAGGCCAATATTGTTAATTTTTTCTGGATATTTTGCCGAAAGAATTTGCACAATCATCCCACCCATTGATGCCCCAATCAGATTGACTTGTTCAAGCCCCATTCGGTCAATCAGTAGTGACACATCTTCAGCCATATCGTGCAAGTTATAAGGCGCGCCTTGATTTTCAAGTCCTAAAATAAAACGGCCCATTAATTTTACTGTATTAAGACGAGGGCCTTGATGTCTGACTTTTGAAGAAAGGCCGATATCACGATTGTCAAAGCGAATGATACGATAGCCTTGATCGATTAGAGATTTACAAAAAAAATCAGGCCAATACAGCATTTGTGCGCCTAAACCCATCACCAGTAAAATCACAGGATGTTCGGGGTTGCCACCGACTTCTACATGTAGCTCAATGCCGTTGCCTAAATCGACTTTGGTTTCATGCATAAATGTGGTGTATGGCGAATTGCTAAATTTTAAAGCACTATTCATTTTTATTGATCTCCCCCATCAAGGACGTTTTTATTTAAAAAACGTCCTTATATTAAACCCTTAAACTGATATAGGAATCAAGTCAGGGACTTGTTTTGCCAGTGCCAGACGTTGTTTGCCTGCAGTTGCACCAAGTAAAACAAAACCACGTAAAGTGCCTTCTGCATCTGAGGCTTTGGCCAACATCCCATCTTCAGTTTCTTCTGTATTCCACGTGACCTCTACATCGATGGGTGCAGGTAAGACAGTAAGCGGTGCAGCTGGGGTTTTCACAGCAACAGGCATCGCTGGATAATGCACGGCGGTATTTTCGCCATTTAATGTTTTTGCCAGCGCGCGCGCTTGTTGCATAATTGGCATCACATAGGGCAAAAGAATGCCATTTACTTCAACACAGTCACCCATTGCATAAATATCAGCTTGATTGGTTTCTAGACCTGCATTGGTCAGTACGCCACGACTGGTATGAATATTCGTTGCTTTGGCTAAGTCAGTGTTAGGAAGTAGGCCAATAGCAGAAAGTACAGCATCGGCTTGCAAGGCTTGACCATTGGCTAAAGTTACGAAGTAATGCCCGTGTTCATTTTTAGAGATTTTTTCGACCGTTGTACCCAAGACAAAATGAATTCCTGTTGCTTCTAAATTTTCTTTAAATGTCTGTGCAACATGCGCAGGCAATAGGCGACCTAAAGGCAGGGGTGCCAGATCAATGACCGTAACTTGATGGCCTGTATTTTGTAAATCGTTGGCAAATTCACAACCAATTAAGCCCGCACCTAAAATAACCACGCGCTTTTCTGCACTTGAGTCAAGTTGGCTACGAAAAGCTTTATAGTCGTTTAAGTTATTGACCACATGAATATCATCGCTACCATCACCTGCAATGGCCAGACGAATAGGATTTGCACCTACTGCTAATACGAGTTTTGAATAAGTTTGAACTGTAGCGGTCTGATCTACATGTTCTAGATGAAGTTGGTGTGTAGCAGACTCAATTGATTTGACCCAAGTATGATTTAAAATTGTCATATTTAACTGTGCAGACATTTTTGCGGCATCGCCAAGGGCAATCTGTTCGGGGGCTTTTTTACCGGTATAAGCATTTGATAATGTCGGTTTGGCGTAGTTTGCTGCGTCATCGGCACAGATCATAACCAGTTCTTGTTCGGCGTTAAGCTTGCGGAATTCGCGTGCGATGGCATAACCCGCCATGCCTGAACCAATAATGACAATAGGATGCATACTCTACTCCAAGCACATAAATTTTTATAAAGACGTAAAAAAAGACCATAACATAGATGGTCTTTGATGGAATGTGTTAAATTTCAATCATTTCAAAATCAACTTTTGACACGCCACAATCAGGGCAAGTCCAATCATCTGGGATATCGTCCCATTTTGTGCCCGCGACAATACCGTCTTGAGGCCAGCCTTCTGCTTCGTCGTAAATCCATCCGCAAACGATGCATTGATACTTTTTCATTTAACTCTCCAAAAACTAACCGAAAAGAGCGGTCAGTAAAAAATCAGATCTTGCAAAACTCTAATAATATGACTTTATCAGCGTACACATTGATTAAATTTTTACGCAGTTCTCATCATAAAGTAAAGTGAATAAAAGTTTAATCTGTGAAATTAAAACCAGAATGTCACGCGAGGACAAAAAATGTCAGAAAACACGCAATTTATTTAAATTTTGTCAAACAATCTGGTGTTCTCAGGTTGGGTTCAGATGATGTGAGCATTCACGTTTCTTTTGAATTTTTATATATTTAGACTAAGGTCGTGAAGTGAAAACCAAATAAATTTGCTAAATTAGAATAAGATAATTATTAGTTCATTATTTATTCAAAAATAAACATAATTAAATCAATGGTATATTGTTCGTTACGGGCTGAAAATTGAGGCGTTGGCTGTTCATTGTTCACATTTTGCGTTAAAATTCATACATTCTTTTCTTATTTTATCTTTCTCCTATGAGCAATTTGTCTACTGCATTGTGGTCGCACATTCGTACTGTCCAAGATTTCCCAAAACCAGGTATTTGTTTCTTTGACCTTACGCCGTTATTTATGAATAACATTGGCCCTTTGACAGATGCATTGATTGCAAGTATTCCAGCTGAAAAGTTGGCTGAAGTAGAAAGCTTTGTGGCTGTTGAAGCACGTGGTTTTGTTCTTGCGAGTCTTTTGGCACAGCGTACAGGCAAAGGTCTTATTTTGGTGCGTAAAGCAGGGAAGTTGCCACCACCAGTAGTGGGTGTGGGTTATAGCTTAGAGTATGGCTTAGATCGCTTGGAAATGTCTTCTGAAATTGAAGCTCAAAAAGTCATTATTGTCGATGATGTCTTGGCAACAGGTGGCACATTGCGTGCGGTGAAACAATTGGTTGAAAAATGTCATCACCAAGTTTTAGGCGCAAGTATTTTTCTGGATTTGCCAGATTTACATCAAGATTTAGGTTTAGAAATTTGGTCGGTTTTAGATGATAAATCTAAACCACAGTTGGATGCTGCTTAAGCCTGATAAGTTTGAGAGCATTTAAAAAGCATTAATAAAAAGCATTAATAAAAAGCATTAATAAAAAGCATTAATAAAAAGCCTTGCAGCCTGCGAGGCTTTTTTATTTGTGTAAAATATTGTGTTCAATTTCCTGAATAAGAGCATTTAAATTTTCAGGGCATTTGAGTCGATGATGACCACCATCAAGTGCTTGAATTTGCATATAGTCTTCTAATTGTTCTTGTACAGCATGCATATCCAACATTTCGTCGCCCAGTTCTAAATAAGCAAATTGGGGAATATCGTGATTTAGGTCATCATGACAAATAAATGGGTAATCTTCTCTGAAGTTGGGATGCAAGCTCGGGTTGGCAATGACACAAGGAATTTGATGAGCCAATGACATTTTAAGCGCCCAATAACCCCCTAAGCTATGGCCGACAATAATTTCAGGTTTAATTTTTTCAATAATTTCATGATAAAAATTGGCAACAGTTCGAAAATTAAGGTTGCGATAGTCTACATTGATACAAAATTTCTGTTTCGCATCGATGGCATGGAATTTAGTAGACTCACGCGATGAATCTAAACCATGCAGAAATAAGATTTTGGACATGCATGAGCTCATTGTTTGTACTGACATTTACAGATTCTGAAAGTTGAAAATAATCTACTTTTCAACCAATTTATTTGGATATTGTAATGTTCTTGTGCAAATAAGGAATTAAGCTTTTGGTCTAATCTACTAAGGGCGAATAGCCTAAAATTGTATAAATCAATTTGGTGAAAACAGGTTGGACGTGAGTGTTTTAGCAAGACGAACGAGGGAGTCTGAATATCATCAAGCAATTCAAGGTGCTACATCTCTGTTTTAGAATATCTCGTCATCTTTGTTATTTTATTCAGGCTGAAATTGAAAAGAGATTCGATGACTTTAAAGTTTAGGAATGAGTGCGTGGCACTTTTAAAGATCTGAAGACGCTATCCATATGGAAATTATTACAGAATCTACGAATTTTGATGTATTTCTGCTATGCTATGCGACTTCCAATTTATTAATTATATACGAGGCAGAGATGACGCAACAAACCGCTCAATCGACTTCTGAACAACACATTTCCGAAAACGATTTAATTGCACAGCGTCATGCCAAGTTAAAGCAAATTGAAGAACAGGCAAAGGAAAAGGGAGTAAGCCCTTGGCCGAACACGTTTAAACGTGAACATTATGCACAAGACTTACAAGACCAATTTGCTGGCATGTCTAAAGAAGACATTGACGCGGGCGAAAAAGTTTATGTAAAAGTTGCGGGCCGTGTGATGTTAAACCGTGGTTCATTCATCGTCATTCAAGATATGACCGGACGTATTCAGTTATATGTTGCACGTAAAGAACTGGCACCTGAAGTATTAGAAAGCATCAAAGCCTTAGACCTTGGCGATATTATTGCCGTTGAAGGCTACATGGGTCGTTCTGGTAAAGGTGATTTATATGTTCATATTGAACAGTTTGAATTGCTGACCAAATCGCTTCGTCCTCTTCCAGATAAATTTCATGGTTTAAATGATACCGAAGTAAAGTATCGTAAGCGTTATTTAGATTTGATCGTCAACGAAGAAACACGTAAAACTTTTGAAATTCGTGCAAAAGTGGTGTCTGGTATTCGTGCCTATTTGACCAATGAACGTTTCATGGAAGTTGAAACGCCGATGATGCATGTGATTCCAGGTGGTGCTTCTGCGCGTCCATTTGAAACACATCATAACGCATTAGATATGCCATTATTTTTACGTATTGCCCCAGAGTTGTACTTAAAGCGTTTGGTGGTGGGCGGTTTTGAACGTGTATTTGAAATTAACCGTAACTTCCGTAACGAAGGTGTTTCAACGCGCCATAATCCAGAATTTACCATGATTGAATTCTATCAAGCTTATGCAGACTATAAAGACTTGATGGAATTGACTGAAAAAATGCTGGAAAAATTGGCCATCGATATTTTAGGTTCAACCGATGTGCCTTATGGTGAAGAGGTTTATAGCTTCAAAGGCCCATACAAAAAAATCTCAATGTTTGATGCAATTCTTGAACAGAACCCAGAATTTACGCCAGAAAATGTTGGTGATCGTGAGTTCCTTGCGAACTATATTAAAGAAACATTGAAAGAACAGGTAAAACCTAGTTTTGGTTTAGGCCGACTCCAAACCATTGTATTTGAAGAAACAGTGGAAACGACATTACGTCAGCCAACATTTATTACAGAATATCCAGCGGAAACTTCACCATTGGCACGTCGTAATGATGATAATCCACACATTACCGATCGTTTTGAATTTTTTATTGGTGGTCGTGAATTGGCCAATGGTTTCTCAGAATTGAATGATCCGATTGACCAAGCAGAACGTTTCCAAGCACAAGTGGAAGAAAAAGATGCAGGGGATGATGAAGCTATGCATTACGATGCAGACTTCGTTGAAGCATTAGAATATGGTTTACCGCCGACAGCAGGTCAAGGGATTGGTATTGACCGCTTGGTGATGTTATTTGCTAATGCACCAAGTATTCGTGATGTAATTTTGTTCCCGCATATGCGCCATAAAAATGCATAAGTTGTGAGTAAAACAGGCCCGCCTAGTGCGGGTTTTTTTATATCGAATTTTAAATATGTTAAATGATAAAACGCAGACAAAAAAATACGCAATAATTGGGGTGACTATTGCGTATAACAACGAAACTGCTTTCACAGCTCCGGTAAAGGAGAAATGTATGATTTTAGGTTTCCCTTAAAGCATGAACTCATTGTAAAGAGCATGCTCATTCAATTCATCGGTATTCACGTTAATATATGTTAGCCAATGTTAATAGTTGGTGTTTTATATGATCAATCACTCATCTTTCGTCGTTTTAATCAACATTCTCACATTAAAAAGCCTTCCATTAGAGGAAGGCTTTTATTTTTTAAGTGCAATAGTTTAGTTATATTTAAAAATGAAATACGCCTAAACCTGATTTTATTTCATCCAATGTTTGTTGGGTGATGTCACGGCATTTATCTGTCCCTGTTTTTAAGATGTCCATGATGTAATCAGGGTCTTTTTGCAGTTCTATGCGACGTTCACGAATTGGCGTGATTAATTCTTTTAACACACCTTCTAGACGCTTTTTCACCACACCATCACCTAAGCCACCACGACGGTAGTGTGCTTTGAGTTCTTCGACTTCTTCCTTATTGGTGTCAAAAGCATCTAAATAAGTGAAGACAATATTGCCTTCTACTTGACCCGGATCTTCAACGCGAAGATGGTTCGGGTCAGTGTACATCGCATTGACTGCTTTTTTAATGTCTTTGTCTGAGGCATCTAAAACAATGGTATTGCCCAATGATTTAGACATTTTCGCTTTACCATCAAAACCAGGTAAGCGGCTCATATTAGAAAGCAAAACTTTACATTCAGGAAGTACTTCATGACCAATTTGACGGTTCAGACGACGCACAATTTCGTTGGTCTGTTCAATCATTGGAATTTGGTCATCGCCCACTGGAACAACGGTGGCTTTAAAAGCTGTGATATCGGCGGCTTGTGCCACTGGATAGCACAAGAAACCTGCAGGAATATCACGTTCAAACCCACGTAACTGAATTTCAGCTTTAATGGTTGGGTTACGCTCTAAGCGTGCAACAGTGACAAAGTTTAAATACAGCATTGTGAGTTCGTTCAATGCTGGAAGGCATGATTGAACACAAATAGTTGTTTTTGTTGGATCAATACCGACCGCTAAATAGTCTGTCGCAACTTCAATAATATTACGACGGACTTTTTCAAAGTTATCGGCATTGTCAGTTAATGCTTGTGCATCTGCCAGCAAAAGGTGCTGATGATGAGAATCCTGTAAACCTACGCGTGAACGTAAAGAGCCAACAAAGTGACCGAGGTGAAGCTGTCCAGTAGGACGGTCGCCAGTCAAAATTACTGGACGATTATCTTGATTGCTCATGTTCTATTCCATAAGAGCAGCCAGCGCTGCAGTACGTTTTCAAAGAATGGCAATATTGTACGGTATTATTTTTTTTTATGTCAGCCCGAATAAAACCCAGCATAAAAAAATCTTTGAATTAATCAAGTAAATACAAAAAATATTAAAAAACCCTTTAGAATTATAAAAAATGAAAAGGAAAAAGAACAATGGCCAGTAGCCTATTATTACTTTTAGATGATATTGCCACCGTACTTGATGATGTTGCCGTGATGAGCAAAATGGCTGCTAAAAAAACCGCAGGTGTTTTAGGGGATGATCTGGCGTTGAATGCGCAACAGGTCAGTGGCGTGCATTCAGACCGCGAACTTCCTGTGGTTTGGAATGTTGCGAAAGGTTCATTTATTAATAAATTGATTTTAGTGCCTTTGGCGCTTTTAATCAGTGTGATTGCACCTTGGGCAATTAACCCTTTGCTGATGGTTGGCGGTCTATTTCTGTGTTATGAGGGTGTCGAAAAAGTTTTGCATAGTCTGCATCATAAAAAAGCCAAAACAGTCGATGAAGCTCAGCAGGAATTAGAACATGTAGAAGTTGATTTGGTGGCCTTTGAAAAGGAAAAAGTAAAGGGCGCTATTCGTACTGACTTTATTTTATCGGCAGAAATTGTGGTGATTTCACTGGGAACAGTGGCGACAGCGAGTTTTATTACTCAACTGAGCGTGCTGAGTGTAATTGCTATTGCCATGACTGTAGGTGTGTATGGTTTTGTCGCATTGATTGTCAAAATTGATGATATTGGGCTACATTTAACCGAACAAACATCTAATTTAAAACAAAAAATTGGCCGCGGTTTATTGGTGTTTGCACCGATATTAATGAAGACATTAACCATTGTTGGAACCATTGCCATGTTCCTTGTGGGTGGAGGGATCATTAACCATGCTGTGCCGTGGATGCACCATTTTTCAGAAGATACTGTTGAATATGTGCAGGAAATTCCAAGTATTGGTAATATTGTTGGAGCCTTGGCACCCACGTCGCTTAATTTGCTGATTGGTTTTATTGCAGGTTTACTAGTGTTGCTTGCTGTGAATATGGTGAAGAAAATTTGGCCAAAATTTAAATCATAATTTGAGTTTTAGCCAGATCAATCAAAAACTAAAAAAGGATACTTACTATGCGTTGGAAAGGACGTCGAGTCAGCACGAATGTTGAAGATCGCCGTGGCGGAGGCGGTGCCAAAGCAGGCGGTATTAGTATTTTAGGTTTAGTCGTGGCATTTGTGGCATGGAAGTTTTTTGGGGTTGACCCACAGCAGGCCTATCAGGCCACTAAACAAGTGACGCAGCAAACTGCTGGCGTGGAAACCAAAGGATTAGATCAGCCAACACCCGATCAGCAAGAAGCGATGGATTTTGTGGGAACGGTTTTGGCAGATACTGAAGATACGTGGACGCAAGTTTTCAAAAGTCAGTTAAATGCTCAATATGTACCACCAAAATTAGTGATGTTTAGTGGTACGGTGAATTCAGGTTGTGGTACAGCGCAGGCCGCTATGGGGCCATTTTATTGCCCAGCAGATCGGAAAGTGTATATAGATACAACTTTCTTTAAGGATATGCGTACACAAATGGGCATTGGGGGTGAGCAAAATCAGACTGAATTGTCACGTCAAGATCAGGCAGGGGATTTTGCCCAAGCTTATGTGGTTGCCCATGAGGTCGGACATCACATTCAAACGCTGTTAGGTATTTCAGAACAAGTACAAAAAGCCCGTGCACAAGCCAGTAAAGCACAGGCGAATCATCTTTCTGTTTTGCAGGAATTACAGGCCGATTGTTTGGCGGGTATTTGGGCCAATCATAATCAGCAAAGGACACAATTCCTTGAACAAGGCGATGTGGAAGAGGCGATGGATGCAGCGCATAAAATTGGCGATGACTATTTGCAAAAGAGCGCAACAGGTCAAGTGGTGCCAGACAGCTTTACCCACGGAACCAGTCAACAACGTATGACATGGTTTAAGAAAGGCTTAACATCAGGCCGAATTGATAGCTGTGATACGTTTAATAATCCTGTTTAATTTAAACGAAAATAAAAAAGAGGATATGGCATCCTCTTTTTTATATATTCCATTATTTATTTAGAAAGCTTTTGAAATTTCGAAGGATGCGAATACTGACATACAGTGCTGCGAGTGCAAATAAACCCACCCCAAAAACCACATATTTTAAGTTTGCAACATCTTCAAGATAGAACTGTTTAATTTGATGTTCAGGATAATTGAGCGTTTTAGCTTGCTGTGTCCGACTGTCAGTAAATGCAACATTTTGAATATATTTAAAATTGCCTACGTGGACTAAATCGAGGGTTTGAATTTGACGTGTTTGCTGTTTGTTGTATTCATCGAGGCAAATATTGGGGTATTGGGCACAGTTAATTTTGGCAATATAACCATTTTGCGCAATTAAAATGTAGATGCTCTGATCTGGTTTTTGATTATTGGATAGCAATACCAATTGCTGTTGTGCGGTCGATGTTAAATGAACTTTTTTGGCTTGCGTAAAATTTTGCTCTGCGTGGAAAATTTCATAAGCCTTAGATAGGCACGTGAGCAGTAATGCTGCTGTGATAATAAAAATGACGGCAGCAAAAAAAATGCGGAAAGTAAGCTTAATAGTCTGATGCATAAGAAAAGAATGTGCTGAAAAGGCCAAGAAGGATGCATGAGAAATATGCAAGGATCTGTATGTTAGCGCATCTTAAATAAAATTGTGAAATAAACTGAAATGATGCAAGTGATGGCGGTGGGGAATCGAAAGCAATCAGTCTAATGGCATCGAATGCTGTGGTAGATGCATTGGATAATTTGGTCACTGCAAATATTAATTTCGCTTCTCCTATTGAAGAAACACGTACAACTGAATTTTTAAAAAACAGTAGCTTAATTAATATCGGGCCTAAAACGCATATAGGTTACTTCAGTATCAGCGAATAAGAAGTTGCCGATGCCATAATTAATGTATCTACTGGGTCATTAGTGAATTTGTTCGATAAAGTTGAATTAATAACCTTGAAGCATACTGATATCACGCTACAGGACTTATTGGATAATCAATAGTTGTTATTTTAATTGAATGATTTTGCTTTAAGATGAGAGAGCCTACGGGTTCTCTTTTTTATACTTGAATCTATTTGAAAAGGAATGAGCCGACATGCAAAGCAAAGAGCTTGCGCAATATATTTTGACTGTTGTCAGTTTAATTCCTGTGGGGAAGGTTGCAACGTATGGACAAATTGCACAACTTGCAGGTTTACCTAAGCATGCACGTTTAGTGGGCTATGTTTTAAAACATATGGATGAAGACGTAGATTTACCATGGCATCGCGTAATGAATAGTCAAGGTAAAATAAGCCTAAATAAATTGGATGAAAGCGCTAATAATATTCAGCAACAAAAATTATTAGAAGAGGGTGTTGTGGTAATTGCAGGCAAAGTCGATTTGAAAAAATATCAATGGAAAGGCTGAGTCCTTCAACATGGAATATTAAAGGACTCTCAGGACATATTTATTTACGGATAATCAGAACTGGAATATCAGATGCACCTAATACGCTTTGAGCAACACTACCTAAGAAAAATTTCTTAATCCCTGTTCGGCCATGAGAGCCAATCACAATCAAGTCAGCTTGCACATCTTGTGCTGCTTTCGCAATTTCTGCATGTACCACTTGGCCTTCAAGTAATTTTGTTTCAACGTCAATACCACTGGCATTAAATTTTGCTTTCACATCATTTAAGGTTTCTAAAATAGAGGTACGGGCGCGTTCAATGAGATCATTGGTTTGCGATGCAGAAATATACTCAGCGGCAATATATGGGTCGAGTACTAAAACTTGAACAACGGTAATTTTACTGTTAAATGCCTTTGCAAATTCTGCAGCTTGAGTAACCGCAGCGTAAGAAGTTTCTGAACCATCAACGGGAACTAAGATATTTTGAAAAGCCATGTAAATTCTCCTTATTGTTTAAACATTTTATAAGCAGTCGCTAAGTTGTACTGTATAAAAAATAACTGCCTTAGCTCGATCATAGCGCGAAATAAAAATAAAGAAAACCTAGTGAATTCATACGAATATTTTTAGTAAAGTATACGTAAATTAAGAAATATTAATGGTTTATTGAACTTATAAACACATTTGAAATGTCTTGTTGATATTCATTTACCACTAAAGTTCTAGTGCGATGGCAGGTGAGTCCTTTAAGTCATCAAAAAATGGGCGGATAGCGTATATTTGTAAGCGTATAAAACCTCATTGCTAATCACATTGGATTGATTTTTTATCTAATTTTATCATCGGTGCAAGCTGTTGGTATTCTTTCAGAACTTGCTCTTTATCTTCGCCAAAAATTTGTAGTTGAAGCTGTTGAATTTTTTTCTGACTAAGATGTAAATTTGCACAATGCATGGCGACGGCATTTTCTTTAGCCACCGCTAAACGTTCTGAATCTGACAGTTTAGAGAAACCATTAATTTCTTGTTGTGCTTTACTTAATTGTACCAAACTACGCTTTTGTTGCATGTTTAGCAGGGTTTTTGAGTTAATCCATTTGGCAACGTCCATGCGTACGCCATTATAGTCGACAAAAATAGGTGAAATTAGCTGACAGCCTGAAAGACTCAGCCCAAGGAATATACTACAAAGTAATGAGTATGGAAGTTTCAAAGTAATCACCTCTTAAATAACATTCTAATTTTCAAATAAAGAGATCAAAAAAACCATCTTAAATTGTAAATTTGTTCATTTTTTAATTGCTTAATGCGGGTTTGATTAAACGGTGAGCATTTGAGGCTAAAAAAACTTGACGGTCGTTATGTAAATTTAGATAATGCGCACACAGTTTAAGGCTATGTAGCTCAGTTGGTTAGAGCACCGCACTCATAATGCGGGGGTCACAGGTTCAAGTCCCGTCATAGCCACCATTTTAAAAGACCAAGCTCTCAGCTTGGTCTCTTTTTTTGTCTGATGAAAAGTGATTCGCTTGTTTATGATACAGCGCGTTCATACTTGCTCATGCTTTTATCTTAGAAATTTCGAAAATAATTCCGAATGTTGTACTGCCTGATCATTTTGATGGGGATGGGGTATAAAAAAACTCAAACCGAAGTTTGAGTTTTTTTATCTTTAAACGAGGTTTAAATACCTGGTTTCCAACCATTCACTATTGGGTAGCGACGTTCACGACTGAAAGCACGTGAACTAATACGCGGGCCAATGGCACCTTGACGGCGTTTGTATTCGTTGGAATCGACCAAACGAATAACTTTAGCCACAGTTTCTGCGTCAAAACCTTTGGCAATAATATCGTCTTGACTCATATCTTCTTCAATATAAGCATACAAAATCGCATCGAGTAAATCATAAGCAGGTAATGAGTCTTGATCAGTTTGATCTGGACGTAATTCTGCAGAAGGTGGACGAGTAATCACACGTTCAGGAATAACAGGCTTGTCTGAAATGCTATTACGGTATTTTGCCAATTCAAATACGATGGTTTTATACACGTCTTTAAGTACAGCATAACCGCCGACCATGTCGCCGTACAATGTGCAGTAACCCACAGCAAGTTCAGACTTGTTGCCTGTCGATAACACCAAATTACCAAACTTGTTGGAAAGTGCCATGAGCAAAGTGCCACGTGAACGTGCTTGTAGGTTTTCTTCCGTTGCATCGGCTGGCGCATTGCCAAAGAAAGGGAATAAGGTTTGCATAAAGCCAGAAACCACTGGGCTAATGTCAGCGATACCAAAAGTTACGCCCATATTTTTCGCTTGTTCAGCAGCATCTTCTACACTGATTTGCGCAGTGTAAGTGTACGGCATCATAACAGCTTGAACTTTTTCAGGGCCAATGGCATCGGCAGCAATTGCCAGTGTTAATGCTGAATCAATTCCGCCAGATAAACCTAAAATAACCCCAGAAAAACCTGAACGTTGTACATAGTCACGGGTTGCCATTACTAAGCTTTGATAGATTTCAGCCATGGTGTCTAAAACAGGCATAATCGTGCCCACTTTAAAGGCTTTCTCTGCGACATCGTATTCAGCGATATGTAGCTCTTCTTTGAAGCTTGAGGCTTGTACAATGACTTGACCATCTTTCGCAATCACAAAGCTGGTGCCATCGAAGATTAAATCATCTTGACCACCAACTTGGTTGCAATAGACCAAGTTCAAATGCATTTGTTTGGCTAGTGCCGACATGGTCTCAATACGATGCTGTGGTTTACCCACTTCATATGGGGACGCATTTAAAACCAAAGCCGTTTCTACATTTAACTGCGCTAACTGCTGTACGGTTGGTAAAGACCAAGCGTCTTCACAGATAAGCACACCAAATTTATGACCGAGATATTCAAAAACTAAATGCTGATGACCTTCACTGAAGTAGCGCTTTTCATCAAAAACGCTGTAATTCGGCAAGTTTTGTTTGTTGTAAATACCTAAAACCTGCCCATCTTTCATGACCGCAGCCGAGTTATAGCGCTGTCCATCTTCAGTTTGATTTACAAAACCAAAAACAAGAACAATGTCTTTTACTTCTGCTAATTTCTCAAAAGCTTGTTTAGTGCGTTTGTTTAAACTTGGGCGAAGCAATAAGTCTTCTGCAGGATAACCTACAGTTGAGAGTTCTGGAAAAACAATAATATCGGCATTTTGTTTTTTCGCTTCATTTGCCTGTTCCAGCATTTTTTCAGCATTTGCCGTTAAGTTGCCAGTATCTGGAGAGAATTGAGCAAGTGCAATTTTAAAACTATTCATTCCGACTAAGTCCTATTCCTATAGGGGTGAACACACTTAAATACTGATTTTTTATCGTTATAATTATTCAGCAACGTGCATTTTGATACTAAAAAGAGTGCCTGAATGGCCTAAATAAAAACATCATCAAAATTATGATATAAAACCAATTTTTGCGCAGTATACAAATTTAATGCTAGAGCTATTTTAGCTGAGTTGGACTCAGATACTAGTGGCAATTCCAGATTTTTCTATACTAAGCACAGATGGTACGGTTTTAAGGATGTATCGAGTTGAATATACAGCTTTATCTTGTTGAAGAATACATCAGAAGCGTGAATTTAAGCTTAATTTTAAAAACATATTTTTCGGGGAGTGAACAGGGGATGTATTTAAAAAGTTCTGAATTATGGTTTTAATATAATGTTGCGAATACGTTTAAAAAAAATGTCGCGGGCAATGTCGCCTTGTTGTTCTATGTTGTAGTCAAAAAAGGCTTTATTGGCTTTGAGTTTATAAATATAAGGATTGTATTTACGAAAACTTAAGAAAAAAGCACTTTGTAAAAGTGCACCACGCAGAAATACATGAATATGTTGTTGATATTGATAAATATGCGCCATCTCATGAATGAATAGCCCTTGATAAGCAGGACTTTCACGTGAGTAGTCTTGGCTGTAATTGGGTGATCGTGCATGAATATAGCCACGGGGTGCCATCACCACATGTTTGGCTTGCCATGGTAAATAAGGGTGATTCATCACTTTAACCGTGCTGTAGTCAATTAAATCTGCAAATACGGTTTTACACAATGAGATTTCGCCCGCAGTTAAATTGCGACATTGAAAACGTTCTAATTTTAATAATCGAATAACAAGCGGAAAAAAATAATACATAAAGAAAATAACAATAAGAACTTATCTTTAAGATAGCAAACTTCTGTCGGTGTGGTTTTTTAAAAGCGTTAAATTTCGCAACTGCGACTAAAAAACAGGCTGACCCGCATTGATATGAATCTGGCATATTGTGCGTAGTTATCGGATGTTTTGTAAGACAATTTTTAGTGTCGGTAGTATTTGCCAATTCAAAGACCCTTTTTGCAAATGGCAATGATTCAGGCATGGATTACTTTTTTAAGATCACTCTGAGTCGCAAGAGCGCTTGGGTAGTCTATTTTTCGCAAAGTGGATGCGAACCTAAAAAGAGTAAAAGCTATGCAATTCATTCACCCCATAAAAAAAACATTCAACAAGGTGTTTGCGCTTTCGCAGTTCGATGCGCAAAAGCAATCTTCCATTATTCCTATTCGCCACATGAATTTTGATTTTGAGTCGGCAAAGATTGATCCCAAATTTTATATGAATGCTGAGCTTGCCAGTGCTTATTTTGCCTCATTATCCATTTTTTTGACCTATGGTGAAGATTTGGTGATTGATACAGCACGTTATCATCGTGATTTACTTCAAGATGCGCGCTTAAAACAACGTGTAAGCTCACTGATTGGTCAGGAAGCGCTACATTCCAAACTGCATGAAGAACTCAATGATGCCTACATGGAAAAAGACTTGCCCGTAAAGCTGTTTAGGACTTTGGCAGGATGGGTGTTTGACTATGGTTTTAATCGTTTACCACAACCAATGAAGTTGTCCTTAATGGCTGGTATTGAGCATTTTACAGCCGTATTGGCTGAATACATGATGAATCATGAGCAGGTATTTTTTAGCTCACAAGATGAAAAGCAACGCGCTATTTGGATGTGGCACATGTTGGAAGAATCAGAACATAAAGATATTGCTTATGATGTCTTCCAAAATCTTTCGAATAATTATGCGCTACGTATAGCAGGTTTTTTTCCTGCCTTAATCACCATTTTAGTGCTGATTTCAGCGGCATCGCTATTGGTGCCATTTTACCGAGAACCTAAAAATTTAATTCGTTGGCAATATTGGAAAGATATGCCCCGTAGTTTTCAGCTGATTTTCGGTTTGAAAGATGGCGTATATGGCAGTAGTTGGAAACATATTTTTGATTATTTACGTCCAAGTTTTCATCCGAATGATTACGATACTTCTGATTTTTTAGCCTATTACAAAGAACGCTTATTAAATGCAGATAATGGCGTGCTTGCCCCTTATTTTGTTAAAGAATTTACACCTACACTAAAAGTATAAAAATAAAAGAGGATTAGTTATGGGATTTTTTTCTAAGAAAATTGCACCCAGTCAGCAAGCGTATGCTGTCGTTACAGGCGCGGGTAGTGGAATTGGCCGTAGTTTTGCAATGGAATTAGCACGTCGTGGAGGCACGGTGGTTTGTGCCGATATTCATCTTGAAACAGCGCAAGAAACGGTCAACCTAATTCAATCACTTACCTCATCGAATGCTTACGCCGTGCAATGTGATGTAGGGCTGAAGGAGGATGTGAAGGCTTTGGCGGAACAGGCAGAGCAACTATTGGGTCATCCTGTGACCTTGCTGATTAATAATGCAGGTGTGGGTTTGGGTGGGAAATTTGATGAAGTGAGTTTAGAGGATTGGCAATGGTGTATGCATGTCAACCTTTGGGGAGTCATTCATGGTTGCCACTATTTTGTGCCTCAATTTAAACAGCAAGGTTTTGGCGCTATAATTAATGTAGCTTCGGCTGCGGGTTTTACTGCTGCGCCTGAAATGACTGCATATAACGTGACCAAAGCCAGTGTGTTGGCTTTGTCTGAAACACTATCGGCTGAATTACGCAGTGCCAATATTCGTGTCAATGTGTTGTGTCCGACATTGGTGCCAACCAATATTATGAAAAATGGACGCTTACCGAAAAGTTATTCAGGTTTGGCGGATCAATTACTGATGAATCATGCTTTTATCGATAGTGATCAAGTGGCAAAAAAAACGCTCAATCAGCTTGATGCCAACAAGCTGTACACTATACCGCAGCCTGATGCTAAATTATTTTGGTGGATGAAACGAATTTCGCCACAACTGTATGCTAAGTTATTGGGCGTTGGATATCCCTTATTTAATACTTATATTAAAAAAGTGGGGGCTTCATGATGAATATGCCGACTTCATTAGATACCGAAAATTTATCAGATACAGGGTCTAAAACGACAGAAAAAACCTCTGTAAAAAAAACCATTGCTAAGCGTCGTGCTAAAGCGACAGAACAGCAAAAAGAAGATGTATATTATCTGCTAAAACAAAAACCTATGACACAATTGTGGTTGGTGCAGGGATATCGGGTATTGCGACCGCACATAAGTTACAGCAAGTTGGCTATGATCATTATGTCGTGTTAGAAAAAGCCAGTCGCGTTGGTGGCACATGGCGTGAAAATACCTATCCGGGCTGTGGATGTGATGTGCCCTCTGCGCTGTATTCGTTTTCTTTTGCGCCAAGTTATGAGTGGAGCAATCTGTTTGCTAAACAACCTGAAATTCTCAATTATCTTGAAAAAGTTGTGCAGATATTTCAACTACAAGAAAAAATTCTTCTGAACCATGAATTACTCGATGCCACATGGCAAGAAAAGCAACAGTGTTGGAAGCTTCAGACATCTCAAGGGGATTTTTGGGCTAAAACCGTGGTGTTTGGCACTGGGCCAATTACTGAACCTTCAATGCCAAAACTCAAAGGTATTGAAAGCTTTCAGGGTGAAATATTTCATTCTGCACGTTGGAATCATGACTATGATTTAACAGGTAAGCGAGTGGCTGTCATTGGTACAGGTGCATCGGCAATTCAGTTTGTGCCACAAATTCAGCCCTTGGTAAAACAACTTTATGTCTTTCAGCGCACAGCACCGTGGGTGTTGCCAAAAGCAGATATGACACTCAACAGTTCAGCAAAAAGTTTGATTACGCAATTTCCACAGATTCAAAGGTTATGGCGCGGTACGGTCGCGCAAATATTGAATGGGATAAATTTCGGTTTACGTCATCCTCAGGCTTTAGCACCCATTAATTTCTTGGGGAAACAGCTTTTAAAACTACAGATTCAAGATCACGTATTACGTGAAGCGGTCACGCCCAATTTTGATATAGGTTGTAAGCGTTTATTATTTGCCAATAATTATTATCCTGCACTACAACAGTCAAATACAGACTTAATTCCACATGGTTTGGTGGAGGTACAGGGCAATACACTCATTGCATCGAATGGTCAGCAACATGAGGTGGATGTGATTATTTGGGGGACAGGCTTTGAAGTGTCGCATCCACCTATTGGTAAGCGAGTGCGTAATAACAAAGGACAGTTGCTGTCGGAGCTGTGGAAAAATAGTTCTCCAGAAGCTTATTTAGGGGCAAGTATTGCAGATGTGCCGAATGCATTTTTAATTTTGGGCCCGAGTATTTTGGTATACGATTCATTTATTGGAATTGCAGAAGCACAGGTCGACTATATTGTAAGTGGTCTTTTACAGATGAAAGAGTATCAATTTACCAAGTTTAATGTGAAACCCAAAGTCATCAAACAACACAATGAGCAAGTGCAAAAGCATTTACAGACCACAGTATTTAACAGTGGCGGTTGTAAAAGTTATTATTTAGATGAAAATGGCAAAAATTTTGCTGCTTGGCCATGGTCTTTAGCTACATTAAAAAGTCGCTTAAAACAACTCAATTTAAAAGATTATGATTTAGAGTTTTGATGAAAATTTGAGATATAAAAAAACCGCCATAAAGGCGGTTTTTTTATATCGGATCATTCTTTCGAATTAACGACCTTGGATATCGCGCTGCGTTTCGCCAGTGTAAAGCTGACGAGGACGGCCGATTTTGTAAGGACCGCTGTGCATTTCTAACCAGTGGCTGATCCAACCAACAGTACGTGCAAGCGCGAAAATAACAGTAAACATTTCTGTTGGGATACCAATCGCTTTAAGGATGATACCTGAGTAGAAGTCTACGTTAGGATATAGGTTACGTTTGATGAAGTATTCATCAGACAACGCAATGCGTTCAAGTTCCATTGCAAGCGCAAGTTGAGGATCGTTGATACCAAGCGCGCTAAGCACTTCGTCGCAAGTCTCTTTCATTACTTTTGCACGTGGATCGAAGTTTTTGTAAACACGATGACCGAAGCCCATCAGTTTAACTTCTTTAGTTTTCACTTTTTCCATGAAGCCAGCAACGTTTTCTACAGTGCCGATTTCATCAAGCATCTTAAGAACAGCTTCGTTCGCGCCACCGTGAGCAGGGCCCCAAAGTGCAGAGATACCAGCAGCGATACATGCATAAGGGTTAGCGCCAGTAGAACCAGCTAAACGTACTGTAGACGTTGACGCATTTTGTTCATGGTCAGCATGAAGCGTAAAGATACGATCCATTGCTTTTGCAAGAATAGGGTTAACTTTGTAGTCTTTGTCTGCAGGTGTAGCAAACATCATGTACAAGAAGTTTTCAGCGTAGCTTAAGTCGTTACGCGGATACATGAATGGTTGGCCAACAGTATATTTGTAGCTCCACGCAGCAAGCGTAGGAACTTTAGCAATTAAACGAATTGCTGTAATTTCACGGTGATCAACATTTTCAATGTCTAAGTTGTTGTGATAGAACGCAGAAAGCGCACCAACTACACCAACCATAATCGCCATTGGGTGAGCATCACGGCGGAAACCGTTGAAGAAACGGCTAACTTGATCGTGAACCATGGTGTGGTTACGAACTTTAGCATCAAACTCTTCTTTTTGTTCAGGAGTAGGAAGCTCGCCATTTAGCAATAAATAGCAAGTTTCTAAGTAATCTGCTTTAGTCGCTAACTGGTCAATTGGGTAACCACGGTGTAAAAGAACACCTTTGTTGCCGTCAATGAAAGTGATTTTAGACTCGCATGCTGCAGTAGCCATAAAACCAGGATCAAAAGTGAAGTGACCTGCGGCCAATACATCTTTAACGTCGATTACATCTGGGCCCAATGTGCCGCTGTAAATTGGTAAGTCAATTTCTTTGCCATCAAGCTGTAAAACGGCTTTCTTGCCAGTTGCTTCAGACATGCAATAGATCTCCTGTCCTGGTGAATGTTTTTCTGACTCGCAGTGCTAATCTTTTAATACACGAATCAGACGGATCAAAAATTTGCTCTAAGATTAGAGAGAACTGAAATTTTGTCAATTATACTTATGGATAAAGTGACTTTTACACAGATGTGGAGTCGAAAATTATTCCGGTAAAAACTGAATAAAATCACAGCACCGGATCAGTATAATAAGTTAAATTGTTCACTAGGTGCAGTAGGGGGATGCTTTGCTGCTTCAATTGTAAGCAATTTTTAATTGATAAAACCTATGAGTGCCTAGCAGATACTAAGAGGGTTTGTTGCTTAAATTGTTATAAATTTCGTAACTTACAGTGCTTTGGCTTTTGTGAGTGATGTATTCTTATTCATATTAAAAAGCGATAAGTCCCTGTTGTTTAAAAGTCTGTTTGGTTAAAAAATGACTCATTGAGGTGTGGGTTTTGATTGTTTTTTAATCTGTGTTGGTTGTTGAATGGTGATTTTTGCTGTTTATCTATGCAGGTTTTTCATGTTTAAGAAAGTTATGCACAAACTAAGTGTTTATTTCGCTTCATGATATTAAATAATTATTATTTTAAATAAATACTGAACATTTATTTTTTAAATAAGAGATTGGTAAATATTCTATGCGGTTATAAAATAAAAAGGGATTTAAAGGGTTGTCTTTGTTCATCTTTAGTCTAAATTTTAAAAAAACATTCTAATACGAAAAACCATTCAGCACATTTTAATTTAATATTGTAAAACCAATAACATAGTCTATTTTTGATAGAGTTTTTTTGTCTTGTGAAGCGCAATATTGTTGTTAATGATTCTTATTTAAGGCTTTTTTGTGATATTAAGCAAATGCCATTGTTTGTATTTTGATAGTTCACGTTTTATAATTCAGTGTCGTTAAACGTTTGACCACTATTTTTGGTATATATTGGTCGGACAATGCCAGCTTTCCTTCGAATTAATTCCAACAAACTCCGGATGGAGTTTTTACTTACAGGATGCCCGCTGTGAAAAGCAACAGACCTGTCAATTTGTCCATGGGTCAAGTTTTAGAAGTAAACTTAAAATCCCCTGTGGCTATTGCATCAATTCTACACCGTCTTTCTGGTGTCATCGTATTTTTACTCGTACCGGTACTTTTGTGGCTTTTAGACAAATCATTGTCTTCACCAGAAGGTTTTGCTCAAGTTCAAGCAATCCTTGGTGGCTTCATTGTGCGCTTTGTCGTATGGGTATTTGTAGCTGGCTTAATTTTCCACTTTATTGCAGGTATTAAGCATTTACTTGCTGACCAAGGGATTGCCGAAGAACTGCAAAGTGGCCGAGTAGCATCTACTATCGCATTAATTTTGTCTGCAATCGGTATTGTTGCAGCATTTGTATGGATCGTACTCTAATGAAAAGTGCTACTGGTTTTTCGGGTTCAGGTTCTCGCGATTGGTTTATCCAGCGTTTGAGTGCTGTGGTATTAGCTGTTTATACCGTTGTGGTATTTGGTTGGATCCTTTGTAATGGCGGATTTAACTTTGAACAGTGGTATGGCTTTATGATGACATTACCAATGAAGATTTTATCTTTGTTGGCAGTCTTATCTCTAGTTGCGCATGCATGGATCGGTATGTGGCAAGTTTTCACAGATTATGTGACGACTCGCGCAATGGGTCCTGTTGCTTCAGGTTTACGCTTGGTGCTGACTTCAGCAGTGATTATTGCTGTATTTGCATACGCAATCTGGGCGATCCAGATTTTTTGGGCAAATTGATAGGAAAATATCATGGGCGCTATATCCCCTAAAGAAGATTACACAAATATTCCGCACCAAACTTTCGATGCAGTTATCGTAGGTGGTGGTGGTTCAGGTATGCGTGCTTCGTACCAACTTGCTCAAGCTGGTTTGAAAGTTGCTGTTCTGACTAAAGTTTTCCCAACACGTTCACATACTGTTGCTGCGCAAGGTGGTATTGGTGCATCTCTTGGTAATATGCAAGAAGATAATTGGCACTACCATTTTTATGACACAGTTAAAGGTTCGGATTGGTTAGGTGACCAAGACGCGATTGAATTTATGTGTCGTGAAGCACCTCAAGTGGTTTATGAATTAGAACACTTGGGTATGCCTTTTGACCGTAACGCAGATGGTACGATTTACCAACGCCCATTCGGCGGTCACTCTGCAAACTACGGTGAAAAAGCGGTTCCACGTGCATGTGCTGCTGCTGACCGTACAGGTCACGCGCTTCTTCATACGCTTTATCAAAGTAACGTGAAAATGGGTACTCAATTCTTCGTAGAATGGATCGCACTTGATTTAATTCGTAACGAAGCAGGCGACGTGCTCGGTGTTACAGCAATTGACCAAGAAACGGGTAAAATTGCAGTATTCCAAGGTAAAGCGACATTGTTCGCAACAGGTGGTGCGGGTCGTGTTTACCGTGCATCTACCAATGCTTATATCAATACTGGTGACGGTCTTGGTATGGCTGCTCGTGCAGGTATTCCATTACAAGATATGGAATTCTGGCAGTTCCACCCAACGGGTGTAGCGGGCGCAGGCGTATTGTTAACCGAAGGTTGTCGTGGTGAAGGTGCAATCCTTCGTAACGATTCGGGTGAGCCGTTCATGGAACGCTATGCACCAACTTTGAAAGACTTGGCACCGCGTGACTTCGTATCACGTTCTATGGACCAAGAAATTAAAGAAGGTCGTGGTTGTGGTCCGAAAAAAGACTACATCTTGCTTGATATGACGCACTTAGGTGCCGAAACCATCATGAAGCGTTTACCATCTGTATTTGAAATTGGTAAAAAATTCGCAAACGTGGATATTACCAAAGAGCCAATTCCAGTAGTACCAACAATCCATTATCAAATGGGTGGTATTCCGACGAATATTCATGGCCAAGTTGTTGTTCCTGAAGGTGTTGCAGATACAAACTTTGAAGCGGGTTATAGCCCAGCGTCAGATGTTTATTCTACAAACGGTGGCGACCGCAACTATACCAAACCAATTAAAGGTTTTTATGCCATTGGTGAATGTTCTTGCGTGTCTGTACATGGTGCAAACCGTTTAGGTACAAACTCACTGCTTGACTTGGTTGTATTTGGTAAAGCTGCTGGCGAACACATCATCGACTATGTGACTAAACATCATGGTGATGAGTATCAACCGCTTCCAACAACTGTACTTGAAAGCACCTACAAGCGTGTTGCGTTACTAGATGACTCAACATCAGGTGAAAATGCACAAGAAGTTGCAGATGCAATCCGTGACATCGTTCAAGACCATGCTGGTGTATTCCGTACATCTGCGCTTCTTGATGAAGGTGTGAAACAGATTCTTGCAATCGAACCTCGCGTACGTAACATTCATTTGAAAGACAAATCTAAAGTGTTCAATACAGCACGTGTTGAAGCATTAGAAGTTGAAAACTTGTATGAAGTTGCAAAAGCAACGTTAATCTCTGCAGCAGCTCGTAAAGAATGTCGTGGTGCACATACAGTGGTAGATTTTGAATTACCACCTGATCACCCAACTTACTCTTACGGTCGTCGTGATGATGAGTGGATGAAACACACGTTATGGTTCTCTTCAGACAACCGTCTAGAGTATAAACCTGTGCGCTACAAACCGTTATCGGTTGATGCAATTCCACCTAAACCACGTACATTCTAATTGGGAGAAGTAAGATGAGTAGAGGCATTCGTACATTTAATATCTACCGCTACGATCCTGATAAGGATAAAGCACCATACATGCAAACGTTCAAGCTTGAATTGACGGATAAGCATCGTATGTTGCTTGATGCGCTTCTTGCGTTGAAAGTAGAGGATGAAACGTTAACGTTCCGTCGTTCATGCCGCGAAGGTATTTGTGGTTCTGATGGTGTAAACATCAATGGTAAAAATGGTTTAGCGTGTCTTTGGAACCTAAACGATTTACCTGAAGTGATTACAGTTCGTCCTTTACCTGGTTTACCTGTTGTAAAAGACTTAATTGTGGATATGAATCAGTTTTACGATCAGTATGACAAAATTCATCCATTCTTGATCAATAACCAACCAGCGCCAGCAAAAGAGCGTTTACAGTCTCCAGAAGAGCGTGAACACTTAGATGGTTTGTATGAATGTATCCTGTGTGCATGTTGTTCAACTGCATGCCCATCGTTCTGGTGGAATCCGGATAAATTCTTAGGTCCATCAGCATTGTTGAATGCATACCGTTTCATTATTGATTCGCGTGATACAGCAACTCAAGAGCGTTTGGCTCGTCTTGATGACCCATTCTCTTTGTTCCGTTGTAAAGGCATCATGAACTGTGTGTCTGTTTGCCCTAAAGGTTTGAACCCGACAAAAGCAATTGGTCACATCCGTAGTATGATGTTTGATCACGCAGGTTAATCTGCTTGACAGAAAAAAGCGCATCTTCGGGTGCGCTTTTTTTATATCTGATTCATTTTTAAGTGGGGCAGGTGGCTTGCCAAGTTTTTATAAGTAATGGTTGTTTCGCAGTGAGATGTGGTGGAGAAAATCAACTATTGAATGTTGTTTGGGTTTTTGATGGATGAATTAAGTATTAATTTTAAGAAATAGAAGTTGGCTGGTTAATAATTGTTGCAAGTTGACCTTTTGCCCTGTCAATAGACGGTGAAAATGTTATCATATAACGTCTGTTGGTTGTTAGAAAGAGAGAATGCTCTCTTTGGTGTAAAGGGTTTTTGTCAGTTTAGACCTTTGTCTAAATTGAAAGATACTTTTTTATACAGCACCATAGGTTAGAGGAAAATATTGATATTGTATTTCGCTAATTTATGGAAGGTATGTGTCAAAAAAATCAATTGAAAATAGCAGAACGTGTTAGCATTTACGGCATTCCTGTAGGTGAAATTTGGGTGATGAGAATGTACATATTTTCAACATTTAAGGTTTTCTAGGCAATCTATACATGTAATGAAAGTCGATTTAGACAAAGTAAGGCGCTTGAATTATTTTTTCTAAGACGATTTGCAAAAAATTGCCTGGTTTTGGCTAGGTATAATAATGAGTAATGGTGCCGCTGAGGGGCCTTATTGTTCATTGATCACATTGGGAAATCCTAATGTAGTGATAACGCGCCTCATGGCTGACGCCTAATGGGGACTAATGTCATATTACCAATTTGACGTTATTAATCATGGGTTCGCTTAAAAAGCATCCTGAAATGTTTTTGCAATAGGAAATGGGTCCACAAATGCAAGAAGTTGCTGACGCACTGCGTCTTGACACTGAACTTTCCGCTGACAGTGCAGCGTATATTGAAGAACTTTATGAGCAGTATTTGATAGCTCCAGACTCAGTAGAAGCTGACTGGTGTGCATACTTCGATAAATTCCCTAAAGGTGATCAACCACACAGCAATGTACGTGAGCAATTCCTATTATTGGGTCGTAATTCAAATCGTGTTCAAGCTGTTGTGCAAAGTGCAGTAAGTTCAGAGCACGGTCAACGTCAAATTGGCGTGTTACAACTCATTGCTGCTTACCGTAACCGTGGTCATCAAAAAGCAAAGCTTGATCCATTAGGTTTGGCTAAGCGTGAAATCGTGCCTGATTTAGATCTTGCAACGCATGGTTTAACGCAGTCTGATTTAGACACACCGTTTAATACAGGCAACTTGGCGATTGGTAAGTCTGAAGCTACATTAGGTGAAATGGTTAAGGCCATGGAAGAAATTTATTGTTCTTCTATTGGCGTTGAATACATGCACATTGTAGACACCAAAGAGAAACGTTGGATTCAGCAACGCCTTGAAGGTGCACGTGGTCAATTTGGTTTCAATGCAGAACAGAAAAAACATGTTTTAGAACGTTTGACTGCAGCTGAAGGCCTTGAGAAATATTTAGGTAATAAATTCGTTGGTGCAAAACGTTTTGGTGTAGAAGGTGGCGAATCATTCATTCCTATGGTGAATGAGCTTATTCAGCGCGCAGGTACTGTGGGCTGTAAAGAAGTTGTCATTGGTATGCCTCACCGTGGCCGTTTAAATTTACTTGTAAACATTATGGGTAAAAACCCTGCTGATTTATTTGGTGAGTTTGAAGGTAAATCAATTCATAAGAAAGGTTCTGGTGACGTTAAGTACCACCAAGGTTTTTCTTCAAATGTAATGACTCCAGGTGGCGAAGTTCACTTGGCATTGGCATTTAACCCATCGCATTTAGAAATTGTTGGGCCAGTTGTTGAAGGTTCTGTTCGTGCACGTCAAGTTCGTCGTAAAGATATCGGCGGTGATGACGTATTACCAGTGATTGTACATGGTGATGCTGCATTTTCGGGCCAAGGTGTAAACCAAGAAACCTTCCAAATGTCACAAACTCGCGGTTATACCGTGGGTGGTACTGTGCATATTGTGGTAAACAACCAAGTTGGTTTTACAACATCTGATCCACGCGATGCACGTTCTACAGAATACTGTACCGACATTGCAAAAATGATTCAGGCACCAATCTTCCATGTAAATGGTGATAATCCTGAAGCTGTGATGTTTATTGCTCAATTGGCACATGATTTCCGTCATACGTTCCGTAAAGACGTTGTGATTGACATGTTCTGTTACCGTCGTCGTGGCCATAACGAAGCAGATGAGCCAGCTGCAACACAACCAATGATGTATCAAGTGATTAACAAAAAAGCGACTACACGTACGCTTTATGCTGATCAATTGGTACAAGAGGGTGTGCTTGACCGTGCTGCTGCAGACCAAATGGTTGAACAGTACCGTTCAGACCTTGAAGCAGGCAAACATGTTGCAAATGCTTTAGTCCTTGAACCAAATACTAAAATGTTTGTAGATTGGGCACCGTATTTAGGTCATGACTATACAGACGATTGGGATACATCTTACCCAATTGAACGCTTGAAAGAACTTGGCGCAAAAATGCGCGAGCTTCCAGAAGGCTTTGTCATGCAACGTCAAGTTTCTAAAGTGATTGACGACCGTCTTAAAATGCAAACTGGCGAAATTCCATTAAACTGGGGTGCTGCTGAAACTTTAGCTTATGCAACTGTTTTGGATGAAGGTTACTTATTCCGTTTAACGGGTGAAGACGTTGGTCGTGGTACATTCTCACATCGTCATGCAAAACTGCATAACCAAGTTGATGGTTCAACTTACATTCCATTATGTAACTTGAAAGAAAATCAACCACGTACTGCAATTTATGACTCACTCTTGTCAGAAATGGCAGTGTTGGCCTTCGAATACGGTTATTCAACGACTTTACCGAAAAGCTTGATCATTTGGGAAGCACAATTTGGTGACTTCGCAAACTGTGCGCAAGTGGTGATTGACCAATTTATCTCATCGGGTGAAACCAAATGGGAACGTGTTTGTGGCTTAACATTATTGCTTCCACACGGTTATGAAGGTCAAGGTCCAGAGCATTCATCTGCACGTTTAGAGCGTTTCTTACAGCTTTGTGCAGAAGACAACATGCAAGTGATTACACCGACTACACCTGCACAGATTTACCATGCAATGCGTCGTCAAGCGGTTCGTCCAATTCGTAAACCAATGATTATCACTTCTCCGAAATCATTGCTTCGTCATAAGCTTGCAACGTCTACTTTGGAAGAACTCGCAACAGGTCGATTCCAAACTGTGATTGATGAAATTGATCAAATCAACAAAGCGGATGTAACACGTCTGGTGCTTTGTGGTGGTAAGGTTTACTACGATTTGCTTGAAAAACGTCGTGAGCAAGAATTAACGAACACTGCAATTGTGCGTATTGAACAATTGTATCCGTACCCAGAACAGCGTATTGCTGAAGTATTTGCTTCTTATCCAAACGTGACTGAAATTGTTTGGGCTCAAGAAGAACCGAAAAACCAAGGTGCTTGGTTATTCATCGCGCCTCGTTTATATGATGATGTGATGAAATTAGGTAAACAAGTACGTATTAGCTTCGCAGGCCGTCCAGCTTCAGCTGCGCCAGCGTGCGGTTCACCATATTTGCATGCAAAACAACAAGCTCAGCTCGTAAATGATGCTTTAGCGATCGTAGCTGAATAACAGGAGATTCTTAGTAATGGCAACCGAAATTAAAGCACCGGTATTCCCAGAGTCAGTTGCTGACGGAACAGTTGCAACTTGGCACAAACAACCTGGTGAAGCAGTATCACGTGATGAAGTGATTTGTGATATTGAAACTGACAAAGTTGTATTGGAAGTTGTAGCTCCTGCAGACGGTACGATTGTATCTATTGTTAAAAATGAAGGCGATACAGTGCTTTCTGCTGAAGTTATTGCTCAGTTTGCTGAAGGCGCACTTTCTGGTGCAGCTGCAACTCAAGCTGTTCAATCTGAAGCAAAAGTAGAGCAAGCGGCTGCGCAAACTGAAGCTGGCGCATCGCCAGTGGTAGAACGTGCTCAACCTGTTGCTGATCAAGCACCTGCGGTTCGTAAAGCATTAACTGAAACTGGTATTGCAGCTTCTGACGTATCTGGTACTGGCCGTGGCGGTCGCATCACGAAAGAAGATGTTGCGAACCATCAAGCTAAACCAGCTGTTGCACCTTTAAGTGTTGCTGTTGGCGAGCGTATCGAAAAACGTGTTCCTATGACGCGTTTACGTAAGCGTGTTGCTGAACGTTTACTTGCTGCAACGCAAGAAACAGCAATGTTGACAACGTTCAACGAAGTGAACATGAAACCAATCATGGACATGCGTAACCAATATAAAGATGCTTTTGAAAAGCGTCATGGTGCACGTTTAGGCTTTATGTCTTTCTTCGTAAAAGCAGCAACAGAAGCACTTAAGCGTTATCCTGCTGTAAATGCATCTATTGATGGCAACGACATCGTATATCACGGTTTCTATGACATTGGTGTGGCTGTTTCTTCTGAGCGTGGTCTAGTTGTTCCAGTTCTTCGTGATACTGACCGTATGAACTATGCTGAAGTTGAAAACGGTATTCGTGCATACGCTGGTAAAGCGCGTGACGGTAAATTAGGTATTGAAGATATGACTGGCGGTACATTCACTATTACTAATGGTGGTACTTTCGGTTCATTGCTTTCTACGCCAATTTTGAATACACCACAGACAGCAATCTTGGGTATGCATAAAATCCAAGAGCGTCCTATGGCTGTGAATGGTCAAGTTGAAATTTTACCAATGATGTATTTAGCGCTTTCTTATGATCACCGTTTAATCGATGGTAAAGAAGCTGTAGGTTTCCTTGTAACAATCAAAGAATTGTTAGAAGAGCCAGCTCGACTCATCCTTGATCTTTAATACTTCAGAATAAATCTATGGGCTTAGAGCGATCCTCTAAGCCTGTTTTTGGAGATACACATGTCTCAACAGTTTGATCTTGTTGTAATTGGTGGTGGCCCAGGCGGTTATGAAGCTGCTATCCGCGCTGCTCAGTTAGGCTTTAAAGTTGCCTGCATCGAAAAACGTATTCATAAGGGTAAACCTTCACTAGGCGGTACATGCCTAAACGTGGGTTGTATCCCTTCTAAAGCATTACTTGATTCTTCACATCGTTATGAAGATACAGTGCATCACTTAGATGATCACGGTATTACCACAGGTGACGTGAAGTTTGATCTTGCAAAATTACTTGCGCGTAAAGACAAAATCGTTGACCAATTAACGATGGGTATCGATGGCCTTTTAAAAGGTAACGGTATCGAGTGGTTAAAAGGTACGGGTAAGTTGCTTGCGGGTAAAAAAGTTGAGTTTGTATCTCACGAAGGTGAAACTCAAGTTTTAGAACCGAAATTTGTCATTCTTGCGACTGGTTCTGTACCAATCAATATTCCATCAGCACCTGTTGATCAAAATATCATTGTTGATTCAACGGGCGCACTTGAATTCCAAGAAGTACCTAAGCGTTTAGGTGTGATTGGTGCAGGTGTGATTGGTCTTGAACTTGGTTCAGTTTGGCGTCGTTTAGGTGCGGAAGTTGTTGTATTTGAAGCAATGGATGCATTCTTACCAATGGCTGATAAAGCCTTGGCAAAAGACTACCAAAAACTGTTGACTAAACAGGGTCTTGATATCCGTGTAGGCGCGAAAGTTGCTGGCACAGAAGTGAATGGCTCTGAAGTTACTGTTCAGTACACCCAAGGTGGCGAAGATAAAACTCAAACTTTCGATAAATTGATTGTTTGTGTGGGTCGTCGTGCATACGCTGAAGGTCTATTGGCTGATGATTGTGGTATCAAACTGACTGAACGTGGTTTGGTTGAAGTGAACGATTGGTGTGCAACTTCAGTTGAAGGCGTATATGCAATTGGTGACTTGGTACGTGGTCCAATGCTTGCACATAAAGCAATGGAAGAAGGCGTAATGGCTGTTGAACGTATGCACGGTCATGCAGCACAAGTGAACTACGACACAATCATTTCAGTAATTTACACACACCCAGAAGCGGCGTGGGTTGGTTTAACTGAACAGCAAGCTATTGATAAAGGCCATGAAGTGAAAACTGGTCAATTCGGTTTTGCTGCCAATGGTCGTGCCATGGCTGCTGGTGAAAATGCTGGTTTTGTGAAGTTTGTTGCTGATGCGAAAACAGATCGTTTACTCGGCATGCACGTGATTGGGCCTGCTGCGTCTGATATTGTACACCAAGGTATGATTGCGCTTGAGTTTGTATCTTCTGTAGAGGATTTACAATTGATGACTTTTGGTCATCCAACATTCTCTGAAGTGGTTCATGAAGCAGCACTTGCTGTCGATGGACGTGCGATTCACGCGATTCAGCGTAAACGCAAATAAGATGAAAAAAAGAGCGGCTAAGGTCGCTCTTTTTACATTTGATGGTTGTATTTATGGGAACAATCATCTAAAAATAAAGATAAGAAATATTTTGAGATTTAAAAAAGGTTAAAGCTGCTTTGACGGATGTCTGGGCTTTAATGGGTCATAACAAAGCGAAAAAACAGTAAAAAGGTAAAAAATGAACTTACACGAATATCAAGCGAAAGCGCTATTAAAAAAATATGGTATGCCTGTTCAAGAAGGTATCCTTGCAACCAATGCAGAAGAAACAGTCCAGGCTTTTGAACAACTTGGTGGTAAATTTGCAGTATTAAAAGCGCAAGTTCATGCAGGTGGTCGCGGTAAAGCGGGCGGTGTGAAAGTAGTTAAAACGGCTCAGGAAGCAGCCGACTATGCCAACAGTATTATTGGTACACGATTAGTCACATATCAAACAGATGCCAATGGTCAACCGGTTAACAGTATTTTGGTTGCAGAAGACGTTTATCCTGTAGAGCGCGAATTGTACTTGGGTGCAGTGGTGGATCGTTCAAGCCGTCGTGTCACTTTTATGGCGTCGACTGAGGGTGGTGTCGAAATTGAAAAAGTCGCTGAAGAAACCCCAGAAAAAATTATTAAAGTTGAAGTAGACCCATTGGTTGGTTTATTGCCATTTCAAGCACGTGAAGTTGCATTTCAGTTGAACTTAAAAGATGGGCAAGTCAATCAATTTGTAAAAATCATGTCTGCAGCCTATCAAGCGTTCATTGAAAATGACTTTGCTTTATTTGAAATCAACCCACTTTCTGTGCGTGAAAATGGCGATATTTTATGTGTCGATGCCAAAGTGGGAATTGACTCAAATGCGTTGTATCGCTTACCTGAAATTGCTGCACTACGTGACAAGTCACAAGAAAATGAACGTGAGCTCAAAGCCTCTGAATTTGATTTGAACTACGTTGCCCTTGAAGGCAATATTGGTTGTATGGTCAATGGTGCGGGTCTTGCAATGGCAACCATGGACATCATTAAACTGTATGGTGGTCAGCCTGCCAACTTCCTTGATGTTGGTGGCGGTGCAACCAAAGGCCGTGTGATTGAAGCCTTTAAAATTATTTTGGCAGATAGCTCTGTACAAGGTGTATTGATTAATATCTTCGGTGGAATTGTACGTTGTGACATGATTGCTGAAGCAATTATTGCAGCGGTTCAAGAAGTAAATGTGACCGTACCTGTGGTTGTGCGTTTGGAAGGAAATAATGCAGAACTGGGTGCTAAATTACTTGATGAATCAGGTCTAAAACTTATTTCTGCAAATGGTTTGTCAGATGCCGCAGAAAAAATTGTTGCTGCAGTAAAAGCGTAAGGAGTATCAATATGAGCGTATTAATTAATAAAGACACCAAAGTATTGGTACAAGGTTTTACAGGTAAAAATGGTACATTCCATTCAGCACAAGCACTGGATTATGGTACAAAAGTCGTCGGTGGTGTGACACCGGGTAAGGGGGGCACAACGCATCTAGATTTACCTGTATTTAACACTATGCAAGAAGCTGTGAATTCGACCGGTGCAGATGCGACAGTGATTTATGTACCTGCACCGTTTATATTGGATTCAATTATTGAAGCGGTAGATTCAGGTGTTGGGCTTATTGTGGTCATCACTGAAGGTGTACCAACTTTAGATATGCTTAAAGCCAAGCGTTACCTTGAAACCAATGGTAATGGTGCACGTCTGATTGGCCCAAACTGTCCAGGTATCATTACACCGGGTGAATGTAAGATTGGTATTATGCCAGGTCATATCCATCAAGCGGGTAAAATTGGGATTATTTCACGTTCAGGCACCTTGACCTATGAAGCGGTTGCACAAACCACCAAACTGGGTTTGGGTCAGTCAACGTGTATTGGTATTGGTGGTGACCCAATTCCGGGTATGAACCAAATTGATTGCTTGAAACTGTTCCAAGAAGATCCACAAACTGAAGCCATTATTATGATTGGTGAAATTGGTGGGACAGCAGAAGAAGAAGCTGCCGAATATATTCAATCCAACGTGACTAAGCCAGTTGTGGGTTATATTGCAGGTGTGACTGCCCCGAAAGGCAAGCGTATGGGGCATGCAGGCGCTATTATTTCTGGCGGTAAAGGAACCGCTGAGGAAAAGTTTTTAGCCTTTGAAAAAGCAGGTATGGCGTATACGCGTAGCCCTGCAGAGTTGGGATCGACGATGTTCCAGTTGCTCAAGGATAAAGGTTTGGCCTAAATTGTTATTTAGATAAAAAGAGGGAACCTTTGGGTTCTCTTTTTTTGCCTAATTTTAAGATGATTATTTACTAAATCATGCGAATATTTAGCATAATCATAAAGACAGTAGGTAATTATGTTTTGATGATGAGAGCAAAAAAGGCAACCTTCTGGTTGCCTTTTAATTTTTTTGGGATGGAATTAGTTGGGTGATTTTGGCTTTAAACTTTGTGTAAAGCCATTAATATCGCCACCATGAATACCTAACTCACTCATTAAGCTGTCAATTAATGGCGCTTGTGAGCGATAGCGCAGGGCACTATTTACCACTTGGTCAGACAACGCCACATTGTTGCTATCATGTTGTGCATCACCTTGGCACGATGCTGTATGGCTACCATGCAGGCCATTTACTTGCAGAATTTTAATATCGTCAATATTTTCCATTGGTTTTACGCTTTCACGGATAATTTCTGGCAAGTATTTCAACATGGCCAAGCGAATTTGCATTTCAATTTGTTCAGCTGAAAGAACATTATTGGCTTCATTGACGGCACGTGTACCTTCTGCATCAACTTGATATTGTTTTTCCATGGCTTGCGCTAGAAGTATTTTAGCATCAGCTTCACCTTTGGCTTTTAAGCGTGCTTGTTCAGCAGAGGCTTCAGCAGCAATACGGACAGCTTCTGCATCATCGGCAGCGGCTTGTTTACCTGCTTCGGCAGCGACTGTAATGGCAATTGCCTCTTTTTCAGCAGCTTGTTTAGCAGCTACTAGTTCAACGGCTTTTTGACGTTCTGCTTGCTGAATTTGACGCACGGTAATGACTTCTTCTTCGGCTTTTACAGCTTCTGCACGGGCACGGTCAGCCGATGCTTTGGCCTCGGATTCTTCACGTGATTTTTCTGCAACAGCAATGGCGCGAATTTGTTCAGCCAATTCAATGGTTTTTTTCTGTTCGACTTGCGCCTGTTCAATAATTTGTGCTTTTTGAATATTTTGATTTTCAACATCGCGGGCAGCAGTAATGCGTTTTAGGTCAACTTCACGTTCTGCTGCAATTTGTGCTTCTTCCGCTTCACGTTTTTTGGCTGCTTCTTGCGCTGCTATTTCTGCCAATTGCTCAGCACGACGAATGGAAATTTCACGCTCTTGCTGTAGCTTGGCATATTCTTCTTCGCGCACAATTTGCATACGTGCTTGTTCTGCCTGCAAGTTTTTGGTTCGAATGGCAAGATCAGCGTCTTGTTCAATTTCGTTGCGCTTACGACGACGGTCTTCAATTGTTTCAGTTAATTTTGTTAGACCTTCAGCATCAAAAGCATTTTGCGGGTTGAAGTATTTAAACCCTGTTTGGTCTAAACCTGTTAAAGAAACGGTTTCAAGTTCTAAGCCATTTTTATGTAAATCTTCAGAAACCACTTGCTGTACTTTTTGTACAAAGTCCACGCGCTTTTCATGTAATTCTTCCATGGCCATTTCGGCGGCGACAGCACGCAGAGAGTCGACAAACTTACCTTCCACCAAATTTTTGAGTTCATTGGGTGACATGGTTTTTTGGCCCAGTGTTTGTGCCGCGGTTGCAATAGATTCAGCTGTAGGCTTAACCCGAACATAGAATTCAGCCATGACATCTACGCGCATACGGTCGCGGGTAATTAAGGCTTGATCATCTGCGCGACGAACTTCAAGACGTAGGGTATTCATATTGACGGGGATAATTTCATGCAATACAGGTAGGACAATTGCACCGCCCCCTAAAATTACTTTTTCACCGCCAAAGCCAGTACGAACAAATGATATTTCTTTGCTAGAACGCTGGTATAAGCGAGCAAGGATAAAGCCAATAAAAATAAAAGCTGTGAAGATCACAGCAGTCGTGACCAAAATACCGCTTGGAATTATGTCTAACATTTTGTGGATTCTCTATATCTATAGTTGTATTTAATGTAAATCAAAAATTATAAATTTGGATTGGCTTGAAAACCAATCTTGGTTTTTTGTGTTAAGACAACAGATTGACCTTGTGTAAAGGTTTCGTTTTGCTCAGGTTCGACCAAAATATAATGGGTTTTGCCATACTGGTCTGAAACTTTAGCCTGAGCAGGATAATTTTGCTTTGCCTCACCCAAAACAATCACTGCAGTACGTCCAATTAACTCTTCACTATAAATAGCCATGGTTTCATCTTGCGGTAAAATTTTGGCAATCAGTTGTGCGCTGAAACGAACCAGTGGCATACAAAGAAAGAGGCAGGCAGGTGAGATGACCCAAATATTAAATAGCGTGTCAGTAAAATGTAGCGTAAAGGCTTGAATGATAAATCCAGTCAAGCTGTACACCGTTAAAAATATAATCAGCCATACAAAAAGTGGTACACGTCCTAAATACAGCCAATCTAGTGCTTTTGTTAAAAGGCTTTGGTCGGCATCAATACCTAAGTCCGTATTGTGTGTTACATCTTCAGGCAAAAACTGATCCAATAGCCCCTGAGATCCACCACCAATCAGCATAAGAAGCATTTCAAATATGCCGAAAAAAAACATCAAACAAAGACTGATGCTGAACACAATATTGGAAGGGTGTGTGAATAATTCCCACATTATATTTATCTCTATATTATGCTTATCAATAATGAGGAAAAATATGTCTAACAAAAATCCCCCGAATTAAAGATAGCATCGAATAAAACCAAAGTGTATAAAAAATAAAGTAAAAATACTCATGATAAGCTGAAGAATTATAACAATTGATGAAAAGGAAGGGGTTTGATCTCTATACTTTTAGTTGCTTATACAAAGGCTACATTTACTGGTTTTTAGCAGTATTGTTCCAGCAATTTCAGCCCTTTTAAGCTTTGAGTTATTTTCTTTTATAAGGATTATCAACAAACTTCTATATGATGAATATGAATATAAATATCATAAAACAAGCAATCGTTGAGATCGCTAAATCACTATAATGAATATAAATTTTAATATGTGTAATAAATACACGTTTTTGTGAGCTGGTGCTGTCAATGTCAATAAATGAGGAAAGACTTACTCATCTTAAACAGCTTGAAGCTGAGAGTATTCATATTATCCGTGAAGTGGCTGCCGAATTTGAAAATCCGGTCATGCTGTATTCCATTGGTAAGGATTCAGCGGTGATGCTACATCTTGCGATGAAAGCATTTTACCCTGCAAAGTTACCATTCCCATTGTTGCATGTTGATACAGGCTGGAAATTCAAAGACATGATCACGTTTCGAGATAACATGGCAAAAACCCATGGTTTCGACTTAATTGTGCATCAAAATAAAGAAGGCAAAGACGCTGGGATTAATCCATTTGATCACGGCAGTTCAAAATATACCGACATCATGAAAACCCAAGGCTTAAAACAAGCTTTGGATAAATACGGTTTTGATGCTGCTTTTGGTGGTGCGCGCCGTGACGAAGAAAAATCACGTGCTAAAGAACGAGTTTATTCATTCCGTGATTCAAAACACCGTTGGGATCCTAAAAATCAACGTCCTGAACTTTGGAATCTTTACAACGGTAAAGTGAACAAAGGCGAAAGTATCCGTGTGTTCCCATTATCCAACTGGACTGAGTTGGATATTTGGCAATATATTTACTTGGAAAGCATTCCATTAGTTCCACTTTATTTGGCTGCTGAACGTCCTGTGGTTGAACGTAGCGGTACACTCATCATGGTGGATGATGAACGTATGCCTTTAAAAGAAGGTGAAGTTCCACAAATGAAATCGGTACGTTTCCGTACTTTAGGCTGTTACCCGCTGACAGGTGCAGTTGAATCAACGGCCGATACCTTGCCAGAAATTATCCAAGAAATGCTACTTGCCACAAGCTCTGAACGTCAAGGTCGTATGATTGACCATGACGAAGCCGGCTCGATGGAAAAGAAAAAGCAAGAAGGCTATTTCTAATTTCCTGATGAAAGTCCTTCTTTATTAAAGAGGGATTTAGGGAGATTAAAAAACCGATTTCTAACGAATTTGTGGAGTTTGAGCAATGTCTCATCAATCTGAACTCATTAGCCAAGATATTTTGGGCTATTTAAAACAACATGAAAATAAAGACTTATTACGCTTTTTGACCTGCGGTAATGTCGATGATGGTAAATCTACCTTAATTGGTCGCCTGCTTTATGATTCAAAATTGATTTACGAAGATCAATTACAAGCTGTGACTCGTGACTCGAAAAAAGTCGGTACAACGGGTGATGCACCAGATTTGGCGCTCCTTGTTGATGGCTTACAAGCGGAACGTGAGCAGGGCATTACCATTGATGTCGCGTATCGTTATTTCTCCACTGAAAAACGTAAGTTCATCATTGCCGATACCCCAGGGCATGAGCAATATACCCGTAACATGGCAACAGGTGCGTCGACCTGTGACCTTGCGATTATTTTGATTGATGCGCGTTATGGCGTGCAAACTCAAACGCGTCGTCACACGTATATTGCAAGCTTGCTGGGTATTAAGAATATTATTGTTGCAATCAACAAAATGGATTTGGTTGAGTTTTCTGAAGCACGCTTCAATGAAATTCAAGCTGAATACGCAGGTTTTATTGCGCAATTGGGTGACCGTAAGCCAAACAACATTATCTTTACGCCAATTTCTGCATTGAATGGCGATAACGTGGTGAATGTTTCGGAAAATACGCCATGGTACAAGGGCGAAACCCTGATGGGTACGCTAGAGTCGGTTGAAATTAACCGTGATACAGCGAAACGTGATTTCCGTTTTCCTGTGCAATATGTGAACCGTCCGAACCTCGACTTCCGTGGTTTTGCAGGAACCATTGCACTGGGTGAAATTAACGTCGGTGATAAAGTTGTGGCTTTACCATCAGGTAAGTCTTCAACCGTGAAAGAAATCGTAACTTTTGATGGCAACCTTGAACATGCCTTTGCAGGTCAAGCGGTGACATTAACGCTCAATGATGAAATTGACGTATCACGCGGTAATATGTTGATCCGTGCGGATCAGGGTGTTCCTGCAATTTCACGTGCTGTAAAAGCGACTGTGGTATGGATGGCGGATCAACCGCTGGTACTGGGTAAGCTATACAACATTAAAATTGGTACGCAAACTGTCCCTGCCAAAGTAACGGGTATTAACTTCCGTACCAATGTGAACACGCTTGAGCAAATGCAAGTGGATCATCTTGATTTAAATGCCATTGCCAATGTGACGGTTGAATTTGATGCACCAGTGGTGTTTGACCGTTATCAAGACAGCCGTTATACAGGTTCGTTTATCTTCATTGATCGTTTGAATAACGTAACGATTGGTGCTGGTATGGTGGAAGAATCTGTTGAGTGGTCTGCGCATAGCAACCCTGTAACAGCCGAAGATCGTGCAGTGCGTTTAGGGCAAAAACCTGCGTCTATTACGGTATCGAACAAAGCTTTGGAAAATGCACAAGCCCTTGAGAGTTTATTATTGCAACAAGGTATTGTGGCAATTGCTAAAGCGGATTTAGATGCTGTGCAAGTTGCATTGCTTCGTGAAACAGGGATAGCGGTGATTACCTCTGTGACTGAAGGTACAGATGTGACATTCACCCAAGATGCGGTTGAAGAGTTGGCTGAAAAAATTGTGGAATTGGTTTCTTTATAAGACTGAGCTGATTTAAAAGGAACCCACCGTTAGGTGGGTTTTTGATTGTCCAAAACATAAGTGGCTTAATTTTAATCATTTAATTTGTTGTTGAATTTTCATGTAAATAACATCTCGCTACAATAGTGATATTGAGGGATGTTTATGAAAAAATTATTTATTTTTATGGGGTTGTGTTTGGCTTTCAGTGTCGAAGCTAAACAAAGTAGTCAAAATACCGATGCGATTAAAAAACAAATCATTAAGCAATCGATAGAAAGTTATCCGGGAAATTGCGCTTGTCCTTATCATTCGGCATCGAATGGGAGTCGTTGTGGTAAGCGCAGTGCATATCATCGAGCAGGTGGTTATACGCCAATTTGCTATCCTGAAGATGTGACAGCACAGATGATGAAAGAGCATAAAAGTCGGGGTTAGTATGAATAGGATGGACAGTGGTAAAGCCAGTTTTAGAAATTGATGGCTTCATAAAAGTAGATTATCACAATGCTTATCTACTATAGCCTCTAATTTTATAAGTCGCTGAAACATGGGTGATTCAATCTTTAGGGTTGAGTTATCGATGTTAAATCCAATGATGCTTTATTTTTCTTTTAACCAAGTCATATGAAATTCATCATGTTTTGTATGTTCATCCATACTTTTTTCTATCACTTGAAAACCATGCTTTTGGTAAAAATGAACAGATGCTGTGTTTTCAGCATAGACCTTTAAGTCCAATCTTGGATAGTGTTGTTTTAAAAATTCAATGAGTGATGAGCCATACCCTTGACCTTGATTTTTAGGATCAATGAATAAGGCGGCCAAAAGAGAATTGTCCTCTAGAACGGATGCAAAGCCAATCACAGTATTATACTTTTCGAGCACATAATTTTTAGAAGATGGTAGATAAATATTTCGCATATCATCCAATTGGTTTTGCCAAAAGGAGGTAGGAATAAAATGATGCGCTTTGACTGATGCCTCTAACCAAATTTTTAAAATACTTTCTAAATCTTGTGTCTTGGCTTTTCTAATTTGAACCATTAGGATTTTTACCCATTTAAAATTAAAACGATTACTTCATTCGAAACATAGTCTCAATTACGCCATTTTGATTATACATAAGTCCACTATTCTTCATTCTTGAATAACTTTATGTTCAAATACAATCAGAAATATTGAAATGTATTGTAAAAGGGAAACGCTCAAATGTCGCAAGAAATGCAACACGTTATTATTACCGAAGCTGGTGGCCCAGAAAAATTAGCCTATGAAACAGTTACTATTCCCACTGCGCAAGCAGATGAAATTTTAGTAAAAGTACATGCCTTTGGTATTAACCGTCCAGACATTTTGCAACGTCAAGGTTTATATCCAATGCCTAAAGGTGTAACACCTGTACCGGGCTTGGAAGTGGCAGGTGAAATTGTTGCAGTCGGTGCAAATGTCACTCAGTTTAAAGTGGGCGACAAAGTTTGTGGACTCACTAATGGCGGTGGTTATGCAGAATATTGCGTTGTGCCAGAAAGCCAAACCTTGAATATTCCTGAAAATGTCAGTTTTATTCAAGCTGCAGCGATTCCTGAAACCTTCTTTACGGTATGGGCAAACGTATTCCAAATGGGGAGAGCTCAAGCAGGCGAAACAGTACTTGTACATGGCGGAACCAGTGGCATTGGCACGACTGCACTGATGTTATGTAAAGCATTGGGGATTAAAACGTTTGCAACAGTAGGTACGGATGAGAAGGTTGCTGCTATTGCAGATTTAACCACTGCCATTAACTACAAAACTCAAGACTTCGAACAAGTAATTAATGAGAAAACCGACAATGGTGGTGTGGATGTCATTTTAGATATGGTCGGTGCACCCTATTTAGAACGTAACTTGAACTTGCTACGTCGTGATGGGCGTTTGGTCTATATCGCATTTTTGGCTGGGGCCAAAGCCAAAGATGTAAAACTCGGTCAAATTATGATGAAACGTTTGACCATTACTGGTTCAACGATGCGAGCGCGTACTACGGCTGAAAAAGCTGAAATTGCGCAAGGTTTAAAAGACACTGTTGAGCCACTTTGGGCAAAAGGTGAATGTTTGCCGATGATTTATAAAACATTTAAGTTTGACCAAATTCAAGATGCACATGCATGTATGGATACGGGCGAACATGTGGGTAAAGTAGTCGTAGAAATTATGTGAATATGACAATATAAAGAAGAAAAGCTGAGTCATACTCGGCTTTTTTTCGATTAAACGTGTAATAATTGCAGATAAATTCGAGCAGAATAGGTGACAGTATTTGGCTACGCCAGTTTTAGCTTGAATTGCGTAAGTGTTTAGAGAGAAGAAGGGGGCTAGATGCTCTCTTTTTTATTGTCTTGGATTATTTAGAAATTTTAGACATAAAAAAACCAGCATAAGCTGGAATTTTTATTGCACCATTTTAAAAAGTATTAAAATGGTGCCCGAGGCCAGACTCGAACTGGCACGCTTTGTGGGCGGGGGATTTTAAATCCCCTGTGTCTACCGATTTCACCACTCGGGCATTTTAACAAGATGGAGGCGGAGGTCGGAATCGAACCGGCGTACACGGAGTTGCAGTCCGCTGCATGACCATTCTGCCACCCCGCCATGTCTTGTTGATGCGTATATTAGCAAGCTCTGAAAAAAAAACAATACTATAAATAGTGTATATGCACATAAAATCAGCATATAGAATAAAATCATTCAAATAATGATGTATTATTTGCGAAATTGATTCATATCTACTCTGGAGATGTGCCGTGGCATTAGTTTTAGATGGTCGTGCATTGGCAAAAAAAATTGAAGCTGACTTGTTAACACGTGTAGAAGCGTTAAAAGCAAAAACAAGTCGTACCCCAATTCTTGCGACAATTTTGGTCGGTGATGATGGTGCATCTGCAACGTATGTACGCATGAAAGGCAACGCTTGTCGTCGTGTCGGTATGGATTCATTAAAAGTTGAATTAGGTAAAGAAACCACCACTGAACAACTTTTGGCAGAAATTGAAAAACTCAATGCTAATCCTGATGTTCACGGTATTTTGTTGCAACATCCAGTGCCTGCACAAATTGATGAACGTGCATGTTTCGATGCTATTTCACTTGCAAAAGATGTTGATGGTGTAACTTGCCTTGGTTTTGGTCGTATGGCGATGGGTGAGGCAGCCTATGGTTCTGCAACACCTGCAGGCATCATGACGATTCTAAAAGAAAATAATATTGAAATTTCGGGTAAACATGCGGTGGTTGTGGGCCGTTCTGCAATTTTGGGTAAACCAATGGCTGCAATGTTGCTTGAGGCCAATGCTACCGTGACCATTTGTCATTCGCGTACTCAGAATTTGGCTAACTTTGTGAAGCAAGCGGATATTATTGTTGGTGCTGTAGGTAAGGCTGAATTGATCCAAAAAGATTGGATTAAACAAGGCGCTGTAGTGGTTGATGCGGGTTTCCATCCACGTGATGGCGGCGGTGTGGGTGATATTCAATTGGTCGGTATTGAAGACGTTGCTTCTGCATATACACCTGTTCCGGGTGGTGTAGGGCCAATGACCATTACGACTTTGATTCGTCAAACCGTTGAAGCTGCTGAAAAAGCTTTAGGTTAATTTAAAATCTAAGTCATAAAAGCTGCATGGGTATATTACCTATGTGGCTTTTATTTTAAATTTTATTTGAAATATGAATGAAAAGTGGAATGGCGGAGTCTTTTCTTTTGGCTTTGAGTGTTCGGATTAACCTTCGGTTCGACCTACTTTTGTTTTGGCAAAAGTAGGCAAAACCATTGTCATCCATAAAACTCGTCAAATGTTTTCGAGTATTTGATTAATCGCGGAAACTTTACGCTTTATATGAAAGTCTGCCTCGGACAGTTGTGGATGACATTTACGTGTATCTGAATGCTGTGAATTAATTATTAAATAATGAATTAGGTTTTATTTGAATGACCTGTACTTTTCAACTTCCTCAAGTACCTGAACATCTACTAAAAGCTTTGCATGAAGTGATTCCAAACTGTGAATTACTTGCGCAGCAACTACCCGATACACCCATTTCTCTGTGGTTGATTCCACCTGTATTTCCAACTGATAAATTGGATGATGAAGTCATTCGTCGTATTTGGAATGATACGCCGTATTGGATTTTTTGCTGGGCTTCAGGGCTGGCAATGGCGCAGTGGTTGCTTGCAGAACCGCATCATGTCAAAGATAAAGTGGTGTTGGACTTTGGTGCAGGGTCGGGTGTGGTGGCGATTGCAGCGAAACTGGCAGGGGCAAAACGTGTCATCTGTTGTGATATCGACCCAATTAGTTTAGCTTCCTGTCGTGCTAATGCCGAGTTGAACGGTGTAGAGCTTGAATATTTAGAAGACTTATATCAGGCTGAACAAGTTGATGTGCTCTTGGCTGCCGATGTGCTGTATGACCAATGTAATCGCTTTTTCTTAGATGAATTTTTAAAATTTTCACCAGAAGTATGGGTCGCAGACAGTCGAGTAAAAAACTTTAGTCATCCTCAATATGAAAAATTAGATGAAAGAAGTGCAACGACATGGCCTGATTTAGATGAATCGTTAGAATTTAGAAATGTAAGCTTTTACAAGACGCTATAAATAGCGTCTTTTTAAATTTAGAAGATTAAGAACAAGTATATCGAACCACACGTAAAGTTGCAGGGCGTGTGTCTAGTGCCTGCTGAGCACCTAAGTTATCAGTATTACGAAGATCTGGTGTATTGGATAAACCAAACGTTGCACGCGTATTGCCAATTTGACGACCGAATTGTTCGCTTTGTGTGGCTGCAGGGTTAGCAATTTCGCTCATACTTAAAATCTGCAATTTATAGGTTTTATTTGTTCCCAGCACTTTTTGACAAGCACGCTGTAATTTATTTTCATCTGCTTGCTGGTTTTGGCGACCGGCAAGGGTATACGCTAAAGTCGCAGTATCTGTAGTTTTGCTTTCAATTTGATAACCCGATTGACCATTATATGCGCGTGGCGCACTTTGACAGGCCGTTAAAGTAATTGCCGTTAGACCCAAAGCTAAAAATTTATATGCCATTTTCATATTGATCTGCTCATGTTGTTATGCATTTTAGTATGCCATAAGCATTGATTTTTCTCGATCATCAATTCGCTTGATTTTTTAATTAGAAAGCTTTTTGCTGTATTTGATGAGAAGGCTTTTTGTGATACAGCTATTTTTAGTTAGATGGGTGAATGATCTGTAATTAGGCTGTTTTTTTTAGTATTTTTGATAAACATTAAGTGATTGAAGCTAAACCAATCTAGTAATAAAAATAGTTTTATCTCCAACACTCTTAAAGCATTGAGTTTTCATTAAACCACGATGAGGTGTTTATTTTGATGGAACTGTCATCTGATTGTTTTTAAATCAAGACATGTGAATGCATGAACGGGGCAGATCAGAAAAATGAGTCTTTGGGCGTAAAGAATTATTTCCGCTTTGCTGTAGTTTTTGTTATGTTGGAAGCATGATTAAAACAATAGCAATATTAGGATGAAAAATAAAAATATAGCCATTAAGGAGGCGCTTATGAGTGATCATCAAACTCTCTATGATCTTGTAGTGATTGGCGGTGGAATTAATGGTGTCGGTATTGCTACCGATGCTGCAGGGCGTGGATTGTCCGTATTTTTATGTGAAAAAGATGACTTGGCTTCACATACCTCTTCAGCCAGTTCCAAGCTGATTCATGGTGGCTTACGCTATTTGGAACATAAAGAATTTCGTCTAGTTCGCGAAGCGTTAGCAGAAAGAGAAGTTTTGCTGGCGAAGGCACCTCATATTATTCGTCCCATGCGTTTTATCATGCCACATCAGCCTCATTTACGACCTGCGTGGTTAATTCGTACTGGCTTATTTTTCTATGATCATTTGGGTAAAAGAGAAAAGTTGGCGGGGTCGAATCATATTAGGTTTCACCCGATAGATAGCCCGCTAAAAGATGATATTACTCATGGTTTTGAATATTCAGATTGTGCAGTAGATGATGCGCGTTTAGTGGTGTTAAATGCAATTCAAGCGCAGGAAATGGGGGCGAAAGTGGTGACGCGGACACGTTGTCTTTCTGCACAAAGGCAAAATGGGTTGTGGCGTGTTGAGTTGGAGAATGCACAAGGAATTTATCAGATTAAAGCCAAAGTTTTGGTTAATGCTGCGGGGCCTTGGGTTGCTCAATTTATTCAACAAGATTTACAGTTGAAATCACCGTATGGGGTTCGGCTGATACAAGGAAGTCATTTAATTGTGCCTCAGTTGTATGAAGGCAATAAAGCTTATATTATGCAAAATAATGATCAGCGGATTGTTTTTGCAATTCCATATTTAGGGAAATATACCTTAATTGGAACGACAGATAATGAATATTTGGGCAATCCAAACCACGTAGAAATTACAGAAAAAGAAATTGATTATTTACTGGATATATCAAATAAATATTTTAAAACACAACTAACGTCAGCACATATAGTTGCTACTTTTTCAGGGGTGCGCTCGTTATGTGATGATGAGTCTGATAATCCATCTGCAGTCACCCGAGATTATACTTTGGCTTTAAATCATGAGTTTGAAGATGAAGCACCCTTACTGTCTGTCTTTGGTGGCAAGTTAACCACTTATCGTAAGTTAGCGGAATCGGCATTGGATCTTCTCAGTCCATTTTTCGTTGAAATGAAAAAGTCGTGGACTGAAAAGGCTTTGTTGCCCGGTGCAGAAAATTTGAATTCAATTGAAGAGTTGGTGGCGCAACTTCAAGATAAGCTCAGTGGTATTTCACATGAGCTTGCAACACGTTGGGTGCATGCATATGGAACGCGTTTATGGTTGTTTTTAAATCAAGCAACTTCTGTACATGAGCTAGGGCAGGACTTTGGTCACGGGTTATATGCACAAGAAGTCGACTATTTGGTTGAGCATGAGTGGGCTGTGAGTACAGACGATATTTTGAAACGTCGTACCAAGTTATATTTAGAATTTTCTGAGAATGATGTTTTTACTTTGGATAATTATTTAATCGAAGTGCACGAACGAAGATTACAGCGAGATGTTGCTTAATTCCTGTAATTTTAAAAAAACGATGCTCTCTATCAAGAAAGTCGCAATTTATTTTGCGACTTTCTTTTTGCATGATCTTTAAACTGATGAAGAGATTAAATTTCAATACCGCCAAGTTGTTTACAGTCTGCAGGTGTTTTCCATTTTACAGCAGTTCCCCAAACGACTGGACGGACACGCGCCAAGGCCAAAAGCCAAAATGTTGGCTAGCATTGTAATTAATAACGACATTACCGCCGACTTGGTGGGCACGCTCTGCAAGGCGTAGATAAACTTCTACAATAATACTCCCTATAAGTGCCTTTAGTTGCGACAATACGGCTTAATAGGTGTGTTGGTCTGTATTAGGTTTTCCTTTAATGATACGAATTGAGCTAGAAGTTCTGCTGGCTTATGCAATATGAGAAAGCCTCAATAAGCCTATTGAAATGATTAAAATTTTAAACCTATTGATCTTCCCTTGTGAAGATCACGTTCTAAAGGGATTATAAATTTCTTAAATTATGGAATATAAAAAAGACCGCATAAAGCGGTCTTTTTTGACTTAATCTATAAAAAATTAAGCAGATTTAACAGCAGCAATTAACTCGGCTTGGCGAGCTTTTAGTGCTTCTGGTAAGCGACTACCGAGTTTATCAAATAACTCAGTATGGCTTTCAAGTTCTTTAATCCATTGATCTTTGTCTTGTGCGGTAACAAGATCAAATTGTTCTTTACTGAAGTCAGAACCAGTCCAGTTCAATTGTTCGTAAGTTGGTACACGACCAATTGGGGTATCTACAGCAGTAGCACGACCTTCACAGCGGTCAATAATCCACTCAAGAACACGCATGTTTTGACCGAAACCAGGCCATACGAAGTTGCCTTCAGCATCACGACGGAACCAGTTTACATTGTAAATACCAGGAAGTTTGTTGCCCGCAGCCGCCGCTTTCGCGCCAACTTGCTCACCCATTTCTAACCAATGCGTGAAGTAATCTGCCATGTTGTAACCCGCAAAAGGAAGCATTGCGAATGGGTCACGACGTACAATGCCTTGTTGACCAACCGCCGCTGCCGTTGTTTCAGAGCCCATAGTCGCAGCTTTGTAAACACCATCAACCCAGTCAAATGCTTCTGAAATTAGAGGCACAGTGTCTGCACGACGACCACCGAAGATGAATGCAGAGATTGGAACACCTGCTGGATTTTCCCAGTCGGCATCAATAGAAGGGCATTGACCAGCAGCAACAGTGAAGCGCGCATTTGGATGAGCCGCTTTTTCTGCGCCAGTGTGTGGTTGACCTTTCCAGTTCGTCAGGTTAGCCGGTGCTTCTTTGGTCAGACCTTCCCACCATACTTCACCGTTGTCTGTTACAGCAACGTTTGTATAGATCACATCTTTAGTCAATGTTGCCATACAGTTCGGGTTGGTTTTGATATTTGTACCAGGTGCAACACCGAAGAAGCCAGCTTCTGGATTGATTGCATATAAGCGACCATCTTCACCTGGTTTGATCCAAGCAATATCGTCACCTACAGTTTCAATTTTCCAACCTTCGTAGCCTGCTGGTGGAATAAGCATTGCGAAGTTGGTTTTACCACAAGCAGAAGGGAATGCTGCTGCGATGTAGTGTTTTTCACCTTGTGGGTTGGTTACACCAAGGATGAGCATGTGTTCAGCTAACCAACCTTGTTGACGACCCATATAAGAAGCAATACGTAAAGCTAGGCATTTTTTACCCAGCAATGCGTTACCACCGTAACCAGAACCGTAAGACCAAATCTCACGAGTTTCAGGATAATGCACGATGTATTTTTCAGGGTTGCAAGGCCATGCAACGTCTTTTTCGCCGTCAGCAAGTGGAGCAGCTACAGTATGTACGCAAGGAACATATTCACCGTCAGTACCAAGAACGTCATAAACAGCTTTACCCATACGAGCCATTTTAGACATGCTTACAGCAACGTAAGGAGAGTCAGTTAGTTCAATACCAATGTGTGCAATATGAGAGCCTAAAGGACCCATAGAGAAAGGAACAACGTACAAAGTACGGCCTTTCATTGAACCGTCAAATAAACCATTCAGACGAGTACGCATTTCAGCTGGAGCTTCCCAGTTGTTTGTTGCGCCTGCATCTTCTTTGTTTTCTGAACAGATATATGTACGACCTTCAACACGAGCAACGTCAGAAGGATCAGAATTCGCTAAATATGAACCAGGGTGTTTGTCTTGGTTCAATGCTTGCATGGTTCCGTTAGCGATCATCAAGTCAATATAACGTTGATTTTCTTCTTCGCTACCGTCACACCATTCAATTTTCGCTGGTTTCGTTAATTTTGCAATTTCTTCCACCCACGCAATAAGCTTAGGGTGACGAACGAATTCTGGTGCGTTCACTTGGGTCATGGTGAGGCCTATCTCAAATGTGTACAAGCTGTACAAAGTATAATCTGCGCAATGGAGTACATCGCACAGATGAAAGATGAAAAAAAGTGGCGCTATTAAAGCATAAAATCATAAAAAAAATAAGACTAAAGAGTGAGATGATTTATTTTGAAATATTTAGGTTGTTTTATTTTAAATATTAAAAATCAAATTCTTATGGTTTAAAATGGATATTCGTGTTGGTATTTATTATATTTATGGGGAATATTTATTATAATAATTTTATTTTATATCATATGCTTATGTAAAAAATATATTTGAGAATTATTATTGATTAAATAAATGGTGTTAATTCAAATTTTACATAAAGGGACTTTTATTTGTTGATAAATTCGACAAAATTAGAATAATAGCTTTAAGAAAGTATAAGAAATGTTAAATAAAACACAACCCTTATCTATTATTTATAATCAAAAATCGGGTTTTCATGCCAATAATAAAGACGGTGTGTATGAGGCGTTGGTTCGATTTTTAACAACATATGGTTATGAAATACAATCTTTTGAAATGAGTCAGGTCGCAAGTTTTAAGACGCTGATGCAACACGTCATACATCGACATCAAACCCCCAATAATTTAGGTATTGTCGTGGCTGCAGGGGGTGATGGAACATTAAATGCAGTGGCGCAGAGTTTAATACAGCATGATATTCCAATGGGTATTTTACCCTTAGGCACGTTTAATTATGTTGCACGGGCACTGAATATTCCTTTGGATATTTTAGACGCGGCTAAAGTGATTGCTGAAGGTGTTGAAAGACGCGTGCATGTTGCACACATTAATGATCAAATTTATTTAAATAATGCCAGTTTGGGTTTATATCCTTTATTTATTCAAAAACGCGAATTGTATAATCGGTATTTCGGGCGCTTTCCTTTTAATGCCTATACTTCGGGATTAGATGTTTTAATTCGTGATCGAAAGGAGTTGAAACTCAAAGTTGAAGTCGATGGAATTCAGTATCCAGTCAAAACGCCTCTGATTTTCTTTGGTAATAACCAATTACAACTGGCAGATTTAAATTTAAAAATTGCTGAAAGTGCTGCCAAGGGAAGGGTTGCAGGTGTGGTGGTTGCAAAAAGTGATAAGCTCACTTTATTTAAAATGCTTTGGCAACTCATTCAAGGCAATATTGAAAAAGCCCCAGATGTGTATAGTTTTGATGCCGAGCAGGTTGTGATTTACTCTGACCGTAAAAAATTGACGGTGGCTTTAGATGGTGAAATTGTGGAAATGAAGCCACCGTTGCATATTCGTGTACAAAAAAATGCTTTGAAAATAAAGGTGCCAAATGCTGTTGCATCTGTCTGATTTACATTTTGGAACGGAACAGCAAGCTTGTATTGAGGCCATTCAACAGTTTTGCGTCATACATTCGCCTGAAGCCGTTATTATTAGTGGTGATTTAACTCAACGCGCGCACTATAAACAGTTCTTTGCTTGTAGGCAGTTTTTAGACAGCTTGAAACTGCCGTATCTGACGGTTCCTGGGAATCATGATATTCCGCTTTATCATCTATGGAATCGGCTATTTAGTCCGTTTGCACGCTATCGGTTATTTTTTGGCGATTTAGAAGCCACGCTAGAAACACAACACTTTTATATTATTGGCGTCAACAGTATTCGGCGCCGTTACCATACGCGCGGACATATTTCTTTAGCACAAATTCAAGCGATTCAGCATCGTTTAAAACACGCACCCGTTAATAAAATAAAATTAATTGTCGCACATCAACCATTTTATACACCGCCAGATGACCCACATAGCATCAAGGATTGTCCTATGTTGGGACGATTGGCTTTAGACGTATGGAGCAAAAATGGTCTAAATGGTTTGCTACATGGACATCTACACCAATCTGCGGTTTACGATTTAAATCAAATTTATCATTTAGGCGCAAAGCACCCCGTTTTAGATATTCATGCAGGAACAGCAACGTCTTCTCGTTTACATCGTGGTTTAGCCAATAGTTTTAATACCATTCACACATCTGGCACAGTCGATCAGTATGTTTTTGATCAAGCCAGCCAGCTATTTCTACTGAACACGAATAGTACGTAAGTTGCCGAATAAGCTTATTTTGAGTGAAAAAGATACAAAAAGGGAATTATTTTTTAGTTTTCCCCTTGAAGCGTTTTTTTCCATCCCCACAAAAGTGTCATCGAAATTATTTTCTGATGATGACCCAAGGAATAATTAAGTTATCGTCAATTCACTTTATAAAGACCTGTTTTTACAATCAGGTAAATGGAGTTTCAAATGAGCAATATTCGTCCTTTACATGATAACGTTGTTATTCGCCGTGTTGAAAAAGAAACTAAAACTGCGGGCGGTTTAATCTTAAGTACTTCTGCTGCAGAACAACCAGCTCAAGGTGAAATTATTGCTGTAGGTAACGGTAAAGTGACCGATACTGGCGTACGTCCTTTAGATGTAAAAGTAGGCGATAATGTATTGTTTGGCGCATACGCTGGTACAAAAATTAAAGTTGATGGCGAAGAGCTTCTTGTGATGAAAGAATCTGACATTTTAGCGGTTCTTGAAGGTTAATTTAGCCCGCTCAATAAGATGTCGATTTAATATCGCAATAAAAAATTAAGTTTGTGAAATTAGATTGTTAAAAATTAAGAATATTTGGAGTTAAGCATGTCAGCTAAAGATGTAAAATTCGGTGATTCAGCACGTTCAAAAATGATTGCAGGCGTAAACGTACTTGCAGATGCTGTAAAAGTAACTTTAGGCCCTAAAGGTCGTAACGTTGTCATTGACCGTTCTTTTGGTGCCCCACACATCACTAAAGATGGTGTAACGGTTGCAAAAGAAATTACGCTAAAAGACAAATTTGAAAACATGGGCGCGCAATTGGTTCGTGAAGTATCTTCAAAAACCAATGACATCGCAGGTGACGGTACAACAACGGCAACTGTATTGGCTCAAGCTATTTTGAACGAAGGCATCAAGTCTGTAACTGCGGGTATGAACCCAATGGATTTGAAGCGCGGTATTGATCTTGCTGTTAAAGCACTTGTTGCAGAAATTAAAGCAACGTCAAAACCTGCTTCTGATACGAAAGCGATTGAACAAGTGGGTTCAATTTCTGCAAACTCTGATACCACTGTGGGTAAACTTATTGCTCAAGCAATGGAACGCGTGGGTAAAGAAGGCGTGATTACTGTTGAAGAAGGTTCAGGCTTTGAAGATTCGCTTGACGTTGTTGAAGGTATGCAGTTTGACCGTGGTTATATCAGCCCGTACTTTGCTAACAAACCAGAAACATTAACAGCTGAACTTGAAAATCCATTCATTCTTCTTGTTGATAAAAAAATTAGCAATATCCGTGAATTAATTTCAGTGTTAGAAGCTGTAGCGAAAACAGGTAAACCACTGCTTATTATTGCTGAAGATGTTGAAGGCGAAGCGTTGGCTACCCTTGTTGTAAACAACATGCGCGGTATTATTAAAGTATGTGCAGTAAAAGCCCCTGGTTTTGGTGACCGTCGTAAAGCAATGCTTCAAGACATCGCAATCTTGACTGGTGCAACTGTAATTTCTGAAGAAGTAGGTATGTCTTTAGAAACTGCGTCATTACAAGACTTAGGTACAGCACATAAAATTACTGTGTCTAAAGAAAACACTGTGATTGTTGATGGTGCAGGTAATACAGCTCAAATTTCTGAACGTGTTACTCAAATTCGTGCACAAATTGAAGAATCTACTTCAGAATATGACAAAGAAAAACTTCAAGAGCGCGTTGCTAAATTGGCAGGCGGTGTTGCTGTTATCAAAATTGGTGCAGCAACTGAAGTTGAAATGAAAGAGAAAAAAGACCGTGTAGATGATGCCCTTCACGCGACACGTGCTGCTGTTGAAGAAGGTGTTGTTGCAGGTGGTGGTGTTGCATTGGTACGCGCAGCATCAGTACTTGATGGCTTAGTCGGTGCAAACGATGACCAAAATGCAGGGATTAACATCTTACGCCGTGCAATTGAAGCTCCACTTCGTCAAATTGTTGCAAATGCGGGTGATGAGCCTTCAGTTGTGATTAATGCAGTGAAGAGCGGTGAAGGTAACTTCGGTTATAACGCAGCAACTTCTGAATATGGCGACATGTTGGAAATGGGTATTCTTGACCCAGCGAAAGTTACACGTTCAGCACTTGAGCATGCAGCGTCTGTGGCAGGTTTAATGTTAACGACTGAATGTATGATTACAGACATTCCAGAAGACAAAGCTGCTATGCCAGATATGGGTGGCATGGGTGGTATGGGCGGTATGATGTAAGTCATACGGATCCCACGATCTAAAAAATCCCTGCTTTTAGCAGGGATTTTTTTGTCTTTATTATGAGATAAATCCTATAATTTTGACTTTAAACATATTAAATGTATTCTTAAGAAATAATAATAAGTTTATTGGTGGCTGAAATGGATTTTGAGGCTGAAAATACAATTATCGGATCTGCTTATGATGCTGTAATAGATACCACACTATGGACAAATTTTATTCGCCAAATGCTTGAATATACGCATAGTACGGCAGCTATTTTAACGGTGATAGATCGGCGGAATCCAAGCGCTGATTTGATGCATAGCTTGAACATTTCTCCATTCAGTTTAAATGCATATCGTCATGAGAAAGTGAAAATCATTGATCTGAAACAAGCGATGCCATTATGGAAGCACGTTGAAATTGGTGGTGTGATAAATCATGATTTCAGTCATTACACAGAGACATATGAAGAAGAAGAATGCTTATTTTATGAAAGGTGCTTAAAGGCGACAGGCGCTTATTATATTGCAGGCGTGTTATTAGATCGGGGGGAAGACCGCTGGTCTAGTTTGGTCATTCAGCGTTCATCCAATCAAAAGGCCTTTCAACAAAGAGAGCTTGAATTTCTAAAACGAATTGGCACCCATATTCGTAAAGCCTTTCAAATCAATCAGCAACTGCGGTTTTTTTATCTTGAAAATCAAAATCTGTACCAAATAATGGATGCGATTAAAGTTGGTATTCTTTTAATAGATATCAATTTTAAGTTTCATTATGCAAATGAGTGCGCACAAAATTTAATGGATCAAAACAATTTTTTTGAATTTAATTCTGACGGAAAAATTCACTGTGCCAAGCAGTATCAACATAAATTTGAACAGTTAATTCGGAATATTCAGTTAGATCCATCAAGCCTTTCTGCAAAAAAAGATGGCGTCGTCTATATACACAATTTGCAGGCACAGCCCTTTATGCTCACAGCAAAGTTATTTAACAAGATCGGGCGGGGAGCGACGTCAAATACCTTACAACCGAATTATGTCATTTTATTTATTTCTGAAAAAGGGCAAAGTTACACACTGGCCAAGCCGTATTTAAAAGAAACATATGCACTTTCACAGCGCGAATGCGAAATATGCGAATTATTTTTGAATGGATTAAACCTAGAAAAAATTGCTGAACACTGTCATTTGACGATGAGTTCGGTACGGACTTATCTTAAAACTATCTTTAGCAAAATGCAGTGCAATTCACAGATGGAGCTATTGCATAAGTTGATGAATATGACCATTAGTTTTGAACATGTGTATTAAAGGATTTCATGCCCTTAAATTGAAAAGATGAATGTAATTCGTGTATTTTAAATCAAAAAATTATCTTTAAGTGGTGGATGATTCCTTTCAGTATTCAATTAAAGGTGCTTGGTTTTGGCACCTTTAATTTGACATAAATTATTGAATATCTTTGTTGAGTTTGTAATTAAGTTTACTGTCGATGGCTTTGCCTGTTTCAATGTCACGGGCTTCTGCAAAGTTTTCGCCAATGAAAAATTTACGATGATCTGCTACTTGATCTAAAGTAATGACAGACGGATTTTTTGCATCAAAGCTAAATGTTCCTTTGCTCTTAAACTCATTATCTTTTCCTTTACCTAAATATTTTTCAGATAGCTCATAGGTTTTATCGGCTTTAAGTTCAAGTTCCATTTTAATGCCTTCACAATCGGCGCAGGGGAATACACCTTTATATTCGCCTGCCCAATCTAATGAGGTTTCGGCTGTATCGCTAATCGGTAAGGCATTGACTTCGGTACTTTCACTTGCAGATGTTGTTGCTGTAGGAGTCGATACTTCTGGAGTAGAGGCTGTTGAAGAAGACTGATTTTCAGATTTAGAACATGCCGTTAAGACGAAACTTGAAAGCATAAGCACAAGAAATGTTTTTTTCACTAAATTGACCTTTTTTATCATTTGATAGATTTAAATTACTAAAAAGGCTGAAAAATGGCTAGTTTGTTCTTGTAATAGCTGGTTATTTTTTAACAGGATAATTCAAGATGATGAATTTATCAGAAGATAGGAATTTTCAAGCGAAGTGACTTTAAAACTATTTTATACAAATATACATTAATTGGTGGTTATTTGGGCAGTTTGCTCTATCTAATTTCTCTAGTGCAGTTAGAATCACCGCCAAATTAACGTGCATATATATGGTGCTTTTGTGTTAGAAAAATTTGCTGAACATAGTTTGACGATGATGGGATGGGAAATTGATAACCATTGGCCTCTAGATTTAGCTCAGTGTGTGATGATTGCTGCACCGCATACGAGTAATTGGGATGCCTTGTATGCACGTTTGGCGTTAAAAGCATTGGGCGTAAATGTCCGTATTACCATTAAAGACAGCTACATGAAATTGCCATTTGGCCCCTTTGTTCGTGCCATGGGCGGGATTGGAATTAACCGTCGCCCAAAAATTGAAGGCGAGCAACGTTTAAGTATGGTTGAACTAATGACCAACTTATTTAAAGAGCATGCCGAATTGGTGATGTTGGTTACTCCCGAAGGCACACGTGCTAAGCAAGAAAAATGGAAAACGGGTTTTTATCATGTTGCAGTAAATGCGGGTGTACCCATTGCATTGGCTTATATGGATTATGAGAAGAAAAAAACAGGTGTCGGTAAAATTGTTTATCCGACTGGAGACTATGAAAAAGATATGGCTGAAATTATGCAGTTTTATGCACAAATCAGCCCTAAATTTCCGAAAGATTTCAGTGTGGATCAGCGTTATTACGTGAAAGAATCTGTAACTCAAGACCAAAAATAATGATTTAAAAATGCCAGTCAGTTGAGAGATTGACTGGCATTTTATTTTTAAAATTCATCATAAATTTGGACACTGTAATAAATGTCTGATTCAAAATATGGTTTTTTTATGCTGATAAATCAATAAAGTAGTATTTAAATTTACATCGAAAAGAATTTTTCATCAATATTGATTTTACAAAGGTGGATTGTCGTGAATACCACCTAAGTTTTGGCAAGCTTCTTTATAAATACTATATTGTTGCTCAATGACCGTGCTGAGTGGAATTTCAAACAGCTTTTCACCATTTTTATAGCTTTCAATATAATTTTTCGCCTTTTGTTTGCTACTGTATAACACTTGTTCATGGTAGTTGGTAATGGGGCTATGTGCCATTTGCGAATTTTCAATTTTATTACATTGGAAATTGGCCAATAATTTTTCTGCTTTTTTTATGTCATGTGACATACCAAATGAGCATCCTGTAAAAAGGAGAGCGCCTGCCCATAGAGCGAGAGATTTCATAAATTAAAGATGGGGGGCTGGTCGAGGTACGCGATTGTATAAATTTTTATAATGTTCGATGTAATTTATTTCTACCAGATGATTAAAAAGTAGCTTTTTAAGCTTAAAGTGATGATGGATCAATAAATATTGAGGGTGCTCTGCATTAAATAAAGTTGATTTTAAATCGATAATTTCTTTTTATGGGATGATTCGTTAGAGAAATTATGTATATTTATTCAAGGTATCCAGAAGAATTAAACCACCTTGCTTGAATTATATAAGTGCTTACATCGGTCAATGAGATACTGACTATGATGATGTCACACAGAGAGGATGCGATGAGAGCATTGGTGATGTATATCATGTTAAGTTTATTTGCCAGTGGTACTATGGCACATGAGCAAGATGGCGTGATTGTGATGGATCCAGACTTAGAAAATATGTATGAAAATGAACAACGTGCATTAGCTTTAAAAACAATGAATGATGCGCAGGATTACGGAATCATCGAAAATTTATTTTATGAAAATGAGCATATCAAGATTTATAATTACACTGCTTATGAAGTAGATTCAGCACAAAGTAAGTTTCTACTGGGACAATCTGACCAAATTGGTGTGCAAGATTTTGGTCTCTCCTTTGGCTATGGTATCGCATTTCGTGTGCAAGATCGCCACAGTATTGGTTATGAATATCTATCCAATTTTCCTTATGACCGTGGGCAAATGATCCGTATTTTTTGGAATTATCTTTTTTAAAAGAGATTTTTAATATTGTCGCATAAATTATGTATAGCTTCGGGTTGTTGGAATGATACCGAAAATTACCTAGGCTTCAGAATATCTTCAAAATTTAAGACAACAATACAGTAAACTTTTTGAGTTGTTTGCTTATGTTTTTAAATCAGTTGAAAAAACCTTTTGCAGTGCTGTGTATTTTGTTGGCCAGTAGCAGCTATGCAGCGACTTTACCGACAGATATTGAGGTGGTGATCGCATCAAATGCACATGTTGAAGTATCTACAACAAATATTTATAAAATGAATAGAGTGACGAATGCTACTCAACAAGATGATTCAGATATTAAAGAAATAAGAGAAGAAGAACCGGCTATTCGAGAGGCAAGACCGTTAAAGTTGGCGAAACCACTGTAATGGTGGTGACAAGATTAAATTTGTGAGAAGTAGAGTAGCTCAGTTCCTGCAATAAATTACAGCCATCAGAATGATGAGTCTTGCTGAATGATATCTCGAAGAAAGTTGATGTTTTTCAATTAAAACAACTTTGCCAAAACAAATTTTGAATGTAAAGATACAAGAAACTGACATTATATTCGCTAGATCTACATTGCTCAGGAGGATACTAAGTGGAGCAAAATTGAAACTTATACTTCAAGGGCAAGAGGATTCAGATGATGAAAAAAATAATTGTACTTTCTGTATTCGCTTTAATGTTAACAGGCTGTGTGGTCGCACCGTATGATGAGCATTACCCACGTGATGGTCAATATCATTCGGGACAGTATGACCGTGATCATCGTTGGAATCATGACCGAGATGGTCGCCCAGATTGGCGCAATCAGAATCGGCAGGATGGTCATTATGATGGACACAGAGGCGAACGCAGAAATGATTAAGACCTTAGAGATGAGCAATCGAATATTATCTTGGTTCTAAAATAGATTTCTATGAAAATGGTCTTGGCTACGGTTGTATTTAGGTAATAAAATATTTAAAAACATGTACATTAGATAAAAAAAGGACGCGATTTTCGCATCCTTTTTTTTGCTCATATTTAGTTTTAAGCTTCAGGTATTTTCTGAAATAAGCCTGCACGAACAGTTCCTGCTTTGGTTTCTTTGATGAGCTTCCATGTCGCAGGTAGGGTTAGTTGTGCTAAATCTCGATCAGCTTCAACATAAATGAAGGCCTTGGTTTTAATCGATGAATCTGCTAAATCAGCCAATTGCTCCCAAAGATTTAAACTATAGGGAGGGTCTAAAAAGACCAAATCAAATTGTTCTTTTAAGGTGGGTAATACTTGCTGAGCGGTCGCAATTTTTAGTTTAGCGTGCTGAGAGCTGACCCGAAGCAATTGCAAATTATCTGTTAAAAACTTCGCTTGTGTACGGTCGGGTTCAATCATAACCACTTGAGATGCCCCACGAGATAAAGCTTCAAAACTTAATGCACCAGAGCCTGCACAAAGATCAAGAACCTGTGCATTTTGAATGTCCCACATTAACCAGTTAAAGAGTGTTTCGCGCACACGGTCTGGTGTTGGGCGTAATCCTTCAATACTGGCAAAGGGCAATTGGCGACGTTTCCAGTTGCCACCAATAATTCTAAGTTGATTTTTCATGCGTTTATTTTACTCATCTGCATCTGTATGTTGGGGCATTGCAGGTGCTGTTGTCGTATGCGATGCCGGAGCTTGAGGTGTTGCCGTCGTGGTACTTTGAATTGGAGTTTCACCACTTGGCAATTCGCTAGGTTTAATTCCCGCAGTCATTAATCCACCACTCACTGCTACTGAAGGACGAATTGGCGATTTATTGCGTTGCAGTAACCAATAGTCAAAAATTGGACGAGCCAACTGGGCTGCCGAACCACCGTGACGTCCATTCTCCCAAACGATGGCAATGGCAATTTCAGGCTTATCAGCAGGGGCAAAACCGACAAATAAACCATGGTCAAGTTGGCGTTCAGTCAAGATTGATTCATTGTAGCGTTTACCCTGAGCAATACTTTTAACTTGCGCCGTACCTGTTTTTCCTGCAATTTTATACATAGGGGTACGTATTCTACGACCAGTACCAGTTTCGACGACATCTACCATGGCATCGCGCATTTTTACCCAGTCTTCTGGTTGGCCATTAAACTCAATTTTTCCATCTGGGGCATTATTTACCGTATGAGGCTTGGTACCTTTACTTTCGCGTAAAACATGAGGAGTTACATGCAGACCTTCATTAGAGGTAATGGCCGTTGCCATAGCCAATTGCAATGGTGTGGCTGTAAATGCGCCTTGTCCAATACTGACCGAAATGGTTTCACCTTTTAGCCATTTTGACTTGCGTGTTCGTAATTTCCATTCTTGACTTGGGTAAAGGCCTGTACTTTCACTAGGTAAATCTACCCCAGTTTTTTCACCAAAGCCAAACTGGCGCATCCATGTGTTCATTTTTTCAATACCCATACGAAATGAAAGGATATAAAAATAAGTATCACATGAAACAACTTGCGCTTTATGCATGTTGACGGCACCATGCCCCGTTTTCTTGTGGTCACGGAAGCGGTGACTGTCACCAGGTAAGGTAAAGTAACCTGGGTCTGAAATAGCAGTCCCCCAATCGACCAAACCATAGTGTAAGCCACCTAAGCCAAACATAGGTTTGATGGTTGAGCCGGGTGGATAAGACCCTTGCACGGCACGGTTATATAAGGGCTGATCAAGGTCATCACGCAGTGCTGAATAGTCTTTGCTACTAATGCCTGTGACAAATAAGTTGGGATTGAAACTTGGGCTAGAAACTAAGGCTAAAATTTCCCCTGTACGTGGATCCATGGCAACAATTGCCCCACGACGGCCAGCCAGTTGCTCTGAAGCGACTGCTTGTAACCCATAATCTAAAGATAAATATAAATCATTGCCACGAACAGGGTCTTTACGTCCCAAATGACGCAGTACATTACCATGCGCATCGGCTTCTACAGACTCATTTCCCGGTAAGCCATGCAGTAAATTTTCGTAATGTTTTTCGACCCCAATTTTCCCAATCAGGTTGGTGCCCGCATATAAGTCTTTATCAATACTTTTTAATTCTTTGTCATTAATACGCCCGACATAGCCAATGACGTGGGCAAATAATTCCCCATGTGGATAATAGCGGGTCATTTGGGTTTCAATATTCACGCCCGGAAATTGAAACTTTACTTCACTGAAACGTGCAATTTCGGTTTCATTGAGATTTAACTTCAGCGCCACTCGTTCAGTTTTTTTAGAGGTTTTAATTCGATTCTTAAACTGAACGATATCTTCCTCAGTTAAATGCAGAATTGGAATTAGACGTTGAACGGTATCATCAATGTCATCAATATCGGCACGGCTCATGGTGGCAGAAAAAACCGGATAATTATCTGCTAATAAGACACCGTTACGGTCGTAAATATAACCACGCGCGGGAGGAAGCGGTTGCAAGCGAACACGGTTTTTCTCTGAGTCAGTCGCGAATTTATCGTAATTGCTAATTTGTAAGTAAGAATAACGTGAAACAAGCAACAATAAAAAGAACACCACAATCCCCAACGAAAAATAAATTCGATTGCGGAAAATACGTTTTTCTTGCTGTGCATTTTTTAAAGGAAAGTGCTGCTTCATACGCGATTGACTTAAGAGAAACGAAGGGGAAATTGAGCTGACTATTCTACCGCAAGTTCAAAAAATTTGATAAGTGAAAAAGAGTTTGCTGTGTAAGATTTACTTAAACTTTGACTTTGTAGACATTAAAAAAGCCAAGAGCTGTATATAAGTGTTCACATAATTCTGATAAAGTCAAAAACGAATAAAAATAGGGTCGTATTACAATTAAAAAAACCAAAAATTAAGGATAATGGTGAAAATAGTGAGTAAATTTTATTCTTTGTTAGCGCTTGTTTTCATAGCAAACGTAGCATATGCACAAGACAGTACTTTTTTGCCAGAAGCAAAATTAGCAGAAAGTACGGTCAAAGGTTGGAACGTCGGGGCAGGTTTTACACAAAAATTGATTCATTTAAATACTGAATGGGTAAATCCTTACGGTATTGCTTATGCCAAAGCGGGTGTTTTTCTCAATGGAGATAAAACCTTTGGTGGGCAGGTAGGTTTCCGTTATCCCGTACATTTTACGGGCAAAGAAAAAAATGGTTACTATCTTGGCGCTTACGCGGGCCATATTGAAAGTAAAGATATTGGCAATGAGTTTGAGAGTCGTTTAGGTGGTGGTGTTGATCTATCTTATGTCATGCTGAGCTCTGAACGTATCAGTACTTTGAGTGTTGGTATTGGTGCAGGTGAAAAAATGACTGACAAAAACGGAAATACTGTTGCAGAAACAGAACCGACACTACAATTTTCCTATACTCTAAGTATTGGTTTATAGTGAAAATATTCGACTTTATCGAATTTAACATTTCCTCAGATTAAAATTAAATATGGAAGTTATGCATGCTTGAGTACGTCAATGAGTTGTGGCAAACCTTTTTGAACCGCCCAGATTTTTGGGCAGTGCTCAGCATTATTCCTGTGACGGCATTTGTAACATGGGCGCACGTATGGATGGCGCTTAAGATGGTGTTCTATCCGATTAATTTTTGGGGTTTTCATATTGGCCCGCTACCCGTGGGCTGGCAGGGCATCGTACCGCGTAAAGCGGGACGTATTTCGGGTATTATTACTGATAATACTTTATCTAAACTCGGTTCTTTGCGTGAATTTTTGAATGCAATGGACCCTGAAGATATGGCACGTATCATTGGCGAACAGATCGGTTTTGAGCTGGAACATCTTATTGATGAGGTGATGCTTGACCGTAGTGCGGTACTTTGGGAAAACTTACCTTATTCAATAAAACGCCGTATTTATGCACAAGCCAATAAACAATTGCCGGGTGTCTTAAGAGAACTTGTGACCGAACTGACCATGAACGTCGAGTCACTTGTAGATATGCGTGAGATGGTTGTGAGCCAAATGGAAGGTGACCGCCGTCTGATGGTGCGAATGTTTTTGAAGGTGGGACAAAAAGAAATTAACTTTATTTGGCATATCAGCGCATTAATTGGAATGTTTTTTGGTATGTTCCAAATGATTGTTTGGTTCGTGGTTCCTTGGCATTGGACGGTGCCTTTTTGGGCTGCTGTATGGGGCTTTTTAACCAACTGGATTGCCATTTGGATGGTCTTCAACCCCCTTGAGCCACACTATGTAAAATATCCGCAATTCTTTGAATTAACAAAAGATCGTAAATTTCCATGGGTTAAACCAGTGATTCCGCGTATTGGTACATATAATGTGCAAGGCGCATTTATGAAACGCCAAGAAGAAGTGTCGGATGTCTTTGCAAGTGTAGTCACAGAAGACCTGATTACGTTAAAATCGATCATGACAGAAATGATGTACGGCAGTAAGAAAGACAAGACTCGCCGTATTGTCAAACGCCATATTAATGAAATTATGGAAACACCATTGGTCAGAACGTCTTTACAGCTTTCTTTAGGTCCAAGAGAGTATGCAAAATTAAAGACAGACTTGATTGATCGTTCAATTGAAATTACGATGGTGCCTGTATGCGACCCAGCGTTCAATGCGAGCCGTGCACAGAAAATCTATCAAATGTTTAGGGACCGTATTCGCGAGCTGACACCGAAAGAGTTTCAAAATCTATTACGTCCTGCATTTCAGGAAGACGAATGGATCTTGATTTTACTGGGTGGGGTAACAGGCTTTATTGCGGGTACAATACATTTGTTTGTGGCTTTCTTATAATTAGATGCTGAATATATGTTGAATTTTTTGACATGAACAAGGCGTCAAATACATTGTTTAAAATGAGGATGTTTTTTTATGCGCATTATATTACTCGGACCACCTGGAGCAGGTAAAGGTACACAAGCTCAGTTGATCTGTAAGCGCTACAATGTCCCACAAATTTCAACCGGTGATATGCTCCGTGCTGCAATTCGTGAAGGAACTGAACTAGGTCTACAAGCTAAAAGTGTGATGGACAATGGTGGCCTAGTCTCTGATGAGCTAATCATTGGTTTAGTGAAAGAACGCATTGCACAGCCAGATTGTGTAAACGGCTGCATTTTTGATGGTTTCCCGCGTACCATTCCTCAAGCAGAAGCGCTTGAGAATGAAGGGATTAATATCGATCATGTGATTGAAATTGATGTGCCAGATGAAGAGATCGTTCAACGCCTTTCTGGCCGCCGTCAACATCCAGCGTCGGGTCGTGTTTATCATATCGTTTATAATCCACCAAAAGTGGAAGGTAAAGATGATGAAACCGGGGAAGACCTTGTTCAGCGTCCAGATGACCTTGAAGCGACGATTCGTAAACGTTTAGGTTCATACCACACTGAAACTGAACAGCTTGTTGGTTTCTACCAATCGCGTGCAGCATCAGGTGAAAATGCACCAACTTATGATAAGTTAAATGGCTTACGTCCAATAGAACAAGTTCAAATCGATCTTTTTAGCATTTTAGATCAGTCTAAATAATTCAAATTTTGAGTTTTTGACTTTGAAAGAGTCCTAAGTCATATTAGGGCTCTTTTTTATTGCTTATTCTTGAGGGAGTCTCTGTGTCACATCTTGCAATTATTCTGGTTTTATTGGTCGCTGTGGTTGTTATTATTGCAATGCTGTACTTTAGTTTTAAACTTTTGCGTCAAACCCAGCAACAAGAAAAAAGTGAACGTCAGCCAAAAGCGGAATATCGTTTACATCCTCAATTGCAAAAAGAGCTTAAACCGCGTGAAAATGAGGCAAAAGTAGATTCAAACAAAGACGCATCCAATAAATAACTGTTAGAGATTCAGCATTAATCTTTTATGGTTCTGTCGATATTTAAGTTGCAATATTTTTGACTGCAATTGTACGTGGGGCGCCAAATTCAAAGCGATCTGGCCAGTTACACACATCCGACACAATGCACTCCCCACATTTAGGCTTACGGGCAATACAGCAGTAACGGCCGTGTAAAATCAACCAGTGATGAGAGTCAATGATAAACTCCTTGGGGATGACTTTAACGAGCCGATGCTCAACTTCAAGCACGTTTTTCCCTACAGCTAAGCCTGTCCGATTCCCTAAACGAAAAATATGAGTATCAACGGCCATGGTCGGCTGACCAAATGCAGTATTGAGCACGACATTGGCGGTTTTACGCCCAACACCAGGCAAGGCTTCTAAATCTGTACGGTTATTGGGAACAATACTGTGGTGTTTTTCGATTAAAATTTTACAGGTTTTAATCACATTTTCTGCTTTAGCGTTATATAGGCCAATGGTTTTAATATAGTTTTTTAAACCATCGACGCCTAAGGCATAAATTGCTTCGGGTGTGTTTGCAACAGGAAATAATTTATCAGTGGCTTTATTGACGCTAACATCGGTCGCTTGTGCAGAGAGTGTGACCGCTACCAATAATTCAAAGGGATTTGAATAGTTGAGTTCAGTTTTGGGATGAGGGCGTTGCTCACGAAGCCGTTCAAAAAAGATTTGAATCTGCTTTTTTGTCATATTCTTCACAGTCATGTTTATCCCCCTTGTAGTGTATTTAGCTGTTGGTTTAATGTGGCCAACAAAGCCTGTTTTTTGGCATCCTCACGTACGCTTAATTGCTTTTCCAATTTTTTAATTTGGGTGCGGATTTTAGCCAGTTCAATGGTGGTTTGAGCATCATAAACTAAGTTTTTTTGCTGTGTATTTTCAATAACTTCTATTTTTGATGTGTTATTGGTTTGATTGGCAAACTGAGCAAATAAAGTGGTGTCAATTTCCGCACGAACCACGGGGCCTTTGCGGTTGATTCTTTGTTTTTCTTCGCGCTGAATATGTGCATAGTAACGTGTGCGTAAATCATTTTGTTCAATGACATGATCGGCATCTGTTAGTAAGTTTTGGGTGTCTTCAATTAAGTCAATGCAGTCTACGGGGCAGGGTGGAATACACAATTCACAACCTGTACATAGATCGGTCAAAATACTGTGCATTAATTTGCCGGAACCAATAATGGCATCGACAGGGCAGGCACTAATGCATTTAGTGCAACCAATGCATTCATCTTCACGTATAACAGCTTTCATACGTTGTGGTCGTCCATCTTGCTGAACGGGCCAAACACTCTCTACAGCGGGCAATTGTGTGCGTTGTAGTAAGTTTGCTAAAGCATCTGCAACAGGTTGTCCACCCGGCACGCATTTATTGGCCTCTTCACCTTCGGCAATTGATTTGGCATAGGGTAAACAGCCATCGCGGTGCCCGCAGAGTCCGCATTGGGTTTGAGGAAGCAAAGCGTCAATTTTTTGGATTAGGATAATTTGAGAATTCATGAACAACCGAAAATACAGAGCAAGCAAAAAGAACAATTGCAAGGAATACAAATTTTACCATGTTTTTCTAAGTAACGCTGTGTGCAAATATAGCGCTATTCGTGCATTATATTTGAACACAAATGTCAGTTCAATCATGCTTAAAAGTTTATCAATTTATAAAATATAATTATATAAATTTTATTTAAATATTTGTTATTAAAATAAAATTAAACTTTTTGGAAAAAAGTATTGTAGATTAGAGGCAAAAGATATTTAATGTTTTGCGCCAAAATTTATCATTGATTTAAAATTTGACCAATTTTGATTCATTTTTCTGCTGAGGATTAAGCGTTGAAATATAACAGCCTTAACGAGTTCCTAGATTACGTTAAATCACGTGATTCACATCAACCAGAGTTTCTTCAAGCTGTTGAAGAAGTTATGACTAGCTTATGGCCATTCATTCAAAAAAACCCTGAATATGCTGACTATGCGCTACTTGAACGTTTGGTTGAACCTGAACGTGCGATTCAATTTCGTGTTTCTTGGGTCGATGACAAAGGCCAAGCTCAAGTCAATCGCGCATTCCGTGTACAGTATAATTCTGCAATTGGACCATTTAAGGGCGGGATGCGTTTCCATCCGTCGGTAAATCTTTCGATTCTTAAATTTTTAGGTTTTGAACAAACCTTTAAAAATGCATTAACCACATTGCCTATGGGTGGTGGTAAAGGCGGTTCAGACTTTGATCCGAAAGGAAAGTCTGAAGGCGAAATTATGCGTTTTTGCCAAGCCTTGATGATTGAACTTTATCGTTATCTTGGTTCAAATACTGATATTCCTGCTGGTGATATTGGTGTAGGTGGCCGTGAAGTCGGCTATATGGCGGGCATGATGAAGAAGCTCAGCAATGACACTTCTTGTGTATTTACTGGCAAAGGTTTAACTTTTGGTGGTTCATTGGCTCGTCCTGAAGCAACTGGTTTTGGTACTGTGTATTTCGCTGAGGAAATGCTCAAAACTCGCGGTGATAGCTTCAAAGATAAAATTGTGACGATTTCAGGTTCTGGTAACGTTGCGCAATATGCGGCTGAAAAAGCGATGTATTTGGGTGCGAAAGTGGTTTCACTTTCTGACTCTGCTGGTACGGTATTCGTGAAAAATGGCTTTACTGATGCATTACTTGCTGAAGTCATGGAACTGAAAAACGTGAAACGTGGCCGTATTTCTGAGTTCGCGTCAAAGCATGGTTTTGAGTACCTTGAGGGTAAACGCCCTTGGTCAATCAAATGCGATATCGCACTACCATGCGCCACTCAAAATGAATTAGATGCTGATGATGCGGCTGCATTACTTGCAAATGGTGTAATTTGCGTGGCTGAGGGTGCAAACATGCCTTCCACATTGGCTGCCGTAGAGAAATTTGTTGAAGCGAAAATTCTTTATGCACCAGGTAAAGCATCAAATGCGGGTGGTGTTGCCACTTCTGGTCTTGAAATGTCTCAAAATTCGATTCGTTTGGGATGGACTTTTGAAGAAGTCGATGAGCGCTTACATGCAATTATGAAAGAGATTCATCGTAACTGTGTGAAGTTTGGTACTGAAGAAGACGGCACAGTAAACTATGTCAATGGTGCAAACATTGCAGGCTTCGTAAAAGTGGCAGATGCTATGCTTGCTCAAGGCGTTTACTAAGTTATTTACTTTGACCAATAAAAAAACCGATGCTATGGCATCGGTTTTTTTATACTTAGATTATCATTTGAAATTTAGACTTAAAGAGAACCTTTTACGGCTTCGCGTTCAATAATCATGTCTTGAACATAAGCATATTTAGATTGGTCTGCTGCTGGGTTTTTAATTTCATAACGCTTAATACGGACAACTTGACGTTCTGTCGGGCTGTGAGTGTAACCTTCAATACCGCTATAGAATAAAGTCCAGTCTTTATCAACTTGTGTTTTTACACCGTTGTCTGCATATTTAATTTCACGAACTTGCAAACAAGTTTGTGGTGCTACACCTACACACTTTTTAGTTTCAGGTGAAATTTCAAGAAAAATCGTTTCAGCTTGAGTGTTATATTTCGTTTCAGGTGTCATTTTTCCTAAGAAGGTAACTTTTTCACCTGTTGGGCTCACCAATGTCAATGTTGGGTTTTCGACATCTGTTGTATTTAAAACAAAAGGTGTTTTACCTACTTGGAATAATGATGCACTGAACGCTTCTTGTTTCATTAGTGCAGGTGAACACATCATGTTGGTTGACATCATGTTGCCTGTCACCAAGATATTATTTTCAGCTTTCCAGCTACCACTTTGTGTATTACAACCCGTTGCGATACTTAAGCGTTGTTCATCAAAGTTTAATACGATTGGTGCAGATGAACCTGCAGGTAAGTAACTCCATTGATAAGAGCTTAAGGTCTTTGATGCATTTTGCTGTTGTAGAACGGACATTGCCACATCTCCAGCTTTTTGAATGTCACCTGACTGACAAGCAGCTAAGGCAAGAGGAAAAAGTGCGATTGCTAGATATTTTAATTTCATGTCTGCTCAATAAGTAACTGATTTAAATAACATGATTTATAATAACTGATTCATTTAGTAAAAAAATGGATACATTCAGACCTTTTACGTATCAAAATGTATCTATTCATATTTATTTGTTATTTTATAAGTAGTTTTTATATATTAATCAAAGCGATATATGTCCATTCCTAAGGAACCCATACTAAAGCTACTATGTACAATATTAAAGCGAGCCCCTGTGCCCATCGCAAAGAATAGTGGTACTAAGTGTTCAAGGGACGGGTGGTTTTGCTGTACATGTGGAAGACTTTGCCAGTCTAGTACCGCATCGTAATTATTGTGATGGAGTTGACTGACCACATAGTTACGGAATTCAGATGCCCACGTTGGGACAGCAGACGATTGTCCATTCCAAGCCAATTCACGTAAATTATGCGTAATACTGCCAGAGCCAATAATTAAAATTTGCTTTTCACGAAGTGATGCAAGGGTTTGACCTATTTTATAAATATCTTGAGCCGACATCTGAGTTGGTAATGAAATTTCTACCACAGGAATGTCTGCTTGAGGGTACATATGCAACAAAGGCATCCACACGCCATGATCACGCGGGCGGGTGCTATTGGCATGGGCTGAAAAACCAGCTTCAGCCAATAAGTGCAGTATATCTTCTGCTAATTCAGGGTTGCCGGGCGCGGGATAACGTATGTCGTAGAGTTCTTTTGGAAAACCTCGAAAGTCATGCCAAGTCTCTGGACGCACGCCTGTATTGACTTCTAAATCGCGACTTTCCCAATGCGCAGACATCACAATAATGGCTTTAGGTTGGGGTAAATTTAAACCGAGGCGTTCCAGCGCTGGCCCAACTTGCTCCGGATTAATAGCAAGCATTGGAGAGCCATGCGATATAAATAAGCCGGGTAAGGTTTGCAGATTCATGGCCATATGCCTAATTAAGTGTTCTGAAGCCAGTTTGACAAAAATACGGGTTGATTTAAACCGCGAATTACCAACAGATCGTTTCAAAATTGGAACGTCAGAACTGGTGGATTAACCCGCGCGATGATAAGGGTGATTATGGTTGATGGTCATGGCGCGATATAGCTGTTCAATCAGCATGACACGAACCATAGGATGGGGCAAGGTGAGTTTGGATAATGACCAGTGCCAAGCGGCAGCCTTACGTACAGCTTCGGAATGGCCATCTGGGCCACCAATGGCCAAGACCACATCTTGACCTTCTTGCATCCAACTTTGCATGGTTTCAGCCAGTTTTTCTGTACTGAATTCACGACCACCTACTTCTAAAGCAATGAGCACTTCATTTTGCTTTAACGCATTTAAAATACTGTCGCCTTCAATTTGACGGTATTTCAAAATATCAGCCTCTGAGTCATTTTTTCCGCGCTTCGCCATCGGCAATTCAATAATTTGCGTTTGAACAAAAGGCTGAATACGTTTGAAGTAATCTTCAAAACCTGTAAGCACCCAAGCAGGCATTTTTTGACCGATAGTGATAATGCGGATCTTCATAGCAACGAACAACAAAGTGAAAGCGCTATTATAGCGGTGAATGGCGACTTTGCTAACAGCCGACACAATTTGCAATTGAATTCGCCTCGCTATTGTTGCTTTAATATTCTGCTAGACAGTTCATGTTTGCAAAACCAACGGAATAATAACAATGAAACAGAAGATGAATAAATATTTGCAACTATGTAGCATCGTTTTTATTACTTTTAGTGGTCTGTCTGCTGTACAGGCGAATGCCATAAAACTCGCTGAACCACAGAATTTAACAGTCTATATGCAACAAGTTTTGGGTGGAGGAGATAACAGAAATTTTAAAGATGTGCAGGAACTGAATCGGGTTTCGGCATGGATTCGTGAGCAAATGCGCTTGTTTGGTATTCCGTGTCAATATCAAAACTATAAGGTCAATGATGAACCTTACCGTAACGTGGTGTGTTCTTTAAAAAATATAAATACCGATAAAGTCATTATTGGCGCACATTATGATGTCTTTGAAGATAAGTCGGGTGCTGACGATAATGCTTCTGGTGTGGCGGGAGTGATTGAAACAGCGAGAATTTTAGCATCTGAAAGAAAACGCTTAAAAGCCAGTGTAGATTTTGTCTTTTATACGTTGGAAGAGCCACCGTATGCAGGTACAGAACAAATGGGCAGTTTTATTCATGCCAAATCGCTTGAAAAACAAAAAGAGAATATTCAAGGTATTTATATTTTAGAAATGATTGGCTATTTCGATTCGAATTTAGTGCAAGAGTATCCAATGGGGCTGAAATGGTTGTATCCAAGTCATGGTAATTTCATTGCCACAGTGGGAAATTTACAATCACGTGAAATGACTGCCGATTATTGTAATGTGATGAAAAATTTAAACCAGTTACAATGTGAGCGTATTATTGCGCCATCATTTGTTCAGTCTATGGATTTTTCAGACCATCTTAATTATTGGAGTTTGGGTTATCCAGCAATGCTGATTACCGATACAGGTTCGTATCGAAATAAAAATTATCATACAGATCAGGACCGCATAGAAACACTGGATGTAGGGAAAATGGCGCAAGTGGTGAATGGTTTGGTCAATACGATTTTAAAAGAATAAAAAGGGATACATAAAAAACGCAGCCCTGAAAGCCTTTGGACTGCGATAAAAAGCCATCTACCTGGAGATGTAGATGACTATTTAGTACCTAGCTCAGTACTGAAGGAAAAAGAAACATACAGCACATATGTATCTATTTATAAAATGGCGACAAATGGTGAATTTTTCAAGCCTATTCATTTATAAAATATTTGAACGATATATTAGACAATTGAGGTGGTTTTCACATTGTTTAGGTACGACAAAACCAGTGACGCATTTAAAACATAAACTGACACTTGTTGATCTGGGTAGGTTAAATTATAAGCTCTCGAATAAAACTGTACGCTTAAATTGGTATTTTGGGAAGTTTATTGGCGTTTTATTATAAATTCCTTTTCGTACTCAAAGTGATCTTGAGTCGGCACAACGACCCATCAGGTTAATGTATTGTGTTGTTATTGTTCTTAAAATGAGGTGTGAATAAAATTTTCTGGAATAAAAAAAGAGCGCCGAAGCACTCTTTTTTACTGTTTAGAAATTAATGACGAGCCGCTTTTGCTTCACCTGTTGCTTTCACAATTGGCGCTTTGACCAATGGCGTTGGTTGTTCAACTAAAGCCAGTGGCAGAATCTCATCGATACTTTTCACGGCTTTAATTTCCAAACCTTCTTTCACATTGTCAGGAATCTCAGCCAAATCACGGACATTTTCTTGTGGAATGAATACTAATTTAATGCCACCACGGTGTGCGGCCAATAGTTTCTCTTTCAAGCCACCAATACGCATAGCACGACCACCAAGACTGGTTTCACCTGTCATGGCAATATCTGGTCGAATAGCGATGCCTGTGAAGGCTGACACAAGGGCAGTGGTTAATGCCAAACCAGCAGATGGGCCATCTTTCGGTGTTGCACCTTCAGGTAAATGAACGTGAACATCTGTTTCTTCAAAACGTGAAGATTCAATGCCCAATTCATCTGCACGGGTACGAACGACAGTCATGGCTGCGGTAATGGATTCTTTCATTACGTCGCCAAGCGAACCTGTGGTAATGAATTTTCCTTTACCTTTTACCGCTGCAACTTCAATCGTGAGCAATTCGCCACCAACAGAAGTCCATGCTAGGCCATTTACACGACCAATTTGAGCTTCTTCTTCCGCCATACCAAAGTCAAACTTATGTGGACCTAAGTAATCTGGAAGATTGGCAGAGTTCACTTCAACTTGAAGGCTCTTGGCTTTTTTGCTAACGGCTTCTTTCACCACTTTACGTGCAATTTTTGAAACTTCACGCTCTAAGCTACGAACACCTGCTTCACGAGTATAACGTTGTACGATATCGCGAATAGCTTCTTCGTGTACGGTTAATTCCTTGCCTCGAAGACCATTGTTCTTAATGGCTTTTGGAACCAAGTAACGTTCAGCAATATTAATTTTTTCGTCTTCGGTATAACCCGGCAGGCGAATCACTTCCATACGGTCAAGCAATGCTTCAGGAATATTCATACTGTTGGCAGTACAAATAAACATCACTTCAGATAGATCAAGATCAAGATCTAAGTAGTGATCATTGAACTTACTGTTTTGTGATGGGTCAAGAACTTCCAATAATGCAGAAGCTGGATCACCACGGTAGTCTTGTGCCATCTTGTCAATTTCGTCAAGCAAGAACAGTGGGTTCTTTACACCAACTTTTGTCAAAGACTGTACAATTTTACCCGGCATCGCACCAATATAGGTACGACGGTGACCGCGAATTTCTGCTTCATCACGTACGCCACCAAGTGCCATACGTACAAACTCACGACCTGTGGCTTTTGCAACAGACTCACCCAGTGAAGTTTTACCTACACCCGGAGGGCCAACCAAACAAAGAATTGGGCCTTTGAGTTTTTTCACGCGAGACTGAACAGCTAAATATTCCACAATGCGATCTTTGACGTCATCTAAGCCATAATGATCGGCATCTAAAATTTCTTGCGCTTTGCCTAAGTTAATACTAACTTTGCTGGCTTTATTCCAAGGTGTATCTAAAATCACCTCTAAATAATTACGAACGACAGCCGCTTCACTTGACGCAGGTTGCATGGCTTTTAGCTTACGGAATTCCGCTTCGGCTTTTTTACGCACATGTTCTGGCAAGTCTGCTTCAGCTAGACGTTTTTCAATTTCTGCAACATCATCTTCAGCACCACCATTCATGTCGGAAAGTTCACGCTGAATCACCTTCATTTTTTCATTCAGGAAGTATTCGCGTTGATTTTTTTCCATTTGGCGTTTTACTGAATCATGCAAAGTTTGTTCAATTTGCTGTTCTTCAGATTGTTGCAATAAATAGGTCATTAATTCTTGTAGATGCACTTCGAATTCATCGTGCTCTAAGAATTTTTGTTTCACATCAATATTCAAAGGCACGCGTGTAGCAACAAAGAACAAGAGTTGAAGCAAATCATCTATTTTATTGGCAGCTACAATTAATTCACGGGCATTACGTAACTTTGCTTCGGCATACTGGGCAAACATTGTGCGCAATTCTTCAAGACGCGCATCTTGTGCCTCAGTTTCGACAACAACAGTCATTGGACTTAAGTCATGTTCAGCAGAGAGGTATTCATCATTTTCGATGATTTTAACCAGCTTAGAACGATGCAAGCCTTCAATTAATACTTTTATACAGTTTTCATCATTTTCATGATTCACAACTTGAACAATTTTCGCGACAGTACCGTATTGATATAAGTTGTCGTGATCAATTTCTTCTGTAAGCGAATCTTTTTGTGCCACGACAAATACGAGATTATCACTGTTACGAGCCACGTCCACAGCATTGATCGATTTTTCACGACCGACAAATAACGCAATTTGCATGTGTGGATAGACCACGACATCACGTAACGCTAAAAGGGGTAATACACTTGGAACCTGAGGCTCTAAGGTTTCTTGATTCATAATAATTTCAGACATGAGCACTCCTAATGAGTGACAACGGTGTTGCCATATTTTTATAGTGATGGGTATTTTGAAAAATACAAGGGTGGGGCAAAACAAATTACATACTAAATAAGTAAATATGTGATTTTAAAGCAGTCCCGATTGTCAAAATGATTAGTTTAACGTTGGAACCTTAAAAAAGAATGCGGGGTTAATAGAGCATCTAAGGGTTGATCCCAACTTGCACGAGGTAAGCGTTGTTGTACCAATTGGAAATCATGAGCAAAACCAAGACGATAAGGTTTTTGTGGGGCAGTGGCTAAGGTTTTATCGTAAAAACCGCCTCCCATGCCAATACGTGTACCAAAAATATCACAGGCGACTAAAGGCATAATTAATAGATCTAATTTTGAAACATGTAAGCCCCGCGTCTGCATGGGTTCTTTCATACCTAATGGATGGTGTGAAAAGCGTTGATTACGATATTGATGCTGTGAAATATGTACCCAGACCAAGCGCTGATTCATATTGCAAATCATGGGTAAATAAACACTTTTTTGATGAGTGAAACAATATTCTAAAATTTTATGGGTATGAATTTCACCAAAGGCATGTAAGTAAAGACCAATTTTTTGAGCTTGCTGAAATTTAGATAGGCGAATTAAACGATTTAAAACTGTTTGTTCAGCTTTTTTTTGCTGAAATGAGCCGATTACACGACGTTGCTTACGTATGGTTGTTCTGAGATGGGTTAAATCTAGTGTCAGTTGAGTCATGCAAAAAAATAGTCATACAATTTAGTTGTAGGCACAGTTTAATACTTTGTTTATATTTTGGACATAGTCTTTAAATATAGAAATTCGGATGTACTCGAATATCTTAATTTTGGGTGGTTTAAAATAGTTATAATTTTTGTTAATAATAAAAAATGTTATATTTTAATATGTTATGTTTTAAATTATAAGTGATTGGCAAAAAGTATCATATAAAATAAAACCATAAAAATAATAAGGATTCTCCATTATTAAGATTAATTTTTGTGTTATGAAGGTTTTATTAACAATAGTAATTTTGTCGGGATTGAGTGTGAATTAATTATTATATTTTTATAATAGTGAGACTTGGGTCGCATTAATATTGAATTATACTGTATTTTCTCATTCAAATGTCGGGTGTTTATAAAAAGATACAATCTAATGAATAACCTTACGCCTATATATTCATAAATACATAATATTACATTTTAAAATTAATATATTATTAAAATAAAATTGTTTAATAACAATATGTTGTAATTTTTTTTGTATTTTAAATATTACTTTTGATAATTAAGTAACACTTGTACTTTTTTTGCAATTCAAAGTACATCTATAAATAGATGATGATAGAAAATTAATAAACATACGTCTCACGAAACTTATAACGAACAACACATAGCGGTTAAATAACATTCAGAGGGAATCTTTATATGACTAACATTCAGGTAGTTTCTAAGCAAAGCCATAAGGTTTTGGAGCAGACATTAGGGAATAAAATTCTCTTAACTGAAAATTCAGTTGTAAAAATTGAAGTCAGCAAAGAAATGGTAGAAAGCATCACCCGTGATGGTAATTCTGCTGTCGTTAAATTAAAAAATGGCGAGACTATTGTCATAGAAGGTTATTTTAATAACTCAGCCGGTTCTAATGATTTGGTATTTGAAGGAAGTGATGGTCTTTACTGGGTGCAATTTACAGATGCGACGGGTAATTTAACATCTACAATTACTTATAATCCGTTACAAGATATTGGCCCTTTGCTTTATAGCGAAACAGCATCGTCAATTTCACCATGGGCAATTGCCGCAGGGCTTGCTGCTGGTGCGGCTGCTATTGCGATAGCCGATGATTCATCCTCTAACAATAATGATAATACTGGCGGCACTGGCGGCACTGGCGGCACTGGCGGCACTGGCGGTACTGGTGAAACTGGTGGCACAGGCGAAACTGGCGGCACTGGTGGCACAGGCGAAACTGGCGGGACAGGCGAAACTGGCGGTACGGGTGGTACAGGCGAAACTGGCGGTACTGGTGAAACTGGCGGTACGGGTGGTACAGGCGAAACTGGTGGCACAGGCGAAACTGGCGAAACTGGCGGTACGGGTGGCACAGGCGAAACTGGTGGCACAG
>NZ_MBDL01000010.1 GCF_001707755.1 Acinetobacter celticus | reverse complement strand
AAGATGTCGGCGATACTGTACTTTATCCAGTCTCAGTACGCTGTGAGGAAGTGATGTGGCGTGAGAAGAAATTGTTCTGTAATGCAGACTTCTTCCATGCATCAGCTTATCATTTCATGGACATCGCAACCAAATTATTCACGCCAATTTTTGTGATGAGTCGTGTGACAGGTTGGGCTGCACATGTCATGGAGCAACGTGCAGACAACCGTATTATTCGCCCAAGTGCAGATTATACTGGGCCTGAACTGCGTAAAGTTGTACCTATTGCGGATCGTAAATTTGCAGCTTAATACATAGAGCTTATTTCATTATTTATGAGCTTTATAAATGAATGTTATGCGATACCAATTGAAGTGATTTAATTTTAAGTATTTGATATTTAATGAATATGCTTCATGATGGTGTCGTAGGGGATGTGATTTTAATTGGATGATATTAAGAAATGCTTAGCTTGAGAAATAAGACTCTCTAACATTGTATTCAAGCTAATTCAGATTTCGGCTCAAATATCCAATGAAACCAAATTCCTAAGTTCGTTAAAACACTCGTTTTAAGTGCAACTCTAAAAGACAGTGTAATTTTGTACTGTCTTTTAGCTTCTAAACAATTTAAGTTTATTCTTAAATCATGTCTTTGTTCAGCCACACTTCCGTATTTTTATGTACGTTCCATGATGCCCAATCATCTGCGTGAATACGAATAACAAATAATGAATCTTTGGCATGAATATGTGCCAGTAGAGCATCCCTAATTTCCTCAGAATTTTGTATTGAATGAAGAATCCAAACGTACTTCACTGGATTAACGAGCGCAATTTAGTTTAAATTTCTGATTTTTTTATCCAGATCCGAGAAATCGCGTTTAGTACGCTGTTCTAAGCTAATGAGGTAAGTTGCCATGTGGTTTCTCAATATGTAATGACATTATTTATGTGTCTATAGCTCGGTGGTAGAAGCCAGCTGCTATAAAGTGACTTATTGTTTTACTATGTTGTTTTCAGATAACTGAGAAAATTATTTAAGGATAATCATAGGATTTTATACGCAGATTATCAAGATATACACATTTTATTATCACTTTTATATGGAATTGTGGAGTTGTTTACATTAATTTAGGTCAAAATCAGACGAAATTTATTTGACTAAATGGAAAAATGTGTTAATAAATTAAATATGGTTTTGAACAAAAGTCATAATATTTCAGGATGAAATATCAAGAAGCAATTTTATAAAATTAAACGGGAGTTTTAACAACATGCTTCAATTATTTAGAAAAATTTTCTGTATGCATATTTACGAATATGAGCAAATGGAAGAAATTGGCGCACACAAGGAATGTCGAAAGTGCGGTGTGTCAAAATAAAAAAAGTGAGCGCAAGCTCACTTCTTTTATTGGAACTTTCCGATATATAGAAAAGAGATTAAACTTACTAAAATTCAATCATTATCTGTCTATTACATGTCTAAAAATTTTCAAAAAAATACATATATTGTCGATCATCAGTTGAACGATACTTTAACTTGGTTATGTTGCCATCAGGACAGTTTTGACTCGTTTAGCTATGATGCCATTCAGAAGACACTTGTGGTTTACCATGCCAATGGGCAAGACCAAATTATGGAAGGTGATTACTTAAATGCCAGTTATGGTATTTTAATTACGGCTCATAATTTTGCTAAAACAGATACACAGGACAAAATTTAAAAGAAAAGTGCTAAGGAGTTAAGGCCTTTTGTAAGAATTTTTTCTAACTTTTTGGCTATTCACGGTGGAGTATTACCGTTTGGCTCTTTTATTTCGCTAAATGAAAAGAAAATCAGCAAGGAAAACATTTTTCGCTCTCATTTGTCTCACCGTAAAACCTATTCACTTTATACACTTAAAGAGCTTTTTTACTGTGAAAAGGCAAGGATTTTTTTCTTGCCAATTTTGCAAATGACGTTGTTGCGTATCAAATGAAGTCTAGAATTTAAAAAGAAGATGCCAGTCGGTTTCTTAACTGACTGGCATTACTGAAAGGAAAGGTTTTTCTAATTTCAGGTCTGTAATATTTTAACTTGCCATTGCATCTAAAGAAAGTTCAGCAATACTTGGCTTGGCTTTTTCTGCAACTAATCCAAGTTTATCAAAAAGTTGTTTGTCTTTTCCTTCACCTGCATTGGGTGTTGTGAGTAGTTTTTCACCAGAAAATAACGAATTTGCACCAGCCATAAATGCAAGCGCTTGATCTGAGTCTGAAAGTGCTTCACGGCCAGCAGACAATCGGATATAACTTTTTGGCATAATAATACGCGCAACTGCAATGGTACGAATCCATTCAGTGACATCAAGCTTTTCAACATTGGCTAAAGGCGTGCCTTCAATAGGAACTAGCATATTAATTGGTACCGATTCTGGGTGAATAGGCAGTGTAGACAATTCTTGTAATAGACCAATTCGGTCATTGCGGTTTTCACCAAGTCCAACAATACCACCACTACAAACTTTCATACCCGCTTGACGAACATGATCTAATGTATTTAAGCGGTCATCAAAGGTGCGGGTGCTAATAATATGTGAATAATATTCACGTGATGTATCTAGATTATGATTGTAATAATCCAGCCCAGCATCTTTAAGTCGCTCTGCCTGTGATTGGTTTAACATACCTAAAGTCATACAGGTTTCTAAGCCTAAAGATTTAACTTCACGTACCATTTCAAGTACATAAGGCATGTCACGTTCGTTAGGATTACGCCATGCAGCGCCCATACAAAAACGTGAAGAACCCGATTCAAGCGCTTCTTTTGCTTCGGAAATGACTTTATCTACAGCTATGCGTTTTTCAGCTTCAAGATTTGAATCGTAATGTGCAGATTGAGAACAATATTTGCAGTCTTCAGGGCATTTGCCTGTCTTAATTGACAATAATGTACTGACCTGAATGGCATTGGCATCAAAGTTTTCACGATGTACACGCTGCGCTTCAAAAACTAAATCTAAAAAAGGTTGCGTATATAAAGCTTGAATCTCTTCGCGAGCCCAGTCATTACGTAAAGTCATGATTGCTGTCCATCATCATTGTTATCTCTTGGTGCTTATCATACAGAAATCATGCCAAAGCCAAAGGCATAAAATGTCAATTTCGATAGTATCTATCGATTGAATGTGTCAATGACTTATAATTATAAGATTGTAGATTTAGTTGCAAAGTCTAGGGTTTTTTCTTTAAATTAATCGCAAAGTTATTTTTTGGATAAACCAACTTTGCTGGAATTCTGTCACTTTAAGTTTTAAATATTGCAAACTTTACGTTGAACTGGATTTGAGCTTTAGTTTTAGAAACTGGAATTGATGACTCAGTTTTTACTGTATTGTTCTGCAATTGCCCAATCTATATGGACTTGCACAATTTCATCATGTAACTCACGAGTTTGCTCTAGCGCTTGAATAATTGCTGGCGAAAAGTCTGCATTTCCTAGACCTATTGCAATATTACGCATGAAGCTTTGGTAGCCTGTGCGACGGATTGGACTACCTTCGGTACAACTTAAAAATGTTGCTTCATCCCATTGCCATAAGTCTAGTAGTGACACTTGGTCTAAGCCGTGGCGAGGGTGGAAATCTTCAATAGAGGTTTTCTTGGCAAAACTGTTCCAAGGACAAATCAGTTGGCAGTCATCACAGCCAAAAACTCGGTTACCAATACCTCGGCGTAATTCTTCTGCAATAATACCTTTATATTCAATAGTTAAATAAGCAATACATTTACGTGCATCTAACATATAGGGTTCGACAATCGCCTGTGTTGGGCAAATATCAATACATGCTGTGCAAGATCCACAGTGCTTGGTTGTGGGTGTGTCAAAAGGCAACTCTAATGAAGTGAATAGTTCACCCAAAACAAAGAATGAACCAGATTTTTTATGGATCAGTAAAGTATGTTTACCTGTCCAACCCATCCCTGCATTTTCTGCTAAAGACTTTTCAAATACAGGGGCTGAGTCAGCAAAGGGACGTGCCTCAAAATCGCCAACTTTTTCACGAATTTTTGCCGAAAGCGTCTTTAAACGTCCACGCATGGTTTTATGATAATCACGGCCACGCGCATAGCGAGCAATAATGGCTGCATTAGGCTCTAATGGTACATAGCGTGGCTTGGGGGTTTCTACCAAGTAATCCATACGCACGCAAATGATGCTTTTTGTCCCAGGAATGAGCAAAGTCGGATCGGCACGTTTTTCTAGATTTTCTTCTAGAAACTTCATATCACCATGATAACCACGTTTTAAATATTCCTTAAACCGTGGCAATTCTGCTTGAGCATCTGGTTTGGCAATGACACAATCTGAAAAGCCTAAAGCCAAAGCTTCTGCCTTAATCCACGCTTTGAGCGCTACAGGATCATTTTGATTGAGCTGAATTTTTGCTTGAACAGGTGTGACCATAAACCATTTGGATGGAAGAAGAATGCGACAGTCAGTTTATCATAGTCAGGACATTCAAGCATGGGAACAGCGCTGGTTTGGGCAGCAAAATAGTTCCTATGGTCTAATGAAACAAGTTGCATGGACAATAGCTCAGCGCCTAATCCCCATTTTTCAGAACAAGGATATACAGCAAATTGCCATCTGTTGTGGGAAGGGCAATAACGCAGGTGATGGTTATTTGGTGGCAAAATATCTACTACAGGCAGGGTTTATTGTGGATATTTATGCAGTTGAGCTAGGCTCATCGCTAGACTTGTATCAAGCTGAAATTGAAGCACGTGAAGCGGACTTAAAGATTACTTCAGGTTTTGCTTTTCATAGCCAGTACGATGTTTATATTGATGCTTTGTTTGGTATTGGTTTAAACCGTGAGCTCAATGATCAATGGCAGGCGGTTATACACAATATTAATGCACAAACAGGTTTGAAAATTGCTCTGGATATTCCCAGCGGTTTAAATGCCAATACAGGGCAACCTTTGCCTTGTGCTATAAAAGCCGATTACACCTTAACTGTATTCGGTTTAAAAGCAGGCTTATTTACAGGACAAGCGAAAGAATTTTGCGGTCAGATTCAAGTGATTGATATTCTTCCAATAGATCAAGAATTAAAGCCAATTGCTCAATTATCATCAAATAAACTGTCTTTACCTCAGCGTCAAGCTTTTGGCCACAAAGGAAGTTATGGGCATGTGCTCATTGTGGGAGGACATGCTGAAATGGGTGGGGCGGTAATGATGGCTGCTGAAGTTGCATTTCATGCAGGCGCAGGCAAAGTGACAGTTGTATGTGATGCCAAACATCATACGGCTATTTTGGCTCGTGCACCGAACATAATGCTACGTGATATTAATGCACTCTCCACTGCCGATATTCAGGCTGTCATTACACATGTTGATGCAGTAAGTTTTGGGATGGGCTTAGGTCGTGATGATTGGGCGAAACAACAGTTTCAAAACTGGTTTCCTTTAATTCAGCAATCGTCGCTAGAAACGGTATTAGATGCTGATGCATTATGGTTTTTGGCGATATTTCCTGAGCCATTGAAAGTAAATAGCTATGCGACACCGCACCCCGGTGAGGCTGCTAAATTATTGGGTATCACGACGCAAGAAGTAGAGGCAGACCGCATAAACGCAGTCCATCAACTACAGAAAAAATATGCAGGGCAATGGGTGTTAAAAGGTGCAGGAAGTCTAATTATAGAAGATCAATTATGGATTTGCACAGCAGGTAATGCAGGTATGGGAACGGGAGGTATGGGCGACGTCCTTGCAGGTATGATTGCCAGTTTAAAGGCCCAGTTTCATCAAAATATTCATGTACATGAAATTGTTACTTTACATGCTTTGGCTGGGGATTATCTGGCGCAACAAGGCATGCGAGGATTACAAGCGCAGGATATGGCGCAAGCAGTATATCAGGTGGTCAATCAATAAAATAATGGATGAATAAGACCGCGTTGAAATTACAAATATAAGGATAAGTTTAGAGCGTGGGTTAGATGTTAAAGTAGTTGTATATGGCGCAAATGAAACTGTGCAAAAATATTAAAGCAAAGTTTCATCGACCCTGTATATGCAAATGTTTCTAAAGTCGATTATATCGAATTAGATATTTCTGTTTTGAATTTGAAAGACTATTTAAAATAGTAGGCTGATAACTATTTTTGAATAATCATGGAATTACCTAAATTCAATAAATTACAGCTTAGCGCCTTCTGGTGCTGACACGACTGCGACCTCGCGCCATTCCACCTAAGGCATTGAGTACTGCTAGTTTACTCATACTGCCTGAAGCATGGGCATGGCAAATGGCAGCAGCTAAAGCATCGGCGGCATCTTGTTGTGGCTTAATACTTAAGTTGAGCAGTTTCATCACCATCATCTGTACTTGCTCTTTATCGGCCGCACCGTAACCGACCACAGATTGTTTAATTTGCCGTGCCGTATATTCTGCAACTTTTAAATCTAAATTGGTTAATGCTGCAATGGCTGCGCCACGTGCTTGGCCTAATTTTAAGGCTGAGTCAGGATTTTGTGCCATAAAGACTTGTTCAACAGCAGCTTCGGTTGGGCCGTGAAATTTTACAATGCGGTCGACACCCGCAAAAATGCGCTTTAAGCGTTCAGGCATTTCTGACGTTTCAGTACGAATGGTTCCTGCATCAACAAAACGCAGTTTAGAGCCTTCATGTTCAATAATTCCATAACCCGTTAGGCGTGAACCTGGATCAATACCAATAATTAATGACATGTTGGCCCTTTAAAAATAAAAACAAAACTAATTATATGATTTTATTAATTTATATGTGTAATTTTTCTGTACTTTTTTCGGAAAAAATGAACAGTTAGCACTTATAAAAAGTAAGGACTTAACAATAAGTTTTACAACCGTGTTTTATATCATCTAGACCAATGATGGTAAAACATCAATATTTATGTAAACGCCTTAGAATTACTTTACTGTTCCTGCTTTTTGCATTTCTTGGTAAAGCAAATCTAGGTAATGTTGTTGTTGCACATTGTTTTTAAAATACCGTTGGTAATTCACACTACAACTATCTATATCAGCAATGTTATTCAGATTGAATGACCAATCATCAGTATTCTTAACACGAATGCCTAAGTCATCATCACATGCCTGCCAAAGTTGAGAAAAGCGTGTTTGTTTATTGCTTGGGAGTTGATCAAAACGTGCATCAACAGAGAAGCCTTTCATTTCAGAGTTAAAATATTTGTTAATAGAACCAATAGGTACACCAGCCCAATTTATAGAGTGGTCTTTGGGGAAAGAAATTTGGATTAGTTTTTTTTCATTGAGTAATGAATCTTGTTGTCCAGATTTAAAATGCTGTTCTTCGTATTCTAGTTTTGTGCCTATCGGTATCGCGATCTTTTTTACAATCATCGGCTGTGTAGTGATGTAATAAGGATAATCAGGTCTATGATTGCCACCTGTTGGATTCATATTGCCAACACATGCTCCCAAGTTTGAGAAGATGATGAGGCAAAATATTATTCTAAGTTTACTATTCATTATTAATCCAAGCCCTAAAAACTCATTTTATTTAAAGATCGTTTGATTTATCTGAAACTCATAGAGTACATCTTGTACGGTTTTTAAAGTTTTTTACCAGCAGTGATTTCTTTAAAGTGAGATTTGTATAGCGAAAACCAATCCAATAATTAGTCCAAAAGCATGGGATAGGAAAGGATGAAAATTATCAAAACTCAAGGGGAAACTCATTTTACATGGCCTTAATAATGATAAATCTACCACATAATGAAGTGACTATTCCTTCAATATCTCTCATTGAGAGGATGTAACCATGAGGTTTTACTATTTCAATTGCTACGTACTCTATTTGTTTTTCAGTAAGTGCTACGGTCACTATTTTCTATCCTTTTGCTCATTATTTTGCAGAAATTTTATATTTATTGGGGACGGTATGCAGAAAAATATTCGTTTAAATTTTAGCTAATCAGTCACTTAGATATATATTGAAAATATTAATGACATATTGACCCTTTAAAAATAAAATAACGCCCATATTGTTACCTAAGCAGATCGAAAAGCTGAATTCTGATGAAGCGCTTGCGTGATGCACATTATTTATTTAATTGAGATTTGATTAATTTTCATGAAATTATTCCTAATTGTCCTTGCTGGCTTAGTTCTTGAAGTATTTGTATGGATTGGCGTGGGTGACCTTGTCGGTAGCATGTGGTACGTATTCTTCTGGTTTATTGTGGCATTCGTCATCGGTATGAATATCGTTCGTAAGCATGCAACAGGGTTAATGCCTCAAATGCAACAAATGCAAGCGGGCCAAATGAGCGCAGATCCAGCATTGTCAGGAAACCTTCCAAAAATTTTGGCAGGTTTATTATTGATGATTCCTGGTTTAATTTCTGATGTATTGGCCGTTTTAATTTTGATTCCACCTGTACAAAATATGCTTAAAGCAACCATGATGAAAGTGATGATGAAGCGTCAGCAAGCCATGATGGAAAAAATGATGGGTGGTATGATGGGAGATATGGGCAATATGGGCGCTGGTCAAGGCCAGAATCCATTTGCTGATATGATGCGTCAAATGCAAGACATGCAAAATCAGCAAGGTGGAGTTCACCGCGATTCAAGTATTATTGATGGTGAAGCGCGTGAAGTTACACCAGAAGCAAAAAAGATTGAATTTAAAGATGTAAATCCTAAATAAGCAATTTTCCAATACTTTAGCCGAATTTATATATTCGGCTTTTTTATGCCGTAATTTTGATAGAAATTTCATTTAATTTGAACAGAAGATATAATGCTTCGATATTCAATTTACTGAAAATGAAAAAAATATGTCACTGCTTTTTACCATTTGTGCACTACATTTCGTTGCACAGCTCAGCCCTGGCCCAGATGTATTATTAATTGCCAAAAGTGCCGCCTCTACAACTCGTAGAAATACCTTGAAAATTATTGCAGGGATATCGGTAGGAATTATAGTCTGGGTTGTGTTGACCCTAATGGGCTTTACCGTGCTTATTGAACAATTTCCTTGGATTCAACAAGTATTGATGCTCATTGGTGGTTTATTTTTAGCAAAAATGGGTTGGTCAATGTTAAAGGGAGGGCTCAGTGCTTTAAAACAGAGCACAGAACTGAATACTGCGATGCCATCGGAAGCGTCAAAAAATTATTTTATGTTGGGTTTATTCACCAATTTATCGAATCCCAAAACGCTTATTTATTTTAGCAGTGTTTTTTCTTTAGCTCTTAGTTCATCTGCTGGAACAGATATTAAAACCCAGTTGGCATTAATTATACCTGTCCAAACGTTTGTGGTATTTACGTTATTAATGCTGATTTTATCTATACCAAAAATCAAAGTGCTTTATCAGCGTGCAGGAAGTTATATCGACCTGATTTCAGGTGGTTTATTTCTGATTTTTGCTGTTTGGCTATGGCGAGATGCAATTCAGCTGTTGTGATCTTTATTTGAATTTGGATGTTCCAATTCGGTCGAAGTTGATGTGGTATTGAGCAAATTCTTTTCTTCTTGATGATAGCGATTGGGTTTTAAAGTGGCTTCGGTATTTTCTGAACCCTTGTAGCTTCTGCTTCGATTAGCACGCTCACGTAGTCCACCTTTCTTAATCAATTGAATCATACTCAAATCCTCATTTATATCTTGCCTATTTTAATCGAGTTTTAAGTTTGGATTCTGCTTTAAATAAGGTTATTCGTGATCATTTTATTTATTACAAAAAATTAAGTCAGGAAATTAAAAAAGCCTGAAAAGACAATCAGGCTTTTTATGGAAAGATGGCAACACATCATTCAGAAGCTATCTATTTTGGATTTTTACTATCTTGTTGTAATACATCAAATAAAGATTGTTGCATTGGTATTTCTTGATGGTCTTGCAAATATACATGCACAACTTTAAACATAATTGCTGCAGCTAAGCAGACCGTGACACAAAAAATCCAAAAGCCATAAGGGCTTCTAATATTATGTGAACCACATTGATTACATTCTTTGTCCGTAGAAGCAACGGCCTTGTTGCAACAAGCACAGTGATACTGATAGTGCATAAATTTCTCCTTATTTCTGACTCGCTTGTTTTTTTTATTTTCAATCAAAAGTCATTGATTGATTACTCATCATATGCCATGAATGGTAGATGTACAAGCGGGTTACAATACGTGCGAGTTCACACTTTCGGCATTGCCCAATTTATTGGCTTAAGTCTTTTATTTTTAAACTTTTCCAGTTAAAAAGATCAATCTTTTATTGTTCAATTAGGCTTTATTTAAGTTACTTGCTGATGACATTTCACCTTTATTATTGTTAATCGTTTAGGTTTTAAATCATAAAAGGACAGCGAAATTTAAACGAATAATTGCTCTGCTATTGTCTTGATCGTTTTAAAACAAATTTTGTCTGAAAATTAGATATGTTAAATTTAATTGGGAGGGTGCTATTTTATGTTAGGTATTATATTGCATAACGGTTTTGAGGGTTTTAGCTGATGTTAACCAAGGGCATTTATCAACACTATAAAGGTAAATTATACCAAGTTTTTAATGTAGCAACGCATAGTGAAACTGAAGAAAAATTAGTGGTTTATCAGTGTTTATATGGAGACTATTCTATGTGGGTTAGACCTTTGGCCATGTTTACAGAAGACGTCATGATTGATGGTCATGCAATGCCTCGTTTTAAGCTCATTCAAGCAACTTAAAAGTTTTTGTCACAGGCCACAGAATTTTTGAATTTATAGCTTATGGGTACAGAGCATGGATAGGTGGCAGTAAATTAGTTTAAAAGTGTTGTATGTCACTTGAAACAGCCATCGCATAGAGAAAAGGATGGCTGTTTTTTTATTCAAATAATCGTTGGTTTTTATTCGAGGCTAATATGCTTAAAGTGTAAATCATATTCTAGATACTTCTGAACAAATGCAGCCTTGTCGTTACATCTCATCATATTGTCATAAATAAATGCGGGTACAGGATGATATAAATCTGCCTTTCCATTGGTATAAAAAATGTGAAGGTAACGCGAAGACGCATTATATTTTAAAAATTTAATAGTGAGTGTTGTTCCCATATGCAACCCCCTTTTTATTCGTAATTTTGATCTTAATTTTTAGCTATCACCTTATGAAATTAAGACAAAAAAACTTCGGGATATATAGCTGATTTGTAAAAATAATTATTATTAGAATACTGATCAGTGAAATAGATTTTTCATTTGATAAATCAGGCCTTATTTAGGAGGCTTAATTTTATATATCAGCAAGATTAAAAGACTATAGATATTCGGTGAATAAATAAAATGCGATAAAAATAGTCAATTAAAAAGATATCTTTCATGTAAAAACAATTAAATAAAAATCACCCTTGATGATGAAGACATTATTTTCTTAGATAAATAAAAGGCTATGCGAGCTAAAGGAAGATTTTTTCTATTTGCATAAGAGGGGGAACTCCCCAAAAAAGTTTTTCTATGCTTAAATTATGATCTATAAGTTTTAATGATTGATAAATATTTTTTTGACTTAATAAGAAGGCAAGCAGATGAAAAAAACAATGTGTTGCATGATTGTAGCGTCGGGATTGATGTTAAATTCGGTTGCAGATGCCTGTACGCGAGTCGTATTTCAGGGCGATAGTAATAATGTTATGACAGCTCGCTCAATGGACTGGAAAAGTGATGTGGGTACAAATCTGTGGATTTTACCAAATGGCGTTAAACGCTCAGGTAATGCAGGTGCGAATTCGGTGCAATGGACAGCAAAATATGGCAGTGTGGTTGCAACGGGTTATGATATTTCAACCACAGATGGGGTAAATGAGCAGGGGCTTAATGCTAATTTATTGTGGTTGGTCGAGTCTGAATATCCTCAACTTGAAAAGTCTAAAAAACCAAAACTCAGTATTTCTTTATGGGCACAATATGTTTTAGATAATTTCTCGACAGTTGCTGAAGCGGTTCATTTTCTAGAAAAAGAACCATTTGATGTGATTTCAGATCAGGTTCCGGGTGAAAATCGTTTGGCAACTTTGCATTTATCTATTTCGGATAAGAGCGGAGACAGTGCAATTATTGAGTATATTAAAGGGAAGCAAGTCATCCATCATAATAAAAATTATCAAGTTATGACCAATTCTCCGACCTTTGATCAACAGTTAGCATTGAATCAGTATTGGAAACAAATTGGTGGAACGACCTTCTTGCCAGGAACAAATCGGGCAGCAGATCGTTTTGCGCGTGCCTCATTTTATATTCATGCCATTCCTAAAAATGGTGGCTCTAATGCAAATCTTGCAAGTGTCTTTAGTGTTATTCGTAATGTTTCTGTGCCATATGGCTTAAATACGGCGGAAGAACCTAATATTTCATCTACGCGTTGGCGTACAGTGGTCGATCATCAACGTAAGCTCTATTTTTTTGAATCGGCTGTATCGCCCAATGTTTTTTGGGTTGATTTAAATAAAATTAATTTCAAAGATGGTAAAACCAGAAAGCTAGATTTAGGTAAAGATCAAGCAAATACTTATGCGGGTGATGCAACTGGCGCATTTGTGGAAAGCAAACCTTTTGTGTTTTTAGGAATTAGTTAGTTTTAATATTTTACTAATTTTTTATTTGAGTTTATAAAAAAACCGCGCTAAAGGCGCGGTTTTTTGAATCAGTTCAATCTAATACAAATTAGATTTTACCCACTAGGTCGATTGAAGGAGCAAGAGTTGCATCGCCTTCTTTCCATTTAGCTGGGCAAACTTCGCCTGGGTGAGCGTGAACATATTGAGCTGCTTTAACTTTACGAAGAAGCTCTTGAGCGTCACGACCAATACCGCCAGCATTGATTTCAACGATTTGAATTTTACCTTCTGGATCGATAACAAAAGTACCACGATCAGCAAGACCAGCAGATTCAATTAATACGTCGAAGTTTTTAGCAAGCGTCCAGTTCGCATCACCAACCATTACGTATTGGATTTTTTTGATTTCTGCAGAAGAATCGTGCCAAGCTTTGTGTGTGAAATGTGTATCAGTAGAAACTGAATAGATTTCAACGCCTAATTTTTGGAATTCAGCATAGTTGTCTGCAAGGTCACCCAGTTCAGTTGGGCAAACAAAAGTGAAGTCAGCTGGATAGAAGAAAACAACAGACCATTTGCCTTTAAGATCAGCTTCAGTCACTTCAATAAATTGACCGTTTTGGAATGCTGTGGTTTTAAATGGTTTAACTTCAGTATTAATTAAGCTCATCATTGTCTCCATGATTGAGGTTTGTATTTAATTTCGAATAGAGTATCGAACTTTTTGTTATTGCTGAAATGGTATTTTTACATTACAAAAATCGGAAAAACCGAACGAATAATAAAAAAACCATTCCATCAAGTTTGAATATTTTACTCATTTAGCATGAAAAATATGATGGCTAAATGATAAAAGCACTCAGTTCCTCAACTTGCTAATGAACTTGAGGGCTTTGTTGTCAAAATTCAAGGGTGTAAAGGGAAAAAGTTAGAATTAAACAAATTCTCAGTTCTTTCGCTTCATGCCATTACAGCGTAAAATAGCCAATTGTTGTTTTATTAGGGATCTTGTTCTGTGCAGAGTCATTTAAATACAGACCATCTGGTGATGGCGCGTGACCGTCATCGTTTAAATCGACTGCGTAAAGGCAAAGATGCCAATGAAAAACAGTATCAGGAATTATTTGAAAAATCCAATAATAAGGTAAAGTCACGTCTTGCCAGCCTGCCAACCATCAAGCTGAATCAAGATTTGCCTGTTACGCAATGTGCAGAGCAACTGGCCGAAGCCATTCAAAAACATCAAGTGATTATTGTGGCAGGTGAAACGGGTTCGGGTAAAACCACACAATTACCGCAAATTGCGATGCTGGCCGGCCGTGGTTTAACAGGCATGATTGGTCATACACAGCCGCGCCGTTTGGCTGCGCGTAGTGTGTCTGAGCGGATCGCAGAAGAAGTTGGGCAAAAATTAGGTCAGGCCATCAGCTTTAAAGTCCGCTTTAATGAACAAGGTTCTCAAGATTCAATCGTTCGTTTAATGACGGATGGTATTTTGCTGGCAGAACTGTCACATGACCGCTATTTAACCAAATATGACACCATTATTATTGATGAAGCGCATGAACGTTCACTGAATATTGACTTTATTATGGGCTATTTAAAACAGCTCTTGCCACGTCGTAAAGATTTAAAAGTCATCATTACCTCAGCAACCTTAGATGTAAACCGCTTCTCAAGTTATTTTAATGGTGCACCCATTTTTGAAGTTGAAGGTCGCAGTTTCCCTGTTGAAGTTCGTTATCGTCCTATTTCAGAGCTGAATATTGGCGGGAGTGATGATGATGAATTTGATGATTTTGAAGAAAACCTGCCACGTGCAGTGGTGTCTGCGGTAGAGGAGTGTTTCCGAGATGCGCAAGAAAAAGGGCATCCTGAACATGCTGATATTCTAATTTTTGCCAGTACTGAACAAGAAATTCGTGAGCTTCAAGAAACTTTGCAAAAGCATGGCCCGCGACATACTGAAGTATTGACGTTATTTGCCCGTTTGGCTTTGGCTGAACAGCAGAAAATTTTTAACCCTTCTGGTGGTGGTCGACGCATTATTATTGCGACTAACGTGGCGGAAACAGCTTTAACTGTCCCGAATATCCGTTATGTGATTGATAGTGGATTTGCGCGTATTTCACGTTATAACTATCGTTCCCGTGTACAACGTTTACCGATTGAAGCAGTATCACAAGCTGCAGCCAATCAGCGAAAAGGTCGTTGTGGTCGTATTGCACCTGGGGTGTGCATTCGTTTATACAGCGAAGACGATTTCCAAGGTCGTCCAGAATTTACTGAACCTGAAATTAAGCGCACCAATTTGGCCTCTGTTATTTTACAGATGGAAAGTTTAGGATTAGGCACATTTGATGATTTTGATTTTATTGAACCGCCAGATCACCGTTTAGTCAATGATGGCCTAAAACTGCTGATTGAATTGGGTGCAATGAATGAAAAAGGTTCATTTAAAGCCGTAAATGAAAACTCATCTTCTGGAGTGGCAGGTCAAAATCAATCGAAGAAACCAGAAAAATTAACCAAAATTGGTCAACAAATGGCAAAAATGCCAATTGACCCGCGTTTGGCCCGTATGATTTTAGGCGGTGCACATTTTGGTGTATTGAATGAAGTTTTAGTGATTGTGGCAGCGCTTGCTGTGCAAGACCCGCGCGAACGTCCTGCTGATAAACAAATGCAGGCAGATCAAAAGCATGCGTTATTCCGCGAAGCAGATTCAGACTTTCTGTTTTATATTAAATTGTGGGAAACCGTGCATGGCGGTGAAGAACGCATGAGTGAAAATAGACGACGCAGTTTTGCGCGTGATCATTTTCTCAGTTGGTTGCGTTTGCGTGAATGGAAAAAAACCCATGAACAATTGGTTGATTTAGCACAAGGTTTAAAGCTGTCTTTTAATGAAAAGAAGGCCAGTTATGAAAACTTGCATCGTGCTTTATTGACAGGGTTGCTGTCGTTTATTGCCAATAAAACCGATGAACGTAATGTCTTTATGGCAGTACGTCAGCAAAAAGCCCGTATTTTCCCTGCATCAACGTTGCATAAAAGTAATACGCCGTGGGTGATGGCTTTTGAGATGGTGGAAACCTCACAGGTTTATCTGCGGACATTGGCAAAAATTGAACCTGAATGGATTTTATTGGCTGCAGGTGATTTGCTGAAGCATCATTATTTTGAACCGCATTGGTCTAAAAAAGCGGGAATTGTGAATGCCTATGATCAAATTTCATTATTTGGCTTAATTATAGAGCCGAAACGACCGATTAATTATGAAAAAGTCGATCAGCCTGCGGCTCATGAAATTTTCCTACGAGATGCATTAACCACAGGGAATTTAGGGGCTACCCCGCCATTTTTACAGCATAATCTGCGAAAACTGGAAGAGGTGGAGCGAGTAGAAGATAAGTTACGTCGCCGTGATTTGGTGGTGGATGAAGAAACCATTTATCAATTTTATGCCTCTAAAGTACCTGAAGATGTGGCGAGTCGTCGAACATTTGAAGACTGGCGTGCAACCGTAGAACCGCAAAATCCGAAATATTTATTTGTCGATGATGATGCGCTTTGGATGAATGATCGTCCAACTACACAGCAATTTCCAGACTTTCTGCACAACGGCGATTTGCGTCTGGCTACCAGTTATTGCTTTGACCCGAGCCATGATGAAGATGGTGCAACAGTCAAAATTCCAGTACAAGCTTTGGCTCAGGTTGATGAGAATTTGTGGTCATGGGGCATTCCTGGTTGGCGTCAAGATTTAATAGAGGCATTGCTCAAGGCTTTGCCGAAAGATAAACGACGCAATCTGGTGCCTATTCCAGATACGGCAAGAAAGCTGATGTCGCGGATAGATGCGGTACATTTACAACAACACATCTTTAACTTTTTGGCTTTTCAACTGCGTGCTGAACAAATTTCAGAGAAAGACTTTTCATTAGATCGCATAGAGCAGTATTTATTGCCCTTGATTAAAGTGATTGATGATAAGGGACGAGTCATTGAGCAAGGCCGTGATTTAGCCGAGTTAAAAGCCCGTTGTCGCACAGAGACCCATAGCCCTGTCAAGCAACTGAAAGGGGAGTTTAAAGCCTTCCCAGAGACTTTTGTTTTTGAGGCTTCACAAAAAGTGACGGGTGTTGTGGTTAAGCAATATCAAGCACTGGTGCCAACAAAAGCATTTGCTAGCTTAGAGCAAAAAGATGAATCTGGTGTGGTTATTCAAACTTTTAATGACCAAAAAGAAGCCATTAAGCAACACCGCGAAGGTGTGATTCACCTTGTACATATGCAACTTGGTGACTTGGTTCGTCAGCTGAAAAAGCAAATTTCTAAACCGCTGGCCTTGGCTTATTCACCCTTAGGTGATAAAGCCAAATTAGAGCAAATGCTTGTGTACGCCACGCTACAAATGTCAATCAATCAGCTTCCTGTCAATGAGGCAGAGTTCCAAGACTTAGTCTTAAACGTAAGAAAAACCTTCTTGATGCAAGGGCAAAAGGCATTGCAAGTGCTGAGTGAAATTTATATTCAATGGCAAGATATTCGTCGAAAATTATTGGTTTTAGATGATTCTGTGTTTGGAAAAAATATTGATGATATTGAAGATCAGCTCGATTTAATGTGCCTTGCAGATTTTGTTTATGTGAAACCTTCAGATGTATGGGAGGAATTTCCACGTTATTTAAAAGGTTTGATCTTGCGTTTGGAGCGTTTGCCCAATAATCTGCAAAGAGACAATTCTGCCATTGATCAGGTTGATCCATGGATGGAAAAATTATTTAAGTTTAAAAATGACACTCGCCTTAAAGAACTGTATTTCATGGTCGAGGAACTGCGTATCTCATTATTTTCTCAACCGATGAAAACCAAGATGCCAATTTCTCCATCCCGCTTACAAAAAGTATGGGATAAGCTTGGAATCAGTTAATATATAGGTAATTTGAATAAGGAGTTTTACATGGGCATTCGCATTACTGGTACTGGCGTTTATCATTCAGAACACGTGATTACCAACGAAGAGTTAGTTGAAGGTTTAAATGCTTATGTAGAACAGTATAACCAAGACAACGCTGAAAAAATTGAAGCGGGCGAATTAGAAGCGCGTCGTGGTTCTAGTGCTGAATTTATTGAAAAAGCGTCGGGTGTTAAACGCCGTTATGTTGCAGAAAAATCAGGTATTTTAGACCCTAAACGGTTACGCCCACTTTTGCATGAACGTTCTAATGACGAACTTTCTATTCAAGCCGAATGGGGTGTAAACGCCTCTAAACTGGCTATGGAACAAGCTGGCGTAACGGCAGAAGACATTGATGTAGTTATTTTGTCATGCTCAAATATTCAGCGTGCGTACCCAGCAGTTGCAATTGAAATTCAGTCTGCGCTTGGTATTCAAGGCTATGCTTATGATATGAATGTTGCTTGTTCAGCTGCAACTTTCGGTATTAAGCAAGCTTATGATGCAATCAAAGCAGGCGCACGCCGTGTATTATTGGTCAATGTAGAAATTACCTCTGGTCATACCGATTTCCGTTCTCGTGACTGTCATTTTATTTTTGGTGATGTTGCAACGGCTTCGATTATTGAAGAAACGACAACTAAAACGGGTTTTGAAGTGTTGGACATTAACTTGTTCACGCAGTTCTCAAACAATATTCGCAACAACTTCGGTTACTTAAACATGAGCGAAGTGGATGCAGATATGGATAACAACCGTTTCCGTCAAGACGGTCGTAAAGTGTTCAAAGAAGTTTGTCCATTGGTTGCGAAAATGATTACGCAGCAATTGGAAAAAAATCAAATTGCGCCTACGAATGTAAAACGCTTTTGGCTTCATCAAGCCAATGCGAGCATGAATGAATTGATTTTAAAATTGGTTGTGGGTAAGAAAAATGCGACATCTGAGCTAGTACCAATTATTCTAGATGAATTTGCCAATACGTCTTCTGCAGGTGTAATTATTGCGTTGAATCGTTCAGCAGATCAAGTGAATGACGGTGAATACGGTGTTCTTTGTTCATTTGGTGCAGGTTATTCAGTGGGTTCAATTTTAGTGCAAAAGCACGTTGCCTAAAGGATAAATGCATTGCAGGTTGAACATGATACAAAATGGATTAAGTACCTAAGCGCGCTATCCAAAATGTATTTCACGTCGATGTTTATTGGCGCTGAATATGTTGATGCATCAAAGCCTGCAAGGTAGATTGGTCATCACACCCTTTACGGGGTGTTTGATGCCCCATGTTATTGCTTATTTATACAATGCACATAAAATGGCTATGGTCAGTATTGCGGATCATAGCCATTTTAATTTGCCACTTTGGCGCAGGTGCGCATAACTGGTTCCAGAAAAGACTAAGCGTTCCTCAATTAAGTCAAATTTTACGCCGTGGTGATGTGATTTCTTCGCCACCAAGTTGAGTGTATTTTAATCTCATAGATAGTCAGCTCAATCTTCAATTCAATGTCTAAACTATCACTATAAATATTTTATCTTTGATCAACGGTATAGAGCATTGACCTAATATTCTCTATATTGAACAAGCCTGAATCAGTCAAAATGAATAAGGGAAGAGTATGCAAACAGAATGTGCAGTTTCTGAGCATGGAAAAATAGCTCAGTTACTACTGCGTATCTCACCTGAATTAAATCAAATCGTGCAAGATCAATTGGCATTGGTCGAGTATTTTAACGGCTCTCATTTATTTAAAATTGAGCAAGAAGCGTGTTGTATTCGAATTGCATCGCCACTTTTTATGATTCAGTTTCATCGTCCAGAGCCAATGACTCAACTGGCATCAAAGCCATTGGTTCATGGTTGTTTTGAATATATGGGGCAAAAGGCCGAAGGTCTAGAAGAGTTTTTTTTAGATGAAGTGCATTTTCTAACAGGTGATTTAAAAGCACAGCATCCTTTATTTTTGCGCAGTAAAGCACAACAGTTAAGAACACTCATTATTCAGCAGATTTATCTGTGGGGTGATGTTGCTCAGCGGGTGCAACAGGTTTTACATCATTTAGATTTGGCTCAGGCACAGTTGATTGACCAGTTGATGCTGGATGCACATGTGTATGACTGTCAGATGATGCAGAACTTAGTCCTGGATCAGCATTCCATTCCCATTGCTGTATTGCATCTTTTTCAGCATTTATTTCGTTTAGATTCAGTATTTGGACAAGAGGTTTTGCCATTACAACCGTTAATGGAAAGCTATGATGATTTATGTTTTAGTGCAGCACAATTTTTAGACCCTGCAATTTATAGAATTATGTCCTTGTCTTTTAAGGAACAGTTTAATTTAAATCAATTGATTGAACACGAAGATGATATTCGCCTGTTGTATCAACATGTGCAGGAACAGCCTCATCTTTTGGGTTTTGCACGACTGATGAATCGGGAGATTTGGCAAAGGTCAAATTTATTGTCTAAGCAACATTTTTTGACTACGAGTTATGGCGTTTGGCAAAAAAAAGTTGCAGTCTTGCCTTTGTTTGATGCGACACGCACAGTGAATTGGTTGTTTAAGCAGTCTGCGGAAGTCTTAGATTGGGTCAGTCAAAACATTCAACACAGTAATATTCGTACAGCAGTGATCGCATTAAGCTTTATGGACACCAGTCAGGCGCATCCCCAAGTGGTTTTAGCCACATTGCAGTATTTTCAACATATTTCAGCCCGTTTATTTATTCAAAGTTGTCATTATTTGGCTGTGCAGGACAAATGGTTCGATCACCCACAAAATAATGCAGTGGTACTGCAAGGAACGCGACAGGCGATAGATGATCATCGTGTGGCTATTCGTCCGTCTATTTTGTATTTAGATGAATGGATGGCGCTGACCCGTTGTATTGCGAGTTCAGACCAGATAGTTTTTAAAAAAGTTTATTTAAATTTGAGCCGTGTGATGCAAGCGTTCATGCAGCATTTACAGAAAAATACCACCGATTTCCCATTAGATGTGATGGCTTATATTTTACCTGAACGGCAACAAGATCGTGACTTTTACACAGTTTTGCAACGCCATCGAATTCAGTTGGATGTATTTCGTCGGCAGTTTTACTTACGGTTTAGAGCCGTTCGGAAAACGGTGTTTGATGCCTATGTACGTGACTATTTAAGCACTTATTTTTCGGAAAATAAAACTGTGCCGAAAACTGTTACATGGACAGGGCTTTTTCATCAAGCTGTGGCATGGCATGAGCAGATTCAAAAAGAAGAAATTTTATCAAAATTAACCAAAGACTTTTCTTTAGCCACATGGCAACCGATTTGCGAACATCCGCGTATTGAATTTGGACAGTGGGTATTTGAAGAGCTACAAAGCATTGAGCAGATTATTGATGAATCTAGAAAGTTACAGCATTGTTTAGCTTCTAGTTATGCACAGCGTATTATTGAAGGTGAGTATGTGGCTTTCCAAATGCAACATACGCAGCTACGACAGCGTATGACTTTGGGATGTATTCGGCAACAAGACATTCAACATCATCTGCTCTTCGATCAATTGGAATTGCCAAATAATGAAAAAGCGGATGATGCATCTAGACAGGTTGCGCAGCGTTTTATTGATTGGCTCAATAAAATGAATTCCCCAGAAATCAATAAGTTTGATCATCTGTTGTTAGATTGATGACGGAACAGGCTTAACATTTTCGCCAAAACTCGTTAGGCTATAGCCGTTATTTAACGGTATAGGTCATATGAAACAGGAAACTGCACTCAAGTTATTAAAAGCGGGCGAAAACGTCTTTTTGACAGGTTCAGCCGGTGCAGGGAAGACGTATACCCTTAATCAGTACATCAATTATTTAAAAGCCCGCAAAGTAACCGTGGCTATTACCGCGTCTACTGGTATTGCTGCTACACACATGAATGGCATGACCATTCATACGTGGGCAGGTATTGGCATTAAAGATGCGATTTCAGAAGATGAATTAAAGCGCATGAAAGAGCGCAAATACTTGAAAGAGCATTTAGAAAATGCGCAAGTTCTGATCATTGATGAAATTTCAATGTTGCATGCAAAACAGCTGAATTTAGTCAATAAAGTACTGAAATATTTTAAAGAAAGTGAAGAGCCATTTGGTGGCATACAAGTGATTGCTGCGGGTGATTTTTTTCAGTTGCCTCCTGTCGGTAAAAAAGAAGAGCGTAACCGCGACAAGTTTTGCTTTATGTCAGATGCATGGGTCGAAGCGAAATTTCGTGTCTGTTATTTGACAGAACAACACCGTCAAGGTAATGATTATCTTAATGATATTTTAAATGCCATTCGTGCGCAAAATATTTCGCCAGAACATATTCAAGCCTTGAAGCAAACTCGCGATCAAGGCATTGGTGATATTTTTACTCGTTTGTATACCCATAATATGGATGTGGACAGTATTAACTTTAAACACTTAAATGAAATTGATCAGGAGTCTCGTCAATTTGATGCCCAATGTGATGGTAATGATAAGCTCATTGAAACCTTAAAATCATCTGTACGCGCCCCTGAAAATTTGACTTTAAAAAAGCATGCCAAAGTCATGTTTGTAAAAAATAACTTCGATTTAGGTTATATCAACGGCAGTTTGGGTGAAGTGATTGCCTTTGAAGAAGATGATGAATATGGTGTTTTGCCGAAAGTAAAACTCACAGATGGTACGACTTTAACGGTCGAACCTGAAACATGGTCGGTAGATAATGATGAAGGTAAAACTATTGCCAGTTTTCAGCAAATTCCGTTACGTTTAGCGTGGGCCATTACCATTCATAAGTCACAAGGGATGACCTTAGAAACAGCTGAAATTAATTTGGCGAATACCTTTGAAAAGGGTCAGGGTTATGTGGCATTGTCACGTTTAAAGACCTTAAATGGTTTGAAATTGTTAGGTTTAAATGATCAAGCGCTAGAGTTGGACAGTTTAGCAATTAAAGCCGATCGACGTTTTCAAGAGCTTTCTGCTGAAGCCGATGAGCATTTTGCAGATGCTGATTGTACCGTACAGCATAAAGCCTTTATTCGTCATTGTGGCGGTACGTTAAATGAATATGAAATTGAACGTAATGAGAAGAAAATTGCCAAAACAGGGGCAAAGCAAAACTTTGCATCGGCGACTTTAGATGAGACGCGTGCATTGTTTGAAGATGGCTATGAAATTCAGGACATTGCGGTAGAGCGAGGTTTAACACCAGCAACCATTATTAATCATTTGGGGCGCTTACATAAAGAACAGGCTTTAGATATTTCGGTGGCCAATCCTGGTGAAGAAAGTGTCGAGCAAGTACGCAAAATTTATAAGCGCTTAAATAAGCGTAAAGAAGCAGATCATTTTAATGATGATGGTAGTATTAAATTACGCCCCATTGTTGAATTAACCAATCCACGCATGGGTTATGACCAGGTGCGTTTAGCACTTTTATTTGTCGAATAAAATAAACTGTGAGATTTAGAAATTTGTTCAATTGCCTGATTCTATTTTAAATATCATCAGTTAAACTGAAACATAATTTCTAAATCATCATTTATACGACTATGGCATTTACGTCTTGGTATACGCTGCGAAAGTTCGTTTATAACAATTTACATAACGAAGAATATGAGACGACGTTTAGTCGCGTTATTAACTTTATTTTAATTGTATTGATTTTAGCGAATGTGGCGGCTGTTTTATTAGAGTCGGTCAATGATATTTATCAATCCTATCGTTTATTTTTTGATATGTTTGAACATTTATCCATTGCTATTTTTAGTTTTGAATATCTGCTACGCATGTGGTCAATTGCAGAAAAAGAACCCTTTGAGTCTGCATGGAAAAACCGCCTGAAATGGATTAAAAGTGGCGGTGCAATAATTGATTTACTTGCCATTTTACCTGCGTATATCAATTTTTTTGTACCCATCGATCTACGTTTTTTAAGAATTTTACGTTTATTGAGATTACTAAAACTCACGCGCTATTTTGTTTCATTGCAAATTTTGTTGCGGGTTATTGAACGTGAAAAAGGCTCTTTTCAAGCCGTGGTTTTTATTCTTAGTATTATGATTGTGATGGCAGCTGCTTGTGTTTACGTGGTGGAAAGCAAGGCACAACCGGATGTATTTACATCTATTCCTGCATCTATGTGGTGGGCAGTTGTTACTTTAACTACAGTGGGTTATGGCGATGTGACACCCATTACACCTTTGGGGCGTTTTTTAGGGGCAATCATTACAGTTTTAGGTGTCGGTTTGGCGGCTTTGCCTGCGGGTATTTTGGCGAATGGTTTGGCCAATGAGTTGGAGCAACGTAAGCAACATTTAGAACTTAAGTTTAGAGAACTGCTACAGAATTCAGAAATAGATTTGATTACAGATGTCGATAAAATTGAAGATATTCGTAAAGATGTTGGGTTAACTGTAGAGCAGACCCGAGATATGATTTTACAGCTGCTTCGGGAACAGCGAGAAGAAGCCTTAAAGCAAGAGCGGGAACAATATGCATATTGTCCACATTGTGGCAAAAAACTGCCTGAATAATACTTATAATTTTACTTCTTATGCATAAATAAAATGATAAAGAGAGTAAATAATCAAATAATTTTTTGATGTAAATTATTAAAAATTTAAATCATAAGTATTTGAAATAAAAGGATGGGATATGGATTTTGATTTTTTTAGAAAGCCAATCACACTCAGGCAGTTTTTATTTATTATTGTCTCCAATAATTTTTACTGTCGTGATCGGTATCGCTAAAATTTTGGAGCCGAGTGAGCTATCCAGCTTAAAAAAAACCTATGAGTGCGGAAAATTTGGTAATCAGCAAATGCGTATTGATCGAAAGTACTTATTTTTTGCAAAACTTTAAATGGTTCTGATATGAGCTATTAGAAATGGCGATGACGGGTACGGTGTGTGAAGCGAGGAGAGATTAAGAGAGCATATATCTTTTCCTCACTGTTTGATGCTTAACCTGTAGAGAGTTTTAAGTTTTATGCCAATAAACTGATGATTTTGCCGACAGTTACCCTTGGAGCGTGAATTAAATTATGTATAGAAGTGATAACATGAGTGAAATTCAAGTTCTAATATAAAAAACTATTCTTTTTTATATTCAGTTAGCCTTTCATGCAGGAATATCATACATGATAGAAATTCGCCATTTAAAAACTTTAACAGCATTGAGAGAGCATGGTTCATTGGTTGCAGCAGCCAATGACTTATGTTTAACGCCATCGGCAATTTCACATCAATTAAAAGAATTAGATCATTGGTATGGTGTCGAAGTGGTTAATCGTCGTACTCGTCCTGTGACTTTTTCTCATGTTGGGCAACGTTTACTGAAACTAGCTGATGATGTTTTACCGCAGGTGCAAATTACCCAGTCGGATATTACCCGTATTGTGCATGGGCAAACGGGGCGTATTACTTTTTCCTCTGAATGTCATAGCTGTTTTGATTGGTTGATGCCTTTATTGAATGGTTACCGTCAGCAATATCCAGATGTCGATTTAGATTTTGCTTCAGGCTTTGAAGCGAACCCACATGAGTTGCTACAAAATGCTGAATTTGATCTGCTGATTACTGCCGACCCGATTACGCTAAAGGGCATCGAGTATTTTCCAATTTTTGAATATGAGTCGCGTTTGGTACTGTCACACACTCATCCGCTGGTTCGCGCAGAAAATATTACTGTACAAGATTTGGCTGAAGAGACCTTAATTACTTATCCTGTCGATAAACACCGTTTAGATATTATGGCTAAGTTGTTTATTCCAGCGAATATTCAACCTAAAAATATTCGGACTACAGATTTAACCCAAATGCTGATTCAGCTGGTCGCAAGTGGCCGTGGTGTGGCTGCTTTGCCTGATTGGGTGGTCAATGAATACGAGCAAAAGGGTTGGGTAACTTCACGACGTCTAAGCTGTGTGTCGCCCACTGGATTGCGCCGTACTTTGTATGCGGGATATAGAGCCGAAGAAAAAGACAAAAGCTATTTTGAAGGATTTTTAAAGCAACTGGAAAAATTCTCTCAAAAACGTCATAGCTATTATTCATCTTAAATAAAAGGGAGTGCATTTATACATGTATTCCCCCATTACAACAGCAATGAATGTCGGCCCAACAATAATTGTTAAATAGGCGCTCATCACTTTGGTTGAGGGGCTGGTGTTGTCACCAAGCAGGGCGAAGTCTGGCTGAATAATATTTATCTTCTTAACGTTTAGAAAGTGATGAGCGTGCAGATTGATTATTTAAGATGAATTTTATTCAGTCCACAATACTTCGCATTTATCGATTAATTCCAATGAGTAAAGACAACATGCCTGCTGCAATTAAAGGGCCAACAGGAACGCCACGTAACACTGCAACCCCCGCGACCGTACCAATGAGTAAACCAGCTACAACATCAGGCTGATTTGACATTAGCTTAACACCACGCCCGCCTAACCATGCAACCGCTAGACCAATGATGATAGCCAGTAATGATTTCCAACTTAAAAATGATTTTAAAATGGCATCTCCTGGAATCTTCCCGCTGGCAATGGGAGTGAGTACACCTATGGTTAAGATGATAATGCCAACGTTTAGCCCATGTTGTTGTAAGAAGGGAAAAAACTCACTGAGTGGTGTAATGCGAAATACAATTAATACACCTGCTGCAATGGTGATGGCGGTGTTGTGACTAAAAACACCACAAGCCAATAAAACTAAAAGTACAATTAAGTTGAGATCGAGCTGAGACATGAAATCTAGTCTGGGAGATAAAGAACTGTGAATATTGTAACCTATTTCACATTTTGACAGACAGTAAAGCTGACTTTGCACTGCGTTGAGGCTGTTTCAGTATAGAATGCGTGGTATTAATCAAAAATTATTTGAGTCTTATTTATGTTGTTGGAAAAAATGCTCCAGTCACAGGGTTTTGGTGCGCGTAAACACTGTCAGCAACTCATAAAAACTGGTGCTATTACTATTCATGGCGAAGTCATCACTGACCCAAAACATAAACTGAATTTGAATGATTTGGTGTTTGCTGTACATGGTACACAGTATGAATACCGTGAAAAAATCTACATTGCTTTAAATAAACCGAAAGGCTATGAATGTTCACATCAAGCAACACACCATTTTAGCGTATTTGACTTATTTGATGATGTACATCTGAATCGTGGCTTACAATGTGTCGGGCGTTTAGATCAAGACACAACAGGATTGCTTCTATTAACGGATGATGGTCAGTTTTTGCAAGCACTCACACATCCTAAAAAGCATGTGCCAAAAGTATATCAAATGCATACAGCAGACCCTGTTACACCAGAACAGATTTTGCAATTACAGCAAGGGGTCGAGTTACGCAATGAGAAAGGTATTTTTGCCGCGACGGATGCAGAAGCTTTAGGTACACATCAGTTGCAGATGACTGTGCATCAAGGGGTTTATCATCAAGTGAAGCGTATGTTAGCTGCAGTGGGCAATAAGGTAGAACAATTGCACCGTGCGCAAATTGGTCAGTTGAACTTAACTCATTTGAATGCGTTACCAGAAGGTAAATGGGTCTATTTAACGGCAGAACAAATTGCCTTGGCTAAATATAGAGCTGAATAATTTAAATATAATTTGTAGATTTTGAATACATCGATTTTCTTGGGTTTTATTTTAAGAAACAATGATAGGTTTGAAATTCATTGTCTTTAATAAAGCCCATCGTTTCATACAGTTGATGTGATTGATAATTGTTTTTTTGGGTTTCAAGGGTGATGCGTAACGCATTTTGATGACGGGCAAACAAAATTGCAGTGTCAATGAGTTGTTTGGCTGAGCCTTGACGACGGTAAACAGGGGTCACGTAGACATCATCTAAAATATAGTAAGTTGAGCAAGCTACAGAAGAAAAACCTAAATACAGTAAAACAAAACCTGTAAACACATTATCTTTAATATGAATGAAAAATACACTTTCTTGGTTGTCAAAACGTTGTTTGAGAAATCTGTAAGATAAGTCTAAATTTGATGAAGCGCCATAAAATTGACGATATTCATCAAAAAGCACAGCCAGTTGATTTAAATCTTGTTCTTCGGCGCGTCTAACAATCATTTTTTTCTCCATGCTTTCATTGTGTTCTTTTAATGAAGCATAGCGAAAAATCAAAATAGGTTAGTCTTTAAATTGTTTGTAAATGCAACAGTGTTAATTTTTGTCACCTTCGCCCAAAATGGCATTCAGTTCTTCAAACAAGTCCATATGCTCATCATCCAAAAGTACTTCATTGTCTAGGGTATCTTGATCGAGTACGGAAATGAGTTCTGCTGCACTTAATTGTGCGTCTTGTTGTTTTAATTTCCGTAGCCGAATGAGCTGTTCCAAATTGATATTTTGATTTTCAATTGAAAAGGGGATGGACTTTGTCAGTACAACTTGCTTGAAAAAAAGGCGCACTGCTTGAGCAGGTGTAATCCCTAATTGCTTAAAGACTGTGAATGCCTGTTTCTTTTCTTGAGAGTCAAGACGGATTTGATAAACTTCAGTTTTTCTCATAATTTTACAAAGCTTTAAATTACTTAACTTTTCGCCTTTATTCTAATCAAAAATCATAGAATTTCAACAATTAAAGATAAAAATTGCAAAGATTTTGTAATGACACTGTTATGACATTGTCAGTTCTTGTGTTGAGCTGAACTGCATGGGCAACAAAGTGACTGGGTCTTTAAATGCAATGTGTTTGGCAAGAAGTTGTAAGGGGGCACTAAAATCATCATCCGCCTTATGTTGTACGGTTGGATAGAACGGATCATTTTGGATTGGAATACCGAGGTGACTTAAATGCACACGAAGCTGATGTTGCTTGCCTGTATGTGGTTTTAGTTGGTATTTGGCCCAAATGTCATTGTGTTCCAATAATTGAATTTCTGTTTCACTATTCGGCTCTCCATCTAAAACTTGCATGGTGTAAAAAGGTTGGCCTTTGTCCATTTTTAAACGAGTGATTTGCGGAAATATAAGTTTCTCTGCAAACGATGCAATAGCATGATAGGTTTTTTGTACCTGACGGGACGCAAACATTTGCTGATAGATGCCTCGTGTTTCAGGACGTTTAGAAATTAAAACAACACCTGCTGTTTCACGGTCTAAACGATGAATAGGGCTTAAATTTTCATTTCCAGTTAGATTTTTTAAGCGTACCAATAAGGTTTCTTGTACGTATTGCCCCGTTGGGCTCATGGTTAAAAAGTGCGGTTTATCAATCACCATAAAATGATCATTTTCAAAGAGTATTTTATGTTCAAAAGGTACATGAATTTCATGCGCTAAAAACCGATAATAAAACACATGACTATTGGCCTGAAAAGGGCTGTGAATAGTCAGTTTGCAACCTATTGCGTCATAAACCAAACCATCTTCAAAGCGTTGTTTCCATTCAATGGTATCAATATGACTAAATTGCATACATAAATAAGCATAAATGGTTTGAATAGGTGCAGAAGAGGCGTGTAGGAAAATTTTGCTGGCGCTCACGCCACGTAACATGGGCGGTGTAAATTCGGCAGGGTGCATATTGCTACTTTAAATTGATTTGAAGATAAGCGACTAGACCATAAAAAACAGACAATCTAGTGAAAGGGAATAGGCTTTTGAAACCCCGCGATGCTATCATAATTGTTCTTTAAATTCATATCGTGAGTATTATGCAGTATTCATTTAATTTAGCTTTAAACAATGAAGAAGATACACAAAACTTAGCGAAAGTTTTGGCACAGCATTTTACTGCGGGCGTTATTTATTTAATTGGCGATTTAGGTGCAGGAAAAACCACACTGACGCGTTATTTGCTACAAACCATGGGACATCAAGGTGCCGTAAAAAGCCCGACTTATACCTTGGTCGAACCGTATAGTATTCAAGGCAAAGAGGTTTTTCATTTCGATTTATATCGTCTGAATGACCCTTATGAACTTGAGTTGATGGGTATTCGTGATTATTTAGAAACGCCTAATGCTTTATTTTTATTTGAATGGCCATCTAAAGGTGGTGATGAAATTCCAGAAGCCGATTTAATTATTAATATCGAAAAATCGGATGATGGTCTTTTGCGTACCGCTAAATTAAGCTCATCGTCAGCAATTTTACAGCAGGCTTTAGAGAGTCATTTTGCATCATGAATGATCTCAGCACGCGCCGTATTCGTACACTAGCTCCTGCATTAGCCAACCAGATTGCGGCAGGTGAAGTGATTGAACGCCCAGCTTCGGTGGTGAAAGAGTTGCTGGAAAATGCCATTGATGCGGGCGCAACTGAGCTGACGGTTCGTATTGAACAAGGTGGTAGCACGCTTATTGAAATTATTGACAATGGGCGTGGGATTCATCCTGACGATTTGTCTTTGGCTGTTATGCGACATGCCACCAGTAAAATTCAAACTGCAGATGATTTACAGGCCATTGTTAGTTTAGGTTTTCGTGGTGAAGCATTGGCTTCTATTGCAGCAGTGTCACGTTTGACCTTAAGTAGCAGTCAGGATGAAGACGGTGTGGGCTATCAGGTTGAAGTGAATGGTACGGCTTTTGACCATCAAGAAATTCAAGCGATTGCATCACAAAAAGGCACACAAATTCGGGTGCAGGATTTATTTTTTAATGTGCCTGCACGACGAAAATTTTTAAAGAAACCGGGCACTGAATTTGGTCATATTGAAGAAATTGTTCGTCGTCTGGCACTGACGCATTTCGATATTCGTTTTGTATTAGAACATAACAATAGTATCAAGCTGAATTTGCCACTTGCAGACAGCGGAGAATTACGTTTTCAACGCGTGCAACAACTTCTTGGTCGTCAATTTACTGAAAATGCTTACTGGATAGATACAGACAGCGTGAATATGCGTCTGAGTGGTTGGTTGGGGCATCCTTCTGATGCACGCTCACAGGCAGATTTGCAGTATGTCTATGTGAATGGACGTATCGTCAAAGATAAAACGATTTCACATGCTTTACGCATGGCTTATGAAGGTATTTTGCATGGGCATCAATATTCTGCATATTTGCTTTTCTTAGAGGTCGATCCAGAAAATATTGATGTGAATGTACATCCGACCAAACATGAAATTCGTTTTTTAAATCAGCGTGAAGTGCATGAATTTGTTCGCCATTATGCGAAGGCGACGTTATCGCAATTTCAAACAGCATCGGCCGAATTATCATCTGCAATGAAGCAAGATGATGTTGCTGTGCAGCAGGCTTATCAAGCTCAGCCACGCTACCAAGAACAGTTCCAGATGCATCGAGCTACAGAAGAACAGGTGGTTGGTCCTTCAAATACTGAACTTGCGTCAGGTGGATTAACCAATTTTAGCTCAGACCAGCCCCAAACTGTTTCTTATGCACAGCCTAATTCATCCAATGCATCATCACAAGGTTATAGCGCGGGCTACACCTCGCAATATGCAGGTTCGCAAAAGCTAAATAATGCTTTGCAAAGTTATTTAGCCCCCTTACGTGAAACCCCAACCCATTTAAAGTTGGATGAATCTTCACTTGAAAACCATATTGCAAGTAAAGTCGATGAGCATCCTTTGGGAATTGCGATTGCGCAGTTACATGGTATTTATATTCTTGCGCAAAATACTGAAGGTTTGATTATTGTTGATATGCATGCGGCACATGAACGTATTGTGTTGCAACAAATGAAAACCGCTTGGGATAAACCTGAATTCTGGACCTCTCAACAGTTACTAATTCCTAAGATAGTTGCTATTAGTCGCATGCAGGCTTCACGAATTGATGATTTGAAAGAGCAACTTGCGCGTTTGGGTTTGGAAATAGATCAGTACGGTGATGAGCAGGTGATTGTTCGCGGTGTGCCCGCTATTTTGCATAAGGCCAATTTTGAAGCCCTTATTCCTGAGTTGTTGAATGATCTAGATCCGAGTGATCAAGCCCAAGGTTTATTGCAAAAACGCGACCAAATTTTGGCAGGTATGGCATGCCATGGTGCGGTACGTGCGCATCGGTTGCTAAGCCTTTCAGAAATGAATGCGTTATTGCGTCAAATGGAACAAACTGAATTTGCTAGTCAATGTAATCATGGACGTCCTACGTGGCGTGCATTTCCATTGGCTCAATTAGATAAATTATTTGCTCGAGGAGAGTAGCGGTACATGTCAAATCAACTGCCGGTCATCAATTTAATGGGACCAACTGCAAGTGGTAAAACTGCTTTGGCGTGTGAGTTATATGAGCAAGGTGGTTTTGAGCTAATTTCCGTCGATTCTGCGCTGGTTTATCGTGATATGGATATTGGCACAGCCAAGCCAACAAAAGAGGAACAGGCGCGCTATCCGCATCATCTGATCGATATTATTAGTCCGTTAGAAGTTTATTCTGCATCACAATTTGTAGATGACGCGAGCTTACTGATTGATGACATACATGCACGGGGCAAAACGCCAATTTTAGTGGGCGGTACGATGCTGTATTTTAAGGCGCTCTTGGAAGGTTTATCTTCTAACTTGCCAAGTGCAGACCATGCTGTGCGGGCAGAAATTGAAGCACAGGCGGAACAAGGGGGATGGGAAGCGGTTTATAAGCGTTTATGCGAAGTAGACCCACTGGCGGGCCAAAAATTTAAAATGAGTGATAAGCAACGTATTATTCGTGCTTTAGAAGTTTATCAATTAACGGGCGAACCTATTACAAAACTACAGGCAGAACAGCCTAAAGATTTACCATATAAATACAATTTCTATAATTATGCGCTGATGCCAGATCGTGTAGAATTGCATAAACGAATTGAAAAACGTTTGGAAATTATGTGGAAAATCGGATTTTTAAATGAAGTTAAAAACTTGATGATAAAATACGATTTAGACGAAAACTTACCTTCAATGCGCTCTGTGGGTTACCGACAAGCACTCGATTTTCTAAAGAATAGTGATAAAAGTACGGGGAAACAGCGTGAAATGGAAGATAAAGCACTCTTTGCGACACGACAACTTGCTAAACGTCAATATACTTGGTTGAGATCTTTGCAAGAAAAACATAAATTTACTACATATTTAACAGTGAGTCAGGCTCAAGAAGACTTGCGTAACTGTCACGGATAAAGCAAAATTTAGGTACTGCCTTTTTTATAATTTTTAATTGAAAAATAAAGGTAGTTTTTGCGCTGATTTTTAATTTTTTTTTGGAGTTATAACATGTCTAAAGGTCAAACTTTACAAGATCCGTTCTTAAATTCTCTCCGTAAAGAACGCATTCCAGTTTCTATTTTCCTTGTGAATGGTATTAAACTACAAGGTCATATTGAATCTTTTGACCAATATGTTGTTTTGTTAAAAAATACTGTAAGTCAAATGGTTTATAAGCACGCGATTTCTACTGTAGTTCCTGCACGTAATCCTCGTCCTGCTGGCGCTCCTGCTGGTGCTCCAGGCCAAGGTAGCTTCGGTGGTCAAGGCCAAGGTCAAGGTGGCTTCGGTGGTCAACCTGCTGGTGGCTTCGGCGGTCAAGGTGGCTTCGGTGGTCAACCTGCTGGCGGTTTTGGCGGTCAAGGTGGTTTCGGTGGTCAAGGTTTTGGCGGTCAAGGTGGTTTTGGCGGTCAAGGTGGCTTCGGTGGTCAACCTGCTGGCGGTTTTGGTGGTCAAGGTGGTTTCGGTGGTCAATCTGCTGGTTTTGATGGCGAAACTAAATTTGAAGATTCTCAAGACGACGAAAATAATCGTTAATTAAGAATTAAAAAAAGCCTCCCATTTGCGGAGGCTTTTTTTATGAAGATAGTGAAAGAACAAAAAACCAGCCTTAAGGCTGGTTTTTTGTTAAGTAATCGCTTTAAGAGGCATTCTTTTTACGATCTAGACTTGGGTCTTTAATATCAACAAAGGCATTGTTACGAATTTCACGAAGCCATGTGTCTAATTCTGCATCAAATTGACGTTCGCCTAATAATTGACGTGCCATACGTTCCTGATACTCTTTGGTCATGTCTTGTTGGCGCGTATCTGTAACTTGAAGAATATGCCAGCCAAATTGTGACTGGAATGGCTCGCTTACTTGGCCTTTTGCCGTATTTTTCATTTTTTCATCAAATTCGGGCACCATCATGCCAGGTGTTACCCAACCTAAGCTACCACCATCACGGGCAGAGCCTGGATCGTTTGAGTAAGTTGAGGCAAGCACGGCAAAATCTTCACCCTTTTGAATACGGCTATATAAACTCTCAATCATCTGTTTGGCATTTTCAGGGCTAACGACTTCAGACGGTTGAATTAAAATGTGGCGAGTTTGGTACTGTGGCACAATAGCTTTTTGCTCACCACCTTTACGTTCAAGTAATTTCAATACATGAACACCATCTGTCACTGAAATAAGTTCTGTGGTTTGACCAGTCTGAAGTGTGCTTACGCGTGCTGCAAGTTCAGAAGGAATGTCAGATAGGCTACGAAAGCCCATGTCTGCGCCTTCAACTTTGACTGTTTTAGTTGAGAATTTTTCACCAATGGTTTTTACATCATTGTTTTTTTCTAGTTCAGCTTTAACTTCTTTAGCCACATGTTTAAGGGCTTCTTTGTCACCAGAAATTCGAACATGCAATAGATGAGCTTGACTACCAATTGCGACTTGGCCTTGTGGTGAATTTAAGAAGTTTTTAACATCAGAATCGCTGATTTGAATGCGAGAAGTCACAATTTGTTGACGCAAACGGTTGATGGCTAAATCTTCAGCAATACGATTACGCAAAGATGCATAGGTATTGGGTGCAATAGCATCTAACTTTTGTTGAAATGCACCTAAGCTTGATACGCCTGAATCACGAGCTACTTTCATTACCGCTTCATTTAAACCTTTTTCGTCAGGTTTGATGTTATAGCGTTTAACTTGTTCTAATTGTGCTTGGCGAACAATTAATTGTTCAAGTGCTTGTTGTTGCAAATATTGTTCTGGTGGAATCGTCTTTTTTTGTGCAGTGAGTTGGTGCTTAACTTCAGCAATACTTTGATCTAAATCACTACGAAGAATAACGCTATTGTCTACAACAGCTACGACTTCATCTTTAGGTTGAGCAGCAAAAGTGGGTAATGATGCAGATAGGCAAAGAGCAAGTGCTGTCGCTTTAAAAACGCGTTTTAACTGTAATGTCTTCATTAACGTTCTGTCCAATTTTGATTAATATTATTAAAACCTAAAATACGGTTTTCTAACAATGATGAAAGTTTATTGTTAAAACCACCAAGGCCTTTAAGGGTAAATTCAGCCATGATTGCACGTTTCGGGCTTACGCCATTATCCTTAACGTTGTCTAAATCGTTGTAATACGAACGACCGTAAACTGAAAGCCCCCAGCAACACGATTCATAATTGACACCCAGTAAATATTCACGAGCAACACTGTTGTCTAGGTCATACTGGGCATGGCCAATAATGCGCCAATTGTTATGTATAGGCTGAATGAACGAAGCAACAACTTGATCGTAAGAATCTTGACGGTTAACCAATTCACGGCGATTAAAATAACCTACATTATATAAATTGCCTTGATCACCCGTGTAGTACATTTGAACATCGCGCTGTGCATTGTCACCATTCGACATCCAAGCACCATTTGCACTGACGCTAAAGCGCTCAGAAAGTTGGCTGGACACATTGACTACAGGGCCTGTACGACGTTCGCGGTCAAACTCATCGCTTGTGTTGTTGAGTGTGACACGACGGTCTTCAAAATAAAAACTTTGACCGACACTCGTTTTTAATCGTTCTAAACCAATATCGTCAAATAGACTATAGCTTAAGCCCAAAGACGCGAAGTTATTATCTTCTAAACGGTCATGACCATAGAAGCGGTTCGGGCTAAATAATTGGTCGTAGTTAATTGATGCTGTGGTTGAATCAAAGTTAGGGTGACTATCTTGATTGCGATAAGGTGCATATGCATAGAATAGACGTGGAGTTAATGTTTGAAGGTAATTGCCTTGTTTTTCAAATATTAAGCCAGTATCTAAAGTGAATTGTGGAACCACAACTGACTTGTTTTCATTCGATGAACTGGTTGAATTAATACCGTTGTTTTGTAAATAATCAACAGTGTTTTTATCAAAGAATGTATTGATATTACGTACAGAAACTTGGGGGATGGCAAATGACCATGGATTGCGATAGTTGTAACGCACTGTAAAGTCGTTATAAATACGTGTACCACTTGGCTCAAATGAACGATTTTGATTATTGTTATAAGCGCTGTAATCACTGATGTCTTTTTTGAAGTAAGCGGTGTCGTTGCTAAATTCGTATTGAAGACCTAAAGGGTTGCCATGCTTATAGTTCAACAAGAACTGTGGCATACGCGCATAGGGGCGATCTTCGTCTTTAACTGTTTTGTCCAGTGTTTGGAAGTCTTCAACTTTTAACTGTGCTTTTAGTCCAGGAATGCCATTTCTATAGTTGAGTTCCCATGCACGACGTAGGTTTAAATCAGTTTTTGAATTCGGATTGTTATTTAAGTCGGTGAAATAATTTTTATCTGATGCATAGTTGTAATCGACATTGGTCGAGAACTGCTCGTTAATGTCCCACTGATGTAAAACATGTAGGTCTTTACGATCTTGATCATCGTAGCTTTTGTCAGACGGTAAATAACCGCCCCAAATCGTCCCTTGCCCAAAATTTTCGGTTAAATAGCGAAATTCACCTTCTAACATTGCACCACGGTCACTGATATACCGTGGGGTTAATGTGGCATCGTAATTTGGTGCAAGATTGAGGTAGACCGGTACAGCAACTTCTACACCACCATCATTGGTAAAGCCAAAACTTGGGGTAAGAATACCTGTGGTTCGGCGGTCATCAATTGGGAAGTTGAAATAAGGAACGGCCATTACAGGCACATTTTTTACATACAGTTTGGTTCCCGTGGTTTCACCGCGGCCCGTTTCCTGATTGAGCTTAATTGTATTTGCTTGAATCTTCCACGTCGGAACTTCACCGGGTGGACACGTGCTATACGTTGCATTTTTTAATTCAACAGTTTGCTCTGAAGTACGTGCAATTTTTTCGGCACGGCCATGGGCGTGTTGTTGTTCTGCAATATAGAGGCTGTTGTTTAAGTCGCCTTGCTGAGTTTTTAAGTTGTAATTGATTGAATCACTTTGAGACAGTAAACCCGCTTGTGCCATTTGCACATTGCCAGAAGCATTGGCAAAGGTTTGGGTTTTATCAATTTTGATTTGGTCAGCACGGATTTGACGGCCTTGTTGGTCAATAGTGACATTACCTTCAAGGACTGAGTCGCCATTAGGGTCGAAGTGACCATAATCTGCAGTGATGGTAGAGGTTACTTGATCTGCAGGAACAGGTTTGGTCTTAGATGCAATAGGTGTAATCCATACACCTTGGCAATATGCCGAACTAAAACCATGTCCTTGGCGTTGTTGCGCTTCAGGAGCAGACTTATCTACATAATATTGTTCAAAAAACTGCTGACCAGGGTAGGCTTCAGAAATTGTTTGTTTTAATTGATCTGCATTATTTTTTGCAGAGTTTGGCGATGCTGCATAGCTTGATACAGAGCTGCCGCAAAGAAGGGTTAAGATAGCAGTCGCTAAAGGATTAAATTTAAACTGATGCTTCATTTGTCTCATTAACCAAGAATGCTTTATCGCAATTAATTATTGTCGCATGATAGAGAAAAAGTTGATAAGTAGCTACACTTAGCACTTTAAAAACTCAGCCTGTATTAGAATTTATTGCAAATGAATACACAACGTGAACAATCAATCCAATCATGGATTACATCTGTACTTCGTTCAGATCAATTTGAAATTAACTTTTTAGCAGGCGATGCGAGCTTCCGTCGTTATGCACGAATCAAATTGAATAATAAAACATTTATGCTCATGGATGCACCTCCAGAAAAAGAAGATTGTGTACCTTTTGTGACGATTGATGAATTTTTTGATGCAAATGGTGTCCGTGTTCCACATATTGTGGCTAAAGATCTGAGACAAGGTTTTCTTTTGTTAGAAGATTTTGGGGATGTTCTGCTTTCGACCTTACTGAATGATCAAACTGTAGATACACATTATGCGCAAAGCTTTGCGCAATTAATTCAATTGCAGTCTATTGAAGGTAGCGGTCATTTCCCTGAGTATTCGTATGAAAAGCTCATGTCAGAGATGACGCTGTTAACAGATTGGTTACTACCTTCTTTGAACATTCAACCGACAAATGCCGAAAGTGCATTAATAAAACGTACTTTTGCCATTTTAGCCAATGCAGCATTGGCTCAACCGCAAGTGATTGTGCATCGTGATTTTCATAGCCGTAACTTAATGGTGTTGGATGGTGAGCAAGAGCAGGGTGTCATTGATTTTCAAGATGCTGTGATAGGGGCAGACACTTACGATTTAATTTCTATTACGCGTGATGCGTATGTGCAGTGGAACCCTGAACGTGTGTATGGTTGGTTTAAAGTGTTTTATGACCGTTTACCCGCTTCTGCGAAAGAAGGTCGCGATTTTGAACAATTTAAACAAGATGCAGACTTTATGGCCATTCAACGCCATATTAAAATTTTAGGCATTTTTGTGCGTTTGTTTGAACGTGATGGAAAATCTGGATACTTAAAAGATTTACCTCGTGTAATGTGGTATTTGCTTGAAGAAAGCAAGCCGTATGCAGAACTACAACCATTCATGACTTTTATTCAAAATAAAGTATTGCCAAAATTTGAAGCAAAATATGGCACTTATGAGGTGGTTGCATAATGAAAGCGATGATTTTGGCGGCGGGTTTGGGAAATCGAATGCGTCCGCTAACATTGTATAAACCTAAACCATTGTTAGAAGTTGGTGGTAAGCCACTTATTGTTTGGCATATTGAAAAACTAAAAAATATTGGTGTCACAGAAATTATCATCAATTCTGCATGGTTGGCTGATGTGTTAATTGGTGCGCTGGGCGATGGTTCACAATTTGGGGTGAATATTCGCTGGACTCGTGAAATAGAAGGTTTGGAAACTGCAGGCGGTATTATTAATGCTTTGCCACTGCTTGGAGCAGAACCTTTTATTTTAGTGAATGGCGATGTGTGGACGACCTATGAGTTTGAACCCTTGTTAGACATTAAACTTGGACACGATTTGGCGCATTTGGTTTTTGTAACCAATCCACCACAACATGCACAGGGCGATTTTACCTTGGCTGAAGGCCGTGCGTATACTTTTGACCAAGCACAGATGGGTGAAGCGCTGACTTATAGTGGTGTTGCAGTCATTCATCCAAAAATGTTTGATGGCTTAGACGCAGGTAAACGTCCATTGGCGCCATTGTTAAAACAAGGCATGTTAGACGGAAAAGTTTCTGCAGAAAAAATGCAGGCAACTTGGGTTGATGTAGGCACTCCTGAGCGATTAAGTGCTCTAGATCTCCAGATTCGTGAAGGGATGTACGCTTAAGTGCATAATCACTAAGCGCTAACTAGTGTTCCACGGCTTAGAAATCGGTATACTCCAATTTAATTTTTATTGAGATGTCTGCTTTATGCATCCTTTTTTTCAAGACTTAAAGCAAGGTAGCCAGACGCTTGGCTTAGATTTGAGTGAAGAAGCATTAAATTTATTGTTGAAGTATCAAGATGCACTTGTGCTGTGGAACAAAGCTTATAATTTAACCGCTATTCGTGATCCAAAAGAAATGCTGGTGAAGCATCTTTTAGACAGCTTAAGTATTTTGAAAGATTTGCCACAAGGCCGTCTTTTGGATATTGGTACGGGTGGTGGTATGCCGGGCATGATCATTGCACTTTGCCAACCTGAACGACAATGCGTTTTGTTAGACTCAAACGGTAAAAAGATTCGTTTTTTGAAGCAGTTTATTGCTGACCTAAAATTAAAAAATGTGATTGCTGTACAAACACGTGTCGAAAATGCAGACAGTATTGAAGAACTGGGTAAATTTGATGTGATTACCAGTCGCGCTTTTGCATCGTTAACTGACTTTATTAATGCATCTGTTCCATTTATGCATGAACAAAGCATTATTGCGTCAATGAAAGGTCTGATTCCAAGTGAAGAAGTAGAAGCATTTAAAGATGAATTTCATTGCGAAATTATTGAACTTAAAGTTCCTCGATTAGATGAACAACGTCATTTGCTTTTGTTGAAACGTATTTAATTATTTTTAAGGATTGGGGTTACCATGGCACAAATTATTGCGATTGCGAACCAGAAAGGTGGTGTCGGTAAAACTACAACCGCAGTAAATTTGGCTGCATCATTGGCGGTACTTAAAAAGCGTGTGTTACTTGTGGATATGGACTCACAAGGCAATGCAACCATGGGTTCAGGTATTCAAAAAAATGATTTGCAGTATTCCATCACCGACGTGTTACTAGGTGAAATGTCCATTGAGACCGCTATTGCAAAAGCAGAAGTTGGTTATAAGGTTTTAGGTTCTAATCGTGATTTAGCGGGTGTGGAACTGGCGATTGCAGACCAAGAAGGCCGTGAGTTTATTTTACGTGAAGCGTTACGTGAAATAGAAGATAAGTTTGATTATATTATTGTCGACTGTGCACCTAGTCTAAGTTTGATTACCGTCAATGCCTTGGCCGCTGTCGATAGCGTACTAATTCCAATGCAATGTGAGTATTATGCATTAGAAGGTTTGGCCGATTTAACGCAAACGATTGACCGTATTCAGCAAGCTTTAAACCCAGATTTACAGATTATGGGTGTACTTCGAACCATGTTTGATGCACGAAATGCATTAACTCGTGATGTATCTGAAGAATTAGAACAATATTTTGGCAAAAAACTATATGAAACAGTGATTCCGCGTAATGTGCGTCTTGCGGAAGCGCCTGCGCATGGTTTACCTGTTATCTATTTCGAAAAAAGTTCAAAGGGCGCAGTTGCTTACTTAAACTTGGCAGCTGAGATGATAAAGAAAAGTAAGGTAAAAAAAGGAAGTAAAGCATGACCGTTAAAAAACGTGGACTAGCAAAAGGTCGTGGTTTAGATGCCTTACTTGGATCAATCCAAAAAGAAAAATTACAGCTTGAAGCACAAGCTTTAGACCATGGTCAGTTGAAGCAAGTTGATGTAAATTTATTGCAACGTGGTGAGTACCAGCCACGTCGTTCAATGAATGAGCAGGCTTTACAAGAACTGGCTGCATCAATTGAAAAACATGGCGTGATGCAACCGATTGTCATCCGTCCGATTGATGATGATAAACATCCCTATGAAATTATTGCGGGTGAGCGTCGTTGGCGTGCAGCTCAGTTAGCAGGTTTAACTGAAATTCCAGCCATTGTTCGCGATTTAAGTGATCAGGTTGCAATCGCTTTAGCATTGATAGAAAACATTCAGCGTCAAGACTTAAATCCAATGGATCAAGCCATGGCACTACAACGCTTTCATGAAGAGTTTGGTTTAAGCCATCAAGAAATTGCAGACACTGTGGGTAAAGCGCGGACGACCGTCAGTAACTTACTTCGCTTATTAACCTTGGCAGAACCCGTCAAAGATTTTATGCAACAAGATTTGTTGGATATGGGGCATGCGCGCGCAATATTGACACTCAAAGCCAAAGATCAGCTTAAAGTTGCAGAATTGGTGATTGAAAAAAGCTTATCGGTACGTCAAACCGAACAATTTGTACGTGATTTAAATACACCCAAACAAGCCAAAGAACAACAAGGGCTTTCTTCAGATATTCAGCAATTAACCCAACGCCTTTCTGACCGTTTTGGTGCAGATGTCAAAATAGACCATAACAAACAAGGTAAGGGTAAACTTGTGATTAATTACCATTCACTCGAAGAGTTGGATGGTATTTTGAATATTTGTTTAGCAGATTAATTTTATAATTCGATTTATTGGGGAAAATCAAATGTGGGAATTAGTCAAAGCTGGTGGCTGGCTCATGCTGCCGCTGGTGTTGTGTTCAATTTTTACGATCGCGATTTCAATCGAGCGTTTTATTCGTTTGAAAAAGTCGTTGGTGTTACCTGCTGTTTTGTTGATGAATCCAAATAAAACAGCAGAGCAAGTGGCACAGCAATTGAAGCAAGATCAAAATTTACAACGAAGTACTTTGGGACGTGTTTTTACAGCAGGGTATCGCAGTAAAAACCAAACGGAACAATATGCGCGTGCGCAAATGGAAGTGGTGGCATCTCAAGAAATTGGTTATTTAGAAAAAAATATCAATTTTTTAGGCACGCTGAGCGCAGTTGCACCGCTGTTAGGTTTGTTGGGAACAGTGATTGGTATTATTGAATCATTTTTAATGATTGATATTGGTACCAATAGCGATCCTGTATTAATGATGCCTGGTATTTCTAAAGCTTTGATTACCACAGCTGCTGGGATGTTTATTGCGATTCCTGCATTGTTTGCACATCGTTATTTTCAGCGTTTGGTACAAGAGTATGTTGCTGAATTAGAGCAACAAGCAACATTGTTTCATGCGGCGCTTTTTTATCAAAATTTTGTAGATGAAGAGTCACAAGATTTGCAAAAAGCAAGCTGAGGGTGTGCTATGAAATTCAAGCGCAGACAAGTTGAAGATATTCATATTAACTTAACACCAATGATCGATTGTTTATTGTTTATCTTGGTGTTTTTGCTTCTTTCAACGACGTTTAATCAAATGAGTCGAATGAATTTGACTTTACCAGATGCCCAAGGTGTTCCACCGAAGCAATATGATAAAAAAATTGAGGTTGTGGTTGATGCTTCAGGGCATTATTCTGTTAACGGTCAGTCTTTATCAAGCAAAGAGACGTCCGATTTAAATACGGCAATTAAACAGATTTCGAATGAACGTCGTGATTTAATGTTTGTAATTGCTGCTGATGCAAAGGCTGCGCACCAAGATGTGATTCGTGTCATGGATGTTGCTGGCCAGCTTGGCTTTGTAAATGTAAATATCAGTACGAAAGTACCGACTCGAGGTTATTAGTGAAGCAAGATGTAAAGGTCTATTTACGCCTACTAAGTTATTTAAAACCTTTTTGGGGCTTAGCAGTATTTGTTGTCATCGGTTTTGCAATTAACGCCGCCACAGAGGTATCTGTTGCTAAGTTGCTTGAAAAAATTATTAATGCAATTCAGAATCGTGATCAGAGCTTTACGTCTTTATTTCCAGTTTTAGTGATTATACTGATGTTTTTCCGCGGATTGGGGACATTCATTGGTGGATACTTTACAGCAGTCATTTCTCGAAATTTAATTTTTAATATTCGTCAGGAAGTTTTTGCAAAATTGATGCGTTTGCCATCACAGTATTATCTTGATAATTCGAGTGGGCACATCACTGCAAAAATTATGTATAACGTCGAGCAATTGACGGCAGCCTCTACGGAATCATTAAGAACCATTGTTCAACAAGGTTTAATCACCTTTGGGCTGGTTGGCTATTTAATTTATAGCAACTGGCGTTTAACTCTCATTATTCTTATTTTTGCGCCACTTATTGGTGTGCTTATTCGTAAAGCGTCTAAGCGCATGCGTAAGTTGTCAAGCCAAGTGCAAGATACTATGGGCGATGTTAACCACGTTGTGCAAGAAACGGTTAACGGTAACATGGTGGTAAAAGGGTTTGCAGGGCAAGATTATGAGCAGAAACGCTTTTATGACAGCTCAAAGGAAAATCTGCGCCGTGGTATGAAAATGGTTGTGGTTCAACAACTGAACAGTCCTATTGTTCAATTGATTATGTCCGTTCCATTGGCCATTGTGATGTATATCGCATTGCGTCCTGAAATTATGCAAGATACTTCTGCGGGACAGTTTATTGCTTATATTACAGCGGCCGGTATGCTCAGTAAGCCCATTAAAGCTTTAACGGATGTGAATGAAAAAATTCAGCGCGGAATGGCGGCTGCACATTCGGTATTTGAATTATTGGATATGCCAGAAGAAGCAAACAGTGGCACATTAACGCCAGAGCTTAAAGGCAATGTAGAATTTAAGAATGTTAATTTAGTGTATTCAGATGGCTATCAAGCCTTGCATAACTTTAACCTGAAGGTCAATGCAGGTGAAACTGTTGCCTTGGTTGGGCGCTCTGGGGCAGGTAAAACATCTTTAGTGAATTTATTGCTGCGTTATCAAGAGGTTAATTCTGGGCAACTGTTATTAGATCATACTGATATTCGAGAAATTGAGCTGAATTCTTTACGTCAGCAAATTTCTATGGTCAATCAGCAAGTGGTACTGTTTAATCGAACAGTGCGTGAGAATATTGCTTATGGTCAGCTAGAAAATGCATCTGATGAACAAGTGATTGCAGCGGCTAAAGCGGCTTATGCGCATGAATTTATTATGAATCTACCACAGGGTTACGATACCTCATTAGGTGCTCAAGGTTTAACTTTGTCAGGTGGTCAACGTCAGCGTCTTGCCATTGCACGGGCCATTTTAAAAGATGCACCCATTCTAATTTTAGACGAAGCCACCAGTGCATTGGACAATGAATCTGAATATTTCATCCAACAAGCGTTTGATGCTGCCATGCGTGATCGTACAACCATTGTCATTGCTCATCGTTTATCCACCATTGAAAATGCTGACCGTATTGTGGTGATGGATAAAGGGGTGATTGTAGAGCAAGGTTCACATGCAGAGCTGTTAGAAAAACGTGGCGCATATTATCAATTGCACCAACGTAATTTTGAGGAACAGTAAATGTCTGTTGCACAATTTATTCAGGATGCTTGGAATAAACAGGCGAAATGGCTCATTGTGCTTAGACCTTTGTCATGGCTTTACCGTGGTGGATTTTTACTCAATAAAAACTTATATAAAACAGGTTTGAAGCAAAGCTATACTGCGCCAGTGCCTGTCATGGTGATTGGTAATATCACAGTGGGTGGTAGCGGAAAAACCCCATTATTGATTCATTTGGTAAAGTACTTACAGAATCATAAAATTAGATTGGGTGTTATTAGTCGTGGTTATGGTGGAAAAGGGCCATTTCCTGCTTATGTGGGTTTAGACGCAGAAGCGCACGTTGTGGGTGATGAGCCCATGTTGATTGTGCAGTCTACAGGCGTACCGATGGCGGTTGGTTCAAACCGACAAAAAAGTATCGAACTTTTATTGTCAAAACACGCATTAGATCTGATTATTTGTGACGACGGCCTGCAACATTGGGCGCTTGAGCGTCAGCTGGAATGGATTGTCTTAGACAATAATCGTGGTTTAGGTAATGAAAAAATACTACCTGAAGGTTATTTAAGAGAACCCAAATGCAGATTGAAAAATAGTACAGTGATTGAACATGCAACGGCCCCTCAATTGCCACTGAATATGCATTTGGAAGCATCGGAACCTTATTTGCTGAATGGTCAGTTGAATCAGCCATTTAATTTGGAAGCTTGTTTCTATGCTGTTTCAGGTATTGGATTCCCTCAGCGCTTTTATCAAACTTTAGAAAAAATGGGTCTTCAGCAATTCCAAGGCCATGAATTTCCAGATCATCATGAATATGAGCTTGATGATTTACAGTTCGAAGACAGTAATCCGATTATTACCACAGAAAAAGATGCAGTAAAAATTCTACCGCTACTAAAGAAAAATCCGCATTTCAAACGCGAAATTTGGGTGGTGCCTGTAGATGCTGTGCTGTCACAAGCTTGTTATGAAACTTTGAAGTTACAACTTGAACAGTTGGGTATTAAATTTAACCAAGGCTCATTTGAATGAAACATATTGTTATTCCTGCACGTTTTTCTAGTTCCCGTTTACCGGGCAAACCCTTGCTAGAAATTCATGGCCGTCCAATGATTTTACGGGTTGTGGATCAAGCCAAAAAAGTTGAAGGTTTTGATGATCTTTGTGTGGCTACTGATGATGAACGGATTGCATCGGTCTGTCGTGCAGAAGGTGTGGATGTTGTCTTAACATCAGCTGATCATCCATCGGGTACGGATCGTTTGAGTGAAGTTGCACGTATTAAAGGTTGGAATGCAGACGATATTATTGTCAATGTACAAGGCGATGAACCATTATTACCTGCACAATTGGTCAAGCAAGTCGCGAAACTTCTTCAAGATCAGCCTACGTCATCGATGTCAACTTTATGTGAGCCAATTCATAGCCTTGATGAATTTAAGCGTGACAGCATTGTAAAAGTGGTGATGTCCAAGCATCAACAGGCTTTGTATTTTAGCCGTGCGACTATTCCCTATGACCGTGACGGTGTAAAGCAAGCAGAACCAGTTTTGCATCAACAAGCATATCGTCATTTGGGTTTATATGCCTATCGTGTCAAATTGTTACAGGAATACGTGACTTGGGATATGGGTGTGTTGGAAAAACTAGAAAGCTTAGAGCAACTTCGTGTACTTGAAAATGGTCATCGTATTGCCATTGCAGTTGCGGAAGCGAATTTACCACCAGGTGTAGATACACAGGAAGATTTAGACCGTTTGAATCAAATGGATGTTTCTTGCTTCGAATAAAGGATGGCATCTATGTCAAATGATGTTATTGCACAAGTGTACCCATGGCAAAAAAATGTCTGGGATGCCTTAACGGGACGTTTTCCAAAAATGGGCCATGGCTTGCTGTTTTATGGCAAAAAAGGCTGTGGAAAAGATGCTTTTGCGCAATATTTTTTGACATGGATTTTATGTCAAAACCGACAGTTGAAAAATCAACCGTGTGGTGAGTGTGGAAGTTGCCAATGGTTAAAATCGGATACGCATCCAAATTATGTGCATATCACTACAGATGAAGATAATAAAAAACAAAATGCCAAAATTAAAATTGATAAAATTCGAGACTTACAACCGTTTGTTCAACAAACAGTAGATGGTTGGCGCGTCGTGGTTATTGAACCTGCCGAAGCATTAAATACAGCTTCTGCAAATGCGTTGCTTAAAACGTTAGAAGAGCCGGGTGATCGTACTGTGATCATCTTATTGGCAGAGCATTATTTGAAATTGCCTGCAACCATTCGAAGTCGTTTACAGCATTTTGCTTTAGATCGTATTAGTGCAGAGCAAGCAGAAGTGTATTTACAGCAAAACTTGCCAGATGCAGATTTACAGATGCAACAATTGTTAATGAATTTATCCAATCAAATGCCACTACAAGCTATAGAGTTGGCACGAAGCGAATGGATAAACTTACGACAAGATTTTGTGAATGATTGGCAAAAATTGGTCAAACAGAAAAATATGCCCATGGCAATTGCGACGAAGTGGAATAAAGCCTTAAGCTTTAGTGATTTTAGTCAAATGTTTGAATACTTGTTGTCTGATTTAATTTGTGTCAAGCTCAATCAAGCCATTAAAAATATAGATTTAAACTTTAGTGATCTGCCTGATCAGTATAATTTAGAGTCATTATTTGCGATTTATACCGAATTACAGCAATCCAAAAAATTTATTGAACAAAACGTACAAGCAAACTTAGTCGTAGATCAGCTCTGTATTAAGTTGATGAATATTTAAAAAGGGGAACAAAATGCAACCACGTATGGGCGGAATGATTCAGACCAATATTCCAGATGTGGAAACCCTATTTGCCAGTTATATGCCTTATGTTGTGGGTGGTGGTCTTTTTGTGCCGTCAAAACAGGCAGTTAAAATGGGCGATGAAGTTTTTGTACTGGCTGCTTTGCCTGAGCAAACACAGAAAATCCCATTGACTGGAAAAGTCATTTGGATTTCTCAAAAACAAAATGGCACTAAACCTCAAGGTTTTGGCATTCAGCTTGCTGGCGAAAAAGGTATTTATTTTAAATCTGAAGCAGAACGTTTGCTTGCAGGGCTTAAAACTGAAGGGCGTAGAAGTTACACTATGTAGAGCTACATCTTACTCAACATAGGTACTTATTGTGTTTACAGATACTCATTGTCATTTAACCTTGCTCGATCTTAATCCTTACGGAGGAAATTTAGATTTGGCATTGGCACAGGCTCGCGAAGCGGGTGTTTCTCGATTTATGAGTATCTCGGTCGATTTAGATGATCATATTCAACTGGCTGAAATTGCGTCTCGCCATGCAGATGTGGGCTATTCGGTTGGTGTCCATCCCTGCGAAGACCCAGTCACAATGGCGCGTGCAACTACAGATTATTTAATTGAACTGGCGCAACCTGAAAGAGTTTGGGCATTGGGCGAAACAGGCCTCGATTATTTTCACAGTACAGACTTTATAAAAGAGCAAAAAGAATGCTTTGCGCGTCATATTCACGCATCGCAAAGTGTCAAAAAACCAGTGGTTGTGCATACACGTGCCGCAAAGCATGACACGGTCGATATTATCCGAGCGGAAAAATCTACACATGGTATTTTGCATTGCTTTACTGAAGACTGGGAAACTGCAAAAGCCGTATTGGATTGTGGCTACTATGTTTCATTTTCGGGTATTGTCTCGTTTAAAAATGCACAAGATTTACGAGATGTAGCCAAGCAAGTGCCTTTAGATCGGGTACTTATTGAAACCGACAGTCCTTATTTGGCACCGATGCCTTATCGAGGAAAGTCGAATGAACCAAAATACGTGCCTTATGTAGCCAAAGCTTTAAGTGATGTATATGATAAGTCACTTGAAGAGATGGCTTTCATTACGCAACAAAACTTTGAAAACCTCCTTAATTTAAAATAATCAGTTTGAATTGATATCAGCGTAGAAGAGAGTATCGGGTGAAGATGGATCGTCAGGCTCAGTTTCGAGCAAGAGAAGCATTGATTTTTCAAGTTGCTGAGCAGCTTCTTTTAGAAAATGGTGAATCGGGCATGACGCTTGATGCGCTGGCTGCGGAGCTTGATTTAGCAAAGGGGACACTCTACAAACATTTTCAAAGTAAAGATGAACTATATATGTTGCTGATTATTCGTAATGAGCGCATGTTGTTGGAAATGATTAAAGATACAGAAAAGCAATTTCCTGAGCATTTAGCTTTCTTTATGTTGCATCATTTACATCATCCTGAACGCACCGTGCTATTTCATCAAATTGAAGAGCGCCTTGCGACTACAGGTGCAGGCATTCAGTTGTTGTTTAGTGAGCTTTATCAAATACGTAAACAGCGTTTGCGTTTAATTATTCGTATGACGGAAAGTTATTTAGCATCAATTGATAGTGCAATGTCGGTTCGAGATTACCTTGGTTCAATTTGGGCACTGACCCATGGTGCAGCCGCAATTCTAAACTCAAGTTTCTATCAACGTTATTTGGGTTCAAGGGACACCTTAAGAATTGCTTATATTGACCAAGCTTTAGCATTGCCTAAGCAGGTTAATACAGTAAACCAATTTGCTTAAAGGCAACGTATGAAAAAGACATCATCATCAGTTCAAGGTTTCACCCTAGTCGAATTGATGGTGGTGATTGTCATTATGGGGGTAATGGCGTCTTTGGTGCTTATGAATATGAATGGGACGGATCAGCGTAAAGCGATGCAAGCTCGGGAAGTATTTATGATGGATGTGCAAAAACTTTTGCGTGAATCCAATGATCAAGCACGAATTTTGGCACTTCATTCACAAGTTGCGACAGATGTTGCTGGTTTTCAATATAATGTAGTGGAATATCAAATCCATCAAAAAAATGAAACACTTTTACAGCAAAATAATAATTCAAACAGTCGTTGGCAAAACTATAAAGATTTTTCCACTCGAATTTTATCCGATCAAGTTTCATTTCGTATTCAGCCCTTAGAACAGCGCTATGCACGTGCCAGTAATAGTGAATTACTCAATGCAAATGCGCCAAAACTTATTTGGTTAGGCAATGGTGAAGTGAAACCCGTTCGTATCCAATTTTATTTTGAAGAACGTCCTGTGGGAAATGAAATTGAAATTGACCATTTAGGTAAAATAAATGAAATCTGAAGACGTAGCGCATAATTTTTTGTCTTGTATGGCGGTAAAACCACGCTTTGTACCTGCTTGTTCAGGTTTTACTTTATTAGAAGTGATGGTCGCGTTGGCAATCTTTGCAACTGCAGCCATGGCATTGACCAATGTTGCTATGCAATATACACAAGCCACTGCGAATGCCGTTTTAAGAACCAAAGCGCAATTTGTTGCGTTGAATGAAATATCTACCATGGAAATTAACCGTGAATGGATGACGGGAACGGCTTCTAAGCAACTCACCCAGCAAGGGGAAACGTGGCAAATTGATAAGTCTGCGCAAGCAACAATTAGCCCAAATGTACAGCGGATAGAAGTACAGGTCAGCTTAATGAATACTGAAACAGGTAAAGTTGAAGCAGGCATCACTCATTTAACGTTCTTTAATGCCAAAGTGGCAAGTTTATGAGCGCTCGTCGTGGTTTTACCTTGGTTGAGTTATTGGTTGCAATTGCAATTTTTGCAGTTCTTTCTGCTTTAGGTTGGAAGGTTTTTGACTATATTTCAAAAGTGAAAGAACGTAACGGCATGCATGAAGTACGACTGTCTCAATTGCAAGATGCGTATCAGCAAATTTTAAGAGATATGGTGCAAACGGTTCCTTTGACTGCCAATATTAATGGTGATGTTGAGTCCGCATTATTGTTGCAAAATGGACGTTTTAGTTTTAGTAAAACTGGCGTGACGGATCCTTTAAATCAAGGTATTGCGCCAGATGAGCGTATTGAATATCAATATAAGGCCGATGAAAAAAAATTATATCGCTTAAAATACAGTAATTTAAATCAGACGGGTCAAGATCAGCCAAATCCGAGTGTGTTACTTACAGATGTAGAGCAGTTTGAAATTGTTGTATTAAATCCGAATGAACTTAAAAGCTGGCCAGACGCGAGTGTGGATTTGACCAAGTTGAGTGAAATGCAACGGTTACCACGTGGTTTGAAGATGAACCTTCGTGTGAATAATAATGAGTATGAATGGTTGTTTAGTCTTTTAAATACAGATTTTCTGTTGCCGGAGGATAAAACTCCATGACAGAGATTATGGCGTTGGGTGTCGGTCGGCAACAAAAAGGGATCGCGTTGTTAACCATTTTGATGATGGTTGCATTGGCCACTATTTTGGTAGCCAGTATCGCCAAACATCAAGCAAATACAGCTGAAAGTACTGCATATTTAATGCGTCAAAATCAATCATTGTTATATGCAAAAAGTGCAGAAACATTTTTTTCAGCATTATTAAAAGATGATGCGGAAAATGCAGGTGCAGTCGATCATTTACAGGAAAATTGGGCCAAGCCAATGCCCGCCTTTCCGGTAGATGATGGTTATGTTTCTGGTGTGTTACAAGATGAATCTGGAAAATTTAATTTAAATAGTTTGCTCGATGCTGATGGTAATGTGAACGAAAATGCCAAAAAATGGTTTGAAAAATTATTAGTACGGGCGGGTTTACCTGCACAGTTAAGTGAAGCTGTGATTGATTGGCAAGATGAAAATGATGAGGTTGCTGGTTCGATGGGGGCGGAAGCAAGTTATTATCGAGGGCTACAGAATTCACCTATGCCAGCCAATGCGAAATTTCATAATATTAATGAATTAAAATTGGTACGCGGTTTTGAAGAAGAGAAGTATCAACTTATTCTTCCCTATATCAGTGCATTGCCAAGCCATGAAACAACGGTAAATATAAATACAGCTCCCGCTTTTTTATTGGCAAGCCTAGATGAAAAATTAGATGTACATGCGGTACAGCAATTACAAGAACAACAACAAGCGTCATTAGAACATTTTAAAAATGTATCAGAGCTCTGGGAAAAAGAACCCTTTTCAAGTGTTGCTACAGATACAAAAAATGCCGTAAATAATTTGTTAGGTGTGCAGTCAAATTATTTTAAAGCACAAATAGAAATAGAGTTAAACGGTAGAAAACGTCAATTCAGTTCAGAGTTGGTCAGAAAAGATCAGGCTATTTATGTGGCATATAGAAGTATGGCACCTTTTTAAAATATGGCATCATTTAGGGTGATGAGTTTTATTAATGAGGTTGAACTGTAAAATTAATGCTCAAGGTTTTAGTTTTGCTTTATAATCTGGACAAATTCACTGATTTTGATTGAATTACCGCATATGTTAATTCGTAAGTTATTTAAGTTTGAAAATGCTCATATTGTGCGTAATTGCACGTCGGATCGCTGTAAGCGTTCGATTCATGGGCACAGCTATAAAGTTGAGTTATTGCTGAAAGCTTCAAAATTAGATCACGGTCAAATGGTATACGATTTTGGGTTGCTCAAAGGCGTCATTAAAGACTTGTTTGATAGTTTTGATCATGCAATATGTTTTTGGCAGCAAGATAATGCTGAATATATTCAGGCTTGCAAAACATTTAGTGCGCGCTGGGTATCGTTACCTGTCTCTCCTTCAGCAGAACAGTTTTCACGCATCTTTTTTTATTTGGCACAGCAAGTGTTGACATCGACTGAAACACAAAATGGCGAAGGTGATGTCGAAGTTTATTCTGTTATTGTGCATGAAACTGACACAGGCTATGCACAAAGCTTTGCAGAAGATATTGAAAATGTGCAAATGGGGCTTTTAGATTTAACCCAAATTGAATTCTCAGAACAAGTTGTTTCTGAATGGACAGACCCTGAAATGTTTGAAAAATTGAAGCAAGGATTGAAATTTCAAAATCCAAGCGTAGATTTACAAGTTAAACTTTAATGTGGCATTGAAATTTTAAGCTAGAAAAGGAATTAGGAAGCAAGTATGTCTTTAACGGAACAGCAACTGACTCAACTTGAAAAAGTTCAGTTAGATGCAAGTTGGAAATATGGTTTAAGTGATTTTTTACTTAGCCCAAAAATGGATCAATTAAAAGACTTTCTTGTTCAGGAAAAAAACGCTAATAAAGTGATTTATCCGCCAAGTTCATTAATCTTTAATGCATTAAACACGACACCTATAGCCAATGTAAAAGTGGTTATTTTAGGGCAAGACCCTTACCATGGGCCGAATCAAGCCCATGGTTTAAGTTTTTCAGTGCAGAAGGGGGTTGCAATACCACCATCTTTGCGTAATATTTTTCACGAGTTAAAAAGCGATCTAGGTGTTGAAATTCCTAAACATGGAAATTTAACACACTGGGCTGAACAAGGTGTATTGCTGTTAAATGCAGTTTTAACTGTGGAAGCAGGACAACCGACTTCACATCAAAAACAAGGCTGGGAAGATTTCACAGATCATGTTATTGATGTATTAAGTGAGCAGTGCCAGCATATTGTCTTTATCCTTTGGGGGGCATATGCCCAGCGCAAAGGGAAGCGGATTGATGAAACCAAGCACTTGGTGCTAAAAGCGGCACATCCTTCACCATTGGCCGCAAACCGTGGCGGTTTTTTTGGTTGTAAGGCATTTTCAAAATCGAATAATTATCTTAAACAACATGGCATTGAGCCTATAGATTGGCAGCTGGACGCATGACAAACTCTCCTATTTCTAAACACTATCATCCTGATTTGATTGTAGAAGAAGCAAAAAATGGTTGGCGCATTGTTCGCCTGAACCGTCCAAAATCTTTACATGCACTGGATGAATCTATTGTTACTGCGCTTTTAGAGGTCTTTCTAGACTTTCATGCCGATGACAGTGTAAAAGCCATTTGGCTAGATTCGACAACACCAAAAGCATTTTGTGCAGGTGGCGACGTTCGTAAACTACGCCAACTGGTCATTAATGATGAAGTTGAAACAGCCAATAAATTTTTTGAACAAGAATATGCACTCGACTTATTGCTACATAACTATGCAAAACCAGTATTAGTGTGGGGCGAAGGTTATGTGATGGGCGGTGGTCTTGGTTTGTTTATGGCTGCGCCATTTCGTTTGGTGACCCCATATTCACGTTTGGCCATGCCAGAAATTAATATTGGTTTATATCCTGATGTTGGGGCAACGCGCTTTTTGGCCGACCGTGGCGCAATTGGCTTATTTACTGGGTTGACCGGTTCAATTATGACCGCGGCAGGTGCTTATGGTATTGGTTGGGCAACGCATATTTGTGATGCACAGCGTGATACCGTGTTAAGTAAAGTCATTAATATTGATTGGGAACATTATCCTGCGGGAGATTTCCGCGCAATTGATGACACTCTTAACAGTATGCACCGCCCAGTAGGGCCTGGCCCGTTGCAAAACTCTTTAGATGTTATTCAAAGTGTTTGTCGCGGTGTTAACTTTGAGCAAGATTACGAATCAATTATTGGCTTAAGTGATGCACGTAGTGATTGGTTGCGTCAAGCGAGTGAAAATTTGCAAAAAGGCTCGCCAGCAACAGCAGCGCTGACATGGTTATTGTGGCAGTGGGGCAAAAAAGTTCATTCTTGGAATGAAGTTTTTGAACTCGAAACGCAAATTTCAAACTGGAAAATCCGTCATGCAGATTTTGTCGAAGGCGTGCGTGCGCGTTTGGTCGATAAAGATTTATCTCCTGAATGGAAAATTGGTACAGATCTTTCTTTAAAAGGTATTTTGGCTAATGATCCGCCAGTGACCAATATTGACAGTTGGAATGTATTGTTAAAACAATACGGTATTATTGATTAACTTTATTGTGAATACATGACTGTAGAAATACCATTTAGTGATGAATATTGGATGCAGCAGGCTTACGAGCAAGCTGCATCGGCTGCATTGATAGGGGAGATTCCTGTTGGTGCTATTATTGTCAGTAATAATCAGATAATTGGTGCAGGATTTAATGCTCCGATTAGCTTAAACGACCCGACTGCACATGCTGAAGTACAAGCCATCCGTCAAGCTTGTCAAGTCTTAGAAAATTACCGTCTTCCTGATGATGCTACACTGTATGTCACCTTAGAACCTTGCACAATGTGTGTTGGGGCGTTAATTCATGCACGAATTAAGCGTGTGGTTTTTGGTGCGGTTGAACCGAAAGCAGGTTCATTAGTGAGTGCCAGACAACTCCTACAAAGTGGTTATTACAATCATACCTTCGAATTTGAGCTAGGCTGTTTGCAGGAGCAATGTTCCCAACAGCTAAGTGCTTTTTTTAAACTGCGACGTGAACAAAAAAAACAACTAAAATTACTGGAAAAAGCGATTGGTAAAGAAAAATTAGAATAAAATAAGGTAAAATTTAATGACAATATAAATTGTCAAATATTTTAAGGATAAAGCGTCATGAACGCCATACAAATTAAAAAAGAATTTAATGCACCTGTTGAAACAGTTTTTGAATTACTATCAAAACATGCAACTTATAATATTGCATTCGCACCTATTCAAGTGGTACGAGTTAAAGATTCGACAGACCCAGAGCGCCCAGATGGTGTGGGGTCAGTTCGACGTTTAGGTTTAGGCTTCATTAAGCCCTTACAAGAAGAAATCACATTACTTACACCCAATCAGCGCATTGAATACAAAATTATCAATAATCCATTGGTTAAGCACCATTTGGGTATTATTGAATTTCAACCTGTGGATGAAAATAAGACATTAGTGACATATACCATTGAATTTCAAGCACGTGCACCATTTGTCAGTAAATTAGTACTTGCACAGTTAAAATCTGCGATTAAACTTGGGTTTTCCAAACTCGCAAAAACTGTATAGGTAGTGGCGGAAGAGCAATGACAGTAAATATTATTACAATTGATGGGCCGAGCGGTTCAGGTAAAGGCACACTAGCAGCTAAACTGGCGGCGCATTATCAATATCATTTATTAGATTCTGGTGCGTTATATCGTTTACTGGGGCTGTCATTGCATAATCAGGATTTACTGGAAAAACTTGATTCAGAATTGACAAAGTGCGCCGAAATTGCAACAAATTTAGACATCAAATTTGTTACAACGGGCGCTGGTATTCAAGTTTTATTGGATGGAGAAGATGTTACTCAAACCATTCGAACAGAACACGTGGGTGAGTTTGCATCAAAAGTAGCGGTAATTCCTGAACTTAGGGCGGCCTTATTGGCGCGTCAGCATGCATTTGCCCAAGCGCCAGGTCTAGTAGCGGATGGTCGTGATATGGCGACTGCTATTTTTCCAGAGGCCCAAGCCAAGATTTATTTAACTGCATCTGCACAATCGCGGGCACAGCGTCGTGTAAATCAGTTGCAGGGTATGGGTCTAGATGTTAAAATAAACGATATTTTAGCTAATATTGAAGCTCGAGACAAAAGAGATATGGAGCGCGCAATCGCTCCGCTCAAGCCAGCAACAGATGCTTATATCATCGATAGTTCAGAACTGAGTATTGATGAAGTATTTAAGTTGATGACAAATTTTGTTGATAAGCAATTATTAGTCAATTAAAGAATTTTCAGCCAAAGCATAGCTAGATCAGTTTATTACGGACTATGTGGAAGCTTTATTAAACCGGCCTTGTCTGATCCAAGACCGCTGACTTTATCAGGTATATCATGACCGAATCTTTTGCAGCCCTCTTTGAAGCAAGCGAATTAAACCTCAACGTTGAAAAGGGTGCTGTCATCCAAGGCGTTGTAGTAAGCATCGACTCTGATTGGGTAACAGTTGACACTGGCCTTAAATCAGAAGGTATTGTTGACCGCGCTGAATTCTTAAATGAACAACGTGAACTTGAAGTTCAAGTTGGCGACACTGTAGACGTTGTTGTTGAAGCTCTTGACAACGGTATGGGTCAAACAGTTCTTTCACGCGAAAAAGCTAAACGCGCTGAAACTTGGACTAAACTTGAAAAAATCTTTGAAGACGGCGAAATCGTTACTGGTGTTATCTCTGGTAAAGTTAAAGGCGGTTTCACAGTTGACATCGGTCCAGTACGTGCGTTCCTTCCTGGTTCTTTAGTTGATACTCGTCCTATTCGTGATACTACTCACTTAGAAGGCAAAGAGTTAGAATTTAAAGTAATCAAACTTGACGCTAAACGTAACAACGTTGTTGTTTCTCGTCGTGCCGTAATGGAAGCTGAATCTTCAGCTGACCGTGAAGCTCTTCTTGCTCAGCTTGAAGAAGGCCAAACAGTTACTGGTACAATTAAAAACCTTACTGACTACGGCGCATTCGTTGACCTTGGCGGTATTGATGGTCTTCTTCACATCACTGATATGGCTTGGAAACGCATCAAGCACCCTTCAGAAGTTGTTGAAGTTGGTCAAGAAGTTACTGTTAAAGTACTTAAATTTGACAAAGAACGTAACCGCGTATCTTTAGGCCTTAAGCAATTAGGCGAAGATCCATGGTTAGCGATCATGAACCGTTACCCTAAAGGTTCAATCGTTAAAGCACGCGTAACTAACCTAACTGATTATGGTTGTTTCGCTGAAATCGCTGAAGGCGTTGAAGGTTTAGTACACGTTTCAGAAATGGATCACACAAACAAAAACATCCACCCATCTAAAGTTGTTCAGATTGGTGACGAAGTTGATGTTATGGTTCTTGAAGTTGATGAAGAACGTCGTCGTATTTCTTTGGGTATCAAACAAACTCGTGCTAACCCATGGGAAGAGTTTGCTAAAGACCACGACAAAGGTGAAAAAGTTTCTGGTACGATTAAATCTATCACTGACTTCGGTATCTTTATTGGTTTACCAGGCGGTATTGACGGCCTAGTTCACTTGTCTGATATTTCTTGGAACGAACAAGGCGAAGAAGCTATCCGTCGTTACAAGAAAGGTGACACTGTTGAAGCGGTTATCTTGTCTGTAGATGCTGAAGGCAACCGTATCAGCCTTGGTATCAAACAAATGAACAATGACCCGTTCAATGACTACTTAACAACTAACGAACGCGGTGCGTTGGTTAAAGGTACAGTAACTGCAGTTGACGCTAAAGGCGCAACTATTAAGTTAGCTGACGAAGTAGAAGCTTCTTTGAAAGCATCTGAAATCAACCGCGATCGCGTTGAAGATGCAACTAAATTCTTAGAAGTTGGTCAAGAAGTTGAAGCTAAAATCATCAACGTTGACCGTAAATCACGTTCTATCAACTTGTCTATCAAAGCGAAAGACGAAGCTGAAGAAAAAGAAGCAGTAGCTAACCTTAATAAGACAGCTACAGCAACTACAGAAAATGGTCCTAAAACCATTGGTGATTTGATCAAAGCTCAAATGAACCACTAAGTAAGTGTTTGAATTGTATTGATAATGTAAGTTATTTAATACTTTTTACATAATTACTGTAAACGGTAGCGTAGTAAGTCATTATTACGCTACCGTTTTGTATTTAAACAGGTTATTATCAGGAAATAGATTCCAAGTAGCTTGATAATTAAAGAGGTCGCAGATGACTACTGAAGCACTTAATAAGTCAGACTTAATAGAACGCATTTCTCTTAAAAACCCGCACTTAGCTGAACCGCTGGTTGAAGAAGCTGTTAAGATCATGATTGATCAAATGATAGAAGCACTAGCAACAGATAATCGCATTGAAATTCGTGGCTTTGGAAGTTTTGCATTGCATCATCGTGAACCACGTGTGGGCCGTAATCCTAAAACGGGTAAATCTGTAGAAGTAGCTGCAAAAGCAGTTCCTCACTTTAAACCAGGTAAAGCATTGCGTGATGCCGTAAACGAAACAGCAGAATAAGTTTAGATTCAATTCGAGGTGTTTATGCGTTACGTTTTAGTTGTTTTACTCATTGTTTTGTTTGGCTATTCGTTGTTCCTTGTTTTGCAAAATGGAACTGAATTGTCTGTAGATTTACTATTTACTCAAGTTCCTGCAATGCGCTTAGGGTTACTATTACTGTTAACTTTAGCTTTGGGTATTGTGCTGGGTTTATTGATTGGAGTACAAGTCTTTCGTGTATTCCAAAACAATTGGGAAATTAAACGTTTGCGTAAAGATATTGAACACCTACGTAAAGAACAGATTCAAGCTGCACAATTGGCAGCTGCTGAAGCTGCAGCACATACGAGACATGAAAAAACGGTATTAGATATCAATCCTAATGACCGTCCATCTACACCGCTGTAAGCCACAATATAAATAAGATTTTTATCTTATAGAATATTGAAGCAAGTTTAATTTAAATGCCTTTGGACATATTGCCAAGGGCATTTTTTATTGTGTTTGAATAGGTTGATAACTATAAAAAGCGTACATTTTCATTTGAGAAAGAGTTTTTGAGTAAAGAAGAATTCTTTAGCTTGTATTTAGATTAACTGGAATGGTCAGTGAAAAAGTCCTATAGGTCATACAATGTATTCGATGCGATCCATTGATCTTTTTATTTTTATTTTTTTGAACGTGAAATCATTGGGTTAATGAAATCAATTCCAGTCATGATATTTCAAACTTCCAGCTATGCTTAAGCTCTAACATGGCTTCTATTGGTTTTATGGCATATTCCAAAATCAATATTTAAGATGCTGAATGAGAATTTTAAATCACCATAAGAGAATCTAATTGCTACTTTGTGTCTTTGGCTATTCTAGCTGTTACATTTTACACATTTCTATATGCTAGAGCAGAGATATGGTCTTTGATTTATACTTTTAAAGTATAAATTTATGTAATAAAGGCTATTAACTTTTCTTATGTTTTCAGCTTTAATAAAGTAGACTATTTTTATCAAGAATCTAATTTTAAATTATCAGTTATTCGCCAAAATGATATTGGGTTGTTCAACTTAAAAGGATATTTTAAAACGTACAACCTTGGAGTAAAACCTCAACGAGGTACAAGGAAGATGCAATCATTTAGCCAACACTCAGATTTAAAACATAATACAAAGCAAGCCGATTTTGCTCAAAATTTGATGTCTAGTATTTGTGGCGATCATCGTTTAGAAACAACATATCGCAATACTTTGGACTTTCAATATGATGGTCTACGTTTGCCTAATAAGCACATGACCATTGGTTGTATTCAATATGGTGCCAATGTTGCAATTAATATTTCACAGCTTAAAGCTTATAGTATTAGTTTGCCTTTGAATGGGAAACAATCTTTAAATATTAGGGGTGAACATTATCAGTCTGACCAAAGTAATGGTTTAATTGTTTCAAATAATGATTTTCAAGATTTATTTATTGATAAAGATTGTAAAAAATTACAGGTCGTTATTCCTGAGCAGAGTATGCAGTTGGTGCTCTCTGATTTGCTGAATCATCCCGTACATGAAAGTATTATTTTTAATCCCAACATGGACTTAGCTCTGGATCAAATGATTGGAGCTTGGTGGTCAAACATTCAGAATTTCATGTTAGTTAAGTCACAATATACAGATTTTTATGGTTTAAGAATGTTTTCTGAAGATTATGAAAATTTTTTGATTAAAGCATTGTTACTTTCACAAGAAAATAATTTTTCAGAAGCTTTGCGAAATTTATCATCTCAAGAGGTGCCACTTTTTATTCGTAATGTTAAAAAATTTATGATTGATCATGCTCATGAAATGCTGTCTATAGAAATGATTTTACGGGTGGCAGGGGTTTCGAAAAGTAAATTATATGATCAATTTCAGTATTATTATGGAATGAGTCCACTGGTCTTTTTAAAAAAGCATCGTCTACAGAAAGTATATAAAATTTTGAGTAGCGGTCAGCAACAAGATATTTCTATTTCAAAAGTTGCATATGATTGGGGATTTAGTCATTTAAGCCGATTTTCGCAAGAGTATCGCGAGGAGTTTGGCGAAAACCCAAGTGAAACTAAGGCGAAATTTCAGTAGTTTTTGGGGCATTTATAGTATAAATGAGCGCTTGTCCTCTTTATTTAAAAAGGACAAGCGCTGTGTGGATTAAGCCAATTCTTGTGTGTTAATTTCTTGTTTATCTTTAGATTTTTCAGAAATTACTTTAATGCTTAGCGCAATAAATGAGATAACGGTTGGAATTGCTAGGATATAGAAAATACCACTGAGGCTGAGTTCAAACGTAAAAATAAGTGAACCATAGAACGCGCCGATGATAGCACCAACACGACCAATACCGTGCATCCAAGATACGCCAACAGCACGACAGGTTGATGGGTAAAATAAGGCAGATAAAGGTAAAAGTGAAGATTGTGCACCTACCAATAATGCACCAATTAAGAATAGGCTAATGCCAAATAAGATAAAGTTTGAGCTGACAAAACCTGTGATGATAAATAGGATAAATGCAAATAGATAAGCATATCTGATGACATTTGTAGGATTTAACTTATCCATATACCAACCCATGATCACTGCGCCAATCACGCCACCAAATGGGAAAATTGCAGCAATTAAACTGAATTGTTGTGTGCTAAACCCAGCAGTTTTGAGAATTGTTGGCATCCAACTGGTTAGAAGATAAAATACCAATAAGCTCATAAAACAGCATAACCATAACATGCTTGAACCCCAGAAGTATTTACCTAATACTTGTTTGACTGGGCTTTCATCACTTGTATTTGCTTCTGCTGTGGCTAATTTAAATTGGACATTGTCAGCAAAAGGATGACCTTGAATTTTCTCTAAAATACCTTGAGCTTGTTGAGTCTTATTTTTCTTGACGAGGTATTGGGTCGATTCAGGTAATTTTAGCATTAAAAATACCGCTAAAATAATCGGGATCACACCGCCAATAATAATAACTTTAGCCCAACCGAAACTTTCTAAAAGAAATGCAGAAAGTATCCCACCGCATGAAATTCCCAACATAAAGCCACAACCTGCAATTCCTGTCAGAAAGGCTCTACGTTTAATGGGCATATATTCTGAAACGATTGTACTGATGTTTGGCATCGCTGCGCCCAAACCAATACCCGTAATAAAACGATAAATCATCAGATCCTGTGTAGATGTTGCAAGGCCACACATGATTGTGAAAATGGCAAACAGCAAGGTAGTTGCAACAATTACTTTTTTACGACCAAATTTATCTGCAAGTGGCCCTGAAATAATGGCGCCAATAGACATACCGACCAGTGCTGCACTCAGTACAGGTGCGAGTTGTGGTTTGGTTATTCCCCAGTCATCGAGTAAGGCGGGTGCAACAAAACCAATAATTCCTGTATCTAATCCATCGCAGAAAAAGACCAAAAATCCGAGAAAAAACACCAACCACTGTAATGGCGAAAGTTTGTCACGATCTATGACATGATTGATATCGACTGTTTGCATAATTATTCCCTTAATAATTGAAAATCGATTGTGTTGAATGGTATATCTTTTACTTGTTGTTGCGGCTTAATTTTTAGGTGTCATAAATAAAAACTAAAACGATTAATATTTCAAAACCTTAAGATCTGAATATTGCTAAGATTTAAAATGAGTCACGTTTTAGGTTAGGTAACTCTATCATTCTGATTGAGTCTAAAAGGTATCAAACTCTAACAGTATTGTTGGATAAATCCTGTTTTCCCAGTCCATGTTTCAGTGGCTTGGCTCACAACTGGGTGATATTTAAAATTGGCAATTTATTGGAATTATCTTGTAAACGCTGTAGCTCACACAAATCAATTTCTTTAGTGACAGCATAAAAGAGTTCAATCTTAGATAGATGCTGATGTTTAGCGAGACTGATAAGCGAGCATTTTGTATTCAGCTAAATCACGTGGGCTAAGGGCTTTTTCGTCTACATATTCTTGTTCATCAATGCCCATTTCGTATTTACCTTGGCATTTCCATAAACACCTTAGCAAGACAGCCTAAGGGAAGGTGGATACCTTGGTAAATGGCCACATTCAGCAGTAATTGGCCTTCTTGAACAGAGATAAATTTTTTACATCTGCGAAATGAAGTGCTACTGAATGCGCCATTGTTTTACTTCTTAGACATGATAGAAGTCTAAAACGGAATCAATTTTGTCATTTAGTAATACGGTATGTTGTTTACGAATACGGAAGCTGTCTTCAGTTTTACGTAAAGTATAGGTTGCATGACCGTAGAATTGGCCTTCTAATCCTTGACGATTATATAAAGTTTTCCACACCACTTTGGCTTCAATTAGTCCTCCATCAAGCTCTTTAACACGCACATTACTAATAAAGTGAGCTGTACGTGGTAAAGGCGTTGCCGAAGCAGCTTTGCCTGTTTCAATGCGGAATACGCGATCTTCTAGGCCAGTACGGTCTTCATAATAAATATAAGACATCCCTTGGTTTGGATCGGTGACATAAGTATGGTCATCAATCCACTGCGGGATATGATATTCACTGTCTTCGTCATACAGCTCTAAATATTTATTCCATTGAAAATTATCGCAATATTCTGATTTTTGGTTTAAAAATTGAGACACTGCAAAAGTGAGTTCCATGCTCATGATTAAACCTCCGCTGTTTCAGTTTGGAATGTAATATCGTGCATTTTGAGTGCATCTTTCTTTAAGCCTTTGAGCATTAATTGTTGCCAATGACCATGTTGGTTGACATATAAGCCTTCATGCGTAATTTCGCGCCCTGTAATAACAGGTTGAATTCCTAAGATTTCAGCATTTTTGCTTGAGCCATAATTCCAGTTGTGATGGCCACGAGAGATATCACTCCAACGTTCTAAACGTGCTTGGAACCCTTTCTGTTGTTCTCTAAATTCAACCAAATCATCTGGTGTACCCAAACCTGACACGTTGAAGAAATCTTCAAACTGGCGAATACGGTTACGGCGAGCTTCAGCCGATTCACCTTTTACCCCAATACATTGGCTAATCACTTCAGTTTTGTTCCATGCCACAGGGCGTACAATACGTAATTGCGAACTGATTTGGTCCATAAAGAAGAGGCTTGGATAAAGATTTAAATTACGTAAACGGTGCATTGCCCATTTCGCACGATCTTCCCCAAATTTTTCGACTAAATATGGCATAACCACATCGTAACCGGGACGTACCGCTGGGTTTGGCATATCGCTAAATAATACGCTGTGACCATTTTTAAAGCTGAACCAACCATCATCGGTGTCACCATCGCCTGCACCTAATTTACTATAATCAAGCGTGTCCATATCTAGGCCATTGGCAATGTTGACTTGCTGGCGATGTTGTACTGTTGACACATAGTTATAATGCACAGTGCTGACGTGATACCCGTCTAGGCCATTTTCATCTTGGAGTTTCCAGTTACCTGCGAAGGTATAAGCTGACTTGCCTTGTAAAACTTCTAATTCACCAGTAGGGGATTGATCAACCATTAAGTCTAGGAAAACTTTAGCATCGCCTAAAAAATCTTCAAGTGTATCGGTTGCTTGTGTGTCTAGGCTGACAAAAACAAACCCACGATAGCTTTCGATACGTCCTTGTTTTAAGTTGCGTGTAGATTTATCGAAGTCTTCACAATACTCACTTGGGCCTTTGACTTTAATCAAGCGACCATCCGATTTATAGCACCATGCATGGAAGGGACAGGTAAATGTTGATTTATTGCCTTTAGCGACACGTGTTAAGGTTGCACCTCGATGCTGACAAGCATTTACCAGCGCATGTAATTCACCAGAACCATCACGGCTAATAATCATAGGTTGACGACCGATTTGTACGGTCAAAAAGTCATTTTTATTTGGAATTTCGCTTTCATGACATGCATAGATCCACACTTTTTCAAAGATGTGTTCCATTTCTAAATCAAATAATTCTGTTTCTGTAAACATTTCACGTGCAATACGATACACACCGTCTTCGGGACGAAAATCTAAACAATTGCGAATAAAATCTTGCCACTCGGCAGTGTTGCGAATTTCCATTTGGCTTTTTTCCATATTCAAACATCTCTAAGGTGATTGAAGCCTGAAAGCAAGATTCGCTCTATCCACTTTTTCCATTTCTTTATCCGATAAGTGTTTTTTACTTGAATATGTTGGAAAATGAGCTAATTCAAAACTCATAGTTTCGTTGATTAGTGTGTCGTGGGTCAGAAAAGTTAATGAATATTCAGGTAGTAACCTATCTTAGGTTGATAAATTGATTAGTCATTTCAAGGCTTATAAAGTAAAGGTCAGAATCAATTTTTATTTTTCACTATAAGAATAGGCAGAAATAGATACAGCTATAGGTTTAAAACTAGATAGAAAGAATGCCATTAGTATTTGCGTTAAAACTTTGAGTAAAACTCGGATAAACACTTGCTAAATGAGAAGGGTTTTAGATTTTATTTATGGAATAATCACATGTTTAAAAGTAAAAAATGATCGTATTGAATCCATCGAATGACTCAAAATTGGGGTTTATTTATAAAAATAGATGGATAAAAAACTTAATTGGGATTTTGAATTATTTTAGAAAATTAGTCTTGGTCGTCTTGAGCTTAATCCGTATAATGCCATAATTTTGTCAGTTTGAAGGGTCTCCTCATGAGTATTATTGTTGCTTTAGATGCAAAAAGTCATGATGACGCAATGGCGATTGCTGGGCAATTAGACCCTGAATTATGTCGTGTAAAAGTCGGTAAAGAATTATTTACCCACGAAGGTTCATCAATTGTTAAAGCTTTACATGGCGAAGGTTTTGAAGTCTTTTTAGATCTAAAATTTCATGATATTCCAAATACAACGGCACAAGCCGTGTGTGCGGCTGCCGATATGGGCGTATGGATGGTCAATGTCCACGCTTCTGGTGGTCGTAAAATGATGGAAACTTGTGTTGAGCGTTTAAAGGCTGGTAACTATAACACCCAACTGATTGCAGTTACGGTGTTGACGTCTATGGGGCGTGAAGATTTAGCCGATATTGGTCTAGATGTTGAACCCTTTGAACAGGTGAAACGTCTTGCAAAGCTAACCAAAGAGAGTGGTTTGGATGGTGTGGTCTGTTCAGCCCAAGAAGCAAAAATGCTACGGGAAACTTTAGGTTCAGAATTTGCATTGGTTACACCGGGTATTCGTCCTGAAGGTTCGAATGCAGATGATCAAAAACGCATTGTCACACCTAAACAAGCCATGTTAGATGGCTCAACGCATTTAGTGATTGGTCGACCAATTACGCAAGCTGAAAACCCAAATCAAATGCTAAAAGATATTTTGGCAACGCTGTAATTTTTTCAAAATCAAAAAGCCTTTCTTTCGAAAGGCTTTTTATTATTTTTAGTTCCAAAAAACGCATTGTTTTACATGCCATTTTCCCTTGATAGATCATATCATTTATAAGGGGAAACCAAAAAGCAAAGGATTAAAGTGCTGCCAATATGCTGACGACAATTGGTGCAAGTACAGACAATACAAAACCGCTCACCATCGCATGCGGGATAAAGTCATTACCACAAGATTGTTTCACCATGGGTAGGGTTACATCCATTGCTGTTGCACCTGCAGATGAAATAGCTGAGCGTGGATAACGCCACCCAATTAAGTACATAAAAATAATTGCAAAAATTTCTCTGAATAAATCATTAATTAGGGCAATACTGCCTAAATGAGCATTCTTTAATTCGGTCACGACAATTCCGGTCATTGAATAAAAACCATAGCCTTGTGAAAGCATGATTAAATCTTTCAGGCTAATTTCATCAATAAACAATGAAATTGCGATAGCACCTAAAATTGAACCAACAATACAAGCAAGAGGAACCAATAAAATTTTCCAGTTCAACCATGAACGATCTAATGGTGAATAAGCTAAATCTAAGCCAATTAAAAACATAAAAACTAAAAGTAGACTCCATGTGCTGACACGCATACTGAAGTTGAAAGTGTTAGCAAATTCAGCAATCCCATAGCCCACAGCTAAAGCAAAAAAAGCGTAGCCAATATTAAGCAATGACTTGGTGAGTAGGTCGATTGAAACTTTCCCTTGTAAGGGCTGATAGCCAATCATTTTAAATAATGCATAGCAACAGATAAATGCACCCAAAGAGGTTGCTAAAGCCAAGCCAATTGCACTGGATAAGATTTGTGTAGGATTGGCAATATTATGCAGCGTTTGTGAAAATTCGATCGCAATTGCAATTAATAAAATATAAGTAAAGTAGGGTAAAACTTTAAAACAGAGCTGTTCTAATTTCTGCGGAAGTTTGCGTGCAAGTACAAAACCAAGAAAAAGACAAAAGAGAAGTTGGAAAATCAACCAAAGAGATTGCATAAATGACATAAGCAGGTGAAGAACACCCGCTTATTATGACAACTTAATATTTACGCTGCACGGTTTCCATGTGATTTAGACAAAAGAAGATAGTCTGCAGCATTGAGTTTCTTGGTTTTTAGCCAATATTTCCATGTATACGTTGGCCAAAGTGCAAAATTTTTACCACCGTCTTGTTGATACCAACTGACACAGCCGGATTGCCAAACCGTACCATCCATCATGGTTTGTACATCATGATTGAACTGATCTTGCACTTGGTCTTTTACCACAATGGCTTGGCTATGGGTTTTTTCAACCAAATTGATCATTTGTAGAATGTATTCTACTTGGGATTCAATCATGAAAATGACCGAGTTATGTGCAAGTACCGTATTTGGGCCCAAGAGTTGAAATAAATTTGGAAAGCCTTTTGTTGTAATACCAAAGTAGCTTTCAGCGCCATTTTTCCATGCATCTTTTAGTTCAACATGGTTTAAGCCTGTGCAGTTAAAAGATTTTAAGTAAATGCGTGGGTCGGTAATGAAGCCCGTACCATAAATTAAACAATCAATTTTTCGCTCTTTACCATCTTTGGTCATAATACTGTCGGCGGTTAATTCAAGAATTCCTTCGGATACCAATTCGACATTTTTACGGTTAAAGGTTGGGAAATACTTATTGGAAACCAATATTCGCTTGCAGCCCATAATGTAGTTGGGCGTTAATTTTTTAACTAAAGTTTTGTCTTTCACTTGAAAGCGAATAAAGAACTCGGCAAGTTTTTGTGCATATTTCATGGTGACAGGTTTCACAATGGGCACCACACGTGATTCATTGGACCAATACAATCGTGCACGATGCAATTTTCTAAACCAATCAAATTGAGCAAATAGCTTTTTTTCTAAGGTTTTATATAAACGTTCATCTCGGGGAATGACCCATGCTGCAGTGCGTTGAAAGACGTAAAGTTGCTCTACTTCAGGTGCAATTTCTGGAATATATTGAATTGCACTACCACCTGTACCAATTGAGGCCACTTTTTTACCTTGCAAGGCGTATTCGTGATCCCATTGTGAAGAGTGAAAAACTTTGCCTTTAAATTTTTCTATCCCAGAAATATGTGGAATTTGTGGGACGTGTAAAGGGCCAGATGCAAAAATGACATATTGTGCCACTAAGGTACTTTGATCATTTAAGGTCAGATTCCAGCAGCATTCATCTTCTAAATATTGAGCAGAAATGACTTCACATTGGAGTTTTGCATATTGGTTTAACTGGTGTTCAGAGATGAGTCCCTGAATATAATCAAAAATTTCAGAGGCTTCTGCGTAGCGTTTAGACCAGTCTGTTTTGGGTGCATAAGACAGCGAATACATATGCGACTGCACATCGCAAGCAGCACCTGGGTAACGGTTTTCACGCCATGTCCCGCCAAAGTCATTGGCTTTTTCTAAAATAATAAAGTCTTGAGTATTGTTTTGTAAGAGACGAATTGCCATAGCAATGCCGCCAAAACCACCACCAATAATTGCAATTTGAGTTTTCTGAATGGTTTGTTCTTGTTGCTGTGCATTATGCATAATTGAAGCTCTTGTTTTCTTTATACGTCATAGCATAAAACACATTGTTATTTGAAGACTATGATTTGTATGACAGGAAAATTGATCAAAACGGCAATTTTCAAGCCCGAGTTTTTATAGTACAAAAGATAGAACTATTTATGAGTTGGTGTGGTAATGAAGCGATCAATTCTGAGCTTGATGTATTTGGTGCAGGGAATGCGCAAAGCAGGAATAGATGTAGATTCAAAACTACAAGAAATCGGCTTACGTATAGATGCATTAGACCCAACTTCTGTGATTCATCCCAGTTTAGAGTGGGATGTGCTTAAAGTAATTGGAAAAGATATAGCGCCCGAAAAGGGAATATATATTGGACAACATTATGCTTTGGCAGGTTATGGCCCGCTTCTGATGTTATTGGTTACAAGCCAATCCATACGAACAGGGTTAGAACAGGGGATGCGTTTTCAACAATTGACACATTTAACAGGTCATTTGGGGCTGGAAATATCAGATCATAAAATGGCGTTATGTTATCGACCTCAAAATATTCATAGTGAATTAGGTTTATTGTTGGCGCAATGCGAAATTTCGGGAACATATAAGTTCATTCAAGACTTATATAAAATGATGGGATTGGCACCGCCACAAGTACGCATTGAACTACCGTTTAAACAACCTAAAGACCCAGCTCAGTTAGCGATTTATCATGATTATTATGGTTCGCAGGTTAAATTTGGATCAGATTTTGCATTTTTCTGGTTCGATGAAGGGATTTTAGACATTAAGATTCCTTCTGCTGACCCAATGACATTCAGATTATATGAGTCTAAATGCATTGCCGAGCTCAATCGCTTAATGGAAGATGAAGAGTCACCATCTTTAGTACAGCGAGTTCAAGATTACTTAGAACTGCAAACAGGGGGAATGCCAACGATGTTTGAAACGGCTCAAGCACTGAATATCCCTGAACGTACTTTACGCCATCAGTTACAGCAACTGAACACCAGCTATAAACAGATTAGAGAAAAGATCATTAAGGATAAAGCATTGCGTTTAATGGAATATAACGAATATTCAATTGAGATGATTGCGGAACTACTCGGTTATTCAGAGCCTGCCGCGTTTAACCATGCATTTAAACGCTGGTTTGGACAAAGCCCGCGTCAATATACAAAATAGCCTAAGTTTATTAATGCCAAAGTGTTATATATTACGGTTCAATCTTCGCTATAATTTTATGTAGCCCAAAATAGTATTAAATGATATGTCAGACTTTCAATCTCCGCACAATACTGCCTTTACTCCAATTTCACCTGCAGAGCGCTACGCACAAGCGTTAGCATCTGGACAGTTTTTACCAGATGAAGCACAAGCTGAAGCAGTGCATGAGCTGGATAGAGTCTGGCAAGAACTGATTCAACGTTTTAAGGCATCAAAAAAAGCCTTTCGTCGTTTCCGTCGTCAAACTTCGCCACAGGGTGTGTACATGTGGGGTGGTGTCGGTCGTGGTAAAACATGGTTGATGGATCAGTTCTATGAATCGGTTCCATTTCGTCGTAAAACACGAATGCATTTTCATCATTTTATGCAACATGTGCATCGTGAGCTAAACAAACTTTCTGGTCAGCGTAATCCATTAGAATTGGTTGCAGACCAAATTTATAAAGAAGCAGTCGTGATTTGTTTTGATGAGTTTTTTGTCTCAAATGTCACGGATGCTATGATTCTAAGCGAATTATTTCAAAAATTATTTACTCGTGGCGTGACCTTGGTTGCAACCTCGAATATTGCACCAGATGGTTTGTACAAGAATGGCATTCATCGTGATCGTTTTATTCCGACTATTGAAATGGTGAAAAAGCATTGTGTGGTACTGAATGTCGATGCAGGTGTCGATTATCGTCTACGCGTACTAAAACAAGCACAGCTGTTTAAATCACCATTAACCCATGAAAATAAAATTTGGATGGCACAGCGTTTTAGCGCTTTAACCCAGACCCAAAGACAGTCACAAGAACCTATTATTATTAATAAGCGTATTGTTGAAACGATTGGTCATACTGAAGATGTGTTGTGGTGCGAATATTCGGAACTGTGTTTAAAACCGCGTAGCCCAGCCGACTTTATTGAAATGGCCAATATTTATAATACGGTTTTGGTCAGTAATGTACCGCATATGACTGACTATTTATCAGAAGGAACGCGCCGTTTTATTTATTTAGTCGATGAGTTTTATGATCGTGGTGTAAAACTAATTTTAACCTCTGAAGATTCAATTATTGACTTGTATCAAGGTGAAAAATTAGCTTTTGAAATTGAACGCACGCGTTCACGTTTATTGGAAATGCAGTCGGATGATTATTTACATGCGGCGCATCGACATATTAATGCAATAGAAAGTGTTAATTAGTAAAAAAGTTTAAGTGAAAAGCGCCAATTTTTGGCGCTTTTTTTTATGTAAAAATGACTGGTTAATTTATCGACATTTAACACTTTTCATGGCTTAATCGAGCCTTGGAAAGACAAAAAGAAGATATTTTGTATGTTTTTAAAGCAAAAATCTGAACTTAAGTCTAATTTCGACATTTCAAAAACTTTATACACTATTGAAGAGCATTCAAGTTGATGATGATGTCGCATTTCTGATCTTTAAATTTATTAACTTATGAGGGTATTTGTTTAATAAAAAATGATCGTTATTTAGTAATGTGATAGTGCTATTCAGCTAAGTATAAATAGGTATACTGGAATCTCTTGTTATAAAAAGTAGCAATATCAGGAAAGACAATGACTGCACGTATTCAAAAAGGCAAGTTAGCGATTGCTAAAGAACTTTACGATTTTATCGAAAATGAAGCACTTCCAGGTTCAGGTTTGGACAGTGAAACTTACTGGAAAAACTTTGAACAAGTCGTTGTCGATCTTAGCCCAAAGAACAAAGCACTATTGGCTAAGCGTGATGACATTCAAGCAAAAATTGATGAATGGCACCGCAACAACAAATTTGAACTCGAAGCTTACAAAGCATTCCTTAAAGAAATTGGCTACTTATTACCAGAAGTAGAAGATTTTCAAATTACGACTGAAAATGTAGATGAAGAAATTGCATTATTGGCAGGTTCGCAATTGGTTGTACCTGTACGAAATGCACGTTACTGCCTAAACGCAGCCAATGCACGTTGGGGCTCTTTATATGATGCACTTTACGGCTTCGATGTTATTTCAGAAGAAGGTGGTGCAGAAAAAGGTAAAGGCTATAACCCAGTCCGTGGTGACAAAGTTATCGCATTTGCTAAAAATTTCTTAAATGAAACTTTCCCATTGGCAAATGGTTCACATGCTGATGCAACTAAATATGCGATTGAAGGCAAAAAATTAGTTGTAACGCTAAAAGATGGTTCAACAACGACTTTAGCGAAAGAAGCTCAATTTGTTGGTTTTAATGGTGAAGAATCTGCACCTGTTGAAATTGTACTGTTAAATAACGGCTTACACGTTGTTATTGAGATTGATGCAAACAGCCCAATTGGTAAAACTGACGCGGCAGGTGTAAAAGATCTTGTTCTTGAAGCTGCGCTTACCACGATTCAAGACTTAGAAGACTCAATTGCAGCAGTAGATGCAGAAGAGAAAGTTGAAGGCTACCGTAACTGGTTAGGCTTAATGCGCGGTACGTTATCAGAGTCTATCGAGAAAAACGGTAAAACTGTAACTCGTACTTTGAATAAAGACCGTACGCACAAAAACTTAATTGGTGGCGAAACCAAGCTTCACGGCCGTTCTTTAATGCTTCTTCGTAACGTGGGGCATTTGATGACAAACCCTGCGATCCTTGTAGATGGTGCTGAAATCTATGAAGGCATTATGGATGCATTGGTTACACCATTGTTAACTTTTGCAGACATTAAAGGTGAAAACGAAAACCAGAATTCGCGTAAAGGTTCTATGTATATCGTGAAGCCAAAAATGCATGGCCCAGAAGAAGTTGCCTTTGCAGTTGAATTGTTTGGTCGTTCTGAGCAAGCACTTGGCTTACCAGAAAAAACCTTAAAAATTGGTATTATGGATGAAGAACGTCGTACATCTGTAAACCTGAAAAACTGTATCGCTCAAGCAAAAGACCGTACTATTTTCATCAATACGGGCTTCATGGACCGTACAGGTGATGAAATCCATACCTTTATGGAAGCGGGTCCATTTGTTCGCAAAGGCGAAGTGAAATCTCAAATTTGGTTCCCAGCGTACGAAAATCGCAATGTCATGATTGGTCTTCAAGCCGGTTTACGTGGTAAAGCACAAATTGGTAAAGGCATGTGGCCGAAGCCAGACATGCTTGCTGATATGTACAAAACCAAAATTGAACATCCAGAAGCAGGCGCAAGCTGTGCATGGGTTCCATCTCCATCTGGTGCGGTGATTCACGCGATTCATTACCATCAATGTAACGTTTCTGTACGTCAGCAAGAATTGTTGGAAACTGAAGCATTGTCGTTAGATGATTTGTTAACGCCACCTTTAGCAACAGATACCAACTGGACAGCTGAAGAGAAAACCAAAGAGCTAGAAAATAACCTTCAAGGTATTTTAGGTTATGTGGTTCGTTGGGTTGACTTGGGTGTAGGTTGTTCGAAAGTTCCAGACATTAACAACGTTGGTTTGATGGAAGACCGAGCAACATTACGTATTTCTTCTCAACACGTTGCTAACTGGTTACGTCACGGCATTGTAACCGCTGCGCAAGTTGAAGAAGTGATGCAACGTATGGCGAAAATTGTGGATGAGCAAAATGCGAATGATCCACTTTATACGCCAATGGCACCTACATTTAATGGTTATGCATACCAAGCTGCGTATGACTTAGTATTTAAAGGTGGTGAACAACCATCGGGTTATACAGAACCATTGCTTCATGCAGCACGTTTAAAGTTAAAAGGTTATATAGGTGATTAATCTTCACCTTATCTAGTCAAAAAAGCCTCTTCGGAGGCTTTTTTTGTATATGATCAAAACATTAAAATGGAGTGAAAATCATGTATTTATGGCGGACAGATAAACTGATTGATGACTTAAAACAAAATAAGGTCAATCAGGCTGAATTTAAAAATTATTATCTGGCCAGTGGCGTTATTGTCTTGTTAGGTATTTTTGCTGCTAGTCAGATTGAACCTGAAGATGTAAAAACTAGCTTAGCACTATTTTTGATTAATTTAGGATTACTTATCAGTTGGACCAATGCCATCTTTAAGGCCAATGGTGGAGAGCAGGGACATGCTTTTTTAAACCGTCTGATTGCACTTTATTTACCCATTATGCTGAAAGTTACAGCATTTATTGTTGTTTTATATATTTGTATATTATTGATTTTTAATCAGTTTGAGAACTATTTTGATCCTGCTCAATTTGCACATATTAAAAATTTGATCAGTATGGCAGTTGATGTATTCTCTTCATTTTTGGTGTATTGGCGTATTTATGTCGCTATTCAGAAAATAAACAGTCCATTTCAATAAGATATAGTAAAAGCTTTTTATTGATCAATGGGGTAGAGAGCTTACTTCTAAGCTCAATAGTGCTAAAGGTAAAGCAATGGTCATGATCAATCATGGCCTGATTTAGGTAGGGTAGCGACAATAGAGGTTTAAAATATTTAAAAAATGTGTGCAAATTTTAAATCGCTGACTCTTGCTCAGCTTCAAAATTTAGGCTTAGTAGATATTCCTTTTGAATATCCAGATGAAGTTTATCCAAATTATGAATGTCCTTTACTTTTTCAGTCAGTACAAGGCTTGGAATGGCGCAAAGTCCATTTTGGTTTAATCGCCAAATGGTTGAATGATAAGTCAATCGCGTTAAAAACTTATAATGCGCGTAATGAAACTTTGATGCAAAAGCCGACTTTTCAAAATGCTATAAATAAATGCAAATTTGGTGTAATACCTGTTTCAGAGTTTTATGAGTCGAAATATATCGATGGAAAAGCTCAACGTTGGGGCGTACGTAGAAAAGATGGTCATGCATTTTATATTGCTGCTTTATATGAAATTTGCAAAAAAGGCGATGATCTTATTCGCTCTGCAACCATGCTGACGATGAATGCAATAGACCATGCCATGATGAAAGAATTTCATGAACCTAGCGCAGTAAAACGTTCAGTTATTGTGATTCCACAGGTGCGATTACAGGAGTGGTTAAATTGGAATTCTCCGAATATACAGTCTTTTGTGCAAGGTTTTCCTGTAGAGGAATTTGAATGCTCTTATGTACCTAAAATGAAAATCGAAAAAATTAGTCCCCAACTGAATTTTTTCGATTCATAATTTAGCTATAAATTAACGAGAAAGATTTTTAAAGATATGTTTTAAGCTTTCCATCGTTTTTTCAATTTGTAGTGGCGTAAGACCTTCAAAAGATTGTTCAAGGACGACATTGGTTAGGTCATTAATCTTTTGAGCCATTAAATGACCCTTTTCAGTCAAAATAACTCGGGTAATACGAGCATCATCTTCACATGAATAAGTGTCTACTAATCCTTCATCTTTTAAGCGATAGATAATTTTAGTGGTTGTCGACATTTTAGAAACCACCATTTCTGATAAATCAGAAACACTGGCATTGGCCTTAGACTTGAGTGCAAGCAAAATACGTCGTCTAGAATTATCGACACCATATTTTTTCAAAGCGTGGTCTACATTTAATACATATTGAGCATGTACTTGTGTAACCCAGTAAAAAGGAAAATTTTCTAGACTAAAATTATCGCCTGCCGGTAAAAATTTTGAATATTTCTTTGTCATAAAAGTTCCCGATTTTCTTGTAATTTTATTATAACGATTCACATTTTATGTAAAATAGTGGTTCAATATCAATAGTTTTTATGAAATATAAGTTGAGAAATGAAACTTATTTATCTGTTTCATTCTTGACATTTCAGATTGTTAATAATTGAAAAGTTTCACTCAGGGATAACAATATTTAACTTGATGAATTATAACAATACTTTTCATTACATTTTGTATGCCATTTTACATCATTAACATGTGAATCATATGTTGAGATTTCGCGGATAGAGGATGAATTATTTAGTGAGATGACTGGAGGGTACAGATCAAATTGGTGATTTATAAAAAATGTACATTTAAATCATACTTTGTATGTTCAGATATTTTTATAAAAAACACAAAAAATACATTACAAACTTTTCAGTTTATGCATAATAAAATTATCTTTTGTAGTAAAGGTTTTTTGTATGGATCCGTCGCCGTGCGCAGGTCTAGTTAATTTTTGTCAAATTCATAGTTTCGGAGAAATGAACTAATGGAGTTTTTATTAGATCCGGGAATATGGGTGGGTTTACTTACTCTTATTATATTAGAAATTGTTTTGGGGATTGATAACCTCGTTTTTATTGCTATTTTGGCTGAAAAACTTCCGCCAGAACAGCGTGATAAGGCCCGTGTGGTTGGCCTTTCTCTCGCACTCTTTATGCGTTTAGGCTTATTATTTGCCATTTCTTGGTTAGTCACATTGACTAAGCCACTGATTACTCTTTTTGATTGGACATTCTCAGGTCGAGACCTCATCCTTTTATTTGGTGGTTTATTCTTGGTTTATAAAGCCGTGACTGAACTACATGAAAAAATGGAAGGGAAGCCTGAAATTAAAGTGACTACAAATGTAGTCTATGCAGGTTTTACTGCTGTCGTTGCCCAAATTGTGGTGCTAGACGCCGTATTCTCCTTAGATTCTGTTATTACTGCTATTGGAATGGTCGATAACATCTATGTGATGATGGTCGCCATGATTGTTGCTATGGCGGTGATGTTACTTGCATCTAAGCCTTTGACCAATTTCGTCAATCGTCATCCAACTGTGGTTATTCTGTGTTTAAGCTTCTTGTTATTGATTGGGATTAGCTTAATGGCGGAAGGTTTTGGCTTCCACATTCCAAAAGGCTATATTTACTCAGGTATTGGTGTTGCAATTGTCATTGAGGCATTCAACCAATTTACCCAACGCAATATGGTAAAACAAGAATCTAAAATTCCGCTTCGTCACCGTACCGCAGACAGCATTTTAAAATTGATGGGTGGAAAGGTTCAAGCATCAGATAGTGTGAATCAGCAACAAGCGCAAGAAGCATTTGCAGATGAAGAGCGTTATATGATCGGTGGCGTGCTGACTTTAGCAGAACGTTCAGTTGCTTCTATTATGACGCCACGTAGCCAAATTTCTTGGGTGAACCTAAATGATACACCTGAACAAATTCGTGAGCAGGTACTTTCAGTGCCACACAGTTTATTTCCAGTGTGCCGTGGCAACGTAGATAAAGTCATCAGTATTGTTCGCGCAAAAGAATTGTTAGATGTTTTAGATGACGAGGCTGAACTGAAAGATCTCATTAAAAAACATCGACCAATTTATATTTTCGAAAAAATGAAAGTGATTGATGCAATTAATACTTTGAGGACATCGAAAGGTTCATTGGTCATGGTGACAGATGAGTTTGGTAATGTTCAGGGCTTAATTTCGCCACTTGATGTGTTTGAAGCGATTGCAGGAGAATTTCCTGACGCAGATGAACAACTTGATTTAGTCAAAATTGACGATAAGACATGGAAGGCTTCAGGTATGTTAGATATATACCAACTGGAGCTGGTGTTGGGCATGTTAGATTTAGTCGAGGATGATGCAGGTTATATCAGTGTTTCAGGTCTTATTTTGGATAAGATGCAAGGTAAGGTAGAAGTAGGCACAGAGCTTGATTACCAGGGTATTCGTTTTAAAGTGACGGAAATGGAAGCGAATAGAATTAAAACAGTTTTAATTCAAGCCTAAGATTCATAATCTTTTAATAAGAAATGAATCTTTTATAAATGAATACCAGTTTATTGAGAAATAGACTGGTATTTTTATCTCATTTGTAATACCTATTGAAAATTCATGGCTTATATTCAAGTCTATAAACTGGGTTTATAAATTTGAACAATTTATTATCAATAAATTTTATGGACTATATTTAAATTTTTTCTAATATTTAGGTCGAATGTTTTGGGGACATATAAAAGGGAAAATAAATTTTTAAAAATAGCGTTTGATTTATTTTAATGGTCAATTCTATTGAGAATTTTGACTGAAAAATAAAAATTTTAAAATTAGAAATGTTTTTAAATCAGATTTAGTGTTAAAAATAGATATAAGTGAATGATTAAATAAAAAATAAAAATGGATTAAAGCATTGTTCTGTACAGAACATATTTTTAACCATAAACTGGAATAGGCTATATGAAAATAGTAGAAACTATTGTTGATTTTAAACGTATGGTACCCAAAGAAAAACATGATTTTTTTCAGCAAGTTTTTGAGCTGGATCAACAGATTTTTCCACATTCTTCTATTGAAGAGCTTTACCGTTATGTTTATGACATCGATGCGCTTTCAGTTTCTATTGTCCAATACCATCATCAAAATAAACTAATTGGGCAAAATATCATTCAAATTTTAAAACTGATTTTAAATGGAAATCCTATTTTTATTATCAGTTCGCGTGCGGGCTTCTTGGCTGAATACCGCGGAGGTAATAGAAGTCTTAAGTCGGCAATTCGTGTTGCATTAAATCATAAGATTCGTTACCCCATGTATCCGCTATGGTTTGTTCCAACCATCATGCACCCTAAAATTTATACTTTATTTGCTTCTCGTTCTGCCAATTTTTTCCCGCGTGTCGGAAAGAAAATGCCACAAGCACATGCCGATGTTTTACAGTTACTACATAGCCAATATAATGCTGTCGAGGTTCGTGGCGAAAATTTATATGTACATCCCTATGATTTGCCTAAAGTTATTCCTGAACAGTTAATTTGCTTGCGTATAAAAGCTGACCTACATAACCAGTTTTTTATGCAACATGTACCAGATTATTTTTCGGGTATAGGGTTAATATGCATTTGTTGCTTAGACTTTAAAACCATTTGTGAAACAGTGGTTAATTTAGCGCTTGATCGTAAAGTGTATTAAATGATCTATTTTTCCGCATTTATAGAGGTAAAATATTAAAGTCGCTGTATTGCTGAAAATCTTCGGCATCTAATGTGTAAATTTCATCTAAAAAAGCCACATTGAAGCTACCTACGGTTTTTGCACGTTCATAGGCTTTTTTACCCGCAATTGCAAAATGTATGTGTGCTGCTACTGTACCTGCGGTAATGTTATTGCTCACGGCGCAATAGGCCGCTGTCAGCGCACCTAGAGCACAGCCTGAAGCTGTAATTTTAGGTTGCAAATATGACCCACCGTTAATTTGAATAACAGAATTTAGTTCTTTTGATAAAATAAAATCCGACTCACCTGAAATAGCGATACAGGTCGCATGCTCTAAAAGTGGCTGTGCTTGACGATAAACTGACGCACTACTAACGGTACTATCGACACCTTTTGATTGAATTTGATTGCCTGCTAGAGCGCCAATTTCAGAGGCATTACCACGAATCACGGCCGGATTGAATTGCAATAAGGTATCGACCATTTCTGAACGCCATTTTAAGATTGGGCCATAACCAACAGGGTCAAGTACCCATATTTTGTCAAGGCGTTGTGCTGTTTGTGCTGCAATGAGCATGGCTTGCATTTGCTCGGAGGTGGGCGTGCCTAAATTTAAATTAATTGCACTGGCAATACTGGCAAAACTTTCAGCTTCAAATGGGTTATCAATCATGGCTGGAGAGGCACCAGCAGCCAATAAAATATTGGCAACGTAATTGTTCGCCACGCCATTGGTCATAATGTGTACTAAAGGTTGCTGGGTTTTCAGCTCCGTCCATGCATCAATGACTTGTTGCAAGAGTGGTGCAGTTAAACCTGACAGGGAGGTGTTCATGGTCTTGTTCATCTGTTCTGGATGGTTCATTGAGTTTCTCCCTAGCGCGTGAAATAATGGTCTTGTTGTTTACAGTTGTGGCAAAAAAGTGAAATATGCTGTTCGGCATCATATTCAACCTTCAAATCATCTGACCCACAATGCATACAACGTTTCATCGCGAAAAATTTTAAGCGAGGTTCAACTTTTTCCCAAATTTTCCAAATGGGTTGAACAAAAACTGATTCATCATTGCCAAGAAAGCGAAAAAATAAAATCTCAGCCATTTTTGACATGGGAATTTGTGGTGGATGAGGCAGTGTGGTTGTTACCCATTTTTCTTGCAGACTACGTTCACGATATTGCTGAACAGTTTTTTTCAGTAAATTAGTATTAATGAATTTTTCATTACGGGGTTGTAGCAGTTTTTGTTGATGCAAATAATCTAAGGCTGTTTGCATTAAGTAAAAAATTTGTCCAACGGCTAGGCTGTCTAATAAGCGGTAGCATAAGGTTCTTAAACCATTATTTCCCGAAATTTGGACTTGCCACATCCGACAGTAAAACTGCATGAATTGGACAATTTTTTCATACATAATTTCATAAATCGCATCTTTGACTTCATCTGAATGCTTAAAGGGAACACCTTGCGACAAATTTTCATAAAACCAAAGACGCAATTTGTGAGTAATACTATATAGGCTTGGTTCTGAATAACCGTCTAACCGAACGTTAATATAATATTGTCCTGCTTCATTTGCATAATCCCTTAACGTCAAAACATGCAAATCAATCATGCGTTTCATGATGTTTTTTTGGTACAAATAATTAGGTGAAATAGGGTAATACTTTATTTTTTCCCAATCGATGAATTCGTCATGTTGCGAATTTTCAAAAACCTGTTCATCTAAAATAGACAATAAAAATAACTTTTGGATAAAACTGAGCTGATTCAGTTTGTGCTCCATATCGGCTTTGTCTTTACCTTTGTTTTTTTGTTTGTAAGTTTCTTGATTTAGCGCTTCTTTAATGAGCTTTTTACGACTGGTTTGGCAACCTATACAGTGGCAGGTATGCACTTTATCTTGATAGATTTTGTGCTCACAATAGCTACATTCGTGATAATTCAATTCTTTATCATACTGCTCTGCTTCTACCCAATACATAGATGCACGGCACAAAGGACATTGTGTACTTTCATCTAGTTTTTTTTGCAGAATTTGAAGCATAGCAAGGCATCATTGGTGAATTGGCTTGGCTATTATACACAGCAAAATTAATCTAGCGCGCCTTCTCTTGAGTAAATCACAAGTGCATACTTTTTATTCAATTCGTAAAAAATAGCTACTTGAATTCGCTCTTTACAGCAACTAAATAGAGATAATTTATTGTAGCTAGAAGTAGAAAAATGATGATTGAAATTATTTTGATCACGATCTGGCAAGTGAAGAATGTTCAGTTAGCGTTGATGAAAAAATAGAATCATACAAAGACTATCTAAAAATGTAGCATCTATTTTGAATGATTTTCCTAGAAATTGACTCGTTTATCAGCAATGCATAAATCAATCTATGTTTTGAATTGAAAATTACACCTGTCAGTCCCATATATAAAACAAAGTAATGCACAGACAGCCTGCAAAACTTATCGTATGATTAAATCATTTACACTTTTTGATAATAAACAGCTGTCTAGGCTCGTGCAAAAGGATCAGGACATTTTATGAATATTGTGGCAAATCCAGTGGTTGAAGTTGACCAAACTGTCTATTTAAAAGATTATCAAAAACCTTCATTTCTTGTCGATTCTGTTGATTTAGATATTCAAGTATTTGACGATAAAACTTATGTTACTGCTAAATTGGTGATGCAACGTCAAACGGCTGGCGATTTAGTGTTACTTGGTCGCGACTTAGAACTAAAATCGATTGCTCTTAATGGTCAAGCGCTGGCTGAAGATGCATATACCTTAGATACTGAACAGCTGGTGATTGCGAATGCACCTGATCAAGTTGTCATTGAAACCCAAGTGCTGATTCACCCCGAAACCAATACCCAGTTGGAAGGTTTATATCAAGCCAGTGGTGATTTGTTTGTTACACAAAATGAGCCTGAAGGTTTCCGTAAAATTACTTTTTACCCAGACCGTCCAGATGTACTTTCAGTTTTTACCACACGAGTTGAAGCAGACAAGAAATTCCCTGTACTTTTGGCCAATGGTAATTTAATTGAAGCGGGTGAGGCGGGTAACGATCGTCACTATAGCATTTGGCAAGATCCAACCAAAAAACCTGCTTATTTGTTTGCCTGTGTAATTGGTGATTTGGCTGTTTTGAAAGACCGCTATGTGACCTCTGAAGGTCGTGATGTGGCTTTGGAAATTTATGCAGAGCCCAAAGACATTCCGAAATGTCATATTGCCATGGAAGCCTTAAAGCATTCGATGCGTTGGGATGAAGAACATTATGGCCGTCCATATGACTTAGACAATTATATGATTGTTGCCACCAGTGCTTTCAACATGGGTGCAATGGAAAACAAAGGGTTAAATATTTTTAATACTTCATGTGTCCTTGCCGATGAAGAATTTACCACTGATGCAGCCATCATGCGCGTACAGTCCGTTATTGCGCATGAATATTTTCACAACTGGACAGGTAACCGAATTACCTGTCGTGATTGGTTCCAACTGTGCTTAAAAGAAGGTTTGACGGTTTTCCGTGATCAATCGTTCTCGGAAGATTTACAGTCGGCTGCGGTACAACGGATTGATGATGTTGCCGTATTAAAAGCACATCAATTCCCTGAAGATTCAGGCCCGCTGTCACATCCACCGCGTCCAGACCATTTTGTCGAAATTAATAACTTCTATACTGCTACTGTATATGAAAAAGGTGCGGAAATTAACCGCATGATGTTTACGCTCTTGGGTAAAGAAAAATTCCGTAAAGGTACAGACGAATACTTTGAGCGCCACGATGGGCAAGCAGTTACTGTAGAAGATTGGGTCGCTGCACTGACAGCGGGTTCAGGTGTCGATTTATCTGCATTCCTGATTTGGTATAACCAACCGGGTACACCAAAATTAGAAGCACAAGGGACTTACGATGCGACTGCACAGACCTATCAATTAAGCTTTAAACAAAGCCTAAAAGCACATGCTAAATATGCAAATTTAAAAGCCGTGCCTATTCCTGTGGCTTTGGCCTTATTTAATGCAGAAACGGGCGAACAACTGACGTTGAATTCTACTGCACTGTTTGAAAATGGCGTGAAAGATGGGGTGTATTTATTTGATACAGATACAGCAACCATTGAATTTACAGGGGTAACCACGAAACCTGTAGTTTCGTTGCTTCGTAATTTTTCTGCGCCAGTGAATTTAGAGTTTAATTACTCAGATAAAGAGCTGGCATTTTTAATGCAATTTGAACCCAATGGTTTTAACCAATGGCAAGCGACACAAACCTTATTAGACCGCATTTTACTGAATGATCATGTTGCTGATATTTATATTCAGGCAATGAAAAATACTTTACCTGATTTAATTCAAAAAGATCCATTATTGGCTTCGCGACTATTTGATGTACCTGCCGAAGGTTATTTGGGTAGCCGTATTGATGCTGGATATAACCCTGTGCAGATTCAGGAGAAGCGTAATGCTTTACTGAAAACTTTGGCGCGTGAATTAGGTTCATTCTGCAAAGATACTTATCTTGAATTAGATCCAGATAATCAAAAAGAATTTTCACAAGCCATGGGTGTACGTGCATTAAAAAACATCATGCTCATGATGATGGCACGTCAGGGTGATGTCGATGCTTTTGAGTTGGCTCATCAACAGTATCAGACGACGCGCAACATGTCTGAGCGTTTAGGCGCATTGAAGGTCTTGGTGTGGAATGATGCCCCACAAGCCAAAGAGGCTTTAGCAGACTTCTATACACATTTTAAAGATGAAGCACTGTCTATGGACCAATGGTTTATGGTGCAAGCTGCACATCCAGAAGCAACAGCGGCCACAATAGCTTATTTAACTTCACATCCAGATTATGACTTAACAGTGCCTAATCGTATTCGTTCAGTCAGTGGTGGTTTGAATGCTAATCCAGTCAATACATGGAGTTTTGGCGTACAGCATTTCATTGAACTGGCTAAGTATTTAGATGAGAAAAACCCAATTGTCGGTTCACGATTATTACAGGTACTCTCACGCTGGTATACCTTAGCGGAACCGCAACGCAGTCAAGTTCAAGCAGAGCTAGAAGCGTTGAAACCATTGGTAAAATCGAAGAATGTATCAGAATCTTTAAATAGCATGCTTGCCGTATAAATTTTAAGCTTCTAAAAGCCTTGTACTTTTGTTGTGCAAGGCTTTTTTTTTATGCCAATTTGATGACCCATAATGTGCTTATGATATTTAAAGGGGACAAAAATAGCAGAACATATAGCTTTAAAAGGTTAATCAGTATGCTTTATTTTTTTGAAAATGCGTTATATGTCACATTTTGTTGATATAATCCCTTGATAGTATCTTTAAATTATTTAGAGGTTTTAACGCATTGGTTTGGATAGATTATTCCAAATAAACCAATGCCAGTTATTTAGTTTGAGGCGGTTATGTTAGTTAAGGTTGAAGACGGTTTTTATTTAAACTCTCAACATATTATTGCAGTTCGTATTTCTAAAAATCCCCAAGATGATGCATTTATTATTACTGTCGAATACTCTCCCAATAGTACGCAAAATACAGGATTCTTTGAGAAAAAATTTCATAATGGTATTGATGCCGAAGTGTATTTACAAAACTTGCATCAAATGATTAGTAAAGCGTAAACACGGTTTAGGGGCTTAAAGTGGCTGAATAGTCATTTTTTGCCTTAAGACCTCAAGCAAAATTCGTACATTTTTCTAAATTCAGGTAGATTATTCTTCTGAAAAGAAAAATATGAGTAGAAAAAATGCTTGATGCAGATGTGCAGTATGCAGGTTTTTGGGTAAGAGTTGGTGCTTCGCTCATTGATATGATTATTTTGTTGACTGCGACGTATCCGCTACTTTGGTGGTTTTATGCAGGCAATTGGGATCTAATTTTTGCCACAGGTTTGGCAGAGCAACCGCAAGTGTTATGGTTTGATATCAGCATTAATTATATTTTACCGTTTATTTATACCATTGCGGTCTGGCTGATATGGTCGTCTTCACCAGGGAAAATTTTACTGGGATTGAAAATTGTGGATGCCGATACGGGCGAAAACTTAGATATTAAACAATCTGTAATTCGTTATTTGGGGTATTTCCCTGCGATGATGGTGTTTTTTATTGGCATTTTTTGGGTGGCGTTTGACCCTAGGAAACAGGGTTGGCATGACAAAATGGCCAATACTGTTGTCATTCGCAGTAATCAATAAGATTGAAAAGAGCTAAATTATAAAAATCCCTCAATAGAGGGATTTTTATGTATAAAACTAAAATTTAAACATCATAAATTACTAAATTTTAACAACCAATACTGGAATAGGAGACTGTGTTAGCACATTTTTGGCGACACTTCCGAGCATCATTTTTTGAATGCCTGTTCGGCCATGTGAGCCCATAATAATTAAATCTGCACTAATTTCATTGGCAACTTGAATAATTCCTTCGGTCGGTGATACGCCGTGTACCAATTTAACATCGACGGGGATACCATCGCGTACAAAAGATTGCTTAATATCTTCTAAGCGCTCTTTGGCATTTTTTTCTGCTTGCATAAAATAGTCGGTAATTGCAGGTGCAACTTTATAAAAATCTACCCCTACAAATGGGTCTATCGCAACAACACTCATAACGGTCACTTGGCTATTTAATAATTTGGCCAAAGTAAGAGCATTTTCCACGGCAGCATAAGAAATTGGAGATTCATCGACAGGAACGAGGATGTGCTGATAAGTTGTCATGCGCTATTCCTTATTATATTAAGTGCTTATATTTTAAATTGCAGATTTAATTCAGACTGAAACAAATCCAAAGCATTCCCGCCTCAAGATCAGCGGGAATCTTGATTTAAGCTTTTACAATCAGTACAGGGAGTTCTGTATTACGTAAAACGTCTTGAGCAAAACTGCCCATTAACATTTTTTGGAAACCTTTACGGCCATGCGAACCCATCACAATTAAATCGGCTTTCAATTCAGTGGCTGTTTCTGCAATCCCTTCAGCCGAAACTTGACCTTTAATCACCAAAGTTTGTGCATCTACACCTTCAGCCTTTGAAAATTCCAATGCTTCGGCCAATGCTTTGGTTGCATTTTCATGTGCTTGAACAAAGTATTCTTTCATAATGGCAGAAGAGTAGTAGAAATCTGCATCTGTAAATGGGTCTTCAGCAACTAAGCTAATTAATGTCAATTGACCGCCAAATGCCTTGGCAATCTGTGCCGCTTTTTTTACGGCAGAAAACGAGATTTGTGAACCATCTACAGGCACTAAAATTTGCTTATAAGACATGGGGGAAACTCCAAAGTTATCATTATGACCCTATGCTTAATTGATAGCACATTGGGCTTTTTTGTTCAATTTATAATTTGAAAAAATATTGTAAATTCATTTAATTAGAATGCCTTGGTTGTTTGAAATGCCAATTACACTGCAAATAAAACTGAGTGTTTGTATCAACTTTCTATAAGGTTTTACAAAAACAAAGACTTGTAATTGTTGCTCAATTAAGGCTAATTACATTTATTCAATATTTATATTTTTTGGGGTGGGCGTCATGCAATCTAAGATCGTAAAATCACTCTTTATCGCTTGCTTGATGTTCAGTCTGATCGCTTGCCAGAGTACTAAAAACAGTACCAAAATGATTGCGGGTGTATTTAATGCATCGACTCATATTCAAAAGAAAATGATTGATAAATATGCGCCTGCCGATGTGCTCGTGCAGACCAATATTCCGTATATGCAGAACCCTAACTTGCATATTGATTTGTATCAGCCTAAAAATATTGCGCAATTGGGAATAAGACCGACCATTGTTTGGATACATGGTGGTGGTTGGATTTCAGGTTCTAAGGAACATGCGCGAGGCTATTTTAAGTTATTAGCAGACCAAGGCTATAACGTGGTTTCGGTAGAGTATCAATTTGCCCCTGATGTAATTTATCCGACACAAATCAATCAGATGAATTTAGCTTTGGCATTTATTACAGCGCAGGCAAAGCAATATCATATTGATGCTTCAAAGCTTTATTTAGCGGGTGATTCCGCAGGCGCCAATATGGCAAGTCAATATGCTGCTTTTGTGGCCGATCCGACTTATGCGCAATCACAAAACTTTCAGCCTGCAATTACACGCCAGCAACTTCAAGGTTTAATTTTGCATTGTGGTATTTATGATTTAAATGATTTTGTGAATACTGCATCAGATAAAATAAAATTATTGGAGTGGGGGATTTATAACTTGGTGCAGGCTTATACAGGAGATCGTCAGCATGATCAGGCATTTCTTTCCAGTATTTCACCAAGACAACATATAAATGCGAATTATCCACCAGTATTGATTAGTGGTGGCAATAAAGACTTTTTAACAGCTTCGCAGTCTCTTCCTTTTGTACAGACCTTAAAACAACATAAAGTAGCAGTCACAGAGGTTTTTTATCCAAATTCAAAAGAGCTTTTAGTACATGAATATCAATTTATGATGAGTAAGGTCGCTAGTCAGCAAACGTTTGAAAAGACAATCAAATTTTTAAATCAACTTAGCCCTTAATGTATTGAAAATTTCACATCACCCTTGCTTTATTATGCAAAATTGCTAACATACCAACCAATTGGTATGTTTTTTATTAGGTGTGAATATGAATCCCGTGCTATTGGCTTATGCTATGTTGGCCTTAGCCATTGCTTTAGAAGTGACTGGTTCTACTTTTTTGGTTAAATCGGAAAGTTTTACGAAATTGTGGCCTTCCGTGGCAGTCGTTGTATTATTTAGTATGGCTTTTTATTTGCTTTCCCAAGTGATTAAAGTCATTCCATTGGGCATTGCTTATGCCATTTGGGCAGGTGTGGGTATTGTATTAACGGCTTTAATTGGCTTTTTTGTTTTTCGCCAAAGTTTAGATGTGGCGGCAATGGTGGGTATTGGGTTGATTGTATCTGGTGTTGTGGTTATTAACCTTTTTTCAAATGCGACGGGGCACTAATGGACAATGCGCATCAGCGGAAGAAAGCCCCTGAATTGATCCGTCAGAAAATTATTGAACATACAATTCAATTGGCTTCAGAAAAAGGGGTGGCAGGGGTTTCTATTCAGGCTGTTGCTGATTTAGCAGGCGTGACCAAAGGCGGTGTATTTCATCACTTTCCAAGCAAGCAAAAACTACTGGAAGCCATGGTACAAGATGTGCTTTTTAGGCTAGATGTGGCTGTAGATGATTATATGCAACAAGATGATCAATCACATGGTTGTTTTACACGTGCCTATATTTATTTTACGTTACAAACTGAGCTTTCTGGTATTGGTACTTTATGGTCTGCAATCTCAATGATTATGCTGACCGACCATGCTTTTAATACGTTGTGGTTTGATTGGCTCAATGCCCGATTGCTGAAACATCAGCAAACAGATAGTGGTCTAGAATTAAAACTTTTACGTTACACGGCGGATGGTGTTTGGCTAAACGTATTTGTAAATGCTGAAAATATGAATGAAATGCGGATTATGCAGAAAGAATTAATTCAAAGAACTTATTTGTAATGACAAATTTAAATATAAACAAACAGCACCAGTTATGGTGCTGTTTATATTGTACTTTTAGTAGCTTTTATTTTCTGAGTTTTAAAATTAAGTGCACAGCGAAACCAAAAATTAGGCCCCAAAATGCAGAACCAATACCAAAAAATTGAATACCCGAAGCACTGAACAAGAAGGTTAACAAGGCTGCTTCACGGTCTGAAACTTCATGAAATGCAATGGCAATGTTATGGCTGATTGTTCCCAATAAAGCAATGCCTGCTAAAGCCGTAATAAAGATGGCTGGAAAAGACATTAAAAAACTGGTTAAAGTTGCTGCAAAAATACCCATCAGAATATAGAAAAAACCACAGCTCATACCTGCAATGTAGCGTTTTTGAGGATCTGGATGTACTTGATCATCTAAACTAATGGCGGCACTGATGGCTGCAATATTGACACTATAACTGCCGAAAGGGGCTAAAAGTGCTTGCGCCATACCCGTCCAACCAATGAGATGGTTAACATGCGGGTTATAGCCATAGCTTTTAATCATTGCCAGACCAGGCAAGTATTGCGATGCCATGTTAATTACAAATAATGGTAAAGCGAGCCCTAAAATAGCCGAACTACTAAATTCAGGTGTGACCCATACTGGTTTGGCCATGCCAAAATCTATGCTAGGCATGCTGAAATTCAAAAATATTGGACACATGGCAATGCCAGCTATCACAGTAATGACAATGCTATACCGTGGCCAAAAACGTTTAGATAAAATATAAGCAACTAATAACGATAGAATAAATGCCCATTCATTTTGCATACTGGCAAATAAAGCGATACCAAATTTTAGCAGAACTCCAGCAAGCATGGCACTGGTCAAACTTTGTGGAATATACGAGAGAACTTTTTGAAAAACACCTGAAAAGCCTAAAATGGCAGTCAGTAGACCACAGACTAAAAAGGCACCTATGGCTTCATTTAGATTATAACCGCTTCCAGTTGCTAAAATCAGCGCCAGTCCTGCGGTAGACCAAGAGGTTGCAACAGGATATTTAAATTTCCAAGAGAGAAGTAGGCCACTAAGCCCAATAGCTAAGCCGAGTGCCCAAAACCAAGAGGTAATTTGTTCAGTATTGGCGCCCAATGTTTGGGCAGCTTGAATAACCAAAACGGCTGACACACTAATGCCAACCAAGAAGGTAATAAATCCTGCGAAGACGGCAGGAACAGAAAAGTCATTCAGTAGTTTTTGCATAATCCATTGCTATAAGAGCATTATATTTGTTGAAAAGCGTAGTAATCATACGCTATTCATTTTTAGGCGAAAAGTAAAAAACGAATAATTAATCACTTTTTTATAGGGCTGAAAGTGCTTCTATTTAAGATCTAAAAGTTTGGTTTTAAAGTGTAGATGTTGCCAGTTTAAGACCGAATCCACAGAACAGAAGACCCACAGAAGCCACGCAACAGGCCGTCAGTTTATAGCGATAGCTAAAGAAAGACGCGAGTTTTACCCCTGAAAAAATTAGAACCGTTAAGTAACTCATGCTAATTATTTGTAATACTACTGCTAAGGCCGTAAACGTAAGCATCGGGTATGGATAGATAGGGTCTACAAATTGCACAAAAAAAGAAAGATAAAATAGAATAGCTTTCGGATTCAAAATACTAATGGTCAATGCCGTTTTAAAAGGATGAGGCTGTTTTAGGCTTTGTTGTTTTTGTTGAATTTGTTCTGGTGCAACAGTAGCTTTCCATGTTTTATAGGCAGCCATTAATAGTTTAATGCCTAAATAGCTTAGGTAGACTGCGCCAATAACTTTCAGCAGAACAAACAACCAAGGAAAGGTGTGCAGTAAAGAAGCTGCACCAAGCGCGGTTAATATAATTAAAATCATATCACCTGTGTATACGCCCAAAGCACCGATGTAGCCTGCTTTTACGCCGTAACGTGATGCTATTGTCATTACATAAATAGAGTTAGGGCCAGGCAACAGAACAATCAAAATTGTACCAATAATATAAGTTGTTAAATCTGTGATGCCAAACACGGTAAAACTCACATAAAAAAGCCGAAACTGAATAATAGCAGCATCGGCTTAGAGAAAAAACGAAAATTTAATTAAGCTTGAATTTCTGCGTCATAACCAAAAGATTGGCGTAACAAATGGCTGAGTTGTTCGCGTGCTTTAATAAAGCCGTCAATACCACCCTGAAGCAACTGAAAAGACATTAAGTCATGTTCTAATGCAGATTTAAAGCCTGCTTTGCTTAATGGGTTTATTGGGTGATCAATATGCACCTGCGCATGATTTTCAGACAATTGATTTTCAATTTCGCGAGTGTCTTCTGCTAAGGTTGCCAATAAATTAGGTGAAACAGTTAATAAATCACAACCTGCAAGTCCAAGTACTTGGTCTACACTACGGAAGCTTGCACCCATAATTTCAGTTTGAATGCCGTGCTGTTTGTAGTAATGATAAATTTGTTTTACAGAAAGCACGCCAGGGTCTTGATCAATACTGTAGCTATCTACATTTTCAGCCTTTTTATACCAATCTAAAATACGCCCAACAAATGGGGAAATGAGTGTGACCTTGGCTTCTGCGCAAGCTTGAGCTTGGTGCAAGCCAAACAGTAGGGTTAAATTACAATTTATGCCTTCTGCCTGTAATGCTTTGGCCGCTTGAATCCCTTCCCATGTTGATGCAATTTTAATTAAAATGCGGTTTGGGTCTATTCCATATTGTTTATATAAAGCCAGTAGTTCTTTGGCTTTTGCAATGGTTGCATCTGTATCATAAGAAAGGGCTGCATCTACTTCTGTAGAAACACGACCTTCAATAAGTTTTAAAATTTCGACACCAAACTTGACGGTTAAAATATCAATTGTGCGCTCAATTAACTCATCATTTGCATAACCTTCTTGTTTGGCTTGGTCAAAGGCATCTTCAATCAGTTTTTTGTTTTCAGGCTGATTGGCTGCTGCTGTAATTAAAGATGGGTTTGTTGTTGCATCTAAAGGACGAAACTTTTCAATTGCAGATAAATCACTGCTGTCAGCAACAATAGTCGTCATGTTTTTTAATTGGTTTAACGCAGATTGTTTCATTGATCTCTAATTCTTAACGTTATTACTTGTACAATTAGTTATATCATAAAGTTGATTTAACCCAAGAGAAAAGCGTGGTTTTATCGCATTTAAAAAGTGTTTTTACGCTGTTTTTTGACATGATCAATCAAAAAACGAGCAGCTGCGCCTTGCTGACTTTCTCTGTTCCAGACTAAATCAACAAAATATTCAAATTTTGGTGTGAAATCGGCAAAATTTAAAATCTTTAAATGCTTTTTAAGTAAGGGGTTTTCCGTAAACATTTCTAAGGGTAGAACGCCCCAACCCAAATTTTGTTTAATCATGGCACAAGCCGAATGGTGGTTATCGGTACGCCAATATTTTTTTGAATAAAGCAATTCAGGTCTAATATTGCGGTCTCGGCTGGCCACAACAATTTGTCTACTTTGTAAAATTTGTTCAAAATGAATTGCATCAAACTGGGCTAAGGCGTAGGTGTTTGATGCAACAGGAACCAGGACTTCACGTTTTAACTCTACAAACTGTTCATTACTTTCTAATTGTTCGCGTTCAAACATTAATGCAAATTGTGCTACACCATTGTTCAGCATTTTTTGTGCATCTTCTTGCGGTGCCGAAAAAATATTAATTTGAAGTTCAGGGAATTGATGTGCAAGCAGAGTGATGTAGTCTGTCCAATGGGTATGGAGTAATTCAGACACAACAACAATATTGAGGGCGGATTCTAAGCCAGAACTTAAAGCCAGAGCGTATTGCTTCCATTGATTCATTTCAATCAACAGTTGTTCTGTCTTTTCAAATAATGTAATGGCTTGTGCAGTTGGAACAGGTTCACGTCCAACACGGTTAAAAAGTTTTAAATTTAGGTCAATTTCTAAATTGGCAATAGACATGCTGACCGCAGAAGGCACTTTTCCTAAATGTCGGGCTGCCGCAGAAAAAGAACCTGCTTCCATGACAGTTTTAAAAATAATGAGCTGTTCTTGATTGATATTCATTGTTAGAAATACATTAAATAAATAGATTTATCTATCAAATATATTGAAAGAATCTAGTTAGATCAATCAATAAAACATAAATATAATGACGGTTATCGTAATTATTCAAAGAGTATTTAAAATGTTGATTTCCAAGAGACGGATTATTCATGCGCTAAGCTATGAGATTATCCTATTGGTCATCATAGCAATTGCTTTAAGTTTTATATTTCATCTGCCTTTAGAAGTAACGGGCGCCCTTGGGATTGCCATGGCGGTTACTTCTGTGATTTGGAATATGATTTTTAACCATTTTTTTGAAAAATTTGAAGCAAAAAGAAAGTTAAAAAGAACATTTGGCGTGCGTGTTTTGCATGCAATTGGCTTTGAAGGAGGTCTAATGCTAGCGACCATTCCTATGGTTGCCTATGCGATGCAGATGACTATCTGGCAAGCTATTGTGCTCGATTTCAGCTTAACCATGTGTATTTTGGTTTATACCTTTATTTTTCAATGGGGTTATGACCACATAGAAGCCCACTTTGGTTATCAGCCAAAACATTAATAAATTTCATGTAAAAATTCTATAAAGGCCTGAAAAGACAAAATCAGGCCTTTTGTGATATAAAAATAATTATTCTTTTAACATAAGATAAAAAAACACAGACAAAACAAGTTTGAAAATACTGATTAAGTACAAAACTGATTAAAAACACAAACAAATCTGTTAATGAATTATGTCAAAAAAGGAATAAGACAATGAAATTAGGTTTAGTCGCGGTGCCACTTATTTTAATGGGTATAACCCAAACGGGATTGGCAGCTACACAAGGGAATTTTAAACGTTTTTCGGTTTCTGCGGGGTGGTTACATGTTATGCCACAAGGCAAAGCGAATCCGTTCAATATTAATACAGCTGTAGAAAATGGAACTACTTCAAAAGTAGGTAGTATTAGTAAAAATGCATTCTTAAATTCAATTGATCCCAATGCAACTACTGGTGAAGGTGAATATATATATAATTTCAAAGATAGTTTTGAGCAGCTAATGAAGGAGCCAGATTTACAAAATATCATTTTTGATGCATCTGGTAATGTGAAGGCAGATCTGGCAGGGACTGCAACGATTTCAGGTTTGGAGCAATGGCAAGGGCAAGGTACGGGCTTGGAAGCAGAAGATGTAGATACATTAGGCTTAACATTTAACTACTATATTAATGACAATGTGTCCCTGCAGTTGATTGGTGGTATTCCGCCTAAAGTGGATATTAAAGGTAAAGGCGAAATATTTGCACCTTTGAGTGGCTTTGCTACTACTGGTGGTGATTTAGCAGGGCTAGAGATCCCATTATTACAAGATATTCCTATTACAAATCTTGGCAATAAGTCTAAAGCTGCAACTGTACGTGCTTGGACACCAGCATTAGAAGCACAGTATCAATTTGGTAAAAGTGGTGTAAATAAATTCAGACCGTATGTGGGCGTAGGTCTTATGTATGCCTATTTTAATGATATTAAATTAAATTCAGAAATCCGATCAGATTTGGAAGCTGCTGGTCATATGATTCAAAATGTTTTAGATAATAAAGCAGGGGCCGCACTTGATGGAAAAGTATCTTCAGGCGTAATGCGAGTAGATGTCGATGCTGATGATGCAATTGCACCAATTGTTACAGCAGGTTTTACCTATGACTTAACTGAAAACTGGTACGGTGTGGCTTCAGTTTCATATGCTAAACTTAATAACAAAACCACCATTAATGTCGTAAATGAATCTACAGGTCAACAATTGATTCATGCCACCACCAAAATTGATATTGATCCTTTAATTACTTATTTGGGTGTGGGTTACCGCTTCTAATAAGTAATTTATAAAAATATTTTTTATACGCATCCTGAAAGTTAGACACTACTGGTCTAACTGGAGGGATGCTTTTTTTATTTGAATTTTACTTTAAAATAATCGGTAGTATTTAGCATAATAATTAATTAAAAACTTACAAAGTGAGATGCTTGAAAAAGTATTTTAATAACGCATAAAAATATTTAATCTATTGTTATGAAAAAATTATGAGTCATTTTGTTTTTTTAATATAACTACATATTGTTGTTTTATAAATATATTTTTTGTTGGTTGAACATTGAAATTTGTCCGGAAGAAGACAAAAGACCTGAAATGATATGTTTAGGCCCCTATTGACGAGGTGTTGATTGTTTTTTAATCTAAAATAAAATTTCAAAGTAAAAGATATATCCACTTAATTATTAAATGAATTATATGAATAGAAATAATTGACTTGTTATGAACTAAAAGTAATGTCAGACAAGGAGTCGACAATGAAAGTAGGTTTACTTGCAATACCGCTTATTTTACTGGGTGTGACACAAACAGGGGTAGCAGCAACACAGCAGGGATTCAAACGTTTTTCTGTTTCTGCGGGTTGGCTACATGTCATGCCACAAGGGAAAGCGAATTCATTTAATATCAATACCGATGTTGCAAATGGAATGCGCGCCAATGTGGGGATGATTTCTGGTGATACTATTTTAAATAATATAGATCAAGCCAAGTATGATGAATTAGAAGCCACAGATCCATACAATATGAATAACATTATTTTTAATAGCGTTATTAAAACAAAATATTTAGATGAAATTATAAAAATGAATTTGACAGGGAATGAGACCCCTGAAGAGTACGATGCAATTTTACAGACAATTACTGGTGATGCACAAATCAATGGATTAGAGCATTGGAACTCAAATGCAGGCTTAGAAGCCGATAATATAGATACTTTGGGTATCGTATTTGATTATTATCTTAATGATAATGTTTCATTGCAATTTATTGGTGGAATTCCGCCAAAAGTAGATTTAAAAGGTAAAGGGGCAGTATATGCGCCTTTTTCAAGTGTGGCCTATCCATTTCCTATACTACCAACAGATCCCATTTATGACCCATCAGTCCCACCAATTGAGGTCTATCTAAAAAAGGATTTATTGATTACAGATTTAGAAGCATATGACAATGCTGCATCAGCAAGAGCATGGACGCCTGCATTAGAGGCTGTTTACCATTTTGGAAAATCTGGGGTAAATAAATTTAGACCGTATATTGGTGCAGGTATTATGTATGCCCATTATAGTGATATTAAAATAAATTCAGGCGTTGAAAACGATCTTATTGCTGCAGGACATATGATTCAGAATATCCATGATGGTTATGGCGGGGCGGCTCTAGAGAAGAAACTATCAAGTGGCAATATTGTGGTAGATGTAGATGCAAATGATGCCATAGCACCTATTGTCACAGCTGGTTTTAATTATGATTTAAATGACAATTGGTATGCAACAGCGTCGGTTTCATATGCAAAACTGAATAATGTAGCAACGATTAGAGTTCTAAATACCAATACTGGAAATGAGCTTATTCATGCCACCACTAAAATTGATATTGATCCTTTAATTACATATGTTGGTGTGGGTTACCGCTTCTAAAACTGCATTAATTATTGTTCATTAAAAAAGCCCTTAAATGAATTTAAGGGCTTTTTGTTTCAACATTAAAAGTAGAAAATTTATTTTTCTACAATTGCAGTCACACCTTGACCACCTGCAGCACAGATTGAAATTAACACACGGCCTGAACCTTTTTGGTTAATCAATTTTGCAGCAGTAGCTAAAATACGGCCACCAGTTGCAGCAAATGGATGGCCTGCAGCCAAAGATGAACCATTTACATTTAACTTAGTACGGTCAATTGAGCCAAGTGGTGCTTCTAAACCTAAACGATCTTTACAGAATGCAGTGTCTTCCCATGCTTTTAAAGTCGATAAAACTTGAGATGCAAATGCTTCATGAATTTCGTAGTAGTCGAAGTCTTGTAGCTTAATACCTGCACGTTCAAGCATACGCGGAACTGCATAAGCAGGCGCCATCAACAAACCTTCTTTTTTACCAATAAAGTCAACAGCAGCTGTTTCTTGGAAGCTTAAGTAAGCAAGTATTTCGTGACCATTGGCTTTTGCCCATTCTTCAGACGCTAGCAATACACAAGATGCACCATCCGTAAGTGGGGTAGAGTTGCCCGCTGTCATAGTACGGCCATCGCCTTTACCAAAAGCAGGTTTTAGTTTTGCTAGTTTTTCAACGGTAGAATCAGGACGTAAGTTGTTATCACGTTCTAAACCAAGGAATGGGGTGATGAGGTCATCAAAGAAGCCATCTTCATAGGCTTTTGCCATTTTTTGATGTGAAGTCGCTGCTAGTTCATCTTGTGCTTCGCGGGCAATACCCCATTCAAGCGCTGTAATGGCTTGATGGTCGCCCATTGAAAGACCTGTACGTGGTTCGCCATTTTTTGGCGCATCCATTAAATCTTTCAGATTAATTTTAGTTAAAGCTTTTAAACGGTCTTTACCAGTTTTGGCAATGTTGAGTTCAAGCAATGCTTTACGTAAACCATCACCAAATGCAATTGGAGCATCTGACGTTGTATCTACACCGCCAGCAACACCGACTTCAATTTGACCCAAAGCAATTTTATTTGCCACAAGAAAGGCAGCTTGTAAGCCAGTACCACACGCTTGTTGAAGATCATAAGCTGGTGTTTCAGGAGCAAGTTCTGTGTTTAATACACATTCACGAGTCATATTAAAGTCACGGCTATGTTTTAAAACCGCACCGGCAACAACTTCGCCTAAACGCTGACCTTGTAGATTAAAGCGTTCTACCAAACCATTTAATGCTGCAGTAAACATATCTGAATTAGATGCAGTGAAATATGCGCCGTTTGAACGTGCAAATGGAATGCGGTTACCGCCAATAATAGCAACGCGACGAACAGAATTTTGGCTCATGATTTTTTCCTGTGGAACAGAAGTTTGAGTTGTTGGTTTTGAAGCTGGGCTTTTACTGCGACTACGTGTAGAAGTAGCACGTGTACCAGTCGTTTTTACTGTATTTGATGCCGATTTTTTCACTGGTGGCGCTTTTTTAACAGCGTCAGTGTCAGTGCTTTTTGATAGTTTTGACACAATTTCATCAGCAGAGTTTTCAATTGTTGGATTTTCTTGAGTTGTTTTGCTCATAAGGCTTTTCCAAGCATGTAAAAGTGTTTCTGAGTGGTACATTAACACATTCAGGTAGTGGCTGAATTGACTAGAATGACATTGCAGAATACATTCAGGTCAAGACATCAAATCTTTAACTCAAGTATGATTCATTTGAAACTGATGGATCTATTGAAATATAAGTGAATGACATCATATTGAAGTCAAAAGGAAATCTTCAAAGCCATCAAATAATTAATTTTTTAGAGAGATACAAACATGACTGACCAATACCAAGCATTTTCAAAATCTCCAATTGGTAAATTTGTCATCAAAAATTTAGGACTGCCTGCACCGACATTTCTAGAACGTTTTGAGTCTGCTACTCCTGTGGTAAAAGGTGCGGTACTGGTAGGTGCGGCAACAAATAGCACCTTGTCAGGTTCTATTGCTCAGGTGTTAGCTAATGTACATGCCAATGGTTATGCAGGTAACAATGCGCAGCTTCAACAAGTGGCGGCAAAAGCGGGTTTGAATTTGAGTGCATTTAATGATGGCGACAAGGAATCTAAGTTCAAAGTTGTTATTTTTGATGCATCTGGCATTGAAAACTCTGAACAGTTACATGAACTTTATGCGTTCTTTAATCCTATCGCGCGTCAAATTCAAGCCTCTGGTCGTGTAGTCATATTGGGTACAACACCTGAAACAGCGTCAACAGTAAAACAAGCGATTGCACAGCGTGCATTAGAAGGCTTTGTTAAGTCTGTGGGTAAAGAGTTTAAAAAGGGTATTGCTGCAAATCTTATTTATGTCGATGCAGGTGCAGAAGCGAATCTTGAGTCTGCACTACGTTTTAGTATTTCTCCGCGTTCTGCTTATGTTTCTGGCCAAGTGATTCGAGTTTCTAAAGCTGAAACTGTAGATATTGATTGGGCAAAACCACTTGCAGGAAAAACGGCCGTTGTAACTGGTGCAAGCCGTGGTATTGGTGAAGCGATTGCACATGTACTTGCACGCGATGGCGCACACGTTATTTGTTTAGATGTTCCACAGCAACAAGCTGACCTTGACCGTGTTGCTGCTGAAATTGGTGGTTCAACCTTAGCCATTGATATTACTGCTGCGGATGCAGGTCAAAAAATTAAAGATGCTGCAACTGTACAAGGTGGTTTAGATATTATTGTACATAATGCAGGAATTACACGTGACAAGACTTTGGCGAATATGAAGCCAGAGCTTTGGGACTTGGTGATTAATATTAACTTGTCTGCCATTGAGCGCGTAAACGATTACTTGCTTGAAAATGATGGTTTTAATGCAAATGGCCGTATTGTTTGCGTATCGTCAATTTCTGGTATTGCAGGTAATTTGGGTCAAACCAACTATGCTGCGTCTAAAGCAGGTGTGATTGGTGTGGTGAAATTTACTGCACCAGTCCTGAAAAATGGTGTCACTATTAATGCCGTTGCCCCTGGTTTTATTGAAACGCAAATGACAGCAGCTATTCCATTTGCCATTCGTGAAGCAGGTCGCCGTATGAACTCAATGAGCCAAGGTGGTTTACCTATTGATGTTGCAGAAACAATTGCAATGTTTGCTTCAACAGCATCTACAGGTTTAAATGGCAACGTAGTTCGTGTGTGTGGTCAAAGTTTGTTGGGTGCTTAATTTTAATTCCCTAAATTTCTCTTTATTAAAGAGGGACTCCTCCCTTTTTAAGGGAGGTTGGGAGTAATTTAATTTACCTCTCCCTAACCCTCTCCTAAAAGGAGAGGGAACTTTATAAAGATAAAACTTCTCAAAGGTTCAGTATGAATACTCGCCATTTTAGCCAGCTACCAAAACCTTATTTGGCTTATCCTAAAGTCATTCAAGGTTTAATTTTTAAAAAGCCGAAAGGTGAAAAAGTTCTGCCTCAGGTTGAATATGTGGTGGATTCATTCAAAGTCGATCAACAACATTTAAAAGCCTATAACGCAGTCTGTGGCTTTAAAAATAATGGTTATATTCCAGCAATTTATTTAGCAGTACTTTCACAAAGTCTTCAAATGCATATGATGACGCAAGAAGCGTTTCCATTTGCTATTTTAGGTTTGGTGCATATTCGTAACCAAGTGAAACAAAGCCGTAAAGTTGGCGTCAACGAACAGTTAAGTTTGTCATGCAAATTTGGTGAGTTGAAACCGCATGATAAAGGTGTGCAATTTGATTTTATCACTACAGCAAAAGTAGGCGATGAAGTGGTTGTTGAGGCATTAACCACTTATTTGGCACGTCAAAAAACCAATGGCGGCGCTGGTGCTAAACCTGCGGAAACCAAAGCCCCAGACTATCAGTTGGCATTGACTTGGGATGTATCGGAAAATACAGGCCGACGTTATGCACTGACCTCAGGTGACTTTAATCTGATTCATATTCATGCAATAACGGCCAAAGCCTTTGGTTTTAAACAGGCCATTGCACACGGGATGTGGAGCAAAGCGAAAGCATTAGCAAATTTGAACTTACCCAATGCTTATGAAGCAGATGTCTGGTTTAAACTGCCGATGTATCTGCCATCGAAAGTTGAGTTTTTGACTGCTGAAAAAGGAAAAGATACCGAATTCCTCATTCGAAATAGCAAGAGTCAGAAACCGCATGTAACGGGAATGATTAAATCGCTATAAGTGAAGAATAAAAGCCTAAATCGACTAAGATTTGGGCTTTTTTATATTAAGATGATGCATAAAAGATAATAAGGCCAATGGACATGGACGTAAAACAGATTCAACAGCTGATCTCTGCCAATACTGATCATTTTCAAGGCGTGGTCGATGAGCGTTTTATTGATTTGGCGCAATTGTTTAGTAAATTGCAAGATGCACGTTCAACTTTGGGCGGTGCGGCTTTGGCCGTATATTTTCAAGGCCATAAAGTTGTAGATATTTATACTGGTCAAAAGTCAGTAGATGACAAGTGGCAAGCAGATACTTTGTCGATTTGTTATTCCACAGGTAAAGGTGTTTTAGCAACTTTAGCGCATATTATGGTGACTCATGGCATTTTAACGTATGACCAACCCATTGCGCATTATTGGCCTGAATTTGCGCAAAATGGTAAAGCTCAAATAACCTTGCGTCATATTTTGAGCCATCAAAGTGGTTTGTATGATGTGCGGAATAATATTGCCGAAGCGACAGAAATGGCAGATTGGCACCATATGTTAGATGTGATGGCAAAAGCCAAACCGCGTTTTAGTTTTGGTACAGATTTTGCCTATCAGCCTTTAACTTTTGGTTGGTTGGTGGGTGGTGTTTTAGAAAAAGCCTCGAATCAATCTTTAGCGCATTTAATGCAGATGTATCTTGTAGAACCATTGGCATTGGATGGCGCATATTTTGGTGTGCCAGATGAGCAGTTGAATCGGGTTGCGCGACTATTACCTAAAATTCAAAAAGAAACGCAATTAGAAACTAAAAATAAAAAAACTGCTGTTCGCCAAACGTCTTCTTTAGATAAGTTGATTGAATGGAGTAGACAAAATCCGCAAGATTTTCAAGATGCCATGATTCCAAAGGGAATGAAAAATTTTAGCTTTTTTAGCGATCAAGGTATGCAAGCTGTCATTCCTGCAGCCAATGGTGCATTTACAGCAAATAGCTTAGCCAAAATGTATGCAATGTTGGCCAATCATGGTGTGTGGGAAAATGAAACGTTGATATCATCTCATGTGTTTAATCAACTGAGTGAAGTTCAAAGTCGTAAACGTGACCGAATTATGCCTATCCCCATGCACTGGCGCTTGGGTTATCACCGCGTATTAAGCTTAGGGAAATTATCTAAGGGCTTTGGACATATTGGCTTTAATGGTTCTGGCGCATGGTGTGATCCTGAACGACAACTTAGTTTTGCTTATACACATAATTTTCCAACGGGGTCTTTGGTTGGTGATTATCGCCTTTGGGCTTTAACTCAAGAAACTTTACGCTGTGCAGATGGGGCTTTAAAAGGACGCAAAGGTTGGTTTTAAATCATAGGTGCTGTTTTTCTATTAGATGAAAATTACCCGTTTTATGCTATGTTAGCGCCTAAATTTTTAATGTGATTGTGTTATGAAAAAAGCAATATTGATTCCTTTAGTCGCCACAGGTGCATTATTGGGTTGTCAGGATGCCAGTCAAACACAGTCAAAAGACCCGGTTGCAAATGAACAAAATGTTCAAGCGCCTGTATGGGTTGGAACTTATAGCGGGACGACACCTTGCATGGGGTGTTTTTCACGATGTGAAGATTGTCCCGGCATGGCGGTTGATTTAGTGTTAAAGCAAAATTTGACCTATGAACTGCGCCGTGAAAGTTTAAGTGGCCATGATGTAGAAGTACTGAAAGGGCGTATTCATTTTAAAGATCAAGCTCAGACACAATTAGAATTGCTAAATGTCAAAACCCGTAATTTGATTTATGTCGACTTAGAACATCAAATGCTTGAAATAAGAGAAGATCAAACGGCACAGTCTTATGCTGCTCAGGATGATTTTTTGCTTGAGTTCGGAAAAGTTTAAGTATTAAAGTAGATTGATTGAAATAATTTCTATTTTATAATTTTGTGCGGGGCATCGTGAGTTTTAATAAGAAAAAGGAACTAAATACTCAATTTTCAGGGTTTGTCATCGGAGCAGTTATTGTTGGTTGTCTTTATATGTTTTTTTTATCATAAGGATAATCAGTCTGAAAAGGTGCAAAATATTCAGTTTGCAGATGAAAAAAATTCTCAGCCGAATGCTTTAGAGAATTTTGAAAAAGACGAACAGCGCCGAAAAGAAGAAGCAAACATTAATGCACAGCCATTTTTAGCAAAAGTCATGCTTCGATATTCAGATGATGGTTCTGTAAAAGGTCAAATGCAACTGACATCATCTAATAAAAAGGATGCAGTATTTATTATCAGAAATAAATTAAATAATACAATTATGGCAATAGTTCAAGTGCCTAGAGGGCATAGTGAAAAAATTGAGATGCCTGTAGGTGAATATTTAATTGAATATGCACAAGGCGATGGAGTCTGGCAGGGGCTTGGCGAATTTTGGGGATATGGTACACACTTTAATAAAAGTAGACTTCACCATAGTGTTTATCAAGAAATTATACCAAATGGTACTAGAACACATGGTACTGGAATTATTTTAGACGTTGAGGATGGAACAGTATCTGAAGATATCTCTAAAAAGCAATTTGTGAGCGATTAAAAAACTATGTAAAAAAATGTTGTGAATGTGCTTTAAAGTAGGAGCATTCTGTTTATGGCAATATGGAAAATAAATCAAATATTAAAGTGGTTAAGTTTGAAGAAATTGATCGAATTAGTGCCACTAATTAATATCTTCATTCACTCTTCGTCAAAAAAACAGTATGCTTATGCATGTCAAAAGGAGCATACATGTATCAAGTACTTGCGCGAAAATATCGCCCACGTAATTTTAACGAATTGGTTGGCCAAAATCATGTTTCTCGTGCGCTAACTAGTGCTTTAGAACGTGGTCGCTTACACCATGCGTATTTATTTACGGGAACTCGTGGTGTGGGTAAAACGACCATTGCGCGAATTTTGGCGAAGTGCTTAAACTGTGAAACCGGTGTGACCTCAACACCGTGTGAGGTTTGTGCAACATGTACGGCAGTCAATGAAGGCCGTTTTATCGATTTAATTGAAATTGATGCCGCATCACGTACCAAAGTAGAAGATACACGTGAATTATTGGATAACGTTCCGTATGCACCGACACAAGGTCGCTTCAAAGTTTACCTGATTGACGAAGTGCATATGCTCTCTACGCACTCATTCAATGCTTTGCTAAAAACCTTAGAAGAACCGCCTGAACACGTAAAGTTCCTATTTGCCACAACAGACCCGCAAAAGCTCCCAATTACGGTTATTTCACGTTGCTTACAATTTACTCTGCGTCCGTTGGCTGTAGATGAAATTACAACGCATCTGACAACTATTTTAGAAAAAGAAAGCATTTCAGCAGAGCAGGATGCTATTTGGCAAATTGCCGAATCTGCACAAGGCTCTGTGCGTGACGCATTGTCTTTAACCGATCAAGCAATTGCTTATGGACAAGGTGCAGTACATCATCAAGATGTTAAAGAGATGCTGGGTTTGATTGATCGCACCATTATTTATGATTTAATGACTGCAATTCATCAAAATCAAAAAGGGCGCATCAGTGAATTGTTATTACAATTCCGTCAGCAAGCCTTAGATGTGTCTTTGGTCTTAGATCAGTTGGTTTCAACTTTGCATGAACTGGCAATGTTGCAGTATTTGCCCGATTTAAGTCTGAAATATAGCGCTGAAATTAACGCTAAAATTATGCAACTGTCTAAACTTATTTCTGCACAAGACTTACAGCTGTATTATCAAATTGCGTGTAAAGGGCGTTCAGACTTACAAATGTCAGTCACGCAAGAGCAAGGTTTTGAAATGTGTGTGTTGCGTTTGTTGGCTTTTCGTCCAATGCAACCCAACGAGCGTTTGGTTTCAAGTGTAGAAACCACTGTGGCAACACAACCTCCAGCGCTGCAGGCTACTGCGCAGAAAGAAACTGCTCAAGATGTTGTTACCACTTCAGTTGTTCAGCCTCAGCCAGAAATAACAGAATCCTTAGATGAAAGCTATTATTCAGATGAAGATGATGCACACATTGCGACATCTCAAGATGAACCATCTTCTGATGATTTTTTAGATGAGCCAGAAGTCGACGCTGTTTCACCATCGAATACCCATGTTCAGCCAACTCAAAATACTGATCAAATTATTTTTGATGCTTCAAGCGATGGTGCGTTATTTGATTTAGATGAATCTGAAGACCCAAAAAATATTGTACCTCCATCAAATGAAGCGAGTAGTGATGACTTTTTGCTATTTGAAGAAATTGCTCCATTAGATGATATGTCTTTGCAGGTGCAAACAAAATCTTCACAATCACAGCTTGAAGAATTATCTGTAGCACCAGTACAAACTATTTCTGTGCAAGATCTGCAACAAGAAGAAAGTTTAGTGGCTGATTTAGCGCCAACTGTGCCGACTTCAGTTGAAATAGCACAGGCAGCATCGACATTGATGCCCCAAGATATTTTAAAACTACAACCACAGCAACTTGAAGGTGAGTGGACTGTAGACAAGTGGGAGTATTGGTTCAGAAGTAGTGAACTACCACCTGCATTACAAGAATTGGCGCAACATGGTGTAATGACGGGTGAAATTGATGGCGTATGTACTTTCCATATTCCAAAACAATACGAACGCCTTGTAACGCAAATGCAGCACCTGTTAGAACAAGTGGTATATGCACAGTGGCCATCGACTCATTTTGATGTACAATATGAAGAATTAGAACAGCTCACCCCCTATGCTTTACAGCATGCACGTAAGGGGAAAGCACATCAAAGAGCGGCAGAGTTATTGCATAATGAGCCTGTGATTAAATCTTTACTGAGTGCTTTTGATGGCACATTAGAAAATATTCAGCTTAAGTAAATTCATCACTGTTTAGAGTTAAAAATTGTTGTAGAGCATCCCGCATTTCGGTTGGAATCGGGGTGCTTTTTCGTGTTTTACGGTCAACAAAGACATGCACAAAATGACCTTGAGCAGAAGCGTTGTCTTGTCCTTGTTTGAAAATGGCTAAATCATAGCTGAGTGATGAATTGCCTATTTTCGCAATGCTCACACCAACTTCAATGATTTCTGGATAGCTCAGTTCTTGCATAAAATTGCAGGATGAATTTACCACAAGACCAATGATGGGCGAGTGTTGCAGGCTGAATCCTGCCTTATGAATTAACAGTGCATTGGCAGCAGTATCGAAATAGCTGTAATAGATGATGTTATTGACATGCCCATACATGTCATTGTCAGACCAACGGGTTTGAATGGGAAAAATGAATTTAAAATTTTGACGATTTCTGACTTGTGGTTTCATTGTTTTAACAACTTGATCTTATTCATCTGATTTGACTGAGTGTACTTGATCAATTTTAATTCGTCACAAAAAATCATTCAGAATATTGAGCAGGGTTTAGAGATATGGACGGTTAAAATTTGCTTAAAATTTTAAGCAATGCTTCTTCATTAAATAGGTCACAATAGAATTAATTTCAATTTTATTGTGACCTATTTAAAATCGTAACTCATGATTAAATTTAGTTTAACCCGATGAAAAAATTATATTTTTCCATCAGGCTGTAGATCATCCCCATTGTTATTTTGAGTCACGTCAAATTATTTATAGATGGATGAATAAATCTGTAAGGCATCGGTTTTTTGTAAAAACCTTGGGTTATTCTGTAGAAGCCTAGTTTGTAACATCGCATCATCTGCCAGTTGATCTAGTTTATTTTCAGGAATATTCAATTGATTTAATTTTAAGACCAAGCCACTGTGGTCTAAATGATTTTGCATATGATCTATAAATAAATCACACAAACCATCTGTACAACCTGTACTTTTAGGCTCTAACCATTGCATAAGTTCTGCATAATGTAGCTTAGCAATAGGTGCATTAAATTTCATGACTTCAGTTAGCACTAATGCATTGGAGTGACCATGTGAAAGATGAAAATGTCCACCCAGTGGATAAGCCAGTGCATGAACGGCGGCCACAGGTGCATTGGCAAAAGCTTGACCTGCTAGCATTGAGCCGACCAACATATTTTGGCGTGCTTCTAAATTGGAACCGTCTTTTAAAACTAAAGGTAAATTTTTATTTAATAAACGCAGTGCTTGTTTTGCAAGCATGTCTGCATACGGGTTTTTCTTAATTTTAGAGGTATAGGCTTCTATGGCATGTACCATGGCATCAATACCTGTGGCTGCTGTAATGTGTGCAGGTAAGTTTTGGGTGAAATTTGCATCTAAAATAGCGACATCGGCATATAAAACAGGAGATACGATGCCCGTTTTGGTGGTTTCACCTGTTGTAATAATTGAGATTGGGGTGACTTCAGAACCTGTTCCCGCTGTGGTTGGTATCAGTATGAGGGGTAAACGTGGTCTTTTGGCATTGGCTACGCCGTAAATATCTTGCAAGCCTTGTTTCTGATTTGGATGCGCCAATATCGCAATTACCTTTGCGACATCCAGTGAGCTGCCACCACCAAAGCCCAAAATTAAATCTACTTTTTCGGCTTTCGCAAATTGAATGGCATCTAATACAAGGTGTTCAGCAGGGTCTGCTTGCACATTAAAATAAATAACATAGTCCTGTTTTTGTGATTCTAGAATCTCTAAAATAGGCAAATGAAGTTGATGCTGCATCATGCCTTGGTCTGTGACCAAAAGTACCCGTTGGGGGGCATAATCTTGAAGTACGTTTTTCAGCTCAATGATTGAACCTAGGCCTGAAATAATATTGCTGACGGTTTGGAACTGAAAATTACTCATTAGGTTATCCTTATTTTATCTATCTAAATGAATATTATTCTTGAGTCTGGATATAGGATTCATCACTTAAATAACTTAACATAAGCTGCTTGAAATAGAAGTAGTATTGAGGTTGTTATGTCATCCAAAACGCCATATAAGGTGTTATGTGTTTGTTTAGGTAATATTTGCCGATCGCCAACAGCGGAGATTGTGCTCAGACACTTTTGCGATGAAGCCAATCTAAATATATGGGTCGATTCAGCGGGAACCAGTAATTACCATCCCAATAAAGCGCCAGATAGTCGTAGTCAGCAACACGCGAAGCAACGCGGTTATGATTTGTCTGGTTTACGTGCCCGTCAGTTAACAACGGCAGATTTTATAGAGTTTGATTTAATCTTGGCGATGGACTATGAAAATTTGGAAAATATGCAATTGTTGATGCATCATGCACAGCAAGAATATGGCGCATCACAAATTCGCGCACAAATTTCATTGATGAGCCAACATGATACAGCTTACCCGCAACAAGCTGTCCCAGACCCATACTATGGTGGCGAGGATGGTTTTGAGCAGGTATTGAATCAATGTGAATCGAGCAGTAAAGCATGGGTCAATTTATTTAAACAACAGATGGAGCAATAAGGTTTAAGTCATGAATATTCAACAACACGTACAACTTAAGCCTTTCAATACACTCAATTTAAGTGCAGTGGCATCGCATTATGCTCAAATTCAAACAGAAGATCATCTGCTTGAAGCGCTAGACTATGCTGAACGTCAAAAATTGAATGTTTTGGTTTTGTCGGGTGGCAGTAATATGCTTTTACCAGAGCATATTCATGCCTTGGTTTTACACATGGATATTCAAGGTCTGGACATTATTGCAGAAGATGACCTGACTCAAACCATTGCTGTAGGTGCGGGACAAATTTGGCATGATTTTGTGCTGTGGACTACCTCAAAAAATTTGTTTGGTTTACAAAATTTGGCTTTAATTCCTGGGTTAGTCGGTGCTTCACCTGTGCAGAATATTGGGGCTTATGGGGTCGAGGTTGGTGAGTTTATTGACCTTGTACGTGTGTACGATCGACAACTAAAAACTTTTGCATCTATTACGGCCACAGACTGTCAGTTTAGTTATCGACACAGCATTTTTAAAGATAATCCGAACCGTTATATCATTACTCAAGTGAACTTTAAGTTATTAAAAAAACCAGATTTAAAAATAAATTATGGTGACTTAAAAACGGCTGTTGGTGAAAATAAAACAGCAGAAAATTTACAAAACCAAGTGATTCATATTCGCCAAAGTAAATTACCAGATCCTAATGAATACCCAAATGCAGGGAGTTTTTTTAAAAATCCAGTCATTTGTCAGGCTGAGTATGACCAAATTGCACAGCTTTTTCCAAATTTACCCCATTATCCTCAGGCCAATAATCAAGTTAAAATTGCAGCAGGCTGGTTAATTGATCAGGCAGGTTGGAAAGGCAAGAAGTTGGATATGGTTGGTATGTTCCATAAGCAGGCCTTGGTTTTGGTTAATTACGATAATGCGACATTGCAACACGTGAAGGCTACATATCATGCTGTTCAACAAGATATCTTGAATAAATTCAAGATTCACTTAGAGCCAGAACCCGTATTATTTGATGAAAATGGTTTACTGCGTTCTCATCACGATTGAATTAAAAATAAGGTTGTAACTTAATGAAGAAAACATATTGGATGGTTCGATTAGTGCAAATAGCCACCGTGCTGTTCGCACTATTTGCCTGTCTGATGGTTTTTATTTATACCCCGTTTTATTCACAAATGATTGTTAAAGGGCTGAATTATTTTGTACCTGTAGAGGTCAATGAAGTTGCAGCTAAAAGTCAGAAACAAGCAGCCCTTAGCGATCAAGACAGTTATGAGCCGGGTTCGGACATGTGGATTGCACGGCAGGCTTATTTGAAAGTGATGGAAGATGCAATTAAGAATAAAAATTCTGAGAATTTGACTGTCATTCAAACGCGTTATAAAGCTTTGCAAAAACTGATTGAAGAAGATCAGCAAAAGGAAAGAGACGAGAAAGAAAAACCTGTTGTACCTTTGTTGGTCAGTGCTACTTCAGAGGCCTCAACTCAGGAATTAGAAGACCCAGCGCAAAAAGTAAAAGATCTCTTGGAGTTAAACAGCTCTGAAAATAAAGAGCTGATGGCGCAATATATTGAGTTTTTAAATAGCCATCCTATTGAGCAAGCTGCATCTGAACCTGTAGATGAAGAAATTTTTAAAGATATTGCTTTAATTCATGATCAGAATCAGCAAAAAAAAGCGGAACAGTCTGAACCTTATGCGATTGTCGTTTTGGGTGGTGGTTTAACATTAGACAAGAAAGGCAAAGACATTGTTGTCAATAACTATACACGCTTGCGTTTAGAAACAACGTTAGCCGTAAAAAATCAATATCATTTACCCATTGTCTTAAGTGGTGTCGAAGCCCCTTATATGCAACGTTGGCTAAAAAATCATGATGTAGATGCCAAGTTATTAGAAGACCGTAGCATGAACACATGTGAAAATACCCGCTTCAGTTCATTGCTTTTACAAAAGAAAGGCGGAGCACCCACAGTCATTTTAATTACTGACCGTTATCATATGCCACGCACACGACGGTTATTTGCCTTGAACGGTATTGAAACCATTCCAGTAGAAGCACCTATGCCCACCAGTTTGACACGCTGGCGTCCAAGTGAGCAAAATTATGACCATAGTCGCCGTGCCAATTACGAAATGTTGGCCACCATGCGTGATATGTGGTTTGGTACAGAATGTCGGGAGGTGCCGTAATGGCTGATATTCCATTTTTAAATCCGACCATTTTAAAGCAGTTAGATTTACCTATTCCAAGCCGTGAAACGACACCATTACTTTTAGAACAATTAAATTTAAATCAACCTTATACACCTTCTATTGAAATTCAGTCTTACCGTAGATTGTATGGTTTAGACACATTAGATTGTGAACATTGGCAAGGCTATATTGAAATGCCTTTGTTTAAGTTGCATGTACAGGTATTTCAACCGACTTTGCGTGTTGCAGAAGATAAAATTAAAGGCACGGTATTTTTATTGCACGGCTATTTAGAGCATAGCGGTATTTATCAACCCATTATCCGTGAGATTTTAGAACAAGGATTTAGTGTTCTGACTTATGATTTGCCGGGGCATGGTTTAAGCAATGGTTCGCCTGCAAGCATTCAAAATTTTGATCATTATCAGCATGTGTTGCATGCAGTACATCAATATGTACGTCAAGCCAGTCAATTGCCTCAACCATGGTTGGGTATTGGGCAAAGCACGGGTGGTGCTATTTGGTTGCATCATTTGCTTGAGTTTGCAGAGCGTCGTGAAAACCCATATGTTGATCGGGTGTTGTTACTATCACCACTGATTCGCCCTGCAAAATCATCATGGTGGCATAATTCTGTTGGTCTTGGCATTATTCGTCGAATTAAACGTGAAGTACCTCGCCACTTTCGACGGAATAATCATAACCCTGAATTTTTAAGATTTGTACGTTTAAAAGATCCACTACAACCTCGAATGATGGGCATGGATTGGATTTTAGCCATGTCTAAATGGATGCAGGAAATGGAGCAACGTCCAGCCTGCCGTATTCCAGTATGGTTGGCACAAGGGGCGCAAGACCAAACGGTCGATTGGCGCTATAACATTGAATTTATCCGTCGTAAATTTCGTTTGCAGACCTTACTGATGTTGGAAGAAGGTTCGCATCAGTTAATTAATGAACGAGCAGATATTCGTGCGGCTTTAACGGGTTTGATCCCTGCCTTTTTACATGCGCATGGTGGAAAAAGTTATTATTAATTCAAATTTTTTATTTGATTGATTTGATCATTACGAATGAAAATGCGTATGTAGCACCATAAAAAAGCAGTCGATGGACTGCTTTTTTATGTTTAGAGTTAGATCTTAAATTTTAAAACTTGTCAGCTGAGGCTAAACTCCACATCCGGAAATAAAAGTTTTCCTCATCTTTATTTTCGCAAGAAAGTAGTTCACCCGGTTTTAACCAAAAATGTAGCTGTGCATAATTTTTAATTTCACGGTCATTAATCCGCTGCGCCAAATGATGCGCTTTAATATCCGCTGGATGACATAAACCCGCCGATGCAATCAGTTCGGACAAGCCATGCATGGTATTCCGATGGAAATTAAACACCCGCATAGATTTTGAGGAAATATCAATGGCTTTTTGGCGGTCTTTATCTTGTGTTGCAACACCAACAGGACATTGATTGGTATGGCAACTTTGTGCTTGAATGCAACCAACAGCAAACATAAAGCCACGTGCCGAATTGACCCAGTCTGCACCAATGGCCATTGTGCTGGCAATATCAAATGCACTGATGATTTTACCACTGGCCCCGACTTTAATTTGATCTCGCAGACCCGCGCCGACAAGGGTGTTATGGACAAACAATAAGCCTTCACGTAACGGTGTTCCCACGTGATTGATTAATTCCACGGGGGCGGCACCTGTTCCGCCTTCTGAGCCATCAACAACAATAAAGTCTGGCACAATTTTAGTCTCTAGCATGGCTTTAACAATGGCCATAAACTGCCAAGGTTGTCCAATACACAGCTTAAAACCAACAGGCTTACCATTTGAAAGCTCACGCAATTGTTCAATAAACTGCATCATTTCTACAGGTGTGGTGAAAGCTGAGTGGTTTGAAGGGGAGACACAGTCATATTCACGGCTGACCCCTCGAATTTTTGCAATTTCCTCAGAAATTTTATTTTTAGGCAGAATTCCACCATGACCAGGTTTTGCCCCCTGAGACATTTTAATTTCAATCATTTTAACTTGTGGCAATTTGGCTTGTTCGGCAAAACGCACAGGGTCAAATTTTCCGTCTAAAGTACGGCAACCAAAGTAACCACTGCCCAATTCCCAAACAATGTCGCCACCATGTTCTAAATGATAGGGGCTAATACTGCCTTCCCCCGTGTCATGGTAAAAATTACCCAGTTGTGCCCCTTTGTTTAAAGCACGAATGGCGTTTGCACTTAGGCTGCCAAAACTCATGGCAGAAATATTAAAAATAGATGCGTTATAGGGCTGCTTACAGGCGGAATTACCAATGGTGATACGAAATGTATCGATATTGGAGGGTTTGCATGGCGTAATTGAATGTGTCATGAAGCGATAGTCTTCTTGATATACATCAATAATTGACCCAAAGGGTTTATCTGCATTTTCATTTTTTGCACGCTGATAGACTAAACTGCGTTGCATACGGGAAAATGGCAGTGCATCTTGATCAGATTCAATGAAATATTGTCGAATTTCAGGTCGAAATTCTTCAAAAATAAAGCGGAAATGCCCCATTATGGGATAATTTTTTAGAATAGAATGTTTGTTTTGCAGTAAATCATACAGACCTAACAAGCTAAGCAGTGCCGTAATGACCCAAATGCTATTGAGCAAGGTCTCAGACACAAAATAATGGATATAGTGGGGGTCATAGCCGATATGAAATGAAGTAATCAGCAAGGCAATAAAAATACAAGTGAACCAAACAGAGTGGCGTGAAAAGAAAGTATTCAGCAATTTATGGCGAATAGCTTGAGATTGATCTGGCATTATTCAGATAGTTCCTTAGCGCTGATGCTAAGACTATAAGGGCGACATAAAGAAAAAAGAAGCATAAGCGTAAGATTGTTAACGGAAAGCTGCAATTCTCTTGCGTGAATGATGAAAGTGTCATGAATAAGTAAGGCAATTGAATAAAGAAATGAAGAAAATAGCTAAAAACAAAATACGATAAGCAATTTAAATCTTATGATTTTACGGCACTTAAAAATTGGCTTAAATTGAATCTACTTTCATAAAGAGCAGGTGAGGTTATGACAAAAAAGATGATCCGTTTTAATACAGCAGACTTGGCTTGTCTATGTATGTGCTAAGTTTTAACACTGATTGGGTGTGTAGCATCTGTCGCAAGTACAAGCGATTTGGCTATACGAAATGATCAACTTGCCATAATAATGATAAAAAATTCTACGACTTTAACTTTCAAGTCCCACATTGTTGGGACTTTTCTTTGTACAGGTGTGTTATGTGAATTTGTAGAAGATTAGCCCTTAGGGCTGATTCACCTGACGGACAGCATTCAATACTTCTTCAGGTTCTATATGTTGAATACGATTACCAAAACTGCGAAGCCACCACACCAATTGAGATGTAAAGGGGACATCTGCTGAAACACAACTTAATCCATCGGCTTGTTTTTCAATGATTTGATCTTTACTGAGCTGCGTTTCTTCAAAATAATAGGTTTCTTGTTCATTCATCAACAGCTTTAAATGTACATTTTCAGTCGGTTTATTGAAATCGACTCTAAAGCCAAGTGCGCCAGAATCAATATAAGCATCAATATCAAAATTAACGGGATGTAATGCACGTGAATTCAACACAGTCGCCGATTTAAAGCGGTGTAAGGCAAAGGTTTGAATATCAGTTTTGTCATGTCGCGTACAAATTAAATAAATAATTGCACCTTTTTGAACCAAAGCCAGAGGGTTTAGCGTATAGGTTTTTTCTTCACTTGATGGCCCTAAGCCCTGATATACACATTCAAGTTGCTTATCTTGTAATAAGCCTTCATAAATCGCCTGTTGTGAGGTTTTATCCACAATTGGAGGAATAAGCGGTTGTGTTGCAGGAACAATACGCACACGATTAACCCATTGGCGTACATTATTTTGTGTAGATAGGCTTCTTCGTGCCAAATCAAACCATGGGCTCATTTCATCAATAAGACTTGGTGGTAGCAAATGTTTGAGGTGTTCCTCCACCATCATAAAGGTGACTGCTTGTGAGCTGGTCATGTGCGGTAAGCTTTGAATGGGTGCATCTGAGCGCCATCTCCAACCTTGTGGTGATGTTTTGCTGCTTTCGATAGGAAACCGTTGCGAGATTTGATTTAAGTCGCGCTGAATAGTACGCAAGCTAATATCAATTCCTTCACGAATGAGGGTTTCCTGTAACTCACGTGTGCCCATCCACTTTCCTGTAGATAGGCGCGAAAGTATTTGCCACTGCCGATAGAGGCTGTTGGAGGTTTCTTTTTCTTGTGAGGACATAATGGCTAAAATAATCTTTAAGTAATTTAAGGTAACGCGATAAACACAATAAGAAATCTCCATATATTTCGCAAGTGTTTCCCAAAAAAATCCTTCTATATTTTGAGTTCGTAATTAAAGGCATTTTATGATGTATCTCACTATAAAATTGCTCAAATACCTTTTATTCATTAATCAGTAATCGTAGAAGCCTTACTTTTTCAAAGTGATTTTGCTTTGGGCGTTGTGGATGATGTTTTACATATCGAATAAAATTATGAATTTAAAAAGAAGATGCCAGTCAATTTTTAACTGACTGGCATTGCCTAACAGATGTTTTTTATTGCTACACGAAGAACTTAGTTTGTTTTACGTACAGGACGTGCACTTAAACGACAGAGTAGTTCATAACCAATGGTGCCATTGGTTTCTGCGACATCATCGACCAAACGAGTTTTACCCCATAATTCGACTTTTGCGCCTATTTGTACATTCAAGCCTGTGGTATCGATGGCAATCATATCCATTGCTACACGGCCAATAAGAGGAGCCTGTTGACCATTGATTGAAACATAGTTCTGTTTAGGGAATGCACGAGGATAGCCATCACCATAACCAATAGAAACAATGGCTAACTCAATGTCATTATCTGCTACAAAAGTAGAGCCATAACCGACAGATTCACCTGCTTGAATGGTATTTAAGGCAATAATTTCAGCTGTAAATGTCATGACAGGTTTTAAATCTAAATCATGAATGGTTTTATCGGCAAAAGGCGATGCACCGTATAACATAATACCTGGACGTACAAAATCGAAATTTAATTCAGGCCATTTATAAATCGCCGCTGAATTACAACAAGAAGCCATGATAGGGGCGCAGGCTTCTTTGACTTGTAAAAATTGTGCACGTTGTTGGTCGTTTAAAGGGTGATTGTCAGCGTCAGCATTGGCGAAATGCATGACCAATACACAGGTAAAACCTTCGGCTTTTAATGTGTGAATGACATCAATAATTTCAGTGACTTTGAAGCCTAATCGGTTCATACCACTGTTTAGTTTTACCCAAACTTTCAGGTTTTTAGCAATGTACGCATCTTTATGTGCACGAAGCCAATCTAACTGCTGCTGATGATGCACAAGGCATTCAATCTCATGGTCAATTGCAATCTGCATTTCATCAGCAGAGAAAATCCCTTCAATTAAGGTGATTGGTTGTTGAAAGCCTAATTCACGAATTTCTAAGGCTTCTTGTAGGCAGGCGACACCAAAGGCATCGCTGTCTTGTAAGGCTGCTAAGCAGTCTTTAACTCCATGTCCGTAAGCATTGGCTTTAACCATGCTGACGATTTTAGCGGTTGGTGCAAGTTGTTTGACACGGTTTAAATTATATTGAAGGGCTTCACGGTCAATATAAACTGTTGCTTGGCGCACCCGAATAACTCCTGAGGATTAATTTATTTCTGGATCATGCAGATTCAGTCAATTTAAAGCCGTTTTATCATTTGGCTTTATAGTGTCTGTATTTTAGCGCTTATAGATAGAAATTTGCAGGGCGAATTTTGCACCTTTGATTAAATGATGGGATAGGGCTGCGATTTTTAATACTGATTATTCTGTTTTATGCAGATGTTACAAAGTTAGATCAAAAGAATTAGATTTATTTGTAGATTAGAGTGATAAAAATCAGTCAAATTTATTTGATTGCAATTGGATGACAGGTGTATGGGGTCGCTAATTGAAAAAAAAGAGCAAGTGATGGACACTTGCTCTTTTAAATTATTCACCATCATCATACTGGGCATAAAACTCAGGTGACAGGTTACTAAAGCGAGTGTATTGCCCTTCAAACGCCAAACGGAGTGAACCAATTGGGCCGTTACGTTGTTTACCAATAATAATTTCCGCTGTACCGGCTTCTTTTGATTCTTTGTTATACACTTCGTCACGGTAAATAAACATAATCAAATCGGCATCCTGCTCAATGGCACCAGATTCACGTAAATCGGACATTACAGGGCGTTTATTGGGGCGATTCTCCAACGCACGGTTAAGCTGAGATAAGGCAATAACAGGGCATTGCATTTCTTTGGCTAGGGCTTTTAAGCTTCGTGAAATTTCAGAAATCTCACCCACACGATTGTCACCCATACCCGGTACTTTCATTAACTGTAGGTAATCGACCATAATACAGCCCAGTTTACCGCCGTGCATTTTCGCAATTCGGCGCGCACGTGCACGTAATTCTGTCGGTGGCAGTGCTGAAGAATCATCAATATAAAGGTTCTTTTCCTGTAAATGCACAATGGTACTGGTAACCTTAGACCATTCATCTGCATCCATTTTACCTGAACGTAAATGCCCTTGATGGACACGGCCAAAAGATGAAATGAGACGCATGGCAATGGAGTCTGCAGGCATTTCCATTGAATAAACCAATGCAGGTAAGTTATTATTAAATAAAACACTTTCGACCAAGTTCATAGCAAACGTGGTTTTACCCATAGATGGACGGGCAGCGACAATAATTAAGTCACCCGACTGCATACCTGAAGTTTTATTATCCAGCTCAACAAAACCAGTGGTTAGGCCAGTAATACTGCCTTCCATTTGTGAAAGTTCATTTAATTTGTCAAATACGTCTGCCACGACTGAATTAATGGGCTTTGGGCCCTGTGCTTTTGCATTGTTATTGTGTTGTTCTGCAATAGAGAAAATATTGGTTTCAGCTAAATCTAAAATTTCGCTAACGGTGCGACCTTTGGTGTCATAGGCATTTTGCAGAATTTCACTGCTGACTTTAATCATGCTTCTTAAGGTCGAAAACTCTTTAATTTTATTGGCATAGGTTTCTAAGTTATAAAAACTAGAAGGCGAATCTGACATTAATTGCATCAGATATTCTTCGCCGCCAATGGCATCAAGCAAATTTTGTTTGGTTAACCAGTCGTGAACCAATACAGCATCATAAGGTGAGCTTTCTTTAGAGAGTTGCTCAATGGCACGGAAAATATATTTATGCCGTGTCGCATAAAAATCTGCTTCTGTGAGTACATCACCGACTTGTTCAAAAGATTCAGCAACTGTCATTAATGCAGCAAGTACAGCTTGTTCTATCGCCAAGTTATGAGGTGGCGTACGAAATTCTTTTAATTGCTGTGCAGAATCATTCGATTTAGCATCTTTATTAAAAGTATTTTTGGGAACAGGGGCGGCAGCCTGAGACATATAAATCCTTGACCTAAAAATTGTAAATTTTGAAGAGAGCAGAGAAGCTCAAAAGCTTATCTTAAAGCAAAACAAAGAGGATTTGCTGAATAGATTTATTAAAAGAGAGAATTATAACAATGAAAAAATAAATGATAAATTTTAGATAAAAAAAGAGCATGCCAAAGCATGCTCTTTTCTTTGCAAAAATTACTCAGCTACGATAGTAACGAGAACTTCAGCAACAACATCATGGTGCAATTGGATTGCGATGTTGAATTCGCCAGTGTGACGAAGTGCACCGTTCGGTAAACGAACTTCTGCACGGTCAACTTCAAGACCAGCATTTGTTAACGCGTCAGCGATATCACGAGTACCGATAGAACCGAATAGTTTACCTTCATCACCAGCTTTCGCAGTGATTACGATGTTAACTTCGTCTAATTGGTCAGCACGTGCTTGAGCAGCAGCTAAAATACCAGCTTCAGCTTTCTCAAGTTCTGCACGACGAGCTTCAAAAGCAGCAGTATTCGACTCAGTCGCTGCTACTGCTTGACCTTGAGGGATAAGGTAGTTGCGGCCGTAACCAGCTTTAACTGAAACTTTATCGCCTAATTTACCAAGGTTTTTAACGCGTTGTAATAAAATAATATCCACAGCTCAACCTCACTTATGATTGTCAGTGTAAGGGATCAAAGACAAGTAGCGAGCTTGTTTAATAGCAAGCGCTAATTGACGTTGGTAACGAGCTTTAGTACCTGTAATACGGCTAGGAACAATTTTGCCGTTTTCAGTAACGTACTGTTTTAAAGTGTCGATATCTTTGTAGTCGATGTAAGCAACTTTCTCAGCTGTAAAGCGGCAGAACTTGCGACGACGGTAAAAACGTGCCATTTATGTTCTCCTTATGCTTCAGCAGAGTCTTGATTGTGTTGTGCTTCTTCACGTTGAGCTTTACGCGCACGCTTTTCTTCAGCACTTTTCGCAAGCAATGACTCTTCAGTGATTGCATTTTCACGACGGATGATAAGGCTACGAATGATTGCATCGTTGTAACGGAACAATTCTTCAAGCTCATCAAGCGTAGTTTGACCACATTCGACATTCATCAAAATGTAGTGCGCTTTATGAATTTTGTTAATTGGGTAAGCCAATTGACGACGGCCCCAATCTTCTAAACGGTGAATTTGACCTTCAGCATCTTTGATGTGAGAGATATAGCGTTCTACCATACCAACCACTTGATCGCTTTGATCAGGGTGTACTAAAAGTACGATTTCGTAATGACGCATTGTCAGCTCCTTACGGATTATACAGCCCCAAACGCAATTGTCTGAAGCAAGGAGTCACAACCGAAGTTGTGTCGCAAAAAATTGCGAAGGCTGAATTTTAGATTGTTTAGGGGGTAAATACAAGGTGTACATTTAAAAAGCCAATATTATTTTAGAATGTCATTTAAATTTTAGATAAAAAATTGCGGTTTTAAGTTTGAATGAAGTGTCAATCTTATTAAAGATGTGAAAAAACGACGCTTTTTTATTTGAGCCGATAAAATTGTTTTGCATTATGGAGAAAAACTAATTCAAGTGCATTGGGGGCATATGCAATGACAGCATCACTAAAGGCATCAAGAATATGGGGCAATGAAGTGCTTACACTATCCATAGGGAAGTTGGATGTAAACATAACGCGGTATGTGCCAAAACAGTTCAGGACATGATGAATTAAAGGACAAGCCAAATCAAAAAACTCCTCAATGCCAAATTTTAATTGTTGCATAACCGTCCTTAATGCTATGTCAATTATTGATATTTAATTGTTATTTTGCATGAGTTTTTTATCAAATGAGTTTATTTTCGACTAAAGGTGGGTTATGAAAAAAATGATTTTTCTCATTCTTTATCAGTATTGGAATAGAAGAAATTAAAAAAGCCCCGAAGGGCTTTCAAAACAATAAGTTAACAATCTTAATGTTTATGATCGTGATCATGTTTATTGGCATGAAACTCTTCATTGTGACGGAAACGTAAATAGTTTTCGAACTGTTCACAGTATTCATCAAAATTATCTTCAAGCATCATTTGAAACTGTTGAAGAACATAAGACATTACTTGGTCTTTGGCTTCGCGCATTTCATTGCCATCTTTAAAACCGTTAGCTGCAACCCAAGTATTAAAACGAGCCGTTGCAAATAACATAGCAGCACTTACTTGACCGCGCATTTCAGCAGGTTTGATCTGACTGCCTTTTTCGACTTGGCAAAATTCATTGGCTTGCTTGATAAATTCATCGGCACGTTCAAAGAATTTTGCATTTAGCGCTTCTTCTTCGGTGACATCGGTGGCTTCAATTTTTTGAACCATGAATTTTTCCTAACATAAAATCTTAAAGCCTAATTATAGGCAAAGCCTTGCAGAAACAAAACCTTTGACTTAATCTAAAATAGCCTAAGCATAAAAGGAATTCTATATGCCAGATGCCATTGCGGTACAAAGTTTAAAAAGTGATATTGCTTTGCTACGCCAAAATATTTGGCCACCAAGTAATTTAGCCAATGTTGAAGGGCTACCAATTTATTACGGTACAAAATCAGAAGTTGATGATTATTATAAGCAATGGGACGGTTTAATTGAGCGCGCACAGGATTTATTTCAGCCTTTTATGGAAGATGAAACTGTGGATGCTGTTCATTTACCGAGCCATTTGAATTTGCCTTTATTTTATTTTCATGTAGATCGCATTCGGATTAATAAAACTCGCGCAAAAGAATCGAAGACTTTTCGTGGAATTGCCAGTTTAGTTGAAAAATGTGGGCAGTTTGAAGCGGGGGAAATTGCAGCCATGCACCGTTGGCTAGATTCAGATGATACGGCAGCCTTGGTGGCACATCGTGAATTTATTGACTTACGTACCTACGTTTTTCAGTATGGGCAAAGTGAATATACGCGCACGCGTTTTTATGTGAATGGTATTGTATTAAGTGTAGAGCCTGAATTTCAGTTGGTCGATGCACGAGATAAACCACGAAAGCAACGCAATGATAGTTACAATGACCCTTTAGCAGACAATAAAACATGGAAAGTTTTTGGAAAATATAGATAGTGAAAACTGCCCATGACTACGTGGAGTTATGGGTTTTGATCACGGGGATTCAACCCAAATAGAGCTAGGTTGTATAGCAAGCCCAGAAGTATGGAACTTGACTAAATACAGCTAAGTCCTGTTGAATTTTTTGTTCAATATATGCTTGTTCAGCAGCAATCCAACCCACCACAAACCATGTTTCAGGATGTTGCTTTAAGTCATTTTTAAATAATGTATCAGCAACACTCAGATCATTAAAACGACCTAAACTATCTTGTAATGGTTTAAGTGCCTTTAAATATTGTTTCACTACTTTTTTAGGGTACAAGGTCGCAATAAATTCAATACTGTAGCGTAAGCGTTTTACACGTTTACGGAGTTGATGTTTTTCTTCAGCAGGCATTTGTTCAAATAAGTCTTTAGAGCGACAAATTTTTAGATGCATTTTATTGATTTTTTTATCCATTTGGCTTTTTAGTTTTTTCTTGTTTGTTTGGGCTAAATGTGAAAACTCGATTAACTTCAACCATAATTTTGTGGTTTCTGGTGCACGAAAAATTTTACTTATCTCTTGATTGATCTGAGTTTGGTTCATAGGTAATGCAGTAATGGGTGATCCTGCCTGTATTAATTGTGGAATTAGACTTTCAGTTAAGGCATCACGGTCACGAGCGCCTCCTAAATGTTTAAAGAGTTCAGCAAGCTGTATTTGCCAAACCTGAGTTTCACAATCAAATAAGGATTCAAAAGTTTTAAGGGCACTACGCAGGCGCCGGATTGCGACACGAGCCTGATGTATATGAAGCGCATTCGATTGCTGATTGGCAATTGCACTGACATTTGGAAGTAAGTGATCTAGGCAATTGGAAACAATTTTAGGTAAGGCTTGAGCAACGCTGACATTGGAATTGAGCCTTAATTTAGTTTGATATTGAGCAGGCACTGTTTCAAGGGATTGTTGTAGCATTTGTCCTTTTGTGGCTTTACTGTTGCTATCCAGCCAAATTTGATATTTTTCAATCCAAGGTTGAATACTCGCGAGTAAATCATGAATATTGCCTTGCTTAAGTTCAAACTCAATTTCATTGATTGAAAGGCTCTGTTGATTCGCCATGACTTTTCCTTGATCAAAAGCCACTTCAATTTCACTGTCTTCTAGTTTTTGTACATAGAGCTGTCTTTTAATTTGAGTTTCAAATTGTATCTGTAACGGGTCTTTCAAGCATTGCAGAAGGGGAGCCAATTTTTTTTGGAATTTTTGATGTTGAAGACTACGTTGCAGATCGATTGTTGTGGGTTCTTGTGTTCCTAACTTTGTTTCTAGTTCTAGTCGTTCAATCGTGTTCTTCGGTACTTTTAGGGTTTGTATCCAAATATCATTTTCGAAACGTTGCCGAAGGGTGATGTGATGTTGTTGTAAACAATGATCTGCTGTATCAAAATATTTGGCATGAAGTGATATGATTGTAGGCTGTTTACGACCCAAAGCGAGACGTAAAGCTTTGAGTTTTGAAGCTGGAATTTGAAATTTAAGCTCAATTTCTGACATAGATAAAACCTTGTCGGTCACAAGGCCTCTCATACAAGATGTAGATTTGACTATAAAATAGAATGCCTAAAAAACAAACAAAATAATGAAAGCAGGCGAATATATCCGCCTGCTTCGTATTTTACTTTATAAACTTGCGGCTAACTAAAAATTGCTCAGTCGCTTCCAGTAGTTTTTGTGCATAAACTTCTTGTTTAGCAGTCAACCAGCCCAAAACAAACCAGTCACTGGCTTCTAATTCAGTTTGCTGAATGTATACAGCAGAAGATGATAAAATTTGATATTCCTTGGCCGCCAGTTGTGCATCATTTAATGCTTTACTGTATTTCTGCAAATTTTTTACATCATAAATAGAGGTTAAAATCGGGAAGCTAAATTTCAGCTCATAAATTCTAGAAGCTAAAGTATCTAAACTTTCAAAATTTGCAATATCGGCATTGTTTAAGTTGTCTTGCAAAGCTTTATATTGATTTTGCAAAGTATTTTGCGCAAACCATTTTAAATCGTGTGTTTGTGGTTGATCATGATCATTTAGGCTAAACATCAGCAATTCTAAATAATGATGCACATTTAATGTCGATTTGACTAAGTTATGCAGTTTTTCTTTGGTAAATAAAATATCTTTGGCTAAGTTTTCCGAGGTGGTACGGTTTTGTAAAAAGGAGCCCAAGGTACTTTGCATATGTTCAAAGTGTTGAAGCTGACGGAACTGTTGTTCAAAGGCTTCAAGTTGATAGCCCCATTTGTCAGAAATATCAGCGTTCCAATCTTTAAATAATGACAGCGTCAATTGCAAATGTTGTAAAGCTTGCTGAGCTTCATCAATATGTTCTTGTGATGCCGTTTGTGCGCACATCGTGGCAATATTAGGCAGTAAATGTTGCAGTTGTTGCGCCACTAACATGCGCAGGTTTATGTTGGCTGCTTCTTTTTTACTGAGTTGAAATTCTTTGGCTTTGGTGGCAGGGCTAGCAGGTTGCTGGAGTACCAGTAAGTTGCCTAACTCTGCTTTACTGCGCACATCAATCCACAGTTGATATTTTTTAACCCATTCAGAACTAAAAGCCAGTAGGGCTTGAATAGAACCACTTTTAAGTTCAAATTCAACTTCATGGACTTCCTGTTCGGCTTGTGTGGTACGAATACACCCAATATCCAAACTGACTTCTATTTCAGCATCTTGATAATTGAAAACACGCAATGTGCGAGTAATATCCGTTTCAAATTGTAAGCTCAGTTGGTTTTGTTCATTGCCAAGTGTATTTTGCAGAATAGTTTGTGCTTCAGGATGTTGTGTATAAAGCTCTAAATTGAGTTCTGGCGCATTTTCCAACTCACCTAAATCTAAATTATGTTCAAAGCGCTCAATATGACTTTTACCTGCGGCTTTTAACGTTTGAATCCAGCGCGTACCTTCTAAACGTTGACGCAAGGCAGTGTGTTTTTGTGCCATTAAGCGGTCGGCGGTGTCGTAATATTTAGCTTTGAGTTGAAGCTGCTGTGATTTTTTGGGATCAATCGCCTTAAGCAACGCAGTACGACGTGCTTCGGGAATTTGAAATTTCAATTCAACTTCAACCATTTGTGTATCCTAATTTGAACGTATTTTTCAGTCTTAAAATGACACAGCATTGATGATGCATCTTGCTTAAAAGTGTCAGGTACAAAAAAAGTTCGTGTAATTTTTAAGGTCTAAGTGTAGCGAAAAACTCGTCCCATGTAAGACTTGACGTAAATTTAAAGCATCTATTTGTATAGAGATTAACAAAAACACAGAATAAAATTTTGTTCCCATCTTTAAGTAAGAGGTGTCACCTATGCTAAAACAGCAACTGACTGGCTTTTCATCGTTTGAAATTTGCGCTATGGTGATTGAAAAATATCAGGATGATGCCCGCTATGAATGCACACGTTCCCGTTCCATTTAATCATGACGCCGAACCACAATTTAAGATGCCCATTCAGGACTATTCAGAATTTTATCGTTTTTATTTAACAGAACATCGAAATATTGTGAGCCGTCGTTTACATGTGGTTGGAAGCTCAATTGGTCTATGTTTTTTTGCTCAGGCCATTCGTAAAAGACAAGCAAAATATGTGGCTTATGGATTGGTTTCTGGCTATGCCTGTGCATGGATAGGGCACTTTGTTTTTGAAAAAAATAAACCTGCTAGTTTTAAACAACCCTTATATAGTTTTATTTCCGATTGGCGTATGTTAAGTGATGTTCTGCGTGGAAACTTGAGCTTAATTGACCGTGATCAAGATAAAATTGAAAGTTGATTTAGGCTTATTGCACATATCGGTTCTATTTTTGTGGTTAAAACGATAATTTGGCTGTGAATGGTATTGTTATATGGCAAACTTACTTGATCGAAGGAAGTTATCTATAAATGTTGCATTATTAAATTAATTGTTCTATTAATGATTAACGTACTTCCAAGATAATCTATTTTAAAGTTTTCCAAGCCTAGAGTGACCTTCTCTAGGCTTTTTTTATGTCAAAAATAAATTGAGTAGATGTAGATGCGATTAGTCAAAAAATAGAATAGGCCTTTTGATCATGTATACGCATCCCATGCGTTTTAATATAAATCATCAAAAGACCTAATCTTGCACTAATTTTATTGTTCTTAAGTCCTTATCGTTATGGCAGTTATTCTACGGATTAAGTCGTGTACTGATATCCCTAGAACTTGGTATTTTTAGCCCATTAGTGAACCATTTGAATTATTCCATAGAGAGGACATATTGTATTTAATCGCGTTCTATTTCATTTTAAATACTTAATACTATTCAAGTTCCGCTTATAATAGAGAGAAGTTTAAAAGTGTGAATGTTCTATGCGCGGTTTATATCTAATTACCAATGATGATCCTATTGAATTGCTTCTAGCGAAATTGGAAGGAGCCATGGCAACTTATGAAGTTGCCATGTTGCAGTATCGTCGTAAAAAAGTTGCTCAAGAAGATCAGGCTTATGAAATTGAATACATGAAGCATTTGTGTGCGCAATACAAAATACCTTTTGTGATTAATGATGATCTTGAAGCTGCTGTGAAATATGGGGTTGGCGTACATTTGGGTCAAAGCGATGGCTCGATTGCGGAAGCCGTTTCACGTTTACCTAAAAATGTAGTGATTGGCTGTAGTTGTAATAATTCGATTGAACTCGCTGAAAAAGCCATTGCGGAAGGTGCAACTTATGTGGCCTTTGGTGCAATTTATGCAACGGGAACAAAGCCTGAAGCAGGCAATATTGGTTTGGAAACGTTAAAACAAGCCAAAGCAAAATTTAACGTGCCGATTTGCGCAATTGGTGGCTTAACTGTTGAAAACTCTGGCGTTGTGATTGAGGCGGGTGCAGACCTTTGTGCCATTATTAGTGATATATTGGGTCGATCTATGTCTGCAGTTCCTGCACGAATCGAAGAGTGGTCTGATTTATTTGCATCAAAAGCATAACGTTTTGAATGCTATTTTATTTTTAGTAGAGACATTTCATGAGCTTATCTCCAAAGCAAGAACAATTGTTTAAACAAGCCAGTAAACATATTCCTGGTGGTGTGAACTCACCTGTACGTGCGTTCAATGGTGTGGGCGGTACACCTGTATTTATTGAAAAAGCTCAGGGTGCATATTTGTATGATGTAGACGGCAAACGCTATGTTGACTATGTCGGTTCGTGGGGGCCAATGATTTTAGGCCATGCACAACCAGATATTATTAAAGCAGTGCAAGAAGCTGCGGTAGATGGTTTGAGTTTTGGTGCGCCAACGGTACATGAAACGACTTTGGCAGATATTATTTGTGAAATTATGCCGTCTATTGAGTTGGTACGTATGACTAACTCGGGTACTGAAGCGACTATGACGGCCATTCGTTTAGCACGTGGTTATACGGGACGCGACAAAATTGTGAAATTTGAAGGCTGTTACCATGGTCATTCAGACTCACTTTTGGTGAAAGCAGGCTCTGGTTTATTAACCAGTGGTGAAGGCGAAGCAACATCTGCGGGTGTTCCAGCCGATTTTGCAAAGCACACGTTAACTCTGCCATATAATGATATTGCAATGTTAAAAGAATGCTTTGCAAAATTTGGTGCAGAAATTGCAGGTGTCATTGTCGAACCTGTTGCTGGCAACATGAACTTGGTAAAACCAATTGATGGTTTCTTACAAGCCATTCGTGATGTCTGTGATGAACATGGCTCAGTGTTTATTATTGATGAAGTAATGACAGGTTTTCGTGTTGGTTTGGGCGGTGCGCAAGCACATTATGGCGTGAAACCAGATTTGACCACTTTGGGTAAAATTATTGGTGCAGGTTTACCTGTTGGTGCCTTTGGCGGTAAACGCGAAGTCATGGAATGTATTGCGCCACTGGGTAAGGTTTATCAAGCAGGGACATTGTCAGGTAATCCATTGGCCATGCGCGCGGGCATTGAAATGTTCAAACACCTACGTCAGCCGGGTTTTTATGAAACTTTGACTGAAAAATTAGCTGGGTTATTGGCTGGTTTACAAGTGGCAGCAGATGAAGCCGGTATTCCTTTATTCACGCAACAAGTGGGTGGCATGTTTGGGCTTTATTTTACCGACCAAAAAGAAATTACCAGTTTTGATGCAATTCTAAAATGTGATGTTGATGCATTCCGTAAGTTTTTTCATGGGATGTTAAAACGTGGTGTGAACTTGGCGCCATCTGCATTTGAAGCGGGCTTCTTCTCTAGCGCGCACAGCGACGAAGACATTGCATTTACCATTCAAATGGCAAAAGAAACGTTTGCTGAAATGAAAAATGCATAAGCACTGAAATCCAGTACACTAAAAGCCCGCAGAATATTGCGGGCTTTTTTATATGAATGTGCAAATGAATATACAGAGAATGAGCCTATGAAAACTAAACATTATTTAACATTAGAAGATGCTGAATTTTTATTAAATCAAGCGCATGTCTACACAATTGAAAATGGATTTAATGTCAGTATTGCAGTGACAGATGAAACTGGCAGTTTATTGGCCATGAAGCGCATGGATGGTGCATCACCAATGACGTCGAATTTATCTTTGGAAAAAGCCAAATGTTCTGCAATGAGTCAATGTCCATCAAAGTTATTTGAAGATTTGATTAAAGGCGGGCAAATGGGTTTTCTAACGATGGATAGCTTCAGTGGGATGTTAGAAGGCGGAGAGCCAATTTTATATGAAGGGCAATTGGTGGGTGCATTGGGTGTTTCGGGGGTGAAATCTTTTCAGGATGCAGAAATTGCACAGCAGGCGATTAAGCTATTTTTAGCACAGGTGGCTTAATCTATGGTTCATGAATGTGCAGAATATTTTCAAGTAATACTTTATAGAATGGCGAATAGAATAAGGATAATTATGGAAAAGCTATTTTGAAATGAATTTCATTAAGATTCTGATATTAAATGAAAATCTTTGTATTTTTCGCATAAGGTATCTTGTGTTGATTTTAATCAAACTTGAAAATAAGTTTTCTATGGAAAGATAGTTAGCCCACCTAAATGAACTAACTGATGTCGTTTTGCGCCGACTTCGGTTTAAAAAATACTAACCTCTTAGGGAATGGAACGTTAGTTAGTGGAAATATTATATATAAAAATGTATTTAAAATATATCTAATGATTGCGTAGTGAACTAATGTTATATGGCAACTCTATTTGAGGGTGATGATCATACAGAATTCTGTCTTGTTCACTGCCTAAATAGATTGACTATGCAACATCCATTAAGCAGTAAAGTTTGTGTATTAAAAGGAGTGATATGATGAGTAACAATGAACTTGCTGAATTTATTATAGAGCAAACGAGTGACGCCGTAATTTATGCGGATAATCATGGCAATATTCAACGTTGGAATGATGCCGCTAGCAGATTGTTTGGGTTTTCTAAAGCAGAAGTACTTGGACAAAGTCTCGATATAATAATTCCTGAGCGTGCACGTAAAGCGCATTGGCAAGGCTTTAACGTGGCCATCCAAAATGGAAATCTTAAATTATCAGGGAAACCAACCTTAACCCGAGCAGTTCATAAAAATGTAGATACAAAACTCTATGTCGAAATGAGTTTTTCTTTAGTTAAAGATAATGACGGTCATGTGCAAGGAAGTGTTGCTATCGCTCGAGATATGACAGAAGCTGTTGCACAAAAAAAGTTGAAGTAAAAATTTTCATAAATGAAGTGAATTGCAATTGAGTGGACTGTCAGCATTTTTCTATATAAATATCATTTAGATCCGAAAAGTAGGAACTTTAAATATTTAACATAGTGGACGTTATACGAAATGATATTGCTGTAAACCAATTTATTGAATGTGGCTTATGCTAATGCAGATATTCTGAATTAGCATAAATCGTTAGTTTTAAAATGCTATTTATTTGCACCGAAGTTAGAGCTTATGTACAGCATCCAATGCTCCCCAAAATTCAATTTTCTTCATTTCCTACAAAGTGCTCAGTTGTTTGTACATTTAGGTAGCATTTAATAAGTAGTGCGAACAAAGAAAACTAAAGCACAGGATATTCTAATTGTAGGTTTTTTGGCGATAGTGCGATGCAAGGCGAACGATTTTTAAGTTATCTGTAACTTATGGTTGTAGGGCAGGTTTTGCTGTTACTGAAAATGTATTTTTATCTAAAAGCAGATTGCTTTATGCGATTTTCGACAAATTTTAGGCCTTAAAAATTAAATTCAGCCCAATTAAATAAAAATTTATCTTAAATCGGAAAAAACGTGTGCAATTCAGGCTTTTCGCATTGTATTTATTGGCTAAGCTTTTTATCATTGCGCCCTTGTTTTTACGATTGGTCTGGATTGAACATTGAGTAATTTTCTAGCAGAACATCTGATTCATTGTGATGAAGATTTTATGGTCATTCATAAACCTGCGGGTTTACTGACGGTTCCAGGAAAAACAGTAGATTTGCAAGATTGCCTGATCAATCGTTTAGTGAAAGAAGAGCCAAACACTTTACTCATTCACCGTTTAGATAGAGACACTTCTGGTATTTTGGTTTTCGGTTTAACAAAATTAGGTCAAAACCGTATCTCCCGCCAATTTCAAGAACGTCAAACCTCTAAAACCTATCAAGCTGTTGTTGCTGGAACTTTAGAAGGGGAAGGCACAGTGGATGTACCCGTGATTTATGATCCATCACGTCCACCTTTGCATATTGCAGATTCTACGCATAATAAGCCTGCGCTTACACATTGGCAGGCAATTGAGCATTTTCAAATCAATGGTGTTGCGGTGACTCGTGTTAAGCTGACCCCTATTACAGGGCGCTCCCATCAGCTTCGCGTACATATGCAGTATTTAGGGCATCCAATTGTGGGTGATACTTTATATGCGAATGAGGAACAACAAGCGCTAATGCCACGATTATGCTTACATGCAGAGCGTTTGAGTTTTTATCATCCTCAAACAGAACAGGCTGTTGAATTTTACTGTCCTGTGCCATTTTAAAAAATATCGTTAAAACATACGAAATGAGGCTCACTTTTTAGTGGGCTTTATGTCAAAATATATTGCTATTCGGTGTAGATTTTTGCTCAAATATCAAACACGATTTGAGTTATAAATTTGCAGTCTTTACTTAAGATGAAGGTGGAAAAAATTGCAGCAGTTTGCTATTGGTCAACGTTGGTTATCAGACACAGAAACAGAGCTTGGATTAGGGGTTCTAATTGATGTAGATGAGCGATCGGTCAGCATTTTATTTCCAAAGAGTGATGAAACACGTGTTTATGCACGTCATAATGCACCTTTATCTCGAATTGTATTTAATACAGGCGATGAAGTTCAAGATCAGGAAGGTGCAATCTGGACTGTTGAATCTGTTGAAGACCGTCATGGGGTGTTGCGTTATAACGTAATTCGTACCAAAGAAGATGGCACAGAAGATCGTAAATCATTAAATGAAACGCGCATTGGTGCGAATATTCAGCTGTCAAAACCTTTAGATCGTTTGCTCGCAAGCCAAATTGACTACAAAGAATGGTATGACTTACGTATTGAAGCGATGCTAATGCAAGCCAATATGAAATCAAGCCCTTTACGTGGTTTGGTGGGTTCGCGTGTCGGTTTAATTCCGCATCAACTGTATATTGCGCATGAAGTGGGTAAGCGTTTTGCGCCACGTGTATTATTAGCCGATGAAGTGGGCTTGGGTAAAACCATTGAAGCTGGTCTGATTATTCATCAGCAGTTAAAAACAGGCCGTTCTGAACGTATTCTAATTTTAGTTCCAGATTCACTACAATATCAGTGGATGATTGAAATGCGTCGTCGCTTCAATCTTGAATTCTCTTTATTTGATCTAACACGTACAGCGTCTATTAAAGAACATGACCCAGAGCAAAATCCGTTCTTAACTGAACAGCGAATTATTGCCAGTGTCGATTTAATGATTGACCATGATGATTTACGTGAGCAAGCTTTAGAAGCTGGTTTTGATTTGTTGGTGGTCGATGAAGCGCATCATTTGATGTGGAACGAAGAAGACGGCGGTAATGACCGTTACGACTTGGTTGAAGAATTATCTCAGCAAACGGCAGGTGTTTTACTTTTAACCGCAACGCCTGAGCAATTGGGTGTAGAAAGTCATTTCGCACGTATGCGTTTATTAGACCCGCAACGTTTCAGTTCGCTTGACCGCTTCTTAGATGAAGAAGAGCAATATCAACATACTGCTAAAATTGCAGAAGTTCTGATGTCTGACATGCCATTAGAAGCTGAACATTTAGATGCTGTAGAAACGCTACTTGGTCAACGTATTGAGGATACGCCTGAACAGCGTTTCCGAGCGATTCATGAAATCTTAGACCGTCATGGTACAGGTCGTATTTTATTCCGTAACACACGTGAAGCGATTCAAGGCTTCCCAGGTCGTGATTGTCAACCTGCGCCATTACCTGCACCAGAAAACTGGTCTAAAGATGGTAAGCTACGTGAGCAAATGTGGCCTGAAGAAGCACAATTAGATGGCGCTTGGATGGAAGCTGATCCGCGTGTTATGTGGTTGTTAGAAAAACTACGTACAGATTTAAAGCATAAAAAAGTATTGCTTATTGCACGTAGTGGGCCAGTGGTTGAAGCTTTAGAAAATGTCTTGCGTCTACATGCAGGTATTCGCACAGCGATGTTCCATGAAGGCATGAGCCTATTAGAGCGTGACCAAGCGGCGGCTTATTTTGCTGAAGAGTCATATGGTGCACAGATTTTACTGTGTTCTGAAATTGGTTCTGAAGGACGTAACTTCCAGTTTGCATCGGATCTAGTTTTATTTGACCTCCCTGCAAACCCAGATGTGTTGGAGCAGCGTATTGGTCGTCTAGACCGTATTGGTCAAGAAAACCGTATTCAAATTCATGTGCCGTATTTGGCGGGTACTGCGCAAGAGCGTATGTTCCGTTGGTATAACGAAGGCTTGAATATTTTCAGTAATATCTCTCCGACGGCACAGACTTTACAAGAAAACTTCATTATTAAATTGAAAGACTGTCTATTGTCCGATTTAGGCCAGCAGTTTGAAGACTTACTAGAAGAAGTTAGTGTTCAGCGTGAAGCGCTTGAAACTGAACTGCAAGCAGGCCGTGACCGTTTACTCGAATATAACTCTTGCCGTCCAATTGTTGCACAAGAGATTGTGGCTGCATTGGAAGATTACGACGACAACACGACTTTGCCAATGTTTATGAAGCGCTTTATGGCGGCGACAAACATTGATTTTGATGAGCAAAGTAATGGTACAGTGATTATTAAGCCAACCGATCAAATGCAGGTTCAAGGCCTGACCTTAGATGAAGAAGGCATGACAGCGACGTTCTATCGTGACCAAGCGCAAGTGCGTGAGGATGCACAGTATTTAACATTGGAACATCCATTCACAGAAAGCGTGATGGAAATGATTAATACTCAAGGCTTTGGTAGTACCAATGTTTCTGTATTAAAATCTGCGGCCTTGCCACAAGGTTCAGTTTTAATTGAAGTTTGGTTCAAGGTAGATGTTGTTGCACCGAAAGCATTAAATTTACCTTCTAGCTTACCGCAACAGTTAATTCGTGTATTGCTAAGTGAAAAAGGCCAAGATTTATCGGGTAAAATTGCCCCAGAAATTCTGAAGCCGTATTTACATCATTTAGACAGTAACAGTTGCCGTCAAGTGGTTAAAGCGCGTCGAGATATAATTGAAGAACGTTATAACCAAGCGTTAGATATCGCGAAAGCAGCTTTACCAAACTTTAGGCAACAAGCCAAAGAAGTGTATGGCAGTAAATGGCAATATGAAATTGATCGTTTAACTTACTTGAAGCAATTTAATCCAAGTATTCGTGAAGATGAAATTACGCACTTACAGAAATTCCAAAAAGAAGGTTTGAGCTTGCTGGATGGATTATCGGTGACACCTGAAGCTATTCAAGTATTGGTTGTGGTTAAACCTTAATTATTGATAGGTTCAAGTATCTAAAGACATAAAAAAGCGCCCAAAGGCGCTTTTTTATGTCTAAACCTACATATCGAACTTCATGTAAAACTTAAGCTAAAAACTCTTCAAAAGATTGCCAGACTTTCTCTGCCACTTTTTGTGCACGTGCTGGGTTTTTTGTTAAGCCCATATGTTCATGTTCAATCATTTGAAGGCAATCTGCAATTTCGGTCGCCTTAGCATTTTCGTTTTCAAAAATATCTAAGATATCTGCTATATAGCTATCATATTCATCGTGCATCGATGTGTTTTTGCGAACATTCATCGGATCCCAGTCGTGCAAAAGTATGTGCTGAATTTGCTGAATAAATACATCAGACTTTTGATCTTGACTCATGGGGCTTACTCCAAATTACAGATAGTTTTCATTTTCAAACGATTATATCGTGATTATTGAAAGTGTTTTGATTAATGCATTAGCAATTTTTATATAGATGAAATGATATATTTAAAAAATGCATTTTATGAGGCAACGTGAATCGTTGAAGAGTTTTGGTAGGTGCTAGAGTAAAAGCGAAACTTCAGTTAAAATGCGTAAAAATAAATCAAAGACAATAAAAATATGGCTAAAGCATTGATTACCCTCGGCTCTCAAACATCCCACGGTGGTGTCGTTTCTGAATGTGAGCACTCTTTTATTATTAATGGTATTGCTGTGCACTTGAATGGCATGAAACATTTCTGTCCAAAATGTAAGGCAATGGTTTCAGCAGTTGCCTCGGATCAATCGACCACCGTAAAAGGAAGGGCTGTTATTGTTGCTGGAGATAAAACGACTTGTGGTGCAACCTTTTTAGCTACTCAGAATTTAGTGGTCTCGGCTAAATAAAAAGATGAAAACTGAGGACATTTAAAAATGTTGATGAAAGAGCGTCTATAAATTTAGAATTGATGACTCAGCATTCAAAAATAATGGCTCAAAAGCAATTATAAAAAACCATTTTACAGGTTAGGCTCAATGCACTTTAAAACCCTTTGAATTTTGGTATGACGCAAGCAATCCATTTTACCCATGCCAATGGCATTCCATCTGCCAGTTATCAAAAGTTCTTTCAAGCTTTTGAACAAAATTATCATTTAAAAGCGATTCCCTTGATTGGAATGAATCCCGAATTTCCTGTGACTTATCAATGGACACATTTGGTGGATCAGGTTATTCAAGACATTGAAAAGAATTTCCCAAATCAAAAAGTCATTGGTTTAGGGCATTCTTTTGGTTCGTTGTTGACCTTGATGTGTGCTTATAAGCGCCCAGAGCTGTTTTCACAATTGGTCATTATGGATCCGCCCTTTGTGATTGGTAGTAAATCGGCTATTTTTGAAGGGTTGCAGAAGTTAAAAGTGAAAGCCGTTGATAAAATTACCCCTGCGGGTATTACTCTAAAACGTAATGATCATTGGCACAGTTTTGATGAAGCCTATAGTGCATTACGCAATAATCGCTTATTTAATAATTTTGATACACAGTGTTTTGATGATTTCTTTACACATGGTATTCAAGAGGATCTTGGCCGAGGGGGCGTTACACTTCGCATACCGAAAACGCTTGAAGCACAAATTTTTAGAACCGTTCCTGCGTGGTGGTGGCGTACACCGCGTAAGGCTCCTCAAGTTCCTGTACATTTAATTACAGCTGAAAAAAGCCAGTTTTATAAGCAAGGTTTACCGCAAGGGATGAAAAAAACCTATGGGATTGAGTTTAGCGTGGTTGATGGTGGGCATATGTTCCCATTGGAACAACCTGAAAAAACCGCAAAAATAGTGCAACAGATTATTCAGAGGCAACAATAGTTATTTCTAGTTAGAACAAAAGCGAATTGGATATGAACGATTCGCTTTTGTTCTATGAGAAGCTTAGCTTAATGGATTTTCGCTTCATCCAAATGTCGCGCGCCTTCTAAAATCATTCGAATCATAATCATTGTTTGTTCGGCCATTTCTTTGCGTTCTTCTATTGGCATATCAATGACTTTCGCACCCATATTAAAGACCAACTGAGTAATCCCTTTGGCGACAATTTCAGGGTGCGATAATTTGCTATGGTTGAGCCTTTCCAACGTAATTAAATCTTCTTTCAGTTCTTGTTGGAAAAAAATTAACTGACGCTCAACTGCTTGTTTATATGAGGTTGAACCGGTATAGCCTTCACGCAAGAGCAGACTTAAATTTCCTTCATCGACATTCAACTGTTCAATAAAGACTTCAACAGAACTACGAATAATACTACTTTGTTTAGATGCTTTTAGACGTGCTTCATGCAAAATTTGGCGCAAGACCAAACCTGAACGATCAATTAACTCAATAGCCAATTCATCAATATCTTTAAAATGGCGGTAGAAGCTATTGGGCGCAATACCAGCTTCACGTGCAACTTCACGCAAACTTAAAGAGGCAATGCTTTTTTGCGGGCCAATTAGATGCAATGCTGCTTGGAACAGTTCTTCTTTTGTAATGGTCGCTTTACGCCCAACAGTGCGGAGAACGGTTGATTCAGGGTTTACTTGTTCTTGGAGCATAGTGTCTATATTCGTTTTCAATGAAGACGGATTCATATTTTTCAAGGGATTGGAAACCTTAACATATTATTGTGATTGCTGACAGTTTTTGTAGGGTTTAGATAAAATGCATGAATATATATACAAATATATATACATGTGTATAATAATTAAAACTGCAATGAGATGGCCTTGATGATGTATGCACTTCAAAAAACAAAACAGCCAATGACGTTTTTGACCGAAAGCGTGATGGATTTTAATGCTGTAAATTTTTGGCTACAAAAACTCAATCCACTTTGGTCTAGTAATCAATCACTTGGTAAAATTGTACACAAAGAAATGGCGAGCGACGATATGCTCAGCTTAACCTTAAAGGTCAATCGGCATTTCAAATTTGGTCAAGCAGGTCAACACCATCCTGTATTTATTGATGTAAAAGGTGTGCGCTATGAGCGGACTTACAGTCTAACTAAACGCGATAATCAGCATGTTTTGCTGAATGTTAAAAAAGTAGATACAGGTAAAGTCAGCACGTGGTTGGCTGACTCAGCAAAAATAGGCGAAATCATTGAGTTTGGCGCACCATTTGGTGACATGACTTTGCCACAGCAAAATCAGCCCTTGGTTTTGGTTGCGGCGGGTAGTGGTATTACCCCGATGCTTAGTTTATTAGAAGCCTTAAGTGCGTCAGCTCAAATGAAGGCACAACCTGTGCAATTGTTGTATTGGGTAAAACACCATCAAGATGCTGCTTTTAAAGCGCGCTTTGAAAAATTAGCAGAATTACATTCAAATTTCAGTTTTAAAATTTTCTATACCCAAGACATAGAAGCAGACTCGCGACTGAATGACAGCCATTTATCACTAATATTGAATCTTGTAGAAAGCACAGTGTATGCATGTGGCCCATCTGGGTTTGTAGCGAAAGCTGAAGAGTTGTTTTCTCAGTCTGCGCACAGTTTTCTAAACGAAGCTTTTAGCATGAGCGTTGTGGCTAATGATGATATTGGCTTTGTGAATGTAACACTCACTCAATCGAATAAAGTACTCAGTATTCCTAAAGGCCAATCAATTTTGGCAAGTTTAGAGCAACAAAATATTAAACCAACGTACGGTTGCCGTATGGGTATTTGCAACAAATGTGTATGCAAAAAGGTTGAAGGATCGACCAAAAACTTAGTGAATGGCGCACAAAATTCAGAGCCTGGCAATGTACTTAAAATTTGTGTGAATTCAGCTCAGACTGATCTCGTAATTGATTTATAAGGTAGGACAACATATATGAACATGCCTGTAAAATTGCAATATTTTAAAAATCCTAAAAACCGTGAATTAACACCACATGATTTAGATGAACTTGCACGCGAATTGGACGCTATTAAGCAAGAAGTGCTAGATGATATTGGCGAAAAAGATGCGAAATACATTCGTCGTGTGTATTCATCTGTGCGCTATACATCTTTGGCTGGCCGTGCATTGTTATTTGCAGGTTGGTTTCCGCCAGCATGGGTTTTGGGTACAGGTTTGCTCAGTTTTGCCAAAATTATGGAAAATATGGAGCTTGGACATAATGTTATGCACGGTCAATACGACTGGATGAATGACCCTAAATTCCATGGCCCAAGTTATGAGTGGGACATTGTTGGTACAGCGGATAACTGGCGTCAGACACATAACTATAAGCATCATACGTATACCAATATTAAAGGTATGGACGATGATATTGGCTATGGTTTATTGCGTCTTTTCCCTGAACAGCGTTGGAAACCGGGTTTTCTATTGCAACCTTTGTACAGCATTCCATTTTGCTTGTTGTTCCAATGGGGTGTGGCAATTCAAAACTTAGAAATTGGTCGAGTGCTGTTTGGGCGTAAATCTAAAGCAGAGGCGAAAGAAGAATGGAAGCCAATGCAGAAAAAAATCACCAAGCAATTATTTAAGGATTATGTGTTTTTCCCATTAATTGCAGGGCCTGCAGCATTGCCTGTTTTTACTGGCAATTTGGTGGCAAATGGTGTGCGTAATATTTGGACATTCAGTATTATTTTCTGCGGGCACTTTACCAAAGATGCTGAAGTATTTCCAAAGACTGTTTTGCAAGATGAAAGCCGTGGGCATTGGTATATGCGCCAAATTCGTGGCTCATCTAACTTAACGGGTTCGGAAGCTTTTCATATTTTGACTGGTCATTTAAGCCATCAAATTGAACATCACTTATACCCAGATGTTCCTGCGCGTCGTTATCGTAAAATGGCGCCAAAAGTTCAAGCGGTATGTGAAAAATATGGCTTGAATTACAACAATGCCAGTTTGGTGAAGCAATATGGTAGCGTGTTAAAGCGCATTGTAAAATATGCATTCCCATTTAAAAAATAAGATGGGTTAAAACAAAAAACCGTGCAGATGCGCGGTTTTTTTATAACGCGTATTCGGGATGTAAATTAATCTGAATCTGCAAACTGGCTTTTATGTTGAGCAGGTAATCTTGGTAAATATTGATCTGTGCCCACCATATAGCGATAGTCTGCTAAATCTAACATTTGTAAATCTTCGACACTATTTCCATAGGCATAGATACTGTTGTAATGATGCAAATTGTACTTTTCTAAAATGCGTATTTTTTTCTGTTCACCACTACAGTCTGCCGTTTGATATTGCCCAGTAATTTTCTGATCTTTAATTTCGACTTCTGAGCAAATAAGTTCAATCCCTAGCAAATTACAGATGGGTTTTAAGTATAAATCGACTGATGCAGAGACCAAAGCAACATCATGGCCTAAGTCTTGATGCATTTGTAGTTGTTTTAATAAATGTGGATCTAGTGAGGAGATTAGTTTTTGAGCGTACTCTTCAGCCATTTGTTGTACTTGCGTGGCATCTGAATTGCTAAACATTGCATGGTATAATTTAATGCGCATGGCATGAGCAGGGTATAGGTTTAAATAATAGCCCTGAATCCAAGGGAGGATCTTCAATCCCTGACGCACGATATGACGTTTAGAAAGTGAATAGAAGATAAACCCTGTGAAGCTATCTTTGGTGCACAAGGTTCCATCAAAATCAAAAAGTGCTAGATTTTTAAATGTTTGATTTTGTTCATGCATGTTTGATAGCGTCCGTTTACTCTGCTTGCGAACCAGTTGGTATTATAATCGCGGCTCAATTTTGGCCCAGAAATAACCACTTCAGGCATCATGGCATAAAAAGGCTCTTTGCCAGTCTTTTCTTTATACAGCTTGGTTACAGTACGATATGTCGCTGTATCTTCAAAATTTTGATCTTTTTCTTTTTTCAAATCAGAACGAATTTGTCGGGGGGTTAAGATCACATTATTACTTGCGAAAACATTAAGTAACTCACGTTCAGATTCACTTTTTGTAGTGCGTGGTGCTCCATCTTTATTATAAAGCAGTAAATCACCATCTAGACTAAGTTCGGCCGCAGTCAAATCATTAAGCATGCTTTGGAAAGCTGCGTTACGACTTGAATAGCGTCCCGAATTGTAATCGGCAAAGCGATAAATTGGCTTGTCATAATTGGTTTGATACATCATTAGGCGATGAATGCCATAATACATGCCACCGTAGCGGGTATACATATCAGTGCGTAAGTCCGCGATATTGCCCCCTTGGCGTTTATTATCTTTGGCATAACCAATGTGAACTTGCATGGAACCCAACGTCGTAATGGGGTTCATTTTTTCGCCAATGTCTTGTCCAACAAGCTTAGCAGCACCGGTTAAAGCACTGACATGATAGTGTTTAGACATATAGTCAAAAATTTCACGATACAGTTCATCTAGCTCACGTTCAGTTTTAACCCGACGCATTTGACTAAGATAATTATCTTTAGGATTCGGTTGGTTTTTTAAAACCTCTTCAAAATAGCCTGCAATTGTGCCACCAATACCATCGCCTAATTTTTCTTTAAATTTTTCATCTAGACGGGTTTGTACTTCTTTCACTGCTTTTTCGCCTAAACCAGGAACTTGCGGGTCGGCAACAAAATTAGATTCTTGGTCAACAACAGCCACAATACTACAAATATTTTGTTTGGTTTGTGCAATACCCAGTTGATCGGTAATGTCATACATGTCTTGCGCCCAAGCGGTACGGCCTTGTACGCGATTCGGAAGAGCTTTACGAATCTGCTCTGCATTTAAGGTTGGCTCATCATCTTTCGACCACCATGACCCGTTTCCACAAGCAGCCAAGCTGATTGAGATTGCCAAAACAGACATTGTTTTAACACAAGTCGTGTAAGTAAAAGTGTTTTTCATAGTGTAGAAAATGAGTTCCAGAAGTGTGAGCGCTAAGCGCAGGAGCAGTATACTATGGCCGATGTAAAAGTGATGAGTTTATCTGTCGGGAACAGCTGAAAATACTGTAAGTTTCGTTCAGTTGTCTAGAGCCTAACGCAATAAAATTTTCTGTATTCAGGTGGAATATAGAGTAAATCTGGGTGGGTGTTTTTTACTGCTTAGTGGCGAGAATGCGTCATTTTATAACCAAAAAATAAGTTTGCGTTATTTTATTTGGTGTTTATATTCATTTTTTAAAGCCATGACAATAAAATAAATACCGAAAAAATCCGTATTAAAATATTTTTATTTGAAGCGATAAGTCGTAATTTTTACTTATGTTACAGTCATTTAAATCTTTTATTTTATGAGGAATATTAAGATTAGGTTAAGTTTCATTTGTTAAAAATAGATCATGAAAATTGAACTCGAACTTTGGTTAGAGAAAACGAGTACATCAGGATGATGGAAAAGTTGGTGATTTAATTTCTGTTTTTAATTTTGAGCAACGTAACATGAAAACTCGTTTTTTTTCGAATCTATTGGTCGCCTCTGTAACAGCCACTTTTCTTTATGCGCCAAGTTTCGCATGGAGTAAAGATGAGTCTTCAATCAATAAAACACTGACTATTATTGGCTATCATGAAATTACCAATAATAAAAATGCTTTGATTCCTGAATATGCCGTCAGTGCAACACTGTTTCAACAACATATTGATTGGCTAAAGAAAGAAGGTTATCACTTTATTTCAGTAGATCAGCTACTTAAGGCCAATCAAGGGAAGTACGTATTACCCAATAAACCTGTTTTATTGACGGTCGATGATGGTTATGCATCCTTTTACCAATATGCTTATCCAATTATTAAAGTCAATAAGATCCCTGTAGTTTTGGCTGTGGTTGGGTCATGGTTAGAACCTAAAGAGAATCAGAAGGTTAATTTTTCAGATGAACTGATTCCGCGCAATGACATGCTTTCATGGAGTCAATTAAAAGAAATGCAAAGTAGTGGGCTGGTCGAAATAGCCAGTCATAGTTATGACTTACATCGTGGAATTTTAGGCAATCCGCAGGGCAATTCAGAACCTGCTGCTGTGACGCGTTTATATGACCCTAAAACCAGTACATATGAAGATGATGCGCATTATCAACAGCGGATTACCGCAGATTTAACACAGAATAATCAGCTATTGCTCGCACATGGTATTCGGTCGCCACGCGTAATGGTATGGCCTTATGGTCGCTACAATATGCAGACGGTCAATATTGCCAAGCAGTTGGGTATGTCGATTGCTATTAGTTTAGATGATGGTGCGGATACTGCAAAAAGCTCTTTGGGGCAGCTCAACCGAATTTTGATTGAAGGCAACATGACCACTCAAGATTTGGCACAAGAAATTGAAATCCGCCAAAAGAATTTAGGGGATAACAACCGTCCACAAAAAATTATGCATATTGACTTGGACTATATTTATGACCCAGATCCTGTACAACAAGAGCGGAATTTAAGTCATTTGTTAGATCGTATTGAAGGCATGAAAGTCAACACGGTTTATCTACAAGCTTTTTCTGACCCAGATGCCAACGGCTCTGCCGATATGGTGTACTTCCCGAATCGTTATTTACCTATGCGCGCAGATTTATTTAACCGCGTGGCGTGGCAAATTCAGACACGAACTCAGGTCAGCCGTATTTATGCGTGGATGCCTTTGTTGGCGTGGGAATTGCCAAAAACCAATGTTGTTTCAAATGATGTGGTGGTGACGCAGCAAAGCAATAAAACTGAACATCTAAATATGGGCTATCACCGTTTAAGCCCATTTTCACCAGATGCACGTAAAACCATTGCTGGTTTATATACAGATTTAGCCAAATCGGCATCGTTCAACGGGGTGTTATTTCATGACGATACAACGTTGTCAGACTATGAAGATGCCAGCCCAGAAGCAATGCAGGCCTATGTGGCGATTGGTCTACCCAATGATTTGGCAGAAATTCGCAAAAATGATGCAGATTTACAAAAATGGACAGCCTTTAAAACCCAATATATTGATGATTTTGCAATGGAATTGGCCAGTGATGTGCGTCAGTATCAGCCATTTTTACTAACCGCACGAAATTTATATGCACAAGTTGCATTAAAAGCGTATGCCGAAAATTGGTATTCGCAGTCACTGGAACAATCATTAAATCGTTATGATTTCACCGCAATTATGGCTATGCCCTATATGGAACAAGCGCCAAATAACGACCAGTTTTATACCGATATTGTAAATCGTGTGAAGAAATTTCCAAAAGGCATAAAGAAAACTGTTTTTGAATTACAAGCGGTCGATTGGCGTAAAAACCAAAAAATCCCTTCAGAAGAAATGGCGAAAACTATTCAATCTTTATATGAACAGGGTGTAATGCACGTGGCTTACTATCCAGATGATCAGATTCAAGACCATCCCAATGTAAAAATTTTACGCCAAGCATTCGACTTAAAATCAAGCAAGTTGGTTCCTTAGGGGAGATTGAATATGTCAATGCTCCAACAATTTTGGCACTCTGCATTGAACTTTGTCTTTTACTATCCGCTTTTTATGTCTTATTTGTGGATGATTGGAGCGCTGATTTTTTATTGGAAGGAACGTAAAGAGCCTCCGTATCAGATGCCAAACGCTTTGCCTGAATATCCGAAGGTCGCAGTATTGGTGCCGTGTTTTAATGAAGGCGATAATGCGCAAGAAACCATTAGCCATGCGCTCAGTTTAAAATACCCAAACTTTGAAGTGATTGCCATTAATGACGGCAGTTCGGATAACACCGCAGATGTGCTCAATCGGTTAGCAGAACAGCACGAAAAATTACGTGTTGTGCATTTGGCACAGAACCAAGGTAAAGCTATGGCTTTGCAAGCAGGGAGCTTGTTAACTGATGCAGAGTATTTGATTGGCATTGACGGCGATGCCTTGCTTGATCCGCATGCGGCGTCTTGGATGATTCGTCATTTTCTGGAAGATGACAGCGTGGCAGCTGTAACAGGAAACCCGCGTATTCGGACGCGTTCTACTTTAATTGGGCGCATTCAAGTCGGTGAATTTTCATCTATTGTTGGAATGATTAAACGTGCACAGCGCAGCTTTGGTCGCTTATTTACAGTGTCTGGTGTTATTACTGCATTTCGTAAAAGCGCCGTGCATTCTGTAGGATATTGGTCGCCAAATATGCTTACGGAAGACATTGATATTACGTGGAAATTACAACGCGCAGGGTGGGATATTCGTTTTGAGCCGAATGCCTTGGTTTGGATATTAATGCCTGAAACGCTCACAGGCTTATGGAAACAACGTTTACGTTGGGCCATGGGTGGGGCGCAAGTACTGCTGAAAAATATAGATGTTTTATTTAAACCTCAGTTGAACTTTTTATGGCCATTAATGATCGAGCTTATTCTGACATTGGTCTGGTCATATTTGATGTTGTTCATGGCAGTTATTTGGCTCATTCATTTTGTTATTCCGTTGCCGATGTTTGGCGAGGTAAGTTCACCATTTTTGCCTTACGGCACAGGGATGCTACTTGGCGCAACGTGCCTACTTCAATTTGCAATCAGCAAATGGATGGACAGTCGCTATGAGCCTGCGCTGGCAAAAAATTATTATTGGATGATTTGGTATCCGTTGGTTTTTTGGCTCATTACAATTACTGCAAGTATTGTGGCATTTCCTAAAGTATTGAAACTTGGTACAGGTCAGCGTGCACGTTGGGTTAGCCCAGACCGTGGCCTGCGAGAAAATAGTCAAATTGAGAACAAAACAGATGAAAAATAATAGTCTAATTATTGACTTACGTAGTCAATTACCATGGCATACACGTTATGCATCTGGTACTTCAACAGCTGTAATGTGGGCAGTTTGGCTCCTTTTATGGCGTCCATTTATTATACTTGCCGGTTTAATGAGCTTGCAAAAACAGCATCTTTTACAGCACTTGTTTGGTTCTTTTGGGCTGGGTATTGAACATGGTGTGACGGGTTTAATTACATGTACGGTAGCATTGTTACTTTGGTCGAACTTCATGCCTGCCAAAAAAGTGACGAAGACTCAGCCAAAAACCTTAACAGATTATGTAGCTCATTTTAGTTTACCGGTACAAGAAGTGGAGCAAGGTCGTCAGAGTAAAGTCAGCACGGTTCATCATAATGAACAAGGAAGAATTATTCGAATTGATTAACGTCAAATTTGATCGCAGATAAGTAAAATCAAAAAGCTCTATCTCATTAGGGCTTTTGAGTATCTAGCTATCAGAAGAAAGTATCTCAAAGACCTAAATTTTAGCATTTGCTAGAGTTTTTTTTAAGAAAGATTTAGACTTGCTGAAAATTGAAACCTCTCCGTTTTATTCAAATTGAACCTTGTATTGAAGATACGCTTTAACAAGTTGTATTCAGCATTTTTCCCACAAATTTACTTTGATGCCTTGTACGATCTATTGGCTGTCAGTGCAAAGTAAGCTGTATTTCTTCTTAAGCATCGTGTTTGTTAACGGTAATAGCAAAATTTGGACATATTCATGGCGCAACATACAGTAATTAAAGACCTATTTGATAAATCAATAGACAAGAAGCTATGGGTTGCGCCAATGGCAGGAGTCACTGATCGGCCTTTTCGAACACTGTGTAAGTACTTTGGTGCAGGGCACGCTGTCAGTGAAATGATGACTTCAGACAAAACATTACGTATGAGTAAAAAAAGCTTATATCGTGCTAATTTTGATGGAGAAATTGCACCAATTTCTGCACAAATTGCCGGCTCAGACCCGCAAGATTTAGCCGAAGCTGCACGTTATCAGGTCGCAAATGGCGCACAAATTGTCGATATTAATATGGGATGTCCTGCCAAAAAAGTCTGTAATAAACTGGCGGGTTCAGCACTATTGCAAGATGAAGACTTGGTGGCGCGTATTTTAGATACGGTGGTCAATGCAGTAGATGTACCCGTCACATTAAAAACTCGATTGGGCTATTTAAATGGTCATGAGAACATTATGCGAGTGGCAAAACGCGCTGAAGAAGCAGGAATTTCAGCTTTAGCATTGCATGGTCGTACACGCGAAGATATGTATTTAAATACAGCACGCTATTCTTTGATTAAAGATGTAAAAGACGCCATAAGTATTCCAGTTATTGCCAATGGCGATATAGACAGCCCAGAAAAAGCCAAATATGTTTTAGATTATACTGGTGCAGATGCGGTAATGATTGGCCGTGCGGCACAAGGAAGGCCGTGGATTTTTCGCGAAATTGGTCATTATTTAATGACAGGTGAGCATTTAGCAGCACCCAGTATTGAAGAAGTGAAAACAGTACTTTTGGGGCATTTAGCAGAACTGTATGAATTCTATGGTGAATATTCAGGCTGTCGTATTTCGCGTAAACATATTGCGTGGTATACCAAAGGGCTTCGTTCAAGTAATGAATTTCGTCAAAATATGTATAAGGTTGAAACGACAGTAGAACAATTTAAAGTGGTGGAAGACTATTTTAATCATTTACTTATTCATGGTGAAATCATGAGCGATGTACAGGTTGAAGCGATTAATTTGCTAGAAAATTAAGAGTAAAGAATAGATTTAAATACGAATTTAATTTCTTGAATTTGTATTTTTGTCTGTTTTAACGAAAATCGAGTGTCGTTGCTTATAGTTGTTCTATCTTTATAGATGGCTCAGTCAGACTTTTAGATACTTTTGAAGCCTGATTTAAATGTTTGGGTTGCAGGTCAAGCCTCTAAAAATAGTCCTCTTGTTGCATTCTTTGTAAAGTGCAAGAGCCTCAGAGTTAATCTGAATCTCTTGCACAATTTTTATGTGGTCAAAGATGCATTTTAATGTCAGTGCATGTTCATCTCTAAAACCAGTTGATTGATTAAATCGGGTGCTGTCATCTCACGAATTTCAGCAACATTACTTCCGGCCCAAAATGCGCCAAAACCATAATCACCTTGCTTAGAGGCTATCGCATTCAACTGTTTGGCTAAGTCATAGCAATATGGGTAGGTCGCAACGGGTGGTCGGTTTGGTGTATCAATTTGCATGTGCCAATGATTAATCAGTCCACGTGCAGGTCGTCCAGAAATACTGGCCGTAATTTGCGTAATGGGCTGATTAAATAAAGCCTGTCGATACGCCGTATTCGCGTTAGACGTCTTACATTGGACAAAAGCTGTGCCTAGTTGTACCGCATCTGCGCCAAGATCAAGTAATACTTTGGCATGTTGGCCAGACATAATGCCACCAGCTGCAATAATAGGTAATTGAGTATGTTGTTTAAGTAGCTGAACTAAATCAGCTGTTTTAATGCTACTGTCAAAGGACTCATTAAAAATTCCACGGTGCCCACCAGCTTCAATCCCTTGTGCAATAATTATATCAATGCCTGCAGCCTCAATTGCTTTAGCCTCGGCTAAATTGGTGGCAGAAACCATCGTTAAAATGCCTGCCTTTTTTAAGGCTTGAATTTGATGTGCATGTGGAATACCAAAATGGAAGCTGACGGCTTTAGGTTTGGTTTCTAATACCACATTTAAAAAATCATCATTATCTAGAAAACTAGGATAAATATTGTGAAGTTGTTTTGGCGGAAGCGTGCCATACTTTTGAAATTGTGGGGTTAGATATTCAATCCATTGCTGTGCAACTTGATCATTTAAAGCCTTGCTTTGATGACAGAAAAAATTGACTTGGAAAGGCTGATCGGTTAAAGATTGGGTTTTTAAAATTTGTTGACGTGCAGTTTCTGGGGTATTTGAACCTAGACCAAGTGAACCAAATGCCCCCTGATTTGAAACCTCTGCTGCTAATTCAGGAGTAGATACACCTGCCATTGGTGCTAAAAAAATAGCATGTTTAATTGCTAATTGTTCTAATAAAGTCATAAGTGAAACTCCTTATATATTGCTTACTGTGCCTATGCCTTAAAAGTTTGGCAAATAATACTCATTATTTTGTCTAGGAATAGTGGGAGGGTTGAACGATATGGCTATTTACTCAAAGGAATAATTTAAATGAAAAATCGATTTAATAGTCATTTTATGCATAATACAAGCAAGATTTAAAGTGTGAAATAATTGAGTAATCATGAAGCCAATATTTGCCTTAACAATTTTAACGAGTCTATTTTTTAGTGCGTGTTCTTCAGAGAAGCCACAGAAAGCGGTCATTGATCCTGCTGTGTATCGGGTAAAAAATGCTGATGAATTACAGCAAAAAATCAATCTGTTAAATCAGCAGTTGGCGCAGGATTATCAAAAATTTAAGAAAAAAGAATATATTGCATTTTCTGATCAGTCTGCACTTGATACAAATGATTTGAAAACGTTAAGTTTACATGCGGTGAGCTCAACCTCTTTAAAGCCAACGAAAGAGGCGTATTGTACGATGATGAATACGTACTTTAATGAACTGTATCGTTTAGGGCATTACAACTTAAATTTGTTGAATGATGTAAAAATGAATAATGCACCTCAAGCAGATTTAAAGCATAAATTTGAAAATACAGATCAATTTTATACCTTCATTTTAGAAGAGCACAGCACTTACAAACATGCGCAACAATTGATGGGATTTGGTTGTAATTTACGTGGTGCATTAAATCCTTAATTTGAAGATACGAAAAAAAAGCCCATCACTTGATGGGCTTTTTTTCGGGTTTAACAACCCGTTAATTTTTCAGGTGCAGGGCGTTCATCTGGGAAGAAAACTGGGCGGAGTTTTACGCCAATGCTGTTACCGATAAAAGCAGAAACTAGCCATAACCAACCATGTACACTGCCAGAAGCGATACCACTGAAATAGGCACCAATGTTACAACCGTATGCTAAACGCGCGCCATAACCCAATAACAGACCACCTAAAATGGCTGCAATTAAAGAGCGTTTTGGAATGTTGAAATTCGGTGCAAATTTTCCTGCAAGGCCAGCGGCTAATAAGGCCCCCAACATAATACCGAAGTTCATCATAGAGGTGATATCAAACCAAAGTGATTCACTTAATGCCTTGGCATTGGCGGGTTGTTGCCAATAGCTCCAAGAGGCGACATCAATCCCTGCAAAACTGGCTGTTTTTGCAGCCCAAACGGCAAGTGCGGAAGTGACACCCCAAGGGCGACCTGCCAGTGACAAAGTTGCGAAGTTTAATAAGGTAAGGAGAATACCAGCCCAAACTAAAGGCCAAGGGCCACGAATAAAGCGTTTCCAGCCTTGATGTTGGCTTTTCGGTTCAACTTCTAAGCTACCGTGACGTTTCTTTTCAAAGTAAATGGTCGCAAAGGCGATTAATGCAAATAAAATAAAATTGATGACTAAAGCAGGAGCGACACCTAAGCTTTGAACCACAGAAATAGGTGCTAAATGTGGTAAATTAAACCACCAGTCTAAGTGTGTCGTGGCAATTAATGACCCTGTACAAAAAAAGACTAAGGTGACAATCATACGCATACTGCCAGAACCGACAGTATAAAGGGTTCCCGAAGCACAGCCACCGCCCAATTGCATGCCAATACCAAAAATAAAGGCACCAATCATCACAGACATAGAAACAGGGCTAACATTGCCTTTTACAGGATTGCCAAACAATTCCCCCGCACCCAGTGCAGGAAAGAAGAGCAGAACAGCCAAGGCCAACATGATCATTTGTGCGCGTAGACCACGCCCGCGTCGTTCTGTAATAAAGACACGCCAGCTTGAGGTAAAGCCAAATGATGCATGATACAGCGTCATGCCTAATGCACCACCAATGAGGAACAATAATGCCTGCGTTAAACCTACAACGTAATAAGCACCCACTGTGCCAACAATTAATAAGATGAAAGCCACCCAAATCGATGTATTTGATCGATTGGCTGGTGCAGCAATAACAGACATGAGAGAAAGAATACAAAGTGAATAAGTCGGGATATTGTACGCACTTTATAAACATGAAAAGTATATTATATTCAAATACAAAGTGTGTATATCTGATTTAGGATATCAGTTTATTTGATGAATTAAAGCGGTGTGATATTAAATAATGAACCAATCCAGCTAGAAAAGAGCATGGCAATAATTCCCCATAACATGACACGTAAACTTCCCTTAAGCGGTGAGGTTCCTGCAACATAACTGGAAAGAGCACCTAATAAAGCCAGTGAGAGTACACCAACGACCATTACAACAGACTCAATATACTGTTCAGGGCTGAGCAATATAGAAAACATTGGAAACAGGGCGCCTAAAGAAAAAGCCAATGCAGATGAGCCCGCCGCTTGAAGAGGTTTAGCTGCAGTATTTTCATGAATACCAATTTCATCTCTAGCATGGGCTTCCAAAGCATTTTTTTCGGTCAACTGTACAGCCACCTCATGCGCGAGTTCAGGGTCAAGCCCACGCATCATATAAATCTGGGTTAATTCTTTTAATTCATTTTCTGGATGACGTTGTAACTCACGATGCTCCATATCTAAATCGGCTTTTTCAATATCTTCTTGTGATTTTACAGAGATATATTCACCGGCTGCCATAGAGCTTGCACCAGAAATTAACCCTGCAATACAAGTGATGAGTAAGGTTTGTGTAGACGCACCACTGGCAGCCATACCCATAATTAAACTGGTGACAGAAATAATGCCATCATTGGCCCCTAATACAGAGGCTCTCAACCATCCTGTTCGATGAATATAGTGCTGTTCACTATGGTGAGAAAAAGACATTTTTATACTCTTATAAAGTTTTTATATGATATGCAACTTTTGCATACAGGGGAAATGGAATTTTTCACATTGATAATTTATATAAATAACCTGTAAAAAAGCCCTCATTGAGAGGGCTTTTTTATTTGGAAAAGACTTATTGATGTGCTTTTTCTTTGACATCACTCGCAGTTTTTTCAATGGCTGCCGCAGCGTCAGCAGTTGCATTTTTAGTTGCTTCTTTTACATCATGTGCTGCAGCTTCAGTTTTTGCAGTTGCTTCTTCTGTTGCTGCATCAATTTTTGCAACCGCATTGTCTGCAGCAGCTGTTGTTTCAGATGCTGCATGATCTGCAGCATTTTTAAGATCATGAGCAGCCTGATCAGCTGCATTTTCGATATGTTCACCTGTTGTTGCACCTGTTTCAGGTGCTTTCTCTTTATTACAACCAACAAGAGCAACAGATGCAACAAGGCCTAAAGCGATAAGTAGTTTATTCATTTTGATCTTCCTCTTTTTTGTTATACCCGTAGCATGGGTTGAAAACATATTAGCTGAAAAAACAATCATAAATCGATCTAAAATTGTTGATTAAGTGTAATTTTTGTCAACGGGAAAAATTGAATAAAATGGCTTTCATTCATGACTCTATTGGGATTAATACGTTAATAGAATTAGCAAGAAGGTAGACAGATTCGCTGTCTTCATGACGCCAGAGGTAAATTTTTTCTTCAAGATGAATCTCATCTACTGAGCATAACAATAGATAGTCACCACAGTCGTTAAAAGCAATAGCAACACTGTTTGTAGGAAAGTCACTCATGTCTTGAATAGATTGATTCTCATAAACGAGGTGATTCATCGTGCGCTTAATGTGTTTGATCTCGCTACTATCTTGAAAAGGGAAAAGCCACCAAGGCTCTATTTCATCGGCATTTGTTGTTTCTGAAAAAGTGACTCTAAATTCACCGCCATTTTCTTATTACTGCATTTTATTTTTGTATTTTTCTGGAAATTTGAAGCCAAATTGTTCTTCAGTAATTTCAATATATTTGAGTTCTAATGGAAAAGGCATAAGTGTAATACTGAGAAGGTGATGGTCATGTATAGATATGCTGAAAACTTGATTGTGTCAAATAATCTCAAATGAGCACAACATTTAGCCTAAAAAAAGCCTGCAAAAATGCAGGCTCTTTTAATTAAAATTTTGTAAAAATTACAGACCCGCTGATGCTTTAAGTGCTTCAACTTTGTCTGTTTTTTCCCATGTAAATGCAGAATCTGAACCTTCACGGCCAAAGTGACCATAGGCCGCAGTTTGTTGATACATTGGTTGAATCAGATTAAGCATACGCGTAATACCATACGGGCGTAGGTCAAAGTGTTCACGAACCAAAGCAATAATCAAATCTTCAGACACTTTAGCTGTGTTGAAAGTATTGATTGAAATTGAAGTGGGTTCAGCGACGCCAATGGCATAAGACACTTGAATTTCACATTTGTCTGCAAGACCAGCCGCCACAATATTTTTTGCAACATAACGACCTGCATAAGCAGCAGAGCGGTCAACTTTCGATGGATCTTTACCAGAGAAAGCACCACCACCGTGACGTGCCATACCACCGTACGTATCAACAATAATTTTACGACCTGTTAAACCACAATCACCTACAGGGCCGCCAATAACAAATTTGCCCGTTGGGTTTATGTGGAATTTAGTGCCTGCATGGAACATTTCAGCAGGAATCACTTTTTTCACAATTTCTTCAATGATAGCTTCTTTAAGCTGTGCTTGAGTAATTGACGGGTCATGCTGAGTAGACAGAACTACAGCATCTAAACGGACTGGCTTGCCATTTTCATACGCAAAAGTCACTTGGCTTTTGGCATCTGGACGTAACCAAGCTAATTTACCTTGTTTACGTAGCTCAGCTTGTTTTTCCATTAAGCGATGTGCATATGAAATTGGAGCCGGCATTAAAACATCAGTTTCACGGCTTGCGTAACCAAACATTAAGCCTTGGTCGCCGGCACCTTGATCTTCAGGTTTTTGACGGTCAACACCCTGAGCAATTTCAGGTGATTGTTTACCAATCATGTTAATCACAGCACAGGTCGAACCATCAAAACCTAAGTCTGAATGATGATAACCAATGCCGTTTACAGTGTTACGAACGATCGCTTCGAAGTCAATGTTTGCAGTTGTTGTGATTTCACCGGCAAGTACTACCGCTCCCGTTTTGACAAGCGTTTCACAAGCAACCCGTGCATATGGGTCTTCTTTTAAGATTGCATCCAAAATAGCATCACTGATTTGGTCAGCCATTTTATCCGGATGGCCTTCGCTTACAGATTCCGAGGTAAATACAGCGTACTCGCGCATAAGTCCTATCACAGTTAATTTTAAAGACGCAATATGTTACATCGAGTTTGCCTTGAGGACTAGCTCAACATGACCAAAATGGCTAAAATTAATTCATTTTCATGACTTTTTAATTGATAAGTGCATTTATAAAACTGATATACAGGAATTATTGGATCAATTTTTCTAACAAAGCAGATGATGAGTGTTAAATTGTAGCGATCAAATCAATTTTCTAGTGAATTTGAGGAATTGAATATGACTATCTTTGAAAACCTTGTTCTAATCGATTTTTATGTGCGACGTATTAGATTGGAATATAGTGAATGATTGATTTTAAATAATTTAGTTTTTAGTGGATATGCAAAAAACAAATTTAACTCAAGTTTTTTTGGTGATGTTACAAAAGAAACGCTTAGAAGTTTAAAGATGGGTTTTAAGTGGTTTTCTTTATACATGGTCTTTTAATTGTCTTTAACCCAGAAATATCGGCTTTATTTTAAGATGGTTTTTATTCGATGGTCAGACAAAAGAAGTGCTGTATAATAAATATTCAAAGCAGATTGACTTGAAAGTGAGCAATAAGCACCCAACCATACAGCTACGGATGAATAAATAGCGAAATATTGCCCATTAGGCTTTACCCATTCCGCTTTTTTTAAGACAATACAGCTATCTTTGAATTCTATTCATCTTACTCTTTAAACCATTTGTGGACTCTGACCTATGACAACCCCGCTTAACGAACGTCGTATTGCAAATGCAATTCGTGTATTGGCAATGGACGCTGTGCAAAAAGCAAATTCAGGACATCCAGGTGCTCCAATGGGGATGGCAGATATCGCTGATGTGGTATGGCGTGATTTCTTAAATCACAACCCGACCAACCCACAATGGGCAAACCGTGACCGTTTTGTATTATCGAATGGTCATGGCTCTATGTTGCAGTATGCATTACTACATTTGACTGGCTATGCGCTTTCAATTGACGATTTAAAATCATTCCGTCAATTACATTCAAAAACGCCGGGTCATCCTGAATTAGGTTATGCACCAGGCATTGAAACAACGACTGGTCCATTGGGTCAAGGTATTGCTAATGCCGTTGGTTTTGCACTTGCTGAAAAAACTTTAGCTGCGCAATTCAATAAAGATGACATTCAAGTTGTAGATCACTTCACTTACTGTTTCTTAGGCGATGGTTGTTTAATGGAAGGTGTTTCTCATGAAGCATGTTCATTGGCAGGTACATTGGGTCTAGGCAAACTTGTTGCTTATTATGATGACAATGGTATTTCAATTGACGGTGAAGTAGAAGGTTGGTTCTCTGACGATACAGAGCAACGTTTCTTGGCTTACGGTTGGCAAGTACTTAAAGTTGATGGTCATGATGCAGAAGCATTACGTACTGCAACTTTGGAAGCAAAAGCTGAAACTGCAAAACCAACATTAATTATTTGTAAAACAATTATTGGTTTAGGTTCACCAAACAAACAAGGTAAAGAAGATTGCCACGGTGCGCCTTTAGGTAACGACGAAATTGCATTAACACGTGAAGCTTTGGGTTGGACAGAAGGCCCATTTGAAATTCCAGCAGATATCTATGCTGCATGGGATGCAAAAGACAAAGGTACGAAATCTGAAGCAGCTTGGAATGAAGTGTTTGCTGCTTATGCTGCAAAATACCCAACCGAAGCGGCTGAACTTAAACGTCGTATGTCAGGCGATTTACCTGCTGATTTTGTGGCTAAAGCAGATGCATACATTGCAGAAGTAAATGCAAAAGCTGAAACCGTAGCAACACGTAAAGCCAGCCAAGCAGCCATTCAAGCATTTGCACCATTGCTTCCTGAAATTTTAGGTGGTTCTGCTGACCTTGCGGGTTCAAACTTAACACTTTGGAAAGGTGCACAAGGCATTCAGGACAATCCTGCGGGTAACTATGTACACTATGGTGTACGTGAGTTCGGTATGACTGCTATTGCCAATGGTGTTGCACTACACGGTGGTTTCATTCCTTACGTTGCAACATTCCTCATGTTTATGGAATATGCGCGTAATGCAGTACGTATGTCTGCGTTGATGAAGCAACGTGTGATTCATGTATATACGCATGACTCAATTGGTCTAGGTGAAGATGGCCCTACGCATCAGCCTGTAGAACAAATTGCTTCTTTACGTGGTACACCAAACTTAAATACATGGCGCCCATGTGACACTGTTGAAGCTGCAATTTCTTGGAAATCTGCACTTGTACGTTCAGAAGGGCCAACGGCACTTATTTTCTCTCGTCAAAACTTGCCATTCCAAACTCGTACAGATGCCCAAATTGCAGATGTTGCGAAAGGTGGTTATATCTTAGCGAAAGAAAAAGGTGAATTAAAAGCCATTATTATTGCGACTGGTTCAGAAGTGTCATTGGCAATGGAAGCTTACGCACAACTTAATGGTGTACGTGTAGTGTCTATGCCATGTGCTGAAGAGTTCGTGAAGCAAGATGCAGCTTACCGTGAAGCGATTCTTCCTGCTGACATTCGTGCGCGTGTTGCTGTTGAAGCTGCACATGTAGACTACTGGTGGAAATTTGTTGGTCTAGATGGTCGTGTAATTGGTATGACAACTTATGGCGAATCTGCACCTGCGAAAGATTTGTATCAACACTTTGGTATTACCACTGAAGCGGTTGTTGCTGCTGTAAAAGAAATCACAGCTTAATACTTTAAAGTACATTGTTAAAAGGCGCTCCAGTATTTGGGGCGTCTTTTATTTTTGAAATAACGATATTTCAACGAATGATTAAAAATTAAAGGTTTAAAATTTAGTCATTCATTGAAGTATTCAGCATAATTGGCAAATTTTGCCAAAGTGAGGAAAACATGAGCCTTTATGAGCAAATTAGTGATGAAATCACTTTAATGGACGCAGGCGAACAAAAGTGGATTGGTCAAGATATTCCACTTGAGTCTATGATGGCAGTTGTATTGATGCTAAAAGACTTGGACGAAGAGAAAGTAATTAAAGTTCGTCGACAAAATCGTGAAAAAACGACAGGTCTGAAGCAAGTTGACCGTGTGTTAGTTGAAAAGTTATAAAGCCCTAAAAATACCAAAGCCCCAATTGGGGCTTTAATTTTATCAAAATTTTGCGAAAGTCTAGAAGATAGGTTTCGTCTGTATTTGAATATAAGAACTTATTGGGGAACAGAGCAGTTCTTAGTAACTTTAAATAAGCGCTTATATTTGCTTGTTAGTAACATAATTTTTTAAAGTAATTTTAGGCAAATACAGTTCTGCTCTGCCGTTGAATCACTTTCAGCGTTTAGTATTAAATTCACTTCAATAGATTCAATCTGAATCCCTTTGTTGTCTGCATTCATGTGTAATGTGACCCAGATCTATTCTACTCCCTTACCAAAAGGGCAGAAAATAATTGTTGCATCTAATTCAATGTAACAGCATAGAAGTTTGTCATAGATTATAGGTCGATGATAAGCCACCTTGAATAGTTAGTTTAATGAGAAAAGTGGATGTGATGTATTTTTTATCAATAAGGAAATATACAAATTAACCTTATTAAACAGTATTTTGAAAAGAACAAGCATGTTTAAATTGAACGTTAAATATAAAAAAATGCTATAAAAATATAGTTGAAATAAGAGGGAGTAATATGAGCTTAGACGTATCAATCCGTGATTTAAATACATTAGATAAAACAGAATGGCTGAATTTATGGCATCGCTATTTACAGTTTTATCAGTCAGAGCTTGCTCTGGACGTCACTGAAAATACATGGACGAAATTAACAGCGCCAGAACGCTCACATATTTATGGGTTTGTCGCTATTTTAAATCAGGAAATTGTGGGGATTGTGCATGTGATTGAACATGAGAGTTGTTGGACAATTCAACCTTATGCATATTTACAAGACTTATTTGTCTTAGAAGAGTTTCGAGCGAAAGGTATTGCACGGCAATTAATTGAATATGTGGCGATATATACGAAACAACGCCATTGTGACCGAGTGTATTGGTTAACGCATCAGGATAATGAAATTGCACAGCGACTTTATGATCGAGTTGCGCGTAAAACAGGATTTATCCAATACCGAATGTAATGCTGTATTGCAAAGTGCTACTGATCTTTACAAATTTATCGTTCTAAAGATGCAACATATCGTTTTATCTTTAACAGTGTATTTGCGACAAAATTCTATAAACTTATTAGTATTCAAAAGCGAGATAAAAACATGAACATTAAAGCATTAACAATCGGTTTGGCATTTGCATCAGTAACTACGCTATCAATGGCAAAACCAGTTGCATATCAAATAGACCCAACTCATACAGCGACAGTATTTTCTTGGAGTCATTTTGGTTTTTCTACGCCATCTGCAAATTTTTCTGACATTCAAGGCACAATAAATGTAGATAATGCAAAACCTGCTAATTCATCAGTTAATGTTGTTATCCCTTTAAGTAGTATCAATAGTAATGTTCCTGCTTTAGATAAAGAGTTCCAAAAAGAAGCTTGGTTTGATGCAGCTAAATACCCAAACATTACCTTTAAGAGCACAAAAGTTCAGGCGGTCGGTGGTAATAAATATAAAATTACTGGAGATTTGACTGTTAAAAATGTCACTAAATCGGTAGTTCTAGATGCAGTCTTAAATAAACAAGGCGTACACCCAATGACAAAAGCAGAAACGGTTGGTTTTAATGCGACAACATCATTTGACCGTTCAGCATTTGGTATTGGTGCTTATGTACCGAATGTGGGTGATAAAATTAGTGTAAACATTACAACTGAAGCATCTGTAGCAAAATAATTTTTGTAAAACAAAAGTCTATCAATATTTTATAAAGTCTTGATAGGCTTTTTTGTTTTTAACAGCTACATAAAAAGGTGATGATTTTATTCAAGCTAACAATAAAATGGGTAGAAGAAAAAATTTAAACCAGTGCTGTACCCAAACCTCTTGAGCATGTGACAAATATATTGGTGTAGCGGGAGGTAGATACTGTAATTCTTACTCAAACATACTTAAAGAGGGGGAGTATATTGGTGTTTGATAATGCTTTTAGTCAGGCTTTAAATGCTCTAAATTTTTTATGTTTCAATATTTCACTATCTAGGTGTGATCGTATATTCGATATTTAAAAAAGGGATTTTATCTGAGCGAAATATAAGTATTTCATCCTCTATTTAAGCTTAATGGGGCTTGTAGATAATTCACTAAACTTATCTAATAATAAAAATAGATTGCGATTATTTAAAAAACAGCCTTAGTCAATTTATTTTTAGTCGGCTTTTCCATTAATTTTTGATGGATTGCTTCACAGTTTTAATGCAGTTTTTTAAATTTGAGAACCTAGTTTTTTTCAATAGAATACAACTAGGTTCTCATTATTTTTACAAATTAGAATCGGTAGCCGACACCCACATAAGTCACTAATGGGTCTAAATCAATTTTAGTTGTCGATTTAATCAACTCTTTTCCTGTTGAGGTGTCTGTTACAGTAACCGTAGCAACATTATTAAAGTTCGGCATATAGCTTAACGAACCTGTAGTAAACCAACGTTCTGTTAAGTCAAAAGTAAAGCCTGCGGTCAGCACGGGTGCAATAGCATCACTGGTTTTAACTTTAACTTCAGGTGTAGCGGTCGAACTACCTTTACCGCCATGCAATGCTTCTCCAGCACGACCACTCAAAATATTGTCAATCATATAACCAGCTTGAATTAAGTCTTCTTCAACACCGCCATTCAGTTTTAATTTATTGAAATGACCATATGTAACACCTGCACCAACAAATGGGCGGAATCGGTCTTTACCCGATGTACCAAAATGGTATTTAGCGGTAATCGCAGGTGTCCAAGCAGTGACTTCTGCGACTGTACCATGCGCACCAAGGTCAGTAATTAAAGTATCTTTAAGCAGTTGTAAACCATTAAAATAAGTGGGTGGTGTTCCAAGTGGAGGAGGTGAATTAGAGGTGGATAAAGCAACAGCACGAATTTCTCCCACACCTTTAATGTCGACTTTAGGTGGAATACCACCAATCAATTCTAAAGAAACATTATCATTCACGAAATAGCTTAAAGTCAGTCCCAGTGTATCAGTATTTTCAGCTTCCATACCACCAGCAGCAGTGTAATCTGAAATTCCTGAAATATCAGATCTTGCACCATTCATTAAACTGTTAGGTACTTTATATTCAGGATCTTTTTTACTATTTTTGACAAAGGAATCGAACATGATTTTTCCCATACCCGTCAGATCCTTACTGTTGGTCGCATATTTTTCAAGATCTGCACCCCATAATGACCCAACCCCATAGCTACCGCCTTCCTCAACAGCAGTTGTTACATGAGTGGAATTGGCTTTCCCCTGTGGCATCACATGCATCCAGCCCGCACTGACTGCCCAACGCTTAAAATTTGTAGAATCTGCATACGCTAAATTTGTAGAGAGCAGGCATGCTATTGGTAATACAATTTTAGAAAATTGACTCATTCCTAATATCCTTAAAAGTTCAATATTTTTTTTATAGTTTCAGCGGATCCTTTCTGAAACATGGTTCACATTATTAGAGTGATTACTCTATTAGTCAACCAATAAGCAGGTTTTAAAGTGACATTTTTGGCAAATATATATGGTTTTTTGGCATGAAATGTTAAGCATTTTTTAGAAAATTTTGATATGTCGATGTGTTTTTTGGCTCTATTTTTTGGGAATGATTACCCGCAATTTTTGATAAAAAGCGTTGTCTTTATGTCTAATAGGTTCAATAGCAGTAAAGGAATTCTTGTTAGCATTATTTTAATAATTTATCGACTGCAAAGTGGTAACGGGTTTAGGTCAAAATAGATCAATTTTTGCTTCAGGTAAGTCATCTCATATTTCGACTCCGTAGCGCTTTAAATATGGGTGAGAAATTATTGTAAATATGACAATTGAAACTTCGGTTTTTGTTCTGAAATAAGTTGGATTTTTTCTAAATTAGTCATAAAAAAAGCACCTCATTCGGTGCCTTTTGTATATTAGTTTTTTAGTCGCGATTTAAAATTAACATGCATCCAAAACTGATAAAAATACCGCCAGTGATGCCATCAATTTTTTTACTGAATTTTTGATAGTAGCTATTAATTTTAGGGGTTGAAAAAAGAATAGCGACGAGTGCAAACCAGAGCAGGCTCTCAATAAAAACTAAGAGGAGTAACGAACTTTGTTGAAAAATAGAGCTTTCTGTATTAATTGCAATTGCAAATACACTACTAAAATAAACCAAGGCTTTCGGGTTTGCCATATTGGTCAAAAAGCCTTTCAGTAAAAGAGTGTGGTAAGGCGTTTTAGAATATACAGTGGGTTCAATAGTGTCAGATTCAGACTGTGGGCTTTTATTCAAGGCAGATTTTAGCAGTTGAATTCCAAGGTAAAAAAGATATAAGCCACCGCCAATCATCAAGACTTGTTGTAACCAAGCCATTTTTTGAAAGAGATAATGTAAACCACTCATCGCGCAAAGTGACCAAACCAGTATGCTGAGAGCAATTCCTGTCGCGGCAAACAATGCGTGACTACGGCTTTGGCGGATCGCACTTTGGGTGACAAAGAAAAAGTCTGGACCTGGGCTGATTAATGCAAAAAAATGAATGAGTGCAATACTAAGTAAGGGCGTCATGAGAATAAACGAATTTATAAGATAGCTTCCTTATATGCTTTTTATTTATAAAATGAAAGCTTAACTTAAGTACTGAGGCATGGCTGAAAATTCATTGCCTGTATTACACAGGCAATTTTTCAATAACATTATTAAGCGTTGGTTAATGTTGCCATCCACTGCGTAATAATTTGCGAGGCTTTATTTTCTAAGGTTGGTGCAAATTTTTCATTGTCTAAACGTAATGCAGGAATATTAATATTGGCGTTACGTAATTCACAGGTGTGTCCAATCAGCCATTTTTCCAGGCTTTCATTCGCAACTTCTATATGAAATTGCAGGGCCAAAATATGTGACCCGATAGAAAAAGCTTGATTTGGATAAAGCGCTGAACTTGCCAATAAGACTGCATTTTTAGGTAAATCAAAAGTATCACCATGCCAATGTAATACAGGTGAATCTTCAAGCGGAGCCAAAAGATGATTGGTTTGATTTGACAGTGTTAATGGACTCCAACCAATTTCTTTTACAGCGCCTGCATATACTTTTGCACCTAAGGCGTGTGCAATTAGTTGCGCACCTAAGCAAATTCCTAAAGTTGGTAAATTATTTTCTAAACGTACTTTAAGTAAGTCTATTTCCTGTTGTAAGAAAGGATAGTCCTCTGTTTCATATACACCAATTGGTCCACCCAAAATAATCGTTAGACCTGTGTGTTGCATGGCTTGGGTTAAATCATCGACACCTGCTTCAAAATAACGAACACGAAATCCTAATTGATAAAATAAATCTTCAAGCGAGCCGAGATCTTCAAAAGAAAGATGTTGAATGGCGTAAATAGTGTTAGGGAATACAGAATTCATGGCGACTGCATAAAAGATTGAATGATTTAGAAATTTATCGTGAATAGGGAGAAATAAAAAGTGGCAGTTAAATAATTTAAACAGAAATTTTTAAAATGAGGGAGATATTGAAAAGTGACTGACTGGTAAAAATTGATGTTTATAATTGGGTTAAATCGCTGTTTTTTAATAAAATTTGAGACTTGTATCTCTGTTTGTTGTAAGTAATTGTTAATTGTATGAAATTTACTCAATATATAAATTGAATATTAATATATATTCATCCAACCAGAAAAAAATTAATGAAAAATAGCTAGTCAGCTAATACAGCAAGGGTATTATGAGATGCTAAAAAAATAATTTAGAAGATTAGTTTAGGTACGATCTTAATGACATATCTATGATTTTTATATTAAAAGACATACAGAAGGTTAGTTTTATGGATGTTGAACATACGCGTGATGCAACGTTATTGCACGCGGTACATAAAATTTTAAGGAAAGAATGGGATCCATTAGGAATTAAACGTAATCCGACAATGCGTGACGAGTACGATGATTATTTGCCTAATATTTTTAAATTGATTCGACAGAATTCAAGTGAAACAGAAATTTTTGAATATTTGTGGTGGATCGAACACAAGGTATTAGAAAAGGAAGGTAATAAAAGCCATACCTTACGTGTGGCAAATTTATTGAAACAACTTCAAAAAATGTAAATGTTCAGTCATGGTTAAGCACGTATAGATACATGTATAAAACTAGAAATAGCCCATATATCAAAAAATAATGGCCCTGATTTTTCAAATGGTTGTTATTAGAAGCCATGAACAGGTGTAAATACCCAATTAAAACAGCAAATTTTAGCTTTCTTAAAACTCATTCATCAGCGTTATTAGCTTCCAATGATTGATGTCAGCTATTATGCAGAAGAGCTAGATGGGTTAAATACAGCGCTTGATCAACTTTGAATGAAGTTCATTAAAAACAAAACTAAATAATGAGATAAAACTTAAAAAAACTCGCCGAAATCTTTATGAAAAATAATGCTTAGGTTAATATAAGTCATCTTATTGTTGAAACATTTTGAAAGTCTATGCAACCATTTGTTCTATACAACTCAGAGCAGCGTAAAAAAGTTGAATTTGTGCCTCGCAAAGAAGGGCATATCGACATGTATGTGTGTGGTATGACGGTATATGATTACTGTCATATTGGACATGCTCGAGTGATGGTTGCATTTGACTACATCATCCGTTTTTTACGTAGCCAAGGTTGGAATGTTAAATACGTTCGTAATATCACCGATATTGACGATAAAATTATTAAACGTGCCAATGAAAATGGTGAAAGTATTACAGCTTTAACTGAGCGTTTTATTCAAGCTATGAATAAAGATGCTGAAAATTTAGGCTGTGTACATCCAGATGAAGCACCTCGTGCGACTGACTATATTGAGCAGATGCAAAGCATGATTGGCAATTTGGTCAACAAAGGCACAGCTTATCCATCAAGTAATGGTGATGTTTACTTCCAAGTAGAAAAATTTGCGAAATATGGTCGTTTGTCTGGCCGTAAGCTTGAAGATATGCAAGCGGGTGCATCTGAACGTGTCGATGTAGAAGTAGAAAAGAAACATCCATTTGATTTTGTATTGTGGAAACATGCCAAAGAAAATGAACCATCGTGGGCTTCACCATGGGGCAATGGCCGTCCGGGTTGGCATATCGAATGCTCTGCGATGTCAACCTGTTGCTTAGGCAATCATTTTGATATTCATGGCGGTGGTTCAGACTTAATGTTCCCACATCATGAAAATGAAATTGCACAATCTGAAGCGTCAACAGATGAACAATATGTTAATTATTGGATGCATGTTGGCTTCATTAATGTTGATGGCGAAAAAATGTCAAAATCTTTGGGCAATTTTTTCACCATCCGCGATGTAATGGATAAATTCCATCCTGAAGTGATTCGTTACTTTATTGTGTCTTCACACTATCGCAGTCCTGTGAATTTTTCGGATGCAGCGTTAAAAGAAGCGAAAAATACGTTATCTCGTTTTTATCATTCATTTAAAGCCTATCAACACGTTTATGGTGAAAAAACGGTTGAAATTTTAGATGATGCTTTGGTCGAACGCTTTAATGTGGCAATGCGTGATGATTTCAATACATCTGAAGCTATTGCCGTTTTATTTGAAATTAATAAAGAGCTGAACCGTGCTGTAAAAGAGGAAAATGCCACACAAGCCGCTGTTTATTATTCAACATTACGCTACTTAACCAATATTTTAGGTTTGGTACAGCACAGTGTGGATGATTTCTTAAAGTCAGATATTGGACAAGAAGCGCTGACATTATCTGAAACAGAAATTGAAAATTTGATTCAGCAACGCCAAGATGCGAAAAAAGCCAAAGAATTTGCGAAAGCTGATGAAATTCGCCAATCACTTCTAGACCAAGGGGTTGTTTTGGAAGATACACGCCAAGGTACAGTATGGCGCCGTGCTGATTAATTGAACAGTTAAATATATAATGTCTTGACAGTTTAATGAAATAATTTATAATGCACACCATAAAGCGGGAATAGCTCAGTTGGTAGAGCATAACCTTGCCAAGGTTGGGGTCGGGAGTTCGAGTCTCCTTTCCCGCTCCAGAATATGAAAAACCTTAGTCATTTGGCTAAGGTTTTTTTTTGCTTTGAATTGTTACAAAGCGTAGTAAGTTATTAAAACTTGAACATTTATAACCGTTCAGTTTATACAGATATGCTAAAATACTAAAAAATATTCTTAGTGATTGACGGGCTGTCCTACAGCTACTTAAAAAAGGTAAAACGGCTTTGAATCCACCAAATATGCCCAATCAAATTGATTTCCAAAGAGTTGCATTAGAAACTTTAAGCATTGAACGTAATGCTTTAGATGTGTTGGCAGCTGAAATAGATGAGCGTTTTACCCAAGCCTGCGAAATTATTTTGCAATGTAAAGGTCGTCTTGTAATTACAGGTATGGGGAAGTCAGGTCATATTGGCCGTAAAATGGCGGCTACTTTTGCTTCGACAGGTACACCTTCATTCTTTATGCATCCAGGTGAAGCAGGTCACGGTGACTTGGGTATGCTTGTCAAAGGCGATGTACTTATTGCAATTTCCTATTCAGGAAAAAGCGATGAAATTATGATGCTAATGCCTCTAATTAAGCATGTTGGCGTGCCTTTAATTACGATGTCAGGTCATGACCAAGGCCCAATGCCTCAAAATGCAGATGTGGCACTAACTTTGGGTGATATTCAAGAAGCTTGTCCTTTGGGTTTAGCACCAACGTCTAGTACAACAGCAACCTTAGCATTGGGTGATGCGTTGGCTGTGGCACTTTTAGAAGCGCGTGGTTTTACCTCAGATGATTTTGCTCGTTCTCATCCTGCGGGAGCTTTAGGAAAACGTTTGTTATTACATGTAAAACACCTAATGCATACAGGCGAAGAGTTACCGAAAGTTTCTCCTGATACGCCGATGAATAAAGTGTTATATGAAATTTCGAACAAACGTTTGGGTCTAACAACAATTGTTGATGCAGATGATCGACTTTTGGGTATTTTTACCGATGGTGACTTGCGCCGTTTAATTGATAAGCAACAAGGTTTTGACGTGAATATGGCCGTGTCTGAAGTCATGATTGCGCATCCTGTGACTATTTCAAAAGAAGCACGTGCCGTTGAAGCACTTGAGCAAATGAATGCTAAAAAAATTAATCAGTTTGTTGTCGTAAATGATGCCAATCAAGTCATTGGTGTAATTAGCATGCATGATTTAATTCAGGCAGGGGTAAATTAATAAATGGCTTCGTATGTATTATTAGAGCAAGCACGTCATATTCAAGCATTGGTGTTAGATGTTGATGGTATCTTAAGTGATGGTTTTGTGACTTTAACCAATTCGGGCGATGAAATTAAATCCTTTGATATTCGTGACGGTTTAGGTATGAAACTCGTACAAAAAGCGGGTATTAAAGTCATTATTATTACTGGCCGTAAGAGTAATATTGTAGAAAAGCGCATGTCAGATCTTGGCGTTGACTTGGTTTATCAAGGTCGCGAAGATAAAGGCACAGCACTTCGTGAAGCGTGTGCTCAATTGAATTTAGACCCTGAAGATTGTTTGTACATGGGAGATGATTGGCCAGATTTATCAGCTTTTGCCATTGCAGGCATGAAAATTACAGTGCCAAATGGTCATGTGGAAGTGCGTCGTCGTGCTGATTTAGTAACACAAGCGTATGGTGGGCGTGGTGCGGTTCGTGAAATTTGCGATATGTTATTGATGTCGAAAGGCGTCTATCAAGAGTTTCTTGAAAATTTTGCCCGTGCCCCACATTAATAACTGAATAATTCAGTGAATTTGGATTAAATACCCGCTTATGGATACAAAAGTTTTATATGTTACTGCGATTGCAATTGCGGCTGTAAGCGGTGGTTATTACTATTACAGTGGCAAAGGTAATAAGCTTCAAACAGATGCTTCGCGAAATATGACCTATTCTGCCGAAAACATTCATTTAACCCAAACGGATGAACAAGGTAAACTATATATTCGTGCGCAAGTTGACCGATTAGAGCAGGATTTACAAAAAAATACTTCTCAGTTGAATAACTTAAACGCATCGGTATATCAGGATGGGCAAGTCAATGCGACATTCTTTGCCAAAGTTGCAAATGGTTATAATGATAATGAAAAAGTTATATTGAAACATCAGGTTGAAGCAACCAAACTGATGGATACAGGAAAAATGGTTTTTCATACAGATGAATTAACTGTATTTCCTGAAACACGTGAACTGGAAACAGACAAACAAGTAATTGTGGAATCGCCACAAGCAGAATTTGTCAGTCAAGGGCTGAAAGCCAATTTAAATGACGGTCAGTACGAATTTTTTAATATTCGAGGAAAGTATGAACCTTAATCATCAATCACTATTGTCTAACGCTTTCCTAAAACAAGCCGTGCTAATGGGTTCTCTAGTACTCTGTTCAGCGGGTACTTTTGCATTGCCTTCTGATCGTAACCAGCCCATTTCTTTGGTGGCTGACCGTGCAACATTTAATGAAAAAACGGGTATTACAACCTATTCTGGTAATGTCATTATTGAACAAGGTTCAATGAAATTAAAGGCCAACTCCATTATTGCCAATATGAATAGTCGTAAAGAAATTAGTGTTATTACCGCAACAGGCGGGCCTGCACGTTTTCAGCAAAAGACTGACCCTGCAAAAGGGCCTGCAAAAGGTCAAGCGCAAAAAATTATTTATAATGCGGAAACAGGAATTATTAACCTGAGTGGTAATGCTTTGTTGGAGCAAGATGGCGCAAGTATTAAAGGAAATACCTTAAAATACAGCATGAATAAGGGTGATATTGTGGCCGAAGGTACGCCAAATAAGACGGGTTCATCTTCAGGTCGTGTGCAAATTGTGATTCCATCATCAAGTGCGAAGTCATTTCCAGGAGCAAGTGATTAATGGAGAAATCACCAAATCAGCCTCAAACCCTGTGTATTAAGCATTTAGCCAAAAACTATAGTAAACGCTGGGTCGTTAAAGATGTGTCTTTTAGCATGCAAAGCGGTCAAATTGTGGGTTTATTAGGCCCAAATGGTGCAGGAAAAACCACCAGTTTCTATATGGTGGTTGGTCTAGTCCGTATGGATAAAGGCGAAATTCATCTGGATGATCTAGATTTATCTGATTTGGCGATGCACGAACGCGCACGTAAAGGCATTGGTTATTTACCACAAGAAGCATCTATTTTTAGAAAATTAACGATTTCAGAAAATATTATGTCTATTTTGGAAATCCGAAAAGATTTGAATAAGCAACAACGCCAACAACGTTTGACTGAGTTGTTAGCAGATTTTAAAATTACTCATATTAAAGATTCATTGGGTATGAGTGTTTCGGGTGGTGAACGTCGCCGTGCAGAAATTGCGCGTGCTTTAGCCGCTGATCCTAAATTTATGTTGCTAGATGAGCCATTTGCGGGAGTAGATCCAATTTCGGTAGGGGATATTAAAGATATTATCCGAACGCTTAAAGATCGTGGCATTGGCGTGCTTATCACTGATCATAATGTGCGTGAAACGTTAGCAATTTGTGAACATGCCTATATTGTGAGCGAGGGTGCTGTTATTGCAGAAGGCTCTCCACAAGAAATTTTAGAAAATGAAATGGTACGAAAAGTCTATTTAGGTGATGACTTCACCGTCTAAATAGTTAAATTTCCTCACACAATGAGAAAAATCCATTGTTTTGAGGGATATCTATTAATAAAAACCTTAATCTTGCTTAAGCCAACGATTCAAGTTTGTGATCAATTTGCTTAATTAGGGTTAAAGTAAGTTTGAGATTAAAGCCTTCATATATTGAAGGCTTTTTTATTGATGGATTAAAAGTAAAAAGTATTATAATTGAAAAGATTATTTAAAATTTGATGAAATATGCCGTTTACCATTACTCGTTTGATTTGTTATGAGGAAGACATAAAAAAAAGCCGATTTCAGGCAATTGCTGTGCCTGTAGAAAATGAACAGGCTGTTAAAGATTTTTTAGAAGAGAATAGAGATTTATCGACCACACATCAGTGTTGGGCGTGGAAAATTGGGCATAATGTACGTTTCAATGATGATGGTGAGCCTTCAGGAACAGCAGGGCGTCCAATTTTGGCAACCATTGAAGGCAATGAGTTGACCAATGTATTGGTTTTGGTCAATCGTTGGTATGGAGGTATTAAGCTTGGTACGGGTGGTCTGGTACGTGCTTATGGTGGAACAGCGGGGCAATGTTTGTTATTGGCTGAAAAAATTGAACTAATTGAAAAGAAAAAAGTGGGTTTTCAATGTCAGTTTAATGAGTGGGCTATTTTTCAATATGAATTAAATCAGCTACATATTGAATATACCGAAGAATATACCGCTGAAGGTGTTCACGTGATTGCCTTAGTTCAAGTACATCAAATACAACCCTTATCAATGAAAATTCAAGATGTTACACGGGGCAGAGAACAGTTAAAGATAATTGAAGAAGAAAATGATGAGTGATCAAGATCCGTTATTAAAATATCGTGAACAGCATAAACATCGCTTGAATTATATGCCTTGGTTATATTGGACATTGAAACCCAAAAATAGAGGCTGGGCCGAAGCGTGGCAAAAAGACTATCAGGCCTATTTAATGGAGATGGAAACCGTTGAGATTGGTGAAAATTGTTTTATCTCGCCATTAGCACATATTTTTGCAGAGCCAGGCCGAAGAATTATCATTGGTGACAACAGCTTTATTGCCGCTGATTGTACGTTACACGGGCCTTTAGAGATTGGAAATGAAGTCGCCATTAACCATCATTGTATTTTAGATGGTGGGCGAGCAGGGATTCAATTGCATGATCAAGTACGTATTGCAGCCTATTGTCATCTGTATGCTTTTGATCATGGCATGGACTTGGCACAACCGATTTATCAGCAACCTGTTCGCTCTCAGGGTATTGAAATAGGTAAAGACGTTTGGCTTGGTGCGCATGTTGGGGTGAAGGATGGGATTCATATTGATGCCCATGCTGTCATTGGTATGAATAGTATGGTGACCAAGAACGTAGAAGCACGCGCAGTGATGGCGGGGAATCCCGCACAGTTTATCCGCTATAGAGAATAGTATTTATATAGCGTGTTAAATATTGACGAGATAGTCTTTGGGTAAAGAATAAAAAGACTTACATAAAAGCCTGCAAAGTTCATAAAAGTTGTGCTAAGTTAAAAATAACCATCAACTTATAGCCCAATTTATAAAGAAAGAGAGGCTAATTATGAAACGTGTCATTGCTTGTATTGACTCTTCTCCGTGTATTAATGCATTAGCAGAAGCTGCGGTTTGGGTTGCAAAACAAACCCATCGGGAGCTGGTGCTTTTGCAAGTACTAGATTACTACCCTGCGAGCTATCATTTGGGTGAAATTAGTGGCGTAATTGGCTTTGAAAGCAATGCTATGCTGTTGAAAGAGTTAGCTGAATTAGAACAGAAACAAAGTGAACTCGCGATGGATTATAGCAATAATCTACTGCAACATATTTCTGAAATGATTCAAGAAAAATACGGATTAGCCGTTTCACATATTCAAGAAAAAGGTGATTTTCTTGAACAAAGCTTCAGTCTTCTTCGCAATGATGACATTGTGGTTATTGGTCGTGTGGGCGAACGTTCTGCAGAACGTAATAAACCCATTGGTAGTAATGTCGAAAATTTCATTCGCGGTGCAAGCTGTACCGTTATGACAGTTGGTGCTACGTTTAAACCGCCTACACGCTTTATTTTTGCCTATGAATATTCACCAACTTGTGTCGGATTAATGAAACGTGTGGCGCAAAGTGACTTACTTCGTTTGCTTCAATGTCATTTATTATATGTCGGTGATCATCCAGAAGTATTGAATGAGCCGATGCAATATTTAAAAGATGCAGGGTTAGATGTGGTCACCGAATATCGCTATGGCGATGTTGCTGAAAATATTTTGCTGTATCAACAAGAACAAGAGATACAGTTGATTGTTCTTGGTGCATTTAGTCACAGTAAAATTCATCAATTTTTCTTGGGAAGTATTGCAACAACAATCTTCCGTAATTCAACAGTGCCATTGTTGGTTGTTAAATAAGTAGTGAGTAATTAATCATCAGAGTTATCCTCATATACTGTGGATAACCCTGTGTTGAGTTTTTTTAAGTCTATGATTTATAGTTAAAATAAAACATAGTGTGTTTTTTGTTCTAATTGAATTATTTTACAATTGCGATTGCAAAACCATCATGTCCTTTGCTACCTACTGTTTGTAGTGCGGTGCAAGATAAGATACGTGGGTGATTTTGCATTGCAACAAACATCTCACGAATACCTTCGATACTTGGTTTGTGGTTTTCAGAATTTAATATTTCGCCCGCACGAATCACATTGTCTAAAACAATAATAGTGCCCGAATGCGAAACATTCAAACTCAATTCTAAATATTCAGGATAGCTTTGTTTATCTGCATCAATAAAAATAAAGTCGAATGCTTCAGTGTCACTTGGTAGGTCACGAATGACGTCAGCAGCACGTCCACATTTAAGCTCAATGATTTGTGACAATTGGGCATTATTAATATTTTCTTGCGCTAAAGTTGCGTGGGTATCGCGACCTTCAATGGTTAAGATATAGCCGTCTTGAGGTAAAGCGCGTGCTAACCACATAGTGCTATAAGCCGCAAAGGTTCCCAATTCTAATACGCGTTTGCACTGATTCATTTGAATCAGCATTTGTAATAGCATTCCTTGATTTGGTGCAACCGCCAGATGATCTGGATAACCTCGTTCATCTGTATGTTTTAGGGTTTGTATCAAGATAGGATCTTCTAGAATTAAATGTGACTCAATGTAAGCATCAATGTCAGTCCACATTTGTTGCATAGTTTTAATACCCTGTTTTCGATGAGGGTATTTTAAACCTTTCGCGATGAATCGCAATTTTTTGTCTCATGATTGTAGAATTTATCTACAAAAAAAGCCTCATTTGAGGCTTTTGTCATTTATATGTAATTACTTAGTAGCTACACATGGAGGAGTTCCTTGAATGATCAGGGCCCCATGTACGATAGCCTTGAGTATCAATATGAATTTGTCCTGATGCATATAGACCGAGTCCCATATTTAAACTTTGACCATATTGCGACCAGAACTGACATAACCTGAATTTAGTATTTTCGATATATGCGTAATCTTCTGATTTTGGAAACTCGGGGCCAATACGGAAATCGATTGCGGAGTTGTATAAGTGTCGTGAAGAGCTTGCACCGCCTGCACACTGATTTAGAGGTAAATCGCGGTATACAGACGTTACTTCAAAGTCATTGAGCACATTGGCTGCAACGAGGTATTTAAATACACGAAGTGTTGAGATTTGATTGGCCCATAACTCACGGTTAGGTACCATATATTGTGAACGGCCACATTTCTGCCAATCACGGGCTGTGCGCATCAGCTCAAAACTTGGAATAATATTGCCCACATCGTTCTTTTCTAAAAAGACTTCGTATTCACGGACACGTCGCAAATTATCAGATACACCAATCCATGCGTTATATACATGAGGAACGACTTTTGGAGGAACTTGGCGTTCAAAACTAATACGTTCTTGAGGGATGAAAATTCGTTTTCCATCCGGTGTGGTAATCGTTTTACCTTTTTGTGGTGAAGTATTACAACCAGCCAAAAAAATTAGAGGGATTGTAGTAATTGCAAGCAATCCCTTCATAAAATGCTTCATTATAAAAATCAATTATTTATAAACTCGTTATATTTTAATCTAAAATGATTGAGAAAATTTGAAAATATTGCAATGAAATGTGTGCTTTCGGTATAAAAAAAGACCAGCAATTGCTGATCTTTTTTTATTATTTATAAACTTCAATAAATTACTTTTCTAAATATTGTAATTTATCTGCTTTACCATTCCATTCTTCACGGTCAGCAGGCTGATCGCCGATTTGAGTGATATTTGGCCATTTTTGTGAAAGTTCAGTATTTAGCTCAATAAAGACTTCTTGGCCTTCAGGCAATTCATCTTCAGAGAAAATGGCATTTGCAGGACATTCAGGTTCACATAGCGCACAGTCAATGCATTCGTCTGGATTAATCACAAGGAAATTAGGGCCTTCGTAGAAACAATCTACAGGGCAAACTTCTACGCAGTCTTGATACTTACATTTAATACAGTTTTCAGTGACAACAAAGGTCATGGCGACAGCTACCTAAAAATATGGTTCTAATAACTAATGCTGTATTTTAGGCAAAAACATAGGCAACTAACAATTCCTTTTATTGATATTTGATATTTATATGCGTGAAATAGAACTATCTGTATGATTTTTATTAGGATAAGTATTTATTTTAAATGAGATTTTGTTGAAAAAATGGAGCTTAAAGAAATTATAGAAAACAATAACTTAAAAAATAGTTTTGCAGACGTATTCTATGTCACATCTGCAAATGGCAAAGAAATACCAATATTAACATCATTCCATGCAATTTCATGACCAGATGCGTAGACTTCAGTCATTCGCGCCGTGGTGTGTCCAGCCAACTGCTGAGCGGATTTACCTGATTTTTTATGCATAAAAATAGATAAAGCACGTATTTCATGAAATGAAGGTATTTGCCTCCCAATGTAATTTGGATATGCATTAGAGCGTTTAACAGCTGCTAGAAATTGATGAGTTAAGTACTGATCATCAATTTGAGTCCAGTGTTCTTTTTCAACTTTTAATGGTCGGCCATGCTTTTTCTTTGGTGCACGATGAATAATAAAAGGGCTTGAAATATGATCCTTACATCGGTCTAAAACTTTCTGAAGCTCATCGCTAACTTTAATGCGCACATAGCCAGCACCTTCTAAAAATTCGAATTCATCTTCAGGGTCATCTGTGGTTTTTTCTTGCGCTACATGTAAATAACCATCAGCAATGTCAGACCATTTCATATTTACGATATCAACACGTCGCTGTGTTGTCAGCATTGCAATATCAATCGCATTTTGAAGCCACAGTGGGGATGCCATGCGAATAGCCGTTAATCCCTCTAGCGTGTGGCGCTTACGTTGTTTGGTTCGATATCGCTTAATAGTCTGCTTGGCGGGATTATCGTCCACTAAGCCCTTACTGATGGCCACATCAAATAATTCGCCAAGAAAACTACGGCAACCAATACTGGTTGATGCTGGCAACTCATCCAGTAGGGCATTTGTCATAAACAAGGTAATGGATGATAGAGATAAGTCGCTCCATTCTTCACATCTGTTCAAATAGTTTACATACGCACGCTTTGTATTTTTAGCGATCGCTTTTCCGTCTTTACGGCGTTTATTTTCCAGAAACTCTGTAGCAAAAGTACCAAAAGTAATTTCGCCAATAACACGGGAAACAAGGTCAATTGAGGGTACTAGCAACTCATTTAATTTTCTAGCTGCAATTATTGCTTTGGCTTTATCATCACCCATACCGTGGTATTTACCTGTAATGGGATGGCGATATCTCCATAACATTCCATCCCCGCGATACAGGTTTAAAGGTAAGTCTTTATTTCTTTTAGAGCGTGGTCTAGACATTAATAACCTCAATGATTGTTTCAGTTACTTAGCACACGATCTACAAGATGATTACCCGTTCGTTTTTGGTAAACATCCCATTTTACATACCACATTCTGCCTTTTTGCTCCGCTGGAAGCATTCCTTTACGGCACTGGCGAGTGATGGTTTGAGGTGTTGGTGGCGTTGCATCTTCTGCGCCGTATACTCGCTTAATAAATTCAGAGATTTTAATTAGACAAGCCATTTAAGACACCCCCTTCAAACTTTGCACCACTTCTTCAGGTAAATCATTTTCAATTAAGATCATGATGTCGCCCTCCATTCATCACAATAAACATCTTTGCATCCTTCAAAATCATAAGGATATTCTTGCCAACTAATTTTCCCGCAAGATGGACAGTTAAACCGCGTCATTGGATTACTTTTTCTGCGACTGGCTTTCTTTAAGTGTTCTGGAGTTTTTAAACCAGCACCTTGAACCATTTTGCGTTTATTTAATTTTCTAAAATCAAATGTACGACGTTTTGCTTGATCAGCCATGCTAAATGGAATAACCACATATTTAGGATCTAATTTTTTAGCGATTGGATAACCAAATACGGACGCTTCGTCAAAATCAGTTGATGTGTTGCATTTATCGATATTTAACCAGTAAACATCATTGCCATCCCATACACCCTTTTCAAAGGCAACATAAGTATTATGAATATCCGTGAATGGTTGAGTTGTACTAGGAATATATTGGTGATCTACCTTCCAAACGGCTAAAGCATCAACATGATCGGCTGAGATTGGCAAATCATATTCACGTGCATGGTTATAGTGGTACTGAGCTTCTTCCAAAGTACACACATGGGCTTTATCAATATTTGTGTGATAACCCCTAAATTCCTTGCATTGAAATGAAACACTGGTACCCACATTGTCTCGGAAACATGCAAGATAAAATCTATTTTTCATGACTTTGCTCCTGTGTTTCTTCATGCTGTTCTGCTTGAATATCCATCACGCCACCTTACCCGCCAAACACTGTCATTAGGCCAGTGGTAATAATTACCCAACAGATGAAAGCTAGAGCAATGAATAGCGCGAAGTCGCGTACATTCGCCCAAATAATTGAGCGAAGTGGAGGGCGTAGTTCTGCTTCAGAAGGATGTTGGAATAGGATAGGAGTTGTTTGACTGTGCATAGGCTTTTGTTTCATACTTATCTCGCATTAAGTTGTAAAAGCACATCAAAAGGTAAGAGAGTTGATGTGCTTTTTTTGTTGTTCGTGAGATAAATGTAAGATAACTTACTTTTAATGTCAAGTATTTGGTAATTAAAATTACCGTGAGTGGTTTTTAGTTTTATGTTAGTCAAGAGGATGTTTAAAAAAGTACGTAATAAATATTTTATAATTAGTTGAAAATAAGGAAATAATGTTTGAAAATTAGTTGAATTTTAAATAATAGATAAATGTATGGGAATTTTTCTTTTCTTGCTATTAATAGCTTCAGGTGGTGTTATCTATTTCTTTTACAAAAAGAACAAAGAGTTAAAATTTAATGAAGCAGGTCTTATAGATAATAATAAAAATTTATCTATAAAAATTGGGAAACTTGAAGCTCAAGCAAGTAGTGATTATAGGCAAATCAGCGGACTTTTAAATCAAAAAGAAGTTTTAGAAAATCGTTTAAATGAATTGGAAAAATATCAAGGTATTGTTGATGTTGTTGGGCATATAGCATCTGAAAAAGAAAAATGCTCCAATGATATAAGGGATGCCAAACTTACATGGCAACGAGAATATGAATCTAATCTGAAATCACATGAAGCTTATAAGCAAATGATTGTGGCTGAAGCTGAAGCTTTTAAACTTCAAATAAAAGAAAAAATTAAAAATGTAGAAATTTTTTTAGAAAAACATTCTCAAAAAACTCTATTTAATACAGAGCAACAAGCAAAAAATATACTTGGCGATTATTATAGTTTAGCCCAGAAAACTATGGAGTTGAAAAGAACCTGTAATGCACTCGAAAATAAAATTCAAGGTTACAGTGATGAGTATTTATTGCCTAATCAGGCAATTCTAGAAGATTTAATAGATGGATACGAGCATTTAGATGCGGCTCAGAGATTAAAGACAATAAAGTTTGAAATCAAAACTGCCATTAAGCAATGTGTTGTTGCAGATTGTGATTATGTTGAAGAAAACAGAAAAACTACAGCTATAGCTTTTATTACAAATGCTTTTAATAGTAAGGCAGATGTGCATGTATCACGTTTAAGGCATGACAATGTTGGGAAACTAATTGAAGCTTTAAAAGATGATTATGTACTTTTAAATAACTATGGACAAGCTTTTAGAAATGCCAGAATTAACCCATCATATCTCGCATTAAGAGTCGAGGAGTTGAAGTGGGCTACATTAGTACTTGAGTTTAAAGAAAGAGAACGCGAAGAGCAGAGAGAGATTCGTGAACAAATTCGTGAGGAGGAAAAGGCAAGGAAAGAATATGAACGGGCAATAAAAGAAGCTGAAAAAGAAGAACAATTACTTAAAAAAGCTTATGAAAAAGCAAAAAAAGAATTTGATTTGGCAACTGATGATGAGAAAGCTAAATTTGATTTGAAAATGCAAGAGCTAATAGAAAAACTCAAAAATGCTGAGGAAAAAAATCAGCGTGTACTATCAATGGCACAACAAACAAGAGCAGGACACGTCTATGTAATTTCAAATATAGGCTCTTTTGGCGATGATATCTTAAAGCTTGGAATGACTAGACGTCTTGAGCCTTTGGATCGCGTCAAAGAATTAGGAGATGCTTCAGTTCCATTTACATTTGATGTGCATGCAATGATTTATAGTGAAGATGCGCCAACACTTGAGAAAAAGCTTCATCACCATTTTAATCATGAACGTGTTAATAAGGTTAACTATAAAAAAGAATTCTTTAAAACGTCTTTGACTAATGTTAAGGATTATCTTGAAGAGTTGGGAATACAAGCAAAATTCACTTTAAAGGCTGAAGCTTTACAATATAGAGAGTCTTTAAAAATTGAATTAATGCCAGATGATGAGCAGCGAGAATTGGAAGATACTATTGAAGAAATGGAATTGAAGCAGAAAGACTACGCCTTAGTCGAAGATGAAGAATAAGATAAAAGGGCCTGTAATAGCAGGCCCTTTTAATTAAAAATAGATCAATTACTAAAGTGCGACATTTATTAAGATTTTTTAATGTTTCATTAGTTTGAAAATTTACTTAGACATCCCGATACAACCCAACAACCTTGCCGACTAATTTGCAACCATCTTCTAAAACAATCGTTTTCTCTGGCCAGTCTGGATTCAAAGGTTGCAAATACATATTTCCGCTCTCAACGATAAGCTTCTTAAAAGTCGCCTCACTGTCGCCTTGGCAAGATACAATAACTAAATCACCTGTTTTTAAATCTGTTATTTGAAAGTCAGGATTAACATAAATTTTGTCGCTAGGGCGGAAGTCTGGAAGCATGGATTCACCAACAACAGTAAGGCCATAGCCATGTTTTCCACATTTAGGGTTTGGTGGCAACCATTCTTCAAATTGTGTACCTGTAGGCACAGCATCAGCAGTAGTCCAAGCACCAGCTTGAACCCAAGAGATGACGGGTACAAGACGACCTACAATAGGGAATGGTGCGGAAATATTATTTACTAGGCTATCTGAAGTCTTACCACTAAGAAGAAAATCAGGTGTTACTGATAAAACTTTAGATAGAGCCATAAGGCTTTCATGTTTAGGAAGGTTGTCATCTTTTTCCCAGTAAATTACAGAAGTTTTAGATACGCCAATTGCATCGGCAAGCTGTTGTTGAGTCACCTTTTTTGTTTTTCTTAATGCTTTTAGGCGTGTACCAAGAGTTTCCATAGATTTAGCCCATTGTTGATGTAAGGAATCTTACCATTTGACTAGGTAAGTTTTATGCTGTTTAATAAGGTAAGAAAAGTTACCTTTGTGAGTAAAATTAATGACAAAACAAGAAGCTCTGCAGCTTTTGAATTGCAATGTCGCAGATTTGGCTTTGAAGTTAGAAATTAGTTCTCAGGCGATCAGCCAATGGCCAGAAAAGAAAATTCCTTTGATGCGTGAATATCAAATTCTAGATTTAGCAAAAGGCCAAATTCCTATTAAGCGTTCTACTAAAAATAGTAATAAAGCTCCCATCTAATAAAAACGTTCAAAGGAAGCCGTTATGAACATATTAGATGCTGCTTATCACACCGTGCACGACTACAAAGGTGGGGCAAATGCACTTGCACCCCGTATGGGCATCAAAAGTCCCGCCGTGCTCAATAGCAAAGTTAATCCAAATACAGACACCCATCACTTGACGCTAGTTGAAGCATCCAAGCTGATGGTGCTGACCAACGACTATCGAATACTGCAAAGCCTCAATGCCCAACACGGCAAAGTCGCAATCAACCTGCCTGACATACCCGAATGCAGAGATACAGCACTCACAGATTTGGTGCTGAGCTTTGGGATGAAAGGCGGAAACGTCTACACGCTATTTAAAGAAATGATGGCAGACGGACGCATTACACGCGGAGAAGCCATAGACATGTCTAAGGTCATTCACCGACTACACGAAATACTGGCCGAACTGGATGCACAAATACACCAGTGCGTAGACGACAAATAGAGGTAAACCCATATGAGTTTAGATGCAACGATTTGGGCTTGGAAAGTACGCCAGAAACAAAAGAAAGGCGGGAGCTTAAAACCACTCAAAAAACTGGTTTTACTCTCACTTTCAGACCGTGCGGGTGAAGATCATTGTGCTTATCCAAGTATGGCCAGATTAGTAGAAGATACTGAAATGGACCGTAAAACTGTCTTAAAAATCATCGATGAGCTTGTTGAGGATGGTTTAATTGTAGACACAGGTGAGAGAAAAGGACGTACAAAACAGGTCAAAGTTTATCAATTAATGGGTGTGAATGGTCGGGAAACAGTCCCAATAACGGTACTCTTAGATGCTGAAAATGATGATTTAAACAGTCCCAACAGTGGAACAGTTCCAACAACGGAACAGTTCCAACAATTCCATGAAAGAGTCCCAACAATTCCGTTAAAGAGTCCCAACGTTGGGACACGGAATCTTTCAAAGAATCTCTCATTAGAATCTAAAAATAAAAAAGACTGGCTTTGCTTTAAAAAACTTCGTAAAGAATTTCACGACATCGATCCCGATTTGGATTTTGAATATCTCATGACGGCAAGTTGGGGAGATCGAGAGAAGCGCGCATTTGAAATGTACAACGATGGTAATAATCTCTGTGACGACCTGATGAATTTCCATTTTGCAGATTGGTTGGTCAAAGCTTACCGAACCAAGTATTCAAAACCTGTCCATGGCCAACCATCCAAACCTGATTCCCAACCGAAACACCTGACTGAAAAACAGATTGCCGTATTCGCTCAAAAGCTAGCTCACCATTCTGAATTTGCAGGTAAGTTCAGTGAACCAGGTGACAGCTACGAAAAACTGGCTTCAAAAATTGCCATGAAACTTGAAAACCCAGTTCAAGCCAAGAAATGGGAGTCGTATCTCAAGCAAGTGGGTTTTGGTGGAGTACTGGCATGATGAAAAACAAATTAACCATCAACACTGCGCAGGCTCAAAAAATCAAAGAAAGCGCGGTCTGTGAAAGCGCTGTGAATCTGTGTTTAGACATGCCTAGCAAAGTGAATAAAGTTGATCAGCCGAGTAAGTACATCGAAACAGAATTGGGCAAAGAAAAACTCTGCATCGAATGCAATGAATATTGGCCGTTGGATGATGAGTTTTGGTCGCACCGTATTGTTGCTTTGGTTGGTGGAAATACGTCTAAGAGATATGAATCGGTTTGTAAGTCTTGTTATGACATTCGATACAGGCCCAACAGAACCAAAACAAAGAATCGAATTAAATCTGCATATGAAAAGAGGGCTGTAATTTGAAAATCCTCATTGGTATCGATACTGGCGTTCATACAGGCTTCGCCGTGGCATTTGATCACGGCGCAGGTGGTGAGCTTCAAAGAGTGGAATCACTCAGTATTACTCAAGCCATGCAATGTGTTCTTGAATATGAAAATGAGCATGACCTTCAAGATATTACGCTTTATATCGAAGATGCACGTTTACGGACTTGGTTTGGTGTCATGGATGCCCGACAAGCCAAAAGTGGTGCTGGAGTACGTGAAGGCGTTGGATCCGTTAAGCGTGATGCGCAGATTTGGGAAGATTGGTGTAAAGAGCAGGGTATTAATTACAAGATGATTCACCCAGCTTCAAATGCAACAAAAAAGAAAGCAGTAGATTTTACACGTATGACGGGTTGGACTGGTCGCACGAATGAACATGCACGTGATGCAGCAATGTTGGTATTTAAAAGATATGCGAGGTTTTGAGGGCTCATGGATAACCTAAACGGGTTAAGTGGAGATTTAAAAAGTATCGCTGAGGTCATTGGGAGAGATCAGGCCCTTTATCTGGTCAGCCAGTGTCCAAGATATAAAACAGAAAAGCGGTCGGGCAAGGGGCAGATATTGCTATATGTGCCAAAGCTTAAAAAACTCACAGTACGGCATAGCTTGGTTCAGGCTTTGGGGTATATCGATGCTCAAAAACTGTCGGTGGTTTTTGGTGGTGAACTATTAGTGCTTTCACACTGTGCCCATATGATTCTAGAAAAACGCGATGAGGGCATCAGGAAAATGATGAAGAGCGGGTTTTCAATTGCCGATTTAGCATCTTTTTTTAATGTTACCGAACGCATAGTTCTAAAAATTCAGAATATGGAATTAAGTAAGCAACAGCTTAGCCTGCAATTGTGAATAATGAAAAAAACGCTAATTTTTAAAACAATAAGTAAAAATGAATTGGGTGCGTCTTGATGTCGTGGAATGACTTTTTATTGTCTGTGATGAAAATGTTAAGTGAGTTTCAATATTTTATTGCAGGTTTAATGGGAGCGAGTGTTGTGACCAGATATAACAAAGAACAGCTTAAAACACCTGGTGATTATGTTGTGTTTATTTTATCGGGTGCATTAACAGCTCATTACCTGACACTATTAATTTTACAAATCACACCATTGCAACCAGAACATGCTGGTGGTATCGGGTTTTTGACGGGTGCTATTGGTGGTTTGGTTTTACAGGAAATTATCGCTTGGATTAAATCAGGTGCATACAAGCAGGTGGGCTTTAAAGACTTCTTCATGGAGATGTTAAAAAATTGGTTTAAACGTGGTGGGAAAAAATGAGCATAAATCAAACAACAGAAGTAGCTCAGGCTTATTCATGGTTACGGGCAATGTCAGGTGGGAAGCTTGAACAGTCTCAAGTAATTGCTGGTGATGAAATTATTGCTTGTCATGGTTTAAAAACACTCGCAACGCTGATTGGATTTTCATTAACCAAGGTTGTAAGTGGATTGTTTGATATTTCAGACCACGGCTATTCCATTATTCGTGAAAGTGAAGGCTTTCGAAACCAAGCGTATAAAGATACTGGCGGTGTTTGGACTATTGGGTATGGGACGATCAAGTACCCTAATGGTGTGTCAGTAAAACAAGGTGATACCTGTACGCAAGGTCAAGCAGACTTGTGGTTGATGAATGATTGCAAATGGGTAGATGCGTGCCTTGATAAGCACATTAAAGTAAAACCCAATCAAAACCAATTCGATGCACTTGCTTCATTCGTATACAACATTGGTGAAACAGCATTTGTAAAAAGCACAATGCTGACTCTACTGAATCAATCGAAGTTTGAATTGGCTACAAATCAGTTTGACCGCTGGATTTATGACAATGGCAAAGTCATTAGTGGACTGGCGAATCGCCGTGCTAAAGAAAAACTTCTATTTTTGAAGTAGGTCGATATGAATATCAAACTCATCGTTGCTCTTAGCTTTTTACTGACCAGTATTTTCATTGGTTGGTGCTGTTATGACTATGGATATAACAGCGCTCAAACAGAACAAATACAGACTTATGAGCATCAGCTTGAAGAACTTAAAGCCCAGGCTGATCAAGCATTAAATCGTGAGCGTAATAGTTACAAAAAACAAGAGCAACTTGAGGCTAAGTACCTTGAAAAGATTAAGGAATTACAGCACAATGAAGCGAATCTTATTGATGAGTATCGCGCTAACAATCTCAGCTTGCGCGACTCACTCAAAGCCAAGAAATGTCCCGATGTGTCCATCGTTACCGACAGCACCGTCAGTCATCATGCAGCCACAACAGGCGGACTTCACGACAGAGATGTCGAGTTTCTTATTCGGTATGCCGCAAGAGCAGACGCCGTAGCAGAGCAACTCAAGAGTGCTCAAGCTCTCATCCAGCAGGACAGAGAGCTATGCAACGGTCAGACCGAAACATCTAATACCAATGAAAAAATAGTTTCCCAAGGTACTTCCAGAGGGTCACCCCAAGCGGGGGCAAAGACCTCGCAGGTTTTCATATCTGCGTGAATTTCAGAACCGTAGTTTATGTTTATGTCTTATTTTCTATAAATATTTGTTTTTAAAAGTTAATTCTGAAAATCGAAGTAAAAAGGGGATTCTATGTCTGCAATTATTAAAGGCCAAGAGGTAACCAGACAGGGATTAGCTGATATCTTTGGTGTATCGCTACCAACAATTGATAATTGGGTTCGTAGTGGTTGTTCGTATATTCAGAAAGGCGGTCGTGGGCAGGAGTGGAAATTTAATACTGCGATCGTTTCGAATTGGTTGCGAGATCGAGATGTTGAAGATGCAACAAGTGGAATACCTGATGATATTGAATTACTAAGAGTTCGAAAGCAGAAAGCGGAAACAGAATTAGCAGAGTTAGAACTAGCGACTAAAAAAGGTGAAGTGGCTTTAATTTCTGAATTTGAGCAAGTACAGGCGATGGTCTTTGCTGCAATACGTGCGAATATTATGAATGTGCCTCAGCGTGCAGTTTTGCAATTACTTGGTGAAACAGATGAGCGCGTTTTTAAAGAAAAATTAAAAGCTGAGTTGGTTTTGGCGCTTGAAACATCTGCGCAGGATGAGCTGGAGCAAGAGGATCTTGAGTGACCTTTCAATTTTTAGCAATTATGGAGATGTTCTTGATGCTATAAGACGCTCTATGCATCACTTGGTTCCGCCACCAGATATTTTACCGAGCGATTGGGCTGAAAAAAATATTAAGATTCCTGTTGGTAATGCGATACCTGGTCCTATCAATTTTGATAATGCACCATACCAGCGTGGCATGATTGATGCGATTAAAGAATATGGTGTACGCCGTATTACATATATGACTGGTGCACAGTTAGGAAAAACTACAATTCAACAATGTGCAACGGGTTACTTTATTGCTCACGAACCCAAATCACAAATATTTGTACAGCCAACTCAGGGTGATGTTCAAACATTCTTAGAAACTAAACTTCGTCCAATGATTGAGGCTAATAAATCAATTTCTAAAAAGATGGCCAAGCCAAGAAGCCGTGATGGTGTGAATAACAGTCGTATGATTTCTTATGTCGGTGGCTGGTTGATGTTTTCGTGGGCCGGTTCACCCAAAACATTGCGTTCACGTTCTGCGCCTATTACTCATGCCGATGAAATTGATGGGATGGAAGCGACAGCAGAGGGAGATCCAATTGAACTACTTGCCCAGCGTTCGGCCACATTTGGTGATCAAGCATTAAGAACCGAATCGAGTACACCGACTATTGCTGGTGCGAGTCGCGTTGAGAATGCCTTTAAGCAAGGTGATATGCGTAGATACTATGTACCTTGCCCTCATTGTAGTGAAGCTCAATTTTTACGGTGGGAAAATGTGACATGGGTGGGCCGTAAATCGCGCAATATTCAAGATGCTAAGGAAGATTTAGATCAAGATCATGAAGTTGATACTGCTACTTATCGCTGTGAATGCTGTGGTGAGGTATGGTCTGATGGTGAACGCATTGTTGCAATTCGAAATGCTGAAAAATTAGGGCATGGTTGGAAGGCAGAAAAGCCATTTAAAGGACATATTAGTTTTCATGCACCAGAGATGCTTTCGACTTTTCGTAAGATGCGTGACATTGTGCAGTCTTATTTAGATAAGTTGGCTCTTGATGATTTACAAGTTTTTGTAAACGTATCGCTGGGTGAAACTTATGAAGAAAACGGAGACAAAGCAGATCCTGAAGTACTGCAACTTCGTGCAGAAGAATACACAACTCAAATACCGAATGCTGGTGTGTATTTAACTTGTGGCATAGATATGCAGATGGATCGGCTTGAGTTGGAAATTGTCGCTTGGGGCGTAGGTGAAGAAAGTTGGTCTATAGATTATCGAGTGCTTTGGGGCGATCCACTGGGTGATGAAGTTTGGGAAGAACTGGATGATATTTTAGAAGATACTTATATGCATGAGTCGGGGGCTCAACTGAGTATTTCGGCTGCATGTCTAGATACGGGTGGTACCGCAGGTTACACACAACGTGCGTATGAATATGTAAAAAGCCGTAGAAACAGGAAAGTCTTTGCGATTAAAGGGCGTGCCGGCTGGGGGATGCCAATTGTGCAAAGTCCGCAGCGTAAACAGTCAGGTAAAGATAAACGGAAAATTGATTTATTTATTGTTGGGGTCGATGAAGCAAAACTGACTGTCATGCGCCGTTTAGATTTAGAAAAGAAAGGCCCTGGTTATTGTCACTTTCCACATGATCGGGAAATGGAGTGGTACCGACAATTAACGGCTGAAAAATTAATTATTCGTTATGTCAAAGGGCAACCTATTCGTGAGTGGCACAAGCCAGATCGGGCTCGTAATGAGGCACTTGATTGCCGTGTTTATGCTTTGGCTGCTTTAAAAATTATGCAACCGAATTTAAAGCGCGTGGCTGAGCGCATGTCTATTGAGATTGATGAACCTCAGGCTGAGAAAGAGGTTGATCAAAATACTACAGAAGTTAAAACAGTATTGAAAAAGAAGGCTGTTAAAAAAATCTCTGTATCGGTAGTCGTTCCAGCACCTAAACATACTATGATTAAAAGGAAAAGGGTTTTTGGGAATAAGAAATAATGCTTATAATAGAGCTCTTACTTTAGAATCTAATATAAATTATATGAGAGTTGAATATCTAAAAGCAGTATTAGCCCAAGTTTTTACTTTGTTATTAAGCTTATTTTTATTGAATCTAATTTTCAAAGGTTTTTTTATTGAAAGTATTCCTCAAAAAAACTGGCTTTATGTTTTTCATGGAAAGCTGTTGATTTGTCAGACAATATTATTAATTTTTATATTTGTAGTATTTTTTTTTGGAACGAGTACATTAGTAAAAGTAGCTTACGATGAAAGTGAGCACCTTTTAAATAGAATACTAGTAATATGTTGTATACCAATTATATATTTCTTTTCTTCCTTAATTTTACAATTATTATGTGGTGTTGCATCTATATTTTATTTTAAGCCGTCTTTAATTGATTTTTTCAAATATCTATTTTGTTATAGCTCAGTAGTTATTTTAATTACTTTTTTGCAAAATAAGTATATAGCCTCTCCAAAAGAAAGTTTATTTATGTACTTATTTAAAAAAATTAAAAACTTTTTAAAGGGTCGAAAGACTGAAAAATGAACTAAGTTTCATTTTATTTAACCTCGCTATATGCGGGGTTTTTTACAATTGTGAATAATGAAAAAAACCACTTAAAAAATGATGATAAAACCAAGAAAAAGCGCATTTTGGGTTAGAAAAATACATGAGTGGTCAATTGTTTCCCAACCAAATCAAAGCAGGTACGACGTTTAAATTTAATCTGAATTTAACGGCATACCCTGCATCTGATTGGACAGTTTATGCATATTTACGTGGTGCAAGTGCAATTGATCTGCAATCTACAGCGCAGGGAAATATGCATGTATTCAGCGTGCCTGCAAATATCTCAAAAGACTATAAAGCTGGACATTACGGTTTTTCACTTCGTGCAGTGAATGCTGGTACAGATGAGGTGGAGGAGCTTGAATCGGGCGCAGTTGAGATTAAAGCGGATCTCGCATCTATTTCAGAAAATGCCGATTTAAGAAGCCATGCGCAAAAAACCTTAACAGCATTAGAAGCGGTCATCGAAGGTCGTGCCAGCTTAGACCAAGAGCGATATCGCATTAATAACCGTGAGCTATACCGTACCCCAATGGAGACGCTGATTCGATTGCGTAATCAATACCGTGCTGAAGTCAGTCGAGAACAGGCGAAAGCATCAGGTAAAAGTCTGTTTGGTCGTGTTGTACGGGTTAAATTGGGGTAATTGCTTGTTATGAATATTTTTAAACGTCAAATTGCTGAAGTGCCGAATGTTACGCAGATGAATCCTGTAAAAGATGAGTCAGTGGTAAAACGAGGGAGTCGGGTTTTTCGCAATGCTATCCGTTGGTTTAAAGCAGGTGTAAGCGACCGCCTAACTTCCGCTTGGCCATCTACACCATTACCAGCTGATTTAATCGTAGAGCGATATCAACGAACCTTAGTTGCACGTAGTCGTGAACAATGTGCCAATAATGATTATGGCCGAAATTATTTGCGTTTAACCCATCAAAATATTGTTGGGCCTCAAGGTGTAACGCTTCAGGCTCAGATCCGCAATGCACAGGGAAAACTAGACAATAAACTTTGCGATGCCGTGGAACAAGAATGGTCAAATTGGAATAAGAAACATCACTGCGATATTCAGGGCAAAAAGTCTTGGCGTTCTTTCCAACGTTCTTGTGTGATTTCAGCAGCCAAAGATGGTGAGTTCTTTGTCAGGATTATCCGTGGTGCTGATGCAGGGAAATATGGTTTTGCATTGCAAATGATTGATGCTCAGCGTTGCCCAATCATGTATAGCGCAAAACTCTCAGGTGGTCGCTTTATCCGTCAGGGTATTGAGTTTAACCAATTTGGACGACCGATTGCTTATTACTTTGATAGTGACTCAGAAGAAGAAAAACAGTATCGCGTTGGTTCAGGGAATTACATTCGTGTTCCGGCAGAACAAGTCATTCATGGCTATTTAGAAGAAATTGTCGGGCAAAAACGGGGCATGCCTTGGACGGCCACCAGTCTATTCCGTATGAAGCAACTTTCTGAGTTTGAAGATTCAGCGATTGTGAATGCGCGTGTTTCTGCCAACAAAATGGGTTTCATTCAATGGAAAGATGGCTATGGTCCCAAGTTTGAAGAGGACGATGAAATCCAGATTGAATCTCAAGCGGGTGAGTTCCCAATGTTGCCTGAAGGGGCAGAACTCAAAGAGTGGTCTCCCAATTATCCAACGGGTGAATTCCTACCTTTTCACAAAGCAATGTTGCGCTCAATGGCTGCAGGTATGGGCGTGCTCTATAACAACTTAGCTTCAGACCTTGAGGGAGTGAACTTTTCAAGTATTCGCCAGGGAACTTTAGATGAGCGTGAACATTGGAAAGAACTCCAACAATGGTTAATTGAAGCTTTAGTTGAGCCAGTCTATTTCGCATGGTTGGAATATGCATTGCTCAAAGGCGTAATTAAGAAAGGCAATGTGCCACTGAAAGCCGTAGATATTGACCGTTATACCCAAGTCACTTGGCAACCACGCCGTTGGGCTTGGATTGATCCATCTGCTGATGTCACTGCAGCAGAAAAGTCGAAGAACAATATGCTGACTTCTGCGGGAGCCATTATTCGTGAGCAGGGTAAAGATCCGCAAACCGTATGGGCTGAGATTGCCCGCGATACTCGCACCATGATTGATGAATTAGTGGCACAGGGCATCAGTAAAGAAATAGCGGAAGAAATGGTACTTGCCAGTATGGGGCGCAAACAAGCAGGCGCAGTAGGGCGTCCAAAAGAGGGGATGTAATGAAATTTTTGAAAACTGATCTAGCACTGACTTTAGCAGGCATAACGTTGACTCGAGATGCTTCTCAAACAAAGCCTTTACCTGATTTTAATAAAGATAAGCTGGTTCGTAACTATATCGTCGATGACTTCACAGTTGATATGGAAAAGCGAACGGTCGAACTTTCATTTTCAAGTGAAACGGAAGTAGGCCGTTGGTTTGGTGTGGAAATTCTAGATCACAATCAAGGTGCGGTTGATTTTTCGCGCTTGAATACCCGTGCGCCGTTTTTAATGGATCATAACTCCCGTGATCAGGTGGGTGTGGTTGAAAATGCTTGGTTAGATCATTCCCAGCGTAAAGGACGTGCATTAGTTCGTTTGAGCAAATCTGCACGTGGCGAGGAAATTCTACAAGATATTGATGATTTGATTCGTACCAATATCAGTGTTGGTTACACCATTAAGAAGGCCATCCTAAAAGAGCAACGCGAGCATGATGATGTTTATTTGATTACCGAATGGCAACCCTATGAAATTTCCCTTGTGTCTATTCCAGCGGATACCAATGTGGGGGTTGGACGTTCAGCAATTGTGAATAATGAAAATAACTCTGCCGTTCCACAAAATGAGCCTATAGCAATTATTCCAGTGAATCAGCAAAGAGCAAATCGTATGAATTGGGACTACTTTACAGATAAAGATGGCAACCAAGTCCGTCAACGCCTCAATGACAAAGGTGAGCGTTTTGGCGAAATTGAAATGGTGCGTGCAGTAAACGACACGGCAGAACGTGGTGCAGAAGCAGAACGTAAACGCGTCGGTGACTTAATGCAATTAGGTGAGCGTTTTGGCGCGGGTGATTTGGTACGCCAGTACATTGATGAAAATAAATCACCAGCAGAATTACAAAATGCAATTTTAGAGCGTATGCATGGTAATCAAGGCAAACCAATTACTGAACAGCCGAAAAGCAATAATGCCGATATTGGTCTAACAGGTGATGAAGCACGTTCATTTAGTTTAATGCGCGCGGTACGTGCCATGTTGCCGAATGCAACGTTAGCAGACCGTGAGGCAGCCGCATTTGAGTTGGAGTGTTCAGAAGCGGCACAAAAAGCTTATGGTCGTTCTGCTCAAGGGATTTTAGTGCCTGCGGATGTACTTAGTCGCGTTTTTGAAGTCGGTACTTCCAATAATGGTGCAACCTTGGTTGGAACCGATCACCGTGCCGATATGTTCATTGAAATGCTACGTAACCGCTCAACCATTATGAACTTAGGTTTCATTATGGATGGATTGGTGGGTGATGCCGAAATTCCAAAGCAAACAGGTGGTGCAACTGCTTATTGGCTTGGTGAAGAAGAGGAAGTGCAAGGGTCTAGCCCTGCAACAGGTCAATTAAAACTAAGCCCCAAAACAGTGGGTGGTCGTGTTGAGATCAGCCGTAAGCTCATGCAACAAAGTTCACCAGCGGCAGAACAATTGGTCTGGAATGATTTAAACCGTGCCTTGGCTTTGAAAATTGATAAAGCAGCTTATTACGGTACTGGTGGAGACAATCAACCACTGGGTTTAAAAAATATTTCTGGCATGAACGCCGTGAGCTTTGCAGCAGTAAATCCAACCTTTGCTGAAATGGTGGCGATGGAATCTGAAATTGCTTCAGACAATGCCGATGTTGATCGTATGTCTTATGTGATTAATGCCGCTATGCGTGGTCATTTTAAAACAGCACCAAGAATGGGTGCTGGCACGGAAAGTACGATTTGGGAGCCAGGGAATACTGTGAATGGTTATCGAACTGAGGTGACTAATCAGATTGAAGCGGGCGATGTGTTCTTCGGTAATTTCGCAGATTTGATCATTGCGATGTGGGGCGGTTTGGATATCACTATTGATCCGTATTCTTTAAGTGCTAAAGGTGGCTTACGCATTGTGGGCTTCCAAGATGTGGACTTTGTTTTGCGTAACACTGAGTCCATTTGCTACGGCAAGAAAACTGTCTAATTGATGAGCCACAACTGTGGCTTCCCACTCCATTTTTGTGAGCATATATCCATGAAAACAACTGTTGTAATTGCTTTAACTTCTGCCGTAGTGATTGAGGGTGAAATTCGTAAAAAAGGTGACGAGGTCGAAGTCTCGCATGCCTTGGCACAAGATTTGTTACGCCGTGGCCGTGGCACTTTAGTAGAGGGTGATGCTGAAGATCAAGAAATTGATTTGGCTACTTTGACTAAAGCCCAACTTATTGATTTTGCCTTGCAAGAATATGAACTTGAGCTAGATGCTTCTCTCACCAAAGATAAATTAATTGAAGCGATTCAAGCTGCTGCAGAAGCCGAGTAAAGCCTATGCCAAGTTGGGAGAATTTGGATGTGTTTCTTCAGACTGATTCGGTGGGCGGATTTGCCGTAACAGCCACTTTACAGTTTGAAGATGGGGCAGACGATAAGTCCATTACAGGAATCTTTGATGAGCCCTATTTAAACGCTCAACTTGGTGAGTATGAGGTTGATGATGCTCAACCTCGTTTCACTTGTAAATCAGCAGATGTTGTAGGTGTAAAACGGGGTGACTTTTTACTGCTTAAAGACGGTCGTAAATTTTATGTCATGACCTATCCGCAACAAGACGGCACAGGTCTTTCGATACTTAAGCTAGAAATTAACGAATGATCTCACTCGATATAAGTGCACAGGGCATTGAGGCCATTATTGCAAAGCTTGAACCTACCGAAAAGCAAGCAAAAAAAGCTTTCAAAACAACCATTGGCAAGATGTCTAGATGGTTGCGTGTTAGAGCAGCAAGATCAATGGCTAAAGAATTAAAATTAAAAAATGCTGCTGTCAGAACACGCTTAAAGCTGATGAAAATTAAGTTTAATTCTGATGGAGGATTTGGTGGTATCTGGATTGGACAGAACCCTATTGATTTACCTTATATAGATGGAGGGCAACAATTTAAAGGTGGTGTTAGGACAACGCGAGGTAAGTATCTGAAGGGTGCTTTTATGGGGCCCAAACCTGGACAGCAAGCTATCTCTTTAAGAGGTAACGCTTTTAAGCGAACAGGCAGAAAAAGATTACCAATTGAGAAGCAAGGGCATCCAGTACAAGATGTTATTGATAAATCTTTAGAGTCAGACGTAATGCAATGGTCGGCTTTTGAAAGACAATTTTTTAAAGTGTTGGAGCATGAATTGAAATGGCAGATGCGATAGCAGGTGTGAATTTAGATCAATTACATGATGTGATTGAGGCCAAATTAAGAGCGCAATTTCCAGTTTTTCAATTGGTTCAGTTCTATCGTGACGAAGAAGAACGTAAAGCCCCAACAGCAAAAGAACTGCCAGCACTGCTCCTTGAACTCACCAGTTTTGATATTGATGAACAGGGTGATATGGGTACAGAGCAACTGCCTTTGATTGCCCGATTTGAAGCGCGAATTATTGATACGTTTAATCAGCGTAGAGCCAAGATTAATGTCCGAAAACTAGCGGCAGGCGTTGCTTTCTATATTTTTAAGAATAAGCACTTTACCCAGCTGGGGAAACTTGGTGTTGGAAGCAGTTCACTGGAAGATATTTCTGAAGATGGATTTTTCCCTGAACTCGATCGTTTTGAGGTATGGCGCGTGGACTTCTCTACTCAAATTTTAGTCGGTGAAAATATTTGGGCAGGATCAGGGGTTACACCAACTCCTGTCTTTAGCTATTCGCCTGAAATTGGTTTAGGTCATGAAGATAAATACCAAGAACTATCACTGAATCAGGAGGTGCCATGAGTTATGCACTGGCGCAGATGGACAGGATTCTTGCGAATTTAATCCGTTTTGGTCGAATTCATGCTGTTGATTTGGATGCAGGCACAGCAACAGTCGATTTTGATGGTGAGCTCGTTTCTGACCTTGAATGGGCGAAAGATCGAGCAGGTAAGGATCGTTCATGGAATGGTGGTTATTCCAAAGGTGAGCAGGTTTTAGTGCTCTCACCATCAGGTGATCTGTCTCAAGGCGTAATTGCTTTTGCTTTATCTCAAACTGCCTTCCCTAATGCGGGCACTACTGAAAATCCAAAGCATATTTATGAGGATGGCACTGTGGTTGAGTATGACAAAGCCAGTCATACATTAAATATTGATTTATCAGGCAGTGGTGGAAAAGTTTTTATTAATGGTGGTTTGGTCGTTGATGGTCTTGTTGAATTTAACGGATCTGATGTCAAGCACAATGGGAAAAGTATTGGAGGAAGTCATACGCATAAAGGTGTGCAATCTGGTGGCTCTAATACAGGAGGCGTGAATTAATGGGTATGAATGCACTAAATGGCCGATCGTTATCTGGCCTTGAACACTTAAAACAATCTATTGCAGATATTTTAAATACACCAATTGGTTCACGCGTGATGCGCCGTGATTATGGTTCCAAGTTATTTTCTTTAATTGATGCCCCACTAAATCGGGGCGCATTGGTTGATATTTATGCAGTAACAGCTGAAGCACTAATGAAGTGGGAAGCTCGCTTGCTTGTCAGTGCAGTCGATATTACAAGTGCACAACTTGGTCAGATCACTTTAAAAATCACAGGTAAATATGTTTTAGACGGCAAAACCGTTCAGTTAGATGGAATAGTGGTGGGTCAATGAGTACAGTCGATTTTTCTCAATTACCACCGCCAAGTTTGATCAGTGAATTAAGCTTCGAGGTTCTTTTTGAAAAAAGAAAAGAAAGTTTTATAGCACTGCATGAATCAGAAAAACAGGCCGAAATCCGTGAAACACTTAAGCGTGAATCTGAACCTGTTACTAAGTTGCTTCAAGAAAATGCATATTTAGAAATGCTGTATGTCGCCAAATGCAATGCGGATGCACGCTCACTGTTACTTGCTTATGCTGAAAAATCAGATTTAGATCACTTAGCACTAACAGAATATGGATTAATCCGGCTTTTAGTCTCGCCTGCAGATGACACCGCTATACCTCCAATTGATGCAATCTATGAATCAGATGAACGCTTGAGAGAGCGTTGCTTATTATCTTTTGATGGTATGAATACCGCAGGGTCTGCTAATGCATATCGCTATTTTGCTCTATCCGCTGATGGTCGTGTCGATGGCATTAAAGTACGTTCAGATGGGGCCAATCCATATCTACTCGATATTGTGATTACTCAGATTGATAGCGTAAATGGTGAAGCCTCCGCGGAATTGATCACAGCTGTTCAAAAGGCTTTGGATCCTGATCATGTACGGCCAGTCTGTGATAGACCGATTGTTAAATCTAGCGTGGCAACAAATTATCAAATTGAAGCTCAACTCTATGTTGGTAAAAATGCAGAAGATGCATTACTACTCGAAACTGCAAATTTACGTTTAGACAAATACATTAAAAATGCACAAAAGAACGGGGAAAGCATTTATAGATCTGCAATTTATGCAGCTTTGCACGTGGACGGTATTCAGCGTGTAGTTGTTACTGTACCTGTAAACGATTTAGTTATGGATAGTTATCACCACCCATTTTGTACTGCTAAAACGATCTCTATTGGGGGATTGAATGAATAGTTTATTGCCTCCGAACGCCAGCAAGCTAGAACGCAAAATTGCTCAAGTTGGGAGGAGTACTTTTGATTTACCAACAATTCGGGTGATTAGGGATATTGATGCTATTCCATCGCAGTTTTTACCATTTATTGCATGGCAAAGATCAGTAGATTATTGGGATGAAAATTGGCAAGACTCACTAAAACGTAAAGTGATCCAAGATTCAAAACAACAGCACAAATTGAAAGGAACAGCAGCTGCAATCAAACGTGCGCTAGAACCCTTTGGTTATGAAGTAAAGCTGATCGAATGGTTTCAGGTTGAGCCGAATTTGACACCAGGTACTTTCAATCTTGAGTTGGATTTAGTTGGGAAAAGTTTAAATCAAGAAGTCTATTACGAAGTCAATCGGCTCGTTTCTGATGCAAAAGCAGCTTCAAGACATTTGACCAATTTGACGATTACAACAAATCCAATTTTAACGATCCGCAATATTCTTGTGCATCAAACAGCATTCACTTTTTCCAGCGAGCCTAAAGCATGAGTGATTATTTTAACGTCACAACCAATGTTGGTGATGCTGCAATTGCCACTGCGATTGCCAACAATTCAAAACTAAATATCACACATATTGCGTTTGGTGATGGTAATGGGTCTGTTCCAACACCAACCAAAACAAGAACAACTCTAATTAAGGAAGTTCACCGCCAAACTGTCACTAAATACGCAATGCATCCAGCGATTGCAAATTACATTGTGATAGAGACCATTATTCCATCAAATATTGGTGGCTTCTGGATTCGAGAAATGGGAGTTATTGCGGATAATGTTCTTATCTCTCATGGTTCACATGCCCCATTTTTTAAAGTGGCTGATCCGGATGGTGTTAGTGAATACCGACTTAAATTCACACAAAATGTCCGTGATGGTAGTGTCGTTGAAATTTTGTTGGATGAATCACTGATCTATGCGAGTCAGGAATGGGTTGATGAAAATTATATCCGTCGAAATGAAATAGTCGATAACCTGACCACCAATGATGCAACTAAACCTGTCTCTGCCAAGCAAGCCAAGCTTCTCTCAGAACTAAAAGTCAATAGAGGTGGTTCATTTAAAGATGCCTTTGGACGTGATGTAGATTTTTATCAAGATGCATTTACGGCCCAATTTTTCAAATCATTTGATGAATGTCCAGTTGGTTCCCGCTGCTTGATTTATACAGGTCTTGATTTAATAAATGAACCGTTATTTTCGGATCAATACATTTATGTAGAGACAAGACAAACATTTGAATCAGCTGGAAAATTGCAAATTGCGTATGGCTATGTTACTGGCAAGGTTGCTATACGATCTGCGGGTACTGGCGCTGCATATGGACCATGGACTTATACAGCAACATTAGACAGTAATGTTGCGTCAGCAACAAAATTACAAACAGCTCGCACAATTAGCTTTTCTGGTGCTGCTACTGGTTCATTTAATTTTGATGGCTCAGGGAATAGTTCAGCAGTATTAACACTAGCAAACTCAGGTGTTGTTGCAAACACGTATGGTTCAAATCTTAAAATCCCAGTCATCACAGTAAATGCTAAAGGTTTGATTACTGGTGTTTCAGAACAACAAATCCCTATTGTTGATGATCTTACTACTGGAGGATCTGCAAAATTACTCTCAGCAGAGCAAGGGAAATTACTGCAAGCTAATAAACTTGATAAAACAGCACTCAATAACACTCTGACAAGCACATCATCCACGCAAGCTTTAACCGCCGCACAAGGTAAAGTTTTGAATGATCAGGCTTTTGGGGTCGGTCAGACATGGCAAGATGTAACGTCTAGTAGGGTTTCAGAGACTACATATACAAATACAACAGAAAAAGCAATAACAGTTATATTGACTATTATGGACAGGAGTTTATCAACACCTTTTTTAGTAAAAATTGATAGTCTTGTAGTTATTGATGTTGATGATTTTTATGAGAGTACATACCCTATAACGTTTACTGTAGCACCATCCTCGACATATCAAGTGACCACAAGAAATACAATTAGAAAATGGTCGGAGTTGCGATAATGCAAAAGTTTATAAATAACGATTTTTCAGATATTCGATATTTTGAAGATAGTGTGATAGTCAGTGATTGGATTGATTTATCTAAATATCGACTAATGACAGATGAAGAAATATTGAAACATGAAACACCAAAGCCAACCAAATTTCATACAGAGTGGAACGGCACAGAATGGATCGATATACGAACTGAAGAAGAACAACTTCAATACAAGCGTTCACAATATCCAACGCTTACACGCTATCAATTCTTACGCTGTCTTTTAGAAAACGGCTATAAATCAGAAGCAATTGAAACTCAAATTCTAACAATTGAGGATGAATTTACACGTGAATTGACATTGCTTGGATTTAAAGAAGCGACTAATTTTGTGCGCACAGATGACAGTATTCTCACGATGAGATACATACTTGGCTTAAGTGATGAAAAAGTTGATGAAATGTGGGTATCTGCTTTAAAGCAGTAACGTATTTGGCTCTTAAGTTTTGTATTTTAATTGTATATTTTTTTGTTATCCTTGTGTGGAGTGATAAAAATACTGGAATTGACATATGAAGGTTAAGTCTTTAAAACGGTTAATTACTAGAAGAGTACGAAATTTTGAAATCGGTGAATCGCTTACAATTTCTGATGTGAATGTGTGTGATTTGTTAAAACAAGGATGTGAGATTAGAGCTTCTCATATTAGCCGTAGTTGTAAAATTAACTTCCCTGTTCATTTAAGCCCTAATTGTGAAATTAAGGAATTAGTAAAAATAGGTAAGTTTACTTGTGTCAATCAAAATACTGTAATTTATCCTCACACAATAATAGGTTCATACTGCTCAATAGGAAGAGATGTTCAGGTTGGTCTTGCTCAGCATCCAACTGATTGGTTAAGTTCACATTCTTTTCAATATAACTCTGACAAATTTCCTAATTTGAAAGAGTATAAGGATTTTTTAAGATCGGAAAAGCATCAGTATCATTCGCCGGTTGTGATAGGTTCTGATGTATGGATTGGTCATGGTGCTCTTGTATTAGAGGGTGTTAATATCGAAACTGGTGCTATTATTGGCGCCGGTTCCGTGGTCACGAAGGATATTCCGCCATATGCAATAGTAGGTGGGGTCCCAGCTAAGATTATTAAATATAGATTTGATGAAAATACTATTTCTAGGCTCTTAAATACAAAATGGTGGGAAAAAAATCCAAATGATTTGAATGGTGTGCCATTTCATAATATTAGTGAAGCTTTGGAAATTTTGGAAAATGAGAAACTATCCTAAAAAGGTTTCTAAATATTTGCTCACTAGTGCAATAGTGAATAATGAAAAGTACTGACTAAAAAGCAAAAATGAACCAAAATCTTAAATTGAGATTGTGATTCATGAGCGATATTTTTTTACACGGGATTCAAAACGTCACAGTAGATGATGGTTCACGTCCCATTACTACAGTTCGAAGTTCGACCATTGGTATCATTGGGTCGGCTCCAGATGCCGATCCTCTAATTTTCCCACTCAATAAACCTGTGCTGATTGCTGGTTCTCGACTTGTGTCAGCTAAACTGGGCGAGATGGGGAGCTTACCTCAAGCCATTGATTCTATCTTTGATCAAATTGGTGCTGTGCTGGTGGTTGTACGTATTGAAGAGGGTGAAACCGAGGCTGCGACGTTAGCTAATGTTCTGGGCGGCGTTGATGCAAATACTGGTACTTATGAAGGCGTACATGCTTTCTTGGCTGCAGAAAACATTGTTGGCTTTGTACCAAAAATTTTAATCGCACCCAGCTTCACGCATACACGTACTGCAACAGTAGATCCAACTCCTGCAACATCAAATCCAGTTGTTGCTGAACTCTCTGGTATTGCAGAACGCTTAAAAGCAGTGATTATTGCAGATGGCCCAAATACCAATGATGCAGATGCAATTGCATATTCAAAAGACTTTGGCTCTAAACGCATTTTCTTGGTTGATCCTAAGGTTCTAAAAACGGTCGATGGTGAAACGTCACAAGAATGGTCTAGTGCTTGCGTTGCTGGTCTGATTGCTAAATCAGATAATGAGCGTGGTTGGTGGTGGTCACCATCGAATCAAGAAATCAACGGTATCATTGGTACATCACGAGCAATTGATTTTGCAATGGGTGATGCTAGCTGTCGTGCAAATTTACTCAATGAAAACAACGTCGCTACTATTATTCGTCAAAATGGTTATCGCCTTTGGGGTAACCGTACGCTTTCAAGCGATAAAAAATGGGCATTTCTGTGTGTTGTCCGTACAGCAGATATGATCGATGAATCCTTAAAAGCTGCGCATTTATGGGCTGTCGATCGCGGTATTACCAAAACTTATGTTTCTGACGTGATTGAAGGCGTGAATGCATATTTACGTCATTTAACCAATATCGGCGCTATTTTAGGTGGTTCGTGCTGGGCAGATCCTGAACTCAATTCAGCAGATCAAATTGCGCAGGGGAAAGTTTATTTTGATTTTGACTTTACTCCAGTCTATCCAGCTGAGCATATTATTTTCCGCTCTCATTTGGTCAATGATTATATCAAAGAGATTTTTTCTTAAGGAGCATTTGAAATGGCTGTAGCACAAGATATTCGTAAGAATTTTAATCTCTTTGTTGATGGTAAAGGCTTTGCTGGGAATACCGATGAAGCCAATATGCCAGAGCTATCACTTCAAACTGAAGAGTATCGCGCTGGCGGTATGGATGCTCCAATTGATATAACGATGGGGATGGAAAAATTAACAGCAGATTTCACCCTAAACTCACACAGTAAAGACGTGCTTTCATTGTTCGGTATTAAGGAAGGAAATACCAAATCATTTACAGTGCGTGAAGCGATGGAATCATTTGACGGCACGGTAACGCCTGTCGTGCATAACCTCACTGGGAAAATCACCAAGATTAGTCAAGGTACGTCCAAGGCTGGTGAAGCACCAAAAGATAAATATGATTTATCTTTAACTTATTACAAGCAAACAATTGGTGGCGCTGTTGTTCATGAAATTGATGTGATCAACATGGTTCGTATTATTAATGGCACAGATGTATTAGCGGATATTCGCTCAGCGTTAGGAATGTAAAATGACAATTAAAAAAGACTATATTCAAGAAGAAGCAGGCACGAATCAGATCACATTGAGCCGTGCTTATGGTGGCATAGGCGAGATCAGTATGCGTGAGCCAACCGTGCAAGACTTACTCTCTGCTGAACTACAGGCAAAGGGTAAATCAGATGCTGAGCAGGAAATCACGATGTTTGCGAATCTGTGTGAAATTACACCAGACTTTATTAAAAGTTTAGGGCTGAAGGACTATAAACGTATTCAAGAGTCATACCGACTTTTTACAGAATAAGTGCAATCGACATTCGCCAGTATGTGCTTGCACTATCATCTTTTTCATCATGGCCACTTTCTGAAGTTGAGAAATTACCAATTTCAAGATTGTTGTGGTGGTGCGATGGACTACCTAGAGAAACCGCTTAAATGCGGTTTTTCTTTGCATAAGTGAATAATGAATAAATACCCATAAAAATACCAAAATTACATATTGGTCTTGGTGTGTTTTATGCAATGGCAAACAAGAAATTAAGTGCAATTATTACAATTGGTGGTGAAGTCGCAGGTTCTTTGCGAACAGCCATTGGTAGTACCACATCCCAACTAGGTAAAATTGGGTCTGAGATTCAGCGCGTTAAAAAACAGCAGTCTTTGTTGGGTGAGTCTATTCGCACATTCGGAAGTATGGGGAAGAATGTTGATAATTTGCGTGCACGCTATTCAAGTGTGACCGATGAATTAAACCGACTCACCAAAGCTCAAGAAAAATTAAATCGGGTTGAATCGGCACGGCTGAAAAATCAACAAAAGTTCCAAGAGCTTAAAAGTCAAATTGGTGCAACTGTTGCAACAGCTGTGACTTTTGGTGCACCTATTGTCATGGCTGCTAAATTCGAAACGGCTATGTTAGGTATTGCAAAACAGTTAGATGGAGCTCGAGATAAAAGTGGCCAACTCACTCCTGTCTACCATGACATGGTGAAACAGGTTCAGTTGCTTGGCCGTGAATTACCGATCGCAACCAATGAAATTGGTGAAATGGTGACTTCAGGCTTAAGGATGGGAGTCGCCAAAGATGAGGTTGTCGAATTTACCCGTGTAGCAGCCAAGATGGGAACGGCATTTGAATTACCCGTAGGTGAATTATCTGAAAATATGGGTAAGATCGCCAATATGTATAAGATCCCAATTAAAAACATCGAGGACTTGGCGGATTCAATTAACTATCTAGATGACAACGCTATTGCTAAAGGTGGAGACATCATTGATTTTATGCAGCGTGTCGGGGGTACGGCCTCCATGGTTAAAATTTCAGCCAAGGAAACGGCAGCATTAGGCTCTACATTATTAACTTTAGGTGAAAAATCAGAGACATCTTCAACAGCAATAAACGCCGTGTTTTCTAAACTTGGTGCGGCAAATACTGGATCGAAACCATTTAAGGCCATGGTTGATGAGCTAGGGCTAAAAACGCATGAACTAGAAAATATGATGCAAAAAGATGCGGTCGGTGCAATCTATTCTGTGATGGATGCCATTAAGAAGTTGCCGAAAGAATCTGTACTAGAAAAGATATGGGTTCCACCGAAAGGGAAGAAACCAGGTGAATGGATTGAGCAGGCAGGTACATCACAAATTGATGCAGTCGCTACATTATTTGGCGCCGAGCATTGGGATACCTTTTCAAAGTTATTAGAGAACCGTACTGAGCTAGAAAAACAAATCCGCTTGTCTAACAGTGATGAAGCATCAGGGAGTATGACACGAGAATTTCAGGCTCGTATGGAGACCACCGAAGCACAATGGCAAACCTTCAAAAACAGGGGAGCTGAATTGGCTGTAAATATTGGCAGTGTGCTGTTGCCAGTGGTGAATTCAATCATGGGAAGTGTGGGTAGCGTGGTTTCGGTTTTTGCTGACTGGTCTCAAGAGCACCCTAAACTAACCAAGGTTATTGTTACGGCTGTTGTTGCTCTAGGTGCCTTCAAGCTTGGGTTATTGGTTGCAAGGCTGGCACTGGTGGCAATTAAATCGCCAATTATCACGACAAATGGACTGTTTGCTAGATTAGCTACTTCGGGAGGTGTTACTGGTAAAGTTTTCCAATCACTGTCTAATCCGTTGGGGCTTTTACGTTCAGGCTTTGGTGCAATTATTCCTATTATTAAGCAAGTCGGTTTTGTTTTACTCCGTACCCCTTGGGGAATTGTTGCCACAGCGGCTATTACTGCAGGTGTAATGATTTATAAATATTGGGATCGAATCTCAGCATTTTTTAGTGGGTTCTGGACTGGCTTGAAACAGGGGCTTGAACCAGCAATCACATCATTTACAAATTTGTATAAGTCTATGACATGGTTGGAGCCTGTGATTCAAATGATTGGTAATGGCATTGGGATTGTCTATGACTGGTTTATGAAACTTATAGCCCCAACAAAGGCTACGGATGAGCAATTAAAAAATGCAACAAGTGCGGGCGAAAACTTTGGCAAGATTGTTGGTACTGCCATTGATTGGGTTTTAACACCAGTTACCAAGCTTGTAGATGGGCTAGCATGGATTCATAAGAATATTGGTGGAATCATTGGAAAGGTTGCGGATCTAGCAAATAAAGCCCCTAGTATTGATAGTTTTTTTGGTTCGGTTAAAAGTACTTTTGGATTTGGATCATCCGAGCAGAAGAAGCCTCAAGTGTCGCGCGGTGTGCCATATCGAACTGGGCCAGCTCCTCAGATTCGTGGAGCAAATACAAAGAGTGTTGTACCACAGCAGAACATTACACAATCTTTCACAGTGACTGCTGCACCAGGACAAAATCCAAATGAAATTGCCAACATAGTGATGCAAAAACTGAATAGAGCTAATGCTGTTGCCCAACGTGGCTCAATGATAGATGCGGGGTATAGTCAATAATGGACGGTCAGATCTACGGTACATTTTTAACCATGATGCGACTTGGCTCATATAAGTTCTGCATTTATACAGCTGCTTACCAAGAACTAAACCGCACCACAAATTATAAGTGGGGTGAACAAGCGGTATTTGGTGGCTGGGATAATTTACAGTTTTTAGGGCCGGGTGAAGATACGCAGTCATTAACAGGCGTGGTTTATCCTGAGTTTAAGGGGGGCACTGGCCAGATTGATGAACTTCGAGCTTTGGCTGCGACGGGCATTCCTCAATTACTAATCAGTGGAACAGGCAAGATTTTGGGCTATTGGGTGATTAATAGCATCACTGAAGGTCAGACCAAGTTTGCCGCATTTGGCGTGCCACGCCGTCAAGAATTCACGATTAATATGCGTAAATACTCAGATAGTCCAGCACGTTTAGGTTTGCTGTCTGGAATTATGAATGCAGTAGGGCTTTAACATGGTGCAATATTTAACTAAAGCTGGCGATACGCTTGATGAAATCGCTTATCGATACTATGGCCATACCAATAACAAAGTAGTTGAGCGCATTCTAGGGGTAAACTTTGGGATATCTCGATATGAGGCGTTATTGCCTGCTGGTGTGCTGATTGAATTACCAGAAGTAAAACAGAGTACTGAGACGCGCAAGGTGAAACTATGGGACTAATACCATGTTTTTCTGTGATTGCGAATGATGCTGATATAACCGTACTTATCCAAGATATGTATGAATCTATTTCGGTAACTGATGGCACTGGTTATGAATCTGATACCTGTGAAATTGCACTTATAGATGACCCAAATAATCCAATTGAGTTGCCTAAAAAAGGTGCTGAATTAAGAATATCTATGGGTTATGACTATGATATGACGGATATGGGATTATTTATCGTCAGTGAAGTATCGTTATCAGGTCCACCTGAAAAAATGGTGATCCGTGGCCGTGCACTACCACAATTGACCAGTAAAAGTGGAATGACCTCGCTATCTTCGCAAAAAACACGCTCTTGGCCAAAAGGTACGACTATTTTTGCTGTCGTGACTAAGATTGCGAGAGAACATGGGCTAGAGCCGATTGTGAGTAATTCAGTGTCTGCTTTAAAGCTTCCTCATTTTGACCAGTCTGATGAGTCGGATATGAACTTTTTAATGCGTATCGCCAAAAGATACGATGTGGTGTGTAAACCTGCAGGTGGGAAACTGCTATTTGTTAAGCGCGGTGAGATTGAATTGCCAAGTTTAACTTTAGTAAAACAGCAGGTGAGTGATTGGGAAATGACGTCCAGTACAAGTGATAGTGTTGGTACCACGATTGCATATTGGCATGATAAAAAGGGCGCTAAAAAGCAAGAAGTAAAAGTTGGTGAGGGAGAGCCTGTCAAAAGGCTCAGGCATATCTATCAAGATGCTAAAAGTGCGCAATCAGCTGCTCAAGCATCATTAGATCAATCGCGCCGTAGTGAAGAAAAGTTGAGTTTAAACTTACCAGGTGATCCTGAAATCTCCGCTGAAAAGCCTTTGACACTTATAGGTTTTAGAGAAGGCATTGCAGGGGATTGGATTATTGAGCAAGCCACGCATAGTATTGATAAGTCTATTGGGTTTAAGACAGGTATTCAGGCTGTAAAGCCACTCATACTATAGATAGGCTACTTTTATTTTGCCCAAAGAAAAGGGGGATAATAAATATCCCCCTCTGTTATTACCAACTCTTAGAAGTTGTAACGAATACCTAATGAATAGTCATGTGATACTAGATCAGCGGTAGTTTTAAAGTTAATCCCTTCAATAGGATAGTTATTAAACTCAACTTCACCAGCATCTACATAGCGATAGCCTAAATCAAGGGCAACGTTTTCAGTCACTTTATATACAACACCAAGACCTGCCGCCCAAGTGAAACTGTTGTCTGTATCCGTCATATTTTCTGGTTCAAAAAATACTTGTGTTGCATTTTTAACGCGTGTTACACCTACACCAGCACTTACATAAGGTGTGAATTTTGATGTATTTTTAAAATCGTAGTAACCATTAAGCATTAAAGATTGGCTTTTGAGTTCTTTTACAAATGGACTCTCTTCATTTACAGCTTCAGATCCATCGATATCTTGTATTGCTTCAATAGCCGGATTAAATTTAGCTTTGTCTTTATAGCTGTATTCTAATTCAGCACGAGCATTAATGTTACTAATTTTACTGAAATCAAAACCCACAGCAGCAGAGATATTTGGGTAAATAGATTTATCAGCATCTTTATTATGGAGAGTTTCTTTGAAATCAACGTCAGATCCATTAAATGTGATCTGGTCTTTGCTATTGTCAAATTTTGTATCACTGATGCCTGATTTAAGTGATGTATAAAAACCATTGTCAGCATAAGCTAAGCTTGAAAACGAAATAGCTGTGACTAATAATAATTGTTTCATTGTGTAGCTCCACTGTAATTATTGTGTAGATAGTATCGTAATTTCTATGCACTCCTATTGCATTTTGTTACATATTTAGTCTCATTATTCTAAATTTTTGTGATTTTTTTATCATAATTTTGAATTAGTGAGGTGCGGAAAAGTTAGAGCGCCGTATGATGCTTTGATCTATAAGTGCTGTAGTGAAATATAATGACTGCAAAGCGCGACATGATGCGGTTGTAAAGCCCTCTCAAGAGAAGGCTTTACAAGTCTATTAAGGATTAGCTTTTGATAAGCTACTTGTAATTAATGCTAAATTTTGATTAGGTGCAGCACTTAAAATAAGACTGTTATTGGATTGCAACATGGTCCATCTTTGATTTGAAGTTCCTGAACAGGCATAACGTGTTGCTATACCACGACCATTATCATCAGGTGCACGCCCACCATGTAGATCAAGACATTGATTACCCTGTCGAATTTGTTGTTTGGTATCATCCATAGTCCAAATTTGACTAGCTGTGTCATTACGGCAAGGAGTAAGTTCCATAGAGCTTGATAAACAATGATCTACATATTTTTCATTATGGATTTTACCCATTGCATCATAAATCCATTTCTCAGAGGCTTCGCCAGTACAGCCATTTTTGCCACTGATATAAGCACTTATTTTGCCTGTTGCAAGCTCTTCTGCTTTCAAGCAACTATTTCTCATTGCAGGTAAAATAAGAGGAGCGCTGTTAGCTAATGGTGCCTCATTGCTTAAATCAATCTTATTTACAAAATCAGTAAATGCTACTTGAGCATCTTGATTCCCGCTTCTAAGGTCATTTGCATAAGCATTAACCCAACGATTTAGACGATACAATTGATTCTGTTGTTGTGTGTAGCGTTGCATTTGTTGTTGAGCTGTCATTGAGAGCTCTTGCCCATGCAATCGGTAAGATCTGTAAAGCTCAATTCCTCTAGGAGAGAGAGTCACTATTGGTTTATCAACTTGACTCATTAATTCAGCTTCAAGTTCTGGTAGCTCAATTTTGCGTAAAGCGCTATATCCGCTCTCTTTACCAATGACGACAGGCTTAGGAAGATTATTTGAATAGATTGGAATTTCAATTGAAGATAGTTTTTGAGCTACTTGACCTTCATCTTTACAGTATAGATCTACAGATTTAGGCTGGTCTGACTGAGCTAGATTTACATGTAGCTTATTAACACTATTGGCTTGCATGCGTTGAGGTGCTAGAGCAATATTTTCTTCATTTTTACCTGTGTAAAATTTAACATTGATCCAGCAATTTGCTGTCATAGCATTAGGATTCGTTTTTGGTAAATCAAACACATTCCCCCAGTTTCCACGAGCTTCTTTATAGAGTAGACCTACTTTATTTACTGGATCATACCCACCCAATATTGTAAAGACTGGTACACCAAATTGCTTAGGTTTTAAATAATAACCATTAGAACTGTTATACCAAACCTCATTAGAACCAGGAATCGGAGGATTTGAGTTCTCCATTTCACGTGTATCTTTATTCCATTTTTTATAACCACTAGGTGAAGTTTCATCCCAAATATGACGTGCTTCAAAATGTGGCTGAATGCGGCGTTGTGTATTGTAACCAGTGTAGTAGGTATATTTGGAAATAGATCCAGTTGGAAAGCCATCCGACTGCGCGTCGCGACCATATCTATATTTATTTAAGAAAATAGCTTCGCCATTACGAAGATCTTGATCAATATTAGTTTTTGTCCAGTTTAAGTTACCATGCATCATGTTTCGATAGCCAATATACCCCCAACCACTATCCGCATGATGAGCTGTCCAGAAATAATTGCCATCCTTTAGACCATCGTAGTGACCCATACCATAATGGTGTCCGATTTCATGGCTGAATTCATTTCCAGATGAATAGTCTAGGGTCAACATACCGTTACCACCACTCAAGCCATGATTGACTGGGCCATTTTGGTAAAGACCTCGTGAATGGTGGGCGACAACGGACTGCGTAAGTTGAGGTTGTTGCTGACTTTGCATTGAGGCACTGGTCACACCCCAGTTGGCTAAGTTAATACCAACACTAAAAGTGGATTTCCCTACATTTTCACGCATATCACCACTATGCCCTCCACCAATGTCATCACTCACTGTGTCATAAATTTTTCCACTAGAAATCATTACTTTTGGCAGAAAAATATCATCATATTGACTGACGGTCATTTTAGCAGCGGGCATAGTCTGGAAATAGTCCGAACCAGCAATCTCAGGTTGATTTAACATGTAATGGTGGTCAGTGGGAATTGGCGGGGTGAGCATTCCTATACGAATGTTTTGTACCAATAATTCACCAGGCGCTGAAAAATCAATATTTGACGCCCCTAAAGAACCGCTTTTATTGCTCTTAGTATCTACAATTCGAATGTTTAAGCCAGGGCGTACTTCATCCCAATTTAAAACTGCGGACCATGCTCGTTTAGAATATTGCACACGAGGGCGATCATCGGTGTTGTTTTGGTCAGATATGGGAATTAAAGAGGGGTCATTGAGCTCTATTGTTCGTAGCAATTTTTCATTCTGATAAATTTCAGCAGTTAAACTCTCTAATTTACCCATTTCGGCGGTTGGCGTAATTAAGAGAAGGGCTTCTCTTTCTGAGGCCAAGCGAGGCATAAGATTCGCCTCATTACCATTTGGACTCACGGTATGGCTCTGAGCAAATTGAACCATGGCCTGAAAGTCACCGCTTAAATCATTTTTAATTACTCTTGTTGTTCCTTCTTTATTAAAATCAAAATATCCTAAAACTGCATCGGGGAAAGTATCTGTTTTAGGTTCAGGGTATTTGGGTATCAAGGGTGGTTTTTGATTTCCATCTCCATCTGCTGGAGGTGTTGAATCATTATTTTCTGAATTAGAACCGCCACCGCAAGCCATTAGCATGGCTGATAAAGTACAGATTGCTAAAAGCTTAAGCTTAAACTGCATCACATTTCCCTTACATAATCCACGATTGTGTATCATTAAAATTAAAATACGTTAAGTATTTTTGTATATATATCAATGTATTATAGCAATATTAGCTTATGTGTAGATTGATTGGTTTGATTTTTTTATAAAATAAAGGCTCTGCTAAATATCGTGTGTAATCTATAAAGCATAGTTAATTTTGTTTTCGGGAATAATGTGTTGAGCTTAAAAAGCCAAGCTATCATATAGATGCTCTGTTTGAATAAAATCTACTAAGCAGGTGCCTTCCATGAAGGCACCTGATCCGAAAGATTTTATCGAGATGAAACAGTACTTTCCAGCGGTCAATAAAGTTGGAAATTTTCATGTATTCGATATTGGCGGAACAAGATTCGACTTATTGTAGTCGTGATGTATCAGGCAAAGCGTGTGTATAAGTCACACATAAAAGTAATTCATAAAAACAAAACTGTAGAGCTAATGAGGAAAACTAAAGCCATAATTGTTAGGTAGCTAGCTAGTTTATTTAATTTTACGCCTTCTGTTTTTTTACTGAAAAGTTTTGATAGCGGGTAATTCTTAATAGGTAATTGACACCATGGATACCAACAGCATAGAAAACCCAAAGTCCTCAGGATGCCTTGTAAACTCACAGATTCATATAAAGCTATCATGCTAATTCCAACGCAGATCAACCCTAGAATAAATCCAAACCAAGATTTGATGAGGCGGGTGTCGTTAAAGTTTGTTGATAAATCGGTCATATTATATTTTATAAAGTGTTATTAAGAATCATTATCGATAATATCAGATTAGTTATGTTTTGAAAAATAATTATTATCTAGATAGTTCAGGCATTTGGTTATATCCCTTAAGAACTCTTATATGTATATATTTTCACTTAAACTTCAGCGACTAGTCATTAATAAATTGGTTCAAGATTTTGCATAAGTGGAGCGCCGTGTGGCGCATTATTTAATGAAGCACCTTTATATCTTTTACATCAAAAATTTGTACATTTTTATTTTGGTCAGTAACTAAACACATTGATTTTAAACAAATGTTGGTTAGGAATAGTTTTTCATTGGTATCTTGGCCTTTGACTTCAACCAAAGGATAAGTATTCTGGGAATAGTTTTCCTTTTTAATTGAAATTAGAGCCGAATTAAAATCGCTCGATGCTGTATTTTTTCCATCTTTTATAAGATTTTGACCGACATTTAATACATTAATAATACCAGCTAAAAGTAAGAGTAAAACTGAATAATGAATAAAAAAAGATAAGTCAAAAGTGAAGTTTTGACTTATTGATGGTTCAGGACTATCCCCATATATTTCTTGCTTAATTTGAGGTGTTGTGAGGTGTAGCCGTTCTAAAATTTGGTGATTAGATTCTTCGATTTTATTGCTTTTATTACGAATCGTTAATCCCACTTTTTTTAGAAAATTCCAAACTCCTATGAATAAACATTTAATGAGGTTTGGTATTTTGTCCCTAGTGTGTTGTATAGCTTTAGAGACTAAGGAGCGCTGGGCGATAAAGCGAATAGGATAGTAGAGTGTTAAATGATAAATAATGATCAAAAAATTTATGGTTAGACCAATTCCTTTTATAAGCCAATAGAGCCATTGTTTTACCGAAATTGATGTAATGTAGGACATTAATATAAAGATAATAATCAAAGCTAACCAAGCTTTGTAACCTGTTACAAAGCCTTGAATTATCATACTAACTAGGGGAATATCGAATGAATCGATATTAAAACCATAAAAACCTAAATAACCTGTGTAGTAGCAGTATCCACACCAATAAAGTAGAAATGTAAATAAGGAAGTTACAACAGCCCAATCAAAGCTTATATTCAGTTTCATTATGGTTTTATTTCCTCTTCTTCGGGCACTTCTTACCATTTCCACCCGGCAAGCAATCACATGCTTGGCCATCGCCGTCGCGGTCTAAACTTTTCCAACCAGTTTGTCCTGATTGTTTGCGTTGTTCATACCATTTCTGTGCTTGCTGCTGTGTACTAAAGTCAGCGCACTTTTTTGCATAAACTTGGATGGAAGTGAACCCCAGAACCAAAAGTAGTAGAAATTTCATAAATTATTTTAAAGTCAAAACATTAGTCAAAGTCTAGCAACTCTCGACTTGTTTGCTCAATGAATCTAGTTAGAAAGTATTATAAAAGCCAGTTTAGTTGACAAATCTTTGAATTAGACTGATTTTTGGTTGACAAATTACTGTTTTAGCCATAAAAAGTGAAATTGAATTGATATGTAAGTTATCTTTCATTTGTTCTATAAGTTGAACATAATATAAGCAACCTAAATTGAAAATAAATTGTAATGTCAAAAGTGGGTAAACAGGGCAAAGTTGCCCAACAAAGTCTTGATCTATTCGATCCAGCTGTTCAGCAAGAACAAGCTGGCGATCTTGATTTTGTTTTAAAAATCCATGATGGGCATTTACATGATTTAGAAATTTCCAGTATTGCGAATTTACTATCTGCACTAGGTCAAATTGTTGGCATCAAGCAAGCTAGCTTTAATACGATTAAAGAAGGTTCAACGACCATTGCTGTTACAGTGCCAAATGACTGTAGATCATTGGCTATGTCCAATGTGATGAAAGACACTGCTGCAAAACACAGGCAAATTGCCCGCATTCAAAAAGAATTAGGTAAGTATGGATATCATCATGCTGAGATTTCATACGGCACTTTAAAAGATAATGAAATATACGAACCTAAAGAAATTTTATATGTCGTTCCTGAATTAGAGACTGAAGAAGAATTCAAACAACAAGAGTCTTTAGACGGACGTTTAACTCGCTTGCAAAAAGGGCGTGACAAGTCAGATCACATCACCATTATTTTAAACAATGGGGTGGAAGTTCCAGCACAGTGTTCTCATAAGTTGCTAAAAGAATTACATCCATACTTTGATAACGATACAAATTTAAGATTTGAAGGGGAAGCCACTTATTTATCGAAATCTAATTCTTATCAATTAACGCTTAAAAAATACATCATCAATAAGTTCCATGTCATTGAGGATGTTAGCTTAGAAGAGTGGATTGATGACTTTAGAGCGAAAGGTGCATCGAATTGGTCTACACATGATGACCCGATAGCTGAGTGGCTGAAGGAGCGACAAGATTGATCATCTTAGATACAAATGCCTTAATTACATTATTAATAAAAGACAAAGATGATGCTGAATATAAGAATCTTGTTGCCTTCCTCAATCAAGGTAAGAATTTTTCTTGGGCTTTACCAATGCCTGTGATTTCTGAGTTTATTGCAGGTGATAATGATGATGCACGTTCTTTAAGTTTACTTAAACCAAATTCTAAATTTAAAAATTTAGATTTTGATGCAAAAGCTGCTTTAAGTGCTGCCAAAGTTTATCGTGACTATCGTAATTTGCCAAAGAATAGAAAGTCTCAAGATCCACGTCAAAAAGTCAAAGTTGATATTCAAATTATTGGGATAGCACTTGCTAATAATGCAACTGCTATTATTTCTCATGATCAGGGACTTAAAACAGTCGTACATGAGCTTGGTTTGGCTTTAGCTGTTTATGACTATATGGACAATAATTATTTTGAGCAGATGGCGAGTTTAGTTGTGTCAGAAAGTGATCGAGTACAATAATTTATGAAAAGACAAAATAGACAGTTTGAAAAATTTGATACATTTGAGCTTTTTTCAGCATTTACGAGCAAATATTCAATTAACATACAAGATGAAACTTCATTAAATACTTTCTTAAAAGAAATAAAGAAAAGTTTAGAAAGATCCCAAAAAACCGATATTACAATACATGGAAAGCGTATTGAAATGCTTTTTGCTTATGTTGTTGGTGCTTTGGGCTCAGCCAAGTTGGTTAAGCAAGAAGATGCAGGGAATTTATTTACTGCTACAACAGAAATAGAAATGCCTGATTACAGAATTATTCTTAAGAATGATGAGCAAATATTAGTTGAGGTAAAAAATTTTAGCTCGAATGATCCTCATAAAAAATTTGTAATTAAAAAAGAATATTATAAAAAGCTTGAAAATTATTCTAATATTATGGGGGTGCCACTTTATATTTCTGTTTATTTTAGACTTTTTAACCATTGGGTATTATTACCAATTAAAGCCTTTGATGAAGAAGAAGAACAGTACACTATAGATTTTATACAAGCGATATCACGTTCAGAGATGTCAAAAATTGGTGATTGTATTTTGGCTACTACACCTGATTTAGAGTTTAGATTATTGACAGATGAAGATAGTGCTCAAGAAATATCAAATGATAATGCTGGAAAAGTAATTTTTACGCCGAAAGTGTCCAAAATTTATTGTAATAATAAACTTCTGGAAACAAAACTTGAAAATGAGTTAGCATTTTATTTGATGAAATATTCTACTTGGAAAGAAACTAAGCAAGAGTTGATAATTGAAAAAGGTAAATTGTATGGTGTCCGATTTATATATTCCGCTGAAAAAAATGAGGGCGAGCTTTTTGCCAATTTAGGATGGCGTAGTTCAATGATATCTGAAGTTTTCAAAACATTAACAATTAAAGATGACAAAGTAATCGCTACAGAATCTTTTTTAAACCCATCTGAATTCAGTATTCAGATACCTGATAATTATAAAGAAAAATTTAATGATTTACCCCTTTTGATATTTATTCCTTTACCAAATTATGAAAAATTGAAAAGAGTTGAGATACTTTAAATGTTTCAACTCTTTTTTATTCTTTAGGATAAAGTAGATACATAGTTAAAATTATTTTAGAAACTACAAACAGTTACCACTTTTTCGCTTCTGCATTAAATATTCGGAATTTTTTAAATTTATCTAAAATCAGTTATTTTATTGCGAATCATAAATAATTATATTTTATTAATTTTTTCTTCTAAAATCTGCCAAAATTTATACTCTGAAAGAATAATTAATAAATTTTCATCTGTTCTAAGGTGATTATCTATTGAATCGAATAGTAAGTTAACAATCTTCAAACTACATAATGCTGGTCCTAATGTTACTTCAATAGTATTTATAATTGGATTTACATAATTTAGTAAAATTTTATCCATAAGTTTTTTATCAATGTCTAATGAGTGATAACATTGTTCATTTTCTGAAATATTAATAAAGAATGGGGTAAGTGAGTAAGCAGAGGGATGTGTTACCTGACAAAGCTCAGCATATAATTCAATGATTTTTTCATTTTTTAATGAATTTAAATAGGTTCTTACTTGCTCTGCATTATGGCTATTATCACACTTAACTTTTTCAGAATTTGTCAACTTTCTAGCGTAACTGTAATGAATCAAACTGTCTTCAAGTTCTTGAGAAATCGAGAATTTATCAATATCGAGCGGCACTTTCTCCAATGCTAGTTTAATCAGTGAAAAATTTTCAGCAATAGTTACTACACAGCCATTTAATGAATAAAAAGAGTCAGCACAGGCTTCGATCCCGCCTCTTAATGCTGCACAAAAACCATAATAATTTTGGCTTTTATATGCGGATTCTACTGCTTCATACCATTTTTTTAGCCTTAAAATTGAGGTTAATCCACAAATATGAAATTTTTGAATATTTTCATACCAATATTTATAATGCCATTCAATCGGAGTTAACTTTTTAAATTCATCTACTGAAATATATTTATATGAAATTTGAGAAACGCTATTTTCAATTTCTAAAAATATTGAGTAAAAATTTTCTAACTGTTTTATATCCCCTGTATTCATATTAAAATCCCCAAACATTGTTAATTAATTTAATCTTCATTCTCTCCCACCCAATGGTCTTCGACAATCAACCACCCAAGACTTTTTTTACCGTTGTCTACAACGTCAATATGATTGTCGCCTTTATAAACCAGAACATCTTTATTAAAAAACTTTAATGAATTCCAAAAAGAAGAACCACTCAATACCTCAAGAGCAAGATGAATATCGTCACGAAGTTGATCGAGTTCTTGTGTGTAGTCTAAGCTAAGGTTATTTAAAAGCTTTCCAAAAATAACACGCCTTTTCCCATTCTTTAAATGAAAGACTTTTACGTCAGCATTTGTAGGAGCCGAACTGTCATTTAATAAAAAGCTATTTTCTAGTCTCGCCACAATATCTGCATTCATAGAGCGATTAAGATCTTTAGCAGATTCTGCAATTTTATCTTTTAGTTCTTGGGGCATTCGAACTTTATATTCCACACCTAGATGCTTGCTCATATCAATGATCTGTTTTTCGAAATTGATTCAATAATAATAAACCCCACTGGGGTTGACAAGTTTTAATTAAAAGAATAAATTTTAAATACACCCCACTGGGGTGTAAAAAGCCCCGAAACTTTGGACGGCTACGGGGCTAGTTATCAATCTTCTGTGAGAAAACTGATATGAATAGTTTAGCATTATCTTTTAATGAAACAATGTTTAATGTCGTTAGATATGAACAGGACATTTGGTTAACATCTACTGAATTAGCTCAAGCCTTGGGATATAAGCAAGAAAATGCAGTAAGCAAGATTTTTAATCGTAAAGCAGATGAATTCACTCAAAAAATGACGCAGTTAGTCGAGAATCCTCAGATACCCAATTTGGGTATGCGAATATTCTCTCTTAGGGGCTGTCATTTAATAGCCATGTTTGCCCGTACACCAGTTGCCAAAGAATTCCGCAAATGGGTACTCGACGTATTGGAAAAAGAAATACAGCATCAGCAAATCGACACTCGAGTAAAAATTAACGCAGAGCAACAAGCCATACTCAAAGAAATCGTCGACCGACGTTGTGAGGGCAGTACAAAGAAACGCACCGAACTCTGGGTCAGACATAACAAACACTTTCGCATTCCACGTTATAGCGAACTCTTGGCCATGCATTTCCAAGACGCAGTGGACTACCTAGAAACCATGCAAATTAAAGCAAAAGGGGATATTCATATAGATGAAAACCAATCTATAGAAATACTCTGTGGCCAAGCCAAACTCTTCCAGGCATGGTGGAATACCCATAGCCCGACACTGGCAAAACTCAATCCATTACTGGTGTCTATGTTGCATGACAATATGTTCTATATGACCTATGCAGTATCGGATCTATGCAAAAAGTACAATGTAGAATTACCAGTTTATGACTATCAACATATGTTCGAGTTGAAGACTTCGCCACATCAAAGATATAATTTATTGAAGTAAGAAAACCGCCTTCGGGCGGTTTTTTATTGTGTCAGAATGGTCAATCTCTTCTATATTTTCGATAATAGTTTTGCAGGAATTTTGCATTTATTTTGCAGGCACTTTTATAAATTATAGAAAAAACAGAAAGATAGCATCTTTTTTTAGCCTTTTATTGATATTTGATATAGATTGCACTGTTAAATTTGATAAAAGGCATGGATATCCATCAAAATTACTTATAAATGAAAAAGACTCTCAGTTGAGAGCCTTTTTTCTAGTCCAGATTAAAGCTGATCTTTAAGCATATACAATTGCTGTAATGCTTCTCTTGGGCTTAAATTATCAATATCGAGTTCTTTGAGTAGCTCTAATGCAGGAGATGTTTTTTCAATTTCGATAATACGTTCTATCACTTCAGGGGTTTCATTGGGCATAAACAAATCATTCTGAATGGCATGATGGATATGTAACTGCTGCTGTTTCTCTAAAATTTTAAGACGATTTTGTGCTTCTTTAATCACACTAGCAGGAATACCTGCTAATTTTGCAACTTGCAAACCATGACTTTGGCTGGCAGGGCCTTGCTGTACTTTATGCAAAAGAATTAAATTACCATTCAATTCTTTTGCCGTAACGTGATAATTATCAATAGCTGATTCTTTGCCTAATTCAGTCAATTCAAAATAATGCGTAGCAAACAAACAGAGACATTTAATACGTTTGGTTAAATCTAATACACAGGCCCAAGCTAACGATAAACCGTCATAAGTACTGGTGCCACGACCGACTTCATCCATTAAAACTAAAGACTGATTGGTAGCATGATGCAAAATTTGCGATGTTTCGGTCATTTCAACCATAAACGTCGATTTACCTGTTGATAAATCATCGGCAGAACCAATACGGGTGAAAATACGGTCAATTGGGCCTAATACACTAGCTTGTGCAGGAACAAAGCTACCGCAGTAACCTAAAAGCACAATCAAGGCAGTTTGACGCATAAAGGTCGATTTACCACCCATGTTCGGGCCAGTAATAATGGCCATACGATGGTTAAAGTCTAAGGTTGTATCATTTGGGGTAAAGGCTGTTTTACTGAGTGATTCAACCACAGGGTGACGACCTGCCTGAATTTTTACCCCAATTTCAGGACTAAACTCAGGTCGCGCCCAATTGTTCAGACGGGCTTGCTGTGCAAAGTTAGCAATCATGTCAACTTGTGCAATTGCACTGCTCATCATTTGTAAGTTACCAATGTCTAGGCGCAATTCATCTAAAAGCATTTCGAAGAGCATTTTTTCACGGGCAAGGGCACGTGATTCACTAGATAGGACTTTATCTTCAAAGGATTTAAGTTCAGGCGTGATATAGCGCTCTGCATTTTTAAGCGTTTGACGACGGATATAGCGCTCAGGAGCTTGATCTGCTTGACCACGCGTCAATTCAATATAATAGCCACTGACACGGTTATAACCAATTTTCAGGGTATTAATGCCTGTTTCTGCGCGTTCTTTAATTTCTAAATCAATTAAGAACTGTCCCGCATGATCTCGAATTTTGCGTAGTTCATCCAACTCATCATCAAAGCCTTCTGCAATGACATTGCCATCACGCAGTAATACTGGTGGATGTTCCACAATCGCTGACATGAGACGTTGATGCAGGCCATTAAAATCCCCCAGTTCTTGATTTAATTCACTCAGAAGTTTGGATTGTTTTAATTCAATAATAGGTTTTAAGGCATGCCGTAAATACGGAATTTGAGCGCAGGTTTGACGCAACTGTACTAAATCACGCGGACGCGCACTACCTAAAGCCACACGACTAAGCACGCGCTCAATATCACTAATTTCTTTTAATACAATGCGAACTGGTGCTTCGTGATATCCCTTGAGTAGCGCTTGTGTGGCATCTAGACGTCCATCTAAAATTGCTGTATCACGCAAAGGTTGCATTAATGTTCTGCGTAACAGACGGCCACCCATTGCAGTTTGGCAGTCATTAATCAGTTGAAAGAGTGATGTGCCATGTTCAAAAAGTGGATCGACAAGTTCTAAATTGCGTCGTGTCACTGGGTCTAGCGCAATAAAATCTGAACTTTGTTCGAGTAAAATAGAACGAATATGCGGTAATGCAGTTTTTTGTGTTTCTTTTGCATAGTGAATTAAAGCTGCAGCAGCTGCTTTTGCCAAAGGCAAGTGATCAATACCAAAACCAGAGAGGGTGGAAACAGCGAACTGATCGCACAACGTCTTTTGTGCATTATTTAAATTAAAGTCAACATTTGGGCGTTTGGTAATTGGGCTGTCCAGTTGTTGCTTAATTTGTTCAATAATATTTGGATCAATAATGTCTTCATCAATAATAATTTCACTAGGCATCAGACGAGATAGCTCAATGGCTAACTGTTCAATTTTAAAGTCTTGTTGTTGAACTTTAAAAATACCCGCACTTAAATCCAGTAGGGCAATACCAATTTGATTTTGTTGCACACAAAGTGCGACTAAGTTTGATGTTTGATGCGCTGTCAGCAAAGCATCATCGGTTAAAGTACCTGGGGTAATAATTCGAACCACACCACGTTCTACAGGCGCTTTTCCTGTAACTTCACCAATTTGTTCACAGATAACAACAGTTTCGCCTTTTTTAACTAAACGTGCTAAATAACCCTCTGCTGCGTGATAGGGCACTCCCGCCATTGGAATGGGTTCACCATTGGCTTTACCACGATGGGTAAGGGTAATACCCAGCAATTTTGCTGCTTTATGAGCATCTTCAAAAAACAGTTCATAAAAATCCCCCATGCGATAAAACATAAGTGAATGCTGATGTTGCATTTTAACGCCCATATATTGTTGCATCATTGGCGTTAAAGTAGAAAGATCAGCGATTAGATCAGAACTGGTCATTGAACAATGGTCCTTAATTTCTATAAATTATCAAAATAAATGGGCGTTTAAATAGCATCTATATATAGAAGAGGCTAAAAGATAGTTGTACTGTAAACGCAGACGGGTTATTCGCCTAGAGATGTTTAACGTATTTATCTAAGCAAAAAAGTCACTTATAGATAAAAAAACCCAATTGGGCCTCAGTCTAACAAAATAAGAAATTAGAAAGAAAGGGTATCTTGTTTTTCGGCGATAATTTTTATTTTAAATATAAGCCATGCTGTTTATTTTTGTCCCGAATACTACGCAATGCTTTTTTTAGATATACAGTATTGGTTACGACCATTGGATTTTGCTAGGTAAAGTGCTTCATCTGCACGTTGAATAAATTCTGAAATTTGATCAGATTCTGTTGGAATAATTGTGGCTGTACCAATACTGACAGTCACTATTTCCGCAATGGAGCTGGCAGTATGAGGCAAGGCTAGAGAGATAATTTGGTTGATCAGTTTTTTTGCAATTTGTTCAATTTGTGATTCATTGAGCATTGGAAATAAAAGTAAGAATTCTTCTCCGCCATAGCGAGCAGCCAAATCATTGCTTCTGGATGTTGAATTTTTCAATTCATGTGCAATTTTCTGTAGACAAACATCTCCAGCAAGATGACCTAAATGGTCGTTATATTCTTTGAAGAAATCAATGTCTATCATTAAAATACTGATAGGCATTTGATAACGTAAAGCTGTGTGCCATTGCTGATCGAGGATTAGGGTTAAATGTCGACGATTCGCAAGACCAGTCAATGCGTCAAGCTGAGAGAGTAATTCTAGCTGTTGAGATTGCTTATTCATTTCAAGCTGATTAAGTTCAATAATACAATTTTGCAAATAATTTTCGCGATGTTGACGGTCAATGGCATAAGCCAAAGCCATTCCTAGAAAACTACTAAATGTATAAGTGCGATTTAAAATGGTCCAATCGATAGGGTAGTTGAGATATTTAGTGATAGCAATGGCAATTAAACCGCCACCCCATCCTGCAATAATGGCTGTATAGAAACGCAGACCGACGAAACTATAAATAATAATCACGGCATACATCATGGCAACATGAAAAAGTGCATCATTATTAGTATTATCTATGAGCGTAATTACGACAAAAGAAATAGCCACCGCAGCCGTACAACCTGCGCCTGTATATACGTCAAAATATGGATCTAATTTTCGGATAAAAGAAAGTGCCCATGCAACCAGTACAATAACGCCGACCCAACTATATAAGGCGAACCATTGATGAACTTGCTCACTGGCAGAAATATTTTGATAAATCCCGTAACTTAAATAAAGATATAGCAACAAAATAATAGGGCCGCGAAAGCGAAATTCTAAGGCAGCTTCATTTTGATATTGTTTTTTATAAATACGTTCTAAGGTTTTTGAAAACAAAACATAATTCAGCCCTCTGGAAATTAAGGCTTGAATTTCATCTCGGTTTAAAAGTTTTGAACCTTCTAACTTCATATGCTATGGCCGAATTTAGTATTATTTTAACTCGTTACGTTCTTCAATTAAAAAACGCTTAATTTGTTGCTTTTTGAGTACTTAGTTACTAGTTTTAACAAAAGAATAAATGTTCTACAAGAGGAAGAGATACTATTTTTTTTAGATAGAAAATTTAATTATGTGATTGGTGTAGTTTTTCGTGAAAAATATTAATAGGGAAGAGCGATTAATCATTCAGAGGCGATGAATAAAATTTACTTGTTTCAGTTGTTAAATTAATTATGATCAAAAATCGATGATAAAAATGATGAAATGGAGCAATAAATGACGGCATTATATAAAAAAGATGTAAATCATTTAAAAATTACGCCGCATACTACTTGGTCACAGCAGTTCTGGGAAGAATTGACACCTTATAAAGATCGAATTAGTGACCATCCTTTTTTTATGAATATGGCAAATGGTCAATTAACCCTTAAAAGTTTTCGTTATGCTTTACTTAATTTTTACCCATTGGTTGCACATTTTCCTTCATTGATGGGGTTAGCCTTGGCCAAGGCTACGCACTTTTCTGAATTTGGAGTGACTGAGACGCGGGATTGGTTGATTCAAAATATTAAGGTGGAAGAGCGCCATTTAAATTGGTATAGAGATTGGGCGGGTGGTTTTGGTATCGCACTAGATGAGTTAGACCGTGTGCAACCTCCAGCGCCAATGAACGCAGTCAATCATTACCTTTGGAATATCAATACGCGGGGTACTTTGGTTGAGAGTTTGGCAGCTACAAATTTAGCAATTGAATGGGCGACGGGAGATTGGAGTAATAAAGTCTATCAGGGCATTCATGCTTATACAGATCACCCAGAAGTGTCTATCAATAAGCGCACCATAGCGTGGTTACGCGCGCATGCGCATTATGATGACTTACATCCTGTTGAAGCGATGGAGCTGATTAAACTGTTATGCGGTGAAAATATAGAACTTAGGGATAAGGCCTTTAATGCGGTAAAAAATGGGTTAGCCTATTATGAAATGGCTTTGGACGAATGCTATAAAGTGCAACAAGAAGACTGTTTATAAAAGAAGCCGACCCAATAATCGGCTTCTTTTGTTCAATGTATTAAGGTTTATACAAACCCAATTCAATCAAATGTAATCTTAAAATACGTCGTAGTTCTAAGACGGCTTCAGGGGTTTCTTGAATTGAGTGACCACCTTTAATAATTTTTTCTGAAATGGCGCCATCTAAATGTGCACTTTTATAGGGAACAATATCATCAGAAATAAGATTTAAATCATCACTTTTTGTGGCGTTACCAATAATGGAATGATATTTCATTCCTGTTTTAGGCATAATATTTTTAGTTAAAGCCATAAATTTAGATTGATAGCTTAAATCACTTGGGCCATTTTGAATGAAGCTATGATCTATTTCTTTTAATGCATCTTTTAAACTCTCTTCCTGTGTTAATACATCGCCTACAGCAGATAAAAAAGCACCTGGAAGTTTAATGATTTTTCGGGCAGCTTTGGTAAACCAGCGATCAGCAAATTCAGTTCCTCTATGTGGCGCGGCGAGAAAAATTGCACGGCTAAAATTAGGGACATCTTTAATGGCTAAGCGTTGTTGAATAATAGGCAGTTTCTTGTATTGATTGAGCTGACGATAATTCATCATTTTAAGTGCATTTTGGGTGATATCAGCATCACTGACCAATAAGCGGGAAATAATACCGCCCATACTATGACCGATTAAAACAGCATCTGTTTTGGCAGGTGTGCCAACTTTCACTTGGCCAAAAGCTTGCGTTAAAATGGCATAAATTTGAAAACGACTTTCAATAATAGGCATATTGGTCGAATAGAATACTTGCCAGACTTGGTAATGCTCACGTAGAACATTATCCCCCATAATGTCATTGGTTAAACGAATCCAAGCTTCGGGGCTACTTGCCAGACCATGAACCAAAACAATCACTTTTTTTTGCGGATTATAAGGTTCTAACATATATAAGTGAGGCATGGTGATTTGTTCATCACGATCAATGAGAGACAAATATGCCGATTTTCCTAAATTATTTTGTGCCAACCAAAGCCCATAAGGCGCTGAAAAGTTAGCCGCTAGTGGGTAGGTTTTTTTACCAATAGTCAGTTGTTCATATTTATAAGGGTCATAAGCCTTAATTTCAAAAGTTGAATTATTGACAATTTCATCCACTGAATGGGCCGATACTGGTTCAGCAGTAAGCGTTGCCGCTAAATAACGTGCCGAGTGAATATTTGGATTGACGTTATTCGGATATTTGAACGTTAAAGGGTCAATAATATATTTGGTCTTCGCTAAAGAGTTAACAGAGTCTTCAGGTAATACCACCAAAAACTCTGAACCAAAACCGTCACGGCGCGTGACAGAGCGCAAACCAGAAAAGTTAAGATTATAGGTTGACATTAATTGTTCAATTTTACGGTCTTTTAATTCTGGATAATGGCTAAAGTCGATATTATAAGTATTTTGACCTATTTTAATTTGGTTCGCTATTTCAGTCGGGGTATAACGTAAATTATAAGTGCTTACGAGTTTGGCTATACTTTGATTATAAAAGTCACGAAGCTGTACTTGACGGTTATCAAAAATTCGGGCTTGTGGAGCACGCTTCGTGTTAAACATATAGGCATAGCTATAGCGCACGCTTTTATCTAACATCAATAACTGTTGGTCTAAGCATTTATTGAAGTTGTCTTTTTGAATTTTCTGATGTTCTTCAGATGTGTGTTTGCTTAAAATCCCAATTTTACATTCAGATGATTTTTCTAGTGCAATTGCTTTTGCTAAATATAATTCACTTGCGGTCGAGAGTAATTGTTCATCCTGAATTTGTGGAATTTGCTTAATCTCATTGATACAGTTTTCAGGGTCTTCACTACAAACTTTGGCTTCACGTCCTGTCATGGAAAGAACATTGAGACTGGCTTCGCTTAGTTTATTACGAGAAAGAATACTGTCACGTTCGTTTGCGATGGAAACATTCAACGCTTGATTTTTAACACTGACGACCTGACAGCCACTGAGAAACAATGTACTGAGCCCAGCAATAAGCAGTAATTTATTCATTTTATGCTGCATATTATCTTCACATGTCTTTAATATTCGAATTTATTAAATCATACGGCAATATTGATGATTTTCAATTCGCCTAAAATAAAAAAGACCACAGAAGTGGCCTTTTTTTGAAAAAAATTAAGGTGCTTTAGGAGGGTTTAAAACTTGCCAAACATTCCAACGACCTTGTTTTTCAATTTCTTGAATTAAACGGTCTGCAACTTCACCTTCTTGCGGATATTTTACTTTGTAATTTTTTAAAATATTTACAGCACTTTTCTTTTGTTCCATCGCAATATAGTTATTGGCTGCAGAAAGATATGCTTCTTGTACACCCGCTTTCATTGCTTTGTCTAAGTATGGAATCGCTTCACGTTGACCGCCACCTTCAGATAAGCCAAAACCAAACCAGAAGTTTGCTTCTGCATCATCTTTATTAGTTTTTAAAATACGTTGTGCGTAGTTTAATGACTTGGTGGTATAGACTGAGCCTAAGTCGAGGTTACGAGCCATTACACTGGCTTTAAACGCGCGAATTAGAACATCAAAAGAAGCATTGTCTTTCGATGCTAATGTGTCTAACTGTTGTGTCACTTCTTTGAGTTTGATTTCAAAGCCTTTACGTTCCTGACGTTGTACAAAACGTGGTGGATAGTGACGAGCTTTGCCTTCAACCAATTGTAAGAAATCATCAATTTCTGTGATATCAATTTCATTGTCGCCAGCAAGTGTTGCATATTTTAATGCACGTTGTTTGCTGTTCACCGTTGGAATAATGAGACGGTTTGTATCTAGTGTTAATTTTTTAGATGGGTCACTGGCTAGGTTCACGACCATTTTCGTCACAGGTTGTGTGGCAGCCTTTTGTAAATTTATTTCAAATGGAGGTGGTGCGTCATAATCAAATGGGTTAAGCGCATAAAACGGCGGTGTAAGTTCTGGTTCCGCAAAAACCATAGCGTCTTTTGGGCCATTATTATTTTTAGAGGGCATGCTTCCGCAGGCGGCGAGTGTTAAAGCGACTAAAGCAACAGCCAAGGGCTTAAGCGTCATAGTGATCTTCCATTTAATTTATTTTAAAACTTAAAAAAGCATGTTTGCCAGTCTAAAAAAACTAGGGCAAACATGCAAGCCAGTTCTCAGGCAGATCGCTGTTATTCAGTACAACTATTGCGTTTTAGAGGGATTGGTTTGCGCTTCACACTCACGACGGACTTCCTCAATAATTTTGAGTTCTTCAGTACTAAAGGGTTGCTCACTTTGTTTTTTGAAGGTCGGGTCAAGCAATGACAAACGCTGACACAGCGTATTCATACGCTTTTCGTTATGTTGTATTCGGTCTAGCAGTACGCGCATACCTTCTAAGATTGGATCAGTCTGATCTTGGGTTGTGGCGTAGGGTTGGAAACCGATACTTTCGGCATAATCACGTAAGCTATTTTCTTCTTCATTTTTTGGTTTGTTTTTGGTAATAAAGCGTGCGGGATTTCCCACAGCGGTTGTATCTGCCGGAACTTCTTTGGTTACGACTGCATTTGAGCCAACTTTAGCATTTTTACCTACAGTAAAAGGCCCTAAAATTTTGGCACCAGCACCGACCACCACGCCATCTTCTAAAGTTGGATGGCGTTTGCCTTTATTCCAAGTCGTACCGCCGAGTGTCACACCATGGTACAGCGTGACATCATCGCCAATTTCTGCCGTTTCACCAATGACCACACCCATGCCGTGATCAATGAAAAAGCGATGACCAATTTTGGCCCCTGGGTGAATTTCAATTCCTGTAGCAAAACGGCTAAAAGAAGATAGTAGGCGAGCAGAGCCTTTACAGTCTTTAGTCCACAGTTCATGCGCGACACGATGCATGATTAGGGCGTGAATACCCGGATATGTGGTTAAAACTTCAAGCGTGTTTCGTGCTGCAGGATCGCGCGCGAAGACCGCTTGGATATCTTCTTTGAGCTGTTTAAGCATTCGATTGATCCTCGTGATCTTTAGTTTTTTTCCATGAGCCGTTATTCATGGCTTGTACTCGGGTAAATATACCGCGAAGTAGATGATATTCCATACGATCTAATTGTATACGTCCAAAAAGTCGACGCAAGCGTAATGGTAGTAATCTTGGGTTTTTTGGGTCCATAAATTCAATTTCTGCCAACATTTTTTCTAAATGTGGATAGAACTGTTCCATTTGCTCGTGAGTAACCAAAGGTTCATCCCATTGCATATCAATATCATCAGTCACATGCATTTGGGCTTCTGGGTCTACAGGATTTTCCACAAAATTCATAGCAGCCATGCGCATTTCATAGCAAATGACTTGAATGGCTTGGGCAACATTTAGTACACCATAGTCACTATTGACTGGAATGGTGACATGATAGTTGGCCATGGCCAGTTCTTCATTGGTTAAGCCACGGTCTTCACGGCCAAAAATGACAGCCACTTCTTGCTGACTTCCCGAAACTGCTTTCAACGATAGCTCTGCAGCAGGGCGTGCATCTAACAATGGCCAAGGAATGGTGCGACTGCGAGCACTTGTACCAAATACAATATGACAGTCTTTAATGGCATCTTCCAAAGTGTCTACAATTTGAATATGTTCAATTAAATCTGTAGCGCCAGCAGCCAAGGCATCAATGTCTGGATGCGGATAGGTTTTGGGTGCAACTAAAACGAGCTTAGTTAGTCCCATGGTTTTCATGGCACGTAATGCACTACCAATGTTTGCAGGTAATGTAGTATTGACCATGACAATACGTACATGGGAGAGATGCGCTGAAACAGCAGCATTGTCCATTTGACTCATGATTGTTCCAAATTTAAATATTTAAAGTTAATCAATTTAAAATTAAGCAATTATAGCTTAAGAATATTGGTTGTTAGATTCTGCCTGATACATATCCATCGCATCCTCCATACTCATGTTTGATGGTGGCGGTGGAATATTTGCGGGCTGAGCTTGTTCATAGCTCACGGCCTTGGCTGCTTTAGATTTGACGTGATATTCAATATACAGCGCTTCTGTACCAAAATAATCACGAAGCTTGCTCAACGCTTCATCGAGTGGAGCAATGTTCCAATTGGCCCCACAATGTAATTCAGCAGAGGCATAATCAAAATCGAGCTTTAAATGAAGCGGAATGTGGCTACACATATCAACATTACAATAAGGCACTAAAATATTTTGAATATCTTGAGTCAAGGTTTTTGTAATGTGTTCAGGGCTGAGTTTAATTTGAATGCTGTTGGCACGCTTTTGACGAATTTCATTTAGACTAAAGGCTTTGCTTAAGCGACCCATTGGTCGGTCAAAACCTTCACGTTCATAAATTTCACCTTCAATCACGACAACTTTGTCAGCTTGAACAATGTCTTTAAAACGTTGGAAACGTTCATGGTTGGCAGAAACTTCAATACGCGCTGTACCGTCGTCTAAGGTAATCACCATTCGATTGGGGAAGTTGGCAACATCGACCACTAAGCCTGCAAAGACAGTGGTCACACCACGACGTGTTGGTGTTAGTTCGTTAATGCGCTGTGACACAAAAGATTTCAGTTCTGGGCGATAAACATCTATTGGGTGACCTGTTAAATAGAGGCCAAGGGTGTCTTTTTCACCTTTTAAACGAACTTCATCTGACCAAGGTTTTAAGGGTTTTGCTGGTTTACGCTGAACTTCTTCAACTTCACCAAATAAGTCCATAATGCCAGTTTCACGGTTACTACGTGCCTGATCGGCTGCTTGTACCGCTTCAGGCAGTTGCGCCATTAAACTAGAACGTTCAATGCCTAAGCAATCTAGCGCACCAGAACGAATCAGTGCTTCTAATGTGCGTTTATTAATTTTCTTTAAATCAATTCGATGGCAGAAGTCGAAAAGGTCGCGGTATGGGCCTTCTTGAACACGTGAATCAATCACGGATTGCATGGCTGCTTCACCGACACCTTTAATTGCACCTAAACCATAAACAATGGTTTTCGAGTCACTGGCATGAAAGTTATATAGTGACATATTGACCGACGGTGGCAATACTTCTAGGTTATTGTTGCGACAGTCATCAATAATAAACACCACGTTATCAGTGTTTTGCATTTCTGACGTCATAACCGCTGACATGAATTCGGCAGGGTAATGTGCTTTTAACCAAGCGGTTTGATAGGCAACTAAAGCATAAGCAGCAGCGTGAGATTTGTTGAAACCATAACCTGCGAATTTTTCCATATAATCGAAAATATGGTTTGCTGTATCGTTATCAATCTCTTTTAGAGCAGCACCCTCAGTGAACGTTTGGCGCTGCTGAACCATTTCTTCAACTTTCTTTTTACCCATGGCGCGACGAAGTAAGTCTGCACCACCCAGTGTGTAGCCTGCACAGAGCTGCGCAGCCTGCATTACTTGTTCCTGATACACCATAATGCCGTAAGTGGGTTCAAGTACTTTTTCCAATAATGGATGTAAGTATTCAAATTCACCACCGTGCATACGGAAAATAAAGTCAGGAATCAGATCCATTGGGCCTGGACGATATAATGATACGAAGGCAATAATTTCTTCAAATTTACTTGGGCGTGCTTCCTTCAACATTTTTTTCATGCCGACGGATTCAAACTGGAATACCGCGGTGGTATTCGCCTCTGCAAAGATCGAGTAAGCCTTACTATCGTCTAGCGGAATATAAGTAATATCGATAGGTTTTGTAATATCAGGATGGGCATTGATGTGTTTGATGGCATCTTCTATGACCGTTAAGTTACGTAAACCCAAGAAGTCGAATTTTACCAAACCAGCAGATTCAACATCATCTTTGTCAAATTGTGCAACTCGCGCAGTACCATCGGCATCACACATGACGGCCGAATAGTCGGTCAACTTGGTTGGTGCAATGACCACGCCACCCGCATGTTTACCCGTGTTACGGGTAATCCCTTCAAGTTTTAGTGCCATTTCCCAAATTTCAGAGGCATCATCATTGTCTGGATTTGATGGGTTGGTAACGATATCTTTGAGCTGTGGTTCTGCTTCTATGGATTCTTCTAGTGTCAAACCTAAAGGTTTGGTTGGAATCATTTTTGAAATACGGTCGGCTAAACCATAAGATTTACCCAGTACACGAGCAACGTCACGAATTGCTCCTTTGGCGGCCATCGTACCAAAAGTTGCAATTTGTGATACGGCTTCACGGCCATATGTACGTGCGACATAGTCAATGACGCGATCACGACCTGCAATACAGAAATCGACGTCAAAATCGGGCATCGACACACGTTCTGGGTTTAAGAAACGTTCGAACAGCAGGTCATAGCGTAGTGGATCAAGGTCGGTAATTTTTAAGCTATAGGCAACCAATGAGCCTGCACCTGAACCACGGCCGGGGCCAACAGGTACGCCATTGCCTTTAGACCACTGAATAAAGTCCATGACAATTAAGAAGTAACCAGGGAAGCCCATTTGCAAAATAATTTTAATTTCAAACGCTAAGCGTTCATCATAGGGCTTGCGGATATCTGACCAATTTTCACCGCGATTGCTGTTTGGATATAAAAAATCGAGGCGCTCTTCTAAACCGACCTGACACAAATGTTCAAAATAAGTGTCAATGGTATGGCCATCAGGAATTGGGTAATCTGGCAAATCATTAAAGCCAAGGCGCAGTGAGACGTTGCAACGTTTCGCAATATGAAAGGTATTTTCAATAGCAGAAGGAATATCTTTAAACAACTCCGTCATTTCTTCGGCAGGTTTTAAATACTGTTCTGGGCTATACGTTTTGGGACGACGTTTATCACCGAGTACATAACCATCAGCAATACACACCCGTGCTTCATGCGCTTCATAATCTTCACGGCGAATAAAGTGCACATCATTATGTGCAACAACACCAATATTATATTTGACCGCCAATTTTGTGGCTTCTTGAATGAAGGCTTCTTCACCCGGTCGGTCTGTACGGGTAATGGCTAAATAGACGCGATTACCAAATTTTTCAACCCATTCTTGTAGAAGGGGCTCAGCTTTTTGTGGATTAGAGGTCAGTAGCATTTTACCAACATCGCTGTGTTGACCCAGCAACACAATTAAGTCTTCGTGCTGATTTAAAACCCAGTCTTTTTGTACGCAAGGAATATCTAACTGTTGACCACTGATATAGCCTTCAGAAACCAGTTCGGTTAGGCTACGCCAGCCTTTTTTTGTCATGGCGAGTAAAGTCGCACGATGATCTGCATCATTCAGCCGAATAGTTGAGCCTAAAATTGGCTTAATGCCACTTTTTAAACACTTTTCATAAAATTTAACGGCAGCGTGTAAATTGGATAAGTCGGTTAGGGCCAATGCAGGCATACCGTCATTTGTTGCAACTTTTACTAAATCAGGTATGCGTACAATCGACTCTGAAATCGAAAATTCTGTATAAATACCAAGATGTACAAATTGCATAAATGAGTCCCTACTTAAACCGTCGGCTAGTTTAACATGGCTGACCGTTAATCTGAGTGATATTGAAATGATTTGGCGAAGTTTTAGCAACTTGAATGCCTTCTACTAGAATCAATATTTCAACTATAGATAACCTATTTTTCAAGTGATTCAACTTTAAAGAACGAAGATCGGGTGTATTCGGAATAATTTTCATCTATAATTTTAAAAAGATCGTACACAATTTTTAGAGCTAAGTATTTTGAGTTTTAAATTATTTTAGTGGTTATTTAATCAGTAGGGATTGATGAAAAAAGTCCTCATGTAGAGGACTTTTTAAAATGATTTGACTTAGCGCATGCGTGAAAGCCAGTCGCCTAGACTTTGCACCAATTGCACTAAAATAAGTAAAACAATCACGGTTAAAATAACCACACTGGTATCAAAGCGTTGATAACCATAAGAAATTGCCAAGTCGCCAATGCCACCCGCACCAACTGCACCGGCCATTGCTGTTGCACCAATCAAGCTAATAGTGGCAGTTGTTAAGTTTAAAATCAGTGAACTACGTGATTCAGGCAAAACAAATTTAAAAATAATTTGTAAAGGAGATGCACCCATGGCTTGGGCAGATTCAATAATCCCCTCATTTACTTCTAGTAAAGAGGTTTCGATTAAACGTCCAATGTAGGGGCCAACATAGATGGTTAAAGGAACAATGGCTGCCCATGTTCCAATAGATGTGCCAACCAAGACTTTGGTGAGTGGAATAACTGCAATCAGTAGGATAATAAAGGGCAGTGAGCGTAGCGCATTGACAATTGGGTTTAACCCGTGATAAATCACTTTATTGGGTAAAATACCCGCTGGGCGAGCTGTAAATAGAATGATTGCTTGAATAAAACCCCAAATACAACCAAACAACATCGCAAAGAACACCATATGAAAGGTTTCTTGCAGGGCTGTCACGAACTGATCAATTGAAAGTGAACTTTTCCAGAAGGGTGCGGTGACTTCAGTCAGCCACTGTACAAAGAGATCTCTCATACTTGTACTCCTGACTGTTCAACTTGTACGCCACTATTTTCCAAAAATGTAATTGCTTGTTGAATAGCCGTTGGTTCACCCAACAGCTGAATAAACATTTGACCAATCACAGAACCATTAATTTCTGTCATATTGGCAAATAGAATATTTAGGCTAATATCAAATTGTTTAATCACGGCTTGAATCACGGTTTCTTGTGCAGAACTTCCTAAAAACTTAAGACAATAAATACTTTTATGATTTTTATTTTCAAGATTATTTAAAATATTAACTGGAAGCTGCTGTTGCAACACTGTTTGAATAAAATTCTTTGTGGTTGGGTGCTGCGGTTGACTAAAAATGTCTAAGGTAGAACCTAATTCAATCACATGACCTTGTTCCATCACTGCAACATAATCGCAGACCGATTCAATCACATCCATTTCGTGAGTTACCATGACAATGGTAATACCTTGTTCCTGATTGATTTTTTTCAATAAAGCTAAAACAGATTTGGTCGTTTGCGGATCCAGTGCAGATGTGGCTTCATCACACAGTAACAGTTTAGGATGATTGGCTAAGGCACGAGCAATACCAACGCGTTGCTTTTGTCCACCAGATAATTCGTCGGGGAACGCATCTTTTTTTTGCTTGAGATCAATAAATTCTAATAACTCATCTAAGCGTTTCTGACGTTCAGCTTTACTTGCACCAAGTAATTTCAGAGGCATTTCAATGTTTTCTGCGACTGTTTTGGTTTGTAGTAAGTTGAAATGCTGGAAAATCATACCAATATTGGTACGCTCCTGACGCAATTCACGTGCATTCAAAGCTGTAAAATCTTTATCATTAATAATGATTTGACCTTGGCTTGGGCGTTCGAGCAAATTGATTAAGCGGATTAAGGTACTTTTACCTGCGCCACTATAGCCAATAATGCCAAAAATACAGCCAGCCGGAATCTCTAGATTAATTTGATCCAGCGCTTTAACAGTTTGGCCTTTCAGCTCAAAGTGCTTTGAAATATTTTTAAATTGAATCATATCGTCAGAGGCTAATTATAAAAGAAAAACAGGCAAATTAAATTTGCCTGTTTAGATGAGTAAAGTATATTACTATTTTGCGTCTGTAAGATAGCTTACTGGCTTATTCACATCAATTTTTGTGCCACCAAAGTGTTCTTGAACATATTGTTTCACAGCTTCAGTATGATAAAGCTCGCCAACTTTTTTCAAGACAGGGTCATTTTGACGGTCGGCAGCGACAGCTAAAACGTTAACATTCATTTTGGTGCTTTGGTCAACGGGTTCGTAGAAGACGGCATCTTTCAATACGTTTAAACCACCTTCCATTGCCAATGTATTGCCTAAAACAATTGCATCAACTTCGTCTTTTACACGAACAGCAGTTGCCATTTGAATAGGTTTAATCACAATTTTCTTTGCGTTTTCTGAAATGTCAGCAGGGGTGCCTTTTACATCATCAAAGCCTGCTTTTAATTTAATTAAACCTGCTGATTGAAGAAGGAGTAAAGCACGTGATTCATTTGCACCATCATTTGGAATGGCAATGGTCGCGCCTGCTTTAAAGTCTTCAAGCTTTTTAACTTTGCTTGAATAAAGACCCATTGGCTCTAAATAAGTCGTAGAAAGTGGGGCAATTTTATCTTTGTTACTGCCATTGAAAGCAACCATGTAAGCATAAGACTGGAATGCATTGACATCAATTTCTTTATTGGCCACGGCTGTGTTCATTGATACATAGTCCGTGAAGTTTTTCACTTCAAGTTTAATGCCAGCAGCTTTGGTTTCAGGCAAGGTTGCAATATAGCGCCAAATGTCAGCATCTGAACCTGTAGAGGCCATAGTGACCGTTTGAACTTCAGCAGAATTTTTAGTTTGCGTAGCATCCGATGCAGGTGCTTCTTGTTTGCCACAACCCGCTAAGACAGCTGATAGGCCTAGTACAAGACCAAGGAGCTTTTTCATGTATTCATCCTAAGTAAATTTAATTTTGCTTTAAATTTACGAAATTATTGTATAGAGAGATTAAATCTAGCCTGAATCAGTGAAACTGATTAACGCATATGACTTTAAAATGACCTGTGAATGAATGCAATAAGATATCCATCGAATAAGGTCATACATCCAGATGATGTGCAGCAAGTAACTGTATTCAAAGTAACTTTACTTATTCAGACCAATTTTAAATTGGCACAATCATAACAATTTTTTATTATGTGTAATAGTGATTAAAAAGATGATACTTAGCTTGATTTTTCATAAGTAATGCCGATTTTTCAATAAAACAACTCATAAAACAATAAATTAAGTTTATTGAAAGTGATAAACCCTACAATTATATGGTTTATTCTTCTATATATGTTTTTTGAAAATCTAAAGATGAAAAATGCATATAAGGTTAATTGAGGGATATTTAAAGTCGTTTGATCTGAAAAATATGGATTATATATTCTTTGGCTACAAATAAATGAGTTAAAAAAACCCGCATTGAGCGAGTTTTTTTTAACTTAACTCAAGAGTTTGAATTAAGCATTTTCACGAGCAATAGCACGGTAACCAATATCTTTACGATATTGAACGCCATCAAATGTTACTTTTTCACAAAGCTCTAAGGCTTTAGCTTGAGCTTCACCAATGGTATTGCCAATTGCGGTTACACAAAGTACGCGACCACCAGCAGTTACAACATCACCGTTTGCATTGAGTGCAGTACCTGCGTGGAACACTTTGGCATCGCTCATTTCTGTGTCTAAACCAGAAATTACATCATCTTTGCTTGATGTTTCTGGGTAGCCTTTAGATGCAAGTACAATACCGACAGTTTTACGTTCATCCCATTCTGCTTCTGCAGGTAAGTTTCCTGCAATACCTGCTTCCACTAAATCGACCAATGATGATTTTAAACGCATCATAATCGGCTGCGTTTCAGGGTCACCAAAACGGCAGTTGAATTCGATAACTTTAGGCTGACCTTGTTCATCAATCATCAGGCCTGCATATAAGAAACCTGTATAAACGTGACCATCTGCTTTCATACCATCAACAGTAGGGCGCATGACTTCTTTCATTGTCTTTTCAAAAACGTCAGCTGTTACAACAGGCGCAGGAGAGTATGCACCCATGCCACCTGTATTTGGGCCTTGGTCGCCTTCGAAAATACGTTTGTGATCTTGTGAGGTTGCCATTGGCAAAATGTTGTCGCCATCAATCATACAAATGAAAGAGGCTTCTTCACCCGCAAGAAATTCTTCAATGACCACTCGTGAACCAGCATCGCCAAATTTGTTGTCAGCAAGCATGTCATCAATGGCATCAAATGCTTCTTGATTGGTCATGGCAACAATCACGCCTTTACCTGCAGCAAGGCCGTCGGCTTTAATGACAATAGGTGCGCCATTTTTTTCGATAAAAGCTTTAGCTTCGGCAACATCTGTAAATACATCATAAAACGCTGTTGGAATGTTATGACGTTTTAAAAAGTGTTTAGCAAATGCTTTAGAACCTTCCAGTTGTGCGGCAAATTGGGTCGGACCCCAAACTTTGACATCAGCAGCACGGCAAGCATCGACCACACCATTTACAAGTGGTGCTTCTGGGCCAACAATGACCAACTCAACAGCATTATTTTTTGCAAAGTCGATAATTGCTGCATTGTCTAAAATGCTTAAATTGACGTTTTCACATTTGTTTTCAGTTGCTGTGCCTGCATTACCAGGAGCAACGAATACTTTCGTTACTTTATCGTCTTGCGCAATTTTCCATGCAAGTGCATGTTCACGACCGCCATTACCCAAAACTAAAATATTCATCTAAAAATCCCTCAAAGAAAAGAATCCCTCCCGACCTCCCTTTAAAAAGGGAGGGGATCACGCATGAAAACTAAGGTTTCTTACGTGAAAAGTCCCCCTTTTTACAAAGGGGGATTTAGGGGGATTAATAAATATGACGTCTAATCAATTAATGGCGGAAGTGACGCATACCAGTGAATACCATAGCAATACCAGCTTCATCAGCTGCTGCAATGGTTTCTTCATCACGCATAGAACCACCCGGTTGAATGATGCATTTAATGCCAGCTTTAGCAGCATTATCAATACCATCACGGAATGGGAAGAATGCATCCGATGCCATAACTGCACCTTCAACCACTAAACCAGCATGTTCTGCTTTTATGGCAGCAATACGTGCAGAGTTTACACGGCTCATTTGGCCTGCGCCTACACCAATGGTTTGACGGCCTTTAGCATAAACGATAGCATTTGATTTCACATATTTCGCAACTTTCCAAGCAAAAATCATGTCATCAATTTCAGCTTCAGTCGGTGCAACTTTAGTTACAACTTTAAGGTCGTCTTTGGTGATCATACCTAAGTCTTGGTCTTGAACCAATAAACCGCCATTCACACGTTTGTAGTCAAGCTGTGATTGACGTGCATCCAGTGCAGGAAGTTCGCCACAGACAAGGACACGAACGTTTTTCTTCGCACCAGTAACATCAAGCACGCCTTCAGCAATACTTGGTGCAATAATCACTTCAACGAATTGGCGGTCAACAATGGCTTGCGCAGTTGCAACGTCTAATTCACGGTTGAACGCAATAATGCCACCAAATGCAGATTCAGGATCTGTTGCATAAGCAAGATCATAAGCTGTAGCAATGCCATCTAAAGACACAGCAACACCACATGGGTTTGCATGTTTGACAATTACACAAGCTGGTTTTGCAAATGATTTTACACATTCAAGTGCGGCATCTGTATCTGCAATATTGTTATAAGATAATTCTTTACCTTGTAACTGCTTAGCTGTTGAAACAGATGCTTCAGTTGCAGTGTCTTCTACATAAAATGCAGCAGATTGATGCGGGTTTTCACCGTAACGCAAATCTTGAGCTTTATTCAATTGTGTATTGAAAGTACGTGCAAATTTGTCAGCAGAACCATCTTCTTTGCCTACGCGAGCGCCGAGGTAAGAAGCAATCATACCGTCATATTGCGCAGTATGTTCAAATGCTTTAACGGCAAGGTCAAAACGAGTCGCGTGAGATAAAGCACCTTCTGCTTTAAGTTCCGCAACAACAGTTGAATAGTCAGATGCATTAACCACAATACCCACAGAGGCATGGTTTTTTGCTGCAGCACGAACCATAGTCGGGCCACCGATGTCGATATTTTCAATCGCATCTGCAAGTGAGCAGTTTGGTTTTGCAACAGTGGCTGCAAATGGATAAAGGTTAACAACAACTAAATCGATCGCATCGATGTTGTGTTCAGCCATTACAGCTTCATCCAAACCACGACGGGCAAGAATACCGCCATGAATTTTAGGATGTAGTGTTTTTACACGGCCGTCCATCATTTCTGGGAAACCAGTATGCTCTGAAACTTCAACTACAGCGACATTATTGTCTTTCAACAATTTATATGTGCCGCCAGTAGATAAAATTTCTACCCCTAGAGCTACAAGGTTTTGTGCAAACTCCACAATACCAGTCTTATCGGAAACAGAGATTAAAGCGCGTTTAATAGTCATGATCTTCGTCACAGTTACAAGTGCAGATTAATACAGAAATTGGCGAACTACAGGTTAAAAAAAATGCCTGCGGAGACCGCAAGCATTTTATCATTTATTCACTCATTAAACCGTGAGCTTTCAACTTTTTACGTAAAGTTCCGCGGTTTAAACCGAGGATCTCTGCGGCACGTGTTTGATTACCACGCGTATATTCTAGAACTACAGATAAAAGAGGTTTCTCCATTTCTGCTAGCACCATGTCATATACCTGAGAAGGCTGTTCGCCTTGTAGTTGTGCAAAGTAATGACGAACTGCGCGATCTACGTGAATACGAAGAGCGACATCAGATTGTGCAGTAAAAATAGGAGATTTGCTATTCATGCGAATTAATCCGAAAAAATCAGGATCACTTGGGTAAAGTGATATAAAAGTGGTCTATAAATTAAATGAACTCTGTTTTAGATCCTAAAACAGAAATTCTAAAACTGGGACATTCCAATTTAGCTCTAGCATGCCACAACTCAAAGGATTGATCGAAATTTAAGCGTAACAATAGATTAATATTTGTTACAGGCCAAAATCAAACAAAAAAATCTGCTCTATACGCTATATTAAATAAGGCGCATTAGGCTGGATCATATTTGTTTTTGAAAAATGAGTGAGAAGTTTGCAGTGCAAAGCTTTCGTGGCGCGTATCATACCATTGTCTAAGAAAAAGTGAGCAAGAAAACTGCATTTTTTTTAGTTTTTTTTGTTTTTTTTAATAGTTTTTTCCAATTTTATGGTCGAATTATTTCTAAATCGTAGCTATTGAAGCTTTTTCGGTCGATAGGAAGCTTAAATTTAAATTTGAAAGGGCTATTACTTGGAATGCGCTGAATACTCGACAGGCTATCAACTAAATATTCTTGATGCGATAAAGAGTGGGTTGCGAATACAGCGCCATTTTCTTTTAGTTTTACGCGCAAAATAGGTAATGCTAAACTGCGGTCATGGTAATTAACCAATTGTCCGCTAAATTCCACTTCATTTTTAGCAATAGAGCGAACTTTGACTTTTTTAATGGTAATCAGGTTGTAGCGCTCTTCAAGTTTAGAACAATTAAAAACCTCACAAGCAGCATTGAAGCCTGCAGCCATGACTGGGCTGTTGTTTAGATATTGAGGATTAAACCAAAAAAACTGAAACAATAAAGTACCGATTAATGCAATATTTATAACAGTCCACATTGCATAATTGAAGGGACTTCGTTTTTTTTCAACATCTGCTTTATCAGACCAGTTTAGGGCAGGAAAGTTGCCAATAGGTTCTGTGCTGAAATAGTTTAGGTTGTTTAAATAGGTTTTTAAGTCAATATTTGAATTTTCGACTTTATCTTCAAAGATATCTAACAATGTGCGAGGTTGTTCATTTTGTACTTGAGGAGGCTGATCTTCAAAGTTGAAATTAGCAATATTGATTTGTGATGTAGTTGAAGAGTTGGAAATAGTTGAGGATTCGGTTGCAATAGAAAGGTTAGTCGTTCTAGCTGCAACCAAATAACTCAGCGCATTAAATGAGGTTGAGCACTTTGGGCAACACACCATGCCTTGGGCAACGGTCAACTGAGCGACTGTTACTTTGTATGTTGTGGAACATGTTGGGCAGAATGTTTGTTTATTGCTCATAAGTACTTACGTTGATTCATTAATGCTTTTGGCGTTTTCCAGAAATGCGACACCAGTATTCTTCGCGTTCTTCGACATCTAATATATCAAAAAATTCAGAATAAACAGCAGAAACATCATCAACTTGCTCTTTAATTACACCTGCAAGTGCGAACTCGCCCTCAGATTTAATTAAAGTTGAGAATTCAGGCGCAAGTACCATCAGTGGGCTAGCCAAAATGTTGGCAACAAATACATCGGCTTTCTGGTTTTTGAAGGTTTCATTAAACTCTTCTGGTAAGCCAACATATAGGTTGTCTAACACGCCATTCAATTCTGCATTTTGTTGTGTTGCATGGACTGCTTGTGGGTCAATGTCTGTTGCATAGACTTTTTTAGCACCCAATAACAATGCAGCTACACCTAAAATGCCTGAACCACAGCCATAATCAATTACGATTTTATCTTTAACATCGGTTTTGCCTAACCATTGTAAGCAAAGGAAAGTTGATGCATGGTTGCCTGTACCAAAAGCAAGGCCTGGATCTAATTTAATGTTGACTGCATCAGGTTCTGGAGCTTCCATCCACTGTGGAACAATCCAGTACTTTTCAGCGATTTGAATTGGTTCATAGGCATCCATCCACGTGCGTTCCCATTCTTGGTCTTCCATAAATTCGCTACGAAGTGGTGCTTCTGGCATTTGCGCTTTAATAAAGGTTTCTAAAGCGACAACGTCAATTTCTTCATCATCTTCTTGTGCATAAATACCTGTGACAATGACTTTATTCCAAAGTGGTGTTTCACCTGGAAGTGGTTCCAGTAGTTCCTGATTTTCAGCATCGTCTAGAGTTACGCTGACTGCACCTAAAGAGCTAAGTAAGGTTTCAGTGTAATCGACTTGCGCTTGATCAACAGTAATATGAATTTGTAACCACTTCACGGGAAGAACCTAAATTTGTTAAGTAAAGGGCTATTGTAGCGGAACTCTATATGTAGCGCCTATAACTTATTGTCTTCATAACAAAATAAAAAAGGACGCATAGACGCCCTTTTAATTTAAAATATTTCAAAGTTAATTATAGTGCTTTTTCTGGAATTGGGATTAAAGGTGCATATTTGTTAATTAGCAAACCAAAGACAGCTGCAAATATATACATGAAAATTGAATAGACAGCTGCGGGCATGGCAACGGCAGAACTAGACATTACTGTCAGTGCAATGGTCATGGCCAATGTACTGTTGTGAATACCAATTTCAAATGCACAAGCGCGTGCTTGAGCGCTATTAATACCCAATAGACGAGGAACAAAGTAACCAATAGTTAGGCTACAGATACAGAAGAGGGCTGTGGCCGCGCCGACTTGAGCAAGATAGAGCGCAATGTTTTCCCGTTCACTAATAATCGCGCCAATGATAATTAAAATAAGAAAAATGACTGCAAAAATACGTAAAGGCTTGTTTAATTTTTCTGTTAATACAGGAGCATAATGACGAATTAGCATGCCAATACACACTGGAATGATAATAATGCCAAATACTTGAAGAATTTTTGAAAACTGTAAGCTGACTTGTTGACCTTCTTGCATAAAATGCATGATTGAAAAATTTACAATCAAAGGCAAAGTCAGTGCTGCAATGACAGAATTAATAGCAGTTAAGGTGATATTTAAGGCTAAGTCGCCCTTAAATAAGTAGCTAAATAAGTTTGCAGTGCTACCACCAGGTGAAGCAGCCAGTAGCATGAGGCCTACGGCAAGTAAAGGAGGGAGAGCAAAGATTTTGCAGAGTACAAATGCAATACTAACCAATACAACCAGTTGGCAAAATAATGCAATCAATACGGCTTTGGGGTGTTTGGTGACGCGAGAAAAATCTTTTGGTGTTAGTTCTAAGCCAAGGCCAATCATAATAATAGCCAATGCTAAAGGTAGCATTACGGTTATAATTCCAGAATCCATGTATATATACTCCCTTGTTTTATTTATTACATTTGCTTGTTTTCTTTAAAATAAATTGTCTATATAAAGTTGAAGTGTAAAATTAAAAATTTGATATTTTGCTATTTAAGGCAACATTATGAGCAGTTGAGCGTGTAAGTAAAATTCCAAAAAGCAGTACAAAAATATACATAACAATTGAATAAACACCAGCAGGGATTGCAATGGTGGTATTGGACAGAACAGAAATTGCAGTGGTCATTGCAATAGCCGTGTTATGGATGCCAATTTCAAAGGTACATGCACGGGCTTGTTTTTCAGGAATTTTGGCTAAGTGAGGAATGAGATAACCTAGAAACAGGCTTGCAAAGCAAAAAATAGCAGTTGCAATGCCGACATCTACAAAATACAAAATAACATTCTGCTTTTCTCTGAATAATGCATAAATAAAAATAGAGAATAAGAAAAAAATTGAGATGAGACGCATTGGTCGTGTTAGCTGATAAGCCAGCGCTGGCAATGTATGGCGTAATAGCATACCAATACAAACGGGAATAAAAATAATAAGAAAAACATGTGCAATTTTATCTATAGGCATACTAATCGTGGTTTTGTCACCTAAAAAATATAACAATGATAAATTCACGATAAAAGGCAATGTAAATATACAAATAATTGAGTTAATTGCGGTTAACGTCATATTAAGTGCAACATCACCTTTATAAATATAGCTAAATAAGTTTGCAGTTGGCCCACCCGGAGAGGCTGCTAAAAGCATTAAACCCACAGAAAGTAACGGTGGTAAATCTAAAACCTTGCAAATTAAAAATGCAATAGAAACCAAAATAATGAGCTGTGTAAAAAGTGCTAAAAAAATTACCTTGGGGTAGCGTCCAACACGCAAAAAATCTTTGATAGAAAGCTCTAGGCCCAACCCCATCATCATGAGGGCCAAAGTGACGGGCAGAAAAACAGCAAATAGCCCCGAATCCATGGAATATCCTTTTTTGTTTTAATCCTTATTGGTTGTTTTTTGAGTTTAACTAAGTTTGTTAAATAAGCAATAATTAAAAATGGGTGGAAATTATACATTTTCACCCATAATTTGAAGCAGTTAACATAGACTCTTCCTTTGTAACTCTCATGGTTATTTGGGGTGAGGTGCGACAAAACCCAATGCACATTTACCTTTAATTTCTTTACCTTCTATATTGATGGATTTGGTGTTGGCATTCGTGGCACATATTGAATTAAGTTCCGCTTCATCTCCTTTAATTGGTGCATTTTTGGTGGTTGCAAAGAATTGAGGCTCGCACGTTCCATTCCAAATAATACCTCTATATGCAAAGCTGACTTGCGCACCTTGTGTTTTGTCTTTACACACTTGTTGGTACTTTTGCGCATGATAAACCGTTTCAACTTTATCATTGGCCTGTGTGGTAAGGGGGGTGAAAAAAAGACTACAGAGTATTACGGAGAGGAAAATATTTTTATTCATCACTGATACCTTTGTTTGTCGTGTATCCAACTTACAGGTTATAAAATATTCAAAATAAAACAATACGATTCGAGTAAGTTTTGAAGATAAAATGTTTCATTTGTATGGTGACTCTGAAAAGCGCGATTACATTTGATTTTTGATGTGCTGTACATGAATACAAGGGTCGCACTTAAAATTGACTGAATTTGTCAACTTATCTTGCTCAGTTTTGATATAATACTCCGTCATTCTTTTTTATCTCTCAAACCATTATGCATTATCCTAAAGTTTACGATGTCATTGTTATCGGTGGCGGTCACGCGGGTACTGAAGCGGCGCTAGCTGCAGCACGTATGGGCCGACAGACTTTGCTTTTAACTCATAACATTGAGACTTTAGGGCAGATGAGCTGTAATCCTGCCATCGGTGGTATTGGTAAATCACACTTAGTACGTGAAATTGATGCACTAGGCGGTGCAATGGCATTGGCTGCCGACAAAAGTGGTATTCAATTCCGTATTTTAAACTCGCGTAAAGGCGCAGCAGTACGTGCAACACGTGCGCAAGCTGACCGTGTGCGTTTTAAAGCGGCTATTCGTCATACGCTAGAAAATCAAGCCAACTTAGATATTTTTCAGCAATCAGCAGATGACTTAATTGTAGATGGCGATACCGTTAAAGGTGTTGTGACGCAAATGGGTATTCGTTTTGATGCGAAAACTGTCGTGTTGACTACAGGTACATTCTTGGGTGGCGTGATTCACGTAGGACTCGAAAAATCGAGCGGTGGACGTGCTGGTGATCCTCCATCTATTTCATTGGCAGCGCGTTTACGCGAATTAAATTTACCTGTAGGTCGTTTAAAAACAGGTACACCGCCACGTATTGATGCGCGTTCTGTTGATTTTTCTGTAATGACAGCGCAGCCGGGTGATTTTCCATCGCCAACCATGTCATTCATGGGCGATGCTTCTATGCATCCTGAACAAGTAAATTGTTATATTACGCATACCAATGAACGTACACATGACATTATTCGTGGTGGCTTAGACCGTTCGCCAATGTACACAGGTAAAATTGAAGGTGTAGGCCCACGTTACTGCCCATCAATTGAAGATAAAATTCATAAATTTGCTGATAAAGATTCACATCAAGTATTCCTTGAGCCTGAAGGTTTAGATACGCACGAGCTTTATCCAAATGGTATTTCAACATCACTTCCATTTGATGTGCAATTTGAATTGGTTCGTTCGATTCGTGGTATGGAGAATGCACACATTCTTCGTCCGGGTTATGCAATTGAATACGATTACTTTAACCCACAAGCTTTGAAGTTCTCTTTAGAAACCAAAGCCATTAATAACCTGTATTTTGCGGGGCAAATTAACGGTACCACAGGTTATGAAGAAGCTGGCGCACAAGGTTTATTGGCAGGTTTAAATGCTGCGCGCCGTGCTTGGGATCAAGAGCAATGGATACCGAAACGTGATGAAGCGTACATGGGCGTTCTTGTTGATGACTTGATCACATTGGGTACGAAAGAACCGTATCGTATGTTTACTTCACGTGCGGAATACCGTTTGATGCTTCGTGAAGACAATGCGGATCAGCGCTTAACTACAATTGGCCGTGAAATGGGCTTGGTGGATGATGAGCGTTGGAATGCTTTCTGTGAAAAAATGGAAGCAGTAGAAACTGAAAAAGGTCGTTTACAACACCTTTGGGCTGCGCCAAATAATCCGATGGGTAAAAAATTCGTTGAGATGACAGGTGATGACTTATCCAAAGAGTCTTCCGCGATTGATTTATTGAAACGTCCAAATATTAATTTTGCTCAAATTGCTGAACTGACAGATTCTAAAGTATCTGCATTTGTTGGTGAGCAAATTGAAATTGCTGTGAAATATGCGGGTTATATTAATCGTCAGCAAGAAGATGTTGCGCAAATGAAGCGTTTGGAAGATACACGTATTCCTGCAGATTTTGATTATGATGTAATTTCTGGTCTGTCACGTGAAATTACTTTAAAGTTGAAAGAGGTGCGTCCTGAGACTTTAGCGCAAGCGAGTCGTATTCCAGGGGTGACTCCTGCGGCGGTTCAGTTGATTATGATTACGGTTCGTAAAAACAACCAAGCAAAAAAATCTGCTTAATAGTTAAAAATGATTAAAAAAGCCCGTTTTATACGGGCTTTTTTGTTGAGTATTTTAGAGTGATCTAAATTTTGGGTGCTGTAATTGTTAAAAGTTTTATTTTTATAAGATTTTGTAATATAGCGTTAATTTGTTAAATGAGGCTTATTGTGTCTCAGTTTCCTCCCTTTTTTTGTTACAAGTATAAACAGAAAAATCACAAAATTTTTTAACGGTATTTTTGTATTTCAGGGCGACGTTTTTAAGGCTTTGGCTTCAAACACTTGGCGTTGCTTTATCTGCTATTAAGGTTGCAATATTTTGTACAGATAAAGTGCATAAAAAGTAAGTTTAAAGTTTGGTATTGAATTAAAAAAAGGAGGCTCGAGCTTTCTTTTTTATCTTTTAAGGGGGGATTTATCTGCTGATTAATGTTTAAAGAATTTGTTAAACTAGACAAAATTTTTTAAATTATGATTTTATGGCTTATCAATTGGTTCAGCTTGAAATTCAAGCAACAGATAATATTCAGTGCCCGCATTGTCAGCAACAAGTTATTAATTGGGCAGAGGAGCAATATATCCAGCCTTGTGAACATACGTTATTTATTGCGATGGATATTGGCTTTGAATATATTACAGACGAATTTGAACAGACCATGCGCCGTACAGTAGATGACTTGCATGCCAATGATGATCAGGTCAATATTTTTGCAGAATTGGTCGCATCGCAATATCCTGAATATCGGATTTATCAGTCTGTTTTGGGTGTGGAAGGTTATTCCCGTTATATTGGTTTTACTGCATAACTTATATAAAAGTTGTGGCTTGTAAATTAAACCTTATAAAAGTAGAGCAAATAAAAAACCTCCATAATTGGAGGTTTTTTATTAAATAGAAGATGATTTAACCTTCAATTTCTTCTTCTATGTCATCTTCAGCGCTATCCATGCCTAACTCTTTAAGTTTGCGGGTAAGGGTATTTCGGCCCCATCCTAAAAGTTCAGCAGCATGACGTTTACGACCGCGCGTTTGCTGTAAAGCGGCATTAATTAAAGTGCGCTCAAACATTGGTGTGGCAATGTCGAGGAGCTTCATTTCGCCGTTTTTCAGTTTTTGAATTGCCCACTGGCTTAACAGTTCATCCCAATGGTGAATAGAAATGCGGTCAAGAGTGTTTGGTGCTTGGTTGGTGTTACTACCTTGAGTAATTGGAATTTGCTTGAGTTCAGAAGGTAAGTCTTCAGGATAGACCTCACGCCCAGTAATCATGACGGTTAGCCAACGACAGGTATTTTCCAATTGACGCACGTTACCTTGCCAAGGCAGTTTTTGCATATACTCTTGCGTTTCAGGGCGTAAGATTTTAGGGCTAACCCCAAGCTCTTTACCTGCACGTGCCAAGAAATGCTGTGCCAGCATAGGGATGTCTTCACTACGATGTGCAAGTTTTGGAATGTGAATGCGAATGACATTGAGACGGTGGTATAAGTCTTCACGGAAACGACCATCATGTACTAATTTTTCAAGGTCTTGATGGGTGGCTGCAACAATTCGTACATCGACTTTAACTGGGATGTGACCACCAACGCGATAGAATTCACCATCTGCTAAGACACGAAGTAAGCGTGTTTGGGTTTCAAAAGGCATGTCGCCAATTTCATCTAAAAATAAGGTGCCACCATTGGCTTGCTCAAAACGACCCTGACGCTGGGAGTTTGCACCGGTAAACGCACCTTTTTCATGGCCAAAAAGCTCAGTTTCAATCAAGTCTTTTGGAATTGCGGCCATATTTAACGCAATAAAGGGTTTGCTACTACGCGGTGAATGGCGATGCAGAGCATGTGCAACCAATTCTTTGCCTGTACCAGATTCACCATTAATTAGTACAGTAATGTGTGATTGTGATAAACGCCCAATTGCACGAAAAACTTCCTGCATGGCAGGTGACTCACCAATAATTTCAGTTGACTGAATTGGTGGTGCTGTTTTTGCAGACTCTTGTTGTTGTAACTTTGCAATATGTAAAATAGCACGGTTGACTAAAGCGAGGGCTTCATCAATATCGAAAGGTTTGGGTAAGTATTCAAAAGCACCTGTTTGGTAACTAGACACGGCAGATTCTAAGTCCGAATGTGCGGTCATAATAATTACAGGCAGGTCTGGATAGTCTGCTTTCACTTTTGCTAAAAAGGTTAGGCCATCTATACCGGGCATACGAATGTCAGTCAAAATAACATCGGGTGCATCTGTGCTTAATTGATCTAAAGCCGATTGAGCTTCTTCAAAACTGGTGACATCAAAACCTTCTTCTTTGAATGTTTTTTCAAGCACCCATCGCATAGCGCGATCATCATCAATTACCCATATTCTATTTCGCGACATGGTCGGTCTCCCAAGGTAAATATAAGCTGAATACTGTTTTTCCGGGAACAGATTGGCATTCAATCATTCCGTTATGTTGATGCATAATATTTTGTGCAATGCTAAGACCTAAGCCAGTTCCTTTTGCACGACCAGAGACCAGTGGATAAAAGATGGATTCCAGCATATCTTCAGGAATACCAGAGCCATTGTCTTCAATGTTTATACGAATTGCAGAGCGCTTTAGTACTCCGTTAATGGTCACAAGGCGCTGAATTCGTGTTCTTAGGGTAAGTTCTGGTTGATGGTCAATGAAAAAATCTTTATGTTCAGTCATTGATTGAACAGCATTAACACTAATATTGAGCATGACTTGAATGAGTTGGTCACGGTCTGCCAAGACATCAGGTAAAGATAAGTCGTAGTCACGGATAATTTTAATTTTATTTTTGGTTTGATTGGCAATGAGTGAGCGAACACGCTCTAAAGGTTCATGTACATTTACAGGTTCATAACTTGGTAGTTGGCGCGACCCAAGCATAGTGTCGGCTAAATTGCGTAAACGATCGACTTCACTAATAATAATATCGGTAAATTCACTATATTTTGGGTCATTTAAGCTACGTGCTAAAAGTTGTGTTGCGCCACGAATGCCCCCTAACGGGTTTTTAATTTCATGGGCTACACCCCGAATAACTTGGCGCGTGACCTGATGTTGCTGAATGAAGTTTTCTTCTTTAGATATTTTTAGCATGCGGTCAATTTGATTCAGTTCTATCAGTAGAAGTGGATGATAGGGTTTGCCTGAATTTAGTTGAGACGCGGTGTAATCTACATGAATGTCTTTGAAGTTAACATTCATGGTTGCCTCTCTGCGTGTGTAATGTTGACCCGAATGTAAGGTTCTGTTCAGCGCTTCTTCAGTATTAAACTCATCATCGGGCATTTGCATTAAATTCAAAACAGGCATGCCTGATGCACGAAGCAAGCTGATATCAAATAAGGCTTCGCAAGCAGAATTTAAATAAAAAATATTTAAATCACTATCGACCAATAAAATTGCAGTGGTTAAATTGTCAACCAATAAGCGGTAATCGATAGTCATAGGATGATCCATTAATGATGGTTTCCTGTATTAAAATAGCGCAACTGCATCTTCATGAATGGGTCTATTGCAGAGAATAAGACCTGATATGATGCAAAATACGCGCCAACTTAGGAAAAAGACATTGAGTTTTAATACAGGTTAAATTAAGTGTGCTGAAAATGATCTTTAATCAACATGTATAGCCAATTGGAAGCAGGCTGTAAATAAGTAATGTTTCAAAATGGCGCATTAATAATTGGATGGATAAATTTATAGCATTATTTTGGTGCGTAATACAAAGAGTGCGCTTTTCACCTGTTTTTATGCAGTGAAAAGACATACAATATGTGCATTCTAGTAGAGCGCAGATTCAATAATGAAGTCCCCCAAAGTCGGTTTCGTATCTTTAGGTTGTCCTAAGGCATTGGTAGATTCCGAACGAATTTTAACTCAGTTGAAGACTGAAGGTTATGATGTTGCATCAGATTATGACGGTGCAGATTTAGTTGTTGTAAATACCTGTGGTTTTATTGAATCTGCAGTACAAGAATCTTTAGACGCAATTGGCGAAGCCATTAGCGCGAATGGTCGTGTAATTGTGACAGGTTGTTTGGGTAAAGATGAAGAAAAAATTCGTCAAATGCACCCAAGCGTTTTAAAAGTAACGGGTGCAGCTGCGTATCAAGATGTAATGGAAGCGGTGCATGAATATGTACCTGCTCCGCCGAAGCATAATCCTTTTATTGATCTTGTTCCTGAGCAAGGCATTCGTTTAACACCGAAACATTATGCTTATTTGAAAATATCAGAAGGTTGTAACCACCGTTGCACATTCTGCATTATCCCAAGTATGCGTGGTGATTTAGTGTCACGTCCAGTCGGTTCGGTTTTAGACGAAGCGGCTGCACTTAAGCGCGCCGGTGTAAAAGAAGTACTCGTAATCTCCCAAGATACTTCTGCTTATGGTTTAGACACCAAATACAAACTTGATTTTTGGAACGGCCAGCCAGTTAAAACTAAGTTTTACGATATGTGTGAAGCTTTAGGTCAACTGGGTATCTGGGTGCGTCTACATTATGTCTATCCTTATCCGCATGTGGATGCCGTAATTGACTTAATGGCGCAAGGTAAAATCCTGCCTTATTTAGATATTCCTTTTCAGCATGCTAGCCCGCGTATCTTAAAACTAATGAAGCGACCGGCCCATAGCGAAAATACATTAGAACGTCTTAAATTATGGCGTGAAAAATGTCCTGAATTGGTGATTCGTTCGACGTTTGTTGTCGGCTTTCCTGGTGAAACTGAAGAAGACTTCGTGATGTTGTTGGATTGGTTGCAAGAAGCAAAACTTGACCGTGTAGGTTGCTTTACCTATTCACCTGTTGAGGGTGCGACAGCCAATGATTTACCAGATCATGTGCCTGAAGAAATCAAGCAACAGCGTTATGAACGTTTCATGGAAGTTCAGCAAGCAATTTCAGCTGAGAAATTACAGAAACGTATTGGTCAAACCATGACCGTTTTGGTGGATGATCTTGAAGAAGAGTTCCCTGTAGCAGTTGCGCGTTCATATGCAGATGCACCAGAAATTGACGGTAATGTATTTGTAGAAGATATTGATAAATCACAAATTAAAGCGGGTGATTTACTTGAGGTCGAAATTACAGATGCAGATGAATATGACTTGTATGCTAAGTTAATTCGCATTAAATCGGCTTAATTGAATACACATAAAATTTAGATTAGACACAGAATTGGAGTTTGAGATGATGGACTCAAAAAAGCCACGTTATGAACGTATTTTGCTAAAACTATCAGGTGAAGCACTTGCGGGTAATAAAGACATGGGGATTGATGCACAAGTGCTTGATCAAATGTCTTTGGCAATTGCACACTTGGTTGGCCTGGGTGTGCAAGTAGGTATTGTTGTGGGTGGTGGTAACTTATACCGCGGTAGTCAATTACAGCAAGATGGTTTGGTTGGTCGTGTAACGGGTGACCAAATGGGTATGCTTGCAACGGTGATGAACGGTTTGGCATTGCGTGACGCTTTGGTTCGTCGCAATATCAAAACACGTTTGATGTCAGCACTACCAATTGGTACTGTGGTTGAGTCTTACTCTAGCCGTGATGCAATTCGTCATTTAACGCAAGGCGAAGTCTGTGTATTTGTTGCAGGAACGGGTAATCCATTCTTTACGACAGATACAGCAGCTTGCTTGCGTGGTATTGAAATTGAAGCACACTTAATTTTAAAAGCCACCAAAGTTGACGGTGTGTATAATAAAGATCCAAGTAAATTTGACGATGCTGTTAAATACGATACGCTTACTTTTGATCAAGTGCTTGATGAAAAATTAGGTGTTATGGATTTAACTGCAATTTGCCTATGCCGTGACCATAATGTTCCACTTCAAGTCTTTGACATGAATAAAACTGGTTCATTACTTTCAGTGGTAATGGGTGAAAAAGAGGGCACTCACGTTACTAAATAATGACGTGAACCTGAAAGCCCTTTATACTGCATATTATTTTAGTAATTACACTTTTGAAAATTAAGTAAGGAAGATCATATGATTAACGATCTTAAAAAAGACAGCGAAGACCGTATGAATAAAACTCTAGAATCTCTAGAGCACGGTTTTGCTAAAGTTCGTACAGGTCGTGCGCATCCATCTATTTTGAATGGGGTGATGGTTTCTTACTATGGTTCTGATGTGCCATTAAACCAAGTAGCGAACGTTGGTCTTGAAGACTCACGTACATTACTGGTACAGCCATTTGAGCGTTCAATGGTTTCTGCAATTGATAAAGCGATTCGTGAAGCAGGCTTAGGTCTTAATCCGATTACTGCAGATGCGATTCGTGTGCCAATGGCAGCACTGACTGAAGAAACACGCCGTGATATGCAAAAAGTTGCACGTACTGAAGCTGAAAATGCCAAAGTTGCGATTCGTAACATCCGTCGTGACGTGTTGGGTGATATCAAAGCATTGTTGAAAGAAAAAGAAATTTCTGAAGATGATGATCGTCGTGCAAGTGATGATATCCAAAAAATCACAGATAAATTTGTTGCAGAAGTAGAAAAACGCCTTGCGGCAAAAGAAGCAGAATTGATGAAGGTCTAAGCTTTAATGACCTTATCAGAAGAAACCTCCTGTCTTCCAAAACATGTTGCCATCATTATGGATGGCAACAATCGTTTTGCTAAAAAAAATCAAATGCAAAAAGGCGATGGACATCGTGAAGGTAAAAACGTCCTCGATCCAATTGTAGAGCATTGCCGATCTCATAACATTCAAGCTTTAACTGTCTTTGCCTTTTCAAGTGAAAATTGGAATCGTCCTCAATTTGAAGTCGATTTACTAATGCAATTACTTGGGGAGACCATTCGTGAGCAATTGCCACGTATGGAAAAGTTCAATATAGCCTTGCGTTTTATTGGTGATCGTTCGCGTTTGTCGACGCAATTATGTGACTTAATGTTGCATGCCGAAGAAAGGACTGCTAAGTTCACTAGCATGACCTTAACTATTGCAATTAGTTATGGTGGAATGTGGGACATGGCGCAGGCTGCTAAGCAAATTGCTACAGATGTTTTGGCGAAGAAAATAGATATTGATGCCATTGAACCTGATTTATTTGGTCGCTATGTGAGTTTAAGTGATTTACCTGCAGTTGATTTGCTGATTCGTACAGGTGGAGATTTCCGTCTATCGAATTTTTTGCTGTGGCAGGCAGCTTATGCTGAACTGTATTTCACAGAAACATTATGGCCAGAATTTACCATTGAAGAATTAGATGATGCATTTGCGGTTTTTGCAGGACGTGAACGCCGTTTTGGTAAAACATCAGAACAAATTCAACAAAAGCAACTTGAGAATTAATAAATGTTAGAGCGGATTATTACCGCATTGGTTTTAGTAGCAGTTGTACTGAGTTGTATGTTTGCTACACAGTCACATTATCCAATGTATGTGCTGATGATCATTGCTGCTGGGGTTGCTGGGTATGAGTGGTTTAAACTTATGCCTAAAAAGTCGAATAATTTGGTTAAGCCGATTGCTTGGGGGTATGGCTTAATTACGGCTGTGCTTTCAGCCTTGGCCTTGCATTATAATGATGTTGCATTGCTTCTTTGGATGGCATCCATTTTTACTTGGATTTTAAGCGTCTATTGGGTTAAGTCTTATCCTGATTATGATGGCTGGTACAACCCAACGCTTAATTTTATCGGGCTAATACTGATTTCGGCAGCAGTGACTGCAATTTTTGCCGTTTGGCAAAGTTCTCCGTGGTGGCTAATGTATTTGTTCCTGTTGGTTTGGGGAGCAGACAGTGGCGCGTACTTTGTTGGGCGTAAGTTGGGTAAGAAAAAACTGGCACCGAATGTGAGTCCGAACAAGTCTTTAGAAGGCTTATATGGTGGTATCGTTACTGCCATGATTATTGTGATTTCAGTCGAAGTTTTGTATTTAAAACTCAGTTTGGCTGAACATATTCTTTTCCTTATTCTTTCAGTCATCACTGTATTTAGTTCAGTGTTGGGCGATCTTTTTGAATCAATGATTAAACGCCGCGCTGGTATTAAAGATTCAGGACGTATTTTACCTGGTCATGGTGGTGTGCTAGATCGTATCGATTCCTTACTGGCTGCAGCTCCGATTTTTGCAGCAGGTATTTATGTTTTAAAACTTATAGGTGTAGATTTATAGATGTCACAATCTGTTTGCATATTGGGTGTTACGGGTTCTATTGGTCAAAGTACCTTAAAAATATTAGAGCAACATCCTGAAGAGTATTCCGTTTTTGCAGTCACAGCACATAGCAGAATTGTAGAATTGGTAGAAATTTGCAAACAGTATCGGCCGAAAGTCGTTGTTGTACCAGCCTATAAAGTAGATGAATTACAACAGTTTTTGGCTCGTGAAAATTTAAATGATATTGAAATTTTACAAGGGGAAGCAGGGCTCATTGAAGTGGCCTCACTTCCTGAAGTAGATGTGGTTATGGCTGCAATTGTTGGTGCAGCAGGTTTGCTACCGACATTGGCAGCAGTGAAAGCCGGCAAGCGTGTGCTTTTGGCCAATAAAGAAGCTTTGGTGATGTCAGGTGATCTGATGATGCAGGCCGTACATGATTATAAAGCCACACTTCTTCCAGTCGATTCAGAACATAATGCAATTTTTCAATGTTTACCTGAAGGCTATTTTCAAGCTGAACGCAATGGTCAACCGAAGATGGGAGTATCACGCGTTTTATTAACAGCTTCGGGTGGGCCATTTTTAAACCATACATTAGAACAACTAGAAATGGTGACACCAGCGCAAGCCTGTAAACATCCCAAATGGTCTATGGGGCAGAAAATTTCGGTTGATTCGGCCACTTTAATGAATAAAGGGCTGGAATTGATTGAAGCGTGCCATCTTTTTGCAATTTCAGAACATTTTGTAACAGTTGTTGTTCATCCACAGAGTATTATTCACTCCATGGTTCAATATGTGGATGGTTCAACTTTGGCGCAAATGGGTAACCCTGATATGTGTACGCCTATTGCGCATGCTTTAGCATGGCCAAAGCGTATTCAAACACATGTCCCTCCATTGGATTTGTTTACGCATACACATCTGAATTTTCAAGAACCAGATACAACACGCTTTCCTGCATTAAAGCTAGCGCGACAGGCGATGCAAGCGGGTGGTTTGGCACCGGCAATTTTAAATGCAGCCAATGAAATAGCAGTTGCGGCTTTTCTAAATAATCAGATAGGATTTACACAGATTCCAAATATTGTAGAAGCGACCTTGAACCAGTTGGAAAATAATGCTGCCGATAGTGTTGAAGTTATTTTGCAGGCAGATTGTTCAGCACGATCTATCGCTCAGCAACTTGTGATGAGTTAAAGGAACTGAAATGATGAATGCCTTATTTATGATTCTGGCGGCAGTTTTTCTGTTGGGACCACTCATTGCAATTCATGAGTTTGGCCATTACATTGTTGCGCGTAAATTGGGCGTTAAGGTTTTGGTGTACTCCATTGGTTTTGGCCCTACGCTACTGAAGTGGAAATCTAAAAAGTCAGGTATTCAATATCAGCTTTCTGCCTTACCTTTAGGTGGTTATGTCAAAATGTTGGATGAACGTGAAGGGGATGTTCCTGAACAGGATTTACCTTATGCGTTTAATCGACAAAGTCCATGGAAAAGAATTGCAATTGTTGCAGCAGGGCCTTTTATCAATTTGGCTTTTGCTGTTGTATTATTTTGGATTTTATTCCTTCCTGCTCAAGAACAGTTAAATACCCGAGTTGGAAAAGTGTTACCGAATACGGTAGCTGCCACTGTGCAAATGCATGAGGGCGATAAAATTACAGCTATTGATGGTATGCCTGTTTCGACTTGGGAAAAGTTAAATTTTGCTTTGGTAGATCGTGTTGGTGAAACAGGCAGTATTACTGTTGAAGCAGTTCGAGCGGGTGAGCAAAAAAGTTTCAATCTTCCCATTCAAAATTTCTTAAAAGACCAGTCGCAATCACCTTTAGAAGCATTGGGTTTTATCCCTTACCGTCCACATTTGCCTGCTGTGGTTTCAAAGTTAAATGAAGATGGTGCTGCAATTCGTCAAGGTATGAAAGCAGGCGATCAAATTGTTGCGATTAATGGCGTTAAGATGAGTGAATGGTTTGATGTTGTACAAGTTGTGCAATCTTCGCCAGAAAAAATGTTGAAAATTGACGTTCTTCGAAATCAGCAGTTGGTTCATCTTGATGTCATGCCGCAAGGCAAACGAGACAAAATGGGCAATATTGCGGGCGTTTTGGGTGTGCAAAGTGACCCAGGGAAAATAATAATTCCTGCTGAATTTAAACAGACAATACAGTATTCTCCTGTTGAAGCATTTACAATGGCAGTGGATAAAACCGGCCAACTTTCTAGTATGATTTTAAATTCCATTGTAAAAATGGTTCGTGGTCTTATTGGTTTAGATAATTTATCAGGCCCAATTACTATTGCAAAGGTCGCAGGGCAAAGCGCTGAAATGGGCTGGCAAACATTTATTTCATTCATGGCGCTAATGAGCGTGAGTTTAGGAATTCTCAATTTACTTCCAATTCCGATGTTGGATGGCGGACATTTGGTTTACTATTTAGTTGAATTAATTCGTGGTAAACCTGTTTCTGAACAAATACAATTGGTTGGACTGAAAATTGGTATGGTACTGCTTGGCAGCATGATGTTGCTGGCACTTTTTAATGATTTTATGCGGTTATAGAACAGCGTAGAAGATGGAATAAATTAACAGCGGAAAAGACTGGCATGCAACACACACATTTATTTATGCCTCTTGCACTGGTTAGTGCTATGACAGTGGCACAACAAGTATACGCGGTAGATGATTTTATTGTTCAAGATGTAAAAATAGACGGCTTAGTCCGTTTAACGCCAGAAAGTGTATACGGCATGTTGCCTATTACGAGTGGCGACCGTGTGAATGATCCAGTCATAGCAAACGCAATTCGTACTTTATATGCGACAGGGCTATTTGATGATATTAAAGCATCTCAAGATGGCAATGTTTTGATATTTAAAGTTGTTGAGCGCCCTGTTATTTCTAAAATTGAGCTAAAGGGCAATAAGCTCATTCCTAAAGAGGCGCTAGAAGAAGGCCTAAAAAAAATGGGCTTGGCTGAAGGCGAAGTTTTGAAACAATCGGCATTACAGATTGTAGAGACTGAACTCGAACAACAATATATGCAACAAGGCCGTTATGATGCGGATGTAAAGGTCACAACTACAGCAAAACCCAATAACCGTGTAGATATCCTTTTAGAGTTTGCCGAAGGTAAAGCTGCGAAAGTGGTGGATATCAACATTATTGGTAATACTGTTTTTAAAGAAAGCGATATTAAGCAAGCTTTTGCAGTTAAAGAAAGTGCTTGGAACTCTATTGTTTCACGTAACGACCGTTATGCACGTGAAAAAATGGCAGCAAGTTTAGAAGCTTTGCGTGCTTTGTATTTAAACAAAGGTTATATCAATTTTAATATCGCCAATTCGAGCCTGAACTTAAGTGAAGATAAGAAACATGTCTTTATTGAAGTTTCAGTAGATGAGGGTGATCAATTTAAATTTGGTCAAACTAAATTTTTGGGTGATGCACTTTACACTGCAGAAGAATTAAAACCCTTACAACTTTATAAAGACGGCGATCTTTACTCACAAGAAAGAGTGAATGGCGTAAAGCAATTGTTACTTCGTAAATATGGTAACGCAGGCTACTATTTTGCCGAAGTAAATGTTGTTCCTGAAATTAATAACGAAACTAAAATTGTAGATCTGAATTACTACATTAATCCTGGTCAGAAGGTGACAGTTCGTCGTATTAATTTTACAGGTAACTCGAAAACTGCCGATGAAGTATTGCGTCGTGAAATGCGCCAAATGGAAGGTGCATTAGCAAGTAATGAAAAAATTGATTTATCTAAAGTGCGTTTAGAGCGTACAGGTTTTTTCAAAACTGTCGATGTTAAGCCAGCGCGTATTCCAAACTCTCCCGATCAAATTGATTTAAACATCAATGTTGAAGAGCAACATTCAGGGACAAGTACATTGGCTGTTGGCTTCTCGCAAAGTGGCGGTGTAACCTTCCAAGCGGGTTTAAGTCAAACAAACTTCTTAGGTACAGGTAACTCAGTCTCTGTCGATTTATCTCGTTCTGAAACACAAGATTACTACAACTTGAGCGTAACAGATCCGTACTTCACAATTGATGGTGTGCGTCGTGGTTACAATATGTACTACCGTAAAACTAAGTTGAATGACGACTATAACGTTAACAACTACGTGACAGACAGTTTTGGCGGTGGTATTAACTTTGGTTATCCAATTGATGAAAACCAAAGTATTAGCGCAGGTCTGAATATTGACCAGACAGATGTTACAACAGGGCCTTATGTCTCTACCTATGTCCGAGACTATTTACTTAAAAATGGCGGAAAGGTTAAAGGGCAAGGTAAGTATTGTTCGACTGATAAATTGATGTCACAGTGGGATATTGATCGTGAGAAAGACCCAAATCTTGAGAAACCAACGAACCCAGATCCGAATTATTATGATTCATTATGTGTAGATGCCTCACGTAATAATGTTGGTTTTACCCCATTTGATAATGAATTTTCAGGTGATTTTTTAACCTATAATCTAAATTTAGGCTGGTCATACAATACCTTAAACCGTCCAGTGTTCCCAACCAATGGTATGTCGCATCGTGTAAATGCTGAAATTGCTTTACCGGGGAGTGATATTGAATATCAAAAATTAACTTACGATGCACAAGCTTTCTTCCCATTGGGTAAAGATTTTATTCTTCGTGGTTATGGTAAATTGGGTTATGGTAATGATTTGCCATTCTTTAAGAACTTCTATGCAGGTGGCTTTGGTTCAGTACGTGGTTATGACAACAGTACCTTAGGGCCAAAATACCCAGGTGTTACTTATAACGAGTCGCATAAAAGAGATTATGATCCTGAGGAAGTGGGTGGTAATGCATTAATCCAGTTTGGTGCTGAATTGGCGTTGCCGTTACCGTTTAAAGGGGATTGGACTCGTCAAGTACGTCCTGTATTGTTTGCCGAAGGTGCACAAGTGTTTGATACACAATGTGATATTCCAACAGGTACACTTTATTTATCGGGTGGTTTAAGTGACCCAGGCGTAGATGCTAAGAAGTACTGTAAAGATAACTTTGGTTTTGATACAGAAAATATGCGTTACAGCGTTGGCGTTGGCTTTACTTGGATTACGATGATTGGGCCATTATCACTGAGCTATGCATTCCCATTGAATGACAAGCCAGGTGATTCAACTAAAGAGATCCAATTTGAAATTGGTCGTACTTTCTAAGTACGGCCTTTTCGGCTGAAAAAATAATTTAAAATTCAGGATATTATATGAAAAATATTTTAGGTGGCGCACTGGCGCTTGGTTTATTGTGTAGCACAGCCGTACATGCGGCAGGTTACGGTATTGTTGATTTAGAAAAAATTGTAGAACAAAGTGTTTATATCAAACAACAAAATGCCAGTATGCAACAACAGATTAAACCACAAACAGCAAAAATTGAAAGTTTAACCAAAGAGCTAGAAGCTTTACAGCAACGCGCACAGCAGAACACTAAACTGTCAGATGCTGAAAAGAAAAGCATGACACAGCAATATCAGTCTAAAGTACAAGAATTGACTGCATTGCAACAAAAAGTACAAGGCTCTGTAGAGTCAAGTATTCAGGCGTTAAATCGCACCATGGACTCAAGAATTAAGCAAGTCGCTGAACAATTGCGTAAAGAAAACAATTTAGACGTTGTTTTAAATAAAAATTCAGCGCTTGCCTATGACGCTAAGTATGATTTAACTGATAAAATGATTCAAAAGGTTAATGCAATTAAGTAATCTATGAATCCTCAATATTTCAGCTTAGAAAAACTCGCTCATCTTGTACAGGGTGAGTGTGTGGGTCAACAGGACCTACAGGTATCAGGTTTGGCGAGTTTAGAGCATGCTGAATCTGGGCATTTGGCTTTTGTAAATGCGGATAAGTATATAGAACCTGCGGAGCATTCTAAAGCAGGTGCACTTATTGTTACAGAGGCTTTAAAAGCACAAATAAAAACACAACAGAATTTTATTGTAGTGGCAAACCCTTATTTGGCTTTTGCAATTTTGACCCATGTTTTTGAGCGAAAACACACAGCAAAAGGCATTGAAAGCACTGCCCAAATTCATTCATCCGCTATAGTTGCAGATTCTGCTTATATTGGACATTTTGTCGTCATTGGTAAAAACTGTGTCGTGGGTGATGAATCTGTGATTCAGTCTCATTGCAAAATTGATGATGATGTGGAAATTGGCAAGCAGTGTTTTATTGACTCGCATGTGACTTTAACGGGCCAGACCAAAATTGGTGATCGCGTACGTATTCATGCCAATACGGTTATTGGTGGTGAAGGTTTTGGTTTTGCACCTTATCAAGGTAAATGGCATCGTATTGCACAATTGGGTTCTGTACATATTGGTCATGATGTTCGTATCGGTTCCAATTGCAGTATAGATCGTGGCGCATTAGATAATACCATCTTGGAAGATGGTGTCATTATTGATAACCTTGTGCAAATCGCTCACAATGTTAAAATTGGTGCAAATACTGCAATGGCTGCAAAATGTGGTATTGCAGGAAGTACGACAATTGGCAAAAACTGTGTCTTAGCGGGTGCGGTTGGTGTTGTAGGACACATAAATATTGCCGATAATGTGACCATTACTGGTATGTCAATGGTCACAAAAAGTATTTCTGAAGCGGGTAGTTACTCTTCAGGAACGCCAATGTTAGAAAGTTTACATTGGAAACGTGCAGCAGTGAGATTCAAACAATTAGCAGATGTGCCATTGACCCAGTTGATGAAAAAACTTGATCATATACAGTCTCAAATCGAGTCCCTTGAATCAACTAGATTGCGTAATAATTATGATGACTGAGTCGAATACTCCTGCATTCACAAAGCCTGAATTGCCAATGCAAATTCAAACCATTCGTGAATATTTACCACACCGCTACCCATTTTTATTGGTAGACCGTGTGACTGATATCACGGATACAGGTATTGTAGGCTATAAAAATGTTTCAATGAATGAAGAATTTTTACAAGGACATTTTCCTGGCTTTCCGATTATGCCTGGTGTGCTGATTGTGGAAGCAATGGCACAAATTTCAGGTATTCTTGGCTTTGTCATGAATAATCAAAAACCATCAAGTGATAAAATTTTCTTATTTGCAGGTGCAGAGCGCGTTCGTTTTAAGAAGCAAGTGATTCCTGGTGATCAATTGGTTTTAAAAGCTGAACTTGTAATGCAAAAACGTGGCATTTTTAAATACAACTGTATTGCTACAGTTGATGGGATTGTTGCTGCAACTGCGGAAATTATGATTACGCAACAGAAAACAGAGCAAGCATGAGCAATAACGAATTTATTCACCCAACCGCTATCATTGACTCATCTGCAGTCATTGCGCCAGATGTGCATATTGGACCATATTCAATTATTGGTCCAAATGTCACAATTGGGGCAGGTACAAAAATACATTCACATGTTGTGGTTGGTGGATTTACTCGCATTGGTCAAAATAATGAAATTTTTCAATTTGCCAGTGTCGGTGAGGTTTGCCAAGATTTAAAATACGCAGGTGAAGAGACATGGCTGGAAATTGGTGATCATAATTCAATTCGTGAGCATTGCAGTTTGCACCGTGGCACAGTCCAAGACCAAAGTCTGACTAAAATTGGTAGTCATAACTTGCTGATGGTTAATACGCATATTGCGCATGACTGTTTGGTGGGTGATCATAATATTTTTGCAAATAATGTCGGTGTTGCTGGGCATGTTCGCATTGGTGATTATGTGATTGTTGGTGGCAATTCTGGCATTCATCAATTTTGTAAAATTGATTCTTTTAGTATGATTGGTGGGGCATCGTTAATTTTAAAAGATGTTCCTGCTTATGTGATGGTTTCAGGCAATCCTGCACATGCTTTTGCGATGAATGTGGAAGGAATGCGTCGTAAAGGATGGTCTAAAAATGTCATTCAAGGGCTTCGCGATGCATTTAAACTGATTTATAAATCAGGTTTGACTACAGCAGAAGCGTTGCAACAGATTAAAACTGACATTTTACCAGAAGTAGCAGAAGTCCAGTTGTTGATTGACTCGGTGGAGCAATCGAAACGCGGTATTGTACGTTAAAATTTAAGTTATAAAAAAACCGCCATTTAGGCGGTTTTTTTATGTCTGTATTTGGGGTTATTTGAAGTATTTCACTTCTTCTGCTTGTGGATAATTTTTTAGCAATTTTTGTTTGTATTGTGATGCTAGCGTTGCATTATGGTCTACATCTTTAGTGATGCTGTAAAGCTGATACAAGGCTCGTGATGCACGGGATGAGTTTGGATATTTATTGACAACAATATTGTAATTTCGCTTAGCTTCAACGTAATTTGTTGGGTCAATGGCTAAATTAAACTCAGCCAACCAAAAGTGCGCATTGCTGATATATACGCTGTTTGGATTGTTTTTAATAAAATTTTGCATCGGTGCAATGGCTTTTTTTGCACCACCTTGTTTGTATGCATCTAATGCAACCGTGTAGGCGGCTTTATCCAGCTCATTGGTTGATTGTTGGGTAACAACAGGTGTGTTCACTTTAGCTGGAGTGTTGATGGTAACTGGTGTATTTACGGCTACGGGTTGCTTAGCGTTGCTACTGGGTGCAGTATCTTGTTGATTATCCTCCGTGCTGCTTTCTTCTGGCGCAGGATCAACTTTTTGTTGTAGTAATTCTAAGCGCTGATCTAAATCCGCATAGCGGTTGGTCAACTCATTTTTTAATTGTGAAATTTCATTGTCTTGTTCTTCAACTTTTCCACGTAGGCTTCGTAGATCATTTTCCAATTGTTGATTTTTTTGCATCAATTGCCAATTTAAATTTGTTGGTGTTGGAGCGCTGTCTACAGCACTATTATTGGTAGAATAAGCTATAGGCGTATTGGGGCTAGAGCTACTTTGGCTTAAGCCTCTAGATTCAATTGGGATATTGGCTAGAACAGGGGCAGAGCATAATAAGGCAAGCGCACCTAAAACATGCTTATGTAACATCATAAAATTTCCGTATAGTTCTTAGAGGTCTAATCTCTGATGAGAGATATTCATCTATATAAATTTGATAGTCACATTAAAAACGTCATACTTATGAAAAGCAATAAGCTTTTGCAAACTTGTTGTGTTTAAAAGTAAATTTGATGATGCCTTTTTTATGGGGTTAAATTGTCTAAAATAGTCTATTTGCTTTATAAATAATCAAACGAATGAGTGCCTTAGTGAAATTCGCCAATTTGCCTTGCAAGTTTAATAAAAATCTCTATACTCTGTTCTTGCAATGGTAGCCCTGCTGGTTGCTTCGCAATTGTAATCTACAAACCCCGCCAGGACCGGAAGGTAGCAACGGTAGTAGACCTATGATGTGCCGGAGTCTTGCTGGTAGGGTTGCCACCATTTTATTATAATAAAAATTCTACAATCCTCTCTTATTAGCTCTCGCTTAAAACTTTCAAATCACCTAATTTAAATCCTTTTAGTATTCACCTTATTATTCATTTTTTGAAAATAATTGTTTTTGATCTTTTGTCATTGATATGATAGGGAAATATACATTTAAGAATAGCTTGAATAATAAAAATGTACTTAAACTATAAAGTCTATGCAGGTCGGGTTTTGGCATATCCTGTTGCAATGAAACGTTCACGCGTGATTCTCTGGTTTTTTATTGCCTTATTGTTCTTTCCATTTCTATATATTTTTAATGCATCGTTGTTATCAGCAGATCATTCCATCTGGATGATTGGTATTTCAATCATAGGTTCATGCTTAGTGACGTTCCTTTATCTCGGTGTGTTAATAGAAACATTTGCATTTAAAGTGACCACACATACTAATCATATTTCTTCTCATACTTTTTTCAAGACTAGAGATATTTATTATCGAGATATCAAAGGTTATCGTTTAAGAAATCATTTGATTATAGAGGCGAATAATACTGAACGAATCACTGTCCCGAGTTCGTTTGAATATTTTATGGAAATGCGTTTGATGATGGCTGAAAATTTTGAGGATTTAGATCAGAAATTAGGGAATGAGCACGATAATGCCTTTTTTGCTCAAGAAGGTGAGCTTACGGATAATGAAAAAGAAAAATATATAACCAGAGCGAAGCGAATTAAAAAAAGCCTTGATATCACTGTAGGCGTCTTGTTTATCATCAGTTTTTTTCATATTTCACAATATGCTGAATTGTTATTTCATCTGAGTATATTTGTTTACTTCTATTTAAGTTATTCAGACCGTAGTTTAATCCGTATTCATTTTAGACAGACTGCGTTGCCGAATTCTCTTTATAGTATTTGGGTCATTATGATGTTATCGGGGCTATTGTTACTTTATAAAGTGATTGATCATCAGGATTTAGCACGTTATTTGATTTTTGTGATTGCCTGTAGTTGCATTCTATTTGTTTTATTATTTATTACGGCAAACCTATTTAATCAAGAGGTACCTGTTACACAAGTATTTGGCTTTTTATTGATTACTTTTAGTATGATGTTCTTTTATTCAATGAATTTTGTCAGCCTGATTAATACTCTGGGCGAACAACAAATTTTACATACCAATAGTTATACCATTATTAATAAAGAGTATTCCTCTGGCGGACGACGGTCTATTTCAAAGCATTATTTTGATTTGAAAAGTGCATCGGGCGGGGTATTAGAAAATATAGATGTACCGTCGCGACATTACAGTGCGAAACAAGTGGGTGATGATTATCAGATCCACACGTACAAAGGTAATTTAGGCATTGCTTGGACACAAACCAACGGTTATTAATCTTCATTCGGTTTACGGGAAATGGCTTTGATAATTGCATCCATTTCAAAGCCTCGGTACATTAAAAAACGCATTTGTTTGGCTTTTAGTTTTTGGTCTTTAGTTACATCCAAACCATATTTTTTAACTTTGAGTTGGTAGGCTTGTTCTGTCCAATCGGTTTCTTTGAGCTCTTCTGCAATCAGTGCGCTATCGACTTTCTTATTTTTGAGTTTGATCTTAATTTGATTCGGCCCTTTGCCTTTACGCTTTTGGCTCGACAGCATCATTTCTGCAACACGTTGGTCGCTTTGATAGTGTTGCGCAGAGAGCTCTTCAACCAAGCTAATGACTTCATCACGTGATTCTGCATATAGGGCTAATTTTTCAATCAACTCTACTTTAGAGTATTCCTTACGGGTAAGCACTGCGAAGGCGTAAGAACGTAAACGAGAGCCATGTAGCCCCAATTTTTTTTCGGCACGCTCTTGCTCAAAGTTTAAAGCATTGTTTTCTTGTGAAGTATTTTGTGAAGAGGTCTCTATGGATTGGTCTGCTTCATCTCCATATTGTTGCTTGAGTGCTTGGTAATCAAGTAATTTAGGGAATTTTGAATCATTCATGCTGTGCAACTTATTATAAAAAAACGCCCCGTAGGGCGTTTTACAGTTTAACCTGAATTTCGTAAAAATTTAAGCATCGAGCAAATCAGGCTCAAGGTCATCTTTTTCGTCAACGGGTACTGTCACTGGTGTGAGTAACTTTTCACGAATTAGACGGTCTAGTTCTTTCGCAATTTCAGGATGTTCCTCTAAATGGCGAATGACATTGTTTTTACCTTGACCAATTTTGTTGCCTTGATACGAATACCAAGCACCAGCTTTTTGCACCAATTCTTGTGCGACAGCTAAATCAACTAATTCACCCAGTTGATTGACGCCTTTACCATATAAAATTTGGAACAATGCTTCTTTAAAAGGCGGTGCCATTTTGTTCTTCACCACTTTTACGCGGGTTTCTGAACCGACAATTTCATCACCTTCTTTGACTTGGCCAATACGACGGATATCTAAGCGTACAGAAGCATAGAATTTCAGTGCGTTACCACCTGTAGTGGTTTCTGGGCTACCGAACATCACACCAATCTTCATACGAATTTGGTTAATGAAAATAACCATACAATTGGAGCGTTTCGCGTTACCCGTCATTTTACGTAATGCTTGGCTCATCAAGCGTGCTTGTAGACCCATGTGAGAGTCACCCATTTCGCCTTCAATTTCAGCGCGAGGGGTTAATGCAGCGACAGAGTCGATAACGATCATATCGACGGCACCTGAGCGTACGAGCATGTCAGCAATTTCAAGGGCTTGTTCACCATGATCGGGCTGAGATACCAATAAATTGTCGAGATCTACACCAAGTTTACGTGCATATTGTGGGTCTAAGGCATGTTCAGCATCAATAAATGCACAGGTGCCACCGGCTTTTTGACATTGTGCAATGGCTTGCAATGTCATGGTGGTTTTACCTGAAGATTCAGGGCCGTAAATTTCTACAATACGACCTTTGGGTAAACCGCCAATGCCGAGTGCGATATCTAAGGTGAGTGACCCAGTCGATACAGCCTCAACGGCTAAAACGGTATTGTCACCTAAGCGCATTACTGTATTTTTACCAAATTGTTTTTCAATTTGGCCCAATGCAGCATTTAGCGCTTTGCTTTTATTATCATCCATCTTACAACCTCAATACGATGTCACGAAACAATATACTTAAGTGGATGTCTTGAATTGAAACTTTTTCCACATCAATATAGTGACAGAATTTAATCTTAGGTTCATTAAAAATCACAACACATGCGACATGTTATGACGCTCATTATTCATCATCATTATATGACCAATCTTGGCCAAACTGTTGATCATTTTCTCGTTTAAACTTCCCAATATCACGACGGTCTTTTTTACTGGGTCGATGATCTGGACGTGCAAGATTATGCAATTTTCTTTGTGAGGTAAGCAACTCTCTGCGTTCGATACTGGCTTCGGTTTCTTCATATAAAAGCTGTGCCACTGGTGCAGGGCCTCTAATATCTGAAAGTGCTTTTACTATGACCGATTTTTTTTCTAAACCTTGCTGAATCGCCAGTTCCATACCGACGCGAACTTCACGCGATACTTTCACGCGGTCGCCATTATGGTGAACTTTACCGCCTTCAATGGCATTTTTAGCAATAGAGCGTGTTTTAAAAAAACGTGCAGCCCACAGCCATTTATCTATACGCATACCAACCGCATTTTCGGTTAGATTTGATTTACGCATACTTTTTGAGTTCCTCTGAATTTTTTAAAATAGAGATTAAGTCAGTTAATACGTCCAACATGGGATAATTGCAAGTTTTGCGCGCTTCTTTGGCGGAAGATGGTTGCTGAATACTGTACAGATTTTGAATGCCAAACTGTTTGGCACTATTGAGCACTTTTTCAGTGTCATCAATAAAGTAGCAATTATTGACATCAAAGGGGTGTAGTTCTTGTAGTTTTTGCCAAAATCCGTTGAATTCTTTGGCATGACCAAGGGTTTCACTACTAACAATGACATCAAAATATTCAGCAATTCCTGTTTCTTTTAATTTAAAGGTAAGGCTCGCAACATCTGCATTGGTCGCTAACCAAATTGGGTAATCATTTTCTTTTAGATATTGTAAAATTGCTAAACAACCATTTCGTTTTGCAACTTTATGTTTATGCTCAATTTGCATGGCCAATACATCAACTTTGACTTTAGCAGACCAAAAGCGAGATGAGTACCAATTTAAGGTATGATTATGCTCTTGGTGAAATTCAGATAAAGTTCTATGACTTTGTTCTAGTGTGCAATGGTGAGTTTCTGCATAACGAATAGGAAATAAATGATTCCAAATGAAATCATCATAGGCAAGATCAAGCAGTGTGCCGTCCATGTCAAAAATAATGGTAGGTTTATCTGAATAATTTGGCATATAAAGGGTTTTCTATGTTTAAAGCAACGACATCGACGCAAGATCCAATGATTTTGCAATTGGTTCCCATTGTGACACAGGCATGTGAAATTTTGCGAGAAGAATATCAGCACTATTGTGCAGGCGATGCTTTTGATGTGGAAAGAAAAGCCGACCATTCACCTGTAACGCAAGCCGACTACCGTTCGAATAATTATATTACTCAAGCTTTAGCGACTATTTCAGATTTACCTCTGTTGTCGGAAGAAGCAGATAATATGCCACGTCAGGCTTGGCAACGTTTTTGGTTGTTAGACCCCTTGGATGGTACAAAAGAGTTTTTGCATAAACGGCCTGAATTTACAATTAATTTAAGTTTGGTTGATGGGTCGCAAACTGTTTTTGCCGTATTGGCCATTCCGTGTGAGCAACAGATTTATTTTTGCCCTGAAGACGGTATGCCTTTAAAATTGGAAACTGACACTGGGCAGTGGTTTGAATATATTGCAGATGAGACTGAAAAAAATATTCAAATTGGTTTGAGCCAAAGCGCACAACACAAACCAGAGTATGCAGAATATTTACAAGATTTGGCTACACTGACAAATTTTGGCGTATTGAAAGCAGGAAGTGCCTATAAATTCTGCATGATGTTGGAAGATCAGGTTGATATTTATCCACGTTTTCATCCGACATGTGAGTGGGATACCAGTGCGGGTCAATGTTTCATTGAACGGATTGGTGGTGGATTGGTCGATTTTAAGGGGAGGCCGTTTGTATATAATCAGCGCGAAACTTTGCTAAACGCAGGTTTTATTGCTTTTAAAAATACCAAAATGAAAACTTTGGCATTGCAGGCGCTTGAGCTGATGCAGAAACGGCATTGAGCTAAAAACTGATCATGTTATAGTAGTTTTTGAAATGTTGAGTTTTTGTTGATTATGGCCTTAGATTTGCTCCCGCCCAGTATGTTCAAAGCAATAGACTTGTTACCAGACGCAAAAACTCCTGTAACTTTATTCACACGTCATTCCATTCGCGAAGTTGTAAAAGGGCAAGGTCTTGCAGGCTATGATTTGCAATTGACCAATGAAGGACGTGATTTGGCAGAAGCGTGGGGATCTTATTTAATTGATCATACCGACCGCGTGATACAACACTGTATTTCAAGCCCGATTCAACGTTGTGTAGATACTGCAGCATTAATGATTCGAGGCGCAGACGCTCAAACGATAGAGCCAAATACCCATCATATTGAAATTATTGAACAAGGTTTGTTGGTAGAACCCGGTAGCTTTGTTTTAGATATAAAGCAAGCAGGGCCATATTTTCAAAAACAAGGTGCATTGGGCTTTATTAATAGCTTTGTAAATAATGCTTTACCAGGTATGAAACACCCCATTCATGGCGTGGTCGATGTGTTGGAGCTTATTTATAATACGCATCCTAATAATTCCTATGGTTTAAGTTTGGCTGTAAGTCATGACACTATTTTGGCGGCTATTCTTGCAGTGATTTCGGGTAAACATATTGTGACCAGAGAAGATTGGCCTAAAATGATGGAAGGTCTATTTGTTTGGTTTGAAGGCGATGTGTTTCTAGAGTCGAAGCTCAAATGGATTTGGCGTGGTGAAGTCAATGAGCTGAGTATTCGAGAGTTTCAACAATTAGAAAGTTAAGTTAGACCATGTACCCAAGCAGTCATCTACATTATATTTTTGCTTTCAAATGATTGGAAAATCTTCTAAGTCAATATTCAAACCTGCATCATTCAGTGGCCACAGAGAAGTGTTTACTGGAACACTGCGTGATGCATTCGGCTGTATTTATCGGCTACAATCAGGGTCTGTTGAGTCAATTGATCTGCTGTTTAAGTTGTTTTTTCAAATCTGTATGAAAAAATTAAGCTGTTCTACTATAGTTCATCAGAATCATTCAAAATTCAAAAAATCATCATGATCATTCAAATAAAAATATTCGGGAAAACCTTGTTGTAAGTTCAAAATAATTTTATCTGTTTTAAAATGATCAGAATTTTTTAACATATACATTTTCATCTATGAAAAAAATAGCCTGTAAAAACAGGCTATTTAAAACGCTAAATTTATATACGCTTATTTAAGAAAGCGTTGGTAGCCTAAATTATTGGTAATTTCAGCATATGGATAACTAATACTTTCCAATGTTTCAATTAAGCCATCTGGGTTCTGCTTGGCATCGGTTGCCTCCATACCCACCAATACGCGACCTTCTGCTGCGCCGTGATTACGGTAATGGAATAGGGTGATGTTATGCGTAGGGCCAAGGCGTTCTAAGAAGGTAAGTAATGCACCAGGACGTTCTGGGAATTCCACACGGAATAAACGTTCATTTTCAATGTCTGCATGACCACCCACCAAATAACGAATATGTAGTTTTGCAACTTCGTCGTCTGACAAGTCATCTACATCGTATTGGAATTTTAAAGTTTCATAAATGTCATGACGTTCTTTTTCGCCACCTTTTAAACTAATACCCACAAAGACTTGTGCAGCACTAGAATGACTGGCGCGATAGTTGAACTCTGTAATATTACGACCTTGGAGCGCACGGCAGAATTGCAGGAATGAACCTTTTTCTTCTGGAATGGTCACGGCAAAAATAGCTTCTTTACGTTCACCCAATTCAGTACGTTCAGCAATATAGCGTAAACGGTCAAAGTTCATGTTTGCACCACAAACAATGGACACCATATTTTTATTTTCTAAGCCATGTTCAGCAACGTATTTTTTAATACCAGCCAAAGCCATTGCACCCGATGGTTCAACAATACTACGACATTCATCATAGGTATCTTTAATGGCTGCGCAAATTTCATCGGTATTTACTAAAACAACCTCACGTTCCACAATGGGGCCTGAGTTATCTGATTTTTGTAATTGAATGACTTCAAAGGGTTTTTCACCAATTTGTGCCACTGCTGTGCCGTCTGCAAACAAACCAACTGAAGGTAAAATGATACGTTCATTGGCTTCAAAAGCGGCTTTTAAACACGCAGATTCATCATATTCCACAGGAATGACTTTCACATGTGGCGCAACATCACCTAAATAAGCGGCCACACCTGCAATTAAACCACCACCGCCCACAGCAACGAATACGTATTCGACATCGCGCCATTGACGTAAAATTTCGTTGGCAATGGTACCTTGTCCAGCCATGACCAATTCATCATCGTATGGTGGAATGAAGGTTAGACCTTCATCTTTAGCGCGTTGAATGGCATATTTGTTGGCAACATCAAAAGAATCGCCGTGCAAGACCACTTGTCCACCTAAGCGCTTGACGGCCTGCACTTTAATATCTGGTGTGGTTTTTGGCATGACAATAATGGCGGTAATACCCAACTTTTGACCAGATAAAGCCACGCCCTGAGCATGGTTACCCGCAGAAGCAGTAATAACGCCACGTTCCAACTGTAATTTCGATAATTGACTAATACGGTTATAGGCACCGCGCAATTTAAAAGAAAACACAGGTTGTAAGTCTTCGCGTTTAAAGCGAATGTTATTGTTTAGCTTTTCGCTAATTCGTGGCGCTGCTTCGAGTGGAGTTTCGATTGCAACGTCGTAGACCGTTGCCTGTAATATTTGTCGAACCAAACGAGACAGCATGTTAATTTTCCATCTAACAGTTTAAAATAGATTTTTATTGTAACAAACCCCGTACATTTAGGCTGTAAAATCAGCAACAAATGTCAAAAAATAGTTGAGCCAAGTTATGAGTCTGTATGCTACCCAAGACGAAAAAAAACAAGCAGTTGCTAAAGCTGCTTTAAAACACTTGCCGAAAGGCGGTATTTTGGGTGTCGGTACAGGAAGTACAGTAAACTTCCTCATTGAATTATTGCCAGAATTGCAATTAGAAGCTGCTGTAGCAAGCTCTGAAGTCACTGCACAGCGTCTAAAAAAACTAGGCATTGAAGTGGTCGATATGAATAGTGTTGGCGGTCTAGATGCCTATGTCGACGGTGCAGATGAAATTGACCGTCATATGCACATGATTAAAGGCGGTGGTGCTGCGTTAACCCGTGAAAAAATTGTTGCATCTATTGCGAAGAAATTTGTTTGTATTGTTGATGATTCTAAATGGGTCGGGCAGTTAGGTCATGACTTCCCTTTACCTGTAGAAGTGATTCCAATGGCACGTTCTGCGGTTGCACGTAAAATTGTAGCGCTAGGAGGTGATCCTGTATACCGTGAAGGCGTTGTTACAGATAATGGTAATGTGATTTTAGATGTGCATAACTTTAATATCTTAAATGCGTTGGAACTTGAGAAAACTTTAAACAGTATTCCAGGTGTTGTATGTAATGGTATTTTCGCTTTAAACAAAGCAAATATTGCTATTGTTGCCACTGACAACGGTATTGAAGAACGCACTGCGGTTTAATTTAAAATATCCCTAAATCCCTTTTTATTAAAAGAGGGGCTAAAAGCAAAAGCATTTTTGAATTAGTTGCCTTGCGTAGCTTTGCCACTCAACCCTTCTTTATCAAAGGGGGTGAGTGGGGATTTCCAGAATAAGAGAAAAATGACCCAAAACTTGCCTAAAATTCAAATGACTCATCATGCACGAGCGACACGGTTGCGCTTACGTGTAGAACCGACTCAAATTCGTTTAACTGTTCCTAAATATTGTACAAAACATCAAATTCAAGAATTTTTAAAACAATCTGAGCAATGGATGATTGAAACGTGGCAAAAACAACAAGAAAAAGTAGTACAAATTGAGCGCATATTACCGACAGAATTAAAGCTGTTTAACTTAGAGCAACCTTTGCAGATTGTTTATAAAACTCAAAAGAATTCCTATATTTTTGATGGGCAAAATCATCAGTTATTGATGAGTGATCGTCAGCCAGAACAGTATTTAAAAGCTTTTACTATTGCTTATGCCAAACATCATCTGCCCATTTTTTTAAAGCAAGTGAGTAATGAAATTGGTCTGAAATTTGCTGAGTGTGTTGTACGTCAGCCCAAAACCCGATGGGGAAGTTGTACATCTAAGCATGACATTATGCTAAATAGCGCTTTGGTGTTATTTCCAGAAACAATTAGTCGTTATGTTGCTGTACATGAGTTGGCGCATACAAGGCACTTTGATCATAGTCCGTATTTTTGGGCAGAAGTTGAAAAGCATGATTGTAACTATAAGAACCATCAGAGAATTTTAAAAACTACGACAATGCCATATTGGTGGAATTCTGTTTAATAGATAAATTTATCATTAAAAATAGACATTTATCGTTAGAAATTATCCGCATTTTCAATGTTTATATTATTGTAAAATAGCCTAAGCTAGTTTTCATCTCTTTAATCAAATAACTTATCGTGTTTACCTCATGTTTATTGAAGTTTTAAAGGGATTCATATCATGCTAAAAAAAACTCTCTAAAATTTAAATTTTGAAAAAGCAGAGTGTGTTCTAGTAAAAGAGGGCGTTCACTAATGTGTATGGCCTTAACCCTTAATACAATTCATAAAAATAACCAATACCTGAGTAAAACAGTTCAGAAAATTCTAACTTCCTGTCATACTATAGGGTCATCAAATAAATACTTTTGAGTTGAGGGAATGAGCGTGATTTCAGTAGGTATTGTTGGCGGTACAGGATATACGGGCGTTGAGTTGTTGCGTCTTTTACTTAAACATCCAAATGCGAAAGTAACAGTACTGACCTCACGTACCGAAAATGGTCGCCGTGTCGATGACATGTTTCCAAGTCTAAGAGGTCATACCGACCTGTGTTATTCAGACTTAAATATTGACGAACTAAAAAAATGCGATGTAGTTTTCTTTGCCACACCACATGGCGTCGCAATGAAGCATGCAGAAGAACTGGTTGCGTCAAATACTAAAGTGATTGATTTGGCTGCTGATTTTCGTTTGCAAAATCTTACTCAATTTGAAAAATGGTATGGTCTTGATCATACTTGCCCAGATATTTTAAAAGACTCAGCTTATGGTTTATCTGAGCTTAATCGTGACAAAATTAAACAGGCAAATGTTGTAGGTAATCCAGGCTGTTATCCGACAACGGTACAGTTGGGTTTAGCGCCAGTTCTAAAAGCCACTGAAGCATTGGTGAAACCTGAAAGTATTATTATTGATGCAAAATCGGGTGTTTCAGGTGCCGGCCGTAAAGCCAGTCTTGGTATGATCTATTCTGAAAATGCCGATAATTTTAAAGCTTATGGCGTTGCAGGCCATCGTCATCATCCTGAAATTGTCGAAGCATTGGAAAATATTTCAGGTCAAAAAGGCGTGTTTGACAATATTTTATTTGTACCGCATTTAGTGCCAATGATTCGCGGGATGTTTAGCACAATTTATATTGATCTAACCGATGCTGGTGTAAATGCAGATTTACAGTCATTGTATGAACAGTTCTATGCCAATGAACAGTTTGTAGATGTCATGCCTGCGGGCAGTTCACCAGAAACGCGTTCAGTACGTGGTGCGAACCAATTGCGTATTGCACTGTATAAGCCACAGCCTAAAAAACTGGTGATTTTGGTGGTACAAGATAATTTGGTAAAAGGTGCTGCAGGTCAAGCAGTACAGAATATGAATTTAATGTTCAGTTTTGCTGAAAATGCAGGGCTTGAAGGCATTGGTTTATTACCATAAAAAACGTATTAAAGCTTCACACACATTTAAATTTCGATTTAAATGTGTGTTTTGAATAAATCAAAATAAGAGATGACGATGCCAAATTCAGACTCACAGATCACGTCACAGTCGAATACCAGCGAAAAAAAACCATTTATGCACACCAATATGCCTTTGGTGATTGGTGCAACGATTTTAATTGTAAGCAGTGGTTTTCTCGGTTATACCGTTGGTCACCGTCAGGGTTTAACCGTGGTTGGTTATGACGCCGATGCTGAGCAATTGGTTGAAGTGGTGCAAAAGCAAAAAGCTGAGCTTGCTGTATTAAATAAGAGCATGAATGCGGCTGTTCAAGAACGAGACGTGGCTGTTAGTAATTCGAATGATTTGTATTTGGCTGTCAATAAGTCGAAAGATGCTCAGGAGCAGGCAGAAACGCTTGGCGTATTGTATCGTGAAGTCTTACGTCAACGTGGTGGAGTCGCTTTGGCTGTACAACACATTGCGGTGAAGCCTTTGCCAGACAATGCTTTTGAGTATCAATTAGATTTAATGCAAGTCAGCCCAAGTAAAAGCAATGCATCTGGTAGTGTCGAATTACGTTTGATTAAAGGAACTGAGGTTTTAACGGTTCCACTGGAAGATAAAAACTTTAATTTTGAAAATAACGAACGTTTAACAGGACGATGGACGATGCCTAAAGGCTTTAGTCCAGACTTTATTGAAATACGTTTGAATCATTCTGGCAAACAAGTAGTACGACGTTTTAGCTGGTCTAAAGGACAAGCTGTGACCGATCAATCGACATTCCTCTCGGAAATTCCTCAAACTGAAGCCAATAGCAACTAAAGTGTGAAACAAATACCTTATGCGAACCAATAAGCGTCAAATGAGTTTATCTGACATTAAAGATACTTTTCATCAAACTGGACTCGTGGACTGGCAAATTACACCACGCTTAAGCAGTGAAACGCATGAAGATGGCGGTTCAGCAGATACTATCGTTATGGCTTCACGGCCTGAATTAAAGCGTCCACCAATGTATGTTGTCGTTTTAATGAACGATGACTATACGCCAATGGATTTTGTAATCGAAATTTTACAACAATACTTTGCAATGAATCTTGACCAAGCTACTCAAGTAATGCTAACTGTACACTATGAAGGAAAAGGTGTTGCAGGTGTCTATCCAAGAGACATTGCGGAGACCAAAGCAAACCAAGTCAATAATTACGCTCGATCACAAAGTCATCCATTGCTTTGTCAGATCGAGCCCAAAGATTAAGGGGGTTGCATGCTCAGTCGTCAATTAGAAGTATCATTACGTTTGGCTGTCAGCATGGCTCGTCAAAAGAGACATGAGTTTTTGACGGTAGAACATTTATTATTGGCTTTACTGGATAACGACTCTGCTGTAAATGCTTTAAAAGCTTGCGGTGCAGACATTATCGTACTTCGAAAAGAACTTGAAGAATACGTAGAACAACATACGCCTAAGTTGGGTGAAAACAGCGACCAAGCGCCACATCCTACAGAAAGTTTTGACCGCATTTTACAACGTGCAATTTTCCATGTGCAGTCTAGTGGTAGCGACCGAACTGTGGAAGGTGCAGATATTTTAGTTGCAATGTATTCGGAACGTGATTCATTCGCTGTCTATTTACTTAAACGTCATCAAATAAACCGACTGACCTTAACGCAATATCTTTCTCACGGCACGCGCAAAGAAGAAGTGCATCAAGAAGAAGAAGTTGAAGATTTAGAAGGGGAATCGGCATCTTCTGCAAATGCAGGGCCACTTGAACTGTACACTGTAAATTTAAATGTGGAAGCGCAAAAAGGCAAAACAGATCCATTGATTGGTCGCGAAAAAGAAATTGAGCGAACTGCACAAATTCTTTGCCGTCGCCGTAAAAATAATCCACTTTTAGTGGGAGATCCTGGTGTCGGTAAAACCTCTATTGCCGAAGGTTTAGCGTGGTTGATTGTCAATGGCAAAGCGCCAAAACCTTTAGCCAATGCGGAAGTTTTTAGTTTAGACATTGGTGCATTGGTTGCAGGTACTAAATACCGTGGCGATTTTGAAAAACGCTTAAAACAGTTACTCAACGCGCTGAAGAAAAAACCTGAAGCGGTGCTGTTTATTGATGAAATTCATATGATTATAGGTGCAGGCTCAAGTATGGGTAGCACGATGGATGCATCAAACTTAATTAAACCCGCTTTGGCAAATGGTTCTTTACGTTGCATTGGTTCAACGACCTTCCAAGAATACCGTCAGGTATTTGAAAAAGATCATGCATTATCACGCCGGTTCCAAAAAATTGACGTCAATGAACCTTCTGTTTCTGAAACGATTGATATTCTTCGTGGTTTGAAATCTAAGTTTGAAGAATTCCATCACGTGAAATATGAAGATTCTGCATTGGTTTCAGCTGTAGAGTTATCTGCAAAATTCATTAATGACCGTTTCTTACCAGATAAAGCCATTGATGTTATTGATGAAGCGGGTGCACAACGACGTTTAAAAGCGGAGCAAGACGATACGTCTATTACTGTTGAGAATATTGAAGATATTGTCTCTAAAATTGCACGGATTCCACCGAAAACAGTCTCTAAAGATGACAAGTCGGTACTTGGAAACCTTGAGCGTGATTTAAAACGTGTGGTGTTTGGCCAAGATGAAGCAATTGAAGCATTATCATCTGCAATCAAGCTTTCACGTGCAGGTTTGAAATCGCCAGATAAACCCGTCGGTAGTTTTGTTTTTGCTGGCCCAACGGGTGTGGGTAAAACGGAAGTGACCAAACAACTGGCAAAATTGCTAGGGGTTGAACTGGTACGTTTAGATATGTCTGAATATATGGAACGCCACGCTGTATCACGTTTAATCGGTGCGCCTCCGGGTTATGTCGGATTTGACCAAGGTGGGTTATTGACTGATGCAATTCACAAAAATCCACACTGTGTTTTATTATTAGACGAAATTGAAAAAGCGCATCCAGACGTCTTTAATTTGTTATTACAAATTATGGATCATGGTTCACTGACCGATAACAATGGTCGTAAATCCGATTTTCGTAATGTTATTTTAGTTTTAACGACAAATATTGGTGCGGAAAGTATTTCCCGCATTAGTATTGGCTTTATGGAACAAGACAACAGTAATGATAATCAGGATGCAATGAAAAAAGCATTTTCTCCAGAGTTCCGTAACCGTTTAGATGGTGTGATTCAGTTCAAATCATTGCCAACAACTGTCATTGAAAGTGTTGTTGATAAATTCTTAACTGAGCTTCAAGCACAGTTAGATGACAAAAAAGTCATTTTAGAGGTCGATCAATCTGCCCGTGAGTGGATGGCGGAAGAAGGTTATGATCGATTGATGGGCGCACGTCCTATGCAACGTTTAATTCAAGAACACTTGAAGAAACCGTTGGCGGAAATGATTTTATTCGGCGAGCTTGCTGAACATGGCGGTAATGTTGCAGTTTCTGTGAAAAAAGAAAATGGTAAGGCTGTGGGTTTGAAATTAGAAGTGTTTGAAGATCAAACTGCCGAACCTGCTTAATTTACTATTTTGTTTCAAAATAACCCGTGTTCGCACGGGTTATTTATTGGTAATTTAATTTTTTAGTTTCCTGAATAGGGAAATAAATTCTTTGCATTTTACAGGCATTATGGATACTCAAGTTATTAAAGTCACAACCACATTTTTCCTATTTCTGCTTACAGCAGTCATGGAAATTTTGGGGTGTTATTTCCCATATTTAATTTTGAATCAAAATAAATCTCAATGGTTATGGGTTCCTACCGTATTGGCTTTGGGTGCTTTTGTTTGGTTGTTAACTTTACACCCAGCAGCATCTGGTCGAATTTATGCAGCCTATGGCGGTATTTATATTTTTACGGCATTAATCTGGCTTCGTTTTGTCGATCAAATCGCATTAAGCCGTTGGGATTTACTCGGAGGGACAATTGTTTTGATTGGTGCATCGCTCATCATATTACAGCCTCAGGGGCTTGTGCGTTAATACAATTTGAACATCAAAAGCCTCTATGATTTAGACGAAATTAGAGGCTTTTGATGGAAAAGATTAAAATTTACATTCAGTATTTGGAATGGTTAATTGATAGGTTTCTTTTTCCGAAGCAAGTACGAGTTTAACTGCATACGGATTTTTGCGCTGAAATTCGTGTTCAAATAGTAAGTGGCAATTTTGTAACGTATTCTTTTTAATTAGTTGTTTAACTTCTTTGACTCCAATACTTTGTTCAAACTGAGCAAAATCGGGCGTGGTGATAATACCTTGTATTTCGACGTGATCAGCACGAAGATTATATTGTTCCATCAGCATGTTTTGATCGACTTGAAAGGGCAATGTGCGTGAATCTTCCACACTGATTACGTCTAAAATTTCATTTAAAGCTTGAGTGTTTTTAATTTTAAAATCGTTATTTAAAATTTGTTTATTTATTAAATATTGGTCAAATTCGGTGGGTGAGGCAAGTAAATGGATTGAAGCAGAACAACAGATTAAACCCAAAAAAAGTTTTTTTAAACGCATTTTTAAAATCACTTATAAACATTATGGTTTTGATTATAGCCAGATCATTATAAAAAAAGCACCCGAAGGTGCCTTTTTATTGAACGAAATACTTAGTCTTTTTTCAAATTTTCGTTAATTAAAAATTCAACCAAGGCTTTTTGTGCATGTAGACGGTTTTCAGCTTCATCCCAAACCACTGCGTGTTTATGATCTAACATATTTTCAGAAATTTCTTCACCACGATGAGCAGGTAAGCAATGCATAAATAAACAATCTGAATGCGCTAAATTCATTAAACGCTCATTAACTTGATAATCAGCGAAGGCTTTTTCACGGATTTTTTGTTCTTCTTCTTGTCCCATGCTTGCCCACACGTCAGTCACGATTAAGTCTGCATTTACGGCAGCATCTTCAGCGGAACCAACTAATTCTACACAATGTGCAAATTCGGTTAAGAATTTTTCTTGTGGTTCATAACCTTTAGGTGTGGCAATTTTTAATTTAAAACCCCACATATGTGCAGCTTCAATATAAGAGTTGCACATGTTGTTACCGTCACCAATCCATGCAACAGTTTTACCTTCAATTGAACCACGATATTCAACAAAAGTTTGCATATCGGCGAGTAACTGACAAGGATGATGATCGTCGGTTAATGCATTAATGACAGGGACTTTAGAATAAGAAGCAAAACGTTCAACAATGTCATGGCCAAAAGTACGAATCATGACAATATCAAGCATGCTTGATATTACGCGTGCAGAATCTTCGATAGGTTCGCCACGTCCCAATTGTGTATCACGAGAAGATAAGAAAATTGCGCTACCACCAAACTGGCTCATACCTGCTTCAAACGATACACGGGTTCGGGTACTCGACTTTTCAAAAATCATGCCCATGACTTTGCCGTTGAATGGCTGGAAAACTTCGTTGTTGTGTTGCTTGCGTTTGAGTTCAATCGCACGTAGCAAAATTTGATTAAGTTCTAAAGTCGATAAATCGCGTAAAGTGAGAAAATGACGCAGAGCCATGGTTACTCCACAATAATTGCTGAATCAAAAAGTAAACAACAATTAGTTGTTGGTTGGTTAAAAGAAAATCGGGGAATGGCTTACTCTATACTATCTATAAACAAAATTGTAAAAAAACTAAGGCTTTTGATGACCATCTAAGAAGCGATCTACTGAATATTCAATGTATTTGTTGGTTTCTTGATCGAATTCTTCTGGCGGTAAACCCATTAAAATTTTCCATTCTAAATTTCGTAGTATTCCAAAATAAAATTGTGCTGAAAACATTGGGTTTTCACAATATAGAAAGCCTTTTTTGTGCCCATTTTCCAAAGCCACTGCAATTGCCAATTGAATTTGTTTTGGGCCTTGTTCATGAATATGACGGGCAAGTTCGGGGTTGCGCTGGCTTTGTTCTACAATTAAGCGCATAAACGCAGCTTTTTCTGGCAATAATAAATGCGCTTGGAAATTCATTAAAGTGGTTATGAGATAACTACGAAAATCAGATTGTTCAGAATTGAATGATTGACAAATATCGTTAAAAAATTGGTCACGACGATAGTCACAAATGGCTTTAAATAAACCTTCTTTATTGCCAAAATATTTATAAATAGAGGCTTTTGAACCACCAGCATGGTTAACGATATCATCAAGTGAAACAGCATCGTAGCCAAATTCAAGAAATAGTTCAGCACCGCTTTCTAAAAGCGCGACACAACGTTCATGACCGCGCCGAGTTTGCGGTAAATCACGAGCAATCGGTTCTAACTGAGTTAAATCTTGCATAAAGTAAATATGATCAAATAACGAAAATCTCTTGCAATTATAGCAAACCTTTGCACAAGATTCTGTACCGTTTGTTATGACGAACAATCATACTGTAACGAAATAATATTATAGATTTCAAAAATATTTGACTAAAGTTTTAGAGTAAAAAATCTAATGGGTCATAGGTAGCAGAATTTTTATGGTTATACTCAGGCTTCAACAAATAATTAGTAATAACTGTGGAAAGGAATATGACAGAACAAACGTCTGCAGGTTTGAGATTTAGACAAGCTCTAGAAGTGGAAAAACCATTACAGATCATCGGTACAGTCAATGCTTATGCAGCAATGATGGCGAAACAGGTGGGTTACAAAGCCCTTTATGTTTCGGGTGCCGGTGTTGCCAACTACTCTTATGGTCTGCCTGATTTAGGGATGACCAGTCTGGATAACGTTTTAGAAGATGTCCGTCGTATTACCGAGCGTGTTGATACTCCACTTTTGGTGGACATTGATACAGGCTGGGGCGGTGCGTTCAACATTGCACGCAGTGTTAAGCAAATGATTGCGGTAGGTGCTGCCGCGGTACATATTGAAGACCAAGTGGCACAAAAACGTTGCGGACACCGTCCCAATAAAGAAATTGTGACCCAACAAGAAATGGTCGATCGGATTAAAGCCGCTGTCGATGCCAAAACCGATTCCAACTTTGTGGTCATGGCACGTACCGATGCACTACAAAAAGAAGGCCTACAAGCGGTAATTGACCGTGCCTGTGCCTGTGTAGAAGCAGGTGCAGATGCCATCTTTGCTGAAGCGATGACCGACATTACCATGTATAAAACCGTGTGCGATGCAGTCGGTGTGCCTGTACTGGCCAATATCACAGAATTTGGTGATACCCCGTATTACACCACCCAAGAACTGGGCGAACAGGGCATTTCAATGGTGCTGTATCCACTGTCAGCAACCCGTGCTATGCAAAAAGCCGCGCTTGAAGTGATGCATTCCATTCGTAAAGAAGGCACACAAGTCAATGTGTTGGATATCATGCAACAGCGCAAAGAACTGTATGAATTTTTAGATTATCACACCTTTGAAAACACCCTAGATAAACTATTTACTGAAGAGAAATAAAAAATGGCTGAAGGAAAAGTACTCACAGGCGCAGGATTGCGCGGACAAGTGGCTGGTAAAACTGCATTATCTACCGTGGGTAAAAGCGGTGCAGGCTTAACTTATCGTGGTTATGATGTGCAAGACTTAGCAGAAAACTGCCAATTCGAAGAAGTCGCTTACCTGATTTTCTTTGGTGAATTGCCAACAACAGAACAGCTTGCAACCTATAAAGCCAAACTTAAATCACTGCGTCAATTGCCACAAGCATTGAAAGAAGTTCTTGAGCGTATTCCTGCGGACTCACACCCGATGGATGTGATGCGTACAGGCGTATCGATGCTGGGTAACATCGAAACAGAAAAATCATTCGATGAACAGCAAGACGTTGCAGACCGTATTTTGGCAACCCTACCTGCCATTATTTGCTATTGGTATCGTTTTAGCCACGATGGCGTACGTATTGAAGAAAATACCGATGACGATTCAATCGGTGCGCAATTCCTGCATTTACTTCGTGGTGAAAAACCGAATGAACTGCATGAACAAGTGATGAATGTTTCACTGATTCTGTATGCAGAGCATGAATTCAACGCATCAACATTCACAGCACGTGTTTGTGCCTCAACATTGTCTGACATGCATTCATGTATTACTGGTGCAATTGGTTCACTGCGTGGCCCATTACACGGTGGTGCCAATGAAGCGGCCATGGAAATGATTGAAAACTGGACGTCTGCCGACGAAGCTGAACGTGAAATGCTCGGTAAGCTTGAGCGTAAAGAAAAGATCATGGGCTTTGGTCATGCCATTTACAAAGACAATGATCCACGAAACGGGATTATTAAAATTTGGTCTGAGCGTTTAGCCAAAGATGTCGGCGATACTGTACTTTATCCAGTCTCAGTACGCTGTGAGGAAGTGATGTGGCGTGAGAAGAAATTGTTCTGTAATGCAGACTTCTTCCATGCATCAGCTTATCATTTCATGGACATCGCAACCAAATTATTCACGCCAATTTTTGTGATGAGTCGTGTGACAGGTTGGGCTGCACATGTCATGGAGCAACGTGCAGACAACCGTATTATTCGCCCAAGTGCAGATTATACTGGGCCTGAACTGCGTAAAGTTGTACCTATTGAGGAACGTTCAGTGGCGTAATACTGATTATATCTAGATGAAAAAAGCCTCTTCGGAGGCTTTTTGAATGGTATTTTTTTAAATGTCTTATTGGGTGTCTGTTATTTAGTCAACAATACTGGATCTTCAACGGTATAACCCATTTCAAAAGGGATACCGAGATATTTGACTGTAACAAGCATATTATTTTTATGAGGTACTTTATAGACTCTAGAAATATTTAATCCTTGCTTGTAACTCTCTGCTGTTTGTAGTGTACTTTTGAGGCGGAAGCTTTTCACCCGATATTGATATGTCCATTTATCAATAGGTTCTTGTGGGTCATACCATGCTTTTGCCGTTCCATTTTTAGTGGTTAATATTTGAATACTGGCATTACTATTGTGTATAGGTTGAAGTAAGAGTAAGCGTTTCTGAATTTTTGCAATTTCTCTGTCAAATTGCGTACTATCTTGATCGTAATCGATTAATTTCGTTTTGGGATTAATATAAAGCGAACGAACTTGAATAAGTGTAGTCGGATTAGTACTATTTAATTGATAATAATATAGTTGTGGTAAACGAGCTCGACCATCTTCAAAGTGTCGCATGAGATAAATTTTTTGGGCTTTTTGATCTAGTCCTAGAACTTCAATATGCTGTGGCCCACCCACCGTTGCATAAACGGAGAGGGATAAGCAGGACAAAAAGAACGTACTGAAAAGAATTTTTGGTATAGACATATCTAACTCCAAAGCCATCCATATACTTAAGCCCAATATATCGAACTTTTAATGCAGAAAATGTTAATTTTTTCGACTTCATTTTTTTATTTTCAGAAGATTAAGGATTTCTTTTGCAACGTATTCTGTCAATTGATTTAGTCTTTCAACGGGCGTACCTAAAATTAAATATCGAAAATTTGAAACTTGATGATTAAATAAAATAGAGATAAAGAAGGTGCCCTCAGGCTTTTCTGCTGTCGCACTTCCACTTGGTTTAAGTAGTCCAGTACAGGCGACAATAAAATTGGCCGAAGTGAATAATCCTATACCAGATTCAGCCATAGCTTGAGTAATTTCAGCAGATTCAGCTGTATATTGTTCAATTAAAGCTGGTGGAATATGCAATATGGAAACTTTAATGCTTGGGTCATAACTAACTAAACCGCCAAGGAGAATATCGGCACCACTATTTTTATAAATTGAAAATTGGCTAGATAAATAACCAGAACTGGCACTTTCAATAAAGGCAATGGTCAGTTTGTTTTTTTCCAATACATCACAGCATTGTTTTAATAGCATGATATTTCTCTAAAAATTTATTCTTTGAGATTGATATATATAAATTAGGGTGAATGATTTATTTTTAAACGAGATTGAAAGAAACAGTAGTTTAAGTGTACGTGAATAGATGAAAAATTTAAATTAATCTTACTTAAAATATAAAAATGGACAGATGTACATTTGATGTTCGAAAATGAAAATTAAAGGTTTAAACAAAGACTAAAGAGTGGTAAAAATAAAAGTAAAGTGCATTATGGAAATAGGCTTAAGCAATGAAAACAACTGTGAAATATGTCGTATTGAAAAGTTCAGATTATCAGTTTGGGGCAACATTGTTTCAAGAAGAACTAGATGTAGATAGTCAATATTTTGATCAAATTCCTACAGAAATTGCCTATCAAAATCACAAATTTAAAGTAAAAAGTAAAGAATTAAAACGCCTCTATTTGGTAGAGGATCAAGACGATAGTCAAACCATAATTGTCAAAGTTCTTTCAATGTAGTCTTGGTTGCTGGTTTTTATAGTAAATACAACAGTAATATTTCATGTAAATTTGCATGAAATATTACATGGACTTTGAAATACATATCATTTTAGTAATCACTTATCATTAATATGTAATTACCAAAAAAATTTAATCTCTTTTTTAAATCAGCACGGTCTCATTTGCTTGATTCAGTTTTTATACCTTTTTATAGATGTTATTTTTCTTTTCAAAGCCCTAAATAGAAAAACCCCTCTTATTTTATATACACGGTATTCTTTGAGCTAGATTATCAAAATCTAGTACAAAGACAGGTGAATGTGTGGTACGAATACCACCTTTAGGATTTATTGTTGATTTGTGGGTTTAATCTGTTAATTTTGATAAAAAGGTATCGTTTTGTAGATATCAATGATTAAGAGAGAAAAGTGTTTAAATATAAAAACACATGTTTTCTTGTATATATTTGTTATATTTGTGTATTAATAACCTGAATAGTATCGGAGTTTTTTTTAAAAAAATAAAAAATGATCTATAATTTTTGAAAAAATTAGGGTCTGTAATTTATGGATATTTTGAAATTTATTAGAAGTTTTAATACGGTGGGGACATACTTAGCCTTAGCAATGACACTTTTATCTTTTTTAATAATTTATTTTTATTTTATTAATCCAGTATAAGTAGAAATTGTAATTAGGTATTAGCTAAAAGACTTAATTTTAGCGAGATAAAAAAAGAGCAATATGAAAAATTGCTCTTTTTTTATTGATAAAGATTTTTTAGTTTTCTGGATTAAAAGTTTAGCTAATTCAATTAATTAGATAGCTTGGGTGAAGCAAAAAATATTCCATATTTATTTTTTTCAATCAGCACGATTTCATTTGCTTGATTCAGTTTTTATGTCTTTTTTCAGAGGAAATTTTATTTTCTCTATATAAAACTCTTTGAGCCAGTTTAAAGACACTGCTTTAAAATCTAGCCTAAAGATGGGCAATGTATGGTATCTGTGGCACGTTCATAAATCCAATATCTATTCATTTGATTTTATCAGTGATTTGTCGATTGAAAATTTGCTGATAAAACTAACTGATTGATTAGAATTTTTAAAAAATATACCATATATTGAAGTAAATCTAATGTTGTAAGTTTTTGCCAATGTACAATTTCTATAGTTTATAGAAAATACAAATAGGAAATTTAGGCTGTAAGTTTCTTTTTTATTCTTCTAATTTATACCATGCAACTATTGCATGGTTTTTTTTATTTAAATATCAACAAACAGATACAATCAATATTCCCCGTCTTTAAAAAAATGACTACAATTATGCTAATTTTTAAAACCTGAAGAAAAGGCAACACTATGATAAATTTAAAAACTGGCCTCATTATTTTAGTATCTGCTGTAGCACTAGGTTTAGTGGCATGTAGTAAAAAACAAGATGAGCAAGTACAAACAGAAGTGGGAGCTTCATCAACATCGGTTGGTGAGTCTACTGCCACTACTTCAATTGAAGTTAGTCCTGATATGATTGATGCTGCACCTTTAGAACAAGAAGGTTCAGCTACAAGCGAAGCTGCTACAAAATAAGCTGTTTAGATGTAAAAAAGCTCGTTTTAACGGGCTTTTTTATGGTAAATATAATTTTGCTTAGGATTGGAGTTCATCACTGCAATATTCAATCATTAGAAAGCCAAATTATTGCCAGTAAAAATATATCAAGAATAGAAAGCCATAATTTTCAAAAAAATGACACAATAGAGAATAACAATCTGATAAATTAATTTGTTTTAAGGTGATGAATATATGAAAAAAAATATTTTATTGATACTGGTCATGTCTACTTTAAGTGCTTGTTCTACAATGGAAGCTAAAAATGGAAATTCTGAAAAACTAGGCGTTGCAAATCCTGCTAGCCAGTACTGTATTCAGCAAGGCGGCAAACTTGAGATTAAAAATGAAAGCAATGGTCAGGTAGGATATTGTTATTTGCCTAATGGCACAACAGTGGAAGAGTGGGCACTTTTTCGCGCCAATCAAGGTAAATGTTTGGCGGAAGAAGCTACAAAACTGGTCGGTAAGTCTGCGTTAAGCGAAACTCAAATTAAACAGTTAACTAAATCTGAAATTGTACGTATTGTCCAGCCTGGACAACCAGTTACCATGGATTATCGAGAAGAGCGTGTGACTGTTACCATCGACCCAAAATCAAATAAAATTAGCCATGCGTCATGTGGTTAAATTTTTGATATAAAAAAGGTTATTAATTAAAACGGTTTCAGTGCAGGAATGTTGAAGATAAAGAGTATACTGAAACTGACACTAATGACGAAACGGTGAATGATATGCCAGCAAAATTTTTTGGCACTTTTTTAGGATATGTACTAATTGTTTTGGCTATTGGTGCGTCGTTTATTTATTTTACATTTGATAAGCCTGTAGTTGAATATTGGATTTTGTTATTGCTTCCATGTTTTGGTGTCCCAATTTTGACATCTGTAGCGCTGAGTAAAGTTGACTAATAACGCTTATATTTCATTATATGCATAAAAAAAGCACTGATATCAGTGCTTTTTTTATATTGAAATTAAAGTGTAACAATCAGTTGATATAAAAACATTAAGTTTAGTTACCGATTATTGAGCCATGGAAATTAGTATTAAAGATATAAATAAGCAAATTGATGAATTTAAAAAACAAGGCGCAGAACCTAAAGTGCTCATTATTGGCTACAAAACTTATGCAAACTTAATGGGTGAAGATAAATTTGCTGAAAAAATTAGTAAAGATGACAAAGATCCGATGATTCGTTATTACAAGGGAATCAAAGTGAAAATTGTGACAGAAAAACGTTATTTTGCCGTGAATTAATCAAAATTCTTCTTAATCTGGAATACATACAACGCCCTGTATTTTTAGATGGATGATATTGATTTAAATGCTTGTATCGCACGAATACGTGAATGCTTTAAATCTACAATGGGTTTTGGATAGTGTAGTGATGAATCATTTGGATGATTGATAAATGGATCATGAATGCGCTTAACGTCTAAGTGTGCCAATTCAGGAACCCACTTACGAATATAGTCACCATTTGCATCAAATTTTTGTGACTGACTAACAGGATTAAAAATTCGGAAATAAGGGACGGCATCTGTGCCTGTCGATGCACACCATTGCCAGCCCCCATTGTTGGCTGCTAAGTCGCCATCAATTAAATGTTGCATAAACCATGCTTCGCCTAAGCGCCAATCTATCAATAAATTTTTACTTAAGAACATCGCAACGATCATACGAACACGGTTATGCATCCAACCTGTGTGTAGCAGTTGACGCATACCAGCATCGACAATTGGAATACCTGTTTGGCCTTGTTGCCAAGCCATTAAATCTTCTTCAGATTGGCGCCATTGCAGTTGATTTGTATTGCTTTTAAAAGGTTGATCTTTTGAAATTTCAGGAAAATGAAACAAGATATGTTGATAAAATTCGCGCCATAATAATTCATCTAACCATGTTTGCTGACCACTATTATCTATATGGAAATGACCTTGCTGGGTGCTAAATATAGCGTGTAGACATTGCCGAATTGAAATAACGCCTATATTTAAATAGGGTGATAATTGACTGGTGGCATTTAGATTTGGAAAGTCCCGTTGTGTATTGTAGTGGGCTAAATCATTGTGTATGAAGCGATCCAATAAATTGAATGCATATTGTTCAGAAACGGGCCACAACTGTTGTAATGATGTCATTGCATCATCTGGATAATGTTGTTCAAAATGAATAACTGTTTGATACGAACTCAGGTCTATATTTAGTATCTGCTGCGTTTGTATTGCAGGATAGCATTGAGGAAGGCTGATGCTCAGGTGCTCATAGCATTGCTTTTTAAAAGCACCAAAAACTTGATAAGGCAGATTAGATTTATTGAGAATAGAGCCAACAGGAAAAAGCGTTCGGTCATGATAAAGTTCAAGTGGAATATGATTTTTTTCTGATATTTTTTGGACTTGAAAGTCTCTTTGTAGCTCATTGACACCGATTTCAACATTGGCATGAATACATTGTATTTTTAAGGCAAGACAAAGTTGGTTGAGCGCATGTGGAATATCTTTCCAAAGGGCAACTTCCTGAATAATTAATGGAATATTTAGTGTCTCTAATTGGGTTTTTAAGCTTTCTAGTTGGCGTAAATAGAATATATTTTTGACAGGAGCATCGTGGTGTAAAATTGATTGTTCAGGTGAAATAAACACGACAGCAATCGTTGGGCCTGCCTGCGTAGCATGCCAAAGTGCAGTATGGTCAGCTATGCGTAAGTCTTGACGAAACCAGATTAATTGCATAAATCAGTTACCTGAATAGAACATGTTAAAGAATAACGCATGTTGTAGAAATGTAATGAAAATCATCAGAAATATTCACAATATAAATACATGTATTGCTTGAAAAATAATTAAATGACGGCTATATATCAATAGGTTAAAATTTTTAGACTTCTAACAATAAAGGAAAATATGATGAAATTAAAAGCAGCATTAATCGTAGGTAGTTTGATGACCGTGTTTTCAGCTTCGACATTTGCCTCTGATGCAGAAGATCAACATATTATTGCAGCTGCGGGTAAAAATGTAGTCACCATTGCCCATGCAAGTAAATTGGCAGATGAGACGGCGGTCTCTGTGACGGGCACGATTGTCCGCGAAGTAAAACACGAACATTATGAATTAAAAGATAAAAGTGGCACGATTATTGTGGATATTGACCGTGATCTTGCAACGCCAGCTCAGCTTAAACCGGGCACTAAAGTCCGTGTATATGGCGAAGTAGATACACATCGTGTTAAAGCGACGGATATTGACGCAGTTAAAGTTGATATTTTGTAAAGTAGAATTGGTATAAAATTTTTACTCAAACGTGGGTTATACCATCAAAAATGCCGTCTTTAATGGACGGCATTTTTATATTTTGAGGAATAGTAAAATTTTATTCAGAATCTTTGGTAGTTAAATCAAAGATAAAGCTTTCGTATTAGGCATTTTCATATTATCTAAATTTGCCTCAGGATTTGATGTCGCAATTAAATGAAAATGATGCGTCATCAACATTTGATTTTACGACAAGGTAGATATAAAAAACATGGATTAGTGTGCACGAACCCATGTTTGACTTCGACCCAGTGCCGATATACCAATATAGCCACGACCACTCAGTGTTTTACCATCTTGTGCTAATTTAGCGCTAAAGCTATAGGTTTTTCCATTTTTAGGGTCGGTGATTTTACCGCCATCATAAGAATTCTTATTGATACTTTTTAGGCCAGACACAATTTGTACACCTTCTAAAGGTTTATTGTGAAATTTGCCTTCGCACTTGGTGCATTTATCGCCTTCTGAACCTTCTAATACATTAATGATTTTTGCAGAAAGTATACCGTTAGATGTTTCTGTAAATTGCACAATAGACAGAGGCTTTTTGGTCTGATCATCTATTGTTTTCCATTTTGTGCCATGCAACGGATCTGCAGCTATTGCTAGCGAAGAGATCAATGAAAGTCCAATTATACTAAGTGTTGTTTTTATCATCATAAAGTCTCAAATGGTTTGAGTGAGCTATTGTGTACATATTGATCTGAATGAGAACGACAAGTCCCATGATTTGTACGTTGATATTTACCGATCATATTGGACATTAAAATAGACTTTAATATGGATTTTTCATACAGTTTTGTGAAAAATATTAATATTAAGTGAAATTTCTTCTAAATTTATAGAATTTACAGGCCAAGTACTTGTTATCGCTTTACTGCTAGTTGGGTTTATTCAGGCCATTTTTTGAATGAACGTTTTATATTTATGAATAAATCATCAATTTAATCACTTTGTTATTTTATAACACGGCATAACTTTGTATCATGGCTCTGCTCTTATTTATTGTAGAACGCTTTGGCGAATCAAAAAGTCATTTTCATCTCCGTCTTATTCAGTTTGTTGGTATTTCAAAGTTTATGGAATATTGCGGCTGCGTTTTGCGTGCATGAAAATGTGACGATAAGTTTGAGCAATGGCTATAGTAGTAGTGCCAATCATTTTGGCCACCATCAACAATCAAAAACATGTATTGATGATGCACATCTTCCCATTTCAGATCCATTCAGCTTTGCAGTAGACGATCATCATGATCATCTACCTTCGTTTACCCAACTCATTTTAAATGAAGCACATGAAGCTTACTTTTATCCAATAACAACTGATGTCATTCGGCAGTTTAAAATAGATTGGTCAAATCTTTATCAATCGCCTGACTTGGTCTTAAATAGTCCACCTCCAATGTTATCCCCACTGCTGGTGGGGTAGTCGAATAAAAGCCCACCACTCTTAATTTCATTATGTGTGGGGCATTTTTATGTCAAAAAATCAGATTTATCAGCGCTTGAGTGTGCTGAAGCGTTCACGAGCTATCATTGGTTCAGGCTTGTTATTGTCTGCAACTTTTGCCAGTTTTACGGCGAATAGCCAAACTTTAACGTTAGAACAGGCCGTCGAGCAGGTCAGTCAATATCAAGCTTCTCAACAGTTTTGGGAAACGCAAAACAGAATTAATCAAAGCAATATTCAGCAAAGCAAATTGTTTAAAAACCCTGAATTATCTGTCGAACAGACAGGGTTTAATTCAAAAGATGACAAGGAGCTGGCAATTGGTATTTCTCAACCTTTGGATATTTTTGGTGAGCGAAAGGCCAATCAAAAATTAGCGAATATTGCACAGGACAAAACTGAGTTAAATCAAAAAATTTATCAGGCCAAATTGCAGTTGGTTGTGAAATATTTGTGGTCGCAGTTGGCCATCGCTGAATTAGAAAAAAGCATTATTAAAGAACAATTGCGCGTGAGTGAAGACAATTTAAATGCTATTCAGAAACGTTTCAGTGCTGGTAGCTTGGCAGAAGTAGATGTAAATCGGGCGCGTTTAAGCCATGCAGAAAACATGCGTTTGTATCGTCAGGCAGATTTACAGTGGCAAGTTGTTGCACATCAACTGTCTAATTTATGGGGTGTTGCCGACAAAACGATATCGGTCAATTTAACTGCGCAAAAATTATGGCCATCTGCTGTACATCAACAAGTGCAGAATTATCTGGCCAATAATTATATGGAAAAATATCGCATTATTCAGGTGAAAGAATCTGAAATGACGGTGAATGTACTTAAAGCCAAAGCAAGGCCGAATCCCACTGTGAATGCAGGTGTGAACCAAGTACGTACTGCCAATACTGAATCGGAAAATCAATTTGTGGTTGGTGTGAGTGTGCCATTACATATTTTTGACCGTCAGCAATATGGGTTGCAAATTGCCAAGGCTAAACAGGAATTGTTAGCTCGTCAGCAGGATTTCTATCTAAAGCAAAACGCCTTGCAAATTGGGACGTTATTAACGGAATTACAAGGCTTGAATGTGCAATTTAAAGAAGTTGATCAGACTCAAATTCCATTGGCTGTTCAAGTTCAAAGTAAAACATTACAGGGTTTTACAGCAGGTAAATTTGCGCTAACCGATGTGCAACAGGCCACCTTGCAACTACAGGATGTGCGATTGCGAAAAATTCAATTGTTGAAAGATGCTTGGCAAAAAGCTCTAGAAGCAGAAAGTATGAGTTTAGGTATAGCACCTAGTGAAGTGATGTCTAAAGATGCACTTGCAGTCATTAATCAAAATTTATGGCAAGACATTCAAGCGATGCCAGTCATTGGTGGGGGAAATTAAAATGTTAAACATGAAAAATATACTGAACAAGCAAAGCGGTAAAGTTTCACAATCCCTCATGATGGTTTTAGCAATTTGCATTACTTTGTTGATTGCGATGGCTTTGTTGTTGATAAATAAAAATAAAACTGGATCGGCAGATGCACATGATCATGCCGAAGGTGAAGAACACGGTGAAGCAGAGCATGGTGCGGAAACTGAGCATGAAGAAGGCATTGCATTAACCGCAAAGCAATTGGTTGAGCAAGGCATTCAATTAGCGAAAGTTGAACAGGGCACTGTGATGAGTGTAAGTGCTTATCCGGCTAAATTAAATGTGAATACCGATCAGCAAGCGCATGTTTCACCTAGTTTTAGTGGCCATGTAGAAGCAGTTTATGTCGAACTTGGGCAAGGTGTAAAAAAAGGCCAACCTTTGGCGGTGTTATTGGTACCTGATTTAGTTGACCAGCAAGCAAATCTTAAAATTGAACAGGCTAATTTAGAATTGGCCAAGCAAGATTTTGAGCGTGAACGACAACTTTGGTCGCAAGGAATTTCTGCCAAGCAAGATTATCAGCGCGCACTGAATAGCTATAAACAGGCGCAAATTCAGGTACAAGCGACGCAATCTCGTTTGCAAGCCTATGGTGCAGCATCGACCAGTCAGGGCCGTTATGTGTTAAAAGCACCCATTAATGGTGTGATTAGTAAAAAAGATTTGGTACTGGGTGAAAATGTACAGTTGGCCGATCAGTTATTTGTGATTGATCAGTTAGATCAGTTATGGCTGGAATTTATTGTGCCAAGCACTGAATTGAGTGCAATTACCTTGAATAAAGAAATTGAGTTTAAATCTCTACAAACTGGCAATGTGTTTAAAGCGGTTATTCAAACCATGAATAGCGAAGCGGATGCTCAAACTGGACGATTACAGATTCGCGCAAAAGTCTTATCAAGCGCTCATGAACTTCGCCCCAATTTAATGGTGAATGTGATGCTAGAGCAACAATCGTCTAAACAAGCTTTACGCATTTTAAAAACGGCAATTCAGCAAATTGAAGGTAAAGATGTGGTCTTTATTGCTTCTGCACATGGTGCAAAAACTGAATTTAGCGCTCAACCTGTGAGCATTGCTCAAAGTGCGACGCAAAGCCAATGGATTGAAGTCACTTCTGGTTTGGCTCAAGGTCAACAATATGTGGCCAATGGTAGTTTTCTTCTGAAATCTGAATTAGAAAAAGGAGAAGCTTCACATGAGCACTAACTTGCCAGAGCAACCTATCTCTGACGATGATGGGCTTCCAAAGCCTGAAGGCATCTTTGACAGAATTATTCAGTTTTCAATTAAAAATGCCATTTGGGTCATGCTATTTGTAGTGGCATGGATTGGTGTGGGTATTTATGGCTATCAAAAATTGCCCATTGATGCCGTTCCAGATATTACCAATGCGCAAGTTCAAATTAATACCCAAGCCAATGGTTTTACTGCTTTAGAAATAGAACAGCGGATTACCTATCCCATTGAAACCGCAATGTCGGGAATGCCACAATTGGAGCAAACTCGCTCTATTTCGCGGTATGGATTGTCGCAAATTACGGTAGTTTTTAAAGATGGCACCGATATTTATTGGGCCAGACAACTGATTAACCAGCGTTTGCAAGAAGCACAGAGTGAAATACCTGATGGCATACAGCCAACCATGTCACCCGTATCGACGGGCTTAGGTGAGATTTACCAATGGGTGATTAAGGCTGAACCCAATGCCAAAAAACCTGATGGAACACCTTATAGCGCCATGGATTTGCGTGAAATTCAAGATTGGATTGTGCGTCCTCAGCTTCAGCGTGTACAAGGTGTGGCAGAAATTAACAGTATTGGTGGGTTTAATAAAACCTATGTGGTTGCCCCAAACTTAAACCGTTTGCAGCAACTACAAATTCCACTGTCAGATTTGCAAACAGCGCTAAGTGAAAATAATGAAAACCGTGGTGCAGGCTATATTGAAAAAAATGGTCAGCAACTTACTGTACGTGTCCCAGGGACTTTGAATACGTTAGAAGATATTCAAAATATTAGTATTGCCAATAAAAATGGTTATCCAATTCGGGTTGCAGATGTCGCTACGGTCAGTATAGGACATGACCTAAGAACAGGTGCCGCAACCTACAATGGTGAAGAAACCGTTTTAGGTATTGCCATGATGATGATGGGCGAAAACAGTCGAACAGTTGCCCAAGCCATTGATGAAAAAGTGCAAACGATCCAGCAATCACTACCGAAAGGTGTGGTACTAGAAACAGTCTATGACCGAACGGACTTGGTAAATCGAGCCATTCAAACGGTGCAAAAAAACCTGATTGAAGGCGCAATATTAGTTATTGTGATTTTATTTGCCTTTTTAGGAAATTTCCGTGCAGCGCTAATTACGGCTTGTGTCATTCCATTGTCGATGTTGTTTACTTTGGCTGGTATGGCAGAGCAGAAAATTAGTGCGAACTTGATGAGTTTAGGGGCTTTAGACTTCGGTATTATTGTTGATGGTGCCGTGGTGATTGTTGAAAACTGTATACGGCGATTAGCAGAAGCCCAAAAACATCATGGTCGAATCCTAAGTCGTTCTGAACGTTTTAAAGAAGTCTTTTTAGCAGCAAAACAAGCACGCCGTCCATTAATTTTTGGTCAGCTGATTATCTTAGTGGTGTATTTGCCTATTTTTGCATTGTCTGGTGTAGAAGCTAAACTTTTTCATCCTATGGCAATGACGGTGGTATTGGCTTTGGTCGGTGCCATGATTTTGTCGGTGACATTTGTTCCCGCTGCTGTCGCACTGTTTGTAACGGGTGAAATTAAGGAAAAAGAAAGCCGTTGGATGATTTGGCTTAAAACCCAATATCAAACTTTATTAGATAAAGCTTACGAGTTTCGTTTATTTACTTTAACGATTGTGGCCTGCATTTTGGTTTTAACGGGTGTTTTGGCGACACAATTGGGCAGTGAGTTTGCGCCACAATTAAGTGAAGGCGATTTTGCCGTTCAGCAGATGCGTTCGCCAAGTACAGGTTTAGAGCAGTCTTTAAGAATGCAAGAAAATACGGAAAAACTTTTAATTAAAGAATTTCCAGAAATTAAAGCTATTTTTGCACGAACAGGAACTGCTGAAGTTGCAACAGATGTCATGCCTCCGAATATTTCAGATGCAGTAATCTTGTTAAAATCTCGTAAGGAATGGCCAGAACCTAAACAAAGTATTGATGAATTGCGTCAACGTATGATTGCTTTTTTAGCAACACTTCCGGGCAATAATAGTGAGTTTTCACAACCGATTGAATTGCGTTTTAATGAATTAATTTCAGGTATTCGTAGTGATGTTGGCATTAAATTGTTTGGCGATGACATGGAAGTACTGAACAATGAAGCCAATAAAATTGCGCAAAAAGTTCAATCTATTGCAGGCGCGACCGCTGTTAATGTCGAACAAACTGGTGGTTTGCCTTTATTGAATGTCGAAATTGATAAATCTAAAGCTGCGCAATATGGTTTGTCGGTGAAATCTATTCAGGACTTGGTCGCGACCAGTGTGGGTGGGCAAAGTGTAGGAACCATTTTACAAGGCGATAAACGCTTTGATTTTGTAGTTCGTTTAGACGAATCACAACGTAGCCCAGAACAGTTGGCAATACTTCCCGTTCAATTGCCCAATGGTGGATTGATTCAACTACAAGATGTTGCCAAGGTAGATCATATTTTGGGAATCAATCAAGTCAGTCGTGAAAATGGGAAGCGCCGTGTTGTCATTACAGCAAATGTTGAAGACCGTGATTTAGGCTCTTTTGTAACTGAATTACAAAGTACATTGTCTGGACAAACTTTACCAAGCGGATACTGGCTTGAATATGGTGGTCAATTTGAAAACCTAATGTCAGCAAAAGCCAGAATGCAATTGGTTGTTCCACTGGCTTTATTAACAATTTTCATTTTGTTATTGGCAGTATTTCACAACCTAAAAGAATCTTTACTGGTGTTTAGTGGTGTACCTTTTGCTTTAAGTGGTGGCTTGGTCGCGCTTTGGTTACGTGATATTCCATTGTCGATGTCTGCGGGTGTGGGTTTTATTGCCTTGTCAGGTGTGGCGGTACTTAATGGTTTGGTGATGCTGACGTTTATTAAAGAACTGCGTCAGCAATATGATATTCATTACGCAACATGGCACGGTGCAGTTCTGCGCCTACGTCCAGTATTAATGACGGCCTGTGTGGCGTCATTAGGTTTCATCCCTATGGCTTTAGCAACGGGTACAGGTGCAGAAGTACAACGACCTTTAGCGACAGTCGTGATCGGGGGGATTTTCTCATCGACCTTATTAACCTTGGTGGTTTTACCTATTATTTATCGTTGGATGAATGAAAAAGTAAAATCGGTTTAATTTAAATTTGGAAAATGCAGAATGATGTATTCTGCATTTTCTGGATGATTTATTTTTTTATAAATTTCTGCATGCTCAGCTACATAAGCTTTATTTAAAATGTATATCTAATATCGTGTAATAAAAGCCATCTTTGCTCTAAAAATAACAATGAACTCCAACCGAAGCTAAATTAATAATTGAAAAATGTCTTTTATTTAGACGGCTATGGTAATTTAAATTGAACTGAAATTATGCAATTCTGATCAGATAAAGGTCTATTCATCATGAAAAAAATAATCATTGCTGGAATTGTTGTTATGGTCGTTATTGTGGCAATAACTGCATATTGGGTAATGAATAAAGATGAAGACTCCGTTAATGAGTTAACTTTATATGGCAATGTAGATATTCGTCAGGTGTCTTTGGCTTTTGAAGGATCGGGGCGAATTAAAGCTTTAAATGTTCAGGAAGGAGACCATGTTCAGGAAGGACAGGTACTGGCAGTTTTAGACACGCAAGCTTTAGAAATTCAAGCCAAACAGGCCCAAGCACAGTTGGTTGTGCAACAACAAGCTGTCGATGAACAAGATGCAGGTACGCGACCTGAAGAAATTGCTCAGGCAAAAGCGCAAGTTGTATCCGCGCAGGCACAGCTGGATAAAGCCACGAAAGATTTACAACGTTATCAGGCTTTATTTAACAGCACAGGTGGTAAAGCCATTAGTAAGCAAGAAATAGACGGCGCTCAAAGTAATGTGAATACTGCTATTGCAAGTGTCAAAGAACGCCAAGCCAATTTGGTGTTACTGGAAAAAGGGGCACGCAAAGAAGACCGCACAGCAGCAAAGGCGCAAGTAGATGTTACAAAAGCCAATTTAGATTTAATGCAATACAAAATTGCGCAAAGCCAATTGCGTTCGCCAGTTAATGCCGTTGTCCGTGCGCGTTTGCAAGAAGTTGGTGACATGACCACGGCACAAAAAACAGTGTACACCCTCGCATTGACGAACCCTAAATGGGTACGGGTATATGCCAATGAAGCCGATTTATCTGAAATTAAAATAGGTTCTACTGCGCAGGTCATTCGTGATTCAAAACCTAATCAGCCCATACAGGGCACAATTGGCTATATCTCATCTGTGGCTGAATTTACGCCAAAGACCGTACAAACAGAAGATATTCGCACCACACTGGTATATGAAGTGCGGGTATATGTGCAAGATCCAAACGACCAGTTAAAAATGGGACAACCTGTTACGGTCAAAATGGCCAAAGCATCTGCACATACAGAGCAAAAATAATATGAAAGTGCCCAGTATGATTGTTCATGCAAAAGAGATTATTCAGACATTTCCATCTGGAACCAAAGGTGTACCCGAAATTCGTGCACTTGATGGCTTAAATATGGAAATTAAAGCGGGTGAATTAACGGCATTGGTTGGGCCAGATGGTGCAGGAAAAACAACATTTTTACGCTTATTGGCAGGGCTATATCCGCTGACATCAGGACAATTAGAGGTTTTAGGTTTTGATGTCACCCAACATCCACAACGTGTACAAGATCGTATCAGCTATATGCCACAACGTTTTGGTTTATATGAAGATTTAAGTGTGCAGGAAAATTTAGACTTGTATGCAGACCTGCATGGCGTGCCACAAAATATTCGAAAACAACGCTTTGAACGGCTACTGAAAATTACCGATTTAACCAATTTTACGCATCGCCCAGCAGGAAAGTTGTCTGGTGGAATGAAACAAAAATTAGGGTTGGCCTGTACCTTGGTACGTTCTCCTGAACTGTTATTACTAGATGAACCCAGTGTAGGCGTCGACCCTTTATCACGCCGTGATTTATGGGAAATTATTGAACAATTGGTGCATGAGGAAAATCTTAGCGTCATTATTAGTACCGCATATATGGATGAAGCGGAACGTTGTGCCCAAGTCTATGTGATGTATGAAGGAAAGATACTTAAGCAAGGAACACCAAAACAGCTTCGTGAGCAAGTTCAAGGGTTAACCTGGCAAGTTGCGCCACCCCAAGGAATGAAACCACGGGTGTTGCAAGCCTATTTGTTGGAAAACGTGCAATACGTTATTGATGCTGTACCCAAAGGTGCCAGTGTACGTTTTATTACCAATCCGCAATATCCTCAACTTCCATCTGATCTGTTACCCGAAGGCATGCATGTTCAGGTTCGGGAACCAAATTTAGAAGATGCTTTTATGATGTTTCTGCATGAAACACAACAAGAGCATCATTCATATACTTCTGTCACTCAACTGAGCAAAGAAACAGTAAGTTCCCATTTAGTCGATGAACCCGCCATAGCCGTCAAAGATTTGGTAAGAAAATTTGGAGATTTTACGGCTGTTGCCAGTACGTCCTTTGAGGTAAAACGCGGTGAAATTTTTGGCTTATTGGGGCCAAATGGAGCAGGTAAAACCACAACATTTCGGATGTTATGTGGTTTGTTGCCTGCCAGTAGTGGTTCATTAGACGTTGCGGGAATGAATTTGCGTAACGCTCGAGCACAGGCGCGTGCCCGTATTGGCTATGTGTCACAGAAATTTGCTTTATATGGTAATTTAACGGTCATAGACAATTTAAAGTTTTTTGGCGGTGCTTACGGCTTGTCTGGTAAAAAATTAAAGACACAAATTGAAAATGCGCTACAACAGTTTAATTTGAAGCCACATATTAAAAGTGAAGATTTACCTAACGGTTATAAGCAACGACTGTCTATGGCAACAGCTCTGTTACATGAACCTGAAATTATCTTTTTAGATGAGCCGACCAGTGGCATAGATCCACTGGCGCGCCGTGCCTTTTGGTACACCATCGGTGAGCTGGCCAATAAAGGCATTACGGTCATTATTACCACGCACTTTATGGAAGAAGCGGAATATTGCGATCGTATTGCGATTCAAGATGCAGGGAAAATGTTGGCACTTGGTTCGCCCAATCAAGTACGACAACAAGCAGGTTCAGATGAAGCATTAGACATGAATAGTGCCTTTATTGCTATTGTGGAACAAGCGCGGGCGAATATACAACAAGAGGAGGCGGTCTAATGACTTTGGCTTTTCTTGTACGCTTTAAGGCCTTACTGAAAAAAGAAACGCGACAACTCATACGCGATAAAAGCAGTTTGGCCATTGGCTTACTTTTACCCATTGTCCTCATTCTTTTATTTGGTTATGGACTTTCTTTAGATTTAAGCAATGGACGGGTTGGAGTGGTGGTTGAACAACCTACACCACAAAGCCAGCAAGTCATTTCAGGGTTGCAAGGCTCGCGCTATCTCAGTACACAACAATATATTCATTACCCTGAAGCAATTTGGGCAATTAAAAATGATGAAATTGATGCAATTTTGGTGATCCCATCTACTTTTGCTATAGATAGTGCCCAAGGTAACGCTAAGTTACAACTATTGCTGAATGGTCGCTCTAGCAGTATTGCAGTTGCTATGCAGGGTTATGTCACAGGGGCCGTGAATAACGTAGTAACCATGAATGCAGCGCGTCAAAATTTAAGTTCTGCTACTGCCATGGTGACGATAGAACAACGGATGTGGTTTAACGAATCATCTAACAGCACATGGTATTTGGTGCCTGGGTTAATTGTGTTGATTTTGACACTGATTGGCGCATTTCTTACAGGTTTGTTGATCGCACGAGAGCGTGAACGAGGCACTTTGGAGGCGCTATTTGTAACACCAGTGCGACCTATAGAAATTGTACTGGCCAAACTAACTCCTTATATTGTAATTGGCATGATTGATATTGTGATGTGCCTCGTTGCATCGTATTGGTTGTTTGAAGTTCCTATGCGTGGCTCTATTTTTTCTATTGTCAGTGCGTCTTTCATCTATTTACTTGTGTCATTACTACTGGGCTTGACTATTTCAGGTTTTGCCAAAAGCCAGTTTCAGGCCAGTCAAATTGCACTTTTAGCCAGTTTTATGCCTGCTTTAATGTTGTCAGGCTTTGTCTTTGATACGCGTAACTTACCCAGTGTCATACAGGTCATCAGTCAAATTTTACCTGCCACACATTTTATGACTCTTATTAAAACGTTATTTTTGGGTGGCGATGATTGGGTTTTATGGCTAAAAGAATGCAGTATTTTAATGATTTATGTGGTGGTGCTGACTATTGCATCAACCTATTCTTTAAAAAAACAGCTGAGATAAGCCTATGTTCAATTCAATCATTGCGTGGTTAGCTTATTTAAGTTGTTTAGTCAAAAAAGAATTTTTAACCATTTTTAGTGACCCCGCGAACCGTATTATTTTGATTGCGCCTGCATTGATGCAAGCCCTGATTTTTGGATATGCGGCCAGTTACGATGTCAATCATGTGGATTATGCGGTTTTAGATCAAAGTAAAGGGCAGGCTTCTACTGCATTCATTTCTAAACTAGATGGTTCTGGTGTTTTTAATCGAATAGAAACTTTACAAAATAGCGATCAAATTAAACAAGTTATAGATGATCGTAAAGCTCTAGCAGTGATTAGCATTCCTGCGGACTTTGAAACCAAGCTAAATCTGCAGCAAGCATCCCCAATACAAGTTATTTTAGATGGGCGAAACTCATTTACAGCAGGTATTGCAGGGTCTTATATTGGTGCTGTAGTCGGGCAGTTTAATCAACAACAATTGGGGAATGCATCTCCAATCAATATTGAAACACGAATATGGTATAACCCTAATTTAGAGTCGCGCTGGGGGCTTATGCCATCTTTAATTGCGGCTTTAAGCATGATGCAAACCCTTTTGCTGTCAGCATTGTCGGTAGCGCGGGAGCGTGAACAGGGTACTTTTGATCAACTTTTAGTGACGCCGTATACGCCTCTGCATATTATGATTGGGAAAGCTTTGCCCCCAATTTTTGTTGGCTTAATACAATCGACAATTATTTTACTGATCATTTTATTTTGGTTTCAAATTCCAATGAATGGTTCAATTGGGCTACTGTACTTTGGCTTAGTTAGTTTTAATATTGCAGTGGTAGGGCTGGGCTTATCGATCTCTGCAATTTCATTAAATATGCAACAAGCAATGCTATTTACCTTTTTGCTGATTATGCCTTTGATGTTGCTTTCAGGTTTGCTCACACCCGTACAAAATATGCCTAAAATACTGGAAATCATTACGTATGCAAATCCGCTACGTTTTGGAATTAATTTGACACAACGGGTATATTTGGAAGGTGCGCAGTTCAGCCAAGTTAAATATGATTTTATTCCTATGATTGTTTTGGCTGTGATCACACTTCCTTTGGCCGCATGGCTATTTCGAAATCGCTTGTCGTAGAGTATTAAAAGAAGCTAATTTTTAGGATTTGTAAGAGCGTAAATATGCCGTTGAGTTTTTTCCACATGCTGTTGATTCGCTTTATCACTATAAAGAGACAACTCATAGTTAAAATATCTAAGTAATTTCTCATGAATACAAAACTAAAGCGAAAAAATGAACGTATTGGCGATGATCTAAGCTATTTAAGGTCTCTATATCACCTATAGAAATATGAATAATATCACTATTAATTTTATAAATAGCCACTTCACCACAAATAGGTCTAAGCTATTAAAAACTGACATACAAAGCAAATCTCTTGGAGATTGCAGTTTAAATCTGAACAAATGAGATCGCATAATGCCTGCAGAGAACTTGAAATCTAAACGCCCGTTGTACATTCCCTATGCGGGAAATACGTTGTTGGAACTCCCACTTTTAAATAAAGGTTCGGCTTTTACAGCAGAAGAGCGTAAAAACTTCAATCTACATGGTCTTATTCCGCACGTAGCTGAAACAATTGAAGAGCAAAGTCAGCGTTCATATCAACAGTATTGCGCATTTAATGATGCGATTAATAAACACATTTACCTCCGTAATATTCAAGATACCAACGAAACACTCTTTTATCATTTAATTGAAAACCACTTGACTGAAATGATGCCTATTATTTATACACCAACTGTTGGTGAGGCTTGTCAGCGTTTTTCGGATATTTATCGCCGTCATCGTGGTATTTTTATTTCTTATCCAGATCGCGAGCAAATTGATAGTATTTTGCACAATGTTAATCGCCGTAATGTCAAAGTTATTGTTATTACCGACGGTGAGCGCATTTTAGGACTAGGCGATCAAGGCATTGGTGGTATGGGTATTCCAATTGGAAAACTATCACTTTATACCGCTTGTGGTGGTATTAGTCCTGCATATACGCTACCTATTACCCTAGATGTCGGTACGAATAATCCGCAGTTATTGAATGATCCAATATACATGGGGTGTCGTCAGCCACGAATTTCAGGTGAAGAATATTATAACTTTGTTGATATGGTGATTCAGGCTATTCAACAAAGATGGCCTGAAGCATTGATTCAATTTGAAGATTTTGCGCAAAAAAATGCCATGCCTTTGCTAGAAAAATACCGTGATAAAATTTGCTGTTTCAATGATGATATTCAAGGAACAGCGGCTGTATCTGTCGGAAGTTTGATTGCAGCTTCACATGCAGCTAAAAAGCAACTAAAAGATCAAGTGGTAACTTTCTTAGGCGCAGGTTCTGCAGGATGTGGTATTGCAGAACAAATTATTGCACAAATGATTGCTGAAGGTTTGACCGATGCAGAAGCACGTAAGCGCGTCTTTATGGTCGATCGTTTTGGTCTAATTACAGAAAATCAGCCTAACTTGTTAGATTTTCAAAGAAAATTGGCTCAAAAACCTGAAGATGTGGCACTTTGGGGGAATGCAGATGAAATTATCTCATTGCATGATGTGGTTCATCACGCCAAACCGACTGTATTAATTGGTGTTTCAGGTCAACCGGGGTTATTTACCAAAGACGTGATTAAAACTATGTCACAGAATTGTGAAAACCCAATTGTGATGCCATTGTCTAATCCAACGTCACGTGTAGAGGCTGTTCCTGCTGATATTATTGAATGGAGCAAGGGCAAGGCACTGATTGCAACGGGTAGTCCATTTGCACCTGTGATTTATCAAGAGAAAATTTACAATATTTCTCAGTGTAATAATTCTTATATTTTCCCGGGTATTGGTCTAGGTGTTATTGCTTCAGGCGCAACGCGTGTAACTGACAGTATGTTAATGGCTTCTAGTAATGCCTTGGCTGATTGTTCGCCAAAACTACAAAATCCTGATGCAGATTTGTTGCCAGATTTAAGTCAAATTCAGCAAATTTCAAAAATCATTGCAATCAAAGTGGCTCAAGCAGCGATGCAAGATGGGGTTGCTCCTGTGATTAGTCTTGAAGAATTGCAAAAGAAAATAGAAGCGAATTTCTGGAAACCGGAATACCGTCAGTATCAACGTATTACGTTTTAAATAGTTTTGTGCACAGTGTACGGTGCATAAAACTATATTGATATTTTTATCAAGAAAAGTCCTTTAAATTAGGGCTTTTCTTTTTTAGGAGAGTTTAATTAATTTATAGCCATGCGTTTAATCTTGAAAGCTAAAATAATACAGAATGAAAGTAAGATGTAAAAAATATACTCGCTACTTCCAACATGAGCATCTTTTAATCTGTAGTGATAAATAATAAAAAGTAGAATAAAGATAGTAATGTATAACATATTAAAAATCTTAGTCTGAATTATAAAGCCAATATAGCTTTTATATTATTTCATGGCTAGATCGGATTATCTAATACAATTTCGTCCTTCATTTTTAGCTCTATACAGGCGATTATCTGCATGTTTGAAGACTTCTTTTACGTTATTTGAATCGGAAGGCCAAAATGCAATACCAATAGAAATTGTTATTGGTGCTATGCTGTTTACAGTATTTTGTTGCACTGTATTACGTAACCTTTCTGCTGCACTATAGACAGCATCTCGATCTGACGTTGCCATTAAAACAGAAAACTCTTCACCGCCCATACGACAGCACACATCATTATCTCTAAAATTTTGTTTCATTTGTATTGCTAAGGCTTTTAATACTGCGTCACCTTGGTCGTGACCAAAGGTATCATTAACTTGCTTGAAGAAATCAATATCAATCAGCAGAACTGCAAATTCAGTTTGCATGGTTTGCAGTTCTTCTAAAAATAACTGCATTCCACGTCGATTATGCAAACCTGTAAGCGGGTCGGTATTAATATGTAAATTTAGTTCGGAAATTTTATCTTTAAATTTTTTAGAGCTAAATAATAGTGCAGTACGAAAGCGCATGACTTCAAAATACCACGGATCGACTTCTGTAATTTTCTGCTCAGTTTCTGGCGTTGCTAGCATGCCTGCCATTTGTGCTAAACCATTGAGTGGCGAAGAAATATATTGGGTGATTTTCCAAATTACAAAGAACATAAAGAGATAAAAGATAAAAATTCCAATAGCAGCTTTTAAAATAATTGCATTTGCTTGAACCAACAGTTCTTCGGTGGGTTGTTGCGAAACTACAATCCAGTTAACACTAGGAATATGGGCAAAGCCAGCTAAGTTATTAATGCCTTTGCTATTGGTTAACTGGATATAGCCATGCTGCTTCTGATACATCGCATTGAGGCCATTATTATGCTGAACGACGTCACCAATTCGGTTTTTATCTGGGTGAAAAATAATTTTATTATGGTTATCGATAACATACATATAACTCTTTTTGTATGAGTATGTGGTCGATAAGATTTCACTAATCAAATTTTCCTTCTGTAAATAAATGGAACCTGTCACTGTACCTAAATAATGCTTCTCTGGACTAAAAATGGGTTGTGACATCAAAACAATGAGGTTGTTCGACATAGATTTATAGGGTGGAGATATATAAGTTCTTTTTAGTTTTAATGATTCTGTGATACCGAGTGTTTTATAGGCTGTATTGGCATCGAATTTTAAATTGAGGGGTTCTAAATGACGAATATGCGCCATATTGTCAATGATTGAAACGGAATTAAAGTTATTTGATTGAAATTTTAAACGATGAGCTTCACTTTGTACTAATGCATTATTTGAAAAATCTTGTCCCAAAGTATTTGCACTATATGCCAATTCTTGAAGCATATTTTCGAAATATTGATCTGTACTTAAGGCGATTTTAGAGGCATATTTTTCATTCACTGAAAGTGAATTTTCTATTAGTTGTGCTTTAATGACGTGATTTAAAATAAAAATTGAACTACCAAAGAGGCAGGATACACATAAAATAATTAATATTAAAATCAGTCTTTGAAGATCTAGTTTTAAAAATAAAGCGAGTTGTTTCAAGTGCCTCATTCTCCCTGTAAAGCACTGTATGGGCTTAATGGTTGATATTATGCCATATATTTATCCATTTCGATAAAATTTGAGAACTATACGTATCAATCAGATGTATGGATGGTCAGAGTTGGGCTTTTAGAGCACAAGAGTAGTCTATATTTTAACCACTGATGGATTGGTATTTTTCTTTTAGAAATAAATATTTATTGAATAGGTTGGCATAATCGATTTAATATTAACCACACACAGCATTTGTTGTAATTCAATCCGTGGATTTGCCTGATACCCAGTATTTTTTGCTCGTTGTTCCCATTTGCTTGATTTTAATAGGCGGGGTTTTTATCTCTGCATATTATCTATTTAAGGCACCAAAATATTTATTTTGGATGGGGCTAGGATGTATTTTGCCATCGGTTGCCTTGGGTGCTCAAAGTTTGATGACCAATGCACAGTTGACGCTGACGGCACCATGGATTGGAATTTTATATCTTGGCGGGGCTTGGTCAGTCGCTCACGGAATGATGATAAAAGCAAAAGCCAAAACCAATTCAATTGCCTCCTTCACTATCGTTGTCTTAGGTGTTTTGTCACTTTTCTATTTTGCTTATGTGGATGAACAGCTTTGGTTGAGAATGATGACGATCAATATTGTCATCATATGCCTTGAAGCTTTGGCGATTCCCAGTGTCTATTTTCTATTTAGACAATCTTCTGGATTAGTTAAATTACTCTGTTTTAGTTATTTTCTTTTATTTACTTATGCAACATTAAGAACACTCGCGATTCTTTTTTTCCTTCAAAATGTAGATAGGATTGCACTGTCAACATCGAAATGGTGGATGTTGATGCTCGCTATCAATGTGGTGATTAGTTTATGGTTTGCAATTGTTGTGGTAGCGACAACGGTAAAAGAACTCTTCATTGTATTAAATGAAGAAAGAATGATGGATCCCTTAACAAAGCTGTACAACCGTAGCGGTTTTTTTGAAAAATCTAGTGCGTTATTTGATGATTCTGCTAAAGGCGAAGTTTATGTTGTGATGTGCGATATCGATTTTTTTAAAAGGATTAACGATACGTGGGGGCATGCTACGGGGGATCAAATTTTATGTACGATTGCCGATATCTTTAAGGATAATGTACGTCAAGATGATATTGTCGCTAGATTTGGTGGTGAGGAATTTATTATATTGTTTCGAAGTTTCGACGAATTATCTTCTTTTTATTTGGTCGATCGTTTGCGTAGTCAAATAGAAAATCAAATATTTGTAGACAATATTCGAGTTACAGCGAGCTTTGGCGTCGCGTGTATAGAGGATAAAGATCGATTAATTAAAGCTTTAGAGCTAGCGGATAAGCGACTTTACAATGCTAAAAATAACGGTCGTAACCAAGTTAATGTGAGTTAAAGCACATGATGCTGAGTTCATTTTGGACACATTAGGTGTATCCATGTCGTTATAAAATGATTGTTATAAAATGGTGATAAAAGAAGGTTTTATACAAAAATGTGGTAATTTAGAATGCATGGTTTATATGACTGAACAAATGTATGAAAAAAACATATTTAACTGTTTTACTTATGCTGTGTACATCCAATGTAATTGCAGCGGACGATAAAAAAGCGACAAAAAATCAAGTATCGAATGTTCCTGTTCAGGTCAGTAACACAAATAGTTTTCGGGTAACGACACGTCCTGAAATTGTGGGGCTATGGGGAATGGAAATTCCAAACAATCGAAAGTGTATCGAATATTATAATTTTAAAAGCAATAATGATGTTGTGATTAAAAGCGGTTCAGAATGGTCATCGGGTATCTATGACTATCAACCTGCACCAGATCCTGATGTGCAAATTCCTGCGTTAGTTTTGCAGGTGAAATATGACAATAATGAAAAAGATTGCTCGGGGAGTCAAGCCGATCAAACGGGTGAAATCTCTCAATATTTCGTGAAATGGGCCAGCCCTAGTACAATTAATTTTTGTAGTAATGAAAAAGCAGAGCAGTGTTTTGCAACGCTTCGTCGTATACTTCCTTAAGTGTTATTGGTCAATAAAAAACCGCTCAGTAAGCGGTTTTTTATTATAAAGACAAATTACTTGTCTTCATTACCTTCAATTTGCTTGAGCAAATGTTTTTCTAAATAATGGATATCCATTGCTTTTTCGCAGAAGTTTTTATCTTCTAAGATTAAGTCTTTGTGAAGAGGGATATTGGTTTTAATACCCGTCAGAATAATTTCTTCCAAAGCTTGTTTCATACGTGCAATACAGGTATCACGATCTTTACCATGTGCAATCAGTTTAGCAATCATAGAATCGTAGTATGGCGGAATACTATAACCTTGATAAATATGAGAATCTAAACGAATACCTGCGCCACCTGGTGCATAGAAATGCTCAATTTTACCCGGTGATGGCATAAAGTTGGTCGGATCTTCCGCATTAATACGGCATTCCATAGAGTGACCTTTACAGATTACATCTTCTTGTTGAATGTTTAGACCTAGACCACCAGCAATAAGCAATTGCTGTTCAATAATATCAATACCCGTAACCATTTCAGTGACAGGATGCTCAACTTGAACACGAGTATTCATTTCAATAAAGAAGAATTCATCATCTTCAAATAAGAATTCAAATGTACCAGCACCACGGTATTGCATCATTTTACAAGCATTTACACAGGCTTCTAAAATTTCAGCACGTGCTTGTTCAGGTAAGCCTGGAGCAGGTGCTTCTTCCAATACTTTTTGATGACGACGTTGTAAAGAACAATCGCGATCAAATAAGTGAATGGCATGCCCATTGCCATCGGCAAGAACTTGAACTTCTACATGGCGCGGTTTTTGTAAAAAACGTTCCATATAGACAGTGTCATCACCAAACCACATTTCAGCATCACGCTGTGCCGCTTGAACGGATTCGAGTAAGGTGTCAACACGTTCAACAATACGCATACCACGGCCACCACCACCAGATGCGGCTTTAACAATGAGCGGGAAACCAATTTCTTTGGCTTCTGCTAATGCATTGTTGGTGGTTACTGCATGAGCAGAACCTGGTACGGTAGGTACACCTGCTTTACGCATAGCCATAATGGCAGAAACTTTGTTCCCCATTAAGCGAATATGTTCTGGACGCGGGCCAATAAAAATAAAACCCGAATTTTCTACAATTTCTGCGAACTCTGCATTTTCAGATAAAAAGCCATAGCCTGGATGAATTGCATCTGCACCTGTAATTTCTGCCGCAGTAATAATGGCAGGAATATTCAGATAACTTTCGCTACTTGCACCAGGACCAATACACACAGCTTCATCACAGAAGCGCAAGTGCATGAGGTCTTTATCTGCATCGGAATAAATACCAACGGTTTTAATTCCTAAAGTTCTGCACGCCCGAGTGATACGCAACGCGATTTCACCACGGTTTGCAATTAAAACTTTTTGCAACATTATTTATCCTCGAGGTCTTAGGCGCGGTAGCGGAACAATGGTTGACCAAACTGAATGACTTCACCATTTTTTACAAGAATTTCTTCAACCACACCACTTTGAGTTGCCTCAATTGGGTTCATGATTTTCATTGCTTCAATAATGCCTAAAGTATCGCCTGCAGATACCGTTTGACCGACTTTAATAAATGTAGCTTCGCCTGGGCTTGGCGCTTCATAAAACACACCAACCATTGGTGACGTTTCTACCGCACCACGTGGTGTTTTTGCTACTGGCGCTGCAGCCACAGGTGTTGGCATTGCAGGAAAGTTTCCGGCTACCACTGGGCTACGTCGAGTTAAAGCAATAGACTGATCGCCTTCTTTAACTTCAATTGCCTGTAAGTCAGATTCAATCATCAGATCGATGAGTTTCTTGATTTTACGGATATCCATGAGACAGTATTCCTAGGTTAATTTGATACAGTAGGTTGAATTTTATCGATTGCATAATTAAGTGCAGCTGAATAGCCTTTTGCGCCTAAGCCACAAATTACGCCAATAGCTTTATCTGATAAATATGAATGGTGACGGAATGCTTCACGCGTATGCACATTTGATAAATGAACTTCAATAAATGGGATTGCCACGCCAAGCAGGGCATCACGTACTGCAACAGACGTATGTGTCAGTGCTGCAGGATTAATAATGATGAATTGCACGCCTTCTTGCTGTGCTTGATGAATTCGGTCGACAATTGCGCCTTCCCAATTGCTTTGGAAAGTATTTAAAGTAATTGATGCATTTTGCGCTTGTGCAATGAGCTGCTGATTTATATCCTCAAGTGTGAGGTGTCCATAAACTTCGGGTTCTCGCATACCCAATAAGTTTAGATTCGGTCCATGAATGACCAAAATGGTCGAGCTCATTTAGCTTGCTCCAATTAAAATTTGCAAAAACACTTTGCAAGATATCAGCAAAGTTTGCTTATTATGGCATAATGTCCCACATTTTTTTTATAAATTCTTTGAATTGACGTAGAAGATGTGTGCCAGAATTAAGCTATATAATGAGAACTTTGCAGAGAATTGGCAATGTTAAAAGATTACATTTTTCTAGGAATTTTAATTTTTTTAATTTTAAACTGAATTGGCTAAAACTGTTCATATCATTTGTGTAACAGTGAAAACTATTTAACGTTTAACAGCTTATTTCTATAGATTGTATAAGGTGGTGAACGATACTTCTGTTGACTGATTAAAGTTTGAAATGTCGATAAAAATTCTGTTTTGACTACAGTTGGAGCTATATCTATTTTTCAGTTTTAGTGGTGTAAGCATGAGTTGATTACATTATTGAATTTTTTAAGAGGTTGTCAAAAATCACACACCTATTGAGTTTCAGTATCTTGCGTGCCAGACCTAATAAAAAAACCAATATATTGAATGTTTTTTTAAATAAAACATCTATTTGTTGTCAGTAAGCTTGGCTTAAAATAAGAAAATCATCTGCGGCGTATTCAAGTCTAATCGTATGTGAGCACTCTTTTTTTTATCAAGTCGGTTTGATATTTTTCCATAGCGTTATAGATTCAATAGTACAGAGTTGCTGTTGTTCCATTAAGTATTTATGGACATGACCGATATAAAAGTATGACTGGTTTGATAAATCCTTTCTGAAACGATAGATAAAAAGCCATAGGAAGTCGGAATTTTTTAGAGGGAGACTGTAGAGCATCTAGTACAAGGCAGGATTGACCTTTTAGTTCACGAATGGCTAAGTTAGGAGGGCAGAGAATAGCCTCGTTAGATAGTGTTTATTGGCAAAAGTTAAATTACAGCAACTGACCTATTATCTCTGGTGAGTTTTTGCTTGTTTTTTGAGGTGTTCCCAGAAAATTGAAAACTAAGATATCTATCTATGATGATAGCCGTCAGTAGCATTAGTACCCAAAACTCTAACCGTTTACTGAAAGAGCAATATGATTTAGTAATGATGAAAATGAGAAGTCTAGAAGGCCATTAGGATAGATACATGTCTTTACATACATTATGAATGGCGTTATCAATAATAAACGACAAGTTTACATGAGCAAAGACATGACGGAGGGTGCTGTTAGTATTTGCTAAATATTGAAAAAACGTTTATAGTGTTGAACATCCTATGTAGGATAAATTGTGTCTAAAAGGAATTGAAGGGATGCTTCAAATCCAAATTATACAATCCAATATATATGCTAATGTAAATATCGTAAGTTTAATTTTAGGCAAAATAGCCTTGATTTATCAACAGTTTTAAAAATTCTCTCTGCTGGTTTTAATAGTTAATTACTGCTCTGTTTTACAAAAGCTCAATAAATGAGTAATTAAATTGAATAAATTAAATGGCTGGATCACAGCTACTGCCGTAAATGGCGATGAAATTCGTGTGAAAATTGTACCACTTGAACGTCAGCAACGTAATCCCTCTGGTATGAGTTGGGTTGAAGTTGGTAAAAAAATTGAATTGGAAACAGGTGAGAATCGTCAATTTAATTTTGACGGAAGATCTTTTTACTTAGGACTTAATCAATTGTATCGTGTTGCTATTTAACTGAAAACTTCAGTAAAAATAGTTTCTATTTTGAAATTTTAGTTTTTAAAGGCTCATTTAGTAATGGGCCTTTTATACATCTGGAGTAATCATTATTCTTACTCGGTCTGAATTGTTGACATAAATACTAAATTTTTTCATTCATTTCTAAATTATAAAGTTCTGTAATTTTAAATACTTCAATTGGCTTTGAATAAACTGTCATAATTGCTAAAATGCATTTCGTTTTTTATTACAGTTTTGCAGGAATTTTGCTATTTTTTGCTTTATTTTAAACAAACTGTTTTAAAACAATATTTTATAAGTGGAAATTTTAAATGTTCGATATTTATTTAACAGGTAATATAAAAATAAATAAGTAACTGATTTTTATAACAATAATTCAATATTATTGATGCAATAATGCGGTAAAAATGGTGCATCTGGTAGTTATGTAAAACAATAACTTAGCATATAGTTTTAATAGGTGATTTACTGTCAGAAGGGTCAAAATCCACTCCCAAAGGAGCGGATGTAATCATTTATCTTTAAATGGTAAATCAATTCCAATATCCGCATCATTCCAAATAATTTCATGTCCAGAAGCATACATTTCCGTCATTTTTTCAGTTGAATGGCCAGCTAAAGTTTGTGCTGATTTACCTGCTTTTTTATGCAGATGAATGGATAAAGCTCGAATCTCATGGAAGCTTGGTAACTGACGTCCAGATAATTCAGGATACGCGCCAGATTGTTTGATGGCGTTTAAGAATTCACGCGATACATACTGTGCCTCAAGCTGTGTCCAATGCTCCTTAGCTTGGCCTTTGTTCTTAGTTTTACCCTTGGGTACACGATGAATAATAAATGGGCTGATCACATTATCTTTGCAGCGATCTAATACTTTCTGTAATTCATTATTAACCTTAATACGTACATATCCAGCACCTTCCAATAATTCAAATTCATCTTCAGGATCATCTGTAGTTTTTTCTTGAGCGACATGTAGATAATCGTCACGAATATCAGACCATTTCATTTGAATAATGTCGATTCGTCTCTGAGTTGTGAGCATTGCTAAATCAATTGCATTTTGTAACCATTGCGGTGATGCACCACGGATCATTGCCAAACCTTCAAGCGTATGACGTTTACGCTGTTTAACCCTGAAACGCTTAATTGTTTGTGCTGCAGGATTTTCAGTAACCAAGCCCTTACTTATTGCTAAGTCAAAAATTTGAACTAATAAGCTTCGTGTTTCAATGCTTGTTGAAGCTGGCAAGCCTTCAAGCAACTTATTAGTCATAAATAGGGTGATTGCTGATAAAGATTTATCATCCCACTCAGCACAGCGGCTTAAACTATGGGTATAAGTTCGAATAGAATTTGGAGCAAGCTGGCGACCATCTTTTCGGCGTTTTTCAGACAAAAACTTTTTCGAGAACTCACCGAAAGTCACTTCGCCCATGACAACAGACACCAGATCCGTAGTTGGAATAAGGATGTCATTAAGTTTCCGTGCTGCAGCAATTGCTTTCGCCTTGTCGGCACCCATGCTATGCCATACACCTGTAAGAGGATGTCTGTATTTCCAAGTATTTACACCATTTCGATACAAATTTGATGGTAAGTCTTTGTTTCTCTTAACGCGAGGTCGTGACATTGTTCAACTTCCTAAAACTTTATCAACGAGATCATCGCCAGTTTGTTTCTGGTAAATATCCCACTTGATGTACCATAAATTGCCTTTTTGTTCGGCTGGTAATTTTCCTAACTTGCATTGACGCACAATTGTTTGGCGGGCAGGGTGTGAGCCCTGATCACCATACACACGTCTGGTAAATTCAGAGATTTTAATTAGACAAGCCATTTAAGACACCTCCTTCAAACTTTGCACTAATGGATCTTCAAGTTCAGCCTTAAGTTTCTTTAACTGTTCAAGGTTGTAGCTGTATTCGCCAGATTTGGTTTTAATCTCAATAGAGACCCCAGACTCATCCAGTGCGAAGGGACCTAAATCTCCACCGAATGAATCAAAAGTTTCCTGAAGCTCTGATATTAAAACTTCGATTTGCTCAAGGCCAAAATTTAATGGATTTTCTATTTTCTCAATCATGACTTTTCACCTGCTCAAGACGAAGGCCTGCATTAATTTCTGCTTCAGTAGCAGGATCTTTAAGCTGAATAGTGACAGGGCCGTTCCGAAAATCTTTAGAAACCAACTGACCATCTAGCTGAGTGCGTTCTTTTGCTGTGAGATTTTTCCATTTAGCAATACGCCAATCACCCTTTAGAATACCAATTGGCATATCCATGCACATTGAGCCACAACTATAGCCATGGTCTTTTAGCCAGACTCTAGCTAAATCAACTGCAACAAAGTCACCAGACTGATCAAATGTAAGTTCACTCATGACTTTGCTCCTGTGCCTCTGTTAAATCTTTATATTCCGATGCGGTTAATTCACGGTATGCGAGAGCAATATCCATTGTTGAATCAATGTAATAAACATTGCCTTTTTTCATGTATGAAAGGCTTGGTCTGCACTCCTCATCGCCAAACAAGACCGCCTTTAAGTTGTTGTAGCTCACGCCAGTAAGACCGCTCATAAATTCGGAATAGAATTTCTTATTACTTTTCCGCGGGCGTAACTCATATCCAGTTTTATATTTTTCAATAGATACCTTGAATTCTCTTTCGGTGTTCAGATGAAGTGGATAAGCTTCAAACCACAAATAACTAAATTCAAGACCATGATCTAATGAGTTAAAAACATATGGCTTATCAGCAACATATTTTTTCTGCAAAGCATGTAGTTTTTCATCAAAGTCATGAATTGGTTTCATGGCTGCATCGATTTTAGCCACAGATTCTGCATCTGTTATTTCAAAATACATCTGCATTATTTTTGCTCCTGTGCTTCGATCATTGCTTGCTTGAGAATGGCGTCATAAACATCACCAGCTATTCCGCCACATACGTTGGCAGTAGTCGCAATTATCTCAGCCATATCGTCAGAGCAGTCTTTAAGCATCAAAACAAAACCTTCAGGCACCGCTTGTTTTTCTTTCCGACCAGCCTGAAATGCCTTGTTCATTTCATGCTTGATATAAGTTGCATCATCTTTTCCACATAATGCTTCTTCATATAGACCGGTCTTTTCGTGTCTCTTTTTAAACCACTCATCAAAAGCCATCACAGGGGATTTCAGCACCGCTTGGGCTTTGGCGGTGCGTTTTACACGTAACCACATCGCCCAACCAGTATTTAAAGACTCATAAGCAACCTTACGATCTTCTTCATCTGTGTTATTGACGCTTTCAGTTTTGATTTCATAATCGCCAGTATTTTCATTGAAGTGGAAAAATGGCAGAAGGTGAGAGTGAATAAATTCAGCTTCAAATAGCGGTTTTTCCAAAGCCCATCGAGCTTGTTTTTCTTTAATATCCATCACACCACCTTCAACATAATTGCCTGAGCTCGAAGGCGAAGTACAAAGTCTTTGCCATTCTTCAGCCATAATTTAAGAAACAGCTCATAACGCTTTTGCGCTGCTTCGTTCATTTTTCCAAGTTTGTCAATTTTCAAACCGGGCTTATTTGCTTTTGTAAAAGTTGCCTCACCAATGATTTTTTTGATTACGCATTGATAGCCATCGCTTGCAATAAACATGGTGAAGGCAGGAATCAATTGTTCTGGACAGATCATGAAACCACCTCACCAGATTGATTCTCTAATTCAAATTTTCGCTTTTTAATGGCATCCATTAGCTTGGGCTGAATGTCTACGTGACGACTGGCCACATCAATTTCTAAGACATCCAATGCTGTTAAATCCTCAGCAGATTGAATTTGAGACAACAGCGAAGGTGGTTCTTTAATCTCAATTGCGTCTGGTGCTAACTCATTAAGACGCTTGTGAATCGCATCAAGTAGGGGTTTGCGCTGTTCTTCTGACCACTTCTTTGTGTACCGAGTATGGGCATTTACTTCTGCAGGTGTTTTTGCATTTGACACACCATCAAGCAATTGATTCAAATGGTTTTTGTATTCATCGTCTAATGCTTTTTTTGTTGATTCTTCTTGAACCTCAAAATCAGTAAGACTATCTTCAACCACAGCAATCGGGCCCTGCGAGATGATTTCTATATTCGACTGACTTGTGGATGTCTTTTCCTCATCATCCCAAGGTAAATCAACCTCATTTTTAAATGGACTATTTACCAGCCCAAGACTCACAGCAACCAATGCTCTGGCATGAGTGATGGCATTCTCTTCATACAAATGAACTAAACCGCGCTCCAATAAAGTCAGATCAGAATCTGAATTTCTCCACTTAAACGCCTTGCTTAACTCAGTTGTTAATAGTGAAGGGCAAAAGCATTGCACGCCTTTCGCTGGAGTGTCTTTCACAGCCTCTGGAACCTGCATTGCACCTATCATCATGTAAATTACAGCGATACGAAATTCATGATCCTGATCAATAAAGACAGTTGCAGAGAAGTTGCGGATATCATCAAAATCTAAATCAGATCCAACATGGCGACATTCAATTTTTTGACCTGCTGACATTGCTGTAAATGCTTCGGTACCATTTAAAATATTCATGCTGTTTTCCCCGCTCTTTTTCCTGTAATAATTTCATCGGGTGTAGCATGGCGTATCATAATTATGCCGCATGCATTGATACCACCCATAAAGGCAACTGGATATCGCAAGTGATCCTTATCCATCATGAGGCTAATAGTAAGAACCTCATCTGTTCGATGTAAGGGGATGTATACAACCTTGTCACCAGCTTTAAAATTGGTTTGATTGGCTTTATAGGCTATGTGGTGCTTCTTAATAAGTGCCTGCATTTGCTTATAAGCCACAGCAGCTTCATTCCCATTGGGGCTTTTAGATAAAGCCTCACAATGCTTAATTTTTCTTAAAATTGAATCGCTCATACCGACACTTCCTGCTTGCCAAGTTCATCAATGTCTTGTTTCACTGCTTGAATGTTGGATAAATCAATTTGCATAAGTGAATCAATTCCCAAATGCTCACACACGGTTTTCACATCTAAACCACGCTCAGATATAAACGCCTGAAGGTCATCGCGCTGAGTTTCATTAATGCCATTGAACTCAGGTGGACTAATCCACGCATCACGCTCTTTATCGAAATTGCATTTCAAAACCTTAGAGCGGACTAACATGGCTTGGCGCATGTTTTGGTAATACATGTGCTCTTTATCCAATTTCAAGGTTTCTGTCAGCTGGTTAAGATCACCAGCATGCAGTGCTTCTTCACAGCTCTGTTTCCAGTTTTCAAAATCCTCAAGAGCCTTATTTGATGCAACCTGAGCGGGTGTTAAGGTATTGATATGGGCCTTTGCTTCAGCGATAAGATCAGCCAAGAATGTAGGATTGGTCTTTAGATCTGGCAACCATACCTCACCAGTTTCACCACCCAATCCACCTGAATTTTTAGCATGGTGGGTAGGTGATGGTTTGAAGTTGATAACGCGGGCATTCTTACCTTCGCCCGTCGTTACCGTTGTTAAGTAGCCCATGATGTCAGCAATGCGGTATAGCTCATTTCTGTTTTTACCACCTAGCTCTGGGCGGTAAATGACCTGATCACCATTTTGATCTTCAGAAGCATGGGCGATAAAAACAACATCTTTACCAAAACTCAGTAGGGTATTGATGTATTGCTTAAACTTCATGTTTGCCAAGCCTTGAGCTTTAAGTTTTAAGGCACCATCCTGTTGACGGTTATTTGCAGTTTTAAGCAAGTGAGTTTTAATAGACTCCAACATAGCGCCAACGGTATCGATCACCACTGTGTTGTATGGAGCAAGATCTTGCTCTTTGATATTTTCAATATCTGACCACTGTTGTACTGGAACCACAGCCCCGCGACGAAGTTCACCAGTACGGTGAGCACCACGGTCAAAGTCGAAAGAAATAGCCTTGTCTGCAGTAAAGCCCAAAGATGTTTTACCCACACCCGGATCTGCATAGATGTATGTGATGATTGCACTGACGTTTAATGCTTGGTCAGCTGGAATAATTGCTAAAGCCATGATATTTCCCCTAATTTAGTTAAACGTTCTGCCGAAAGCATCGGTGTTATGTTGCTTAGCGCGGTACTCACGGCATTCTTGCTTTGAGTGCCAACGATTAAAGCTATGATGTTGAGTAACTCGGGCGAGCCTGCGCTGAGGATTCACAACACCTTTAACCACTTTTTGAAATTCAGGATCATTCACAACATCGGCTGGAGCGTATTGCTTCATACCGTTTTTGATTTCCTGAACACTTAACCAGGAGAAAATAGGGGCGTTGGCTTCACGAACGTATTCATCAAAGTTTTTGGTGAAGTCAGAAGAAATACTAATGACGTACTCAGTACCATTCACGGCAACGACATAGCTGTTACGTGATTTACTGACCAAACTAGCAATCAGTTTTTCCTTTTTTGGCTCAGGCTGAGCCTTTTGGTTTAAGCCAAGGACTTCATTCACGTTGCGACGAATCCACCATTTGTTTTTAGGCAAGCCAGCTTCTTCAAGGCGATTAAGGGCACCAGTTGCATCAACAATGAAAATCACATTGTCTTTCACGCAGTAGATGGTTTTACCCATGCGAATGCGGTGATAGCCATCAGCATCAAGACCTAAGTCTTCACGGAATTCGGTGTCATACACGATAGGTTTTTTCATTAGCGTGCTCCCACATTTGAAGTTGAGAATTGCAACTGGTGTTTAACAGCCTGCGCATGCTGACGATCTACTTCATCTGAACAACTGCGAATGGTTAAAATAGGTGAGGCGATTGTGATAATCACAAGACCAATTGCCGCCAACTCTTTAAATACTGCTTTAGCTTTCGCGCCAAAAGGAGTACGCATTTCTGCTTTGGTCGGGTGCTGGTAAAGCACAGGCTTTGTATTGCTTTCGTTTTTTACGAAAGTCGGTGTATTGCTATGTGATGCGGTTTTATTCATAATTACCTCGTTGTGTTCAATTAGCCCCGTCGCCTGCAAGTGTTGGGGCTTTTTGTTGTTTACGAGATAAATATTAGCATACTAATATTAGTAGTCAATAAGTTTGCTAATATATTTATTAGTATTTTTATAAATTTAATTTTTCTATGTTTTAATAGGCAAAAGAAAACCCACACAGGGTGGGTTGGATAGGTGCTTATGAAACTAGAATCAATTTTTTATAATTCTGAAAAATAATTGTTATAATTCACCGAGTTTTATGCACATTTGTGTTTCTTTTAACTTAACTGTAAATAATTTTTATATGAATCTTAAATTTTTTGGTGCTGTTGCACTACTGTTGGGACTTATCAATCCTTTGAATGCCATGCCTTTTGATCCATTAATTGGTACTTGGAAAGTTATTGATGATCGTACAGGTTATTACGTTTCTGAAATTGTAATTCGCAAGAACTCTAAAACCCAACAATATAGTGCTGTGGTTACTAAAAACCGACAAGCACCTGGTGTGGAAAATCCTGATGCATGTGGTAAATGCCAAGGTGTATTAAAGGATCAGCCAATTTTTGGTATGGAAGTACTAAAGGGCATGGTAGCAAATAACAGTAATACTCAATTTAAGAAGGGTGTATGGCTTAGCATACAAGATGGCCAAACTTATGATATTGAAGCTCGTTTAAATGATTCTCGAGATCAGATGAAAGTTTTTGGTAAGGCAATAAATGCCAATACCACCAGTGCTATGACTTGGAAAAAATTTTAAAAAATTTAAGTTTTCTCAGATATATCTAAAGAAAACCCATCACTGGGATGGGTTGGCTTTTAAATACTAATCTTATTTTTTATATTCGGTAATGCTAATCGGTTTGTCTTTTACAAGCTCTACAATACCTTCACCACGCTTAAAGTGAATTGATACGCCTTGATCATTTGCTAAACGCACACCACTAGCTGCTACAGTTTGTTTTAAATGATGGACTCTACCAGAGTTGTCTGTCATTTCTGCCGTTTCGAAGTTATCAGATGACTTAAGTTGAATGGTTAAATCCATTGGTCCAACAAAGTTAATCACTTGAGTTTCAGCAGGAGTGCTTGGTACGCTATTTTCTTGAGGAGCGTTTTTAGCAGGGTAGGAGTTGCAGCCAGCAAGTGCTAAAGCGATAAGAGAAGCGCCAATTAAATATTTCATTTTGAATATGCCATTTATTTATAAATCATAGGTATGCATATATTAATTAGTTAAATTTATATATGAAGGCTTATTTACATTTGAATGACAGAAAAAAAGCCACCGAATTTGGGTTATTTGTCATTTTTTCTGATTATAAAATATCACTAATAAAATAGCGACAATGATCAATATCACAACAATTACATATCTTTCTATGGCTTCACCTATGGGCCTACGCAGTGTTAATTAGGGCATTCAATTTTGAAATTGTCTTTGTAGTAATTCAGTGCAATCTCTAAATCCTTCAGTAGCTTTTCTTCAGTGTAATCAGCAGGCGATAACTTTAAAAGTGCAGGCATGTAGTTTGTTTTGTACTCTTGTGGGTAATCCTTGCATAGGATCTGAATACGAGTATCTTGCGCCGTATTTGGGTCATCAAGCTGATCTAGGTATTTGCCGATAACAGCATCTGATTTTTCAAATTGCGTTTTGGTATCTTCAGCTTGCTGTTTTTGACAGCCAGTGATAGCAAGGGAAAGTAGTAGGGTGCTGAGTATTATTTTTTGCATGAGCAGTCTTGTTGTTATAGCTGAATGAATTATAGTGGGAAAACTATTTAGAAAATACAGTATTTAACTGGGGAGCTAGATTTTGTCAGCATTTCTAATAATCATAGGTTTTATTGTGACGTTTACAGGGATAATATTTGGCCCACATATATTTCAAAAACATATAAAAAATATGCAAGATGCAAAAGCTATTGGCTTTTTATGCATGCTACCAGGTGTATTCATTTTTTCTTTAGGATTTTATTTAAGATAAAAAAACCCGCCGATAGGGCGGGTTGAAAACACTAGTCTCAACATTAAAATTTAGTTTAATTAACTTAGCAGTTTTAATCACACAAAAAGCTGAATCCGTTTAAATTTTTTATTTGCCTCAATATGGCTTCTATAATATTTATCCCTATCTTCCGAATCAATAAATTCCGCAAATGTACTTGCCTCAAGAAGCTTGTAAATAAACCTCTCACCAGTCCTAAGCACCACCGTCAATAAGAAGTGCTGGTAAAGCACATGGCTGATATTGCGGGAATTAACTTCAATTGTTTGCATCAAGTTTATTTGCCATTTCCTTAATTTGTTTGCTGGGTTATAGCTCAGAACACTTTTCTAAAAATTCATCTATCCAGCCTTGTGCTGCATCAAGATTGGTTATGTCAGCCAGCTTTAGATTAGTGCCTTCTGCTTCGTTAAAGCCTTCAATAATAGCTTCAAAAATATTTGCTTCACTAATGACCTCGCGTGCCATTTCCGTGGCGTCATAGCTTTGTTTGGCTTTATTAAGTGAGGCTATTTGTTTATCAATTCCTGCGCCAATTTTATCTAGTGCCAATTTAAATTCTTGACGATTAATTGTTAGTGCAGTTTTAGATTTATTAAGTGTTGCGATCATTGCATTCCCTTTTCTTTAAGAAATTTCAATTACCCAGCGCGCCAGATCTGGCGTCCAATTACTTTGAAATTTTTTCCATTTTCTTCAGTCACAATTTTGTCGCGGTATTTTTCATTAAGACTATGAAGAATGAGTGAACCATCAGCCTCTTTAAATACCTGCTTAATCATGCCTTCTCCAGCAAAATACACTGCATAAATTTCACCATCTATAACATCTGTCTGAGCTAAATTAATTCCCACCATGTCACCATCTTTGATGAAGTCAGCCATGCTGTCACCTTTGGCCTTAATGATTTTCATAGTTTGTTCGGTGACATTTCTATCTTTCAGAAATGCGGGTGGGAAGGGAATTTTTCCATTGATAGCATCGAAGTGAAATTCAATGGATTCACCTGTACCACAAGAGAAGCTAGCCTCAACCACATCAATCCAAACAAACTGATTTTTAAGATCATCAGTGACGATTACTGGATCCAACATCTCCAGAGAATTCAATGTGTCAGCAGAACCTTCACCTGTTTGTAGCCAATACGAATCAATCCCGAGGAATCTAGCAATTGCAGGAAGGTGTGATGAGGAGTCAACCCTACCTGTCTCCAGTTGACTGTATGCGGATTGCGTAATCCCTATAGCCTCAGCTACCTCAAGCTGGGATTTGCGTGCATTTTTTCTTGCAACCTTAAGTCTATCTTTAAGCATTCGGGTAAAGCCTCATTTATATCTAATAAATATATTAGGCTACTAATAATAATTCAAATAAGAATACTTATTGACTAAGTATTAGAATACTAATATTATTCAAGTGTTACTTATATTTAAATAAGAGAATGCTAATGCAGGCCTTATACAAAGATCTCGTTAAGCACTTTGGCGGGCAGAAACTCACTGCCATCGCCTTGGGTGTTAGTCAAGCAAACATCAGTGGGTATGTGTCTGGTCGCTGGAATATGTCTGAGCTTATTGCAATGCGAGCGGAAAAAGCCACAGACGGTAAATTCAAGGCCTCTGACTTATGCCCATCCCTGAAAGAATTTCAGAAATTAACTGCCTAACCCAATTATCACTCGGCCATTGTTTTAAAGAAACGTGAAAGAAAACAAGGATTTCACAATGCAAGAAATAACCTTAAGTCGTGAAGCTCAGACGGCTATTTTTAAAATGATTAATCAGACGAAGGGGATTTCACCGAAAGAAATTGCTCAGGTTACTGGTGACTCACATAACACGATTTGCAACTACGGCAACGTGAGCATGTCTAACCATTTGCCAAGCCTTAAAAAGCTCGAAGCAATCATGATGTACACACAAAACCCTGAGGTGTTGAAGGTATGGGCGCATCAAATGGGCTATGCATTGGTGCCAGTGAATTGTGATTCAAGCAAACACCATGAGCTTTCAATTTTTGAAGCAATGATGCTTTCGAACATTACAAATGGCAAAGCGAATAAAGCGGTGTATGACGCTTATGAAGATGGTGTAGTGACGCCAGCGGAATACGAAGATATCCACCAGCTTACACAAAGTTTAATTGAGCTGATTACCGCAGTAGATCAAGCAGCACTTAAGCAAATGAAAAAGTACACATCGAATTTAGAAAAAGAAAAAGCCTGATCTAGAGAATCAGGCTTTCGTATTCAAAAAATTATATAGGCAATTCAATGAACGAACTAAATTTACCACAACCACCCACAGATGACAAACCCGACTTCTTGGTCGGTGATGTCGTTGTTTTTATTGATGACTCAATGCACGACGAGCTTATGACAGTTTCATTCGCAAGATCTCGCGGTGTACTTATGAATAATGGTGCCAAGGTCGCTCTTAATCACTCGATTCGGACAGCAAGTGTGGCGGAATTGAATGCTGGAAAGCGTTTGGGAGAGGTGGTATGAAATCAAATCAATCATTAGCGCCAATTGAGACCACCATTCCATTACTTGAGCCTGTTCGTATTTACACAGCCAAGGAATTAGCTGTTATGCGTCGTTCTCGAATGCTGGCATGTATCGAGGCCCAAGAAGCTTTTTACCTGATGGAACACACCACCAAAATGGGGGGGCAAGCAATAGAGATACGCCGTCAACTGGAAGAAGGTGTTTTGCTTATTCAGGTCAAAGAGAAGTCCAGAACGCGCTACAAGGTCAATGGCGAGTTTATCGCACCTCGAATTATCCGCCAGCTGGAAAAGCGTGGCTTAGTAAAGCTGGGAGGTGCTAAGAAATGACAGCTCTCTTAAAAAACGAGAACAATATTGTTCCGTTTGTTAAAGGAAATAAAATGGTAGACAAGTTCGAGAGGGGTTACGTGCCTTCGAGTCGTCTTTACCGTTATGAAGTACGCCCATTCTTAACCGATGCCGCTAGAAACGTGTACGCAGAGCTTGAGGATCGAATTAACGGCTTTAAAGACAAAACCACAGACCATGTTAGCTATTCTCAACTTCAAGGTGGGAAGCTGGAAGGTGCGAAAAAAATAAGTGCCATGACTGTGCGTAAAGGCCTTAAAGAGCTGATTGATTTGGGCGTTATATCTGTCGTGAGCGAGAGTAGTCGCAAAGGCAATGAGTATCAAATTAATGAAGTTTCTTTGGTTGAGCACTTCAAAAAATGTAGTACCACTACAAAATCTGTAGTACTACAAAATATGGATAGCACCACTACAGAATCTGTAGTGATAGGTACTACAAAATCTGTAGACACAATAGAATTAACCCATAGAATTACTATTATAGAATTATTAAATAATACCCTTCGGGCTAAAAATCCTTTGCAGTCTCATTTCTTTGAATACCAAGAAATCAAAAAACAGAATCTCCTTGATCAACAAAAAATGGAAGCAGAGCAGAAAGCCAAATCTGTAGCTGAGCGCAAAGAGAAAACTCGTAAATTATCTTTTGATGAAGTTATGGATTTGACCACAACCAATATCCAAAAACTCTGCTCACCAAATCTCTGGGAGCAGTTTGTCACCAATCGCTCTGAATACAAAAAAACCGCATTGACCAAAAATGCACTCAAGACCATCCATGATGAGTTTAAGGCGTGGGGAATTGAGAAATCAGATATTTCTTTGAAGACCGCAATCAAAGGTAATCACCAAGGATTATTTGAACCTCGCATTTCATTGAGCAGTAATTTTAGCAATCAAACCCAAGCATCAACTCGAATGTCTGAAATTCAAGAATTAATCGCACAAGAGGAGCAAGGCAATGCAACTTACGGCTTCTAATCAAAACCTTGGCCCAATTAACTCAGCGCAACTGGTTGGTGTTTTTAAAGCGATTGCACCACGTTCATTTGAAAAAACTTTTGATGGTGTGGCTACAGCGCAAATCAATACTGCAATGAAAATCTGTATCGATGGACTAACCCATGACCAGGTGAATTTCGGATTGTCTCAAGTTCGTGATAACGGTTTTTGTCCAGATCCTGCCATGTTCCGCAAGTGGTGCCTAGGAATCACTGGCTTTGGCACTGATCAACAGCGCTTACAGGATTCATTCAAAGGTAAGCATGCAGCATTAGCGAATATCTTGAAGTGGCGTAAGGACTCTAAACAAGACATTACCAATGCGGAAAAAGATGCGTATGACCGCTGTTATGAAATGTTTGAGGAAATTACTTGGGCGAAAAATGCAGATCGAGCGATGTATTTAGCTTATGAGGCCTTCAAGGATAATTACGCAGATGTGATTAAAGACTTTGCTGAAAAAGGGATAAAACAAACGATCTGGGATAAACCTAAAGCTGTAGAAAACAAGCCCATGGTTTTAGACACAAAACCCAATTCAATGTTGCCTGTGCAAACACCAGAGCAAAAAACATGGATAGAGAGCCGAACCAAGGAATTACAGGTTGAGGGCTTAAGTCTTCCAAAGGCCTTAATGCAAGCGGGTCGAGAGTTTAAGAGCGTGGGAGGTGTTGCATGAGTGATTTAAAAGAAATGAATCAGCGCTACATCGGGAAGATGCAGGAACAACAGGATCAGATTGCAGAGCTTAAAACTCAGCTGAATAACATGGAGCGGTGTTATATCGGGATGAAAAAAGAGCGGGATGCGTTGCAGGAGCGTATTAATTCGACATTAGGTGTATGTAATGAAAATCGTAAGTTTATTGGAAAATTTATGATCGAGTGTGAAACATTGGCCTTGATTAATGAGGTGGAAGAAGCCCTGCGAGGTGAGCATGCAACTGAATAAGAAACAGCGCGCAGAACTCAAAATGAAGTATGACGGACATTGTGCATATTGCGGATGTGAGTTGGGCGATAAGTGGCATGCAGACCATATTGAAGCGGTAGATAGGGTTTTAGCTTGGTGTCCAAAGCGAGGTGTTAAGTCTACTGGTGAAATGCATAAGCCACATCTAGACACTATTGAGAACCTTAACCCCTCATGTGTTCCATGCAATATAAACAAACACTCAATGAGCCTTGAATCATGGCGTAAATCCATTGAGCACTATCGTGATGTTCAATTGCTTAGAGATAGCACTCATGCGCGTCATTTACATCGTTTTGGCTTGATTGAGATTAAGCCTGATCCAGTGGTGTTCTTTTTCGAGAAGCGAGGTGCCAGTGACCAGCATCTCACTCGCTGAGTACAAGAAAATCAATAAACCGAAACGCAGGGCCAAGCGTCCTGCATCGGTCAAGAAAGAACGAGTGGTGAGTGAGGGTGAAGCGGTTTTATCTCAGCACCTGAAGGCACACAAAATCAGTTTTGAACAGGAGTTTCAATTTAATGCAGATCGGAAGTGGAGAGCTGATTTTCATTTAATTGGAATGGGTATTTTGATTGAGGTTGAAGGCGGGATTTGGAGTAATGGCCGTCATACACGGGGTAAAGGTTATTTAGGGGACATGGCGAAATATAACTCGGCACAGGGGTTGGGTTATCAGGTGTATCGGTACAGCACTGAACAAGTAAAAAACGGTTTAGCAATCGACGAAATTTTAAAGCGAATAGGGTGATTGGGATGAATGTAGCGGTAAAAGCACAAACAATGGATTGGTCAAAGTTTACAGCTGAAGAGTGGTTTAAGCAGTATGGGGCGTACATTCAAACCTGTCGCATGAAATCAGGGAATGAACCAGACCGCTTGGGCGTTAATCAGATTTATTGGTTGATTTGCGAGAATAACAAGGGGGTGGCACCGCGTAAGAATCAATTGATTTGCAGTATTGATGATTTTGAAGCAAATGAGGTGCGAAAACTTATCATTGATTTAAAATTTTCAAGTCGTATCTGTGATTCAGCCAAAGTGGCCGTTAATCTTTTTATTGAGAAGAATGTCCGAGGTATGTCGTTTGATCAGATGGCAAACGAGTTTATTCTCGGAAGAACTTCAATTAAGAGCATGGTTTATGCAGGTAAATTCTTCCTTTGTGGTCATGATAAGCGTTTAAAATTAAATTGAGATCAGAATCTGTTGACCGTGCGCATGGGATATGGCATATTTCTGCTATAGTGACCGAAGTGTATGTAAAGCACTAAAGTTAATTAAAAGCTCATCATCTGGTGGGTTTTTTAATGCTTTTCAATTTTTGTGTTATTATTGAAGAAGATTATTTAGGTCTGGGTATGTGGCTGATGGTTCGATTCCATCACTAGTTTACGGTTTAATTGCACTTGTATTTGGTTATGTAGTATTTAAAACAAGCAATCAATCTAATTCCCCTAATCTAAATGTGGAGGCGCCTATGAAGAGAAACCTAATCTTAACCGTTTCAAACTTTTTAAGTAATTCTGCAATTAACCTGTTTTGTACTAGCCTAGGTGGTATGCAGACCTAAGTAATCGTTTAAAAACTAATCAATTTCATAAAAACCACCCTAGGGTGGTTTTTTATTGTCTGGAGAAAAGCCATGCCCATACACTTAAGCTTGCTAATTAGCTAAAGACTGTTTAAGTAAGCGCGTATAGATCCCACGAAAGAGGATACAACCCATGCAGTTTATCGAGCATGAATAGGATATGCAGGAACCCCCAGAATCGGGAGTGATGACCCAACCCGAAATTGAATGAAAGCATTTTGCGAAGTGACCATGCCTATTTGGTTGTTAGTGAATGTGAGTAGCGTCTAGCCCCGCGAAGATTTTGGGCTCTATATGTTTCAAAAGGTGAGTACCACTTGAGGATTGGCGACCTCTTAACACATCAGTAGCCTTAAAAGCACACTACTCAATCCTGCTATGCGTTATCTGTATAGCAGGATTGTTCTATGCCAGCTGTTTTATCCCTTAACTGGTTTAAAAATGAATACAGCTGGCGCCTAGATATATGGGCCGTACGGAATAAATGTGCAATTTATTTTATGAATATAATGTGAGCAAATTGAGGCTCTCATGGCATGGTTGAAAATTAATCAAATGGACAGCAAGGATGTACATTTGTATTGGTGGTGATTTAGAGGGATGGGTAGTCAGGCTAGATAAAGCTCGATTCAATGCAAGAGAAATTCATAGAGGTAAGGCCTCTGATTACATTAAGCAAAAATATCTTATTGGTACGCGAATATTTTGTTTCTGGCGATATGCGGAAATGAGTATATTTGATACTACCAGTCGAATTGAATTGATATTGAAAAATAAGCTCAATTGATTATAACAACGAAAGCCCGGTCATTTGATCGGGCTTTTTATTACTAAGATTCTAATTATGGCGAATATGCCAGTTTTAATTAGATCGAATTCGATACCTTTAAAATCATAAGAATACATTTACCCTGCTGATGGTAACTTCATTTGTGAGGGTACCATATCGTTGAGGTCACATCTAAATGGTGGAATTACACCAAATTAAAACTTAGCTCCGGTGTAAGCTCCGGTGTAAGGAGAATCAAATGTTCCAATTTTTAAAATGCTTATTCGGCTTTCATGGTGTGACTGAAATTCATCACTGCACTGATGGTGAATTAAAGTTTTGTCGAGATTGCCTTAAGGTTAAAGAGATAACCTAGTTTCGCCGAACGTATTACGGCATATAAAACCCCGTCGCATTCTAGATGTTGGCGGGGTTTTTCTTTTCTATTCGAGGTAATCATGACAGATCGTGTACAAGCTAAAAAAGATTTGCAGTTCTGTTGTGATGAACTGAGTAAATATCAAAACTTGAGTCGAACAGGTTTAAGACATAATGAGTTAATCGCAATTGATAATGTGATGATTCGGCTGAAAGAACGTATTGCTAATTTGCGTGAAACGTTACATATCTTCTAATTATTTAATAAGTTCTTATGGGTTTTGATATAAAAGGTAAATTTTTACCATTGATAATATTACTGAAATATGTGAATGTTAAGTTTGGGTGGACACAACTTGTCTCCTATTTTTTTATTCCATAAAGGGGTTGTTACTAATGGCTAAATTAAGCTTGGAAGCTTTAAACGATATTGATGGTTTTGTAGTTGGCGCACTTGTTGAAAGTGAAAGTGGCTTAGCTTTGGCTACTATGGGATCAGGCATAGACTTAGAGCTTGCTGCAGCTGGAAATACAGAAGTAATTCGTGCTAAACGTAAAGTGGCAAAATCTTTAGGCTTGAATGATTCGATTGAGGATATTTTAATCACTTTGGGTAAGCAATATCACTTGATTCGCCCACTTGATACGAATGATTCATTATTCCTATACCTTGTTTTAGATCGTCAAAAGGCTAACTTAGCTATGGCTCGTCATGAATTAAAACGTTTTGAAAAAGAATTAGATTTTTCTTAAAATTAAAAGTGTATAAAAACCACCTTCGGGTGGTTTTTTAATGAGTTGAATAATAAGATATTGTTTTATTTATAAAAGAAGTCATTGTGAATAAAGAAAAATTATTTGAATTGTCTTTAAAAATGATAACCGAGCTCAAGCAAGAAATCATTGATAGCGATGTAATGGATTGTGGGCCCAGATTAGAATTGGTTGAGCAATGTATCTATATTTCATTTGAGCATGGTATAGGGGTTAATAGCTTACTTGTGGCTGGATTACCAACCCAAGCAATGATTTTGCTAAGGTCTCAATTTGAGGCGGTCGTTAGGGCGTACTGGCTTTTATTTATTGCTACGAACCATCAAGTATCAAAGCTAAACTTTAGTTATACCTTTGAGGAGCAGTTCGAAAGTGATACATGCCCAGCGGTGAGCGAAATGTTGGATAAGCTTAGTAATGCAGATTTAGAAGCAAAGCTAATCATAGATCACCTATGTGGTTTTAAAAAATACCATCTAAAGCAATTAAACTCCTTCGTACATACTGGTAAACAAGCCTTTACAAGAAATGTAATGGGTTTTAAAAGTGACTTGCTTTATCCGATGTTAGGGCAGTCTAACAATTTAATTACGGTAGCAGCCCAAATTATGTTGAAACACACGATTCCAGATAAGCAGTATTTAATAAACTCTTATATAGAAAAGTATCGACCTTGTTTCTACTTAGAAGAAGATGCTGATCCAGCCATGGTAGATAGGGTTGAAAAATATTACACAGATGGAAAATTAAAATAAGCCTCTCTCGGGCGGTTTTTTAATGGGCGCAATTTATGGATGTTGACAGCTATTTTTGGAAAACCAAGAAACGCCCACCTAAAACTAAGCCTCGTGCCAAACTATTACCTAAGGCAAAAGAAGCATATCTGGAAGCGGAAGAAGCCTTATTTCAAGAATTAGAAGAACACCTGATTGGCTATGAGCGCAAATTTCAATTTGAATCTACCAAAAATTGGCGATTCGATTTTCATATTGTGAAGTTGAAACTTCTTATTGAAATAGCGGGTAGCCCATGGTCGGTTGGTCGCGGTGGAAGAAAGATCGCAAACGCATTTAATAAATATGATTTAGCTGAAGATATGGGTTATAGGCATATACGCTTTGAGCCTGATCATATTGAATCGGGTTATGTCATTCAGTGGATTAAAGATCAGTTAGAGAGATTAGAGGATGGAACAGATGAGACCATTTCCACCGACAGACCTAATTGACCGAGCAGAAGAACAAGAAGCTATTCTGCTTGCGCCCGCCGTGGATTTGAAAGACTGGGTCATTAAAAACTGGTTGACGATTGGCGGTGAACTTCACAACCCAGATCATGACCACATTGCAGAACTGATTCACGATGATGAGAACTTTTTAGCGTTTGCTTGGGCTTCATCTGCATGTGTTGCCAAAAAGAGAATGGTCTTGGGTCAATGTGAAAAAGTGATGTTTAACCAAGGTGGATGGAAGAAAGCACGCCAAGAGCAACAGATGCGAGACTGGTTTGGCGCCGTACCTGTTTACCTCATTACCATTGATGCAAGTTATTGTGAAAATACGACTGACCGTGAATTTTGCCGACTCATCGAACATGAGCTGTATCACATTGGGGTAGAGCGAGATGCAGACGGTGAGCCAATCTATAGCGATAATACGGGTCTGCCTAAGCATTATCTTGCGGGCCATGATGTAGAAGTGTTCTTCGGTGAGACCAAAAGATGGGGCGCAGATGAATCAGTCAAACGCCTTATTGAAATTGCGAAGAATGCGCCGTTTGTTTCAGAAACTAATATTTCAGCGTGTTGTGGAACGTGTGTGATTAATTGAGCCTTAGGGCTCTTTTTTTTGCCTATCTTGCTTTACGTAGCTTTACAAAGGGGCATTTATGGCAACATTAAGGGAGCCTATAAAAATCTTTATAGTTCAATCTCTTGCTTGCTTTGAAACCCCTCAACAGGTAGTGGAGTCTGTAAAGCAAGAATTTAACATTGAAATATTGCGACAACAGGTAGCGCTATACGATCCAACAAAGGCAACAGGTAAGAATCTTAGTAAAAAATTAAAAGATCTTTTTACTAGAACTAGAAAAGAGTTTCAGACCAATATTCATGACATTCCTTTGGCAAATAAGGCTGTTCGTCTTACTGAATTACAGAAAATGTATAACGGCCTTACTGGCAATCGTGTCATGAAAACCAAACTGATAAAGCAAATTAAAGATGAAATGCAGGGTTACGAAATACAATTGCTAGATGCTCAGTTAAAGCAACTTGAAATTGACAAGATTAAAAACGGTGATGGTGAGGGGGCAGATGATCCGACTCCAGTCAAAGTGACCATTCAGGTCGTAGATGCGAGTAAAGAAAATGCCGAACATCAATCCGACCCTGAATGTACCTCAGGCTAATTTCTTACAGCTAGAAAATAAGTTTCGTGCATTTGTTGCTGGTTTTGGATCAGGAAAGACGTGGGTAGGTTGTTCAAGCCTATGCGATAAATCTTGGGAATTTCCTAAGGTACCATTAGGTTACTTTGCACCAACCTATCCACAGATTCGGGATATCTTCTTTCCGACTATTGATGAGGTGGCATTTGACTGGGGATTAAAGACCAAGATTTATGAATCAAATAAAGAAGTGGATATCTACTATGGTCGTCAGTATCGAAGCACAATTATTTGTCGATCGATGGAAAAGCCTCAAACGATTGTAGGTTTTAAGATTGGACATGCTTTGATTGATGAGTTGGATGTTATGCCAACGGTTAAGGCCCAGCAAGCATGGCGGAAAATTATCGCTCGTATGCGTGTGAAACATCCCGGTCTTATAAATGGTATTGATGTTGCAACTACACCTGAGGGATTTAAGTTCACACATCAGCAGTTTGTAAAAGAGGCGAATTTAACCCCTGCAAAGCGTGCGCTGTATGGAATGATTCAGGCTTCTACTTATGACAATGAAGCCAATTTACCCGATGATTATATTTCATCGTTATATGAATCCTACCCACCTCAGTTGATTTCAGCGTATTTGCGTGGGCAGTTTGTCAATTTAACCAGTGGTGCTGTATATCCAGACTTTGATCGAAAACTAAATCATACCGATGAAGAAATTAAATCAGGTGAACATTTGATCATCGGGATGGACTTCAACGTCTTAAAAATGGCTGCCGTGGTTTATGTTATTCGTGAGGGTAAGCCATTGGCGTTAGATGAAATGGTTGGTGTACGTGATACACCGACGATGGCCACATTACTTATTGAGCGTTTTCCATTTCATGAAATGACGGTAATACCAGATGCCGCAGGGCAATCGACTTCATCAAAAAATAGTAGTGAGTCGGATCATCAAATTTTACGTGATAAAGGATTTACAGTTGAAGTTGATGGAATAAACCCAGCCATTAAAGATCGTATCAATGCGGTGAATGCACTCATTCTAAATGGTGATAATGAACGTACGCTATTGGTGAATACGAATAAATGTCCACGTTTTACTGAAACCTTAGAGCAACAGGTTTACGACGATTTTGGTATGCCAGATAAGAAATCTGGGCTTGATCACGTTGGTGATGCCGGTGGTTACCCATTAGCTAAGCGTTTCCCAATTATTAAACCAGTCACCCGACTCGATATCCCTATTTTTGGAAGAAGAAGATGAAAGGCATTACATCTAAACATGCTGATTATCTCAAGCACATCGATCTTTGGACAAAAGTAGATGATGTTTGTGAAGGTCAGAAAGCAGTTAAGGCAAAGGGTAAAACCTATTTACCCGTTCCTATTACTTTTGGGGATGGGGATAAGGATCGGTATGAAGAGTATTTAGATCGTGCTGTATTTTATGGTGTGACTGGACGAACTTTGAATAGTCATGTTGGATCTGCATTTAATAAGCTGCCTGATTTTAAGCGTCCAGATGATTTGGAATATCTAGATCGAAACGCAGATGGTTCAGGTCGAAGTATTTATCAAGCATCACAGCACTCACTGCGACTTATTTCAAAGCATTATCGCTGTGGTGTTTATGTAGATTATCCACAAGTTGCACCTTCTCGAAACCGTGCTGAGGACAAGTTAAAAAATGCTTTCCCGATGATTCATATTTTGAAAGCAGCTTCGGTTGAAGACTGGGACCATATTATTGTCGGTAATCAGAAAAAGACTTCGTTTGTGAAGATTCGAGAATCTGTAGCTACTCGAAGTGCTGATGGCTTTGGTCGTGAAATTAAAGATCAATATCGTGTATTGCGTTTAGAAGAAAATGAAACTGGTCATGTGTATACAGTCCAAATCCACACGCAGAATGAAAAGGGCGAATGGATTGAAGGGACTAAATATACTCCTACCGATTATCACGGTAAAACATGGTCCTATATTCCATTCACATTTTGTGGTGCTGTAGACAATACGGATGAGATTGGAAACGCGCCTTTATTGGAGCTTGCTGATATCAATCTTGCACATTATCGAAATAGTGCCGATGTTGAAGAATCGGGCTTTGTAGTTGGTCAACCGATCATCTCAATGCCAGCAGTCACAACCGAGCAATATAAAATTATCCAAAAAGATGGCTTGGCTATTGGTGGTCGTTCTGGGTTCCCGACAAAGGTTGAGATTGTTCAGGCGAAAGAAAATAATCTTGCTAAAACGCTCATGACTGATAAATGGGCACAGATGAAAGAGATGGGTGCTCGACTTATTGAGGTTGGATCGGCAAATAAGACTGCGACTCAAGCCGATAATGAAGACTCTGTACAACATTCGGTTTTATCGCTCGCCGTATCGAATATCAGTGAAGCATTTCAAATGGCTTTGCGATGGTGTGCGAAGTTTTCATTGCCAAATCATGATTTAAGTCCTGATGAACTGAACTATGTCATCTCCCAAGACTTCAACAAGCCTAAATTCAGTGAGGAACGTGCTAAGCGTCTTTATGAGGCGTGTGTGGGTGGTAACCTGCCTTGGGTGGTCTGGTATCAGTATGAACAGACTGGCATCTTCTCAGAGGAAAAATGGGAAGAAATTGAGAAGAAAATAGAACAGCGGAATGATGGTGGTCTTGAATAATTCATGTACAATTATTGAGCGAGAAGGGGGAGCGCCTAAATCAGATTATCAACCTATTGGTTTTCTGCAATTCACTCAAATTATTTGCCGAGGTATAAAATGACTTTGCCAGAACAAATAAAACAAGCATATTTTGATTACATAGATCAAAACCATTCAGTGCCAAACTACCTATCAGTAAGCGCTAACACTCATAAAAGCTTACTGAGTGAACAAAGTGATTTTATTAAAACTATCCCAATGGATACAGGTATGGTGGATATGAAGTTTTTAGGATACGAGGTTGGAGTTTCAACTCGTGACGACACGCCGTTTACATGGAAAATGAACTAATTTAGCCCTCCTAGTGAGGGTTTTTTAATGAGCTAAATTTATGAACGTATCAGCGCAAAAAGCCTTACTTGATGCGCTGATTCAACATCAGGCATATCTATATCGTGCATCCTCTCAGAACGTCAATGATCTGATCAAGGTCTTTGATAAGTTATCCAATGAGCAACTGCTTAAATTAAGCGAGCTGTTTGAAGATCTAACTGATTCAGAGCGTAAAGCCTTACAAGGTCTTAACTTTTCAAGTAGAGCAAAAGCCAGTCGGAATATTGAAGAAATTAAAACCACTTTAAACGAGTGGTTTTCCTCATTAAGTACAGAGCTACCTACAATATTTGAGCAGTCTGCTATTGCTTTGGCAGTTTATGAGGCTGGTTATACCGTCACTTTGATGGGCAAGACACTTAAAACTGATGGTGAAAAGCTATATCAGAAAGCCAAAAAGGCGCCTTTCTCCGGTGGCCAGTTGGTTGATTATCTCTTTGCTGATATTGCTGCCAGTTTGCGTAAGAAAGTGGAATACGTCATTCGTGATGGATTTTCACAAGGTCAGACTAATCAGCAGATTATCAATCGAATTAAAGGGCGAAAGTCGCTTGATTATAAGGATGGATTGCTCCAGTCAGAACGTTATGTCATTGAGCGTCAGGTAAGAACCGCACGCAGTCACGTATCCAATGCCGCATATATTGATGTGTATAAGGCGCTTGGTTATGAGTATGTAAAAGTTGTGGCCACACTGGATGGTCGTACATGTAAATACTGTGCTTCAATTGATGGCAAGGTTTATCACATTGATGATCCGACTAGACCACGCTTTCCAGTGCATCCGCACAACCGCACAACATATGTTGGTTGTGACAAGGATGGAAACATTGCAGGTCAACGACCATTTGTAATGGATGAGCGAAAAGTTAAGGATATTCCCAAAGAAGAGCGTAATCACCTTATTGGGCAGTTGGATGCCAATACATCATTCAAGGAGTTCTTTGAACAATCGGATGAGTTCTTTAAAAAGACTTGGCTTGGTAAGTCAAAGTACGAACTTTATAAAAAGGGCGAGTACAGTATTGATAAGTTTGCCGATCCATTAAATAAGCGTGGTTATACGTTGGCTGAGCTTAGGGCTTTGGATAAAAAGACGTTTGAGGCGGTAGGGTTGTGATTTTTATGATAAATTAATCCAACATAAAATCATTTAAAATATTCTTTATGGAAAATTTGTTTAAAGCAATTCTAGATATTTTTAGAACACACAATATTTTACTTTATGTCGTTTGTATTGTAGCCGGCTTACTCTCTTACAATGTAATGGGGGTAGCTGATCTAACAGGCTATAATGAAATTAAAGCAGAGTACAAAAACTATATCGGTCTTATATTTCTAGTTTCAGCCATCACAATAATAGTACTTTGTATTAAGTCCATAATTACTTTCTTCCATAATGTATTTGTAAGTAGTAGAGATCAAAAAAGGCTAGCAAAACTAATTGATGTGAAGATTACCAATCTAACAAATCAAGAAAAAGCAGTTTTACTTCAATTTTTCATTCAACAATCCGAGACTATTTGGCTGCCATTTAGGGGGCAAGAAGTTGTAGAGTTACTTAACGCAGGGATTTTATCCTTAGCAAGTAATACTGCAAGAATGACGAGAGCGGGTGAAGCAGCAATGCTAAAGCTACCAAACGAAATGATGCAAAAATTAGCTCAAACGTACCCCGATATATACTCCAATAAATATAAAAAGGAATTACTTGATGAGCTTATATATAACCACACACCAGAGAGTGTACGTGTTGTTAATGAAAACAGAAATTTATTCGGGTATTAAGAATATCTAAATTATTAAAGATAGAATTTTTTATACAAATCAAATTCAAACTTAGGCCCGAAGGGGTCTTTTTTATGTGAGAAGAAAATGGTTAAAGAGCCAAAAGAAATAGGTTTAGAGCGAACAGTATGGCTTTTTGAACATGAGGTTTTAGAGGAACTTGAAAAAACCAATCTCGAAGATCATCACAAGGTTCTTGAATTCAATAAATTTTCTATGGAATACGAAATTAGGCCTAAATTCAATAATGGTCGAGCTGATGCAATTGTAATGCGTAATACTGCAAATCATTGGTTTAAAATATGGTTTGCCGCATTTGCTGCATGTACAGCAGATCACAACAAATTTAAAGCCAAATAACCAAATCTAAATAGAGCACCCAACCGGGTGCTTTTTTATTGCCTGCTGAAAGCGGATGCGGACAGCGTAACGAGCGGATGCTCATTTTAGAAATAGGGTCGGATGACTTATGAAACTTAAAACAGTAACCATCGAAGGTAAAACGTATGCAGAAGTGGATGGTGATAAACCTATCTATATTCATGACGATGGCAAAGAGGCACCACACGATGCAGCACACACGGTTGCTACGATTTCACGCCTGAATGGTGAGGCTAAAACTCATCGTGAAGCCAAAGAACAACTGGAAACAAAGCTTAAGGGTTTTGACGGTATCGAAGACCCAGCAGCAGCCAAAAAAGCTTTAGAAACTTTGAAAAACTTCGATGACAAAAAACTGGTGGATGCTGGTGAAATCGAAAAAGTAAAAGCTGAAGCAATCAAAGCGATTGAAGATAAATATGCTCCGATTGTTCAAGAGCGTGATGCTTTCCAGACCCAACTGCATAACGAACTTATTGGTGGTGGCTTCGCTCGTTCTAAGTACATTCAAGACAATATCGCTGTACCCGCAGACATGATCCAAGCCCAGTTCGGGAAAAACTTCCAAATCGAAAATGGCAAAGTCGTGGCCGTTGGTGCGGATGGTCAAAAAATCTATTCACGCACTCGCCCAGGTGAAGTCGCTGACTTTGACGAAGCCTTGGAATCTCTGGTTGGTGGATACCAACACAAAGATTCGATTTTAAAAGGTGGTCAAGGTTCGGGTGGTGGATTCCAAGGTGGTGGTCAAAATTCTGGACTTAAACGTGGTGATATGACCGCGAAGGATAAAGCTGATTACTTAAAAAACCATGGCCAAGAATCATATTTAAAACTTCCAAAATAAGGAGTCGTAATGACTACAGTAAATAGTGACATGGTTATTTATAACCAATTAGCCCAAACAGCGTATTTAGAACGTTTGCAGGATAATTTGAATGTGTTTAACCAAGCATCAAATGGTGCAATCCGTTATGTAAATAACGTCATTCAAGGTGATTTTGATCAGAAATCTTTCTATCGTGTTGGTGGTGGTATTGAGCACCGTGATGTGAATTCTACTGCAAAGGTCACACCGAAGAAGATTGGTGCTGGTGAAATGGTTGGTATTAAAACGCCGTACAAATATGGCCCATATTCTTCTACTGAAGAAGCTTTTAAACGCCGTGCACGCTCACCAGAAGAGTTTGCAGAAATCATTGGTTATGACTTAGCTGATGCATTGGTAGCTGGTCGTTTGCAATATGGTTTAACAGCACTTAAAGCCGCTATCACAAGTAACCCTGACATGATTGCTAAGGGTAGTATTGCCACAGATGGTCGTAAGGCTTTGACAAAAGGCATGCGTAAATTTGGTGACAAGTTTGGCCGTATCTCGTTATGGGTTATGAACTCTGACACGTATTTCGATATTGTGGATGAGGCTTTAACCAATCAGGTTTACGGTGAATCTGAATTAGTGATTTATGGTGGATTACCAGGAACACTTGGTAAACCTGTTTTAGTGACCGATATGGTTGGCGACAATGATGCATTTGGTTTACAGGCAGGTGCATTAACTGTGACTGAATCACAGGCACCGGGTTTCCGTGCGTACGATATCAATGATGAAGAAAACTTGGCTATCGGTATGCGTGCTGAAGGTACGTTTAATCTGGATATCCTTGGTTATTCTTGGGATGCATCAAAAGGTGCAAATCCGACACTGGCATTGCTTGGTGCAGATGCCAACTGGCAGAAGTATGCAACCAGCAACAAGATGACTGCGGGCACATTGCTTGATCTGTCAGGCACACCATAAAAGAGGGCATTAGCCCTCTTTCTTTTTGGGAGAAAAAATTGAAAATTATCTATGCAAAAAAGAGCTCAGGCATTGATGAGCAGGGATCATTTCAGAATCCCGAATATTATTTAAAACCTGAATCAAATGCTCAGTCGGTCGTGATCTATGGTGACTATCCCCATATCAAAGCTGACTATGAAGAGTTAGGTGTTGATGTTGAGGTGCGTGAGCTACCTAAAGCTAAGCCTCTAACAATTGACGTTAAAGCTAGCATCACACCAGAACTACAAGCCACTATCGATCAAGCCAAAGCGGAATGTGAAAAGGTTGTCGCTGAAAATGATGACCTGAAACAACAAATGGAAATGTTAAAAGCTGGACTGATTCAGGGCGAGCCTGCCGATTTAACTGGCTTAGTTCCAGTAGAGCAATTTGATGCAGTCGCACTCGATTTAACCAACACAAAAGAACAGTTGGACATAGGACAAGGCGAATTCATTGCATTCAAAAATGATGTTGGTGCAATGCAAGCCCGTATCGTTGAACTTCAATCGGTTGATTACTCAAAAATGAAGGTTGATGAGCTGAAAGATGTTTTGAAATTGAAAGGCATTGAATTTCCATCTGATGCCAAAAAAGATGACCTATTGGCACTCTTAATTTCAAAGGAATAACGCCATGAGCTTTATTGCTATTGCCGAAGCTGAATCTATCCTTGGGGCGGACTTTGCCGATGATAGTGATAAGGCTCGTTTAATCAAATTAGCGAATACATGGATGCGGAATGAAGTTGGCTTTGTTCCCGATCCGATTGACCAACTTCTAAAAGATGCGTCGTGTGAAATTATCAAGGGTATTCAGGGTGGTGTGATCTACGCTGGCATTGCTCGTCAAACGACAAGTGAGAGTGTTAAAGCGGATACCGTGCAAGTCAGTGAAACATTTGCCGAAGGTAGTGTTGAAATATCTGAGTTTGAGCAAATCGCTCGGGCATACATTGCTTCACTGAACCTAAAGTCAAAAGGATTTACATTTAAGGTGTATCGGGCATGATTAAAAATAAGATTCAATCTAAAGTAGCCAAAGCTTTTGATAAAAAACTTGCTGATGCTGTTGATACATTTACATGTTCTAAAGAAATCCAGTCAGGTGACTTTGATTTTGAAACGCAGACATATCCGACGATAACCGTGGAAGCCTATAGCGGGCGCGGTGTTCTATTTGGCTCTTATTTGAAAGATATGGTTAAGCCAATGGATTACCAATCAACAGATTCAAAGGCCACAGTATTGCAGAATGAAGTCACACAGGTGCCACAAATTAGTGACGTATGGGCTATAAGCAAAGGGCGATTTAGGGTGGTGAATATTGGCGCTGATTCAACAGGATCTATTTGGGTTTGCCAGTTGCGGAAAGTTTAGTAATATTCTTCTGGAATTAAGGGGGATTTATGGAATTTAATGAGTTAAAAGAAATCGGAAAGAGAGATATAGAAATTCTCAAAAATGCAAATCAGGTAAAAGAGGAGCATCAGAATATATCAACTCAATTTTTGGAAAACGCTAAAAATATGGTTGATAGAATTAATTTTTATTTAGCGGATCTTTTAAGTAATTCTGCTGGCAACAATGGATTGACCTCATTAGATCGTAATTTAAGAAGCTGGGGAATTAAAAATACTGGAATTTCATTAACATTTAGAGTCCACGATGAAGCATCGTTGAGTAAAATGCAAACTCTAAGTCAAATAGTAGTAAAGCGAGGAAGACTCCAAAGTGAATTTAATGTTTTGGTGACGTATAAATATTCTTCTAATTTTGAGTTTGCTAAACAATATGAGAGTTTCTCAAGACATCTTAATGAGATATACATTCAGGATGTAGTTACTTTAAACAATCAGATTGAAAAAATGAAAGCGGTGCCAAATTTGATAAGTCAAAACTTTAGAAGAACCTCTATAGAAAATAGTGAATTCTGGATGAATTTTCAAGGTGAAAAAATGGTGGCAAATAAAGAAAACTTTGAAATTATTATTAAAAAGATGTTTGATTTATCTTATTGTTTGAAGTAAAAAAACCAGAAATGCAATGCCCACCTCGGTGGGTTTTTTAATGGGTGAAATTTATGTCATGGAAAAATAAACCTTCTAGTTTTGCTTTAACTGCTTTGAAAGATGCTGATCAGCACGTTCAAAAAATTGTAGGTGAAGTTTTGCAACAGGTCGTCCTAAGATCACCAGTAATGGACGGAGAGTTCCGCGCATCGCACAAAGTTACGCTGGATTCACCTGATAGCACATATCAAAAAGAATATGACGAATCAGGCTCTGAAACTTTAGCCCAAGGCCTTAAAGTCGCAGCTACAGCCCAATTTGGTGGCTTGGTCTATATCCAAACGAATAGCCCGTATGGATTGGCATTAGAAAACGGCCATAGTATGCAGGCGCCAAATGGCGTTTATGCCTTGTCATTTCAATACGTGTGTGAGAAGTACAAATGATGACAAATACCCAAGCCTTGCGGGCCATTCTTGCGCGTGTGGGCGCATTCACTGGAATGCTTAAAGAGCACATTCAGTTGGCGAACAACCCATTGCATGAAGGCAAGCCATTTGAGCCACCTGAAAAGGAGTTATGGGCCAAGATCACCGTAAATAATGCGGGGAAGTTCATTACAGGTATGGGAGATAAGCCTTGTACCAGAACGACGGGGATTATTTTTATTCAGCTATTTGCGCCGTTAAATACAGGCACAGATGCATTATCTCAATTGGCAGATAAGTGGGCTGAACACATGGAGTTTTATGGAATTGATCACCTAGAGCTACGTGAAGCAAATATTATTGATGCGGGTCATTCCAGCGCGATTGGCGACCCATCTAGCATGAGTTATTACCAGTACAACGTGAATGTGGCCTATGTGGTGAACTAGGGGTTAAGTATTACTATCTATCATTTTGTAGTGGAAAATAATTTATATTAATTCTAATGTTAGACCTCTTATTATACTTGTACTGAGAATAAAAAATGAGTGAAGATAATTTAGAATTAGATTTGTTAACAAATCTAGAAAAAATAGATATTTCTAAACTGGGTGGATTACATGTTGTGCCGATGTACAATATTTATGGGCATTTAGATACACCGTACTTAATTTCTAGATTTGCGGGTAGAAGTGAAGATGATTCTTTGTGGCTATCCTTTTATTCTGAATACCCAGATGAATCAAAAGATTTCAGCGCTACTGGGCAATTCTTTAAATTTGGAGAAGAATGGCGCAGTTTTATCTACAATAAAGTTCATAGCCTACATGGTGGAAACCATAAAAAAATTCAAAAAAGAAGAAGTGATTTAAAAAATGCTATTGCTCAAGCATTGAACGAGCCAAACATTCGTAAAGCTGGATTGTTAATACATGCATTAGGTGATTCATATGCACATACTAAAGGCAAGCTAAATACTGCTGAAGAAACTGCTTATGGAGAAATTATAGGTCATGGTTTAGCTTCAATTTGTTTTCATGATCCTGATAAAGCATTTCGGATTTCAAATAGAGATAAATATATTGAATTCATTACCGAGTTATTCGAATTGTTAAAAACTGAAAATGCTGATGAAGTGAAGTTCAGAAATTATGTGAATCAAGTGAAAGGTGCCTCATGTACAAAGGATGATTGTGCAATTGATGAGTTAAATCTAGTTGCAGAACATAAGAAAATACATAATTTTTTGTTTGATAATTTACACACGATTCCAAGTATTCAAGAGGAAGAACTATTGAATGCATTTTCTTTAATTCAAGATTAACCAAATTAATGGATATGATTGAAGATAGTTAAATAATTTAATCCAATAACCGCCTACATGGCGGTTTTTTTACGCCTAAAATTAGGAGACAGCCATGTCCAAAGGCACCGATGTGGTTATCCACATTGCGAAAGAAGAAACACCGAATACATTACCTGTAGCGCCTGAGTGGCATACATTGCGCCGTAACTCAGACTCATTGAAAAAGACAGTGTCTTTGACTCAATCTGATGAAATTGTAGATTCTCGTTTTGAGCAGGGTTCAGTCGCTACTTCTGCAGAAGCGGTCGGAAATGTTGAGTACGAGTTATCAGCGCTTAGCCAAGACATGTTCTTTGAAGGTGTGGCAGGCAACATGTTTGTTGATTCAGGCACGCCATCTGTATCAACGCTTGAAATTGGTGGCGATACCTTACCAACCTATACGATTGTGAAGCACGATAAGAAAGTCGGTTTTATTCAAGTGTTTTCAGGTTGTCGCATTGGTGAGCTGACCATTCAGGGAGATACTGAAGGTAAAATTACGGGTAGTGCTTCAATCAATGCAACGGGCTATAGCAATCCTGTTGCTAGTCCTGTGAATTCGCCATTGCCAGCAACCACAACACCGTTCATGTCATCTATTAATGTGAACGAGTTTAAGATTAGTGGTGTAAGTACTGTCGGTACAGCATGCGCTGAATCATTCACAATCACGATTAATAACAACCTGACCGCTAAACCATGTTTGGGGAATGGTAGCTTGATTCCGAACCGCTATACCGAAGGTAATGTGAGTATCACGCTAAATGTGACGCTGGCCTTAACCACAACTTCAAAAGCATGGATTCCTTATGTTGAGTCGCGCCAAAACATGACTGCGGAAATTGGTCTAGAAGACTCTAAGGGTAATGCTTATGGGTTCAATTTCACCAAGTTAGAACTCGATAATGATGGCCTTTCCGATACCAATAAAAATGATGACCATACGTTAGCTATGGAATTCCGTCAGGTAAAAGAAGCGCCAACCATTACACGCACTGAAGTATAAACATAGCCCCGAAAGGGGCATTATTTTGGGGATAAGAAAATGGCTTTAAAAGCAGAAATTCAGAAGAGCAAAAATATTTCTCTTTGGAAAGAATACAAAGATGCCAAAGGTAATGTGTTGGCAGAATTCAAGATTCGTGGCGAGGCGTATAAGCCTTACCGGGTAGCATTGGAGCGGGCACAGAATCAGGTTGCTTCCAAGGGCTATAACGTTTCCACGGCCAGTGCGGAAGACAAGCTTTATCATGAGCTTCTTTTGGATGCTACAGCATGCCACTTAATTGAAGACTGGAAAGGTGTGGTTTTCTCTGAAAATGGGAAGGAAGCAGAACAGCCTTGTACACCCGAAAATGCAATTAAACTTTTAAGCATGGGTGATATTGGTATTGCTGTATGGGTGTTTGTCAAAGCAAATGCTGAACAGATCCAATTGGAAGCAGATCAAGCTAAAGCCGATGCACTGGGAAAGTCACAAAGCTCTACCGATGGCATGCTGGAGACGGAGGCTTAACAGAGTATCAGAAGAAGATCCGCGATAAGCTTGGGCGAAAGTTGGATGATGCGCCTGAGTTTAGCTTTACAGCTCATGCCATTGTGACGGCATTTAATGTGATTGCTCGAGCACGCTCTTATCATCCCGTGGCTATGCCATTGGATGGTAGTAGTATCAATTCATATCTTGAGCTGTATGAAGCGCCGTGCGAGTTACACATCTTTGTTGAGTGTGTATTTGCTCTGGATAACTTGTTTTTGGATGATGTGAGGAGGCGGGTAGGAAAATCATCTTAGCGTGCTTTTCTTTTACCTATCTAGACTTTTTGCAAGAAAATGAGTAATTTATCACCTTAATTTAGGGGGTAACATGAAAAAATTATTAGTAGTAGCAATGATTGGGCTAGGATTAACTGCGAGTGGGTGTAGCGTACGTATGGCTGATTTAACAGTTGCCAGCACCAAAAACTACAACCTTAACTCCAGTCAGTTTGTGAAAGGTGAGCGCGTTACGGCAGATGATTCGGTTCCTGTTGTATTATTTCCGCTTGGCATTCCAAATATGAAGACTGCAATGGATAAGGCGATTGAGAAGAATAAATGCTCAGTGGCCTTAACTGATGTTGTAATCTCAAGCCTTAATCATGCTTTTATTGTGGGTAAAATTGGCTATCGGGTAGAAGGTACGCAAGTGCTTGATATGAGCCAGCCTCATTGCAGAACAGTCAATGGCATGGCTAATTTAAGCAATGAAAAGCCATTGATACTAACAAACCCAAAACCTTAAGATGACAAACCGCCCAAGTGGCGGTTTCTTTTTATGCGGTAAATTAGTATCTTGTGAATACTTATAAGAGGGGTTTTATATGAAGAAGGTGCTATTTTTGGCTGTAATGGTCGGGCTGGCTGGGTGTGAAAAGAGCGAAAATGCAAACCAGCCCAACATTGCGAAAGATGAGATTAGACCAAGTATTGAATCCAGAGAGGGTGAGTGGCGGGTCGTGGTTAATAGGGATGAGATGCGTAATACCGAATCAAGGTGGCTTGCTTTGCGTTCAGGAAATAATGCAGATCTGGATTTTCCTTATGATGGTGAGAACAGATTACAATTAGATGTGCTTGATTCAAAAAGAGGGTCTGCTCGAATTTTTTTAACAATTGATAGGGGCCAGTATGATTGTGGTAGTTATGGTTGCAGTGTGTCCGTAAAGTTTGGCAATAACCCAGTTCAAGATGTAAGATTTCATGAGTATGACACTCAGGGAGGTGATGGGACTATTCTTGTGCTAGATGGTAGTTCATCAAAACCATTCCTTCAAAATATTAGAACATTTAAAACAATAATTGTCGAAGTTCCATTTTATAACAATGGCTTAAAACAGTTTAAATTTAATACCAAGAGTTTTAACGAAGCGGAAGAAAAGCTATAGATTGATTGCGTTGTTTACGGGGTATTAAAATATGAAAACTTTAAAAATAGTAGCTTTGGGAATTATTATTGCTGTAGTAAGCATATTTACAGTGAATTATTTCTCGCTTCAAAGACACATGGTAAGTGTTTTAAAAGGCGATCCAAGGAATGAGGGTGTAAAGGTTTGGGTTCATTACAAATGGTTTATCAATCCAGCTGAGTTAAAGTATGACCTCCGAGGTATATCTGGAGAAAATAGTGCACTAGATGTGAGTCGAGTGATGCTCCAGTTTTCTGAAAAAACAAAAGATAAGCAATTCAATAAAGTTTATCTTGGCTACAAGGGGGAGGATAAATTCTATTTCAAGGGCGATTATTTTCAAAAACTGGGTAAAGAGTATGAATTTCAAAATCCTATCTACACACTGCGAACAATGCCTGAGAACGTATACACACTAGATGGTGAACCACAATATGGATCTTGGACTGGTGGTTGGTTAGGGGTGACAGGCAAGCAAATAGAAGATGTGAATACCTTTGCTAAAGACTGGTACTTAGATGATGTTGTTAATGATATAAAGTAAGCAAAAGCACCCTAGGGTGCTTTTTTAATGCTCCTCACATATGGGGAGTGAAACCTCATTTTAGAGGTTTGAGAAGGGGTAGCGCTAATTTACTTTTTCTCAATAAACTCAATTTTAATATTTCCCAAATCGTTTTTCTTCATCCTTTCAATAAATTCCTCAACCACCTCTTTGGCAACGGTCTGGGTTGTGCGTTGCATTAGCTCTTCTGGAGACATATTTATCGGATGATCTTCAGGATATAAAGCAAGACTTTGTTCTAAGCGTGCAACAAGCTCGGCTGTAATAGAGCGCTCATTATTATTAGCAGACTTCTCAATTTGCTCTTTGAGTTTTGATGGTGGAACAATTGCGAGTATGTGGAGTCGTTTAAAAAACCACTTCAAATATAAGGGTACATATCGTGAATTACGCGCTATTCACTTTGAAGATGCAAAGCATTATCTAGAGGTAATGGATTTAAAAGTGAAGGCTGAAAAGCAGGAAGTTAAAGCCGATAAGATTGAAGTAGATAAGCATTATCGAGATAACGCTTATGGCTTGGCTTTGCATATGGTGTGGGTTTATAAGTGGTGGAGAGAATTTGGCCCAGCTATTCGCACTATCAGCCCGCGGATGGCTGGTGCAATAAATGATAACTTTATTGATGGTCACAGTTTTGCAACTTACTTCATTGATAAACCAACCCGATTAGGTATTGATGAGAAAGTTGAATGCTACTCGTGGCATCTAACTCACACGGAAAGAATGGCATTGGAGTATAGAAATAAATAAACAAGAACCTCCTTCGGGAGGTTTTTTTAATAGAGCTACACTTGTAAGAGAGAATTAATTAACCATCGTTCGCGGTGGTTTTTTTACACCCAAAGAAAAACCCCGACAGTTGGTAGCTATCGGGGTTTTTTGTATCCACTTAACCGAGAAAAGCTAGAGGAAAGAAAATTTATGCCTGAAAGTATAACAGTGATTATTAAATTTGTAGAGGCAATCATGGATAAATATGGTTTCTGGAAGGTAACACTCATCATTATATTGATGATACTTGCATGGAAATCCCCCGAGTTAGTTTCGGCAATTAAATCTTAAACCAACCCACTGTGAGGTCGGTTTTTTATTGTCTGTGCGCCCGAAGGCGCTTTTTTTATGCCTAAAGGAAAGTGATATGACCACACAAACCAGTCGCTTAGTCATTGAAATTGACTCACGTAATGCTGAACGAAACACACGGGCAGTCGCCAATGAGCTTGAAAATCTAACAACTAAAGGCATTAAAGTCGACACTCAAATGACTGAAATGTCGAGTTCAATTAAAAGCTTAGTTGGCTACATGGGTGGCCTGTTAACCATTAATAAAGCTATTGCTATGGCAGATGGTTATACGCAAATGGCTGCACGTATTCGAAATGCGACCGCAAGTGCTGAGGAATACACATTAGTGCAAGACCGATTGCTTGCCAATGCCAACACAACATATCGTCAACTTGGTGAAGCCCAAGAGGTTTACCTAAGTATGGCTGGTGGTATGAAGTCGCTAGGGAAAACCACAAAGGATACTTTGGATTTAACTGACTCCCTTAGTTTTTCATTTACACACAACGCTACACGTATAGATCAAGCACAGTCTGCTATGGATGCACTTAGTAAATCTATGGCTAAAGGCAAAGTTGATGGTGATGCATGGATCTCTATTGTTACTGGTGCTGACAATGTAATTGCAGATATGGCAAAAACAACAGGCAAAACTGAAGCTGAAATCCGTAAATTGGGTGCTGAAGGTAAAGTTTCACTTGAAGACTTGATCAAAACATTGATTGCAACACGTGAGCAGAATGAAAAGCTCGCGAATAACATGGAAAACAGCTTGGCCGATGGTTTTACAACTTTGTCTAACGCCGTGACTGTTTACCTTGGCAAAGCCAACGAGTCAACAAGTGCAACAGGTGTTATGGCAGGTGCGCTTGGGGAATTAGCAAAAAATCTAGAGTCTGTGGCAAATGTGGCAATGCTAGGAGGTGTTGCTTATTTAACAAAGCGAATTGCGGAGCAAACGGTTGCCATTCGTGGCTCTATCAATGAGTCATATAAAAAACGCGCATCAATAACCGCTGAAATTGAAAGCCAAGTTCGATTAGCTACAGTTGAGGTTAATCGCACAAGACAAACTGCTTCTTTGGCTGCTCAAGAGTTAAGAATGGCTCAATTGGCATTAGTGAATGCTAAAAATAAAGATGAGCAAGCGCGTGCCACACAGCATTTAGCTATGGCTGAGGTTGCTTATAATATTGCAATTAAAAATTCCACTGGTGCTGTAGTTGCAGAAACCGCTGCACAAAATGCTCTAAATAATAGTCGTAAAATTGGATCAACTTTACTTGGGTTGGTGGGCGGTTGGACAGGCGTATTAACCTTGGGTGTAACGGCTCTAGCCGCAGGTTATATGCTTCTAAGTGATAATTCAGAAAAATCAACAAAGTCATTGCGGGAAAATAACGAGGCCGTTGGTGATGCCATTGTTAAGTACCGAGAATTAAATGGGATTCAGCGCGATGCACAAATGGCAGCTGAGCGACAAAAACTAGATGAATTGACCGAGGCATACCGTAAAGCATCGGCTGAGCTTATGGTTTACGCGAGCAATATGGGGGATATGGGGGAATTTGTATCTCAATCCCAAATTGAATTATCAAAGCTCTTTGCTGAATACCAAAAAACTGGTGATCTAGATAGATTTAATACATCGGTTCAAAATTCAAGCAAAGTTTCGCAAGATGCAAAGGATAAAACAGCTAATTTTGCGAAAGCCGTATATGAGGCAGGGGGAGCTGCTAAAACCCAGAAAGAATTTATTTCCCAACTAAGTGGGGAGCTTAATAGCACTAGCACTGCTGGTAATAATGCGGCTGCTGGTGTTCGAAATTTAGCATCAGCGCTATCAGAGGTTAATACCAAGTTAAATTCGGATGTATTCTCAGCGAAACTTCAAAATGCATTCGAAAAGCAAGGTAAATCCAGTCAGTCTGCTGCTCGATGGACAGAGGTCTATAACGAGAATACCAAGAAGGGGTTTAAAGGCGTAACTATTGAGCAGAAGAAGATGCTTGATGAGTTGGATGCAGTGGATAAACAGAGAGAGGTTCGCCAGAAAGTAGCTCAAGCCACAGCAAGTGCCTCTGCAAAGGCATCGAAAGTAGCATTAACTCAGCAAAAAAAAGAGGCAAAAGAATTAGAGCGCGATACAAGACAGGCTTTAGAGGATGCGAAAAGTCTTATCTATGACTACACCAGTGAATTCACCCGAATTGAAACTGACTTAAAAAATGAAATTGAAAAAATCAATAACTCATCATTAAAGTCGGATTCAAAAACAAAGATGATTGGTGATGCGCGAACTATATCTGAGGCTAGAAAAAAGCTTTATGCAACAGAACTTGATTTCGAATTGAGTGAATACAGTATGTCTGAGTCTGAAAAACTAAAAGCTCAGACAAATATTAAGAAACTTCGTGTTGATTCCACCAAAGGGCTATTAGTAGAAGAACGCAAGTTAAAAAAAGATTCTGCTGACAAAGAGAGTGCTCACGAACTCGGCCTAATCCAACTAGCCAAAGAACAGCGCATTTTTCAGATGCAACAAGGATTAATAAGTGCTAATGCTCAGTCTGAACGGTACTGGGAGCTTGAGCGCATTCGTATAACTCGAAGTGCTCAAGATTTGGAAGAACGTAATCGGCAACTAGAAATTGCAAACGCCTTGCAAGCTGAAGAAAAGCGCACAAACCTAAATACCGCAGTCCAGCAATGGGGTGGTATTAATGCTGAAATGACGGGCACGACAGATCAATTCAATTTTGAAAAAGAACGGTTTGATCGACTTGATGCCTCCCAAGCTTTATTTGATGCTGAGCTTGCAATGGCTGGTGAAAACTACGCACTAAAAGAGCAGGCATATCAGGCGTATGTAGACAGGATGATCGCCATTGAAAATGCTTACCAAGTGTCTTCTGTTCAATTGCAGTTGGGGTATGGCGAGCAAATGGCATCCAGCATGTCTACGATGATGGGTGCGATCTTCGGTGAAAAATCAAAAGCCTATGCAGCTGCTTTTGCAGTCGAGAAAGCATTTGCAGTAGCTCAAGCCGCGTTAGCAATGGGGCAGAATATCGCTCAAGCTTCAAAGATGGGCTTTCCATACAATATCCCAATGATTGCTGGTGCCATGGCCCAAGGTGCGCAAATTGCATCTATTATTAGTTCTGTCGCACAACCAACTGGTTATGCCGACGGTGGTTTCACTGGTGCTGGCGGTAAGTTCGATCCCGCAGGTATCGTTCATAAAGGTGAAGTGGTTTGGTCACAGGAGGATATCAAGCGTTGGGGCGGTGTGAATGTGGTGGAAGCCATGCGAACATCTCAGCCACCCAAAGGTTATTCGGATGGCGGTTTAGTTACTCCACAAGACACCTACCGCGTTGGCATGGGAACTGTGGATGCTATTAATCGCGGTGCTGATGTTCAGGCTGAGAAGCAGGCTCAGGCGAATGTTAAGGCGCAGACGGCTAATCCACAACCTATCGAAAGTAATGTACGTGTTGGAATCTTTGATGATCGTGCAGATATGATGAATGAAATGTACGGCAAAAAAGGCGAAAAGGTTGTCATGTATCATTTAAAAAGAAATGGGATGTTAAAGGCTTAATTAACTACAAGTGAGAGGCAGATGCAAAATAATTTTATTCGAATACAAGCCAATATTATGGCCAATCGGAATACTGAAGAGAAGGGGTTTGATATTACCTTAAGTGTTAGAGGTGTATTAATTAGCGGGACCATTACCACTAAGGATGAGTTTTATGCTGCTCCACAAAACTCGCACTTAAAGCGTATGCTCGATTACTCAAATGAAATGTTTGGCGAAGTTCGTGATGAGGATATGTTCAGCGAAGAACCATCTCTGTATTTAAAAGATGCGACTTATTTGACAGGCAACCAAATGATTCCCTCATCCAATGGGATTTATATATCAGTTGATCTCGATTCAATCGATGCTTTTAACATAGGCAAGATTGAACAGAAGTAATAAATTTTAAAAAACCATATAAGCTCACTTTAGTGGGCTTTTTTATTTAGTGGGACACATATAAGAGAGAAAAGACATTGTTTATGTTTTTATTCCCATAACATATTTAAAAGTGGTCTATTTTCAATATTCCTGATTCTAAATTTGTTCAAAAATTAACATTGATCACGATTTTAAAAATCAGGAAAAACGCCAAAAGGCCTATTTTTAATAGCTTTAGACTAAGCCCTACAGAAATGTGGGGCTTTTTTTCGGGCTATCCAAAATTGGGAACAAAAATCTTTGCCTATTTTCACTTCACACACAATGCCAGTTAACAGCAATGAAGAGTTTGGAAATTGGGCCGGAGGATTTAAAAGTTCAGTTTTTAGAAAATGAAAAATAATCGGAAGTTCTTCCGCCTGATCTTTGATTGCAACATTTATTAAAGTTCAGAAAAGCAAAAACCCCAGTGTTAGCGCACTGAGGTCTTTTGATTCCAACCCACAAAGCAGACTTGAGGATCAAAACATAAATGAATTTTAACCTAGATCTAAAGGTTGATAAAGCAGTGAATAAAATTTCTGAAAGCAAAAAGCTAAGAATTTGGACATACATTATTGCTGGTTTTGTGATAGTTGGCTTATGCATTTGGCAGGCTGCGCCAATATTGATTGCAGTAGCCAAGTTAATTGAAGTACTGAAATAAACCGACCCAAACCGAGGTCGGTTTTTAATGTTTAAAATTCGAGGACAAAATGAAAATACAAACATCATACGGTGAGGTGCACGTATTAACAAATTGCCCTCTGCTTGATTCAACCGAACGTCTGGAGTTCAAAACCGAAGTTCATGAGTCATTTGATGGCAGTGAAGAGCGTTATATTTCCCGTGATGCACCGCGCCAGATATTGAGCTTTAACTACATCAATATGCGTAAAGCCATGGGTGACATGTTCCATATGCTGTATGCAAATTTGCGTAAACAGTGGGGCATTCCACTGCCACAGTTTCGGCAAATCATCCCAGATGTTGATAACGATGACTTTATTATCATGCCGACTAATGTGCACCCAGCCGACCTTCGAGTCGGTTTTGCTTTAATTGAAAGCGCTACAGGCTTTCAGGCTGTGGAACTTATTGGTATCGGTCGCTACATCGTTATTCAAGAAGAAATTCGAGATCCTGAAACCAATGAAATTATTCAGGAATTAGAAACTGAATATCAAGGTGGTTTTCGAATTAGCTCAAATGTGACGGTTTCGAATGCTTCAATTATGCCAATGCGGATTTGCATCATCGATGGCGATGCATCCGTCAATACGGGCGGGTTTTGGTCTAGTTCTAGCATTGTGTTCCGCGTTCTTGCCGAAGACTCACCCGAGCATAGTGGTGATATTCCTGAACAGTACCAGGGCGAAGATATTTATTTCAAACCCTTGCTGTTGGATGGAAATTCATTAGAAATGACGCTGACCCAGCATCAAAATATTGTAGATGCCGATGTGGGTGGCTTTCAGCAGTTTACACATTGGAAAAAACCACGCTACCTAAAACCCTTTAAATCGATTTTAAAAGGCTGGGATCAATACACAGAATATCGTCAGTTTTTATTTCGTCGCATGGGGCGCTATCAAGAATTTTGGATGCCTTTATATGAAAAGCATTTGAATATTCTCAACACGGGGAATATCACTACCTCACTGAGTACCAATACCAAATACGTCGTAGAAGCAGATCGCAAGCATATTGCGGTGAAGCGTAAAAATGGTACATGGACTGCGCATGAAATTACGGGCAAGACCGGTGGTTCACTCACTGTTTCACCTGCGATTAATGCACATCGCAATGACATTCAAACCATATGTTATTTGGGCCTACATCGTTTTGATGCGGATCAAATCGAATTCCAATTTCTAGGGGCACAGATTACACAAGTGACCATCCCCATTGTTGAGCTGACATCATGAGAAATAGAGCAGAGCTATACCAGTTTAAGCATGGTGCACGTGCATGGTTTTTTACAGACCAACGTAAAGTAGTCAGCCATGCAGGCATTGAATATCTTCCAGTTCGTGGCTTAAAACGTACAGCCATTGAAGATGAAAGTATTGATAAATGTGATACCGAAGTGACTTTTCCGCAGATGAATTTACTTAATGCAGAAGGTGCAGATTTGGCTTTGGTATTTGCAGGAAAAATCTTCTATGGCGGTGTGACTGTTACGATTCTTGAGCTATATCGTGATGAAACATTGGTACTGCACAAAGGTCGTGTCACACAGCCAAAATTTGATGAAGATGCGGATACATTGACCTTGGTATGTGAAACAGGTGAGTCGTATTTAAATCGCAATATCCTGACCCGTAAGTTTCAATATTCATGCCCGAACAACATTTATGACCGTTGGTGTGGACTTAAATTTGATGACTGGGCCTTTGATGTCACTATCACCGCAATTGAGGGTTTGGATATCACATTCACTGTAAATCCCACTCAGGTTTTGGATGCTGAAGGTCATCCAGTGTTTGAGCAAATTCCAGTGTTAGACGAAGATGGACACCCAGTTCTGGATGAGCAGGGGCATCCCATTTTTGAAAATGGTGATCCGATCATGGAAACCAAAGTCTATCCAGACCACTGGCTGAATTTGGGCTTATTACTGAAAGAAGGAGTACATACTTTAATCACGACCAGCACCGCAAGTAATTTCACGCTGTACCGATGGCATGCGGGGTTAAAAGTGGGTGACAGTGTGACGGTTGCACCCGGTTGTGATCAGTCATTAACGATGTGCGATGAAAAGTACAGCAATCACATTCGTTATGCCGGGCATCAATTCATTCCGAATAGCAATCCAATTTACACCCAACTAATTAAGTAAGGAGTGCTCAATGGTTATTGCACCATGGGTTATTTACGCCATGCTTGCGCTAATGGTTGTAACAATGGCATACAGCTATTACGCCATGCGCAAAATGCAGAAAAAGAACCAACAAAAATCCAATCAACTTGATGGCACCATCGCAGATGAAGGTGTTTCATTTTCAGATGTGGCAGGAAGCCCACATATGTATGGAAATATCACGCATATCTGGGGCCACGCGACATCGGATATTAAGCAGAAAGGTGGCAAGTGAAAATTTATATGTCTGATATACGAAAAGCCAAAATGTGTGCTCGCGGATCGCGGGCATTTTTTTTGGCTCAAGGTTGGGATTATCAAGACTTCTTAGTAAATGGCATTGATTTAGACATTGTTGAACAAGCCAATGATGCGATGGCACAACAAGTTGTGGAGTATGTAAAAAATGGGCGGAAGCAGTAGTCAAACAATTGGTCAAAGATACTTCGCAAAACTTGCTGTTTTTATTGGTAATCCAATTGAAAAGTTGATTGGGATTAACTTCGATAATCGGGGCTGGGTTTATAAACCAAACAATGAAGAGTCATCTTTTTGTATAGAAAAGCAAAACTTATATGGTGATAAAGAAGGCGGTGTTGCTGGGTTTGTTGATATTCAAACCGGTACAGCCGATCAGTTGCCGAATGTTTTTTACAAAGCTGATTTTCCAAAAGTTTCAGGCTATCCATTTCAATCTTATTTGTTGTTTCGCGGGCTTGGACAAAGAGTATCGGGCGGAACAATTGGAGGGATTGCTGGAATAATCATGGGTGGACAGCATTACAGCGCTTCATTTTATTTGGGCAATTCTGGTTACATGAAAGAGATGTTGCTTTGGCCACAGCGTGTTCATGTACGAAATGATGGAAGCCCGCAATGGTATGACGAAAAGGCTGAGATTGTTGCAATACCAAGTGTTTCCTTTATTGATGATTTAAAGTTTAGTGCGAGTCATGCAACAGTAGATGGTGCTGCTGGAATAATAATTGATAGCGGGTTTTCAAAAGACGATGTTTTAGTCGTCGAAAAAACAAAGGGTTTAACATATAAAGCTTGGTCTAATTGGTCAGCGGATATTTCTTCTGAAAATAGTTGGACAAACGAAATATCTGTGACTTCTAATGCTGGTGTATCTAAGTTTTGGGAAGGTTATTTTGAGACAGATGATGAAGCAGAAGAGTATGCATCAAACCACTATTTCACTTTGACGGGTAGTACTTCATATAAATTTTGGATTGACGACATTCCTCCAGATGATAATCGCGGCGGTGTTTCTTTGCGTGTTTATAAAGGCGGAGTAAGTGATTTAAATCCGATTCATAAAATTCGTGAAATTCTGACAGATGACACAGCAATGCATAAGCCTGAGTCTGACGTGAATGATGAAAATTTTAAGAAAGCGGCAGATGTACTGTATGAAGAAAAAATAGGAATTTCTTGGGCAGTGACAGAAAAATCTTGTCTTGAGGCCATTAATGAGCTGTGTGGGCACATTGAAGCGGGAATTCGTGTCAATCGTCAAAGCGGTTTATATGAAATGGTTCTGTTTCGTGATGATTGGTTCAAAGATGATGAAATACATACATTGCCTCTAAATAAAATTAAGAGTATGCAACTCGATCCTCAAAACACAGATGAAACAATTAATCAGCTGAATGTGAGTCATTACAACCGCGAAGCCATCAAAAATTCATCATTTTCGATTGCTGAAAATGCATCGATTAAAAATTTACAGGGCCGAGTAAACGCTGAGACAGCTGATTTCCCCTATTTTATGAATCAGCGTAATGCAGCGGTCGTGGCCCAGTGGAAGCTGAAGCAGATGTCTACACCAGTTTGGCAGGGCACGTTCACAACAGGTTTTTATGAAGCGAGAAAATGGAATCGTTATGACCTACTAAAACTGGCTTGGCCAAGAAAATGGTCGGGTACCATCTTAGTTCGAATCATGAAAATTAATTTAGGCGCAGGTACTGACGTTTCAATTGATTTTGTAGAAGTGGTTCCGTATTCATCTGATCTATCGTCAAATATTGTGATTGATACACCTGTTGATACATCACCAAAACCACCACAGCCGGCTTTGTTTAAGGCTTTTGAATTGTCATATTTTGAAGCAGTACAACTCAATGGACAAAAGTCTGTAGATGATGCTTTGGCATATAACCCCGATGCAGGTTATGCGACAGTGATTGCTAAACGACCTCAAAACAATTCACTGAATGCATTGATGTATACAGATATCGGTAATGGTTTTGAACGTGCTGGGACAATTGCATACTGTGAAACGGCTGAGCTTGATCAGATTATTTCGCAGACCAATACAGCATTTATTGTTAAAAATGTGGGCAATATTGCTTCGGTGGGCATTGGGACTCAAATCACAATTGAAAATGAAATTATGGTTTATCAGTCATACGATACCAATACAGCATTGCTGACAGTCAAACGTGGCGCACTAGATAGCATTCCACAGATGCACAGTGCTGGCAGTGTACTGTATTTTGCTGATGACTTTATTACTGTTGATTCAACTGAGTATGTGACCAGTGAGGTCATTGAGGTCAAAGCTTTAACGACAACGCCAAGTGGGATTTTAGATATTGAAAATGTAGATGCACAGCAAGTTGAAATACACGCTCGTGCTATTCGTCCGTACCCACCAGCGAATATAAAAATTAATGAAGAATACTGGCCAATAGAACTTGAAACAGATCTGGTTTTAACCTGGGTAGATCGCAACCGTGTGCAGCAGACGGGCGGCAGTATTTTGGGTTGGTTTGATAGTGGGGTGATGATTGAGCAAGATACTCAAACGCATTTAATTCTGACGCAGTTTGATGAAAATGATGTTGAGCTTGCAACAACAAATGCCAACGTGACAGGTACTACAAATTACACAATGCCGATTTCATTAATGCAAGCCGATACGCGAACAGTTGAGATTGTGCTTAAAACTGTGCGAGATGGCTATGAGTGTTTAAACCCATTTATTCATATAGTCGAATTATCACAATTCTTTAGTGCGCCTTTTGACTTAACAGTTGAGTTTAAAAATGACTAATCGTTTAGAGCTAAATTGGAAAGTAGATGGTTTTGTTGATGAGCAGCGTTATTACTGCTCAGAAACATCCATTGATCCGTTAAGCCCACCATTGCCCAAAGCTACTCTTGCTAGTGATGTAAGGTCTTATATAGATGCAGATGTTGTAATTGATAAAATGTATTATGTTGCGGTCGGCTCTGTAAAAAATGGTATTGAAAAATTAAGTGGTGTTTTTCAGGTTTACACAGATGATAGGGTTGTAAGCATTTTGCATTTTGAAGGCCCAAATAACTCAACAGTAATAACTGATGAAAAAGGGAAAGTTTGGACACCTGTGAATGCTGTACTCAAGACTGATTATGCCGCGGTCGGCTTGTCGTCATTATATCTCGCGGGGAATGGCTATATTTACACGCCATACAATAATGAGTTTGAGCTTGAGAGCGTTGATTTTTCTTTGGAATGTTATATCAGTCCGACCAACAACACACAGGGAGTTATCATCACAAACAGGGACAAAGGTACAGTAGGCTGGATGTTGCGGAGAGAGTCTAATGGGGCTGTCGGATTTTACTATATTGGTACGGGTGCACCTTCTGTTGTGAGTCCATCCGGCACAACTCCTGCAAACACTTTCACAAAAATCGAAGTGAAGAGGATCGGCACTACACTGCAATTATTAATTAATGATAGCTTAGTGGCAACATCAACTACGAATCAATATATTAAAGTGTCAACAAAAAGGATTTCTGTCGGCGCTGCGATAGATGCGGATGGTATTTATTCATATTTTTCTGGCTATATTGATGAGCTGAAAATAGAAAAAAGTATGTTTTGATATACAAATAATACTATTGATTAATCATACACCTTCGGGTGCTTTTTTATTGCCAAAAATTTAGGGGGAGTTAATGGAGCCAGTCTCTACAAGTGGCTTTGCCGCGTTTTTAAAATTTTATGGTGCGGCAATCATGGTCACTTTAGCAATAGCACTTGTTGCAACAGTTGTCATTATGATGCGTCTACCACGATCACCGCAAGAATGGGCCGTGGGCCTAATTTGCACAGTTGTATCTAGTCTTACTGGCGGTGCTTTTATTATCGTGAAATGGGGGCTACATGAGTGGGTCACTGATATTTGGGGAGTAATCGCTTTGGGTGGCTTCTTCTTCGTATGTGGATTACCAGGTTGGGCCATCGTTCGATGGACGTTCAACTTCATCAATAAACAGGAGGGGAAAACCATTATTGAGGTAGTCAAGGAGTTGAAAGATGTGAAAGATCACCTAAGAAAATGAGTGCTTTATACTGTGACTTAAGTCTCATTTAAGTGTTGAATGGTTTAATCGTTTGCAATGCAATCCGCGCAATTGGTTAATTATTGAGGCTTTTGAAATGGCTATGATTTTATGGGATGAAGAAAATCCCTTTCCTGAAAAAATTGAATTATTTAAAAAATTCTTAAAGGGGTATCTAACATCTTTGAATAGCTTAGAGCTTTTAGAGGGTAAGCCATTTCATTATGATCTCGAAAGTGATGAATTTTTAAATTCAGATATCCAAGAATATTATTATTTGTGGTCTATTGCTTAACAGATATTTAGCATACTCAATTTATACCGCCATTCAGGCGGTTTTTTTATATCCAAAGGAAAGTGAAATGAAGTTAATTGAAAATTGGCAACAGGCTTGGAAACTCAAGTCAGTACAGGTGGGCGCAATCAGCGCCTTTTTTTATGCCTTAATTTTGCTTTCAGAGCAGTTTTTAAGTGTCTGGAATATCATCCCGCAAGACCTAAAAAACAAGATTCCTGAAAACATTGCTGAATGGGTAGGCATGCTTGTTGGTGTGGCCATGGTGCTTGCACGACTTAAAAAGCAACCCGAATTGCATACTGAAATTCAGCCATTTGTAACCATAACAGCGGGGCATTCAAATACAGATCCCGGTGCAGTAAATGGTAAATACAAAGAGGCTGAACTGGTTCGGCAGTTTCGAAATGCTGTTGCTCACTACCTATCTGTGGCTGGGCTGACAATCAAAACAGATGGAGCGGGCACAATCAACTTACCTTTAAACAATGCGATTGCCTTAGCGAAAGGTGCATCTATTGCTGTTGAGTTCCATATGAATGCATCAACCTCAAAGCAGGCAAATGGCATTGAAACAATTGCATTGCCAAAAGATAAATTGCTTGCACAAAAGTTATCGAAAGCTGTAGCTGATGTATTTGGCAGTCGATTGCGCGGGGATGGAGGTTGGATTGATCAAAGTCAGTCTGCACGTGGAAAGCTCGGTTTTATCAATGCTGGCGGTTTAATCGTTGAGCTTGGTTTTATCTCAAATGAAACCGAACTTGCTACTTTTTATTCTAAATATTGGTCAGCAGCTAAAGCCGTGGCCAATATTTTGATTGAGCATGAAAAAGGGGTTTGAGTCCTTATTGCTGTGCATTCTGATTTCAGGCTGCACAGCGCTCTCAACTTTAATTGGTGAATAACACCTGAAATAAAATCAGGGCTTTAGTTATCTCAACTTTACATTTCAACAAGGATTGATTCGCCTGTAGAACAGTCCCCATTACGCCATTGCCACTTTTCAATTAACTTAATTTTCCCATCGGTTTGGATCTCAATCTTAGTATTACATTCACCTATACGTAATTCATTCATCTCATTGATGTGATGGTATGCCATAGTGAAAGTTTTCTCAGAAGTCATGAAACCTAGTAAATGTCCATTCGTAATACTGCCACCAGAATATGTAGCTTCTATACGCTCACCTACTTGGTAATAATTAAAAATAGTCTCGTGAGATACTTCTCCATTAGATGTATTTTTAGCATTTACAAATTTTTTATTATTTAGATTCACGTTCATTTCTACTCTTGAATTTGCCTAAAATTAACATGATACCCCTTATGCGAAAAGCTTGAAATTTAGTCATAAGCATCAATATTCTATATGAAACCATGATAGGGTTCAGCGTACTATCATGGTTTCTTTGTGATGATTTACTATTATTGCAAGGCACGTCATGGCTCAATTGTGAAGGCCCTTAAGTGAGGGCTATAATGAAATACTCAAGTTACTGAATAGGTTTTATAAGATTAATAAATATATATATAAGAAAGTTTGATTAAATGAATTTTTACTGTATAGTTAACTTAACTAGAAAAAAGTCTTGTTTCGGTAAATCTTCTTTAAGTATCGCAGTTTTAGTCATAATCCTTCGTTTTTTTCAGATTTTAAGTTTCATTCTTTATTATTTTCAAAGTTATACTCAGTCAATAAATTGACTAAAAATTATTAAAAATTAGTAGGATATATTATGTCAAACTCAAATGTTGTTAAAGGTACTGTAAAGTGGTTCAATGAAACTAAAGGTTTTGGTTTTATTCAACAAGAATCAGGTCCAGACGTTTTTGCTCATTTTAGCGAAATCGCGAGCTCAGGTTTCAAAACCTTGCTCGAAGGCCAAATGGTTGAATTTAGTGTAGTTCAAGGTCAAAAAGGGCCGAATGCTGTAAATATTATTGCTATCTAAGTAATAATAGACAGTAATAAAAAAGCACTCATGAGTGCTTTTTTATACTCTAAAATTAAATTTTAAAGTTATAAAAATCTCTAAAAACAGGATACAAATTGTTAAAAATAAATGATTTAATTGCAAAATCTAAAAATGGTACTGAAATTATTGTTTCATTAATTCCCCTCAATAAAATGCAAAATACACGTCAAGGTTTAAAAAAAATCGAAGTGGGTAAAAAAGTTCTTCTTTCATCTGGACTCGAGGTAGATTTAAATCTGGATGGCCGTACATTTTACACTTCTACAAATCAGTTATTTAAATTAAATCATAGAGTTTCTTTGATATAAAATTAATAAAAATCAATAATTAAGGTTAATTTTTAAACTAAAATATTATTAAGGATATATCCATGATTAAACAAAGTATTAGCGTTAAAGATCAGTTTGGGGTTAAACATGCTATTCAAGCAACAGTGGATCATCAGCTTTTCAACATGCAATCTCATTCGAATATAAAATATATCACTGTCGATGGTGAAGATATTCGACCTAGTTTTGAAATGTTCTTCCAGAGCTCTTTAAGCGGAAAAATTTTTAAAATTATATAGATAATAAAATTAATGTGGAGTGATTATTTAATCATAAACAATCAGCTCAGCAAGATTTTAGACAATAAAAAAGCCCAACATCCTGTTGGGCTTTTTTACATATCTGATGCGTTGGTATAACTCCTGTCGTACCTGACATTCCTTGTTCTTTCTTTTCTTATTCTTCTCTGGAGCATCCTGCTCTCTATGTCCCCATGATAAGAAATCAGAACGAAGTGGCATAGACGCAAAGGGCTTGAATTTATGTACGCCAGAGCGTACAAATTTGGCTGTTTTTTATCCCAAGAGTTGTCCGCAGAAATTGGGGATAATTTAAGCAGTGGATGAATTGATAAATCACAATAATGTGTCATTTTGATTAAATATTAATCAATTTTATTGGCAATATCTTCCAGAGTTATACATAAAAAAGCCGACTTGTTTCCAAGTCGGCTTTTCGACATCATCGAGCAGATTATTTATAACATAAGTTTTTGATCTTTATCAGTTTCAATTTTTGCATTTCGTATAACCCCCATTATGTTAAATTGGGGGGAATTTGGTCGAATTTTATTTAAAATTTTGAGGAGAATAGCCTAAATGGCGTTTAAACATAGCACTAAATGCACTTGTGCTTGTATACCCTAATGATGTGGCTATATCCGATATAGCTTTCCCCTTCGCCAATTGACTCAATGCTAATACGATGTGCATTTGCTGGATCCATCCCCTATAAGATAGTCCAGTTTCTTTTTTAAATAGCCTGATTAAAGTTCTTGAACTGGTTCCAATTATATTGGACCATGTATTCAAGTCTTTACAATGCTTTGGATACTTAATTAGTTGCTCACAAATTAAAACTAAGCGCTTATCTTTAGGCCATGGAATTTCTACTGGGAAGGTAGGAGATTGTTTAATTTCTTCAAAAATAAGTAGTTGTAGCGATTTTTGTAAATCTTCACTATATAGTATTCCATTTTGTTGCATTTCATCAAACTGATTCAGTCTCAAAACTAATTCTTTCAATAAATTAGTCATTCTAACTAGAAAACATTTATCTCCTAACGTTTTTGCAGCATTTTGTTCAACTAAGGCTGTACTTAAGCGTACATTACTTAATGAAGTAACACTATGTTCAACAAATGCTGGAATCCATAAGGCACATTGTGGAGGGATTAACCAAATATTTTCTGCGGTATGAACGCGTATTTCACCTTTAGATGCGTAAAGCAATTGCGCGCGATTATGAGTATGAGGCGGAATAATACTTCCATAATCATGCTTTGATCCCATAGAAATGATTAATGTAGAAATCATATTTTTCTTAAAGACATTGTTATTAACTCTTAAAATTGTCACTTATAGAATGATTTTTGGAATATAGCTGTATATATGACAGATTATAATCGTAATTATTAAAGTTTTAAAGCAAGTAAGGTATTTCATGCAACCACCTATTCAGATAGAGGAAAATACCCAAGTTGAAGTTACAGACTTGGTGCCGAAAATGGTAAGTCATATTATTTTTGCTGTCGCTTTAGCACATTTACTCAATGATTTAATTCAAGCAGCTTTACCAGCTATTTATCCATTACTAAAAGATAATTTTTCATTAAGTTTTACGCAAATCGGTCTAATTTCATTGGTCTACCAAATTACAGCTTCATTATTACAACCTTGGATCGGTTTATATACTGATAAATATCCCAAACCCTATCTTCTGCCCTTAGGAATGGTAGTTACCTTGATAGGGATTGTTATGCTCGCATTTTCTAGTAGCTTTTATATGCTACTTGTCTCTGCGTCACTAATTGGGGTTGGTTCATCAACCTTCCATCCTGAAGCTTCTCGTGTTGCACGTATGGCTTCTGGTGGCCGATTTGGGACAGCTCAATCGACTTTTCAGGTAGGTGGTAATACTGGGTCTGCAATTGGTCCATTGTTAGCTGCTATTATTATCGTTCCTAACGGTCAAGCTTCAGCAGTCTGGTTGGTGCTATTTGCTTTAATTGCAATTTTTGTTTTATTTAAAGTGAGTAAATGGACTATTCATTATGCGAAAAATCAAATTAGCAAAACAACATCTATCACAAGTTTTAAATTACATGGCAGTACCTTAGTTCGAGCTCTCATAGTTATTTCTATACTGATGCTTGCAAAGTTTACTTATATCGCAAGCATCAGCAATTACTATACGTTTTATTTAATTGAAAAATTTAACCTGCCAATTCAGAGTGCTCAATTATATTTATTTGCTTTTTTGGCAGCAGTTGCTTTTGGTACATTTTTTGGTGGTCCTATTGGTGATCGTATTGGGCGTAAAGCAGTTATTTGGATTTCATTTTTAGGAATGGCCCCATTCGCTATATTCATACCTTATGCAAATTTATTTTGGACTTGTATTCTCGCGGTTATGTCAGGTTTAATTATGTCATCTGCATTTTCTGCAATGGTCGTGTATGCACAAGAAGCGGTTCCTGGGCGTGTTGGGATGATTGCTGGTTTAATGTTTGGTTTAATGTTTGGTGTAAGTGGTATAGCCGCTGCTGGTTTAGGATACCTAGCTGATAGAAATGGCATAGAATGGGTATTTACATTATGTTCATATTTACCCTTATTAGGAATTTTTACCTTATTCCTACCTAATACCCAACTTAAAAAAGTTTAGAACATAATAAGTAATTTTTAAGGATTATTAAAATTAACATAATACAGCTTATGCGAAATGCTTGAAATTTAGTCACAAGCATCAATATTTTATATGAAACCATGATAGGGTTCAGCGCACTATCATGGTTTCTTTGTAATTATCACTATGACTGCAAGACAAAGCATGGCTCAAGAGTGAAGGCCATTAAGTGAGGGCTACTCACTTTAACTTAGTCGGAAATTTGATATAAAACTTTAACTATGATGCCATCTCAAAAAAAGCAGTTAGCTTTTAATTTTGCTTGCATTGAGTTGTTTATATACAAATGGTGATGTATAAATAAAATTACAAATCAATAATAAAGAGAATAAATTATGAAAAATTTTTATTGTTATTCAGTAATTTTTACACTTAGTTATGGATTAATTGGGTGTACAGCATTCCAGATCAATAAGGGGCAACAGGAAACCAGAGAAATTATCAGTGTTGACAAAGCATTACCTCAAATTGCTGAAGGTATTGTTGCTATGAAAAATAAATTGGATGCTGATAATGTAAAAGCTGGTGTTTATGTTGACGATATTCAGTTGGAAATTAATTTGAATGCCAATGCAACAAAAGATGGAAAGCTGGGTATAGCAGCAGACCCATTAAGTCTAAAATCATTATCTAAAAGCACCTTTTCATTTGATGCATCTCAGGATACCAAAATCGAAGATTTAAGAGGTAGCAAACTAATTATTAAATTTAAGAGTGCTAATCAATATAATTTGGAATATCTGGAAAAACTAAAAGGATTTGTTGGTACTGCAGATTCAGGGAAACCACCATCAAAAGACATTAGCAATGTTGATACAAAAACTCTAACTGAAATTTTGAAAGGAAGTGCAATACCGGGCAATGTAATGCAAGTAAAACCTAGGTTAGATGAATAAGTAAGGTTTAAGTATTCACGCACCATGGCGCTTTAATTCTGGCTCTGAGTATCTATGAATTATTAAATTCCACTAGATATTCCGTAGAGTCCATTTTTCACGGTGTGTTCAATATAGAAGTAGAGCCATGTTTTCATTTTTTTTGTTCTCATCATGATTCTATCCAAAGAGTACGAAAAAATACTTTTCAGCTAATTGAAGAAATTTAGAACAAAGCACTTGTTATATTGATTCTATTACTCAAATAACATTGATTAAGATGTCATAATTGCTAGAATACTCAACACTAAAAAACACTGTTTTTCTAAAGTTTTGATAGAATTTTGATAGGCAATTTTTTATCTCATTAAAAACAGTAATTTATATGCGGAAATTTTAAATGTTCGATATTTATTTAACAGATGTTCAAAAGAAGGTGCAATTCAAGGATTATCCGGGTGAGCATCCTGTTAAATTTGTTCTAAATTTTAAAAAAATTTTCCCAAGTGTGATGGAGCTTATGCTTCCAGTACTGCCAGAAAATGAAAGTTTGGAAGAAATCACATGGGAATCGACAACTCAAGATTTAGAAATATTTAAACTATTGCTGACCGGTTGGGGGGTAATTGAATTGCGCCTCAATGCAATTTCACAATTTAAAGACCGCAAATACGCAGACAAATTAGTGAAACAAGCACAGCAAAAACGTAAAGATTTTTCGAAAGCGCAATCAATGCTTTCAATTGTAGATTTAGATTATTTATTTATGCATGAAGTGCATGGCTTAATTGACGCGGAATTAGTTGAGTTAGGTGAAAAATTTTATTTACCAATTTTACGAGACTTATGGAAAGGTAAAGTTTCGGCCAAGGTGCTACAAGCAATATTTTAGGATTGTCGTCGAATAGTTTAGAACAAAAATCCCTGACCATAGATCAGGGATTTTTTTATGCTTAAAATTAAACGAATAGTTGAAGTTAAACCTACAAGTAAAGCTGTGTACAACAGAAATATCCATGAACCTTGAGCTAATATCTGAGTAAGATCAGAACACATTTATTATAAAAATTGCGAAAAGGTAGAATGTACATAGCATAATCAATGGAATGGGGGAGTGTGCTCAATAAAGCTAAAGCATGGAATCCAATTAGTCTAAGGAAATAATATAAATTCCATATTCACAAAAAATAACTTAGTAATCTAGATCAACTAAGTTTTGGAAACTATAAGACCTACAGGCTCGCTTTAAATTTGAGGCAATATGAACTTAAAAAATGGTTGTTTTTATAGCATATTGAATCACAAAAAAGACTGAACTGGTCAGCCCTATTTTATTTGCTTTGTTTACGATAAACACTCGGTCGCATAGGTTTGCTGTTTTTCCATAAACCTTTTTTATGTTTACGCGCATGGTCTTGTAAAGCCATCATATGTTTAAGTTGCTTTTTATCACGAATATATTCTTCGTATACCCATGCAGCACCACGCTTCACCATCTCTTCATTTACATTGCGTCGATAACGGTAAATCACCCCGACACACCGACCATAACGGTCAACATCGGTAATTTTGACTCGTACCAATTTCTTATAAATCATGGTTTTCACAATACGTTGTGATTCCTTGCCATACGTTTGCGAGGACTCTGGCGCATCAACATAAGCAAAACGGAGTTTGGTTTGTGAACGACGAATATTCAAGCGTGTACACGTTAGGGTATCTCCATCACTTATGGAAATAACACGACACCAATATGACTTTCCTTTTTTAAAGGGTTTGAAAAGCTCGGCCAAAAAAATATAAATTTTGTGAAAAATAAATAAAACAAGAACACAAAGCATCATGCCTAAAGCAATGAGCCAACCAGGAGATAAGTTTGAAAGCATAAGAAAAATTAGCCGAATTTATAGATAAGCATCAAATAAATTCTAAAAATTGCAGAAGATAGATAAATTTATTGTAAATGAAATTGGGTGAAGTAAAAGCATGAATAGCTAGTTTTTGTATTAAAAATACATGAACAATCAACAATATGTTGAAATTTCACTCAAAAACATTGTTGCTGTTAAAAAGTTGACGGAATGATGGCATATTCCTTAAATCACTAAAATAGCCTAAGCAAATAAATATTCAAATAAAATAGCCTAAGCAAATATTTTTTGAATTTCGCTTCGCAAAAAAGCATGCCTCGGATTAATTTCCAAATCTTTATACCAATACATCCCAATATTAATCATAGGTGATTCAATAGGGGCAACAAAAATATTTAATTGACTAGAAATTTGTAAATGCGCCAATAGATTTTGAGGAATGGTCAATATCGCTTTTGGTTGCTGTTCTAAAATCCGTAAAGCAGTCGAATAATGCTGACAACGTAAAAAAATCTGACGGTTTTGTTTATTTCGATTTAAATAAATATCTTCAACCAATACGCCTGTTCTACGTGAAGAAACACCAATATGAGGAGATGCTAAATAGCAAGCCTCATTCATTTCTGTTTGTTGAGTACAGACTACAAATTGGTCTTGTACCAGTTTTTCGAATTGAACTTTTTCTCCATAATTTTGTTCAATATCAATAATAAAATCAATTTGTTGTGCTAATAAATCTGCAACAATACTTTTCCGATCTAACTTAATACTTGTAAATTGAATATCAGCAGAAATTTGCTGAAAGTGTCTGACCAATTTTGGAAAAATGATAGGTTCGATTTCATCATGTACGGCAATTTTTAAACTTTTCACTAAACTTGGTTCAAATAAATGCTTCTGCATGGAGATATTTTGAATCGTAAATAAAGCGTCTTTGATGGATGGATAAATATGTTCTGCAAAGGGGGTTGGCAACATTTTGCTACCAGAGCGGACAAAAAGATCATCCTGTAAATGTCGTCTAAGCCGTTGCAAGGCATGGCTTGCTGCAGATTGTGTGATACACAAAATTTTCGCTGCTTTTGAAATATTTTGCTGTTCAAAAATGGTAATAAATAATGGATATAGATTGATATCGATACGGTGAAAAAGGCTCATATCAATATGCGTTTGATTATGAATAGTATTCATGGAGTTGTATTGAATTAAATCATTTTGTTCATAATAGTTTTCGCGCTATGTTGTTGTAAAGCACATAAACATAATATTGAAAAGGATAAAGCCATGTTTGAACTATCAGCACGTGCACAAGGTTATCTTGAAAGAACCAAAACCTTTATTAAAGAAGAAATTGAGCCAATAGAAACTGATTTTTGGAATGAAGTCCATGAATTAAATCAGGGGAGTGATTGGACCAAATGGCAATGGCCTGCACAATTGGAAGTATTAAAAAATAAAGCCAAAGATGCAGGGCTTTGGAATATGTTTTTGCCATGTGAAAAATTAGGTCAAGGGCTCTCGGTTCAAGAATATGCACACATTGCAGAACTTTCGGGCCGAAGTTTAATTGCCCCTACAGTTTTTAATTGTAATGCACCCGATAGTGGCAATATGGAAGTGCTGTGGCGCTACGGTTCAGAAGAACAAAAACAACAATGGTTAACGCAATTACTTGATGGCAAAATTCGCTCGGTTTTTTGTATGACTGAACCCGCTGTTGCATCAAGTGATGCAACCAATATGCAAGCAACAGCCGTGGTTGAAGGTGATGAGATTGTGTTGAATGGCCGTAAATGGTGGTCTTCAGGTTTGGGCGATCCAAACGCTAAAATCATTATTTTTATGGCGCATACTCCAGATGAAACCAAAGATCGTCATCATCAACATTCTATGGTTTTGGTTCCTGTAGATACTGTTGGTGTAAAAATTGAACGTATGTTACCTGTATTTGGAGACTACGATGCACCACATGGCCACGGCGAAATTAGTTTTAATAATGTTAGAGTTCCCGTTGCGAACTTTATTGGTGGTGCAGGACAAGGTTTTGAAATTGCACAAGGTCGTCTTGGGCCAGGTCGTATTCATCATTGTATGCGATGTATTGGTGCTGCAGAAAAGTCGCTTGAGTTAATGATTGACCGTGGTATGAGCCGAACTGCTTTTGGTAAAGAAATTTTAAAATTAGGGGGCAATTTAGAACGTGTTGCAGAAGCACGTGTTGCCATTGATCAAGCACGGCTATTAACACTGTATGCAGCCTATAAAATGGATACCATGGGCAATATGGCGGCCCTTACTGAAATTTCTGCTATTAAAGTGGTTGCACCAAGCGTATTGGAAAAAGTCGTAGATATGGCCATACAAATACACGGCGGTGCGGGCGTTTCGCGTGATACACCATTAACAGGCTTTTTTGCGCAAGCACGTTCATTACGTTTAGCCGATGGCCCAGACGAAGTTCATAAAGGAATGATTGCGAAACTTGAATTGGCAAAACGTGGTTACAGCTCACGGCAGAAAAAATAATCACACAATGTGTCTCTTATAGCGGTGACTTTAAATGAAAAGTCATGCTATAAGAAAATGATGCTATTCATTTAAATAAAGTCATTTTATAAAATATAAATTCAGGGTTTAGGAAAAAAGCATGTCAGTGATTGATCTGGGTGGAAATGTCAGAGAAGGCGAAGAATTAGATGTTCGTGTGGTTGGCAACTGGTTAATAGAAAATGGCGAAGAGCTATCCGGGCCAGTTAAAGTGACTCAATATTCAGGTGGCGCTTCAAATTGGACATATCGCCTGAAATATGAAAATGCGGATTTAATTTTACGTCGACCACCCAAAGGTACGAAAGCAAAATCTGCACATGACATGGCCCGTGAATATCATGTGCAAAAAGCATTAGCAGAGTTTTATCCTGTCTTACCTGAAATGGTGGCACTGTGTCAGGATGAATCGGTCATTGGCTGTGATTTCTATGTAATGAAACGCATAGAAGGCATAATTCCACGTGCAAATTTACCCAAAGAATTAAACTTTAATGAAGCACAAGTTCGTCAACTTTGTATCAATGTCATTGATAAGCTGATTGAATTGCATCAAGTGCCATATGAAGGAACCGCATTAGAAAAGTTAGGTAAAGGTGAAGGTTACTGCCGTCGTCAGGTCGAAGGTTGGGATGCACGTTATGAAAAGGCCAAAACCTTAAATGTACCGTCATTTAAATTTGTGCGTCATTGGTTAAAAAATAATATTCCAGAAGATTCAAAAACTTGTGTTATTCATAATGATTGGCGTTTTGATAATATCATTTTAAACCCTGAAAACCCGACTGAAGTGATTGGTGTCTTAGATTGGGAAATGGCCACGTTAGGTGATCCACTTATGGATTTAGGGGCCGCTCTAGCTTATTGGGTTGAAGAGAAAGATAGCCCAATATTTAAAGCAACACGTCGCCAGCCTACTCATTTAAAAGGCATGTTCACACGCAAAGAAGTTGTCAATTACTACTTAGAAAAAACAGGTTTACAAACGGACAACTGGGCGTTCTACGAAGTATTTGGCATCTTTCGTTTAGCTGTTATTGCACAACAAATTTATTATCGCTACTACCATAAACAAACCAATAATCCTGCATTTAAAGATTTTTGGATTGTCATTCATGCTTTACATATTCGTGCTCTAAAACTTATTGGTAAACAAAAAATTGAAGCCAATGATATTGCGCAAAAATACATAGAAAAAATGAAGGAAATTTTAGGAAAATGACCACAATTTATTTAATTCGTCATGGACAAGCTTCATTTGGTGCAGAAAGTTATGACAAGCTTTCACCAAATGGTGAGTTACAAGCAAAAGTTCTTGGAAGGTATTTTGACAGTATTTTAAAAGAGACGCCCTATGTGGTTGCAGGTTCTATGCAACGTCATCAACAAACTGCAACTTTGGCGTTGAATGAATGTTTTCCTGAAGCCGAAATAATAACGGACAGTGCTTGGAATGAATTTAATCATCAGCAAGTTTTTGCACAATATGAACCACGTTTTAATGAGCCACATTTGCTGAAAGAAGATGTCGCTAAAGAAGATAATCCACGTGCATATTTAGCCAAAATTTTTGAAGGTGCAATTGACCGTTGGACGGGTGGAGACTATCACCATGAATATGAAGAATCTTGGCCTGACTTTAAAACCCGTGTTGAAACAGCCTTACAAAATTTATGTGATGAGCTAGCTAAAACCAAACCACGCTATGCTGTTGTATTTACTTCGGGCGGTGTTATTTCTGTAGCTGCTGGAAAAATTTTAGGTCTTAGTCCAAATAAAACCTTTGCTTTGAATTGGGCTATTACAAATAGCAGTATGACTACACTGCGTTTGGTGGGCAATGAGCCACAATTATTAAGCTTAAATGAACATCATTTTATTAAAGTTGAAAGCCCACAATTACTGACCTGGATTTGATCGGATAAAAATAGGAAAGCAAGAGATCATGGCAAAAACCATTTTAATTACAGGTACAAGTTCTGGAATTGGTGCCGGTATGGCACGTGAATTTGCCAAAAAGGGCTACAACCTTGCCATATGTGCACGACGTTTAGAGCGTTTAGAAACCTTAAAACAAGAACTTGAAAGCCAATACGGCGTAAAAGTAATTGCAAAAACTTTAGATGTCACCAATTACGACCAAGTATTTGAAGTCTTTCGTGCATTTAAAGCAGATTTTGGCACCCTTGACCGTGTCATTGTAAATGCAGGAATTGGCAATGGTCGTGGCATTGGCAAAGGTCACTTTGAAATTAACCGCGCGACAGTTGAAACCAACTTTATTTCTGCTTTAGCGCAATGTGAAGCTGCTGTAGAAATTTTTCGGGCGCAAAATGCAGGACATTTGGTGGTCATCTCGTCTATGAGTGCAATGCGAGGGATGCCAAAACATTTGACAGCATATGGCGCCAGTAAAGCGGGCGTTGCTGCGTTGGCAGAAGGTATTCGCGCAGAATTTATTGATACGCCAATTAAAGTGTCGACTATTTTCCCCGGTTATATTCGCACAGAAATAAATGAAGGGGCCAAAAAACTACCTTTTGAAGTAGATGAAAAAACAGGTTCACATCTATTGGCCACTGCAATTGATAAAGAACCAGTAAAAGCTTATGTACCGAAATGGCCTTGGTTACCTATTGGTTTTGCAATGAAAGTCCTACCACTGAAATGGGTCAATAAGTTGGGATAATGCTTTAATCAAAAAATCGCCATATCATTGATATGGCGATTTTTATAAAAAACAGATACTAAAAACATTAACATACGAAAAAGCTGAACGTCATTAATTGTCGTACACTGTTATTCACTGCATTTTCTAAAAAGTGCTTATCTTACGTTATCTAAGATTTTGCCAGATTGGTCTAAAATAACCTTTTTAGTTTGAGTGACAATTAAACGCACAGGTGCTGTGTCATTTGCACCAATAACATTACGTTCGATAGTATAGCGATATGAGCCACTGTTAAAAATATAATAATGATTATCACCACTACCATCAAATTTAACCGAGCCCTGATTCAGAATTAAATCGGGTTTTGTTGATTGTGGCTGATTTATTTTCCACGATGCATAACGATACTGACCATTATTTAACTGGTCGATACGTACTTGAAAACTTTTGGTTATAAAACTAAATTTGGGTTCTTTAAAGGAACGAAGTGAGGAATGTAAATGTTGCTTTTGATTTGAAATCAGTTGTTGCTTAAGCTGTTGTTCCGCTTTAGAACTGTAATTAACGGCAGTGATTTTTTCGCCATCAAACCAAATTTTACCACCATCGAACATCATTCCACGCCAACCTACAGAATCCCATTGTTGTGGCGAAGAGTGGACAATTTTTTGTCTAAGCTCTGCATCAAAAATTTGGTTAAACCGCTTTTGCATCTCCTGTGCATTTTCTACAGTTGGGATAGGCGCTTCACGTGTTAAAGGATAACGAATACTTTGGCTAATTGCAGGTACATTATTTTGTTTAAATAGCGAAATGAGATGATCTACTTGCTTTTGTTCTGCTGTCGTTAAAGCAAGAACGGACATACTACTGGCCAGTAATACACTTGTAATGATTATTTTATTCAACATATGATTTTCCGTATATTTATTGCCATAATTACACATAGAATTTAAGCACGAAGTTCATGCATTGGAAGTGATAATTGTGCTTAAAATTAAGCTCAGTTAAAAGATAAAAAATGATTTAATTCGCACATTTTATGTCAATCAAGAAACTATTTAATGAACGTTAAGCGCTCTATTTTAAAGAAGATATATTATTGCCAATGTTTTACAATTTTAGATGGGTAAAATTCAATTACATTTTAAAAGAACAAATTTATGTTTTTAAAAATTGCGACATTCGTATTGATTCCATCCTTAATTATTCAGGGTCGTCAGGTCAAGAAAAATACACCACGTTTACCGGAACCAGAAGGCATACGGGAAGGTCAAACAGGCCAAGGGCCAGTATTATCTATTTTGATTGCTGGAGATTCTGCAGCAGCGGGTGTTGGTGTGGCGACACAAGATGACGCGTTACTTGGCGCACTTATCAAAGAACTGCAAATGGATTACGCACTTCAGTGGAAACTTCATGCAAGATCAGGTGATGGTACAGTACAAATAATCAATAATTTACATACTTTAGAAGATTGCCCTTATGACGTGGTACTTACCTCTGTAGGAGTGAATGATGTCACCCAATTAATGTCTGCACAGCAATGGGTAAAAAAACAAAATCAATTATATGCACTGATTCATCAGAAATTTACCCCCAAGATGGTGATTGCAACTGGTGTACCACCAATGCATCTGTTTCCTGCATTACCTAATCCACTGCGTTGGCTTTTTGGTCAGTATGCAATGCAGATGAACATAAAATTAGCAAAATTAGTACAACAGCAGTCTAATATGCAATGGATTAAGTATAATATTAAGCGATATCAAGCCTTAAATTTAGATATGGCAGAAGATGGATTCCATCCGAGCAAAGCGGTGTATCAATTATGGGCAAAGGAAGTCGCAGACAAAATTCGTCAATCATTTTAAGACTATGCTTTAATTTTAAATTATGGAAAAACCTAATCTTGTGCATCCAGCCATCATAGAAACCCATCCTTTAAAACCTTTTTTACCTGAAAATGGAAAATTACTGATGTTGGGGAGCTTTCCGCCACCTAAGGCACGTTGGAAAATGAATTTTTATTATCCGAATTATCAAAATGATATGTGGAAAATTTTTGGCCTCTGTTTTTTTCAAGATAAAAACCATTTTTTTAATTTAGAAGAAAAAACTTTTAAAGAACAACAGATTCGCGAGTTTTTAACAGAAAAGGGCATTGGAATATTTGATACGGCGTATCAAATCATTCGTTTAAAAGGCAATGCATCTGATCAGTTTTTACAGATTCATACTGCAACTGATTTGAAAAAGTTATTAGATCAAATGCCAAATTGTCATAGCTTAATGACTACGGGCGATAAAGCAACGGATACACTCATGTTATCTATGCCTGAAACTGCTGAAAAACCAATGCTTGGCACATCCAGTCATACATATTTTGCGGGTAGAGAATTAACGCTGTATCGTATGCCGTCGTCCTCCCGTGCATATCCTTTAGCAGTGGAAAAGAAGGCCGAGGCCTATCGGAAGTTATTCTTGGAAATAGGCTTACTATAAGTTGGTACTAATAAATGATAGTATTCGAAATAAAAGAGTTGAATGTAATGATTATGTCATTACATCATCCATTCAATCGGGAGATAAGAGACAGTTTTTATGCTAAAACGTTGAAACCTTGTGGTATCTGGGTCTGTTTTATACTCACGTATGGAACCATCGGGTTGTTGATCTAACCAAATAATTTCATTGTTTGCATTTAATTTTAGCTGGTAAGCAACTTGTGGTAAGTACTGGTCTAAAGTTTTTGAAATTCCATCTTGTAACTTATTAGACTCGACGACTAAGCCAACTTCAGTATTTAAATTGGCAGAACGTGGATCAAAATTAAAAGAACCAATAAAAACGATACCGTCAATATCAAAAAATTTGGCATGTAGACTAGACGCACTTTTTCCTTTTGCAGGAATTACATTTCCAGTCATAACTTCATACCATGTTCTTTTTTTACGCGCTATATACGGTTTAAATTCATACAGTTGAACGCCATTTTTGAGTAAATCATAGCGATATTTCTGGTAAAAAGCATGCACCACAGCAACATCATTGGCTACAAAAGAGTTTGTCAGTACGCGCACTTTAATATTATTTTTTGATAAATCTGTTAAATATTTTGTCCCACGTTGTGTGGGTACAAAATAAGCAGAAACCAATTCCATATGCTGTTTGGGTTCTCCCATAATTTTTCGCATTTGCTGATAAATGAGTTGTTGTCCTGTGGCTTGCCCGCGAATTTTATTTGGGCTGTCGGCTACAAAATGGGCAGGTGCCCAATTAAATGCACGTTTTTTTAAGTTGGTATCTAATTGTTTTTGAGCGAATTCAATTTTGTTTTCTACCTGATTTTTTTCAATCGCATCAAGTTTATATTGTTGTCGTAAATGCTGTATTTCGACTGGGGAACTGATTCCCAATAACTGTGTCGCGTTATAACTTAACGGGTCATTCCAAAAGTCTAAAAACACGTCATTGGCATGATTGACGGCATTGCCATAAAATAAAATATCTAAGTCGGTAAATTGAAAGCTGTCACTGGCATCAAAATATTCACGGCTAATATTGCGACCACCCGTTACCGCAATTGCACCATCTGCAATAATGAGTTTGTTGTGCATACGATGATTGATATATTTAAAGCGAAAAGCATAATCAATAATACGTAGTTTTCTAAATTTATAGGGATTGAAGATTTTAATTTCAAAGTTCGGATGCGAAGCCAGAGGCTTTAAGACATTGTCTAGCTGTGTACCATTCTGATCATCAATCAGCAGGCGAACTTTCACACCACGATCGGCTGCTTTTAAAAGTTCCTGCAACATCATATGGCCAATATAATCATCTTTCCAAATGTAATATTGCAAATCTATATGATGCTGCGCTTTGCGAATTAAATGCACGCGCGAAGCAATACTAGTAAAGGCGTCATCTAATGCTAAATATGCAGTTAAACCTTGTGATAAATGCTGTTCCACATCAGTTTCGTTCAACCAATGTTTCGCATAAACATGAATAGAGGTTTCTGGTTTTGCGTCATTCATAGGCAAATTACATCCTGTCAGCGACAAACCCATTAAAAAAAATGAACCAACTTGAATAGCTAAACGGATTTGCATATTTATTCTTAGATCATTCAAAATGTTATACGCTCATAATATCATCATGTTAAAGGTTGAATCATTGAATAAAAAGCGGTTACTGTAGATCATCTGTTAATCTTGCCAATAAATAAGGATATTCATTCAATGAAATCTCGTGCAGCTGTCGCATTTGGGCCCGGTCAACCTTTAAAAATTGTTGAAATTGATGTTGCACCACCTCAAGCGGGTGAAGTTTTGGTTAAAATTACCCATACAGGGGTGTGTCATACAGACGCCTTTACCTTGTCTGGTGATGATCCAGAGGGCGTGTTCCCTGCGGTATTAGGCCATGAAGGTGCTGGTATTGTCATTGAAGTTGGCGAAGGTGTGACCAGCGTTCAAGTAGGCGATCATGTGATTCCACTTTATACCGCCGAATGTGGCGAATGCTTATTTTGTAAATCGGGTAAAACTAATCTGTGTGTTGCTGTTCGTGCCACACAAGGCAAAGGTTTAATGCCTGATGGAACCACACGTTTTTCTTATAATGGTCAGCCTATTTATCATTACATGGGCTGTTCTACCTTTTCTGAATATACTGTGGTTGCAGAAGTTTCTTTGGCAAAAATTAATCCAGAGGCAAACCCTGAACACGTATGTTTATTGGGTTGTGGTGTAACAACAGGTCTAGGCGCGGTTAAAAATACAGCCAATGTACAAGAAGGCGACACCGTTGCTGTTTTTGGTTTAGGCGGTATTGGTTTAGCGGTTGTGCAAGGCGCGAAAAAAGCCAAAGCAGGTCGTATTATTGCTATTGACACCAATTCTGAAAAATATACTTTAGCTAAAGAATTTGGGGCTACAGATTTTGTCAATCCCAAAGACCATGATCGTCCAGTTCAAGAAGTGATTGTAGAGATGACAGGTTGGGGCGTAGATCATTCATTTGAATGTATTGGCAATACCAATGTGATGCGTTCGGCATTGGAATGTGCACACCGTGGTTGGGGACAATCGGTCATTATTGGTGTGGCTGGTGCAGGACAAGAAATTTCGACACGACCTTTTCAATTGGTAACAGGCCGTACTTGGAAAGGAACCGCTTTTGGTGGTGTCAAAGGACGTTCACAATTACCAGGAATGGTTGAAGAAGCCATGAAAGGTGAAATTCAACTTGCGCCATTTGTAACACATACCATGGGCTTAGATAAAATTAATGAAGCGTTTGATTTAATGCATGAAGGGAAATCAATTCGTTCAGTTGTACATTTTGAAGACTAATTGTTGATTGTCATTGATCGATCAAAACCAAGCTTCGGCTTGGTTTTTTATTGTTTCAAATAGAACCTCACTCAAATACGCTGTCTTCTGCATTAAGTAATAATGGCAAAAATGCTATTTTGTCTGACAATAAATGCTAAAAAGTTCTAAATTTACCATTATGTCCTGTATTGATATAGCCTAAAAATAAATCAAACACTATCTTTGCATCACAATAAAGAACACTTGTATATTATTTATTGTCTAATGATTTTGAGAGGCTGTATGTACACAAACACAGATTATAAGCCCGAATGGATCCGCGAAGATTTTGTCGATTTTCTTGCCGAAAAATTTGACTCAATTTGGGCATGGAAAAAAATTAAAGCAGAAATCATCCATTTAAAAGCATTAAGTGCTGACTTTACTCAGGTGCAATTACGACCTAATCAAAATTTTAAAGTGCAGGATTATCACGCAGGCCAAAGTGTTTTACTCACCGTGGTGATTGGTGGTGTTCGCCATCAACGAAGCTATTCAATTGTGCATATTTCAAATCAAGGGCATTTTAGTATTGCAGTTAAAAAGCAGGGACTGGTATCTAATGCTTTAACCGCCTTAGCTGTTGGTGATGTTGTTGAAATTTCACAGCCACAAGGTGAATTTGTTCTTCAATCTTCAGCTCGACCGAAGATTTTGTTGGCTTCGGGAAGTGGTATTACCGCAATTTATGCCTTGTTACATGCACATTTACGTCAAAGCCAACAGACAATTGAGCTGATTTATTTTACCCGAGATGATGCATATTCGACTGAAATTCAAGATTTAGCAACGCAATATCCACATTTTAACTTTCATCAAATAAATACGCTTAAACAAAAACAGCATTTTGATGTTGCGCTGTTAGAGTGCTTAGTTCCCGATTTTAAACAGCGTGATTGTTATGCCTGTGGCGCATCTTCAATGATGCAAAGTATTCAGTTGTTATATCAACAAATGTCATTAAGCGGACAGTTGCATATGGAATATTTTCAAATTCCGATTGATGAAGGTATAGCGGTGCAACCAGTTAAATTTTTACGTTCACAGCAAGAATTTCAAGCAAAGAGCAATTTGTTAGAAAGTGCAGAACAAGCTGGATTAAAACCCGCACATGGTTGCCGCATGGGTATTTGTAACACGTGCTCATGTACGAAGGTGCAAGGTTCAGTTAAAAACATTCTTACTGGCGAAATAAATAGCGAAAATAATTCACAAATCAAACTGTGTATTTCTCAAGCCGTTAGCCCAGTTGTCATTAATCTATAAAGTAATCAGGGGAGAAAAATAAAATGAATAAACCTGTTAGTTTTAACGTGAAGAGTCAATCCAATTATTTAAGTACTGAGCAAATTGAAGAACTTGGTACAAAAATAGAAGCCATCCGCCGTGAAATTATGGATAGCCTGAATGAAAAAGATGCGCAATATATCTATAAAATTCGTGATTTTGTTCGTTATAGTGAAATTGCATCACGTGGCATGCTGATGTTTGCTGGTTGGCTACCGCCAGTCTGGCTTGTGGGTACAGGCTTATTGGGTATTTCTAAAATTGTAGAAAATATGGAACTGGGTCATAACGTCATGCACGGTCAATTCGATTGGCTCAATGATCCGAGTTTGAATGGTGCCAATTATGACTGGGACACCATGGCGACAGGGGATGACTGGAAATATACGCACAACTATATTCATCATACTTATACCAATATTATTGGGATGGATCATGACGTGGGTTATGGTTTGCTACGAGTCAGTGAAGCGCAAACTTGGGAACCGCGTTTTCTTCTTAATATTCCTTTGGCTGCTCAGTTGATGCTATTTTTTGAATGGTATGTCGGCTTACAAAACTTACATATTGAAGATGTTATTATTTATAAAACAAAAACTTGGCGTGAGGTATGGAATGACGCTGGAAAATTTCGTATGAAAATGAAGCGTCAAGTTTTGAAAGATTATGTATTTTTTCCTTTAATTGCAGGGCCAAATGCAATTCCTGTATTTACAGGAAATGTTGTCGCAAATGTCATTCGAAGTCTATGGGCCTCTGCAGTTATTTTTAATGGACATTTCACTGAAGATACAGAGAACTTTGAAATGGACAATACAGATAATGAAACCCGTGCAGAATGGTACTTACGTCAAATTCGAGGGTCTAGTAATTTCTCTGGCACCGAATGGCTACATATTTTAAGTGGTAACTTAAGCCATCAAATAGAGCATCATTTATTCCCAGACATGCCTGCAAACCGCTATGCAGAAGCTGCACCCAAAATTAAAGCCTTATGTGCTGAATACGGTATTCACTATAATGAAGCCAGTTTTATGAAGCAATTTGCTAGCGTTTGGGTGCGTTTAGCCAAAAACTCTTTGCCGAATGATTGGAAAACTGAGTTAAAAAATCAGGTTGGAAGCACCAAGCAACGTTTACAATCTAAAGTACTCAGCTGGTTTTAATTCATTTTTAATGGGTTATTAACTAAAAGACCAAGTAATTGCTTGGTCTTTTTATAGGAAAATCTGTATTAATTTATGACCTAAGTCTAAATTAAATATTGAAACTTTATTTTCTTAAAGAAACCGCCTGATGAATACCACATTTTTCAACAAAGCTCATATCATGTGATACCAAAATAACAGCACCCTGATAGCTTTGGATAGCATGTGCCAGTAAATCTCTAGATTCAAGATCTAAATGGTTTTCAGGCTCATCCAACAACAGTAATTCAATATTATTTGGCCAATAATTCAGTCCTAAAAGCGCAACTTTTAGTTTTTCGCCTCCACTTAACTTAGATAAAGACTGTATGGCTTTGTCCCCACGAATCCGTAATTGCCCTAATTGATTACGCCATTCTGTTTCTGAAATAGTCGGGTTAAGAAGCTTTAAATTTTCTAATACCGTAAGAGTATCATTCAGAAAACTAAAATTTTGATCCAAATAAACTGGCGGTATTGCTAAAAAAATATTGGGATGTTTTACCTCATTATGCGCCTGCAATAATCTTAAAAATGTAGATTTTCCAGATCCATTTGCACCTTGTAATTGAATTTTCTGCCCTGATTGCAGTGCAAAGTGCAACTTTATTGAATCTTGGAATGCTAAAGATAACTGATCAACGCGCAAAATTTCACCCGTTTTAATGGAGCGGTGCCGAAAAGTAAATTGTTGTGCTGTAAGGTGCTCTATTTTCAGTTGTGACATTTTTAAATTGGATTGTAGCTCAGTCATTTGTTTTTGTTGCTGTTTACGTACTGCACCCAAACTTTGACCTGCTTGTTCTTTTTTAAAATCCAAAAGAATAGGGGCTTGAGAATGAGATGCTTGAAGCTTTTTGCCACTTCTTTCGCGCTTTTGTGCCTTTATTAAAGATTCATTTTGCTGTGTTTTCAATTGCTTTAATTCACGTTTTTGTTGATCGACACTCCGCGCCAAGGCAGAAAACTGTAGTTGATCATGGCGATGATAATCCTCAAGGTTGCCTTTAATATGCTGTAAGCCATGTTCATTAAGTGCAAAAATATGCTGTACCTCATTCAGTAAAGTCTGATCATGACTAATGACTAAAGCACCCGCAGGATGCTTTTTTAGACAATCAATCAGCCATTGACGTGCTTCTACATCTAAATGGTTACTTGGTTCATCGAGCAATAAATAATGGTCAGAATGCAAAAATAATGCACATAAAGCCAACTTGGTTTTTTGTCCTTCACTCAGATGCTGAACTGGAAAATTCAGATCTGTAGGCAACTGAGCTTCAGTTAATTGTGTATGCCAAAGTGCAGGAAGATGCCACTGATTTTCGATGAGGTCAAAATCTTCAAAGCTAGCAGAACTTGTATGAATGCGCTCGAAAGCATTATGTAATTGAAGTACACCCAATGCACCTGCAATGGTTTTGGCGGTTAGGCGTTGTAATTGGGCCAAATAGGCGTGGAGATTTTGCCATGAAATTTTGCCACGATAAGGTAAAGTTGCAGATGGCTCATGTAACAACTGCATCAATAAAGATTTACCTTGCCCATTTCGGCCAATAAGTGCGGACACCTGTTGTTTTTCCAATGAAAACTGTAAATCCTGAAACATCGTTTTATGTGGAAATACCAAACTAAGATGCGAAATAATACATGCCTGCTGAGTCATAAAAGAACCTCGTGATTGCAGGATGCACAAAATAGTATAAATTCTTGATTGGATTTTGATTTATGGGTTTTATGAGAATAAGACACTATTTTGCACATCAAAAAAATAGAAAATGGTTTCGTTTTTGATGGTTAAATAGCACTTACTTCATTGGCAGATACTCTAAAAAAAAAGGAGAATTAAGAATTAATTTTAAAAAATATTTTATATCAAGGTGAAATTTTAAGCAATTTTTATGCGTTTAATTCATTTGAATGGTTTATAAAATTTTATTTGGTTTTTTTACAAAAACTATTGTCAAAGCTATGAATACAGCGTATTTTAATTTCAAGATACTTACTTTTTGTTGATGACATCAAGATGTTAAAGCAACCATTACTTTCAAACGCATATTATTATTTCTGGCAATTTAGATAGTTGCCTAAACGCGTTTGGGCAAAGAAAATGGTTGCCCACCCAGTTTATACCTGATCGGCAACCCTGATCAGGTTTTTTTATACCTTGAATTTTATAAATATTTTGGAGAAAACCACATGAAAATTTTTAACTATGCATATTTTAGTCGCTCATATTGGTTTTACTTTAGTCAGTTGATGACCCTTAACCAGAAATCCATTCCTCCCATAACGCTCAAATAAATATTCGGACTGTAAAACGTAAAACAGTCCCAAGGAAAGACCCATGAACGCTCTAAATACTGCATTACAACAATCAGCTGTTAAAGAAAAAAATTTAAGCTTGCCACATCAATTGAAGGTAGCATTACCTTTATCGCCACATTTGGCCCAACAAATTGCTGAACATCGCCAAACCATCCAAAATATTTTAGAAGGTCAAGATCACCGTTTATTAGTGATTACCGGCCCATGTTCCATTCACGATACTCAGTCTGCTTTAGATTATGCCGAAAAATTAAAACAGTTACAGGCGGTAGTATCAGACCAGATTTTTTTGGTCATGCGTGCTTATATTGAAAAACCACGAACAACTGTCGGATGGAAAGGTCTTTTATATGACCCAGCTTTAGATGGTTCTGCAGATATGCAATTGGGGTTGGAAAAATCTCGTGAGCTTTACTTACAAATGATAGAAATGGGTTTACCCATTGCCTCAGAAATCCTTAGCCCAATGGCCACCGCTTATTTTGATGATTTATTGGCATGGGGCGCAATTGGTGCGCGTACCAGTGAATCGCAAATTCATCGTGAAATTTCAAGCCATATGCCGTATAGCATTGGTTTTAAAAATGGCACAGATGGTTCTATACAAATTGCTTTAGATGCGATTCAGTCGGCTTCTCATTCACATCAATTTTTAGGAATGAATCAAGCTGGATTGCCGAGTATTTTAAAGTCTAAAGGTAACCCAAAAGCCCATTTGATTTTACGGGGTTCAAATACAGGGCCAAATTATCAGTTGGCAGATATTGAAAAAATTAAAGCGCAAGTACAAGGTGACTTGCCTGCTTTAGTCATTGATTGCAGTCATGGTAATAGCAATAAAAATCCATTATTACAACAAGATGTACTTCGTACTATTGTGAATGAGCGTCACTTGAGTCATGTACGCGGTGTCATGCTTGAAAGTCACTTGGTAGATGGTGCACAGAAAATTTCTTGCGACATGGCTTATGGTCAATCTGTGACAGATGGTTGCTTAGGTTGGGACAAAACTTATCAGTTATTATTAGATGTCGCTGAAAAATTAAATGAGTGCCCGTTACAACGTAGCGCATAATTTTATTCTTATTTCATAATCTTGCCCTTCAGTTGAGGGGCATATTTTTATATAGATAAATCATTTTTAAGCCTTTATTTAATAAAAATTGCAGTAAGTCAGAAAAAATAATACATACATGAACTATCACACACTTTTTTAAGAAATTATTTTTAAAATTAGATATTTATGTTTGTGAGTCTTTTGAATTTTATGCACAATTCATGCGTACAAAAACAATAACTGTAGAAATCCGTAATTGTGTACTGCTGAATCTTTTTCTGGGGGAAATCTTAATGTTTACAGCCGAATTGCTTGAAGAAGCACGCCGTTTAATGTTCCACATGCTGACCAAAGTCGTGGAATATGGGGGGTCAGATTTATTTATTACGGCTGATTTTCCGCCAAGTATAAAGCATCAGGGGTTAATGAAACCATTTGGGCAACAAACTTTAACGGCAGATAAAACCAAATTATTTGCATATAGCCTCATGAATGAAAAACAGCGTAATGAATTTGAGTCAGAACTTGAATGCAATTTCGCAATCAGTGTGCCTAATATTTCACGTTTTCGCGTCAATGTTTTTCAGCAACAACTCAATGTAGGGATGGTGATTCGTACAATTACCAATGAAATTCCAAATTTCACGCAATTAAAACTACCTGAATCACTTAAAAACGTCATGTTAGAAAAACGTGGCTTAGTTTTGGTTGTTGGTGGGACTGGTTCGGGTAAATCTACTTCCTTGGCAGCCATGATTGACTACCGTAATGAACACACGGCGGGACATATTATTACCGTAGAAGACCCTGTCGAATATGTACATAAGCATAAAAAGTCGATGATTACGCAGCGTGAAGTGGGTGTCGACTGTCATTCTTGGCATAACGCGCTAAAAAATACATTGCGTCAGGCGCCAGATGTTATTTTAATTGGCGAAATTCGTGACACTGAAACCATGGAACACGCCATTGCCTTTGCTGAAACAGGTCATTTATGTTTAGGTACTTTACATGCCAATAATGCGAACCAAACGTTAGATCGAATTATTAACTTTTTCCCAGAAGAACGCCGTAATCAATTGTTGATGGATTTATCGTCTAATATGAAAGCTGTTATTTCACAACGACTAATACGAACTGAAGACGGGAAAGGACGACGTGCGGCTGTAGAAATTATGCTGAATACACCTTTGGTATCAGACCTTATTTTAAAAGGTGAATTTCAAGAATTGAAGCCTATCATGGCAAAATCACGTGAATTGGGCATGCAAACTTTTGATCAAGCATTGTATGATTTGTATGATGATGGGGCAATTTCTTATGAAGAGGCCTTACGTAATGCTGACTCTACAAACGAATTACGTTTGCAGATTAAATTAAAAAGTCAGCGTGCCAATCCTACTTTACAAAATACACCGTCAAGTTTTAGCATGCTTGCCGAATCTGAAAGTGAAGAAGCAAACGCCGAACAAGCTTAGTGAACATCTATCTTTAGATGAAATGCGGAATTTTCATAACTAAAAAAGCATACTCTTAAGTATGCTTTTTTAGTTAATCTAATAATAAATCAGGTTTTTTAGATACCATAAATTTATAGTAAATGAGACTAACCATTACCAATAAGCTACAGCATAAATATGTCATGGTGTAACCGGTATTTGCAATTAATAAGCCCAATACAATTGAGCCAATGGCGATACCGATATCATAGAAAGTGAAATAAGTAGAAGTCGCATGGCCAATACGATTTTTAGGTGAGCGTTGAATAGCAATGGTTTGCAGGCAGGGCTGTGCTGAACCAAATCCCATACCAATGAGAGCAGCAGCAAATAAAAAACCAACGACACTCTCAATAAATGCCAGTACAGCAAGACCAATAGAAAATAAAATTAAAGCAGGATATACCACGGCATTTGGACCTTTACGGTCATAAATTTTGCCAGTGAATGGGCGCAAAATCATCATTGAAATTGCGAAAACAACAAAGAACATACTGGCATAGGCGAGCATGTGTTTTGATTCAGCAAATGTGGCAATAAAAGACATAATACTGGCGTAGCAAAATGAAACCATCATTGCCATTAATGCCACAGGTAAAGCTTTGAACTCTATAAAGTCATTTCTACTCAAGGCTTTTTTTGTCGGCTTGATAGGTAGTTTTTGAATGCTAGGTAATGGAATTAAAAAACAAAAAATAAAGCCAATTACAACAAAGCCCGCCAAAATACTGGCAACGACAACATAGGGCATGCTTTGAATTAAAGTCAGGGCAATTAACGGGCCAAGAACAATCCCTAAATTGATTGACATGAGAAAGTAACCCATGCCTTCACCTTTACGTTCAGTAGGAATAAACTCATTGGCAATAGGAACCGTCACTGTGGTTAAAATACTAAACCAAATACCGTGTAAAAATCGAATGAGCATTAAGACGGTCAGATTGTCTGCCCAGATATAGGTCAAACTAAATAAACAAAATAGTGTTTCTGAAATATAGAGTGTTTTTTTTGTGCCTAGTTTTTCAATAATTAAACCACTAAAAGGACGTACAGCAATAGCAGAAACCATGAATAATGTCATCGCTAAGCCGGCCTGAGATAAGTCGCCTCCTAGATCTTTCAGTATATAAATGGGTAGGATAGTGGTTTGTGCAAAATAAAAAATAAATAAAAACAGATTATTTGCCAAACACAGAATAAATGATTTATTCCATAAATGTTGAGCAGTTACAGTGTGCATAATAAACCTAAAGATAAAAGGACGCTTCGTTTTCAGGTTTATTTATATAAGTATTATTGTGATTAAACGGAAAACTAAGCTCATGGCGATAATAAAAACTATAAAACAATATAGTGGAAAAGTACAGCAATTATGATAATTTATTACTTATTATGCATATTTTTTGTCATTATTTTTATTAAATTATCACAATTGGATAATTTAATCTTATTTTTAATGGTATTAAGAGTGGCTTTATTTTTATTATATGGTTAAAAACATGGGCTTTTAATAGGAATTTAAAATAGAGATATAAAAAAATCAGCATATTTGCTGATTTTTTGTATTTAACGTCTAGAAAAACTAAATACCTGCTTCGTAATCTGCGCTTGAAAGTAGTTTTTCAATATCTGCAATATTGTCAGGCTTGATTTTATAAATCCAACCTTTAGTGTAAGGCGCATCATTAACAAAATCAGGATCATCTTCTAATTCAGTATTCACTTCAACCACAGTGCCAGAAATAGGTGCATGAATGTCAGAGGCCGTTTTTACAGATTCAACCACACCTGCTTGTTCACCAGCAGTAAGATGTGTTCCTGCTTCTGGCGCTTCTACATAGACTAAGTCGCCCAAAGCATCTTGAGCATGGTCTGAAATGCCCGTTACGACAAGATCACCTTCAATTCGTACCCATTCATGTGTACGTGCATATTTTAAATCTGAAGGATGATTCATGGATAACTCCTTAAAACTATTGAAATCATTTTTGCATGTTTTATACATGCATTTGTTTAAAAACAAAAGTACTAATAGGTGCAAATTATAAATAAGGATCTTTACGCCAATTGCTCGGACTACGACCACTCCAACGTTTAAAGGCGCGACTGAAATTGGCGACATCACTATAACCAAGTTCATCTGCAATTTGTTCTAAAGTGAAATCGGTACGTGAAAGTAAAGACGTTGCATGACGATAACGGACTTCATCAACTAAGGTTGAAAATGAAGTGCCTTCGGTGGCCAATTGTCGTTTAAGCGTGCGGTCAGACATATGTAGTCTTTCTGCAACTGCTTCAATACTTAAATAATGCTGTTCTGAATGAGTCAAAATATCCCGTACACGCATGGCCAAGCGATGTCGTTCGCCAAAAGCAGAAAGTTCGGTTTCGCATTGATTAATGGCAATTTGACTAGCAATAGGGTCCGCATGTACCAGTTTATTACCTAAATATTGCTTATTAAAACTCAGCACGAGATGAGGTTGGTCAAAACGAAATTGATGATGCGGAAATTTAGCCATAAAACGTTCAAAACCTTCAGGTTTAGGAAAGTCAAAATCAATATCGCCTGAAGCATAATCAATACCTGTAATTGCCTTAGCCATGCTAATCATGCCAAAAATTAAAGCAATTGAAATTTCAGTACGTAAAGGTTCAAAACTAACATCCGTTTGTAGTTGAATCGTGGCTTTTGTGCCAAAAGTAGAAAAAAACAACTGTAGGAAGGGCATACGCAGTTGTATAAACCGATTGGCCAGCATCAATGCATCAGTAATATTATTGGATGTCATAATGGCATAGCCAATAAAACCATGAATTGAGATACGCATTTGTGTCCCTAAATGGAAACCTAACGTTGGTTCTCCAGTTAAGTACAAAGCATGTTGTATCAATTGATTGGCTACAGTTGTTGGAATGCGGTATTCAGGATCAGCCAGTTGTTCAACCTTTAAATGATATGGACTAAAAAGCGTCTCAGCATTGTAGCCCCAGCGGGACACAACATCTAAAAGTAATAATCCATAAACGCCAGGAATACCTTGATCTTGACGTAAAGCAATTGTTTTCATTCGCCATCCATTGCAATTTTTGTATTTTTCTACTTGTCCGAAACTATATTGGCATGAAATATAGCCATCTACCATAAAAATTGTTTGACAATTTAACGTGCGCAGTTCGTCTAATCACACCATTTAATCATCGTACTCCTGTATTTTATACAGAGGAAATTTCTTTTTTAAATACAATGATCTTTGTTGTAGATATAAACAGAACATCAGCATGTTGATTCAATGTTTGAGTCACATAGCTAACTATGGCACGATCATTTTTACTTTTTGATGGCGTAATTGCTACAATTTCTACTTCCACATGAAGCTTATCGTCAGGGCGCGTCGGACGAGGCCAACGAATATTCGACTCAGCACCAATTAAGCCATTCGCAATAGGAAAGCATTCCGTCCATAGGCGCATGGTGACTGCAGCTGTATGCCATCCACTTGCTGCCAGCCCTTGAAAGATCGAATGATCTTTTGCTTTTTCTTCATTTAAATGGAAGTCTTGCGGGTCATAAGCCTGTGCAAACTGTTTAATTTCTTCTAGCTTCATTTCATATTCACGGCTAATAAAACGATCACCGATTTTGATATCTTCTAAATAAAGCATGCTTCTATTTCCCCGTAGCATCGTCGTGTTGTTGTTCCATTAAAAACCCGCCCGTTTGACGTTGCCATAAATGTGCATAAATACCATCTAAAGCGACCAAGTCATCATGTGTACCTTGCTCTACAATACATCCTTGATCTAGCACAATTAAACGATCCATTTGCGCAATGGTCGATAAGCGATGGGCAATCGCAATGACGGTTTTTCCTTGCATTAAATCATTCAAACTCGATTGAATGGCGGCTTCTACTTCGGAGTCTAAGGCACTGGTGGCTTCATCTAAAATTAAGATTGGTGCATCTTTTAAAAATACCCGTGCGATAGCTACTCGTTGGCGCTGACCGCCAGAAAGCTTGACACCACGTTCGCCAACAAAAGCGTCATAACCAGTTTTACCGCGTAAATCGACCAGTTGCGGAATAAACTCTTCAGCCTTTGCCTTACGCACAGCTTGATACATTTCTTCATTGCTGGCATTGGGTCGACCATATTTAATATTTTCTTCAACTGTACGATGTAACAATGATGTGTCTTGTGTCACCAAAGCAATGTTTTTTCTTAAACTGTCTTGAGTAACATCTTCTATATTTTGACCATCAATCAAAATACGTCCCTGATTGAGGGGGTAGAAGTGTAATAAAAGCTGAATGAGCGTTGATTTCCCTGCGCCTGAACGTCCTACAATACCAATTTTTTCACCGGGTTTAATGGTTAAATTAAGTTGATCAATCACATTTTTTGAATTGTAGGAAAAACTTACATTTTCAAAAGTGATTTCGCCGTGTGGTACTTGGAGTTCTTGCGCATTGGGTTTGTCTTGAATATTAATGGGGCGTCCAAGGGTTTTCATACCGTCTTGAATGGTTCCGATATTTTCAAATAATGCTGATGTTTGCCACATAATGAATTCTGCAATGCTACTGAGTTTTAGAATCATTGCGGTAGCGGCTGCAATCACACCTAGTTCTGCTTGTCCTTGCATCCATAAATAAACAGCAGTTCCAATCACGCCTACGTACAACACAATATTTAATAGACTGATACTAATAGAGTAGCGTGCACCCAAACGCATTTGCTTAAAGACCGTTACCATAAAGTGTTGCATGGAACTTTTAGCATATTGGCTTTCACGACCTGCGTGAGCAAATAGTTTGACAGTCTGAATATTGGTGTAGGCATCGGTGACTCGACCAGTCATGACGGCGCGAGCATCTGCTTGTGCATTTGAAATTTTACTTAGACGCGGGATAAAATAAGCCGCTGAGCAAATAAATAAAACCAACCAAAGCATTAATGGAATGAGGAGTAAGGGAGAAATCGCTGCAAAGACAAAACTTATTGTGATGAAATAAATTAGCACATAAGCCAGCATGTCTCCTAAAATAATCCAAAATTCGCGTACGGCCAGTGCGGTTTGCATGACTTTTGCGGATAAACGCCCTGCAAAATCATTATGGAAAAAATCGAGACTTTGAAGCAACAGTAAATTATGAAAACGCCACCGCAGTCGCATTGGAAAACTGCTATATAGCATTTGGTGTTTAACAATGGTTTGTAAGCTGGCAAAGAAAATATTTGTTAATAGGATTGCGGTCAAAATAATGAGATTTTGACCGTGGTTTTCTAGAAAATTTTCAGGCTGACTTTTGCTTAGCCATGTGACCAAATCACCAATTTTGGCATAGAGTAGCGCTTCGAAACTGGCTGCGCCCGCAGTACAAATAATCAAAAGCAATAAATAACGTTTTACACCATGTGCAGCTTGCCAAACAAAAGGAAAAAACTCGGTTGGAAGTGGTTCGTTTAAGCCTTTCGTTGGATAAGGATCAACGAGTTTTTCAAACCACTTCAACATAAGTTCCACCTTTGAATATCAATATTATTAAATTTCAGTTATTTACAAATTTTCTATCAAAAACAATATCTTGATTGATAGCTTAGTATACGTTTGAACCTGTGTAAACACCACTTTAGCTGTGCGAACCCGATTATATTTGCCCCCTAATTTGCCCCATAATGGAAAAATCAAGAAAGGGGCAAATTTATGGGTTCAATTTTTACCAGAACACTATCAGACGGGGCTTTGAGATACAGAGCCGTGATTCGTATTCAACGCAAAGATTACCCAGCATTTAGAGAAAGTAAAACCTTCACTACAAAGCGAGTTGCCGAAAAATGGATCAAAAAACGTGAAGTCGAAATTGAGAACAACCCAGACATCTTGAACGGTAATCAACACGAAAAAAGCATAAAGCTTTCTGATGCTATAGATTTATATCTGAATGAAACAGAAGGGGTCTACAGCAAAACAAAAGTAAATGCTTTAAAGCTAATCAAGAAGTTTCCGATTGCTAAAAAGTCTATCATGAAATTGAACAGTATGGATTTATCTGATCATGTTGCTTTAAGGAAAACGTATTGCCCGAAAGTAAAGGTTGGCCCTGTGGTGCCCAGTACTATTCTTCACGAATTACTACAGATACGTAGTGTGCTAACACATGCATCGGTCATGTGGGAAACACCTGTAGATTTAAATGCCCTTGACCGCACAACAGCGCAGCTACGTAAGTGATGCGACTTGCTGAACCTGTTGTCGATCGTAAAGACAATCAGCTAATGTCGGCACGCTCTATTTATGAAATTCCAGATAAGAAATTAACACCGTTTGGTAACCCTGCAAACATTGGAGAATTAAAATGGTTAAAGTCGCTGATTTACCAAGTTTTGATATGGCTGAGTCACTCAAAACTTAAGAAGATATTGTGATGTATCTCAATATAGTTCTTAAAGAAAATAATCCTGCTGAATTAGCGCATGCAAGAGGAATGCCCCCAATTGCGAAAGAGGCAGGTATTGGACGTGAAGCCCTTTATAAAGCGCTTCGTCATGACTCTGTACCTCATTTTGATAAGATCAATCGTATAGTAAATGCTTTAGGTTTAAAACTTACAGTGCAACATTCTTAAAATTTAAAAAAATTAATCAGAGTGGGAGCTTAAGGCTCCCATTGTGATTTCGTATAAGGTGTATTGTGTTAATTTTAGATAAATTTCAAAACTAAAACCTATATATCTGATAAAAAATTAGCAGAAGTCTATTGTGAATTTGTAGTGAATGTTAATATAATTGATAATAATTCTCTTTATCGTTTCTGACCTATGCCTTACGCAAAAAATACTTTAGCTTTGATGATGATTTCTTCAGGGTTTCTTTTTATCTCTTCTGTAACATTGGCTGATACAGAGAATGTAAATATTAAAGCATCAGCAACTCTCCCAACTATTGTTATTGAAGCAATGGCAGAGGGAGACCCTATAAAAACTTATGTTGACTATAAACAAGCGAATGTCACTCGAAATGGTTTAGATAAGAAAGATATTCCTCAAACTGTTGATACGCTTGATGTTTCTAAATATAAATTATATGGCGCAAACGATCTGAGTGTGATGTTACAAGGAACACCTGGTGTTTCAACAAGTTATGATACTAGAAATGATGGAATTTCTATCCGTGGTTTCAATGCTGATACTAACGATATTTATCGAGATGGCATCCGTGAAAGTGGTCAATATCGACGCAGTACAGCAAATGTTGAGCGGATCGAAATTTTAAAAGGTCCAGCATCTGTACTTTATGGAAGAAGTGCTGGTGGCGGTGTGATCAATATGGTGACTAAAGTTGCTAATTTTGATTCAAACAGTTCGGTAGGCGCTTACGTTGGATCTTATGACAACGTGGGGGGAACCATTGATATTAATAAAGCACTTGATTATAACTGGGCTATTCGTCTAGTCGGAGAAAAATCGGATACCAATAGTTTTCGTTCAGGGATTGGCTTTAAGCAAGAAATGTTATCGCCAAGTGTAACTTATCGTAGTGATGATGAAAAACTGCTTTGGACAACTGAATTTACTTACGACAATTTAAACAGAACACCTGATCGTGGGCCAAGTTATGAGAACTTGCCTTCAGGCGTTTCTATTAAAACAGGTTTTGCTGGAAGCAATGATAATATTGTCGATGAAACCAAATCCGTTAGAACAGATCTGAAATATGAATTTGCACCGAATTGGAATTTTCATTGGGCATTAAGTCATCGTGAATCTTTTCAGGATTTTGATAACTTCTTTGGTGGTACGTGGTGCTCAGCTACGGGGTTACAAAACGATGGCAAAAAATGTGATTGGCAAGGAAAAATCCGTCAAAGCTATGCATGGCAGCAAACAACAAATAAAACGTTGATGAATACCTTTGATATTACAGGACTGTTTAAAACAGGTGCTTTAGATCATAAAGTTATGTTCGGTAGTGATTGGTCAAATGAAAAAAGAGAGCCAATTCTTGGAAATTATTCAAGTGGTGACAAAGCAGGGCTATATTATCGCTATGTCAATCCATTCAATACTTCGGACAGCTCTTTATCCTCTGGTTGGGCTACACTCAATGGTTCACGCCCAGCAGAAACTTCACATAGTCAAACTGATGCAAACTCCTTAAGCTTTTTTCTACAAGATTTAATTTCATTGAATGAAAAATATAAAATAATGTTAGGTGTTCGCTACGACAGTTATGATTTTTCAACCAATGATGTTCGTAATCAGAGTAAACGATCATATAGCGATGACAGTTTAAGTCCAAATATTGGTTTTGTTTGGCAACCTATTGAAAGTCAAAGTTTTTATACCTCTTATAGTAAAAGCTTCTCACCTTATGGTGGCCGTGGCTTGTTAGGGGTGAGTACAAGCATAGATCCAAGCTTATATGATGCTGAGCCTCAATTTAATGAACAATATGAAATTGGAGTGAAGAGTGATTGGTTGGATGGTCGCTTAAATACGCAGCTTTCTGTATATGACATTACTAAAAATAATATACGCTATCAACCAGATGCTATAGAACGACCAAATGATTGGGAAGTTGGTCAGCAGCAACAATCTCAAGGTGTAGAGTTTAGTTTTATTGGTCAAGTATTAGATAATCTTTATGTGCGAGGTGGTTATGGTTATACCGATGCCACATGGAAAAGTGATAGTCGTACAACTGTAAAAGAAGAAGAACGTTTAAAAGGCAAAAAGTTATCAGGCATATCTGAAAATACAGGAAACTTATTTGTACGTTATTTACCTGTGGAAAAATGGTATGGCGAGTTAGGGGCAACCTATGTAGGTTCTTATTTTACATCGGATAAAAATACGACAAAAATGCCAGACTGGACACGATTAGATGCTGCTGTTGGTTATAAGGATGACAAGTGGGGCGCGACGATTGCTGTAAATAATTTAACGGATAAAGAATACTGGCGTTCGAATTCAATGCCTGGAACTCCACGAAATTATTTATTAAGAATGAATTATTATTTTTAATAAATAATAGTAAAATTACAGCTTGTGATTCGCACCCCGAAAGTTGGACACTTTTAGTCTAATTTGAAGGGTGCTTTTCTATGGCTTGAATTGCCACCAACATTGCTAGTACTCCCAATAAAAGTAGTATTCTCGAAATTTATATGACTAAATTCAATCGAGTCATTTCCTTCAATTATCAATACTTTTTGACCAAGAATTTGTGCATAAAAATTACTCATTTTATTGTTAAAATATCTATGGCTTAAGTTACCCAAGAATTAGGTCGTTATTTGTATAAATTTTTCCATATTCTAGGACGGGATATACCACCTAATTCAGTGACTGACTTATCCAATAATTTGCATCTGCACAAGTATGAATAGCTCTGTTCATAAGGTTATTCATTTAGTGAAAAAATCAGCTTTTGTAAAATATGATAGCCACATCATTCATTCTTAATACGACAGAATACTTAAACATGAATTTTGTTCACTTACTTGTGAGATTAAATCATTTTTATTCATGTGTTGATTGGGGTATAAATTACACCATGTTCTTAACTATCGACCATATTGAAGTTGATTCTTAATTTAACCATCAGGTTCAAGTCCGAAAAGACTGGGAATACAATTGGGTAGAAGGATCTAAACATAAAATTGGAAAGTCTAGAAAGAACATGAAAAAAATTCAGGTTTTATCGCAGAAATTAGGGGAAGAGATCACAATGAGTAATCAGTTCGCATGTTCAATTAAAAAAATTCGTTTTGATGAAAACTATCAGCCGGCAGATAGCACACGTCTCACCACTAATTTTGCCAATTTAGCTCGTGGCGAAAGTCGTGAACAAAACTTACGTAATACACTACGGATGATCAATAACCGTTTTAACGCTTTAGCACATTGGGATAATCCAACAGCAGACCGTTATTCAGTTGAAGTAGACATTATTTCTGTGGACTTGGATATTGAAGGTAATGGTAAAACTTTCCCGATCATTGAGATGCTTAAAAGCACGATTACTGATCATCACACCAATCAACGTATTGAGGGCATGATTGGTAATAGCTTCTCATCTTATGTACGTGACTACGATTTCAGCGTGGTGCTTAAAGAACATAATCAAGCAAACTCGACTTCGTACGCACCTGAAGGTTTTGGTGATTTACATGGCAAGCTGTATCAATACTTAGTGAACTCAGAGACTTTTAAAGCAGAGTTTAATCAACAGCCTGTCATTTGCTTGAGTGTTTCAACGGCGAAGAAGTATCACCGCATTGCCAATGAGCATCCTGTTTTAGGGGTTGAGTATAAACAAGATGAATACTCACGTACCGATGAGTATTTCCATAAAATGGGTTTACAGGTTCGCTTTTTTATGCCGAAAGGTAGTGCTGCACCTTTAGCATTCTATTTTGCGGGTGATTTACTGCGTGATTACAGCGATTTTGAGCTCATCAGTGCAATTAGTACCATGGAAACGTTCCAAAAGATTTATCGCCCTGAAATTTACAATGCAAACTCATCAGCGGCGCAAGTCTATCAAGCAAGTCTAGATTACCCAGATTACTCATTAACACAAATTGTATATGACCGTGTTGAACGTGGTCAGTTAGCAGTTAAACAAGGCAAGTGGACTGAAGAAAACTTTATCAAGCCGTATCAAAATATTCTTGAGCAATGGGCTACAAGCTACACCGTTCAACATCAAGCTGCATAATTTACCTTAAATAGATAATAGAAGATTTAAAGATGACAATTTTACTCCCGACATCAACAGCTGGTAGCTTACCAAAACCGTCTTGGCTTGCAGAGCCAGAGAAACTTTGGTCACCTTGGAAATTAGAAGGTGAGCAATTGATTGAAGCGAAACAAGATGCTTTACGTTTGTCATTGCAAGAACAGCTACATGCAGGAATAGATATTGTTAGCGACGGTGAGCAAACCCGTCAACATTTTGTCACCACATTCATTGAGCACCTTGATGGCGTTGATTTTGAAAAGCGTGAGACAGTTCGAATTCGTAATCGTTATGACGCGAGTGTGCCGTCAGTGGTTGGTGCAGTAAGTCGTCAAAAACCTGTATTTGTTGAAGATGCTAAGTTTTTACGTAGTCAGACAGATCAACCAATTAAATGGGCTTTACCAGGCCCAATGACCATGATTGATACGCTGTATGATGGTCATTATAAAAGCCGTGAAAAACTGGCTTGGGAATTTGCCAAAATTCTAAATCAAGAAGCCAGAGAATTAGAAGCTGCGGGTGTAGATATTATTCAGTTTGATGAACCTGCATTTAATGTGTTCTTTGATGAAGTGAATGATTGGGGTGTTGCGACTTTAGAGCGTGCACTTGAAGGCCTTAAATGTGAAACTGCCGTACACATTTGTTATGGTTATGGTATTAAAGCCAATACAGATTGGAAAAAAACTTTAGGTTCAGAATGGCGTCAATATGAGCTAGCATTCCCGAAGCTACAACAATCTAAAATTGATATCATCTCACTCGAATGTCAAAACTCTCGTGTGCCGATGGATCTGATTGAACTCATTCGCGGTAAAAAAGTGATGGTTGGTGCGATTGATGTCGCAACCAATAGTATTGAAACACCTGAAGAAGTTGCGAATACCTTACGTAAAGCACTTCAGTTTGTAGATGCTGACAAGCTTTATCCTTCAACTAATTGTGGTATGGCACCTTTAGCTCGTGAAGTGGCAAGAGGCAAGTTGAATGCTTTAAGTGCAGGTGCGGAAATTGTTCGAAAAGAGCTATCGGCTTAATATTTACTAAAGTACTGATCAAAATAATGATGTGTAAGGGTGGTCGGTTTAGTCGGAAATTTCTGATTAAATCGCATACCCATGACTTCATGAAGAAGAAGCATCGGTTTCTACCCAAAACCCATTTAGAAGATATCTCACGTGACAAAATCATGTGAGATATCAAAATACAGAAAAAAGTAAGGTTCTCATTTAGGGACTTAGGAGTAAAGTGATGATTCAATCAACAGACTTTAAAAATGCCATGTCTTTGCTTACAAGTGCAGTCAATGTTGTGACTACGGTTGGGGCGTCTGGTCGTCATGGGTTTACTGCATCTGCTGTGTGTAGTGTCACTGATACTCCTCCGACATTATTGGTCTGTATGAATAAAGCATCTAGATCACATATACATTTTATAGAAAATAAAATTTTAACAGTGAATGTTTTAGGAGCGCATCATCAGCAAATTTCTAATGTATTTTCATCCAAAATGGGTTCAGATGAGCGGTTTAAACATGGAACTTGGACAAAATTAAAAACTGGCGCACCAATTTTAGAAGATGCCTTAGTGGGTTTTGATTGTCAGATTGAGCAAATTCAAGAAGTCGGAACACATACTATTTTTATTTGTCGTGTGGTCGCGATTCAACAAGGCGAGCATGAACAGGGTCTTGCTTATTTTAATCGTGCTTATCACCATGTCGGTGAGATGGAAACTGCCTAAATTTACTTCTTATTTTTGACTCTGTTGCATGAAGTCATGTATGGAATGTCGTTTTTATTGTGACCAGACCTAAAGAGCAAAATACGGCTTTTATGTGAGTGATGATGACAGCACATTTGATTTCAAAAGAGCGTATGTCGCTATTTACCTATATTGCACGAGTTGATAGTAACTTAAGACGATGGGCTATTGCATAAAACAATCAAGTGCGCCGTGATTCCTAAATGGAATGAGTGACTGGCTTATTTCAGTATATAAAAAACCCATCAACACCTAGAATGCGACGGGAATTTTACTTGTTACTGCAACTAGGAAAAAGGGTCTTTTTTTATTTTCTTTAACTCTAGTCCAACTAAAATTAAAGCTATAGTTAATAATACTCCAACACCTAAAAAGAACATATCTTTTGAATAAATCCATGCGCTAAGACAAGCTAAGATTAGAATAGTTAAGAAAATGGTAAGTATTAAACATATACTTTTTTGCATGAGATATACCCCACACTAAAGTTTAATTATCCAAATAATATAACATTATTTTTTAATTTAGAAAGTACAAAAATTAAAAGTAATCAGAGAAATTCTTCTTGTTGCCGGTATTTATGATAGAAATGGAAAAAATTATATTGATCTTGGTTATGGCTGTCCCCAAGCATCTGAGCAAGAATAAAAAACCCTTCTTGATAATTTGACGCGATTGATCATATTTGTGTATGAAAAACAAGCTATTTATACATGTTGTAAGAAAAGGTCAGTGCATTTTTTTTAATGAAAATTATAATTTAAATATTAATTTATAATAATTAGGAAAGAAATGTCACACAAAAGCCCAAAATTTATATTAGAACAAATTTATAATTTTGTTGTAGAAATGCCAGAAATTGACTCTAAAAGCCATTTTATACAATTAAAGATGTTCTTTAGTGCCTTACATGAGGCAGACCCAATAGCATTTGATGCTGTAAAACCTTCTAGCTATAAGGGCGTTTTTAATGGAAAGGTTCAAACTATATTTGCGACTACGGCACCAAACTTTTTTAATAAAAAGGATTTTTTAGATTGGGCTTTTAAAAAAATAGATTCATAAATACTCATTTTTAAAATAAAGTTATCTTTGGTGGGATGCGCCTATTGGGGTTTTATGTCATTTTAGGTCGCGCTGTAGTAGAAATTAAAGAACCTGTTATTGTTGCGTTGAATTATAAGGAAAACCGTTCTAGTCATCAGCGTACTGGAACGGTTTTTTATTTTATGAATTGGGTGAAGTAAAAAGACCACTTTATTTAGCGTGGTCTTTTTTAGGTTAAACAAACATTCTTTTAGATCGAGGGAAATGTCTATTTCTTACGATATTAATCGCCAGAAGATGGCTTTAACTTAAGATTAGAAAAGTACGGAGCAGCCAAAATAAATAACCAAACAACTAAAATAAAGGCAGACGTCATTGCAGGCATACCCAAAGGTTCTAAAGCCGCAGATAATGCAGCGTAGACAAAGGAAGTTATAATCACTGCTAATATTCCGTAAATGATGGTTGATTTATTCAGCATAAAAATCCCCCCACCAAACACAATAGCTGTGAGTACGTTATTAAACCCAAAAGCACCGGCCCGTATTGCTGGCTCTGCCGCTCCCATTCCCCAAGCGACCAATGCACCAAGCAATGATCCAATAATTGCAGCTAAACATATAATTCGCGAACTAATAAGTAAGCCTGCAATAAAGAAAAGCCCAGTAATTGCGCTACCCTGAAAAAATACTTGTGAAATACCTGTTAAGAGCCCTTCCAAAATTGTAGATAGCGTAACAATACCTTCAACATTTATGACAGTACTAGGTAGTCCAGCACTAGGTAGTGTGCCAGTGGAATGAAGTTGCCCAAAACGGGCACAGGCTAATATAAATAATAAGGTTGTTAAGACAAAGGGCGCAGTCAGTGTTGGAATGTTCCATGTTTTTACAATGTTTAACATGGCCGCCATAATCACGGTGCTACTTGCAGATGCTAAAACGACATAACCCCAAGTGATCCATGATGGTTCAAGAAAATGGAGTAGTGCAATAGCAACAAGTACGCCATTAAAACCAAATAAACCTGCTTCAAGACTAGAGCGTTCAACACCCAGTAACTTTGCGCTTAGTGTACTGACGACTGACCCCAGTAAAGCCGCACAACCAAGAAGTAAGGAGTTGTAAAAAACACCCATCAAAAACAATAAGCCAGTATAGCTATTGTTTTGTAACATGACTTGTCCAATGCCACGTAGCACTGAGTCGATAAAAATATAAAAGGATGAGAGCGGGGACTGGTTATTGTAGACAAGCCCAGTACGCGAAAAGTTTTTAAAAGCGATTTGAAAATTAGTAAATTTCATTTATACATACCGTCAAATTTTCATTGTTGAATCTCAATGAAGTGTAGTCTACAACTTAACCAGAGCTTTTACGTTACCCGTACCAAGTTTGAGCTTGTTTTATAAACGAAATTCAGCACATTATTAAATGAATCAAATTTCCATAAGTGGTGGTCAGGTAAACCCTTATCGTTGTTCCACCTCTGAATCTAAAATTTTATAATTCGAATTACAAAATGCATCCATAAGTAAATACGTTCCAGAGGCTCTTTGGTACTGATTAATCAGAGGAACTAACCTTTTAAAATGTTCAGTTTCACAATGTGCATCTAAGGCTGCTCGGTCAGGCCATTCTTCTATAAATATAAAATGCCCAGAGTCCTTTTGATCAATAAAAAGCTCATAGGAAATACATCTTGGTTCAGTTTTTGTTTTCTCAACGAGTTCTTTATATAAAGGCATAACACGCTCAATATGTTCAAGGTGAATAAAATCTTGAGCAATGACTTTTAGCATAAATGATTTGTCCACAATTTAGTTTAGATGGTTTTTTTTGGGAAGTTGTATAACTGAATTAGTAATTTGAATAGGGGTATTTTGATGATATGACAGTATTCATTTAAAAACTGCTCATCTAAAACCTTTCCCTTTATTTGACCATATCATTATTTTACGTTTTTGCCGACGAGATCATCATTTATTATGAGCTGTGCATTCTAACCTTCGCCTACACAGCTCAACGACTTGTACACAATATAATTATTGTGTTTGTCCACATGTGCTTATTTTACGTTTTTGTTCAACGGCATTGATAAAATCTCCAATTAAAAACTCACTTTGGCGTAAAGAGTCACGATGGTCGCCATTTGGAAGTGGGTGATAGTTGATGGATTTTCCTGCTTTACATTGCTGTTGGTAATATGCATATGTTCCATGATAATCAACCAGTTGATCTTGAGTACCTTGAACAATCATAAGTGGGACAGTGGGTGTCATGTATTCAATAGATTGCTTTTTAAGATAAGCAATTAATGGTGCTAAATTTGCATTCGGCTTGAAGATAGACTCAGGTGGTTTTTTTAAATCTGTTTGTAATTCGGATAAGCACCGACTTCGGCCACTATTTAAAATAACCTGCATTTCTTTACTGACCAAATGATCTGGAGACAATGTAGGATCGGCCGCTTCGGCACCTAACAACACAATAGGAAAGAACGCGACAACATTGACAGCAGGTTTTGGATTTTCTTCTACATATTCGGCAATGCCTTCATATTTATAACCACCCGGAGCAAGTGCTATGGCTCCTGCTAAATTGTATTCTGGCGCATCTTTTTGTCCATAAGCAGCGACAGTCAATGCAGCTGCACCGCCTTGACTATGACCCATCACATACCAAGTTTTACTAAAACTTTTAGGTTTAAATGAATGTAAGGCGCGAACACTATCGACTACTGTATGAAGTTGACTCACAGCATTCATATAAGGATGTCCACCGGGTGTGCCCAGTCCTTGATAATCAGTTGCAACGACTGCATACCCTTTAGCAAGCCACGCATTTAAGGCTTTTTCAGCCACATTTTGGTAAGAGTTAACTGGCCCGTTTTGGTAATCTCCAGAAGGAGCACATGTGTCAGCAACACCCGTGGTTCCGTGCGCCCAAGCGATAATCGGCCAACCACCTTTAGGACTTTGACCTTTAGGAAGCACGATATATCCAGAAGTTACAATAGGCTCGTTGTTGACGCCTCGACTACGATAAGTGATTAAATATCGTTGCGCTGCATGGCTTAGTAATAAGGATGGTTCTTGTGCTTGAATGGATAAGAGAGTGCCCGGTTTTGTAGCGGCTATTTTAATGTTGGAAATCGCATTTGGGGGGGCAGAATTAATCGTTTGTGCAATGGTGGCTGAGCCACAACTTAGAATAAAACAACTTAATGCAAATTTTTGAAGATTTTTTCTCAGTTTAAGCATGAAACCGAACTCCTTTAAAAGGACATTTTATAAAATGAAATTACGAATACGGAAATCGTTTTTGATATTGGATAAACCTTATCATATAAAAATTACTTCGTTATTTGTAAAGCCAAAAAAATTTGAATAGGCATTAAAAAAATACCGATTATTGGAAATAAAAAGACTCACAAATAGTGAATCTTAACGAACAAATTTCTTGGCTTAATGAAAAATATCGAAAATTCCATTTAGACCCAGTTAGGTTTAGGCAATGTTAATTGATGATTTTAAGCTCAATATTATAATTTACAATTTCTCCGCGCCGTGCTGTATTACGCATTTGGTAAAGCTGAAGCGTATATTGACCTGTTTCAGGCAAAGTAATTTCGCCAGTTGAACCCACAATAGCACCCTTTAAAATCGCCTCAGCGCTACCCGGTTTGTCTTCAGGTGCATAAATGTTGAGATAGGCTAAATTTTTGGTACTTTTTATCTTAAATTTTAATTGTTGGCCAGCTTTGGCATGCAGAGTGTATCGTGCCTCATCATCGCCTTTGAACGTTCCTTTTAAGTTTGTACCATAGCTTCCTTTTTTAAAAACGATAGGATTTTCTATAATTTTTGCAAATACAGAAGTAGAACTTAAGGCAACGAACGTAACTAAAATGGCAGTTTTAAAAACATTTTTCATTTTATTATCCCTAGTAATAATGGGGTTATACTATCATTTTTTATATCTTACTTTGTTTGATGATGTATCTATTTCTTTGATTGTAATAGCGTATCTGCTTCTGTAACAGAGGCTTTTTGGGTAGATCGTTGCCACAAACATAACTCTCTTCCTCGTTGGTTTTTCATGTGTGCTTGAGGGTAGTGACCTTCTAAAATAACGGCAGAATATCCGACGCGATCATCAAATGTCATAATATCACTCACAACCTTAGTATTTTTTAGCTGACTTACTTTGAGACATGCCGATTTAATGCTCTGATTATGCTTTTTCCATGAACTGGCTGAGCTAGCGAAAGTAGAGGAAGATAAGCAAATCAGGCTTAATACAATAAAACCTATTTTTTTCATTGTGCTGTACCGTATTTTTGAAGTTCAAACTTAATCATACAGCAGTAATTTATGATGAAAAGTATCTTTTACATTACTTTAAGTAGTGTATGTAAATTTTTACCTAATTATTTTTATTATTATAAATATCATTTGGTTATACGGTTTTTATGTGCAATTTAAATCTGGCGTAACATTGTTTTCTCCACCTAAATTAAGCCATACTATGTGACCATTAGAAATATCATAAATAGCAGGAATGACCTGTGTATCTTGCTCAATTTTAGACTGATGTAGATTTAGTGCCTCATTAAGCTTTTTCGCCGTGACTAGAGTGTGATTTTTAATAGAATCTTCAATGGTGCCATCCAAAATAATATTGTCATCAATGAATGTCATAAGATCTTGTAAAGGCCCTTTAATTTTTTTATTTTGATGAGAAGCAGTTACTGCACCACAACATGTATGGCCGAGCACGATAATGAGTGGTGTTTTTAAGTGTTGAATTGCATATTGAATACTTCCAAAAACTGAGGTATCACTGACATTACCTGCATTTTGAATAACAAATAAATTTCCAAGACTTTGATCAAAAATTATGTCTGGGGATACTCTTGAGTCCGAACAACATAGAATCACTGTATGTGGGTTTTGAGTTTCAGAGAGCAATTTTAAATCGTGTTGTAAAATGTCATGCATTTTATTTTGAATGAATCGTTTATTTCCATTTTTTAAAACGGCTAATGATTCTTGCCAAGTTATCATTTTTTTTATCCTTTTTGTATGACAGTTCAATAAATGAAAGTATGGAATGGTGTTGAATTATTACATTTCTTTCTGATGAGCTAACATTGCATTTTGTAACGAATTTTGAATAATAAGTTAAGTGTTTTGTGTGATTCATTTCTCCCAAATACTATTGTTCGTGCTTGGGAAGAAGAAAATATTTTTAAAATGGAGGGATAGTTACGTTTAGTCAATTTTAAAATGATTGATATTGAGTATCTTCATTAGATAAAAACAAGATTGGTCATACGATAATTTTTCAAACCAACATATCTCATTAAAACTGTCCTAAATTAAATAACCAGCATCATTCTAAAAACATACCAATTAAAACCTTGTATTTAATTTAAACATTAACCTCATGTTAATGAATGTGGTTTAAGGTTGATTGATCAAAGACTCAGAAAAGGCTCTTATAGGCTTAGATCAAAATACAGAATTAGGATAAATGACATGGATGGTTCGGTTCAGAACATAGAACGTAAATGGAATACACGGCGACATGCCAAACAACTAAAAATAGACATGGTCAATCAGTATGCCAATGGTGTAGTCATTCCAACGCAAGATATTGTTCAGGTGTTAGAAATCTTAATTAAGGCGGGTGATCGCGTTGTTTTAGAAGGAAATAACCAAAAACAAGCCGATTTCCTTTCCCGTTCATTGGCACAAACGAACTCTGATATTTTACACGACCTACATATGATCATGCCAAGCGTAGGGCGCCCAGAACATCTGGATTTATTTGAAAAAGGCATTGCTCGTAAGCTTGATTTTTCATTTGCCGGTACACAAAGTTTACGCATTAGCCAGCTGGTTGAAGATGGGCTACTCGAAATTGGTGCAATTCATACCTATATTGAACTCTATTCGCGCTTATTGGTCGATTTAATTCCAAATGTTGTGCTTTCCGCAGGTTTTATGGCAGATCGCGAAGGTAATATTTATACAGGAGCAAGTACAGAAGATACTCCTGCACTGATTGAACCTGCAGCTTTTAGTGATGGCATTGTGATTGTGCAGGTTAATGAGTTGGTGGATGACGTCAAAGATTTACCTCGGGTCGATATTCCTGCTTCTTGGGTCGACTTTGTGGTTGTGGCGGATAAGCCTTTTTATATTGAACCTTTATTTACCCGCGATCCTAAACATATCAAGCCTGTACATATCTTAATGGCCATGATGGCGATTCGAGGGATTTATGAACGTCATAATGTACAGTCGTTGAATCATGGCATTGGTTTTAATACTGCGGCAATTGAACTGATTTTACCAACTTACGGTGAGTCTTTAGGTTTAAAAGGCAAGATCTGTCGTAATTGGACGCTCAACCCTCATCCTACCTTAATTCCTGCAATTGAAAGTGGCTGGGTGGAAAGCGTGCATTGTTTTGGTACAGAACTGGGCATGGAAAAATACGTTGCGGCGCGACCAGATGTATTTTTTACAGGGCGGGATGGTTCTCTACGTTCAAATCGAATGATGTGTCAGCTGGCTGGACAATATGCAGTTGATTTATTTATTGGCGCAACCTTACAAGTCGATGGCAGTGGGCATTCTTCAACAGTAACCAAAGGCCGTTTAGCTGGCTTTGGTGGTGCACCCAATATGGGACATGATCCGCGTGGACGACGTCATGCGACGCCTGCATGGTTAGATATGCGTCCTTCAGGTGCAACAGAAACGGATACTTATCTTGCTCGTGGTAAAAAACTGGTTGTACAAATGGTGGAAACCTTCCAAGAAGGTGGCAAACCGACTTTTGTACATACCTTAGATGCAGTCGAAGTTGCTAAAAAAGCAGGAATGCCTCTCGCTCCAATTATGATTTATGGCGATGATGTGACACACCTTTTAACCGAAGAAGGCATTGCATATCTGTATAAAGCCAGAAGTTTAGAAGAACGTCAGGAGATGATTGCTGCGGTTGCAGGAGTAACTGAAATTGGCTTAAACCATAATCCTAAAACAACAGAACGTTTAAGACGTGAAGGCTTGGTCGTGTTTCCTGAAGATCTAGGTATTCGTCGTACCGATGCCACACGTGAATTATTAGCTGCAAAAAATATTGCGGATCTTGTGACATGGTCTGATGGGCTATATCAACCTCCAGCAAAATTTAGGAGTTGGTAATGAATGCACGTGTTCAATCCTATATTAGCCAACATTGTATTTTACTTGCAGATTTTGCAGTCGATGCTTTGGTTGCAGAAGTCAATTTAACCCCAAAACCTGCGTTGGTCGATCAACGTGGAAGCGGTGCACACGATGATTTAACACTGGAGTTAATGGAGCGTTCAGCCCACAGTTTACATCCGATGTTTGTGGCAATGGCACAGGCTGCTGTTCAACATAGAACTTGTTCACAAGCCTTACGTGAAGCGATTGGTGAAATTGGTCGTTTAGGTGAAGCCACCATGTTACAGACAACCCATGGGGTGAATACTCATCGTGGCGCAATTTGGGCATTAGGACTGATGGTTACAGCAAGTGCATTGAGGAGTTTAGATGCCAAACCAGTACAAGCCATTGAACTGTGTCAATTGGCAGGGAAAATTGCACAACTGGAAGATCGTTTTATTCCCCAGCAGGCACTCAGTCATGGTCAACAAGTTCAAAAAACCTTAGGTATAAGTGGTGCTAAGGCACAAGCACAGCAAGGTTTTCCTGCAATTGTGAGTTTTGGCTTACCTGAACTGTATAAAAGTCGTCAAACACAGGGCAATGAAACAACCGCACGAATAGATGCTTTGCTTGCCATGATGACCACGCTTGATGATACCTGCGTTTTATACCGTGCAGGAGAAGCAGGATTAGCGCGAATGCAGCAAGGTGCTCAAAAGGTGCTTGCACTGGGCGGTTATTCAACTGTCGCTGGACAACGTGAATTTGATTTCTTAGAACAAGACCTTTTACGTTTAAGAGCCTCACCCGGTGGAGTGGCCGATGTACTTGCAGCCACATTATTTATTGATCGTGTTGAGCAACTTTATTTTAAAAATAAATTGGATGTGTAGTCATGGAAACACTTAATTTTGAATTTTCTGCGGGTAGTACACCCACTAAAAAAGCATTGGTTGGTTGTGTCGGTTCTGGTGATTTAGAAGTTTTAATGCAACCCAATTCAACAGGAAAAATTTCAATTCAAGTTGTCACCTCAGTTGATGGTAGTTCAAAGCGTTGGGGAAATTTATTTGCGCGGATGTTTGCTGAACAAAAACCGTTAGCTGTACATATTGATATTCATGATTTTGGTGCAACACCCGGTGTTGTTCGCCTACGTTTAGAACAAGCATTTGAGGAGGTGAGCCGTGGCTGATTTACAAAATTTACTGGCTAAGAAAAGCTTTATTGAACTGAGTGCTCGAGAACGTGCCAAAGCATTATTAGATGAAAATAGCTTTCGTGAGTTATTAGATCCTTTTGCACGAATGATGTCGCCGTGGCTACCCAAGCAGAATATTGTGCCACAAGCGGATGATGGTGTCGTGGTTGCAAAAGGCACACTGCAGCAAAAACCAGTCGTTATTATTTCGATTGAAGGTAATTTTCAGGGTGGAAGCCTAGGCGAAGTTGGCGGTGCAAAAATTGCGGGTGCATTAGAACTTGCTGTCGAAGATAACCTTAAAGGAATTCCGACTGCCGCTATTTTATTACTTGAAACAGGTGGCGTTCGGTTACAAGAAGCAAATTTAGGGTTGGCTGCCATTGCAGAAATACAAGCCGCAATAGTAGCGCTTAGACAATATCAACCTGTTATCGGCGTTATTGCGGGAAGTGTTGGTTGTTTTGGTGGCATGTCAATTGCAGCTGCATTATGCAGTTATTTAATTATGACCCAAGAAGGACGTTTAGGACTAAATGGCCCACAAGTTATTGAGCAAGAAGCAGGTGTACAAGAATATGACTCGAAGGATCGACCATTTATTTGGAGTATTACTGGTGGACAGCAACGTGCCGCAAGTGGCTTGGTTGATGCCTATGTTGAAGATGATCGTCAGCAGATTCAGCAACAAGTTTTACAGTATTTAATTCAAGGGCAACCAGAGTTACATCGTAGCTCAAATTATGATTTTTATTTGAATCACTTACAGGGCGTTGATACTACGGTTCAGGCTACACCACTTCAAGTTCGAACTTTATATCAAGGAGAACAAGCATGAATATGGATATACATGCAGTTAAAACATCAACACGTGGGCAGAATTGGTTTAAGGCACTCACTGCTGATTTTGCCCAGATTAAAGATGCTGTAGAGTCTGTTTGCGTTGCAGATGGACAAATTTCAGAAAAAAAGGTGCGTGTTATAGCAGTCGTCCCATACCAACACAATCTTTATCCACGTGCTCAAAGTGGTGAAGTTGGATTGTTGGAAGGTTGGACTTTAGCCAAAATTGTGGATGATGCCATTCAAGCCGATCTAGGCCGTGATCATAAACGTGCCATTTTATGTATTGTCGATGTTCCAAGTCAGGCTTATGGCCGCCGTGAAGAACTTTTTGGTATTCATCAGGCGCTTGCAGGTGCAGTCGATAGTTATGCGCGAGCACGTTTGGCAGGGCACCCTGTGATTAGTTTATTGGTTGGCAAGTCAATGTCAGGCGCATTTTTAGCACATGGCTACCAAGCAAATCGTATCATTGCACTTAAAGATACAGGTGTTATGGTGCATGCCATGGGGAAAGAGTCGGCGGCCCGTGTGACACTGCGTACTGTGGATGAGCTAGAAAAACTTGCAGCAAATATTCCACCTATGGCCTATGACATTGAAAGCTATGCCACATTAGGCTTGCTATCCGACCTTTTAACCGTCGCGAACCCTGAACAACCGACAATTGAAGATATTGCATCTGTTCAAAATGCATTTTTACACGCATTAAATGACATTCAAGCCACGGCTTCAACAGGACTTGAACATCGCTTACATGGTGAAAACCGACAAGCTTCGAAAAAAGTACGTGAATTATTGCGTGAGCAATGGTATGCAGACTGAAACACCACTTCAAGCACATGACTTGTTATGGGGTATGACGCTTGATCTGTTAGAAACGGATTTGCCCACATGGGTTACAGAGGTTATTACACAAGGACAACCAGTTGTTGTGCGCCGTGCGACAACAGATCCTACAGTCATTGCAGTTGGAATTCGTGGTACAGCAAGACATCAACGGTATGCGACACAAATGCCAGTTTCTGCAATTACTAAGCAGTTAAAACCAGAGGCATTGAGTAATGTGGACTTAGACTGTTTTCCACATTTAATGAACCAGTTGCAGATGATTCAAAACATATTGAATCAAAAACACTGGACATGGGGATATACAGGTAGCGTCGGGTTTGAGTTGGCAACAGGTATTCAGACTGTAACTGAAAACAGTGATATTGATCTTTTGATTCGGAAAGAGGAATTTTTGACCAAAGATGAAGCCAAACAATTGCTTCATCAGCTGGAACAAACTGAATTAAAACTGGATGTGCAACTACAAACCCCAAAGGGTGGTGTCGCACTTAAAGAATGGGCAAGCTCTACAGGGAAAGTATTACTAAAACGAAATGATGGTGCCGTTTTAGTAAATAATCCTTGGCTGTAAAGGGATGATGGCATGAGTTCAATTTGGGTATATCCAGGTCAGGGGGCACAAAAAGTCAATATGTTGCATGACTTGCCTGAACATCGATTGGTTCAACACTATTTAGAACGCGCTTCAGTGGCTTTGCAGCGTGATGTACTGACCTTGGATCAACCCGATGAACTGCGTTCAACAGAAGCGGTACAACTGTGCTTGTATTTAGCAGGTTATATCAGTTCAGCCATTCTACTTAATGAACAGGTACAACCTGACTATGTCGCAGGGCTATCAATTGGTGCATGGACAGCAGCAGCGGTCGCAGGTGTTTATAGTTTTGAACAAGGTCTTAAGCTGGTGTCATTGCGTGGCAAGCTCATGCAAGACGCTTATCCTTCTGGTTATGGCATGACTGCCATCATCAATGCCGATAAATCACAGGTGAGCCAATGGGTTGCAGAGGTTTATCAACAAATGGGTGATGTTTATGTCGCTAATTTAAATGCAGCCAATCAGATTGTTATTTCTGGTTCAGAACTGGCGATGCAACAGGTGATAGAAATTGCTAAAAGTCAGGGAGCAATTGCTAAAAAATTAAATGTAAGTGTGCCATCACATTGCGAATTGTTGGATGCACAAGCACAACAACTGGTTCAGGCTATGGCACACATAGATTTGAATCCAGCAAAGTTTAAATATTTAAGTGGTACATCTGCACGGTTAATTCATAAAGCAGAGCAAATTAAAGAGGATCTGATCTTTAATATGTGCCGAACCATTGATTGGGAAAGTACCGTTCAAGCATCGTGGGAGCGTGGCGTTAGGTTACATATCGAAGTTTTACCTGGTTCGGTTTTAACTGGGCTTGCTAGAAAAAATTTTAAGGAAGGGAATATACTTTCTTTTCAAGGAACACGTTTAGATAGTCTTATCTGTGCAATGCATAAAGAAAGTGCTTAATCACGGTATAAGTCGCTAAATAAATTTAAAAAAGTCGTTATCCAAGGATGTGAGGAATTAACAATGATTATATATGGAACAGCACTCTTAGCCATTTGCCACCTGTTAGGAGATTATTTTGGTAATACCTTAGGCATGTTGCTAGGCGTCAAAGCAAATGTGGGTGGTGTTGCCATCTCGATGATTTTGCTGATTTTATCAAAAGAGATTTTAGCAAAAAAAGGATATTTACCTAAAGGAACTCAGTTCGGTGTGTTGTATTGGTCAGGAATGTACATTCCAATTGTAGTTGCCATGTCTGCGGGTCAAAATGTCGTTGCTGCATTATCAGGTGGCATGTTGGGTTTAATCGTTTCAGTGGCTTCGTTAATTGGTACTGTTTTGGTCATTCGTTATTTAAATAAAATGAATTGTGACTATGAAACTTATGAGTGGCCAGTTGAATCTCAGGAAAAGACCGCTTAATTTTCGTTATAAAACGATGAGTTCAATAATTAAAAGGAATTAAATAAATGGATGCTTTAATTGCGGTATTAAGTAAAAATGCGCTAGTGACTGCACTTGCAGTCACAGGATTGATGATGTTTGTTTCTCATCTACTGTCAAAGTATTTGACTCGAGGTAAATTACAAAGTTCTGCAATTGCAATTACCTTAGGTTTAGTCGTAGCGTATTTTGCGGGTGTATATACACAAGGAACCAAAGGCGTTTCAGATATTGTCATTTTTTCTGGATTTGCTTTACTTGGTGGCGCAATGATTCGTGACCTTGCTATTGCTTCTACTGCATTTGAAGTCGATGTGAAAGAAGTTAAAAAGGCAGGAAAAGTAGGTCTAGTTGCATTAGCACTGGGTTGTGTTGTTCCTTTTGTGATTGGTGCAATGGTGGCATGGTTAATGGGATATAAAGACCCAGTTTCAATGACGACCATTGGTGCAGGTGCAATGACTTATATTGTTGGCCCAATTACAGGCACAGCGATTGGCGCGAGTTCCGATGTCATTGCCTTATCAATTGCGATTGGATTAATTAAGTCGGTGTTCTTTATGGTAGGAACCCCACTACTGGCTAAATTTATGTACTTAAAAAGCCCTAAATCTGCCATGGTCTTTGGTGGTTTGGCTGGAACAACAAGTGGAACGGCAGCTGGTTTAGCTGGAACTGATGTTCGTCTTGTTCCTTATGGTGCGTTGGTTGCAACGTTTTATACTGGTTTAGGTTGCCTATTGGGGCCTTCTGTATTCTTCCTTACGATAAATGCTATTTTTGGCTAAATGAATTTATTTTATCCAGTATGGGCAATTTATTGATAACACATAAATTGCCCAATTTTTTATTTTTAGACATTTCTTGAAAACATACGACACTCAGCAATTAATGCCAATAAATTTGGGTCTCTTTCCTTCCTTTTTAGAAAAACCAAACCAATTTCCTGTTTAATTTGATATTGGCGCTTAAGCCGAATTAATTTGACAGAATTTTCATAAATTGTTGAAATTCGACCAGGCAATAATGCAAGTCCAACGCCAGAGCTGACCATACTAATTAAAGTAAAAATATCAGAAACTTGTAAAAAAACCTTAGGTTCAATTCCTGCTTTTTCAAAGACAAAATCACTGTCATTACGCGTAGCAAACCCTTTTGCCAGTATCAAAAAAGTTTCATCTTTAAGCTGACTTAAATCAATTTCTTTAAGTGCTGCATATTTAGAATTTTTATGTACAGCTAAAAAGATATCATCTTGAAACATAGGCAAACATTCAAATTCTTGATCTTGAGTGGTTTCATTGAGTGCGACAATAATAGCGTCTAACTCAGTTGCCTTTAGCTTTTTGACTAAATCTAGGTTTGAATTTAACAACAGTTGTATATCTAAATCGCCTCGTCTAAGTTTTAAACCACTAATGATACTTGGAATAGTATTTACTGTTAGGGAATACAAAGACCCTAAATGAAAAATTTTTGAAGCAAATCCTGCTGCTTCACGTGTTTTATTAACGGTCGTGACAATATCTTGAACAATTTTCTTGGAATTTTCTTCAAGTACATAGGCACTTTTTAACGGGATTAAATTGCGTCCTTCATTTTTAAATAAAGGGCAACGTAATGAATTTTCAAGAGAATGTAATGCTTTATGAACACTGACATTACTAATTTGCATTTCAACTGCTGTTTTTGACAAATTACCACAGCGCATAAAAGCTAAAAAAATTTGAATTTTTTTGAGCGTGAGTTCTTCATCTATTTCCACCGAGGTTTATCCTTAAATGCTGATGGGATGGATGTATGAATATAGTCTATTGAAGTACTCAATGAATAGAATTGTATTTGATTTTAGGAGTATTAATTTCTCATTATTTTGATTCAGTTTATACAGATGGCGTTTATAGCGAATAAGGACAGGCTAGATCTTTACTTATAGATAAAACTTGTCGTCAAAAGAAGCTAACAAATCAATAGCAACCTATATTCACCATCCTTTTCAGTAGGTGCTCTATGGACACAAGGTAAGACTTGTTGCGTTGGATGATCTACAGCCAACCGCCAAAGATGTCCTGAACCTAAATTCATAGGTTTTGTATTGGGTTTAGGCTGATAATGTAGGTCAAAGAAATAGTCTTCTAGGAAAGTTTCAAATTCAGCCTCTGGGCCGTCATGTAATTTTTTAAGTTTTCCTCTAATTTCTGGAATCAAAACTTTTTGTTCAACCTGATTATGGGGCAAGATATCACTTGCAGGGCCATAATAGGTACATAAAAAAGTATCCGTTTCGATGGGTGAGCGATCAATATGATATGAATATACATCTGTTGAAATGAAATCTAGTTCATCATCTCGTTCATAATTTTTAAGTAAATTAAGAGAAGGTGATGCTCCGAAATCAGTTAATAGTTGCACATCCTTTAAGATAGTTTCTCTTGCTAGATGACCGCTTTCTGAAAGCTGTAGTGCTAAAAGGTCTTCAATGGAAACTTCTGTAATATTTTCTTTTAATTCAAGCTTATCTACAATTTCTTTAAAATCGCCAACCAAATTTCTATGCCAGCCAATGGCATTGTTATCTCCTTGAAAATTTAAATTTACAAGTTCAGAAAAAGTAGAAACTACTTTAATTTGATTGTTGTCAGAAAGTGTGTTTTTCATATTGGGGTTAAATAATAAACTATGTCTAATTATACACTTAGCTTGATAGAAATAGAGAAGGATTCAGTCCATATTTTGAATAAAGCTTGTCGAATAAGTGGATCTAATAAAAGCTATTCGGATTAAATTTTGTACATAAAATGGATGATTTAGAAATTATTGACCCTGTGGGTTTTTGCCAATGACGAAGTTTTTAAACTGCAATAGGATGAGTGAAATCTACAATAAAAACCCATCAACAAGGAAGGACTATGTTGGCTTGCGATGCAGATTTAGAATTGTTCAGAGATAACTTTCGCCGTTTTATGCAAGAGAATATTGCGCCACACTATGAACAATGGGAACATGAAGGCATTATGCCACGTTCGGTGTGGAACGCTTTAGGTGAAAATGGCTTTCTTTGCGTAGATGTACCTGAAGAATATGGCGGTTATGGTGTACCAATTCACTATTCACTTATGTTAGTAGAAGAGTCTGCCCGTGCAGGTTTTTGCGCATTAGCGACAGCTATTTCATGCCATTCAGAAATTGCTGCGCCGTATATTTTGAACATTGGTTCAGAAGAACAAAAGCAGTATTGGTTGCCGAAGATGGTTAGTGGTGAAGTCGTGGGCGCAATTGGTATGACTGAGCCAGGTGCGGGTTCAGACTTGCAGTCCATGCGCAGTAACGCCATTTTACAGGGCGATCATTACTTACTGAACGGTTCTAAAACTTTTATTTCCAATGGGCAACATGCAGATTTAGTGGTTTTGGCTGCCAAAACTGATCCGCAAGCACGTGCGAAAGGAGTTTCACTACTGCTAGTCGATACGCATTTGGAAGGCTTTAAAAAGGGCACCAACTTAAACAAGATTGGTCTTCACTCTCAAGATACTTCAGAATTGTTTTATGACAATGTCAAAGTGCCAAAAGAGCAGTTGCTGGGGCAGGCAGGGCAAGGTTTTGCATATTTGATGCAGGAATTACCGCGTGAACGTACCTCTATTGCATCTATAGCGATTGGCGCAATTCGTGGTTCAATTGATTTAGCTACTCAGTATGTCAAAGAGCGCCAAGCGTTTGGTCAGGCAATTGGACAGTTCCAAAATACCCGCTTTGTATTGGCGCAGGCTAAAATTGATGAACTGGCGACAGCTGCCTTTTATGAACGCAATGTTGAGCTGTATATGCAAGGCAAATTGGATGTTGAAACAGCGGCAGCCTTAAAAAGTTTTTCATCGGATATGCAGATGAAAGTCGCGGACAACCTACTACAACTGTTTGGTGGCTACGGCTATATGATGGAATATCCAATTTCTCGTTTCTTTGTCGATGCGCGGATTCAGCAAATCTACGGTGGTACAAATGAAATTATGAAAGAAATTGTCGCTCGCGGTATCTTAGGCCGTTAGGCGTTTCAAACACAGACGTTTAAAAAAAGCTTTTAGGCCACTGCTGTCCGATCGTTTAATTTAAACAAAAAGCCTGAACCCTAATAGTTAAAATGTGAGTGTAAATACTTTAACTATAAAGGGTTCAGGTTTTATTACATCAGAATATTATATTTCATTAATTAAACCTGTTGTGAGACAAGATTTTGTACGTCTTGCTCAGAAATTTAGATTCACATCCCTCAGGGGGTAGTGTGTTGATATTTCACTTTGCTTGATTAAGACTGAATTGTAAAAAAGCCCATTTATGGTGAGGAAGGTATTGGGGGTGAAGACTGATTTATTTTAGGAAAATATTGTTAATCAAGCTTTATGCATAGCCGTGTATAATCAATATATTCAAAAATGAAAATAAAATTTCAAAATTGAAAACATTTTTAATTTATAACTAGTTGAAAAATAATAAAAAAATTAATGGCACATTATTTGCTTTATGAAATAAAAAGGAGATATGTTATGGATGGCATTCAAGTTCAAGGTTTACAAACACTGTTAATGCAACGGTTGGATTTTATCACTGACTCACCGATGCTAATTAAAAAACTGAGTGGTGGAGCTATTCAGGAAAATTGGGAAATTTCGGGTCAACGTAATCATGCAAATTATGACATTGTTTTAAGAAAAAATGCGGAAACGGGTGTGGATGCCAGTTCAGACCGTAAACAAGAATATGATCTTTTACATCGTTTATATGCATATTACAGATCGTGCCAAAGACATGATCAAATCAGGTGGTGAATGGATCAGCAGCGTTGAAGTAGAAAATGCGGCAATGGGATATCACAAAGTTCATGAGGCTGCAGTCATTGCAGTAGAGCATGCCAAATGGGGAGAGCGTCCTTTATTGATTCTTGTGGCGAAGGAAAATCAATCGATTAGTCATGAGGAGATATTGCTTTATCTATCTAATGATTTACATAAATGGGCATTGCCTTCTGCAACGATTGTGGTGAAAGAAATCCCTCATACTCCAACAGGAAAAATCAGTAAAAAACAATTAAGAGAAAAATATCAGCACTATTTTCAGCAACTAAATGCCGTATAAAACCATAAAAAAGGATTTTTTATATGCAAGGAAATATAGAAATTGCCATTATTCAAAATACAAAATTTACCAAGATGGTCAAGGCTCGCAATCGTTTTGCCATGTGGTTAAGTATCTGTATTTTAGTGATGTATTTTTTATTCATAGGGGTTGCTAGCTTTTACCCACATCTTCTTGCGCAGACCTTGGGTGATCGGGTAATGACCATTGGGATGCCAATTGCAGCATTAGTTATTATTTTCAGTTGGCTGATTACAGGCCTTTATATTTACATCACCAATCAGCATTTTGACCGAATAAAAGCGCAATTGAAGCAGGAGTATCAATATGAATAAATTTTTACTTTTGGCAATGATTGTTGTCTCTAGCAGCCATGCACAAGCTGCAACGCATCAGGCATTGAATTGGACTGCAATTGGCATGTTCACCACAATTGTTTTTATTACTTTGGTGATTACTTGGCAAGCTGCTCGAAAAACCCATTCAAAAGAAGATTTTTATACTGCGGGCGGTTCAATTTCAGCAAAGCAAAATGGTTTAGCTATTGCTGGTGATTATATGTCTGCCTCTACTTTGCTTGGTGCTTCAAGCATGGTCTTTTTTAAAGGTTATGATGGTTTTATTTATGTCACAGGCTTTTTTGTCTGTTGGCCAATCTTAACTTTTTTAATGGCTGAGCGACTGCGAAATTTAGGAAAATATACTTTTGCAGATATTGTTTCCTATCGTTTAGAACCTGCAAAAACCCGTGTTTTAGCAACCTGTGGTTCATTAATCGTGGTGTGTTGCTATCTATTATTACAAATGGTCGGTGCAGGACAATTGATCAAACTGTTATTTGGGATTGATTATACTGTTGCTGTGGTTTTAGTCGGTTGTCTTATGCTGGTTTATGTCATGTTCGGTGGCATGTTGGCAACTACTTGGATTCAGATTGTTAAAGCAATTTTATTATTGTTTGGCGGTACGGTACTGACATTTTTGTGTTTAAGATATTTTGGCTTTAGTTTCGATAATTTAGTTGCTGCCGCTGTAAAAAATCATCATTTAGGGCAAAAGGTCTTGGAACCTGGCTCGATGCTTTCTAATCCAATTAATGCATTATCAACTTCACTCGCTTTAATTTTTGGCTTAGCGGGCTTACCTCATATTTTAATGCGTTTCTTTACTGTTTCGAATGCTCAAGAGGCGCGTAAATCGGTCTTTTATGCTTCGGGATATATCGGTTATTTCTTTATTTTAGTTTGTATCCTTGGTTTTGCTGCCATTTCAATTATTGGCACTAATCCAAATTTTTATGTGGATGGAAAATTAGGTGGAGAATTAATTGGTGGCTCAAATATGGTTGCTATTCATCTGGCTGGCGCTTTAGGCGGCAATCTTTTATTAGGTTTTCTCTCTGCGGTGGCTTTCGCCACGATTCTTGCTGTGGTTGCAGGCTTAACGCTGGCAGGTGCATCGGCAATTTCTCATGACCTTTTTCAGAAAGTGATTAAAAAAGGGCAAGCGACTGAAAAACAAGAGATGAATATTTCAAGAGTGGCGGTGATTGGCCTTGGTGTGATTGCTATAGCTTGCGGTATTTTATTTGAAAAAATGAATATTACCTTTTTAATGGGGCTGACTTTTGGTATTGCGGCATCTGCTAATTTTCCTGTGCTGTTTTTAGCGATGTATTGGAAAGATCTCACCACGAGAGGGGCATTATGGGGCGGATTTACAGGCATTATTTCTGCAATTGTTCTCGTTGTGCTCTCACCAACGGTGTGGGTTGGTGTTTTAGGCTATGCTCAGGCCATTTTCCCATATGACAACCCTGCATTATTTTCCATGCCTTTGGCATTTATCGTAAGTTGTGTTGTTTCCTTAACGGATCATAGTGAGCGTGCTGCAATAGATAGAGCTGGCTTTGAACAACAAGTTGTTCGTTCTGAATTAGGTGCTAGACAAGCAGATTTAGAAAAAGTACCTGTACATTAACTGTTGTTATTTCAATTATTTAAAATCATAGCGACAAGGAGTAAGCATGTTAAATCTAAAGGATAAAGTTGCCATCGTTACAGGCGCAGGTTCTGGTTTCGGTGAAGCCATTGCAAAACAATTTGCTAAGCAAGGCGCAAAAGTCGCCATTCTAGATCTTAATTTGCAGTCAGCAGAGCGTGTTGCAAGAGAGATTGGTGATTCCGCTATTGCGATTCAAGTTGATGTCGGCGATTTTGATACGGTACAAACTGTTGTGCAACAAGTCAGCACGCAATTGGGTCAAGTGGATATATTGGTAAATAATGCTGGCGTGACTCATCAAAATAAACCAATGCTTGAGGTGGATGAGGCAACTTTTGACCATGTCTTTAGAGTCAATGTAAAGTCAATTTTCAATTTTTCACATGCCGTTATTCCTATGATGCGTGAACAAAAAAGTGGTGTGATACTCAACATTGGATCTGTCGCAGGCATCCGTCCTAGACCAGGTTTGATGTGGTATAACGGTTCTAAAGGTGCAGTGAATATGTTGTCAAAATCAATGGCGGTAGAATTAGCGCCTTGGAATATTCGAGTCAATGCAATTTGTCCGACATTAGGTGCAACAGGCATACTTGAAGCTGCCATGGGTGTCCCTGATACGCCTGAAAATAGAGCTAAGTTTATTGCGACAATTCCAATGGGGCGTTTTGTAGAAGCGGATGATGTAGCCAATGCGGCACTTTATTTAGTGTCTGACCAAGCATCGTTTATTACCGGTGTGGAATTTCCAGTCGATGGTGGAAGGACTGTTTAGTAGTTTGTTGACCTTTGTTGTATAAAAAATAGCGAGATAGCCAAACTCAAATGTGCTACTTGCTAAGACTTGTGCAATATTTAGATTACCATTTTAAAGTGCAGTACCATGCTCTTGAAATAATACTCGGCATCGTGAATACAATTTCGCAGATTCACGATATCGAGCTGTAGCATCTCTGAATTAATTTACTGAATTAAATAAACTTTATATTTAAGTATCGCTTGAATCCTAATAGCTTAAGGAGGTTTTAACTTTTAGTCTTTATGTAAGTTATATATTATAGTTTATATCTATAAACAATCATTAGTAATATTTATTTGAGCTATATTTAACAAGGGTCTATGATTAATTTCAAGTAATCACATGGAAAAGGACTTATTGTGAAAACGGTTCATCAATATACCTATGAAATTTTAAGAAAAAATAATATTCAAACTATTTTTGGTAATCCTGGCTCAAATGAATTGCCTTTCTTAAAGAATTTTCCAAGTGATTTTCAATATATTCTCGGCTTGCATGAAGGTGCAGTGGTTGGTATTGCAGATGGTTATGCACAGGCAACGGGTCACCCTGCTTTTGTGAATCTGCATTCTGCAGCCGGAACTGGAAATGCAATGGGTGCTCTGAGTAATGCATGGAATTCGCATACCCCTTTAGTCATTACATCTGGTCAACAAACCCGTGCCATGATGGGTGTAGAAGCTTTACTGACTAACATTGAAGCAGCCCAATTGCCAAAACCATTGGTAAAATGGAGTCATGAACCTGCTAGTGCTAATGAAGTCCCTCATGCGATTCATCGTGCTATTGATATTTCCAAAGCAGAAGCAGCAGGCCCTGTTTATGTTTCTATTCCTTATAGTGATTGGGATGTTGAGGTAGATGACCAAAATGAGCATTTACTACATAAGCAAGTGGTCAGTTCTCAATGCCTATCGGCGAAAGATCTGGCTTTAATACAAGAAAAAATCAAGTCAGCTAAAAACGTTGCATTAGTATTGGGTACAGATGTAGATCGTCAATGTGCTAATGAAAATGCAATTAAATTTGCTGAAGCTTTAAATGTACCTGTGTGGGTGGCACCATCTTCTCCACGTTGTCCATTTCCAACGACACATGTAGCATTTCAAGGAATTCTTCCTGCAAGTATTGCGGGTATTTCTAAAATTTTTGAAGATTATAGTTTGGTGCTTGTTTTCGGTGCGCCTGTGTTCCGTTATCACCAATACGAACCGGGGCAGTATTTAGGTGAAAACACCGAATTAATGGCGTTCACTTGTGATCTGCATGAGGCTGCTCGTGCTGCGATGGGAACAAGTTTTGTCTGTGATTTAGATGATACTTTGGCGCGTTTGAGTGAGGTAGTTGAAGCTAAGTCTATAGCTGTAATGCCTCGTAAAGAATTGGCATTAGCCGAATCCAGTGCTGATGGATATATTAAACCTGAACGCTTGTTTGATCTGCTCAATCTTTTGGCACCTGAAGATGTCATTTATACCAATGAATCGACATCAACCACGAATATTTTGTGGGAACGTTTAAGCTTGAAAGGGCAAGGGAGCTACTATTTTGCAGCAGCAGGTGGGTTAGGTTTTGGTATGCCGGCTGCTGTTGGAATTCAATTGGCGCGACCTGAACGTCGTGTTGTGGCTGTTATTGGTGATGGTTCAGCTAATTATAGTATTACTGCATTATGGACGGCAGCCCAGTATAAAATTCCTGTCATCTTCATTATTTTAAAAAATGGAACATATGGTGCATTACGTTGGTTTGCAGGTGTACTCAATGCAGAAAATGTACCAGGTATGGATGTGCCAGATATTGATTTTACGCAAATTGCAAAAGGCTATGGTGTAGAGGCATGTAGTGTAAATAATGATGGTGCATTTATTGAAGCCTTTAATCAGGCACTAGATTTAGATAAGCCAACATTGATTGAGGTTATAACGGCTGACTTAAAGTAAGTGTGCAGTACATCATTGAAAATAAAGTGAGGAAAATAATTATGCAACATCAGATCATCAATGAATTGTCTCAAGCTTTGAGTTCGGCACAAGTACTGAGCAAGGAGACCGATAAAGCACCTTATGTCAAAGGCTTTCGGGTTGGGAAAGGTGAGGCGGTTGCAGTGATTATTCCTAAGACGTTATTGGAGTTGTGGAAAACTTTAGAATTATGTGTCAAACATGATGTCATCATGATTCTACAGGCGGCCAATACAGGTGTGACAGGTGGTTCAACACCTGACTCCAATGATTATGACCGTGATGTTGTCGTGGTCAGTACATTAAAACTTAAAGGATTACAATTACTAGATGATGCCAATCAAGTGTTGGCATTTCCAGGCACAACCCTGACTGAATTGGAAATTGCTTTAAAGCCTTATCAGCGTGAACCACATTCTGTTATTGGTTCATCATGTATTGGTGCATCTGTGATTGGTGGAATTTGTAATAATTCAGGGGGCTCGTTAATTCGTCGTGGCCCGGCCTATACAGAAAAATCCTTATTTGCTCAAATAAATGCACAGGGCGAACTGCAATTGGTTAATCATTTAGGGATTAATTTAGGTGAAACGCCTGAAGAAATTTTCCAAAATTTAGAGCAACAGCATTATCGTACAGGTCAGAGTGACGCGTGGAATGGAAAAATTTGGGCCGAAAATTATGCAGATACTTTACGAGATACAACTTCACCGACGCCGACCAGATATAACGGAAACCCAGAGTATTTGCATGAAAGTGCAGGTTGTTCAGGAAAATTAGCTGTCTTCGCTGTACGGTTGCCCACTTTTGAAGCAGCAGTTGAAGCAACGACATATTTAATTGGCAGTCATGATGAAACCAAGTTAATTCAGTTGCGTAAATATTTGTTAGAGCACTTATCGGTGCTTCCAAGTCAAGCAGAATACATTCATAAAAATGCGTTTGAGCTGACCCAGCACTATGCCAAACATATGTATAAAGCAATTGATATTTGGGGTGCAGAAAAAATTCCTGCACTTTTTGGGCTTAAAGCAAAAATTGATCGTTTTTTTAAATGTATACCTCTTGTCCCAAATAATATAGCAGACCGTTGTATTCAGTTGTTTAATCGTCTTGCACCCTCATGGATTGAACCACGACTACAAAATTTTCATCAGACCTATCCGCATCTGCTCATGCTTAAAATTGATATGCCACAGAATGATGAACTAAAAAAACTCTTAACAGATTTTTTTGCAGGTCAGACCGAGCAGTTTTTTCAATGTACCAAAAAAGAAGAAAAAAATGCATTTCTCATTCGTTTTGCCGTAGGCGGATGCATTATTTACTATTGTGAAAGTAAAAATATTGATCCTAATACACGCTTGGTATCTTTTGATGTCGCCTTTCGAAGAAATGATGCGCAATGGTTGATTGATTTACCTGAACATTTAAAACAGCAGGTGATGATGGAAAGTTGCTGTGGACACTTTTTTTGTTTTGTATCTCATCAAGATTATTTGCTGAAAGATGGTATCGATGCTCATCAGTTTAAGGATGACGTCCTCGCGTATTTGGAACAGCGCGGTGCGAAATATCCTGCAGAACATAATGTGGGACATCTTTATCAGGCATCTTCAGACTATCAGGCACATTTAAAACAATTAGATCCAACCAATACTTTCAACCCTGGAATTGGCAAAACCAGTAAATGTAAACATTGGCAGTAATTTTTGAATTTGAAAAATTTGTAAGTTAAAAATTAAAAAAAAGGAAAATGCCTTGTCTCATCCATTGATCAATGTAGAAGATTATCGCCAATTAGCAAAAGCCAATTTGCCACGGATTATTTTTGAGTCTCATCCATTGATCAATGTAGAAGATTATCGCCAATTAGCAAAAGCCAATTTGCCACGGATTATTTTTGATTATCTGGATGGGGGGGCTGAAGACGAAAAAGGTTTACAACATAACCGAACGGTATTTGATCAGTGGCGCTTTAAGCCTCAGCGTTTGGTGGATGTAAGTCAGCGTGATATTTCGTGTCAGTTATTTAATAAAATATGGGATGCACCATTTGCCATTGCACCAACAGGGTTAAATAGTTCTTTATGGCCTAACGGAGATGCCTTACTTGCTAAAAGTGCAGCCAAGGCCAATATTCCGTTTATGTTATCTACTGCTTCGAATATGTCAATTGAAGAGGTTGCCAAAAGTTGTGATGGAGAAAAATGGTTTCAACTGTATGTGGTGCATCAGGCATTGGCAGAACAAATGGCGCAACGGGCGCTTAAAGCAGGCTATACCACTTTAGTGATTACATTAGATGTTGGCGTGAATGGTTATCGAGAGCGGGATATTCGCAATGCATTTGCGCTACCATTACGTTTTTCACCACGCTTAGTGTTAGATGGCATGCTACATCCAGCTTGGTCATGGCGGTTTATTTGTAACGCTAAACCGCAATTGGCAAATTTCGTAACATCAGAGATTAATAGTCTTGAAGTGCAAGCCGCGCTAATGAGTCGGCAGATGGATGCCAGTTTCAATAGTGAAAGTCTAAAAAAAATTAGAGAAATATGGCCTCATACACTATTGGTCAAAGGTATTGTTCGTCCTGAAGATGCGTTGAAAGCAATTCAATGTGGTGCCGATGGCGTGATTCTATCAAACCATGGTGGTCGGCAATTAGATTGTAGTATTTCACCAATGGAAACATTGCATGATGTGGTTGCAAGCACTCACTCTTCAATACTCATTGATAGTGGTTTTAGACGAGGTTCAGATATTGTCAAAGCTTTGTGTTTAGGGGCAAATATGGTGTGCTTAGGACGAGCAACGTTATATGGTCTGGCTGCAAAAGGTGAGGCAGGGGTTGATGAAGTGGTACAACTCCTTAAACAAGATATAGACCGAACTTTGGCACAAATTGGTTGTCCAGCAGTGAAACAATTAAGTACGCATTATTTGACTCATGAGCAAAGTATTTAAATGGGCTATGTCTAGATAATTTTCATGATTTCAGGGAAGTAAAATATGGAACAAGATATCTTTTACATGAGTTTATTAGATATTGCTGAGAAGATTCATCGTCAAGAAATTTCTTCTGTGGAGGTGACACTACGTTTAATACAGCGTATTGAAAAACTGGATAAAAAGTTACTGAGTTATGTCACGGTATTAAAACAACAAGCCTTAGATGCGGCACAACAAGCAGATCTGGAAATTAGTCAAGGAAATATCCGTAGTCCTATACATGGTGTACCTCTTGCATTAAAAGACCTCTTTGATATGAAAGGCGTTCCTACGACAAATGGAATGACGATTGATCCTGTTATGCCCACAAGCAATGCAACTGTTGTGAATAAATTACTTGATGCTGGGGCAATCATTATAGGTAAATTAAAACTCACTGAGGCCGCATTTTCCGACCCACATCCGAATATTATTGTTCCTCTAAATCCATGGGGGGAACATCTATGGGCAGGTTCATCTTCGAATGGTTCGGCAGTTGCACTTGCAGCAGGGTTATGTTTTGGTTCGCTTGGCACAGATACAGGGGGTTCTATCCGCTTTCCATGCGCGGCCAATAATTTGACAGGTATTAAACCTACATGGGGGTGCGTAAGCCGTGCGGGTGTCTTTGAATTTGCTAGTTCACTTGATCATGTTGGCCCAATGGCGAGAAGTGTTGCGGATGCTGCGGTATTATTACAACTGATTGCAGGTCAAGACCGCAATGATGTGACTACATTTGAACAAGTTGTTCCTAACTATCTTAAAGAAATGGCGAAAGGGATCAAAGGTTTAAAAATTGGCATTGAGTATGATTTTATATTTGCTAAAGCCGATGCTGATACTCAGCGTGTTATGCGACAAGTTATTGAAACAGTTAAATCTTTAGGTGCAGAACTGATTGAAATGAATATGCCTGATACGACACCGGCTGCAATTAACTGGGCACCATTATGTGCCGTAGAAACTGCCGTAGTACATGAGCAACATTATCAGCAATTTAAAGATCAGTATGGGCCAAGTTTTTCTGGGTTTATTGAGATGGGGCAGAAAATTTTAGCGACAGAATATTTGAAACTACTTCAATTCAGACGTGATTTTAAACATAAGATCACTGCCGTCTTTGATCAGGTTGACTTAGTCCTCATGCCCGTATCTGCTTTTTCAGCATCCCTTACTAACTTATCAGACAAATTTAGTGAAGACAAAAATTTATTTGAAGGGATTGTTCGTTATACCACAGCGTTTAATTTAACAGGTCATCCGACCATTACTTTGCCGGGTGGCTTTACGCAAGAAGGGGCACCAATTGGCTTTCAATTTGTTGCCCCATATTTTCAAGAAGCTTTATTGGTACGTGCGGGGGGAGACTTCCAAAAAGTAACAGATTGGCATACCTTTCAACCGACTATATCAGACCTATAAAATTCATGATGAAGACCGTGTTTAAAACAGCTTTATTGCATAAAAGATAGATAGAGCATTTTCATAAACTCAAATCACCGCTTAAGTATTCGGTTGTTCTAATAATTTGAGTTTATGAAGTACACCGTATTTCTAGGTAAAGTATGCTTTCTTAACCGCACATTTCGGATAAAAAATTTACTTTTAAGTCATGAAACAAAAACAATATATCGACTAAATAGTATTCATTTTTCCTGATGATCTGCATTAAATCATGATTTTTTAGGCTCTAAAAACAGCCTTTATAATTAAGAAAAAATAGCTTTTTGACGTAAAACTCAGATTACTTAACTTTAGAGATATTTTTTGGGTTTATTTTTTACTTATTTGTTTGATATAACGACTTTTATATTCAACTTAAATTCAATTGCTAGTTAAGCCATTTTTTTAAATGGTTTTACCTATACGGTGTTCAGTTCGTCAATTTTATTTTGAGTCTACCAGTGTTTTTCAGGCTATCGTGGCATCACTATTTGCGGAATTTCTTCCTATATAATACAAATATATTTAACGAATTTATAATATATGCATTTGATTGTGCTTAATTTGTATTTATTATTTAAAAATATCAATAGCCATATATAGTTTGCGGTATTGGTTTTCTTAATACTAAGAAATTGATTATTATCTATTTAAAATTTGAAAACCCCAGTTTTTTGAACTGGGGTTTTCTTTTATTGGGTCTAAATACCATTATTTATAATGGATATTGAATACCTTTATCTAAGATGCTGACCCATTGGCGTTGGCTAAACTCATCAAAGTTTGCTGGGCCACCAAAGCGTCCACCATAACCTGATTCGCCCATACCACCAAAAGGGACATGATATTCATTATTAACAGTCTGATCATTAATATGAACCATGCCACTCTTAATTTTTTTGGCCAATTCAAATGCCCATGCCGTACGCGCCGTATGAATTGCCACTGCCAGTCCATATTTAGATGAATTAACAATTTCAATTGCATCAGCAATATCATCAAAAATGAGTACAGGTGCCACTGGTCCAAAAATTTCATCAGTAAAAATGGGATCATCTTTACTGATATTTGTTATGACAGTCGGATGGAAAAATAAGTTTTCACCTTTACCACCACATTCTAATATTGCGCCATTATTGACTGCTGCTTCTACCAAGTTACTGACTTTTTGGTGTTGGGCGGCATTAATTAATGGGCCTAAATGGGTATCAGGTGCGGATGGATCGCCGACATTAAGTGCTAATGCTTTTTCTTTTAATTTTTGAATATATGCATCTGCAATACTGCGATGAACCAAATGGCGTCCAGTTTGCATACAAATTTGACCCTGATGAAGGAAAGTTCCCCAAACTGCATTATTCACAGCTGTATCAAGATCAGCATCTTCACAGATAATGATGGCATTATTACCGCCGAGTTCTAATGCACATTTTTTCAATTGCTTGGCACATGCTTCGGCAATTTTCTTGCCTACACCTGTTGAGCCCGTAAAGGAAATCATATTGACTTGAGGGTGGTTGACTAATGCTTCACCAATCTGACTTTCACCGCTGAGTACTTGAAAAGTTCCTTCAGGTAATTCCGCCATTTCAAATAGCCATGCCAACAAGGCACCACCTGTAATATTACTAAACTCGGAAGGTTTTAAAATCACACTATTTCCCATTGCTAAAGCTGGAGCAATAGAGCGAATTGAAAGTAAGAGTGGGAAATTCCATGGAGAAATAACACTGACTACACCCAATGGCACACGTTGCCAAACATTGGTACGGTTTGGAATAGAGGATGGGAAAATTTCACCAGAAGAGGCCATTGGCATAGAGGCTGCCATATACAACTGTTCAATACAGGCATTGGCTTCCCAACCCGCTTTTAAGAGGGTAGAACCACATTCTTGTACATTCCATTCAATAAAGGTTTGAATGTTTTGTTCAAATAATTGTGCTGCTTTTCGCAAGATTTTGGCACGGGTTTCAAAAGTGGTATTTTTCCATGACTGTTGTGCTTGAGTTGCAATTTCAACAGAAGAATTCACATTGTTCACCGAAGCGAAAGGTACAGAAGAAATGGTTGTACCTGTAGCAGGGTTAATAATATTAAATGATGGATTTTCGCTTTTTACCCAGCTACCCTGAAAAATATGCTCTTGCCAGATTTGTTCAATTGCTTTTGCTTGAATAGTCATATTTTTATCCTTTAACCATTTGTGTTGTTGCTACAATTTTTTTTTGAGTAAATAGTCCGATTGCAATTGCACCAATCAGGCCTGGAATTGCAAAGAGGATAAAGTTTTGTTGAAATGGCAGGTTAATAGCCAAAAGATAACCGCCAAATAAAGGGCCAGAAATTGCTCCAAAACGTCCCATCGCTGCAGAAAAACTGACGCCAGTTGAGCGAATGTTTGCTGGATAAAAATCGGCAGCTAAAGTATGAATGACTGACATTGAGCCGACAGTTGCTCCACCTGCAATCATTAATAATGCACTAAGTACAAGCGTAGGTGGGTGGAAACCTAAGCAACTAATTGATGCCGCAGAAAGTAAGTAACCGAAGATGAGTGTTGATTTCGCACCCCATTTATCAGCCAGTACACCAAAAATCAATGTTCCTATAATCGCGCCAACATTTAAAGTCACAAGGAACGTGATGCTTGAACCTAAAGAATATCCGCCAACATTCATCAGTTTTGGCAACCACGTATTCAGACCGTAGACCATCAACATGACCATGGCAAAACCAGACCAGATTAATAAGGTGCCTATTGCTTTATTTTCGGTAAATAAACCAACCACAGGAATTTTTTGTTTAGATGCTGTGGTTTCAACCACATAATGCATGGCAGGTTGATGTTGATGTGCTGGATTGAATTTTTTTAGAGTTTTAACCACTTCGGATTGTTGGTTTTTCTGAATTAGATAACTAATTGACTCTGGGAAGGTTTTATACATTAAAGGAATAAGAAGAATACAGATCCCCGCAACCCAAAAGGTGGCTTGCCAACCAAAAGTAGGGATAAGGAATAAGCCTGCTAGACCTGAAATGATCGCACCAACCCCATAAAATGCTAATACTAAATTAATTAAACGGTTACGATGAGTACCAGGGGCCATTTCTTTAATAATGGTGACTAAATTAGGCACTGCTCCACCTAAACCGATGCCTGTTAATAAACGACAGATGAAAAAGGTTGTTGTGTCTTGAGCAAAGCCATTCATAGCAACAGCAAGACTCGATAGAATGGTACAAGCAATAATGATATTTTTGCGACCAAACTTATCGGCAGCCATGCCAAGTGTTACTGCACCTAGCATCATCCCCATGAGGGAAGCCGCACCTAATAGCCCAGCAGTTTGTGGCGTCAGTTGCCATTCTTTCATCAAATGAGGCAAAACTGAGCCATAAATGACCAGATCATAACCATCAAATAACATAACAATGGCACACCAAAACACCAAAATTTTATGATGTTTATTTAAGGGAGCCTTATCAATTAGGGTTGCAGCATTAATTTTTTGCATCGCGTCCGTCCTTCGCATAAAATTAAAAATGATTTAAAATTCATCGAGATGAAACATAATCAATTTTAATTTACTAATTATTCTCTTTCAGACATCCTCATCTGAATAGATTTTACTTAACAATCATATGTACTAATTTTCATGAATCATCTTATGGGGATTAAACTTATAGATCAAATTAATAAAAAATATGATTAAATATAGTTATTATCTATAGTGTTAAATGCATTATTGACGTGAGATAAACCCCTAATTTTTCGATAAAAGAGCAAAATGGTTTATTACATTGGTAAATGAATAAAAAGAGAATTAAGGTTTTTTAAATTATTTCATTCTTTTTATTTATCATGAGATAAGTAAAAAATGTGTTCACTTTATGGCTAAGACATGGAGTCATTTATGGTCGATTTAAATCTGATAAAAGTCTTTATTACAATTTTTGATACGCGTAGTGTAAGTATTGCAGCCGAACATTTAAATATTACACAGCCGTCTGTAAGTCATAGTCTATCGCGCTTAAGATATTTAATGAAAGATCAGTTGTTTACTCGAACAAAAGAGGGAATGATTCCTACTTTTTATGCGACACAGCTTTATGATTCATTGAATCAACCTTTATTAGATATTGAAAATGTCATCAATGATGTTAAGGAATTCGATTTTAATCACAGTGATCGTTGTTTTAGGGTGGCATTAACTGACATTGGTGGGCGGTATTTTTTACCTTTAATTCTTTCTCGTTTGGAGCAAATTGCACCAGAAATTTCTTTAGAAGTCGTCACTGTCGACATGAATAAGTTGTCTGATTGGTTGGTAACTGGAAAGATTGATGCTGCAATTTGTAATAAAAATTTAGAGGATAAGAATTTAAATACGCTGACCTTATTTCAAGAAAAGTATGTTTGTTTAGTTAGCAAAAATATCCAGTCAATTCAGGAGAAGTTTACATTAGAGCATTTTTTAGAAGAAAATCATGCCGTAGTTTCAGCGACAACAGGACATAGTCTAATTGAAAACTATTTAAGTAAACAAAATTTAAGACGCAAAATTAAATTAAGGGTACCACAGTTCAGTATTTTAAATGAACTGATTGAAAAGCATAATTTAATTGTGACGGTTCCGTCACGTATTGGGAAGTATTACCAGTCTAATCCTGCAATTAGGGTATTTGATGTGCCTTTTGATTTACCAGAGTTTGATGTCACTTTACATTGGCATAAAAAAACAGCCGATGTTTTAGCACAAAAATGGTTTATCAATTTTTTACAGGATACTTTATCAAATCTTTAGTCGTTATGGCTTAAATGCTTTTAATAACTAGCTATTTAAAAAATATGAATTTACAGTTTCACTATAATCTTAATCTGTGAACCGTCAATTACGACAGGAAAAAGGGTTCTTTAGACAAAGACGATTATGTGTATATGCGCGATCTACTGGAGACCGTGCTAGTGCAGTTGCAGGAATCGAATTTAGATCGTGATGAAGAAATTAAAAAGTTAAAAATATTGGTTATAAGATTAGATCATCACATCGATAGAATCCGCGCGTAGATTTCGGCATCACGTATATTATGTTCATTAGTATACTCGGCATCGTGAATATAATTTTAGAGATTCACGATGTCGAGCTGTGGCATGGTATAAAATATTATGCTGAGGCTAGGGTTTTGATAGCTACGATTTCTGTTTAGCTTTTTGGCGTAAGACATACAAATATAAGCTTTCTACTTTTTCACGTGCCCATGGAGTGGTACGTAAGAATCGCAATGATGATTTAACACTTGGATCTATGCAAAAACATCTAATTTCAATTTTACGATTTAAGCCTTCAAAGCCACCGTAGTAATCCAATAATTCATCCAAAATGTCAGCAAGTTTTTTGCCGTGTAAAGGGTCATTGGAGGTGTTCATAATAGATCAACCATATTTTGGGAGGCCATTATTATAACCTGAGCTAGTTGGAAAATGAGAGGGTTGGGATTTAAACGTAATTAACATAGAAAATTACAGCTTATCTTCCTATTTACAACAGTGCTGATGCATAAAATATTTCAAATAATTAATAATTCAAAGAAAGCTTTTTAATAAATGTACGGAATTTATGATTTAAATTCGAAATTTATTAAATTTTTCTTAGTAAAAAAAAGGCTTTGTTGCACAAAGATTTATAAATTAAAGTTCCCCATATCGCCTCAAATTTAAGTGACAACTTGAGTATGAGGCCGACCTAATTCAGTGAATTTATTGAGGACTGCTACACGTGCATGAATCTCATTGACTTGACTTTGAAAATTCCTTGCACTCAGTTTATCGCCTAATAATTTAACGCAATGCATCTTGGTTTTACCAAACTTCGACGATGGTACCCTGACCACTTTTTCCAAATGGCTCTTCCTAGGCGTTTGACTGTTTTCAATAATTCATTTCTCTGTAAAGGTCTCAGAGTTTTATCTTTCCAGAGCTTCGCATTTTTTCTTGGCGGAATCACCGCGTGTGCTTGTCGATCTGAAATTACTTGTCGGCAGTCGCCCATTGAGTAGTAGGATCAAACCAAATCGAGATATTTCCTCGATTGATTAAGACTCGATTATGAGAAGACCAATTCGTTGTACGATAGATTTTAGGTGTAGGCTTAGTCATTTGGAAATTATTTTGTTGATAAGCCTTTGATGGTAGGTTTGTGCAACAAAGCCTACTACATGTAACGAGCCCGCAGAAACCCCCATGTTTTTCCATCAGAAGTGGCAGCTTGAGTGGCTGGAATTACATAAATAAAAGCGATGGGTAAAAACAGTTTTTAAAACTAATTTCATAATATTACATTCCTTTTTTGGTTTTTATTGCTTTTTTTAGATATTAACTCCTTATAATCATTTTTTAAGGTGTTCAGTCATCAAAAAAGCAGAGCTGAAATTCCATAATGTTATAAGATGAGGAGGCTACGCTGAAAGGTTGATTTTGAGAAAAATTGATCTTTTATCAATAAGTAACGCGATGTATTTCATTGTTTAAGATGAAGCTTGTTTTTAGGTATTTAAAAATTGAATTTGGCCATGTTCAACTGTTTCCTATTCTCAAAGAGATATGGACGAAGTAAGGTACATGGCTAATTCTGGGTGTGTATAAATAGAGTGCATTTGCATGAATAAAATTAGATACTTTTTAGTTTTTACTACAGTTTTAGGGATGGGTGCTTGCGGGGGAGGTCAGGGTGATCAGTCAACAACGGCAACGGTAAAAGATATTCAGAATGAAGTGCCTGTAGGCATAATTCAATCAACGCAAGACAGCGCTATGGTTGGGGATAGCATACTTTTAGATGGTTCTGAAAGTACTGATGATAGCGCGACAACATTGAATTATCGTTGGGCAGTCGTTAAAAATCCTGAAAATAGTTTCCCAAGTTTTGGTGCTAGTACGGATAAAATATTTCATTTTATTCCAGACCGTGCTGGAGATTATGAATTGAGTTTAGTGGTAAATGATGGTCAACAAGACAGTCAAACCACCACGGTTAAAATACAGGTCTTCGCGAGAAATGTAGAACAAGTTGTTAATCCATCTGATGTGATACCAGACACTGAAAATGATGATGTATTGGTAGACAATACGGAAGAAAAGGGTAAGGTTATTTTTCGTGATGGGTTTGAGACAGGGACGATTCGTGTCGATAAATACAGTAATGATCTATCGACGTGGAATGCAATGGCCCTCCACTTTGAAAATCGTAGTTCAGCAACAATTGTTAAAGATCCTGCTGGTACAGGGCAGAATGTTGCCAAATTTATCGTGCCTGATGATGGTCAGTGTTATCGCGCGGAAATACAACGAAAGCAATTTGATTGGGGCCATTATAACTATTCTTTTTCTCACTATATTCCCTCAACATGGCCAGTATTTCAGTATGGAACAATACTGGCACAGTGGCATGGCTTTAACCTAAATGGAAAAAATTTGAATCCCCCAATAGCTTTGGTACTTTCAGGTCTAAAACCTGAGTGGCAGTTACATTTATATGAGTTGAAGCCAATGACTTCACCATTGGCAGTTCCAGAAACGCTTTTGAAGCGTTATGTCTTAGATGTACCTGTGGCATATAACCAGTGGAATGATTGGAATTTTGATATCCAATGGTCAGAACTTGATGCAAACGATCAACTGATTCCTGGGAAAGTGGTGGTGAAACATAATGGAAAAGAAGTAGCCAACATCACTGGGGTCAATAATTACCATCAAAAGTGGTCACCTTATTTCCAAATGGGCATTTACCGTTCAAGTTGGCGAGAAGGGGCGCTTAAGGACCGTGTTATCGTGGGTCAGCCTGTCGAGGCTTACCATAAAAACGTGGTGATTAAAGATCTTAATTAACAAAAATCCTGCTTTAGCCAATCATTCAATGATTTGAATCGTTGGCTTATGCTAGATAATTTTTGCAAAAAAAGCTACCATTAGACTTCTTTCATAACTCATTTTTCATTCAATTCTAAGTTGTAAATTCCAGCAATCAAATTGAATCTTAAACAAAGCCTTTTCCCTCTATTTAGATAACGCTCTGAAAGTATTCTAAAGGTCTTGAGTACACCAAATATAGTATTTCTAATATTTTTATTCTGGTTTGGGTGATTGCATATTCAGAAGAGTTGTTTTATTTAGCTCTTAAATAATTTACTTAAAATTCTTTTAAAGCTAATAGTGGTTCAATTCTAACTTTTAGAAATCCTATCCAGAGAATTGAAAACTTCGCTCGCAGATTTCGGCATAACGTATATTATGTTCATTAGGATACTTGGCATCGTGAATACAATTTTGCAGATTCACGATGTCGAGCTGTGGCAACAGATGGTTTGGGTGTAGGCCACAGTCTTGGATATTCTATTTAACTTATGTTTACCTAAATTCTAGTTCACAAAAAATTATTAAAATTTATATTTTATTTTCAATAATTTATTTAGATAAATTAATTTACTTAAAAAACATGGTTCATGAACCTAAGATTTTTATTAAAACTAAGCTTAAAACCATAAGTTCTTTCATTCGATTGAAGCTTACTCTCGTTTATTGAAGAAAAGGCATCAAACGATGCCATTTTTCTTTTTTCCCTGAATTTATTCTGCAATTTTTAAGACGACTTTGCCTTTTGCTCGTCCAGTATTCACATATTGAAAAGCATCTTTAATTTCAGTAAATGCATAAGTTTTATCAACGATTGGATTTATTTTCCCAGACTCGACTAACTTTGAAAGTTCAGATAGGTGTTGCCCATTGGGTTGCATAAATAGGAATGAATATGTAATGCCTCGTTTTTTTGCTTTATTTCGGATTGACCAACTTAAAAGAGGAATAATACATTTCAGCAACCAATTTGCATGAATTGCTTCTGCGAAATCACGATCGGGTGGACCCGATATACTGATAACTCGACCACCACGCTTAAGGACATTTAGAGATTTCTCTAAAATTTTTCCACCTTGCGTGTCTAAGACTACGTCATAGTCTTTGAGTTCCTGTTCAAAATTAGTCGTTTTATAATCAATAACAATGTCTGCGCCTAATGCTTTGACCCATTGAGCATTTTTACCACTCGTGGTCGTTGCAACAGTCGCACCTAAGTGTTTTGCAAGCTGAATAGCAATTGAGCCAACACCGCCAGAACCTGCATGAATAAGCACTTTTTGTCCTACTTGAACTTTCGCAATTTCAACCAAAGCCTGCCATGCAGTCAATGAAACAAGAGGGAGAGAGGCTGCGAGTTCCATAGAAATATTTTGAGGTTTTAGAGCCAGCGAGGATTGCTGAACTACCGTATATTCAGCAAAAGCACCATTTTGGTCAGTCTTGGCATACACCTCATCACCAGCTTTAAACTGTTTAACATTTGCGCCAACTTGAAAAACTGTACCTGCAAAATCATTACCTAAAATAAAAGGAAACTTAACAGGCAGAATAGCCTTAAATTCACCTTCTAAAACCCTTAAGTCTAGAGGATTAATACTTGCTGCATGTATTTTAACAAGTGCCTCATTTTCTGTAATCAATGGCTTAGATTGTTCATCCAGTTGTACATCATCAATATTGCCGTAACGGTTAATGTAGGCTGCTTTCATATAAGACCTCAATTGGTTCACTTTTTGTTTTAATGTTTTACACATGTAAATCTACATTAAATTTTCAAACTAGGTTGCATATCAGACTCTTTAGTTAAAACTTAAAAGTGTATTTGAGTCATCAACTATTCATTTTTTTATCATAATCTAAAAAATTAATAGTTAATACTAAAAAGATAGTGACTATTCGAAATTACGCCTGTATTGTTAGTATTAATTCGATAGTGACAATGTTTTTTCCTATTGAAGAGTGCACAGACCAGCTCAAGATATGAATAATTTCAAAAGTATGAGGTTCTTATTCTTAGGGTAGCGGTTTAGATATTAATCTTACTTTAGGAAATTCATCATGCTTGGCTTACTCAAAAAAAGTCTGATTTCAATGGCTTTAGCTGTATCAAGTTCAATCTATGCTGATGTAAATACAGCTATGACCCAGAATTCAGGAGCGATTGTAAAGACGGAAAAACAATATCAATGGACAACTGTCCCAACTCAATTTATTTCAGCTGATGGTGTTAGCTTCGCATACCGAGAGTACGGTCAGCAAAATGGTGGCACACCTGTGATCTTCTTAAATCATTTAGCTGCTGTCTTGGACAATTGGGATCCAAGAATTATTGATGGTATTGCAGCGAAACATCATATTGTTATTTTAGATAATCGTGGTGTTGGTGCTTCTACTGGCGAGCCAGCAAAGTCCATTGAACAAATGTCAGATGATGCGATTACATTTATTCAAGCGAAAGGATTTAAACAGGTTTATTTATTTGGTTTTTCAATGGGTGGCATGATTTCTCAAGAGATCGTTCTTAAACAACCAAAGTTGATTCGTAAAATGATTTTATCGGGAACTGGACCTGCTGGCGGAACTGGAATTAGTACAGTGGGTCGAGTTTCAAATTGGGATTTAGTTCGTGGAATGGCAACGCGCCAAGATCCTAAAGTTTATTTATTCTTTACTCGAACAGACAATGGTAAAGCAGTTGCGAAACAGTTTGTTCAACGTATTAATGAACGTACTGAAAATCGTGATAAAGAAATAACCATTTCAGCTTACCGTGCTCAGCTTAAAGCATTAAAAAAATGGGGAACTAAAAAACTAGCTGATCTTTCTATCATTCAACAGCCCGTATTGGTAGCGAATGGTGATCATGACCGTATGGTACCAACAGTGAATACTTACGACTTAGCAAAACGCCTTCCAAATAGCACACTCATCATTTATCCAGATGCAGGACATGGTGGAATCTTTCAGTTTCATGATGATTTCGTCAAAAAATCGCTCACTTTTTTAGCTAAATAAATTTAGATCCAATCAGATTTTAAAAATTAGGACAATCAAGATGACCGCAATTACACACCTAACTGTTGAAACACAATTTATAGAAGTCGATGGAGCAAACTTTGCCTATCGCCGATGGGGAAATTCAAATACACAGCAACCACCTTTATTTTTTCTGCAACATTTCCGTGGTGGTTTAGACAATTGGGATCCATTGATTACTGATGGATTAGCATTAGGGCGAGAAGTCATTTTGTTCAATGGTCACGGCGTCGCTTCATCTACAGGTCAGCCACGCACTCGTATTGAAGATATGGCTGATGATGCTGCCGCAGTGATTCGTGCACTGGATTTAAATCAAGTAGATCTACTCGGATTTTCTTTGGGAGGATTTCAAGCACAGGATTTAGTGCGTCGTCATCCTGAACTGGTCAGAAAATTAATGCTTTTGGGCACAGGTCCAAGAGGTGGAAAACCACGTGGTGATGACCCAGATGTACCAGCTTTAGTCTTGAAGCATGCAACCAGTGCTGTGCCTTCTGAAGAGGATTTTCTGTTTTTATTTTTTGGTCGATCACCAAAAGCAATTCAAGCAGGTCGTGAGTTTTGGCAACGTCGCCATCAACGTAAAGATCAAGATCCTGCAAGTTCAGTTGATGTTATGCAGGCTCAGATTGAAGCCAATATGTACTTTTTACCGAAGCTTGATGAACAAGATCCATTTGCGCATTTACGTGAGATTAAACAGCCGACTTTTATTCTCAATGGTGTGGATGATGTGATGATTCCGACCATCAATGCCTATCACATGGCACTGAATATTCCAAATGCACAGCTGTTTATTTATCCTGATGCAGGACATGGTGCACAGTTTCAGTATCCAGAACGCTTCGTTAAACATGCAATACAGTTTCTAGATGAGTAATCGATCAGAGTTTCCTTAGTGTTTTTTATATATTGATGAACTGAGAGCTAAAATGATGAAATTTAAATTATTACTGTGGATGCTGACCAAGTTGTTACAACGGGCTGTGAAAACTAATCCAAAATGTGCTGCATACGTGAAAGATAAAAATGTCACATTCCAAATCCAGACGGCAAATGGTGAAGGACGTTATTTTGAAGTTAAAAATGGCAAGCTAATTTCTTATGCAGGACAAACCCAATCCCCAAGCTTTACATTCACTTTTAAGAATGGCAGTACAGGTTTTGCTGTGCTATCAGCTAAAGATAGTGTCAATACGTTTCTAACTGCGCTTAGAACAGAGGATCTTGTGATTACTGGAAACTTTGTAGATGTCATGTGGTTTCAAAGTTTAGTGGACTTTCTTCAACCACATCCTAAACCATCTTCAACTATGTGAGCGAAGCCTATGAAACATCAGCAATTAAACACTAATCTTCTGAATCAGCCTTTAACTTTAACCCAATAGTACAGTTATTCCAAACCGTTTGGCAAAGGCTACAACCAGTGAAACTCTAGGGACTTATTCCAATAATCCAACGGACAAACACGTTCGTTTATCTCAACGTTGGGTCGCTTCAGCGATTGGCATGATTCTCACAGGCAATATTTTGAGTGCTTTTTATATTTATTAGCTTTGTTGGCGAATAAGTCGTGTACCAATTTCCGCACCAGTTACTTGATCAATTACGATTGGTTTAATTTCAGTACCATTTTCAGCATCAAGAAACTTAACCATTTCTTCAGAATGCTCATAAGGTTTGTGCTTACGTCCCCATGCTCCGATTACAAATAGGACTGGCAGAAAATCTTGGCCTGCTTGAGTTAATACATATTCTTCACGTGGAGGATGTTCTGAATATTGTCTTTTTTCAAGCAATCCTTCATCAACCAAAACGGATAAGCGTTTAGTTAGCATGGTGGGAGCAATACCTAAGCTTTTACGAAACTGGTCAAATCGAGTAAAACCTGTATGCGCATCACGTAATATCAACATACTCCATGAATCGCCAAGCACCGATAAACTTCTTGCGATTGGGCAGATTTCAATATTGGTATTTTTGCTCATAAGAATTAATAAATTTGAAGGTTACTACTAAAACAATAGTAACACAATCTGACTTATTCAACTATGCTTTACTTTTTAAAGAAGAGCTATTCGTCAATAACTTCTATTTTTGCTTTAATAAGTTCTCATAAATTTTATTATGTAAAACTTGATATAAAGAAGAATAAAACTTACCATATCAGTATTAATGAACTAAATTGAAAATGTTATTTATTTAACTTATGCTTACCTAAAATCTAGTTTATAATGATAATTTTATTTTTTAAATTCATCTGGTTAGAAAGTATAATTTTAAAAAATAAAAGATTTGCTCATGAACTTAGAAAGTTCAAGATCATTTTAATTAATCTACAAGAGTTTTATTGAATCCTGACCCCGTCTGATTAGCTAAGACCTTAAGCATCTCCATCGAGCACCCCGTGTAGATAATTTCCATCCAACAATTGCTCGTGAGAACACATCAATAATAAAGGCGGTATATACCCAGCCTGAATGAGTTTGAATATACGTGAATTCGGCCACCGACAAGTGATCAGGATCATCTACATTAAAATTGCGTTTTACTAAGTCGGCTACTTGTTTTTGATCATCTCAGCTAATTAGGCTCGACTATAGGATGACCAATTGGTTGTACGATAGATTTTAGGGGCAGGCTTATTCATTTTGAAATTATATTGTTGAATAAGCCTTCTAGGCTAAGTTTAAGCAACAAAGCCGTCTTTAATTCCTTAATGCGACAGAACCCTCTAGAGAGGTAATATTTAAAGCTTTAAAATTGGAGCTTAGAAAATTTTATCCAGTTTTTCAACCTTCATGCTTTCTCGATAATACTTACAGCCTTTGTACAGTAAAAATATTCCAATTACACCTGCGACAGCATTCACAATAGAAATGGAATTCCCCACCATTAAGGTGTTTTGGAAATATTTATCCGTAATTAAAGCAACAGTTGTTGTTCCTATACCAAGGGCAATGATATTTGAAATAAGCAGGAACTTGGCAGAAACTTGTGCACGTAGCTGGTTGGGTGTCAGCATTTGAGTTGCGGCTGCAGATGCCGGAATAGGGAATGTTGAGAAGAACATAGCCACAGATATCAGTGCAAATGATAAATACATGTTGTCGACTTGAGTAAACAATACACTTGGAACAATCAAGGCTGCACAGCCGATTGCGCCGGCACGTATAGCAGCATCACTATATCCACGTTTAGAGAAGAAGTCGATCAACCAGCCACAGAATAAGGCACCAGAGGTATTTGCCACTAAAATGATGCTGCCTAAGATATAACCGGTTTGACTTGCATCAAGGCCGAAGTTACGCATGTAATAAGCAGGTGCCCAGCCCAGAAGTGAATACAACATCATTGTATAAAAAGAAAAACCAATAAAATGACAGAAGAAAGTCTTTTTATGTGTCTTAATAAAGCCAATCGAGTTCTTAAAGGAAGCCTTAACAACCTGACCATCTTGACCAACTTTCATACCCTTACGAGCAGGTTCACGCACCGTCAGCACCATGAGAAGCGCAAGCAATACACCAGGTAAACCCACAATCATAAAAGTGAGTTGCCATGTCTTCACTTCACCAATCACTGGTAAAGCTACGAAACTGATATCTTTTAATAGCCCAATCACATAGCCACCAATCAGGAAAGCTAAACCTGAACCAATAAAGGCACCAATTGCATAAACACCCAGTGCACGGCCTAATTTTTCTTTAGGAAATAAATCGGCGACAATCGAATAAAATGCCGGTGAGAGTGCGGCTTCACCTGCACCGACACCCAAACGTGCCAAAAACATTTGAATGAAGTTTTTACTTAAACCACAGGCTGCCGTAGCAAAACTCCAGAAAGCAATACCTGTCGCAATAATTTTAATCCGAGATCTTCGATCAGCTAGAGCGGCAATAGGAAGCCCCATAATCGCATAAAATAATGAGAAAGCGAGCCCTTGCAATAAGCTGAACTGGGTATCACTTAGCATTAAATCGGCTTTAATTGGTTCAATCATTAATGATAAAACTTGACGGTCTACAAATGAAAGAATGTAAGCAATCATACAAACTACCACCACATACCATTGATAGGTACTATTTTCTTTGGGTGACGGAGTCTGTTCAGCAATAGGCGATACTGTTTCTATCGAGGTAGGCTCAAAACTTTGATTTTCAGGTTGAAGCGTCCTTTCAACCATTTCTATTTCTAGCAATTTATCATTCATCATGCAACATCCTATGTTGATTGTTTGAGGTGTTTATTTTGATACCTTTAATATTTATATTATTTTTAATGTGTATCATGTTTCATAATCTAGAGTTTAAATTTATTTTCGTCAATCAATTTCTACAAAGAGATATAAATATATTTTTTTAATAAAAAAAAGGAATCATTATGATTCCTTTTTTGAGTTTGGATTTTTAGCCACGTTCAACAAGGGTTAAAATGTCATAAGTTGCGACTAGCTCATTGCGTTGATTTTTGACTTTAATATCCCAGACCACCACACCATGTGGTTTGTGTGCTGGATCACGTAGTGCTTTAGGTGTTTTCTGCTTACAAGTCAGTTCCACTTGAAGGGTATCACCAATTTTCACAGGTTCTACAAAACGTAAATTGTCCATGCCGTAGTTGGCAATAACTGGTCCTGGAGCGGCATCAACGAATAAACCAGCTGCAGCAGACACGACAAAATAACCATGTGCAACACGTTCACCAAACAGGGATTCTGCTGCCGCAATTTTGTCCATATGTGCATAGAAGAAGTCACCGCTCAGACAACCAAAGTTGACCAGGTCGGCTTCTGTCACAGTACGTCGTGCGGTTAGCAAACGTTCACCAATACGCAATTCATCAAATGATTTTTTAAAAGGATGCACTCGGTCTTCAAAGACCTGAGCACCAGCCGTCCAGCTATGGCCGACTTGGGTCATGGCATTTGGTGAGCCTTGAATCGCAGTACGCTGCATATAATGTTTGACTGCGCGCAAGCCACCGAGTTCTTCACCACCACCGGCACGCCCCGGTCCTCCATGAACCAGTAAAGGTAATGGAGAACCATGTCCAGTACTTTCTTTGGCACTTTCAGCATCTAAAATGTGTACACGGCCATGCCATGGTGCAATTCTACTGAGCAGTTGTTCAATATTTTCATTGGTATTGCGTACGATAGAGGCTACTAGGCTACCTTCACCACGTGCCACCAAGTCAGCAAGCTGTGCCAGATCAATATATGGCATTAAAGTCACCACAGGTCCAAAAGCTTCAATCTTATGAATATTTTCTGCCTGATCCGGTTCTTTGCATACCAAGACCGTAGGTGGGTAACATGCAGAATTTTCAGCGTTTTGTACTTGAAGAATAAAGTCCTGACGTAAGTGACTACCAAAGACAATCTCTGCATCTTGATTCAATTGTTCAACTTTTGTAGCGACATCGTGTTTCTGTTTGATGCTGGCTAAAGCACCCATGCTAACGCCTTCTTGAGTAGGGTCGCCCACGACCACTTTTTTCAGTTTTTCAATCAGACGACTTTGTACTGTATCGAGTAATTCAGCTGGAACAAAGGCACGACGAATGGCGGTACATTTTTGTCCGGCTTTTGTGGTCATCTCACGGAAGACTTCACGGACAAATAAATCAATGCTTTCATCATTGGCCTGTTCAGTCAAAATCGCACTGTTGACCGAGTCTGCTTCCATGGTGAATGGAATAGAGTAGGCATTTAAGTGTGGATGCGAACGCAGTTTTTGTCCTGTTGAAGCAGAACCAGTAAAGGTCACCGTATCTTGAGGGTTTAAGTGATCAAATAAATCATAGATCTGCCCGCAAATGAGTTGCAGTGAACCTTCTGGCAAGAAACCACTTGCATGAATGGCTTTGACCACGGCATGAGTCAGTTCTGCACCTTCAGTGGCTGGTTTGACAATACAGGGAACGCCTGCCAAGAGTGTGGGTGCGATTTTCTCCAGCATGCCCCATATAGGGAAGTTAAAGGCATTGATATGGACAGCAACACCGGCTTTAGGAGTCAGAATATGTTTCGCGCCAAAGTTACCTTGCTTAGAAAGAGGAATCCAGGCATCTTCGACCCACGCTGTTTCATCACTCAGTTCGCGACGAACCAAACTCGAATAGGCATATAAGGTTCCAATCCCACCTTCAATATCAATCCAAGCATCCTTACGAGTACAACCTGTTGTTTTAGCAAGCTGGTAAAAATCTTCTTTGCGTTCCATCAAATACTGTGCCACTTGCTTCAGTGCATTGGCACGTTGATGGAACGTCCAGTTGGCAATAGTCGCACCTTTTTGTTTGGCATATTTCACAACGGCTTGGGTATCGAGACCCTGACTGCCGACAAGATAAGTAGCTTCACCGCTAATGGCATGATAAACCGTACGTAAATCGGCTTGAGCTGTGTATTCCTGCCCATAAATCAGTGAGCTTAAGCTTTTGATGGAAATAGGATTATTTTTTGATTCAGTATCTTGATAATCCATTGCGCTTGAGTCGCTATCTAGCTCTAACATTGTAAAACTCCATTTATGATACGGTTTGTAAAATATTTTAATTTTGATGTTTCATAATTTGTGATTAAAAAGCTGAAATGTCAATCATAAATGTGTATTTAAAAATGATTAAAAATAATATAAAAAATATTTAATAATATAAAACAAATACTTATTAAATATTTAAAAAATAAATTAAACGATACAAATAAATATGTATTGATTTTAATTTCGTATCGTTTTAATTTAAATGTATCAACACTTGGGATAAGTGAGGGAACAATGAATAATCAACAACAAATCTTTGATCAAAAGATTGAAAAGGATATTTCTATCGAGCCGAAGGACTGGATGCCGGATGCTTATCGTAAGACCTTGATTCGTCAGATCGGTCAGCATGCACACTCTGAAGTGGTCGGCATGTTGCCAGAAGGTAGCTGGATTACCCGTGCACCGACTTTGAAACGTAAAGCAGTGCTAATGGCAAAAGTCCAAGATGAAGCCGGCCATGCTTTATATCTCTACAGTGCTGCAGAAACCTTGGGTGCTGATCGTGATGACATGATGGATAAACTAATTGCTGGTCGCATGAAATATTCTTCAATTTTTAACTATCCAACCCTGAGCTGGGCCGATGTTGCAGCAATTGGCTGGCTGGTGGATGGTGCAGCAATTGTCAATCAGGTTGCGCTTTGTCGTACCTCTTACGGTCCTTATGCACGTGCCATGGTGCGCGTCTGTAAAGAAGAGAGCTTTCATCAGCGTCAGGGCTTTGCAGCCATGATGGAATTGGCCAATGGCACACCGGAACAAAAGCAATTGGCCCAGGATGCCGTGAACCGTTTTTGGTGGCCAGCACTGATGATGTTTGGGCCAAGTGATGATAATTCACCGAATAGCGCACAAAGTATGCAGTGGAAAGTCAAATTATTCAGCAACGATGAGCTACGTCAAAAATTTGTTGATAACACTGTATCTCAAGTATTACAGCTTGGTTTAACCGTTCCAGATCCAGACCTCAAATTCAATGAAGCAACCGGACATTACGAATTTGGTGAAATCAATTGGGATGAGTTTTTTGCGATTCTTGCAGGCCAGGGGCCTTGTAACCATGAGCGTATTGAAGCACGCCGCAAAGCTTGGGAAGGTGGTAAGTGGGTGCGTGAGTCTGCAGTAGTCTATGCTCAAAAAAAGCAACAGCAGTCAGAAGCACAAAAAGTTGCTTAAACAGTTTGATCAATATAGGGAATTTTGCTCATGAATAACAAAAACAACTGGTCACTTTATGAAGTGTTTGTCCGTAGTAAACAGGGTCTGAGTCACCGTCATGTTGGTAGCTTACGTGCACCTGATGAGGAAGTAGCACTACAAAATTCTCGGGATGTGTATACCCGCCGCAATGAAGGCATCAGTATTTGGGTAGTGAAATCTGAATTGATTACTTCTTCTCAGCCAGATGAAAAAGCAGAATTTTTTGAACCTGCTTTGGACAAGGTTTATCGCCATCCAACTTTTTATAACATTCCAGCTGGCATCGGGCACATGTAAAGGGAAAGGTGAAGACTATGACAAATCAAGTATTGGCAGAATTTCTTTTACATGTGGGTGACAGTCAACTGATCCTATCGCATCGTTTAGCAGAATGGTGTGGCCATGCCCCTGAACTGGAGTTGGATATTGCGGTGGCCAATATCGGACTGGATTTGCTTGGTCAGGCACGTACCGCACTCAGTCTGGCCGGTGAAGTAGAAGGGTTAGGTCGTGATGAAGATAAGTTGGCTTATTTCCGCACAGAGCGTGAATACCGTAATTTACTTCTGTGCGAACAGCCGAATGGTGACTTTGCTCAGACCTTGGTGCGCCAGTGGTTGATGGATCATTACCATACTTTATTGTTTACTGCATTAAGTGATAGTCAGCATGCTGAGTTGGCTGCCTTCGCAGTGAAGTCACTCAAAGAAGTGAAATATCACCAGCGTTTTTCAACCACTTGGATGGAGCGCCTAAGTTTAGGTACAGCAGAAGCGCATGAGAAAACCCAGCAAGGTTTAAACCAGTTATGGCGTTTTACAAAAGAACTTTTTGTCCTGACTACTGATGAAAAACAGTTGGTAGATACTCACTTAATTCCAAATATTGAAAATCTAAAAGCACAGTGGTTGGAGGCGATTACAGCCGAGTTAGCTCGATTTGAATTAACCTTGCCAGAGTTGGGCGCTTATCGTAGTGGTGCTAAACAGGGATTACATACAGAGCATCTTGGTTTTGTCTTGGCTGAACTGCAATATATGCAGCGTTCATATCCAAACATGAGCTGGTAATTCAGAATAATCACAGGGAGAGTGAGTCGCATGAATCTGATTCGACACGTAGAAGATCAATGTTGGGACGTTTTACAGCAAGTTTCTGATCCAGAGATTCCAGTATTGTCAGTGATTGATCTGGGTATGATTCGTGGTGTCGAGCTGAATCAGCAAGATGAAATTGTGGTGCGACTCACGCCGACCTATAGCGGTTGTCCGGCCACGGATTTATTAAAAGCAGAAATTACTCAGGCTTTCGAGGCGAACGGTTTGACGCCAGTCAAAGTCATTGTTGATCTGTCTCAAGCTTGGACCACGGACTGGATGAGTGAATCAGGTAAACACAAATTACAGCAGTATGGTATTGCACCGCCACAAGGTCAATCACATAGCTGTGGTACGCATGTAGCACTGACCGATGGTATCACCTGTCCACAGTGCTTAAGCCAAAACAGCAAATTATTAAGTGAATTTGGTTCGACCGCCTGTAAAGCCTTATATCAATGTCGGGACTGTTTAGAAACTTTTGACTATTTCAAATGTATTTAATGTTTGGTCTAGCATCTGCGTGAACACAAAAAAGAAATAGCCAAAACGAAAGAGGGATTTTCCAATGAGCCAATTTATACCCTTAACTATTAAATCGATTCAGCCACAAACCGAGCAGGCGATCTGTATTGCTTTTGATCTCGCGCCTGAGCAGTTGGATGCTTTTCAATATCAGCCAGGTCAGCACCTCACCATTCGTCATTTAACCGATGATGGCGAGTTGCGTCGCTGTTACTCGATCTGCAGTGATACTCAAGAAGATATGAGCATTGCGATTAAAAAAATTGATCAGGGTCAGTTTTCAACGTGGGCGAATGAGCATCTCAAAGCGGGTGATGTACTGGAAGTCATGCCACCGCAAGGGGTTTTCTTTCAGAAAGCAGCCAAGACTGGTGGCCAAAATTATCTAGGTTTCGCCGCAGGTAGCGGGATCACCCCGATCTTATCTATTGTGAAGTCGGTATTAAATCGCCAAGTGGAAGCAACATTCACCCTAGTGTATGGCAATCGTTCTTGGAAACAAACCATGTTTTCAGAGCAGATTATGGATCTGAAAGACCGTTTTAAAGAACGTCTGCAACTGGTGAATATTTTTTCACGTGAACTGAATGATAGCGAGATTTTTAACGGTCGGATTGACGAGGATAAATTACAACAGCTGTTTCAGGCCAATCTGATCTCAGCAGGCACCGATCATTGTTTTGCTTGTGGGCCGGAAGAAATGATGGTAGCAGTTGAAACGGTATTACCGACTTGGGGCATTCAGCGCAGCAAAATTCATACTGAACGATTCAATACGGGGACTACACCAAAAGCAACCGCTCAGCAGATTGAAAGCCGGACTGAAGAACGTGTCAATATTATCTTGGATGGTCGCGAGCTGATTGTTGAAGTATCCAAACAGGATGACAGTATTTTAGATGCTGCGCTACGTGCTGGGGCAGACCTGCCATATGCTTGTAAGGGCGGTGTTTGTGCAACCTGTAAATGTAAGGTGTTAGAGGGACAGGTTGAAATGGCTGTGAATTACAGTCTGGAAGAAGATGAAATTCAAAAAGGCTATGTGTTGAGTTGTCAGGCGCGACCAACCACGGCCAATGTCCGACTCAGTTTTGATGAATAACAGCTAATAGGAGTCAAGGATGTTATACATTAAAATCAACTCACCTAAACCCGGCGTAGTCCTGATTGAACTGAATCGCCCGGAAAAGCGCAATGCCCTAAATAATGCCACCTTGCAGGACATTGCAACATGCTTACAGGACTTGGAAACAGATGTTGCCGTGAAAGCCGTAGTCATTACCGGAAATACGGAATGCTTTGCTGCCGGTGCTGATTTAAATGAGTTGGCACAGTTAGATGTAGTCAGTATCCAGCAAGACCAGCGCCCTCTGCTTTGGAAAAAAATTGATGAATTTTCCAAGCCTTTAATCATGGCCGTGAATGGTTATGCCTTTGGTGCAGGTTTCGAGTTGGCTTTGCATGGTGACATAGTGCTGACTGGAGAAAATGCCCAGTTTGCCTTACCTGAAATTGGTTTAGGGATGTTGCCAGGCGCCGGCGGCACACAACGCCTAGCCCGTCTGGTCGGTCAGCAATTGACGATGCGTTGGGCCATGACTGGTGAAATGATTTCGGCACAGACCGCATTGCAACATGGTATCAGTAGCCAGATTTGTCCAGCAGGACTGACCATGCAGTATGCACTGGAACTGGCAGCAAAAATTGCTAAGCAGGCACCGCTCGCTATTCGTGCTATTAAGCAATCTTTAAAGTCGATTCATGAAGTGACTTTAAGTCAGGGATTGAAGCTTGAACGTCAACATTTTGTCTGGCTGGCTGCAACTCAAGATCGCCAAGAAGGCATCAATGCATTTTTAGAAAAAAGAAAACCAGAATTTAGAGGTATGTAATGGATTATCAAACAATTATTGTCGAAGAAAAAAATGCTGTGGGCTATCTGACCTTTAACCGTCCAAAACAGCTCAACAGTTTTAATGAAATCATGCATCAGGAAGTCTCCAAGGTCATCAAGACCTGGGCCAAAGACAACCAGATTCGTGCCGTAGTGATTTCAGCCGAAGGACGTGGTTTCTGTGCCGGTCAGGATTTAAATGATCGTGTAGTTGATCCGAACGCCGATGCCCCAGACTTAGGTTTATCGATTGAAAAATACTATAACCCTTTAATTAAACTGATTACTGAAATGCCAAAACCAGTGATTTGTGCGGTGAATGGAGTGGCAGCAGGGGCAGGGGCCAATATTGCCTTGGCTTGTGACATTGTAATTGCAGCAAAATCAGCCTCATTTATTCAAGCCTTTTGCCGTCTAGGCTTAGTACCAGATTCAGGTGGCACCTGGTTTCTGCCACGTCTGGTCGGGCGTGCTCAGGCGATGGGCCTAGCGATGCTCGGCGATAAAATTCTAGCTGAGCGCGCAGTACAACTTGGCATGATCTGGCAAGTGGTTGAAGATGATCAACTGCAAGCAGAAGCTAAAAAACTGGCAGAGCATCTGGCACAACAACCAACCTATGGTCTATCCCTGATCAAAAAAGCGATTCATGCCGCAGCTGACAATAATTTGGATGATCAGTTAATTTTAGAACGTGACTTGCAGCGTTTGGCTGGACGTTCAAGCGATTATAAAGAAGGTGTACAAGCCTTTATGCAGAAGCGTACCCCTGAATATAAAGGATGCTAAATCATGCAACAGATCAGTTTAGAGCGAGTGAAAGTTGCTGTGGTTGGTGCTGGAACCATGGGGATTGGTATTGCACAACTGGCAGCAATGCACGGACATCCGACGTATGTGTTTGATCTCGATAGCAGTAAAGTTCAGAGTGCCTTAACTGCTTTAGAGGCACAGCTTAGCAAGCGCGTACAAAATGGCAAAATGACCCAGCAATTGCTAGAGAGTACCTTTGCCAATCTGATCGTGGCAGAGGATATTCAGCAACTTGCCGATGCTGGCTTAATTATTGAAGCCATTGTCGAAAAGAAAGAAGTGAAGCAAAATCTGTTTCAACAGCTTGCTGCTATTTGCCCAGAACAGACAATTTTTGCTTCCAATACCTCATCGATTTCGATTACTGCAATTGCCTCAGCTATTCCGAATCCGGAGCGAGTGATTGGGCTGCATTTCTTTAATCCTGCCCCAGTGATGAAACTGGTGGAAATTATCCGCGGACTAAAAACCTCAGCAACCATTGCCGATGCCGTATTTGAGTTAATGAAGGACTGGAATAAAATTCCGGTACGGGCAAAATCTACTCCCGGTTTTATTGTTAATCGCGTCGCACGACCTTATTATGCCGAAGCCTTTCGTGCCTTACAGGAAAATACCACCACACCCGAACAGCTCGATTACATTATGCGCGAATGTGGCCGTTTTGCCATGGGACCGTGTGAACTTACGGACTTGATTGGACAGGATGTAAATTTCTCGGTCACGCAAAGTGTTTATCAAGAGTTTTTCTATGAGCCACGTTATCGCCCATCCTTGATTCAAAAAGAGCTAGTTGACGCTGGTTGTTATGGACGCAAGTCTGGACAGGGTTTTTATGATTACGCTCAGGCCAAGTCTGTACCAACGTATGAATTGCCTGTCAGTTATGCTAAGTCGCTAAATAAGCTCAAAGTCACGGTAAAAGGTGAATGGCTACATTCATTAGCATTGATTGAACGTCTAAAACAGGCATCACATGTGGAACTGAGTTTTCATACGGCAGAACAGAATGAAATCCTGATAGGTGATCTTTCACTACGATTATCGCTTGGCGAGTCGGTTGAACTGGCTTATCCGCATGCTCCAGTGGTGTTGATGGACTGGCATGCAGATTGGGCTAATGCCCAAGCGATTCCAGTGGTTGCATCTCCGGCTTGTAGTAAAGAACAGCGTCAAGCGACAGAGCTATTACTTATAGGTATGAATGTGATACCAATTTGGTCTAAGGATCATCCAGGCCTTTATGTTATACGTAGTATCGCCATGTTAGTAAATGAGGCATGTGAAGCCGTTTTGCATGATATTTCATCAGAACAAGATATTGATTCTGCTATGAAATATGGTGTTAATTATCCTTGTGGTCCATTTGAGTGGGCAGAAAGAATTGGATATTACACAATTTTACAAATTATAGAAAATATGTATCGTATTTATGGTGAAGATCGCTATAGAACTAGTATATATTTAGCAAAGAAAGCGGTGCAGGGACATGCACAGAAAACTCAGCAGCACCCATTACGTGTAGCTGGCTAAAAGGAAGAATCATGGAACAGGTTTATATTTTTGATGGAATACGCACACCGATTGGACGCTATGCCGGTGGATTGAGCAGTATCCGTAGCGATGATCTAGCAGCACTACCGATTCAACATCTCAAAGATCGGTATCCTGCATTGCCATGGGCGGAACTGGACGAAGTGATTCTAGGCTGTGCTAATCAGGCCGGTGAAGATAACCGAAACGTTGCACGTATGGCGGCTTTACTTGCAGGGCTACCTGATTCTGTTCCAGCGATTACAGTGAACCGCTTATGTGCCTCAGGTCTAGATGCCATTGGAATAGGAGCACGTGCCATCAAATCGGGTGAAGCACAATTTATTGTGGCTGGTGGCGTAGAATCTATGAGCCGTGCACCTTATGTGCAATCCAAACCCATAACTGCCTTTAGCCGTACGCCAGAAATTTATGATACAACTATTGGTTGGCGTTTCATCAACCCAAAATTTAAAGCACAGTTTGGCGTCGACAGCATGCCGGAAACTGCAGAGCATGTGGCTGAGAAATACCAGATTAGCCGTGCAGATCAAGATTTATTCGCCTATCACAGCCAGCAAAAAACTGCAGTAGCACAACAAAAAGGTATTTTTGCCGAAGAAATTCTGCAGGTAGAGGTCAAGGGTCCGAAGAAAACCATCCTCACCATTTCCCAAGACGAGCACCCGCGTGCAGAGACTACGCTGGACAATCTAGCAGCCTTAAAAACACCATTTCGTAAAGAAGGCGGTTCTGTCACCGCTGGTAATGCTTCGGGTGTTAATGATGGAGCAGCTTGCGTCTTGCTAGGGAATCAGCAGTTTGCTAAGCAGTATGGTTTGAACCCGAAAGCCAAAGTAATCGGGATAGCCAGTGCTGGTGTTGAAGCCAAATATATGGGCATTGGGCCGGTGCCAGCTGTACAGAAAGTCTTGAAGCAGACTGGCCTAAGTCTGGAACAGATGGATGTGATTGAGCTGAATGAAGCTTTTGCTGCGCAGTCACTGGCAGTGATTCGTGAACTGGGTCTACACGATGATGATGCGAGAATTAACCCGAATGGTGGTGCTATTGCCTTAGGCCACCCTTTAGGTATGAGTGGCACCCGTCTGGTGATCACGGCCATGAAAGAACTAAAACGTCGTAAGGGAAAATATGCACTCTGTACCATGTGTGTTGGTGTAGGACAGGGCGTTGCACTGATTCTAGAAAATATGGATTAAGAACATCATTCAATTAATGAAATAAATCATGGTCAGGATGACTGTGTCAGGAGTAAGAATATGAATAACAATGCAATGGAAAAAATTGAAACGGCATCGGTTGATGAGTTACGCAGTGTCCAGCTTCAGCGTATGAAAAAGACCCTTCAGCATGCGTATCAAAACAGTCCAGTTTATAAAAAGAAATTTGATGATGCAGGTGTACATCCGGATGATTTAAAATCACTGGAAGATCTGGCTAAATTTCCGTTTACCATCAAACAGGATTTACGCGATAACTATCCGTTTGGCATGTTCGCTGTTCCACAGGAACAGATTGTACGTGTGCACGCATCTTCTGGCACCACTGGTCAGCCTACAGTGGTTGGTTATACTCAGAATGATATTAATGTCTGGTCTGACATGGTGGCACGTTCTCTTCGAGCTGCCGGGTTGACCAGCAAAGATATTATTCAGGTGTCTTATGGTTATGGTCTGTTTACTGGCGGTCTAGGTGCACATTATGGAGTTGAACGCTTAGGTGCAACCGTGATCCCAATGTCCGGTGGACAGACTGAACGTCAGGCGCAACTGATTCATGATTTTAAACCAACTGCACTGATGGTCACTCCATCTTACTGCCTGAATATTATTGAAGCACTCGAGAAAAAATTTGGTACAGCCAAAAACTGTTCGATTAAAACCGGCGTATTTGGTGCAGAGCCATGGACCAATGAAATACGTAAGGAGATTGAAGAGCGCCTAGGCATTGATGCGTTAGATATTTATGGTTTGTCAGAAGTCATGGGACCTGGCGTAGCGATGGAATGTCTGGAATCCAAAGATGGACCAACTATCTGGGAAGATCACTTCTATCCTGAAATCATTCACCCTGAAACAGGTGAGGTGCTAGCAGATGGTGAGCTGGGTGAGCTGGTTTTCACCACCATTACCAAAGAAGGCATGCCGGTGATTCGTTATCGTACCCGTGACTTAACCCGTTTATTACCAGGGACTGCTCGAACCATGCGCCGAATGGATAAAATTGTGGGCCGTAGTGATGACATGATGATCATCCGGGGTGTGAATGTATTCCCGTCCCAAATTGAAGAGCAAATTTTACAGATCAAGCAATTAATTCCTAACTACCAAATCCATATTTGTAAACATGGACATATGGATACATTGCATATTCGTACCGAAATGCGTAAAGATAGTAGTGATATTATGGCACATCAGCTGGCGACTCAGCTTAAGGGCCAGATTAAAACTATGGTGGGTATTAGTGTAAGTGTGGAGGTACTACCAGAAGGTAGTCTGCCACGCTCTGAAGGGAAGACACAACGTGTGTTTGATATCCGTAAGTCTGCATGAAGTACTATTGGATGATAGTCAAGTGGTCTATCATCTAATTTTTAAAAGGTAAAGTTAAACGAAATGAATCCGAAATTAAAACAAATAATCGATGACTTTATTAGCAATGAAGCACTGAGCGGGACGTCATTAATCATGACCATCTTTGGTGACTGTATTTTTCACCGCGGTGGCATTATCAGTCTGGCCAGTTTAATTCAGTTAATGGATGTATTTGGTTTTAACGAGAGATCAGTTCGTACTGCCGTGTTTCGCCTAGTTCAAAATGGCTGGCTAGTCTCGGAGAAAATTGGCCGTACCAGTTATTACCGAGTGACTGAAAGTAGTCGCCAGCGCTTCATTATGGCAGATCAAAAAATTTACAGTTTTACTCATCAGGAATGGGACCAAAAATGGGATCTGGTCCTGCTGAGTTCGGTTGAACTGGAAAATAAACTACTACTCAAAAAAGAACTGGAATGGCTGGGCTTTGCCAATATTGCCACCAATGTCATGGCCTATCCGGGGTGTGATCACTACAAACTGCAAAACTTACTGTTGAGTTTGAAAATGACAGAGCAGGTGGTGGTATTTAAGGCAGAAGCTTTGCTGTTATGGCAGGAATCTTATCCAACGGTGAAACTCATGGTAGAGACTAATTGGCCTGTTCAGGAGTTGCATCAGCGTTATGATAAATTCATCGGTGTGTTTAGAGAGTTCTTTCATTTAGTAGAAAATGAAGATGAGCTAGATCCAGTACAGGCTTTTCAACTGCGCATTTTACTGATTCATCAATATCGTCGAATTTTATTAAAAGATCCAAACTTGCCATTTGAATTATTACCATCAAATTGGTTATCCATCAATGCCCGAAACTTAAGCAGTAACTTGTATCAAACAGTGGTGGCTATGGGTGAAGAATTCTTTATGGATATCGCACGAACTTCAGAAGGTTCCATGCCACCTGTACATCCACAGTTTTATAAACGCTTTGGTGGTTTGCGGCAGGAAGAAACTAGCAATTAAAGCAATTGGATTGTAAAGGAATAAAACGATGTCTTGTTATGCCATAGATGGTGTGATCCCTGTTGTTAGTCTTCAAGCTTATGTTCATCCGACTGCAGTGCTGATTGGTGATGTCGTAATTGAAGCCGGGGTCTATATTGGTCCTTTCGCAACATTAAGAGCCGATTTTGGTGGAATTCGTATTCAGAAAAATGCCAATGTTCAAGACTCATGCACCATTCATGGTTTTCCAGACAGTGTGACCTTAGTGGAAGAATACGGTCATATTGGACATGGCGCAATTTTGCATGGCTGTATTATTCGAAAAAATGTACTGGTGGGCATGAACAGCGTGATACTGGATGAGGCTGAAATTGGTGAAAATACCATTATTGGTGCCAACAGTACGGTAAAAGCAAAAGCTCGGATTCCTGAAAATTCACTGGCATTGGGGAGTCCAGCTAAGGTGATTCGGTCATTAGAGGCTAAAGAAATTTCTTGGAAAACTAAGGGTACCGAGCAGTATATACAGCTTTCAGAACGCTGCCTCTCGTCTATGTATGAAATTGAGCCTTTGTCAGAAGATTCAGTAGATCGACTTACTTATAAAGAATTTAAAGCAATACATGTATTGAAGGAAAATATTTGATTTTTTTCCATTGGAGTAAGGTTTTTAGCTTTGAGTGGCTTTGTTGCATAAAGACTTTAAAAATAGAGCTTTCCTAAGTTACTCAAATTTAAGTGATAACTTGGGTATGAGGGCGACCTAATTCTGTGAGTTTATTCAAGACGGCTACGTGTGCATGAATCTCATTCACCTGACTAGAAAAACTCCTTGCTGTTAATTTATCGCCCAATAATTTGATGCAATGCATCTTGGTTTCCACCAAACTTCGACGATAATAACCAGACCACTTTTTCCAAAGGGCTCTTCCTGAGAAGCACTGCTTCTCAAGGTTGACTGTTTTCAATAACTCATTGCGCTTTATAGACCTTGCTTGCTGATCTTTCCAAGGCTTTGCATTCTTTCTTGGCGGAATCACCGCATGTGCGTCTCAATCTAAAATGACTTATCGGCAGTGCTTTGTGTCATAAACACCATCTGTATAGACTGAGTCGATTCGTTCATCCAAGGGAATTTGAGCAAGTAAATTTTCTAGTACTTATGAATCACTGACATTATTCGTTCTAAGCCGTACAGCCCGTATTTTCAGGGTTTTAGCATCGATACCAATATGAAGTTTACGCCATTGCCGACGATATTCAGGCTGATGCTTCTTACGTTTCCATTCACCTTCACCTAAAAACCTTAAGCCAGTAAATGCAACCCATTATTACTTTTTTGATAGTTAATTTGAATATCAATATGCTTTTGTCTTCTACAAAGAGTAGTGTATCTGGCGCTGTCCAACTTAAACCACAGAGCTGAATAAGGCTTCGAATAAAGCCTGTGACCATACGTAAAGAAAGGCGAAATAGAGATTTGATCATCAAACAGCATTGAATTGCTGTATCGGAATAGGTTTGATTTCTTCCATGCTTAGCTTGTGACTGAGCATACCATTGAGTCCTAGGATCAAACCAAATTGAAATATTTCCTCGCTTTATTAAAGCTTGGTTATAAGAGGGCCGATTGGTTGTGTGATAGATTTTGGGTGCAGGTTTCTTCATTTGGAAATTCATATTACTGAAGAAGACTTTTCTTGGCCGAATCACCGTATGTGCTAGTCGATCTGAAATGATTTGCCTGCAATATTTTTTGTTATAAATCCCATCGTATAGACAGAATCAATCTGCCCATCAGGAGAAATTTGATTCAGTAAATTTCCAAGAACCTGAGAGTCACTTACATTGTTCGTAGATCTGAACTGCATGTATTTGTAGGATTTCAGCATCTATACCTCTTCGTTTTGGGTTTTATCATTTTTAAAAAATCATATAAATAAATTTGTTTGTAGGTGTACATTCAAGACAAATTGATCGTCTATATAAATAGGAATACTTTTCTGAATTTAAGTGTTCATTGAACATGAATCGGAATGAAAAATTTCTTATTAATTATTTGTAATTTTATTTACAAATACTTGATTTTCAATATTTTTAACTAGAGGGAAAATTTATGAATCCAATCCAAGATAGTTTAATGTCGCGTTTAAAACAAGAAACTACAGCAGAGCACGATCGTATGGAAATATTAATGCGTGAATCTAAAGCATTGGATTCTAAAGAAAGATATGCTCAGTTTACACTTTCACAATACTACTTTCAAAAAGATGTTGAACATTTATATTTAGATCCTCATGTTTCGCAGTTGATCCCAGATTTAGATGTGAGAGGACGCTCTGAAGCAGCACTCCTCGATTTAGCCGATCTTGGTTTAAAACCAAAGCATGAAGGGAATACTACAAATGCAGTGAGCTTTCCGCAATCTTTGGGCTGGATTTATGTGTCCGAGGGTTCAACTTTAGGTGCTGCGTTCTTATATAAAGAAGTGCAAGCCAGATTTGGGTTTAATGCCGATTTTGCTGCGCGTAATTTAGCTGCTTATCCAGAGGGTCGAGCAATCGTGTGGAAGCGTTTTAAGCAAACCTTAGATGATGCGAATTTCAATGAGCTTGAGCAAGAACAAATTATTGAAGGTGCAATGCAAGGTTTTAAACGTTTTGGTGATCTTCTCGCTGATCTAAAACAATTAACTTAATTTCAGCATAAAGGTTAATGAAATGAAAAAAGCTGGAACGGGTCAAGTGCTGACAGATAAGTCTCTTCCTAGTCAAGAACTCGCAAAATCATGGGCTATGCGTTGGTTTTTTATAATTTTAGCTTGGATATTCTTGATATTGGGAACAGTCGGACTGCTGTTACCTGGCTTACCAGCTTTTGACTTTTATTTCTTAGCCGCGATTTTTGCTGCAAAAGGTTCAAAGCGTTTACATGATTGGATAGTGAATAATAAAATTATTGCCCCAATTTTGCAGCAATGGCAGACACATCGAACCTTGCCCTTACGCGTTAAATTAATTTCCTTAATGAGTATGTGTGTAGGTGCAGTGCTTTTAATCGTGAGTGTGCCACATGTCATAGCCGTGAGTATCATCATTCTAGTTATGGTGTGTGTACAAATTTGGCTTTGGACAAAGACTTAACTACAAAATCGATAAAAGTGAAGATGTTTGTGGAAAATGAAAATTTAGAAAAGGCGAAAACTTTACTTCGTCAAGTCCATATTAAAGTAACTTTGGTACGTTTAGTAGTATTACATATTTTACAAAGTGCTGAAAAGGAGTGGACTGTTACAGAAATTATTGCTTGTGTTGACCTAAATCTCATGAAAATATCAATTGCAAGTGTTTATCAAACTTTAATGCTTTTTGAAAAAGTAGGTATTGTTTATAAATGTAAATATGAGGATAAACAAGCTTTATATTCTGTCAACAAGAACGAAACTAACATTCGAATCAGTTGCCAAAAGTGTGGATGTTTACAACAACTTCAAACTCCATTATTAAAATCTGAGTTAGAGGATTTGCTCAGAGTAAATAAGATAGATAGCTATCAATTGATTTTAATTCATCAGAAATGCTTGAGTTGTTTGAGCAAAATTTGATTAAAATCATTAATAGTATAAAAACTATAGGTGAAAAATATTATAAAATAAATTGCAATGATTCTCATTATTAAATGATAATAGTAATCATTTTATATTTTTGAGCTTTTAAATGGTAAACCCTTCCACTTCACCGAATGAATATTTAGTGCAGTACTATGATGAATTGGTTGAATATGTCAGTTTTAAAATTGGTAATAGACAAATTGCATTGGACGTTGTACAAGAAACTTATGTACGTGTATTCCAGCGCCCTGAACAGTTTTTCAATTTATTAAATCCTATAGCTTTTTTAAAAAAAGTTAGTATTAATATTGCTTTAGATAACTTAAAAAAAAATAAGACCTATTATAAATACTTTGAATTTTATGAACCCGATGAGCTAGATATTTGTTTAGGAAATCAATTGGAGTCTAAACAACTATCTGATTTAGAGTTAAGTGTAGTCAAAGACCAATATGCTAGACAGATTTTAAATCAAATCGCTTTGTTACCTCCAGCTTGCCAAGATGTATTTCTTTTGGTTCAGTTTTACGATATGACTCAAATAGAAGCTGGTCGTCAACTTGGTATTTCAAGAACCATGGTAATTAAGCATTTGACTCGAGCTTTACAGTCTTTTGTGCCTATTTTTATGGATCATAATATTTAAGATGAAGCAAAAACAGACGAATAAAACAAATAGTTTGACCAATTTGCATGATATTCAGCTTCGATTAGCAAGTTTTGAAGATGATCTTTTGCCCTTACTTCCATCCAAAGAAAGTATTTTGGAAAGAGCAAGGCAGAGAAAATTGAAAAAGAGGGTGAGGACGGGTACAGCTTTATCTTTGTTGGGTATTTTTTCGGGTATATTTTTACTAAACCCTAGCTATGAACAATATGAAGTAAGAACACAAAAAGGTCAGCAGAAGAGTATAACACTAGCAGATGGCAGCCAAATTATGCTGAATACTAATACCGTGCTACGCGTTCAGCAGCGTATTCGTAGTCGTCAGATACAGTTGGTGCAGGGCGAAGCTAATTTTACGGTTAAGCACATTGAAAATAGACTCTTAAAGCCACTTGAACGTCGTTTTGAAGTCTTAGCTGGTGAAATACATGTGATTGATGTAGGTACTGTATTTAATGTAGATAAGCATAATCAAACGGATGCATCTGTTACGGTAATCAGAGGAGAGGTCATGGCAGGTATTCGAAACTCTAAAGCGCCAATGATTCATTTAACTAAGAACCAATCTTTAAGAAATTATGGGCAGACCTTGGCTACTGTAGAGCAGGCGAGTTTAGAGCAAGTGCAAGCATGGCAAACAGGTCATGTGGTCTTTAACCAAACGTCGCTTTTGTTAGCGCTACAAAACTTTCAGCGTTATAGCGATTTTCATGTACATATTGAAGATAAAGAGCTGAATGATTTACCTATTACAGGTCAGTTTAAAACACAGAACGTACAACAGTTCATGCAGGTGTTACCGTATGTAGCACCGCTAGATGTTGAGCAGGCTTCTACCCAAAAATGGAAAATTAAGAAAAAGTCAGCCCACTAGGTTTACATTTTTTAGAGATCAATCGTCTTTGTAAATGAGAAGCATTTTTATTGAGTCGATTGTCAAATGAGCTTATTTAAACATCAAAAAAGACGCGGTAATTTACCTCTATGTAAACACAAAACTTTAAGTTTTTTGATTGCTACAGTGATTTATTCAACACCACTACATGCTCAGAATATTGACTTTAATTTACCAAGTCAGTCGTTACAGAAGTCTATTCAGCAACTGGCTAAACAAAGTAGTATTGAAATCATTTCTGCAGGTCATGTGCTACAAACCAAGACAGCTCCTCAAGTCAAAGGGAGCATGTCTGCAGAACAAGCTTTAGAAAAGCTGTTAAAAAGTTCCAGTTTAAACACTGAAAAGCAGGGAAATATATACGTCATTATTGAAAATAAAAATTCGAGTAAAGTAAAAACATTAGCTAATGCTGATACTACAACAGAAAATGAACATAAGATTTCGATGACTTTAGAAAAGCAGCCTCTAGTTAAGCTCGATAAAATAACTATATATGCATCTAAAGAAAATAATATGTTTAAAGAGTCAAATTCAAAAGCATTTATAGATAAAGAGCAGCTTGATCGTTATACGTATATTAGCCCAGCAGACATGTTAAAAGGGCAGTCAGGTGTAGCTGTTGGTGATTCTAGAAATGGTGGTGGACTTGATGTAAATATCCGAGGGGTACAGGGTCAAGGCCGTGTAGGTGTATCTGTTGATGGTGGTGAACAAATGGTGAATGTGTACAGAGGTTATTCAGGTACACAGCAGCGTAGTTATGTCGACCCTGATCTGATTCGAAGTATTGAAATTGAAAAAGGTAGCAGCACTGCCGATAATGAGGGCGGATATATCGGTGGAACAGTCCGCATGCATACCCTTGAACCTCAAGATATTTTAGTTGCAGATAAAAACTTTGGTGTGCGTATTAAGGGGAATCTGGGAGATAACAGCATCGCACCCAGTGGGACCAGTAAACCTAATGGGCTAGGTAACTATCAATGGGTAGAACCCAGAGATGAGCGTAGCCATCAATGGACAGATTTAGCACGTTCAGGAAGTATTGCTACGGCTTGGAAGAATGATCACTGGGAACTGCTTGCCGCATATGCAACGCGAACACAAGGGAATTATTTTTCGGGAAAAAATGGGTATGATCGATACCAAAAAGCCCATGAGGACCGATTTGCAGGATCTGGACAGCAAGCTTTTACCGTGACACACGGTATGTTTTATGAAAATGAAGAGATCCTAAATACCAGTGCGGACAGCGAATCAGTTTTACTCAAAGCAAAATATAATATTGATGATGAACAATATATTAAATTGGGTTATAGAAACTATAATGCAGAATTAGCCAACATTATGCCCTCAGCACTGCAACGCTATTGTGGAAAATTTGGAAACTGCATAACAGGGCGATATACCCCTGGCTTGGCTCAATGGGAGCCAGGAACAGTTCATTTAAATGCCTATAACCTAGATTATCGTTTTAATCCGATTGACAATCCTTGGGTCGATATCAAAGCTGGTATTTGGAGCACTAATACCAATACCAATGAAATTAGTGGTTCTAATCCCTACCATCCTTACGAAACAGCAGAACCCGATACTATCGGTTATGCACGTATGCCGCAAACAGCACTGAATTGGGGGGCAAATATTCGAAATGAAACGAACTTGGTTGGTGACTTGGGCGATCTGCGTTGGGTGAATGGCTTAGAATTCAAACATGAATATGTCAAACCGCAGGATCACTTGTCTCCCCTAACTGCGATGGAAAAGCTTGGAGAGCAAGTAATTCGAAATGCCAAACGTTGGGAGTCGAGTTTATTTACTCAGGCTTTCTATAAGCCTGTGGATACTTGGGAACTAAGATTCGGTTTAAGATATATCCAATATGGCTCTAAAGATCTAAATCAACAACCTGAAAAGTCATTATTTTGTCCAAATCAGAATATGTGTATGACAATGGATGAGAATCCAGAATTTATTTTTAAAAATCAATTTGATGAATATGCCAAAACAGCCAAGTTTTTAGATCAAATTAAAAATGATGATCGTAAACTTGCCCCAAGTTTAGGTACAACGTATTATTTTTTACCAGAAACCTTTGTCTATGCAAACTATAGTTTGGCGTATCGTATGCCATCATTGTTTGAAACGAGTATGGGAACCGCAAACGTAAAAACAGTTGCCTCTTTAGAACCTGAACAAGCGCGTAACTTTGAATTAGGTTTTAGTACGATGCATAATGATGTAATTACAGCAGGTGACGAATTCTCATTTAAAGTTGCATATTTTAATAATGATTATAAAAACTATATTTCTCGCTTTTTAGATCCTAATGAGTATTTCACTAGTAGTCAGTTTATGTATTTCACAAACCTGGATAAATTCGAGGTTTCAGGCTTTGAAATGAATGTGGCTTATGACAGTGGAATATTTTTTAGTAACCTAACTGGAAACTATTTCCAAAAGGCGAAGGCATGTGATAGCGAAATTGCACAGAAAATCCGCGACACCACGAACTCTCCGTATGTAAAAGGAACAGCAAGCACACCAAATTGTGTTGATGGTGGATTTGGTAGTTCATATGCTGCAGCACAGAATCCGCCTAAATATTCCTATGCTTTAGGAGTAGGGACACGACTATTGGATCAAAAATTAACATTGGGTGGGCGTTTGAATTATACCCACAACCCAATTTCACGAATGGATAAACCATGGCATAAGGTCGTAACGACATATCAGAAATTCTACGAAAAAGTACAAACAATTGATCTGTATGCTAAATATGAGGTGTCTGACCAGTTAAATTACAACTTAAATATTACCAACTTGACAGACCAATATTATTTAGATGCATTGACTCAGAGTTATATGCCTGCTCCTGGAAGGACGGTTAATATTGGGTTTGAGTACAAGTTTTAATTAAAATAATTAATTAGCTCACCTGAATCTGGGATAAGAAATTGACTTGAAAAATAAGAGAACTAGGGCCATCCATTCAATGAATGGCATGATTGCCGCTAATTTAACCACAGCAGCATTGGATGGTGTACCAGAAAGGTAGGTTCAGCATCCGCCTTACAAGTACGGTAGTGGCATTATTTCCTCGCTGTTACTCGCTTGGCTTTCAACAGGTACACCACAGACCATGATTGTGATTATGACCATTTTTACAGTGTTGAATGCTAGTATGATTTTTTATCATACAACCTAGAAAAGATAGAAATTAAGTTTTGAAGTAAACCATAAGGATAGGGAGAAGAAACACTCCCTTATATTCTTTGGGGGAGCACTCACTGTGCCACTAGTATATTCAGTTCTCCATCTGAAAAACAAAAAAGAATAAGAACTTTGTTTATGGAATGAGACCTCGAAGAAAACTTAAAACTGTGTCCAATAATTGTTGACCACTACACATTACGTTATCTTTAGAGGGAGGAGCTGTCCATTATTTTGGCTAGGATCAGCCCTTAAGGATAGGTTTGTGCAACAAAGCCAACCAAAACCGTAAAAATTCCATTCATTCGTATCATTTCTAATGAACATTAAATAATAAATGACGTAAAGATAAATTCTAGTGACATACAGACAATTTTCGTTTTTTAACTTCTTATATTTTGTTTTAAGAGTCAATGGATGCCTCTTAAAACAATAGGTATATCTGAAGAAATTTAGATTAAACCATTTTATTAAATAAATGATTTAAAAATAGAATAGGAAATGTATATGCAGTTCTTTGATGATTCCTTGCACCCAGAAAACATGGAAAAAGTGGTAATTACAGTTGCACCTTATGGCCCTGAGTGGATGCCTCAAGATTTCCCTGAAGATATTCCTGTAACGATGGAAGAGCAAATTGCCAAAGCTGTAGAATGCTACGAAGCGGGTGCAACAGTTTTACATCTACATGTTCGTGAGTTAGATGGTAAAGGTTCAAAGCGTTTATCTAAGTTCAATGAACTGATTGCAGGTGTACGTGCAGAAGTACCTGACATGATTATTCAAGTCGGCGGTTCAATT
>NZ_MBDL01000009.1 GCF_001707755.1 Acinetobacter celticus | reverse complement strand
GGCGGTACGGGTGGCACAGGCGAAACTGGTGGCACAGGCGAAACTGGCGGTACTGGTGAAACTGGCGGTACAGGCGAAACTGGTGGCACAGGCGAAACTGGTGGCACTGGCGAAACTGGCGGTACAGGCGAAACTGGCGGTACAGGTGGCACTGGCGGTACAGGCCCGACAGGTTTAACAGCAAAACTAGCTAACGATACGGGCGAAAGCGCAAGTGATGGCATCACCAAAGATGGCACGATTAATGTGGGTGGCGTTGAGTCAGGTGCAACATGGTCATATAGTACAGATGGTGGCTTGAATTGGACACCAGGTACAGGTTCAAGCTTTGTCTTACCAGAAGGGAACTATACTGATGTACAAGTGAAACAGACCGATGCAGCAGGTAATGACAGTGCTGTTATTGATGTAGGCACAGTCACGGTTGATACATTAGCACCAACAGGGTTGACAGCTACATTGGCGGATGACACAGGTACCAGCAAGAGCGATGGCATCACCCAAGACGGCAAGATCAATGTGGGTGGCGTTGAGTCAGGTGCAACATGGTCATATAGTACAGATGGTGGCTTGAATTGGACACCAGGTACAGGTTCAAGCTTTGTCTTACCAGAAGGGAACTATACTGATGTACAGGTGAAACAGACCGATGCAGCAGGTAATGACAGTGCTGTTATTGATGTAGGCACAGTCACGGTTGATACATTAGCACCAACAGGGTTGACAGCTACATTGGCGGATGACACAGGTACCAGCAAGAGCGATGGCATCACCCAAGACGGCAAGATCAATGTGGGTGGCGTTGAGTCAGGTGCAACATGGTCGTACAGCACCGATGGTGGCTTGAATTGGACAGTTGGTACGGGCTCAAGCTTTGTCTTACCAGAAGGTACTCATGATAATGTACAGGTGAAACAGACCGATGCAGCAGGCAATGACAGTGCTGTGGTTGATTTAGGTGCGATTACTATTGATACATCAGCACCAACAGGATTGACAGCTACATTGGCTAATGACACAGGTGTAAGCACTAGTGATGGTCTTACCAAAGATGGCACGATTAGTATTAGTGGTGTTGAGTCAGGTGCAACATGGTCGTACAGCACCGATGGTGGTGTGAATTGGACAGTTGGTACAGGTTCAAGCTTTGTCTTACCAGAAGGTACCCATGCTAATGTAAAAGTGAAACAAACCGATGTGGCAGGTAATGACAGTGCTGTGGTTGATTTAGATACGGTTATTGTTGATACAGTAGCACCAACAGGCTTGACGGCAAAACTGGCTAACGATACGGGCGAAAGCGCTAGTGATGGCATCAGCCAAGACGGCAAGATCAATGTGGGCGGCGTTGAGTCAGGTGCAACATGGTCGTACAGTACCGATGGTGGTGTGACTTGGACAACTGGTACAGGTTCAAGCTTTGTCTTACCAAAAGGGAACTATACTGATGTACAAGTGAAACAGACCGATGTTGCAGGTAATGATGATGTTGTCAATTTAGGCAAAATTAGTATTGATAACACCAATCCAACTGTTGCTTTAAAGGATGGGTCTTTATTGGGAATTATTAGTGCAGATGTTGCAGGCTTACTCGTCCTTGATCAAAAACCTTTGGTTGCCGTAGATGCAGATAATAATTTAGCGTCAGTGAAGATTAATTTTAATTCTGGAGTGATAGGATTAGATTTAATCGGCTTAATAGGAACATTATTAGGTGGAAATGGTGTTAATTTTAAATATTCAACGGAAATGGCCAAAGAGTTTGGCTTTGATATAAAACTGGATGCTTTAAAAGGAATAAGTTTGTTCGGTAGTGATGATATGAGCATCACTATTACTAAGAAAGATGGTGGAGCAATAGATAACTTGCAGATGATGGAGTTTCTACAAACGATTCATGCTGATAAGAGTTTGTTAGGTTTAAATGTAGGAAGTAAAACAACTATTACTGCAGTAGATCTTGCTGGTAATGTTGGTGAAGGGAGCTTAAATAATTTACTTGGTGCCAATGTACTTGGAGGTCTTTTAGGGGGTAATTACAAACCAGGCTACATGACAGAAGGAACGGCATCTGGTGATAATTTAGGTAATGAATCATTGACGACTAATCAGTATCTGTATGGCTACGATGGAAATGATCATTTAACTGGTGGTAAAGGTAATGACATCCTTCGTGGAGGTAACGGAGATGATATCTTAAAAGGCAATGAAGGTAATGATTTAATGAGTGGTGGAGCAGGTTCTGATACAGCACTCTTTGACTTACTGAATATGGCTGATGCCACAGGTGGTAATGGTACAGACACTTGGACAGACTTTGAACTAGGTTCAAATGGAGACAAGATAGATATTTCAGCATTACTGGATGGTCAGCAAACATTAGACAATATTGGTGACTATATTTCAGTGGCAACCAATGCCGATGGCAAAGCAGTCATTACTATTGATCGCGATGGTGCTGGTACTGAATTTACCTCTAAATCTGATTTGTTGGTCTTGGATAATATTCTTGCAGGTAGTTTAGGTTTAACGGCTGAAGATCAGTTGAAGACCTTGTTAGATAACAACCAAATTATATTCTAAGCAATTAGGGTGTAATGAATGAGAAAAGGTACTTTGTGATTTTGTTTGCAAAGTACCTTTTTATTAGATAAATAGTCATTTGAGTTGTGAGCAAAATGAAAAAACATATTCGCCTTAATATGATTGTGAAAAATGAGGCGCACGTCATCTTAAGATGTTTAGCATCTGTTAAGCCTTGGATAGATTCATGGTGTATTGTTGATACTGGATCAACAGATGGGACTCAGGATATTATTCGGGAATATTTAAAAAATTCTCCTGGTATATTACATGAGCGCCCATGGAAAAATTTTGGTTTTAATCGGACTGAAGCATTGCAGTTAGCGGTTTTAGATGATTTGCCACATGCAGATTATCTTTTGTTTATTGATGCTGATGAACAGTTACAGGCCACTGAAAATTTTATACTGCCTTCTTTAACAGAAAATGCGTATTACTTTCCAGTGATTTATGGTGGGTTACGTTATCGACGTAATGCCATGATTTCAACGAATTTAGTATGGACATGGGAAGGTGTGTTACACGAATACCTTCATTCAAAACAACCACATCGCTGGCATACTTTGACAGGACTAAATATTTTTGTTCAGCATGATGGCGCAAGAGCACAAAATAAAGATACTTATTTAAAAGATATTGCTTTACTTGAGCAAGGCCTTAAGGATGAGCCTGATAATTTGCGTTATGTTTTTTATCTTGCACAAAGTTACCGTGATGCAGGCATGTTAGAGAAAAGCCGAGAATTTTATTTAAAGCGAGCATCGGCAGGAGGATGGGAAGAAGAGCGTTGGGTTGCACAGTTTAGGGCGGCGCAGATGGCAGATCGCTTAGGTTTAGCAGAAGTTATTGTTTATAAAGAATATTTACAAAGCTGGGTCGCAGATCAGCAAAGGGCTGAGCCACTATATGAATTAGCTCGTTATTATCGAAGCAAAAAAGACTTTGATTTATCTTGTTATTTTGCAATACAAGCTATAAAAATTTCAATACCTGTAGAGGGGTTGTTTGTTGACTCCAGTGTATATGAATGGCGAGCTTTAGATGAATTATCAGTTTCTGCTACCTATTGTAAAGCGTATAAGGCTGAAGGAAAAGTTGCGATTCAAAAGCTATTGGAAGAACAAAAATATCCGAAATTACAACAAAAACGAATATTGGAAAATGAGAAACTTTATATATGAAATATAAGGAAATGCTTAAAGGACTTGGTTGCACAAATTTATCATTTAAGGTTTATTTTGTAAGATCATTACAAATGAATAGACCTTCGTATAAAAATTTCAATACTATGAATGGGTATACTTATAACGAAGCTTTGATTAACTGAGGAAATATCATTATTTGGTATAAGCCCCAAGGCTCGATAGTATTCGGAATCAAAAGGGAAGAGAAGTTGTTAGATACAGCGACTCAATAAAACTTAATAATTAAATCTTTATTTGGGATATTTAAGGAAGTTTAGACTAATGTAGTGATAGTTAACTTAAAAGGAAATTGCTTTAAAAAAATAAGATTGTATTTAATTTAATATGAACTTAATTGTTATTAATATCTGAAAAATATGGATTTAAATAGATTTTAAAATGAATATTATTAAATCAAAATTAGGGTTGGTTTTTGTTTTGTCTTTCCCTTTTGGGCAAGTACAAGCAACGACGTTCCAAGACTATTTAAATTCAGCTCGAAAAGAAGTAAGTCAAATTTTTAGTCCACAACAAAGTAGTCCGAATAAAATTAGTATTCAGACTCTAAACAGTTTTCAGCTAGATTTACCACAAGAGCGTGAAGTTTTACCTGTGGTAACACATTCAACAATAAGACCAGTGGGTTCAAAAAAAATACCGCTATTAAGTCGGAGTACTCAACAAAAAGAAGTGTCATTAATTGACGCAATTCACCAAGCTTTACAGCAACATCCAGATATCTCTCAAAGTATTGCGAGTATGGCAGGCCAAAACGCCAATATTGATACGGCTAAGGCGCAATATTATCCACAAATTTCAGGTGGTTTAAGCACGGCAGATTTAACAACAGGTGAGCGAGGTCGGCAACTTTATACCTTGTCCGCGACACAAATGGTGTATGACTTTGGCAAGGTAAAAAACTCAGTTCATACAGAAGAAGCCAAATTTCTAGAAAAACAGGCAATGCTGCTCACAAGTATAGATAATATTGCGTTTCAAACAGTTAATGCCATTGTAAATATTAACCGTTATCAAGAAGTTGTTAAAATTGCAGAGCAGCAAGTTCAAGGTATTGCAAGAATTGCCGAGATTGCAAATTTGCGAGCGCGTGCAGGAATTAGTAGTCAGGCAGATCCTATTCAGGCCCAGTCTAATTTAGAAGCGGCTGAGTCAAATAAACTTACGCAAGAGGCCGCACTTAAACAGTATCAGCAAAAATTACGTACTTTACTTGGCTATGATGTGACGGCTGCCCAATTTAATATCCCCGATTATATTGTGCGTAATGCAGGTTTATATCAAGAACCTGAATTTAAACGTATCCCACAAATGATGGCCGCTCAAGCAGGAGTTGAAATTGCAAAGTCACAAAAAGAGCAAGCGAAATTAACCACGTATCCGACCATTCAGGTTAAGGGAAGCTTAAACCAAGCACTCAATGGTAAAAACCCAAATAACAATGAAGATGACGGTTTATATAGCTCTGTGATGCTTGAAGCGAATAGTAACTTTTTTCAAGGGGGAGCTATCCGCTCAAGGCTACGTGCTGCAAGTTATGCAGAAGACGCGGCCAAAGCACAAGTTAATGTGGTTTATCGTGATGTGACAGATCAGGTTGGTTTACTTCGTGAGCAAGTTGGAAATAAACAAAAGCAAATGGAAGTTTTAGGTGCAAGAAGAGAAACCACGGCACGAACCAAAGAGCTTTATCAAGAACAATATAAATTAGGAACACGAACGGTGGTTGATTTATTGAATTCTGAACAAGCTATTCATAGTGTGGCGCAAGAAATAGAAAACGCGCGATATGACATTTATGCAGGCTTAATTGAATATATTTATGTCACGGGGCGTTCTAGAGATTTCTATCAGTTAAATAATGTCTCTATTCAAGGGATTGAGGTCGGGCCATGAGCAATACAATTAACTATCAACCATGGCTTCATGCTGTACTTACTATCGCAAAACATTATCGTATTGAACCCTCAGAAGAGAGTCTACGCTTACATTTGGACTGGAACCCGAACCAGACGGTCGATGAGGTGCTGGCTACAGTATGCCGCCAAATCGGACTCAGCCTGAGAAAAATCAGTTTTAGTGAAGATGTGCTGAATCCTTGGCGTTTACCGATCATTATTGAAATGAAAAATGGTCAAGTTGGGGTAGTAGACAAGCTTGATGCAGATGGTAATGCCAGTATTCAATTGAGCGGTGATCAGGGATTGTCTCAGGTTTTAACCGTCGAAACCTTAAAACAACATACTGAAAATATTTATATTTTACGCCCTGAAAAGTCAATTCCAGATGTTCGAATTGATGAATATGTCAAACCTTATGAACCTAGCTGGTTCTGGTCGATTGTTTTACAAGATTGGAAACGTTATATCGATGTGATGGTTGCGTCATTGATGGCAAATATACTGGCTTTGGCCACGATTTTATTTTCCATGAATGTCTATGACCGCGTGATACCTGCTCAGTCTATTCCAACCTTATGGGTGCTGGCAGGTGGTGTGTTAATTGCGGCTATTTTTGAATTTAGTTTGCGTGTTGCACGTATTTACTTGTCAGATATTATTGGGAAACGTGCCGATTTAAAAATTTCAGATCGGGTTTTTGGACATGCTCTGCGAATTAAAAATAAAGAGCGCTCAAAATCGACAGGGACTTTTATTTCACAAATTCGTGAATTGGAAGGTGTGCGTGAATTGGTGACGTCTACCACAATTTCAGCCATTGCAGATTTACCATTTTTTATTTTCTTCTTGGTGATTTTCTGGCTTATTGGTGGCAACCTTTTCTGGGTCATGGTGGTGGTGGTGCCATTAATGATTATTCCGGGTATTCTTATTCAAAAACCATTGGCTAAATTGGCTGCCGAAGGCATGCGAGAGGGTGCAATTCGTAATGCCACACTGGTCGAAGCAGTACAGGGTATTGAAGATATAAAATTATTACGAGCAGAGTCACGCTTCCAAAATCAGTGGAATCATATGAATGAAATGTCGGCAGATGTTTCAATGCGTCAGCGTAAACTGGTTGGTGTAATGACGGCATGGACACAGAAAATTCAGGGGCTAACTTTTGCTATTGTAGTTTTAGTGGGTTGTTTTGCTGTGATGAAGGGTGAAATGACTACAGGTGCATTGGTGGCTTGTTCTATTTTATCATCCAGAATGTTGGGGCCGATTGCACAAATTTCGGGTGTATTGGGACGACTACAGCAAGCAAAAGTGGCAAAAAGTAGCCTTGATGAATTAATGAAAAGATCGGTAGATCAGGCGCCACATGCTCATCTGATCCATCGACCTGCAGTATTGGGGCATTATGAGCTGAATAATGTGGTTTTTAAATATGGTGAAGATGATGAGCGAGCATCTCTGGCCATTCAAAAATTAGAAATTAAAACGGGTGAAAAAATTGCCATATTGGGGCGTAATGGGGCAGGAAAATCGACCCTATTACAATTGCTTTCAGGCATGCAAGAACCCGTACAAGGTCAGATTAAATTAGATGGAATTGATCTGGGATTGATTGACCCTTCAGATGTTCGGCGTGATATGGGGTTGCTGAACCAAAATGCTCATCTGTTTTTTGGTTCCGTGCGGGAAAATTTAAAATTAGGTGCACCCTTAGCGACAGATCAAGATCTTTTAAATGTGCTACAAATGACAGGGGCATTGAACTTTGTACAAAATAAAAAAGAAGGGTTAGATCATCTTATTTTAGAAGGTGGGGTCGGTTTTTCTGGCGGTCAAAGACAAGCTTTACTTTTAGCGCGATTGTTACTTCGTCAACCGAATATTTTATTGTTAGATGAACCTACAGCGTCTATAGATGATGTGTCTGAAAAACAATTAATTGAACAGCTAAAAGTTTGGTTGGGGCAAAAAACCTTAGTCATTGCCACTCATCGTCGTGCGGTATTGGAGTTGGTGGACAGAATTATTGTGATTCATGATGGCAGAATCGTGATGGATGGGCCAAAAGAACAGATATTAAAGCAATCTACAATGAATCAGGGACAGAAGCATGAACCAGCAAAATAAACAGGGAAAACAGCATGGGTCAGATCCACAATTGCCTAAAGCAAGTCTGTTTATTTGGGTCATTTGTCTTGGAATGCTGGCTTTGTTGACTTGGGCTTGGTTGTTTAAGCTTGAAGAGGTTTCAACAGGAACGGGTAAAGTTGTTCCATCCTCAAAAGAGCAAGTCATTCAGTCTCTAGAGGGTGGTATTTTAACTAAATTGAATGTTCATGAAGGGCAAATTGTGCAACAAGGTCAAGTGCTTGCACAGCTTGATCCGACCCGATTTGAATCTAATGTTGGTGAGTCCGCGTCTTTACTGGTGGCTTCAAGAGCAACAGCTGCGCGTTTGCGTGCAGAAGTGAATGGCGTTGCATTGAAATTTCCTGCAGAAGTGTTAAAAGAAGAGGCGTTGGTAGAAGCAGAAACAGCATTATATAACTCACGTCGCTCAAATTTAGAAGATTCAGTGGCTGGTTTAAAACAAGCCCTTGTTTTGGTTGATCAGGAATTAAAAATGACAGAACCTCTGGTCGCTAAAGGCGCGGCCAGTGAAGTAGAGGTATTGCGCTTAAAACGCCAAGCAACCGATTTACGCAATCAAATGAATGATTTACAAAATCAATATTTGGTGAAAGCACGTGAAGAATTGGCAAAAGCCAATACTGATATTCAAACTCAATCACAAATTGTGAAAGGTAAGTCAGATTCTTTAAGTCGGACGATCTTTAAATCACCTGTACGTGGCATTGTTAAAGAAATAGATGTAATGACCTTGGGTGGTGTTATTACCCAAAATGGCAAACTCATGACCATTGTTCCTTTGGATGAGCAATTGATTGTCGAAGCGCGAATATCACCACGCGATATTGCATTTATTCGTCCAGATCAAGAGGCTTTGGTAAAAATTACTGCATATGATTATTCTATTTATGGTGGCTTAAAAGGAAAAGTGACCGTCATTTCACCCGATACTTTGCGTGATGAAGTGAAGCAAGATCAGTTTTATTATCGAGTCTATATTCGAACCAATTTAGATCAATTGGAAAATAAACAAGGCAAAAAATTTAATATTACCCCAGGTATGGTTGCAACTGTGGACATTAAAACTGGTGATAAAACAGTTCTGGATTATTTAATTAAACCTTTCAACAAAGTGCAAGAAGCCTTAAGAGAACGATAATAGATTTAGATCATCTCGGCTGACTGACGGTTTAAAATAAAATAGATTTGATGTTAAGCAATCCATGTACCCTACATTTCAAGTTATATGAAGTACGACGAGAAAAGGGTATATGGTTGTGCACAAAGTAGATGAGATTTGGCTACAGGCTTATTGAATGAAATATTAGCATTCATTTATATAATAAAGTTGATAAGCCACGAAGATTAAAAATTCAGAGAGGTGTAGGAAGTAATTTTATATTTTAATTGTGATTAACGAATTAGAAAATAGCTCCGAAAATGCCGCTGCATGTGTCGTTACCCTGAACCCGATGAGTTCAAGGTGGATGTGACGTACACTTGCTGGGTTACCTACACAGGGCAGGCATACACTCTAAATATACAGAACACATCCATAAGTGTTAGTATCGGCAGGGGAATAGACCCGCTGGCGAACACTTCAGAGTTAAAGCAAGTATAACGGATAACAGCTACTTGGCAAATACTTTGCTGTACATAACTGTAAAGGGGTATTCAAGTGGCTATGCTTTATGCAAAAAATCTTGCTTATACAGCAAGATCTTCAACTTCTTCAAGAATTGTTTGAAGTAAGCGCTCACAATGTTCATATTCTTGCAAACTTTTATTCATATTCAACACTTCCTGCATGAGCTCCAGCGCAATCATAATTATGAGTTTGCTGGGTTCCATACGCGGTGCTTTACGACGAAACTCATCATACTTATCATTTAAGAGTTGTGCAGCCCGTTCCAGCTCGGATTGTTGGTTTGCCGTCGTGGCTAAACGGAAGTTATGACCTAGGACTTTTAAATCAACAGCAATTTGTTCGCTCATGTTTAAACTTCCTCGTTCGCATCAGTTGGATGAGCCAGTTGTTGAATCTCTTGTGCATGTTGATCTTGTGCGGTGCCCAAAATTGCTAAACGCTGAATAATAGCCTCAACTTTGGTTTTCGCATGTTCATTCTTTTGCAATAGGCGTTCACGCTCTTGCTGTAACGCTTGAATTTCTTGCTGTGCGTGACGTTGCTCATTTTGCATTTTTTCTTTAATGATACGCAGTTCATTCCGCTCTGCCAAAATCTCCTGAAACCGATTTTTTAAATCGGTACAGCTTTTTTCTAGCCGACTATAACGGTCTGCCAAAGACGTTGCATCATTATTTAAATGTTGAAATTGAGAGCGTGATTCAGTTAATTGCTCTGTCAGCGTTTCAATTTCTTCTTGTTTTTGCGTGATAATGCCGTTTTTGTGCACAATTTGTGCATGATGCTGTTCGCTTGCAGAATCTTTATCTTCTGTAAGTGATGAGTTTTCACTTTCATAATGTGCAAGTTTCGTTTTTAAAACGCTTAGGTGCGCTTGCAGTCGCTGTAATTCTTCTAACATATCGTGGTCGCACAGTATTGCAAACAAAGGTAATATATAAGAAGTATAGAGATTGGATAAACGAATGCAAGACGATATTTCAGGTTGGTCAGAATGGAACAACAATTTCCGTGAAATCGAAGAGATTTCAAGCCCAAGCGAGCTACATGGCTTACTTACGGGTATTGTTTGTGTAACAACTGTACCGACCCGCGAAGAGTGGAAACAAATTTTAGCGACACTAGAAGTGTTGGAAATTAGTGATGAAGCAATTGCAATTTTAGCAGGTGAAACGGAAGATATTGCGCATACTTTATCTGAAGATGAATTGGACTATTTGCCATTACTTCCAGACGATGAACACAGTTTGTCGGAACGTGTACGAGCCCTAGCAGACTGGTGCACAGGCGTTGTTCTGGGCTTTGGTCTGGCTTCGGGTCACTTACGTGGCGAAGAAAAAGAACTGATTGAGCATCTTCAAGATGTGGCTTCAGTCGAGTTTGATGAATCTGATGATGACGAAGAAGGTGAAGAAAGTTATCAGGAACTTTATGAGTTTGTTCGTCTAATTCCTGTGAGTTTGTCGATGGGACGTCAGAAAATAGAAGTTGCAGATAGTCCGCTTTTGCAATTATTTTCGAGCAAGAAGTCAGCTGAAACAAATAGTGTTGTAGAAATGTTCACACCGCACCGCCCAAGTTAATTTTGAGCAGAACCATTCCATTTTTTACATTTTAAGAGTGATAAGAAGTATTCAGATGAAAAAATTAATCCAAGCTGACTTTCAAGAACGCCGCGATATTCTTGCAGGAGAAATGGGGCTACGCAGTATTGCCATTATTGCGACCAGTCCAGTTGCAATGCGTAACCGTGATGCAGACTATAAATTCCGTTCGGACAGCAGTTTTTTCTATCTGACAGGCTTTGCAGAACCTGAAGCGGTTGCGGTGATTGAAACCTTTGACACGGAAGAAGAAGGCTATAGCTATAGTTTATTTTGCCGTGAACGTGACCGCGAAATGGAAATTTGGAATGGTTATCGCGCAGGTGTAGACGGTGCTGTCGATGACTATGATGCAGATGAAGCCTATGCCATTGATTTGCTAGATGACGAAATTTTGGAAAAGCTACAGAACAAAGACAAATTGTTCTACCGTATTGGTCAGCAAGCTGATTTTGATGCACGTGTCGCGAAATGGATTTCGACTGCAAGTGGCGAATCACGTAAAGGAGCATCTGTTCCTGCGCAAGTTATTCAGCTAGACCGAATTATTGATGAGCTACGTTTGCATAAATCTGCAGATGAATTAGAGCTGATGCAGATTGCATCGGATATTTCTGCAGAAGCCCATACGCGTGCTATGCAAATGGTCAAACCGGGCATGATGGAATACGCGTTGGAAGCTGAACTGAATTATGTCTTTGGCAAAAATGGTTGTGTACCTTCGTATAACAGTATTGTCGGTGGCGGTGCGAACGGCTGTATTTTGCATTATGTAGAAAATGACAAAGAACTCAAAGATGGCGATTTAGTACTGATTGATGCTGCTTGCGAGTATCAATTATATGCATCAGATATTACGCGTACTTTTCCTGTGAATGGCAAATTTAGCCCAGAACAAAAAGCATTGTACGAGGTCATTCTTAAAGCACAGATTGCGGCAATTGATGCGGTGCGTGTCGGAAATTCTTATAAAGAACCACACCATGTTGCAGTCCGTATTATGGTTCAAGGCTTACTCGATTTAGGTCTAATGCAAGGCAATCTTGAAAAAATTATTCAGAAAGAAAGTTTCCGCCAATTTTATATGCATGGAACAGGGCACTGGTTAGGTATGGACGTGCATGATGTGGGTTCCTATAAAGTTGAGGGTGACTGGCGTACTTATGAAGAAGGTATGGTGGTGACGGTTGAGCCAGGGCTGTACATTGCACCAGATGATGAAACTGTCGATACAAAATGGCGCGGTATTGGTATTCGTATTGAAGATGATGTGGCTGTAACGAAAAATGGCCCACGTGTGTTAACTGCTGCTGTGGTGAAATCTGTAGAAGATATTGAAACCTTGATGGCGCAGTCGAAGTAATCTTTGTTGTACTTTGCCTCAGAATCTAAAAATTAAAAAAGCTGGTCGGAAGATTGGCTTTTTTATTTCGCATGAACTTGATGTTCAATCAATTTAAAGTTATTTATAAAAGTGATTGTTAAAAGTGCGGTTATAAAAATATGATATTAAAGTATGTAAAATTATTCATTGGGTAACGACTATGGCTTTGAATCTATCAATTTCTCAACGATATCTAAAAAAAATTGGATTTAATCGAGAGTTTGCCCCGACTTTAGAAAACTTAAAAGAGCTTTTAGCCTTACATATTCAAAATATCCCATTCGGAAATTTAGCTTCATTTTTAGGGGATGACGTTTCATTAGATATTCAAGTTATTGCCGATAAACTTTTAGATCAAGGGCGTGAAGGCTATTGTTTAGAACAAAGTACGTTGACAAAAAATGTTTTAAACGAGCTGGGTTTTGAAGCATTTAATTTACTTGGAAGAGTTTATTATCAGAACATAAAGGTCGAGATGACACCGACGCGAACTCATTTGGTCACAATTGTTAAAACTGATCAAACTCTGTATTTATATGACCCTGGGTTTGGTGGAATGACCCCAACGGGAGTTTTATCGTTAAATGAAGTCAATACCATACAACAAACACCATTGGAAAAATTTCGTTTGATTGATGTGAAAGATACTGATATTCCCGAATTTGCTTTAACAGAAATGAAATTTATGGTGCAAGCCTATGTGAAAGATGTGTGGGTGAATGTGTATGCTTTTAATCCTGAGCAAGCGGTCGCTGAGTCTGACCTGATTATTGCAAATTGGTATATTTCTACTTCACCAAAGTCTATATTTACTCAAAACTTAATGCTTTCAATTATCAAAAATAATGAAAGAATATCATTAAATAATAATGTCTTAAGAATACACAGTAAATCAGGTTCAACTAAAAAAGAGCTTATTACTCTTGATGATTATCAGACTACGCTTAAGTCAGTTTTTAATATCAATATTGAACAAATTGATATGCTAGAAATTGTTCATAAAATCAACAAATCTGTTGCCTAATAGTCTGTTTTAGACCGAGTTTTTGAGTTGTACTCGAATATTTGTTAAGCATCATCCATTCTATTTATATGGAATGAGAACTCTTAACTCACTGTCGCTATCAACCAATGCAGTAACAACAAAACCATCTAAACAGGTTAATGTTTCTAAACTAATACATGCCATTTTTATACCTTAAGAATAGTTTTTCTCCTTGGAAAACTTATTTATAAGCCAAGTTTTTTTCGAAATTTTCCAAAAAAATTACGAAGTTTATTGGTCTGGTTCATTTGAATTTGGTTGATATCTGTAGAAAATTTAACTTCATCAGATTCAATAAATCGTCCTAGTTGGAGTAGGCTTGCGCAACTTACAAAATTCAATATTTTTTCATCCGTTGAATTAAGGTGTTGTTGAACAGCCCTTATATTGGCTCCTTCTGAGAAACAGGCTGCCATTTTTAAGTCATCTCGCCGATGCATATTTTTTGCAAATTGTGGCCAAATATCTAACTTAAAATTCTGATTCATTTGTGCTTTTGGAAGCGTTAGCATCGAAGAATGGCTTAAGGTTTGCCACAACCATGTTCGTAAATCGTAAATTAATTTACCTTCAGTATTTTCGTGAACAATTTGACTCGTCGCATAGGTTTGATTCAAAGAATCATTAAACTGTAGCCCAGTCATATTTTCTTCAATCCAGACACGTTCTGTGCGTGTATCGACAAGTGCAATGAACCCATTTGCATCAAACAATTGAATATACCCATTACGAGGTGTAAATATTTCTGAAAAGACTTGTTCTAATGTCGTTTCTGACTTCAATACAGTCAGAAATTCATTTTTGGTATTAAGGTGGAAATTCTTGTTATTTGGCTTCAGTTGAATGGTTTCATCTGTATTCGGTAATAATTCTTGTGAAAACCACTTAGACAAGTATGTTAAATCTGAAAAAGGATAGAATAATTGATCACCAATAATTTTCCCAAAATCACGATTTGATTTTGTTAATTTCAAATATCGTTGAGCTCTTTCTTTTAAGGTATTTTGAATACCAATAGAATTAAAAAAAATATCAGTGACAAACAGCACATCAATTTTTTCTTCAGCAATATTGACCCAATTGGGCTGAGTATTTGAAGGTAGACATAACACAATCTGGGTTTTTAATTGGTTTATGTCTGTCGTATTTAAACCAAATACTGCTATGTTTAAAGTTTTCGTCATTTTAAACCTATATTAAAATCATGGTATTAGCTATGTCTAGAAATTAAATTCTTGGTAAATACGTTTAATATCTAAGAAGCTTTTTCGATGTGGGCTGTGGCCAAGCTATCACTCAGTTTTTTGAAGTAATACAACATTTGTCCCATTAAAATATCTTTATTGGTCACAGAAACCATGACCAATGGCTGATGTTGATGATTTACCGTCGTTAAAAATGCTTTGCCATTTTCTGCATCTATAGTGATTGTTTGGCATCCGATTAATTCAATTTCTGAGATGAAGGCTGAGACCATGGTTAAAATAGAACTACTTACAGCTGCAATTTTCCCTGTGTTCTCTCTGTTTTTTTTGATGCGTAAGAAAGCTCAAAACCATCAGATGAACATAACATAACAAGATTTACGCCATTTACTTCATTTAAAAAAGCGTGCAATTCTTGACTGAAAAGTGCTTTGAGCTCTGTTCCTACTGCATGAGGATTCATCATTTTCATAGCATTATTGCCGGTTGAATTTCTAACTTTGTAATGAGCGTTTCTATCAATAATAAAACATCATCTTTTTTACGTGCATCAACTGCAAATAAAGGAAAATCCTTTTTATAAATTTGCATCCAATCCCGATATATTTTTAACTTTTGATCATGTTGTAAATCTAAATGTGTTATTCCAATAACAATATTCGTGCCTAAATTTTCAAAGGCATTTAAATAGAACTCTAAGTCTTTCAATCTTTGGGAACTACTGTGATCAATTAAAATGACAATACCGATTGCCCCTTTACATACAATTGACCACATAAAATCAAAACGACCCTGTCCCGGAGTACCGTATAAACCTATTTTAGTACTATCGTCTAAACTAATTTCACCATAATCAATACCTACGGTGGTTAAGGCTTTTTGATGCGATTGAGTGTCTGTATTTACAGCTTCAGTGCTGATAACACCTATATCAGATAACGTTTTTATGGCGGCAGATTTACCTGCTCCCATTGTTCCACCGAAAACAATTTTATATTGCTGTAAGACCATTTTTTGTACCAGAACTCTAAGCCGGCACAATATACAGAGATTGATAAACAATTAAAAGTCTATTTAATCAATGGGATAGATTGTTGTTAACTTTTTTTGTTTAATTTTTCTAAAGTTAAATTGATGTGGGAGATGTGTTTTTCCATGTAATTTGTTTGAATTCAATACTATAGGTTGCTATTTGTAATTTGTTTTTATATTTAATTTTTTTGTGATGTATATCATAATTTTATTTATACCAAGCGGAGAAATTGTTTATTTTAACTACATAAAGTTATGTAAAAAATGATGAAACAATATTCACAAAATCTAATGAAACTATAGGAGTTTCCAACAGGATTAGAGGGGTTTTTGAAAAATATCTAAGTTGCTTATTCAATTATTTTTGATTTTTATTTTAGGTTAAACAAAAAAATAAGCGCTAGTCTGGGTGTTATTACCAATAAAAATATAGATACTTTAATTGAGTTATAATACATATTAAAATAATGAATATGATATTAAAAAAACCTTATCCGTGATTCTGATTATATGAGAGATAATCCGTTTAAAACGTCCGTAAATTTAATAATTTTTTATTAGATTGTTGAAATTAATTAGATGGTTTTTAAGAGTTTTATTGAATATTCATCAGAAATAAAAACTCATAATGGCACAGAAAAATCCTCGTCATAGAATTTAGTAAACTCTATTTCTTTTATGTATTACTAGTTTTTGGAAGTATAAGTATTTTTATTTCATTGTTGGTTTGATATGTAAATCTATAATTAATTAGATTTTAAGACATTAAATTTATTAGGACCTTTTATTTCATTAGAGATAGACAGATATTTCAGCTTTCTATATCTATACTTTTTATAGGGTTATTTATGTTTTTTGACTGATTTTTGAGCATTTTATTGCTAGATGGATCAAATATTATCAACAAGTATTGAAGAATTTTTATATAGATATGGCCGTAATTTTTATTGCATATCATGTATCCATTCAATGTAAAAACCTGCAACAAATTTCTAATTCATTATAAAAATGCATGCCCTTGATGTAATATAAAATCCATTACAGATTATACGTATTTCGAGTGAATCTCCTGAATTCGAATACTTCATAAAAAGGATGAAAGCATGCAACAAGAAGTCATCATTGTTGGCGGCGGTATGGTCGGACTTAGTCTGGCTTTAATGTTGGCAAAAGCAAATATTAGAGTGAAGTTGCTCGAAGCCATTAAGTATCCAAATTATGATGATGCAAATCTTGCACCCTATCATTCTAGTTTCGATGCACGTAATAGCGCCTTATCGCGTCGTACTGTGCAAATTTATCAAGAATTAGGTTTGTGGAATGCGTTACAGGAATATGCTACCCCAATTTATGAAGTCCACATTACTGAACAAGGCAGTTTCGGCAAAGCACGTTTAAAAGCAGAACAAGAAAAAGTCGAAAGCTTTGGTCAGGTGATTGAAAATGCCTGGCTAGGGCGGGTGTTATTGCAACAAGTGAAGCAAGAACCCTTAATTGAACTAATCGATGGCGTACAAGTGACTTCTTTAACACAAGATACAGACTTGGCGTTTATTGAAGCAAAACGTGGCGAATATACTCACAAATTACAAGCAAAGTTAGTCATTGCAGCAGATGGCCGAGACTCTTTTTGCCGTAAAGCGCTAGGGGTTAGTGCATTTGAACATGATTATGATCAGGTGGCTATTGTGACCACGGTACAAACATCTAAACCGCATAAGCATATTGGCTTTGAACGCTTTAGTGCTTTAGGGCCATTGGCTTTATTGCCACTTCCGGGTGAATACCGTCGTTCTGTGGTCTGGCCTGTAAAAAAAGGCACAGAGGGTGAATGGCTAGGCGATGAAAACGATCAGTATTTTTTAGATGCCTTACAAGAAACCTATGGTGACCGTGCTGGAAAATTCCAAAAAACAGGCAAGCGCTTTAGTTTCCCCTTGTCACAAGTTTTGGCAGAAAAACAGGCAGTGGGTCGGGTGGTCTTAATGGGCAATGCAGTCCACACTATTCATCCTGTCGCAGGTCAGGGTTTTAATTTATGTATGCGTGATGCTTATGTGCTACGCCGTTATTTAATAGAACAAGCCACGCAAGGTGCAGATTTAGGTGATGCAACCATGTTGTTAGATTACGAAAAATCGCGCCTGACCGACCAGCAACGTGTCATTAAATTCTGCGACACAGTCGTACGTGGTTTTAGTAATCAAAATCCTATTCTAAAATTGATTCGTAATACAGGTTTACTGGCTTTCGATACCATTCCCGGCATTAAACCGCTAGTGGCCAATTATGCAATGGGGCTAAAAGCATGACCATAAATGCTGATCAAGTTTTAGATGTTGTCATTATTGGTGGTGGCTTAGTGGGTGGTTTAGCGGCTTTGCTGTTGGCACAAGGTGGTGTTCAAGCGACAGTGCTAGATGCTGCGCCCATTTTAGATGTAGAGAAAAATTTAGCGGTGGCGAATCCACGTGTTTTAGCCTTAAGCCAAGCGACCATTCACTTACTAAAAACAGTGGGTGTGTGGGAAAATTTAGCGCGCCAAATGCCGTATAGCGCCATGCAGGTTTGGAATAAAAATGGTTATGGCGAAATAAACTTCGGGCAAGGTTCTGAACAAAGGCCAAGTGCTGAACAAGCACTCGGTTCGATGGTTGAACCGAGTATTTTAAATTTGGCGATTCAACAGCAACTGCTACAACAATTAGACGATTATCGCACCCAAGTCAAAGTGAACCGCGTAGAAGAGGGTGTGGGTATTTGGCATATCCATTTGGCCGATGGTACACAGTTAAAAACTAAATTGGTGATTGGTGCCGATGGCGCAAACTCCTTTGTACGAGATCAGGCTTTTATTGATTTAGATGTATTAGATTATCAGCAAGCAGGGATTAGTTGTGCCATTCGTACTGCACAACCACATTTACATACAGCTCGCCAGATTTTTTTAGAAACAGGGCCCTTGGCATTTTTACCCATGGCCAGTTTAAAGCCAGAGCAAGACGGTCATTGGCAATCGATTGTCTGGACATTACCCGATGATTTTGCCGATGAATATGTTGCGTTGTCTGATGATGACTTTAACGCTTTATTAACCCGTGAAAGCCATCATATGTTGGGTGAAGTTTTAGAGGCAACGCCACGCGCAAAATTTCCCTTAAAGGCAAGAGCAGCACAACATTATGTAAAAGCAGGCTTAGCACTTATTGGCGATGCTGCCCATGTGATTCACCCACTTGCGGGTCAAGGGGTCAACATTGGCTGTTTAGATGCGGCTGTATTGTGTGATGCGCTATTGCATGATCAATCACGTGGGGTTTGGGCGCATGAGCAAACCTTAAAGCGTTATGAACATCGTCGTAAAGGACAAAATGATGCCATGATGCACAGTATGTCTGCTATTGGCTGGCTAGAAACAACCACTTTGTTTCCTGTGGTTTGGGCGCGTAACTTTGGCTTGAAACAGGTCGAAAATCAGCCTGTTTTAAAAGATGCGTTCATGGCACAAGCCAATGGAATGTCATTGTTAAAAGAGACGCGTTATTGCACATAATGCGAAATAGAGAGTTTTTTAAACATTCGTAAATAAAAGATTACGATTTTGACTAAAAAAGATACGAATTTTGAGGTATTGGTACTATGCGAAACGCATAGAGATTGATAAATTCCTCATAAATCCAAAACAGTTTTACCTTGAACGGTATAAACGGTCATTCGTGGGGAGAACAAGATGACGGATATGAATGATTATGACGATGCAGAAGACTCTGTAGTCGATGAAGATGAAGCCAAAGCTGCTGAGAAAGGCGCGTCCGATACGTCTGAAGGTGCTGTCGATGGTGATACAGCAGAAGCTGAAACTTTGACAGTAACAGCGAAGCTAAAACAGCGTCAGGCGTTGGAAGATGAAGTTGCTGCCTTTTTAGCGCGCGGTGGTCGTATTACAGAAGTACCACCAGACGAAGAAGCTGCTCAGAGCTAATCGACAAAACTTAAACACCGCTACTTTTGAGCGGTGTTTTTGTATGTATGGTAAAGAGCCCAAATGGGAAAAGCCAAAAAATGGATGAATAATAAAAATAGGCCATTAATAATAAACGTAGCCCAGTAAGGTGGGGCATGCATAGCACCCATAAATGCAATCAAGGTCTGAAAAATGAGAACGGCGCTGAGGAAGATATAGCACTGATAGCGAGATTTTTTCCATATTGGGATCAATTGAATGATATTTCCCACTATAAAAAATAATGAAAAGAGTCCAAGCGTTAAAATAACGGCCTGAGTATCAGGTTGCACTCTATCTTCATAACGATAGTGTCTATAGGGTCGGAGGCCATAATAAAGAATATGCATTAAGCCTATGAGCCAAAGTGCGTTCAAAAGATAGATCGGTCTAAAAGTCAGTTTTTTCATGGGTTTTTATTAAAATTATTGTATTCAGATATTCATTTTTTTATGTTTAAACACACTAAAACCAAGATGATTTTAGTGTGTTTAAAGCCATTTAGTTTATTCTTCGTCGTTGCTTTGAGTGAGTTCTAAAGCACGTTGATAGGCAATTTTCTTTTTTATTCCTGTTAAATCTGCAGCCAGTTGCGAGGCCGCTTTCACCGATAAATCTTGCAGGAGACGGGTGAGTAATTGATCAAGTTTTTCTTGTTCTAAATCTTTCTCTTCAGTTGCGCCACCAATCACCAAAACAATTTCGCCTTTTTGCTGATTACGGTCAGATTCAACAAAAGTGACCAATTCGCCAAGTGTCATTTTTTTGATGGTTTCAAAGGTCTTGGTAATTTCTCGAGCAAAGCCAACAGGGCGGTCTGCACCAAAAATTTCAGCCATGTCTTTGACACAATCTAAAATACGATGAGGCGCTTCATAAATAATTATGGTTTGTGTTTCGTCTTTTAATTTTTGTAAAGCAATTATACGCTGTGACTGTCTAGAGGGTAAAAAGCCTTCAAAACTAAAGCGGTCGCTGGGTAAACCTACAGCGCTTAATGCGGCTATCGCTGCACATGCACCAGGTACAGGAATGACTTGAATATTATGCTCTTGGGCTGCGCGAACCAACTTAAAACCAGGGTCACTAATCAGCGGTGTGCCTGCATCACTAATTAAAGCCATGCTTTCGCCTTTAAGCATACGTTGAATTAGATGAGTAATTTTATTGCTTTCATTGTGCTCATGACAGGCGGTCAAAGGTGTTGGAATATTAAAGTGTTTGAGCAATTGTGCTGAAGTTCGTGTATCCTCAGCGGCAATAATATCGACCGATTTCAGTACATTAATTGCACGATAACTAATATCATCTAAGTGCCCGATTGGAGTCGCAACAACAAATAACTGAGCACCCATAGGTTTCTCCATGTTTAATAATAAGCGAAAGAATAAGAAAAAATTACTTGTAGTGGCGTTGATAGGAGGTGTGACTTACGCCCAAGCAGAGGTTCTGGTTATTTTACCCGAATCAGGGCCTATGGCGCGAGTCGCTTCGAGTATCAAACTTGGTTTTCAAAGCGCATATGAGGCTTCTGATGAAAAAGAACCAATTAAATTTGTAAATTCAGATCAAAATTCAATGGCGCAGCTGTTAAAAAAGCACATCACGAAAAAAACTAAAATGATTATTGGGCCTTTATCACGTAATGATGTCGATGCTTTAATAAAGGCCAAACCGAAAATACGTGTATTGGCTTTAAATGAAGGCTCAACGCAGGTTACTAATATTTCACAATTTAGCTTAGCAAAAAAGCATGATGCAAGCGCATTAAAAAACCTCTTAGAAAAAGATCAGATGAAAGAGATTTATGCCATACGTCAGGCGGGGACGGAAAATGAGCATGAACTGTTTTTAATGGCTTTAATGACGCAAATTTCCATACCACTACATGTGCTCAAAGAACCTCCACAAAAAATAAAAAAACATCAGGCATTACTGTTATTGGGAAGTAACGAATGGATGAACAGTCAAAGCAAATTGCCCAAAAAACAGATTTATGCTTTATCGAATGCAATTGAACAAGATTTGCCAATTCCACAAGGACTCAAATTTTGCGATACACCTGCGTTGTATAGTTCTGGCTGGACAGATATGTATACTGCGTATGAAAGGAATCCTTCGACCATGTCGTATCAACGCTTAATGGCTTTTGGTGGAGATGCGTGGACAATTACGCAAATGTATTTACACAATTCAAAACTACAAGAGGCTTCTTTTGAAGGACGTACAGGATTAATCCAGATTCAAGGAAATACCATTCAACGCACGCCCCATTGTTTTAAAAATACTCGTCATGGTGTTGTCATTTTATAGGGGTACATCAATGAATTTAGGACAATGGGCAGAGCAACACGCCCTAAAACTGGCAGAAACACAGGGTTATTGTTTGGTACAGGCCAATTATCATAGCCGATATGGTGAAATAGATTTAATTGTGCAACGTGAACAAGAACTTTTATTTATAGAAGTGAAAGCCCGCTCAAAAACGACTTATGCACAGGCTGTTGAAACGGTTTCCATACACAAACAACATAAAATGCTAAAGACTGCCCTATATTTTTTAAATCAATACCCCCAATTTCAGCAGTATTACTGTCGCTTTGATGTGATTTGTTTTGATTTTTATCAACAGTTTGCAAAATCACTACAGCATGATTTTTCCAATTTCCCTTATGATCAGCAATGGATAGAAAATGCTTTTACTTTTGATCAAGAGTTTATTAATCTTTGAACAAAATATACAGTGTAACTGCATAGATAGAAAATGATTAAAATATTAAGGAGTCTTGCTGAGTGTTGAAGCGTATTGCAATGACAATGTTATGTGTCGCAAGTTTATCAGGTTGTGCAAGTTTTATTTCTGGCGGTACGGGCAGTGCCCCAGTTGGAACAGATAGTGGTGCACGTTCTTTGGGTCAGGTATTTATTGATTCTTCCATTGTAAGAACGGCAAAAATTAATTTATATAAGTTAGATGCACGTTTTAAACAGTCTCGCGTTAATATTGATAGTTTTCACGGTAATGTGCTACTGACTGGTCAAGTGCCAGATGTGCATTTAAAACAATTGGCAGAAGACAATGTCAAAGCCATGAGTGATGTAAAATCGATTCATAATTTTATTACAGTCGGTAATCAAATTAGCTATAACACCATTATGCAAGACACAGCCGTGACCGCAAATACCCGTGGCTTAATAATGAAAGCACCTGTTGTGTCAGATAGCAAAGTCAATATTCATACCGAAGATGGTGTGCTGTATGTTATGGGTCGCTTGAATACAGCCGAAATTAACGATTTAAATCAGGTGCTACAGCAAGTGGGTAATGTGACTAAAATCGTAACTTTGGTTGATAATATTGATCAAAACACACAAGCACGCTCAAATACTTCTAGTTTTTCATCCCCCCTTGTAAATGGTGTGGCAGAGACACAAACCCCAGTAGCAATTGATCCGGATACAGCTGAACCGAATAATGCACCTTAATGTAAAAAGCTGGAAAAACCAGCTCAATGAAAAAATTGAACTTGCGAAATTTATGTATCGAAATTTTCGCATTTATGACTTTGGCAGTTACGCGCTCAATCGTTTAACGCCAAAGCAGGGTTATACGGTTCAGAATCATGTACCTTATGGCCTTAAAGCACGTCATCGACTAGATTTATATCGAAGCAATGCACCGCGCCAGCAACGCCCACTGATTGTATTTGTACACGGTGGTGCGTGGATGCATGGGGACAAAAAAGATTATAGCTTTATAGGCGAAGCTTTCGCTAAAGAAGGTTTTGATGTAGCTGTGATTAACTACCATTTAGCCCCTGAACATATTTTCCCCAGTTATATAGATGACTTAAGTTTGGCACTGAATTATTTAAATCAGTCACAACTTAAATTGAAAATTTCAGTCGAAAATATTGTGCTCATGGGTCACTCGGCAGGGGCATTTAATGTCATGTCAGCTGTATACAACCCGCATCCTTATCCACTACAAAGCAAAGACAAGATTCGTGCAATTATTGGTTTGGCTGGGCCGTATCATTTTGATTACAAAGGTGATCCACTTTGCGCCGATGCCTTTGATCAAAGTCTGCCATATCAGCAAGTCATGCCGTATTATTTTGTAGAGCCAAATAGCATTAAGCATTATTTATTTACCGCAGCCAACGACACCGTTGTTGGACACAGCAATAGTTCAGATTTAGATACTAAACTCAAAGAATTGGGCAATTATAGCCAGCTCATTTCTGTACCCGTTGTCGGGCACATTACCATGATTGGTTCGGTTTCTAGTTTATTCAGCCGATTCTTTGGCACCAAAAATGCCATTATGCGGGCCTTGGATGATGCATTAAAATAATGAGATAAAAAGGGCTTGGTTTTATTTACAGCCAAGCCTGCGTATCATCTGCGACGACTGTACCTTGAATGACATGCATAATCATGGCATGCGCAATACTGCCTTTAAATGGAATTTCAGGAAGCTGATCAAATTTAAAGAAGGCTGCCTCACTAATTTCATCCACTTGTAGTTCAATGTCGCCAGAAGCATATTCTGCTTTAAAGGCAATCATTAAATTACTCGGGAAGGGCCAAGGTTGACTGGCTAAATATTGGATATTTTTTAGTTTTAAACCAACTTCTTCTAGCGTTTCACGACGAACCGCATCTTCTAGTGTTTCACCGACTTCAATGAAACCTGCAATTAAGCCATACATTTCACTGTTTTTATTACGGGCACTTTTAGCCAGTAAAACTTCATCTTGACCACGGGTAATGACGGTAATGACGCAAGGGTTGACGCGTGGGTATTGATGATAGCCACAAGCAGGGCAGACCATGGCATATTCACGAGTATGTACTTCGGTTTTCTGGCCACAATGACTACAAAATTTATGGTTACGCCGCCATTCTAATAGCTGAATTGCCCGACTGGCTTGTTCAAACTGTTTAATATTCCAAAGTTGGAGTAATTGGCGAATGGGAATAAGTTGCAAACCTTCTGGAATGGGTTCTTCATCTAGCAGGTCACGGGCAATCACTTGATCACCCGTACCAATATACAAATCACTTGCTACGCTTTCGACCTGAGGAAGTTGATAGTGTTCATCAACCAACAATTGTTGTTGCTTGAAAATATAGGCAAGTGAGAGAGTCATTATTAGGCTGCTGCTTTTAGTTTATCGCTACTGTCCAATGCTATCTTAAACATCGCGTGTAATACAGGTTGTTTGTTTTTTAAATTATCAATCAACATGTCTGCGCTCGCCAAGGTATCTAAAATATGATTGATATTTTCTGGGCCAATTGCATTTGAGGAGTCGATATAATTTTGAACAAAACGTGATGCAACATTCAGTGCATCTTGACCAGATTCTGCATTTAAGAACTGTAATGCACCACCAATCTCGCGTAATTGCACGGGAACCGTGGCTAACGGAGCTAAATCTTGATCACTAACATACTGTACCAATGCTTGGCTGGCGCTATTAATCAATATTTTGGTTTCATTCAGCAGAGCTTCATGTGCTTCGTCTAAACGGTCAAGTGAGATATTCATGTTGTTCACACGAAGTTGCAGGCGACTAGAAGTGTGATGGCGCTCAAGTACGCCAATAGAGTTCATGGCCGACAAAATACAATTCATCAGTTGCTGTGCAAAGTTTTCATCTTTTAAAATTTCACTTTGACTTAATGAGGCTGCTTGACGTGAAAGATCGTTACAAGCTTCATTTAAATTGAGAACTTTAAAAATATTGGCCAGTTGCAGTAATTTATCCTGAAGTTCTTGCGTTTTTTCAGGCGTCATATTTTGATAGTTGAATTCAATATCATTACGAATTTGGGCCATTTCAGCAGTAACTAAAGCGCTGATGGTATGCATGGTGTCAAAGTCGGGGCCATATAAATGACGGCTGAATACTTGTAATTGGGTGTCGGTGAGTAATTCATCACCAATATTGAGTTTGCCACGAATATGTTGCGATACATCATCTTCTTGGCTAATGCATAAGCTTAAAATATTGGCAATATCCGCTATAGACGGTTTGAAGCGATCTGCTGCATTAAAATATTGTGCAATATTACGTTCAATGCTGACCAGCGTGCGTAAGCGTGGCTCACTAATCAGTAACTGATCAATTTGATTGAAGCTTACAAAAACTAAATTCCAATATTGTTTGCTCGGATGCTTTTCAGATAATCCTGCCAAATAAGTGCCTACGAGCTTAATGGCTTGTAGATCTAATTCGGTTTCTTCTTGCTTAAGCAGTTTATTCAAAGACAATTTGTATAAGCGATGCACATAAGCTGACTTTTCCAGTGCAGGCGCTTGAGGTAAATCAAAATCGGGGGTAATACAGTCCAACAATTTTTCAATATGTTGGCCTTCTGAAGTGAGTGGTTTGCCTAAAGCCAGTTCAAGACGGTTGAGCGTATCGAGTAAGAACTGCGGGATTTTCACTTCACGTAAGCAGATGAATTCGATATAGCGCTTAAGCATAGTTGTGCCTTCGCTCAGTGCAATCACATCAGTTGTATTAATAACCGCAGGGTTCCCCATAATCTTGCGCATTAATTCGGCTGAGTATTGTGCAATTTTCGCTAAGCTTGCCATATCAATCAGTGCTAGAACTTGTGCACATTGTTCAAATTGATTGAGTGCATCATCTATACCAAAAGGCAGGGTTTGATCTTCAACTAAGGTGCTGACTGCTGATTCGACCAATTTGATTGAGTTATCAACTTCACTTTTTATTATCAGTAATGCCGTTGGATCAAAATGAATAGAGGTTTGGTAAGACATGGATCTGCACCTTTCCTAGGGTTTTATCTTGTTTGTGAACCGCCTAGGTTTAGGCGGACCATCTTATCGTTTTACTATAACGTATGTATTCAGGGTTTAAATACAAAAAGTAACAGCAAATTTAGATTTTATTTTACAAAAAGGCAAGGCGTGCCCTGTTTTTCTTCAAATTGTTTGACCCAATTCGCATGCTCTTCAAGTTCTGTTTCACTTGGCAGAATAACAGGAGGTTGAATTTGAACTGCACCCCGTGCAATTTGTGCATACGGATCATCACTATGGGTTAGGGCATCAATATCAAATGCAACCTGTCCACCGGTCATTGCTAAATAGACGTCGGATAAAATTTCAGCATCGAGTAATGCGCCGTGGAAGGTACGGTCACGCTGTGGAATTTCATAGCGACGCACCAAGGCATCTAATGAGTTTTTTTGCCCTGGATGTTTGGCTTTTGCCATTGCTAAGGTATCGGTGACATCACACACACTCGACAGTGTCGGTAAGCCTGCACGTGTGAACTCCATATTCAAGAAGTTCATGTCGAAGGTCGCATTATGCGCAATAATTTCTGCGCCTTTTAAATACTCAAACAAGGTGTCTGCAATATCGGCATATAAGGGTTTATCTTGTAAGAACTCATCGGTAATACCATGGATTCTTTCTGAATCACCCACGAGCTTTTTAGGGTTGATATAAATATGAATAGAGCCACCCGTGAGCTTGCGATTGATCATCTCAATAGCACCGACCTCAATAATTCGGTCACCATCTTGAAAGTAAAAACCAGTGGTTTCTGTATCTAAAATAAGTTGGCGCGGGCCTTGTGCATGGACTGTAGCAGGGGTAATGACAATCTGTGGGTGTAAAGAATTCTTTGCTGTAGTTTGCATTGTAATGACTTCAGCATCTGCAGAAAGGTCTTCTACAGAAGACGCTACAGACGTATCAATAACAGCATCTTCACTTTCTAAAGCATCATCGTCTAGCAAGTCAGGTGAATCTAAATCTTCAGCATCGGCCAAATCTAAGCCAAAAGGATCGTTTAATAGCCAGTCTGGTTCAGCTTTTTTTTTTGAAGCATCGATACCGTTTGCGTTCTGTTTTAAGCTTTGAAGCATTTCTTCTGCACCTTGGTTGGCTAATTGGTCGGCCATTTCGTTGCCTGCATGACCAGAATGGCCTTTAATCCAATTCCATTCAATTTCACGACCTTGGCAAACAGAATCTAACTTTTTCCATAGGTCTGGGTTTTTAACATCTTTCCAGTTTTTCTTTTTCCAACCATGAATCCATTCGGTAATCCCTTGTTTGACGTAGTTGGAGTCTGTCCAAATAATCAATTTGGCATCGGTAGGACAAAACAATACACCTTCGATGGCTGCTGTAAGTTCCATTCGATTATTGGTGGTTTCGGCTTCGCCACCACAAATTTTATGCTCTTCAGATTCTGTAATAATGTATGCCCCCCATCCGCCTAAACCGGGGTTGCCTTTGCAAGCGCCATCGACATAAAGCGTGATTGTTTGTGACATAAATATGAATCCGAATAATTAAGGCTAAGTTCTGTTGGCTATTGTATAACGCAATTGCAATTGCGAAAGCGATATCCTTACGTTTTTTTAATTTCTTGTAACATTTATACTGAATTCGCGCTAAATTAACGCCTTGTGTCTGCGTCGCGCTTCACTACAATGGCATATCTAAAAAATAAATTTTATACGAGTTGTTTGGATTTTTTTATGTATAAACCAACCACAATCTGGTGTCAGCCTAATTTGCCTGCATTATTTAAAATTACAGTACTGGGGACAGCGTTAGCTACTCTAGGTTTGACGGGCTGCTCATCATCTTCTGGTGCAACAAAAGCATCGAAGTCGAAAATGGTTGGTTCAGCGGGCTATTTAGATGCCAATAGTTTAGATGGCTTGGAAGACTTGCTTTCTGCAACCGATATGCGTGCAGTAGAAGGTGACCGTCTGCAAGTGTTAAAACATGGTGATGTGTGGAAGCGTATGACCGTTGGTTTTAAAATGGATTTAAACCATTGGGATACACGTATTGAAGCACAGCGTGGCTGGTTTGCATCCCGTCAACCGTATATTGACCGTTTAAGTGCACGTGCATCACGTTATCTTTATCACACTGTGAAAGAAGCGGAACGCCGTGGTATGCCAACAGAATTGGCATTACTTCCTGTGATTGAAAGCTCGTATGATCCTGCAGCAACATCAAGTGCGGCTGCCGCTGGTTTGTGGCAGTTTATTCCAAGTACGGGGCGTATTTATGGTTTAAAACAAACCAATATGTACGATGGGCGCCGTGATGTTGTGGAGTCGACCCGTGCAGCTTATGAGTTTTTAGGAAGTTTATATAATCAGTTCGGTTCTTGGGAATTGGCTTTAGCGTCGTATAACGCAGGCCCAGGTCGTATTCAACAGGCGATTAACCGTAATAAAGCTGCGGGTTTACCAACCGATTATTGGTCATTAAAACTGCCACAAGAAACCATGAATTATGTGCCACGTTTCTTGGCGGTAGCACAAATTATTAAAAACCCAAATGCGTATGGTGTGAGTTTACCGCCTATTGCCAACCGCCCACACTTTAGAGAAGTGATGGTGGGGCCTGCAAACTTAAATGAAGTTTCATCGATTACGGGCTTAAGCCGTGCAGAACTGTATGCGTTAAATCCGGGGCATCGCGGTGAGGTGATTGACACATCAAGCCCAATGAAAATTTTGATTCCTGCAGATGTCAGTCCATCTGTAGATGAAAGACTGAAGAAAATGCAATCAAGCTCAGGGGGTTACTGGGCGGGTGGTGCAAGTCAAAATTTACCTAAAAATAATGTCATTATTACGCCCTCTAAAGTGACACCACCCGATTTAAATAGCAACGTCATTACGCCGTCTAAAACAATACCCCCTGTGATTACGGTAGCAACTAAACCGCCTGTGGTTAAGCCATCATCGGTAGCGCCACCAAGTACGGCAGTTTCAAGCGCTGTATTGGGTAGACCTCAAGCGAAAACGCCACAAGGTTCATCTGCATTGGCCGCATTTGCTGCCAGTACGGATATTCCAAGCGCACCCCGTATTCCTGTAGCGGTGACACCTGTCGCATCGACGGTTAAAGCTGTGACTGCTGAACCGGCACTTTCTGCGAAGGAACGTGAGCAGATTAGGGCTGCCATTCAGGCGGAAGGGCAAACTAAAACTGTAGATGAGGTGTTGAAACCTGTTGCAACCAAAGCAGAGCAAGATGAGGTGGTTCAAGAACTCACGGCTTTAGCGCCACGTGGGACTGAAATTGTCGATCCTTATGATGGCAAAATTAAGTTAACTGCTATTCAAACCAGTTTGTCGGTAGCGGAACAACAAGGCAAAGAACTCACCAAGGGCTTTTCATATCCTAAAGGGGTTGCGGAAAATACCCGCCCAGATTCTGATGAAGCCAAACGTAATTTAGACAAAAATTACATTAAAACGGACTCTGAAGTGGTGATGGTTGCACCGAAGGGCAAGCGCAGTACCTATACCGTTCAATCTGGCGATACCCTAGTGGTTATTGCGATGAAAAATGGGGTGAACTGGCGTGACGTCGCGAAATGGAATCAGATGGATGCCGATGCCAAATTATATGTGGGCACCAGTATTTATTTGTATGATGCGAAACCTATAACTGCGCCAGAAGCATCTAAAGCCAAGTTACAGCCAGAAAGTTATATTGTGAAAGCCAATGATAGTTTGATAGGCCTTGCCAGCCAGTTTGGCTTATCTGTAAAACAATTGGCAGACTTTAATAATTTAAATACCACCAGTGGTTTATTGGTTGGCCAGAAACTTTCTTTAAAAGAAACAGCAGCTTCTAAAGCGAAACTAGATGCTGATAATAAAAAAGCCGAAGCTGAGAAGAAAGAACTTAAAGTTCCGAGCAAATCTTATATAGTTAAACGCGGTGAATATCTCAAACTGATTGCAGACCGTTATGCCTTGTCTAATCAGGAATTGGCTAATTTAACTTCAGGTTTAACCTCTGCCAGTAGCTTGATGGTAGGACAAAAAATTAATGTGCCTTTGAATGAAGTTAATGCCAGTTCAAATGCACCATTGAATACAAAACAGGAAGAGAAAAAACTGGTTTCTAATGTGAAGCTTGAAACCAAAGCAGATTCAACAGTTAAAACCGAAAGTTATACTGTCCAACGTGGTGATACGCTGTATAGCATTGCCTCACAGTCTAAAATGGCGATGAGTGAACTGGCAGAGTTAAACAACATTTCTGCCAATAGTGGTTTACGTATTGGACAAAGTATTAAAATTCCTGCGGGTTCAACTGTGCCAGAACAATATACCGTGCAATCGGGTGATACCTTAACAGGTATTGCAAGCCGTTATAATTTAGGCATGGACTATGTGGCGAACGTAAATGGTATTAACCGTAATACAGGTTTACGAGTTGGACAGCGTTTAAAATTAACTGGCGACGTGGTTGAAGAAAAACCAGAAGTTAAAACTGAAACCAAGCTTACAGTGAAAAATCAAACTCGTGGTAATGCAGGTGAAGTTCAGCAAACACATGTGGTGAAATCAGGTGAAAACCTAACTGCTATTGCACAGAAATATCATTTGCAATTGAACTATTTGGCTGAGTTAAATGGACTATCACGTACCAGTACGGTACGCATTGGTCAAAAACTAAAAATTGTAGGCAATCTTCCCGAAGCTGAAAAAGAAGTAGTGACAGCAGTGGTTAAATCTACGGCTCCAGTCAGCACATCTCGAAATACAGAAAGCTATGTGGTGAAGTCTGGCGAGTCGTTAAATTCAATTGCGAACCGAGTCGGGATGAGTGTTACAGAATTGGCTGAAATGAACGATTTGAGTGCGCGTGCAGGATTGCGCATTGGACAGAAAATTGCTCTTCCAAAAACCATCAGTGAATATCGCATTAAACGTGGTGATACGCTTATTGGCTTGGCTAGTCGTTATGGTATGGAAAGCAATGTTTTGGCAGATATGAATAATATGCAGCCTTCTGCGCAATTACGGATTGGCGACGTTATCAAAGTTCCAAATTAAACTGGGCGCTATACACGGAGCAGTATGAAGATGCCGTTTGCAGTAAAACATTGGGTTTTCGCATGTGGTGTATCTGTGTTGACACAAGGGGCGTGGGCTGCTTTGCAAACCACGCCTTTTATTGCGATTCACAGTGCGCCACGTTATGCAAACCTTCCCGCAATGCCTTATGCCAACCCTCATGCACCCAAAGGTGGTTATTTAAGTACGTCTGGCAACGGTACTTTTGATAACTTGAACAGCATGAATGGCAAAGGTAATGCTGTTGATGGTGTAAATTATTTATTTGATACGCTCATGAGTAGTTCTTTAGATGAACCGGGTGTGATGTATCCACTGTTGGCCGAAAAAGTAACGTTTGACCCAAAGAAAACGTCTTTTGTCATTTTCTATTTAAATCCCAAAGCTAAATTTAGTGATGGCTCTGCGGTCACGGCAGAGGACGTTAAATACAGCTTCGATACATTTCAGACTAAATCTAATCCAGGTTTACAGATGTATTTGTCCGATTTAGACCAAACGGAAGTGTTGTCTAAATATCAGGTCAAGATGCGTTTTAAATCGGACAACAATGCTGAAATGCCACTAATTTTGGCGCAGATGCCAATTTATTCAAAGAAAGATTGGGCTAAAAAAGATTTTACCCGCATTACCATGCAACCTATTTTAGGTTCTGGGCCGTATTTAATTGACCGTATTGATGCAGGACGTAGCGTAACCTATAAACGAAATCCCAATTATTGGGCCAAAGATTTGCCTGTCAATACAGGGCGCTATAATTTTGATCGCTTGAAATACGTTTATTATCGAAATTTAGAAATTGCTTTTGAAGGTTTTAAGTCTGGGCAATATACTTTGCATGAGGAAAATACAGCACGTAAATGGGTGACTGAATATAACTTTCCTGCGGTAAAAGCAGGGATGGTGGTGAAATACCGTTTTCAGCATCAAAACCCAATTACCACACAAAGTTTTGTTTTTAATACCCGCCGTAGTCCATTTCAAGACATTCGTTTGCGTCAGGCACTCACCTATGCCTATGACTTTGAATGGCAAAATAAAGCTCTATTTTATGGACAATATACGCGTTTACAAAGCTATTTTGCCAACAGTGAGCTAGAAGCAAAAGGTTTGCCTTCACGCGCAGAATTAACCGTTTTAAAGCCTTATTTGGGACAGTTAGACCCTGTGCAACGTGCAGGGGTGCTCAAAAATTGGAAATACTCAGTTTCTGATGCGACTGGCTTTAATCGACAGAATTTATTGGTTGCGCGACAATTGTTAATTCAAGCGGGCTATAAAGTTGAAAATGGACGTTTGTTGGATAAGTCGGGTAAGCCCATTGAATTAGAGTTTTTAATTCATCAAGATGGTTTGCAGCGAACCTTAATGCCATTTGTTCGCAATTTAAAGCGCTTAGGAATTCAGGTCAATATCCGTCAGGTCGATGTCCCTCAGTACATTGAACGTATGCGTAGTAAAGATTTTGATATGACCACTAATGCCTTGCCTCAGTCTTTAAGTCCGGGCAATGAGCAAGCACAATTTTGGGGCAGTTCATCGGCAGATCAGCCGGGTAATTACAATTATGCAGGGATTAAAAATCCAGCCATAGATGCCATCATTCAACAAATAATTCGTGCACCCGATCGGGAAGCGTTGGTCATTCGCACACGTGCTTTAGACCGTTTGTTACGAGCGGGGTATTATCAAATTCCGACTTATGGTAAGGGTGAAAATTGGTTGGCATATTGGAATATGTATCAACAACCCAAAGTCAAACCCAAACTTTCAACGGGAATTGAATATTGGTGGAGCAACGCAACGCAGGCTCAAAAAGTGGCAAACTACTTACGTCAGCAATAAGCCCAACGCAGAAGGATCATCATTCATGGGCATATATATATTAAAAAGGCTGCTACTGATTATTCCAACATTATTGGTCATTTTACTGATCAACTTTATGGTCATTCAAATTGCACCGGGCGGGCCAGTCGAGCAAGCCATTCAACAAGCTGAAGCATTTCAAGGTATGGGAGCAGGTGCGGGTGGCGAAACGACCAATGCCACTGCAAAATACCAAGGTGCTAAAGGCCTAAGTGAAGAAATGGTCAAAAAAATTGAAGCCCAATATGGTTTTGATCAGCCTGCACCAGAACGTTTTTGGCAAATGTTAAAAAGTTATGCATCATTTGATTTTGGCATTAGTTTTTTTAAAGACAAGCCAGTTACGCAATTGTTGTGGGAAAAACTACCCGTTTCACTGTCTTTGGGACTGTGGAGTACCTTGCTGATTTATTTAGTGTCTATTCCTTTAGGCATTAAAAAAGCCCGTCAGCATGGTTTATTTTTTGATAAATCGACATCCATGCTCTTGGCTGTAGGTTATGCCATTCCTGCTTTTGCATTCGCCATTTTGCTCATTGTGTTCTTTGCAGGTGGGTCATATTTTCAATGGTTTCCGTTACAGGGCTTGGTCTCAGAAAATTTTGCTGAACTGACGATTTTGGGAAAAATAACCGATTATTTTTGGCATATGACTTTGCCCTTGTTGGCTATGGTGATTGGCGGCTTTGCGGGACTGACTTATCTAACTAAATATTCATTTATGGAAGAATTGAATAAACAATATGTGTTGGCTGCGCGTTCTAAAGGTTTAACGGAATCACGGGTATTGTATGGCCATGTATTTAGAAATGCCATGTTGATTGTGATTGCGGGTTTACCAGAAGCATTAATTGGCATTTTCTTTGTGGGTAATTTATTCATTGAAATTATTTTTAATTTAGATGGTTTGGGATTGCTGGGCTTTGAAGCCATTGTACAGCGTGACTATCCTGTAATTTTTGGCACCTTATTTATTTTTACCTTACTGGGTCTTGTGTTGCGGTTAATAAGTGATGTGTTGTACCAAATCATTGACCCACGAATTAATTTTGATTCACAGGGGACAAAATAATGTCTCCAATGATGCGTGAACGACTACAACGTTTTAAACAGAATAAACTTGGCTTGGGTTGTTTGATTATTTTTTCAATTATTTTTGGCTTGTCATTGGGCGCAGAATTGATTGCCAACGATAGACCACTTCTGGTGAAATACGAACAAAGTTTTTATGTGCCTGTGTTCAAAAGCTATCCAGAAACAACTTTTGGTGGGGTATTTGAAACTGAGGCAGATTATAAAGATCCTGCAGTTCAGCAACTTATTCAGGCTAAAGGTTGGGCGCTTTGGCCTGTTATAGGATATTCATTTCAAACGCCAAATTTAGATTTAGCGGTTCCAGTACCTTCAGCACCAACCACACAAAATTGGTTGGGAACAGATGACCAAGGCCGTGACGTGTTGGCCCGCATTTTATATGGTTTACGTGTATCACTCCTGTTTGGTTTTGCCTTGACCTTAGCATCTGCTGTATTGGGTATTGTGGTAGGTGCTATTCAAGGTTATTACGGGGGCTGGGTGGATTTAATTGGACAACGCATATTGGAAGTCTGGGGCGGTTTACCCATGTTATTCATGGTGATGATTTTGGTCAGCATGTTTACTCCCAGCGTGTATTGGTTATTTGCCATTATGTTGTTATTTGGCTGGCCAACCTTGGTGGGATTGGTTCGAGCAGAATTTTTACGTACGCGAAATTTAGATTATGTGCGAGCTGCTCGAAGCTTAGGCGTTTATGACCATACGATTATGTTTCGACATATTTTACCCAATGCCATGAGTTCTAGTTTGTCGCAACTTCCCTTCATGTTAACGGCCAATATTACCGCTTTAACTGCACTCGATTTTTTAGGATATGGTTTACCGCCAGATGCTGCCTCACTGGGTGAATTGCTCTTGCAAGGGAAAAACAATTTAAATGCACCGTGGTTGGCGTTGTCAGGCTTTTTTACTTTGGCCATTGTGCTGTCGCTATTGATTTATATTGGGGAGGCGACACGTGATGCATTCGATCCAAGACGTTAATTACTGTAAGAACACACCCGTTTTGCTTCGTGTACAGGATTTAAACATTCAGCATGATCAGCAGTTTTTGGTTCAAAATTTAAGTTTTGATGTGTATGCAGGTCAAACTGTCGCGATTGTAGGTGAAAGTGGTTCGGGTAAATCAATTAGTAGTTTGGCATTGTTGGGTTTACTGCCAAAAAATTTAAAAATTACAGGGCAGGCACTGTTAGCGAGTCAAAATTTGTTGGTGCTTCCTCCGCAACAACTTAGACAAATTCGTGGCCAAAAAATTGCCATGATTTTTCAAGAGCCGATGACGGCATTAAATCCGTTGCATCGTGTTGAAAAGATAGTCGGTGAAACCTTGGTGTTGCAAGGTTGGTCTAAAGATAAAACCCGCGCACGTGTAATTCAGTTGCTCCAAGATGTCGGTATTACAGAAGCAGAAGATAAGTTAAAGCGCTATCCGCACGAGCTTTCAGGAGGGCAACGACAACGAGTCATGATTGCTATGGCTTTGGCATTAGAACCTGATATCTTAATTGCGGATGAACCGACAACTGCGCTAGATGTAACCTTACAGGCACAAATTCTAAACTTACTCAAATCTTTGCAACAACAACGCAATATGGCCATGATTTTAATCAGCCATGATTTAAATTTAGTGCGCCGTTATACCGACCAAGTTTTGGTGATGCATAAAGGTTATGTGGTTGAGCAAGGCCCCACTGAACAGATATTTAGAGCACCTGAGCAAGCTTATACGCGCGACTTGCTTCGTCATGATTTTGGTGAGGCATTGGTTGTAGCTGAGCAGGCTGTGTTATTGCAATTGAATCAGTTGGCAGTCAAATTTCCAATTAAGCACGGTCTATTGAACCGAGTGAAAGATTATTTTGTGGCCGTAGAGCCTTTGAGTTTTCACGTAGAGCAAGGCCAGTCTATTGGGATAGTCGGCGAAAGTGGTTCAGGTAAAAGTTCACTGGCTTTGGCTGTGGCACGCTTAATTGAAAGCGAAGGTGAAATCATGCTGCGCGGACAGAACTTGAATCACTTAAAAGAGAAGCAATTGCGACCGTTACGCAGTCATTTTCAAATGGTTTTTCAAGATCCATTTAGCAGTTTAAACCCACGTTTAAATGTAGAGCAAACCATTGGGGAAGGACTGGAAATAAGAAAGTTAGATGCTTCTGAAATACAGGCACAGATTGATGAAGCCTTACAGAAGGTGGAACTCCCGATTTCTTTTAAGTCGCGTTATCCACATGAATTGTCCGGTGGGCAGCGTCAGCGCGTTGCCTTGGCGCGAGCTTTGGTGTTACGACCTCAATTGTTGATTTTAGATGAACCAACATCGGCTTTAGATCGTAGCACACAGCGTTCGATTGTGACTTTATTGCGCAATTTACAGCAGGAATATCAGATGAGCTACATCTTTATTAGTCATGACTTACAAGTGGTTAAGGCGCTGTGCCAAAAAGTATTGGTGTTACATCATGCACAAGTGATGGAGTTTCAGGAAACCACGCAACTCTTTGCGCATCCACAAACTGAATATACCCGTAAGTTGATTGAAGCCAGTCAATATGAGCTCAGATGAAATAATTATCTATTTTGACAAGATTGATTGTCAAAATGGTCTTGACGATCAAGAAAATCCAGTTAGAGTGATAACTCTAAATAGGTAAATGGATAATGATCGTGACTCATCTTGCAGAAACCATTCAAATAAAAAACATCCACTTTAAAAATCGTTTGATTAAAGGGGCCATGAGTGAAGCCTTGGCCAATACAGCAGGCCAGCCAAACCATCTACATTTTGGTTTGTACCAAGCATGGGCAAAAGGTGGGCTAGGCTGTGCCATTACAGGCAATGTCATGGTCGATATTCGCGCTAAAAATGAACCTGGTGTGGTGGCTGTAGAATCTGATCGCGATTTAGCCTTGCTACAACAGTGGGCAAATGTCGGAAAACAACATGGCATGGTGCAGTTGGTTCAACTGTCACATCCGGGGCGTCAGTGTCCAAAAGGTTTAAATAAGGAAACTGTAGCACCGTCTGCTGTGCCATTTAGTCCCATGTTAGCCACTACTTTTGGTACGCCAAGAGCCCTTCATGAAGATGAAATTTTGGATATTATCCAGCGCTTTGCGACGTCCGCTCAAGTGTGTGAGCAGGCAGGCTTTGAAGGGGTGCAATTACATGGGGCGCATGGTTATTTAATTAGTCAGTTTTTGTCGCCTTTGACCAATAAGCGTCAAGACCAATGGGGCGGTTCTATTGAAAACCGTATGCGTTTTTTATTGGAAGTGTATACAGCAGTGCGTAAAGCCACTTCAGAAAATTTTATTATTTCAGTGAAACTGAATTCAGCCGATTTTCAGCGTGGTGGTATTAGCGAAGAAGATGTTGTAACAGTTTTTAAAGCCATCGATGATGCAGGCATTGACCTTATTGAAATTTCTGGCGGTAGTTATGAAGCACCCGCAATGGCAGGCGCAAAAGAAGATAAACGTAAAGCCAGTACCATTGCTCGTGAAGCTTATTTCTTAGATTTTGCAGAAAAAATTCGTAAACAAGTAAAATGCCATTTAATGGTAACAGGTGGTTTTCGTACAGTTGAAGGGATGAATGCAGCCCTAGACAGTGGTGCCTGTGAATTTGTGGGTATTGCTCGCCCATTTGCCGTAGAAACAGATTTAGCCAATCGTTTGATTGCGGGTCAAGATGTTCGTTATGGTGTAGATAAAATCAAAACAGGAATTCCTATGGTTGATAAAATGGCAATCATGGAAATTATTTGGTATGCCGCGCAGTTTAAAAGTATTGGTGAAGGCAAACAGCCGAATCCAAAATTATCACCATTAAAAGTCTTCTTTAAATATTTAAAGGGCAATTTAACCGCAGTAATTAAGGGGCATGTCAATTCACGTAAATCGGCTTAAATTGAGCGTGTGATGATCACATAATTTTGAGACTGAATTTGCCTAACGCTATTGGGTCATTTCCCAATAGCGTTGAAATTCATCAGCAGACCATTGACCTTTGAGCAACGCGGCTTGGAAGGCTGGTCTGCTTTTTATTTGCCTTAAATAGCATTCTAGGGTGTTGTAAGCCTGAAAGTCTGGATAGGCGTGCATACACGCGTGTAAGGGAAACCAGAGCAAGATGTCGGCATAGCTAAACTGATCTCCAGCCAACCATGTGTTTTTGGTTAAATGGTCATTCAGGAGTGCTAATTGGGTTTTTATTTCAGGGTTTAAATATGACTTATTGAATGTTGCCTTAACGGCTAGACTGATAAAACGCACAGGCCATGGGGTTTGGCACACAATTTGTGAAAAAACCTGCTTGAGCGCTAAATTAGGCATAAAACTGCCATCACTAAAATGTGTATAAAAGCAAAAGTCCCAATAATGATGCGCCGAGCTGTTTAAAATCAGCGCCTGTTTTTGTTGGCAAAGATAAGCTGCAATGGCACTACTTTCCGTTAAGGTCTGTTCATGACCCGATTGCTGTAACAGTAAGGTTGGAAATTTATGTGGAGGAGCATCCGCATTCAAAACTTTTTGTGGATGAATAATCAGCTCATAATCTAACTGTAACTCTTCTAATAGCCAAAGAATACGTTGCGAGCGTGAATTAATTAAGTGATGTAATTTGAGTTCCATGCCATTTTTATAATTAAAATTTCAGTCTTCATCATAAATAGATTGATACAGTAAAACTATAAAATATGTAGCCATTTTTTTGGCAATAAAAAAGCCCAAGTCATAATGCTTGAGCTTTTTTAAAGAGATGTTTTAGGTCTCAAATATGGCGTCCCTACGGGGATTCGAACCCCGGTTACCGCCGTGAAAGGGCGATGTCCTAGGCCTCTAGACGATAGGGACAGCGTGAAGTAATTATTTATAAACCATTGCTTTCATGTTGAAGTTAATGGCGTCCCTACGGGGATTCGAACCCCGGTTACCGCCGTGAAAGGGCGATGTCCTAGGCCTCTAGACGATAGGGACTAAATACAAACATTACTTCTGAAATTGGCGTCCCTACGGGGATTCGAACCCCGGTTACCGCCGTGAAAGGGCGATGTCCTAGGCCTCTAGACGATAGGGACGTTTCAGAGGTGGGCGTATATTATGGCGAAAATGGAAGGGTGTCAAACGCTTTTCGGAAATAAAATCATGAAAATAGATTGAGTGGGTAAATTATGGGCATAATTTGAATTTTTGTTTAAATAAAAGGCGAAATTTAACATTTTATGAGCGGTTGGATGATTGATTGTATAACAGCAGGGTGTTGTAGATACCCCATAATCTCATGTGGTTTATTGGTAAATGTTGAGATCATTTGATTAATAATAGGGGGGCTAAAGCAAAATGGTGCATTGGTAAGTGGGAATGCCGTTAAAAAGTCATCGGGTGAGTAAAAATTTAACCAATTACCCCGAATACCTTTTGGTCGAATAATCGGGTGTTGAATACGGTCTTGAATGACACGAAATGCCAAGGGGGAGCCTAAGGTAATAAAATTTTGGATGTTAAATTCGGGGTGTTGATATAACAGGTTATACGCAATTACGGTACCTAAAGAGTGTGCCACGATAATATATTTTTCTGAAGTGTTCATACAGTTCAGAATTCGAGCATGAACCTCTTGTAAAAAGCATTCATTGGATAAATATAAGTACGTTTCAATTAAAAATTGATGAATCAGTTGCTCATGTAATTTGGGAAAATGGTTCAATAAAATAGAAAATTCTTTCAATGCTAAGTCTTTGGCCAGTGCCGTGAAAAGGTTAAGTTTTTCAGAAATAGGCAAATTTTGACTTACACTATAGTGAGGTAAAAATGGAATAAAATCGGTATGTTCGATGGATTTTTCTTGAGCTTGATGCAAGTGTAAAGGGAAATTCAACCATGTTTTGGGCAAAAAAGTATTTAAATCTAGTGTGTTTTGTTGGTGATGTTGAGTCAGTAAATCGCCATAAAAAGGCAGGTCAATATGTAGCGTATTGAAATTAAAATTGGGGTATTTGCTACATTTTAGACCTTGTTTGAAAATATTTAGCCAATGCTGACGTAAACTTTTTGCATTGTAATTTTGTTGATTCATGCCATGAATAAAGATAATTTTCATAGAATGTTGTCTTTTATTGCCCCTATACTTTCTTATATACCTAAAAAAGAGCGACCTGAGTCACTCTAATTTGCAGCAATTCGTAATTAAGCTTTTTTGTGATAGATGCTGTAATAGCTGATGTAGCAACACACAATGAAAATCATACAGCCAATAAAACCCGGAAGCATTTCAGGGTCAAAGACCATACTGATACCAGTAATAAAGCAGAATACAAAACCGAGTATTGGCACAATAGGGAATAAAGGTGCAGCAAAGCCAAGTTCTTTGGCGCTATGACCATCTTTATACCATTGGCGACGGAAATTAAACTGACTCAAACAAATGCTCATCCACACCACAACCATGGTAAATGCCGCGATACCGAGCAAGTTCTTAAAGATGGTTTCCGGTGCGAACTTTTCAGAAAGCAAACCAGGTAATGCGCCGAACATGGTGACAATAATCGCTACATACGGAACGCCTCTACGGTTTAAACGCGAAAACACCTCAGGAAGCATCTTTTTATAAGACAGCGACCACATCATCCGTGAGGCGGCAAATAGACCTGAATTGGCTGCTGACAGTAAAGCTGTAATAATCACGAAACGAATAATATCTTCTGCATATGGAATACCAATATGATTGAAGACCGTTACAAATGGACTGCTACTCACGCCGTTTGCGTCTAAGCCTGCCATTTGATGAGGCAGTAAGGCACTAATTACGATAATCGTACCGACAAAGAAAATGAGCAGGCGCCAAATGGCCGTGTTGATGGCTTTCGGCACGTTTTTGGTGGGATTTTCGGTTTCACCGGCAGCCACACCAATCAATTCAGTCCCTGAGAACGCAAAGTTTACAATCAGCATCGTTGCAAAAATAGGGAAGAGCCCTTGAGGGAACCAGCCTTGTGCCGTTAAATTGCTAAATAGTGGCGCAGATTCAAAGCCTTGATAGCTGACTAAGCCAAAAATAGCCATTAAGCCCAATACAATGAAGACCACGACAGTAATGACTTTAATTAAGGCCAGCCAGAATTCGGATTCTGCAAACCAACGCGTTGAACTCATATTCATTAGGAATACAAAGGCTGCAAAAATCAGTGTCCATAACCATACGGAAACATGTGGAAACCATTCTTGCATGAGCAAAGCGGCAGCCGTAAATTCAGTGCCTAAAGTAGCAGACCACGTGAGCCAATATAACCACGTAATGGTATAACCCGTACCTGGGCCAATATATTTGGTGGCATATGTTCCAAAAGAGCCTGATTCAGGCATATGAACAGCCAGCTCACCTAAGCAGAGCATGACCATATAGGCGATAACACCGCCTAAAAAATATGAAAAAATTGCACCAATGGGCCCCGTTTGTGCAATGACTTCACCCGACCCTAAAAATAGGCCTGTCCCAATTGCGCCACCAAGCGAAATCATGACCAGATGTCGAGTACTCATAGCGCGTTTTAACGGCGCAGAATTGCCCTGATGCGAAGCATCATTCGGAGATGAGTGCATAAAGTATGAAAAAATAACGAAGAATGAAGCAGGCTATTGTAGTGAAAAACCACAAATCTGCAATGAAATAATAGTAATTATGAATAAGTGTTGATCAGATAAGATCAAAAGATGGCGTCCCTACGGGGATTCGAACCCCGGTTACCGCCGTGAAAGGGCGATGTCCTAGGCCTCTAGACGATAGGGACGTTTTGAGGTGTGGGCTATATTATGTATTTTTGAATTATCTGTCAAATTAGAATAGGGGTTATTTTTAATATATTGAATTAATTGTATGAAAAATGACTTTTAGGATAAAAGTACAGCTTATAAACTGCACTTTTATTCAGTTTGGATGTGGAGTTAATTCATTTTTATTGTGATAAAGCCAATAGGAGCTTGTATAACAGGCCACCATAAACAATAAGCAACCCATAAAACCTGATGGCATTTCAGAGTCTGTTGGTCATACTTAGATTCGTTGCTGTGTAGCAAATAAAGCCTAAAATGGGCACTAGCACGAATAAAGGAAACCAAGGTGTATGGAGTTTTAATTCGTTTACGTGATGCCCTTGTTTTAGCCACTGACGACGGAAACTAAACTGACTTTAGCAAATATTCATTCAGAAAATAACTGTGCTAAAAGTGACTACACCCATTCAATTTTTAAAATCATATTTGCGCCAAATTGCTGAAGAGGAAGGCTGTATAGTGAAAATATTTAGTTCCCAAAAGATAGTTTATCGTTTGGAAATGTGAAAATTAACATTAATCTTTTTTTTTTCTTATAATTTTTACAAATTAATTTTAAATAGATACTTAGAGTCTTATTTTTAGTGCTTTGAATCAGGTGTTGAATGTTCAATATGTGTTGGTTTTTGCGTCGTTACAGTATCACTTTTGTTTATGGTGTACAGATAAAGAGCAGTAGGAAGTAAAATCATCAAAACCAATAAAATATTTTTCATCATACAGTAGATTTATTGAGTAAAAGTCGGACAGAAGTATAGCGAAAGCAGAGGGGAAATGCGTATTAAAATGTTTGAGTGGAGCAAACATAGTGACATTGTATTTAAAACTTCTATGTAATATCGGCTATAAAATGATGGTCAATTGGAGGATGCGCACAAAATATGAGTCAATTTTTACTATAAAATTTAATCCTATTTTGAGTTTTGCGCTTATAGGGATTTTAATTATTAAAACTTAATTATCTAAATCATTAAAGGGGAAAATGAAAAAATTGCAGTCCCTAGACGAATTTAAATTTTAGCCAGAGTTATAAAAACATAAACAATATTTAAAATTTAAAACGAAAGGGACTTTGCAAAGGGGGCGAGATTTATTAATCCGCCACCAAGGTTTCAAGTAAATGTGGGCCAAGTTTATTTAGAATAAAACAAAACAATTCAGCCGTTTTTTGCGTGTCATACAAAGCAGAATGTGCTTCTTTACCGTCAAAATTAATTCCTGCTTGAATACATGATTTTGCTAAAACGGTTTGACCGAATACAACAGCACTTAAAGTCACTGTATCAAACACAGAAAAACTGTGAAATGGGTTTTGATTTTTAGTCCCTGTACGCGCAATGGCTGCTTGTACAAAACCTAAGTCAAAATGTGCATTATGACCAACCAAAATGGCATGCGTACAATTTTGCTTACGACGAACGTCATTGACTGATTTGAAAATACGCTTTAATGCAGTTTTTTCATCTTCAGCCATCGCCATACGGATTGGGTTAAATGGGTCAACCCCAATAAAATCCAATGAACGGCGATCTAAATTTGCGCCTTCAAATGGGTTGATATGCGCATGGTACGCTTCACCAGGCACAAATTTGCCATCAGCATCATACACAATTGGTATGGCTGCAATTTCCAATAATGCATCGGTCTGTGAATTAAAGCCTGCGGTTTCAACATCGACAACGACAGGCAAAAAACCACGGAAACGCTGACCAATTATTGGTAGAGTTTCATCTGTCACACTTTTCTCCATTGAATGGTTTTACCCGCATGTAGAGGGATAATTTTTTCACCATCCAAATAGTCTAAACTTTCAGGAATTACTTGATCTTCTTTTACCAGGGTAATGGTATTGGTATTACGCGGAAGGCCATAAAAGTCTGCACCAAAATGGCTAGCAAAGCCTTCAAGGCGCTCAATTTTTCCGACTTGATCAAATGCTTGAGCGTAAAGCTCGATTGCTGTAGGCGCACTATAGCACCCTGCGCAACCACATGCATTTTCTTTGGCATCTTTTGAGTGTGGTGCACTGTCTGTACCCAAGAAAAATTTAGGACTGCCACTGGTCGCCACTTCAAGCAAGGTCTGCTGATGAGTTTGACGTTTTAAAATAGGCAAGCAATAAAAATGTGGTTTGATGCCACCCACAAGCATGTCATTACGATTAAACAATAAATGTTGTGGCGTAATAGTGGCCGCGACGTGGCGATCATGCTCTAGAACAAAATGAGCCGCTTCACTGGTTGTGATATGTTCTAAAACTAATTTAAGTTTTGGAAATTGTCTTAATAATGGAGAAAGCACTTCATCTAAGAAGCGTTTTTCGCGATCAAAAATATCAACATGGTTATGTGTTACTTCACCGTGTAGCAATAATGGGACTTGGTGTTCTTCCAGTTGTTCAATGACCCCATAGACTTTACTGATGTCACTGACACCGCTGTCTGAGTTAGTGGTTGCACCAGCAGGGTAAAGTTTAATCGCATTGACATAGTCAGATTGCTTGATTTTGAGCACTTCACTTGGTGCGGTATTATTGGTTAAATACAACACCATACGTGGGTCAAAATGTACACCTTCAGGAACATGCGCTAAAATACGTTCACGGTAAGCATTTGCTTCTTCAACTGTTTTAACAGGAGGAACAAGATTTGGCATACAAATAGCGCGGGCAAATTGATTGGCTAAATCTGGAACCGTACGCTGTAAAGCCGGACCATCACGAAGGTGAGCGTGCCAATCATCTGGCTGAAGAAGAGTAATCGTATTCAAGGTGATTTCAAACTGACAAATAAAACAAATGATAATGCATAAAGTGTGAAAATGGTAACGAGTTTTAATGACAAATGACGCTGTAGATATAAATTAATTCTAAAAATTATGTTATTTTAAAGGGACTAAAATAATTACATTAATGCTTGGCAATGGAATACAAGTACAATCTTGCAAAATTGCAATACGATAAAGAAAAATTAGAAGAATTGATTGCACGTCAAAATCGTCGTGTCGGGCAAATATTTCCTAAAAAATTAGAAACGCAATTTTGGAGACTAAATGCAGATAGAGCACGTAATAACGTTAATAACTATGTTTGGTCGGGTGTGCTGACTTACTTTATTCTAATTGTCTTTATTATTTCTGGTGATTACTGGATTATTGATCAAACTCATTTTACTCATGACTTTATCCGTTGCCTTTTAGGTTTACTAAATGGCGCTTTTTGTCTGTTAACATTATTTGTTTTTTCACGATATAAAAAACTGATTCCGTATTTTTCGCATGCGGCTATGTTTGTTGTTTTTTGGGCTATTATTTCTATGTCGTGGTTAACCATGACAATTTATACGCCAGCGTTAAAGCAACAATCAATGATGATTATTTGTATGATCTATATTTTAGGTTTTATTTTGACGGGTGTAAAACCCATACAAATGCTCATGACAGGTCTAATGGCTGCAGTGGTGACCATGTTGATGCTGTTTGCCTCTTACTTGAAGTTTGATGCGATGGTCATGGCGCGTGTGCTGGTAGGAAGCTGTATTTTTGGTTTTACCATCAGTAAAATGCTTTGTGCACGTGAACGAATGATTTATTTGAGTATGTTGCGCGCAGATATTAGTGAAAAAATTCATCGTATTCATACCGCAGAATTATTACATTTAAGTCAGCACGATGAATTAACCAAAATTTCCAACCGCCGAACTTTTGATGAAATGTTGGATACTTTTTATCATCAGGCTAAACGCGATGAAAGTGCATTGTCTGTTTTATTTATCGATGTCGATCATTTTAAAAACTATAACGATTTTTATGGCCATCAAAAAGGGGATGATGTCATTTCATCAATTGCCAAAACAGTAAAAAATGCGATTCGCCATATGGATTTTGTGGCACGTTATGGGGGAGAGGAATTTGTGGTGCTCTTGCCTGAAACAGATGCACATGGCGCATATGCAGTCGCCTCTAATATTTATAAATCGATTGATCGTTTAGGGATTCCACATGCTAAATCTCCTGTTTCCAATCATGTCACCATTAGTTTAGGTATTACGGTGTTTCGTGGGGAAGAATTGTCTAAAGAAGACTTATTGTCTATTGCAGATCAGGCTTTGTACCGCGCGAAACAGTTGGGGCGAAATCAGATTTATTATCAATCTATTCGTTCGGTGCAAGTGGCTTAAAATGGGGGAATCAACCTATTCAGAGTTTTCACCTTGATAAAAAAACCGCTCATAAGAGCGGTTTTTTTGACATTCAACAAACTTATTTGTTTTTGTCTTTTAACTGTGGCACAGCAGAACCTGTACCTACGGCAAGTAAACCAGCGCCTGTATAGATACCTAATTTTTGACGTGTATCGGTAATGTCTAGGTTACGCATGGTGAGTTGACCAATACGATCCATAGGCGAGAACATTGAATCACCTTTTTCCATAGTCAAACGCTCAGCTTCATACGTGAGGTTTTCAGATTCAGTGTTCATGATGGTGAAATCGTTACCACGACGTAGTTCTAAAGTCACAGTACCTGTAATGGCTTTAGCCACCCAGCGCTGTGCAGTTTCACGAAGCATCAGCGCTTGAGAGTCGAACCAACGGCCTTGATACAGAAGACGGCCTAAACGTAAACCGTTAATACGGTATTGTTCAATGGTGTCTTCATTGTGAATACCAGTCACTAAACGTTCATACGCAATATGCAGAAGCGCCATACCTGGAGCTTCATAAATACCACGAGATTTCGCTTCAATGATACGGTTTTCAATTTGATCCGACATACCTAGACCATGACGACCACCAATACGGTTGGCTTCAAGAATGAACTCAACAGGATCTTCAATACGTTTGCCGTTTAATGCAACTGGGAAGCCTTCTTCAAAAGTAACAGAAACTTCTTCAGCTTTAACTTCTACGTCATCTTTCCAGAAAGCAACGCCCATAATTGGATCGACAATTTTGATGCCTGCATTCAGGTATTCAAGATCTTTTGCTTCGTGTGTCGCACCTAACATGTTTGAATCTGTTGAGTAGGCTTTTTCTTTTGACATTTTGTAGTCAAAACCATTGTCGATGAGGAACTGTGACATTTCTGCACGGCCACCTAATTCATCAATAAAAGTTTGGTCTAACCACGGTTTGTAAATTTTAAGTGCAGGGTTGGTCAATAGGCCATAACGGTAAAAACGTTCAATGTCGTTACCTTTATAAGTAGAGCCATCACCCCAAATGTTAACGTCATCTTCTTTCATTGCAGTAACAAGCATTGTTCCTGTTACAGCACGGCCTAATGGTGTGGTATTGAAATAAGGAATGCCACCAGTGCTAATGTGGAACGCGCCACACTGAATAGCAGCAATGCCTTCAAGCGCTAGTTGTAAGCGACAATCAACTAATCGAGCTTTAACCGCGCCATACGCTTCCGCTTTTAGAGGAATTGCATTGTAGTCATCTTCATCAGGCTGACCTAAATTTGCTGTGTAAGCATAAGGTTCTGCGCCTTTTTGTTTCATCCACAATAAAGCAGCTGAAGTATCAAGACCACCAGAGAAGGCAATACCAACTTTTTTGCCTACTGGGACATGCTGCAAGATAGTTGCATTATCAGACATTGTTAATCCTAACTTATTTCAAATAGTCCCCATTACGGGCGACCACAAAAAGAATTTTATAAACGCAATATTATAGCACCCTTCAATACAGTTTTTTTGGCTGTTGTAGAGAGGAATCTAATTTTTTTCATTTAAAAAATAGATTAATATGTAAAAAATATCTTGTTAGACCATGTATCTATCAAGAGTCATTGACTCAATAGGCTGTCTTATTTTTACGCTTTTTAGACAAAATTAAAAAAGGCAATTACCAAGTATTTTTCCTAAAAATGAACATGAATGTTGGTAGTTGGGATTTATTTTGATTAAAGCTGATCATTTAATCCGATGAACTGATTTTCAATGGGCGTAAATACATGTTCACTACGTGCAATAAGATATAAACCGATATCCCGATATTGTTCTGGTGTTTCTCTGTAGTATTGAATATTAAACTTATTGATCAAGGATTTTGCAATCATCGAAATGCCCATGCCCAACTGGGTGAAATGAACCAAGGCTTCATGGTCATAAATATGGGTGAGCTCACCTTTTGTTAAATTATAATCTGTATAAATATGATCCAAAGTCGTGGCATAACAGCATTCTTCTGAAGCAAGTAAAATATTTTGATGATTGAGGCAGTCTTCAAGGCGGTCATAGTTAATGACATTTTTCCCAATAATCACCAGTTGATCATCTGCTTTTTGAATATATTGGATATTTTTCTGCTTGGGATGACCCAATACATAGGCGATATCTAAATTTCCACATAAAATTTCATCTTCAATATAACCGGTTGAACCCGTTTTCATGGTGATTGAAAGCTCAGGATAGGTTTCATAAAGTTGACTAAATGAGGGATAAAAACGCATGCCACCTAAACTGGTATTGGTGCCAAAACGTAAATTGGTTTCTTGTTGATAGATTTTATTTTCAGTTTCTTCCCATGTAAAAATCATCTTTTTGTATTGTTGATACAAATTCATCCCAGATTCGGTAAGCTCGACGCCCTTGGGTTTTCGAATAAATAATTGGCGTTTATAGTGATTCTCAATTTTTTTAATTTTTGCCGTCATATTGGATTGTAAATAATTGAGTTTATGGGCTGCTGCGGTAATGCTTTTGAGCTCAGCCACGGTTACAAATGATTTAATATCTCCCATATCAATATTCATGCAACTTCCTTATATGTCACTACGGATATTTAGATGTTGGTTTTTCACACCAGTGTATGAAATGAAAGTCCATGACATCAAAAAAAATGATGTATGTATTAAAACATAGCATTATTCATGATGTTATTTATTTTTTATACTGAGCAAACTTTCTATCTGCCGAGTAAAACTCATGAATATTAGAGTGATTGGTGCAATTGTGGTGTTGTGCCTTGTTTGGGGTTCTTTGTGGGGACTAGTCAAACACAGCTTGCAGATTTTCCCACCTTTTCTTTTTATTTCCTTACGACTAATTTTGGCTGGGTTGACCCTCATGATTGTTCAAAGGATTTTAAGAAAATCGATTTTGCCTGCAAAAGGGGAATGGAAGAAACTGATCATTTCTAGTTTAATGATTTGTATTGGCTTTTATGCAACACAAACGTTTGCAATGCAATTTGTCGATTCAGGATTGTCCGCGGTTTTAGTTTTTACCATGCCCATTTTTATTGGGGTATTGGCGCACTTCATTTTAAAAGAACGTTTGAATACGCAAAAAATGATCGGATTGGTTTTAGGAACATTGGGTTTAATTGCCATTTTATGGCCACAATTACATCATATTCATTTAAATCTTTCTTTAATGGGGCAAATCATTCTAATTTTATCTGGCTTGTTTTGGGCGCTGACTACCGTCAATATCAAACAGAATTTTGCAAGCTATGACAAAATAAAATTAACCATTTGGCAATTATTGATAGGAGGATGTGTCCTATTCAGTGGTGCGCTTATTTTTGAACCTATAGATGTTCAGGTTTGGATAACCCTCTTGAATGATTCAATTCTTTTATACATTGCAGTGGTTGGAACAGGTTTTGCATTTGCACTATGGAATTGGATTGTGAGTCAGGTCGATACCTTTGTCGCGTCAATTTCGATCATGTGTATTCCTTTGCTGAGTTTGTTCTTTGGTTATGTGCTTTGGCATGAACCGATGACATTGAATATTTTGGTAGGGGCTGCCTTTATTTGTTCTGGTATTGTTGCCAGTTCTTTAAATATTAAAATGAAGAAAAAAACGATAATTCCTTTGCCTTGCAAATAGTCGTAAAAGAGGGCGGGGTGTTAGCATTTTTAATAATTTTCTCATTGAGATACACAGCAAAGTCAGTGAAAGAACATTGATTTTGCTTTTTTAATGGTACGACTGGAATTGCATAATGGAGTAACTGATCAGACCAATCATTACTTTGTATCTTCCTTCGATTTATTCGCTTAAAAGTGAGTTTAAAAACATTATTCGACTAAAGTTGTATAAAACGCTCAGTTATTTTAAAAATTTTAATAAAAACAGACTATTTTAGATATCTAGTTTATTTTCTTCTACGGAAATTTACCCAGAATTAGCTAAAAGATCAGTATTTTTGGTCAGACCAAATTTATTAATGTAGTATCTCCTATTGATCTTTAAATCAGCAAAAATTAAGATTAAGGCGAAAATTGTGTATTTTTTTTATTTTAAATATTAATTGGTCTTACCAATTATTGGAAATAAGTTAATAATTAAAGCACACTCCACGTTTTAGCAAGCATTTCAAGGAGATGACAATGCTTCAGCAATGGCAACAAGTTTATGACCCAATGGGGAATATTTGGCTTTCAAGTCTAATGGCCCTTATTCCAATTGTTTTCTTCTTTTTAGCACTCGCCATCTTTCGATTAAAAGGAAGTGTTGCGGGCACCATTACCGTTGTTTTGGCGCTAATTGTTTCGCTTTTTGCCTATAAAATGCCAGTTGCAATGGCTTTTGCATCGATGATTTATGGCTTTTTTTATGGTTTATGGCCCATTGCATGGATCATTATTGGCGCCGTTTTCCTGTATAAGATTTCTGTAAAAACAGGTCAATTTGATATCATTCGATCTTCAATTTTATCGATTACTGAAGATCAGCGTCTGCAAATGTTATTGGTAGGCTTTGCTTTTGGTACTTTCCTTGAAGGTGCTGCAGGGTTTGGTGCACCGGTTGCGATTACCGCAGCTTTATTGGTTGGTCTTGGTTTTAAACCGTTGTATGCTGCTGGTTTGTGTTTAATTGTGAACACAGCACCTGTGGCTTTTGGTGCGATGGGAATTCCAATTATTGTGGCTGGTCAGGTTTCTGGCGTAGACACGATGGAAATTAGCCAGATGGTGGGCCGTCAATTGCCGTTTATGGTGCCCATTGTCCTGTTCTGGATTATGGCCATTATGGATGGCTGGCGCGGTGTGAAAGAGACTTGGCCTGCGGTGATTGTTGGCGCGGGCTCTTTTGCGATTGCGCAATATTTAACATCAAACTTCGTTGGGCCTGAATTACCTGATATTACAGCGGCCATTGCATCTTTAGTGTCGTTGACTATTTTGCTGAAATTTTGGAAACCTAAACATATTTTCCGTTTTTCAAATGACGATGCAAGTTTAGATCAAACAGCGGCTGAAGAGCTCGAAGCGCAAAAACAACAGAAATTTACCATAGGTCAAATTGCCAAAGCGTGGTCGCCATTTGCAATATTAACAGCAATGGTTACGATCTGGAGCATCAAGCCTTTTAAAGATTTGTTTGCTAAAGATGGTGCATTAAGTGATTTGGTAATTTCAATTAAAGTGCCTTATTTACATCAACTGGTGCAAAAACTGCCCCCAGTTGTGCCTGAACTTAAAGATTACGATGCTATCTATAAGTTTGATTGGCTCTCTGCAACAGGAACTGCAATTTTTATTGCAGCACTGATTACCATTTTCTTCTTAAAGATGAAGCCAAAAGATGCCGTGGTTACTTTTGGTGAAACATTAAATGAATTAAAAGTGCCTATTTATTCAATTGGTATGGTGTTGGCTTTTGCCTTTATTGCGAATTATTCAGGGATGTCTGCGACTTTGGCATTGGCTCTGGCACATACGGGTAAAGCATTTACCTTCTTCTCGCCATTTTTAGGTTGGATCGGGGTATTCCTGACAGGTTCAGACACTTCTGCAAATGCTTTGTTTTCTGCATTACAGGCAACAACGGCGCAACAAATTGGTGTGCCAGAAGTGTTGTTGGTGGCTGCCAATACCAGTGGCGGTGTGACAGGGAAAATGATTTCTCCGCAGTCCATTGCAATTGCCTGTGCTGCTGTCGGCCTTGTGGGTAAAGAATCGGATTTGTTCCGTTTTACGGTAAAACACAGTATAACGTTTACCGTCATGATGGGTATTTTGATTACCTTACAAGCCTATGTGTTCCCGTGGATGATTCCATAATAGGAACCAAATAAAACAGTTGAGTAAAGCAGATGAAAGTCTCCGACCAAGCCGTACAGCAACTTCGCATGTTGATTGAACAGAACAATATGCAGGTCGGAGATCGTTTACCTGCTGAACGTAAATTATGTGAACAGCTTGGAATTTCCCGTTCTTCGTTACGTGAAGCGATACAGCATTTGGTCAGTACTGGAATGTTGGTGAGCAAAGCAGGTTCGGGGAGTTTTTTACAGCAGTTGCCCTCTAACTGGTCAAATCTTCAAATTGTAGAACCCTTAAGCAATTTGATTGATCAAGACCCTGCGTATCGCTTTGATGTACAAGAGGCACGGAGTATTTTAGAAGGTGGCACAGCTTGGTATGCGGCACAACGTGCAACAGCGAAAGATATGGAAAATATCCGCCATTTTTATGAGCAGATTTCCTACTATCAGTCTATTGGCGATGATACGCAGGCCTCTATGGCAGATGCCAAATTCCATCTGGCAATTGCTGAAGCTTCACATAATTTAGTGTTAATACAAATGATGCGTAGTCTATTTGACTTATTAAAATTTAACGTCGTTTTAGGGCGACGAAAAGTCTATACCGATGCGCACCGTTTTGATCAATTGCGTGACCAACATTTTCAAGTGATGGATGCAATTGAACGTCGTGACCCAGATGCTGCTCGAAACGCAGTGTGTGGACACATTGAGTTTGTAGTTCAACAGGTTCGTTTGATTGATGAAGAAGAAGCTCGTCGTCAGCGTGCCAGTAGATTAAACAGGATATAAGCATGATTATTTCTTCTGCGAATGATTATCGTGAAGCCGCGAAACGCCGTTTGCCACCTTTTCTTTTTCAATATATTGATGGTGGTGCATACGCGGAATATACCTTAAAACGTAATGTGGAAGATTTATCAAAAATCGCTTTAAGGCAACGTGTACTTAATGACATGTCGCAATTAAGTTTAGAAACTAAGCTGTTTGATGAAACATTGTCCATGCCCGTTGCTTTGTCACCTGTTGGTTTGACAGGGATGTATGCACGTCGTGGTGAAGTACAAGCGGCTGTGGCTGCCGATAAAAAAGGTATTCCTTTTACATTATCGACCGTTTCTGTTTGTCCAATTGAAGAAGTCGCACCGGCTATTCAGCGCCCAATGTGGTTTCAGTTGTATGTATTGCGTGACCGTGGCTTTATGAAAAATGCTTTGGAACGTGCGAAAGCTGCGGGCTGTTCCACCTTGGTTTTTACCGTCGATATGCCTGTGCCGGGTGCACGCTACCGTGACGCACATTCAGGGATGAGTGGGCCAAATGCGGCAATGCGCCGTTATATGCAGTCTTGTATGCATCCGCATTGGGCATGGAATGTTGGCTTAATGGGGCGTCCGCATGACTTGGGGAATATTTCTAAATACTTAGGAAAACCAACAGGCTTAGAAGATTATATTGGCTGGTTAGGCAATAACTTTGATCCATCTATTTCGTGGAAAGATTTAGAGTGGATTCGTGAGTTTTGGGATGGCCCGATGGTCATTAAAGGTATTTTAGACCCAGAAGATGCCAAGGATGCGGTACGTTTCGGTGCCGATGGCATTATTGTTTCCAATCATGGTGGTCGCCAATTGGACGGCGTTTTATCGTCTGCACGTGCTTTACCACCTATTGCGGATGCTGTGAAAGGCGACATTAAAATTTTGGCAGACTCAGGTATTCGTAATGGCTTAGATGTTGTACGCATGCTGGCATTGGGTGCCGATACCTGTATGTTAGGTCGTGCCTTTGTTTATGCGCTTGGTGCTGCAGGTGGTGAAGGTGTTTCACATCTTTTAGAGTTAATTGATAAAGAAATGCGAGTAGCAATGACGTTGACTGGTGCGAAAACCATTGCAGATATTACGGAAAATTGTTTGGTGAGATTGGAAAGAGAACTCACTGAATAATATATTTCTGATGTTCTTAAATATAATTCAAATTTCTGTATTTGATACACGTGAACATCATCCGCAACTGTTTGAGGCAGGACTTCTTTAAAAAGATAATGTTTCTGCGAAGCATTGGAATCAAAGAGGGTATTTAACAAGTTTTGCAGATGATAATGGTTTTGCCTACTTTTCCCGAAATGAGAAATATATTTCGCAAGGTAGGTCGAACCGAAGGTTTATCCCTAAATATAAATAATATTGAAAAGACTCCGTCGTAATGAATGCCTTGTTGATTGATATTGAATAAGGATTCGTAAACAGGATATGGAATATGCAATCCCAATCAGATTCACAACACACCATTCAAAATCTGACTAATATTGTCGGTAAACAACATGTTTTAACCGATGATGCTGACACACGACTTTATCGCCAAGGTCGTCGTTATGGTGCAGGTCAGGTTTTAGCGGTTGTTGTTCCTGGAACGTTACTTGAGCAATGGCAGGTACTTAAAGCCGCTGTTGACGCAGATTGTATTGTCATTATGCAAGCGGCCAATACAGGTCTAACGGGCGGTTCAACCCCCTTTGGTGATGATTATGATCGTCCAGTGGTTGTAATGAGCACTCGCCGTTTAGCGGGAATTCAAGTGATTAATGATGGCAAGCAAGTGATTTGTCTGCCGGGTGCAACCTTAGACCGTCTGGAAAAAGAATTGGCTCAATTTAACCGTGAACCGCATTCGGTCATTGGTTCATCGTGTATTGGCGCGTCGGTTTTAGGCGGGGTGTGTAATAACTCGGGTGGGGCATTGGTACGTCGTGGCCCAGCCTATACCGAGCTGGCACTCTATGCTCAGGTTAATGCCTCAGGTGAATTGGAGTTGGTGAATCATTTGGGTGTGAACTTGGGTACATCACCTGAAGAGATACTGACTCAACTGGAAAATAAAAACTATCAGCTGAATGACATCATTAATAATTCAAGTTGCTGTGCATCCGATAAGCGCTATGCACATGATGTAAAGCAGGTCGATGAAAATTCACCTGCACGTTTTAATGCAGATCCAACGCGTTTATTTGAAGCTTCAGGTTCTGCGGGTAAAGTTTGTGTTTTTGCGGTGCGATTGGATACCTTTGAAAAAATTCCAAGTCAAGTGTTTTATGTGGGCACCAATTCGCAAGATGATTTGACTGAAATTCGCCGTTTTTTATTGAAAGATTTACCGCGTTTACCCATTGCTGGGGAATACATTCACCGCGTGGCGTATGACATTGGTGCTGAATACGGTAAAGATACTTTTGTCTTTATTGAGAAATTTGGTACAGCTAAAGTACCTGCTGCATTCGCAATGAAAGACAAAGTCGATGGTTATCTTGAAAAGATTGGAATGAAAGGTCTGTCAGATCAGCTGTTGCAACTGGTGACTAAATTCATGCCCAATCATTTACCGAAACGGATGAATGAATTTCGAGATTTGTATGAACATCATTTGGTGATTCGTATTGAAAATCAGGATGTTGCTGAGGTTGAAGCTTTTCTAAGCAATTATTTCCAAGACAAAACGTTAGGTGATTTTTTTCATTGCACCGAAGAGGAAGGACGTAAAGCCTTTTTGCATCGTTTTGCGGTCGCTGGTGCCGCCATTCGTTACCGAGATACGCATCGTTCGGAAGTAGAAGATATTGTGGCTCTGGATATTGCTTTGCGTCGCAATGATCGGGAATGGGTCGAAACCTTACCCAAAGAAATGGACGATTTAATCGTTCATAAATTGTATTACGGTCATTTTTTGTGTCATGTTTTTCATCAAGACTATATTGTGAAAAAGGGTGTAGACCCATTGGCAATGGAACATCAAATGTGGCATTTACTGGATGGACGTGGTGCAGAATATCCTGCAGAGCATAATGTCGGTCATTTATATGTAGCGAAACCTGCACTGAAAAATCATTATCAAAAGTTAGATCCGACCAATAGTTTTAATGTGGGAATTGGTCACACCAGTAAATTGAAACATTGGGAATAATTTTCATTTTTATTGCTTGAATAAAGTTATATTTTTGTAGAAAAAGCCAGTCACCCATCATGACTGGCTTTTTTATTGTCGAACAAAAAGGCGTTGTATTGACCTTAAATACGCAGAATATTTTATAAATTGTCATCCTAAATTTTTTTAAAAGCGCTAAAGTAGTATGCAACAAGTTGCAAAGCCAAATATAAAAGGATTCATCATGACAACGACTAGCTATGCAAATATTTTAAAGCCCTTACATTTAGGATTTACGACCATTAAAAACCGTGTCGTGATGGGTTCAATGCATACAGGATTAGAAGACCGTTTTTATAATTATCCAAAACTGGCTGCTTATTTCGGTGAACGTGCAAAAGGTGGTGTTGGACTGATTATCACAGGGGGAATTTCGCCAAACCGTCAAGGTTGGTTGCTGCCTGCAGGCGGTACGATGAACACGCTTGGAGATATTGCACCGCACCGACTGGTCACCCATGCCGTACATAAGCATGGTGCTAAAATTTTAATGCAAATTTTGCACGCAGGTCGTTATGGTTATCAACCATTTGTAGTTTCTGCAAGCCCAATTAAATCGCCCATTTCTCCTTTTAAGCCACGTCAGCTAAGCGATAAACAAATAGTAGATACCATTCAAGACTATGTTAAAACTGCCAGTTTAGCCAAAAAATCAGGTTATGATGGCGTTGAAATTATGGGTTCAGAAGGTTATTTACTGAATCAGTTTTTAAGCCGTCATGTGAACCAGCGTACAGACCGTTGGGGCGGCGATATTGAAAATCGTATGCGTTTGGCAGTGGATATTGTAAAAGGCATTCGAGCTGAAGTTGGCGAAAAATTTATTATTTGTTTCCGCTTGTCGATGCTAGATTTAGTGCAAGACGGCAATACGATGGCAGAAGTTATTATTGTTGCTAAAGCTTTAGAACAAGCAGGCGTGACTTTATTAAACACGGGGATTGGTTGGCATGAAGCACGTATTCCGACCATTGTAACATCTGTACCACGCGCTGCTTTCGTCGACTACACTGCAGAAGTGAAAAAGCATGTTGCTATTCCAGTTATTGCTTCTAACCGTATTAATATGCCTGAAACGGCTGAAGAAATTTTGGCGACAGGTAAAGCCGATATGGTGCAGATGGCTCGCCCATTATTGGCCGATCCATTTTGGGTTAATAAAACAGCGACAAATCGTGTCGATGAAATTAATACCTGTATTGCCTGTAACCAAGCTTGCTTAGACCATACTTTTAAAAATCAGCGGGCAACCTGTTTGGTGAACCCACGTGCAGCTTTTGAAACTGAATTGGTCTATGTGAAGACCAAAAAGCCAAAACGTATTGCGGTGGTGGGTGGTGGTGTAGCTGGACTGTCCGCAGCCACTGTTGCAGCCAGTTGTGGTCATGAGGTGACTTTATTTGAAGCCAGTAATGATGTTGGTGGTCAGTTTAATTTGGCGAAAGCTGTTCCGGGTAAAGAAGAATTTCACGAAACCATTCGTTATTTTAAAGTTCAAATTGAAAAAACTGGCGTAGAACTACGTTTAAACACTAAAGTAAATCGTGAACAATTAGAACGCGAAGGCTTTGAAGAGGTGATTGTGGCAACAGGTGTTGTTCCACGTGCGTTGAAAATTGAAGGTAGTCACTTGCCACAAGTATTGTCATATGCCGAAGTTCTTCGTGGTGCACCAGTGGGAAATCGTGTTGCTATAATTGGCGCAGGCGGTATTGGTTTTGATGTTTCTGAGTTTTTATTAAAACCGCCACATCAGCCACAACCACAGCCTTTAGCTACTTGGCAACAGGAATGGGGGATTGATCCGAACCCAAATTATATTTCAGAAGGCGGGACACAACCTGCAATTGTTCATCCACCTGTTCGTGAAATTTATTTGCTTCAGCGTAAAACCACAGCTTTAGGCGCAGGCTTAGGAAAAACATCGGGTTGGGTACATCGTGCACAATTGAAAAAACATCATGTGCGTATGCTTCGTGGGGTGCAATATAAAGCAGTGACTGATGAAGGTTTATGGATTGAAATGGCAGGCCATGATCAGTTATTACGTGTTGATACTGTTGTAGTTTGTGCTGGACAAGAGTCGATTAAAGATTTAATGCCACTAGAGACTGAAAAAACCTTGGCAAATTATCATATTATTGGTGGTGCAAAATTGGCTGCTGAGTTAGATGCGAAGCGTGCTATTCGTGAAGGTGCAGAAATTGCAACCAAATTATAGGGAATTGGCGAAACAATATGCATTTGAATGATTTAGCCTGAAGTTTTTCTTGTCATTATTCGTAAAGCGCCGTATTATGGCGTCCATGGAAGCGTGGCAGAGCGGTTTAATGCACCGGTCTTGAAAACCGACGAGGGTTTACCCCCTCCGTGAGTTCGAATCTCACCGCTTCCGCCAAATATTGAATTAAGCCCTTGTTATTGCAAGGGCTTTTTCTTGCCTATGGTTTTACCCCACATAAAAATTTAGATTGAAATAGATCAGAACAGACTAGGGCGTGCCCTCATTTGGCTTTGCATCAAATAAATATATAGGCGATACGAATCATAGACTGATAATTGCATGTTCGTTTATCAAATCGAGTTGCAATAGCATGGAAATGCTTCAATCTCGCAAAGGCATTTTCAACTAAATGTCTTAATTTATATAGATATTTATCAAACGCCTTCTTCGACCTTTTGTGATTTGATCTCATTGGAATATGGGGATTATATTCTTGTTCTTGGCATATCTTAGGTTCTCAGACGAAGTGCAACAAAGATTAATTTAATAGATGTTCGAACTAGCTACGTATAATAGAAAATCATGGCTGGCTGGAGCTGAAAATTACACAGCGATAAAGGTAAGAGACGTAATTCTCCCTTATTTTTTTTCAAGGCTAAATAGCTAGCTGGGGTGTACTTTCGTATATTGTTGAAATTTTGGCATAAAATTGAACAAAAATAATTTATAAGAGAAGTTTATTTATATGTATTACTTAATGGAATTATACACAGTTTGTAATTACTAGCTATACATCTTGAACTATATCCAACTCGTATTTATATGTAAAAATGATCTGGTAGTGTGGCCTGAAATATTTAGATTTTAGTTTGCCGCATATAATTATATTTTTGATTTTACTCAATAAACCTCATTTGAGAGTTAAGGATTTATATTTTTAATTCAAAAAATAATCATATGTTTACTTTTTACTAGGTCTATAAACGATGAATGCTCAAGTTGCTTTAACCCCAGAGTTATTAACCCAATTGACTGCTATTGTCGGTGAAAACCGCATAAAAACTGATGCGGACAGTCTTGAAAATTGGGGACGTGACCATACCAAGCACTTCGACCCAAACCCATCGGTCATCGTATTTCCATCGTCAACAGAACAAGTTCAAGCCATTGTGAAACTTGCCAATCAATTTAATGTGGCGATTACGCCTTCAGGTGGTCGTACTGGTTTATCTGCGGGTGCGGTGGCTGCCAACGGCGAAATTGTGGTGAGCATGGACAAAATGAACCAAGTGTTGGAGTTTTTCCCAGCCGACCGTATGGTTCGTGTACAAGCAGGTGTGGTGACTGAACAATTACAAAATTATGCAGAACAGCAGGGCATGTATTACCCCGTTGATTTTGCCTCTGCGGGTTCATCGCAAATAGGTGGTAACATTGGCACCAATGCAGGCGGTATTAAAGTCATTAAATATGGCATGACCCGCAACTGGGTACTGGGTTTAACCGTGGTGACAGGTAAAGGTGATGTACTGCGTTTAAACAAAGGCATGATTAAGAACGCGACAGGCTATGCACTTCAACATTTATTTATTGGTGGTGAAGGGACGCTCGGTTTAGTCACTGAAGCTGAAATTAAACTAGAGCGTCAACCGCATGACTTGCAAGTGATGGTACTGGGTGTACCTGACTTTGATGCGATTATGCCTGTATTACATGCATTCCAAGCAAAAATTGACCTGACGGCATTTGAGTTCTTTGGTGAGCTTGCTATGCAAAAAGTTTTAGATCATGGTCATGTACAGCGTCCGTTTGAAACGGAATGCCCATTTTATGTTTTGCTAGAATTTGAAGCACCGTATGAACCCATTATGGATGCGGCGATGGAGATTTTTGAGCATTGCATGGAACAAGGCTGGGTACTGGACGGTGTATTAAGCCAAAGTTTAGAGCAAGTCCATAGTTTATGGCGTTTGCGTGAAGATATTTCAGAGTCTATTGCACCATTTACGCCGTACAAAAATGATATTTCAGTTTTAATTACCCATGTACCTATATTCGTTAAAGAAATTAATATGATTGTTACAAAAAATTATCCCGATTTTGAAGTCTGTTGGTATGGCCATATTGGCGACGGTAACTTGCATTTAAATATTTTAAAACCTGCGGATTTAAGCAAAGATGAATTTTTTGCCAAATGTCAGGTGGTGAATAAATATGTCTTTGAAACCGTGAAAAAATATAATGGTTCAATTTCAGCAGAGCATGGTGTGGGGATGACCAAAAAGCCATATTTGGGCTACACACGTTCAGCAGAAGAAATTGCATACATGAAAGCATTGAAACTGGTGTTCGATCCAAACAGGATTATGAACCCAGGTAAATTATTTGATTTATAAGACTATTATATAAATAATTGCATAGAGTTAATCATGTAAAAATGAAGGTATAGAGTATACTTGGGCAGAAATTTCCTTCATCAAGGTTTAATTGATCATTTCTATTTAGGTAGTAATACACCATAAAAAATCGTATGAATTCATACGATTTTTTGCATTTGGGTAATAAAAAAATGATTTGAATAAATTAGCATGAAAATTTTGATCTTAATTACTATTTTGGCGTAGTGAGTTCTTATTTAAATGGTCTTGTAGATTAGCAAGGTGATTGATAGTTGCTCAAATATAATTATTTTAATGTAAGAAAATCAATATTGAGTTGAATTATCCGTTAATTAAACACACTTCGTGAATTTTCAATACATATTTGTATGATTGATTAAATAGTGGCTTTTCTTCATTTTGATATCTTTATCAAGGATGATTCAAATGAAAAAATCGATATTATCGCTCGGATTGGCGTCACTATTTTTTAGTCCTATTAGTTTTGCAGAAAATTTAGCTTGGGGTGATATTGCTACCAAAGAAGGTCAGTTCAAAGTTTCTGGTGCGGTGCGAACACGTTTTTTACATAAAGATTATGCTGATCAAGCGATACAAGGAACCAAGAATGATGATTGGAAACTGTCTGATATTAAATTGGTTTTAAGTTATGAAAATCCGAATTGGATCGCTTCAGTTGACACTAGATGCTATCAATATGATTCGCTGTGTGATGCTGTCTTTTTAAAAGATGCTTGGGCAGGCTACAAGTTCAATGATGAACAACGTTTAACGGCTGGTTTACAGTTTGTTGATTTCGGCTATGACCGTTTATGGGGAAATAGTTATTATGAAACTATTTTGAATACTGTCGGCCTTGAAGATATTCAAAATTTAGGTGTGAAATATCGGTTTAAAAATGAGGACTATCATTTGGCACTTGGGTTTTACCCACGTGACGGCGGTAATTTTAAAGGAACATCAAAAGATTCTAGTCGGTATTCTGGCAACTTCGTTCAAGCAGATGACTTAAATGAAGGAACCAATATTGAAGAAAAAAATATGTGGATTGGACGCGCCTCTAAAAAAATTAACTTAAATAAGGCTCATGCTTTAAAAACAGAAATTGGTGCATCGTATTGGCATTCCGATTTAGAAAACCAAAGAACAGGTCTTGATGGTACTCGCGATGCTTGGAATGTATTTGCATTAACCGAATTGAATGCATGGCAATGGTTATTTGTGGCAGGTGCGCAAGATATTAAAAATGCCGATGATCTACATCCGCAGTATTCAACCATCGGCGCATTTGATTTTCCATATCAAGTGGCAAACAAGGCTAAATTTGTGGTAAATGAACTCAGTTATGCTGTAGATAAGCCACTGTTTAAACTTGAAAATATCAAACCTTATATTTCCTATAGTCAATTTCTAAAAGATGAATCAGGTTTCAAAGATTCAGAGCGTCTCATGGCTGGTGTTTATTTCAATTACAAGGCGATTGGTGTACAGGGTGAATATATTTGGAGCAAGAATGATCCAATGACGGGCGGTAGTGGTAATGGCTTAGCACAAGGCGATAGTAATCGTTGGAATCAATTGTTCTATTTATCTTTAGGTTATTATTTTTAAAATTATTGTTTAGATTAAAAAAATCGCCCATTAAATCTGGGCGATTTTTTATTATAAAAACACTTTTTCAGTTAGTGGATGAATATTGTCTATAGGGGAAATTAATTCACCACGATTTAAGTTTTGAATTAAATGTAGTCGATTAGAAAGTTCATGCTGAATGAATAAAATACAGGTTTGAAGTTTGGATGAGGTTTTTAATCGAGATGGATACACTGCCCAAATATCAGCATCTTGCCAATATTCAGGTAAAATATGTTGCAGTTTTCCAGATGCTAATTCTTCTGCAACGTCCCAGACAGAGCGTAAAATAATACCCTGTCCATCAATAGCTAGCTGATGAATGATTTCACCATTATTGGACACAAAACGTGGTCGCACATGCGTCACGATATCTTCATTTTTGTGTCTCAACTTGAGTAAAACAGAAGATTGGTCTCGTTCACTGATGGTTAAGCAGTCATGATGTTGTAAGTCTTCAATAGTCTCAGGAATGCCATTTTTAGCTAAATAGCTGGGTGAAGCACATAAAATTCGAAAATTAGGGGCTAATTTTTTCGCAATCATATTGGGTGCAATTTCATTGCCAATACGGATATCTAGATCAATGCTGTGCTGAATTAAGTCCTTGGTATTATCAATCGTATTGAAGTGAATGGTAAGTTTTGGATACATATTCAATAGTTTAGATAAAATTGGTGCAACATGTTTACGGCCAAAACCAAAACTGCTGACAATATCCAAATGACCTGTGGGCGAACCTAAGGGGTTGTTGAGTAACTCACTTAACGCATCAAACTCATCCAAGATATGGGTTATTTTTTCTAAAATTAATTTGCCGTCTTCTGTCAGGCTGACATGCCGAGTGCTTCGATGGAAAAGTTTACAGTTTAAATTGGTTTCTAAAATATTGATCCGTTTACTGACGTAAGCAGGAGATGAACCCAGCTCTTCTGCCGATTCGACAAAACTTCGTCGCTTTGCCACAACACAAAAAACTTTAAAATCCGATAAGTTAGGAAGATTGTTCACGATCCGTGTCCATAAGCTTGATGGTTTGAATATTGATCATTCTACATGAAAAGATCATGTTAACAGCATGATGGAATTTAACTAACATAGTCAAGGGATAGAATGGAACGGACATATAAAATAGCCACGATTGCAGGTGATGGCATTGGTTTAGAGGTTTTGCCTGAAGGGATTAAGGTTGTTCAGGCTGTCGCACAAAAGTACGATATTGCGCTTCAAATGGATGCTTTTGATTGGGCAAGCTGTGACTACTATTTAGAGCACGGCAAGATGATGCCAGACGATTGGTTCGAGACTTTACAGCAATACGATGCAATTTTCTTTGGTGCTGTGGGTTGGCCAGATAAAGTTCCTGACCATATTTCATTATGGGGGTCGTTATTACAATTTCGTCGTCGTTTTGATCAATATGTTAATTTACGTCCTGTACGTTTAATGCCAGGTGTGAAATCTCCACTAGCAGATAAAAAACCGGGTGATATTGATTTCTTTGTGGTTCGTGAAAACAGTGAAGGTGAATATTCTGCGATTGGTGGAAAAGCCTTTGAAGGCACAGACCGTGAATTTGTGTTGCAGGAAGCTGTATTTACGCGTCATGGCGTAGACCGAATTTTGAAGTATGCCTTTGAAATGGCAAATACACGTAAAGCGAAAAAAATTACTGCAGCCACTAAGTCAAATGGATTGGCAGTAAGTATGCCGTATTGGGATAGCCGTGTGGATGAAATGGCAAAACAATATCCTGATGTGAAAGCAGATAAGCAACACGTTGATATTTTAGCGGCCCGCTTTGTCCTGCAACCTGAACGTTTTGATATTGTCGTGGCATCGAATTTATTTGGCGACATTCTGTCTGATTTAGGCCCTGCATGTACAGGAACGATCGGTTTAGCAGCTTCAGCCAATTTAAATCCAGAACGTGATTTTCCATCTTTGTTTGAACCAGTACATGGTTCAGCTCCCGATATTTTTGGTCAAAAAATTGCCAATCCGATTGCTGCAATTTGGTCGGGTGCAATGATGCTTGAATTCTTGGGTAATGGTGAAAAAGTCTTTGAAGATGCAAGTAAAGACATTATGCAAGCTATTGAGCATGTCTTAGTCAATGGTCCTAAAACAGCAGATGTTGGTGGAACCGCAAAAACGCATGAAGTAGGGGATGCGATTGCATTATTGATTAGCAAAAAATGATGGATTTATTTGTCATGGAATAAAAATCTATTTAAAACGGATTAATTGATATGGAAAATCAAAAACCAAAAGTTTATACAGATAAAGTACTGGCATCTATTAGTTTGCTGGTGGTTTTTATCTCTGTAGCTGGACTGGCTATTTATTCGCAAGAGTCGATTCACTTGGCAGAAAAGATGATGTTTTGGGCAACCTCATTGTTCACAACACCTGTCTTATTATTTGCATTCTTAGCCATTATTTTCACTTTAATTTTAGCTTTTAGTAAATATGGCAAAATTAAAATGGGTGAAGGTAAGCCTGAATATAGCACCATGTCCTGGATTTTTATGTTCATTTTATCGGGCATTGGATCTTCAAGTTTGTACTGGGGCTTTTTAGACTGGGCTTATTACTATCAGACACCAGGGTTAGGTTTAACCCCTGAATCTGCGGAAGCCTTGAAATATAGTGTGGCTTATTCATTTTTTCATTCGGGTGCGAGTGCATGGGCGATTTACGCACTGGCTTCAGTATCCTTATGTTATAGCTTCCATGTCCGTAAGAATAAAGGTTTGAGCTTAGCCTCTATTATTGAAGCGGTCACAGGCTTTAAAGCCACGGGTGTGGTGGGGCGTCTAGTCGACCTCTTGTTCTTATTGTGTATGTTTGGTGCCTTGACGATTTCATTGGTGCTGACAGCTGTGACCTTTACCAATATTTTGTCATTGTTGACGGGTATTCCAAATACTTTCGCCACCAAAGTGATTATTATTTTGGCTGTATCTATGGTCTTTGCGCTGAGCTCTTATGTCGGTATGGAAAATGGCATGAAGCGTTTAAGCAGCATGGTCTGTTTTGGAGTGGTGCTCTTCGCTGTATACGTACTGGTTTTTGGCCCAACTCAATTTATTTTAAATAATTCTTTGACAAGTTTTGGCTTAATGGCTACTAATTTCGTCGATATGAGTTTATTTACTGACCCAATGGGAGATGGAAAGTTTACCCGTGAGTGGACCGTATTCTATTGGTTATGGTGGATTTCATATGCGCCGGGTGTTGCATTATTTGTAACTCGTGTATCTAAAGGCCGTACCATTAAAGAAATTATTTTGGCCATGATTGTGGGCGGTAGTGTGGGCTTGTGGTTTGTTTTTGGTGTCTTTGAAAGCTTCAGTGTCTACAACTTTATTCATGGTGCTGTGAATGTGCCACAGATTTTAAGCCAACAAGGTGGTGAGGTTGCGATTGGCCAGTTATTAAGTCTATTGCCTGCGGGTCAATTGATGATGTGGATTTTCCTTGGCATTATGGTGATCTTTTTGGCCGCACATATGGATGCCGTCGGTTATGCTGTGACTGCAACCTGTACACGTGGCCTACAAGAAGGACAAGATCCTTCACCGAAAGCGCGTTTATTTTGGTGTGTGATGTTGACGCTAGTGCCAATTGCGATGATTTTCTCTAAAGCACCGCTAGATACTATGAAAACGGCAACCATTATTACTGCCTTACCATTTATCGTGATTATTTTGATTCAGACTTATGGCTTAATTAAGTGGTTGATTGAAGACTATTCTAAAATTCCGTCACATTTGATTGAGCAAAAAAGCTTTGAAGAAGCGGAATCAACTTCTGACCATATAGATAGTCGTGATGTATCCATCGAAGTGTTAAAACCCGCAGAGTTGGTGCGTGAAAATATTGAAAGAGGTGGTGTGTCATGACTCAAATCAATACAGCGTATGTTCTAAGCGAAGAAATGCAACGTCTAGTGTATTGGAACAGTGTTTATAGCGCAGCAGATATGGATTTAGACTCATGTCGAGCAGCCTATGATGCGATGTGTATGCATTACACCCTACCTAGAGATGATCGTATTGATATTCAAGATCATGTTATTGAACATAAAAACCAGAAGATCGGTGTTCGATTATATCAACCTAAAGCAGTGCAAGCGCCTGTAACAGGTTGGCCGTGTGTGTTGTATTTCCATGGTGGTGGTTTTGTGGTCGGTGGTTTAGATTCACATGAGTTTTTACTCAGCTATCTTTGCCAAGATTTGAACATTGCTGTGTTGTGTGTCGACTATCGCTTAGCGCCAGAACATCATTTTCCAGCCGCCCATGACGATTGTGAATTTGCCTATACATGGCTTAAAGCACATGCCGATCAATGGAATATTGATGCCGATAACATCATTATTGCAGGTGATAGCGCAGGTGGGAATTTAGCAGCAGCCGTAACGGTGGCTTTACAGCATACAGGTCAGCAGGCCAAAGGTTTGGTCATGGTTTATCCAATGTTGAGTACTCGTTTTGATTTGCCAGCTTATCGCTTGCACGCTAATGCACCTTTATTAACACGTGCGGATTGTGAGTATTACTTACGCGAATATGCACCCGATGATTCGCAATGGAATGATCTGCGTTTAGCGCCATTATTGGCTGATGATTTTTCAGATATGCCAGAAACTTTTATTGCGGTGGCTGAGTTTGACCCTGTTGCAGATGACGGTAAATGTTTTGCTGAAAAATTGGCACAAGCAGGTATTACTCAGCAGCTTTATGTCGCTCAAGGGATGTTGCATGGTGGATTACGGTTAATGCGTGATTGCCCTGAAGTACAACAGCTCTATCAGCACATGTTAAATGCAATACAACAGATGATTCACAAGATTTAAACCTAATTTAAAATTGAAAACTATAGACAAAATGAATGGAGTTACAATCATGAATTCACCAGAAACCTTACCACAAGACTTTTGTGCAGACCCGGATAATGCATGGACTTTCCCAAAAGTGTTCTATACCTCATCACAGGTTTATGAGCGTGAAAAAGAGGAAATTTTTGCAAAAAGTTGGATTTGTGTTGCCCACGGCAGTGAGTTAGCTAATTCCAATGATTATATTACCCGCAAAGTCATTGATGAAAACATTGTAATTATTCGTGGTAAAGATATGGTACTACGCGCATTTTATAATGTGTGTCCGCATCGTGGTCATGAGTTACTCAGTGGGAGTGGTAAAGCTAAAAACGTGATTACTTGTCCATATCATGCTTGGACATTTAAGCTTGATGGTAGTTTGGCATTGGCTCGAAACTGTGACCATGTAGAGAATTTCGACAAAGAAAAATCAAGCATGGTACAGCTTAAAGTTGAAGAATATGCAGGCTTCGTTTTCATTAATATGGATGAAAATGCAACGTGTGTAGAAGATCAATTACCGGGTTTTGCGGCTAAACTCGCAGAAGCGTGTACTGTAGTCAAAGACCTTAAATTGGCTGCTCGTTTTGTTACAGAAACACCTGCAAACTGGAAAGTGATTGTTGATAATTACCTTGAATGTTACCACTGTGGCCCAGCACACCCTGGTTTTGCGGACTCAGTACAAGTAGATAAATACTGGCATACTACCCATCAAAACTGGACTTTACAGTATGGCTATGCACGTTCTTCAGAGAAATCTTTCAAAATAGACCCATCTATTACCGACCCAGAGTTTCATGGTTTTTGGACTTGGCCAAGTACCATGTTTAATGTCCCACCGGGCAGTAATTTTATGACGGTGATCTATGAATTTCCTGTTGATGCTGAAACCACGTTACAACATTATGATATTTACTTCACTAATGAAGAGCTAACACAGGATCAGAAAGATTTAATCGAATGGTACCGAAATGTATTCCGTCCAGAAGATTTAGAATTGGTTGAAAGTGTACAACGTGGTTTGAAGTCTCGTGGTTATCGTGGGCAAGGCCGTATTATGACGGATAGAGAGCGCTCAGGAATTAGTGAGCATGGTATTGCTTACTTCCAAAACTTAGTATCGAAAATTCACCGTTAATTGATGGCTTAGTATGCTCATTTAGGCCCATACGTTGAGCCTAGATGAGCGACGGTGTTACTCGCGATAAAATACATAAGGATAGTCAGATGTCAGCATTACAAAATAATAGTTTATTTCAGCAAAACGCTTTCGTTGATGGCACTTGGATTGAAGCTCAAGACCAACACCGTATAGAAGTGACCAATCCTGCAAATGAAGAACGGATTGGCTCGATTCCAAATATGGGGCAAGCTGAAGCTATACAGGCTGTTGAAAGTTCGTATCAAGCGTTACAGTCTTGGAAAGCATTAACAGCTCAAGCCCGCGCCGATTTACTGCTTGCTTGGCATAAATTAACCTTAGAACATGCCGATGAATTGGCACAAATTATGACCATTGAGCAAGGTAAGCCATTGGCTGAAGCTTTAGGTGAAGTTAAATATGCAGCTTCATTTATTCAATGGTTTGCTGAAGAAGGCAAGCGGATCTATGGCGATGTGATTCCAACGACCAATGCAGGCCAACGCTTTTTGGTAACCAAAGAGCCTGTAGGAGTTGTTGCTGCCATTACGCCGTGGAATTTCCCTATTGCGATGATCACCCGTAAGGCCGCACCTGCACTTGCAGCAGGCTGTACCATTGTGATTAAACCTGCCAATGAAACACCTTATTGCGCCTTAGCGATTGCCAAACTGGCAGAAAAAGCAGGGATACCAAAAGGTGTCATTAATGTGATTACAGGTAAGTCTGCTGAAATTGGTGCAGTGTTTACCTCACATGAAAAAGTGAAGAAATTAACCTTTACAGGTTCGACGCCAGTGGGTCGTTTGTTGATGCAACAATGTGCACCAACCATTAAAAAACTGGCGCTTGAACTTGGCGGGAATGCACCTCTGATCATCTTTGAAGATGCTGATTTAGATAAAGCGGTACAAGGTGCAATGTTCGCGAAATATCGTAATGCGGGTCAGACCTGTGTCTGTGCCAATCGTATTTATGTACATAAAAATATTTATAAAGCATTTAGCGAAAAATTTGTTACTGCGGTTAAAGCATTGAAAGTGGGCAATGGCTTAGATGAAGGTACACAAATTGGTCCTTTAATTAATGAAAAGGCAGTCCTTAAGGCACAAAAACTGATTGATGACGCATGTTCTAAAGGTGCATCTATTGCCTGCGGTGGTAAAAAGCATGAACTAGGTTATAGTTTCTTTGAACCAACAGTACTTACTAATGTTGATCAATCTATGGAGATTGTAGGGGAGGAAATTTTTGGCCCTGTTGCGCCATTGATTAGTTTTGAAACTGATGAAGAAGTGATTGTACAAGCCAATGACACCATTTTTGGTTTGGCAGCTTATATTTATACAGAAAATATTTCTCGTATTTTCAAGGTTTCAGAACAACTAGAATATGGCATGGTCGGAATGAACTCCACTGCGATTTCAAATGAAGTTGTGCCATTTGGTGGTGTGAAACAATCAGGTGTTGGTCGTGAAGGCTCTAAATATGGTTTAGAGGAATTTATGATAATCAAATACTTATGTCTTGGTGTTTAAGTTTTTAAACACCATAGTATTGCAAAATTAGGATTTAAAAATGACTGAGAGTTATCAAATGTTTCCTGCTGTAGTGACTACAGTGGAACAACTCACACCGCTCATTAAACGTTTTACGTTTAAACGTCAAGATGGTCTGGACTTTCCAGCGTTTACAGGTGGAAGTCATATTATTGTGAAAATGAACGATAAGCTTTCCAATGCTTATTCACTCATGAGTAACCCAAAAGATCTATCGACTTACCAAGTTTGTGTACGTAAAGATGCAGAAGGTAAAGGCGGTTCAATCTTTATGCATGATCAATGTCTAAAAGATTTTCAGCTGGAAATTTCTTCACCCAAAAATTTATTTGAACTGTCACCGCATGGTGAAAAGCATATTTTAATTGCCGGTGGGATTGGAATTACGCCATTTATTCCGCAAATGGATGAACTGCTTGAACGCGGTGTAAATTATGAATTGCATTATGCATTTCGTGCGCCTGAACATGCAGCATTGTTGGACGAACTCAAACAAAGTCAGCATGCTGATAAAGTCTTTAGTTATATTGACAGTGAAGGCTCTAAACTGGATTTGAATGCACTGATTGCAGGTCAACCCAAAGGAACACATGTCTATGTGTGTGGGCCTAAACCGATGATTGATGCAGTCATCGATACGTGTAATAAAAACCGTTATCGTGATGAAAATATTCATTGGGAGCAATTTTCTTCAACTGTCCCTGAAAATGGTGAAGCGTTTACTGTCGTACTGGCTAAATCAAACCAACGTATTGAAGTGATGGCAGATCAAACCATTCTTCAGGCGATTGAATCTTTAAATATTGATGTTGAATGTTTATGTCGTGAGGGCGTGTGTGGAACGTGTGAAACTGCAATTTTGCAAGGTGAAGCAGAACATTATGACCAATATTTAAGTGATGATGAAAAAGCCTCACAACAGTCTATGATGATTTGTGTTTCACGTGCGAAAGGTAAAGAAATTACACTTGATCTGTAGGATTATCTTTTAACAATTGAGCGAGAGCTCAATTGTCTTTTAAAATAGCTACTCAAGTGCTTTTAGAGCGCAATACAATGATACGCCACTGACATCCAATACCGACTTTCAATTGGTGGAAGATACATACGGTACGCGGTTTTGATGGGGATCTGACTCTAGCAGCAGACCGTGGTTTCTACTGGAGCAATGATTTAGCCAAGCGACACAAATTAATGCTGGGCTTTGGGCAAAAGATTTCACTGTGATTGCAGGACAAAATGATGTTGATAGCAATCACGCTGTGAGTGCTAGTTATGATAGTAGCGTGATGCGCGACGAGATAATTTCGGCATATTTTTTCGATAGTTACCTCGTCTAACACATTTCACGTGATGCAATGTTATTTCAGTTTAATTCGTCGAAACAATAACAAAGCCAATACGGCCATCAGTCCCGAAATTACCACCATTTTTCCAACCTTGGCCTTTAGCATCAACAATGAGAGTCTGTACTTAACTCTAATAGTATTTCTGCTCTGCAAAAAGGGAGGAGGCTCGGCAGATTGTAAAAACCGTATTTGAAGACATGGTGTTTAAGATAGAAGTATATAGTGATGTTGTTTTTGGTATAGCTATGTTGGTGGATGGTTTAGGTGAATATATAGAATTTAAAGTATAGTGTGGATAACTTAAGAGGTATCGACAAGCTGAAAACTATTTTTAGATCGTGGTCTCTTGATGACAGAAGAATTTTCTACACTAATCTTGTACCATAATTATTTTTTAATATTATGTCTATTTAAATTCATCTATTATTGTTTATTTCTTTGTCCAATCTATTATCGGAAAATATTTAAATAACAAAACTGAGCCCAATCAGCCATCAAATTTTTAAGTTTTTCAAGATATGCTCCACGTAAATAAGCCGCCTCAACCTCATCTGGTAATTTATGAGCAAGCACATGCTCACAGACCTCACGTGGATAATCCGTTTTATCAGCTGACCAATCACGAAATGTAGAACGAAAACCATGTGTCGTAATTACTCGATTTTGTTTAGGATCAATATAGCCTAAGCCATTTTCTTTTAATTTCTGTTCATGCATACGCTTGATCAATACCACTTCGTATTTGAAGTCTTAATTCAGTTGCTTTAGCACGGGCTTCAGCTAAAGAAACTTCAGGGTTGGGGCCAAGACCAATATAGAATTAGAACAGGATGTCCTTGGCGGGATTTACCTAAGTCTTTTTGCAAATCTAACGCAATTTTTAAATGCTTTACCTGATGGTCTAAAGATAATAAGTTACTAGAAATATTTAAATTATTATCAAAATATGCAAATCTAGAGTGGGTTTTTATTGATGGCAGTCATGTCCGAGCTTATCAACATGTCGCAGGAATTAAAAATCAGGCTATTTCAAGAAGTATTGACGGTATAGTTCTAAAATTCATTTGGCAGTAGGTTCAAATGGAAATCCGATTCAGTTTCTTATCCATGATGGTACAACTCATAATGTGAAATTCGCACCTGCATTGATTGTATAGATTTAAAAGATACTGATGTACTTTGCGCAGATAAAGGATATGACTCAGAATCATTGAGAGAGAAAATAGTGAAAATAACAACTAAAGCGAATATTTCAAAGAAATCCAACATCCTTTCAAATAACGACGACATGGATTGGCATTTATATAAAATTAGACACTTAGTTGAAAACACATTTGCAAGACTTAAGTAATTTAGAGGAATTGCTACACGCTATGACAAGCTAAAGCAGAATTATGGAAATTCAGTTGCTTTAGCCTGTATATTTATTTGGTTACTATTGTGAAGTGTCAACAGACCCTCCTTAAATTAACCAAAAAGTAACTTAGGAAGAAAAGCTAATATACCTTATTCATGTAATAATTAACTGTTTGAAATACATCCAGCTTATGTAAAAATAGATGGTAGTATATGTGATTTAGTTCACGTTATTTGAGTTGTTTTTAGCAATCAATTTAATTTATAAAGAGTTGTTGAGGGGTATTTTTATGTTTAAGTTTCCACTTTGGGCGGTTGTTGTATCAATGGGGGTGACTGCTTGTGCATCAAACCAGTATTTACAGCCAACAGATTTACGTTTTCAGAAAAAAACGCAAGAAAATAATCAAGTCATTACTTTAAAGCGCGATGGGACTTTGTGCGCTGAAGATACGGCAGAGCAACAAAATTGCCCAATTAATTTTTATATTGATAACATTCAAGCGGGTAGTTTTTACGTTAACAATTCTGCTCAATACTATTTAAAACCAGAAAATTATAACTTTAAAGTTAAAAACTGTACGACAGGTACTGACTGTCAAAGCTGTGATATAGATTTAGCGGTTGGTCAGTTAGCGAATAATAACTTTATGCTTTCGGTTGATGGTAAAGGAAAACCTTTTATTTCAAATAATGGGCAACCTTTAGTGTGTGAAGTAAAGTCTAATGAGGCACCTACCGAGCATACAGTAACAATTGATTTAGCTGCAGATACATTATTTAAATTTAATGGTTCATCTTTAAATGACCTACTTCCTAAAGGTCATCAAGAAGTTCTTAATGTTGCATCAAAAATTTCGACGGATTTTGTTTCTGTTCGTCACATTAAGTTAACTGGTCATACTGACCGTTTAGGCAGTGACAGTTATAACCAGCAATTGGGTCAAAACCGTGCAGATACGGTACGTAGTTTGTTGGTACAAAACGGGGTAGCTGGCAATATTGTTTCTACAGCAAGTGCAGGTAAGCAACAACCTGTAACAAATGGTTGTTTTGATGTGAAGCAACGTGAAGAACTCAAAGCGTGTTTACAGCCTGACCGCCGTGTAACTGTTGAAATTACAGGTCTTTCTAAATAGTTAACCTGAAGCTGGTTTAAGAAAGGTTATTTATTTTTCTTGAGCATAAGGGACTAATTTAGAGTCCAAAAGATCGCGATTTGATGCGGAAAGTCAGAAAAATTAATGGTATTGAATTGATATATTATTTCTATTTTATGATTTTAAAGGGAAAATTCCTTATCCGTAACTCAGATTGGTTAAAAGTTTGAAATTTAAAAAATATAATTTATTGGGTAAAATATGACTAATTTTATTGTAATTGAGAAAGACTCATTAAGTAAGTCTACGGTTAATTCTGCAAATATTACATTAACCGAAGCTTCTATTGTTCATACCAAAATGAGCCGTGAGGATGTTGCTGAGTTTATTCGCGATGGTAACAACTTAGTGTTGAAGCTAAAAAATGGCGAAACTGTTGTTATTGAAAACTTTTTTATTCAATACGATAACGTTGCTTCAGATTTAGTTTTTGAAGAAGATGGCTGTGTTTTATATTGGTTTGATGGTGTTTCAGGTTTTAAGGGAATTCCAGGACTTGAAGTATTATTGCCAGAAGCAGGAAGCAAGCTAGGCGCACTTCTCCCATGGCTTGTTGGTGCAGGTGTCGTTGGTGGGATTATTGCTGGTAGTGGTGGTGGTGATAAAAATAATAATGGGTCTACGATTGCACCGAATAAGCCACCAGTTGCTGTAGATGATACTGTAACGACGGAGCACGATACGCCAGTTGAGAAGAACATTCTTGACAATGACAGTGACCCAGAAAGCGATCCATTGGAAGTTAAAGACTTCACTGTTAACGGTGACAAGTATCAACCAGATGAAACGGCTGATATTCCAGGTGTGGGTACAATCACGATTGATAAAGACGGTAATTTAATCTTTACGCCAGAGCCTGGTTATGTGGGTGCAGTCCCACCAGTTGACTACACGGTAACTGATGGCAAAGGTGGTGAAGATACAGGTACAGTGACCTTTGAGGATGTGCCTGACAGGTTAGCAAACAATGACCTTATTTCCATGAGTGAAGATACAGGAACCAAATCTGGAAACGTACTGGAAAATGATAAGCCTGGTTTGACAGTGACGAGTGTTCGAATTAATGGTGTTGACTATGGAGTAGGTGAAAATATTGATATTCCAAAGGTTGGTACGGTCAATATTGCTGCAGATGGAACATATTCATTTACCCCAGTAAAAGACTATAGCGGTGAGGTTCCTGATATTACATATACTGTAAGTGACGGTACTCAGACGGATACAGCTATTTTAGATATTAAAGTGGAGGCTGTTGCAGACCAGCCTGTCGTGGGTAAGTTTGAATTTACGCCACCACCATTAAATTTAAATATTCAAACATGGTCTAATGTAAAAAATATTAATGGTAATAACTTATTGAAGAATGGGGGAGATGGTGCAAGTAAAGAGGACTTGCTTGCTGTAATTGACTTTTTACGTGATCCTGCGAATAAAGATAAGATCATTATTAATGATGGAGAGGGAGAGACAGCAATTATCTCAAATGATTCAGGTCAAACCAAGGATTTAACTTCAACTGATTTGGGTGAATATGGTGCTGTTTATATTTCTGGCTACATATACCTTGAAGCAGGTCAAACTTATATCTACAAGGGTCAGGGAGATGATAGTGCTGCAATTATCATTGGTGATGGTGTTTCTTCCTTACACGTAAATTGGGAAGGTACGTCCATCAGTGGAAAGGGTGACTTTACTGTAAATCAGTCAGGTTTCTATAGTTTCCAATTTTATGCACATAATGCAGACGGTATTGGGAACTATGACTTTATAGTTGAAAATGAAAATGGTAATGATCCAATTTTCTATCCGAATGTTGATGCGATAAAAGAGAGCCTTAAAGATACTACTTATGTATTAGGTGATTATGATGAAGGCGAGGATGGTAGTAATGACACTGGTTTCTATCCAGTAAATATGGGGTATCAAGGCAATTCTGACGATAGTATTGATTTAACTGGTATTCATCTGCAAGCAACAGACACAGATGGTTCTGAATATTTATCATTTGTAATGTCTGGTTTACCTAAGGGTGCAATACTGAGTTTTAAAGATGCAGATGATATAGAACATACAATAACTGTAGGGCCTGATGGAAAAGCTAGTTATACGCCAGGAAAGGATGCTACAGGTACAACCGAATACACTGACTTTAAACTCAAAGTTGGAGACAAAACGGATGCGTTACTTGATGTCACCTTGGAAGTAACTTCTACTGAAAAATCAAATGGAGATAGTTCATCATCTACATTAGAATTTGAGGTTAAAGTAGAGGATGCTGAAATTTTTGATGTAAGCTATGAAACAGAAAGCTTAATTAAAACAGATGCACCGACGGACAAAGTTACTGAAAAGGGATTGTCTGCCCAGGAAAATCCTTGGGAGGTAACTAATAGTACAGTAAATTATTGGTCTAATTATAAAGATAGTACAAGCATGGGTATCCGTCAGGATAGTGCTGGCGTTATGGAGGTAGGTCTACGTTCAGGAGCTCTTGCAACGAATAGCCTTGTAAATGGTTCTAAAATTGCAATGCAGTTAGCTTGGAATAATGGTTTCCAAACTGAGTCAGGACAAGGTGAATCGACAGTATTTAAGCTGATGGTGAATGGTATAGTTTATGCAACAGTAACTACACCTTCTAATAGCGACGGCTCACCTGTAGATAAAACCGGACAAGCACTTATTACCTATGAAAATGGCGCATCTGGTAACGTAGAGTTCTTTAGCGCCCCTGCTTATGAGAAAGATGGTGGTGATCCATCTGGAAATTCATTTGAATGGAATAACTGGGAAATTTATTTACCAGCTATTTCTGGAGATACATCGGTTTCATTACGTTGGGATGTGAAACAATCAACAGTGGCAGGTGATGTAACATCAGATGATTTGTACGTGAAGGATATTGGTGTTTATCCTGCAACTGCAGAGACAATTCAAGTGATGTCTATGTCACCATCCGATGATAATTCAGTTATTTTGGATTTATTAAGTAATGATAATTTAGATGGTAATGAACTCCAAACCATTGATGAATTTACATTTGGTGACTCTAACGATGTAATTGATGTTTCCACATTACTCTCTGATGATGCCAATGCAAGTAATTTAGCTGAGTTCATTACAGTGGATTACGATGCTGAGAATGATCAAGCTGTTATTTCAATTGATCGTGATGGTTCGGCAGAGCAATACCAATCAGAAAATCTGGTTGTACTATTGAATCAACCAAATGCCTTTGATTTAGGTGACTTATTAGCGAATAAGCAAATCATTATTGGTTAATTTGTTTACTTAATTATAGGCTTTCTAAGCCTATAATTAAGCGTTATGCCACCAGTTCTAATCTTAAAAAGAGCTGTTGGCATAACGTCGTTTCATGTTTCTCAATATGCATTTTGACTGGCATCTTAATGGTTGAAGTACATATGGAAAAACATGAAGTGATGGAATATTAATTTCACACTGATAGATAAAAAATTTGATTGATACTTTTATTATTAAATAGAAATATAGATTAGATTGAGGCGTATATGAATAACATTCACGGACAGTGTGTATTTTGGTATTTGTATACTTGTTCTAAATAGCGATATATATGGTCTTAAGCTAGATTGTCTGAAACAATTAATTAAATTTAAAGGTGATGTTATTTTTACCGTTTCAAACGGCTTTGTTATACAAACCTATCTTTTTAAGGTGTCTAATCCTAAAATAGGTTGACATTTATTTTAAAGTTAACATCTGATGAATCTCATCTAGTTTGATCATTAGATCCTGAAATGGTATAAAAAATTGATTATTTTTGTGAAGAAGAGTTTAAACTATTAAAATAATCATAAATTTTATGGTGGTAAAAATAGTAGTAAAAAATTAAATTAAAAATATTTAGTTGTTATTTATCAATTATTTAGTTTGTTGGTTTGACTGACACCGCTTCCGCCAAATATTGAAAAGCCCTTGTGATAACACAAGGGCTTTTTTCTTGTCTAATGGTTTACCTCACATAAAATTTTTGATTGAAGAAAACTTAAATTATCATTTGAAGTGCAACACCATGCTCTTGCAATAATAACTAGACTCAGACTTTTAACGTCGTATTTTTTGATTGCTCTGGAAATAGTTGATGGAGCATGTTGCAATAGGCTGTTTGGAAAAAACCTTCACGTAATCAAGCATAAATCTGATATCCGACTCCCTATTTAAATTAATTTTTGTTGCACTTCTGCTTAGAATTTAAATTTTCATAATATTTAATTCAAAACATCTAGAACCTTTTTATCAAACAGAATAATAATCAAGTTTATAGTCATAGAAAAAAACATTGATATTTTTCAATTAAATATTAAAAAATTAGGTTTAATAATTAAAATGATGAAAAAATTCATCTAAAAAACTCTAGATTAAGAATATATTCATCAATCCTCAATTGAGGATTAAACTAATAGTTAGTAAAAGTAAATATAAAACAGTGGTTTATTTATTTTATTGGTGTTGGCATGATTCTTGATTGATTATGAGTGATGAAATATTTCATATTGATCGTGAAGCTTGTTAAAAGGATTTAAAATGAATAGTAATGTAATAGATGTTGCAATTTTGGGTTCTGGCTATGGTGGCTTAGGAATGGCTACGCAACTCAAACGTCATGGAATTGAGAACTTTAAAATTTTCGAAAAAGCATCTGAACTTGGTGGTGTCTGGCGTGACAATATTTACCCGGGTGCTGCCTGTGATACGCAATCTCATATTTACTGTTTTAGTTATTTCCCTCATTTACGCGTAAGTAGAATGTATGCTGGACAGGATGAATTGCTTGGTTATTTGCAATGTTTAGCTCAACATTTTGATGTGAACTCACATATTCAATATAACGCTGAAATTATTAAAGCAACGTGGAATGATACCGAACAACTCTGGAATTTAGATATTAAAAACTCTGCACCAGTCAAAGCAAAGGTTTTTGTACCTGCATGGGGGCAGTTAAATAAGCATGTTATTCCAACATTTAAAGGTTTGGAAAGTTTTAAAGGAGCAGTATTTCATTCAGCAAATTGGGATTATTCTGTTGATTTAACAGATAAAAAAGTCATTAGTATTGGCAATGCAGCAAGTGCGGTTCAATACATTCCTGAAATAGCAAAAGTTGCGAGTCAATTAACTGTTTTTCAGCGTAGTGCCAATTGGATCATGCCCCGCGATCAGCAAATTTTTAGTGAAGCTGAACTTGATGAATTTGAGGCGAATCCAGATAAATTCTTTGAAAGTCGTAATTACATTCACCAAATGCGTGAGGATGGTTTTGCACGTACGCAACAAGGGTCTGACTCACAAAAAGAAGGTATGCGTATTGCCTTAGATTTCTTACATAAGAATATTTCAGATAAAACATTACAGCAAAAACTAAAACCCGACTATGAATTTGGCTGTAAACGTATTTTACGTACAGACGATTATTACCCAGCCCTTAATCGGGATAATGTGTCATTGATTACCGATGCTGTGGCTGAAATTACAGAAAATGGCGTAATCACAAGTACAGGCGATGTCATAGACGCAGATGTAATTGTTTTTGGAACCGGATTCGCTAGTCAAAATTTCAATGGGGAACTTGATGTTATTGGTAATGGTGGGGAAAGTTTATCTGAAGCTTGGTCTAATGGTGCTGAAGCTTATTTAGGTTTAACTGTACCGACATTTAACAATATGTTTTTGGTGTATGGGCCAAATACCAATTTAAACCATAATTCAATTGTCACAATGTTGGAAATTCAACACTTATATATCGTTAAGGCCATTCAACATATCTTAAAAAACAACATCTCTATTGATGTGAAGACCGCTCTTTTTACTGCTTATAATACTGATATTCAAGCTCAAATGGGAAGTTCTGCATTTTCATCAGGCTGTTCAAGTTGGTATAAAAATGCAGATGGTAAAGTGATTAACAACTGGCCACTCAATGTTGAATCTTACCGTGACTACGCACAATTTAACGCAGCTGATTATCTTGTTCAATCGAAAGTAAATCAAGGTGAACCAGCATGAGCGTTGTCCTTCATTCCGAAGCTAAACCGATTATCGATGCATTTATTGCCAATGGCGGTAAATCTTTCGAGAAAATGGGTGAGATTTCGAATCTAAGAAGTACATATAAAACCAATTGTAGTCTAGTCGCAATCAAGGGTTTAGAACAGGTTGAAACGCTCAATATTTCAGATGTGATTTTGGGTGAGCCAGTCCATTTACGTCTTTATGATACGACGCTTGAACGGGAAGAAGCCCAACCAACGGTATTGTTTATTCACGGTGGCGGTTGGGTAATTGGCGATCTTGATACGCATGACTCAATTTGTCGAAAAATTGCGGATACCGCGCATGTTCGTGTGATTGCAGTGGATTATCGTTTATCACCTGAAGTGAAATTTCCAGTGCCATTTGAAGATTGTCAGCGTGCTTTACAATATGTGATCGATCACGCAGATGCTTTAAAGGTTGACCCAAAACGTATGGTTTTCATGGGAGATAGTGCAGGGGCACATTTAGCTGCACATCTTGGGCAAAGCTTTTATCAAAACTATGGATTTGAGCTTAAGGCGCAAGTTTTGCTTTATCCAGTGATTGGTTATTACCCCGAATCTGAAAGTTATCAAAATTATCAATCAGGCTTTCCATTGGTGGCCAGTACGATGCATTGGTTTTTTGATCAGTTGTTTGAGTCAGAGCAAAATCAACAAGCGATCTCCTTGTTAAATCAACCATTCGATAGACGAAATGGCGATGTTTATTTAATGACGCTTGAACATGATCCATTACGTGATGAAGCTATGTTGTATTTATCTAAGGCGATTCAATCTGGCTTAAATGTGGAATATCACCATTTAGGTGGGTTGATGCATGGAATATTTACCATGGCAGGAAAGTTGCCAGTCGCTGAACAATATTTAGCGCAGATTGGCAAATATATTGCTCAGAAAATTTAAAAAAATAAGGAACGCCAATGAGCTTTGCAACATTTAAAAGTGCAAATAAGTTAGTTACAGGTCAATCGGCTTTGCAATATTTAGTGCAAGCAATTGAAAAATTTAATATTCAGAAGCCATTGATTGTGACAGATCAAGGTGTCGTGAAGTCGGGCACGTTACAGCATGTATTGGATTTATTAACGATCGAATATTCAATTTTCGATGAGGTTAAACCTGAGCCTGAATTAGAACAAGTACAAGACTGCATTGATGTCTATCGTCAGCAGCAATGTGATTCAGTGCTTGCTGTTGGTGGTGGAAGTGCGCTGGATATTGCTAAATGTGTTGCTGCTTTAGCAGGGCAATCTGCTGAAATTCATGAGTTTATTGGGATAGATAAAATTCAAAACCGTAATATCCCACTCATTGTGATTCCAACGACATCAGGTACAGGTTCAGAAGTGACGAATGTTGCGATTTTATCTGATACGGTCAATCAAATGAAGCAAGGCATTATCAGTGATTATTTACTGCCTGATGTTGCGATTGTTTCACCGATTATGTCAGTCAGTTGTCCCGCTTCTGTGACAGCAGCCAGTGGCGTGGATGCTTTGGTTCATGCTGTGGAGGCCTATATTTCGGTGAATCATTCAGACATTACTGATGCTTTAGCAATTCAAGCTATTGAACTAATTATAGAATATTTGCCAAAAGCCTATGCATTGCCAAGCAATTTAATTGCACGTGAAAAAATGGCCACTGCAAGCTTAATGGCTGGTTTGGCATTTGGAAATGCGGGTGTGGGTGCAGTACATGCTTTGGCATATCCATTGGGTGGTAAATATAAAATGCCACATGGGGTCAGCAATGCACTGATGTTGCCATATGTTTTGAAGTGGAACGTGATTGGATGTTCTGAACGCTTAAGCCATATCGCCAACGTATTAAAACTAGATGTTACACAGAATCAACTTCGTAATGCAGAACTGTTGGTCGATTTTCTTCGCCAATTCTGTGCGCAATTAAATATTCCGACAGGTTTACGTGCATTTGGCATTGCTGAGGATGATATTCCAGCATTGGCTACTGAGGCGATTAAGGTCGAGCGTTTATTGAAAAATAATCCGCGCCGATTATCAGTTGCAGATATTGAAGCAATTTATCGCGAAGCGTATTGATTGGAGGACGGCAGACATGAGTATGGATGAAGTGATTTCTTTTATGAAAGTCAATAAAGATCGTTTTTCTCTACAAGGACAAGATGGGCGTTCTATATTTGATGTTGAGCCGATTCGTTCAATTATTGATGCAATTCAAGATGGCATTTATATCACCGATGCTAGAGCCGTCACCATTGCTGTAAATCGGTCTTATGAGCGAATTACAGGATTGAATCGAAGCATTTTAATTGGTCGCTATATGGGGGACTTAGTTAAGCTCGGTTATCTTTCCAATTCAGCTTCTTTGGAAGTATTGAAACGTCAGGAAGTAGTCACTCTCGTTCAAACTATTAATGGTTCTCAAAAAATATTGGTCACAGGTAGTCCAGTATTTGATGAACGTAAACAATTAATGTGTGTGGTAACCAGTGTTCGAGATATTACTGAGCTATTACGTGCAAAGCATGCACAAGAACAGCTTGAAAATTTATTCCGTAGTCAGTCACAGTATAAAATTTCATCTTTTTCAGAAGAGCTGATTATCTCGCGTGAAACCCAAAAGATATTTGATTTGGCTACGAACGTGGCCAAATATAACAGCAAGGTTTTACTCCGTGGAGAAACTGGTACAGGAAAGAGCAAATTGGCTCGTTATATCCATAGTATCAGTCCTAGAGCGACTCATGCCTTCTTGGAGCTCAATTGTTCAGGAATTCCAGACAATTTACTTGAAATTGAATTGTTTGGGTATGTTCCTGGTGCATTTACGGGTGCGTCCACCAAAGGTAAAAAGGGTCTATTGGAAATTTCACATCAAGGAACTTTATTTTTAGATGAAATTGGTGATTTACCGCTAAGTATGCAAGTGAAATTGCTGAAAGTGATTGAGGAAAATCGCTTTCTTCCCGTAGGTTCGACAGAGTTTAAAGAGGTCGATATTCGGATTATTTCAGCAACACACCGTAATTTGGAGGAGATGGTAAAAGCGGGGGAATTCCGTGAGGATTTATTTTACCGTATCAATGTCGTCGATATTGAATTACCGCCACTTCGTCAACGTAACTCTGAAATTTTGCCTTTAATACAGCAATCTCAAAAGTCCTTTAATGAAAAATATCAGATGGATAAGCAATTTAGTCCAGAAGTGATTGAGTCACTGACGCTACATGATTGGCCAGGGAATATTCGCCAATTGGTTAACGTGATTGAGCGTCTAATGGTGAGTACAACACATACAGAAATTAGTATGCATGATTTGCCTGATTATTTACATCATGAAAAGCAGTTGCCCAAACAAGGGGTGACGTTGAAAGATAAAGTTTTGGCATATGAGTACGAGCTTATTGTAGAGGCTCTAAATATTCATGGTTCAACGCGAGCAACAGCAGAAGCTTTAGGTGTTGAACAATCGACATTGGTCAAAAAAATTACGCGCTTTAAACAGTAATCAATTTAGGAAATGGTATATGGATATCACAAGTTTATCTGTTTTTGAAAATAGATGTTGGGTGAATGGGCAATGGATTAGTGCTCAAGAAACTTTAGAGGTTAAAAACCCTCTAGATAATTCAATATTGACGACTGTCCCTGTATTGGATGATGTTGTTATAGAACAAGCTTTATTAGATGCAGAAATAGCACAAAAAAAGTGGAAAAATGTTGCCACTGGTGAGCGTAGCCGTTTGCTACGTAATTGGTTTGATTTGTTGATACAGCATCAAGATGAGCTCGCGACCATTATGACGCTTGAACAGGGCAAACCTTTTAAAGAAGCCAAAGGTGAAATTGCCTATGCTGCAAGTTATGTGGAATGGTTTAGTGAAGAAGCCAAACGTGCTTATGGCGATATTATTCCAAGTAATGCGACCAGTGAAATTTTAGTATTTAAAGAAGCGGTCGGGGTATGTGCTGCAATTACACCATGGAATTTCCCTGCGGCCATGATCACACGTAAAGTGGCACCTGCATTAGCAGCGGGGTGTACAATTTTAGTGAAGCCTGCGTCAGAAACGCCATTAACGGCTTTGGCCATTGCCAAATTAGCAGAACGAGCGGGTTTCCCAGCCGGAGTGTTTAATGTCCTTACTGGATCGTCAACCCGTATTGGTCAAATTTTTACCCAAAGTCCTATTGTTAAAAAGCTAAGTTTTACTGGTTCGACTGAAACTGGTGTCAAGCTTATGGCACAAAGTGCACCTACAATAAAAAAATTGTCGTTAGAACTGGGCGGTAATGCGCCAGTATTGGTATTTAACAGCGCTAATTTAGATCAAGCCGTACAAGGGGTAATGGATACCAAGTTTCGTAATGCAGGTCAGACGTGTGTATGTGCTAATCGTATTTATGTGCAAAGCGAAATTTATGATGCTTTTATTGAAAAACTTAAAGTCAAAGTAGAAGCCTTGAAAGTCGGTAATGGTTTAGATCCAGATACAGATATTGGTCCTTTAATCAATCGTAAAGCCATTTTAAAAGTGGAAGAACATATTCAAGACGCATTAAGTAAAGGCGCAATCTTGGTTGCAGGTAAAACCCAAAATAGTGATGCCAATTGGTGTGTCCCGACACTTGTTAAAGATGTTACGCAAGACATGCTATGTGCTAAAGAAGAAACTTTTGGACCATTTGCCCCAATTTTTAAATTCGAAAATGAAGCGCAAGCTCTGGCGATGTCGAATGATACCGAGTTTGGTCTTGCCTCGTATGTATTCACTCAAGATATGAATCAATTTATTCGAGTATCACGTGGCTTGGAATACGGCATGGTGGGTGTAAATACCGGTCTCATTTCAAATGCTGCTGCACCTTTTGGCGGGGTGAAATCATCAGGAATAGGAAGAGAGGGATCTAAATATGGCTTAGATGAATATCTAGAAATAAAGTATGTATGTATAGGAAACATATCTTAAGACATAAAAAATTTGATAATAAATGATAAAAGGATTTTAACGATGGAAATGGTCACAAAAATAGAGGATGTTGAAAGTACCGTAAATGAAAAATCAAATATTAAAAAAGTTGTTGGTGCTGCTATGGCGGGAACAATTGCTGAATGGTATGAGTTTTTTATTTATGGGATCGCGAGCACATTAGTATTTTCAAAACTATTTTTCCCTGTGATGGGGGATGGTAGTGTTCTTATGGGCATTATTGCTGCATTTGCAACATATGCAGTTGGTTTTTTAGCTAGGCCATTGGGTGGATTAGTTTTTGGTCATTATGGCGATAAATATGGACGTAAACGACTATTACAAATTAGTTTGATTATGGTTGGCTTTGCAACTTTTATGATGGGATGTATACCATCTTATGCCAGTATTGGATACGCAGCACCTGCATTACTGGTTATATTGCGCTTTATACAAGGTTTTGCAGTGGGTGGTGAATGGGGTGGCGCAATGCTATTGGTGGGAGAGCATAGTCCTGAACATCAGCGTGGTTTTTGGACAAGTTTTCCGCAAGCAGCGGCATGTGCAGGTAATGTACTGGCTAGTTTAGTATTATTGGGTCTCTCTGCATTATTGGTTGCTGAAGACTTTCTTGCATGGGGCTGGAGAGTTGCATTCTGGCTTTCTGCAATTATTGTTTTTATTGGTTACTATATTCGCAAAAATGTTGAAGAGTCAGATGTTTTTAAAGAGTCGATTCAGCGCCAAGAGGAACAACAAAAAGCTTCAGCAGGAATGAAAGAGGTATTACGGCATTATCCAAAGCAAGCAATTTGTGGCATGTTGATGCGTGTTGGTGAGAACTCTGCATATTATATTATTGTAGTATTTTCAATTGCTTATCTTTCTATTCAAATGCAATTTACCTATTCAACCATTTTGGCACTTTTACTTTGTGCAAATGCATTCCAATTTTTCTCTATGATTTCTTGCGGTTATTTGTCTGATAAAATTGGTCGTAAAAAGACCATGTATATTGGGTATGCAGGTCTGATTGCATGGATTCCATTTTACTTCTTTGGACTGAACACTGGAGAGTTTTGGTTAGTTCTACTGTCAATGTGTACAGGATTATTATTCCAAGGAATGTGTTATGCAGGGCAAGGTGCTGTTTTGTCAGAAATTTTCCCAACTCGCATGCGTTATTCAGGTGCGTCATTTTGTTATCAAATTTCGTCAATCCTTGCAGGTTCAATCGCACCTATGATTGCGACCTTATTATGGAAAAAGTTTGATAGTACATTGCCCATTACATTCTACATTTTATTTGTAATCACTATTTCTATTATTGCAATTGTCATGCTGAAAGAAACAGGTGGCCGCTCGCTACGTGATGTTGATTATGAAGACAGTAAAAAATTCATATAAATAATTAATCAATTTAAATCTTTCCTGCCTATTCAATAATGGGTGGGATAGGAAGAATTCAACTTTTTTTCAGGATGAAAAAAATGAAACAAGAAATGAAAGTATTGGTTATATCTATGTTTTTACTTGGAAATTCACCAGTATTTGCTGAGGATGTGAATCAGCGCATTGCTTTTTTGGAGCAAGAAGTTCAATCCTTAAAAGCACAACAGAAACTGGAAAATGTAGATCAATCAACACAGCAAAATACAAAATCGGTCAATGTTTTCAGTGATACCAATATTAAGTTTTACGGTATTGTACGTATGGATGGGGCTGTCGATTTTAAAGATACCACTGCTGCACCATTTGTCAGTAATCAAACCCCAGCAGTTGATCGATCTCCAGCGGGGAACCGATCTGCATTCACTTTAACTGCCACGCGTCTAGGCATGGATATGTCGAAAAAAGTGAATACTACTGATATCAAAGCCAAAATAGAAATGGACTTTTGGGATGGTTTAGAAGGCAATGGTAAATTGCGTATTCGACATGCTTATGTAGATTTTAATAACTGGCTGTTAGGTCAAACATCTTCAAATATGGGAAATTTTGAAACCAATACCGAAAGTGTTGATTACACTTTATTTATGGGGTATGCATGGACGCGTAATCCGCAAATCCGCTACAACTTTGATTTGGCTCCTGCGCACAACCTAAAAGTAGCGGCTGAATATGTTGATACACGTGCATCTGAATTACCTGCATTGACCGCAAAATATGTCTATAAGCAAGAGAATTTAACAGCTGTTGCACAAGGTTTTGTGAATGAAAAGCGTGCAACCTTAAATGTCAGTGGTTCAGAAAAAGACATCGATAAATGGGCTTGGGGAATGGGTTTTGGTTTGAAATATAAATTTTCACCAGTGAACTCAATCCAAGGTCATTTCTATCATGTTGAGGGTGACCAAAAGTTTGTGTCTTATACACAACAAACGGCGGGGACTGTAAACGGTTATAGCAGTGGCGGTGATTTTAGTATCAATGATAGCCAAAACGATTTGGATCAAAATAAAGTGAACACGTATGTTTTAGGTTATTCGCATCAATTATCTGATCAATGGCGTACCAACTTTGCCGCGTCATTGTTTGATTATGATGACACGACTAATTTTGCAAAAAATAATCCAACAACCAATAAACAAGTGTCTGATCTTGCTGCCAATGTGTTCTACACACCTGTAAAAACGGTAGATGTTGGTTTGGAATATCATCATGGTAAACGCGAACAGTTTGATGGCAAGGTATTTGATGTATCGCGTTTAAACTTCGTGACCACTTATAAATTTTAAACTTATCAAAAGTCAGTTAAGGGTACATTTCCCTTAACTGGAAATAGCATCCCGAAAAAATATTAATACTGAATATAAGAATCAAGGACATGAAGCTAAAAGGAATTGAAAATGAACGGATTAAGCAATAAAACTGTGGTGATTACAGGTGCATTAGGAGGCATTGCAAAAGCAACGATTCGCGTACTAGACGCATATCAAATGAATTTTATTTTGCTTGATGTTGTCGATGAAGATACAGCATTTTTATCTAGTTTAAGTAGTAAATGGCATTATTTTCAAATGGATATTGCTTCTACTGAAGTGGTAGATCAACTTAAGCATAGGGTGAGCACGTTGTATGCAGAAGTAGATTTAATTATTCATGCTGCAGGTTTATATCAGCATATTGAGCTTGCAGACCTAAGTTATGATAAATGGAACCAACAAATTACAATCAATTTAAGCGCAAATTATTACTTAATTAAAAGTTTATTACCGCTTTTATCCGAGAACAGTGCAATTGTGAATATTGCTTCAATTGCAGGCCATCAAGGGAGTATTGCCCATACCGCTTATGCTACCGCCAAAGGGGGTGTCATTGCTTTAACCAAAAGTTTAGCCATTGAACTTGCTCCACGAACACGAGTAAATACAGTTTCGCCAGGCTTAATTGATACTGCTATGTTGCAAGGTATGAGTAATGAAAAACGTAATGCCATGATAAATAGCACCCCGTTAAAACGTTTAGGACAGCCAGATGAAATTGCCCAAGTAATTGCCTTCTTATGCAGTTTAGGTGCTTCATATATTACAGGTGAAAATATTCATGTAAATGGTGGGTTGTATCGTGACTGAGGTGGTCGAATTTTCAGAGGTGCATCGCCCAATGTCATGGGGCGAAATGGATCTATTTGGTCATTTAAATAACGTCCACTATTTCCGTTATTTAGAAGATGCACGGATAGCATTTTTAGATCAACTTCGTTTTTTTGATGCCAAGTTATATAGCGTAATTCTTAAAAATGAATGCGAATATCAGCATCCAGTGACTTATCCAGATGTATTAATCACGCGCTCTTATGTCACAGATGTGGGTCATACCAGTTTTACGATGTTGTATGAAATTGTGAGCAAGCAACAAGGGAATATTGTTGCCATTGGCAAGAGTGTAATTGTGATCGTGAACCCGACCACCTTTCAAAAACAAGCGATTCCAAATCAAGTAAAAACACATTTATTGTCATATATGATGCAATTTAAATATAAGGATTAAACATGGAAAATTTTCAACGAGTTGCCATGATCACAGGTGCTGCTTCAGGGATAGGAAAAGCTGTTGCGGTTACTCTGGCAGAGCAAGGGTATCAGTTATGTCTAGTTGATTTGAATCAAGAGAAATTGGATGTACTTTCTGAACAGTTAGCGTTAAAAACAGCTGTAATGGTGCAAAGCGGAGATGTTACAAATGCTGAATTTATTCAATCTGTTGTTCAACAAATTGAGCAAAGGTTTGGTCGGCTAGATGTCGCTTTGAATAATGCAGGAATGACCTCAGCGGCTAAAGCAATTGCCGATTTGAACATTCAAGAGTGGCAGCAAATTATGGATGTAAATGTCAATAGTGTTTATTACTGTATGCATTTTCAAATTCCATTGATGTTGAAATCGTGTGGTGGTGCTATTGTTAATACATCTTCAATGTTGGGTATAATCGCAACCAAAAATAGAGCCGCTTATGTGACCAGTAAGCATGCTGTGACTGGTATGACCAAGGCTGTAGCATTGGATTATGCGGAGCAACAGATTCGGGTCAATTCAATTCATCCAGGTTATATTGAAACGCCACTGATTGAACATATTGATCATCAGTTTCTAGCAAAAAAGCACCCTGTTGGCCGATTAGGCACGCCAGAAGAAGTTGCCGAGTTAGTGAGTTTTCTATTATCTGATCGAGCAAAATTTATTACTGGCTCACAGTATGTCATTGATGGTGGGTATTCTATTCAGTAATTTCGTGGTAGATATTTAAAAGGATTTACAGCAGTTCATTAAATTTTGGTCGAATAACCTGAGTTCGACCTAAAAAAGAGTAGAAAAAAGCCTTAGTATTTGCAATGTATTGGTTTTTATTATAAATCGTTATAAAATAAGGCTTTACATGGATAATACTGCCGAATTATTTTGTATTCTGGATGGTTTTTACAAAATTTTGAATCAATCATTAGAGAAATTACTAATCAAAATAAACCCACACTAAAATCAGCTTTAAGCCCCGCTGAAGTCATGACCATTGTTATCTTATTCCATGAGAGTTCTTACTCGTAAGGGGCTACCAATTCTTTAAATATTTTTATTGCCATATGTTGGTGTCTTGCTGGAAATAGGCTTTTCCCAAATTTCTTAGCTATAACCAGTTTATTGCAATTATACCTCGTTGTTTACAGACCGTGAGTCCTTTCTTTCGGCAAGTCAATGACACTGATATCAGTGTCATTGACTCAGCTAAATTAGTGGTTTGTATAACCTCAGAATTAAAAGACATCGCGTATTTAAAGGTTTGGCAAATCGTGGGAAAAGTAGTACAGGGTGGTTTTATAGGTTTAAATTGCATATTGTGATCAATAATTTGGGTGAAATTATTAATTTGAAAGTCACATCAGCTAATATTCATGATGTATCAGTCATTGAAGCACTTACTTTTAAATGTTACTCGGAGATAAAGGCTACCTAAGCAAAGCGGAAGCTTTAGCAGTAAGAGGATTGAAATTATTAACGCCATCCCGTAAGAATATTAAGGATATTGCATTTAAAGACCTCACAGGAAAAAGAATTATTATCGCTACGAGGTTTAATTGAAATAGGGAATGATCAATTAAAAAATTTGCATCAAGTTGAACATTCACGTCATGGTTCAGTCCATAATTTTATGGTGAATATTATGGTAGTAGTCGTGGTTTATTGTTTAAATCCCAATAAATTTACTTTCAAAAGCATGATTGTAAATTAAGTTCAGTTCGTCAAAATCAGGTTATTTTTCTACTTTACTTGTAAATATAAGTTTAGCTTTATTGGGTTGATGTTCTATTAATAATTTAGAGGCTACTCATTAATAATAAATAGAAATACATTAATGATTATTTTATAAGTAGGTCAGGAGATTCTAGTCAGGCGTTGGAATTGATAGTTAGTCATTTTATGTATTTTTTGATATTTCATACATAAATTATGCATGAAATATCAAAAAATGTTAGTGCAGAATTACAGCAAATAAAGGTTTGTTTTATTACTTATCTAAGCTTTCTTATTCGCTGATATTTCTACTTTTTGGAAATTTCTTCAGTTATTTTTTTAATTAAATACAATAACTGGCCTAATAGAACATTTTTGGAAGATAAAACGACTAAAATCATTGGGTGATTCTCATTTGGGATTGCAGTTAATATGGCTTTACCATTGGCTGCATCTAGAGTCAGGCTTTGGCATCCATCTAGATTAATTTCCCCCATAAAAGCATGTACCATCGCTAAAATCGAGCTACTAACTGCTGCTAGTTTTCCTGCATTTTCTATATTTTTTTTAGATACAGAGCTGAGTTCAAAACCATCGGTACTACATACCATGGCAAATTCAATTTCAGAAACTTCTATAAGAAGTGTACCCATACGTTTATGTATAAACTCAATGAGTTCGGTTGGGACCTGACGTTTTAAATGATTTATTTGCATAAATTTAGACCTTAAATAGCGAATTGAACTTCAGCATTAACAATCAATGCTTCAATGAGCAGAAGTAGATCCTCTTTATTGCGTGCATCGACAAAGAAAAGTGGGTATCTATTTTCTGTTTGACTATCTTCCCATTCACGGTAAATTGCTGTCGTATTTGAAGTTTTAATATCTAAATGTGTTATACCAATAATAATATTGTCTGCAAGGGTTTTAAAATAATCAATATAAAAATTTAAATGGCTAATAGGGTCATCAATACTATGATCAATTAAAATTATTGTTCCTAAAGCACCTTTGCAAATAACATCCCAAATGAAATCAAATCTTTCTTGACCAGGTGTTCCATATAGACCAACTGTTGTACCATCTTCTAAAATTAATTCACCATAATCAATTCCTACTGTAGTGAACATTTTAGTATGAGATTGAGTATCTGTATTAATAGCTTCAGTTGATACAACATCTATACTTGATAATGCTTTAATTGCTTCACTTTTACCAGCCCCCATTGTTCCTGCAAAAACAACTTTATATTGATGTAAAATCATAATTTTCCGTTATAAACCAAGTTTCTTACGTAAGTTATTAAAAAAACCTCGAACTGCACCTATTTCATTTGTTTCGACCACCATTGGTACATTGACCAAAGCTTCATGACTCGGAATTTCTTCCATCATCTGAGCAATATCGCATGCAAATAAATAACGATTTATAGTATTTACACTAATATTGGTTTTTTCATGAATGTATTGAATCGAACATCCCTTACTTAAATAGGCTGAAATTTTTAAAAGTGCATGTCGATTAAATTTTAAATTGGGTTGTGGCCATTTAAGTAATCGATAAGTATTATTGTACTGAGGGACTTCATAGGGTGAAATATCCCATACAAATTGCCAAAAAGCATGATGTAAATCTTTAGGTTTAAAGTGTTTTTTAAACTTAATAATCGTATTTATTTCTGCCGGAATAATGATGAAATCACTAATATTTTCAAGGTTAAATTCAGAATCTAGATAAAATAAATTATTATTTAAGTCAAATACAGCAATTGCAATGTCTTTATTTAAAATGGTGAAATTACTAATATCTGGATATTCACTATAAATATGGCTAAATGTAGAAGAGATATGCTTATAATCTATTTTTTTATGTTTTTCTTTTTCTTCCTCAGTTGGAAAACTCATTCTTGTATTCGATTGTTGTAATTGTTGTTTTTTTTCTAAGGCTTCATCTAGCCATAAATTCACTGCTCTTGAAGAAACTAGAGGTAAATAGAGGTGGTTATTTTGAATTTCACCTGCTGATTTTTCATTTTTACTTACTTTTAAAATACTAGTCGTTTTTTTGTTGATGTTTTTAACATGATTAATTTCGGAAAAATCTTCATTAATCAGTAAAATATCTAAACGATCATCTGTAATATTCGTCCAGTTGATTTTATAGTCACTTGAAATCTGATTATTAATGATATTTTTAAAATCATTGATTGTTGAGAGGTTTAAACCGAATATAGATATATAGACATTATTCATAATTTAATTAACAATAATTAAGGTTATTACCAGAGGTAATAACCTTATATTTACTTAAGAGAAATCTAATTCTTTTTCAAAACGTTTTAACTCATGGCGCGCCATAGCTAAATTTGCTTTATTTCGATCTAATACAAGGTATAAAAACAGTGCATCATTTGAATCGAGTGGACGAATCAAGTGATACTGTTTACCTAGAGTAATTAAAATGTCTTCAATTGAATCATTCAAATTTAGTGATTTTGCTACTTTTCGCTTTGCACGAATAACTTCAGTATTTCCTGCTGCTGCAAGCTCCAAGTCAATTAAATTATTACCTTGAGTTGCTAGAGCAAGACCACTTTCACTATCAACCAGTGCTGCTGCCACAAAACCATCAATTTCAGTCAAAGTGTCCAATGAAACTTTTGCCATATATCCCCCATTATTTTATATAAATTTTTAAATGATAACATTTCACTTGAATGTTCGCTTAATTTAACAGCAATATTAATGATAAGCATTGGCATTTATAATCATTTTATAAGTTGAGAATTCGTATAATTTTAATTATAAAAGGGACGTTTGAAATATAGAATTATTCGTTTTATTTATAGGTTGTTAGATTTACTTCATAAGTTGTTTTTTGTTCAAATTTAGATTATAAATTCCAGTGATTAAATAGTGAACTTAAGGCGTTTATAAAACGAACGATTGTTTTTTGTAATTTAGTCACTATATTTTCTAATATTTTATACATAATATCTAAGCTATCTATAGGGGATGAATTGCTTTTGTACTTAAACTGTTGACGTAAAGACCTATTTTTTTTTATGTTAAAATAACTAATATTATTTTAACAAATGATAACTTCAAGAATTATTCTTTATATAAAAATCGATTTGATTCGCTCTAAAAAATGAATCTACTTCAAAAAACTACTCGCTGGTAGCTGTTCAGATGGTAAAAATTTAATCATAAATACAGTAGACAGATTTATACAGCATCTTCAGAAAAAGAAGAAAAACAATAATGCTATAGTAAAATATACATATGTATTAAAATACAATCGATCATGCATACTAAAAATAGCAAATCTTAGGTTGATGTAAGTGTAAAGTGGCAATAGATGGTTTTGGATTCTTTAAAAAGTCAGCCTATTGTATTTGATTAATTCTGTTCTTATGCCTTAATCGAATATCTTTAAAATTATTTTTGGCTTTAGGCATCATTTATATTGGTCGAAAAGTGACTGCTGAAAGGCATTTAATTCAAGAAAAGCGGTACTTCAGCGCTTTAAAAGGTTATGAAAACTCTATAGAAATAGAGGGAAAAGGCTTGGTTTAAAGTTTAATTTAAATACTGAAATTTACAATATTGAGTTAAGTGAAAAATGAGCTATAAAAATAATCTATACCGTCAATGACATAAAGACAGAGGAGATCAAATCTCCTCTGTCTTGCTATATGCGATCTATTTTTTAGGGTCTTAGAAAGCAAATATATTTTAAGCTTTAGATTTAGCTAAGTATTTATCCATTTCTTCAGCAGGAACCATACCACCGCCAGTGCCCCAAACAATATGATTGGCATTTTGTAATTGTTGCTCAGTAAAATGGTGCAGCGCTGCATAGTCTTGACGTTGATTGACGATGATTGGGCCTAACATTCCAGCCAAAGCAGAAGGCTCTAACTTAAGGTGTTCAGACTGATTCAACATCCCAAGTAATAAATACATGGTTTCATCTTCAAGTGTGTAAAAACCATCAAGCAGTCTTTGCATAGCACGACCGACAAATCCAGATGCACGACCCACAGCTAGGCCATCTGCCGCAGTGATGTTGTCTATACCAATCTCTTGTACTGAAATTTCATCATGCAAACCTGTGGCAACGCCAAGCAGCATACATGGTGAATGCGTAGGCTCGGCAAAAATACAATGCACGTGATCGCCAAATGCCATTTTTAAACCAAATGCAACGCCACCTGGGCCACCACCAACACCACAAGGCAAATAAACAAATAAAGGATGCGCTTGATCCACAACAATGTTCAGTTGCTCTAGTTGGGTTTTTAGACGTTGTCCGGCAACAGAGTAACCTAAGAATAGCGTTCGTGAGTTTTCATCATCAATGAAAAAACAGTTTGGATTTTGTAGCGCGGCTTTACGACCTTCTTCGACTGCGACACCGTAATCTTCAACGTATTCAACCACTGTTACGCCGTGAGAACGTAATTTGTCTTTTTTCCATTGACGTGCATCAGCTGACATATGTACAGTCACATCAAAGCCCAACTGCGCGCTCATAATACCAATAGACAGACCTAAATTTCCTGTAGAACCGACAGCAATACTATATTGACTAAAGAATTGTTTAAATTCAGGACTATTCAGTTTGGCATAGTTATCTGAAGTGCTTAATAAGCCAGCTTGCAATGCAAGTTTTTCAGCATGGCAGAGTACTTCATAAATACCACCACGGGCTTTAATTGAACCTGAAATAGGTAAATGACTGTCTTTTTTCAGCCAAAGTTTCCCGCCAATCGCTTGGTCAAAATGTTGTTCAAGCTGTTGTTGCATGTTTGGAATGGCAGCCAGTTCAGATTCGATAATACCGCCAGTGGCAGCCGTTTCTGGAAAAACTGCCATGAGGTAGGGTGCAAAACGTGCTAAGCGGTCACGAGCATCATCAATATCTGTCTGGTTAAGCCCTACATAAGGTAGACCTTCTGCAAGTGTGGTGAAATTAGGATTAAACCAAGCTGTTTCTTTCAGTTCGATCAGATCCTTAACAATAGGGTGTTGCGCAATAAGTTGATTGAGTTGATCAGAATTCATAAGAGTTCTCATAAAAGCTTAAATAAAATTAGACAATAGGAAGGTACAACCCAGCGCGATCAGTGAGGCAATGAAAGTTGCTGAAGTGTAATATTTGAAGGTTTCACTTAAGGTCGCGCCACAATATTGTTTAACCAACCAAAATAATGAATCTGTCACGATGGTACAGCCAATCGCACCTGAACCAATCGCAATGGCCATAATTTCAGGGCTAATGTCAGGGTATAGATGTAACATAGGCGCGACAATCGCAGTCGCTCCCATCATAGCTACTGTTGCAGAACCAACTGCGGCATGTAGAAGCAAGGCAACTAACCATGCAAGTAAGATTGGATGCATGTGTAAATGTGAAAGTAGAACAGCCATGGAATCGGCTAAGCCACTGGCTTTTAAAATGCTGTTAAAGGCACCACCTGCACCAATAATTAATAGAATATTGGCAATAGATGAAAAAGAGTTTTCAGTGTCTTTTAATAAAGCCGCCATTTTCATGTGACGACGTAAACCCAAGGTGTAGTAAGCCACAAATACTGCAATAAACATGGCTGTGATTGGGTTGCCAATAAAGTCTAAAAATTGATAAAGACCTGTTTGCGATTTAGAGTGCAATTCAGCAATGGTCTTAATGAGCATCAGGCCAATCGGTAAAAACACCGTGAATAATGTTATTTTTAATGACGGTAAAGTATGTTCTTCTCTAAGCGTTAAATTCGAAAACTCTTCAGGAACAGTTTTAAATGGTAGGCGATTTCCCAGTAATTTTAAAAATAGTGGGCCACCAACCAGAGCTGCTGTCAAGCCAACCATAAGACCGAAAATAATGACGGTTCCGACATCTGCGCCTAATTTATTGGTGACATAAAGTGCTGCAGGATGAGGGGGAACCACGCAATGCACAGCCATTAATGCCGTACAAAGAGGAATGGCTAATTTAAATAAAGAGGTTTTGGTGTGTTTGGCAATGGAAAAGGCAAGAGGAATTAATAAAACGACGCCGACTTCAACAAATAAGGTAATACCACACAGTAAGCCAATCAGTACCATAATGATGTCTGTGGATAGCCACTTGCAACGTTGCAGGGAGAGTGCAATACGTTCGGCTGCCCCAGAAATTTCCATCATTTTACCCAGAATGGTGCCTAGGGCGATGACTGTTGCAAGGAAACCTAAAGTACTTCCAATACCATTTTCAATGGCACTGATCATCTCGAGTGGTTGCATTTGCATAGCCACACCCACAAAAAAACTGGCAAGGAGCAAAGCCAAAAAAGGGTGTAGTTTGAATTTTAAAATAGTAAAAATGATTAAACATATACTGGTCAGTAAGATACCGACATCCCAGAAATTGGCTTCCATACCTTGCGTCTCCATGACTAAAATTCCTATGAATCTATTTGAGTGGAATATAGATAGAGCGTCAAATGATGAAATTTTGCGTTTAGGTTAAAATAATTCACCTGAAAAAATGGATTGAAATAAGCATTGATCTTTAAATCAATTTTGAGTCCAATGTTGTATTGTGTCGTAAATGAATTTTATTTTCTGATGCATAATATGATCGATAGGCTGAGAGGAAATGAATGACCAATTCACATAAAAGCCTGACAGGTTTTCAGTTGTCAAAACTGTATACTTTTGAAGTTGCTGCTCGACATGAGTCATTCGCTTTAGCCGCAGAAGAACTGTTTTTGACACCCAGTGCGGTCAGTCATCAGATTAATTTATTAGAAAAAGAGCTGGATATAAAATTATTTTTACGCTTGCACCGTAAAGTAGAATTAACCAGTGAGGGTAAGCGTGTTTTTTGGGCCTTACAATCCTCATTAGATCATTTAAATACTGAAATTAAAGCCATTCAAAATCAGGCATTAGCAGGGTCGCTCACGATTTATGCCAGACCTTCAATTGCACAGTGTTGGTTGGTTCCTAAACTTTCTGATTTTATTCAACGCTATCCATTTATTCAGCTGTCCATTTTGACAGGAAATGAAAATATTAATTTTCAGCGGGCTGGAATTGATTTAGCCATTTATTTTGATAATCAGCCATCCTTTCAATTGGATTATCACTATTTGATGGATGAACATATTATTCCAGTGTGTAGCCCAGAGTATGCAGCAAAGTTTAATTTAATGGGGAACTTGGACAACCTTGTTCTGTGTACTTTATTACACGATTGTCAAGCATGGAGTAATGGTACTGGAACGGATGAATGGAATAGTTGGGCGATACATTTTAATGTCAATATTGATAGTTCTGTCGGAATGAGCTTTGATCGTTCAGACCTTGCTCTTATTGCTGCCAAAAATCATTTAGGCATTACCATGGGCAGAAAAAGGTTGGTACAAAAGGACATCGAAACTGGCGAATTGGTGATGCCATTTCCAGAGATGTATCTACGCTGTGATCAGCATTATTATGTGGCCTCACTCAAAGACCGTAAATGGCCAAAAATAGATGCTTTTATTGATTGGTTGAAAGACGCTGGGAATGAAGAATAATTTTAAGTTTTATAATACTTGATAGGACATCAATTTTTTAAAAAATCTCAAATAAAAAATAATGGCTTTGTTATACAAGGCCATTATTAAAAAAACTGAATTTTATTGGGGAATCAAAAAACTTAAATGTAGCTTGATCAACTTTAGTCTTTAAATTTCACGCCAAATGGTATCTTGATCTTTGAGGGAAATCATAAAGTTAAAGTTATCATCATTGCTGACCAATAAGCCTTCAGGTGTATGCATGACGACTTTTAATACCGTCCCCGATTCAAACACCAATGGGCTACAATTTTCTTTTCTTAGTGTGATGGGTTGAAGTAATTCAACAATTAGTTTTTCCATTTCGCTCCCCTTAAAGTAAATATACTTATTGTTTAATATTAGCATATTCTATGGTTTTTTAACCAAAAGTACAAATAGTGATCATTTTATTGGATTTTTCAACAAAGAAATAATTCATATTCTCTTCAGAAAAGTCTAGCAAGATGTTCATAAAATGACTGGGATAATGTGCAGAGATTAGTGTTGTATGAATACTGATGTTATTTTAGTGGTTGGTATGAAAATAAATGTATGTATTTAAAGGATGTTGTTGCTTAGATGGTGATAGCACCATATTTTGTTTTATATTTTAAGTAACAATTGAACCTTGGAAGAGGACTTTCTGAGCAGAAAAATTACTTTCTAGGAGATCGTAACAATAATAAATGATTTGAAAACCGTTACGCTGATTTTTGAATGCAAGAAATATAATTTCTAAAAAATTCAATTTTTAAAAGAAAAAAGAATTTTTAAGTTTTATGATCAGTGTACATTCCTCAAAGCAATAATAAAGGACATTGGTAGCAAGCATGTTTAAATCTTTTTTTCCAAATCCAAAATTCTTTTTTGGATCACTGATACTTTGGTTTGCCGTCAATGTCGCCCTTTGGTACAGCGGTGGTAGTGGTTGGGGAACTTTCTTGGGTTTGCCTCCAAATTATGCCACTGCTGAATTGGCCATTGGGGTCAGTCGTTTTTGGTCGCCTGCATTTATCTGGTTTTATATTTGGTTTTTTGTATCAACGGCTATTTTTGCTATTTTTTGGAAAATAAAATCGAAAAACCCTTGGCAGGCATGGTCAGTGTGGGGCTCTGCATTCATCTTATTTAATATTTGGTTTGGTGTGCAGGTCAGTGTTGTGGTAAATGCATGGTACAACCCATTTTATGACCTAATTCAACAGATGCTTAGTCATGGGGGCGGGGATGTTACTTTACTTTATCGTGGTGTGATGACTTTTCTATATGTGGCGATGGTATATGTCACGGCAGCGGTCTTTAACCTATTCTTTGTCAGCCATTATGTGTTTCGCTGGCGCACCGCAATGAACGAGTATTATACCGCCAATTGGGAAAAACTACGTCATATTGAAGGGGCATCGCAACGTATTCAAGAAGATACCATGCGTTTTGCCAAGACTATGGAAGGCTTAGGCGTGAGTTTGGTTGAGGCATTAATGACTTTGTTGGCATTTATGCCTGTTTTATTTTCATTGTCCTCTCATGTTAAAGACTTGCCGATTGTCGGAGAAATTCCACATGCTTTGGTCTGGGCTGCTATTTCTTGGGCGGTATTGGGTACAGGTATATTGATGTTAGTGGGCTATAAATTGCCTGGATTAGAATTTAATAATCAAAAAGTAGAAGCTGCTTATCGTAAAGAGTTGGTTTATGGGGAAGATAATCCTGAACGTGCAGATCCGCTAACTTTAAAGGAGCTGTTCAGTAAAGTGCGCTTTAACTATTTCAGATTGTATTTCCACTATGCCTATTTTAATTTGGTGCGAATTTGGTACATGCAGTTAGACAATATTTATGGTTTATTTGTTCTTTTCCCAAGTATTGCGGCGGGTGCCATTACACTGGGTTTGATGATGCAAATTTCCAATGTTTTTGGCAAAGTACGTGAGTCTTTTCAGTATTTAATTGCATCATGGCCAACCATTATTGAGCTACTTTCTATTTATAAGCGTTTGAAAGCATTTGAATCGACTTTAGACTCATAAAGAATAAAGCCCGTAATTCACGTTGCGGGTTTTATTGCTTTGAAAATGTGCTGTATAAGACAATATTTTGTAAATTGTATTTTTATATTTAAACAAGAGTGTGCTGTAATTCGGCTAATAATTGTAGATGTTTATCAAGTTGGTGGTTTATGATTAAACTGTATTGTGGTTTTGAATTGAAATAACATGAAAAACAGTCGCTTAAGTTTGAGATTTAGTGATATTTGGTATATGTTCTGTTTTTCAGCATGGTTGAGACTGAGTGTGTGGATTTTAAAAAAATAGTGTTGATTGGTGGCTTAAGCATATTGCTACAGGCCTGTAATAGTCTCGGGACTTTGAGTTCAAATTCCTTAGCGCAGTATACAAGTGCGCAAGATTTCATTATTAAGAAAAATATTAATCAATCAAATGGTACGGCTAAAGAATATGTCTACGCATGGGGAGCGAAAAATAAACAAGCAGAACCTCATTCGTTGTATCCGCGGAAATATTTAAGCAACTATTGTCACGATAAAGCAGGTCGTTTTTCGTTATTACATAAAAGCACGTTGCACTTGGTTAACGATGTAAAAGATCGAAATATTTTAGCGAATAATCAAAATGTGAAGCAGGGAATTGGTGCTTATCAGTGCATCCAAAAAAATGGCCAACGTTGGATTGTTTCCATCGAACCTGTATCTGAAGTCAAATCTACCCAGTATGCCGATGCGCGAGCAGTACGCTTACAAGCTGAAATTATGGGTGCAGAAGAAGCGCGACGTTTTTATAAAAACAACGCACCAAGTGTGAATGCCACTAAAAAGTCGACAGTGGTCACCACGACAAAAAATAATGTCGTTAAACCTGTGGTGAAAGAACCTGAAGAGAAAAAGGAACCTGTTGTCGCAGAACCAGTGAAGCGAACAGTTCAACCTGCACTGACCGCACAGCAACAACAAATGCAATATTATGTGGCTGCACGTCGTGACTTAGCCAAAGGAGAAAATCGAGCAGCTGCCTGTAATAATGCTCAACGTGCTTATAATTATGGCAAATTACATGGTGCTAATGCTTCGAATGTATATGCTGAATCTGGAGTCTTACTTGCACGGTGTTTAACGTCTGTGCCTGCTTATAATCGCCAAGTCCCTAATGCTAAAGCAAAGGCGACGGGTATTTTGCAGAATTTATCCAATAATTATAATCATGCAGGTGCAAAGCATATGCTGAATCAAATGAAGTAATGTCGCTATGTTGTAGTGTCGTATTCAAACATAATGAATCATTTAATGGCTTTCTGCGCTTCATTGAAATTGTGATGCACAGAAGGCCATAAAATATGACTTATAGCGTAATGGTTGCACCTAAAGCTTTTACAAATTGCGCCATCCATGCAGGGTGTGCAGGCCAAGCAGGTGCTGTCACTAAGTGTCCATCTGTTACCGCTTCAGTAACAGCAATATCGGCATATTTCCCGCCAGCTAATTTCACTTCTACAGCACAAGCAGGGTAGGCCGAGCAGGTACGACCTTTAAGGACGTCAGCCGCCGCCAAAAGTTGCGCACCATGACAAACAGATGCAATCGGTTTTTGCACCGCATCAAATTCACGAACAATGTCGATGACACGTTGGTTCATACGCAAGTATTCGGGTGCGCGACCACCAGGAATGACTAAACCCACATAGTCTTGGGTGTTGACTGCGTTAAAATCGTAGTTAATGGCAAAGTTATGGCCACGTTTTTCACTATAGGTTTGCTCTCCTTCAAAATCATGAATAGCGGTTGCAATACTGTCACCCGCTTTTTTGTCTGGGCAAACGGCGTGTACGGTATAGCCTAAACCGGTGAGGAACTGAAAAGGCACCATGACTTCATAGTCTTCGACATAATCACCGACGAGCATTAAGATTTGTTTTGACATGTATGTTCCTTTATTTTGATGTGATTTATATGATCTTTTAGCTTAAAAATAGCACAATAAACTTTTAGTTTTAAGGCGTTTATTATTTTCTTTAGTCGAACTTTTTATGTTTTTAATTTGCTTAATGATATTGGGTTAATCACAGGTGTATTTCATTTTTAGAGCAAGCAGTTTGGCTTTGATGGGTTGCCAGTTAGTTGAGATCCAACAAACTAATGAACCCAAAGTGACTAAAATAGTACCGCTCCAAAAATTGCTAGATAAACTGGTCTGTAAAATCAGCATAGAAATGAAGGGCGAGAAAACAGGGCTAAAATAAGAGAGGGTCACTAATATGGTTATATTTCCTTTGATAATACCAATATTCCATGCGGCATAACCCAATGCAGTCACGGTAGATAAAATTGCCATATAAATAAGGGTGGTTGTGTCGATGCTCGGCATACTTTTAATGTCATGTAAAATGAACATTTTTAGCCAAAGTACAACGGCAACGACCAGAAAAAACAGTGCAATGGGATTGTGACCATTACTGTATTTTTTGGTGATGACACAATACAGTGCCCATAAACTTGCACCCAGTAGCGCTAAAATATAACTGATCGGGTTTTGTTGAATATTGTGTAATACCGATACCCAACTGAAAGCACCATTACCTGTTTGAATTAGGATAATTCCGCTCAAACTAATGACAAGACCAATCACCACTAAAAAATTAAATTTGAGTTCTTTAAATATAATTAAAGTTGCAATGGTTAAGCTTGGCCATAAATAGCCCACTAAACTAATTTCGATGGCTTGTTCAGGTGTTTGTGTAAGCGCAATCGCATAAGAAAAACACAGTTCATAGACCACAAATAAACTGGTGGCAAAAAGAAGATAGTATTTAGAAATTTGTTTTAAGTTGGGGATACGAAACAAGAGTAATAAAATGATGGCACTGAAGGTGTACATACATGTAACCGCGAGATCAGCGCCAATCTTGCTACTGATGGTTTTGAGTAATCCAACGATAGAAGACCATTGTAAGATTGCAGTAAAGCCAATGAGCGTTGCGATATTTTTTGACATTCTGCACTCAGAAATGGTTTGGAAAACCAAAATTATATGTTTGCGGTAATTATACTGTGAAAAAGGTTGTTTGAAGAGAGATATTTAACAGATGGTTTATAAGCATAGTTGTGATTTTTTTAACTAAAACTTTGATATTAATTGTTAATTAATGATTATGTGGTTCAAGCAATAAGGCTTTAAGTTACAGAGTCATAACAGGTGAATGGATAGCAGATGTGATACAAAGAATTTGATTTTGCTTAAGCGTGCTTCTTATGTCACACCATACCTCTGTTGTTCTTCGTCAAAAAATTCCACTTATAAGCCGTTCTTTATTCATGACAGTTGTATTGCTTGGAGCGACCCAATTTGCAGTTGCAGGGCCAACGGTAGACCAACTGAGTGATTGTTTGGTGAAGTCCACCACAGCAACAGATAAAACGGCTGTTTTACAATGGACATTTGTAGCGCTGTCTGTACATCCAGACTTGAAAGCCTATAGCAATGTTACAGATGAGCAAAGAACGCAGTTGGATAAAAAGTTGGCTCAAACATTACAGCGAATATTGGTCGAACAGTGTTCTGCACAAGCGAAAGCCGTGATTCAGGCTGAAGGTTTGCAGGCTGTTGGCGACAGTTTTCAAGAGTTAGGAAGTATTACTGGTGAAGAAATTTTAAAGAACCCAGAAGTGAAACAGCAGTTAAAAGGTGTGGTGCGTTATTTGGATTTGAATAAATTGATGATGACTTTTCTAACGCCAGATTTGTTTAATAAGTTGGGTGTCATTCGGAAGTGATTTAAAAAAATCCCTCTAAAATTGAGGGGTTTTTTTAGCGAAATCTAAGCTTTTAGTTTAATGAACATGCCTTACCATTATATTCATAACGGTTTACATCATATTTTTGACCATTCCAGCGGTAAACGGCAAAACAAAATCCAGGGCCGCCATTTTCAATATCAGGCCAGCCGTCTTTCCCTTTTGTTTTTAGAAAGGTCGGAATGCCTGCATTTTCAAAGATTTTTTTCCATGTTCCATTTTTTTGCTGAGAAATGATGTGGTAGCCGACACCTGTATTGCCATAACACATAGTGCTGTAGTCTGAAATGACCGCGTCTTTTAGTCCATCACTATTTAAGTCTTTGTATGTGGTAATTTCACCTGTGTCGCAGTTGCCTTCCCAGCCATTTTTTGTTTTTGCAAAGCCTGCGACCTTAAAGATTTGGCTGGCTTCTTTAGCTGAAACATTGGGTTTGGTTTCTGCAAATGTGTTGGTGCTAAGTAGAGCAAGCGCAGAAAGTGTAAGAATGGTAGTTTTCATTTTTGTCCTTTGATTTTTAAAGTAGTTAATTTTTAAAAATAGAATGTGTTTAGTGTAGTGGATTTTGGGGAATTAGATAGGTGGTGTGTTTTAGCTCTTCATTAAAGGTGAGAAGCAAAGCTTCACAAGGAAAGGGAGGGTGAAACTTCGCATAAATAAGAACTTTAACCGTTGAATACATTTTAGGTCTTGGAGCTTGTTTATAGAAGATACTTTTTTGATGGTCATATTGTTTTTTGTTTGAGGAGTTTAGTTTTGTGAAATATTTGAAAGGATTAATTAAAACTACTCCTTAAACTATAAGTATTCTTAGAAATAAATGGTATGTTTAATTTGTTATATTTAATTAATTTTTTAGGGTGAGGGAAAATGTATTTGAATTTTAGACTATGTGTTCTTGAGGCAAATGCACAGCGATATGAGGATTTATTTGTGAAAATTATGGGGGCTTATAAAAATGGCTTTCAGCCTGTAAGACCACATGGAAATATTGGTGATCGTGGAAACGATGGTTGGATAAAAGATGAAGGTATTTATTATCAAGTATATGCACCTGAGGATGTCACTAAAAATAGTACGGATGTTCTAAATAAAGCAAAAGCTGATTTTATAAAATTAAAAAAATATTGGGATAAAATTGCTCCATTAAAAGAGTATTATTTTGTTGTTAATGATAAATATCAAGGCGTTGGTCCTCATATTAGTAAACTTTTAGAAGAAATTAGAGTTGAGAATGGATTAGATAAGACAGGAGTAATACTTGCTCAAGATTTACAAAACTTTTTTCATGATCTAAAGCCAGAGCAAAAAATTAGTATTATTCCTTTGTTAGACTCGCAGAATGTACACCAAAATATCTATAAATTTCTAGCTGATCAGCTTATTAAAATCCTAGATATTCCAAATTGGGTTAGAACTAGTGAGAATTTGATAGCTAATGCAATTCAAGATTCTGCTTTAGATAATTTCTATAAAGCAAATTTACTGATTAACAAAACTCAATTGTCAGGTGTGTATGAATCTTTAAATAATTCTATTATTCAATTAGGTATAGCTATTCTTGATTTAGCTGAGCATTTCAGCGGGAATTTAGTAAGATTGGATTCGAATTTTTATCGTCTTGATAAATCTTGGAGACAAAAATGGGTAAGCAATTTTGATGAACAAAGTGAAAGAGATACTGTCTGGATAAATGAACTGTATAGAAAACATAACAATTTTGTTTACAGCTTTAATGTATTTGCTGAAAATGTTAGAAAATATATTCAACTAGATTTTTATAATGGACAAGTGATTACAATTGTAGACTCTTTGGGTGTTTATAATGAAATGGTAAATTCTGAATACTTACCTGATCAATTTATAGAAAACCCGCTCTAAAGCGGGTTTTCTTTTAAAGAAAGATTAGATCAACCAATCAACTTCTTCATCAACTCATTCACTTGCGCAGGGTTAGCTTTCCCCTTAGACGCTTTCATCACTTGGCCGACAAGACCATTAAAGGCCTTCTCTTTGCCTGCTTTGAATTCTTCAACCATCTTCTCGTTGGCAGCAAGAACGTCTTTAATAATCGCTTCAATCGCGCCTGTATCAGTTTCCTGCTTCAAGCCTTTTTCCGCAATAATTTCGTCCGCAGTTTTACCTTCATCCCACATAAAGCCAAACACTTGCTTCGCAATTTTACCGCTGATGGTGTTGTCCACAATACGAGCAATCATACCGCCCAATTTCTCAGCAGAAACCGGAGAGTCTTGAAGTTCTAAGCTGGCTTTATTTAAAGCGCCAGAGAATTCACCCATCACCCAGTTTGCAGCCACTTTACCTTGAGCTACACCGCCAGAAGCCGTCACAACAGCTTCATAGAAGTCTGCCATTTCGCGTGAAAGCGTAAGAACATGTGCATCGTACTCAGTCACTGCTAAATCAGCGATAAAACGCGCACGACGTGCTTTAGGTAATTCAGGAAGTTTTGCACGAGCAACTTCAATCTGCGCATCAGAAATAATTACAGGTAGTAAATCTGGATCTGGGAAGTAACGATAGTCGTTCGCTTCTTCTTTCGAACGCATTGAACGCGTTTCCATTTTCACAGGATCAAATAAACGTGTTTCTTGGTCGATTTTACCGCCATCTTCCAAAATATCCATTTGACGTTCAATTTCAACGTTAATCGCTTGTTCAATGAAACGGAACGAGTTGAGGTTTTTCAATTCACAACGTGTACCAAACTCATTGCCCGGACGACGTAAAGACACGTTACAGTCACAGCGGAACGAACCTTCGGCCATGTTGCCGTCAGAAATGCCTAACCAACGCACAAGCGTGTGAATTGACTTAATATAAGCCACGGCTTCTTCAACCGAACGCATATCTGGTTCAGACACAATTTCAAGTAATGGCGTACCTGCACGGTTTAAGTCAATGCCTGACATGCCTTCAAATTGGTCATGGATTGATTTACCCGCATCTTCTTCAAGATGCGCGCGGGTGACACCAATACGCTTAATAGAACCATCTTCCAGTTGAATATCGATATGACCTAAGCCAACAATTGGATTGTCCATTTGGCTAATTTGGTAGCCTTTAGGCGAATCTGGGTAGAAATAGTTTTTACGTGCAAATACAGATGCTTGATCGATGTAGGCATCAATACCCAAACCAAAGCGAATGGCCAAATCAACCACTTCTTTGTTCAATACTGGCAACACACCCGGCATGGCTAAATCGACAATGCTGGCTTGGGTATTGGGGTCTTGACCAAAAGTGGTTGAAGAACCAGAGAAGATTTTGGTATTGGTCGCAAGCTGAGTATGAATCTCAATTCCGATCACCACTTCCCAGCCATCAATCAAGTTCGATTTTGGTTGAGCCGATTTTTGTGAACTGGTCATTATGCGTTCTCCTCAGCAATTGCAGCGCGTTTGGTGTGCCAATCAGTTGTTTGTTGATACTGATGTACCACAGACAATAATTGAGATTCAGACCAATAGTTACCAATCAGCTGTAAGCCAACAGGTAAGTTGTCTTTATCAAAACCAACTGGTGCGTTAATGGCAGGTAAACCTGCTAAGTTCACAGCAAGGGTGTAGATATCACCTAAGTACATTTCTGTTGGGCTAAGATTTGCCCCAATCTTGTATGCTGTCGTTGGCGCAGACGGTGCCGCAATCACATCCACAGCTTCAAATGCTTTTAAGAAATCTTGTTGAATTAAACGACGCACTTTTTGTGCTTTCACATAGTAAGCATCGTAGTAACCCGCAGATAAGGCATATGTACCAATCAGGATACGACGTTGCACTTCTGGGCCAAAACCTTCTGAACGTGAACGTTTGTACAAGTCCATCAAGTCCACAGGGTTTTCACAGCGGTAGCCGTAACGCACGCCGTCATAACGTGACAGGTTAGAAGAGGCTTCTGCTGGAGCAATCAAATAATAAGTCGGTACATAGCTTTCCGTCATGTTGAGATCAATCTCAACCAAGATCGCGCCCATGTCTTCTAACTTTTTCAGCGATTCTTCAACACGTGCTTTCACGTCAGCATCTAAACCAGCAACATTAAAGTACTGTTTTGGAATACCAATGCGTAAACCTTTGACTGATGTGCCATTTAAGTTGGCGACATAGTTATCAACGTCTTTATTGACCGATGTTGAGTCTTTGGCATCATGTCCAGCCATCGCATTCATCAGGTAAGCACAGTCTTCTGCCGAACGCGCCATAGGGCCTGCTTGGTCTAAAGAGGATGCATACGCGATGATACCGAAGCGAGAAACACGACCATAAGTCGGTTTAAGACCCGTTAAGCCACAAAAAGAGGCCGGTTGGCGAATTGAACCACCTGTATCTGTTCCTGTTGCAAAGGGTGCAAGGTCAGCTGCTACAGCGGCCGCAGAACCACCCGATGAACCACCCGGTACATGGTCTAGCGCCCAAGGGTTCGCTGTTGCACCAAAGTAAGACGATTCAGAGGTAGACCCCATCGCGAATTCGTCCATGTTCACTTTACCTAAAGTCACAAGGCCGGCTGCTTTCGCTTTTGCAACGACAGTTGCATCGTATGGAGAGATAAAGTTATCTAAAATTTTTGAGCCCGCAGTGGTTTTAACGCCTTGGGTACAAAAAATATCTTTATGGGCAAGGGGAACACCTGTTAGCACATTTGCGCCACCTGCTTTCAGTAAAGCATCGGCGGCATCAGCTTCGGCTAAAGCTTGTTCAGGGGTGACAGTGACATAAGATTTGACTTGAGCATCGATTTTTTCAATGCGTTTCAAATAATGTTCAGTTATTTCGCGTGAAGAAAATTGAGCACTGGCTAAACCTTCAGTCATTTCACGAATTGATAAGCGATGTAAATCAGTCATGGGAAATAATTCTTTACGTTTAATTTTAAGAAAATAGATGAACTGAGTGGTTTTTACTCAATTACACGTGGGACAAGGTACAAACCATCTTGAGTTGCAGGTGCAACGGCTTGATATTCCTCACGATGATTTTCTTCAGTCACCACATCTTCACGTAATGGCTGTGGATTGTCGAATGGACTTTTAAGCGGTTCAATACCATCTGTATTGATACCCTTTAAAGTCTCCATCATGCCTAAAATTTTATTTAAACTTTGAGCATATTCAGCAGATTGCGTCTCACTCAGTGACAATCTTGCCAAATTGGCAATGGCTGAAACTGTTTGTGCATTTAGATCTGTTGAATGCTGTGCATCCGATGTAGACATAACATTACCTAATTCAGTATTAAAAAATTTCAAATTATCGTGCGTTATAATAAGCGATTGACTTGTTCAAATCATCACATTTAGTTAAAGTTGCCACCTTGCGCCCACATAAAGTTTAATCGAGAACGTCTCCGTGATTTTAAAACGACTAATTGGCTTGTTTTCGCCTGATCTAGCCATTGATTTAGGTACAGCAAATACACTTATTTATGCGCCAGGACGAGGCATTATATTAAATGAACCGACGGTTGTGGCGATTCGTCACAGTGGTTCACAGAAAATTGTTTCTGCTGTCGGTCTTGATGCGAAGCAAATGCTGGGTCGTACACCGGCAAATATTTCTGCAATTCGCCCAATGAAAGATGGCGTGATTGCAGATTTTGAAGTGACAGAAACAATGCTGAACCAGTTTATTGGTAAAGTACATGAAAAGCGTTTGTTTCCGCCTGCACCACGTGTTGTGGTGTGTGTCCCTTGTAAATCGACTTTAGTCGAACGCCGTGCAATCCGTGAAGCAGTTTTTAATGCTGGTGCTCGTGATGTACGTCTAATTGAAGAACCAATGGCTGCGGCAATTGGTGCTGGCATGCCTGTAGAGCAAGCATGCGGTTCAATGGTGGTTGATGTTGGTGGTGGTACAACTGAAATCGCTATTATTTCATTGCAAGGTTGCGTCTATGCAGATTCATTGCGTATTGGTGGTGATGTATTTGATGAACAAATTATAAACTACGTACGTAAAGCACATGGTTGTGTGATTGGTGAAACCACTGCTGAAATTATTAAAAAAGAAGTAGGCATGGCACTTCCAGACGAAGGTGCAAAACCTTTGGAAATTGAAGTTCGTGGCCGTAACCTTGCAGAAGGTGTACCACGTGCAATTACCGTAACTTCTGATGAAATTACTCAAGCCATTTCTGATCCATTACAAAATATTGTTTCTGCTGTGAAGTCTGCTTTAGAGCAAACACCGCCTGAACTTTCATCTGATATTGCAGAACGCGGTATTGTGTTGACAGGTGGTGGTGCGTTGTTACGTAATTTAGACAAACTCTTAGCAAAAGAAACAGGTTTGCCTGTTGTGGTTGCTGAAGATCCTTTAACGTGTGTGACACGTGGCGGGGGTAAAGTGCTTGAGTTCTTTGACAACCCAAATCATGACATGCTGTTTGTAGGCTAAGAAAAGGACGCGGCGGGTGCAAACTCAACTGTTTTCAAGACAACCGCCATCTTTTCGCTCATTTATCATTGCGGTCATTGCATGTTTGGTGGTGCTATTTTTTAATTGGCGCATGCCACATGTGATTCAACCGGCAAGAGACGTCTTGTATGCGGCATATAATCCAATTTATGCTGCTGCAAGCTATCCAGTGTTATCGCGAGAATGGCTCAATCAACAAACCAAGTCTGAAGCTCAATTGCGCCGTGAAAATACCGCGATGCAAGCCGAACTCTTACAGGCTCAAGTGCGTTCGCAAAAACTTTCAGAACTTTCTGCTGAAAACACTCGTTTACGAGGTTTATTAGATACGCCTTTAATTATTGATGGTCGTATGGAAATTGCAGAAGTGATTGGAACCGATGCTGACCCACTTCGACATATTATTGTGATTAATCGTGGTGCTAGTAGCCAACTGAGAGTAGGGCAAACGGTACTTGATGATAAAGGCATTATGGGGCAGATTGTTAATGTCTATCCACATAGTAGTCGAATCATGCTGTTGTCGGATAAAGAACATTCGCTTTCTGTACGCTTAGAACGAACAGGAATGCGTGCGATTGTTTCAGGTACGGGTGATTTAGGGCGTTTAAAGATGGAATACGTTCCTACAAGCGCCGATATCAAAGTGGGTGAAAAAGTGTATAGTTCAGGGCTTGGGGCACATTTCCCTGCTGGCTATTTGGTCGGAACTGTTTCTAAAGTACAACGCCATAATTCAGGTGAATTTTCAAAAATTGATGTCGTTCCATCCGCGCAACTGGCTGGTGGACATCATGTGGTTGTGCTTTTTTCTGATTCTTTAGCGATGGAGCAACCCAATGCCGATCGCTAAATTAAACCGTCCTACCCATAGAGATCCACTGATTGCCATTATCATTTCGGTGATTTTGGCTTCGGTACTGGTGGTTTATCCATTATCTTATGAATTTTCGGGTTGGCGCCCGTTATTTATGATGCTAGTGACGCTCTTTTGGGTGCTGTGTCAGCCAACATGGTGTGGTATCTGGTTTGCATTTTGTACTGGAATTTTTGCCGATCTACTGGTCGATGCACCGCTTGGAATGAATGGGCTCAGTTTTGTTGTCATTGCCTTTATGTCCAGATTTTTAACCCGCGAACGCCGTATTTTAACTTTCGGTAATTTGTGGATTATTGCATCTCTTGCTACGGTGGCACATCTGTTCTTTATATGGATTGCCCAAGTCATGAGTGGTGTACATTTCTCTTTTGCTCGGCATTGGCAACCCTTGTTGTCTAGTATTTTGGTTTGGCCAATCATTTATTATCTGTTGAAAAAATGGCGCATCTAATTCTTGCTTCAAGTTCGCCTAGACGCCGTGAATTATTAGCGCAGCTCGGACTGACTTTCGATATTGAGAGTCCAGATATTGATGAATCGATATTCAAAGATGAATCGGCATCGGTTTATGTAGAGCGTTTAGCACGTGTTAAAGCGGAAGTAGTGCAACAGCATTTCCCAGATGCTATTGTTATTGCTGCAGATACCAGTTTGGGTCTAGATGGTAAAATACTGGGTAAGCCTGAATCTAAACAACATGCTTTTGAAATGTGGGCGCAACTTTCAGGTCGAAAACATGATGTCTTTTCAGGTGTTTGTGTCCGTACAAAAGATCAAATTTGCAGTATAGTAGTACGGACTCAGGTTGAGTTTCAGCGCCTAAGCCTAGGTGATATGGAAAGTTATTGGGCAACGGGTGAGCCTGTTGGAAAGGCAGGTGCCTATGCCATTCAAGGAATTGCTGCGCGCTATATTCCACGAATTGATGGTAGTTACTCAAATGTAGTGGGCTTGCCCTTGCATGAAACTGTACAGTTATTACAGACAGTTAAGGTACTAAATTAACTGCAGAAAAGAATTTTTATAATGTTTTGAGTTTTATTATGTCTGACGAGTTGTTAATTAACGTCACACCGATGGAGTGTCGTGTTGCGTTAATTGAAAATGGCACGGTCAATGAATTATTTGTTGAGCGTACCGTCAAGCGCGGTTTGGTCGGTAATATTTACAAGGGAAAGGTCGTTCGCGTACTTCCCGGAATGCAGGCAGCCTTTGTCGATATTGGTTTGTCTCGGACGGCATTTTTACATATCAATGATATGATTTGGCCAAAAAACCAGCCTACGCCTAATGTATTTGAATTGCTCCAACCCGGACAAATTCTGACTGTTCAAGTCATGAAAGATATGTTGGGGACTAAGGGTGCACGTTTAACCACAGATCTTTCTATTCCTTCGCGCTATTTGGTGATGATGCCTTTTGGTAACCATATTGGTGTATCGCAACGGATTGAATCTGAAGAAGAACGAGATCGTTTGCGTTCAATTATTGAACATATTCAGGCAGAACATAAATTACCAGGATCGGTGATTGTACGTACTGCTGCAGATGGAATTGAAGAAGAAGCCATTGCACAAGATATGGCATATTTAGCCAAGCTTTGGGAGTTTATTCAACGCAAGCAAAAAATTATTGCCGTTCCGTCATTAGTTTTTGAAGAACTGCCATTACCTCAGCGTGTTATTCGCGATTTAGCCAATAATGAAACTGCTAAAATTCATGTCGATTCACGTGAAATACATGCCAAGCTTAAAGAGTTTGTGGATGAATTTGTACCGAATATGCGTGAGCGACTTGTTCACTATCCGGGTGAGCGTCCAATATTTGACTTGTATAATGTCGAAGAAGATATTCAAAAAGCCTTGCAGACACGTGTTGCGTTAAAGTCTGGTGGCTATCTGATGATTGATCAGACCGAAGCTATGGCGACCATTGACGTCAATACCGGTTCATATGTTGGTGGTCGCACCTTAGAAGACACCGTTTTTAAAACCAATATGGAAGCCACACAGATTATTGCGCGACAGCTTCGCTTGCGTAATTTGGGTGGGATTATCATCATTGATTTTATTGATATGCAAGAAGCGCATCATCGTGAACAGGTGATGAACCAGTTTGAAAAAATGCTGGAACGTGATCATGCCAAAACGAAAATTACACAGGTGTCTGAACTGGGCTTAGTGGAAATGACCCGTAAGCGCACACGTGAATCTTTAGAACATTTGCTCTGCGAATCTTGCCCAACCTGTCAGGGCAGAGGATATGTAAAAACTGCCGAGACAGTGTGTTACGAAATCTTTCGGGAGATTTTGCGTTATGCACGTGCATTTGAAAATCAGAGTGGCTTTACTGTCGTCGCGCATCCTTTGGTGATAGACCGATTATTAACAGCAGAAGCTCCTGCAGTGGCGGATTTAGAGCACTTTATTACTGGTGTGATAAAGTTTCAGGTCGAAAATTTATATACGCAAGAGCAATACGATATCATCTTGAATTGAAATTGTAACAGGATGTCGTTAAACACTTGTTACAACTGAAATTTTACTTTTGATCTGTAATTTTGAATACTTAACACATCGAATAGCCAAAGCCGTTTCTCTCTTTCGGCTTAGCAAACTGAGGTGTGTTATGGGTATTAGTAAAGCAGTGATGAGTACTGGTTTAAAGCATGTACTAGATGCTAAAACAATTAATTCAGCTTGTATTGTAGATGAACGCGGTAATGAGGTTCAGATTACAGCATTAATGATTCGTACAGCGTGTCATCAATTATTAAAACAATGTCGAAATATTAAAAATTAAGGGGCTATTTAAAGCCCCTTAATTTTTTTGTTCATTTTATAAAAATTTAGTGAAATATTTATACCTAAATTAATTGGCAAATTCTTCCAGTAAGTTTGCGGTCAGCTGACCGCTTTAAGCTTTGGGTTATCTTTATTGACTATCTCTTCAAAGCGTTGAATTTCTTCTTCCAAATGTGTCAGCAGATTTTGCATTTTAGGCAAGGCATTGCGACAGGCGGTTAAACCTACTTCTAATTTGTCTAAGTAACTGGTCATGGTGATATTCAGCGCCTGTCCATCCAAAACAATAGAAGCAGGATAGAGTGCATCTAAACGAGCACCATTCCAGTACAGTGGTTCGCGTGGGCCAGGTACATTAGAAATGACCAAGTTAAACGCTTGGCGTTTTGGCATTAAACCAGAAGCAATATTTAAGCCTGCAGCACCATAAACAAATGCACTGTAATTTAAAATTTGATTGGCATTCATGCGTTTAAAGCGTTCTTTAGCATTCAAGACACTACGACGTACAATTTGAAGTCGTTCTAGTGGGTCTTCTTTGTTTGTGCCTAAATTTGCCAAAATCATTGTAATTCGGTTCGATATTTCTGAATCATCTGTACGAACAGAAGCAGGTACCATCGCAATCAATGGTTTTTTGGGTAGTGCATTTTGGCTAATTAAATACTCACGTAATGCGCCTGAACAAATGGCCAGAACAATATCATTAATGGTGACATTCAATTCTTTTGCAATATGAGATAGGCGGGAAAAATCAAAAGACTGTGCGGCAAAACGACGTGAAGAACTCACGCGCTGATTTAAAATAGAGCTTGGTGCTTGGAAACTAGAAACATAATCGGGATTGCGACCCATATCTTTCATAATGGTTTGTGACAATTCATAAAACACACGCGGTGTTGAATCGAGTTGTCCCTTGAGTCCATCTAGTAAACTTTTAATACGGCTGACTTTTGGCTGTTTTAAGCGTTTTGAACGTGGCCCTTCCACACACCATGGTGGCACAATACTTTTTGCATTCGGGTCATCAGACAGTGATTTTTCGACTAGGCGCATACCTGCAATGCCATCGACCATAGCATGATGTATTTTAAAGTACATGGCAAAGCGGTTGCCTTCAATACCTTCAATAATATGGCAAGTCCAAAGGGGTTTTGCACGGTCAATTAGGGTACTGTGTTCTTGTGAGATATAAGTGAGTAGCTCACGAATACGTCCCGGTTGTGGCAAGGCAATGTGGCGAAAATGGTGGTCTAAGTCAAACTCTTCATCTTCATCCCAAAAAAAACCATTTAAGCGATTGTTAAATGGTGGGATTGGAATACATTTTGAATTACGAATATCAGTGACTAAGTCTTGAATAAAACTCGCTGGGGCATTTTCTGGAATGGTAAATAAAAATAACCCTCCAACATGCATAGGTTGTTGCCGTTTTTCTAAGTTGAGAAAAATAAAATCAATTGGGTGTAATGGACGCATAGCGTGGATTGCCTCACTGCATGTCTACGGGCACTCTTGTATGAGTAGCCTTGTTAGAATTATTAAATTAGATAGATAAAGTATAGCGTTTTTAATTCAGAAAAAAACTGATTTTATGTGTATCTATGCGTCGAAAAAACCACTGTATTTTACAGTGGTTTGGACTTGATTATTTTTTTAAATTGCCAGCGTGTAAACCACACTCTTTATGTGTCGCTTCTTCCCACCACCAACGACCTTCACGTTCATGCTGATTAGGCAATACTGGGCGTGTGCAAGGTTCACAGCCAATGGAAATAAAACCACGTTCATGCAAAGGATTATAAGGAATTTCCATTAAACGGATATAGTTCCAAACATCTGCACTTGACCAGTTTGCCAGTGGATTGTATTTAATTAATTGTTTACTTGGGCCAGAAAAACCAACATCTGCTTGCACAACTGGAATTTCATGACGTGTGCCCGGGCTTTGGTCTTTACGTTGACCAGTAATCCAGCCATCTAGAGTTGCTAGTTTTTTACGCAAAGGCTGTACTTTACGAATACCACAACATTCTTTGTGATCATCTTGATAAAAGCTAAAAAAACCTTTTTGGCTGACTAGCTTTTGCACAGCCTCTGTTTCTGGGAAACAGATTTCAATATCAATATTATAATGCTTACGCACAGTCTCTATAAATTGATAGGTTTCTGCATGTAGACGACCTGTATCAAGACTGAATACGCGAAAAGGTTTACCTAAGTGCGATGCCATATCAATCAGCACAACGTCTTCTGCACCTGAAAATGAAATGGCAATTTCACCTTCTTGGCTTAGTGCAAGCGCCATAATTTCATTTGGAGATTTATCTGCATACTCAGAAGCAAGTGCATCTACAATATTAATGCTTGGAATGATGGTCATGTTTGTCCTGGCTATAGGCTTGGAACGTCAAAACCTATGTTAGTTTATTTCATATTCATTTTAATAGAATTACTAAAACAGACTTATCACTAAAAAATAGATACTTATGAAAAAAATAGATTTAAAAAAGAACGATGCAAAAAATCATTCTTAAGCTATGATAGTGCAAAATTTTTCACTGACATTGGGAGAACCCATGGAAATCGTATGTCTTGATCTTGAGGGTGTGTTAGTTCCAGAAATCTGGATTAACTTCGCTAAAAAAACAGGGATTAAAGAACTTGAAGCCACAACACGAGATATTCCTGACTACGATGTGTTAATGACACAACGTTTGAATATTTTAAAACAACATGGTCTGGGCTTAAATGATATTCAAGCTGTAATTGCGGATATGGGGCCATTTCCGGGTGCAAAAGAATTTATAAAATGGGTAAGTACGCATTTTCAATTGATTATTTTGTCAGATACCTTCTATGAATTTGCTCACCCACTGATGAAGCAATTAGATTGGCCAACAATTTTCTGCCATAAGTTAGAAACAGATGAACAAGGTATGATTGTTGACTATAAATTACGTCAACCCGATCAGAAACGTAAAGCTGTACAAGCATTACATGGGTTGAATTTTCGCGTGATTGCGGCGGGTGATTCGTATAACGACACTACAATGCTAGGTGAAGCCGATCATGGTTTCTTATTTGACGCGCCTGAAAATGTGATTGCTGAATTTCCACAATTTCCATCAATTCGTGGTTATGACGCATTAAAAGAAGCTATTCGTGATGCTTCTGTACGTGATATTCCTGCTTAAAAGTATATTGATGTGCAATAAGAAAGGGCGCTAATTGCGCCCTTTCTTATTGAATTTTACTTCTATCATACAAATTAGAAGCGGTACCCAATTTTCATACCGTAGCCGATTGCATGGTTATCGCTAAATTCGCCTTTAACCACACCGCCAGTTTGACCTTCTGCATCACCTAGCCAAAAGTACTTCACGCCTGCTTGAATAAAGTAGTTTTCAGCTGGACTGTATTGACCGCCAAGACCGATGGACCAATAGCCTTCAGTTGGACCTAAAATTGTTACAGGGTTACCTGCACCTGAGTCCCAACCAACTGCTGCAGTACCTGCCCATTTTGCATTGAATTTGCGGGAAATTCCGGCAGTGACAGAGTATTGGTCATCAGAATAGCTAATTAAGTCCTGACCAACTTTACCTAATAATGTAGGGCTTACGGTAAATTGATCCCAATGTACCCAGCGCATATTTGCGAAGACTAAAGTGTTTGGTGCAACGCCTGTTTGTAAATCAATATTTACAGATTGAGGGGTCGTGGCATTTAAAGAGCTATGAAGAGGGATAGGGCTGATATTAGCGGTTTCTATCGATTTTGCATTATGTTCAATTTCAGAACGGTAGGTCACAGATGCTTTTAAAGCAATCTCTGGTATTTGGTAAGCAAAGCCAGCTAACCAGCCAAAAGCTTCTTCTTCTTCTACTTTAATGTCATAACTCAAACCACTATAGGCTTTTCCACGCAATTTAATATCAGCTTCTACGGTTTGCCACACTGGACCCGCATAAAAGTTCCAGTTCTCAGTTGGTTGATAACCAATCAATGCAGTTAAGTTATTAGTACGTACTTGAACTTGAGTGCCTTCAGTGCTATCTGCAAAATTTGAGCCATCAACTGAATAAGTTGCATCTGCACCATAAGGTTGGTCGTATAAAAGGCCTAAGGAAATTTTATCAGTTGCTTGAATTTTTATAGCTGCAGAAGGGAAATAGTAATCATCAGCCATGTCACCCACTGGATTGTTACTTCTATCTTTACCTTTTACAGTGGGGTCTAAAACTGAAAGGCCTGCTTCTGCGTAATTTCCAGCTTGAAGGAATGCCGAAATTGACTGACCAGAACGGTCTAGTCCTGCAGCGAAAACAGAAGTGGCTGGTAATAAGCTGATTAGAATCGCTTTAGATAACTGGCTGAGTTGCATAGTTTTCCCTGTTTGTAACTTTTCATGGGTAATCAATGCAAGGAAAGTAACATAATAAAAAAATGAGTAAATACTCCAACACACTCTAGAAATGAACGCGGGAATACAAAAAAAGTAGTTGTATAGAGCAAAAAGTCTATTTGGAGTAATCTATCTAAATGATTTTTAATAAAAAATAGAGTGTTTATTTTAATATTTAGATGTAATTATGAGATTTTTTAAATGTTTGTTTTTACAACGGTTGATTCGTTACTAAAATTGATAAGAAGACCATAGTTAGCTATGGTCTTCTTAATTTGCTATTTAATTAAAACTTGTAACCGATTTTTAGACCATATGCCCAAGCATCGTTGTCTTCAAATTTAGCAACAGACTCGTTTGTACCGAACATAGACGCTGGCTGAGCTTCTGCATCACCTAGCATGAAGTATTTAACACCACCAGCAATAAAGTAATTCGGTGCTGGGCTAAACTGCACACCTAAACCTACGTTCCAATAACCTTCAGTTGGACCAAGTGTGGAAACAGGATTACCTGCACCAGAGTCCCAGCCTACAGAGACATTGCCTGCCCATTGTTCATTAATTTTACGACCAATACCAACTGTGGCATTGATTTGATCATCAGTATAAGCAACAAGATCAAAACCACCCACAGGGCCACGACCTAACGCCCCTAATGTTTCAGATGCATTACCAAAAGCGGTAGGGCGAATTGCAAAGTTTGACCAATCTACCCAGCGAACGTTAGCAAATGCGACTGTATTTGCCATGATGCCTGTTTGGAAATCGAGGTTTACAGATTGTGGTGTAGTAATATTAGTATTCGAGTTTAATGAAAAAGGACCACCTAGTAGCGCACTCACGCCAGACTCTGTTGTTCCAGCTTCATGTTTGATTTCAGAACGATATGTAACTGAGGCTTTAAGAGCAATTTCAGGAATTTGATAAGCTAAACCAGCCAACCAACCAACAGCGCTGTCCTCTTTTATACTGGCATTATATAATCCAAGAGCTTGGTTAGCACCATATGCGATACCACGAAGTTTAACATCACCTTTTACAGTTTGGTAAACACCACCACCATAAATATTAATGTTTTCAATTGGCTGGAAACCAAAAAGCATTGAAATATTTTGACTTTTTACTTCAACCTCGGTTGTCTCACCCATTAATTGAAAGGCACCGGGTGCACCTGGTGCGGATAATGTCGCATCACTTGAGCTATAAGTAGCATCAGCACCAAATGGCTGATCATAAATAATACCAAAAGAGAAGTTGTCAGTTAACTGTAATTTTAGTGCAGCTTGAGGAAAATAATAATCTCCAGCCATATCATCTAATGATGTGTTTGCAAGTGCTCCTAAAGTTGGATTACTTGCAGGGGCAGTGCTATTCATTTTACCCGATACATTTGGATCTAAAACAGAAATACCTGCTTCAAAGTAGTTGCCAGGCTGTAAAAATGCAGCAATAGACTGACCAGAACGATCAAGCGCAGCTGCAAATGCGCCAGTTGCTGGTAATGTTGCAAGAATTAAGGCTGTTGTTAGCTTTTTTAATTTCATTCTTCATCTTTCCTTGGTGTACAAATTGAAGTTACTGCATTTTTATTTGAGGTTACAGAGGGCATTGGTATGGATGAATCTTTGGCTTCCAATACGCTAAGTTGTTACTCCATGTGACAAAAATAGCACAAAAAAAATAAGAGTAAATGCTCTAGGTGGAAAAAATAAAATAAAAACCTCTTATATTGGAGCAAATGCACTAATTTTATTCAAAACTAGTTTTTAACTATTTGTTTTTAGTTAAATTAAAAATAGAACTGATGAGTAATAAAAAAATAAAAATATGTTATTTTTAAGCTGAACTAATGTTATGTATGTCACATATTGAAAAATAGTATTGCCCAGTAGGGCTTAGATTATTGGTACCTACATTTAAAAAAATTATAGATCTTTTTTCATAACTATTTTTTGAACAGTTTTAGATGTAGATTTTTTCTATTAAATTAGGTCTTAAGCTGAATTTTTATCTTTAATAAGGCTCCAGCAAGGATCTGACTAATTTTGCTGTACAGTGCATTTCAAGATGCCTTTCTTACGCACCCAAAATGCTTTTTCATCTTACTTCTTAGTTAATTAATCTTTGTTACACTTCGCTTGAGAATCTAAGATTTAAAAAATGAGGCTCTGTTGTGAAGAATTAAAAAGTTAAAGTAAAGCGTTTTAACTGATTAACATTATTCATGAAGAGAGCCTGTTAAGTTTATAAATTCAGACTGATTGTATGTGCTTATTCAATATGTTCAGGTAAATCAAACCAAATGACCTGTGTATCTTCCAATGCTTGCAGCTCACTGTTTTCTAAGAAACCGAGTGCACCGCCAGCGTCTACAGTATGTTCAGCAATTTGAACTTTACCTGATATCACATGAACATAATTGACATGTTGAGTTGCTTCAATGGGTAATTTTTGCCCTTTTATTACGACAGCGGTTTTTACTTCAGCATTTTGGCGAATATGCATCGGCGCATTGTCATTGGGGCCACAAATTAGATGCCATTGATTTGGTGCATCGTGTGGGTCGAGCTGAATTTGTTGATAATTCGGCATAGCATTACGCTCATTGGGAATAATCCAAATTTGCAATAAATGTACCGGTTCATCTCCCTGATTCATTTCACTATGGCGAATGCCTGTACCAGCACTCATTAATTGCCATTCGCCGGCAGTAATTCCACCATGATTTCCCATACTGTCTTTGTGGGTAATAGTACCTTTTAAGACACAGGTCAAAATTTCCATGTTGTCGTGGGGATGTTGACCAAACCCTTGATGACCATCAATTAAATCATCATTGATGACCCGAAGGGTACTCACACCCATATATTCAGGGTTATACCAATTGCCAAAAGAAAAACTATGTTTAGATTCTAACCAACCCATTTTGACGTGGCCACGATTTTCACTTGGATGGACAAAAGCATTCATATTCTTGTTCCTTTAATATTTAACTTGAGTCTATTTTAGTGTTTTAAATTAAGGGTGAAAGTGGTGTATTCGCAATACAGCGTTGCAAATTTAAGATAATTCGACTACGGACTATTTAAGATTACAATAGCGTAAATAAATGATACTTATGAATACACTTAAATTCTTTTGAGTAATGAAACAACCTAGATTGCTGAACTAATGTCAATAATTATACTGAATCTAGGTAATTGTTTTTTATTGGTATTGTTTTAAATGTAGAGCCAATTTTTACAGCCAATAGAGTGGGCAAAGATATTAATAGATATATCTATAGGCATGACTTGAAAGTGGATAGAGGCAGAATACTTGAGTTGTTTATGATCGATTGATGATCGAAGGTTATTTTTATAAAAACTAAGTATTGGCTTTAATCTTGAAATAAAAGCTCATATTTGAAATATAAAAAAGGTGCTCTACTAAAACAGTAGAAGCACCTTGGAATTTCTAGAGTGAAATGATCACTCTAAGAATTTAACTGTAACGCCAGATTTAACTTTTTTGCCTAAATCATTTGCATCCCAGTTGGTTAAACGGATACAACCATGCGATGCAGTTTTAGAAATTGCAGATGGATTTGGTGTACCGTGAATACCAAATGATTTTTTACTTAAACCAATCCAGATATTACCTACTGGGCCATTTGGACCGGGTGGTAAAGACAGTGCTTTAGTATTTTTACCTTGAACAAAGTTACTTGGTGAATAGCCATACCAAGGATTTGGTGCTACACCAGTCACTTTATAAGTACCTGTTGGCGACGGTGTATCAGAACTACCAATGGTCGCAGGGAATGAACCAATCATTTGATTACGACTGTTAAATAAATACAGCTGTTTCGCACCTTTATGGGCAACAATCAAATGAATGTCTTCTGGTACTTCATTGCGGATATTTGCCACAACAAGCTTTTCACCCACTTTGCTAAAAGATGCTTTAGGATTCATTTTCTTTAAGAAATCTTCATCCATGTGGAATTTTTCAGCCAACATTTCACTCACGCGTGTGTAATACAAGCCTTTCATTTGGGCTTGTAGCGCGTAATCATGCGGAATAGATTTGGCATAAGGGCCGTCAAGATCTTTCTGCGTAATTGTATATTCTACAAATGCAGGTTTGCCCCCTTGGTTGGCAACTAATGCATCCCAAGTTTCTTTGGTTAGGATTCCAGTTGGCTTAATACCCACAATTTGCTGGAAAGATGCAATGGCTTTAAGGGTATTTTTACCACTAGAGCCATCAATTGCACCCGGTGATGCATGGGCATTATTCAGCATGACATGCGCACGTGCATAGACAGGGAATTGACCTTTACCAATATTGTCATACCACTGTGCATTATTAATGCCATCTAAAGTCCATGCAACTTTTGCAGCACTAGATGAAGAAGGTGTAACTGTTTTAGACGTAGGTGCTGTAGGTGAGGTGCCTACTGGTGCATTTTGATCTTCAGTTTTTTGCAGATCATTCAGCGTTTGAGACGCTTTATTTAAATCTTGTTGTTCTTGAGATGTAATCTGTGATGATGCAGATGACGCTGAATCTGCAGCAAGGGGATCAATGGGGTCTTGAACAGCTACATTTGTGATAGCTTGGGGCTTTAATGGTTGTTCAGCAGTAGATGCGGCGAAAGTTGTGCCAGCAAATATGCAACTTAAACTCAATGCGAGCATTGTGCGAACGAACATGTAACTCAACCTTAAGAATTATTCATTTACAATATGGAAAAACGTTTGCAAGTATTACAGAAAAATTTTGCAGATGCAGTATATCTTTTGTGTAAACCTCATTTTTATCTGAGATAAAGCTTATTTTTAAAAGTTGTGAGAAATTACTAAATTTGAAGGCTTTTTGGTATGATTGAGGGCAAAGTTAAAAACAGAAGAGATAGTAAATGACGACCTTAAAAAATGATCGTTTTCTGCGTGCTTTACTTCGTGAGCCTGTGGACACGACCCCTGTATGGATGATGCGTCAGGCAGGCCGTTATTTACCTGAATATCGTGCAACCCGTGCAACAGCAGGTGATTTTTTATCACTGTGTAAAAATGCAGACTTTGCCTGTGAAGTAACGCTCCAACCTTTGCGTCGTTATGATCTAGATGCAGCAATTTTATTTTCTGATATTTTAACCGTACCAGATGCATTGGGTTTAGGTCTATATTTTGAAGCAGGCGAAGGGCCAAAATTTCACAAAACTGTACGTACTGAACAAGATGTTGCCAATTTACCTGCATTTAATGCCAAGTCAGATTTAGACTATGTGATGAATGCAGTCCGCACGATTCATTCTGCTTTGGGTGGTCAAGTTCCTTTAATTGGCTTTTCAGGTAGCCCATGGACACTCGCAACGTATATGGTTGAAGGTGGTTCAAGTAAAGATTTCCGTTTTACCAAAAATATGATGTATGCGCAGCCAGAAGTAATGCACGCTTTACTGGATCGCTTGGCTGTTGCGGTCATTGACTATTTAAATGCACAAATTGATGCAGGGGCGCAAGCTGTACAAATTTTTGATAGCTGGGGTGGTGCGCTGGCACACCGCGAATATATTGAATTTTCTTTAAATTATATGCAGAAAATTGTCGCAGGCTTACAGCGTGAAAAAGATGGACGAAAAATACCGGTAATTTTATTTACCAAAGGTGGCGGGCAATGGTTAGAACCAATGATTGCGACGGGTGCGGATGCATTTGGCCTAGATTGGACAACACAACTAAATGTGGCGCGCCAAACGGTAGCAGGACGCGCGGCTTTACAAGGTAATTTAGATCCTGCAACGTTGTATGGCTCACCTGCATCAATTGTAAAAGCAACCAAGGCTATGCTTGATGATGCTTATGCAAATGGTGAAAAAACTGGTTATGTGGCCAACCTAGGTCATGGCATTACACAATGGGTCGACCCTGAACGTCCGAAAGCCTTTATTGATACTGTACATGAGTACAGTGCAAAGTACTTATAATTTGTTCAGATGTGGACTCTTTAGAATTTAATGTTGATCTCGATATTTAAAGCATGTTTTGAGTTCTCATTTAAGGCAGCTTCGGCTGCCTTATTTGGGATATTACTGTTAATTGCATTTGTTATTACAGCATCCATGGGCAGTCAAGAGTTTTACGGTTTTTTCCGTTATGACTATTTATTGTTTTATGCCGTACTTATTCAAATTTGTTTACTGTATTTAAAATTAGAATCTTGGGAAGAAGCGAAAGTTATTGCCTTATTTCATGTCATGGCCATGGTGATGGAAATTTTCCTGACGCATCCGCAAATCGCCTCTTGGCAGTACCCACAACCTGCAGTATTTAAAATTTTGACTGTACCGTTATTTGCAGGTTTTATGTATTCGGCAGTCGGAAGTTTTTTTGCTCGATCATTGCGTTTATATCAGGTCTCATTTGAAAATTTGCCAAGCTTTGGCAGTATGCTCATTTTAGCACTGCTGTCTTATATGAATTTTATGAGCAAATTTTTTGTTCCCGATATCCGCATGATTTTATTCGCTTGGAGTGTGTGGCTATTTTGGAAAACAAAAATTAAATTTCAATTACAACAGCATCAATTCCAATTGCCGATGTTACCCATATTAATCTTGTTGGCTTTTATTATTTGGATTGCAGAAAATATTAGTACTTTTTATAAAATTTGGCTGTACCCAAGTCAGGTCGATGCATGGCATATGGTGGGTTGGGGCAAGCTAGGCTCTTGGTATTTATTGCTTTTATTAAGCCTTGTTTTGGTTTTGAAGATTCTTGGAACACGTGAGCGTAATGGTTATTGGCATCTTAAATAATTGTTTTTATAGATTACAGTGAACTTTAGCTTATGAAACTGTAATCTATAAGCATTAAGCTTCTACAATCACATAGTATTTTTTAACAGCTTCTACTACTTCAAATATTCCTTCAAAACTGGGCGGAATAATACCTGCTTCACCAGCACCGACTTCAATTATGGTATCTGAGTTTTTATCATGTAAGCGTACAAGTCCTTCTATCACATTAAAAAATTCTTGTTTATTGTCTGCAAAGACAATGTTCCATGTACCAACTTCACAATGCCAAATACCACAGTCCATGTTGGGGTGTTCATACAGACTATAAGTCTGTCGCTTAGGGTTGCCTGTGACAAGTCGGTCGGGACGGGGAAAGTCTATCGTACAATTGCTTTGTGTCTGACCGTGACCTGCTAAATATATTTTTGACATTGCCAATGCCTCATGTATGAAATTTAAAAACGGTACTTTAACGTTATGGGTAAAAAAGCCCCAACACGAGTTGAGGCTTAATGAATACTATAAATACATAACTTTTAAATTAGTAATTTTCAGGTAAAGCACCTAAAAACTCACGACGGTCTTCTTTATTGGTTTTAAAGTCACCAATAAAAGAAACGGTACGTGTGGTCGACTCTTGTTTGCCGACACCACGCATCATCATACACATATGTGCTGAATCAATCATGACGGCTACACCGCGTGCTTGAGTAATTTCTGCGACTGCTTCTGCAATTTGTTGCGTTAGATTTTCTTGAATCTGTAAACGGCGTGCAAACATTTCAGTAATGCGTGCAAACTTAGACAACCCTAAAACGTTGCCTTCTGGCAAATACGCAATATGTACACGGCCATAAAACGGCAATAAATGATGTTCACAAAGAGAGTAGAACTCAATATTTTTGACCAGTACCATTTCACGGTTGTCGGAAGGGAAGACCGCATTATTGGTCACTTCTTCCAATGTTTGGCTATAACCAGATGTCAGATACGAAAAAGCTTTAGCAGCACGCATGGGAGTATCTTTTAGACCTGGGCGATTCAGATCTTCACCAACGGCAGTAAGAATGTTAGCGTAGGATTGCTGCATAGACATAAGACGTGTTCACTTACACATAGAGATTGAAACAAGGACGGCATTGTATCAGAAAACTATTACAATGCCTGCTTTTGGGGGGTAAATCCGATTATTGTTTAAACTTTGGGTTCTTTTCTGCGCGTTTTAACAGAACCAGAACCGCACCAGTGCCCCCCTGATTTTCAGGAGCACTGACAAAAGCCAGTACATCGCGGTGCTGACGTAACCAACTGTTCACATGGGTTTTTAAAATGGCTTCTGGGCCTTTACCATGCACAATTTTAAGTACATTTTGATTTTCATCTTTAGCAATTTGAATAATTTGTAGGACTGCACTACGCGCATCTTCAACGGTGCAACCATGCAAATCCACAGCTTCAAACCATCGTAAATTTCCTGCTTTTAAATCTTCAAAGACCTTATGTTGCAAGGTTGCAATGCGATAACTCAGTTTGGCTTGGCTGGCAACCGGATTTAACATTGCCTGCGTATCTGACAAGGCTGCATTATCTACGTCCATTGGGCCTATTGCTGAAGCGCGTTTAGCCAAAGTTTGTGCGTCAGGTTTTTTCTTATTATTTTTTCCCAACTTGGCAATATTGCTCGCATCCATTTTTTGAACACCTTGCATTTGCTTTCGGAAAAAATCCAGATCATCTTCCTGTTCTTGTTCCACAGCTTGAACTTTAGCTTGTTTTGCAAGGGCAGAGGAATGAGGATGGGTGATTTGCTTTTTAAAAGATTTCAGTAAGTTGTACTGATCTTTTGAAAGCGATGAATCATTTTTGCTCATAATTGAAAAATATGGATGATAAGAGGTTTGATGCTAATTATAGTCTGAAATAGCACATATTTGAACTGAATTGGTTCGACAGCATTTTGAACGTATTTACAGAGCAGGCTTTAATTTCAGATTGTTAAAAATGAATAAGTAAAAAAACCTGAAGTTGAATGCGAAAAAATAATGCATTTTAATAGAGAAGCTTACTCGTTTTTTATTTTTTAGTTTAGATAAATTGCATAAATCAAAAAATATTCATTTAAAAACAGCATTATATTATTGGAGTGATTTAGTTTTGATACCCTTTCGTAGGTATTATTTCTACTTTTGAAAGGTCAATAATAGATAGAACCGTGACTGATGAAAAAGTCTATTGGATACTCAAAATTCCATAGATGATAGAAGTTCAGGGTAATGTATTACCCTGAACTTCATAGCCTTTTATACAGGCTGTGGCGTACCAAATAATTCAGTAAAGGCTAGATCTGGGCGTGGTTGCTTCATAAAACTTTCACCCACCAAGAAGGTGTGAATATCATTTTTTTGCATCATCGCAACATCATCAGGCGTTGCAATACCACTTTCAGTCACCAATAGACGCGCAGGTTCTAACAGTTTTTTCAAACGCAGTGATGTATTTAAATCCACATCAAAGGTTTTTAAATTGCGATTATTTACACCCAATAAACAACGCTCAGAAAGGCGTAAAGCGCGTTCAAGTTCCTCTTCATCATGTACTTCAACCAGTACATCTAAATTGTGCTCAAAAGCCGTTTTCGACATTTCTTCTAATTGCTGATTAGACAAGCAGGCAACAATTAACAAAATACAGTCAGCGTGTAAGGCACGTGCTTCAATGACACCATACGGATCAATCAAAAAATCTTTACGTAGGGCAGGTAAGTCACAATGTGTGCGGGCAATCTGAATATTTTCATCTGCACCTTGGAAAAAGTCCACATCTGTTAACACGGATAAACAGGTTGCGCCTGCAGTTTGATACTGCTGTGCAATTTCTGCAGGATTAAAATTTTCGCGAATGATGCCTTTTGATGGAGAGGCTTTTTTAATTTCAGCAATCACGCCAGGGCGTTTACTTTGTAACGATTGTACAAAACCGCGGACAGGCGATGCTGCCTGTGCCAGTTCTTCAAGATCTTTATAGCTACGTTGCTTTAAACGTGTAGCAAATTCTTCCTGCTTACGGTCAACGATTTTTCCTAAGATGGTATTTGCGATATCAACCATGATGTATTCCTTGACCGATTAAGCGTCGTATTGCTTTAAAGTTTTAGTGAATTCTGAGAGCACATCCATTTTTTCTAAAGCTTGTCCGCCATAGATAATGTCATGTGCAAGTGCCACGCCTTGCTTATATGAGTTGGTTAGACCAGATACATAAATGCCTGCGCCCGCATTTAATGCAATAATGCCTGCGGCCTTTTCACCAATAGGTGACTTTTTCTTGCCCAAGGCATTTTTAATTAAAGCTAAGCTTTCGGCTGAACTATCGACAGATAAACCTGTTAAAGTTTGAGATTCGATATCAACAGCTTCTGGCTGAATTTCCCATTCGGTAATTTCGCCATTTTTCAGTTCGGCAACATAGGTTGACGATGCAAGGCTGATTTCATCCAAACCATCTTTAGAATGCACCACCATCACGTGTTCTGCGCCCAATTGTTTCAACACTTCTGCAATAGGACGGCACAGTTCTGTAGAAAATACCCCAATCACAAAGCGCTTTACCCCAGCCGGATTCGTAAGCGGGCCCAGTAAATTGAAAATACTGCGAAAGCCCAATTCTTTACGAGGGCCAGCTGCATATTTCATGGCTTTATGATGGTTGGGTGCAAATAAAAATCCGATGCCTAAGTCACGAATACAACGCTCTGTTTGTTGCATACTAAGGTCAAGATTAATCCCTGCTTGTTCTAATAAGTCTGAAGAACCAGATTTAGAAGACACACCGCGACCACCATGCTTGGCAATATTTGCACCAGCAGCCGCAATCACAAAAGAAGAAGCGGTTGAAACATTAAAAAGATTTTGACCGTCACCACCTGTACCGACAATATCGACTAAATATGACAAATCACTGACATCAATTTTGATGGCAAATTCGCGCATGACTCGAGCTGCAGCGGTAATTTCATCAATACTTTCGCCTTTTTGACGTAAGCCCATCATGAATGCACCAATTTGTGCATCTGTTGCTTCACCATTCATAATGGTGCGCATCACTTCTTCCATTTGTGGTTGAGTGAGTTCGATATTTTTAGTGATGTTATTTAAAGCTTGTTGAATATTCATAATTTTAACTGCGCGTATTTAAGCGTAAATTTCTAAAAAGTTTTGGAAAATTTTGTGGCCATGTTGGCTTAGGATTGATTCTGGGTGGAACTGCACGCCTTCAACAGCTAATGTCTTATGTTTTATGCCCATAATTTCTTCCATAGAACCATCTTGTTCATTGGTCCAGCAAGTCACTTCTAAACATTCAGGCAAAGTCGTTTGATCAATCACTAAAGAATGATAGCGAGTTGCAGAAAATGGCGAAGGTAAATTGCTAAAAATGCCCTTATCGCTGTGATACATGTCAGATAATCGACCATGCATGACTTTTTTAGCGCGAACAATATCACCACCAAATGCTTGCCCAATCGCTTGGTGTCCTAAACAAACACCCAGTAATGGGATTTTGCCAGCAAAATGCTGAATTGCAGGAATTGAAATACCTGCTTCAGAAGGTGAACAAGGGCCGGGGCCAATGACCAAATACTTTGGTTGCCATCGCTCTATATCTTCCAATGTCACGGCATCATTACGGACTACTTTTACTTCCTGATTTAACTCGCCAAAATACTGCACGATGTTATAGGTAAAAGAGTCATAGTTGTCGATCATGAGAAGCATTTTGGATGTAAACCTCTGTTTTATATCATGGTAACTAAGAACACGTTAAAGTGTTACTCACAATGTTACTCACATTAGAAATTTTGCATAAATTAGCGAAATTAAAAAAAAGCCGCTGGTTTAAGCGGCTACTTTATCAGAGTTTGGGGCTTGTGTGACGACTGAATTTACATAAGAGTTAAGCCAGTAACTTAGTTTCCCATCTTTAGAGGGGGCCTGAACAACACCTTCTTTAATTCGATTGTATAAAGTTGCAGTGGTTACATTTAATCGATTAGCAAATTCACGCACATTGGCTTGACTGAAATAAAGTCTGATCCAGTAGTATTTTTCTTTGAAAGTTATGATAAAGATTGAGAACAAAATCATGGATGATTTTCATTCTTTTACCCCTGAATGAGTATTAATTATTTTCTTTAATCTCTTTTCATTAAAACCATATATTTTTTCTTTTTACAGATGTTTCTTTATAGGGGAAAGTACAAAGATGAAGTGAAAATCACAGAGCATTTCACTGATGTTGGCTCTCCATTTTCCAAATATGTCTACAAGGTTCCTCTAGGAAGTGATAATGAAGATAGGTCGGTATGAAAGTGTATTGATGTTTGGCTATAAAAAATTGGATTGGATAGTAGGTTTGTAAAATTTAATTTTTATGCAAGATCAGATGAACACAATGCTCCAATTAAGAGGTTTTTGATGTTGGTAACATTATGCTACACAATGAGTTTAAAGTGTTTTTCATAGAGTTCTATTTAGGAATAGTTTAGGGCTTTTTTTAAATTTAAATAGGAATTGAAATTTAAAAAATTATCAGTTTGAATGAATTAAAATGGTGCATAGTGTTTGAATGGGTGCAATAAGAAATAAAATGAATCTTTTTTAAGCTATTGATATTTTTGTATTAGTTCTATTTTAAAAGCATAGAGATAAAAAAATAAAAATAATATTGCACTATTTAAGAGCATTTAATTAAATTTTAGACAGATTTAAATATCTCATGTATGAATATGGTGCATTTACGTGGCTACACAGTATAATAAGCGCAAAGCAAAGTATCTTGATCTTCACTTCTGATAATGAATTCAATATTTTAACTTTGCTTTTAAAGAGTTGGTACGCTACTTGCATAATAACTGCCAACTACTAACACGCACTCACAAGTGCAGCAAAAAAATCATCGGAGCAAAATGAGCATGGCGAACAAGGTCCTTCAACTCATCCAAGAAAGTGGCGCAAAATGGGTCGATTTTCGTTTTACTGATACTAAGGGTAAAGAGCACCATGTGACTTACCCAGCAGATACCATCGACGAAGATACATTTGAAGACGGCAAAATGTTTGATGGTTCTTCAATTACTGGTTGGAAAGGCATCGAAGCATCGGACATGATCTTACGCCCAGATGCGGCAACATGTTTCCTTGACCCGTTCTTTGCTGAGCCTACGGTTGTTGTTACTTGTGATGTTATCGAGCCTGCAACTGGCCAAGGTTATGACCGTGATCCACGTTCGATTGCTCGCCGTGCAGAAGAATATTTAAAATCTACGGGTATTGGTGATACTGCATTCTTTGGTCCAGAACCAGAGTTCTTCGTTTTTGATGAAGTAAAATGGGAAATTGATATGTCTGGCGCGCGCCATACATTGATTGCTGAAGAAGCGGCTTGGTCAACTAACAAAGATTACGAAGGTGGCAACTCTGGCCATCGTCCACGTGTGAAAGGCGGTTACTTCCCAGTTCCTCCTGTAGATTCTTCACATGATATGCGTGCTGATATGTGCGCGCGTATTGAAGACATCATGGGCCCAGGTCGTGTAGAAGTACATCACCACGAAGTTGCATCTTGCCAATTAGAAATTGGTGTAAGCTTCAATACCATGGTACGTAAAGCAGACGAAGTTCAACAGTTCAAATATGCAGTTTGGAACGTTGCACATCAATATGCAAAAACTGCAACCTTTATGCCTAAACCAATGGTTGGCGATAACGGTTCTGGTATGCATGTTCATATTTCAATTGCAAAAGATGGCAAAAACTTATTTGCAGGCGATGAGTATGCAGGCCTATCAGAAATGGCACTTTACTTCATTGGCGGTATTATTAAACATGCACGCTCATTGAATGCAATCACAAACCCTTCTACAAACTCGTACAAGCGTTTAGTGCCACATTACGAAGCGCCGATTATGTTGGCTTACTCAGCACGTAACCGTTCTGCTTCTATCCGTATTCCTTACGTTTCTAGTCCGAAAGGCAAACGTATTGAAGCACGTTTCCCAGATCCAATGATGAACCCGTACTTAGGTTTTGCTGCATTGTTGATGGCTGGTCTTGATGGTATTCAAAACAAGATTCACCCAGGTGAAGCTGCTGACAAAAACTTGTATGATCTTCCTCCTGAAGAAGAAGCGAAAATCCCGACAGTTGCACATAGCTTAGATATGGCGCTAGAAGCACTTCAAGCAGACCATGACTACCTATTGAAAGGTGGCGTGTTCACTAAAGATATGCTTGATGCCTATATTGAAGTGAAAACTGAAGAAGTTCGCCGTTTAAATACGACAACTCACCCAGTTGAATTTGAAATGTACTACAGCCTGTGATTCTGAACTGAATTTCACTGTAAAAAACCCGCTCTTGTAGCGGGTTTTTTTGTATCATCATGCTTATGAATTGCAATTAAACTCTTGAATGTATGGCACAACGTAAAAAACACACCAGTTTCTACCCTTGGATTGATGCAAAAGACCATGATAAAGGCTTTAAACTTAATTTTTCTCAGGTGACTTATATTGAAGTGGGACGTACCTTAGAAGGTTATAAGCAAGCACAGTTTGTAGCACTTAAAAATCCTGAATTGGCTTTAGATTATGATTATCCTGAAAGTTTTTATTTAAGCGCTGAGGGTCTTATTCTCATTAAAACACCACAGGGTAAATTTGAAGTGATTGCTAAAACAGACAATTGTTAAAGCTTGATCATTGGATTCATTTTGTGAAATGATTTTTAGACTAAAAATGCTAGAGAATAAAGCAGAGCAATCAAACAGGTAATGTTATGCAACCAATCCCCGTTGAACTAAAAACATGGTTATACGCTTCAGGTTCGCTTACACAGCAGTTGACCGATTTAGCCAGCGGTAGTTTTAAAGTAGAACCGACACAAGAACATTTTCAACGCCTAAATTTTGTTGATGCAAAATGGATGAGGATGCCACTACACCATACTTCATGGGTGCGCGAAAGCTATTTATATGGTTGTGAAGACCTACCTTGGGTGAAAGCTAAAAGTATTTTCCCGATATTAAGTTTGCAGAAAAAAGCTCGAATTTTTCAGCATATTGGTACTCAGCCAATTGGTCGGTTTTTATTTCAACGAACAAACCCAGTATGTGAGCGACGTGTGATCTGGCTTAAAGAGGGTTGGACACGCCAGAGTTGTTATACTTGGCACGGTTGTAAATTCATTGTTCAAGAAACTTTTTTAGCAAGTTTTGAGCAGTTTTTACAAAAGAAAAATTCAGTAAATGAAGGATAGTCATGACAGTTGCGCATCACATTACTTGGCGTGAACGTTTAGAAGCCTATTATTATCTCTGCCGTTTTGATAAACCGATAGGCACAGAATTGGTTTTTTGGCCGACCATGTGGGCCTTATGGATTGCAAATCAAGGCATGCCAAGTCTAAGCATCTTAATTCCAATGATTTTAGGCACGATTTTTATGCGGGCCGCGGGCTGTGCAATTAATGATTTTGCTGACCGTAAAGTGGATGGGGCTGTAGAACGTACCAAAAACAGGCCATTGGCGACAGGGGTGATTAGCGCTAAAGAAGCCATTTATGTATTTTTATTTTTGGTCATTGCTAGTGCCTGCATGCTGTTATTTTTGCCTATTGAAACATTTTACTGTTCATTTGGGGCGCTGTTTCTCGCTTTTATTTATCCATTTATGAAGCGTTATACCCATTTGCCACAAGTGTTTTTAGGTGCGGCATTTTCATGGTCTATTCCTATGGCCTATACAGCTGTGGGCGAGCCTTTGGGCTTAACGTGTTGGTTACTGTATTTTGGTAATCTAGCTTGGACAGTGGCGTACGATACCCAATATGCGATTACTGACCGTGAAGATGATTTAAAAATTGGGGTGAAATCGACTGCAATTTTATTTGGTCGTTTCGATATTCAAATCATTGCACTTTTACAAGCAGTGAGTGTCATTTTAATTGGTACTGCGCTTTATCTTGAAAATTTATTGTTCTCATTTGGCTTAATTGCGTTGCTGGTGGTGGTGGTTGATTTTATTTATCAATGGTCAAAAACCAAAGACAAAGATCCACAGCGGTGTTTTTGGGCATTTCGTCACAATCGTTGGGTAGGATTGATTATTTTTGCCGGAATCTTTTTAGAATTAACTATTTAAAGTAATTAATTGGTTGAAAAGCGTCCTATACAGGGCGCTTTTTTTATGTCTTAATAAAACGGCATGTAGTTTCATGCTTAAAAAACAATGAATAAAAGGATATTTTATGAAACGCTCAAAAATAGCATTCGCCATTACAATGGCCGTTTCAATGCTGTCTTTAACTGCTTGTAATGATGATAGTGATTCGTCCGCTTCAAATCAGCAACCTACTTATTTGTCTGAAGGAAATTATTCTTTAGATACGGTGGAGAATAGTTCATCTATTAAAGTCATGACTTATAACATGACGAATGCGCAGGGGAAAACAGCAACAGCGACGGCAATGGTTTTATTCCCTAAAGCGATTAAGCCTAAAGATGGTTATCGTGTTGTCGTGTGGGAGCACGGAACAGTCGGTGGGGGAGATGACTGTGCACCAAGTAAAAATATGATTAATCCTCGCTTTAAAATTTTAGCAGATAGTTTACTGGCTGCTGGTTATGTCATTGTTGCGCCTGATTATGAAGGCTTAGGTACAGCAGGGGTTCATCCATACTTGAATTTATCTAGTGCGGCTAAGTCTGCACTTTTTGCTGTTCAGGCAGCAAAAGATCATTATGGAACACAGTTAAATGGGGAGTGGATGTCGATTGGTCAATCACAAGGTGGACATGCCTCATTGGGCACAGCTGAGTTTGCCAATACAGATAAAACATATAAAGGGGCAGTTGCTGGCGCACCAGCTTCGAGTTTGGGCGAAATTATTCAAATTTATCTTGATCCGAAGTTCAATGTTGATGCGAAGGGTGTACCTAAAGCAAATGGTCTGAATATTTTGGATGATAAATTGCAGCAAGTTCGTATTGCAATGGCAAATGGCTTACCGGAGGCGCAAGGTCAAGCATTGATTGCCCAAATTGCGGATGGTTATGCTGAACTCTTGGCTTATGCAGCACTGACTAGTTCAGGTATTAAAGCCTATCAGCCTGATTATGATTTAAAAAATATCTTCACAGCAGGTGCTGCCGAAATTGCAGAAAGTGCTTATGGACGCACAGGTGATGATGGTGCATGTTTAGGGTATCCTGCACCGAATAGCGCAAAGGGATTGCAAGAGCAGTTTAAGGTTGGAATTCTTGCATTTTTGGAAGATCCTACACACTGGACTTCACAGTATGGTATTGATTTAAATAAAATTAAATCAGATCCTGTCGTTCAGAAGTTCTTGGCGGATAATCAACCAGCAACCAATGCGACTGCTGCCAAAGTCATTAAAACCCCTGTGCTCATGATTCAAGGTGCAAATGATCAAGCGGTATTGCCTGTGGTCACGCACGCTTTATTTGTCAATATGAAAGCAAAAGCAACTATGTTTTTCCCGCAAAATTCCTATGCTGATGGCTATAATTTAACCATTGTATCTAATGCGAGTCATACGCAGGCAATTGTATGTAGAAATGCAGAAGCAGTAGATTTTATTCAAACATATATGTCTGCGGGTACTGGTATCGTATTAACGAATGAACAAAAAGATGCCAGCACAAGTCCGCATTGTAAAGCACCATCACCGACGTTGAATTAATCATTCATACTTAAAAAAAGAGCCTCATGATTGAGGCTCTTTTTTTGTTATAGTGTGAGTTCATTTAAATTTGGATATTGGAAAGGCGCGCTATGACGAAATCAACTACAAAACTAACACCCAAAGTGATTGTGCTGGCGAGTCTTGGTATTGTGATTCCGTTGTTTATTTTGAGTATTTCTTTTTTAGCTGTAAAAAGTGATGCAAAAAATCAGCAAAAATACGCGCAACAAAGAGCAGAAATGGATGAGCGTATCAATGAAAAATTAAAAGCCAAGCAAATTCAGCTTGATGTAGAAGCAGCTTCTGAAGCTAATTTAAAATCTCAGTAAATATAATTGAATGAACGCTTTGTGTGAGGTGGTTTGCATAAATCGGAAAATATTCACTTTTTAAAACAACAAGAGCTTGTTGAATAGATTTCGTTTTGGTGCCTTTTGGTCTCGTTTGATTATAGAGCATCTTTTTGTAGCGTTTGTACACTGGGAATGCTGGTGTAGCGCAACACGCGGTAACCTGCTTCTTCTAGCATGGCATCACGAGTCGCATCTTCCTGTTCTTTACCAAGGTGAGAGGGATCATCTAACTCGATAATAGCCACTACATTGCAGTTTTTATCCAGTAAAACAAAATCAGTGACTTTACGATTGAATTGATTACGAATTTTATAATTTTGACTGGTAATGAGTGCGCTGAATGCAACTTGAGCCAAAACATGATGTTGTGGGAATGCACTAATCAGTCGCGTATACATTTTACTTTCAAAATTCGTAATGACCCGTTTGGGAAAAAACTTTTGTTTGCTTAAAAATAGGCGCGGGAAAAGAATGCAAAATAATGCGAAACTGGCTAAACAGCCGATAAGAAAAAAAATAGTCTGACTGAAATCGAACACTGAAAAATTGACCATAAGAAAAAGCCCACGACATAATGCGTGGGCTTTTAGAATTTTGGCTCTCCAACCTGGGCTCGAACCAGGGACCTGCGGATTAACAGTCCGTCGCTCTACCGACTGAGCTATTGGAGAATCTGATGCGGATTTTAGACACCAAAGCCAATTAGGTCAAGACAGAATGCTGAAAAAACTCAAAATAATGCTTTAACTGAACCAAAAACAATCAAATTGGCTTTAATTTGAATTTTTTGATTATTTAAAATAAAACTCTTGGCGCTTTGGGAGCTGTTTTTACATTTTAACCAGAGTGACATCATCTTTTTTGTTGAAGGGTTTTTGGAGAGTTTTGTGTATGGAGGATGGAGGATGGCAGGGTAATTTTAAAAACAATGAACTAAAAATAGTTGCTTTGAGCTAAGAGAAGTTCATATTTTTTAGCTTTGGATGTACGGTATAAGATATAAAACAAGTCGCTGAATTAATCGAATAATGCAGAAAAACAGCAAAAAATGAGATAGTTTGGAACCTAAATTAAATTTTAGGCAATAAAAAGCCCATGTCGCAATGCATGGGCTTTTTGAATTTTGGCTCTCCAACCTGGGCTCGAACCAGGGACCTGCGGATTAACAGTCCGTCGCTCTACCGACTGAGCTATTGGAGAATCTGCATGCGATTATAAGGAGATTTAAAAGTGGGTCAAGTGAAAACTGTCATCTTTTTATCATTTTTAAGTTATATGCTTCTTATTTAAACAAAAGCTTGATGTGTTTGAAAATATTGCTTGAAGTGCTTGCAATGGCGAAATTCACTTGATAGTCTGAATTTAACAACAGAGTGTTTAAGTGAGAGCTTAAACGGTGTGGATTTAAACCAACTTGCCAGCACTAAAATGGCTAAAACAGGAGAAGCGAATGAATACGCTCACTATTGCCCATCTATTTTTAAATCTTCAAAGTTATAAAGACCAATATCTCACTATTCTTGAAAACCCTGAACAGTACTTTGTGCCTGTTGCTGATGCTTATATCAACATTTGGCCTGTTGGAAAAGAACAACTGTATCTAGGTGATTTGCTTCAGTTGTGGTTAGGTGAGAAATGGATTGTAAATACAGAAAAAGCGCCACTTATTAATACAATTTTGCGTGATCAAACGAAAGCTGTGCCTGAATTTGATCGTTATGTATTTAGCCTTCAGGGAAATTTATTAACTTCTCAAAATTCTGCACAGGCATGGTCTATCAATGCCTCAGAAAGCGAGGCTTTAAGCATAGAAAGCTTATTTCATTATTATTGTGTATTTAAAAGTTTGAGCCGACCTCAAACCAGTGCCAGTTTTTTAAATGCAACGCTTAAAAAAGCCATTTAGTCCAATCGTACCGTTTTACTGAGATTGGGGTAGGTCACTGGTTCTTACAACAGCATCGTTCTGAAAAAAGAGATTTAAAGTTTGGTTTTTCAGTACGATGCCTTGAGATAACCTTAGGGACGGATAATCATGCAAGTTGCTGTTGCATGTGCATAAAGCTTTCCATCTTCATCGGTAATTTTTCCCTCAGAAATACCTAAATTTTTACTCAAATTCAGCACAGTTCCGACAGCGAGCAGTTCTTTATTTTTTGGGATTGGTCGGCACATTTTAATATTTAAGTCTATGGTGCCATAGCCAATACCCGCTTCAAGTAAGGTGTGAACGGCACAGCCTGTAACAGAATCCAATACAGTAGCAGCAAAACCGCCGTGTACGCCACCAAGCGGATTTAAATGACGACTGTCTGCTTGAACCTTAAAGTGAATGCTTCCTTCTGAAACCTCAAATGGTCGCATAGGAATAGTTTCACTAATACTTGCGGGAGGAATTTTGCCCGCACACATAGCTTGCATTAATTGTAGGCCAGTCATTTCTTTGGGATTCATGATTCTTTTGTCCTTAAAAAATATTCAAGTTTCAAAATAGAACTTGAATATACATTAATCAGGAACATGAGTGGTCGTCAATGCTTATACAATAGAATTTTAGAGCGCATTGGTCATATAGGTTTTATCGAAATGATCAAATTGTTGTAAAATTTTCATTGAGATGGCTTCACCAGTTGCCCACGTCGCAACAGCGGTGTGTGGGTTAACCTCAATAATATCTATGTTTAGGCAGAGCGTTTGCGGGCTTTCTATCACAATAAATTGCGGAGAGTGCGGTTTTAGGCATTTGGCGACATAGCGTTTTAAGTTTTCTTTCTGATATACGTCAATAATTTTATATCGCATGTGCTGACTCAAAATCTCGGTACGTTTTCATCTTAAATATTTTAGAGTTTAAAGTAATAGGATTGCAAAGAAATTATTGTTGCAAAATTCTTGAATAAAATTATGAATTATGGAATCTATTCTTTATAAGTAAAGGGACAAAGTTTTAGCCATGTTTGTTTCAAGATTAGAATAATTGAGGGAATAAAAATGAAAGTATCATGTTTATGTGGTCAAACTAAATTTGAAGCAGAATTAAAAAATCATCATGTGCATGCCTGCCACTGTTCAATGTGCCGTCAGCAATCAAGTGGCGTGCTAATGAGCGTAGATATAGAACCCAGCAGTTTGAAGTTTGTAGAACAAGAGCATTTAAGCTTGTTTCAATCTTCTGAATGGGGAGAGCGTGGTTTTTGTAACCATTGCGGTACATCGTTATTTTGGCGCACACAGGACGGTAGTTATTGCAATATTAATGTTTTTGCTCTGCAACAACAGCCAGAGGATTTAAAGCTAACGACAGAAATTTATATTGATAATAAACCTGATTTTTATCAATTTAAGTATTCTACAGAGCAATTAACTGAGGCCGATGTGGTGGCGCTATTTTCTAAAGATGAAGAAAAATAATTTGTCGATACTGATAGAAGGTAATCTATTTATCTGTGTTGTTGATACATTGAATCAGTAAAACTTTGTAGATTTAAAAACATAGTTTCGCTATATCTAAACCAAGCTGTTGAATAAGGATACTCAAACTTGCTTGTTAAAATTTGCATCGCCATGTTGGCTTTTGCTGCTAATTCAGTTTTATGCCGTTTGGCATTGGCTGAACAGCACATTGACCCAATGAGTTTTAGTCTGATTCGGGTATTAAGTGGTGTTGCTGTTTTAGGGGTATTTTATCTTTTTTCTGTACAAAAAGCCCAACTTGAATGGAATATTCAGAATGGTTTTTTCCTTGCTCTGTATGTTGTCGCATTTTCAATGGCTTATGTGCATATAGATGCTGGCGTGGGTGCCTTGCTTCTTTTTGGGACTGTTCAGCTGAGTATGGTTGGCTATGGTTTGTGTCATGGCGAAAGAATTAACCTGCGCCGTGGTATTGGGTTGGTAACTGCAATTTTGGGTATTTTAATTCTTTTGTTGCCCGGCACATCAGCACCAAATGTGGTCTATGCTTCTATGATGGTGCTTTCAGGTATTGGCTGGGCTATGTACAGCATAGCGGGCAAAAATATGCAGAACCCGCTTGCCAGTTCTTTGGCAAACTTCATTATGGCGGCTCCTTTTGTTTTACTCGCTTATATTGTTTTTTATCGTCAGAGCTTTGTACAGCCTCAAGGTGTCTTTTTGGCTGTACTGTCGGGTGGTTTGGCCTCTAGTGGTGCATATGTACTGTGGTATGCCATTGTGAAGCGCATAGACCGTTTCACAGCCAGTAGTGTGCAACTGTCAGTTCCGTGTTTAGCGATTTTAGGTGGTGCACTGTTTATTGGTGAAAGTTTAAGTTGGCGAATCATCATTTCTACCATGATTGTTTTGGTGGGAATTGCCTTGGTGATTTGGGCTTCAGTAGAAAATAAAAATGTTTAGAAAACTAAAAGAAATGATTCAGTCGTATGCCTCTAATAAAGAGGATAGTAGTAGCCAAGTGCCAACTTATGCTTCTTATCCTTATGACGGTAGAATTTTAGAATATTATCAAGAAAGTTTTGAAGCGGTTTATATTTTACTGCATCCATTTTATAAAGCAGCCACATTAGATTTGGGTCATTATAACTCTGAGACTTGGCTTAACAAACATGACTTTATTAATTGTTGTGATTCGATTACATGGCATGAAATTTTAAGCTTGACTGGGCTAGATAGTATTTCCCAAATAGATGTTGCGTTAAGAACGATGATTGGTGGAATTAATACTAGATTTCAAAATAAATATTGGGAACAGGAAATACTTAAGTTGTATGAGGAGCAAAATATTATTAATCCATGTGATGATGGGTATGTTTCTCCGTTCTTGGAAAATCAATTATTAGGTTCATTGCAAGAAATAGGTTATGAATTTCTGTTGACTGTAGATGAGCATGGGGTCAATGAACCAAAAAAAATGAAGATTGATTATTTGATTGAAAATGATCGGCTTGATTCATGTAATTATACGGAAGATCAGCAACTTTTATTTGCAACGCATTGGGACAGCCATTGTACTTTCTTATCTTCTTCTAAAAAAATTATGGATCAAATTTTAGAAATTCATTCATTTGAAGGTTTTTTCTGTACACCAAAGACTGAAGTCTATTGGGGGTTGCACGATATTTAAGCCATAAAAAACCCGCGAAAATCGCGGGTTTTTCAAATCTTGCTGTTAAAGCAGATTATTTTTCAGCAGCAATTGAAGCAATCGCAGCGTCTACGCCTTCGATTGAATCGGCAGCTTTCTTAATACGTGCAAGTGCATCGACAAGCACTTCATCAGCAGTTGCATATGAAATACGCATGAAACCGCCTAAACCGAATGCATCACCAGGAACTACGGCAACACCTGTTTCTTCCAATAACCATTCAGAGAATTCTGTGCAAGATTTTAAACCTTTCGCACGAATTAACGGTTTGATATTAGCGTAAGCATAGAACGCACCATCAGCAGGTAGGCAAGAAATACCGTTGATGTCATTTAAACCAGCCATCACTAAGTCATGACGACGTTTGAATGCTTCAATCATTGGTTCAAGAACATCTTGAGGACCATTTAATGCAGCTTCAGCAGCAACTTGCGAAATAGAAGTTGGGTTTGAAGTCGATTGAGATTGGATTTTTTTCATCGCACCAATAAGCTTTGCAGGGCCTGCAGCATAGCCAATACGCCAACCCGTCATTGCATACGCTTTAGACACGCCGTTTAACACGATTGTGCGGTCATAAAGGTCAGGTGCAACAGTTGCGATGTTGTAGAATTCGTCATCCCAACGGATTGGTTCGTACATATCATCAGAAGCGATATAAACTTCTGGGTATTTACGAAGTATATCAGCTAAGGCAACTAATTCTTCTTTGGTGTAAATCATACCCGTTGGGTTAGATGGACTGTTGAGTACCACTAAGCGTGTTTTGTCAGTGATTGCCGCTTCTAATTGTGCAGGTGTAATTTTAAAACGTTGTTCTTCACCGCATTTGACAATAACTGGTACGCCTTCAGCGATAATCACCATGTCAGGGTAACTAACCCAGTAAGGTGCAGGAATAATCACTTCATCACCTTTGTTTAACAAAGCCAATGCCAAGTTAAAGAAAGATTGTTTACCACCACAAGAAACCAAGATTTGGTTTGCTGCATAGTCTAAATTGTTATCGCGTTTAAATTTGGCAATAATTGCTTTTTTAAGGCCTGGCGTACCATCAACAGCGGTGTATTTTGTAAAGCCGTTGTTAATCGCTGCAATTGCTGCATCTTTGATGTGTTGTGGGGTGTCGAAATCAGGTTCGCCAGCGCCCAAACCAATAACGTTTTTACCAGCAGCTTTCAATTCGGCCGCTTTATTGGTAACAGCAAGCGTTGGAGACGGTTTGATGGCATTTACACGATCAGAGAGACGTACGTCCACGGCAGTATTCCTTCTTATAGGGATTAAAAATTAAAAAGCACATTATCTTAGCCTAAAATAAGACATAAAGGGGAGCGAGAATTACTTCATCATGAAAAAAAAGTCTAAAATATTTTCAGTGAAAATTTAAACAATCCAACATCAAAAGCTTTCATTTGAAGAAAAGAGGGGGGAGTGATTTTTTTGGAGAAGTACAGCGTGACGCTATAAAAATAAGTTGACTGATCATCTTAAAATTAATAGAAACTTAAATTGAAAAAGGCCACATCAATGTGACCTTTTATTGTCTATTTTTAGTTATTGTTGAAAACGAGATAAGTCTTCTTCTGGGCGTGCAGTCAATACTTCTACACCATTTTTTGTGACCAATAATGTATGTTCGTATTGCGCAGAAAGGCTATGATCTTTGGTTACAACAGTCCATTTGTCGCCAAGTAACTTGGTTTTCCAGTCGCCACCATTGACCATGGGTTCAATGGTAAAGGTCATGCCTTCTTCTAAAATCATGCCAGATTCAGGTTTGCCATAATGTAACACTTGCGGTTCATCATGGAATACCATACCAATACCGTGCCCACAATATTCACGTACGACACCAAAACGTTCCGATTCTACATATTGTTGAATCGCATGGCCAATATCGCCAATGGTCGAACCAGGTTTAACGGTTTCGATACCACGATACATGGCTTCTTGTGCTACGGTACAAAGACGATTTGCTAAAATTGAAGTTTCGCCCCCCACGATATACATCATGTTGGTATCGCCATGGTAGCCATCTTTAATGACAGTCACATCAATATTTAAGATGTCACCTTTTTTTAGTTTTTTTGCATCTGATGGAATGCCGTGACACACCACGTGATTTACTGAAGTACAAATTGAGTGTTGGAATGCAGGACGACCCGGTGCTGCACCATAACCTAAACATGCAGGAATGGCGTTTTGTTTGTTGACAATATAGTCATGACAAATCGTATCAAGCTCAAGGGTTGTCACACCTGGAACAATATGCGGTTTGATCATATCCAAAACCTCTGCAGCCAGTCGCCCAGCCACACGCATTTTTTCAATTTCGTCTGGTGTTTTAATTAAACGGCGTGGTGCTTGGTAAGTACTGTTCATGATCTTTAAAAACTTTTGGAAATTTGTATGTGACTATGGTATAAATAGCCGCCCATTTTATCAAATGCTTTTTCGTGAATAAATTTCACGGGCTTTGTGCGATGGGGCAATAAAATCCGCACATATATCGACACATTTCTCTGGGTGCCCTTTGGGGTGGAGGATGCGGGTATATGGAGGCCTAACCCAAACTTTAAGGTAAAGAAAATGGCAGATTACAACGTAAGCATGCGCGACCTTCTTCAAGCAGGCGCTCACTTTGGTCACCAAACACGTTTTTGGAACCCAAAAATGCGCGAATACATCTTTGGTGCGCGTAACAAAATTCACATCATCAACCTTGAGCACACTGTTCCTGCGTTAAATGATGCTTTGAACTTTGCTAACAACTTGGCTAGCAAAAAGAACAAAGTTTTGTTCGTTGGTACTAAACGTGCTGCTTCTAACATCATTCGTGAGCAAGCTCAACGCGCTGGTCAACCATATGTTGATCACCGTTGGTTAGGTGGTATGTTGACTAACTGGAAAACTCTTCGTCAGTCAATCAACCGTCTAAAAGACCTTCAAACTCAATCTCAAGACGGTACTTTCCTTAAGCTTACTAAACGTGAAGCTTTAGAGCGTACTCGTGAGATGGAAAAACTTGAACGCGGTCTTGGCGGCGTTAAAAACATGGGTGGTTTACCTGACGCATTATTCGTAATTGACGTTGACCACGAAGCGATTGCGATTAAAGAAGCTAAAAACCTTGGTATTCCTGTAATCGGTATCGTTGATACAAACTCTAACCCAGACAACGTAGACTACGTTATTCCGGGTAATGACGATGCGATCCGTGCAGTTACTCTTTATGCTTCTGCTATGGCTGATGCGATTCTTGCTGGTAAAGAATATGCTCAGACTCAAGCAAATGCGCAAGCAAAAGCTGAAGAAGTTAAAGAAGCTCCAGAGGCTTAATGCGTTTGACGTAAGCTTGTCATTTTTACGCCATGTAATGGTGGTAAGGTAAGCGTCATATGTGCAGACGGCCCATGGGAATCCCTCTGGGCCGTTTCTGTTTAAAAAAGAATTCATTTTCTACCGAATTTAGGAGTCTAACATGACTGCAGTTACAGCAAGCATGGTTAAAGAATTACGCGACCGTACTGGTCTTGCAATGATGGAATGCAAAAAAGCATTAACAGAATCAAATGGTGATGTTGAATTAGCAATTGATAACCTTCGTAAATCAGGTCAAGCAAAAGCGGCTAAAAAAGCTGGTAACATTGCTGCTGATGGTGCGATCACAATCGCTCAAGAAGGCAACAAAGCGCTTCTTTTAGAAGTAAACTGTCAAACTGACTTCGTTGCTAAAGACGAAAACTTTGCTGGTTTCTCTGCACAAGTTGCTGCTGCTGCGCTTGCTGCAAACGTAACTGATGTTGCTCAAATTGCTGAATTGAAACTTGAAGATGGTTCAACTGTTGAAGAAGCACGTATCGCGCTTGTTCAAAAAATCGGTGAAAACATCCAAGTACGTCGTGCGAAAATTGTTGAAGGCGAAAACCTTGCAGTTTACAAACACGGTCTAAAAATTGGTGTAGTTGTATCTTACACTGGTGATGCTGCTACTGGTAAAGGTATTGCAATGCACGTTGCTGCATTCAACCCTGTTGCTGTTACAGCTGAAGATGTTTCTGCTGACCTTATTGCTAAAGAAAAAGAAATTGCTGAAGCGAAAGCAATTGAATCTGGCAAACCAGCAAATATCGTTGAGAAAATGGTTACTGGTTCAGTAGAAAAATACTTGAACGAAGTTGTACTTGAGCGTCAAATGTACGTAATTGACAATGACAAAAAAGTTGCTGACGTATTGAAAGCGACTGCTACTGTTGTTGCTCAATTTGTTCGCTTTGAAGTAGGCGAAGGCATTGAGAAAAAAGTAGAAATGAGCTTCGCTGATGAAGTTGCTGCTGCTCAAGCTGCTGCAAAATAATTTTACTGTAAAGTAAAAGAAATTTTGTAAAAAAAGCCCCAATTGGGGCTTTTTTTATGCTTAAAATATGCAAAATAAGGGGCGTATATGGCAAATAAAGCAAACATAGGTATAGGTGTAGTCATTACACTGTTAATTGCCGTTTATTTCGGCATAGACCTACAATCAAATAAAGTCGAAAATGCATCTTCGTATGACGTTGCTGTTCAGCAAAACAAGCCGAGTACAAAAAATTCTGCGACAGACCATTCTATAAGTAGTGTTAAAGACGACACTGCAAAGATTGCTCAAGCTTTTGCACAACAACAAAGCAATGTACAAGTACATACATCTGGTCAGGTGAAGGCTATTTTACGTGATGATAATGAAGGTTTGCGCCATCAAATGTTTATTTTAAAGCTACAAAATGGACAAACTGTTTTAGTGGCACATAATATTGATTTATCACCGCGAATTCAAAGTCTGCAAAAAGGTGATACGGTTGAATTTTATGGCGAATATGAATATTCCCAACAGGGTGGTGTGATTCATTGGACGCATTTAGACCCGAATAAACGCCATATAGATGGTTGGTTAAAGCACAATGGACAAATTTATCAGTAAAGGTTTGTGTGTGCTTAACGCTCAGTGAGTCACTTTGTTCTATGTGGAAATTGAAGACCATGATGTTCTAGTGTGCATCGAATGGGTGTCTTTATGTATGAGAAATAAACTTTTGATTAATGATTTTATATCATTGTTTTTTATATAAAATAAATATATTGCATCTGGTTTGGATAGAGTTTTTTAATAAGAATGAAGTTCATATCAGAGCTTTTATCATTGAAACCAGAATGGCTACTAATGAATCATAGGTTCAATACTTAAAATAATTCAAGAGGTGAGCACGGCATTTTTAGGGAAAGCGGTACAGTATTTGGTTTATTTACTAGGTTAGCATAGACAATTTAAAAAGATTGAAACGTTCTTCCATAAACGTAATAAAAGATCCGGTAGATACAGGAAATATGGGCCAATCAACCAGAAAAGACCATCAAGAAATCGCGTTGACCAAATGAGTAGGTTTAAACCATTGGCATTTGTTCGATTAATTTAAAAAAATATACAGCTTTGCTACTCGTGTCTGCTTGGTGCAATGTCATTTAGGTAAATTTCTCATTTTGTGTAAACAAGGTCAAAATATTGCACTGACAATACAATTATGTGGGGTACTGTTCAAAGTCATTTTAGTGGCTATTTTTTAGTTACGGTCATTTTATGGATACGGGATAAAGTCCGCTGTTGTTGGCAGTATTTTTATCATTTTCCTTCGTTTTTGGCTCTAACTTGAGACTGTTATTTTTGATCCAGATAAAAGCTGGGTGAGGCTTGTGAAGAATTACTATTTTATGGCGCAATATGTACGATTCTAATTAGGCGCATGACACGAAAAATGAGTAATGGGTATTTTGTTGAGTTTTATTTTTTCTATTTTAGTACATGAATTATGGTGATGTGATTTAAGTGATCATCTAAGAAATTAAATATGCTGAATATGATTCAAAAAATAGGTAAAAAGAATGAAAAAATGAAAATTAATGGTTTTTTTGATTGCGTGTGAAATAGAGTAACGCTAAATGGGCGTCATTTTTGATTTTTGGGTCATTGATCATTTAAAGCTAACTTTCCCTAGGTATTTCTTTAAACGCCAAATACGAAAAATGAGGCGGAATTAGAGAGCTTTAGCTTAAGAAGATTATTTGTGAGCAGTTTAGCGATTTTGATTTTTCAAAATTTGAGGAGGAAATGTTTAAATTCATGCCAAATCGTGATCTACGAATTGGCGAATTACTGACTTAAGGTTGCAAATTTTGTGGCATCACAAACTTTATTTTACGGCCTGTAGAAAAAATATTATTGGGGGAGAGGGATGTGGTGTGGTTGCTGGATGAATTTCTACTTTATGGGAATGATGTTAAGCAAAGCCATGCATCATCCATTGCAAAAGTAAGAGCAGTACAAGAATGAATAAAATAATGGCAATACGTTCAGTATATTTCATCGCGATATCGAATTTCTCATGAATAAAAAAAGCCACAAAGTGGCTTTTAAAATGTCAAATGAGAGCAAAGCAGTTTCTTAAGAGTTTGGACCATCGACACGTTCAATACTAACTTTTGCAGTACCTGAATTGGTAATGCCAAGTTGTTTTGCTGCGCCATAAGAAAGATCGAGTACACGGTTACCATGGAAAGGACCGCGGTCGTTTACTTTTACAATAACGCTTTGACCATTGGTTTTATTCGTTACGCGAATAAAACAGTTGAGTGGCAAGCTACGGTGAGCTGCAGTAAGACCATTCATGTCGAATGTATCACCGCTTGCTGTTTTGCGACCATGGAATTGGCGACCATACCAAGAAGCTGTTCCTGTTTGGCTAAAACGACGAACAGTATTTGATGCAACGGTATTCAACTTTTCAATCACTGAAGGCTCATTTTCAGGAATTTCAATTTTTGCGGCGATCGTTTCTCTGCGAATTTTGTCGCCCGAACGCTCAGTGATTGAAAGGCTGCTAAGGTTTTTAAAGTTTGAATTAAAACTTTGTGCTTCTTTGTTTAAAGCACGTGCTGCTAAACGAGAGTTGTCATTATCATTGGTAAATGATGACTGAACCATCTCTGCTTGCGATTGACTCAGGGCAACTGTTGTTGCTACCGCTAAGACGTATTTAATAATTGATGACTGCAATGTTTATCTCCCAAGGGCATTTTGATGAGGCTTACAAGTATTTGAAAACCATGCAAACTTGCCTGTTATTTCACTTTTGCAACTGCATTTGACGAAATGGATAATATTCATGCGGTCGATAGGCTGTCTAGTATTTAATTAAAATAAATTAAAAATGCCTATAAAAATTACAATAATTGGTTAAAAAATAATCAATTTTGTAACAAATAATGTAAAAAGGTGTTTTTGTGATCTTTTTGCTGGTTTTTTTTATTGACTTTTGTTGTTGTATGGAAATTACCAGTCTTATCGACTGGTAATTTCGGTGCCTAAAAGCCACAGAGCCGTGGCATACATACGGCTTTTGTTATAAGTAGTAATGACTTGGAAGTTTGGGTAAGTGATGTAATAAATAGGGCCATAACTTTCTTGCAATTGAATGACATTGACCAAATCAAGGTCATCAATTTTTACAATTGGATTCAATGGCGTAATGCCTTGGGTTTTGAGTAAACCATAAGGCACTGGCTGCGTTAAATCGGTAGAAATAATAGATGGCGGATTATTGCCTGTATAACGTGCTGCAAATGCAATCGGTTGATTTCTCTGCCAGCCATTTTGTGCAAGATAATTTGCAATAGAGCCAATGGCATCGACGGCTGAATTTCTTAAATCAACATGGCCATTTCCATCGTAATCTACGCCAAATTTAGGAATGTTACTGGGCATGAATTGTGGGTAGCCGACAGCACCTGCATATGAACCGACAATTGAGTTGGCTGGTACGCCATCTTTATATGACCATGCGATTAGTGCGGCAAGTTCATCTTGAAAGTATTGGGCACGACGTTCATAACCAAAACCCAATGTTGCGAGGGCATCACGGGTAACAAAAGAGCCTTTATTTGCGCCATAACCTGTTTCTACACCCAAAATACCCAAGATGATGGCTTGGGGCACACCAAATTGCTGTTCAGCGCGGTTTAGGGTGTCTGCATACTGCTGTTTAAAACGCACACCCCGTTGGATAGTGCCTTCGGCTAAAAAATTAGTTTTATATTCATACCAAGGTTTACTTTCGCCTGGTCGATTCATGATATTGATAATATTGGGTAGGTTTTTTGAACCATTCATTGCCCAATCGACTTGTTCTGCGCTGAGCTGATAGCTCTGCATCGTTTTTTGTTTAAAATTAGCGTATTGAGGGTTGTTTTGAAAGTCATTGGCTTGACAGAAGCTGGTCACGGAAAATGTACCAGCCAGCAAAGCCAGTACTTTAAATTTTTTATAAAAATGCGAATTAAACATATCGGGCTGTATTCCAAAATTATTATCAATACGTGTCTAATGACGGTAACGCGCTAAAAATGACAGGAGGAAATAAAGTGTCAAAAAATACGTACTTAAAAAGTCGTATGACTCAATTTCCTAAGATAACACTCATGGACTACAAGTTAACAAAAACTTCTATAAAACTAGACAAGCTTTGACCAAAAGAAAGGGATTACTTGTGGTATTTCTAAAAAATCAAACAGAGTTATACATATATAGAGTAGAGAATCCATATTTTGTACTTAAATAGGCAATGAATGTCTTTTTTAGAAGATCGGTCAGATGAGGAGAAATACAGTTTATTGTTTTTGATTAGACAGATGAGCCATTGATAAAAATATAAAAAATGATTTAGGCGCAACGAAGATGATTTGAGGCAATGCATATGGCTTAAAAATGAAGAGAAAAGTGTTTATTGATTTTGCATCTATATCGTTATTGCGATGAAAAACAGGTTTTTGAGTTAAATTTTGGCTGAATTTAAAAAATAATGCTCTAATTTTATTTACTGGCAGTAATCAGATTGTAAAACGTCATTTAAGCGTTCATAAAAAAACCGTACTTTTTGAATATTGAAAGTACGGTTTTTTTAACTTAGCGTGGTGTTGATTAAAGATTGAACATTGGGTCGTGCGCTTCTGCCAGTGCACCAAGTTCTTCCTTGGTTAAATTGGGGAAGATTTTATCAATCGCAATATGAATCGCTTTAATAACCGCCATAGAGCCTAGGTCTGCAGCTTTGCGCTTAATTAGGCCCAAATCTAAGGTCTTATTAAAGTCATTCATGAAGTGGCGAACAGTGGCTTCTGCAAACTGTTTATATAAAGTAGCAAAAGCTGTTTTATCGATGTTATTTCCTGCTTTAATATCTTGATACGTCGATTTTAGATTAGTCACCAAAGTGGCATCTAAAGTCTCACCGACGCGATATGCACCCGAAGCATCTTGAAATAGACTCTTTTCAGAAAATTCAATAGATTGTTGCACCACATCGTTCGATGATTTCCCCAATAACTGTTTGAGTAAAACCGCAACAGTAGATTTGACGTAGCCTGCTAATTTTTCAGCAGTATCACGTTTATCGCTGGCTGGAAATAAGTGCACAGGTCCTAGAATTGTCGCATCAATGATTTCATCATTGATCAATAAAGCCGTTTTATCCCGTAAAGGATAAAGTGGTTCACTGGAATTCTTTTTTTGATGGCCTGTTTGAATACTCTCTAAGAGTGCTTCTGATGGAATAAAACCAAAAAATGGCATCGTTTCAACCTCAATGTTCTTTATTTTATTGTCGCGCCAATCGAATTGGGCGAGGCATCCATGTTAAATCTGATACACGGCAAGGGTTAATATCTAAACCACCACGACGCGTATAAGTTGCATATACCATCAGCTTTTCTGGCTTTAAGAGTTGCCAAATATCGGCATACATCTGTTCAACACATTGTTCGTGAAAGCCATTATGCTGACGGTACGAAATAATATAAGCTAAAATACTGCGATAACAAGGTTTTTTACCTTGATAGCGAATAAAAACTGTTCCCCAATCAGGCTGTCCCGTGACTGGGCAGTTACTTCGGAGCAAATGTGAGTACAGTTGTACCTCTATATCTTCTGGGTTTTCGGTGTCCAGTTTTAATAAGCTTGCATCTGGATGGTTTTCTAAGCGCTCTGGCGATAATTCATCAATACAAATCCCTTCAGGCTGTGTAATTGCTAAATCATCCGCTTGAAACAGATCAATGGTCACAGGAGCTTGAACGACCAAAGATAAGTCTTTTTCAACTGTGGCAATAAAAGTCTCTTTGCTGTCGAACTGGGTAAAGTTCATACTATTAAAGTAGAGCTTTAAAGATTTCGATTCAATCAAGTTAGGAGATGATGCTGGTAAGGTCAAACGACCAATGGCTACTTGTGGAATACCTGCATGATTGAGCCAAGATATTTCAAAAATATGCCACCAGTCTTTGCCTTGTTGAATCGCGTCAACATGGGCATAGTTTTCACGCGCTGGAGCACGTGAAATAGGGAACAGCACATCAGGTTGATAAGCCGTTGGGTAATTGGTGTCTTTACCTAAAAGAGAATGTTCTACACTCATTATTCACGCATTCCTGATCCACGAGAAAGTAAATAGTACGCAACACCATAGAGTACAGCGCAACAGAAAGTTACAACACCCAAAGAGATGCCAACATTGACATCACTATGGCCTAAAATACCAAAACGGAAGGCATTGACCATATAGACAATGGGGTTGATTAAAGATAAGTTTTGCCAAAATGGGCTTAATGCCGAAATTGAATAAAACACACCACCTAAATAGGTCAGGGGCGTTAAGACAAATGTGGGAATAATGGAAATATCATCAAATGATTTGGCATAAACCGCGTTGATGAATCCACCTAAAGAAAATAAAAAAGATGTAATGAGCACAGTATATATAGTGACAAACCAATTGGTAATATATAAGTCAGTAAAAAATAGACTCATGGTGGTGACAATAATGCCGACCAGAACACCACGAGATACCCCACCTAAAATATAACCCCATAAAATGGCATGGAGTGGAACAGGGCTCATAATCAGTTCTTCAATGCTTTTTTGAAACTTCGCACTAAAGAAACTAGAAGAAACATTCGAATAACTATTGGTAATGACGGCCATCATAATTAGGCCAGGGACAATATATTGCATATAGCTAAAACCGCCCATTTGCCCAATACGCGAACCCACCAAATTGCCAAAAATGACAAAATACAGGCTCATAGTAATGGCAGGCGGTAGCAAGGTTTGTGGCCAAATTCGCATGAAACGACGAATTTCTTTATGAACGAGGGTATAAAGCGCAATACTTAATTGATTAAAATTCATTGCGCATCTCCTTCAAGATTTTTTTCTACCATTTTCACAAAGAGTTCTTCTAAACGATTTGATTTATTACGCATACTACGAACTTGAATACCTTGAGATTCCATAAGCAAAAATAACTGGTTTAAGCTATGTGCTTTATCCATAGTGACTTCTAAAGTGACGGAATCAATTAAATTGAAACGTACGCCAATAATATCTAAGTTCAAGGGTTGAATAGGTTCGGCTAAATCGAAAATGAAAGATTCTTCGCTGAGTTGATTCAGGAAGTTCTTCATACTGGTATCTTCTTTAATCACGCCACGGTCAATAATGGCAATACGGCGACAAAGTATCTCAGCTTCTTCTAAGTAGTGCGTTGTTAAAATAATTGATGTGCCTTGTTCATTCATTTCTGTGAGGAAATCCCACATCGAACGGCGTAATTCAATATCTACACCCGCAGTAGGTTCATCTAAAATCAGTAGTTTGGGTTGATGCATCATGGCACGTGCAATCATTAAACGACGTTTCATACCACCAGAAAGCATGCGCGCTTGTATGCCACGTTTATCCCAAAGACCAAGCTTTTCTAAATATTGTTCGGCACGTTGTTCTGCAATTTTTTTAGGAATGCCGTAATAACCCGCTTGAGTCACTAAAATATCAAATGTTTTTTCAAATTGACCAAAATTAAATTCTTGCGGAACGATGCCTAGACATTGTTTGGCTTGAGATGGGTGAGTTTCTAAATTATGGCCAAAAATTTCGACTGTACCCGCAGTTTTCTTGGTTAAAGAACTGATGATACTGATAGTTGTCGATTTGCCTGCACCATTTGGCCCCAAAAGTGCATAAAATTCGCCTTCAGGTACAGTTAAGTTAATACCTTTAAGTGCTTGAAACCCATTTTTATAGGTTTTAGACAAATCTTTTAACATCAATGCATCAGTCATAAACATCTCACCTCGTAATAATGTGAGTATTGTGAGTGATCTGACACAATAAACCAAGTAATTCGCAGGGAATTCTGCGTTGCAAATTTAGAACATTGTATAAAGGATAGGCACTAAAATGCCTGAGTGGTAGATAGGTGCTTTACCTTACTGATTTTTTTGTTATGATGTGCACGCGCGCTCATAGCTCAACTGGATAGAGTACAGGTCTCCGAAGCCTGTGGCGTGGGTTCGAGTCCCGCTGAGCGCACCATTTTCGCTTTTTTTAAAGTCCTAATTCATCCTAAATATATTAAAAATTAAAATCTTAAGCCTCTATATTGTTTTATATCATCTCTGTTTTTTAAAATTTTAATCATGATATTGATGGATTAGTCCATTTTTTAATATGCTTCCACATGCAATTTTTAATAATGTTGATAATTTCTTTGACACTGTTCTCTTGCGCGTGTTTGAAATGATTTCTCTAAACTGACTCAGTTTATCTGCGTGATGATGAAAAAATAATTTAAACGCTTTAAGTGAAGAAAAGTTTCGCCATAAAAAAACCGCTTTAATCTATCTTAGCTATAGATTAAAGCGGTTTTTTTAAAGAAAATTAAGCAGATTTTGCGTAAATATTGGCTTGAATCCAAATATTGCCACGAATAAATTGACCAATGTTAAAGTTTTTGTAGTCCGCATTTTTGGTTGCAATACGAATTAAAACCGCAGGTTGGTTTTCTTCATGAATGAGCGTGACATCATATAAGGTATATTCTTGATCCATAAATTGCATGGACGATTTACCTACAATATTGCCTTGGAACCAAGCTTCATCTTCTTGCCCCATATTTTCGCCGTATAAGTATGCGACCATTTTAGAAAAATCGACAGTGACGGGTTCTTTGTCATCATCAGATTTAGGTTGCCATGCTTCAATTTGTTCCTGAAGATTGGCGGGAGCAACCCCATTATTGGCGGCTAAAATATCATTGAGTGCGCGGTGGTGTTTGATTGATGCAGGATCATCAACAATTAGATGTTCATGGTCTGCGACCGCTTCTAATTCATAAGCCCAGCCATTCAATTGCACCAAATACTCTTGGTCTTTTTGGTATTGGTCATGGTTTACACTGTAAAGACTATCAAATGCATAGACGGCAGTATCGGCACCTAAGTTTAGACAGAGCACTGCTTGAACATTAGATTTACAGGTAATAATACGGTCGATACTGGCTTTAATTTTGTAAGGGCTGTCGAAGCAAGGAAATGCAGTTTTTACCGCTTTCGGTTTATTGTTTTCAACTTCAATCACTTGTGCTAACTGAACCGGTGCTTTATTGGGGCCTTGAATCAGCCAAATATTGGCATCCATATCGCATTCTGCTTTGCATAAACCCATTGGCATGACTGGTGCATCAAGCGCTTGACCTAACCACTGAGGAACTTCTGTGTTTGGTTGAGCTGTGAGCAAATTCCAATGTTCGACATGGCTACCAAAGTTTTGATCTTCAATAGTGATAATTTCTGGTCTGTTTTGATTTTTCATATGCACCATTGATATAGGGTTGTATTTATTTATTAAATCGAGGGTTATTTGAAATTTTCAAGTCTGTCATGTTAAAAATATCGTTTAACTTGTAAATGTCACAAAATAGCAGAATAGATTTTTGTTTTAATTTAGATCTGGCTGAATTTAAACTCATGTCAGTATTTAGGTGATTGGATTTATCAATCTTTAATCGTACCTTACATAATTGTCTATAGTTTCACTGAATTATCTCATATAGATTTGTTAAAATAAGATTCTCGTTTTTTCTACTGGATATCATTGTGTTGCCATTTAAACTTTGGGTTGATGCAGATGCATTGCCTAAAATTTTGCGTGAAGTGATTCTTCGGGCCTCAGATCGTTATCAACTAGAAGTCACTTTTGTTGCAAATCAAAATGTGGGAATTACGCCTTCAATTCGTATTAACTCTATTCAAGTCATGAGCGGTGCAGATGCTGCCGATAAAGAAATTATTGAACGTATGAAAGAGCATGACATTGTCATGACACAAGATATTCCGTTGGCTGCAGAAGTGATTGAAAAAGGTGGCATTGCCATTCACCCACGTGGTGAGGTATACACCACAGAAAATGTAAAAGCACGGCTACATTTACGTGACTTTATGGACAGCCTGCGTGGTGCAGGGGTACAAACGGGTGGACCACCGCCTATTTCAGAACGTGATAAGCGTGAATTTTCTAGTAGTTTAGATCAGACCATTCAGAAACAAAAACGTAAAACGGCGAATCTATAAGCTTATGACACCGTCAAAAATAAATCTTATGTCCACATATGTCTTATTGGTTTTAATTTGGGCAACCACGCCATTAGCCATTATTTGGAGCGTGACAGATTTGCATAGCCTATGGGCTTTGGCATTGCGTTTCTTTATTGCTTTGCCTTTGTCTATTGTTTTACTTTTGATTGTTCGTGCTAAATTTCCCATTAATGCACAGTCGTTACATAGCTATCTTGCAGGCGCTTGTAGTTTTATTGGTTCACAGTTTTTTACTTATTTAGCAGCAACTTACTTAAGTTCAGGCATTATCGCTTTAATGTTTGGGCTTGCGCCGATTATTACGGGGCTTATTGGCTATTTTGTATTTCATATTCATTTGCGCCGTATGCAATGGCTGGGTATGTTAATTGCGGTCACTGGCTTAGGCATTATTTGTTTGGGTGGCAGTGAACATCAGGTAAAACCATTGGGTATTGGGTTGATGTTGCTGAGTGTCTTTATTTATTGTGCCTCTATTTTCTGGGTTAAAAAAATTGGTGCACCGTTAGAACCGATGGCGCAAGCAACGGGTTCAATTATGGTTTCTAGCCTATTTGCTGCTTGTATGTTGCCATTTATTTGGTCTTACGCACCGACAGAGATGCCAGGTCTAAGGTCTCTTATTGGTTTGAGCTATTCGGTCGTTATGGCATCGCTGGTCGCAATGTTTTGCTATTTCAAACTGGTACAAAACATTCAGCCCGCAACGCTGTCATTAACGACAGTACTTACACCCATTCTTGCATTGGTGGTGGGTGCTATATTAAATGATGAAAAAATTACCATGATGGTTTTACTTGGTGCGGCAGTGTTACTTTCAGGGTTATTTGCCTATTTTTATCAAGATTTTAAGGCGAGTAGAGCGCTCGCCCACAAAATGAAAACAGATTGATTAAACTTTAAATGAGGACAGTGAAACAGATTCTGCTAGTTTCACACGGTCCTGAGGATGTAAGCTAATAAAGTACGCACCTGTACGATATTGCCCATTTTCTTCTTCACGGCTGTAAACCACTTGAGTAGTTGCTGCAATGTGAAAGAAGTTTTCTGGGTGACTTAAAGTCACATGTAAATAAGTGCCCTCCTTAATTGGGCGCTCACTAAAAAAGCTTAAACCTGTCTCTGAAAAGTTCACATGTTCTGGAATCGGTAACATGCTTTGTACAATGGTGTCGTATAAAGAACCTGTAATAAGGTTTAACTTTTTATTAAATAAGGATAATATTCGAGCAATTTGTTGATCTTTTTCAGCTAATTGTTCTAATTCGTAGTTAAGCGCATGATCAAATTGATCTAATTCTGCAAGTAGTAGAAAATAGCGTGGCAAGACAAAATTAGGATCGTAAGGGTCATTCAGCGCAACATCATCAGAAATAATCTGATAATTAATTCGCAAGGCAGCATCGATACGTGACATGACGCGACGTTCCGTCGTTTCGCTTTGATGCTGTACATTTTCCATAATTATTACCTCGGACTAGATGGTTATGTTTAAACCAATCTCGCTATATATAGGGTTGAGATACACTCGCGCACGGCGCAGTAACCACTTTATTTCTTTTATTGCTCTGGTTTCCATGATCGGTCTCACCCTAGGTGTAGCCGTGCTTATTACCGTTTTATCTGTTATGAACGGCTTTGATCGGGAATTAAAAAATCGCGTCTTGGGAATGATACCTCAAGCCACTGTTTCTTCAACACAAATTTTAACAAATTGGCCAGAACTTGCAACGAAAATTGAAAAACATAAGCATGTTGTGGGCGTGGCGCCATTTACACAGCTACAAGGCATGCTCACAGCGCAGGGCCAAGTTTCTGGGGTAATGGTCACGGGAATTGAACCCAAGTATGAAAAAAAGGTTTCAATTATTCAGGACCACATGGTTGAAGGCAGTATTGATAACCTAAAAAAAGGCGAATTTGGTATTGTCTTGGGTAAACAAATGACCGATGCATTGGGCCTAGGCTTGAATGATAGCATCACATTGGTGCTACCTGAAGCCACGCCATCACCTGCAGGGGTTGTACCACGTTTCAAGCGTTTTAAAATTGTCGGTATTTTTAGTATAGGTGCAGAAGTTGATTCAATGATGGGCTATATCGCCTTAAATGATGCCTCAACTTTGCTTCGCTTACCCGATGGCGCACAAGGCGTGCGGATGAAGCTGGATGATATTTTTGCAGCCCCACAAGTGTCGCAAGAAATTGTACGTGACTTGCCTGCAAATTTTTATGCATCAGATTGGACATATACACACGGTAATTTGTTCAGTGCCATTCAGATGGAAAAAGCCATGGTGAGCTTGTTACTTTTCCTTATTGTTTTGGTGGCTGCTTTTAATATTGTGTCTTCATTGGTCATGGTCGTGACTGACAAAAAATCTGACATTGCAATTTTGCGTACCTTAGGTGCGTCGCCTGCAACCATCACGCGTATTTTTATGGTTCAAGGTACAGTGATTGGTGTGATTGGGACAGTATCGGGTGCTATTTTAGGTATTATCGCGGCATCAAGTATTAGTGGATTGGTCGGTTGGCTGAACTCTACACTTGGACTGAATATGTTTGATGCGTATTTTATTAATTATTTGCCATCTTATTTACGCTGGCAAGATGTTGTGGTGATTGTCAGTTTGTCTTTAGGACTCAGTTTTATTGCCACGATTTATCCAGCTTTCCGTGCAGCCAAAATTCAGCCAGCGGAGGCATTGCGTTATGAGTAATTTAATTTTAGATGCTCAAAATATTACCAAATCATTTACAGATGGTAAATCTACGGTTGATGTCATTCGTGGTTTGTCTTTGCAGGTTGCAGCAGGTGAATTTGTTTCGATTGTCGGTTCAAGTGGTTCAGGTAAAAGTACGTTACTGCATGTAGTTGGAGGCTTAGATCGTCCAACATCGGGTCAAGTTTTTATTCATGGACAGCGTTTTGATACCTTGGGTGAAGCAGAGCGTGGTTATATTCGGAATGAACATCTTGGCTTTGTGTACCAATTTCATCATTTATTACCTGAATTTTCTGCCTTAGAAAATGTGGCAATGCCGTTGATGTTAAGGAAAGGCACCAATTATAAAGATGTGCAAAAACAGGCTGAATATTTGCTTGAACGTGTTGGTTTATCACATCGTTTAACCCATAAGCCAGGGGAGCTTTCTGGCGGTGAGCGTCAACGTGTGGCTTTAGCGCGCGCTTTAGTGACCAAACCGAAGTTGATGATGGCTGATGAACCGACAGGGAATTTAGACCGTAAAACAGCTGTGAAAATTTTTGAATTATTGTCTGAGTTACGTAAAGAATTCAATATGGCCATGTTGATTGTGACACATGATGAGCATTTGGCGCAGTCTGCAGACTCAGTTTTACATATGCAAGATGGACTTTGGGTAGATAAGACCTAATTCATTTGATTTTTCCGCTATAGATTGAAGCTCGCCTCGGCGGGCTTTATTATTGCGCGCACTAACAATAAATAAGAAAAACAATTATGTTGCAATGGCTTTGCCTTGGCTGGATTTTAGGAATTGCCTACATGGGAAAAATGTGGCTGAACTACCACATTACTGCAGGTTGGGTTGTTTTTTTCGTTTTGATTTGGTTGATGTTTGAAAGATGGATACAACCTTATTTACGACAAATTTCTATTTTTGCCACATTCTTCACTCTCATCTTTAGTCTGTTTTTAGGGATATGGCTTGGTTTCGGTTTTGCCAATAATGCGCTAGACCAGCGATTATCCAATGTTGTACATGAGCCTTCATCTCAAACTTTAATTGTTTATATTGAACACTTGAATGAATTGAGTGAAAACACCATTCAGCAAAAAATTACTGTGTTGAATGTGCCTAAAAATGCTATAGAAAATTCCACTGTGCAATATTTGGCTTATGTGCCCAAAGCAAAAGAAGCTTCTGAGCAGCTTAAACTCGAGTTAGGAAAGTATTACCGTTTAAATGGAGTGCTTAGGCCAGCACATGGTTATGCGACCGCAGGTACGTTTGATCAAGAAAAATGGTACGTACAACAAAATATCTCCTCTGGTTTTAAAGTGAATGAGATTGAACCTTTAACCGAACAGCAAATTGCTGCTTTAGGATATTCACGGGTGTTAGCATCGAACCAAGCTCTCATTCATCAATTTCCGCTATGGATTGAAAAACAGCGCTTAAATTTTCGTGAATTTATTCAACGTCAACCGTTAAGACATCAAGGCTTGCTATTAGCCTTACTCACAGGCGATGAAAGTCTGCTGAGCAAAGACACAAAAATGCAGTTTCAGCGCTTTGGTATGAGTCACTTACTGGCTATTTCAGGTCCACATGTGGTTATTTTTGCCATGATGGTGTGTTGGACATTGCAGAAAATAATTGCGAGATATCGACCACAATTGTATTTGATGATTCCTAGACAATATTTACTCATTTTGCCGTTTCTTTGCTGTGTAGCTATGTATTGTGTTTTTGCGGGCTTTGAAATACCAGCAGTGCGAACCTTGTTGATGTGTGTTTTAGGTAGTGTGATTTTACTGTTACAGCAAAAACTTCAGCCTTTAAAACTATTGCTGTTCAGTGCTTCACTTTTATTGTTCATTGATCCTTTTAGTATTTTATCGGCTGCATTTTGGTTGTCTTATGGCGCTTGTTTTATTTTGCTTCGTATTTATCAAACTTTGCAACAACACCAGCAGGCCTTAAATACAGCACATACTTGGCAAAAAAAAGTGTGGTTTTATCTTCGGTTATTGATTGAATCGCAGTGGAAAATTTTTTGTGCCTTATTTCCTTTAATGATTCTATTTTTTAAGCAAGTTTCTTGGATTACACCTGTGAGCAATATTGTGGCAATTCCATGGCTAGGGCTTATCGTCGTTCCTTTAGATATTGTGGCCGCTTTAAGCTTTAGTGTGTCGGAATCGCTATCTGCAGTATTATTTCAATTCAATGATTTTTGCCTAAGTTTACTGTTGGCTTTTTTAGATGGCTTGGATGCGCTGTTTGAACCACAATTACAGCCAATTGCCCTAAATGGCTATATGGTTGCACTTTTGGCGCTATTGTTAATAATCGTCTTTATGCCTCAAGGTTTATTGCCCAAGGGGTGGGTGGTTTTAGGTGTGTTGGCTTTATTGATGAAAGACACGAAGCCTTATCCTTTTGAACTGACGATTTTAGATGTGGGACAAGGGCAGGCCATTTTTATTCGAGATCAGCAACGTAGCATAATGGTTGATATGGGAGGGCATTATAATGAAGAAAAATTCAGTGTTGGCAAACAAATTATTCAGCCGTTTTTGTCGGTAAATGCAGTGAGTAAACTGGATCAGCTGGTTTTAACACATTTGGATCAAGATCACAGTGGCGGTTATTTTTCCATTAAACATCAATTGCCTATTCAGCAGTTATATTCTAGTGAAAAGCTCGACCCACCCGCACAGACGAAATTTGATTATTGTGTGCAAGGACAGCGTTGGCAATGGAGCAAGACGCTGAGTATTGAAGTTTTGTCTCCAAAATCTGAACAAGTGAAATGGGCATCGCAAAATAAAAATGAAAGCTCGTGTGTACTGTATGTACAACTCAAAGATGGATTTCCCTATCAAAGTTTTTTATTGATGGGCGATGCAGGTTGGCAAACTGAATTTCAATTGTTACAGGATTATCCGAATTTACAGGTCGATGTTTTGGTTTTAGGTCATCATGGTAGCCGACACAGTTCTGCTTATGCCTTTTTAAAAGCCTTAAAGCCGAAGCTAGTGATTGCTTCAGCAGGAAAATTTAACCGTTATGGACATCCGAGTTTAATTACGCAAGCTCGTTTGGCACAGTTAGACATTCCATTGATAACCACCATACAGCAGGGGAGCATTCAATTTAAGCAACAGGGTAATCAGGTGCATTTAAGTTATGCACGTGATCATTGGAAATGGCTAAAAAGAAACTAACTGGCAGATGAATCTATAATTTCAGTTGGCGGAGTGAATTCAGCTGTGCTTTGTTCTTGGGCCTTTTCGCGAATGCTCTGCGCCAATGCAACAGCTTCATCTAATTTTAAATGATAAATATTATCGGTTTCAGGACTGGCTTTAAATCGTTTATAGCTCCAATGGTAATGTTCAGGGTACTTTCGAATTAGATTTTCGATTGCTTTAAAAATGATTTTAGAACCATCATTTGCCGTACCCTGATAAATAGCATCATCCATTGGCTCAATATGCATATCAAAACCACCACGTTCATGACGGATGGCATAAAGAAAGAGTGCTTTGGCTTTGGTTTTTTGAATTAGCTTGGCGCTTAAATTACTGGTTGCCAAAGGGATACCAAAATAGGGAATCATTTCTCCGCCCATATTGGGTGTATGGTCGGGTAAAATAACGGTCGTACCCCCTTGTTTTAAGGCTTTAAAAATTTGGCGGACACCTGATTCATCTGTTGGAACTAAATTGGCTTGTTCACGGCTACGTGCACTACGGACAAAGGCATCGGCAGTGGGGTTTTTGACAGGTTTATACATGATGGTCATTTGTGTATATTGTGCAAACCAAGCATTCATAATTTCCCATGTACCAAAATGGGGAACAATCAACACCAAACCTTTATTTTCAGCTAAGGCTTCATGGAAATATTGCTCGCCATAAACATGATGGATACGGGATAAGTTTTTTTTATTACTAGAACCCCAAATACTAAAAAATTCAAAATAAGACATCAGTTCATTACGAATAGCCCGTGCTGTAATTTGTTCACGCGCTTCATCACTCAATTCAGGAAGTGCAATTTTTAAATTTAAACGAATCGTTTCAGATGTTTTTGAAACTTTTAAAATATTCACTAAACCTGCTAGATTCCTCGCAAAAAAACGAGAAAATTGAATAGGTTGACGGCTAATAAATTTTAATAGACGATACGTTGTATTCTGCAGGTTTTGATCGGTCATTATCTTGTTGTCAATTCGAATAAAAGGAAGTGATGAATTAATTATAGGATAAAATAGATTGTTTAGACAGTTCTAGCATTTTCAGTGTATATAATGAGATACATTTTAACTGTTTTTTGGATTTTTTATGTCCGATTGGCCACCAAAACCTCAAAATGAAACACATAATACGCAACAACAACCGACAGGCAATGAGTGGAAATTGCTAGAAAAAGTTGTCTTGGCTTCGGTTGAAGAACAGCGGCGCGCACGTCGTTGGGGAATTTTCTTTAAATTTTTAACTTTTGCTTATTTGTTATTTATTTTAATTGCATTGGGTAAAAGTTGCAGTACGACATCTACAGAAGATGTTGGTGCGACAGGTTCGCATATTGCTGTAGTTGATATTGTAGGTACGATTGCGGCCGATAAGCAAAGTGTCAACAGCACTAATACGATTCGTTCATTAAAGAAAGCCTTTGAAAATAAACAAAGTAAAGCTGTGGTTTTAAATATTAATTCGCCGGGTGGTTCACCTGTTCAGTCCGATGAAATCTGGCAAGAAATTCAATATTTGAAAAAACAGCATGCGGATAAAAAACTCTATGCAGTGATTGGTGATACCGGTGCTTCAGGCGCGTATTACATTGCTTCTGCTGCCGATGAAATTATTGTGAATCCATCCAGCTTAGTGGGTTCCATTGGTGTCATCATGCCGAACTATGGTGTAAGTGGCTTAATGCAGAAGTTAGGTGTTGAAGACCGCACAATGACATCGGGTGAGAACAAAGCGATTTTGTCGATGACACAACCTGTTGATGCTACACAAAAAGCGCATGTTCAAGCACTATTAGATAATGTTCATGATCATTTTATTAATGCGGTTAAGCAAGGCCGTGGTAACAAATTGAAATCGAATGATCCAGCTATTTTCTCAGGTTTGTTCTGGACAGGTGAGCAAGCGATTAAACTGGGTATTGCAGACCGTGTTGGCAGTTTAAATACGTTAAAACGTGAACTGAAAACAGACAAAGCAGTGAACTATACTATTGAATATAGTCCTTTTGATTCTGTACTAGGGCGTATGGGAAGTTCAATTGGGCAAGGTTTTGCAACGTCATTGTCTCAACAAGTTCAATCTGAGCAAACGACGAAATTACAATGAAACCACTGATCCACTTTGCGCACGCCAATGGCGTGCCATCTAAAGTTTACCAGAAGCTGTTTGATCTGTTAAAAGATGACTATGACATAATTTTTGTGTCATTACTTGGGCCAGATAAACGCTATCCTATTGATAATCATTGGGCCAGTCTGACGCAACAGGTGATTGATAGTATTGTGCAACAGGCTCAGGGACGTAAAGTGATTGGCTTAGGTCACTCATTGGGTTCCGTGTTGACCTTTCAGGCTGCTTTAAAACACCCTGAACTGTTTTCACAAGTCATTATGCTCGACCCACCGTTGATTATGGGGAAAGATGGTTTTGCGCTACATATTGCAAAAACATTTAAATTAAAAGCAGTAGATCGTATGTCTCCTGCATCTTTGTCACTGCGTCGTAGAGATCATTGGCAAAGTCGAGCGCAAGCAGCTGAATTATTGCGCCCTAAAGGCTTTTATAAAGCCTTTGATGCAGATTGTTTTCAGGCTTATATTGACTACGCATTGACCGAAGATAAAGTACGGGGTGGGGTGGAGTTGACGATTCCAAAGATGGATGAAGTCAATATTTTCCGTACAAATCCATCACTATGGTGGTTACCACAGCCAAAACTGAAAGTACCTGTTCAATTGGTTTTTGCTGAAAAAGGGCCATTTATTGGACGAAAATTTCCACAAATGGTGAAAAAGAAATTTGGTATTCCATACAAGGTTATGTCTGGTAGTCATATGTTCCCATTAGAGAAGCCACAAGAGACGGTAGATTTAATTAAGTCCTTGATTCAATCAAATACTGGGCATGTTTAATCTATTTGAGATGTTTGAAGCATAAAAAAACGCATCCAAGGATGCGTTTTTTTATGAAAATAATTTTTTTAGATTTTGCAGAACTGAACTGGCTCTTGTATGACATGCCCACGATATAGAACGCCTTGTACGCTATGCTGAATTGCACCTGTACAAATCCATTCTACAACTTGTGGATAAATAACATGTTCAAGCACATGCACACGACTTGCTAATGTCGCAAGATTATCATGTGTATGCACTTGGATAACACCTTGTGCTAAAGCTTGACCTGCATCTAATTCAGCAGTCACATAATGCACAGTGCAACCATGCAAAGTATCACCCGTATTTAAAACACGTTGATGCGTATGCATACCTTTGTAGTGAGGCAATAAAGAAGGGTGGATATTCACCATTTTCCCTTCCCATGCGTTCACAAACTTAGTGCTTAAAATACGCATAAAGCCTGCTAAAACCACTAAATCAATATCCCAATCAAGGAGTTGTTGATGCATAACATCATCAAATGCTTCTCGGTTTGGGTATTGTTTGTGTTCAATAACAGCAGTTGCAATACCTGCTTTTTGAGCACGTTTTAAAGCAAAAGTATCAGGTTTATTGGAAATAACACCTGCAATTTTCCCTGAAAGATTGGCATCTATCAGGGCTTGCAGGTTGCTTCCACTGCCTGAAACTAGCACAGCAATTTTGATCATGCGAAATACTTATGCAAAGATAACGCGGATTTTTTCGTCAGCGCCAGCTACAGATTCAGCATTGTCTAAAATATGACCCATATTCCATGCTTTTTCGCCAAGGCTTGTGAGCAATTCAACTGTTTTTTCAGCATCGGCTGCATCTACAGCAATGACCATGCCTACGCCACAGTTAAATGTACGGTACATTTCGTGTTGTTCAACACCACCTTCACGTTGAAGAAGTTTGAACAATTCTGGCCATTCCCAAGAGGATTCATTCACCACTGCTTGAGCGCCGTTTGGAAGTACACGAGGTAAGTTACCTGGTAAACCGCCACCCGTAATGTGTGCCATAGCATGAACATCAACTTCTTTGCAAAGTTGAAGTAATGATTTAACGTAAATTCGTGTTGGTTCCATTGCAACATCTGCAAGTGGGCGACCATCAACAATTTGAGTTAAATCGACGTTTTTCACGTCTAAAATTTTACGAAGTAAAGAGTAACCGTTTGAGTGTGCGCCAGAAGATGCAACACCAATTAAAACGTCACCTGATTTTACTTTAGAGCCATCGATAATTTTGCTTTGTTCAACGACACCTACACAGAAACCTGCAAGGTCATAGTCTTCGCCTTCATACATACCAGGCATTTCAGCAGTTTCACCGCCGACTAATGCACAGCCTGCTAGCTCACAACCAGCGCCAATACCTGTGACGACATTTGCCGCCACGTCCACATTTAAGTGGCCTGTTGCATAGTAGTCTAAAAAGAATAATGGTTCTGCACCACAAACAATTAGATCGTTTACACACATTGCAACCAAGTCTTGACCAATAGTGTCATGACGGTTCAAATTGAGGGCTAAACGTAATTTTGTACCTACACCATCGGTGCCAGATACGAGAACAGGTTCTTCATAACCTTTAGGGATTTTACAAAGTGCACCAAAGCCACCTAATCCGCCCATAACTTCGGGACGGGCAGTACGTTTAGCGACAGATTTGATTCGATCGACTAACGCGTCGCCCGCTTCAATATCGACACCCGCGTCTTTATAGCTTAAACCAGTGGTAGGAGTAGAAGTTGAGTTGCTCATAATGAAGTCTCCGCATTCGCGGGCGGGATTATAACCTGAATATACGAAACACATCTGTTATTTATGCGCTAAAATGCTATCTTTACTTAAATATTTTTTCACTATAACGATTAAACTGAAAAAAGGGCGAAATTGCATGGGTGATAAAACCTTACGTCGCATTTTTATTCTTGCTGGCATAGCACTCATCTTATGGGTACTTTATTTATTAAAGCCTGTGGTGCTTCCTTTTATTGGCGCATTTTTAATAGCGTACTTATTTAGTCCTCTGGTCGATAAACTACATAAAATAGGCTTACCACGTTGGATGTCTATCAGTTTCGTATTTGTTGGAATTGGTGTAGTAGTAACCATTGCGATTTGGTACTTAATGCCTTTGGTGTGGAAACAGCTCATGTACGCCAAAACCAGTATTCCTGCAGGTATTCATTGGGTTAATTATACGTTTTTACCTTGGTTGTCGCATACGTTTAACCTTGTTCCAATGGAAATTGATACTGACCAAATTTCTAAAGCGGTTATGGATTATATTCAAACCAATTACAGTGCGGACAGTATTCAATCTGTAGTGTTAAAAGTGGCTCAGTCAGGCTTAAACTTTATTCAAATTGGTGGGACTGTTGTTTTAATTCCAATTATTGCGTTCTATTTCTTACTCGATTGGGACCGCATGTTAGAAAGCCTACGTCGTTTAATTCCACGCCCTTATGAAGAAAGTACGTTGAAAATTGTAGGTGAGTGCCACAGTGTACTTGGTGCATTTGTTAAAGGACAATTTCTGGTGATGTTTTTATTGGGCGTTGTTTATGCAGTAGGCTTACAGTTAATTGGACTTGAAGTTGGTTTAATTATTGGAATGATTGCGGGACTGGCCAGTATTATTCCTTATTTAGGTTTTGGGGTTGGCATTATTGCTGCCGTTATTGCCGCACTGTTCCAATTTGGCTTGGAATGGACACATTTAGCACTGGTTTTAGTGGTGTTCATGATTGGACAAGCCATTGAAGGTTATATTCTTCAACCTTTCCTATTGGGCGATAAAATTGGTCTTTCTCCAGTGGCTGTCGTTTTTGCAGTATTGGCGGGCGCACAGTTGGCTGGTTTCCTCGGTATGTTAATCGCATTGCCAGTGGCGGCTATTATTGTTGTGCTGTTACGTCATGCACGTGAATGGTACGAAAAAAGTCAGTTATATGACTCAAATGTCGTACTTACACAACATGCCAACACAGGTTCTATTTCTATAGAAACAGACCAGATGAATGTCGATATTGATCTCAAAGAACCGACGGTAAAACCTCTGCAAGATCTTGAAAAATCGAGTAAGATCGATACGTCAAACAATAAAGATTCATAAGGCCAATTCATAAATATGCGCCAATTGCAGTTAGATATAGAACCTCAGCTTGATGCCCGAATTAGCGATTTTTCTGGGCCAAGTTGGGGGCATGTGGTTGATGGCGTTCGCCAATTACACGCGGGGTTGATGAGCCGTTTCTATATTTATGGTGGTGCAGGCGCAGGAAAAAGTCATTTATTGTCTGCCATTTGCGATTCTTATTTAGAAATAGGTAAGTCCGCTATTCAAGTCTCTTTACTGGAACTGTTAGATGCACCGACTGAGGCTATAACTGCTTTAGATCGATATGATTTGGTGGCTTTAGATGACATTGAAGCCATTAGTGGTGTGCCACATTGGCAACGCGCTGTTTTTCATTTAATTAATTATAATAATGAAGGTGGTGGGCAACTGGTATTTTCATCACGTTATGCCCCGATAGAACTTAAACTTGAATTGCCCGATTTACAGTCACGCCTGACGCAAGCTGTCAGTGTCAGAGTTCCGAATGGCAGTTTATATGCAGACCGTCAGGCTTTAGTGGTTTCGGTATTATCGCGCAGAGGAATTCAAATAGATCAGCAAATTGTCGATTATTTATTATTGCATGGGCCCCATCAGGCATCGGTGTTGTTACAAACGTTAGAACAATTAATTCAATTGCTTAAGGGCGAAAAAACCAAGCTGAGCAATGTCACATTACGCCAAATTTATGCCTTAATTGATGAATATCGATAAACTATAAAAATTCTTGAGTAATTACTCAAGCTATGACAAAGTACACAAAATAATTCGATGCTGCAGGGAATTTGCGGCTAAAGAATAAAAAAAGAAATAAAAAGATACTAAGGAGAAGGTTATGCTCAAACAGAGCATAGGGATAGGTATGCTGTTTTTTGCAGGACATGCTTATAGTGCAGAAATTGCTGTTACAACCACAGAAGACATTGTCAAAGATGACAAAGAATGTTCACTTCGCGAAGCTGTCGACTATCTTAATATAGATGAAAAAAGCAGACCCGAAGCTGGTTATATGGGCTGTGGTGGTAAAAATGCTTTAGCGATTATTGTATTAGAAAAAAACAAAGTCTATAAACTCGAAAAAAAGATCGAGCTTAAAGCATCTATGAATATAAAGACGCTTTATGATAGTGCTGTCACGGAAGATGCGGTGTCAGGTCTGAACAATGCCATAATTGAAATGAGCGGTCAGGACCAAATCTTCCATATTGATAATAATGATAACTCATCAATTCGAGTGAGTATTAAAGAAATTACCTTTCAAGGATGCGGTAAAAATGTCTGCGCGGAGAAAGGCGGCATTATTTTTAACAATGAAAATTTAACCTTAGAAAGTGTCAAATTAAAGAACGGCTTCGCAAACTTCGGTGGGGCAATCTATAACGTCGGGTTATCTTCAGATGTGACCATTGCGTCTAGTAGTATCGAACTACGAAACGTGCTTGTTGAAAATAATCAGGCCGTGGATGGCGGCGCAATTTATACGCTTGCACCCAGTTTTAAAATTTATAATTCTGTCTTTAAGGGAAATACCAGTACTTCAGGTCGGGCGATTGTCTATACCTTGAATGGTATAGCGGACACCTCAAAATTAACTTTTCCTTCGCGCTTAAATATTATTGCCAGCAGTACCTTTTTTAAAAATAATGGCTTTGCTGTGAATGTTAAAAATGGTATTGGGTTAAACAACCTAAGTATTATTCAAAATGCAGGCGGTGTCGCGTTTGATGTGACGAATGATCATGGCTATGTTGCCAACAGTGTCATTGTTGGGAATGGAACAGCAAGTTCAGTTAAAGATTGTCAAATTGAAAATGCTTCTACAGATAAGAGCATTTTATTTAATAATTTGGTGTCTCAAGCCGACTGTCCAGTTGGGGCAAGTAGCAATGCAAATACCATTGTAGAAAACCCCAAATTATTGGCTGGTGATGATGAAGCTACATGTAAAAACTTATTTGAAGATGGTGCAGCATTATTCTGTCCATATGCGACACCTGAAAAGGCATTTTTGGGGTATTTACGCCCACGCATTTTACTGACGTATGTAGACGTATTTTCCAGCCCTATTTTGAATAAAGGGCAGACGAAATCTAGTGAAAATAAAAATTTTGTTTATTGTGAAGCCTCAGATCAGCGTGGTACGGCACGTTTAGATAATGATATTTGGTGTGACCGTGGCGCAATTGAGGTTACAGTTCCGACCAGTATTGGTAAATTAGGTCAAGATATTAAGCCGGGTCAAATTGCAAAATTTAATATTCTTGCAAGCTTGGGTGATAGTGATCTTTTACCAAAAGAACAGTGTAATGCAGAAGTAGGGCCTAATCCTGCAGGTACACCATGGCAAGACGGTTGTTTACGGATAAAGCAACGTAATACGGTATCTAAAGGTCGGACAGAACTTAATCTAGATGGTGATTTGGCTTATACCCCAAATGGAAACTGGCATGGTGCAGATGATTTTGAAATTCAGGTGATTACCTCCTCTACACGGTTTAATCAAGAAGTTGAAACAAAGTACATCAATGTAGCCGTCACCATTTTTCAAGAACCAGACAATACAATGGAAAGTAAAACAGTCGAAACCTCTGGTGGATCCTTTGGTTTATACGGTCTAATAACGCTCTTTGGCTTATTAGGTTTGCGTCGATTCAAATAATAATTAGGGACAAGCCATGAAACAGTATAAAAAGGGGCTATTGTGCATAATGGTTCTTTCAGCCATGTCATTAATGGCTGCAGATAGTAAATCTATTTATGTAAATACTTTTGATGATGAAATGGGGGAAAACCCGAATAAATGTTCACTGCGTGAAGCAATTATAACTGCCCAAAAAAACACCTCATTTGGCGGGTGTAATGCGGGCAGAACTGGTGTTGGACTAGCTGATGTTATTGAATTAGAAGCAGGCACATATACTTTAACGCGTGGTGAATTAAAGCCAGAGTCTGCGGTAACAATATTAGGAAAGAGCCGAAAGAACTATCAAACGAGAAGTGCTTTAACGGATGAATACCCAGAGTTTGAAGACATACAAACGATTATACAAGTTAAGGAGGGTGATTCACGAGTTTTCAATACGGCTGAAACACGCGTAGATTTAACATTAACAGATATTGCTTTAAAAAATGGTTATGCTAAAGATTATGGTGGTGCAGTCTATGCGGGTGGGAATTTTACTCTTGTTCGTGGCGCAATATTGAATTCTAAAGCAGTAAAAGCGGGAGGTGCAATTTATACCATTGCGCTTGATGTAGAGAAAGAGATTAGAATTAATAATACCCGAATTGAAAATAACCACGCGCCTAAAGGTAGTGTGATGGCCATGAGTTGCCTTGGGAATATGAATGATAATAAGCCGATTATTACTATTTCTCAAAGCAGTATTGTTCATAATGGTCAGGCAGATAGTCTGAGTGTACTGGATTTATGTGGGAGTAATACGGTTGGTCTGGAAGCCAATACTATTGCAAAAAATACAGCACGTGCCTCAGATGGGAGTATTATTCGAGCTGTTTCTAGTGAACTGGATCGGTTGAGTTCTAATTCTGTTATTGTTTTGAAGAGCAATACGATTGTACAAAATAATGCGTTTAGTACTTTTTATTATGACTCGAATGCCTCTAAATATTTTTCTTATAATATCATTGCATATAACGGAACAGCTGATGGCAAAGGTCAATCTTGTCGATATTTAAATAATCAGACACCAGATGAAACATTACCATTTACCGTGATCAATAATGCGCTAGAGTTATCTGAAAATAAGTGTATTCTTCCAGCAAAAGCGCTAGAAGCAGCAAAAGATAGTGCTAAAAATTTAGATATTTCGGGTGTGGCATTTTCGACACTTTTGACTGATTTTCAGCAAGCATCAGTTTATAACCTGTATTTACCACTGTATTACCCTAAAGAAAGTGCTTCAGGTGTAAGTTTAGTAAATATTGGAGCAAATGACTGTTCTAGATTTGATCAGCGTGGTGTTGCGCGAAATGCTGATGCTACTTTAATGCTGAATACCAGTTTAAGGAACTCTTGTGAAATTGGTTCAGTTGAAATGCTGAAATTTAATGCAGCAGATGTCGACGACTTAGGTAATATTTCACAGAAGGAAATGATCGCAGATATACAAGCAGTCATTGATCAATTAAAAGCAGATATTGCTGAACCAGCGCGTCAAGAGTATAAGCTGGCCAATGAAGCAGATTTGAAAGAAGCTGAATCTTATTTATCTAAATTAAAAAATAATTTAATTTACCGTGCTATTTATATGAACCCGTTTGCAATGGCCCTACCACAAGAAATCAATGTAGGCAGTACCGAAGAACGAAAGTATAAAATGGTGAATGCTGAAAATTATGATGTTGATGTTAAAACCATTGGAATTGGAACTGAATTGACTGTGGATAGTTCGGGTAAGCCACAAATAAAAGGTGATTTATCTGATTTGGTTTGTGAGTGGAATGCGAATTTAAGCAAAATATTAGTTTACCGGAAGGGTGGTAATACAACGCCAGATCAATTTGCATATTGCCAATACACACTGAAAGAAAAAACGGGCAGTAAGCTTGAATCCTCAGGCATATTAAAAGCGAAGTTTAGCAATATTGCCCCAATTGCACTGAGTGATCAATATGGATTAAGCACGGACAACAATTTAACAGTTCGGGTTAATCCTTTAGAAAATGACAGTGATGATGGAGATGGCCCTGTATCAAAATTACCAACTGATAAGAAGTTATGGCACAAGAATATAGATGGTAAAGATATTCCAATCTACTTTGAAAATATTCCCAGTGGTCTAAACTTTACAGCTGAATATAGTGGCCCTTGTCCAGGTGTGAATGAGAAAAACACGTGTTATGGTGGCACAATGGAGTTTTCAGCTAAAAATAATTTTAGCCAATTCTCATACGATATTGTCTATAAAGTCTATGACTCAGAAGGAGCTGAATCTGGTACCGCAACGATCAGTTTATTGAATGGTGCAAAAGATACGAATTCGAGTTCAAGTGGTGGTGGTTCTATAGGTGGATTTGGCGTCCTAGCACTGGCGGGTTTGGCTTTCTTTAGAATGCGTAAAAGTTATAAAGAGTAGAAAATACCAGTAGGAAGCAATAAAAAACCCTACTTATAGAAATGCCAGTCAGTTAAAAATGACTGGCATTTTCTTTTTTAAATTCATTAGATATCTTCGATATATGCACACATCATCGGCAATGGTTCGAGGCAAAATCGCTTTGAAAAAACAAGATTTTTGTGATTCATTAATCAATAAAAGAGATTTGATGAGTTTCGAGATGAAGTGTACCGCAAGAAGCTTTTTTCGGGCTCAAAATATATTTTGAATGTCTTGTTTAAGCTGATCTAAAGTATTTGATTTTTAGCTTCTCAGACGAAGAGCAACAAAGATAAAAACCTGTCGTAAAGAGCTAAAAGCTAAGAAGGCTTAATGGTAAAACCCCTTCATTGATTGGGATTACCTAGTTATAGGGGGGATTTAAGCTCAATGGCAATGATAAGGATTAAGTTAAAATTATAGATAATAATATTGGCGGTCTTTAGCTTGGTATTACTGAAGTAGGTTGATTAATGTTCACTGGTTTCAACATTCAGATATTTATTCACGTATTCTTCGCGAATCGTACTACGTTCATTTGGTGTTGCTTTTTGTAGGCGATGAGCAAGATCTTTACGTTCTTGGCTACTCATTTTTTGCCAAGTTTCACGCATTTTCTGTTTTTCTGTTTCAGGAAGTTGGGTAAACCAATCCATACGTTGCTGTAGGCTGACACTCTGTTCCGTCGGAATTTCTTTTAATGATTGATAGCGTTTAATTAACGCTGATTGTTCACTATCAGAAAGTGAGCCCCATGTTTCATTCACTTGTGTATCGGCATTTTTCGAAAAAAGCCAAAAACGATCAAACCCAGCAAAACTGGTTTGCAGAAAACTGAATGCGCAAAAAGCAATTACCAACTTTTTAGCTACCATGGGGAGTTTTGTCCTCGCCTAAAACCATCAACATTTCTAAATCTTCTACCATTTGCGGTGAAAGTTTAGGTACAGAAACAACTTGAGTTTGTGGCGTCTCATTTAATGTGACAGCATTAGGCAAGATCACAAAGCCAGTAATGGCGGCAGCCAATGCAAAGCCTGACATTTTCAAAAAGCTGTAGCGTGATGTTTTTTGCTCATGAATTTCTTCAAGAACATTATTCATCACAGTCGCTTTATGTTTATTTTGCTGTGCAAGTCCATCAAGTTTGGAAGTTACTTGTTTTAAGAAATCATCTTGTTTCATTCGGATGACCCTCCCATATTAGGATTTAAATGTGCCAGAGAAGTACGTAAACCTTGTATAGCACGATGATAATGCGTTTTTACACTGCCTTCAGAACAATTCATAATTTCAGCAGTGGTATGTGTATCAAACCCTTCCCAAGCCCGAAGCATGAAAGCCTGTTGTTGTCTGGCAGGTAATTGAGATATCGCTGCTTTAATTTCATCAGCAGTGACAGCTCGGTCAATAAAATCGAATGGATTTGGTGTGGACTCATCTATAACATCATTAAGCTCAAGGTCTTCATCATCTAAAGTCACTTTTCTAAAGAAAGAGAAAGGTTGAGCACGTCGTGCTTCTTTACGACGCCAATCTTGTAACTTGTTGTTTAAGATGGTGTAGAACAGGGGATACCATTCTTCAGTAGATTTATCTGCATAAGATTTATGCAATGAGATAAACGCTTCCTGAACCAAGTCCGTGGCAATGCCATGTTGGCTTTGGGTTGCACTTTCCATCATAACGAGCGCACGACCAGTCACTTCTTTCATGAAGTTCTTTAGACGAGACTCAGCAGTACTTTTTAAAGCACTAGAATCTGCCACATCTGACTGTTTTGGCGCTAAATCCATAGAGATGGAAAATCCTGTCATTGGATACCCACCATCATTTCCAAATTCATATACATACAACGCTGAAAATGATGGTTTGGTTGACAAACAAATTGTTATTTTTCTAGTTTAATCTATTTTTTTAACTGAGCGGGCTCAATTAAAATAAAATAACGATTTAAAGGCGTTGGCGAACCATTTCAAAGAAACACACTGAACCCGCAATGGCGACATTCAATGATTCTTGACCTCCAGGCTGTGGAATACATACGGCTTCTGCATGTGCTAAGGCATAATCGCTTACGCCTTGTCCTTCATTGCCTAAAACCCAGACACAGGCTTTGCTTAAGTCTTTTGAGTATAAACTCTCAGCTTGGTGTGAGCTGGTGACATAAACTGGAATCTCAAAGCGCTCTAGAAAATCTTCCAATACTAAGTTTTCAAAAGTTTGCAATGAAAAATGTGCGCCCATACCTGCGCGAAGAACGCGAGGTGACCATAATGATGCCGAACCTTTGGTACACACAACTTGCTTAATACCTGCTGCAGCTGCAGAGCGTAGTAATGTACCCGCATTGCCAGGATCTTGAACATTTTCTAAAATTAAGGTGTCTTGATCGTATTGTAAGGCTTGGCGTGAGTTTGGTAAGTCGACAATTGCCAAGCATGCCAATGTTGTTCCAAGTGTACTTAAATCTTTATACAAAGATTCGCCAATTACAAAAACATGACCTGTGTAGCTATTCAGAATTTCTTCAAAATCAGGGTGTTCGAGTGCATGTTCTGTGGTGAAAATAGAATTAATTTTTCTATTTGCTTGTAACCATGAAAGCGCTAAATGCGTTCCTTCAAGAACCGTTTGGCCTTGCTTTTTACGAAAAGAATTCTGTTCGATTAACCCACGTAAATGTTTAATTTTAGGGTTATCTTTAGATTCAAGAAAAATAGTCGACATGGGAGATATAGTCCACGGTGATCAGACCAACTAACCACCGTTTAAGTAATTAGTTATGGTAGCTGGTTACCAGTTCGACTTCATTTTTAGAGCCAATAATGACTGGCACACGTTGATGAAGTTCAGTAGGTTGAATATCCAAAATGCGTACGCGTCCAGTGGTTGATGCGCCACCAGCTTGTTCAAGTAACATGCTCATTGGGTTTGCTTCGTACATTAAACGTAGGCGACCGGCTTTTTTAGGGTCTTTAAGGTCGTATGGATACATAAAAATACCGCTACGGCAAAGAATACGGTGAATATCACCTACCATACATGCGACCCAACGCATATTGAAGTCTTTTTCACGTGGACCAGTTGTGCCCGCAAGTAATTCATCTACATAGCGTTTTACAGGTTCTTCCCAATGACGCTGATTAGATGCATTAATGGCATATTCTTTGGTGTCAGCAGCGACGGTAATCGCATTTGTAGTAAGTAAAAACTCTTGGCTTTCTGGGTCGAAGGTAAAGAACACCACACCAGCACCAACAGTTAAAGCCATCATGGTCGATGGGCCATACAGGACATAACCAGCAGAGACTTGCTGAACACCAGCTTGCAGAAAATCTTCAGCTTGCGTCACTGCATTTTTTGCAGGAAGAATAGAAAAAATTGTACCCACACACATATTAATATCGATATTGCTTGAACCATCTAAAGGGTCAAATAATACTAAATAGTCGCCATTTTCTTGACCCGCTGTAAATTCATCAAGCTCTTCTGAAGCCAAACCACCAACATGTGGATGAACTTTTAACGCATCAATTAAATAATCATTAGAAATAACATCTAATTTTTTTTGCTCTTCACCTTGAACATTTTCATGTTGTGCACTGCCTAATACACCAGCCAAAGCGCCTTTTTGTAATAATTGATCAATGGCTTTGCATGTATCGCCAATAGTTTCAATTACTTGTGCTAATGCAGGTGTTAAATTTCCACTTTGTTGTTGTAAAAATTGGGAAAGGCTTAAATGTGACATAACGGGAATGCTCCAAAATTAAAAGCGGTCAAAAATGATCGGAATAGAATAACCGAGTATTTTAGATGAGAATGAGGGAAAAGGACAATTAAACTGTACGATCTGTTGTGATTTTACCCTTGCAAGTCTTGGGGAACCTGCTATGTTGAAAGTAGATATTAAATAGAATGCACGGAGCACAACAATGACTACACAAAAATTTGATGCGACTCCAACCGCGAGTGAAGGCTTGAATTTAGACGAAATTTCTAAAGATAACGTGAAAGAAGCGTGGAGTGGTTACGAGTCTAAAGCTGAATATAAAAAGTTCAATAAACATGATTTAATTGAATCTATGCAAAATACCCAAGAAAGCTCAGAAGAGAAACCTGAACAAGCTTAAAGTGAAAATGCGATAGCTCTTTCAGGTCTATAAAAAAAGCACTCAAAATAGAGTGCTTTTTTTATACTTTAGACAGTAAATAGTGCTGTCATAAATTATCGAATTATTTTAACAGCGGTGGAACGGCTTCGTAGTTGATTTCTACACGGCGGTTTTCTTTCCAGGCGTTTTCATCATGACCTGCATTAATTGGCATTTCTTTGCCGTAACTGACAGCTTCTAACTGATTCGCGCTGACACCACTTGTCACAAGGAAGCTTTCTACTGCTTTCGCACGACGTTCGCCCAGTGCCATATTGTATTCACGTGTACCACGTTCATCGGTATGGCCTGTTAAAGCCACACGTGAATTTGCATTTGCAACAAGGAACTGTGCATGTGCCTGAAGGGTTTGTAAATCGGTATTAGAAAGTTCTGTACTGTCATAGTCAAAATGTACAACACGCTTTGCTAAAAATGCTTTGTTGGCTTCAGTTACACCTTTTGATGATGCGCCTACAAGATTTTGTGCATTAAGGGCTGCATCTTCGCTGAGTCCATCAGTATTTACACTTGAAGAACCATTTGGGTTTTGTGTTGGATCGACTGTTGTTGTCGGTTTGCGGTTCGCACAACCTGTCATGATGAGAGCTGTGGCTAAAACTGGAAGTATGAATAATTTAACTGCGTTCATTGTTATCTCCATGAAATTGATTTTGAATAAAAATTATTTTGGTGCCCAAGCAGGTTCACGCACTTCACCTTGTTCACTTGGTAAGTTCATGCGGAAACGACCATCTAAGGACATAATAGACAGTAAGCCACGGTTATTTTCGCGCGTTGCATAAACCACCATTTGTCCATTTGGAGAGAAACTTGGTGATTCGTCCAGACTGGTCGGGGTTAAAATATTCGTCACGCCAGAGTCAATATTTTGTACAGCGACTTTGTAATTACTGCCACTTGGTCGATGGACAAGTGCCAGCTTTTTGCCATCGGCACTTAAGCTACCACGTGCATTAAATGCACCGCGGAAGGTCAGGCGTTTACTACTGCCATCATCTAAATTATAGCGATAGATTTGCGGTGAGCCACCACGGTCAGAAGTGTAAATAAATGATTTACCATCAGGGGCATAGCGTGCTTCGGTGTCAATCGCACTATCATTGGTCATGCGTTTTAACTGACGCGTATTTAAATCCATTTGATAGATTTCAGGATTGCCATGCATAGATGCCGTGAACAGCATACTTTTGCCATCAGGCGAGAAGCTTGGCGCACCATTTAGCCCACGGAAACTGGCTAATTTTTCACGTCCACCTGTTGCTAGGTCTTGTACATAAATAGCAGGACGTTTGGTTTCAAATGAAACATAGGCAATTTTTTTAGCGTCAGGTGTCCAAGCAGGGGATAAAATTGGATCACGTGACGTTAAAATAGTTTTAGGTTGCTCGCCATCTGTATCGGCAATTTGCAATGTATAGCGCTGTTCAGGTGTGGTTGGATTACGCAGTACATAGGCGATACGACCACTAAAATCACCTGCAATACCTGTGAGTGCCTGATAAATCGCATCACTGATCATGTGTGCTGCTTGTCGGGTACGTGAAGCAGGTACAGTCAGTAATTCATTCAGTAAATACTGCTTTTTTTGTACATCGTACAGTTGATAATGAATTTCATATGAACCATCGGCTATAGGTTTTATTGATCCTGTAACCACATAAGGTACATCTGCTGCTTGCCAAGCTTCAGCATTGGGACTGTTCAGTGTAGCGGTTGCAGGCAGATTTTTTGACGAACTGGTGAATTTTCCAGAACGGTTTAAATCATTTTCAATAATTGGATAAAGGTTCTGATCATTACTGAACGGCACAATCGCAATTTTAGGCGCTTCTTCGGGAGCTTTAGTAATTTCCAAATGCAACTGTGCATGTGATTGGCTTATTAAAACTGGACTTAAAGCGGTTAATACGGTTAAGCAGAGCAGATGTTTTCGCGTCATTTCCATCATTCGCTAAATACTCTAAATCTATGAATTCTTGTTAATGTGAATGTGCCACATAATGGCATGTTTTAAAAATATTTAAAGTACAACATTATGACTAATCTGTTATTCGACTGTGAAAAAATGTCAGAAGAAGAACTGTTTGGTGGGGCTATATTTAAATAGGTGCGACATTCTAAATATTTTCATCATTGTGTCATTGGTTAATATTTAAAAACCCTCTGAATGTTCAAAGGGTATTGGGTTTTAATTGGATGATTTAAATGTAGATGTTAGATTTTGTGCTTCACGACGTGCATCAGGGTCTGATGGCATTGGATATGGCGCAGCCGCACGAACGGCAGCTTCGATACTGGCTTTCATATCGGGGTCACTAGAATTTACAATGACAGAACGTACAGCACCACTTTCCGTTAGTGTAATACGTGCAGTTGCTGATTTTCCTGTCGAACCTATTGGTGTGTCCCAAGCGCGTTTAATTTTGCTTTCAAAGTCACGTTTTGCAGTAGAAGCAATTTGTTTGGCTTCCGCTTTTTTCTGAGCAGCTTCTTCAGCGGCTTTTTTGGCTGAAGATGCTTTTGCTTCTGCAGCCGCATATTCTTTTGCTTCGGCATCTGCTTTCGCTTTCGCGTCTGCATTGGCTTTGGCCTGTGCATCGGCCTTAGTTTTTGCATCTGCTTTCGCTTTCGCGTCTGCATTGGCTTTCGCTTGTGCATCGGCCTTAGTTTTTGCATCAGCTTTTGCTTTTGCGTCTGTATTGGCCTTCGTTTGTGCATCCGTCTTGGTTTTTGCGTCTGCTTTCGCTTTTGCATCCGCATTGGCCTTCGCTTGTGCATCGGCCTTGGTTTTTGCATCAGCTTTCGCTTTCGCGTCTGCATTGGCTCTCGCTTGTGCATCTGCTTTGGTTTTTGCATCAGCGTTTGCTTTGGCCAGTGCGTCAGTTTTAGCTTTCGCATCGGCAATTTTTTTCGCCTCTGCATTTGCCTTAGCTTTTTCGTCTTGTTGAGCTTTTAGCTTGGCATTGTCAGCTAAGCGTTTTGCGTCTAAATCTGCTTTGCGTTTAGACTCCGCGCTGGCCTTGGCTTGTGCAGCTTTGGCTTCAGCATCGGCTTGGCGTTTGCTATCTGCATTGGCTTTGGCTTGTGCATCCGCTTTGGCCTTATTTTCTGCTTTAGCCTGCGCATCGGCTTGTGCTTTAAGTTGGGCAACTTCATCTGCTTTGCGCTTTTGTTCTACACGTTTGGCGTCATCTGCAATTTTACGCGCTGCTAATTCAGCCAATTTTGCCTGTTGAGCGGCTTTTTGTGCATCTTGCTGTGAGGTTTCTGGTTTTGCTGGCACAGGTTTAGGGAATGGTACTGGCATTGGAGGTGTTGCTGTTGGAATCACTGGTGCAGGTTCTTGCACGGGTTCAGCTGTTTGAGTGATTTCTTTGGCCACATTTTCATGTGCTGTTTCAGTAAACTCAGTTTCTTCACGCGGTGTAGAAATTAAGTCTTCGGGTTTGATTAAGACCGTTCTAATGGGTTTCGGCTGCTCAGGCGGTTTGCTCATGCCAAGATAAAGCAAGCCCACAATAACAATGACATGCACACCAACGGTGAAGCCAATTGCGACTGCTTTTTGTTGAAAAGGAGGCTTTTTAAAATCTTTCATAAATTACTTTAATGGCTCTGTCAGCAGTCCAACTTGAGTTAAACCCGCATCTTGTAACCCCCCCATAAGAGAAATAATATCTCCATAAGGACGGGTATTGTGACCGCGAATCACCACATTCAATTCTTTATTGTCAGCCTTAGCTTGAATTTGAGCGTCGGTTAAAACTTGAGTGAGTTGTGCTAAGTCTAAAGGTTCAGCTTTATGTTCTTTATATTCTAAATAGTATTTACCATCTTGATCTAAAGTTACCATTGCAGGGGCGTCTTTAGATTCGATGGGATTACCACTGGCTTGAGGGAGGTCAACTTTAATCCCACTGGTAATCATGGGTGCTGTGACCATAAAAATAACCAAAAGCACCAACATGACGTCAATGTACGGAACGACATTCATATCACTTTTTAGTGGTTTCTTAATACGCTCGAAGCGTCCAGAACGTTGAATAGCCATTAGTGATGTTCCTGATCAGAACCCAATGACTGACGTTGTAATAAAGCCACCATTTCTTCTGAAAATAAAGCACGGTCTGAGTAGACTGTTTCACCTTTTGCTGTGTAATGGTTAAATGCCAATACTGCTGGAATGGCGGCAAATAAACCAATTGCAGTCGCAATTAAGGCTTCTGCAATGCCGGGTGCAACAGTTGCAAGCGTGACTTGGTCTACATCGGCTAGACCAATAAAGGCATTCATAATGCCCCAAACAGTACCAAATAGACCAATATAAGGAGCAACAGAGCCAATACTGGCCAAAGCACCTAAGCCTTGTTCCAATTGACTTTGGTCGCGACTTAAGCCGACCCGTAACATACGCTCAGTGCCTTCGACCATTTGCGTAGTAGGGGCTTTATGCTTTTTAAGTTTTAAAAACTCACCTAAACCTTGATAGAAAATATCTTCCAATCCAACACGTTTAGAGTTGAGTTGGGCATTGTTATATAGGGTATTTAATTCAGCACCAGACCAGAAGATTTTTTGAAAATGTTCATCATCTGCCTGCGCTTTTTTGTAACCCATATGCAACTTGGCAATCAGATACCAACTGTATAGCGAAGCCAATAAAAGCAAAAGCATAACCAGTTGGACGACAGGACTTGCTTGTAAAATAAGATCTGATATGTGAAGCGTTGAATCGAGTTGAGTTGCCATAGTTACATTGAGCCAATTAATTTTTTTAATCTTGTTCCAATTCTTTCAGAATCAGCTGACGAATTTCTTCTGGAAGTCGAGTAGGTCGCATACCATCTACACTGATACAGGCCAATTCTACCTCACCTGAAGCAAGCATAATATCACCACGATAAATATTTTGTTGCAATACAAATGACGTAGCTTTACAAGAAACAACGCTGGCTGTAACAGTAATCAAATCATCCATTAAAATGGGACGTGAATATTTGACATTTATTTTGTGTACAACAAAGTTGTAATCTTTTTGATGCCAGTAGTGACTAATACCAGATGCGCGAAGCCATTCAGTACGTGACCGTTCCATAAAACGGATGTGGTTAGCGTGATAGACAATGCCGCCCGCATCTGTATCTTCAATGTAGACACGAATGTTGAACTCGAATTTATTCGCCATGAGTATGTTCCGTTTTGAATCTATTTGCTGAATTATCGCTATGATTAAGCAAGATAATAAGGCCATTTAAGGTGACGCTTTATTTGTTGAAGGTCAAGCGCTGTAACGCTGTGGAGTTTAGCATCCTGAGTGTTTAGACCAATGGCACAAGGTTTCAAATCAAATTAGATTGATTATTTTTAAGATAAATATTAGTTAATATGCAAGTGGGTTTTTGAGGGATCAAGATGAGCCGTTGGTTTAAAATTCTTATCATTATCGCGATTGGTTTTGCACTGTGGTCGTATTGGCCCAAATCTGACGTTGGTATTTTAGAAAATTCACAAGGTTCAGCAACTGAAGCGGTTCATCAGTTTAAAGGCTATACCATTACCAATTTAGCACCATATTCAGGTGAATTTCGTGTGTTATCTAAAGAAAATTATAGTCTTGGGCGTGAAGCAGAGTTGAGCCCTGTCGATTTTGCATTGGGTTGGGGTGCAATGGCTGAACCGAGTGTGTATCAGCAATTATCCATCCGACAAAGTGGGCGATGGTATCATTGGCGTTATGAAAATAACCCGCCTATACCTGTCAATGAAATATCAACACACAGCGCGAATACACATTTAATACCAGCAACGGCAGACATTGCTCAAAAATTAAAAAGCATTGATAAAGATGATTTAATTTCTTTGAAAGGGCAATTGGTGGAAGTTATAGCCACAGATGGTTGGACATGGCGCAGTTCCTTAAGTAGAGATGATACGGGTGCAGGTGCTTGTGAATTGATGTTGGTGGAAGAAGTGAGGGTGATTTCTTCTTTGTAAGTAATGTTGTGTTTTACATAAAAATAAAGTTTAAATGAATTTATCTATTTGATAATATTGGTAAATAAAATTTCAAGTATGATGGTGCTATTTGGGGGTTAGATAAAGTTGAGTCAGCTTATTGAAATTTTAAACAGAGTGCAGGAGCCTTTCTTAGATTTACAGCGATTATAAGTTTCCAATAATAGAAATGACATTGCTGAAAAATGTAAGATTCTAAAAGATCACGTTGATACCGTTAGTTTTTTATAACCAAGACATTAAAAGACAGTTCTATTTTAGCTATTGAGTTAACTAAACCTGACTAAATGAAGTCAGTAGCAGGTTTAGTTTTTAAGTTTTACTTTGGCTCAGGCGGTGTCATGCCAAATTGTAAATACGCCATATTGGTGGCAATACGTCCACGTGCAGTACGCATTACATAACCTTGTTGAATTAAGTAGGGTTCAATGACATCTTCTAAGGTTCCTGAGTCTTCTGCCATAGCTGCAGCCAGTGCTTCTACACCAGCAGGCCCACCATCAAAACGTTCAAGTAACATACTTAAATAACGACGGTCTAAAGTATCTAAACCATCTTTATCTACTTTCAGCATATCCAAAGCACGTTGTGCCATATCTTGGTTAACTTCACCTGTGCCTTTGACTTGTGCATAATCACGAACACGACGTAATAAACGGTTGGCAATACGTGGTGTACCACGTGCACGACGGGCAATCTCTTTAGCGCCGTCACCTGTCATGGGTACATCCATCAATAAAGCCGAGCGCGTTACAATATGCGTTAGGTCTTCTACTGAATAAAACTCTAAGCGTTGCACAATACCAAAACGGTCACGAAGTGGTGAGGTCAGTAAACCTGCACGTGTGGTTGCGGCCACCAAGGTAAAGGGTGGTAAATCCAGTTTGATTGAACGGGCAGCAGGGCCTTCACCAATCATAATATCCAGCTGATAGTCTTCCATCGCAGGATATAAAATTTCTTCAATGACGGGTGAAAGACGGTGAATTTCATCAATAAATAAAACATCACCTTCTTCCAGATTGGTGAGCATGGCCGCTAAATCGCCTGCACGCTCAAGCACTGGGCCAGAGGTCGATTTCAGATTGCCCCCCATTTCACGTGCAATGATATTGGCCAGCGTGGTTTTACCTAAACCAGGTGGGCCAAAAATTAAGGTGTGATCCAGTGCCTCGCCACGGCCACGGGCAGCGCCAATAAAGATTTCCATTTGCTCGCGCACGACTGGCTGACCAATATAGTCTTCTAGTGTGGCAGGGCGGATGGCACGATCAAAGTGATCTTCAGGTTTTTCTGAACCACTGATAAGACGGTCTTGCATATTGATTGAACTAATCTCTATATCGTTGAAGAGGAGCTATAGCCTCAAAAAGTGATTGAACTTTTATATGCCATTTTATAGGCGCTTCTCACTTTTGACTGGGCAAAAGTGACAAAACCCATTTATTAAACTGATGCTACTTCCATGTAGCACAGTTTAACGGCGACATCCATGTCGCCTTCATATATCTAATTTTGTCTAGAACTTTAGACCTTAAGAGATATAGATGTAATATAAAAATAGAATTTATTTATTCATTGATTTTAAAGCTGCGCGAATGATATCACTGGCTTCTGTATAGTCTGCTTTTACCGCATTAATTAATTTTTGTGCCTCGAGTGGTTTATAGCCTAAAGATTGTAAGGCGGCTTCGGCTTCTGCCACAGCCGAGTTACCTGTAAATTTAATTTGCGTTGTGGTTGAATTGGTCGGTGCGAAGCCAGAAGACATGGCTTTGAATCGGTCACGCAGTTCAATCATTAAACGTTCAGCGGTTTTTTTACCGACACCTGGTACTTTAATTAAAGTGTTGATATCTTCATGTTCTACAGTATGAATCAGCATGTCGACACTTAAAGTCGATAAAATACCCAATGCCATTTTAGGGCCAACACCATTTACTTTTAACAGGGTACGGAAAATAGTTTTTTCCTGTTGGTTTAAGAAGCCATAAAGTAATTGGGCGTCTTCACGTACTGTCAGATGTGTCCATAGTGTGACTTTTTGACCTTTTTGCAATTGGCAAAATGTGGTGAGTGGCGTGTCAATTTCATAACCTACACCATTTACATTCAGTAAAACAGTGGGTGCTTCTAAAGCTAATACTTCACCAATCAGACATCCAATCATTTTAAATTTTTCACTTATCTATCAATAGTTGCATAGTAGTGAGCATTTGCTAGAAAGGCAAAATGCACACAGTTAATTTTTAAAAATATGTTGCTTTAAGCATCATTTTTAGGTGCAGTCGATGGGTTTTTCTAAATCAGACCGACTTTATTGCCTTGTAGTTCCTGAGATAAATGATAAGCCTGATGATCTGAAAACTTAGAAATAATATCCAGTACCTGCATAATATTGCTGTAATGATCATCATTAAAGTGTGCGCCAGAACGGTTCAAAATAGAAATTAAACGTTGTTCTTTAAAGCTTAAAGTTTTGTGTGGCGTGGTTAAGGGAATAAAGGCATCCAATATATTTTGTAGGCTTTGATGCGCAATAATTTCTAGCCCTGCTTTTTGTGGATGTTCAAAAATTTTATCACGCGCCAATTCTTTAGCTCGGTTGATGCCTATTTCAATATCTGGTGAACAATACTGCAATAAAGAACCTTTCAGTTGACCTGATAAAATTTCAAAATGGTGTTTGGCAAATGCTGTAGATACTTCATCGACCAAACGTTTCATGGCGCGCCCGCGTAAGGCTGCAATTTTTTGTTGCCATGTGGTGGTTTGCATAGAAAGTTCTTCGGGTACGCCGTAATCTGCAATCAGTTCCAGAAAAATGGGTTCAACTTCTTCATACTGCAACATGTTCAAAATAATACCGTCTTCTAAATCAATGAGTGCATAGCACATATCATCGGCAGCTTCGAGTAAGTAAGTTAGCGGATGGCGACAATAGTGATAATCGCCTAGTTGAATTAAACCAAGTTGCTCTGCAATTTGTTGCAAAATATCTTTTTCGGCTTGGTAACAACCAAATTTGGCACGTTGACTGGCAGGGATATTACCTTGTGATGCAATGGTTTTAGACAGCCATGGGTACTTTAAGTAAGCCCCTAAAGTTGCGTAAGTTAGGCGCATACCACCATCATTAGGGTGATAATCAATTTTAGTGAGCAGGCGTAGGCCTTGTGCATTGCCTTCAAATTGGCGCACATCGGCTTCTTGTTCAGGGCTTAAATCGCGTAAAAAGTCGGTATGAGAGGCATCATCAAACCATTCGCGAATGGCATATTCACCTGCATGACCAAAAGGGGGGTTGCCAATGTCGTGTGCAAGGCAAGCGGCTTGAATAATCGCGCCAACATCGGCGGGGGAAATCCAGACAGGGAGTTGGTCTTTAATTTTTTCAGCAGCCAACATACCTAGTGAGCGACCAATACAGGACACTTCCAATGAATGGGTCAAACGGGTGTGAATTCCATCATGTTGTGTTAGTGGGTGAACTTGGGTTTTTCGGTTTAGTTGTCGAAAGCTTTGTGAAAAAATAATACGGTCATAATCTTTGTGAAAAGGACTACGTGCCTGTTCAGAGCTTTGTTTTTTACTGCCAATACGAACTGTGGAAAGTAGTTCAAGCCAACGCATTTGAGTCATTTATCATTATTCAGTTATTTGCTAAAAACATCATGCCAAAAAACTAAAAAAAGCACTAGAGTCGTGCGACATGAATTGTCGGTTGTTTTCGTAATGTCGTTTAATTGCTACCAAGATCTTTGAGTCAGTTATTTGGGATTGAAAAACAGGATTGAACGTAGTCAATCCTGTTTGATGGGGGGGATTTTATGTAATGCTCATTGGTTAGATTAAACCAACTCATTACCCGTTGTTTTGGCCTCTTGGATGTCTTTATAAAGACCATAGCAGAGTACGAATAAAACTAAGCTAGCAATAAATGGCCAAATTAGAACATAGAAAGTTAAAAGTGAAGTAGACATAAAATTTTCCTTATTTTTGCTTTTTAGAGAGGCTATGAAACTCAACAACCAATTCATTAATGCGACGGAAATCAAAACGTTTTTGTGATGACAATAATGTAATGACTGTGCATACCAATGCGCTTGCCCCATAGGCGGTTAAGGAACTCAGTAAAGTAAGATAATTACGTAAAAAACCAAGACAATATGGCAGTAGAATAATGGTTGTAATACACCCAACAATGACGCCAACTTTTTTACCAAAAAAGCCAAAGCTCATTAAACCCAGTACGACACCCGCACCAATCGTGGCAATAATTTCAAATAAATATGCCGTGATTCCTGTTAATGAAACCCAATTTAAACGAACCATTAAAAAACTAATAAAAGCAATGAGTACAGACCAATTAAAGGCTTTGGCTGTCACTTTGTCCCAATACAGACTGGAAATGACGGGAAAAACAATCGCGCCCCATAATGCACCAACAAAAATCAACATCGACAAAATATCGAATTTAAACGTGGCAAAAATGATGCCGCATACAGTTGCAATGATCATGGTGATACGGCCAATCCAAAGCATTTTTTGAGGATGAGGCCGATTTTTTGCAATTTGTTTGCCATAAATATCGGTCATGATAATGGCAGATAAGGCGCAAAGATCAGCATCAGCAGTAGATGATAAAGCACCAATAACCATGATAAATAACAATCCAACTAAAAATGGCGGAAGATACGTCGCCGCCATTTGTGGAATTAAGTTATTTAAATCGCCATCAATTGGATGGATACCTGCAAATAAAGCGAATAAACCCAACATCCCTAAGCCAATGACAATAGCGCCATAGCCAATTGTGGCAGTGATGAAACTGGGTTTGATCAGATCTTGGCGGACTGCAAATAGGCGTTGTGCAATGGTTTGATTACCAATGGCATAAGCCAGTACCGCGACAAAAAATGGTGCACCTTGTTCGAGTGCTGCTGTTTTAGAGAAAAAATCCATTTGTTCGGCATTTAAGTGATGCATACCTGTTTGGAATAATGAAGGACCACCTAAAGTGAAGAATAAAATTGGAATAATCACGACAGCGGCAACAATCATGGCAATAAGTTGTGCAAAGTCAGTATAGACAGAGGCACGGAAACCCGACCATAAGGTATAAGACAATACCCCAATACCGGTAATAATTACGCCTTGGGTAAAGCTTAAAGGAGAGAGAATTTCAACCAGCGCCCCTGCAGCTGTGAAATTGACCATCAGGCTAATGACACTACCAATAATATTGGAGCCTGCCAAAATCAATTGGCTTTGATTACCATGTCGCGCATGCATAATTTCTGCAAGGGTATGTGCATTTGGTGCAAGTTTTCTAAAGCGCTTTCCAAAAGGGTAAATAAACAAAATCATTAGCGCGCCCCAAAAACCGTAATGCAGCGCACCAGAAAGACCATATTTATATCCAGCGGAAGCTGCTGCATAAAAAGAGGCTGCCCAGATCCATGTTGCCGTCATACTAGCGGCGGACATACCAAAGCCTATGGAACCATTTGAAACCATATAGCCATCAACATTTTCATGTTTACGACCAATTCGTAATGAGATTAAAAAGGTAATGCCATAAAATAGGATCATCAATAGTACAATTGCTGTACTAGAGAACTGAAACATAGTTACTCCTGAAAGATAGTAATGACCATTTATTATTAGAATTATTAAGTGGTTAGGTTTGATGCTCAACGATAGAGCGGAAAGATGCTGTAGTAAGTCATGTAAGAGAGATGTCGAAAAACACGCGTGAGATCTGTGACTACAGCAGATAGAGAATACTGGTCTATAAGCCCGATAGAATGGACATTGAAAAGAGACAGTAGGGTGAGCTTAGCATATTTATATCAAATTTATTGATGAATGCTTTGTTTATTGTGTGTGAATGCTGATATATGGGCGTGGGTAAAGTAACTAAAAAAGTATATAAATACAGAATATTTAAAATATAACATTAAAAATCATCCTATTGCATTATTTTAAGTACATTGGCATTTGAATTGTTTAGCCAAAAAATAAAAAGAGTAACAAAATTTTAAAGCAATATTTTGGATATAAGCGAGTGGTCTGACTGTGTTTAAATTCAAGATTGTTTTGTAAATAAAAAAATCAATTTTTATGTCCTTTTTCTGATTATTGGGCAGTATAAAGTATGAGTCGAAGTTGGTTAAAAAATGATAAGTGGTTTATTTTTGTACAATTTAATTTCTGCATTTTGATTTTTTCAGTTTAAATATTAGAGAAAAACTGAATTATTTACTGAAAAAAAGTGAGGGAAAGTCGTGTTATGCGCTTTAACCACTAGCTGAAAATATGCTTTAGCAGTAGAATATGCGCTCTCTTCAAGTCACATTGCGGCATGGTTCAAAAGACCAGCCCGTGGAGCCAAAATCAGCATGTTTATCGTGGCCGGTGCATCTGCACACTCTTCTTTTAAGAAAACGCAACTATTAACACGTCTATCGTCAATCAGTTCTGTCCAATCAATAGAAAGCCAATGGGTCTATCTGTTTGACCAAGCGCTCAACGAGCAACAGCAACAAGCTGCTTTACAGCTTTTGAATGATGGTCAATCTTTTGCATTACACCCAGCTGCAAGTGATGAAGTTCAGATTTTTGTTACACCGCGCGTCGGCACAATTTCGCCGTGGTCATCTAAAGCAACCGATATTTTTGCTAACTGTAATACCCCGATACACCGCCTTGAACGCGGTGTTTTGTTTACTTTAAAAGGTGTTGCTAACATCACTGATGAAGTTAAACAAGTGTTGCATGACCGTATGACAGAAAGTACGTTCAATCAGATTGATGATGCATCGACATTATTTTCTGAAACTGAGCCAAAACCTTTAAACTCAATTGATATTTTGGGTGAAGGCAAGCCTGCTTTAGTGAAAGCCAATTCAGAGTTCGGTTTTGCACTTTCTGATGAAGAAATTGATTATTTAACCGCTGCATTTACCAAAATGGGTCGTAACCCACATGACATCGAATTGATGATGTTTGCGCAAGCAAACTCTGAACATTGCCGTCATAAAATTTTTGGTTCTGAATGGACAATTGATGGTGAAAAACAACCATTGTCATTGTTCCAAATGATTAAGAACACCTATAAAGAATCACCAACAGATGTATTGTCAGCATATAAAGACAACGCATCAGTGATTGTGGGCTTTGACACACAACGTTTTTATCCAAAAGCAGATGAAAATGGTCGTCACGTTTATAAATATAAGAGTCAAGCTGCTCATATCTTAATGAAGGTAGAAACGCACAATCATCCTACAGCGATTGCACCGTTTGCTGGTGCGGCGACAGGTTCGGGTGGTGAAATTCGTGATGAAGGTGCAACAGGTCGCGGTGGTAAACCGAAAGCGGGTTTAACTGCGTTTACTGTTTCAAACTTAAATATTCCTGGTTTTGAACAACCTTGGGAAGATAATTACGGCAAACCATCACGTATGGCGTCAGCACTTCAGATCATGATTGATGGTCCTTTAGGTGGTGCAGCGTTTAATAACGAATTTGGCCGTCCTGCTTTAAATGGTTATTTCCGTACTTTTGAACAAAACGTGAATGGCGATGTAAAAGGTTTTCACAAGCCAATTATGATTGCAGGCGGTTACGGTAACATTCGTCCAGATCATGTCGAAAAAGACCCAATTCTACCGGGTGACTTACTCATTGTTTTGGGTGGGCCTGCCATGCTGATTGGTTTAGGCGGTGGTGCAGCATCTTCTGTCGATAGCGGTAAATTGGGTGAAAACTTAGATTTCGCTTCAGTACAACGTGAAAATCCTGAAATGGAACGCCGTTGCCAAGAAGTGATTGATACTTGCTGGCGCATGGAAGATTACAACCCAATCGTGTCTGTACATGATGTAGGCGCGGGCGGTGTATCGAATGCGATGCCTGAGCTTGTAAATGACCATGAATTGGGTGCGGTGCTTGACCTTCGTAAGATTCCTTCATTAGAGTCAGGTATGTCTCCAATGGAAATCTGGTCAAACGAAGCGCAAGAACGTTATGTATTGGCAATTCGTCCAAGTTCTTTAGAGTTATTTGAATCGATCTGTGCACGTGAACGTTGTCCGTTTGCGGTATTGGGTGAGGCGACTGAAGCACGTCACTTAACCGTTGAAGATCCATTGTTTGAAAACAAAGCTGTGGATATGCCAATGCAAGTAATGCTTGGTGGTACACCGCGTATGAGCCGTTCATATGAAACAATTGAACGCCAAGGCGATGATTTCACAGCCGAATCTGTAACAGATTTGAAAGATGCGATTTACCGTGTTCTTAAAAATCCAACGGTTGCATCTAAGTCATTCCTAATCACCATTGGTGACCGTTCAATTACAGGTATGGTTGCACGTGACCAAATGGTTGGCCCTTGGCAAGTGCCTGTAGCGGATGCTGCAGTTACAACGACCAGTTTAGTGGGTTACACGGGTGAAGCAATGGCAATGGGCGAACGTCCGCCAGTGGCATTGTTAAATCCAGCGGCATCTGCGCGTTTGTCAGTTGCAGAGTCTATTTCTAATATTATGTGTGCCAAAATTGACCAGATTAGTGACATTAAATTGTCTGCAAACTGGATGGCAGCTGCAGGTCAACAAGGCGAAGACCAAGCCCTATTCGAAGGCGTAAAAGCCATTGGTATGGAAATGTGTCCTGCGTTAGGTATTGCAATTCCAGTGGGTAAAGACTCGTTGTCTATGCGTACCACGTGGAATGACGAAGGTATCGACAAGTCTGTAACGTCACCAATGACAGGTGTAATTACAGCATTTGCACCCGTAACTGATGTTCGCAAAACATTAACCCCTGAACTTAAAAACCTAGAGTCTGTACTTGTACGTATTGACTTGTCTAAAGGTCAATTCCGTTTAGGTGGTTCAATTTTAGCGCAAGTGTACAAAGCAATTGGTTCAATCACACCAGATGTAGACAGCTTCGATGACTTCAAAGCCTTCTTTGCATTGGTGCAAGATTGGAACAACCGTGGCTTAATTCAGGCTTACCATGACATCGGTGATGGCGGTTTATTGGCAACTGTTGCAGAAATGATGTTCGCTTCACGTTTAGGCGTAGCATTAGAAGATCAATCTACAGCAAGCCTATTTGCAGAAGAAATTGGTGCAGTATTGCAAATTTCAAAAGCGGATTGGACTGCACTAGAAGCTGAAGTTGCAACATCTAGCTTGAAAGATGCAATTACAGTAGTGGGTACAGTGAATAGTACTGATGCTTTGACTGTAAATGGTTTGAATTTTGACCGTGTTGAGTTACAACAAGCATGGACTGAAGTATCACATCAAATTCAACGCTTACGTGACAACGTAGAAACAGCAGATCAAGAATATAGCTTGATTGCTAATAAAGAACACAAAGGCTTAATCGCATTACCGACATTTGATTTGAATGAATCTGTGGAAGCACCGTATATCAATTTACGCCGTCCAAACATGGTTATTTTACGCGAACAAGGTGTAAACGGTCATGTGGAAATGGCTGCTGCATTTGATAAAGTGGGCTTTAATACTGTGGACGTTCACATGAGTGATTTGCTTGCAGGCCGTATTGACTTAGATGATTTTGAAGGCTTAGTGGCGTGTGGCGGTTTCTCTTACGGTGACGTAATGGGCGCAGGCGGTGGTTGGGCGAAATCGGTGTTATTTAACCCGAAACTTCGTGACCAATTCGAAAAATTCTTTAATCGTGACGAAACCTTCTCTTTAGGTATTTGTAACGGTTGCCAAATGTTGTCACAACTTGCACCGTTAATTCCAGGTGCTGAAGCGTGGCCACGTTTCCATCGTAATACTTCTGAAATGTTTGAAGCGCGTGCTGTAAACGTTCGTGTTGAAAAATCAAACTCAGTGTTATTACAAGATATGGACGGTTCTATTTTACCAATCGCGGTTGCGCATGGTGAAGGTCGTGTAGTTACATCTGATGCGAATATTGCGACGCTTAATGCAGGTAATCAAGTGATTCTGCGTTATGTAGACAGCTTGGGGAATGCGACACAGCAGTATCCAATGAACCCGAATGGTTCACCAGAAGCAATTTCGGGTGTAACGTCTACAGATGGTCGTGCAACAATTATGATGCCACATCCTGAACGTAACTTCCGTGCTATACAGCATTCTTGGAAGCCTGAAGATTGGACTGAAGATGGTGCTTGGTTACGTATGTTCCGTAATGCACGTAAGTTCATTGGTTAATTTAAAGCTAGTGTTTTGAAAAGCCACCTTCGGGTGGTTTTTTATTGGATGGTACTTTTATTTATTTCTTGTGCTGACGTTGGTTTAGATTTTGCTTTTATATTTGTGTGAAGGTGATATGGTGTAATCAGTCGATTAAAGATCATGCTATATAAAAGGGTGGATTGCTTAGTATTTAGTGTCCACATTCATGTATAAGGTGATGACATGATTAAAACAGTTACGTATGAAGTAGTTGATAAAGTTGCACTACGCAGAAAGGGCTGGAAGTTGTTTGCCATAGTTTTGGGCTTGCAAGTGGTCTTTGTGATTTTGGGTTATGCTTTGCAGATGTAATTTTGTGAATTAAAAAACCACCATGAGATGGTTTTTTATTGGTTGATACTTTCTTTTACTTTTGATGGGACATGAGGATTCTCAAAATATATTTTGAGTTCGCAAGATAAAACCCCTTTATTGGGCAGAGAATAGATCTTTATATCCCTGCTAAATGTGCGATATTCAGGTCGCAGAGCATGTGATTGGTTTTAGTCTTTGAAGATGTTTTCGTAAAAGTAGAAATATTCATCTGTAATTTTATGATCAAAGGGTGTTTTATTTTGAGCCTCTGAAAACCATGATCCGTTAGGTAGTTTTTGGATAAATCCAAAGCTTATAAGATCCATATTGGGTATAGGTAGGCTAATTATCGACATTGACGAGTTTGTAGTGATTTCAGTTTGTAAGTGTTCAATAATAGTTATTAAATGATTATTTAACTTAGTAATAATATAAGTATATTTATCAAATTTTTGCTTTGAAATACTAAGGCTTTTAAAAAGAATGGTGGCTCGTCCCATCATTTTTGCTTGTTTTTCTAGGTAGGTTTGATCAAGTATTCCTAAAACCTCAAGACCTAATTCTAAATTGTCTTTGTCTTTAAAAAACTTCTCGATAAATCCAATATTTATATTTTCAGCTTCTTGAATAAAAGCTAATAATTGTTTTTGCTCTTTCAAAATACGAAATTTGGTATAGCTTTCAATTGAACCTGTAATTACAGATGCAAAAGGGATAGATTTAATTGTATCTTCTAGCAGAGTGTTGGCTGTTTTAAAGATAATTTCATCTGCTAAATTTTCAGTTGCAGTTAAAGTAAGTTCACGGGCAATATTTTTATTAGACATAAGTGCAGTCGATCAATATGATTGATTTGATATTAATAAAATCTACATTAAATCGCTATGCTCAAATTGATCTACTACGTTCCTGAAACCCACCTTGAATCTACCAAACTTGCTATTTTTGAAGCAGGGGCAGGTGGTATTGGTAACTATGAACATTGTGCATGGCAAGTTCTAGGAACTGGACAATTTAAACCTATAAATGGGGCAAGTCCGTTTATAGGTGCGTTAGATACTTTGGAGCAAATTCTAGAGTGGCGTGTCGAAACCATTGTTCCTGAAGATAAAGCATCTGTTGTTGCAAAAGCTTTAAAAGCCAGCCATCCGTATGAAGAGCCTGCTTTTGAGTTTGTTCAAATAGTAGAGATTTGATATTAAAAAACCTTAGCGGTGTCTTTAAGTTTAATGTTTGATGCAAGGTTTAACCTTCGGTTCGACCTACTTTTCTTTCGGGAAAAGTAGGCAAAACCATTGTCATCAGCAAAACTCGGCAGAGTCCATCATTCGATTAAACTGATCACAGAAACTTTATGGTGCATATTAATCCTGCCTCGAACAGTTGCTGATGACTTTACCGCGTATCGAATGGCTGTAATTTGTTTATTTTTATGAAATTTAAACCTTCTGAATAAATAACTTACGATCAAAACGATACTGCGGGAAAAATACGCCATCTTTCGCACGTTCACCTGCACCAATCACCATCACAGGGAATTGCTGATCATTTAAGTTTAAAATTTTCTTGACCAAAGGCTCATCGAAACCTTCCATCATACAACTGTCAAAACCATAAGCACGTAAAGCTAAGACCAAATTTTCACAGGCCAAAGCTGTAGTTTTACTGGCCCATAATTTGGCATCTGCTGGGTTAAATGCGGTGACAGGAAGTTGTTTATCTAAGCTACGTGCAACTTTGAAAGCCACTTTCTTAAAGTTACCTAGGGCATTAAAGTAACCGGTCTTATAGTTGTAAGGAATAAACTTGTAATATTTTTGTACAGCTGTAGGTGCCTCAGGAAATGGAAACTCAGAAATATTAAGTTTTGCCATTTCATCTACACGGTCAGTACGTGCCACGCAAACAATTAATTCAGATGCAGTTTTAGCTGCCAATTGACCCAAACATGCTTTTACCAGTTGCTTTTTTTTGGCTGAGGTTTGTACCACATAAAAAGTCCAAGGTTGTAAATTAGATGAGTTGGGTGCAAGTAATGCCAAATCTAGACAGTCATCTAACACCTCTGCTGGAATGGCTTTGTCGGTAAATTTGCGTACAGAACGACGGCTTGTAATGACCTTCTTAAAATTTTCGACATCAATATCTTGCGGGGCTGGTTCGTAATAGCGATTTTTTGCAGTTTTAGTTGATTCAGTCATTACTTTGAACTCTTTGAAGGATGATTAATCAATGAGGGTGAAAAAGAAAAAAACCACTTTGTTTATAGTACTAAGTGGTTTTTTCTATCTTTTACTAAAGACAACAGGATTAGTTGAATTGAGCAAAGTCAGGTTTACGCTTTTGCATAAATGCAGCCACGGCTTCAGCCATTTCTGGTGAAGAAACTCGCTGCATAAAAATTACCGCTTCATCATCTACACAATCTAAAATTTCTTGTAAATTATGTTTCATTAAAGCTTTGGTTTGCTTAATAGAAGCTAATGGTAGTGCTGCTAAAGTGTGTGCTTGTTTTAATGCATGCGCATAAACATCATCTTCAATGCTATTGACCAAACCTGCATTTAAGGCTTTTTCACTGTTAAATTTTTGTGCAGTAAATAGAAGCTCAGCAGCTTTGTGGTAACCTGCTTGTTGAATTAGTAATTTGCTTGAAGCGCCTTCTGGAGAAAGCCCTAGGCTGACAAACGGAATTTGGAATAAAGCAGTGTTATCGCTATATACCAAATCGGCATGCAGTAGAATGGTTACACCAATGCCAATGGCAACACCGCGCACAGCACAGATGAGTGGTTTAGAGAGTCTCGCGGCAGATTTTAATACCACAAATGGCGGAGCATCACCTGCTTTTCCAGCCAACGGTGTTTGAATAAACTGCATGAAGTCCTGCATGTCATTACCAGCACTAAAATCAGCATCGGCACCACGTAAAATGACCACGCGAACGTCTTTGTCTAGATCGGCTTCATCTAAGGCTTTAGCAATCCATAAATAAAGTTCGCCATATAAGGCATTTTTTGCTTTTGGTCGATTAATGGCTAAAGTCAGTACGCCATTTTCTAAATTCGCATCCAAATGTTCATGAGGTTGTTGAATACAGCTCAGTGTCATCGTACTATCCTTGCTTCCAATTTAATTCAAATTTTATGGGCTTATTATGTCGCATTTTCAGCATGCTGGCGCAACTCATGAGTTCATAAAAAACGATGATTTTGTTATGAACTATAAATATGATTATTTGGTCTTTATTGGCCGTTTTCAGCCCTTTCATTTGGCGCATATGCAAACCATACAAATAGCGCTAAAAGAAAGCCGTTACGTCATTTTAGCGCTTGGTTCTGCACAAAATGAACGCAATATTAAAAATCCTTTCACCGTAGATGAGCGAGAGGAAATGATCTTATCTAATTTTTCAGCGGAGCATCAAAAACGAATTAAGTTTGTACCCGTGATTGATGTATATGACGATGTCAAATGGCAAACATTAGTTAAATCTTTGGTTTCGGATATAACACAACTTACAGATCATATTGGTCTGATTGGGCACTTTAAAGATGATTCATCTTATTATTTAAAGTTTTTCCCTGAATGGGAAATGGTCGAGCTAGATAGCCTGCAAGGTTCAATGTCTGCAACACCAATGCGTGAAGCCTATTATCGTGGTGAAATTATTGAAGCTGCTTTTCCCCTAGGTACGCGTGATTTTTTACAAAAATTCAAAGAAACACCGCTCTATCTACAATTACAACACAAATTTTTGACCAAAGATAAGAGCAATTTAAGCTGAATTTGGGTATCTTGAATTGACATAATTTTATAGCAGTAAACAGCACGTGAAGGGGAGAAATGGTTAAGTGGGGCATGGGATGAACGTTATAAAATTAGCACAACACGGGCTTTTAACTGGTTTTGTCGTTTGGGGGCTATTATCCTCAGTGTATGCGAAAACTTGGGTATTGACCGATACCAGTCGTATTAGTTTTGATATTAAAACAGTTGGACTTTCAGCGGTTAAGGGCGTTTCTAATCAGTCACAGGCCAAGCTGTATTTTGATATAAATACACCCCAAAATGCATCGGTTCAGGTAGTTTTTCCCACAAATAGCTTAAAGTTTAATAACCCTGCTTTAAGAGCTATTGTATTGGGGGAAAGTTTTTTTTATTCAGCAAAATATCAAACAGCGACTTTTAAAAGCACAGAATTTTTACCACAAGGGCAAGATTATTATACGGTGGCAGGTGATTTAACTTTACGTGGCATTACTAAGCCAGTAATTTTTGAAGCCATGCTTAAGCCAAATGTTTCGAACCCAAAGTTATTGGATGTTGATGCTTCGGGGATAATTAACCGAAGCGATTTTGGAATGAAAAAAGCCTATGGGGGCGTGGGTGAAAAGGTCAATATACAGCTGATTGGTCAATGGCAAGTGAAATAGTAAGTAATTAATATTTAAAAGTATTCATAACTTGACCCGCTTGCGTAAATAAAACATCACTTAAAGTATTGAGTATCTCAGATTGTTGTTTCCAATGATGCCAATATAAATGTAAATTACACCGCGTTTCAGGCAAAATTTCGACCAGTTCGCCCATCTGAATACGTTCAGCAATTTGATAGTCAGGTACGAAGCCAAAACCCAAGCCTAAAAAAATGGCTTCTGCAAATGCATGAGAAGATGGAATGTAATAATGTGGGTAGCTTTCGCAAGTTAAGCCAAATTGCTGAAGCATCACATCATGATGTAAATGATCTTTATTATTATAAATAATAGCGGGAGCACATCTAAAAGCTTCTCGGTTGAAACCTTGATGAAACCACTTTTCAATAAATTCAGGTGTCGCCACCATGCGATATGTCATTTGACCCAGTAACTGAGTGACGCAACCCTTCATGGCATTAGATTCTGTAGAGATACAGGCATTTACCAATCCAGCTTGCATTAAATGATGGGTTTTCGATTGATCATCGACCTGAAAATGCACCACAATTTTGTGTTCAATCAAGGTAGGTTTTAAGAGGGGCAACAGCCAAGTTGCAAGTGAATCTGCATTTGTGGCGATATTTACTTGATAAAAAGTTGTAGCCGATTGTCCCGTTAAATCTTGCATTAAACGATGTTCCAACAGCCGACTATGTTGTAAATAATGTAAGAGGGATTGTCCTGCTTTTGTCACACGACACGGGCGTTCCCGCACAATGAGCATATGACCTAAATTTTTTTCTAAACTTTGTACGCGTAACGTAATGGCAGAGGCAGTAATGCAAAGGCGTGATGCAGCTAAATCAAAACTTCCAGTTTCAGCAACAGCCAAAAAGGCATCACACTGTTTATGATTTAGCATGCTCTATTCCTGTCCTAACTTAAAATAATTTAGTTAAATTGATATTTTCTAAATAATACTTAATTTAATACAAAAGAACAGATAATAGCGCCACACGATTTAAATGTTTAAGCACGATGTTCAGTACATATTTACAAGGTTTGATGATTGGTTTGAGTTTGATTGTGGCCATTGGCGCGCAAAATACCTTTGTCTTAAAACAAGGCTTGAAGAAACAAAATATTTTTTGGGTGTGTTTTGTTTGTGCACTTTCCGATTCAGTTTTAACTACGTTAGGAATAGCAGGTTTTTCAAGCATTTTGCATCATTACCCCTCGATTATTCAGTTTGCGAAGTGGGGCGGGGCTTTATTTCTAATTTGGTATGGTTATCAACATGCGGTACAAGCATTGAAATCTCAGCAAACAATGCAAATGAGTTCTGGCAATGAAAGTAATCTCATTCAGAGTATTTTAATGTGTTTGGCACTGACTTGGCTCAATCCGCATGTTTATTTAGATACCGTCATTTTTATGGGTTCTATTTCAACGCAATTTGAGCACACGGTATATTTTGCGTTAGGTGCTGTGAGTGCATCTTGGTTATTTTTCTTTGCCTTAGGTTATGGTGCGCGTGTACTAATTCCAATTTTTGAAAGCCCAAAAGCTTGGCGAGTTTTAGATGCCATAATTGCCTTCATCATGTGGGGAATTGCAAGCTCTTTGCTAGTAAACACATAATCTCAAAACCCAATAATTTTGGGGTTTTGAGATTGAAAAATTAAGCTTGAAGTGCTTTAAGGTCTTCTAGGACTTGTTCAGCATGTCCCGCTGCTTTGACTTTGCGGTATTCTTTGACCAGTTTGCCATGATGGAAAATGAAGGTTGAGCGTTCAATGCCCATCACTTTTTTACCATACATATTTTTTTCTTTAATCACATCAAAGTGCTTACACAGCACTTCTTCTTTATCACTAATCAAGTTAATGCTCAGTGATTGCTTTTCAGTGAAGTTTTGATGCGCTTTTACCGAGTCACGTGAGATACCAATAATTGTAGTATTTAACGCTTCAAATTGATCTTTCAAAGCAGAAAAATCGACTGCTTGTGTCGTACAACCTGGCGTTGAATCTTTTGGATAAAAATACACAATCAGCCATTCTGACGGAAGGGTAGATAAGTTAACTTCGCCAGTGGTTGTTGGGAAGTCTTGGTTTGGCAATTGAATATTTTCAGTCATGCTTTAATCCTTGATTAAAATGAATTGCTTTCTAATTCGAGTGCTAAAAAGGCATAATTTTCATGATATAGAATATCACCTTTGCGTACAGCAATTGGTGCTGTAAATAAAGGTCCATCAATCACAGTGCTGTGAAATTCACCGCCTTCACCGCAAGGATCAATACCTCGATTTTCTAATTCTTGAATATAGTCCAGAGTTAAAATTTTTCCTAAATCATCAACTTTCATGCCCAAGTCAAGATTAACAGTCACAATCATGGTCTTAAAACCAAGCTGAATGAATTCCTCAATCACTTCCCGATGTGGGCGTTGCCACAGTGGCATACAGAGTTTCAGCCCAGTTTGTTGCGTCATCCGATCATGCCAACAACCATGTTCAGGCATATCTAAATCACCTGTGACTAAAACGTCTGCACCTTGCTGTTTGGCATCTGCTAACAATTTTAAAAATTCAGTTTCATAGTCATTCCAACTTGAAGATGCGGTAATGATCGGTAAGCCCAAGGCATTGGCTTGCGCTTGAATGATCTCCATGCTCATGGCATGTGAACGAGAACGCAGTCCTTGTTCTTCAAGCATGACAATTAAGCCAAGGGCTTTACCGACCTGCATTGTGTGATACAAGGCGAGGGTACTGTCTTTGCCACCGCTATAAGACACGATAAATTTTTGTTGGCTCGCGTTGGTTTTCCATTGGTGTTGCATACATTATCCATAGCTAAAAAAGCCTGCAATTGCAGGCTTTTCGTGGTATTTAAATCAACTTATTTTTTCGCTTGAGCAGCCTGTGCAGCTTTCATTGCTTCTTCAGTTAAGCTTTTAAGCTTGCTGGTTAGCTGTGGGCCAAAACAAGTTTGTAAATCTTTATTTTGTTTCTGAACAAAAGTTAAAGTTGCAGGGCTTTTCTTTTGGTTAATGGTACTTTGAATGTCCCATTTTTGAGCATTGGTCAAACGACCATCTGCTTCTACAGCACAAGTACAGTATTTGCTTACTTCTGCTGTAGATAATTTTTTACCTTTACCCGTTTCTTCTTTACAAACATTAATTAACGCAGATTTTACGTTAGTACTTTTGTAGGCTTGCTGAAGTTTGTCGTTGTCAGCGTGCGCTGCCGATGCAAATAAGGCAACAGCAGAGAATGTAGCAGAAAGAATAATGTTTGATTTTAAATTTTTCATAAACTGAACCTTGTTATTTCGGTATATAACGGGTTGGGTCTTGAACTTCCGCATCGGCAAAACCTTGTTTGCGAAGACGACAGCTATCGCATGTACCACAAGCGCGCCCTTGGTCATCTGCTTGATAGCAAGATACCGTTTGACTGTAGTTTACGCCATGTTCTATACCTAAGCGAATAATATTTGCTTTGGATAAATGTAACAGAGGTGTTTCAAATTTAAGCGGTTTTCCTTCTACGCCAACCTTCGTTGCAAGGCGAGCCATATTGGCAAAAGCTTCAATAAATTCAGGACGGCAGTCTGGATAACCTGAGTAATCAACAGCATTAATACCAATCACAATGGCTTCTGCATCAAAAACTTCGGCAGCTGCTAATGCATAAGATAAGAAAATCGTGTTACGTGCAGGGACATACGTTATAGGAATCCCTTCTTGTTCATGATCTGGAATATCAATACTTAGGTCTGTTAAGGCAGAACCGCCTAAGTTACCTAAATCGATATTAATGACACGATGTTCTACACCTGCTTGTTTAGTCAATATACGCGCTGCATCCAGTTCTGTGGTTGAGCGCTGACCATACATAAAGCTTAAAGCAATACATTCATATTGCGCTTGAGCCCAAGCCAAACAAGTTGTTGAGTCTAAGCCTCCAGATAATAAAACTATGGCGCGACGGCGCATATTTAAATCTCCAAAAATGAATCTATATACAATATAGAAAAAAATTAACGACCAGTTTCATCGTTCCATAACAGTTTATGCAACTGTAGTTGAAAACGAACAGGGAGATGGTCTTCTAAAATCCATTGTGCTAAATCACGTGCAAGTTGTGGCAAACGCACAACGCCTTTTTCGACAGCAAAAGCCGGAGAGAACCATACAGTGCTGACTTTCTCATTTAAAGCATACTGTTCAACTTGCTGTTTTGACCATTCATAATCTTCGCGATTACAGATCACAAATTTAATCTGATCATGCTGAGTTAAATGATCGAAGTTGCTGAGTAAATTGCGTGTAACTTCACCCGAAGTGGGGGTTTTTAAGTCTAAAATTTTGGAAACACGTGGGTCAACTTTAGATACATCTAAAGCACCACTGGTTTCAAGAGAAACGTCACAGCCTAAATCTGCAAGACGGCTCATTAATGGCAATGCATTGGGTTGAGCAAGCGGTTCACCGCCAGTCACACAAATATAAGGCGTTTTAAAATCTAAAGTGGTTTGAATAATTTCTTCTAATGATTTTCGCTCACCACCTTCAAACGAATAGGTTGTATCGCAATAAGTACAGCGTAAAGGGCAACCGGTTAAACGGATAAAAACTGTAGGTAAACCTGCGGCATTGGCTTCGCCTTGCAAAGAATAAAAAATCTCCGTAATGCGTAGCCCCGCAGAAGGATCGGAAACAGGAATTGCGGAAGATCGAAGCGTATTCATAACAAAATTAAACCAGATGTAGAAAAACAAAAATCTCTACGATCATGGCTGACCGTAGAGATGAGGTGCGATAGCTCCGTAAGAGCATTAAGACATATGCTTAGTCTTCGCGTAGTAAATCATTCAAGCTCGTTTTCGCACGTGTTTTTGCGTCCACTTTTTTCACAATAATTGCAGCATAAAGACTGTAAGTACCGCATTTAGATGGAAGGCTACCAGAAACAACCACTGAACCTGCAGGTACACGGCCGTAATGGATTTCACCTGTTGCGCGGTCATAAATCTTAGTCGATTGACCAATGAACACACCCATAGAAATGACAGAACCTTCTTCAACAATTACGCCTTCAACAATTTCAGAACGCGCACCGATAAAGCAGTTATCTTCAATGATTGTTGGATTGGCTTGAAGCGGTTCAAGTACACCACCAATACCTACGCCACCAGATAAATGAACGTTTTTACCAATTTGAGCGCATGAACCAACAGTTGCCCAAGTGTCAACCATTGTGCCTTCATCTACATATGCACCAATGTTCACATAAGATGGCATTAACACAACATTTTTCGCTTGGAAAGAACCTTTACGTGCAACAGCAGGAGGAACTACACGTACACCCGCTGCTTTAAATTGTTCTTCAGTCCAATCAGCAAACTTAGTATCAACTTTGTCATAGAAACGAAGATCGCCAGCTTCCATTGGTTTGTTGTCATTTAATTTAAATGATAACAATACCGCTTTTTTAACCCATTGATGAACAACCCATGTTCCATCAATTTTTTCAGCGACACGTAAAGTACCGTTATCTAGACCCGCAATAACTTCTTCAACGGCTTGGCGAATTTCAGTTGAGCAATCCGCTGCTGTAAAATTAGCACGGTCTTCAAAAGCTTGTTCAATGATTGTTGAAAGCTGAGACATGATCTTCCTTCCAGAAAAAAATTTCCTAGATTTTACACTATATTGGGCGAGCAAGAGGTGGAAAATGAACAATAGATTGGAATTAATTACTAAAAGTATGAGAAGTAGAATTTTTTTGTTTCGTTTAGTTAAGGAAAGATGAAAAACCTTTTTAAATTAACATGAAGAAAAAAGATGTATCAAAAAATAACAAAAACCAAGTGAAATTTGAATAAACGGTGAGCAATTTATCGCTTATATTTCACGGCATGCGAAGGAACCATACAAATGGTCAATAATTTTAAACGTTTGTATTTGAGGAAAAACATAATGAAAATTTTACGCACAATTTTAGCAACATCACTATTGGTATCTGCGGGTACTGCAATGGCAGATTCATCTGTTATAGATGATGGTTATATTTTTGATCAAAATAAATTAATTCCGACTGGTGTTCGTGCCGAAGTGGGAACCACGGGTTACGGTGGTGCATTACTTTGGACTGCAAACCCGTATGTGGGTTTAGCACTGGGTTATAATGGTGGCGATATTTCATGGTCTGACGACTTATCTGTAGATGGTGTGAAATACGATATGGATATGGATAACACACTAGGTTATTTAAATGCTGAAATTCGTCCTTGGGGCGCAAGCGCAAACCGTTGGGCTCAAGGTGTTTATGTGGCTGCAGGTGTGGGTTATGTAGACACAGAATATGGTTTGAAATCTACAGCGAAAAGCGGTGAAATTGAAATTGGTGGCAAAAAAACTTCTTTTGAAAGCTTAAATGGTAAAGTTTCTTATGACAACGATATTGCACCATACTTAGGATTCGGTTTTGCACCTAAATTGAATAAAAATTGGGGCGTATTTGGTGAAGTGGGTGCATATTATACAGGTAACCCAACTGCTAGATTAACTGCTGTAGGTGGTACAACTGCTGACCGTGAGTTACTTGAAGATCATCAACGTAGTATTGAACAAGATGACAAATACCAATGGATGCCAGTGGGTAAAGTTGGTGTAAGTTACCACTGGTAAAATCTATTCAACTGTAATTGCAATAAAAACGGGCTTTGGCCCGTTTTTTAATTCTATATTTTAAAAATAATGGCCGACCTTAAAACCATAAGCCCATACATCTTTATCTTCAAGGGTGGACAAAGAGGTGACGGCAAGACTGGTTGTATCTGTTTTTGCGGGCTTTAACTTTAAATAATAGAGTCCACTAGAAACAAATGTTTTAGGTGAAATATTATATCTAAAGCCAGCACCAATACCATTATAGCCATTGGCAGGATTGGTTGCAGATGCAGGATTATTGCTTCCAGAATCCCATGAGGTTTCTGCACTGAGATATAACTTTTCATTCAGTAAATGGGCAATTCCAAGTTTTGCAGACCATTGATCTGATTGGTAATTGATTAGCTTCAAACCAGAAACGGAGGGGATATGAATGTATGGATTAAGAATACTTTGAAAGCCCGCAGGCTGAATTTCAAAATCTTCCCAATTGACCCAACGCACTGTGCCAAAAACTAAATTTGATGTACTGATGGCGCTCATAAAATCAAAATTTACAGATTGTGGTGTATCAATAGCTGTCGATTGTTCGGATAAATTATATAAAGGAGAAAGCTCTGTGGTACGGACACGATGTTTAACTTCTGAACGATAGGTCAGGCTGGTGCGTAAGGCAATTTCTGGACGCTGATAATTCAGACCAAGCAACCATCCCGTTGCATCATCAGGTTTTAATTGTGCAGTATAGCCATTTAAAAAGGAGTAATTTTTGCCAAATAAATGGATATTTCCTTCAAAACGTTGTCGTGTTAAACCTGCATAAAAATTCCAGTTTACAGTCGGCTGAAAACCCGTTAAAGCAGTAATATTGTAGGTATTAATATCAACATTAACCGCTTCGGATGGCGCATGATCAGAGCTTGCTTCAGGAGCGTAGAAGTAATTGACTTTAATTCCAAAAGGTTGGTCGAGTAATAGACCAATAGAAACCTGTGAATGAAGCTGAGCCTTAATGGTTGCCTGAAACAAACGGTAGTCATCCACCAAATTGCCAGATGAAAAGCCTGTATTGGGATTTTTTCCACTAATATCGGCGTGAATTTGGCCAACTGAAAACTCTGCATAATTGCCCTTTTCAAAAAAAGGCAAAATACTTTGGCCTGATTTTTCTAAGGCGGCACCGTGACTGTGTACAGAAATACACAAGACAATTAATAAGAGCGGTATCCTATTCTTCATAATCAATCTGGCCTAGAATTTAAAGTGTTTTTTGTTTTTTTAATGTGTAGTAATTATGTGATAATAAAAAAAAATTTACGCTTAAAAAAAGAGACCTAGGTCTCTTTTTTTGTGGTTTATTTTATTTAGTCTTCTGGATAAGCCACTTTTTTTAAAGCTTTCACATCTGCATCTGGTGAGCACAGAGAAATAAATTCATAGCCATAGCCACGTAATAGATGTCCTTTGCGTACGGCAAGCCATGTGGTGTTAATGCCAAAAAGATCAGTTGCAATTTGTTTTAAACGGTAATCACGTTCTGCATCATAGGCAACATTGTTGACAATACCCACGCCCATGTTCAGTTCGACATAGGTTTTAATGACGTCGGCATCTAGGGCAGACATCACAATATCAACATCAAAGCCGGCCTCTTCAAAGGCCTCATCAATTTTAGAGCGACCTGTGAAGCCACCATGATAGGTAATGATAGGATAATGTGATAAATCTTCAATGCTGATATTTTCATTGAATGTCAGTGGATGATTTTGTGGGGTAATAATGCTGTGTTGCCAATTATAAAATGGCACGCTGGCCAAATTATCTTCGGTTGTTAACGATTCCGTGGCAATCCCAATATCGGCATCACCTTTTAAAAGCATTTCAGTAATTTCGACAGGGCTGGCCTGTTGCAAAATGAGGTGAACTTTTGGAAAATCTTTTTTAAACTGATTCACAATTGGCGGTAAAACATAACGTGCTTGCGTATGTGTGGTGGCAATCGTCAATGTGCCTTCATCGACTTTGTTAAAGTCATCTGCAAGACGTTTAATATTATCTGCATCGACCAACATGCGCTCTACAATACCCAATAAAGATTGACCGGGCTCAGTTAGGCCCAATAAGCGTTTGCCTTTACGAATAAATAGCTGAACACCTAATTCATCTTCCAAGTCTTTAATATGCTTACTCACACCCGATTGTGAGGTATATAAGGCCGCCGACGCTTCAGTTAAGTTGAAATTCTGTCTAACTGTTTCTCTAATAATTCTAAGTTGTTGGAAATTCATGTTGTTGCGTACCTCTAAGTTGACGGGGTGCTATACCCCATCATAAAGCCTTAAGCGACTTGGTTTTCAAATAAATGCAAAGCAGATGCACTGAGCCAAACGGTTTGGTTTGGACGGTATTGATGCAATTTAGCTTCATCTGGCGTCAGTGAAATTTCAATTAAGTTGCCTTGACGATCTTGTAGTTCGGCTAAAACTTTTCCTGCAATCCAGATTTCACGAAGGAAGGTGGCTTGAATGGCATTGTCCTGAGGCTGTGCATGAATACGAAGTTCATTTGGACGTGCAAAGGCAATGACTGATCCTTGTGGCGCATTGGGTTGTTGTGGCAATTGAATGCGGTCTTCCCCAATTTGAATGATGCCGTTGCTATTTTGACCTTCAAAGCGGTTGGCTTGTCCTAAAAAGTCAAATACAAATGGCGTAGCAGGTTTTTCATAGACTTCACGTGGTGAACCAATCTGTTCGACATTTCCTTTGTTCATCACAATAATTTGGTCAGCTACTTCAAGGGCTTCTTCCTGATCGTGTGTGACAAAAATAGAAGTGATGTGTAATTCGTCATGTAAAGTCCGTAACCAACGGCGTAGTTCTTTACGAACTTTGGCATCTAAAGCACCAAAAGGTTCATCGAGTAATAATACACGTGGTTCAACTGCTAAGGCGCGTGCAAGTGCAATACGTTGACGTTGACCGCCAGAAAGCTGTGCAGGATAACGGTCAGCTAAAAAGCTCAATTGCACCAAATCTAGCAAACGGGTCACACGCTTTTTAATTTCTGCTTCATTTGGGCGTGTTGAACGTGGGCGTACACGTAAACCAAAAGCAATGTTTTCAAACACAGTCATGTGTCGGAACAGGGCATAGTGCTGAAATACAAAACCAACTTCACGTTCACGCACGTGAACATTGGTTGCATCTTCACCCTCTAAAATAACTTGACCGCCGTCTGCAGACTCTAAACCCGCAATAATACGCAGTAGGGTGGTTTTACCACAGCCCGATGGCCCCAATAATGCTACCAATTGGCCATCTGGAAAATCTAAAGAGATATTGTTCAGTGCGTGGAATGCACCAAAGTGTTTTTCAATATTTTTTACTTGAATACTCATGAGGTCATTCCTTAAGAAGCAGTTGAATCTTCATTGCGTTGGTCTTGTTTTTCTTGACGAATTTCGACCCATGTTTTTAAGATGAGGGTGACAATTGCCAGTAATGCCAAGAGGGATGAAACAGCAAAGGCTGCACTGAAGGTATATTCGTTATAAAGGATTTCGACGTGTAGTGGCAGGGTATTGGTTTCGCCGCGAATATGACCAGAAACCACAGATACTGCACCAAACTCACCCATTGCACGGGCATTACACAGAATTACGCCGTAAATTAAACCCCATTTAATATTGGGAAGTGTCACTTTCCAAAAGGTTTGCCAGCCATTTGCACCCAGTACAATTGCCGCTTCTTCTTCTTCAGTGCCTTGTGCTTCCATCAGTGGAATCAATTCACGTGCAACAAAAGGTACAGTAATAAAGATCGTCGCCATGACAATAGCAGGAACGGCATATAGCACTTTAATATCATGATCCATCAGCCAACCACCAAACCAGCCTTGTGTACCAAAAATCAGTACCAACATTAGACCTGCAATGACCGGTGAAACTGAAAATGGCATATCAATAATGGTGGTTAAAATAGATTTACCACGGAAATTAAACTTAGCAACCGACCATGCTGCAGCGACACCAAATACCACGTTCAAAGGCACAGCAATGGCTGCCGTCAATAAGGTTAACTTCACTGCTGATAAGGTGTCTGGGTTGACCAAAGCTTGAAAATAAACCCCAACACCTTGTTTAAAGGCTTCTACAAAAACCAAAATCAGGGGCAACATTAAGCAACTTAAAAAGAAAATAAGTGCAATGCTAATTAAGATGATACGGACGATAGCGGGTTCACGTGTGGCATCGCGTGATTGTAGTTTTTTAGCTAAGGCGTTGCTGTTGGTATGTGAACTCATTGTGCAGTTCTCCCCGTACGACGGCTTGCCCATGCTTGAACTAAATTAATCAAAAATAAAATCGTAAATGAAATCACCAACATCACTACGGCAATGGTTGTTGCACCTGCATAGTCATATTCTTCTAAGCGCGAAATAATCATCAGTGGGGCAATTTCTGTTTCAAAGGGTTGGTTACCTGCAATAAAAATCACCGAACCGTATTCGCCGACACCACGTGCAAATGCCAAAGCAAAACCTGTAATGAGCGCAGGAAGCAAAATAGGCAAAATAATTTTAGTAATAATTTGAAAACGGTTTGCACCTAAAGCAGAAGCGGCTTCTTCCAATTCGGTTTCAAGGTCACTTAATACAGGCTGGACAGTACGCACAACAAATGGAATACCAATAAAAATCAGTGCCAACGTAATCCCGATTGGGGTATAGGCAACTTTAATCCCTAAAGGTTCTAGATATTGACCAAGCCATCCTGTGGGTGCATATAAAGACGTTAGGGCAATACCCGCAACAGCCGTTGGCAGTGCAAAAGGTAAATCTACCAATGCATCAACAATACGTTTACCCGGAAAACTGTAGCGTACTAAGCACCATGCCAATAATAAACCAAAGACTACATTGATTAAGGCTGCAATAATGGCGGTGCTAAAACTTAATTGTAAAGATTTTAAGATACGTTCTGAGCTTAAAATTTCCCATAAACCGTCCCAACCAATGTCTAATGATTTAATAAAAACCGCAGACAAAGGAATCAGTACAATTAATGATAAATACGCTAGGGTAAAGCCTAGAGAAAGACCAAATCCTGGCAGCACTCGGGATCGCTGTGACATGATGACTCCCAAAAAGAGAAAATTGATTAAATACAGTCAGTAAAGATAAAAATTCGGATCAAGCATAATTTGCAAAGACTAAATTGCAAATTTAAATAAGTACTTGTGCTCATCAGTAATATTAATATGTTGCATGGTTTTTTCTGAAATTAAATAATCAAAAATTTCAGGAAAAGGGCCATAACCCGATGCAACATTAATGTGACCTGCTAAGCCCATGTTGATTGGCTTTAATTTCCAAGTTTTTGCAAGGTGCTTGGCATCTTTAAAGGTCAGCCAAGGGTCATTTTCACTAATGAGCAGAGTGGTTGGTACATCAATTTTTAATTGATGAAAATACGTAGCATAATCATTTTGACTATCATGGGCGAAACCCGCATCACCAAAACGAGCAGGGTTTGCAGGTGCAACTAAAATCATTTTTTTGATTTTAGGTTTGAGTTCTGGGTGCTGTGCTAGTGCTGCCACCGTTGTTAAGCAACCAAAACTATGCGCCACAATTTGAATATCGTCCTGAATTGGCGTGACAGTTTTTACAAACTGTGCCACCCAATCCTTTAATACAGGATGATTCCAATTGGCTTGATGCACACGAGAGCACGACATGAATTGGCGTTGTAACCATGATTGCCAGTGAGTATTTTCACTACCACCAACACCCGGAACAATTACAGTATGAGTCATGTCGTTACTCCTTCATCCTTCTGGTACTATTTTTCAGTGCTATTTGCTTTTACGCTTTGGTCGAGAAAAACCACCATTATGGGCTTGCTTAGTAGAGCGACCATAAAGCTGTTTAAAATTAATTTTTTGACTGGTACGACTTTTTCAATATTTGCCAAATGTTTGATTGACACTTTTAGAGCGTTCAAGCATTGGATCATAAAACACATTGAAAAGGTCTTTTGACTGCACCCAATGAAAGCGTTGGAATGCTCATGTAGACCTCTAATATGCTGAATGATTTTGTAACATAAAGACAGAATAACGCCTTCTTTTATGCATAAAAAATAATAAAAAATGAATTCTATATGAATAAAAGAGATATGTTGGTTACTCTACACTTCAAGTATTCAAGCAATAAAAAAATGCCAGTTTTTTCCTATTGGTTTTTAATTATTTGGTGCTGTTGGTTTTGACGATTTGATCGAACACACCACCATTTTCAAAGTGACGTTTTTGCACTTTGCTCCACCCTCCAAATTCTTTATCAATCGTGACCAGTTTTAAAGGTTTGAATACGGTTTTATATTTGGCTGCGACTGCTGTATTGCGTGGACGGTAAAAATTGTTGGCAGCAATAGTCTGACCTGCAGGGGAATAAAGATAATTCAAATAGGCTTTGGCAAGGGTTAGGTTGCCATCTTTTTGGGCATTTTTTTCGACAATTGCGACAGGAGGTTCAGCCAAAATAGACAGCGACGGAGTCACAATTTCGAATTTTCCGGGTTGTTCACGTAAGGCTAAATGGGCTTCATTTTCCCAAGCCAGTAATACGTCGCCAATACCACGTTCAGCAAATGTTGTGGTTGCGCCACGTGCGCCAGAATCAAGCACTTTGGTATTTTTATAAATTTGACGGACAAATTCTTGTGCTTTGGCATCAGTTCCACCCGCTTGATGTTTGGCCCAAGCCCAAGCTGCCAAATAGTTCCAGCGCGCACCACCCGATGTTTTTGGGTTTGGGGTAATAATACCGACATCATTTTTAATTAAATCGCCCCAATCTTTAATGCCTTTTGGGTTGCCCTTACGTACTAAAAATACAATGGTTGATGTATACGGTGTCGAATTGTTTGGGAATTTTTTCTGCCAGTCTTTTGGCAATAAATTTGATTTTTCTGCAATAGCATCAATATCGGCGGCTAAAGCTAAGGTCACTACATCGGCATCTAAACCATCAATGACCGAGCGGGCTTGTTTACCAGAACCACCATGCGATTGTTTAAAGTTAATGTCTTGACCTGTATTTTTTTTCCAATAACTGCCAAATTCTTTATTAAAGTTTTCATACAATTCACGAGTGGGGTCGTAAGAGACATTTAAAAAGTCTTTTGCAAGGGCACTAAATGATGTTGCTGAAATAAGTATGGCTAAAACCCCAATTTTTAATGTACGCATGTGGATATCCTTGAAATTTGAAATAGGTGTGATGACAAGGCAAAGAGTAACGTTAACTTTTATGATGAAAAAATAAGAAGAAATGAATTTTATATGAATAAAAAAGCTATCAAACCAGTGTGACTGTTCTTAAACTAGAAGCCGATGAACAGGAAGTCTTTTTAATGCAATGTTTTAAGAATGCACAAGAAATGAATACCGTTTCAGTATTAGACCGCGCATTTCATTATGGCGATGGATGTTTTAGTACGGCTCGTATGCGACAGGGTGTTCTTGAGCTAAATGATTTACATTTTGCTCGTTTGCATAACAGTAATGAGCGTTTGTACTTAGGCGCAAATTTAAACTTGGTTCAGCAAAGCATACAATTGATTCAACAACAAAATTCTTCTGCAAGTGGCACTTTAAAAATTATTCTAAGCCGTGGTGAAGGGCAACGTGGTTATAGCTTGCCAGAACATCCTGCCGATGTTTGGGTGTTTTTTTATCCGAAAGAGCTTGCCGATTTTGAGTATGAAACCTTTTCCAGTGGTGTTTTAGAGCAAGTGATTGGTTTTAGTATGCCGAATTTAGTCGGTCTAAAAACCTTAAACCGTTTAGAACAAGTTCTGTTGAAACAAGAAGCAGACCAGAAGGGTTGGGCAGAAGCCTTGGTGATGGATATTCAGGGATCTGTGGTTGAAGGGGTAAGCAGTAATTGTTTTATTCGTATAAATGATAGGTGGATTACGCCCGAACTTCGCTATAATGGCGTGCACGGGACTATGCGCGCAGAAATTTTATCGCGTATGCAATTGCAAGGTATAACGTGTACACAACGATTGGTCGATATGGAAGAAATACCGACATTTCAAAGTGTTTTCTTCTGTAATGCTTTGCATCCCATGAAAATTGCATCCAGTTTAAATGGAAAACCTTTAGATGTTCAGGCCTGTACTGAACTATTTCAAACGCTTCAATTGAATCAGATCCGTTAAATATGTCATCAGCCAAGCCAAAAGCCCAAAAGAAAAATTCACAATCCACGTCTAAACCGAAAGTTTTTTTGGGGTTTGCCGTTGGCTTTGTTGTACTACTTTGCATTGTTTTATGGTCTAGTCTATTTAAGGCTTATCCTATAGAAGGCAAAAAGCAAATGCTGGCCATTGGCGAAGGCGATACCTATTCGGGTTTTATTGACCGCTTAGCCAAAGAAGATAAAGTAAGTTTCCCAATTATATTAAAACTTTATCAAAAACTGATGATTCATGACACCTTAAAAGCAGGGGTGTATGAAGTGCGTCAAGGCATGAGTGTACGTGAAGTCATGCAGATGATTTCCAATGTTGATAATGCGCAGATGAACCGTATTTTAGTGATTGAAGGCACAACCTTTAAACAGTTAATCGATACTCTGAAAAAAGATCAGTTGGTGACGCACGACATCAGTCATTTGCCCCATGATGAAATCTTGAAAGCCTTAGAAATTCCGTATCATCATCCTGAAGGTTTGTTTGCACCAGATACGTATTTCTTTGCCAAAGGTGAATCTGACAAGAAAATTTTGAAAGATTTATATGTGCGCCAAATGAAAGCATTGGATCAGGCTTGGGCGAATCGCGCAGCTGATTTACCGTATAAAGATAAATATGAAGCCCTAATCATGGCTTCAATTGTAGAAAAAGAAACCAGTTTAGATAAAGAGCTTGAACAAGTGTCGGGTGTATTTGTCCGTCGTTTGAAATTAGGGATGCGCCTACAGACTGACCCAACCGTTATTTATGGTATGGGTGATAAATATGCAGGTAATATTACCCGTCAAGATTTACGTACACCAACAGCATATAACACCTATACCATCAATGGCTTACCGCCAACACCAATTGCCTTGCCAAGCAAAAAAGCCATTGAAGCCGCAATGCATCCAGATCGTTCCAACAATATTTACTTTGTGGCGACAGGTAATGGGGGGCACAATTTTACTGCAACATTGCAGGACCATAATCGCGCTGTGCAGGACTATCTTGCCGTTATACGTTCAAAGAATTAAGGAGTGAGCATGTTTATTAGTTTTGAAGGCACCGAAGGGGTTGGCAAAACCACGCTCATCCGTAAAATTTATGATCATTTTATTGCACAAGGTCAAGATGTGGTCTTAACCCGTGAACCGGGTGGAACACCGATGGCAGAGCAAATTCGCGCATTGCTATTGTCTGTAAATCATGAAGAAAAAATGTGTAATGACACTGAACTGCTACTGATGTATGCGGCTCGTGCACAACATTTGAGTCAAGTGATTTTGCCTGCGTTAGAAGCGGGTAAAACAGTGCTGTGTGACCGTTTTACCGATGCCAGTTTTGCCTATCAATGTGCTGGTCGCGGTTTAAGTGAAGACAAATTACTGTTGCTGAATGCTAACTTTGTCAGTCGTATGCCAGATTTCACTTTTTGGCTAGATGCACCCATTGAAATTGGGATGAATCGAGCACGTGCACGGGGTGAACTCGATCGCTTTGAACAAGAGAAAGTTACTTTCTTTGAGAAAGTAAGGGCCGGCTATGAAACTTTGTCTGTACGCCATCCTGAACGGGTGAAGCGTTTAGATGCATCTCAAAGTCCAGAACAGGTTTTTGAGCAAGCTTTAACGTATTTTTAATCTATTTAAAATGCCATAGCTTTGTTCGGTAAAATCATTTAAAAAATCATGCATGATAATGATTATGGATGATTTTTTTTATGCGCAGTACACAGCAAGAGATATTGCAATTTTTAACGCAATTTTTTCCACAAAGTTTAGCTCAATGTGATATTGAGGCCGTGACTGAAAAAGGCGCGTCTTTATTGTGGCGTGTGAGCGAAAATGATTTACGACCAGGAAATACCATTTCTGGCCCAACCATGATGGCCTTGGCTGATTTTGCCATGTATGTCGCCATTATGGGTGAAATTGGGATTGTGGGATTGGCTGTGACCACCAATATGAATATTAATTTTTTACGTAAGCCCTCTGGTAGCCAAAACCTGCGTGGGACGTGTAAATTAATGAAAGTAGGGAAAGCATTAATTGTTGCCGAGGTCTGGATTTATTCTGTTGATTTGGATGATCCTGTCGCGCATGTGACAGGAACGTATTCGATTCCACCAAACGATTTTGCTAAATAAGGGCGAGTCTGCGCTTTTAAAAATGTATAACGAAGTATAAAAAATGAGATGGTAATCCGATTTTTTTGTGTTTCATTTGGGGTTTTAAAACATGAGCTGATTCAGTTTATGCACATTGAATGCAAGGTGCTGAATGGGTCAAATCGCGAAAATGATTTTAAAAACGATAATAAAGTAGAGCGTCAAGTAGGAAACTAAATGACTATAAAAGAGCAGGAAGTTGTACAGTTATTTCGTGAGCGGGCTCAGCCGTTATCGGTAAAATTGACAGAAATGTTAAATGAGCATTATTCACATCAAACTGAACGTAGGGGCTGTGGTTATACGCAAGCCACGCGTGTTTTGGCCGATTATATTAATACGCCACGCGACTGTAATACGTTTTATGATTTAAAAATTTTTGATGATTTTAGTGTTAAACGCCAACATGCTCTTGGTGAGCTAAAACATCTTCATAACTTAGCGGATTGGCATAATTTAGATATACAGCCACCGTTGCAATATTTTGTACAAAATACGCCCAATGAGTTGAGTCATTTGCAGAATGAAATCAAATTTCAACAGCAACTGAGGCAGATTAGCCAGTATGCAGAATTAGAAGAAAGTAAATTAATTTGCGACCTAATTGAAGATATCATTTTACCGAAAGATACGCAGCAGACGGGTTTAACAGAATTAAAAAGTTTAGCCGAGCGTCCTAAAGTGGGTTCGTGTCCCATGGCTGAAAATTTTTTCCTGAAAATTGCTCATCGCCGTGTGCTCCGCAGTGGTTCAATTAATATTTTTGTCGATGAGCAAAATGAACCTTTGCTGATGGAAAAATTAAATATGGGGGATAATCATTCTTGTATTAGTTTAAAACCCATTTTGATGAATGGTATTCGAGTCCCTCAAGGCTCATTGTTCTCTGTCGATTATTCATCTGAGCACATTGAAAATAAGACCCCAAATAAAGAATTCAAAGGTTTTATTCTGCCATATTCTGCTATTAATGGATTTTGGTTTTTAAGACTGACGACATTGGCAGTATCGCCTAAAAATAGAAAACGGGCATTTAGCACGCATTTTGATCAGCAAGTTGCAAATGGGCTATATAGTCCAGAAACGACTCAAATTCAGCAGTTACTTGATGTCGCGCTTACACAATTTAGGTAGCTTTCTATGTTGGATGTTTGTTATTCACCGAATTATATTTCTACGACCCATACCAACAGTATGGAGAAGTTAAAAGCCGTAGCTGATGCGCTGAGTACATGGCAAGGGATTCAATTTCACGAGCCTGAAACTTTAGATATTGAAATACTGAAGTTGTTGCATGATCCTGCCTATGTCAGTGCTTTTCAGACTGGAACCCCTGAAAAACTGGCAGTCATGTCAGGGTTTAAACCATGGTCTGAAAAACACCGCGATGCGGTATTAAGCATTAATGCAGGACAGATTTTGGCAGCAGAATTGGCATTGAAAAATGGTATTTCAGCCAATATTGCACAAGGTTTTCATCATGCGGCCTATCACTTTGGTGGTTCATTTTGTACTTTTAATGGATTGGCTTTGGTCGCGCAGCAGTTCCCAGACAAGAAAATTTTTATCTTAGATTGCGATCAGCATGGGGGCGATGGTACTGCCGATTTTACCCGCCGATTAGATAATTTATTTAATTATAGTATTTATGGTTTAGCCTTTGGTTGCCCGACCTATGAGCGTGCGCTGACTTGTCATATACATAAAGACCGTGGGAATTTTGCGCAATATACCATGGCTGTGCATGAAGGTTTTCAGCAAGCCTTGGCTTGGGGTGCAGATTTAATTATTTATCAAGCAGGGATGGACTGCCATCAGCTCGATCCGTTTGGGTCAAGTTGGTTGACGACAGAATTAATTCAAAAACGTGAAGAGATGGTTTTTCAATTAGCCAAGCGTCATCAATTGCCCATCATGTTTGTATTGGCTGGCGGGTATCAACCTTTGCCCGATTTACTAAAATTGCATTTATTGACTTTTGAGGCTGCGCTGAAAACTTATTATTGATAACTCTTGCGATATAAAAAGCCGAATCATTCGATTCGGCTTTTTAAATACTAGGCATTCAGCAAAGGTTGTTCAACTTGAAAGTTTGGTGGCGTGAGTACAGTTTTACGCAGTTCAGGGCCAAGTTCAGGGTAATCTAAAGTGAAGTGCAAACCACGTGATTCTTTGCGTTCCATGGCACAGCGCACAATCATTTCTGAAACTAAGACTAAATTACGTAATTCAATCAAATTCTTACTGACCTGATAGTCTTGATAATATTCGGTGATTTCCCGCTTGAGCATTTCTATACGGTGTAACGCACGTTGCAAACGTTTGGTACTACGCACAATACCGACATAATTCCACATGGTTTGGCGCAGTTCATCCCAGTTTTGTAAAATCACCACGTCTTCGTCAGGGTTCATCACTTGCGAATCATCCCAAGCAGGCACTTGTGGCGATTGATAATCAGTTGGTAATCCAATTTCAATGTGTTTAGCGGCGGCCATGCCATATACGAAGCATTCTAAAAGTGAGTTACTGGCCATTCGGTTAGCGCCATGCAAACCTGTATAAGAGGTCTCGCCAATCGCATATAAACCAGCAATATCGGTTTCGCTGTTTTCATCTACCACTACGCCACCACAGGTGTAATGTGCGGCAGGTACAACGGGTATCATTTCTTTGGTAATGTCGATACCCAATTCAAGCAGTCGTTCATACAAGGTTGGAAAATGTTCTTTTACAAAACTTTCAGGTTTGTGGGTAATGTCTAACCAAACATGACGAATACCTAAGCGCTTAATTTCGTAGTCGATGGCCCGCGCTACAATATCGCGTGGTGCAAGTTCAGCGCGCTCATCAAAACGCAACATAAAACGCTCACCATCAGGTAGGCGTAAATAAGCACCTTCACCGCGCATAGCTTCTGTAATTAAAAAAGAACGCGCTTGCGGATGATATAAACAGGTTGGATGAAATTGGTTAAATTCCATATTGGCGACACGGCATCCCGCGCGGTAAGCCATGGCAATGCCATCACCTGTGGCAATATCTGGATTGGATGTATATAAATAAGCTTTCATTGCGCCACCACACGCCAGTGCTGTGAATGGAGCTAAAAAGGTATGCACTTTTTCGTTTTTTTCATCTAGGGCGTATAAACCCAATGCACGGTTGTCTTCATCCAGATTTAGCTTGTGTGAGGTAATTAAATCTATAGCAATATAATTTTCAAAAATATGAATATTGGATTTTTCTTGTGCACGCTGTACCAGCGTAGTTGAAATGGCACGTCCTGTGGCATCGGCAGCATGAATAATACGACGCTGCGAATGACCTCCTTCACGGGTTAAATGTAATTGTTCTTGTTCATCTAAGGTAAATTGCACACCATGTTTTAATAGAAAGTCTACAGAGGGCTTCCCGCCTTCAACAGTCTGTTTAACAGCGCCAAATTCACATAAATCTGCGCCTGCAATCATTGTGTCATCTATATGCTGCTCAATAGAGTCCGTCTGATCCAATACTGCTGCCACACCACCTTGCGCAAAATAAGTACTTGCATCAGTCAGTATCGACTTCGCCAGAACAGCAATATTAAAATGATTCGGAAGCGATAACGCTAAGCTTAAGCCTGCACCGCCACTACCCACAATAATCACATCAAAATGATGTGTTGTTTCTAAATTAGACATATCCATCAGCTAATTTGAAAAAAAGTCTGGTAATAACACCGCTTTTTTGCACAAAAGGCAAGAGCATAAATGCTTTAGTATGATGAATAATATGAATCAAGATCTAAATTTTAAGCTTGAATTAAGCTACTGTTTATACAAAACATAATAAACATTTTATTACGAAGCACTTAGATGCTTTATGATAAAACCGATCATATTCCAAAACATCAATAATTTGAGTGAATACTTGAGATGAAAATTCAAACAATGCAAACAGGGTTATACGCAGTGGTATTTGCTGTTGTAGCTGTTCAATCGCATGCAGCTACGCCAGTCGATTTTTCTAATTTAGTTGAGCAAGTGAGTCCTGCCGTCGTAAGTGTGAGTGTTGTTAAAAAATTGACTCAAGAAGAGCTTTTGCAACAACAAGTGCCTGAAATTTTAAAACGCTTTTTTGGAAATCAGGTCATTATTCCACAGCAACAAATTCCACAAGAAAAAACGGGTTATGGCAGTGCATTTTTTATCAGTAAAGATGGCTATTTATTAACGAACCATCATGTCGTAGAAAATGCGTCTAAAGTGACCATTGTATTAAATGACCGCCGTGAAATAGACGCGACCGTTGTCGGTAGTGATGAGCGCACAGATGTGGCGTTATTGAAAGTGGCAGGCTCAGGTTTTCCTGAATTACGTACAGGCAATGTTGGTCAGCTGAGAGTAGGTGAACCAGTATTGGCTATTGGTTCGCCTTTTGGCTTCGATTATTCAGCATCTGCGGGTATTGTTAGCGCTAAAATGCGCAATATGATGGGGGAAACCTCTGTACCGTTTATTCAAACTGATGTGGCATTAAATCCGGGTAATTCGGGTGGGCCACTGTTTAATCAACGTGGTGAAGTGGTTGGGGTGAATTCACGTATTTTTAGTGGAACGGGGGGCTACATGGGCTTGTCATTTTCCATTCCAATTGATGTGGCTATGGACGTAGCAGATCAATTGAAAAAATATGGGAAAGTTACACGTGCATATTTGGGCGTAAGTTTGCAAGATATTGACCGTAACTTGGCCGAGTCTTATAAATTAGACAAACCAGAAGGTTCATTAATTACGCAAATTGCACCCAATTCACCTGCGGCCAAAGCAGGCTTTAAAGCTGGAGATGTGATTCTGAAATTTAATGGCCTACCAATTTCTAGAACATCTGAATTATTAAATTATTTGAACCGCGCTGTTCCGAATCAAAGTATTCAATTAGAAGTACTGCGTGATGACAGTCGTCGTAATATTTCAGCAACATTGTCTACCGCACCAGATGATACGCCAGCAAAATCAGAAGCCATTCAACCACCAAGTAAAGGGCCTGTTTTAGGAGTGAGTATTCGTGATTTGAATGCCTCTGAATTAAGTAAGTTAGATATTAAAGGCGGTATTTTAATTCAAGATGTACGCCGTGACGGCATTGCTGCTCAGGCTCGTTTAATGTCAGGAGATGTCGTGGCTCAAATTAATAACAAGGTTATTAATAATACCAAAGACTTTGTGGATGTGGTTTCTGACTTGAAAAAGAACACCGTTGCACGTGTCACGATTATTCGTGAAGGTCAACGTGCAATTGTTGGAATGCGGATTGAATAACGTTTAAATTAAACAAAAAACCGCTGACTTTAAGCGGTTTTTTGTTTTTGCAATTTACGCATGTGATAGTACCGTAGACTATGATTAATAAAGTATTTAAAGCAAAGGGATTAGGGTGAAATGAGTAGCGTATTTGATTTAAAGCTGACTGTACAACCCGAACATATTGATGTGCTTGGTCATGTTAATAACGTGGTTTATGTCAGTTGGATGCAAGATGTTGCAACTGCGCATATTGAGCAGTTAGGTTTAGGGTTAAAAGAATATATCGTGTTAAAACACGCTATGGTGGCTGTAGAGCATCATGTGCAATACAGAAAAGCGGCGGTAGAAGGCGAAGAAATTATTTTACGCACTTGGTTGAATGATATTAATGCACTGTATTCTTTTCGGCAGTATGTGTTCTATCGACCAAAAGACAAAGCAGTATTGTTCATGGGCAATACTCAATGGGCATGTATTGAAATTGCTACAGGTCGTCCTAAACGGATGTCTCCGACATTTACGCAAGCCTATCAACCTATTTTAGATACAGAAAACCCTCTGGATTTCAGCGCTTACGATGCTTAACTAACACATGATTTTGGTACTTTGTATTTATCAGGAACTCAACCTTGCTGTTTAAAGCACAAACGAGTTCATTATTATGGATACATTGAAAAAACCATCTGCTATAATCCTTCGCAATTTCTTTTCAGCTTTTGCTGTGCATTTTAAACTGTGTGCATGGCGCGTTTTTCTTCAAGGTAACTCATGGCGCAAGCTAAAAAATCTGTTGATATTAAAAACATTCGTAACTTTTCGATTATTGCACATATCGATCATGGTAAATCGACACTTGCAGACCGCTTCATTCAAATGTGTGGTGGCTTACAAGATCGTGAAATGCAGGCTCAAGTTTTAGACTCTATGGAGTTGGAGCGCGAGCGTGGTATTACCATTAAAGCAACATCAGTTACCTTGTACTATACGCATCCAAATGGTCAAGAATACCAGTTGAACTTTATTGATACGCCTGGGCACGTTGACTTTTCTTATGAAGTTTCACGCTCTTTGGCGGCATGTGAAGGCGCTTTATTGGTTGTAGATGCAGCGCAAGGTGTTGAAGCACAATCTGTTGCGAACTGTTATACCGCACTTGAACAAGGCTTAGAAGTTCTTCCAGTTTTGAATAAAATTGATTTGCCTCAAGCTGAACCTGAGCGCGTCATTCACGAAATTGAAGAAATTATTGGGATTGAAGCCACGCATGCGCCAACGTGTTCTGCAAAAACGGGTCTTGGTGTTGAATCGGTATTAGAAACACTGGTAGAGATTATTCCTGCACCTACAGGTGACCGTGAGGCACCTTTACAAGCACTGATTATTGACTCGTGGTTTGATAACTACTTAGGCGTTGTGTCTTTGGTTCGAATCAAACAAGGTCGTGTGCGTAAAGGCGATAAAATGTTGATGAAATCAACAGGCCAAACGCACATTATTACCTCTGTGGGTGTTTTTAATCCAAAACATACTGACACAGGTATGCTAGAAGCAGGCGAAGTGGGCTTTATTATTGCAGGGATTAAAGACATTTTTGGTGCGCCAGTCGGTGATACGATTACATTGGCAACCACGCCAGATGTTCCAACGTTACCAGGCTTTAAAAAGGTTAAACCGCAGGTATATGCAGGTTTGTTCCCAATTGATGCCAGCGATTTTGAACCGTTCCGTGAAGCTTTACATAAATTACAAATCAACGATTCGGCCTTGTTTTTTGAACCTGAAAGTTCAGATGCTTTAGGTTTTGGTTTCCGCTGTGGTTTCTTGGGGATGCTCCATATGGAGATCGTACAAGAACGTTTAGAGCGTGAGTATGATTTAGACCTCATTAGTTCTGCACCAACTGTAATTTACGAAGCAGTGATGAAGAACGGTGCAACAATTTATGTCGATAGTCCATCTAAAATGCCAGAAGGTTCTACTGTCGAAGACCTACGTGAACCGATTGCAGAATGTAATATTCTTGTGCCACAAGAATACTTAGGTAATGTCATGACATTGTGCGTTGAACGCCGCGGTGTGCAAAAAGACATGAAGTTCTTGGGTAACCAAGTTGCAATTAGCTTTGAAATTCCAATGGCAGAAGTGGTCATGGATTTCTTTGATCGCTTGAAATCATGTTCACGTGGTTTCGCATCATTGGATTATAACTTTGTTCGTTTTGAATCTTCATCTTTGGTTAAGGTGGACGTGCTAATTAATGGCGATAAAGTCGATGCTTTAGCCATGATCTGTCACCGTAACGATGCTCGTCATCGTGGTATTGCCTTGGTTGAAAAAATGAAAGAATTGATTCCACGTCAAATGTTTGATGTGGCCATTCAGGCAGCTATTGGCGCACAAATTATTGCGCGCTCAACAGTGAAAGCGATGCGTAAAAACGTATTGGCCAAGTGTTATGGTGGTGACGTTTCACGTAAGAAGAAACTCTTATCGAAACAAAAAGAAGGTAAGAAACGCATGAAGCAAGTCGGAAGTGTTGAAATTCCGCAAGAAGCGTTCCTTGCTGTACTAAAAGTAGAAAGATAATAACTCGAGGTCATTACGCTCATGGATTTTGATTTTAATTTAATCCTTGTACCTGTCACATTGGTTTTTTTCATCGTGTGGCTGTTAGATAAATTGGTTTGGAAACAAAGGCAAACCAAAGGCAAGGGCAATGAAAATGTCATTATTACTTGGGCGTATGATTTCTGGCCAGTACTAGCGGTTGTTCTTGTTCTACGTTCTTTTTTATATGAACCTTTTAATATCCCGTCAGATTCTATGGTACCAACTTTAGAAACAGGCGATTTTATTTTGGTCAATAAATTTGAATACGGTGTTCGTTTGCCTATTATCAATAAAAAAATTATTGATGTGAGCGAACCCGAACGCGGTGATGTGATTGTATTTCGCTATCCGCCACAACCGACCATCAGTTATATTAAGCGTGTAGTGGGTTTACCAGGCGATCATATTGTTTATGATCATGGTCAATTGATTATTAATGGTAAAAAAGTACCTAAAGTTCCTGTGGAATTTAGTCGTGCTAAAGATGTGCAAGATACGCCAACATCGATTTATCACCAAGAAACCTTGGGTGAACATACGTATACTATGCGTGAACTGGAAGGGGTGAATGTTGCCCGTCAGGCACCATTTATTAATTATGTCGACAATGGTAAATATTCGAACGAAAATGGTTTATATTGGGAAGTCAAAGTTCCAGCGGGTCATTACTTTGCGATGGGGGATAATCGCGATCAAAGTGCTGACAGTCGTTTTTGGGGATTTGTACCTGAAGAAAACCTAACAGGTCGTGCATTTTATAAATGGATGCATAAAGAACCTGGGTTTAAATTACCGTCATTTAGCCGTAACGGTAAAATTGATTAATGCATAATTAGGAAAATAACAATGCGACATCAAAAAGGGGCATCATATATAGCCATTTTATTGGCAGTGATTGGTTTTGCATTTATGGCTAAAATTGCAATTGCAGTTTGGGGGCCCTACGTTGACGATCGATTGATTAACAATCAAATTGAAGAGCAATTGAAAAATGGACCTAAAAACCTTAGTCCTGCTAAATTTGTTTCTGAAATGGATAAGCGCTTTAATATGAATATGATAGATATGAAATTTGTAGATATCGCTCAAGTGACAGATGTAGATGGCATACAAGTGAAAAAAGATTATGAGATAAGAAAGCCTTTCTTATTGAATATAGATATTGTGTTAAAGTTCGAGAAAAGTTTTGATCAAAGCTCAGTCCAAGCTAAATGATGCACGTTTAGCCAGTCGAATCGGTTATCAGTTTAAACAACCTGAATTGTTACAACTGGCTTTGACTCACCGATCGGTGAGCCATAAGTACAACTATGAGCGTCTGGAATATTTAGGCGATTCTTTATTGGGGATGATTGTTGCTAATTATCTCTATCATGCATATCCGCATGAAAATGAAGGTAGACTGACACGCATGCGTGCTACGTTAGTGCGTCAGGAAGCCTTAGGTAAAATTGCCAATGACTTAAAATTGAGCCAAAGTTTAATTTTAAGTACAGGTGAGTTGAAATCTGGCGGTCATCATCGCGAGTCTATACTTGCCGATACCGTAGAGTCGATTATTGGGGCGATATATGTAGATTGTCAGGATTTAAAAATTCTGGAGCCCATTGTTCTAAAATGGTATATACCTTATTTAGATCATATTGAACCAACAGATCAACTGAAAGATCCTAAATCACGTTTACAAGAGTATTTACAAGCGCGTAAAAAGCCTCTCCCGGTTTACGAAGTTGTTGATATTCAAGGTGATGCACCCAATCAACATTTCAAAGTGGAATGTATTGTGGAAGGCATGCCAATTAAATATGGTGAAGGATCAAGCCGTCGCTTCGCAGAACAGGCTGTAGCGGCAGATTTTTTAGAAATTTTGGAGCAAAAGTCTTAATGACTACTCATTCCGATCACAACGATGCTGATCACGAGTCGCAAAGCGACAGTAACGACCTTATTAGTCAATTTTTCAGTGCGCAAGGCACAGAAATTCCTTCAGACTACCGTAGTGGCTTTGTTGCTATTGTTGGCCGTCCGAACGTGGGTAAATCTACCCTGATGAACCATCTTTTGGGTCAAAAGTTATCAATTACTTCACGTAAGCCTCAAACTACACGTCATAAGATTATTGGTATTGATTCACGTGAAAAATCTCAAGCGGTGTTTGTTGATACACCTGGGATGCATAAAAAAGAAGTTCGCGCTATCAATAAAATGATGAACCGTGCGGCATCTTCTGCATTGCGTGATGTGAACTTGGTATTGTTTGTTCTTGATGCAGATAAGTGGACGCAAAACGATGACCTTGTTTTGGAAAAACTTAAAAACGCAGATATGCCAGTTATTCTGGTCATTAATAAAATTGATACGCTTGAAAATAAAAATCATGCATTACCATTGATTCAAGAACGTGCAAAATTAATGAATTTTGCAGAAGTTGTTCCTGTTTCTGCATTGCGTGGTGCAAACTTAGATCATTTGCGCAATGTGATTGAAAATTATTTACCTTTCCAGCCACCGCTATATTCGATGGAGCAGTTAACTGACCGTTCAGAACGCTTTCTTGCTTCTGAAGTGATTCGCGAAAAAATCATGCGTCAATTGGGTGAAGAGCTTCCATATGATTTAACTGTACAAATTGAGTCTTTTAAGACTGAAGATGCGACAATTAATGAAAAAACAGGTCGTCCAAAGCCTGCTTGTACCTATATCGATGCGACAATTTTTGTGGATCGTCCAGGCCAAAAAGCGATTGTGATTGGTGAAAAGGGCGCTAAACTGAAAAAAATCGGGATGGATGCTCGTGTCGATATGGAAAAAATGTTTGAGCAAAAAATCATGCTGACGCTTTGGGTGAAAGTGAAAGGTGGTTGGTCTGATGATGAGCGAGCATTAAAGAGTTTGGGTTATAGCGATATTTAATCATTTTACTTAAGCTAAGAAGGAATGGTAATGATGAAAGTATTGGCAATAATGGCTTGCGTGTTGTTTTTGCAAGGCTGTATTCATAAAATTGTTACCGTTCCTGTTAAAATCGCTTATAAGACCACAAAAGGTGTTGTAAAAGGTACAGCAGCTGTCGTTGGCGCTGTTATACCGGATGGCGATGATGAAAAAGACCATAAAAAAGATAAGGATTAACTCATCTAATCATGCGTAATGAAATATTGCATGGTTATCTCATCCATCATCGAAAATATAGAGAACGCAGTCATATTGTGCATCTGTTTACACAGGAGCATGGTCGTGTTGATGGTATTCTGCGACAAACGCCACCACCGCAATATCAGCCCATTTGTTTACAAGCTTCGGGCAAATCTGATTTAAAAAATTTTACGAAACTAGAAATAGTTAATCAGCCGATTTTCTTTTTTGGTGATGCTTTTTTTTCAGGTTTTTATTTAAATGAAATTTTACTACGACTTTGTCCACCAGAAGTTGAAATGCCAGAAACGTATTTGCAATATGCAGAAACTTTGGCGCAATTACAGCACATTACAAAACAAACCCATCCCAACCATTTTTTAAAGCAGATTTTACGTCAGTTTGAACATGAGTTATTACAAGAGTTGGGCTATCCTCTAGATTTTTCTATGGACTCAAATCAACAAAATATTACTGCAAACCAACATTACTTATTTCAATTAAATGATGGTTTTATTCCTTCGGCGCAAGACTCCCGCCTAGCAATCTCTGGACAGCAAATCCTGTCGATGTGTGAATATGAAAAGGGTAGGGATTTTGATTCAGAACAGTTACAATTATTGTCTAAGCTTTATCGGCAAATGATTACGTCATTGCTGGGCGATCGACCGTTAAAGAGTCGCCAACTTTGGATACAGAATTCTCAAACATAATCGTAATTTAGGAAAGTATTATGGCTGCATTACTTGGTGTAAATATTGACCATGTGGCAACATTGCGTCAAGCGCGTGGCACCACTTACCCTGACCCTGTTAATGCTGCACTGATTTGCGAACAAGCGGGCGCTGAGGGGATTACTTTACATTTGCGTGAAGATCGTCGCCATATTCAAGATGAAGATGTACGACGTATGCGCCCAGTATTAAAAACACAAATGAATTTAGAAATAGCTGTCACAGCAGAAATGATCGAATTCGCCAAAGAGATTAAGCCACAGCATGTATGTTTTGTCCCTGAAAAGCGTCAAGAAGTTACTACTGAAGGTGGTTTGGATGTATTGGGGAATTTTGAGGATGTGAAGAAAGCAACACAGGAATTAACAGCATTAGGTTGTGGTGTTTCTTTGTTTATTGATGCGGATATAGCGCAAATTGATGCTGCTGTTGCTTGTGGCGCGCCGACAATTGAATTGCATACAGGTGCTTATGCAGATGCAGAAACCGCAGAAGCACAGCAGTATGAGCTTGAGCGGATTATTGTGGGTGCTGAATATGCGTCTTCAAAAGGCTTAGTGGTCAATGCAGGTCATGGTTTAAATTTAGAAAATGTCACACCTATTGCCAAAATTCCACAAATCCATGAATTGAATATTGGACATTCAATTATTGCCGATGCTGTATTTGTAGGTTTGGCACAAGCCGTTCAACAAATGAAAGCTGTTATTCAAGCTGCCCGTTAAGTTATTGATAAAGAAATATGTCGAACATTGATTATGAGAAGCTGATGAAGCCTGTAATTGGCTTTTTAGGCTGTGAAACCCCAAAAGAGTGGCTAGATAAAGCAATACAGAATCTTGATATTTTGATGCTTGATCATGCTAATTGTGAAAAGAAAGCGGCCAGTACGGCCATGAATTTGATGTTCCGTTACAGCTTTTTTACAGATCTGCAAGTGAAACTAGCGCAACTAGTACGCGAAGAAATGTTGCATTATGAGCAAGTTTTAGAGTTGATGAGCAAGCGTGGTCTGGAACTTAAGAGTTTAAGTGCTGGCCGTTATGCAGGCGTATTACGTAAAGAAATTCGGACTTATGAGCCTGAGGCTTTAATTGATGTCATGATTATTGGTGCATTTGTTGAAGCACGTTCATGTGAGCGTTTCTATGCGCTTGCTTCGCGTGTTGATGATGAACTGGCACGTTATTATCGTTATTTGCTGAAGTCAGAATCTCGACATTATGAAGATTATTTGGCATTGGCGATGGATGTGGCAACATCGTCAAAACTGAAAAATCCGAAAGAAGATATTCAGCAACGTATTGCACATATTCGTGAAGTTGAAAAAAACTTGATATTAAGTCCAGATGAAATGTTCCGTTTCCATAGCGGTTTACCCATTTAATTTACTTTATTGTTTATGGTGTAAAAAGGCAGAAGGCTGGAGCAATGCTCTGGCTTTTTTTATATGTTTTGAATAGTTTTTGACAAAGAGTTTTTTACTCCAATATAAAATTCATTCTTTAACATATTAATAAAATCAATGAGTTGTTACTATGAGTAAAAACTTGGGTCTTTTGTGAGTTTATAGGGTTAACTTACTGTTATCACTTTATTTTTTGCTATAAAATTACTGTTCACTGCCATGTAGGCAGCTTAGAAACAAAGCCAATGAGTTTCATCCAGAAGTTGAGTGTTCACTGCCATGTAGGCAGCTTAGAAATTGTGATAAATCCATCGGGATTTCACAGTAAAGTTCACTGCCATGTAGGCAGCTTAGAAAGATGTCTAAAACGTCTTGTTTAGCTTTATCTAGTTCACTGCCATGTAGGCAGCTTAGAAACAAAGATATTGCAGAAAAAACGATTTGGTTCAGTTCACTGCCATGTAGGCAGCTTAGAAATAAATGAGATCATTAAACGCATCAACAAAGAAGTTCACTGCCATGTAGGCAGCTTAGAAAAGGCTACTATTACTGTAATCTGTTCTGACGCTGTTCACTGCCATGTAGGCAGCTTAGAAATGAAGGGATCAGGTAATCAGGGAGTAAGTGATGTTCACTGCCATGTAGGCAGCTTAGAAAAATAATAAAGATAAAATAATTTTTGTGGCGAAGTTCACTGCCATGTAGGCAGCTTAGAAAAGTATTAAAAACCACGAAAGAAAGACGGAGCAGTTCACTGCCATGTAGGCAGCTTAGAAATTGGCGTAAATGGTGATGAATCTCAATTTACGGTTCACTGCCATGTAGGCAGCTTAGAAAAAGGGCTTAGCGGACTTCCCTCTTTTTTACCAGTTCACTGCCATGTAGGCAGCTTAGAAAAGCAGATTCAGCAGACGCGTAAATATAATTTAGTTCACTGCCATGTAGGCAGCTTAGAAAATCAGAATTAATTGCACTTCGCTGGGCTGACAGTTCACTGCCATGTAGGCAGCTTAGAAATCAATGAGATCATTAAACGCATCAACAAAGAAGTTCACTGCCATGTAGGCAGCTTAGAAAAACGGTAAGTGTGTTGAGGTTAAAGGTCATGGGTTCACTGCCATGTAGGCAGCTTAGAAAATTGAACGATCCCAACTGATTTGGGATTGTTTTGTTCACTGCCATGTAGGCAGCTTAGAAATTCTCATCATGAAGGTTTTGCAAGTAAGCCTTGTTCACTGCCATGTAGGCAGCTTAGAAAAACAAGTGCGACGATAATTTTGAGAGTTACCAGTTCACTGCCATGTAGGCAGCTTAGAAAAAGCGACCCAGTAAGTTGATTTTGAACTCATTGTTCACTGCCATGTAGGCAGCTTAGAAAACGGCCTGTAAGCATTACAAGATAGGTATTACGTTCACTGCCATGTAGGCAGCTTAGAAATGAATCAACAGCATGCAGAGACATTAAGTTTAGTTCACTGCCATGTAGGCAGCTTAGAAAGATTCCAAGTCATCCATAGCTTGATATAAGCCGTTCACTGCCATGTAGGCAGCTTAGAAAATCAAATGTTGGTGATGTTATTTCAATCAATGGTTCACTGCCATGTAGGCAGCTTAGAAATTATTTAGAATTTTCTTCAACTCGGTGTTAATGTTCACTGCCATGTAGGCAGCTTAGAAACCTACAAATTGGGAAAATTTACCCAACACAAGGTTCACTGCCATGTAGGCAGCTTAGAAAGCCACTTGATACTTGGTAAAATAAGTGACCTTGTTCACTGCCATGTAGGCAACTTAGAAAATATGAATATTACTTCTGCTTTAAAGAAATTCTGATAATAAAAAAAGCCCATGTCGCAATGCATGGGCTTTTTATAATCTTGGCTCTTCCACCTGGGTTCGAACCAGGGACCTGCGGATTAACAGTCCGTCGCTCTACCGACTGAGCTATGGAAGAATAAATAGATGGCTCTCCAACCTGGGCTCGAACCAGGGACCTGCGGATTAACAGTCCGTCGCTCTACCGACTGAGCTATTGGAGAATCTGATGCGCATTTTAGGGGTGAAAACCCATACCGTCAATAATATAATGTAAAGAAATGAATCATTTGCTTTATTAATAGACATTTAAGATTTAAAAATAAAAAAATCACCCATTTCGGGTGATTTTTGTGCAATAAATAAAATTATTTCAAATCTTATTTTTCAACGCCAGCTTCTTGACCAGCATATTTAGCATTTGCATAATCCCAGTTTACAAGGCTTTCTAAGAAAGTTTTGATATATACAGGGCGTGCATTGCGGAAGTCGATGTAGTAAGCATGTTCCCAAACGTCAATTGTTAATACTGCAACTTTGCCATGAGCAAGTGGCGTATCTGCATTGGCAGTTTTAAGAATAGACAAGTTGCCATTTACTTCGTCAGCAACCAACCAAGCCCAGCCTGAACCGAATTGAGTTGTAGCAGCAACTGCAAATTCTTCAGCAAACTTTTCATAAGAACCGAAAGCTTCATCAATTTTAGCAGCCAAAGCGCCAGTTGCTTTACCGCCACCGTTTTTAGCCATACAGTTCCAATAGAATGTGTGGTTCCAAACTTGAGCAGCATTGTTGAAAATGCCTGCTTTAGCAGCATCACCAGCAGAAGCTTTGATGATTTCTTCTAAAGATTTACCTTCAAGGTCAGTGCCTTTGATAAGGTTGTTTAGGTTAACAACATAAGTGTTATGGTGTTTGTCGTGATGGAATTCTAAAGTTTCTTTGCTGATGTACGGCGCAAGATCTTCGTAACCGTAAGGTAGAGCAGGTAAAGTAATGGTTGTCATGTTTTCAATTCCTTGCATTTTGCTGGGTTTTGACATTAAGTGGCTTTATTGTAATGGATTATGAACTCAAATTGCGCATTGCTGATAAATAACAATACAGAATAAGGCTCGAACGTATACGTATAAAGAAAAATGCCAAAAGCACGCCTTAACTAAATTAAATCGGATTGTTTAATTCGAAATAACTATACTCAATATTGAACTGTTCTGAAATAGCTTTTGCTAAGCGCTGAACACCATATTTTTCCGTTGCATGATGGCCACAGGCATAATAATGCACGTTTAATTCTTTGGCTTCGTAAAATGTCCGTTCACTGACTTCGCCTGAAATATAAGCATCACAATTTTGTTCAGCTGCCTTGGAAATATAATCTTGCGCACCGCCAGTACAAAACCCAACTTTTTGGATGGAGGTTTTATCTGCGGGTAGATGAATTGCGTTAAACCCTAAGCGTTCCGATACAAACACTTTAAATTCTGTCGCAGACATGGGCTGTTTTAAATAACCAATATTACCAATTGGGTTGCGTTCCGCAGGATCTAAAGCTTCAATATTATCTAATTCTAAAATATCAGCAATGGCTGCATTATTACCTAGTACAGGATGACTATCTAAAGGAAGGTGGTAGCCAACCAATGAAATATCATGCTGAATGAGCGCTTTAATGCGTTTGCCACGCATACCTGTAATGGGGTAGGGTTCGCCTTTCCAGAAATAGCCATGATGCACTAAAAGAAGGTCAGCACCTTGTGCAATAGCGGCTTCAATTGCTTCTTGAGAGGCCGTGACAGCACATACAATTTTATTAACTTCAGATTTGCCTTCAATCTGTAAGCCATTGGGTGCATAATCTTTAAATTCATGTGACTTCAATGTTTGATTACACCACTGAATAATGTCGTTTAACTGAGCCATCTGTATTCTGCCAATTCAAAATCAATTTTTACTATTTAAACATGCATTTAATTGTAACTAAAGAGTGACAAAACTCTGAATATTTTTTAAAGAATGGTTGAAAAATTACTTTACAATATGACTTAAATAATTGAGTCATCAACGAATAAAAATTTTAGAGGATACAACTGTGCGCCGGACCTTTACTTGGTTACCTTGGGTGTTACTGATTCTAGTCATCATTGGTTTTTTAGGTTGGCAACAACTACAAAAGCCAAAAGCACCTATTTCTCCAGATGGGGTAAAACTACCCGCAGAAAAAGTAGAACCACTGATCAATACTTCACGTACAGGTGGGGTCGTGTCATACAGTGCTGCTGTTAAAGTAGCAGCACCTGCTGTTGTAAATATTTTTACCACTCAAAAAGTGAAACAGCTAGATCATCCTTTGTTAAATGATCCTGCATTTCGTGAATTTTTTGGCAATCAAATCCCCGATCAACTGAAGCAAGAACCGAATGAAAATAGTTTGGGTTCAGGTGTTATTGTACGACCAGATGGGTATATTTTAACCAACAATCATGTAATTGCTCAGGCTGATCAAATTATTGTGGCTTTAAATGATGGTCGTCGTGCAGAAGCAAGAGTGGTGGGAACAGACCCAGACACTGATATTGCAGTAATTAAAATTGAAATGGATCAGCTTCCAGTGTTGCCTTTCAAACTAAGTGGCAATGAAGTGGGTGATGTTGTACTGGCTATTGGTAACCCATTTGGCGTTGGTCAAACCGTAACGCAGGGTATTATTTCTGCAACAGGTCGTTCAGATTTAGGCATCAATACCTATGAAGACTTTATTCAGACCGATGCGGCCATTAACCCCGGTAATTCAGGTGGTGCATTAATTGATGTTGCTGGTAATTTAATTGGTGTAAATACTGCAATTTTCTCGCAATCTGGCGGTTCATTGGGTATTGGTTTCGCAATTCCTGCAAAAATTTGTCAGCAAGTCCTGAATGCTATTTTGAAGGATGGGCGAGTAGTACGTGGTTATTTAGGGATTAGTTTGCTTCCTATTGAACAGGAAGATGTTTTTGCACCGAAAGAGCAAGGAGTTATTGTTGCGCATGTACAACCTAATGGCCCTTCTGCTAAAGCGGGTCTAAAACGTGGCGATAAAATTTTGAAAGTGAATGATGAAGTGATTACTTCAGCCTCTCATTTAATTAACTATGTGGCTTTACAAGCACCAAATAGCACCGTAAGGGTCTCTATTGAACGTGATAAGAAGCCAATGATTGTTGATGTCAAAATTACTGAAAGAAAACTACAAGAGAAAAATGGCGAGTCGCAATATATTCCATTGCCACGTTAATTTTCACTAAAAAAATCTCGCATAATGATCTGCCTCCAATAAGTTGGATGGATTGATTAAACAACTTTTAAGGGCTGAGTTTTGTATTCAACAGGACTCAGCCCTTTTAATTTAAACATTGAGTTTAATTAGTGATATTTAGCTTAAGTGATTGAAAGTAATAAATTACAAGGCAATACAATGGTATGTACAGTTTTACCTAGTTACTTGTTTTTAGAATACATTCAGCATCTTTGATAGAAATTGGTTTAGATGTTCCTGTTTCTGTTCAAACCTTCTATTCTGTTATTTTCCATTGCCAATATTGCTAAAGTTATCGTGTCATGGGCTGATGATTGTAGAGAGTCAGAACAATCTATTTTGAGTTGTCCTGACTTTAGCTTGAAATTAAAATCGTAGAAATGCCTCAGGTTCATCGTCCGTTTTCTGGGGTTGCGCTGAATCCGTTTTTTTGTGCAATAGATGTGGATTATCTAGCGTTAATTCATTGAATAGTTGTTCATCAAAAATATCGGTGAGCATGCTGTCATAGCGTTGAATATTGTATGCAATAAGCTGATCTGCTTCAGATTGTGTAATGAAATTCGTAGTCACAGCATCGGCAATATGTGCTTCAAAAGTCAGACCTTGAAATTGTCCTTTAGATTCGGCCTTTTTGAATTTATTCCAAAGCGGTTCTATTTTTAGCAACATTTGAAAAGCAGATTCCATACGTCCAGAAACGTCATTCGTGTCTGTGCTGTAACAAACGTGTTGTTTTAATTGCTGGCGAAAAGCATTGTCTTGCAACATATATGTAGCAACATCACGTTTTAATTGATCTGTTGGTTTGGTTACTGCACGACCCAAAGGGAAGCAGATAAATTTGACTAAAGCCGAAGCGAATTTGATAGGGAAATTTTCAAAAAGATCATAAAAGGCATCTTGAGTTTTGTAGAGGGCTTTGTCTAAGGCCAGTCGTGCATGAGCTTGCTCTGCATCTGTTTTTTGCCCATGTTCATAAAATTTCAAAATAGCTGTGGCGATGAACATTTGAGCATGAATATCGGCTAAACGCCCAGACAGCATTTCTTTACGTTTAATATCACCGGCCAATAAACCTAAACACATATCGGCGGTTAGGGCGAAATTGGCACTGAAACGATTAATGATTTTATAATAAGGACGACTAAATGTATCTGCATTTTCTGAGGCATGTGCAGAACCACCTGTAAAGCCATAAGTAAATGCACGCGCTGTACGGTTGAAGGTATAAGCTAAATGCTTAAACAACATGTCATTGAAGGTTTTGAGTGCCGTGTTTTTATCTTCAGCCTGTAACAATTGTAGTTCTTCAAATAAATAAGGGTGACAACGCATAGACCCTTGACCAAAAATCATCAGTGAACGACTCAGGATATTGGCACCTTCTACGGTAATCGAAACAGGAATTGCCTGATACCCAAGGGCAATAAAGTTGCGTGGACCCAGTTGTACGGCACGACCTCCAACGACATCCATGCCATGATTGAGCATCCGTCGCATGGTTTCTGTAGCGTAGTATTTTGCCATTGCAGTCATCACAGCAGGTTTACCACCTTGGTTCAGACCACAAGTGACCAGATAGCGGAATGCCTCTAACATGTAAGCATCGCTGGCAATTTCACTGGTTGCTTCTTGCACACCTTCAAAATTACCCACAGAAATTTTAAATTGCTGACGAACTTTGGCAAATGCACCGACATTTAAATAGGCCATTTCACCTGCTGCTGTGGACAGCGCGGGTAGGGAAATACCACGACCAACCGCTAAGCATTCCATCAACATGCGCCAGCCTTTACCTGCATTTTTTACACCGCCAATAATCCAGTCCAACGGAATGAACACATCTTTACCTTCAACAGTGCCATTCATAAAAGGTGAGCCAGGATTATGCCGTGGACCAGTCACAACACCTTCATGACTAGCGGGGAGTAAGGCACAAGTAATACCGTATTCTTTTTTATTTGCATCACCCAATAGACCATCTGGATCATACATTTTAAAAGCCAAACCAATGACGGTAGCAATTGGCGCAAGGGTAATCCAACGCTTAGAAAAATTCATCTTCAGACCTAGAACTTGTTGACCTTCAAACTGGCCATAACAAACCATACCTGAATCTGGAATAGAGCCGGCATCTGAACCAGCTTCAGGGCTGGTTAAACCAAAACAAGGGATTTCCTCACCTTTAGCGAGACCGGGTAAATAGCGCTTTTTTTGTTCTTCTGTACCGTAATTTAATAGCAATTCACCGGGTCCTAAAGAGTTCGGGACCATACAACACACCGCTGCTGTTAAAGATCGTGATGCAATTTTGCTCATAATTCGGCTTTGTGCAAAGGAACTAAATTGGCGTCCGCCAAATTCTTTGGGAATAATGAGCCCCAAAAAACCATGATCTTTAATGAATTGCCATGCTTCAGGTGGTAAATCTTTATGTTTATGATGAATATCCCATTCATTCAGCATGCCACATAGTTGTTCAACCTCATTGTCTAAAAAAGATTGTTCTTCTGAACTTAGTTGTGGGTAGGGGTAACTATCGAATTTTTTCCAATCTGGTGCTCCCATAAACAGTTCTTTTTCCCACCAACTGGTGCCCGCATCCAGTGCTTCACGTTCAGTACTACTCATACTGGGCATGGCATTGGCTAAAATATTATAGGCAGGTTGGCTAATTAAGCGCATACGAAGCGGTTCAATGAGTACAATCAAACTGATTAAAATTAATGGAATACCCAAAAGGAGTGACCACGGACTAAGAAAAGCAACCAATAGCACCACAACAATAAGAAGGGAAGAACCAGTTAATCTAGCTAATTCAAAGAGAAAAATTGCCCAAACGGCTACAAGTAAAAGGATGACACTGAGAATAAATAGCATTATTTTTTGCCTCCAGTGAATGGTTATTATGTATTTTTGCCATATTGAAACAGTTAACGTTACTTAAAATAAAAATATATCTTGAACTGTTCTTGATGTGGTCTAAATGACAAAAATAAGAGGAAATCTTAAAAATATAGAAAGAAGAGTATTTGGCTCTAGATTTAGATTGAATAAAAAAACGACACATTGCTAGCACCTTCATGCAAAGAAATGTAGAGTTAGGTAATTAATACAGGGTGAAATATTGAAAAGAAGGAATTAAAAAATAGATCAATTAAAAAGCCCTCAATAATGAGGGCTGATTTAGGGCTTAAAGTTTAATTAAGCTTCAATAGTTTGTACGGTAATTTTTTTAGCAGGATCTGCTTTACGACGTACAGCTGGAACAGGTTCGCCATAGTATTGACGGTCTGCAAAATAGCTTGAACGTACCATAGGTGCTGCCCAGATATTGCGAAAGCCCAGTTTTTGACCATGTGCGGTGTAACGTTCGAACTCTTCAGGTGTTACAAAACGCGAAATAGGCGCATGTTCTTTAGATGGCTGTAAATATTGACCAATCGTAATATAGTCAACATCGTGTGCACGTAAATCATCCAGTAATGCAAGTACTTCTTCTTCAGTTTCACCCAGTCCAACCATCAAACCACATTTCGTTGGCACTTCAGGACAGTATTCTTTAAACATTTTCAGTAAGTTTAAAGAATGTTGATAATCTGAACCAGGGCGCATGGCTTTGTACAGACGTGGCACAGTTTCAATATTGTGGTTAAACACATCTGGTGGGCATTCCGTCATAATACGAAGAGCCACATCCATACGACCACGGAAGTCAGGCACCAAAATTTCTAATAAGGTTTTTGGGCTTAAATTACGGGCTTCTTTAATACAGTCAACAAAATGTTGTGCGCCACCATCAAGCAAGTCATCACGGTCTACAGATGTAATGACGGCATACTTAAGGCCTAAATTGGCAATGGTTTCTGCCATATGACGAGGTTCATCTGCATCGAGTGCATTTGGACGACCATGTGCAACATCGCAGAATGGGCAACGACGGGTACAAATATCACCCATAATCATAAAGGTTGCTGTACCACCACCAAAGCATTCAGGCAAATTGGGGCAAGCTGCTTCTTCACAGACAGTATGCAATTTTTGCGCACGTAAGGTTGTTTTAATGCGCTGCACTTCATCTGGTGCGGCCATTTTTACCCGAATCCAGTCGGGCTTACGGGGCGCTTCAACCGTAGGAATAACTTTTACAGGAATGCGGGCGACCTTTTCTGCGCCACGAAGTTTGACACCCTGTTCTGGTTTACGGTTTTCAGACATATTCAACTTTTCCACTGTTTTGACGAGGAGATATTCTAAAAAAATAGCATCATTATTATAGCGGAAATGCGAAATGATAGGGTAAAAATACTATTCATTTACTAAATGTAGTTATCATTTAATATATGTGAGCTAAATACAGCAAAGTCATATTAATTAAGTCATAATATGGGCAAGATAAGTGAAAAGTTAGTTTTAAAGGAGCGTTGAATGCCACGTAAGAAAGAGGTCATTAGTGGGAATTTCGTGAAATACGATGCGGTAGTTCTCGGTTCAGGCCCAGCGGGCGAAGGCGCGGCAATGAAACTTGCGAAATCAGGCAAGCGTGTTGCAATTGTCGATATGCGTGAACAGCTTGGTGGTAACTGTACTCATGTGGGTACAATTCCAAGTAAGGCATTGCGTCAAACTGTATCTAGTATTATTCGCTATCAGCGTGATCCAATGTTTCAAAAAGTGGGGGATTGGAAACAGTTCACCATGAAGCAAGTACTTCGTAATGCGCACAAAGTGATTCAGCTTCAAGTTGATACACACTCGCGTTTTTATGATCGTAATAAAATTGATATTTATCATGGTCGTGCGTATGTGCAGGATAAAAATACAATTTTGGTATTTAGCGAAGACGGCATCACGGAAACGATTGTTTTCCAACAATTGGTCATTGCTACAGGTTCGCGTCCATATCGCCCAAGTATTTTAGACTTTAATCATCCACGTGTGTTTGATTCAGACAAAATTTTGGATCTGGATTTTTCTATCAAGAAAATCATTATTTATGGTGCAGGCGTCATTGGTTGTGAATATGCATCTATCTTTATTGGTTTAGACCACAAAGTAGATTTGATTAATACCCAGCACAAACTTCTTAGTTATTTGGATGATGAAATTTCAGATGCTTTGTCATATCACTTACGTGAACAAGGGGTGTTGATTCGTCATAATGAACAAATTGATCATTTAGAAACCTTTGATGACCATGTTGTGATGCATTTACAAAGTGGCAAAAAAATTAAAGCCGATGCTATTTTGTGGTGTAACGGCCGTTCGGGTAATACCGATGGTTTAGGTTTAGAAAATATTGGCTTGCATCCGAATAGCCGTGGGCAATTAACGGTAAATGAAAAATATCAAACTGAAATTGATAATATTTACGCTGCCGGGGATGTCATTGGTTGGCCATCTTTGGCGTCGGCTGCATATGACCAAGGTCGTTGCGCGGGTGCGAATATGAGTGGCGAAAAAGATGTCGCACCAGTTACAGACATTCCAACAGGTATTTATACTATTCCAGAAATTTCATCTATTGGTAAGAATGAACAGCAACTGACAGAGGAAAAAATTCCTTATGAAGTTGGTCAAGCATCTTTCCGTCATTTGGCACGTGCACAAATTACGGGCGATACTGTAGGTGAGTTGAAAATTTTATTCCATCGTGACACTTTAGAAATTCTTGGTGTACATTGCTTTGGTAATAATGCGGCGGAAATTATTCATATTGGTCAAGCAGTTATGAATAGTCCAAACAATACTATTAAGTATTTTGTGGAAACCACGTTTAACTATCCAACGATGGCTGAAGCGTACCGTGTAGCAACATTAAATGGTATGAACCGTTTGTTCTAAGTTCAATTTAAGTCTTCAATTAAAAACCCGCAAGTATTTACTTACGGGTTTTTAATTTTTGAGCATTAAAATTACCTGTAGCATGCATGTCGTTTAGAAATAAGTCATATAGATATTCTGTTAATATAATTTTGATGCCATATTGGCAAAACTTTGCGTGACTTGCATATTTCACCCTGCTTATTATTTGCTTTATACATTGAAAGAGGCTTTCCATTTTTTCGTATTTGTTCAATGTTAAATCAATCTAGAAAAATATGGGTTAAATCATCGTCCAAGAAAAAGACTCGGATTTAAAAGTCCGAGTCTAGTATTATTGCAAGAGCATGGTATTGCACTTTAAGTGAGAATCTAAGGTCAGTTTATAAAGTGGCAATTGCCTTATTTTCAAGTGCTTTGCGTAAATAAGGATCTAAATCTTCTTGGCGAAGTAACCATTGCACATAATCTGATGGTAATTCTGTAATTGCTGTACCACGGTGTTTACCAAAATTAATACTACGCGGAATACGAGCATCTTCAGAAGCTTCGTAAAGTTCTTCAATACTATTGAGTTTGAGATGATGCACAATATGCATCAAAATATTTGCCGTTAAAATAATATCCATGTCTGCACGGTGTGCTTTGCGAATCATTTCACGCGCTTTCTCACTGCCTTTACTAATCATATAAATGAGTGCAGAAATATTATGTGCTTCGGCATCTGGCCAAACAAGGCGGGCAAGTGCAAGGGTACAAATAGCTTTAATATTGGACGTTTCAACCCCACACTTTTCTAAGGCACGAATATCATAATCAATATTATGACCAATAATATAAACTGTTTCTTTGGGTAACTTAAAGCTTGTGTAATGAGGCTGATCAGTTAAATCTGATTCAAGAATATGATGCACAGCCATTGCAGCAAAAGAAATAGGTTCATCCACACTATAAAGTTGATCAAAAAGCTGTGATTTATCTAAAGTGATTTTATGGTCGGAAATTTGAATTGGCGCGTATGCAATCTCAATAGGTTGACCATTTAAAGTATGTGTTTCTGTATCGAGAATAATGGCTTGCATCGCTTATCTCATCTGGAAGATTATTAAAGCGTCAATTTATCATTTGCATGGAACATTCACAAATGAAAGGCTTCTAAATGTGGGCGCTTTAACATTTGGATGATGGAAATATAGCTAAATCATCAAACTTTTATCTATTTGATAAAATTTGTGTTTTATCAGTTAATTTTCTCATTTTGTTTTTCGTGTGAATATTATTGTTTCAATCTATTGATTAAGTTTTTTTCCTTTTTTAGCAAAAGGAAATAATTTTGTAGCACTTTATTTTTTGAATAGTGTGTAATTGGTCTGTAATCCTATTGTGTTAGATGAAAATACATGCAATAAATTTCAAATAAATATTTTAAAACAAAAAACGAAGGAAATTAGGGATGAATAAAAAGTTATTGGCAGTTTTAATGAGCAGTGCATTTTTACTCACAGCCTGTGGGGGAGATGATGATTCTTCTGTATTTGATGATGGGATTCCGAAAAATAATATTGTAAATCCAGTTGTAGCTACACCTACTGCATATACTTTAACAGATATGTCTGCCTCCGCTGCTGATAGTGTGGTGATGACGTATAAAATGTTGGGGGTAAATGGTAAAGAAGTTCAAGCAACTTCTCTAGTTTTTACACCTAAAACGCCAGTACCCAAGGATGGTTGGCCGATTGTAATTTGGGCACATGGTACCACAGGTGTAGCGGATATTTGTGCGCCAAGTCGCTTAGCACTTGGTTCTGATGTTAAGAATATGATTAGTAAGTTTTTAGCAGAAGGCTATGTTGTTGTTGCACCAGATTATGAGGGGTTGGGCTCTGCCGGCGATCATCCTTTCTTAAATGTAAAAAGTGAAGCATATTCCATTACTGATGCTGTGGTTGCTGCGCGAAATTGGTTGGGTACTAAAGCATCTAAGCAATGGGTAACTGTTGGGCATTCGCAGGGTGGTCAAGCTGCTTTGGGTGCAGCGCAATATGCATCGCGGGCGCAATTAAATTATAAAGGGACAGTGGCAGTGGCTCCTGCATCTAATCTAAAAACTATTTTTAAAACAGGAGAGGATCTTGTAGCTAATTTACCAGCCATAGATCAAGTCCCAATGTTAGCTTCTCTAAATACCTATGCGGCACTGATTACTGCTGGAATGCAAGACCAATCTTCGGCTCCTACATATATTCAAGTATTTCAACCGAATGCGGCAGTAATAGCCACTCAAGCTGGAACAGTTTGTGCAGGAGCGTTAGGCCAAAATTTTGGTGTTCAAATGACAGTTGCTGCAACAGCAACTAGTTCATTATCAGGTTATTTAACACAAAGTAATTTTATGAAAATACCTGCAATTACAACATTTTTGAATACAACTTCTCAGCCGTTATCTGTGAAAGTTACGACGCCAGTGAAGATATATCAAGGTGGATATGATTCTACTGTTCCAGCAAATGCAACAGCTGAGTTGATTTCGAATGCAGCGAAACTTGGAACTAAGATTATACCTGTATATGAAGAAAAATGGGATCACAACACCGCTTATACATTGAATATTGACAATATTGTGGTAGATGTAAAATCTCTCATGCCAATTCAATAACTTGATTTGAATAAAAAAAGCTCATGTTTGTATTTACATGCGCTTTTTTTATTTAAAACTGAGAAAACTTCATTCTCGAAATTTATAAACTTCATGCTACAATATGCGCCAATCTTAGCACGGCTTAAAAGCCCTAATTTAATAGGACCTCGCTAATGTTTGCCAACATCTCAATTGCTGAATTTGATCCAGAAATCGCGCAAGCAATCACACAGGAAGATGCTCGCCAAGAAGCGCACATCGAACTGATCGCTTCTGAAAACTATTGCTCACCAGCAGTAATGGAAGCACAAGGCTCAAAACTTACAAACAAATATGCTGAAGGCTACCCAGGCAAACGCTACTACGGCGGTTGTGAATATGTAGACATCATTGAACAACTTGCTATTGACCGTGCTAAAGAACTTTTCGGTGCAGATTATGCAAACGTTCAGCCACACGCTGGTTCACAAGCAAACTCTGCTGTTTACTTAGCGCTTCTTAACCCTGGCGATACAGTATTGGGTATGAGCTTGGCTCACGGTGGTCACTTGACTCACGGTGCAAAAGTTAGCTTCTCTGGTAAAACATATAATGCGATTCAGTACGGTTTAAACACTGAAACTGGCGCAATCGATTATGAAGAAGTTGAACGTTTAGCGTTAGAACACAAACCACGTATGATTGTTGCTGGTTTCTCTGCGTATAGCCAAATTGTAGACTGGCAACGTTTCCGCGACATCGCGGACAAAGTTGGCGCTTACCTATTTGTAGATATGGCACACGTTGCTGGTTTAGTTGCTGCGGGCGTTTACCCAAGCCCTGTGCAAATTGCTGACGTAACAACAACGACTACACATAAAACACTTCGTGGTCCACGTTCAGGTTTAATCCTTGCAAAAGCCAACGAAGAAATTGAGAAAAAATTACAGTCAGCTGTATTCCCAGGTAACCAAGGTGGCCCATTGGTTCACGCTGTTGCGGCTAAAGCAATTTGCTTTAAAGAAGCAATGACACCTGAATATAAAGAATATCAAAAACAAGTTGTGGTAAATGCTAAAGCAATGGCTGAAGTATTAATTGCACGTGGTTTTGATATTGTTTCTGGTGGTACAGAAAATCACTTGTTCCTCTTGTCTTTAATTAAACAAGACGTAACAGGTAAAGAAGCAGATGCATGGTTAGGTGCTGCTCACATTACTGTGAACAAAAATGCCGTACCAAACGATCCACGCTCTCCATTTGTGACTTCTGGTATCCGTATTGGTACACCAGCTGTAACCACTCGTGGTTTCGGCGTAGCTGAAGTTCGTGATTTGGCTGGCTGGATTGCTGACATTTTAGATGCGAAAGGCGACGAAGCAGTGATTAACACTGTGAAAGCGAAAGTTGAAGCTGTTTGTGCGAAATACCCTGTATACGCAAACTAAGTTTTGAACTTTAAAAAGGCCTCCTTTTTAGGAGGCTTTTTTTACAGCTGTAAAAAAAGCACATTATTCAATATGACGAAATTCTGATATAACAGAATAATCTGTAATAACAAGAATAAATCGACCGAATTGATTTAATTTAACCAAGTTACCAAGGATTAAACGATATGACAAAACCAAGTATCATTCTTTCTGAACAGGATTTGCGCCGCTTGGAAACGATGTTAGAGCATCAGTCTAAGTTAACGCCGACTATGGAACATTTAGAAGATGAACTGGCACGTGCGCAAATTGTGGCACCGAAAGATGTGCCTGTGAATGTGGTCAGTATGAATGCCAAGGTATTGGTTACGATTGCACCTGCAATTGAGCCGACTGAAATTACTTTGGTTTATCCACATGATTTCCGTGGTGATAAAGGGCAGGTGAACATTCTTGCACCAGTGGGTGCCGCAATTTTAGGTCTGGCTGAAGGTCAAGAAATTGAATGGCCACAACCAGATGGGCATACAATGAAAGTTAAAATTGAAAAAGTGTTGTATCAGCCAGAACGTGAAGGCGACTATTTATAGTAGTCACTCACTTTTTGTTTGTAAAAGCCATGTAGATCATGGCTTTTTTAGTTTTTACAGCAATGCTTTACGATAATAAATTAAAAATAAGATGAGAAAAAATAATGAGGTATTGTACAAATAGATAATACCGTTGAATTTTATTTTCATTGACGAGATAAAGCCGCACATAGGCATTGTTCAATGCTAAAAAGTTCAACAGCAATAATGCCGAGAAGATATAAAGTATGATGTTGATTTTTAAGATAAGAAATAGACTAACCTGTCCAAGTAGGAACTGCTCATTTTAAATTTAAGTCATGATTGCATGAGCGCTTAGGTCAGTGAATAAACTTCTTAAAACTTATTTGCAAAAAGCGACAAAAACTTTGTTATAAAAGACGTAATATAGAAATAATTTCATTGAGTTTAAGTGTTTATGTCTCAAATTGAGGTTCTGGTTCCATTAACAGACATTGCGGTGATTCCGGCTGAAGTGCTGTCGATTAAACGCAATGAACTGGTACCTTTGTTGAATGATCAATATCGGCTGAATCATTATGCAGATGCGTTGATTCAAGCGCAGTCTGTCCTTTTGAAGGGAATTGATCCGCAATTAACGCAGAAACTTAGTCAGACCATTGAGCAATTGATTCAGACATTGTCTGCCTCTAAAAAAGTGCTCAAACAGCGAAAATTTAACGCCCTGCAAAAATGGTTGGGTATCGATTTAGAGTTTGGTTCTAATCAGGTTGAATATTATAAAAATTTAGAAGCAATATTAGATCAAGCCAATCATTTGAGCCAAAAATTACAATTAGAAATTCAAAAATCTCAATCACGGTTTAAGCAGTTACAAGGTCTGCGTGAACAAATGGCCAAATACATACAAGCCGCTGAAGAGTTTTTGCGTGAATATCCAACTTTTGTGCAAAATCAACATCCCTTAGATAATTTTGCAGAGCGCTTGGCAAAGAAAATTTATACATTACGAACCATACAAAGTAGTAATGATATTGCCATTACACAAATGCAACTGTCGCAACAACTGTCATTTTCATTGTTAGACCGTTTTAAAGAGGCACAGCAGGTTCTGATTCCAGCATGGCAATATCATGTTAAACAAAGCCAGCAAAGTGGCTCGACAAGTTCGCTTGAAAAACTGGATAATAGCCGTGAAGACTTAATTAAAACTTTAAGAAAATCATTAGAGAAAACCTCTAAATCATAATCAGTACAAGGTGAGCTATGACCCATCCCGAATCAACTATTTTACCGATTGAAGCCACAATAGATTTGGCAGAGCAAAAATTTCAGCAATTAGATTTACAAAGTATTGGGTTGCAAGCCACAGACTTTCAGGAAGTCATGGCTGCCCGTAAAGAATTGGCTGAAATTAGTCACAATTCGGTGGCTGAATATGGCAAAAATATTGCGTCTAAAACGTCGGGTTATACCGATGAATTACTGAACTTGGTGCAAAATAAAGATTTAGATACAACGGGACAAAAGTTGAATCAAGTGGTACAGGTGGCACAGCAATTGAATACCAGTAGCATTTTAAATAAATCCAAAAGTTCGGGTTTTTTTGGCGGTATTTTAAGTAAATTTAGAGGGGCAAAAAGCAGTTTTGATCAGCATTTTAATACCACTAAAGAACAGATTGATGCCTTAGTGAAAGAAATTGAAACTTCGCAAAATGGTTTAAAAGCTAGGGTCAATACTTTAGATAAGATGTTTGGCGGTGTGCAGGAAGAATATAAACAGTTGGGTGTGTATATTGCGGCAGGAAAAATGAAAGAGCAGGAAATTCAACAAGAAATTTCTACTTTAACAGCGCAAGTGCAAGACCAAAACACCACGCAAAGAATTTATGATTTAAATCATTTGGCGAATAATTTAGAAAAACGGGTGAGTGATTTACAGATACTACAACAATCTGCCATGCAAACTTTGCCGATGATTCGTATTATTCAATCGAATAATTTAATGTTGGTTGATAAGTTTTATGCCATTAAAAATATTACTTTACCTGCATGGAAAAATCAGATTAGTTTGGCAATTTCGTTACAAGAGCAGAAGAACAGTGTGCAATTAGCCAATACGATAGATGATGCCACCAATGAGCTGTTAAAGCGCAATGCAGATTTGTTGCACCAAAACTCTGTAGATACCGCACGCGCCAACCAGCGTTCAGTGATTGATATTGAAACCCTTGAACATGTACAAAATATCCTCATTAAAACCGTTAATGATGTGATACAAATCCAAAAAGAAGGGGTACAAAAGCGTGAGGAAGCAACCACGCGTTTACGTGCACTTCAGAATAATTTGAATCAATTGGTGCTTGAGTCTAGCTCAGGCGACTCCAAGTCCAGCTAAATATTGATGTCAAATCGGCAGAAAGACTGCTTTTAATTGATGTTCAGGAGAATTATTTGCCTGCTATAGATGAATACGCACTCAATCCACAGCATCTTGAGTCTGGCGTGAAGCTATTAAAAAAGCGCCAGAGAAATTTGATGTTGTTGGGTATTACTTCGACCAGTATTTTATTGGTTTCAGTGATGGGATTGTTTGTGCAACAAGACTTTGTCTACAGTTTTTTTGGTCTAAGTACGCAAGTTGAACAGTTGCACATCCCCAGTAGTATCGGTGAAAGTCTGACATCTTTTGGCTACCAATCTGATTATTTTGTGAATTTATTGTCTTGGTTTGGTTGGCTGTTTTTAAAGATTTTTGCTTCATTTATTGGTGCATTTCTTACAATACATGTACTGCGTAAAATTAAGTTTTTTTCTATTCGCTTTCAATCATTTGTTCTGAAATTTGTCGGTTGGCTTGTTGCTTTTATTGTTATTTGGTCTGGGCTAACTTATGTGCAATATGATTTGCGCGATGATCATCATCAGGAATATCAGCAACTGGTGCGATATGATAAAAATATTCAGGACAGTGCATTAGCGCAAGAATTAAGGGATGCAGAAATTGCGCCCGCTGTGAAATCTTATTTATTGGCACAGACGGCAATGTTACATCGACCTATAGATCGGGCGACGGCTATTCCGCAAGTTCGGGTTTTAATTCAGGCAGAAAAAAATGACCCGCATTTTTTAGACTATGGTTTTAAGCCTGAACAATTATGGACGATGCAAAACCAGTTGTTTAATCAAACCTTAACGCCCATGGCTGAAAGTGTGAGCAAGCAGGTGGCTCAGGCTGAAATCTTAAATCGCGTTGTATATTGGGCGCTACTTTTTATTATTGTGGTGACTGCATTAATCAGTATGGCGATGTTTATATTGGCTTCACGAATTAAAAGTCGAGTAATTCGGATTGAGCAACGTATTTATTAAAATGGTAGCGGATTTCGTTTTTCTACATGAATATTCATGTTTTGAATCATAAATATTGAAATTTTAGGCTTTTGTCCTCATATATAAATTATTGTTATTCAGCTTGTTTTTATTCTTTGATTTAATAAAACGATCATTGTTATAAAAACAAACTGTTTTATCTATTTAATTAAATCACTTATGATTATTCCATCAAATAAATATTTACTCCTTTGGAGGCGTTAGCAATGTTAGATCAAAATACTTCTGCTCAATTAAAAACTTTACTTGAACGTTTGGAAAGCCCAATTGAAATTGTGGCAACTTTGAATGGTTCTGATAAATCAGACAAAATCAAAGAACTGGTAACTGAAATTGCTGCACTTTCTGATCAAGTAACAGTGCGTTTTGATGGTACAAACTCTCGTGCGCCAAGTTTTGGTATTGCAAAAGTGGGTGAGCAACCACGTGTAAATTTTGCAGGCTTGCCAATGGGTCACGAATTTACGTCTTTGATTTTGGCATTGTTACAAGTTTCAGGTTATGCACCAAAAGTTTCTGATGAAATTTTAGCGCAAATTAAGGGTTTAAACTTAACAGCTGATTTTGATGTCTTTGTATCTTTAAGCTGTCATAACTGTCCTGACGTTGTACAAGCGCTGAACTTAATTGCCATTAATAACCCTGGTACAACAGCAACCATGATTGATGGTGCTTTCTTCCAAGATGAAGTTGAAGAACGCAAAATTATGGCTGTTCCAATGGTGTTCCAAAATGGTGAGCATATTGGTCAGGGTCGTATGACTTTGGAAGAAATTGTCGCTAAGTTAGATACACAGTCGGCTGTGAAAGATGCAGAAAAATTAAATGCAAAAGAAGCGTTTGATGTCCTTATTGTTGGTGGTGGCCCAGCAGGGAATACATCTGCAATTTATGCCGCACGTAAAGGTATTCGTACTGGTATTGTGGCAGAGCGCATGGGTGGTCAGGTGATGGACACCATGGATATTGAAAACTATACCTCTATTCAAAAGACCCAAGGGCCGAAGTTTGCCGCTGAAATGGAAGCACACGTACGTGAGTACGGTGTTGATATTATGAATTTGCAACGTGTCTCTGGCATAAAAGGCGCAGATCAAACAGCAAATGGTTTGGTTGAAGTGACTTTAGAAAATGGCGCGAAGCTTGAATCTAAAACGGTGATTCTTTCAACTGGCGCACGCTGGAGAGAAATGAATGTCCCAGGTGAAAAAGAGTATAAAACACGCGGTGTCGCATATTGCCCACACTGTGATGGCCCATTATTTAAAGGCAAACGTGTAGCCGTGATTGGTGGCGGTAACTCGGGTGTAGAAGCAGCCATTGACCTTGCAGGTATTGTTGAACATGTCACTTTGGTTGAGTTTGATACTAAATTACGTGCAGACCAAGTATTGCAAGATAAATTACACAGTTTGCCAAATACCACGGTTATTTTGAATGCACTTTCAACGGAAGTGGTGGGTGATGGTTCACAAGTCACTGCATTAAAATACAAAGACCGCGCAACAGATGAAGTTAAAACGGTTGAATTAGCGGGTATTTTTGTCCAGATTGGCTTGTTACCAAATACCGATTTCTTAAAAGAGACAACCGTTGAGCTTTCAAACCGCGGTGAAATTGTGATTAATGACCGTAATGAAACCAATGTAAAAGGTGTATTTGCTGCGGGTGACTGTACCACAGTGCCATACAAACAAATCATCATTGCAACAGGTGAAGGCGCAAAAGCAGCATTATCTGCATTTGATTACATTATTCGTTCAGGTCAGTAAAACAGTGAAAAGGAACTGAAGATGTACGCATCTTCAGTTCCTTTATATTGAATATTTTAAAATAAAGATTAGATTTAACTTTTATAGGAACTTTGGTCGCTAACACTAAAGTTCCTTTTTTCATTTTGATGTTGTGTCTTTTAGGTTAAGCGTAAAAAGAAAGAGCAAAGCCAAAGTGTCCCCACGCACTTCAACTTTGCCCTTTAACACAGTGTGTTAGTTTTTATCATATTCATTATTCTTTTTTTATTGGGAACTTTGACAATTTGCGTTCCTCTTATTTAGCCTTCCCCCAAGGTTATTTTTTTTAATTAGATAATTTTTATTTCATTTTAAAGTTTTGAATAAATTCAAATTCTTAAATTTATGTAACAGTTGCTCTGGTGTTTCTACATGCTCAGGGTGTGGAACAATACACTCAATTGGACATACGGCAACGCAGGTTTGGTGTGCATAAAATCCGATACATTCTGTACAACGTGCTACGTCTATTTCATAAACCTTGGTGCCTTCATAAATGGCGTCATTTGGGCATTCAGCTAAACACATATCACAGTTAATACACTGATTTGTAATCGATAAAGCCATATTAAACTGCTTGATAGGCCAAAGAAGGTGCTGAAATATCTGCTGTAGAATGAGGTAAGTTTCGAATCAGCAGAGCGTAGTTCATATCAACATCGGCAGGCAGTGGAATATCTACAAAGTGACCAGAACCTTTTGCATCTTCAATCAGATTACCTTTCTTATCTTTCATTTCGGTTAAAGTAAAAGTGATATTGCCTGATGTGGTCATTAATTCTAAGGAGTCGCCGACAACAAAACGGTTTTTGACTTCAATTTTGAGGTAATCGCCATTGCGCTCCAAAACTTCTCCAACAAACTGTTGGTGGTCAAAACGTGATGAACCGGTTTCGTAATTTTGATATTCGCTATGTACATGGCGACGCAGAAATCCTTCGGTATAACCACGGTTTGCTAAGCCTTCTAACTGAGACATTAATGCAGGATCAAAGGCTTTCCCTTCTAAAGCATCATCGATGGCTTTACGGTAAATTTGGGCGGTGCGAGCACAGTAGAAATAAGATTTTGTACGACCTTCAATTTTGAGCGAATGAATGCCCATTTGGGTTAGACGCTCTACATGCTGTACGGCACGTAAATCTTTTGAGTTCATGAAGTAAGTGCCATGTTCGTCTTCTTCAGCTACGAACTGTTCTTCTTCATTGCGTTGTAATAAAACCGGCTCGCCAAATTGGTGTTGTTGTATGGCGTGTTGCTCATCGGCATCTTTATTTTGACAGCATGTTGATTTTTCTAGTTGTGTTACTGGAATAACATCACCAGTATTATCTTCTGCTGCCTCGTGAATTTTATAGTCCCAGCGGCACGCATTGGTGCAAGCGCCTTGATTTGCATCACGTTTGTTCATATAGCCTGAAAGTAAGCAACGACCGGAATAAGCCATGCATAACGCACCATGTACGAAAACTTCAATTTCCATGTCAGGTACGTTTTGTTTAATTTCCTCAATTTCATCCATAGACAACTCACGTGACAAAATCACGCGGGTTAGCCCCATGCTTTTCCAAAATTTTACTGTGGCCCAATTGACGGCATTGGCTTGAACAGACAGGTGTATTGACACTTCTGGAAAGTGCTCTCGTACCATCATAATTAAGCCTGGGTCAGACATAATCAATGCATCTGGTTGCATTGCCACAACGGGTGTTAAGTCACGAATAAAGTTTTTTAATTTAGAATTGTGAGGTTGAATATTCACAACCACGTAGAATTTTTTACCCAAAGCATGTGCTTCAGAAATGCCGATTTTTAAATTGTCATGATCAAAAGCATTGTTGCGTACACGTAGGCTGTAACGGGGCTGACCTGCATACACTGCATCTGCACCATAAGCGAATGCATAGCGCATATTCTTGAGCGAGCCAGCAGGTGAGAGGAGTTCAGTAACGTGGGAAATAGTCATGTCAACAAAGGCATACAAAATATATGGCTTTATTGTAGGGATATAAAAAAATGATTCAACCTAGTATTTTAGTCTGATTTATTTGTGTTCATTTCTAAATTTTTTAATATATTACAGTGATCTACAGTAGTATTTGAGTTGCATGACTGACGTAACTCCTGCAATTGTATTTTAAATTTTTGTAGTTCGTTGAGTTTTTCTTCAACTTGTCGAATGTGCTCCTCAATTAAATGATCAACAATCAAACAATCTTGCTTGGGCTGTTTGGTTAAGGCAATTAATTCTGTAATTTCATGCAAAGAAATCTCTAATGCACGGCAACGTTTAATAAAAATCAGTCGTTTTAAGGTGTCTTCATCGTAATATTTATAATTATTATCTGCACGAAAGCTCGGTTTAATAAGCTGCTTTTTTTCATAAAAACGGATTGAATCTGTGCTCAGTTGTGTTTTTTTGGCTAGATCGCCAATTAAATATTGTTGCATGTCTTGACCTTGGAGTTAGACCATAGTTTTAAATAGTCTAATACAGTTTAAATTATAAACAAGAGGTATGCGATGGCTTGTAGTTGTAGTCATGAACCTGCACCAATCAAGAAAGACAGTAAATTTAGAACAGCACTCTGGATTGCACTTTTTATCAATCTAGCGATGTTTTTAGTTGAACTCATTGGTGGTGCTTATGCACATTCATCTGCATTATGGGCAGATTCACTGGATTTCTTTGGTGACTCTGTAAATTATGCTGTGTCTTTGGCCGTGTTGGGTGCTGGTCTTTATTGGCGTGCAACAGTTGCATTGGTCAAAGGGACAGTTATGGCTCTATTTGGTTTCGTGGTCATTGGTAAAGTTATTTATGCCTATATGCAAGGTATACCGCCAGAAGCCATGACCATGGGGGCAATTGGCGTTTTGGCTTTAATCGCAAATGTGGCATCGGCGGTTGTTTTATATACCTTTAGAGATGGCGATTCAAATATGCAGTCTGTTTGGCTGTGTAGTCGTAATGATGCTATTGGTAATGTTGCAGTGATATTTGCAGCCATTGGCGTATTTGGTACAGGGAGTATGTTCCCCGATCTGATTGTGGCATTTATTATGGCTACTTTAGGTCTAACAGGTGGCTATCAAGTAATGAAAAAATCATTACAAGAGCGCAAAGCATATGTGGCAGAAAATGAGGTTTGTCAGTAAATTTTCAAGATTTTTAGTAAAAACCTGTCATGTATATTTGTCAGCTTCCTCTATAGAAAGCTGACAAATACTTTTTTTGTATAATGAATGAAACATAGCGAAAAAAATAAATATTGAGATGCCAAAAAATCAATTAAGTGGTTAATTGATTCATTTTGCTCCAAAAATTATCCCATAATTCTAAATACTCAGTGTGTATACGCTGAAAATGTGACTCATTTTCTGGGGTATAGCATTGGGTGAGTAGTAACCAGATATCATCTTCATGGTTGTCATCATTTGCAAGACCAAGGTTGTTTTTTTGGGCTATGCCATGACAAGCATAATAGCCTTCAGTGAATTCGCTGTTATAAATAGAAATATTTTGTCGTAGTGCTTGGCTGAATTTGATCACCTGAAGTTCAGTACATGCCAATATAAGCAATAAATCTGCATATGAGTGCATATGATTTTGAATAAATTGCGTGAGCGAGAGGGCTTCTATTTCAGTCTCTTTCTGATCGAGAGGGTCTAAGTGCAGGGTTTGCATCAATTTTAAAAAATAAACCAAATGCGATTTTGACGGTGAACTTTGTGTAAGGTCATGAGTGTTAAAACCCAGCTCATCAATTAAATTGAGAGAAAGTAAGTATCGTGCATAAATTTTAGATGCAATACGCTTTTCTTGATGAATCGATTGATGTTGCTCAAGTGCATTGGCTTGATAAATAGCCATACTAAGTGCATCAGTAAAATTTTTAACAATGGCTGTAAAATAATTGATATGAATCAATTTTAGGTGTGTAAGTGTAAGTTGGCCTTGATGTAAACGCGCCAAGATGGGGTGATTAAATAGTGGGTGATTTATCGTTTGTTTTTCGAATTGATTGATAACACTGATATTTTTATTCCATACATTTGCAGGCATAGAGTTTTGAATAAAATGCAACGATTCTACGCGAGTGTGTTCAGATTGGGTAAAGGAGAGCGTATTCATATATTGAATTAAATTTTAGTTTTCATTTTTTTATATTAGTGAAAAATACAAGGTTTAGCTAGCGCTTTTTTTTTATTTTAAAGTTTTGTATTTCAATGGTTTGTTAGTTTTTGTTTGACTGTTTTTTTTAATAAATTTAATCATTCTTGATTTAATATATAATGAAAATGATATGCTATTTCTTATGAGCCAATGATCTGGTTTTCAATTTAATTATTTGTACATCAGGTAAAAAAAAATGTCAAAAAAAGAGAAAATACTTAATACAGCATTAAATCTCTTCAATACGTATAGTTATAATTCAGTTGGTATTGATCGGATTATTAGCGAATCTGGTGTTGCAAAAATGACTTTTTATAAATATTTCCCATCGAAAGCGAAACTCATTGAGGAATGTTTAGTGACTCGAAATAATCACATACAACAGTCATTAGGTGCGGCAATTGCTACATGTAACCCTCAAAATTATCTCAGTCAGATTAAAGCAATTTTTTTATGGTATGGCGCATGGTTTCATACAACAGATTTTAATGGTTGTATGTTTCAAAAAGCGGTAGAAGAAATTTCAAAAGTTTACCCTTCATCCCTTCAGCCTGCTATTGATTATAAAGAGTGGTTAAAAACCCAATTATGTAATTCATTAATGCATTTAGGGGTAAAGCAAGTAGAGCAATTGGCTATTTTCTTGTCCAGTATTCTTGATGGTATGACTATTCAAGCTCAAATTGATCCAAATCAAGTGTGCTTAGAAAGTTATTGGAAACGAGTAGAAACTTTAATTCAGTTAGAGTTGGCGATCATATAATTTGATTTGAGATTAATCTGTGTATATGAAGATGAGTGATTAATTCATTGATCTAAAATAATAGGCAATAAAAAAGCGCGATAACTTTAGGTTAATCGCGCTTTGCTGATAAAGACTTATATTTCTTATCTTCAAAATTGTGCCAACTTTGAAGATAAGATTTGAGAAGCTTAGTGCTTCTTCTTATGTTTGTTTTTACCCTCTGAATGTTTAAGTTCATTCGGTTTTCAGCAAAAAAAATAGACAGACCTGTCTGTTTTGTTGAATTATAGACGAGTTATTCTAAAAGGCAATAGATGAATCAATATGCTGAATATTTTTCATCTTTTTTGTGAACAATTAGAATGTTTGGGGTGGAAGGTAAATTGTAAACTCATTCATCGGTTCAATTAGTACGCTATAAGGGTTGAGCTGATCTTCAAACGACACTAAATTGAGACGTTCTAAAAGCTCAAAACGTGCGTGCTGTAGTTTTGCAGGTTGAGGTTTTAAACGGTCATGCCAGACGCGATAGCTTCCTAATTTTCCATCTCTGCGATGATAAAAACCAGCTAGGGGATGGGTTAAAAAAACCTGATAGCTTTCTAAATCGGGGAAGCCTTCATATTTCCAAGTATCTTCTGTAGATTGGTTTAAGTGCAATTCGGCATTGGCCCATTCGGACTCCGTGCGCATTTTATATTGTTTGTACAAACCGTACTCATCCTGTTGGCAGTCAAATTCAAAAACAGCAGCATGCCAAGGCAATTGCCAAAAATAACGAGGTACAATCAGCGTCCATGAATCTAAAGTCGTGCCGATAAACCAAACACATCGTTCTTTTATTTCTTGATCAATCACATAGACACGGTAATTGGTTTGTCCCATTGTAAATTTTGGAAAGGGAAACACCGCAGAGGTAAAATCGACATCAATAAATGGCACGACTGACATCAGCGCTTTTTCTTCACCTTGATAGTGAATCGTGTCTAATTGAAAGCGCTCTGGAATAAGGTCTTTAAAGCGTATTGGGTCAATGGCATAGGTAATGAGTGCAAAATGTTGCAGTTTACATTGCACGTCAATACCTTTGGGTTTTGGGCGTGGATGTAGAAATTCTTGGAATTTTAATTGTGGAAATAGCATAGATTTATTTTGCTGATGTTATCGTTGTGATTAAATCTTAGCAAATTTGAAGATAAAACCTAAGCAATAAAAACGAGGGCGTAAATATCAGTCTTGGTTTGATCAAAAATCTAATTTGAAAATTAAATAGTTAAGTTTAGATGATTGACAATAAAAAACCGAGGCAATGACCTCGGTTTTAAGATGCTTAAATTTTAAAAATCTAAATCTTATTTTTCAACAAATGCACGTTCAATAACATAGTCGCCAAGAACACCCATTTTCGGAGATTCTTTCAGGCCATGTTGGTCAAGCAGGGCGACGACATCGTCAAGGAATGCAGGGCTACCACAAAGCATGGCACGGTCAGTTTCTGGATTGAAACGTGGTAAGCCAATTTTTTCAAATAATTGACCTGACTCAATCGCAGTTGTTACGCGACCTTGAGTATGGAAGTCTTCACGGGTTACCGTTGGGTAATAAACCAACTTATCTTTAATGCCCAACTCTTCAAAGAATTCATGGTTTGGCAGTTCATTTAAGATTAAATCTTGGTAAGCCAATTCAGAAATGAAGCGTGTACCATGAACAACAATGATTTTTTCAAAGCGTTCATAAGTTTCAGGGTCACGAATAGTTGACAAGAAAGGTGCAAGGCCTGTACCAGAAGAAAGAAGGTACAAGTTTTTACCTGGATTTAAGTCATCCAGTACCAAAGTCCCCGTGGGTTTTCTAGAAATTAAAATATCATCGCCCACTTTTACTTTTTGCAAAATAGAAGTCAAAGGGCCATCTGGCACTTTAATCGAGAAAAATTCGAGTTCTTCTTCGTAGTTTGCGCTGGCAATAGAATATGCACGCATTAAAGGCTTACCGTTCACTTCAAGACCAATCATCACAAATTGACCATTTTTAAAACGTAACGCAGTATCGCGAGTGGTTTTAAAACTGAATAATGTGTCATTCCAGTGGTGTACGTGAGTAATCTTTTCGACGTTGAAAGCAGCCATTAAAGGTCTCAATAAATTATCAAATTAGAACAACTTGCTATTCTAATCTAAAATCATTCTCGATAAACTGAATATATTTAATTGAACTTATCAGAAAAAGTTATTATGAAAGGCTTGAATTTACCAATTATTGGGTATATGAATTCTCCTTACCGTGAAAAGTTTGGTATCCCACGACAACCAAATTTGGTTCAAGTAGAATCCTATATTGAAATGGAAGTACCATTTAATGATCCGCTTGCTTTTGAGGGAATTGAGGAATTCAGCCATTTATGGCTTATTTGGCAATTTCATGACAATAAAAATCAGCACGATCAGGCTAAATTTCGTCCACAAGTTAGACCTCCACGCTTAGGGGGCAATAAAAAAATAGGGGTTTTTGCAACACGCAGTATGTATCGTCCTGCGCCCATTGGTTTGTCTGTTGTACAGTTTAAAAAAATTCAAAAAGTAGGTAAGTCTGTACGGCTATATGTTATGGGTAGCGATTTATTAAATGGCACACCCATAATTGATATTAAACCTTATATTCATTATTCGGATGCGCTTACAGAGGCGCAAAGTGGCTATGCGCAGAATGAGCCTGTGCGTAAAACTGTACGCTGGTCTATTGAAGCAGAAGGGCAAAAACAAAGGTTATTGATGAAGCAATACATTGATTTGCAAGTTTTAGCAGAACTTGAGCAAGTCTTGTCTTTAGACCCAAGGCCTGCTTATCAGGACGATGAGCATCGCGTGTATGGAATGTTATTTGCGAATATGGATGTTTCTTTTACTGTAGATACAGACAGTGTTCATATTCAAAGCTTAAATGTAAGTGTAAAGTAATTACATTTAAATATTCCACCAAAGTAGCGTAATTAATATGGTCATGTGAAAAATTTGAATTGGAGCAAAAACCGAAGCGTATTTTAGACCACCAGTAAGTAAGGTGTTAATCGACTTTGCTATGGCATGGGTGGCAAGGGCTGAAATAAATGCATAAAACACAGCATTGTCAGTGGGTGTGCCTTGTATGACTACTGTTGCCATAGCAGTATGAATTTCAAAAAATGATGCGAATAGTGTGCCTGCAATTAACTCTGCGTCGCCTAGCTAAAGGCTTAAGCCATAAATACCTGCTTGAATAATTGTTAATGTTCCTGCAGTAGGTGCAGCTTCTTTTAAGCTGAACATTCGGCGGTATTCACCAGATAATCGCTAAAATATGATTTAAATATTTGCTTAAGAATTAGTCTTTTTAGCACTGTAGTCGAAACAGAAGTAGAGGGTCAATGTTTTATCTGTTGCGGTATTCATACCATTTTTTGTATTTCAATCTAATGCTTCTAAAATAATTTTTGTTATGAAAAATCGGCATTTAAATTGCTTGGTTTGAACAAAAAGAAAAATAGGCATCTTAAATTTTGTTATAGTATTTGGATGTTTGGGGACATAAAGTAATGACATTAAATTTTGAAATTGACACTTCATGGTGTTTAGAGCAACTACAAAAAGACGGCCGTATTACAGAAAAAAATAAAATGCTGATTCAGACAACGCACCGTCAGCGAGATCAGTTGAAATGGCATCCTTTACAATGGATTGCCAATTTTAATTTGGCAGATGTTAGTCATCCGCAATCGACATTAACTTTGAATCGTTTATGTCAGTGGTTGTCTGAAAGGTCTGAACTGCCTTTTTATATTATTGACCCTTTAAAAGCAGACGTGCAGGCCTTGACCCATGTCATGTCGCAAGAATTTGCCATGCGCAATAAAATTCTTGCAGTCGAAATTCAAAATGAACATGTGTTAATTGCGACCGATCAACCCTTTAAATCTGAGTGGATGGTCAATTTAGAGCGCACCGTTTTACCACGTAAAATTCAGCGAGTGTTGTTAAACCCTGAGCAATTGCAACGTTATTTGGTGGAATATTATCAAGTAAGCCGTGCGGTAAACTCATCGCAAAAGTCTTCGGCTTATGATCGTGAAAACAAAGGTGTTGAGGCACTTTTACAATTGGGGGATTCACAGAATCCAGATGCCAATGATCAACACATTGTGAAATTGGTGGACTGGGTATTACAGTTTGCTTTTGAACAAGGTGCCAGTGATATTCATCTAGAGCCACGAAAAGACACAGGGAAAGTCCGTTTTCGTATTGATGGTGTGTTGCATACCATTTATAACATGCCTGCAAATACCTTAACTGCTGTCATTTCGCGAATTAAAATTTTAGGCCGAATGAATGTTGCCGAAAAACGCAAACCACAGGATGGACGTTTAAAGACAAGAACACCGAAAGGACAGGAAACAGAATTACGTTTATCGACATTGCCAACAGCATTTGGTGAAAAACTGGTGATGCGTATTTTTGACCCTGATGTTTTGGTACGTAGTTTTCAGCAATTGGGTTTTGAAGAACGCTTGCAGGAATCGTGGAATCAGCTGACCAGTCATAGTCACGGTATTATTTTGGTTACAGGGCCGACGGGTTCAGGTAAAACCACCACGTTGTATTCATCGTTAAAGCAATTGGCGACAGAACAAGTCAATGTCTGCACCATTGAAGACCCAATTGAAATGCTTGAACCGAGCTTTAACCAAATGCAGGTCAATAATGGTATTGATTTAGGCTTTGCCGATGGTGTGCGGGCACTGATGCGACAAGATCCAGACATTATTATGGTTGGGGAAATTCGAGACCAAGACACTGCCAATATGGCGATTCAAGCAGCCTTGACAGGACATTTGGTGCTTTCTACTTTGCATACCAATGATGCGCCTTCTAGCCTAACCCGTTTGCATGATTTAGGTGTACAGCCATTTTTAACGGCAGCCACTATTTTAGGGGTGTTGGCACAGCGTTTGGTGCGCCAGTTATGCCCACATTGTAAGCAAGAAACCTTTATTAATGATCAAGAGTGGAAGCATTTAACTTTTGACTACAATGTAAAAACCCCAGATTTTGTTTTTAAGGCTGTAGGTTGCGAAGCTTGTCGTCATACGGGATATAAAGGCCGTGTCGGGATTTACGAATTTATGCCATTGAGTTTGGAAACCAAACAAATTATTGGTGCCAATGGTAATTTAACCCTACTTAAACAGCAGGCACGCAAAGAGGGTATTGAACCATTACGTATTGCGGGCGCACGTAAAGTGGTTGCAGGTATTACCACTTTAGAAGAAGTATTGCGCGTGGTACCACTGAATTAAACCAATTGTTATACATGGTCTAAATGTTGTTGTTTGGTATTAAATCATGGTTTTGCTCAATCTTAAGATTCTGTTCATTTGCAGTTGCTTTAATGGTTTCAACGCAATAAAGCATGAATTAAGGGCTAGAAAATGAACGTATTGACTAAAGCAATCATGGTAGCTGGATTTGCGACAATATCTGTAGTCGCAATGGCAAATCCTGCTGTAAAAGCGCCAGTGATGCCTGAACATGTAGCTGAGAATCAAATAGTAAACCATGCGGCAATGGCAAAAGTAGTGACGGTTAAACAAGCACTTTCTTTAAAAGATGACACGAAAGTAGAGTTAAAAGGCCATGTTGTAAAAGCAATGGGAGATGAAAAATATCAGTTCCGTGACAATACAGGCACGATTAATGTAAAAATTGATGACAAATTATGGCATGGCAAAAAAGTCTCTGCGAAAACGCCTGTGACAATTGTAGGTGAAATTGACATTGACCACAAACCTGCAAAACATGTCAGCATTGATGTAGATGCGGTAAGATTTTAATTTAGCTTTCTATAAATCAGTTCTGTTGATTTAGCCATCACACCGCATATCCACGTAATATTTAGCGTGGTATGCGGTTTTTTATTATGGTTAAGCTTAATTTTAAACAACAAAACTGCTATGTTTGAGGTTAATTCTATTTGTTAAAACACACTGAAACATTGATGGTATATAGCTAAAGATTGACGAAAAATAACTGAAGATAATTAAAGAAAACCACAGATTACTACAGCAGCGTCGCGCTGACGGAGGGTTAATGAGAATTTTACTGGCAGAAGATGACGTATCTCAGGCACAAAGCATTAAGACTTGGTTAGAGATGGATGGTTACAGTATTGATTGGGTAGAGCGCGGTGACTATGCCATTTCAGCGATAGATCAGCATGAATATGATTGTGTGCTTTTAGACCGTGGGCTACCTAAAGCCACAGGCGATGACATTCTACAAGCGCTACGCAAAAAGCAGCTCAATACACCGGTTATTTTCTTAACGGCACGGGACAGCGTTCAAGACCGCGTGGAAGGACTGGACTTAGGCGCCAATGATTATTTGGTTAAACCTTTTAGTTTAGAAGAGCTTTCTGCTCGGGTGCGTACACAAATGCGCCAAAAACACAGTCTAAACAGTCAACAAATTCAATTTGCTAATTTAATTTTAGACACACAGGCAAAATTGGTTATTCAAGATGGCGAAGCGCTGACCTTAACCTCAAAAGAATTTCAAATTTTATATAAATTGATGCAAAAACCAGAACATGTTATTACCCGTGAGCAACTGGAGGAGTCTTTATATGCATGGGGCGATGAAATTGAAAGTAATGCCATTGAGGTTTTTATTTATCAATTACGTAAAAAAATTGGGAGCCAATATATAAAAACTATTCGCGGTTTAGGTTACCGCATGAATCAGCCTAAGGCTTAATTTATGCAACATCGCGCAGTTTCATTGCAACGAAATCTGGTCAAAACCTCGGTTTTGAGTTCTATTGTGGCAGGTTTGGTTTCTTTGGTTTTGTTATTGGGTATTTCTGTCTATCAGACCATGCATTTGCAAGATGAAATCATGGATGAAATTTCCGATATGCTGTTAATTGCGGATATTACCAAATCGACTGGGCAGGAAATTGACGAATTGAGCAATCAATTTGATATTCATTACCGTTTGGTTTACGAGGGTCAAACTTTGACTCAGTCCGAAGATGCTCAAAATGAAATTCTGCAAGATTTGGTCAATCAGCAAACGAAACCGGGTTATTCCATATTTCGGTATCAGCAGGACGTGTGGCGGGTATACGTCAAAAATGAATCGGATATGACCTTGTATGCTATACAACCTTTAGATGTTCGCTTTGAAGAAATTATTTCAACGGCAGCAGGTTATTTTGCAGTATTGGTTGTTTTATGGTGCTTACAATGGCTCATTGTACATTTTTCCATTAAGCGACAATTTAAATTGATTCATGCACTGTCGCATCAAATTTCTGAAAAAAGTGCAGGCGATTTAGAACCCATTGTTTCGCCAGAACCTGAATTGGTTGAGTTACAACCGATGGTGCAACAACTGAACTTTATGTTAGAGCGTGTAAAGCAAGCTTTGGTGGCAGAACAGCGTTTTACTGCCGATGCATCGCATGAACTACGTTCTCCTTTGTCTGCAATTCAAATGCGTTCGCAAGTGTTAATGCGTAAATATCAAGACCATCCACAATTGCCTGAAGATTTAAGACAAATTCAACACGATGTAAAACGTGGTACACAAGTGCTGGAAAACTTACTGCTGTTGGCGCGGTTAGACCCATCTAATCCTGCGGACTTGCCTAAAGCGGATATTGATTTAGCAGATGTCATGTTTGAAGTGCTGCAAGCTTTGGCGCCGTTTATTCAACAAAAAAATATTCAATTGACTGTCGATGTGCCATCGAGTGCTCTTTGGGTAAATTCAGAATTATTATTTACTTGCTTAAGAAACTTGGTCGATAACGCCGTTCGTTATGCGCAAATCAACGGTAGGTTAATCGTGTCTGCTGAATCTGACGAACAACACATTTTATGGCGTATTGAAGACAATGGAACGGACATGACCGATGATGTGCTAGAGCGTTTGGGTGAACGCTTTTATCGTGCTTTGGGGACGCAAACGCAAGGAACAGGGTTGGGGCTGTCTATTTGTAAAAAAATTATAGAATTACATCAAGGAACAATCGAATTTTCAAAATCGGCATTAGGTGGCTTATGTGTCAAAATTTATTTGCCGAAAAAAATTAAAATAATTTAATGCATAAAAAGCAGTATGCGCTGATTCATACTGCTTGTTCCCACGTTTTTTATTGTCTGGTTGTTTTAATTATTTGGTCAGAATCAGTCTATTATTTCGAGTTAAACGTAAACGGTATTCTTCACCTGCATGCATAATACGAATTTCACGACCGAGCGAAAATAAGTTATTTGAATGCAACATAGGTAAGGCATGATGAGATTCTGTGTTACGAGTAAATAAGCTAAATGGTGCGTTCATATAGTTGGACTCCGTGGTGTGTAGTGAACGGTTTAAATGATAATCATTATCGAATAGGCCTGTCAATCGTTAATACAAAGAATTTATAAAAAACTTAAAGTTGCTTACACTTGGTTATATAAATTAAGAAAATGGATACAACACATGTCTAAACCGAACTTACATATTGCGATAGCCATTTTGTTACATCGAGGGCAAGTTTTGGTGGGATGGCGTGATGCGCAACAACATCAGGGTAATAAACATGAATTTCCTGGTGGAAAAGTTGAAGATGGTGAAACAGCGTTGGAGGCTTGTCGGCGTGAGGTTTATGAAGAAGTCGGTATTGGTTTAAAGGAGTGGCATGCTTTCGATTGTATTCAGCATGAATATGACGATGTGATTGTTAATTTACATATCTTCCATGCTTCTGTAGCAGATGAATTGTTAAACGAAATTCAACAACCGTGGACATGGTTTAAGCGTGACCAATTGCTGGACTTGAATTTTCCAAAAGCCAATAAAACGATGTTGCAACGTTTATTTTGGCCTCATCACATTAAAATTTCAGATGATTTAACTGTGTTAGAACATCTAGCTAAAAACCAACTCTTGTATTTTAGAACAGAAGCAAACGCTGAACAGGTGATTGCATTATCCAATACTCGGATAGATGATTTGCCAAAATTGATTGTAAATATAGATGTATGGCAGAAGTTGAACAGTATTCAGCAACAAGGTGTTGGCACCATTCATTTAAAACAGTCGCAACTTATGCAGATGCGAAAAGGTCAACTTAATACAGGGCATCGTTATATTGCAGCCTGTCATGACTTAGTCTCGGCCTTACATGCGCAGGCTATTGGTTGTGATGCGATTTTATTAAGTCCTGTTCTACCGACTGCAACGCATACAGATGCCTTACCAATGGGGTGGGAGCAGTTTGAATTGATCGCTCAAAAAATGCATATTCCTGTATTTGCTTTGGGTGGAATGACGCAAGAGCATTTGGTCGAAGCACAGCAGCATCATGCCTATGGCATTGCAGGGCTACGTTTTCTTTAGTTTATTGAACAGAATACTTTGCAATAAAAAAGCCCTTTAAAGGGCTTTTAGAGCATGTTGTGCTTTTTGTACGGTCTGGGGCATATTTTGCTTTTGACCGGCTTTTAGAATGACATTCCACAGTTGTCGCTTCATGGCTGTACTTTGCGCATAACTTAGACCGCGCTGTGCCAAAGCTTCAGCATTAGCGGGTTGGTTTTTACGATTTGCAATCATGGCCAAATATAAATAGGTCTCTGCCGACTGCGGTGCAAGGCGTTGAGCCTGTGTGGCTGCGTCTTCTGCTTGATTAAACTGACCTTTGGCGTATGCATTTTGTGTTTGTTGCATCAATTTTTTAAAGGCAGGTAGACTGCGTCCATCATCAAACTGTTGCACGCGTTCCTGTTGTTTCGGAATCACAATGCGCTGACGTTGAATGTCTGGGCGGTCATACGGATGAATGACCGCACCCGAAGGAGCGTGAATGTCTTTTTTCACCTCTTTGGGTGTTTGCTGTTTCGGTGCTTTCTGCTCAGGTACTGGCAAGCTTTGACAGCCTGCTAGCCCAAGCAAGATTACACAGATTAGCGTCTTGTTTAATATCTGCAACTTTAACCTCAGTTTGTAAAACTTCCACTGGAAACAATACGTGTTTGATTAGATGTATCTTGATCGGAGTTATTTTCACTTTCTCGAATCAAGTTTTCTAAATTATCACTCTGCGGTGCAGGTTCTTGAGTAGCTTCAGTATCACTTGTGTAAGGCTGTACTTCATATTGTGACTGGCTACACGCCGTTGCACGTTTCGGAATTGAATTACGTAGAAGTGGAATATGAATCGCACCGTCACAGCCTGAAGCTGAAAGTTCACCCGTATTTCGGTCTAACCAATGCCATTCCACATCGTCGGGTTGGCGCAAATTGACAGGTTTTTGACGCAACTGCTTCATGATATTAATCCATACCGGTAATGCACCTGAAGAGCCCGTTAGTCCTGTAATTTTATTGTCATCCAAGCCCAACCAAACAACAGCGGCGTAGTTGCCTGAATAGCCCGCAAACCAAGAGTCGCGGGTGTCATTCGTCGTACCCGATTTTCCTGCAAGTTCTAAAGATGTGGGGAATGTATTGTAGGCAGATCGGCCAGTACCTGAGGCCATCACCTGTTGCATCCCATAGTTCAATACATAAGCAGCGGCAGGGTCAATAGTTGGCTGTACTGACAAGCTGTAACGATCTAATGTACGGCCGTTGTTATCGACTACGGCACGAATAGATTTAATTGGGTATTTGAAACCACCTGTTGCAAAGTTGCCATAAAGACCCAAGACATCCATAGGTGACATATCGACAGCACCCAAATAAATGGATGGATAATTCGGGATATTTGCGGTTACACCAAACTTTTTCAGATGATTAATAAACGTGGAAAGACCAAACTCTTGACCGAGGCGCACAGCAGATAAGTTATAAGATTGTGAAAGTGCTTGCACCATTGGCACGACACCATGTTCACCACCACTATAATTTTTGGGTGTCCACGCTTTGCCTTCACTTTGAATGCTGATGCTACTGTCTTGAATTGGACTGGCCCAATTGTAACGTCCAGATTCAATAGCACTTAAATAAATGACAGGTTTGAGGAGTGAACCAACTTGACGTTTGGCATCGACTGCACGGTTGAAGCCTGTAAAGTCTTGTGTAGAACCCACAGCAGCCACCAGTTCGCCATTTTCAGGATGAGTGACTAATGTCGCGCCTTGTAAATCTTTTAAACGATTTGGGTTTGCATTGCTTAGGCGAGTTACGGTTTCTTTAAAACTGTTTTGAATACGTGTTTGTGCAATTGGGTCTAAGGTTGTAAAAATACGCAACCCTTGATTGGTTAAATCACTTTCTTGATATTCGGTGCGTAATTGACGACGAACAATATCTAAAAAATCTGGGAAGCGGGCAGGGCCAAGTGTCGGTTTCGCAAGCACATTTAAGGGACGCGCAGTTTCAGTTTCATATTGTTGTTGGGTTAAATAGCCCATCACCAACATATTGTTAAGCACGATATCACGGCGTTTTTTAGCCGCTTCTGGGTTGCGCCATGGGTTATAGAGGCTGGGCCCTTGTACTAAACCGACCAAATAGGCTTGTTGAGCTATACTTAATTCACGTAAAGGCAAGCCAAAATAGAATTGTGAAGCCAAGCCGTAACCATTAATTGAATAGTTACCATTTTGACCTAAATTCACTTCATTTAAATAGGCTTCAAGAATTTCGTCTTTGTCGTAATGTAATTCAATGAGTAAAGCCATTAGGGCTTCATTTACTTTACGTTTTAAAGTTTTCTCAGGACTTAAATAAAAGTTTTTCACCAGCTGTTGCGTTAAAGTTGAACCGCCTTGGCGTTTACCACCTGTAACATTACTGACAATAGCACGTGCTGTACCACGTACAGAAATACCATGATGATGATGAAAATTGCGGTCTTCAGTTGCAATTAACGCTTCAATGAGCGGTTTAGGCACATTTTTTAATTTAATCAGCACGCGGTCTTCATTGTGTTGCGGGTAGATACCACCAATTAAAAGCGGTTCTAAACGAGCAATACCATTGGATGATGGCTTTGTGGCACTGATATCAGTTACTTGATCTTTACCAAATGAAATCTTGAGTACTTGCTCAGGCTCAACACGGTCACCAAAGTCAAAACCACGAGTATGCACATACATCTCATTGCCAGACGTGACAAAGCTTCCTGTTTTGGCATAACTTTCTGCGCCTTTATAGCCCAACATTTTGAGCTCTTCACGCAAATCATCTTGGCTGACAGGGGCATTGGTATAAATTTCTAAGGGGCGTGCAAATACTTTCGCTGGAATATCCCAACGCTGTCCTTCGAATTTGGCTCTAACTATATTGTCGATTTTAATCAGATAAACACTGAAAGCGACAAATGCGCCAATCACCAAAACACAAAAAATAAATGCAATAGCACCTATACCGCGTACAGACTTCATAAATGATGACAAGATCCTGAGAAATTTTGCTAATCATGCGAAGCTTTTACGTAATTTGCAATAATTAAACTGTATAAGTATGCAAAATATAGATACATCAGTCTGATAAATTAGCAATTCAAAGTTTTTTAAAATCAAAAGCGTTAATGCTATGATAAGCATGAAGCGTAGTGGAGCAATGACGTAGGTGCAAATTTCACACAAGACATTTCGTAACATTGGATTAATCGGTCGCCCTGATAAATCATCAGTTGTTGAAACTTTATGTCTCATTCATGATCATTTACTCAGTTTAGGGCTACATCCTGTTTTTGATACAGCGACGGCTAAATTGGTGCCATATACCAACACTCAAACAGTCAGTAAGGCGCTGTTGGGCGAAGTGGTTGATTTGGTGATTGTGGTTGGCGGTGATGGTTCTTTGTTACATGCGGCCCGCTCGCTGGTCAAATTCAATACTCCAGTGATTGGGGTGAACAGAGGCCGTTTAGGCTTTCTAACCGATATTAAACCCACAGAAGTTCTTTTTAAGCTTGATCAAGTCTTAAAAGGTGAATTTCAATTAGACCGTCGTTTTCTGCTAGAAATTGAAATACGTTCTAAAGGTGAAAGTATTTACGATGCGATAGCATTGAATGATGTGGTTTTACACTCAGGAAAATCGGTACATATGATCGATTTTGAGCTGAATATTGATGGTCAATATGTGTACCGTCAACACAGCGATGGTCTGATTGTATCGACACCTACAGGTTCGACTGCTTATGCGTTGTCGGGTGGTGGGCCTATTGTGCATCCTGGTATGGATGCTATTGCACTGGTGCCGATGCATCCGCATACCTTGTCGTCTCGTCCAATTGTGGTCGGCGGTCACAGTGAAATTAAAATTTTAATTCGTGAAAATCGTGTGTTGCCAATGGTCAGTGCTGACGGGCAAAACAGTGTTTCACTTAGTGTCGGAGATAGCTTACATATCCGTAAGCATCCATTTAAACTAAATTTATTGCATCCGCCTGGCTATGACTTTTATATAGCATGTCGTACCAAGCTTGGTTGGAATCAAGATTTTGACTCATTTAAACAGGATTAGCCCATGAATATTGAACAAATGCTTGCTGTATTGGATCCTGAAATTGTGAGCCGTTTAAAGCTTGCGGTTGAAATTGGAAAATGGCCCAATGGCTTAGCGTTAACGAAAGAACAACGCCAAACTTGTATGCAAGCAGTCTATGCTTGGGAAGCAAAAAACTTACCAGAAGCTGAACGTAGTGGCTATATTGACCGTGGTACCAAAGAAGAAGATGAGCATTGCGATTCTCATGTAGAAGAACCTGAGTTTAAGCCAATCCGTTTTATTTAAGACTGCATAAAATATCAAAATGCTTTATTCAAAAATGGCATAAAGCATCAATTAAAAAAACCAGCATGATGCTGGTTTTTTTAATTCACAATACTAATGGAGTAGGGTTGTCCAAGCTCGAAACTCACACAGAGTGCATAGGGGCTAGCATCTGCGGGCAATATAAAATCTAAATGATTGGCATGAAATGCTATTTCTTCTTCAGTCAAATTATCAGAATTTAAAAAATAACGATCATCCAATTCTAACTTATTAATAATTTGTTCAGTGCTGGGTTTGGGTGAGCCAAAATGTGACGTCCAATAGTCAGCAGGTATGCTGTCCAGATGATGTTGTATAAATTGCATCACAATTTGGGTGAATGGATTTCTAAAGCAAATCGCCTCATATAATGCAGTGCGAGCAAGCTCTTCTTTTTCTACTTGATGGCTATTGAAAATAGTATTCATGTGGAATCCTCATTTTTTTATATTTTTGCTAAAGAATGCACATTTATTAAATTAGCATTTTAGATCTACCATGACTAGCAGATCTAAAAGCCGTCTGTATCAATCTTGTTATATTTCTATGGTTTTTCGCTAGTGATTAGGTGCCGATTAAGCCAAAGGGTTTGCGCCTGCTGCATAGCAAGGTCATGACGTTCACAAACCCCCATGGCATACAGGGCAATACCCATCGTTTCAATGGTGGCAATTTCACCATAGCTATGGCTTTGCTTACCTTCCCAAACCGCTTTAAATACGGCCAAATCAAGCTGTTCTTCAATCGGACTGCGGTTGTCTGTCAATTTAGGCAATTCATGTTCGTATAATTGTCCATTTTGAATACCACATATTAGGGTTTTAGCATCTGGGTTACGTTCAAATTCACCACCTTCACCTTTTATCACGGCACTATTTTGATAGCCCAATTGAAAAGCAGTTTGTTGATGTGAGCTTCGATAGGCAGGATGGAAAATGGCTTGGAGGGTTGCTTTGGCATTAAATGGGTTAATTAAGCGTGCCAATGTATGAATGGGTGAACGTAGTCCCATGACATTTCGCAGGGAAATTAAGTCACTTAAAATAGGGGAAATAGCATGTAAGGGCAAATAGGCAAAATTACGCGTAGCCAATTGCGTTTCAACATCTTGGTCATTTTGACAGATGGGGTAGTCTAGATATTCTAAAACTTGTTCGGTATACATACGGTTCATGGTATGGCCAGATGCGCCGTGCATGACGACTTTATAACCATGCTTTGCTAAAGTCAGAGCGGCCAGTAAAAACCAAGGGTAATGTTTTCGTTTGCCTGCATACGAAGACCAGTCTAAATCGACCTGTAAGGGTTTAAATGTTAATTGATCTCGTGTGGCCTGTACAAAACCCGCAAGTTCATCTACCGATTCTTCTTTTACTCGTAGAAGCATTAAAAATGCACCCAATTGCACATCCAATACTTCATCTTTGAGAATCATGCTAAAGGCTTCATAAGCTTCTTCAAAGGTGAGCGAGCGTGCGCCATTTTTTCCTTTGCCAATAATTCGGATAAATTGGGCAAAAGGATGTTCAAAATCTTTATAAATATTGCGTTTAGTATTCATTCAACAAGCTTTTAAAAGTACAGGCAAACCCTGTAGTCTACTTTGATCTTTTATGTTTTTCAGCCAAATTCTAGTGCTTATTTGGTAGGGGTTTAGACTATGGTCTAATGAAACTCGTTTATTTGTTAATCAAATTTAACATTTGAGGCCAAACAAAAAAATAAAAATTAGGTAAAATTTAACCGTACTCTTGTGTGTTCTTCATCTCCTGAGCTTTTGCTGAATGAAATTTTGGCATGGCGTGGTTTTGTTCTAAAACCATATTCACAGTTTATTAATGTTTTCTAAATATTGGGCGATACCCAATACGATGGTGCTCTTTTGTCAGCGGCAAATGAGTTTGGGCTGTTTGTTTTTGAAAAGAAATAGACAATAAAAGAAGCTTCTGAGTGAAGCAACAGATCGTGAAGAATTCTCATGGCTAAAAAACCAATTTATAAGTCGCTGTATTTTCAAGTGATAGTCGCTATTATTGCCGGTGTTCTGGTTGGGCATTTTTACCCAAGTGGCACTCAACTTGTCAACGGTACTGAACAATATGTAAAAGGCTTAGGCGAGCAGTTATATCCATTAGGACAAGGCTTCATTAAGCTCATTAAGATGATTATCGCACCAGTGATTTTCTGTACCGTGGTGAGCGGTATTGCTGGTATGGAAAGTATGAAGTCAGTGGGTAAAACTGGCGGTATTGCATTGCTGTATTTTGAAATTGTTTCGACCATTGCCTTAGTGATTGGCTTATTGGTGATTAACATTGCAAAACCAGGTGTCGGCATGAATGTCGATCCTGCATCTTTAGATACTGCGGGTATTTCTAAATATATAGAATCTGGTGCAGCACAGTCGAGCACTGACTTTTTCATGAATATTATTCCTGATACTGTTGTCGGTGCATTTGCTCAAGGTGAAATTCTTCAAGTTCTTTTGTTTGCATTACTTTTTGGTTTTGCACTGCATAAATTAGGTGCTGCTGGTAAACCAGTATTGAAATTTATTGATCAAATTTCACATGTGTTCTTTAACATTGTAAATATGATCATGAAATTAGCGCCAATTGGTGCATTCGGTGCAATGGCTTATACCATTGGTAAATATGGTATTGGTTCACTGGCGCAGTTGGCACAGTTAATTATTTGCTTCTATATTACCTGTTTGCTTTTTGTTTTCTTCATTCTAGGTACGATTGCCCGTATAAGCGGTTTTAGTATTTTGAAAATGATTCGTATGATCCGTGAAGAATTACTGATTGTACTGGGGACGTCATCTTCAGAATCAGTTTTACCACGCATGTTGAAAAAGCTTGAAATTGCAGGTTGTGAAAAATCGGTGGTTGGTTTGGTGATTCCAACAGGTTATTCATTTAACTTAGATGGTACGTCTATTTACCTGACCATGGCGGCAATTTTTATTGCACAAGCAACCAATACTCAGTTAGATCTTTCGCATCAAATTACCTTACTTGCAGTCTTGCTGATTTCATCTAAAGGCGCTGCAGGTGTCACGGGTTCTGGCTTTATTGTAATGGCGGCGACATTGTCTGCGGTCGGTCATATTCCAGTTGCTGGTTTGGCACTAATTTTAGGTATTGACCGTTTCATGTCTGAAGCACGTGCATTAACGAATTTAGTGGGTAACTCATTGGCAACTATTGTGGTTGCAAAATGGGTGGGGCAGTTGGACATGGATAAATTAAACCATGCTTTGGCAAACCCAGAAGATGTAGACCGTCAAATGGCAGAAGAAAATACACAGCTTGTTTAATCAGTTATTGAATGAGTGAAAAAGGAAGCATCAGCTTCCTTTTTTTTATGGGCAATAGAATTTGCAATATAAATTGAACGCGCAGGTTTTGGCCCATGACGAATACCTAGAATTACAATAGGATAAGGTCATAAAACCACATCATCTCAATAAGGAAAAGAAATGCTAGCTTATGATGCAGATTTAGAACTATTTCGTGATAATTTCCGCCGTTTTATGAATGAACATATTGCACCGCATTATGAGCAGTGGGAGCGCGATGGTCTTATGCCACGTTCTGTTTGGAATGCTTTGGGCGAAAATGGCTTTCTTTGTATTGATGTACCTGAAGAATATGGTGGTTATGGTGTACCAACGCATTATTCTTTAATGTTGGTCGAAGAGTCTGCTCGTGCAGGGTTTAGTGCACTTTCTACGGGTATTTCATGTCATTCGGAAATTGCAGCGCCGTATATTTTGCATATTGGTTCAGAAGCGCAAAAACAACATTGGTTACCTAAAATGGTGAGCGGTGAAGTTGTTGGTGCAATTGGCATGACCGAGCCTGGTGCAGGTTCTGACTTACAGGCGATGCGTAGTAGTGCAATTCTACAAGGCGACCATTACCTGCTTAATGGTTCGAAGACCTTTATTTCAAATGGTCAGCATGCCGACTTAGTTGTGTTGGCGGCTAAAACAGACCCGCAAGCACGTGCAAAGGGTGTTTCACTTTTATTGGTCGACACGCACTTAGACGGCTTTAAGAAAGGCACAAATCTGGAAAAGATTGGCTTACATTCACAAGATACATCAGAACTATTTTATGACAATGTAAAAGTACCGAAAGAGCAACTTTTAGGACAGGCAGGCCAAGGTTTTGCCTATTTAATGCAAGAGTTGCCACGTGAACGTACAGCCATTGCAGCGACGGCTATTGGTGCAATTCGAGGTTCTATCGACGTCACAATTCAGTATGTCAAAGAGCGTCAAGCTTTTGGTCAGCCGATCAGTCAATTTCAAAACACCCGTTTTGTGATTGCTCAGGCTAAAATTGACGAATTGGCAACAGCTGCGTTTTATAATCAAAATGTAGAACTGTATATGCAAGGCAAGCTGGATGTTGAAACAGCAGCAGCCTTAAAAAGTTTCTCGACAGATATGCAGATGAAAATTGCCGATAACCTACTGCAATTATTTGGCGGTTACGGGTACATGAGCGAATATCCAATTTCACGTTTCTTTGTCGACGCACGTATTCAGCGCATTTATGGTGGCACCAATGAAATTATGAAAGAGATTGTTGCTCGTGGTTTGCTAGGGCGTTAATGCATCATTTAAAAAAAGAGCCTTAAAGGCTCTTTTTTATTTGCTAAGGACTTGCAGACTTTCACGTATAAATTCAGGTAAGTCATCGGGTGCTCGTGAGCTAATGTATAAATTATTATCATTCACGACAGGTTGATCATAATACACCGCACCTGCATTCACTAGATCATCAATAATCGGTTGAATAGAGGTCATACGACGTCCTTTGACGATTTGAGCATTAATCAATAATTGCGGGCCATGACAAATGCACAGAATAGGTTTGTAGGCACCTGCAAAACATCGGACAAAGTCGACATAGCGTTCATCTGCGCGCAGTAAATTGGGCGAGTGACCGCCAGGAATGAGTAAAGCATCAAAATCATGGATGGAAACCAGATCAATACTGAGATCAATCGTGACCGCAGACTTGCGGTGTTTCCCATAGACAATGTTTCCTGCTTGATGCTCTATATTGGAAATGCAATGACGGGCTGCACGGAAGGCTTCTACAGTTTCTGTATATTCAGAATCTTCAAAGTCATGCGTAACCAGTACAGCGATTCTTTTGCGCATTATTTGTACTCCCGTATTGTTTTTTTTAAAGACGATAGAAAAATGATTAATAATTGGTGATGACTTTGTTGTCGCTCAGTCTAAAAACCTAATTAAAAAGCGAGTTTAAAGTCAGTAAAATGGAAACTAAATGAACAGTTAATGAATATTTTTGTGAACTGTTTCGTTAAATACTAAACCAATTTAGTCTAATTATTAATCTATTTGTAAGTAATTTCTTGTAGATGAAAATTGGATCGGATAATCAATTTCATACTAATCACATCACGATATTCAGGCACTATTCAACAGATCCGTTTTACGAATTTATCTTGTAAACCATATTTTTATATATTTGTTTTGTTGATATTTATTCTAAGTCATGCTGAAGGTTTAAACAACTGTATGTTTTTAAGACTGAATCAATCAAAGTCTTATTGCGTAACATTTGAAAGCTAACTATTGTTATACTGTTTACAACCATGTTTTTGAAGGGCGACATAACAATGATCAATGACGATCAGAACACCACGGCTTCTATTGATTTAGCTCAAATCCGCGATGATATCGACTCTGTTGATATGCAGATTCAGCAACTAATTAACCGTCGCGCAAAGCTAGCAGAAGCAGTTGCTAAAGCGAAGTTTGCCGCCGAAGAGAACCCGCTGTTTTACCGTCCTGAGCGTGAGGCGCAAGTTTTACGTAATGTTATGGAGCGCAACGAAGGGCCTTTGTCTGATGTGACTATGGCACGCTTATTTCGTGAAATTATGTCGGCATGTTTGGCGCTTGAAGCACCGCAAAGTATTGCATTTTTAGGCCCAGTGGGTACGTATACGCATTCTGCTGTACTTAAACATTTCGGTCACGATGCTGTGATCCGTCCGTTACCAACCATTGATGAAGTGTTCCGTGAAGTTGAAGCGGGTAGTGCACACTATGGTTTGGTTCCTGTAGAAAACTCATCTGAAGGAGTGGTTAATCATACTTTAGATTGTTTTAAAGCATCACATTTAAATGTAATTGGTGAAGTTGAATTGCGTATTCATCACCAGTTTTTAGTGTCTGAAAATACCCGTAAAGACAGCATTAAGCAGATTTATGCCCATCAACAAACTTTGGCGCAATGCCGTGGTTGGTTAGACGCGCATTATCCGGGTGTAGAACGTGTTGCACTTAGTTCAAATGCCGAAGCTGCACGCCGTATTCGTAACGAATGGCATTCAGCAGCAATTGCATCAGACGTGGCTGCGAATATTTACGACTTAGAAATTTTACATGGCAATATTGAAGATAACCCAGAAAACACCACGCGTTTCTTGGTGATTGGCCGTGAAAAAATTCCGCAAAGTGGCAATGATAAAACATCATTACTTATTTCTGCACATGACCGTGCGGGTGCATTGTTAGAAATTCTTGCACCTTTTGCAAAACACAATATTAGTTTAACCAGTATTGAAACACGACCTGCTTTGCCTGAAAAATGGGCTTATGTGTTCTTCATCGATTTAGAAGGCCATGTCGAACAGGACAATGTAAAAGCTGCCATTGAAGAGATTCGTCCTTTGGTGAAAGAAATTCGTGTATTGGGTTCATATCCTATTGCCGTGTTATAAATCGTAGTTGCACTTAATTTTAGATTGAAGTTGAGTGCATTGATTATTTGAAAATATCGGAAGTGTAAAATGACGTTTGTTCCAGCCCACGAAGGCATTGAAAAATTAAAACCATACCAGCCTGGTAAACCCATTAGCGAACTTGAACGTGAATTAGGTATTACCGACATTGTCAAATTAGCCTCAAATGAAAACCCTTTAGGTTGTTCTGACAAAGTCAAAGAAGCAGTTGCTGCAGAACTTGCTGAAATTGGTCGATATCCTGATGGTGGCGGTTTTATTCTAAAAGATCAGGTGCATGCACAGTTTGGTGTAGCGCATAACTGTATTACTTTGGGGAATGGTTCAAACGATCTTCTTGAAATTTTTGCACGTGCATTTGTGTCTTCAAGCGATTCTGTGGTGTACAGCCAACATGCCTTTGCCGTATATGGTTTGGTCACTCAAGCGATTAATGCAGAAGCCATTGAAGTACTTGCAAAAGGCTTTTCGCACGACTTAGATGCCATGGCAAAAGCAATTAAAGCCAATACCAAACTAATTTTTATTGCCAATCCGAATAACCCAACTGGTACTTGGTTTGAAGAAGCTGAATTTGATGCTTTTATGCAAAAAGTTCCTGCCAATGTCATTGTGGTATTAGATGAAGCTTATGTTGAATATTACCCAGAAAACTTCAATAGCTTGAAATTTCTTGCACAATATCCAAACTTAATTGTTAGCCGTACCATGTCTAAATGTTATGGTTTGGCGGCACTGCGTGTCGGTTTTGCTTTAGCTTCTGCTGAAGTAACAGACTTTTTGAACCGTATTCGTCAACCATTTAATGTGAATCATTTAGCAATGGTGGCCGCTGTGGCAGCATTGAAAGATGGCGTATTTATTGAAAAATCGCGTGAAGTAAACAAAGCAGGTATGGCGCAGTTAGAGGCGGGGTTTGAACAACTTGGCTTAAATTATGTGCCGTCTCGTGCCAATTTTATTTTGGTGGATATTCAGGCTGATCCTGCTCAAACATTTAATGCTTTATTGAAAGAAGGTGTGATTGTACGTCCTGTGGGCATTGCAAATCATCTACGTGTATCTATTGGGACGGAAGCTGAAAATGCGAAGTTCTTAGTTGCATTAGCGAAAGTGCTTGGTTTAGAGGCAAAAGCGTAAGTTATGTCTGGACCACTGTTTGAAAAAGTTGCTTTCATTGGACTTGGGCTCATTGGCTCAAGTTTGGCACGTGTGATTATTGCCGAAAATTTGGCAAAGCAAGTTGTTGCTTCAACCCGTTCACAAAAAACCTTAGATGATGCAAAAGCGCTGGGTTTAATTCAAGAAGGCTATAGCAACCCTGTTGATGCTGTTCAAGGCGCTGACTTGGTGGTATTGGCATTGCCTGTTCGTGCGACTCAAAAGGTTTTAGAAACCATTAAACCTTATCTTTCGGAACATACTATTTTGACCGATGTGGGAAGCACCAAAGGCAATGTGGTTGAAGCGGCTAAAGCCGTTTTTGGTGAAAATCTGCCAGAAGGTTTTGTTCCGGGACATCCTATTGCAGGTGCAGAACATACTGGTGTGCATGCAGGTAAAGTCGATTTATTTGCAAATCATAAAGTGATTTTGACACCGCTACCTAGCAGTGCAGATTGGGCTGTGGAAAAACTGATTCAGCTTTGGCAAGTGGCTAAAGCGGAAGTGATTTGTATGGATGTTGAAAAGCATGATGAAGTGCTTGCGCATACCAGTCATCTTCCACATTTAATGGCATTTAATTTGGTCGAGCAATTGGCCAATCGTGAAGATAATTTTGATATTTTTCGTTATGCCGCGGGTGGTTTTCGAGACTTTTCTCGCATTGCTGCCAGTGACCCACAAATGTGGCATGACATATTTTTTGCCAACAAAAAAGCAATTTTAAATGCTGTTGATGGCTTCGAAAAACAGCTCACAACCTTGCGTAAATTAATTGAAGATGAAAATTCTCAGGCGCTGATGGGTGTGTTAGGACATGCACAGGCCGCCAGACAGCATTTTAATCATATGCTCGCCAACAAACCTTTGATGGAGAAAAACAAAGTGACGACACAGCAATTTACTATTTTACCAGGCCAAAAAAAATTCCAAGGTAAGTTTAGCGTGCCAGGTGACAAATCTGTGTCACACCGTTCCATTATGTTTGGTGCCATTGCCGAAGGTACTACGCATGTAACAGGCTTCTTGGAAGGTGAAGATGCTTTGGCAACCTTACAAGCTTTTCGTGACATGGGCGTAAGTATTGAAGGCCCTAAAAATGGTGAAGTTACAATCCATGGTGTTGGTATGCATGGCTTAAAAGCACCTGCAAGTGCGCTCTATATGGGGAATTCAGGTACATCGATGCGCTTGCTGTCAGGCATGTTGGCTGCTCAGAAATTTGATTCGGTTATGACTGGCGATGCTTCATTAACACAACGCCCAATGGAACGTATAGCCAAACCTTTACGTACAATGGGTGCACAGATTCAAACCACAGGTGAGCGTGGCACGCCTCCTATTTCTATTACTGGAAATCAGGCTTTAAAAGGTATTCAATACGATTTGCCAATGGCATCTGCGCAAGTGAAATCTGGTATTTTATTGGCAGGTCTTTGGGCAAATGGCGAAACAGCGGTGACAGAACCCGAGCCAACTCGCGACCATTCAGAACGTATGCTTCGTGCTTTTGGTTATGATGTAAACACTGAAGGTAACCGTATTTCGCTTCAAGGTGGTGGCAAGTTAATTGGAACGGATATTCAGGTTCCATCTGATATTTCATCTGCTGCGTTCTTTATGGTGGGTGCTGCCATTACAGAAGGTTCAGATATTACCTTGGAAGCAGTGGGTATTAACCCAACGCGTACAGGGGTGATTGAAATTTTAAAACAGATGGGTGCTGACCTGACTGTTGAAAATGAGCGTATTGCTGGTGGCGAACCTATTGCAGATATTCGTATTCGTGGGTCGCGTACATTAAAAGGCATTCATATGCCAGAAGATCAAGTGCCATTGGCAATTGATGAATTCCCTGCATTGTTTATTGCTGCTGCGTGTGCAGAAGGGCAAACTATTTTGACTGGTGCTGCAGAACTTCGTGTCAAAGAGTCTGACCGAATTCAAGTCATGGCAGACGGTTTAAAAATTATGGGGATTGATTGTACGCCAACGGATGATGGCATTATTATTGAAGGTCAAGGTAAAGCTGGCGATTGGTCTGCTATTTTTACTGGTGGTGAAATTGAATCACATCATGACCATCGTATTGCGATGAGCTTTTCTATGGCCGGTTTGCGTACTTCGGGTGAAATTAAAATTGTAGGAACAGAAACAGTTGCTACCAGCTTTCCAACATTTACTGCACTTGCAACTCAAGCTGGTTTAGCTATTCAAGTCACTGAATAAAAACAGCGCAAAAATTGTGCATTTGTTAAACAACAGCCAAGCTTTTGCTTGGCTGTTTTGTGTTTATTGCTTATTCTAAAACCATACAACAAAAATGCCTTTGAATTGGATAGCACAATGAAAAAATTACAATTTGTTGCGAACTGCGACCACCAATCTGAAGTCAATGACTTTAAGCTAGCACAAAAGCAAGTGGCAGACTTATTGGCAATGAAACTAGGGCAATATGGTTTTGAAACCTTATCTCAAAGTGGCGATCAAATTGCAGTAAGTGTCGATAACCATGCATTGCCACTGTCTGTGACCTGCCAAGAACACGATATTGAGGGGCATTTGGTGTGTGAAATTACATCGTACCCAAATGAAGATCAGGATTGGTTAGAGCGCATTACAGAGCAGAGTTTATTGAATCAATTGGCGCAAGCGGTTGAAAATACGTTGAAAGAAGATGAGTCATTTAGTCAGTTTCAGTGGAAAGGCTGATTTTTACTGATCATAGATTTTTAGAGAAAAATAGATTTATAGTTTACATGGCAGACAGCATGGTCATACGCAGTCTGCCAGATTGTTTTTAAGCGATTAGTAAGTAAAAGCAGTGCATGAATGACTGCTACCGAGTTGCATTTTATTCCACACGCAACCACGTTTGATTACGTCCAACCGCAGAGACGCCAAAATAACCACGAAGAAATAGTTTTTTCCCATTCGCGTTGAGTTTGCCTTTTAACTGGTAAATTCTTCCTGAAACTGGATCGATAATTTTACCATTGGTATAGTTGGTTTGATCTGATGATTTTAAACCTGTGATAACTTGCATGCCGATAATTGGCTTATTGGTATAGGGAGCAGGGCAATTGGAACACAGCTCTTTGGGTGTGTAGCCTGCACGTGGAGTGGCTTTTAGAGCAGTGCCTGCATAAGTTCCATCGGCTTGTTGTTCTATTTTTACCAGACCTTTAGCTTCGCCTGTTTTATCATCCATGTAACGCCATGTTCCTGTAATATCTTGTGCCATTGCAGAAGAACATAACAAAGCAAGACTAATTACCCCAATAAGTGTTTTCATAGTATCCCTATAAGCATGAAAGAAATTTCATGTAAATTCCAAAAGCCAATATTGGCTAAATGGTTGATTGTATTTTTATTAGTCTATGATATGAATTGCAATAATGCTTAATTTTTAGCAATTTTGGATGAGTTTTCCTGATATTGTATTTTGTCTCAAAACGTGTTGAGGAAGTGTGAATTGATTTGGCTTTTTATTACATTTGAAGTTTTGAAATAATCACAAATTGATTTAAAAAAGTCGATCTGGTTGTTGTATAAAGTTGAATGAAATATAAAATGCGATGAATAAAAAAGCCATGACAGTCATGGCTTTAATTTTTAAATAGATGAAAAAATTAACCTGAAATTAAAAAACGACTAATTGCAATACGTAATTGCTTTAAATAGCCTGTAAAGAAATGATTTGCGCCAGGTAAAACTGTGACTAAGTGGCGTTGTGGTTTGGCCCATGCAATCATGTCAGACAGTAAAGTGACTTCATCGGCTTCGCCATGGATGAAAAGAATATCACCTTTAATTGCGGGTGTTACATAGTGACGTATGCCATCAACCGTTGCTGTTGGTAAGCCACACAAAATTGTTTGTTTGGGTCTGATTTCTTCTTGCAAAGCGTGATAACACTTGGCCATAACATGTGCACCAAAACTGAATCCACCTGCATAAAAGGGCAAGGTTGGATGTTGGATACGTGCATATTGAATTAATTGCAAGGTATCTTCAGTTTCGCCATAACCTTCATCATGCACGCCATGGCTTTGGCCTGATCCTCGAAAACTTGGTCGGTAAACAATACAGCCATGTTCAAGGAGCATTTGAGCAAGTAATGTCGGAACTTTATGTTGAGGCGTTCCACCTTGCAGGGGATGAGGGTGACAAATAACCGCGAATCCTTTCACTTCACCCTGTGGATAATCTACAAAAACTTCAATTTGGCCAGCAACACCTTGAATGAAAATCTGTTCAGACATAATAATAGATTAAATAGCAGGAGAAAGCCGTATTCTACCGATAACGTTCAGTAAAAACACAGGTTGGCAATCAAATAAGTCTACTGTTATAGTCTGATTACTTAAATTTTAATCAAGTTATTTATGCTCGCTCTTATTTCTCCTGCCAAAACGCTAGATTACGAATCGGCATTACCTACAGATAAAAACACATTACCAAGATTATTGGATCATTCACAAGAACTTATCGACGTTAGTCGTAAGTTATCTGCTTCAGATATCGCCAATTTAATGCAGGTGAGTGAAAAAATTGCCAATTTGAATGTAGCGCGTTTCAAAGACTGGCAATCTGATTTGGATTTTTCTAATTCCCGCCAAGCCTTATTTGCATTTAAAGGTGATGTTTATACAGGCTTAGATGCATATAGCTTTAATGATCAGCAATTTGACTATGCACAACAACATTTACGCATGCTTTCAGGTTTATATGGTCTTTTACGTCCCTTAGATTTAATGATGCCGTATCGGTTAGAAATGGGCACCAAGTTGCAAAACTCTAGAGGTCATAATTTATATGAGTTTTGGGGAGATCAGATCACTCAAATGCTTAATCACGATTTAGAAAGTGCTCAATCTGAGTTGTTGGTCAATTTAGCTTCAGATGAATACTACAAATCGGTGAAAGAAAATAAGATTCAAGCGCAAATTATAAAACCTGTGTTTTTGGATCAAAAAAATGGCAAATACAAGGTGATTAGCTTCTATGCAAAAAAAGCCCGTGGTTTAATGGCGCGCCATATTGTTGAAAATAAAATAGACCAGATAGAGGCTTTAAAAAGCTTTAATACAGATGGTTATTATTTTGATGCAGGCAATTCTAATGCAGTTGAATTGGTCTTTAAGCGAGATGAAAAAGTAGCTTAAATTGGAAGCTACTTGAGCGTACTTTTCTATTGATTAAAATTGTATGCGTTTTAGGAGAATAGGCAATGCAGGACAACTTAAAACAATTTCAGCAAGATTGGGATGAGTTTTCCAAACGATGTGCTTTTCCTGCAACGCATAGTGTCACAATTTTTCAGCAACTATTAAAAGCTTATTCAGAGCCACAGCGCCATTATCATAGCGTTCAGCATATTATTGAATGCTTAAAACATTTAGATGAAGTTCGGCACTTATTGCAAGATGCACAAGGTGTTGAGCTGGCACTGTGGTTTCATGATGTCGTTTATAATCCGCAGTCGGTACAGAATGAAGATGACAGCGCGCTGTTGATGCTACAACTTTGTGCCGATTTATTCCCTGCCAAGCAACTGAGCAAGGTAGCCAATTGGATTCGGGCAACGCGGTTACATAGCGCTACTGATGAATCTGATTTGCAATATTTATTGGATATAGATCTAGCAATTTTAGCTACAGATGAAATGCGATTTAACGAGTATGAGGCGCAGATTCGTAAAGAATACGCTTGGGTTGATGCTACGCTTTATGACGTCAAGCGAGCTGATGTATTAAACAATTTTTATCAGGCAGAAATGCTATTTCAAACAGTTTATTTTCAGCAAAAATGTGAGTCGAAAGCTAAACAAAATTTGGCCAAAACTTTAATTTTATATAAAAAGTAAGTAAGTTACTTTTAGTAGGTTTTTGGTTAGTTGATAGCAAAGAACTGTAGTTACTTGTGATAAAAAGCAAAAAATAGGAATAAATAAAGAGTTGAATGATTTACGAGCTTGATCACACTTTATTGTTTTATTTTGTTATTATAATGAAAGGTTTCGTTAAAAATAAAATTAAGTTATGAGAGTCTTAATCATTTTTTCCTTTATTATTTTTATTGGTTTACTTGGGTTTATCATTTTTAAAGATACTGAAATGCGCAAACAAGTTGAGCTGAATCAGTTAATGAATGAGGAAAACCGATTTTATCCAAATACCGATTACGATGAGAGTATTCAACCTGAGCTTGCTCATAGGTTGGGCCTGCGATTTTGACATTAACTACAGAAACGAGTTTTGAATTTTTTTTCACAAAATTTCTATTTCTTTTAAATAAAACCAATAAGTTAAATATAATTATTTTATCTGCAAAATAAAATTTAGAAACAAGAAAAATCAATGTGTTATAATTTGCCACATGTATGGTTAGGTTGATTTAGGTGCATTAAATCGCTGATCTAATTCAGATAAATAAAGCTGCATAAGTGATATGCAGCTTTTTTGTTGATGCTGTTTTAACGAACTGAATCAATAATACTTAACTCATTGATTGCATAAATATTTTTCCTTCAGTATGTCAATACTGGCATACAGATTGCTAGAACATCCACAAAATAAATTATTTATACAATGATGATTTATTTTGTGGAGTGCTTAGGGCATAACGTTTACTAAATAGGGGCTAGGTCATGACGACTCCTAATCCATCTTCAGAGAGTGTGTTGGAACGCCTGTTCAAACTGAGTGAAAATAAAACCAGTTTTAGAACAGAAGTGCTTGCAGGTGTAACAACTTTCTTAACGATGTGTTACATCATTATTGTCAACCCGATGATTTTGTCTGAAACAGGCATGGATCATGGGGCTGTATTTGTTGCAACTTGCCTTGCAGCAGCAATCGGCTGTTTGGTGATGGGCTTGATTGCCAACTATCCTATTGCATTGGCACCAGGCATGGGCTTGAATGCATACTTCACTTATTCGGTTTGTTTGGGTATGGGTGTACCTTGGCAAACTGCGTTGGCAGCGGTATTTGTATCTGGTTTAGTATTTATTGCTATCAGCATGTTTAAGATACGTGAAGCCATTGTTAATGCCATTCCAATGTCTTTGAAATTGGCTATTGGTGGCGGTATTGGCTTGTTCTTGGCGCTTGTTGCACTTAAGAATGCAGGTATTATTGTAAAAAATGATGCAACTTTAGTGGGCTTAGGTGACCTTGGTCAACCTCCTGCAATGTTAGCGTTATTGGGCTTTTTACTTATTGTAATCATGCATCAGTTCAAAGTGCGTGGCGCAATTATTATCAGTATTTTACTGATTACTGCCATTTCAACAGTGCTGGGCTTTAATGAATTTAAAGGCGTTGTTGGCGAGATTCCTTCAATTGCACCAACATTCATGCAAATGGACTTTTCTGGTCTATTTGAAGCAAGCTTAATTGGCGTTATTTTTGTATTCTTTTTGGTCGATTTATTTGACTCTACAGGTACATTGGTTGGTGTGTCGCACCGCGCTGGTTTGTTAAAAGATGGCAAGTTACCTCGTTTGAAAAAAGCGTTATTTGCAGATTCAACGGCAATTGTTGCAGGTGCGGCTTTAGGCACATCGTCAACAACGCCATACATTGAATCTTCTGCGGGTGTGGCTGCGGGTGGTCGTACAGGCCTAACCGCTGTTGTGGTTGCTGTTCTGTTCCTTCTTTGCTTGTTCTTAGCGCCATTAGCACAGTCTGTGCCTGGTTTTGCTACTGCACCGGCTTTACTCTTTGTTGGTGTGTTGATGATTCAAGGCATTGTACATATTGAGTGGGACGACATTACAGAAGCGGTTCCAGCATTTTTAACCATTGTATTTATGCCATTTTCTTATTCAATTGCAGATGGTATTGCAATGGGCTTTATTAGCTATGCCTTAATTAAATTGTTTACAGGTAAAGCAAGATCAGTACCGTATATGGTCTGGATTATTGCAGCCCTTTGGGCATTGAAATTTGCGATGTTTGGCGGTTAAATCACCAAATGTATCTAAGGGTGTAAACTTGCTTTACACCCTTTTTTGTTTTTATGAGGATAAGAGATGAATCAACTTGAGCTGATCCGTGCTTTGCCAAAAGCAGAGTTACATGTGCATATTGAAGGAACATTTGAACCTGAATTGATGTTCGAAATTGCACAGCGCAATCAAATTGCAATCCCTTATCAATCTGTAGAAGACGTTAGACAGGCATATAATTTCCATAATTTGCAATCCTTTTTAGATATTTACTATGCAGGGGCAAACGTACTGATTCATGAGCAAGATTTTTATGATCTGGCTTGGGCTTATTTTGAAAAATGTGCAGAAGATTATGTGGTTCATACAGAAATGTTTTTCGATCCACAAACGCATACAGATCGTGGTATTGCCTTTGAAGTGGTCATAAACGGTTTACAACGTGCTTGTGATGATGCTCTGGAAAAATTGGGTATTAGTTCACGTTTAATTATGTGTTTTTTACGTCATTTAAGTGAAGAGGCTGCCTTTGAAACTTTGGCACAGGCACTGCCATTTAAAGAGCAAATTATTGCGGTAGGATTGGATTCAAGCGAAATGGGTCATCCACCATCAAAGTTTGAACGTGTATTTGCAAAAGCACGTGAATTAGGCTTTTTAATTGTGGCGCATGCTGGTGAAGAAGGGCCAGCACAGTACGTTTGGGAAGCTTTAGATTTATTGAAAGTGAATCGAATTGATCATGGTGTGCGTTCAGAAGAAGATGCACAGCTGATGCAACGTTTAATTGCAGAAAAAATGCCATTAACAGTTTGTCCACTGAGTAATTTAAAGTTACGTGTGGTTGATAATATGGCACAGCACAATATCCGTCGCTTATTGCAACAGGGCGTTCACGTGACTGTCAATTCTGATGATCCATCTTACTTTGGTGGATATATGAATGATAATTTCATTGCAATTACTGAGGCGTTGGATTTAAGCAATGCAGAGTTAAAACAATTGGCGATGAATTCTTTTGAAGCTTCATTTATGCCTGAAACGGAAAAGCAAAAATGGAAATTGCAGATTCAAAATCTATCTTAATTTGTACGTTTCATCTATAAATTGTTAAAAGGTAGCATCAGCTACCTTTTATATTTTAAGGTTATTTCATTGAAAAATATATTAAAAATTGGTTGTGTAATACTTGCTTTGGTCTATGTGGGGAGTGTGCAAGCACACCAAACACCAATGCAAAAATTGTTGAAACCTGTCATTGAACATCAGTGTGCTTTAGAATTGAAAGATTCTAACTTATGGAAAGTATCCACCTATTTAATGACGGACAGTAATAAACTTCAATTTCAAAATGAAGTATGTCGCTGTGTGGGGGAAAATGCATTAAATGATGTACCTGCGACAGAATTAGCGCATGCGGCTGTGAGTACAGATGCAAAAAATCAGCTGATTCATAAAGCCATACTCAATACTGTAAAAGGTTGTGTGGTTCAATTGAAACGCTAAAAGCATTGAATTGATGCTTTTAGCGTTTATTGGGTGTGAAACCGTGAATTACTTTTGTTTGGTCATGCTGTTAAGAACATTGTCTTTATCAATAAAGTGGTGTTTTAAGGCGGCTAAAATATGGCCTGTAAGTAATAAACTTGCGATCCAAGAAATATAGATATGCAGAGGTTTAACAATAGCAAGTAGATCGGAATCTTCTTGTACAAGTTGTGGTATGTCAAATAAATAAAGTACAGGTGCGGGATGGCCTGCGCTCCAGCTAAATAAGCAACCTGTAATAGGTAAGGCCAGTAAGATCAAGTACAAAGCAAGATGGCCAAAATGCGCCATTTTTTTCATAAAAGGCGACATACTCTTTGGTAGTTCAGGGGAGGGGTGGGTATAGCGCCAAAAAATTCGGATGATCACTAAAAAAATAATGGTTGTTGCAATATTTTTATGTAGGGTAATGACAGTACCTTTAAAGCTTCCGTCTGTGTCGTAACTTAAAAAATTACCACTATAAAAACCAATAAGCCATGCTGTAATAAAAATAATTGCCATGAGCCAATGCAGAATTTGGGCTGTTCGCGTGTAGTATCCCGAAGTGTTTTTCATTTGAAGCATCATCTTGTTTGATTAAAATATCATATTCATTTATTGGGCTTTAAAAAAGTATTAGAGAAGAACATAGCGTTGAAATTTTGCAACGCTTAGATCTGTTTTATAAATGTACATTTAATGATTATTTGCATAGAGGCTATTTCTTCTGAATGCTACATTGGGCAAAATGGCTCACCTAAATTTATAAGCGTAAGGATAAACAGTGAAAAAGCTCATTGCTGTTATGGCGCCACTGACACTTGTTCTTTCAGCATGCACCACAATGGGGACATCAGGTACTGGTACAGAGCCACAAAGTGCGACGCAACAGCTGGGTACAGCTGCCGTTAAAATTGCAATCAATGCAAAATGTACCACTGAAATTAATAATGTTCCTGCTTGGCAGGCTGCTACAAAAATTATGACAGCAACACAAAAGCAGAATATTCAATCTGAAATTTGTGGTTGTGTTAGTGAAAAAGTACCAGAAAGCGTGACTGCTGTAGATTTAGCAACCGCTGCACTAGACCCTACGGCACGTGCTACAATTGTAAGTAATGTTGTATCAAAGACAATTAATGCATGTGTACAGGAAGCTGTCCGCTAATTTTTTTTGATGTGAAATAGGCTGATTGATTCAGCCTATTTTTTCAAATATTGAAAGGTAAAATGCTATGAAAATTGCTGGTGCAGATGAAGCGGGGCGTGGCCCTTTGGTGGGTTCAGTTGTGGCTGCTGCTGTCATTTTAGACCCTAATAACCCCATTGAAGGTTTAAACGATTCCAAAAAGCTGAGTGAAAAAAAACGCGAAAAACTGTTTATAGAAATTAAAGAAAAAGCACTGGCATGGGCAATTGCCGAAGCATCGGCAGCTGAAATTGATGAATATAATATTTTACAAGCATCGTTATTGGCCATGCGCAGAGCCGTAGAGAAATTGGACATACAGCCAGACCATGTATTGGTTGATGGCAATAAGGTTCCTCTGGGCTTAATGATGAGCTGTGATGCGGTTGTTGGAGGGGATGCGATTCATCCTGAAATTTCTGCCGCCAGTATTTTAGCCAAAGTAACTCGTGACCATGCAATGGTTGAGCTAGATTTGAAATATCCTCAATTTGGTTTTGCAAAACATAAGGGCTATCCAACGAAAGCACATTTTGAAGCAATTGCACAACATGGGGTTATTTCAGAACATCGCCGTAGTTTTGGGCCTGTACGTAAGGTCTTAGAGCAAATGTATGTGGCTCAATTGGATAATGAATCATTATAAAGAGTAGATAAATTTAAAGCGGCTAAGTAGCCGCTTTATTTTTCACTGAACAATGAATCTTAACGATTAAAATTGTTTTGTGAAAGATTCTCATCTTCGAAAGAAGGTTGATAATCTTGATCGATATGTTGAAGGTGCTCGTGCATAGCGCGTTCATGTTGAATACGTTGGTAAATTTCTTCACGATGAACAGATACTTCTTTTGGAGCATTTACGCCAATGCGTACTTGATTGCCTTTAACACCAAGTACAGTAACGCTTACTTGGTCTCCAATCATTAATGTTTCTCCGACGCGACGAGTCAGAATCAGCATGTTTATCTCCTTGCAAAACGCTAAACCTGCAGTTGATTTGAATGTAAAAACATAACTTGAAAAGCAAAAAAATTATTAGAGATCTATAACAATCTCCGTTATAGATGGAATTCTAACAAAATTTTCTAAAAAACCTCATGGTTAATATAGCAGAGCCACTATAGGAAAAACTATAGTGGCTCTGTTTTTTTATAACATTTTTCAGAAACTGTCTAACAATGACAATTTTTGATCTATTTATTAGCTACGAATAGTTGATTCGCCATGTTCACGGTCTAAACCAAATGCGGTATGTAATGTACGTACTGCAAGTTCTAAGTAGTTTTCTTCAATGATGACTGAAATTTTTATTTCAGACGTTGAAATCATTAAAATATTAATGCCTTCTTGGGCTAATGCAGTAAACATTTTACTTGCAACGCCTGCGTGTGAACGCATACCAACACCAACAATCGATACTTTTACGATATCAGAACGGGTTGCAACTTCACGAGCACCAATTTTCTTTGCGGTATCTTCAAGAATAGTTTTAGCTTTAGCTAATTCACCACGGTTAACCGTAAAGGTGAAATCGGTTGTACCATCTTCTTCAACGTTTTGGATAATCATATCCACTTCAACGTTAGCATCACCAATTGGACATAAAATTTTAGCTGCAATACCTGGTTCATCAGGCACACCTAAAATTGTTAATTTTGCTTCGTCACGGTTAAATGCGATACCAGAGATAATTGGCTGTTCCATGTTGTCTTCCAATTCAGTAGTAATAAGAGTGCCGACGTTTTGTTTAAAGTCTTCATCAAATGCGCCATCATTGTCATTATCAAAACTTGATAAAACACGCAAAGGCACTTGATATTTCCCTGCAAATTCAACTGAACGAATTTGAAGAACTTTAGAACCAAGAGATGCCATTTCTAGCATTTCTTCAAATGAAATACGATCTACTTTTTTTGCTTTAGGTGCAACACGCGGGTCGGTGGTGTAAACACCATCTACATCGGTGTAAATTTGGCATTCTTCTGCTTTGAGTGCGGCAGCAAGTGCAACACCTGAGGTATCTGAACCGCCACGGCCTAATGTCGTGGTGTTGCCTTCAGTATCAAAACCTTGGAAGCCAGCAACAACAATGACGCGTCCAGCATCAAGGTGATGGGTCATCACATCGGTATCAATTGCTTCAATACGTGCCTTGGTAAATGCGCTGTCGGTTTTAATACCAACTTGACGGCCTGTAAGTGACTTAGCTTTAACACCAATTGAATTGAGTGCCATTGCTAACATCGAAATCGTTACCTGTTCACCAGTAGAGACCATTTGGTCTAACTCGCGTGGGTCAGGGGTGTCCGTAATGGCTTTCGCTAAAGCAAGTAGGCGATTGGTTTCGCCACTCATTGCAGACACAACCACCACAATTTTGTGGCCGTTGTCATGCCAGCGCTTTACACGACGAGCAACATTTAAAATGCGCTCTGGAGTACCCATTGAGGTGCCGCCATATTTTTGAACGATTAATGCCATAACTATCCTTACCAAGTAAATAAGTCTAACGACTTAAAGCACTTACACATATTTGACTCTCTCTTTTGAAGAGGGAGAATCAATATACCACGTAGCTCCTAAACTCATTCCTTGTTTTAAGGAGGGAGTTTATTGGGATACTTTGCACCCAAAAGGCATTTTTACATGATCGCCTTTCAGACTCCTTCTTTGTCATTTATCCAGCGGTTGACTTGTGAAGGCCCAACATGATGACGTTTTTTTGTATCTAAAACCTGCTTTTTGCTTTAGGTCATACTGAATTGAAGCATGATAGAAAAAAACAGGAGGAGGCAAAGTCTAATGTATAACTAAACTTTGCCCATAAGGCTTTGGTCTTATTTTTGCGCTAACCAAGTGGTTAAGTTGGCCATTACTGGAACTAATTTGTCATTCAATGGCGCGCCACCTTGTGCCAAATCTGGTTTACCACCACCTTTACCACCCAGTTCTTGGCCTAAGTGTTTAATGATGTCGCCAGCTTTTACGGCTGCCGTAAACTCTTGAGCAACAGAAGCAATTAAGCTAACTTTATCGGCATCAACTGCCGCAATCACAATAATGGCATTGTCTAATTTAGATTTAACACCGTCATGCAAATTACGAAGTGATTTCGCATCTGTATTATGTACTGTGGTAATTAAAGTTTGACGGCCAGCAATGGTTTGCACTTGGCTCAATAGCTCGGCTGCTTGGAAGCTAGCCAATTTCTGATTCAGTTGCTCAATTTGTTTTTGCAAGCTAGAGGCTGTAGAGGCTAAAAGTTCAACTTTTTCTACAGTTTGATCTTTTTGCGCTTTGAGCAAGTCATTGATTGCATGAATGTCACGATCCGCTTTTTGTGCAACTTCAACCGCTTTGATCCCTGTAATTGCTTCAATACGACGAATACCTGCCGCTACGCCACCTTCAGAGGTAATCTTGAATAAACCAATATCACCTGTGCGTTTGACGTGAATACCACCACAAAGTTCAATCGAGAAGTTTTTATCTTCTTGGATTGAGCCCATAGAAAGTACACGAACTTCATCACCGTATTTTTCACCAAATAGCATCATCGCGCCTTTGTTTTTGGCAGATTCGATGTCGAGCAATTCAGTAGAAACGGCTGTGTTGGCAATGACTTCACGATTTACAATGCGTTCAATTTCTTGAAGTTGTTCGAAGGTCACAGGCTGATCGTTGGCAAAGTCAAAACGTAAGAGTTCGCTAGCAACCAAAGAACCTTTTTGTTGTACATGAGCACCCAATACTTGACGAAGGGCTGCATGTAAAAGGTGAGTCGCAGAGTGGTTACGTGCCGTTGCTTCACGAATATCGGCTTGAACAATGGCTTCAACAGACTGAGTTGCTTTTAAACTACCTACAGTCACGATACCTTGATGGACAAAAGCCCCACCAGATTTTTTAGTATCTTGAACTTCAAAAATACCGGTTTCATTTTTGAATAGACCTGTATCACCAATTTGACCACCGCTTTCTGCATAGAAAGGCGTCTGGTTCAACACGATTAATGCTTCATCGCCTTCATTGACTTCGTCAACTTGTTCGCCATCTTTATAGATCGCAATAATTTGACCTTGACCTTGAGTTGCATCGTAACCGTCAAATTGCGTTTCGCCTTCAACATTCACAATACTGTTGTAGTCAATGGTAAACTTACCTGCATCACGTGCACGTTGACGTTGTGCAGTCATTTCAACTTCAAAGCCAGCTTCGTCAATGGTTAAATCACGTTCACGGGCAATATCAGCGGTTAAGTCAGCAGGGAAGCCGTAAGTATCGTAAAGTTTAAAGACCACAGCACCTGGAATGACTGAACCTTTTAGGTTTACAAGTTCACCTTCAAGTAGTTTTAGACCTTGCTCAAGCGTTTTAGCGAACTGTTCTTCTTCTTTTAATAATAAAGCTTCAATACGTGCTTGGTTTGCAGCAAGTTCTGGATAAGCAACACCCATTACATCAACAAGCGGTTGAAGCATTTTATGGAAGAATGAGCCTGTTGCACCCAGCTTATTGCCGTGACGGACTGCACGACGAATAATGCGACGAAGCACATAGCCACGACCTTCATTCGATGGGTTTACGCCATCAGCAATGAGGAAGCAACATGAACGCGCATGGTCTGCTACAACTTTTAAAGACGCAGGGTAGTCGACAGGTGTGTTGTTTTCTGCAGCTTTAATTGCAGTGGTGTCTAAACCAATAATTTCTGCAGCATTACGCAATAGGTTTTGGAACAAGTCGATTTCGTAGTTTGAATTGACATGTTGTAAAACGGCAGAAATACGTTCTAAGCCCATACCTGTATCTACAGATGGTGCAGGAAGTGCATGTAATACGCCATCAGCAGTACGATTGAACTGCATGAATACGTTGTTCCAGATTTCAATGAAACGGTCGCCATCTTCTTCAGGTGTGCCTGGTAAGCCACCCCAAATGTGGTCGCCATGATCAAAGAAAATTTCAGAACAAGGGCCACACGGGCCTGTATCACCCATTGCCCAGAAGTTATCAGATGCGTATTGACCGCCTTTATTATCGCCAATGCGAATAATACGGCTAGCATCTAAGCCAATGTCTTTGTTCCAGATGTCAAATGCTTCATCATCTGTGTGATACACAGTGGCATAAAGTTTATCTTTAGGGAGAGCAAGCCAGTTGTCACCTGTTAGGAATTCCCAAGCAAATTTGATGGCATCACGTTTAAAGTAATCACCAAAAGAGAAGTTGCCCAACATTTCAAAGAATGTGTGATGGCGAGCTGTATAACCTACGTTATCTAAGTCGTTATGCTTACCGCCTGCACGTACGCATTTTTGTGATGAGGTTGCACGTACATAATCGCGTTTTTCTAGACCTAAGAAACAGTCCTTAAACTGGTTCATACCTGCGTTGGTAAACAATAAAGTTGGGTCGTTGGCAGGTACTAGAGAACTTGACGCGACACGTGTATGCCCTTGCGATTCAAAATAGCTTAGAAAAGCTTCGCGGATTTCAGCTGATGTCATAAAACGAGTACTCACACCAAGTCACTCCATAATTTCGATTTGGCTTATAGTATTTCGAGTGAGTCTTACTTCGATAAAGCTCACGAGAGATACCGGCTTAAAATTTTTAAAACGCCAAATTATAACGGAAAATGGCGTATCGACCAATGATTTTAATTTAACTGTGTGAATTTTTGTGGAATTTTAGGAACGAACCAGTACAAATAAAGTTAGGGGAATAATCATTAGAAATGTATGGGGATATTTAAGTCAGGTTATTATTAAATTACAAAGTGGTAAAACGCGTGATAAATAAGGCTTAAAGGAATTAATGATAACGATTAAGTGCGAATATCTATTAATATACTCAGTGCTTTGTAATTGTTTCAAAATGAAGGAAAAGGCATGCAACGAGTGGCAATTAATGGGTTTGGCCGAATTGGGCGCAATGTTTTACGTGCATGGTTTGAAAATCCGAAAGTATTTCATTTTGAAATTGTTGCAATCAATGATGTTGCCGATATTGATACACTTTTGCATTTGTTTAAATATGATTCCACACATGGTCGCTTTCAGGGCACTGTCAGCATAGAAGTTGAAAACGATAAGCAATACTTGAATATTCAAGCAGGTACATCAGTTTTACGTGTACAAGTTTTACAAAATGAGCAACCGATTGATTTGCCGTGGCAAGCGCTAAATATTGATGTGGTGTTGGAATGTACAGGGTTATTTCGCTCACGAGAAGCCGCGACTCAGCATGTTACAGCAGGTGCAAAACGCGTCATCATTGGTGCAGCACCGTTTGATAGTGTCGATGTCGCTATTGTGTACGGTGTGAATCACAATGAGGTAAAAGCAACAGACCAAATTATTTCCAGTGTGTCATGTACCACGCAGGCCTTGGTGCCTTTGGTTAAAATTATTGATGATGCCTTTGGCATAGAGTCCGCAATGATGACGGAAATTCATGCCGTGACAGCAGATCAATCGGTGCTAGATCATGCACACCGTGATTTGCGTCGCGCACGAGCATCGGGTCAAAATATTATTCCTACTACATCTTCTGCTGTGGGCGCGTTGAAACGAGTCATGCCCAAAATGGAAAATCGCATAGATGGCTTTTCTATTCGTGTTCCGACCATTAATGTGGCTGCCATAGACCTGACATTTATTTCGCAATCACCTGTGACCATGCATAAAGTGAACGAGGTATTGGTAAAGTCGGCAGCACAAGATTATGCAGCCATTATGTCAGTCACAGATGAACCTTTAGTTTCAAGCGATTTTAACCATTCACCTTATTCGTTGGTTGTAGATTTGAGCCAAACCATGGTGGTTGGTCGCCAAGTTAAAGTTTTTGCTTGGTATGACAATGAATGGGGGTATGCAAACCGCTTACTAGATTTGTGTGAGTCCTTTGCTTAAAGGCGTTAAGAAGCATCTTCGGATGCTTCTATTTGGTCGTATCGAAATTAAAAAACTATGATTAGAATACATTTTGGCAGGTGATCGATGTTTTTAGTCGAAAAAATATGAAATTGTTGTTTTTTCTGAAAATATTGATTTAAAAATTGGTTAAGATAAAGTCAATTAAAGATTAAAAGAGCGATGCTGATGATTTTATTGTGGGGATTTATTTTTTTACTTGCCTTGGCGGTTATTTTTCTTATTTGGTTACAGTTTAATAATCAAGAAGATAATGCTGAAATATCAGCCAATCTACATTTGGAAGAAAAAATTGTTCATTTAGAGGAAAACCTAAAAAAGACCTTGGAAATTATGCAAGATCTCGCCAAAAAAATGCATGTACAGCAAGAAGCGATGGATCATACCTCGCACAAATTGCAACAGGTTGAATTACAGAATGCTGAGTTGGTTACTTTATTGGCAAAAATAGTGGATCCGAAAGGCGAATAATGGCAGGGGTTTGCGACTTTTTTTATGTATGTTGATGGTAGATCTAGATACATGTCGGAAATTTAAAACCCAACGTTTAAATAAAATTATCAATATGCAAAATGTCAAAACAGAAATACCATTGCAAAAGTTAAGCTCAGCACAGAATTGCCAATGTTGTAAATAATTGAGTTTATGTTTTAAATATAGGATGAATGCCTAAGAATACGTATACGCATCTTAGGCATTGTTTTTTTTATTGTTCAGCTTTTTCGTTTAAAAAACCTTCTTTAATGTTTTTGGGCATATCAGTATGCCACCACAGATAAATATTGGCTTTAATCTCTTGGTCTTCTTCTGGGTCATTGAAGGGTTCATCATCTTCACGAATAAGTTCATCGCCATTAAATTTAAACCAAAATTCCCAAGGGTCATCGTCTCCACAGCCCCATGCTTGAGCATGAATATCTGGAACCAATGCTTTTAAGAAAAGCAGAATTGCTTCAACAAATTCATCACCCGCTGAACCATGCACAAAATGAGCAATTGAATAGCCTTCAACTGAGCATAATGATTCTGGGCCTAAATCAAATTCAATATTATCAACCGTATTTAAAATATCTTCGGCAAGTTCTTGTCCACAGTGTGGGTTTAGTTCAATTGCGACAGCAGTAAATGTATCTGCATTGCCATGATGTTCTTTAAATAAGCGGTCAATATTTGACATTATTTGCACATTTTTATGCTTGTAATACAGATTACTGTGTAATTCCATCTGATTTTTCCCCTAAGAAAATAATGTTATAAGCGCATTGAATAAAGCGCTATTGTTTATATGTATTGCTGTTTAATTCAGCGAAATTATAAGATATACGCAAAAAAAAATGTAAGTCTTTCTTAATTGGAAATATAAGAAAAAACAACCAATTGAATAAAAATTATCAATGGATTTAGCGATGTTCGTGGTTGTCCCAGATAGCGACTGTAAAGGCTTAGACCTTGTGATGTTATTCATTGATTAAAACTGACTTTTTCAACTTCTACCTACGTCAAAAACGTTCAGAAGTTTTATTTGGCATTATTAATGATTATTTTCCTAAATTGTCTGGTGCATGCTGAAAACGAACGTGATAGACTATGAGAAATCGGGTGTGTTCCCGATTTTTTTATGCGGATTCGTTCCGCGCTGACAAGTATTTAGGTTTACAACATGCCCATTTCAGAGACATGGTTATTACCTGATGGTGTAGCTGATGTATTACCAGAACAAGCGCAAGTGATTGAAATTTTGCGCCGTGAAGCATTAGATTTCCTCGCATCTCGAGGTTTTCAGCTGGTGTACACGCCATTTATCGAATACATCGAATCTCTTTCTTCTCTTTCAGAATCGAATCAAGATTTAGACTTAGCCACTTTTAAAGTTATTGACCAATTATCTGGTCGATTGCTTGGTGTGCGTGCCGATATGACACCACAAGTGGCCCGTATCGATGCGCATGTACATCCAGTGGAAGGCGTAGCACGTTATTGTTACGCTGGCACGGTTTTACATACGAAACCTCAGGGTTTTAATACCACACGTGCCCCATTGCAATTGGGTGCAGAATTATTTGGTTCAGACAGTATTGATGCTGACGTTGAAATGGTTGACGTCATGTTAAGTTTGCTTCAAAAAGCAGGTTTGGCAAATGGTATCCATCTAGATTTAGGGCATGTGGGTTTGTTCCGCAGCTTAGTCAAGCATGCAGGCCTATCTAAAGCGACCGAGCGTCGACTTTCAGATTTGTATCAACGTAAAGCTTTACCTGAACTTGCTGAATTTACACAAACCTTAAAATTCGGTGCAGATTTCTACAATCTTGGTCGTTATGCAAGTGATTTAGATGCACTTCAAAACAATTTAAGTGCTGAAATTATTGCTGATGTCGAATTTAAAAGTGCATTTGATGTTGTGAAAAAGACCCAGTCAGAAATTCAAGCGCGTTGGCCAGAACTTCATATTGGTATAGATGTTGTAGAACTTCGTTCATACCATTATCACACTGGTTTAATGTATGCAGTCTATGCACCAAACCGCGCAGCCCCATTGGCTCAAGGTGGGCGCTATGATGGTATTGGTGAACACTTTGGACGTGCGCGTCCAGCAACAGGGTTTTCTTGTGACTTATATGCACTGAGTGCAGGTCAATTTAAGCAAATTCATACAGTTGTTGCACCGAAGGGCACAGACAAAGCGTTGCTTGAAGCAATCGCAAATGTTCGTGACCAAGGCTTTAGTGTAATTCAATTATTAGGTAATGATGGTTTAAACTCGATTCCGAATGCAACACACCAAATGGTTCTTGTAGCGGGTGAGTGGAAAGTCGAAACAATTTAGTTGCATAGCTGAATGTTTAGGTCATTCAGTTTTGCTTTTCAATTTTAACAGCATGGTGTAATGAGGCTATTATGGGCAAGAATGTTGTGGTACTTGGTACCCAATGGGGCGACGAAGGCAAAGGCAAGATCGTCGACCTGCTCACAGATCAAGCGGCTGCAGTTGTTCGCTATCAAGGCGGTCACAACGCTGGCCATACTCTCGTCGTTGGTGGTAAGAAAACTGTATTACACCTCATTCCATCTGGCATCTTACGTGAAAACGTACTGTGCTTAATTGGCAATGGTGTTGTACTTTCACCTGAAGCGCTGATTAAAGAAATGGACATCCTTGAAAAAGAAGGTGTACCTGTTCGTGAACGTCTGCGTATTTCTCCAAACTGCCCATTGATTCTTCCGCATCACATTGCGTTAGACCAAGCACGTGAAATTAAGCGTGGCAATGCAAAAATTGGTACAACAGGCCGTGGTATTGGCCCAGCGTACGAAGATAAAGTTGCACGTCGTGCAATTCGTGTTGCTGACTTGGTTCGTGGTGGTGCTCATCTTAAAGCGCAGCTTGAAGAATTGCTTGAATACCATAACTTCCAGTTAACTCAATTCTTTGGTGTAGAAGCCGTAAATGTTGATGATGTGATTGCACTGTGTGATGAATGGCGTAAAGTCGTTGCTCCACTTGTGATTGATGTTACAACTGAGCTTCATAACTACCGTAGAAACGGCGACAACATCATGTTTGAAGGCGCTCAAGGTTCACTTCTTGACGTTGACCATGGTACATATCCGTATGTAACATCTTCAAACACTACAGCGGGTGGCGTAAGCTCAGGTTCTGGTCTAGGTCCATTGCACCTTGACTACGTTCTTGGTATTACCAAAGCTTATACAACACGTGTCGGTGCTGGTCCATTCCCAACTGAGTTGGTATATGACGCTGCAAATGACGTGGGTGATGCAATTGGTAAGCATCTTGGAACTAAAGGTTCTGAGTTTGGTGCTTCTACAGGTCGTCAGCGTCGTTGTGGTTGGTTTGATGCAGAAATTTTACGCCGTTCAGTGGATGTAAACTCACTGTCTGGTATTTGCTTAACTAAACTTGACGTTCTTGATGGTTTAGAAGAAATTAAAATCTGTGTCGGTTATGAAGCTGCTGATTCTGGTTGTGTCGGTTCTTCTGATGCACTTGCATTTGAAGCACTTAAACCAATTTATGAAACAATGCCGGGTTGGTCAGAATCTACTTTTGGTGCAAAATCTTTAGATCAATTGCCACAAAATGCGATCAATTACGTTAAACGTATTGAACAGTTAATTGAATGTCCAATCGACATCATTTCTACTGGTCCAGACCGTGAAGAAACCATGATTTTACGTCATCCATTCCAAGCTTAATCGGCTTAGAATAATGACCCAGAAGCCCTGCATTTGCAGGGCTTTTTTATTGATCACTGAAAAGGGTTGTTATACATTAAAAGAAAACGATTCTTGTTGAAATAGATGATTTTAGTGACTTTAATGTGCTGATCTAAGGCAATTGAACGCTATTTAGGGACTTGAATATTTCAAGGAATAAATCAAGACTAAAGTTTCAGTTTTGTTTACTGTACAAGACATGCAGAATTGTTAGAATGCAAGCCAATCATATTTCAGGCGATGCAGGATGCAGAAATACATAGCGGGAACCATTTTTTATTCTTTGCTTTTTGCCATGGGTGGTGCACCCACAATTGCGATGATCATTATCCGCGCACAAACGCAGAATCCAGAAATTATTTATAATGCGTTGATTGGTTTATCTGTCATTATTGCCTGCATTTTAGTACCAATTGTTCTCATTCAAAATGCGTATCTATTTTTTAAACGTAAAAGTGAAGCTCTGGAAGCAAAAGTCGAGCCGTTATGTCAGTTCTACTTGGTATTGAATGGTTGCTGTTTGGCTTATTGGCTCTACATTCAGTTTTTAGCCTAAAAGTTTACATAAATCCTATCAGAAACTGCTTTGTCTTCATTTAACTACCTAAATCTAAAGAATATAATTAGGGCAACTTAAATGTGGTTTAAGTACAGTTTTGGAGTTTTAAATAATGAATAAAAATATTTTAATGAGTGCCTGTGCACTAGTGACAGTCATGCTTTCGGGCTGTGCCACTGTTGCAGATATGGCTGGTGCGGACACGGCAACATTAAATGCATCGGCAGCGCAAAGTTATAATCAAATGGTCAGTGAAGCACGGGCAAAAAATCAGCTAGATACATCCTCTAGCGTTTATAAGCGTGTGAATAGTGTATTTTTACGTTTAAAACCGTATGCAGATCAAATGAATCAGACAGGTCAGCCTTTCCAATGGCAATTGTCTGTCTTTAAGTCAAATGAGCTGAATGCATTTGTAGCACCTGGGGGGAAAGTTGTGGTTTATACGGGAATTGTGACCCGTTTAAACTTAACCGATGCTGAAATTGCGGCCATTATGGGACATGAAATGGTGCATGCTTTAGAAGAGCATTCAAAAAGCAAGATTGGCGCTCAAGCCCTGACAGATTTGGCATTAAACATTGGTTTAAGCGCAGCTGGTAGTAATGTGGGTCAGTTGGGTACAGCAGCCGCGCAGTTGGGTAGTCAGGTCGGTGTGGGTTTGCCGTATTCACGTAACCTTGAAAGTCGTGCAGACCAAGGTGGTTTATTGCTCATGGCAAGAGCGGGTTATAACCCACAAGCGGCTATTACACTTTGGGAAAAAATGAATAAGCTAGAAGGGGCTGGCGGTTCTTCGTTCTTATCGACGCATCCATCAAATGGTCAGCGTATTGAAGCTATGCGTAAGAACTTACCAGTAGCGCAACAAATTTATAATCAACGTAAATAAAACATCTTAAAGTAAAATTTAGATCTTTATTTCGATAAAAAGAGCAGGGCGTAAGTTCTGCTTTTTTATATAAATTTTTTGCTTATAGGCATAAATGCTGAATCTGTTGCTTTGTTATTTTTCAATCTTAGATTTTATTGGTGGAATTAAGTCATTCGGAACAAACTTCAGATCAAGCAGTGCAGGTATTTAAACCCTTTTTGACCACGCTGGGCAAAATGAAGACATGGATATTCCTGCTTATAAGCGACAGGTGTTGCAAACCTTTCTCAGTAGAATTGAAACATCTAATGTTGCCACCAAGCCGAATCAATCACTCGTAAAACAAACCCATTTGCCATAATGGGCTTTTTTGATTAAGGCTATTTAATCTCTTAGCTAGATGGCATTAGCTCAAATATTTTTTTCATCTGCGCGTTGATTTGAATTAATTCTTCATCTTCAAATGCATTTAGAATACCTGAAAGTGTCACTTGGCTGATTTGATTAATTTGCTCTACCAACTTTTTTCCTTTTTCTGTCAACTTGACCATAGAGATGCGTTCGTCAGATTCGGAAGAAAAAACCTCGACAATGTCATCTTCAACTAGGCGATAAATAGCCTTGGTTGCAGTAGTCAGTTTAAGGGTCGATAAATTGGCAATTTCAGTAATACTAGCTTGTCCTAATGCATTGGTACTTAAAATAATTTTACGTCGTGTATTGTCTATTCCTAATTTTTTTATAGACTTCTCAATGAGCTGTGTATATTTCCCATTGACTTGGGAAATCCAGAAAAAAGGATAGCTTTGTAGACTGCTAGGTTCATTGTTGGGCAGAAAATTTTCTAAATGAGTAAGCATGGCAAAGTGATAACTTTGTGAAAACAGATAGTGACATTATACAAAAATAAAAAATATTTTCTTTGTTCTCTGTAATGAAAAATACTTGACAATTACATTGCTTTTTCAGATATTAGTCCTATATATAAAAATACATGGAAAAGTGAATGAATATTGTGGCAAAGGATGTCCAATTAGGGTCAGGAAAGTTCACTGTAATGGTTAAAGACTCTATCGATATTCAAGGTTTTCAGACTGTAGCAGGAAGTAAGGCGCTAGAGCATGTTCCTGTGGCTACGCAAAATGCTGTTGTGGTTGATCGTATTTTAGCTGCAGACTGTCAAATTACCGCTAAAACAAATTTGCATGAATTGGCCTTTGGCATTACTGGCATTAACCGTGCTTTTGGCACTGCGCTTAATCCTAAATATCCCGCACTCATTCCAGGTGGATCATCAAGCGGTTCGGCTGCCGCTGTGGCAGCAAAACTGGCTGATTTCACTTTAGGTACAGATACCGGTGGTTCAATTCGTATGCCAGCAGCCTGCTGTGGTGTTTTTGGTTTAAAGCCTACTTTTGGCCGTGTAAGCCGTGAAGGCGTGCATCCTGACAGTAGTTCATTAGACTGCGTTGGCCCATTTGCAAATTCAGTTCAGATGATTGAAACCGCTATGCAGATTATTGATCCAAGTTTTCACCCTGCAAAAGCCCTAGAGCAAGCGCCTAAGCTTGCAATACTTAATGTGCCGGCCAGTGACGAAGTGAATACATGTATTGCTGAATATCTTGTGCAAGCTGGATTAACTGTAGTGAATGTAGACCTTGCATCTTTTGATGATGCATTTCATGCGGGTATGCAAATTATCAACTTTGAAAACTGGCAGGCGTATGGTGCTTTAACTGAAACGGGTCTTTTGGGTTCAGATGTTCATGCTCGTTTACTGCAAGCCTCTGAAACGACGCAGCAACAGGTTACAGAAGCTGCACAAGTGAAAGAGCGTTTCACCCAAGAAGTAGATGCTTTACTGAGCCAATACGATGCATTGTTGTTACCAACCTTGCCACAAATTCCACCACTAGTTGCAGATGCAGAAAATACAGTTGCATTTTTGAATTTAACTGGGCTGGTTCGTCCATTTAATTTGTCGGGGCATCCTGCAATTTCAGTGCCTTTAGAGACAAAACAAGGTTTACCTGTTGGATTGCAAATCGTTGCTAAAAAAAATGCGGATGAACAGCTTTGTGCAATTGCTGAATTTGTCATGAAGGCAACGCAATAAGTTACAAGGAGTTAACGAATGAATGATTTATCTACAAAGGATTTTGTAATGGATAATACCGCAGTAGATTTGACGGCTTTGTGTCAGGAAATCCGTGAACGTGCATGTACGGGTGAATTTGATAATCAAGCTTATGTCAGTCAGGACATTATTGAAAAATTAAAAAAATTAGGTGTATATCGTGCATTTGTTCCGAAGCGTTTTGGTGGTTCTGAAATTTCGCCACGTACGTTTTGCGAGTTGATAGAAAAATTATCTATGGCCGATGGTTCTGTCGGATGGGTAGCCAGTTTTGGTATGAGCCCCGCTTATTTAGGAAGTTTGCCAGAAGAAACGCTCAAAGAGCTTTATAAAGATTCCCCTGATATTGTTTTTGCAGGCGGTATTTTTCCACCACAGCCAGCAGAAATGACCGATGAAGGTCTGGTTGTTAAAGGGCGCTGGAAATTTTCTAGTGGTTGCATGGGCGCCGATATTGTTGGTGTCGGTATTGCGCCACAAAAGGGCAATGAAGCACAAGGCTTGCCCCGCATGGCCGTCATGTCTGCAAAAAAAGTAAAAATTGAAATGACTTGGGATACCGTGGGCTTAAAAGGAACGGGAAGTCATGACCTCATCGTTGAAGATGTTTTGGTCGCGAAAGAGTGGACATTTGTACGCGGAGAGCCGTCTAAACTTCCAGAGCCATTTTTTAAATATCCGTCTTTGTCACTTGCAACTCAGGTCTTAACAGTCGTGGGGATTGGTGTAGCTGCTGCTGCTTTAGATGAATTTAAGAACCTCGCCCCAGGAAAGGCTTCTATTACGGGTGGTGCAGAAATTGCAAACCGTCCTGTAACTCAGTATGAATTTGCACAAGCAGAAGCTGAGTTTAAAGCTGCGCGTACATGGTTTTATGAAACTATGGATAACGTTTGGAGTGAAGTCGTTGCAGGTCGCACCCCAACTGCGGAACAAATCAGTGATATGCGTCTGTCTTGCACTCATGCTGCCCGTGTTGCTGCCCGCGTTGCCCGAAAAATGCAAATGCTCGCAGGGATGACCGCCATTTATACCAACAATGTATTTAGCCGTTTTGTGAATGACACCAATGTGGTGACTCAGCATGCCTTTATGGGAGATGCAACTTTACAAAATGCAGGTTTAATCAGCTTTGGCTTAAAACCAGCACCGGGCTATTTATAAGCAAATTGGCTTCATACGCGAGTATTTAGAATGAATGACAAAATGGATTTGACCGCAATTTTACAACGCTTAGCAGAATTGGAAGCGCACGTTGCAATTCGAAACTGCATAAATCGTTATATGGAAATTTGTGATGCTTTAGATGCCAATACTGACTTAAATGAATTAATGGATTTGTTTGACGAAGACAGTATTTGGGAAGGCATTGGCGAAAAATATGCACAATCTTTCGGTCATTTTAGTTCACGTCAAGCAATTCACGACATGTTTCAGGGCTATACCCAAAAAGAATCGCATTTCGTGATGAACGCACATTTTGTCAGTTCAGAACAAATCTATGTTGAAGATACGCATGCAAAAGCAACTTGGTTGATGTTGCAAACCTCAACATTCAGAGAGAATCAGAGCCATTTAAATGCAGCCAAACTCACTGTGACATTTAAGCAACAACAGGACGGACACTGGAAAATTAAGCATTTTCAAACGGAAAATATTTTTAGCCGACCAGTCTCTCATTGGAACAGTACAGCGACACTGCCAGTACCGTCTCAGAAATAATTCAAGGATAAATTTAAAAGGATCATTAACATGAACAGTATCATCCCAATGCAAAATATTGATATTGACTACAATGAACTCGTGCAATCAGACCGCGCACATACTTCTTTGTATAAAGATGAAAAAATCTTTGATGATGAAATGGAAAAAATCTATTACAGCACTTGGGTTTGGGTTGCGCATGCCAGCGAAATTCCAGATGCGGGTAGTTATAAAACCATGAATATCGGTAAGCAACCTGTGGTTGCAGTACGTGACCGTAAAAAGAAAGTTCATGTATTACTGAACCGTTGCCGTCACCGTGCTGCTACAGTTTGTGAGCATAAAAAAGGGAAAACCAATAGTTTTGTATGTCCTTACCACGGTTGGAGCTATGCCTTAGACGGTAGCTTGCGTGGTGTGCCATCTCCTGAAAGCTATGGTGAATGCTTAGATAAGTCTGAATTACCTTTGATTAGCCTGCGTGTTGAAGAATACAACGGTATGATTTTTGCCTCGTTCAACCAAGATGTTGAGCCGTTAGAAGATTTCCTTGGTGCTGCGAAAAAATGGATTGACCTGTTTATGAAACAGGGTGCGGGCTATCCAATCAAAGTTCTGGGCGAACATCGTTTTACCTTCCCTGGTAACTGGAAAATTCAGTTAGAAAATACCACTGATGCCTATCACTTCCCATTGGTGCATAAATCATTCTTAAGCTCTGTGGATGAGAAAACCGAAGAACTCTTTAACTTTGATAATCAGCCTGGTTTTGTTGAAGATTTAGGCAATGGTCACAGTGTGATGGTGATGATTCCTGAATTGGTCGATCTTGAAGAAGAATTGATGGAACGTCCTATTCAAGAACGTTTTGAAGATTTGGCTCAGGCTTTGCGTGATGAAGGTCATGAAGAGTTGGAGGTGCGTCGTATTGTTCGTGCTGTAGGTGGTTCTGGTTTTAACTTAAATATTTTCCCAAATATTGCGTGTTCAATGGCGTTCTTCCGTGTGATGCAACCAATTGCCGTTGATAAAACAGAAATTCATCATTCTGTAATTACCATGGATGGTGGGCCACAAACGGCCAACCAATACCGCTTACGCTTACATGAACATTTCCAAGGCCCATTTGGTTTTGGTACACCTGATGATGCAGAAGCATGGGAGCGTGTACAACATGGTGCCAGTGCAGGTGATGACTTATGGATCATGCTCAATCGTGGCCTACCAGGTGAAGTAAAAACTGAAGATGGTTTAAAAAGTGATGTCAGTGCTGAAACAGGTATGCGGGCTGCGTATCAGCAGTGGAAAAAGTTGATGACGGCTTAAGGAGAGAGCAATGAAAATCGATTTAAATTTATTGAATGAAGTGACTGCTTTTATTTGGGCCGAAGCGGATATGCTCGACCATTATGAACATGAAGCATGGTTAAATCTGTGGAATAAAACAGGCGTATATATTATTCCTATTGATCCAGCTTTGACGGATTATGAAAATAATTTGAACTATGCCTATGACAATCATCATATGCGTCAATTACGAGTAAACCGTTTAGACAATGGTGAAGCCATTTCAACTTCTCCAAAAGCCAATACCGTGCGTAGTGTGTCTCGTATTCGTATTATCAAAGATGAAGATGATGAAATCATTTTACGTTGCGCGCAAAACTTACGTGAGTTCCGCAAAGAAAACTTGAAACACTATACCGCAGATGTGACGTTTCACTTGATTCGAGATGCTGAACAAGGTTTTAAAATTAATCGTAAAATTATTAACTTAGTCAATTCTACCGATACTTTGGCTGGTATCAGTTACATTCTTTAGGAGAAGAACATGAAACAGGTTGTTTTAGTGACTGGTGCAGCATCGGGTTTGGGAAATGTCATTGCAGAATACTTTGCTAGCCAAGGTCATCAAGTGATTTTATCTGCAAGCACATTAGAAAAAGCTGAAGCAGCTAAAGTGCGCAGTGTAAATGCTAATAATATGTTTCCTTTGAAGCTAGATATTTCTGTTGAGGCAGACTTTCATGCTGCTGTGCAATGGATTGAAGAGAAATTTTCCAAACTTGATGTGTTAATAAATAACGCGACAGTTACTAAAGCAACGCCTGTTTTAGAGATTACTGCGGCTGATTTTGACTGGATTACTCAAGTGAATCAGCGCGGTACATTTCAGTCTTGTCAAATTATTGGCAAATATATGGCAGATAAAGGTTATGGCCGTATTGTCAATATGGCGTCCTTAGCGGGTCAAAACGGCGGTACAGCAACGGGGGCGCATTATGCAGCAACGAAAGGTGCCATTGTGACCCTGACGAAAATTTTTGCCAAAGAGTTTGCTGCCAAAGGTGTCACTGTCAATGCGGTCGCACCAGGCCCAATGGAATCTCCAATTGTGCATAGCGTGGTATCGGATGAAAAAATGGCACAGTTTATTCAGAATATTCCTGTCAAAGCTTTGGGCAGTATGGAATTTATTGCTGAAACATGTGCGTTATTGGCCAGTCCAAATGCCAGTTTCGTAACAGGTGCAACGTGGGATATTAACGGCGGATTATTTATGCGTTAAGCCTTGGGCTTGATGCATAAAAGGGAGATTCATGATGACTGAACTTTATAATGTTGTTGTCAAAAACCGCCATGTAGAAGGCGAAAATATTGCAGTCATGGAATTTGAATCTGCAACATCTACAACTTTACCTAAAATTGAAGCAGGTGCACATATTGATGTGCATTTGCCGAACGGCATGGTGCGACAGTATTCACTTTGTCAAAACCCGAGTGAAACAGGCATTTTTCGCTTAGGAATTTTGCGAGATCCTGAGTCACGCGGTGGCTCTGTATCTGCTTTTGATGATTTAAAAGATGGTATGCATATTCAGGTCAGTGAACCGAAGAACCTTTTTTCTTTGGTGAAAGCCAAGCATTCAGTATTGATTGGCGGTGGAATAGGCATTACACCACTGATTACGATGGCTTATCAGTTGGCTCATCAAGGCGAGTCTTTTGAGTTGCATTATTGTGGTGCAAGTCCAGAACGCTGTGCTTTTGTCGATGAAATTAAAAATGGGGAACTGGCTCAATTTACCACTTTCCATTTTAAATCCGAAGGTGCCAGTCACCGTGAGTTTTTCCAATCAGCCATACAAGATATTGATGTAGAAAGTCATATTTATACCTGTGGCCCGAATGGATTTATGGATTGGGTGATTAATTTAGCGCTTACACAGGAATTTCCTGAAAATCAAATTCACAAAGAATATTTTCAGGTAAACGTGGAAACGGGTGGCGATGCTTTTGAGGTTTTTGCTCAACAAAGTGGCAAAATTATTATGGTGAATGCTGAAGAAACCATTTTACAAGCTTTGGCACGCGAAGGCATTGAGATCGAAATGTCATGTGAGCAAGGGGTTTGCGGAACATGCATGTGCGATGTGATTGAAGGTGAACCAGATCACCGTGATGTGTATTTTACCGATGAAGAGAAAGCCAGCAATGAACAAATATTGGTGTGCTGTTCTCGGGCTAAATCGGCACGTCTCGTTTTAGATATTTAAATAAAGATAATTCAGATTGGAATTGCAAAGTATTGAGTCCACACAGGAACAGGACTGTAAAATTCAGGAGAGAAGCATGAACGCATTACAAACGATGGATAGTGTAAAAGTGGATCCAATGAAATTTAGACGCGCATTAGGCAATTTTGCGACTGGCGTCACCATTATGACGGCGCAGAATGCACAAGGCGAAAAGGTTGGCGTTACCGCAAATAGCTTTAACTCAGTTTCTTTAGATCCTGCATTAATTCTGTGGAGTATTGATAAAAAGTCTTCAAGTTTTCATGTGTTTGAACAAGCAACACATTTTGCAGTTAATATTTTGTCAGGTTCACAAATTGAACTTTCGAATAAGTTTTCACGCCGTAATATTGATAAATATGAAGGCACCAGTTTTCAAGAAGGCGCAGGACTGGCGCCAGTTTTAGACCACTGTTCGGCTGTATTTGAGTGTGAACGCCATCAAATTATTGAAGGCGGGGATCACTGGATTATTATTGGGAAAGTCGTAAATTTCCATGACGAAGGCCGTAGCCCACTGGTTTACCACCAAGGTGCTTATTCAGGTGTAACGCCACATCCTTTATTACAGGTAAAAGAATCAGTTGAAATGACCGATATTGGTGAAATGCATCAAGGGCATTTACATCGTAATGTTTGCTACTTAATGAGTCGTGCTTTTAAATTCTATCAAAATGACTATATTCCTAAACAACTTGTAACAGGTTTTCGTACCAGTGAAGCACGACTGTTACTGGTTTTAGGCAGTGGTACGGCCTCAAGTAAAGCAGACTTACCACGTGATATTGCGATGCCAATGCATGAAGTTGAGCAATCTGCATCTATTTTAGAAAAAGATGGTTTACTGATTGAAAGTGATGGCTTTTATAAGTTGACTGAAAAGGGCAAGAAAACAGCACATTATTTATTTGATATCGCAGACAGTCATCAAAATGAAGTTTTTGAAAAATACTCTGAAAATGAAAAAGAAATTTTTATTAAAATTTTAAAGGATATTGCGGGGATTAACTAAGTTAAACCACTAGGCAACTAATGTTGAAAAGCAATAGTTGCCTATTTTTTTATTATAATAATAACCAATAACAATAGCTTATGAGAGTAGCCGTTTTTTAGTCTAAGTAGACTAGCAGTACGCTTGCAAAAAATGATGTACCTCTAACACTTTATTAAAATTAGCTCTGATTTTTAAGTATTTTTTAATAGACATTTTCATTGTTTAGACTGCTTAATTGAACAAAATTAACCCTATTTTAAAATTGCCCAAAAGCTCAATACAGCTCTTGCATTGAAATTTTATAAAGATGATTTATTTCGTTATGTATTTTACGCATGAGTGAAAAATATTAAATATTAATCGATCATTGAGAAGAAGAATATTTATGAGATGAGTCAGATAGAGAATAGGTCTGTCATATTCTTCTATGACAGACCTAGATTAAAAATGAAAGATCAGCATGTTCTAAAGATTAATACTTCAAAGTAATACTCTGCTTACTGTTTTTATCAATCTTCTGTTGATCAACAGCATCTTCTTTACATTCATAGTTTTCAAACAATGACAATTGATCTGCAAAATGAGCATCAGGTTTACCATTTTTATTAATAAAGCCACTTTGACCTGGGGCTAAAATTGAACACATAGTGACTTGATTTGGGTTCAATACCACTCTAAAAGAGGCACTGCCTGTATTACCGTAAGTATTTAATTGCTGTTGATGTGCTAGATCGGCCCATGGAATACCGACTGAATTTTTGGCCGAGAAGCCCATGGTCGCAACAGAAAGCTTCCAATCATTTGGATCTGTAGAGTTGTATTGGTTAGATAGCGCTGCCAAAGCATTTTCAAGCGCAATTAAAACCACGTCGTCAGGAGATTGTCCCTTTAAGAAGTCAATCTGTTGAGGAACGCCCGATTGTTTTCCTTGCAGTGCGTTCCAAATTAATTTTGATGCGCTGGCGGGTTGGGCACTGCGTGGGTCTAAATTAGTTGGATAAAGCGTATCGGTATAACGCATGTAAATGCTTTCTGATAAATTCGGTTTTAAGACCAATTGAATCATTTGATTCAGCCATGCGCGCATAATGGCAGGGGATGCACCTTGATAATATTTAGCATCATGATCTGGATGGAGTTTGTAATCCCAAGAGGCCAGTAAAGGCGCTACTTTTTTTACAGCTTCGGATGCTTTCGGATTTTGCGCGGCTTTAATCATCGATGGTACAAAATAACGTGCGTTGAGATCAGCCCATGCACCAGTTTTATTAATGTCCCAAATTTCTTGTTGGCTCAGCTTTTGTTTACTTTCAAGCGGTTCAAGTAGCTCATTGACGCGGTCTACATGAGAAAAATTCGATGAGTCTGAACGTAAACCTGCATATGCTTTATTGTTCCAGCTGGCGATATAACCTTTTTCTGGATTGTATTCTTTGGGATTATGAGAGAAATCATAAAAACCTTGCCATTCCATCGAACCATCACCTTGGGCAGGAAGCTGCGGATGTTGATTTTCTGGGCGGATCGGTAAACGACCTAAGGCTGCGACCCCAATATTATCGTTTGTGTCTGCATAAAACCAAGTGATGGATGCGGCGACACGATTGGCTTGCTTCAGGAATTCTTCCCAGTTGGTTGCTTTGGCTGCATTTGCCCAGCCTAACAAGGTTTCGACTTCAACACCTTCCCAGCTGCGTCTTTGCGCATACGCAATTTGATTTTTCTCATCCCATGCATTGACGAAGCCTTGTTTGCTTTTATAAACATCTAAAATATGATCTGTTTGTTGACGTACTTTAATTTTCACTTGGCGATGTTCAAGGGGAATATATGCGCCTTGGTAGAAATATTCTTTAGGATTACTCGGGTTGAGCTTCAACTGATAGAAATCATTGGTATCTAATGAACCGACAGTAGAACCCCATGCAATTTTGCCATTCGTTCCAAATAAAATAGCCGGCAGACCGACAGGCGTAATACCAGTTAAATTATAGCCAGCACCATGTAAGCCAATACTGTAGGTAATGGCAGGGGTGTACCATCCTTGTTGAGGGCCATTATATAAAACCGCTTGCCCTTCAATGGTTTTATCGCCTTTTAGCACCCAAGCATTGCTTGCCGTTGGCACACCATCAATAACACCTTTGCCTAAGGCAATACGGGCTTGAGTTAAATAGTTTTCTGCCGTTTGTTTTGAAATAGGTCGAACTTTCTTGAAAACTTGCTTTTGCTGTGCTGAAAACTGAGGTTTTTGTTCTGATTGGATAATCGTTGGAGCGCTCGGGTCATCTAGCCAGCGCAGTTGCTGATAAACTTTTAAACCTTCGTCTTGGCCTTTTTCTTTTTGCAGTTGAGTTAGCAGGTCTAAATTAGAAATTTCTGAACTTGCTGCAAAAAAGCGATTTAAAATTAAGCCCACCCAAATCATAGCAATGTCTTCGGACTGCCAAGTGGATGGCTTGAAATCATAATCAATAAATTCTTTTGGCATGAGTTCAGGGTTTTCTAGAATTTCTTTGATTCTTTTATTGAAACCAGCGGCATAGCCTTCAAAAATTGCACGATCTTCAGGTGATAGTTGTGCAAGTTGCTGCTTAATATTTTCAGGGTTAAAACGACTATGGGTTGCAATATCATATTGCAGGTAGTCTGGCCCTAGAACTTCAGCTACCGTACCTTGACCCGTTCGTTTGGACATTTCCATTTGAAATAAACGATCTGTTGCGACAGCATAGCCATATCCATAAAAAAGCCCGAATGTATTGTCTGCATATACATGCGGTGTGCCAAAATTATCGCGCTTAATGGTGACTTGTTTTTGAATAGATGTGGGATCTAAAGTTGAAGAGGAGCTACAACCTGCGAGAAACATGCAACTTAAACCTAAAACGCCGTATCGAATTAAAGCATTTTTATAATGAGGCTGATTATTCAGTAGATGATTTTTCAATTCAGAGATCCTTGCTTTCATTATGATTTAGAAGTGAATTAACGAGCTATAACCACTGATTCAAAGTGGTTAATTCACTTATGAACATGCCTTGTTCATTGCTTTAATTTTTTACTACTTATCCATGTAATTTTCCACTATTGGAGAGGTATATAGTTATACCTTCTGCAATCCAATGTCGTTAAGATTCTGTATTTAAAAGTGATTTTTTAATTTTGATAATGCTTTCTGAAATTGACACAAAAATTTTTCTGTAAAGGCCTGTTTTAGCTTAGTTATTTTTAAATGAAATATATTCTAAAGATTAATTTTAAAAATAAATGAGATTTTTAAAAAATAACAAGAAAATTACATGTATTTATGTTATAAAAAATAAAGTCGTGAGACTCATTAATGAATGATAAATGGAGTTTGTCATATGAAAATCAATAAAATATTGCTTGTTTCTGCTCTAGCCGCAGGTTCAGTAACCACTCATGCTGAAATACGTATTGGTGTTGTCAGCTCATCTACAGGCCCAGTGGCGATGGTCGGAATTCCGCAAAAAAATACAGTTGCGTTACTTCCGAAAACCATTGGCGGTGAAAAAGTCACTTATATTTCTTTAGATGATGCCAGTGACCCAACAGCAAGCGTAAAAGCAATTAATAAATTGATTAGTGAAAGCAATGTAGATGCCATTATTGGGCCATCTGGATCGCCAAATGCCAGTGCTGTGATTGGGATTATTGCCAAAGCACAAGTTCCTTTGCTTGCACCTGTTGGAACATCAACGGTTGTTTTACCAATGGATACGCAAAAAAAATGGGTATTCAAAACCACTCAGAATGATGATTTGATTGCTCAAGCGTTAGTTGAGGACATGGTTAAGCGTAAGATCAAAACATTAGGTTTTATTGGTACAGCAGACCCTTATGGTGAAAACTGGAGTAAAGTTGTTGCTAATTTAGCCGCCAGCAAAGGGATTAAAATTACGCAGAAAGAGTCTTTTCAGCGCCAAGATACCTCATTGACTGGACAGGCACTGAAACTGATTGCAGGTAAACCACAAGCTATTTTAATCGCGGCACCGGGCAGTTCTGCTGTGACACCGCAAGTTGCTTTATATGATCGTGGTTATCGTGGACAAATTTATCAAACACATGGTGCAGCTTTAGATCAGTTTTTAAAGTTGGGTGGCAAAAAAGTGGATAACACGATTTTGGCTGCCAGTCTGATGCTAGTCATTAATGAAATTGATAATACGCATCCTTCCAAAGCCGTTGCTTTGAAATACATGAACAATTACAAAAAGACGTATGGTGAATATCCCGCGACATTTGGTGCGAATGTTTATGATGCAGGATTGCTTTTAGAAAAGGCGATTCCAGTGGCATTAAAGCAGGCAAAACCAGGCAGTGTTCAATTCCGCCAAGCCTTACGTACAGCATTGGAACAAACCAAAGAGCTTGCTGGAACACAAGGTGTTTATAACATGACACCAATGGATCATAGCGGTTTTGACAAGCGCGGACGAGTCATGGTGACTGTGAAAAATGGTCAATGGAAATTGCTGAAGTAATAAGTTTTTTTAATTAATTAATCTGCTATCAAATTCAGGGTGTAATAGCTCTTAGGGAGCGTTTGCCCCTGAAAAATAGCAAGGATCAGGCGGTCATGGATTTAGACATCGCATTAATTCTTGGGCAGGATGGTATTACCAGTGGAGCAATTTATGCATTGCTCGCCTTATGTATTTTATTGGTTTTTACTGTCACCCGAATTTTGCTCATTCCTTTAGGTGAATTTAGTGTTTTTGGCGCACTGACACTTGCCTCTATTCAAGCTGGAACACCAAGCCGTATTGTATGGTTGTTGGTCATCTTCTTTGCTGTTCAGCTACTTCTTGATGTGTATGCAAGTTTAAAAAATAAGACTCCATTTAATTTAAGAAGCCATAGTCTCTGGGCGGTTTATATTGCTTTAGTTGTTGGTGCCATGTATTTACTGCCATTGGCAAGCTTACCAATGCTAATTCAAGTGTTACTGGCTTTGGCTATAATTACACCGCTTGGCCCGCAAATTTATCGTTTATTCTTTCAGCCTTTAGTGGCTGCTAAATCATTAGTGCTACTGATTGTTTCTATTGCTGTGCATGTGTCTCTGGTGGGTATTGGTTTATTAATTTTTGGCCCAGATGGTGCACAAACGAAACCATTTAGTGACGCTGTATATCAAGTGGGAAGCTTGGCTGTTAACAGTCAAACACTTTACATTATTGTGGCTTTTTTCAGCATGATCATTGTGTTGTGGTATTTCTTTGGCAAGACGCTTTACGGCAAAGCCTTAAGGGCCACTGCGGTGAATCGGGTGGGCGCGCAGCTCATGGGAATCTCTCCAATTTTTGCAGGCAAAATTACCTTTGCAATGGCTGCCTTTATGGGTGCATTTGCGGGTATTTTAATTGCACCAATTACCACACTGTATTATGACTCTGGTTTTATTATTAGCCTAAAAGGCTTTGTTGGCGCAATTATTGGCGGTTTGGCAAGCTTTCCAGTGGCTGCTGCTGGTTCTGTCGCTGTTGGTATTATTGAAGCATTTTCTATGTTTTGGGCCAGCGATTATAAAGAAATTATTGTCTTTACCCTCATTATTCCATTTTTGCTTTGGAAATCTTTAACGTCTCGTCACATTGAGGAGGACCATGAATGAAGTCTAAATATTTATTTATGGGCTTTGCTGTGCTCATGGCCCTGAGCCCGTTCATCTTACCCGCTTATCAAGTAACGCTTCTGAACTATATTGGATTGAATGCTTTAGTGGTTCTTGGTTTAGTGCTATTGACGGGTGTTGGCGGTATGACCAGCTTTGGTCAAGCCGCTTTGGTTGGAATTGGTGCTTATTCGACAGCCTATTTAACAGTGACAGAACAGTTACCCCAGTTCTTAATGTGGACAGGTGGTAGCCCATGGGCAGGACTGATTTTAGGTATTATTTTAACGGTTGTTTCTGCATTTCTTGTGGGGGGCTTAACCTTAAAACTGTCTGGACATTATTTACCTTTAGGCACTATTGCTTGGGGGATATCGCTGTATTATTTTTTCTCAACGATTGAAAGTTTAGGCGGACATTCGGGTATTTCGAATATTCCAAGTATTTCTATTGCAGGCTATGCCTTAGACACCAGCAATAAAATGTTTTATCTCATTTGGCTAATTTTGTTTGTGGCCATTATTTTGACTAAAAATTTGTTAAATTCCAGAGAAGGCCGTGCAATACGAGCACTCAAAGGTGGTCAAGTCATGGCGGAATCTATGGGGGTAAATACCTTTAGATCTAAAATGGTCGTCTTTATTATATCTTCAGTTTTTGCCTCTATTTCAGGCTGGTTATATGCGCATAATCAATCATTTATCAACCCAACACCGTTTGGTTTGCAAATGGGTATTGATTATTTGTTTATGGCTTTACTTGGTGGCGTAGGCAGTATTTGGGGCGCAATATTTGGTGCAGGTATTTTCACCATGATGCGCCAATGGCTACAAGATTTAATGCCTATTATTTTTGGTAATGATGGGCAGTATGAAACCATTGTCTTTGGTTTAATGATTGTTATTTTGATGCAAAAAGCACCATCGGGTTTATGGCCAATGCTGGTTAAACTCATCCCACAGCGTTTTAAAGCCACAGATTTGCATACCAAACTAACGGCACCGACTCATGCGCTTCCAACATTAGATTTACCCAAAAAAGGAACTTTAATTTTAGAAGCGAAAAATGTCACGAAGAAGTTTGGTGGTTTGGTTGCCAATAACAACATGAACTTAAAAATTCATGCTGGAGAGATTCTGGCGCTGATTGGGCCAAATGGCGCAGGGAAGAGCACCATGTTTAATCAACTGTCTGGTGTAGATGTGCCGACCAGTGGCGAAGTGATCTTTTTAGGTGAAAAAATTAATGGCATGTTATCGCGTGAGATTGCTAAAAAAGGATTAAGCCGAACTTTTCAACACGTCAAAATTTTGCCAGAAATGACGGTGTTAGAAAATGTGGTGATTGGTGCGCATTTACGTGGTGAAAAAGGCGTTTGGGCATCTTTGTTCAGATTAGATCGTGAAGAAGAAAACAACTTATTAAATGAAGCAAAATTTCAATTAGAGCGAGTTGGTTTAGGTGATTATCTTTATACCGAAGCTGGAAATTTGGCATTAGGACAACAGCGAATTTTGGAAATTGCGCGTGCTTTATGTGCTCACCCAAGCTTATTGCTATTGGATGAACCTGCTGCAGGCCTACGTTTAAAAGAAAAGCAGGCTTTGGCCGAGCTTTTAATGAAACTGAAAGCAGAAGGCATGGCGACTTTATTGGTAGAGCATGACATGGACTTTGTAATGAATTTGGTTGATCACGTTGTGGTGATGGAGTTTGGCGAAAAAATTGCAGAAGGTTTACCAGAGGACGTGCAAAAGAACGATGCCGTTTTAGAAGCCTATTTAGGAGGCGCAGCATGAGTGCAATAGCAGAAAATACGCAAGGAAAATGCTTATTAGAAGTGAGTAATTTAAGCGTTGCCTATGGCAAAGTCGATGCACTAATGAACTTCAATATGCGGGTAAACGAGGGGCAGATTGTATCTGTGGTTGGCCCAAATGGTGCAGGAAAAACCACCTTACTTTCTGCAATTATGGGCGTGCTTGCTTCAAAAGGTGATGTTGAGTTTGATGGCAGTGTTGAACAATGCCCGCCTATAGAGCGCATGGTGGTGCGGGGATTGGGCTTAGTTCCTGAAAAAAGAGAATTGTTCAGTAGCATGAGTATTGAGGACAATCTCATGCTAGGTGGATTTCAGCGTTATCGACATGGCGACCGCAGTTTAAAAGAAACGCTAGATGAAGTTTATAGTATTTTCCCGCGCTTAAAAGAGCGCCGAATTCAAGAAGCTGGCACGTTATCTGGAGGTGAGCGGCAAATGCTTGCTGTTGGACGTGCGCTCATGGCCAAACCCAAACTGTTGATGCTTGATGAACCAAGTCTGGGTTTAGCACCTTTAATTACCCGAGAGATTTTTAAAATTATTGATCAGCTACGCGGTCAAGGGGTGTCCATTTTATTGGTAGAGCAAAATGCACGTGCAGCCTTGAAGTTAGCAGACTATGCCTATGTATTAGAAATGGGCGAATTGTCTATGCAAGGAACGGGTCAAGATTTAGTTGAAGACCCTAGAATTATTGAAAGCTATTTAGGGATTAACAGTAAACATCAGGACATTTTGTCTATTTGATTGTGCATTTAAGCGGGAGCGCCTTATGAAGAAAGAGACCAAAATTTCTATTTTAGGCGCAGGTGCAATTGGCTGTACACTGGCAGCCCGTCTAATTTTAGCGGGCTGTGAACGAGTGAGTTTAATTGCACGTGGTGATAATTTTCAGGCGTTATCGAAGCAAGGGATTCATCTAAAAGATTTAACAGGTGAATATCAGTTGACGCCCTATCGGGTGGTGCAAGACATTGCAGAACTTGAACCACAAGATCTTATTTTTATTGCTACAAAATCGAATGCGCTTCATCAGGTTACAACCTCTATTCAACAGGCTGTGCATGCTGAAACTGTGGTTATTCCACTTATGAATGGTCTGCCATTTTGGTATTTTTATCATGGGCAGAACAATGATGATATTCAAACGATTCGCTGTTTGGATGAAAATAGGCAATTGATTGAACAATTTCCTTTGGCGAACTTAATGGGTGCAGTGGTGTTTATCACTGCAAAATTAAAGTCATATGGCAAGGTGGAATCGGATAATCCATATTTGCTGATTTTGGGCGAGCCAAATAATCAAGTGACGACGCGCTTAGAAGCCATTCAAAATCTTTTTGCAGATACAGGTATTGAGTTAAGAGTTACTGATCAAATTCGAGACCAGATTTGGACTAAGGTGATGGCGAACTTAAGTTCAAACCCACTTTCTGTAGTGACAGGTGCTACTTTAAAAGATATTTACGCGCACCCGCGCTTACATGAAATAGCTTTGCAAATTACCCAAGAAGTTCGTCAAGTGGCTGCCAGTTATGGTGCACGCATTACGATTGACCCCGTGACTTTTTTACAGTTGGGTGCAGACATGGGAAATGTGCATACATCCATGTGGCATGATTATCAAAAAAAACAGCCCTTAGAAATGGCAGGAATAGCGGAAGCAGTTTTTGAGTTGGCAGAGCAATTTAATTGTCCTATGCCAGTCACCAAGCATATTTGTAATTTAACCGCTTATTTGAGTGAGCAATCACTGAAACATTAAAAAAGGATTTTTATGAACGCGAGCATTCAACCCTTGAATATGAGTCAGCAGGAATGGGAGCTACGGGTAAAATTAGCGCATTGTTACCATTTGGTTGATTATTTTAGCTGGACTGAAACTATTTTTAATCATATTTCAGCACGATTACCTGGCGATGAGAATCATTACTTAGTCAATCCTTTCGGGTTAAATTATAGTGAAGTGACGCCAGAAAATTTACTGAAAGTCGATTTAGAGGGCAATAAAGTAGAACCTTCTGAATATGATGCAAACCCCGCAGGCTTTGCCTTGCACAGTGCAGTGCATGGCGCTAGACATGATATTCGCTGTTTGATTCATACCCATACAACACCAATTAGTGCTGTGGTGCAGAAAAAAAATGGTTTTTCTTATGATAGTTTCTATGGCGCACAGTTATATGGTCGAGTCGCTTATCATGCTTTTGAAGGAATTACCTTATTTCAGGAAGAAAAACAGCGGATGATTCAGCATCTAGCAGATAAGCATATTTTAGTATTGCGTAATCATGGTATTGCTGTGGGGGAGAGCAGTATAGAAAAAGCATTTTTCTTATTGTGGACTGTGCAACGCGCTGCTGAAATTCAATGTCAGGCTGGAGCTTTGGGCGGAGAAGATTTCCCTTTGAGTGAAGATGTAAAGCAAAAGTGTACGGATTTAACCGCAATGCTCATTACTGAAAGTGGTTTTGCAACGAAATTTTTTGATGCGATGGTACGCAAAATGCATGAATCAAAAAAATAATGATGTGATTTTTTATGCAGATAGTATTGTCAAAAAAAGATTAAATTGCTTAGTGATTTAATCTTTTTTTTATTAAGTTTATGCCAATAAAAAGATGTAATGTGCCTACATTACATCTAAAGCAGAAAATCAATATTAATGAAAAGTAGTGTTTAAAGCGTGAGAAAAATCTTCTGGACATTCTATATTTGAAATATGTGAGGCATTAATTTCAATCAACTGACTATTTGGAATCTGATTGACCAAATATTGTGCATCTGCCACTGTGGTGACAGGGTCTTGTTGACCTGCAATGATCAGCACAGGCACGGTTATTGTTTTTAGATCTGCACGTAAGTCCGCTTTAGCCAAAGCTTCACAACAACTTGCATAACCTTCTGGGCTGCCAGCACCAAGATCGTTACTCAAAGATTCTACAATTGCTGTGTTGCTTCGGATAAAGGGTTCGGTAAACCAACGTGATGCTGCCGTTTCTGCAATCGGTTTTAAGCCTTGTTCACGAACAAGTTGTGCACGGTCGTTCCATGCTTGCTCTTGACCAATTTTTGCTGCCGTGTTGCAAACAATCACGTGGTTAAAGCGTTCAGGGTGATGAATGGCCAGCCATTGACCTGTAAGCCCACCCATAGAAATGCCACAAAAGCTGGCTTTTTCGATATTTAGATGATCGAGTAAGTGAACGACATCTGTGCCCAATTGTTCAATACTGTACGGCCCTTGAGGCGCAGATGATGCACCATGTCCACGGGTATCGTAGCAAATGACGTAGAATTTCTTTTCAAAAAAACTAATCTGCGGTTGCCACATATTCAATTGGGTACCTAACGAATTAGAAAAAATAATCGCAGGTTGACTCGCATCACCAAATGTTTGGTAATTAATTTCCGCATCATTGGATATAAATTTTGGCATTAAATCCCTCTCGACCTCCCTTTAAAAAAGGAGGGGAAATATCTTAAATAGTTATGATTGGTTAAACCCGTTGAATAATCAGCGCAATACCTTGACCCACGCCAATACACATTGAACACAAGGCATAGGTTCCACCCGTGGCTTCCAACTGATTCAAGGCCGTCGTGACCAAACGCGCACCCGAAGCACCCAGTGGATGGCCCAAGGCAATGGCACCACCATTCGGATTGACTTTGTCTGAACCATCAGCAATGCCTAGATCACGCGTCACCGCCAAAGCTTGCGCTGCAAAGGCTTCATTCAGCTCAATCACGTCCATTTGCTCAAGCGTTAAACCGGTTTGAGCCAATAGTTTTTTGATCGCAGGTGCAGGAGCAAAGCCCATAATGCGCGGTTCAACACCAACAGTGGTTGCAGCAATAATTTTGGCACGCGCTTTCAAGCCATACTTTTCAATCGCATCATCAGATGCAATCAACAACGCTGCTGCACCATCATTAATACCTGAAGCGTTGCCTGCTGTTACAGAACCTTCGGCTTTCACTACAGGTTTAAGTTTGGTCAAGGCTTCAATGGTGGTGGCACGTGGATGTTCATCCTTGGCGATGACCACAGGCTCACCTTTACGCTGCGGAATGCTTACAGGTACAATTTCTTTGTCGAAGAAACCACGGGCTTGCGCATCTGCGGTACGTTGTTGGCTAGTGAGCGCAAACTGATCTTGATCGGCACGGTGAATATTGAACTGCGTTGCCACGTTTTCAGCAGTTTGTGGCATGGTTTCAACACCATACAGCTCTTTCAACTTTGGATTGATAAAACGCCAACCCATGGTGGTGTCTTCAAGTTTCTGAGCACGACCAAAAGCAGTGTCAGATTTACCCATCACCAAAGGCGCACGGCTCATGCTTTCTACACCGCCAGCAATAATCAAATCTGCTTCACCAGCTTTAATGGCACGTGCTGCCATGGCAACGGCATCGAGGGATGAACCACATAAACGATTCACTGTGGTGGCAGGCACTTGATACGGCACACCTGCTAAAAGTGCCGACATACGGCCGATATTACGGTTATCTTCACCGGCTTGGTTGGCACAACCATAAATGATGTCATCGACCAATGCCCAGTTCACCGATGGATTACGTTGCATCAAGGCTTGAATTGGAATGGCACCCAAATCATCGGTACGGACAGGGGCTAAACCACCTGCATAACGACCAAATGGGGTACGAATCGCATCTACGATATAAGCGTTTTTCATTTTAGCTTTTCTCTCGAATCCTCCCTTAATCCCTCCTTTAATAAAGGAGGGAGACTCTCAATCCAGTTGTTCTGGCAAGTCCCCCTTTTTCAAAGGGGGATTTAGGGGGATTTAATAAATCTTAAAAATTAACCCTGAGTTGCATCAATCAGTTTGGCACCAGTCATTGCCTGCAATTCTGCAAATGAAAGACCTTCCACTTTCTCAATGACTTTCATGCCTTCAGCCGTAACATCAATCACACACAGGTCAGTGTAGATACGATCGACACATTTCAACCCTGTCGCAGGATAAGCCAGTTCAGCGACAATCTTTGGTTCGCCTTTTTTAGTCACATGATCGGTGGTGATAAAGACTTTCTTTGCACCGACTGCCAAATCCATGGCGCCGCCAACGGCAGGAATCGCATCGGGTGCGCCGGTATGCCAGTTGGCCAAGTCGCCATTTTCAGCCACTTGGAAAGCACCCAACACAGCAATATCAAGGTGACCACCACGCATCATGGCAAAAGAGTCACCATGATGAAAATAAGCACCGCCTTCAAGTAAGGTCACGAATTCTTTACCAGCATTAATCAGCTCAGGGTCTTCTTCACCTTTGGCAGGTGGTGGGCCAAAGGCCAATAGCCCATTTTCAGAATGTAAGAACACGTCTTTGTCTGCAGGTAAATAATTGGAAATCTTGGTCGGTAAACCAATGCCTAAATTAACATAAGCACCATCTGGAATATCTTGCGCCACACGTTCTGCAATTTGATCGCGGGAGAGTTTGCTATAGCTCATAGTTTAATCCTCAGGTCTTAGGCCGATTGTTCAAGTTGTTTTTTGCCAACAGCAACCACATGCTGGACAAAAATACCCGCAGTGATGATGTGCTCAGGATCTAAAGCACCGAGTTCAACCACTTCAGACACTTGCGCAATGGTGACCTCTGCAGCCATGGCCATGATCGGGCCAAAATTACGTGCAGATTTGTTGTACACCAAGTTACCCCAACGGTCGCCTTGATGGGCTTTAATGAGAGCAAAGTCTGCTTTGATTGGGTTTTCTAAGACGAAGTCTTTGCCGTCGTAGTTTAAAGTCGGTTTACCTTCAGCCAGTAAAGTCCCAAAACCTGTTGGAGTATAAATAGGACCTAAACCCATGCCTGCGGCTTGAATACGACAAGCCAAGTTGCCTTGTGGAACCAGTTCTAATTCAATTTTGCCAGCACGGAACAATTCATCAAAAACCCAAGAGTCGGATTGACGTGGGAAAGAGCAAATGATTTTACGTACTGCACCTGTTTTAAGCAGTTTGGCCAAACCATAATCACCATTACCAGCGTTATTGTTAATGATAACTAAGTCTTTGACGCCTAATTCAATCAGCCCGTCAATGAGTTCAGCGGGTTGACCAGCTGTTCCGAAGCCACCAATCATGATGGTCGAGCCATCCTTAATTTGGGAAAGTGCTTCTGTTAAAGATGATGTGCTTTTATCAATCATGTTGTGAGCCTTAAAGAGCAATAAGCAAATCTTTAGCATTAAAAAATTAATTGAAAATTTAATGATAAAAATCTAAAAATACTGCAAGACATTTGCCATGCCTTGCAGTGGAAATCATTGACTTAAGCGCTAACGCGACGACGATCAACTTCAGACGTTGGTGCTGTAGCAAGGTCTTTTACCAGTTTGAAATCAAAAGTGATGTGTTTAACTGGTTTGTCCTGACCGCGTTTAGCCAGTTCAGCAGGATCAGTAATGTCAGTTACAGAAGCGATTAAGCCTTCACGTGTAGCGAATGCAAAGTCATCCCAAAGGTATTTGTCACCTTCAATGTTGAACTGAGTTGTTAACTTGCGATAGCCTGGTGCAGAGATAAAGTAATGCACATGAGAAGGGCGTTGACCATGACGACCAAGCTTGTTTAATAACGCTTGTGTTGTACCTTCTGGTGGGCAACCATAACCGACAGGCATCGTTGTTTGAGCAACATATTGACCATTCGTATCTGTTAAGATACTGCGACGAAGGTTGAATTCAGATTGTGAACTATCAAAGAATGAATAGTTACCTAAGCTGTTGGCATGCCAAACTTCAACTTTAGCATTTGGAATAATTTGACCGTCAGTATCAGTCACAACGCCTTCAATGAATAAGGTATCGACATAGTCAGATTCAGAACCGTCATCCATACGTGCAAAGCCAACTGATTCAGGTGCACCAGCAACATAGAGTGGACCTTCGATGGTACGTGGCGTACCACCGGTAATGCCTGCTTTCGCATCAACTTCATCAGCATGAAGATCTAAGAAATGCTCTAAGCCAAGACCTGCAGCCAAAAGACCCAATTCATTTGATTTACTAGAATCAACGATATATTCCAAACCTTTCCAAACTTCAGTTTGAGTTAAATCTAAATCTTGAATGGCTTGGAAAAAATCACCAAGCAAACGTACAACGACTTGTTGTACACGAGGATGGACTTCACCAGTCGCTGTATCCACGTTCATTTGTTTAACTAATGCATCGATTTCTTGACGGTTCATACTTTTGTTCCTTGAGTATGTAGTTTTGTGGGCTTATCGGCGTGCGTTCAGCTTGCTTTTATAGACCACATTTTTTTGTTTACATGGCCCAAAACCTTTTGGGCTGTGTAGGATTAAAAATCAGGTGTCATCTTCACGAATTGAAGACGGGTGACGGTTTAGTGCCATAACCTCAATGTTCATATAAGGATAAAGCGGAAGACCTTGCAAAATATTGTGTAGCTCTTCATTACTTTCTACATCAAAAATACTGATATTTGAATACTGTCCTGTGATACGCCAAATATGACGCCACTTGCCCTGACGCTGTAAATCTTGTGAGTAGGCTTTTTCAACAGCCTTAATTTCATTGACTTGTTCAGCGGGTAGATCACGAGGGATATTTACATCCATACGTACTTGGAAAAGCATATTCTGTTCCTTTAATTACTGATGACGTAAGTGGTCAATCTTGTTTTCATCTAATTCAATACCAAGTCCTGCGCTTTGAGGAATTTGTAATTCAAAGTTCTGATATTGAAGTGGCGTTTTTAAAATTTCTTCAGTGAGTAATAATGGGCCGAATAGCTCCGTACCATAAGCCAAATTATCAAATGTTGAAAACACATGTGCCGATGCGATAGTTCCTACAGGGCCTTCTAGCATTGTGCCACCGTATAAATTAATACCAGCAAGTTGAGCGATTTTTCCGACTTCGCAACTTTCGATTAGACCGCCAGATTGTGCAACTTTAACAGCGAAAACAGAGGCTGCATTGCGTTTCGCCAATTGAAAAGCAGTGTTTGGCCCCATTAGAGACTCATCAGCCATAATGGCAATATCAAACTTGCGAGTAAGGCGTTGCATGGCATCAATATTATCAATCGCACAAGGCTGTTCAATGAGGTCAATGCCACCATCTTGTAACGCTTGAATCCCTTTAATGGCTTCAAGTTCAGACCATGCACGGTTTACATCGACACGAATTGAAATGTCTTTTCCTAAGGCTTTTTTAATGGCTAATACATGTTCAACATCGGCTTCAACTGAGCGAGAACCAATTTTAAGCTTGAAAATATTATGACGTTTAGCTTCAATCATTTTCTGTGCTTCGGCAATATCTTTTTCTGTATCACCAGAAGCCAGTACCCAAAGTACAGGAATAGAATCACGTAAGCGACCGCCTAAAATTTCGCTCAATGGCAAAGCTAAACGTTGTGCGTGAATATCTAAGAGGGCGGTTTGAATGGCACATTTTGCAAAGCGATTACCATTAATATTTTTTTTAATCGTCTGCATTATTTGCGCAATATTTAGTCCATACAGCGATTTCAAGAGCGGGCTAAAATAGGTATCAATATTGGTTTTAATACTTTCAGGGCTTTCTTCGCCATAACCTAAACCGCCAATGGTGGTCGCTTCGCCCCATCCAGTGAAACCGTCATTGGTGGTTATTTTGACCAAAACTAAGGTTTGTGTCTGCATTGTCGCCACAGCCATTTTATGTGGGCGGATTGTAGGAATCTCTACAAGCATGGTTTCTATCGTTTTATACATCTTCTATATTCTTATACATTAAATCATTTATATACCCTAATTTAATGTAATATCCTTAACTATAGCTAAATTGGTATTTTTAGATACTTAAAAGGTATGTTAAATGGAATTAAGACATCTTCGTTATTTTGTGACAGTGGTAGAAGAGCAAAGCATTACTAAAGCTGCAGAAAAACTTTGTATTGCGCAACCCCCTTTGAGTCGGCAAATTCAAAAGCTAGAAGAAGAGTTAGGGATTACTTTATTTGAACGTGGTTCCCGCCCAGTTAAAACCACAGAAGCAGGGATGTTTTTTTATGAACATGCTGTTCAAATTTTAACGCATACCGCACAAGCAACGTCTATGGCACAAAGGATTAATGCTGTAGATCAGACTGTCCGTATTGGTTATGTGAGTTCTTTACTGTACGCGTTGTTGCCACAAATTATTTATTTATTTAGGCAACGTAACCCAGATATGCACGTTGAATTGATTGAGTACGGCACGCGAGATCAAATTGAAGCGCTCAAAGCTGGGAAAATAGATTTAGGCTTTGGTCGACTTCGCCTTATGGATCCATCCATTAAACGTCTACTGTTAAGAAAAGAGCGTTTACTACTCGCCATTCATAAGGATCATCATTTAGCTGAATGTATAGAATCTGGTATTTATCTGTCACAAATTTTAGATGAAGCTATTTTTTCTTATCCCAAAACACCAAAACCCAATTTTGCCACGGCAGTACAAAGCATATTTACAGAATTAGGCCTAGTGCCGAAAAAGTTGATAGAAGTGCGCGAAATTCATATGGCACTTGGCTTGGTCTCTTCCGGAGAAGGTATTTGCTTGATTCCAGAAACAGCCAGTGACATTGGTATGAAAAATTTAATTTATATCCCAATTTTAGATTTGGAAGCTTACAGCCCAATTTCTTTATCTGTGCGTAATATGGATCAGAGCAGTTACATTCCAAAAATTTTAGATTGTATTCAAGAGGTTTTTAAAAACGAAAACATTGCGCTTCATGTTGAAGATAGATAAGCCGATCGAACAATCGATAAAAATTCAGTGTTTATTTTCCTTTATTTATTCCAAATAATTCTATTATGACGAAAAAGGTATAATTATATACTTAATAGGATATGGAAAATTACATTGATAATTCAAATAATCAGGGCTATTCTAATTTTTCTTTTTAGTTTTGAAATTATATTAAATTTTAATATTAAAAAGTTTTATTGGAATAAGTCAGCATCCAGATCAGACAGGCAAATGATGGTGTTTGCATAGTGGATGAGAAAACAATACGGATGTAGGAAAGGATTTCCATGTATAGCTTATATTCAAAACGCACAGTTCAAAAAGCAGTGTTATTTTCATTTTTTAGCATTGCTGGGTTGAATGTTGCGCACGCCAATTTTTTCGAAGACAGTCAAAAGTCCATCTACTTAAGGAATTTTTATGTTGAACGAGATTTTGAAGGAACAAATCAAGATTTAGGAAGTTGGTCTCAAGGCTTGAGTGGTCGTTTTGAGTCTGGTTATACCGATACACCGGTTCAGCTTGGTTTAGATTTGGGTTTTCAATATGCCGTGAGATTGGGTGATCATAATGAAGAGCGTTTAGATACGGTCTTTAAGTATGATCAGGCAGCAAAACGTCAGGAACGTAATTTCTTAAAATTAGGCGCGACCTTAAAGCTTAAATATCAAAATACTGAACTTAAAGTCGGCGAATTATTGCCTAAAACACCTGTGTTGTTCATTGATGATTCGCGTCAGTTGGTCACAACTTTTGCAGGTGCAATGCTAGAAAGTAAAGAAATTAAAAACTTAAAAATATCGGCAGGGCGCTTTACGCATATTAATGCCCGTGATGATGATGAATTTAAAAAAATGAGTTTGGGGGGCAATACAGACCCAAATAAAGAAAGTGATGGAATGAACTTTATTGGGTTGGATTATAATTTCACACCAAAAATTTCTGGATCGTATTGGTTTGGCCAACTGGAAGATATCTATCAGCAACATTATGTAAATGCCGCTTATTCAGAGCAGATCAATGCCACGAAGCTGAAAGTAGATACTCGCTATTTTAACTATAAAGAAGATGGTGATGCTTATTTTGGCAGTATTGATGCACAATCTGTAGGTTTGCAGGCGACGGTTCAAAATGGTGGCAGTTCATTGACTGCGGGTATACAAAAAAATATGGGAGACGATGCGATTCCATTATTGGCAGGCTATGTGCCACAAGCGTATCTACAAAGCTGGTCAACTTTGGCTTTTTACAAAGCAAAAGAGCTGACATGGCATGCGACATATAGCTATGACTTTAAAAATGCGGGTGTGCCAGGTCTGAAGTTGGGATTGCGCTATTTGAACGGTAGTGAAATATATCGTTCGGGTTTTAAAGACAATAAAGAAATCGAGAAAAATGTCATTGTAAATTACGTCATTCCTGAAGGAAAACTAAAAGGTTTAGGTTTGGAATGGAGACACATTCGCGCGGATATTAAATATGGAGCAGGAGATACTCCTGGAACAGATTTTGTAGAAGACCGTATTATTACGAGCTATACCTTTAAATTTTAATGTCTTTGAATGTACAGAAAAATACAAGACAGTCTAATTGTAAAAAAAGAAGTGATCATTATCCCTAAAGTTTAAATATTTAGATCTCTGTTGATAATTTTATCCGCATTTTAAAGAGGTCTTTATATTTAAACTTAAGTTTTATCTATCAATATCCTTGCTTGAATTTTTCTATTTTTTAATTCATCACCGCTTTAATCACAGCACTCTTTGTAATAGTTCATATCCCTTTAAAACTCGATATCTAATTGGGAGGCTGAACTGTAGCGAAAAATTGAAAATATGGTGAATAAACAACCTTGAAAATGAAGCAAAGACAACCTCTTTAATACAACCAATACCTTTGACTTTTAAATAAAAGTTTCTCAAATACATTTTAAATTAAGGAAGATAAAATGAATATGCAGGTGGATCGATCAGAAATAGAGACAAAAAGAGGGATATCTAAAAAAACTTTGAATCGTGCATGGCTAATTACTGGACTCCTCATTTTATTCCAAATGATTAATTTTGCAGACAAAGCTGTATTAGGTTTGGTGGCAGAATCGGTGATGTCCGAACTGGGCATGACCAGTACACAATTTGGTTTTATTGGTAGCTCATTTTTTTTCTTATTCGCAGTATCGGGCATTATTGTGGGGTTTATTGCCGAAAAAGTACAAACCAGATGGCTCATTTTAGTTATGGGCATTAGCTGGGCTGTATTACAATTTCCAATGCTATTAGGTGGCGGTGCTATGGCACTTCTCGTCACTCGAATTGTACTTGGCGCAGCCGAAGGGCCTGCATCATCAATATCATTAACCCACGTTCAAGGTTGGTTCGAGCCATCTACACGGGGTTTTCCAAGTAGTTTGGTTGCATCTGGAACGACCATTGGTCCCGTGGTTGCAGCACCAATTCTTGCTTATATTATTGCACACCCCGATTTAGGTTGGAGATGGGCCTTTGGTTTTCTGGGTTTGGTCGGATTAGTTTGGACAGTGCTTTGGGCAATGGTGTTTAAAGAAGGCCCATATAGTCATTTTAATCGTGAAGAAACAGATCAAAAACTTCAAGCAGTACCCGTTGTATATGATCCGAATTGTAAAAGTATTGTGAAATATGTCGATGTTTTAAAAACTGTTCCCATTTTTAAAATCTTTTTTTCAAAAATGTTCTTTGCATCATTTTTAGCAGGTTTAGGCTGTTTTTGGTCATTGGGTTTTTTAACGACGTGGGCACCGAAATATATTGCTTCAATTGGGACATTTTCACCTGAAATAATTGCGACTGTTTCAAGTCTACCGTGGATTTTAGGTGCAATTAGTTTGGCGAGTGCGGGCTATTTTTCTAGAATTTTAATGAAAAAGGGCGCGACAGTTCATATTTCATTGGGTCTGGTTTTTGGCTTGCTGGTGTTTATTTCTGGTATTGCTTTTTACCTTATTCCATTTCTAAGTGGTGCAATCTGTATTTTACTGATTACAATTGCTGCAGGTTTTGCCATGTGTTTTCCACTCGCGACTATGGCCGTTGGCTTTAGTGTCAGTTCAAAACAACGTGCAGCAGTCATGGCAACATTGGTTGCAACTTCATCAATTGGCGGGATTGTATCGCCAACGATGGTGGGATATTTAATGGATGTCGCAGGTTATGTACAACCAGCTAAAGGTATTGCATTGGCTCCAGAAATGGCAGAAAAGCTGATTATTGGTATGAACCATGGTTTTGAATATATTGGAATTTATATGATTATAGTTGGGCTGATTAGTATGGTCTTTTTAAATCCAGATTATTTAGCGAAAAAACTCATGAAATAAGGGTAGAGGTAGCGTCGTTTAATTTAACCTTGAACGTTGCTATTAAAAGCGATTTAACCGAGATACATCCTTTATTGGAACAGAAAAAAAAGCGTACAGATGATCAGTCCTGCTTTTTTAGAAAAAATGAAAGGGTTTGATGGCATAAGTGTTATTTATGATAAAAATAAAAGAGCAATCCAAGTATTTTGGATTGCTCTTTTAAACTGCAATTGTATTACGCTAAATTTGCAAATTTAGCGCGTGCTACATGCAGTTTTTTATAGCTCTCAATGAGACGTAAATGACGGTCAAGACCCTCAAGTTTCATATTGGTTTCAGTCAAACCATAGAAACGCACGCTACCTTCCATTGAACCGATCACCGCATCCATACGTTCATCACCAAACATGCGACGGAAGTTGGTTTCATAATCATTCAAATCAAGTTCATCGTCTAATTCGACTTCCAAAACAACATTCATACACTGATAGAACAAACCACGTTGAACCGTATTGGTATTGTATTGTAGGAATTGTCCCACCAAATCTTGAGCTTCTTCAAATTGCTGTAATGCCATATAAATGAGAAGTTTCAATTCTAAAATAGTCAGCTGACCCCAAACAGTATTGTCATCAAATTCAATACCAATCAGGGTTTTAATTTCAGTGTAATCATCGACCTCAACCTCTTCTAGGCGTTCAACGAGGGCTTCTAATTGTTCATCATCTAAACGGTGTAAATTTAAGATATCTTCACGGAATAATAATGCTTTATTGGTATTGTCCCAGACCAAATCTTCAACCAAATAAACTTCAGAATAACCGGGAACTAAAATACGACAAGCCGTTGCATCTAAGTGTTGATATACCGCCATATAGGCTTCTTTGCCCATGTCTTCAAGAATGCTAAACATTTGTGTAGCTTCATCTGCATTGGCATGTTCGCTTTGGCTGGTAAAGTCCCATTCAACAAAGGCATGTTCTGCTTTTGAACTAAAGAAATGCCAAGACACGACACCACTAGAATCAATAAAATGCTCTACAAAATTATTAGGTTCGGTAACGGCATTGCTACTAAATGTTGGTTTTGGTAGATCATTTAGACCTTCAAAACTACGACCTTGTAAAAGCTCTGTTAAGCTACGTTCCAGCGCCACTTCTAATTTAGGGTGTGCACCAAACGATGCAAATACACCACCTGTACGTGGGTTCATTAAAGTCACACACATCACAGGGTATTTACCACCTAAGGATGCATCTTTGACCAGTACAGGAAAGCCTTGAGCTTCTATGCCTTTAATGCCTTCGACAATACTTGGGTATTTTGCAAGTACTTCTTCAGGTACATCAGGAAGTGCAATTTCGCCTTCTAGAATTTCGCGTTTAACAGCACGTTCAAATATTTCAGATAAACATTGCACCTGAGCTTCAGCTAAGGTATTTCCCGCGCTCATCCCATTACTTAAATATAAGTTTTCAATCAAATTTGAAGGGAAATAAACAGTTTCACCATCGGACTGACGTACAAAAGGTAGGGAACAAATACCACGTTCAGTATTGCCTGAATTGGTGTCGTATAAATGTGTACCTAGTAATTCCTCTTCAGGGTCATAAATTTCTAGACAGTATTCATCTAAAATTTCTTTCGGTAGTTCACCCTCTGGGCCGGGTTTAAACCATTTTTCATCTGGGTAATGAACAAATTCAGCTTGGGCAATCTCTTCACCCCAAAATTGATCATTATAGAAAAAGTTACAGTTCAGACGTTCAATGAATTCGCCTAAAGCAGAAGCTAGGGCACTTTCTTTGGTTGAACCTTTACCATTGGTAAAACACATTGGTGATTGTGCATCACGAATATGTAAAGACCAAACATTGGGTACAATATTGCGCCAAGAAGCAATTTCAATCTTCATGCCTAAGCCCGCTAAAATAGCAGACATATTGGCAATGGTTTCTTCTAAAGGCAGGTCTTTGCCTGCAATATAGGTGCTACTTTCTGACGTTAGACTCGGTATTAATAATGCTTGAGCATCGGAATCAATACTTTCAACTTCTTCAATAATAAATTCGGGGCCAGTTTGAATGACTTTTTTAACGGTGCAACGGTCAATGGAACGTAAAATACCTTGACGATCTTTTTCCGAAATATCTGCAGGAAGTTCAACCTGAATTTTAAAAATTTGTTTATAGCGGTTTTCAGGATCGACAATATTATTCTGCGACAAACGAATATTATCGGTCGGAATATCACGGGCAGCGCAGTAAACTTTGACAAAGTATGCGGCACATAAAGCCGATGATGCAAGAAAATAGTCGAATGGTCCTGGTGCAGATCCATCACCTTTATAGCGAATGGGTTGATCGGCGATTACTGTGAAGTCATCAAACTTCGCTTCTTGTCGAAGATTGTCGAGATAATTGACCTTGATTTCCATGCAAGCACCTAACGATTTTTATGTGTCATGGCTGACAGATAAAATTTTAAAGATTGATTCATAAGCCGAATCACAAAGAAGAAATTGACTTAATAGAGTGTGGTTAGAGTTATCCGTTTGCCTGTGGCCAAAACGGACTCTCAATTGTCATGGCCGATATTATAGAGGGATTTCTCTTAATTGATAACTTTTGTGCTTCTTTCTAAGCGGTTTATAAAAAATATCTAAAAAGAAGGAAAACCAGATGGGTATTTTGCACTATTTAACCTGATTTTAAGTTCAGGTTTTTTATTTTGACGGAACGTTTATCTTGATATCTTAGACGCTTTAAATGGGGTGTTTGGAATGTTTTAACGCCTTTGGATAATGGCATAAAATAGAAAATCGACTGTACACATTAAAAAACCGAATTCATCGATGAACTCGGTTTTTCATTAAGATTTGGCTGAGCAACAATAACAAGTGATTATTTATTCACTTTCAACAGTTTCTAAAATTTCAAAATCATGGGTAATTTCGACACCACCGTCCATCAGCATTTTACTGGCAGAACAGTATTTCTCAGCAGATAATTCAATAGCCTTAGCCACTTGTTTCTCTTTTACTGCTTTACCAGTCACCACAAAATGCAAATGAATTTTAGTGAAAACGGCAGGAATTGTATCAGCACGTTCAGCTTTTAATTCACAGCGAACATCGGTAATTTCTTGGCGAGCTTTCTTTAAAATAGTGACAATATCAAAAGATGCACAGCCACCTAAACCCGTTAAAATGAGTTCCATTGGACGGGGTCCGCGATTTTCACCACCGTATTCTGCTGAACCATCCATGATAACGCTGTGACCGCTCTGAGTTTTTGCCTCAAAAGCGACATTCTCTAGCCAATGAACACTTGTTTGCATTGCAACTACCTGAAAAAAGCTATAAATTTACGAAGTGCCTGTACACTACCATAAATTGAGTTGAGAAGGAATTTCATCTCTTCAGTGTGACAAGTTCATTTTAGGTCTGTGCGATCTATAAATTATCCATATTCGGAACCGTTAGCATGACTTCAAACTTTTCACAATTGAGCACAGATGCACTGTCTCCAGGTCAGTTACCTGAGTCAGTTAAAGCATTATTAAAACGTGCTTATATTAATCGATATCCAAAACGTACAACGATTATTGATGCAGGATCAGAATCCAAATCTTTATATTTGATTTTGAAGGGGTCTGTATCCATCATTTTAAGTGAAGATGATGAGCGAGAAATTGTTGTTGCGTATTTGAATGCGGGGGACTTTTTTGGGGAAATGGGTCTCTTCGAAACAAATGCACAGCGTACTGCGGAAGTCCGCACACGTGATGTCTGTGAAATTGCCGAAGTGACTTATGAAAATTTCCATGAATTAAGTAAGCAATATCCAGACTTAAGCTATGCTGTTTTTGCACAGTTAGTCCGTCGCTTGAAAAACACGACGCGTAAAGTTACAGACTTAGCATTTATTGATGTTTCAGGCCGTATTGCACGTTGTTTAATTGACTTATCTTCGCAACCAGAAGCGATGATTTTGCCAAATGGACGTCAAATTCGCATTACGCGTCAAGAAATTGGCCGTATTGTGGGTTGTTCACGTGAGATGGTCGGCCGTGTTCTTAAAACTTTAGAAGAACAAGGCATGATTGAAACAGAGGGTAAAGCTATTCTCATTTTTGATGTGTCTTTAGACGCCAATAATGACGTTTCATCAGATGACACGGAAGATGATGAATAAGTTATAGCGAACTAAAAAAAGCAAATCTTCGGGTTTGCTTTTTTTATGCCTATATTCTAACAAATATCGACAAAATTTAAAAAATAATGATTTAACCTAGAACTTAGAATTGGTTAAGTTAATTCAGTTTATTAAATTTCACTGCAACTGTTTAAGGATGAGACGTTTTATGCAATTTAAACCTTTAGCCAATACTGGAATTTTAGTGCCAGAAATTTGTCTGGGTACAATGACCTTTGGTGAGCAAAATACGCAAGCAGAAGGTTTTGCACAGTTAGATTATGCTTTAGAACGGGGGCTGAATTTTTGGGATACAGCGGAAATGTATCCTGTACCGCCAAAACCTGAAACGCAAGGTGCAACAGAACGCATTATTGGCAACTGGTTTGCAGAAAGGGGTGGGCGTGACAATGTTATTTTGGCAACAAAAATCGCAGGCCCTTCACAAGGAGGAAGCCAGATTCGTAATGGGCAAACACGTTATACAGCAACAGAAATTGCCTCTGCTTTAGATGGTAATTTACAACGGCTTAAAACTGATTATATTGATTTATATCAATTGCATTGGCCACAGCGCCCAACAAATTTCTTTGGAAAACTAGGCTACGATAATGCTGAAGCCAATAATGATCAGGAAGTCACTGCTTTAGAAGAAACCTTATTGGCTTTAAGTGATGAAGTTAAAAAAGGTCGCATCCGCGCGATTGGTTTATCAAATGAAACGCCTTGGGGCACTTTAAAGTTTCTTCATTTGGCAGAAAAACTGGGTCTAGAAAAAGTGGTTTCTGTACAAAACCCATATAATCTATTGAACCGTACTTATGAAATTGGTATGTCAGAAATTGCGAAGTATGAAAATGTCGGTTTACTGGCATATTCACCTTTAGCTTTTGGTTATTTAACAGGGAAATTCCGTCATGGCGCGCGTCCTGCCAATGCGCGTGTGACTTTATTTAGTCGTTTTAGCCGTTATAGCAACCCACAAAGTGAATGGGCGACAGAGCAGTATGCACAGTTGGCAGAAAAACATAGTTTGAGTTTGACCCAACTGGCATTGGCTTTTATTAAACAGCAGTTTTTTGTGACCAGTACTATTATTGGCGCGACGAATTTAGCTCAGCTGAAAGAAAATATTGATGCTTTTGAAATCAATTTATCTGAAGATATTTTGCAAGGCATTGAAGCTATTCACCGTCAGCAACCGAATCCTGCACCTTAATTTATTTGACTGAAGAATAAATAAGCGTTTTTTATTCTTCAGTATAAAACGTTATAGTGAGTAGCATTTTAAATCTGACAAGTGCTTTATTCACAATTTGTTGAAAAAAATACTATTTATCACTTGAAATCAATTTTTTTTATACCCATATTATGATCAAGGTTTAATATTTTAACCGAGTTAAGTTTCTGAAAAATATATTAAAATATTGTTTGAAAAATGATGAACCGTTCCCATATATCCATTAAGTACACAATTTGTTGTGAGGAATAACAAGAATGCGTTTTGAAAAATTTACAAATCGATTGCAACAAGCTCTCTCAGATGCCCAATCTCTAGCGATGGGTAAAGACCATACCGCTATTGACGGTATACACATTTTATCCACTTTATTAGAAGAAGCTTCTAATCTCAGTTTGTTACAACAATCGGGTGTAAATCTGCCTGAGCTGAAAAGCAAATTGCAACAAGCGATACAAGATGCGCCAACGCTGGCCAATCCAACTGGCGATATTAATTTGAGCCCAGAGGCTGTAAAAGCGCTGAACTTAGCAGACAGTTTTGCCCAAAAAGCAGGTGATGAATTTTTATCTACAGACTGGGTGATACTGAGCCTAGCTGAAGTGGGTGCGACTAAAGCTCTTTTAAGCAGTGCTGGCCTTAAAGTCGATAGCTTACGTAATGTCATTACAAAAATTAGAGGTGATGAAAAAGTCATGAGCAATAATCATGAAGATCAACGCGACTCATTAAATAAATATACGGTTGACCTCACCGAGCGCGCACTGGCAGGAAAGTTAGACCCTGTCATTGGTCGTGATGACGAAATTCGTCGTACAGTGCAAGTCTTATCACGCCGTACAAAAAACAATCCAGTATTAATTGGTGAGCCGGGTGTGGGTAAAACCGCCATTGTTGAAGGTTTAGCCCAACGTATTGTTAACGGCGAAGTGCCTGAAAGCTTGAAAGGTAAACGTGTTTTATCTTTAGATATTGGGTCTTTGTTAGCAGGTGCTAAATATCGCGGTGAATTTGAAGAACGTCTAAAAGCGGTGTTGAAAGACTTATCGAAACAGGATGGAGCAGTCATTCTGTTTATTGATGAGTTACATACCTTGGTGGGCGCTGGTAAAGGCGAAGGCGCGATGGATGCAGGTAATATGCTCAAACCTGCTTTAGCACGTGGTGAGCTTCGCTGTGTCGGTGCAACCACTTTAGATGAATACCGTCAATTCATTGAAAAAGATGCGGCCTTAGAACGTCGTTTCCAAAAGGTGTTGGTCGATGAGCCAAGTGTTGAAGACACTATTGCAATTTTGCGTGGCCTAAAAGATCGTTATGCAACGCATCATGGTGTGCAAATTTTAGATTCGGCGATTATTGCAGCTGCAAAAATGTCGCATCGTTATATTACAGACCGTCAATTGCCTGATAAAGCCATTGACCTGATTGATGAAGCCGCTTCGCGTATTAAAATGGAGCTGGATTCAAAACCAGAAGCCTTGGATAAACTAGAACGCCGTTTAATTCAGTTAAAAATGCAACTTGAAGTGGTGAAAAAAGATGATGATGTTGGCAGTAAAGCTGCTGTAGATCATTTGGCACAGCAAATTCAAGAAGTTCAGTCCGAATACAATGATTTGGAAGAAGTCTGGCGTGCAGACAAAGCACTGGTTGAAGGCAACAAAGACATTCAAATTAAATTGGATCAGGCGCGTCTTGCTTTAGAAAAAGCGCAGCGTGAAGGTAATTTGGGTGAAGCAGGTCGTCTGCAATATGGTGTCATTCCAGATTTGCAAAAAGAGTTAGAACGTATTGAAGCTGCCGAAGAAAATGAAGCGCCAAAACTGCTTCGTAATAAAGTAACCGACAACGAAATTGCCGAAGTCGTTAGTGCGGCTACAGGTATACCTGTAGCTAAAATGATGCAGGGTGAACGTGAAAAACTCTTGCGGATGGAAGACTATTTGCATAACCGTGTTGTGGGTCAGGATGAAGCTGTTATTGCCGTTTCAAATGCGGTTCGTCGCTCACGTGCAGGCTTATCAGATCCGAATCGCCCAAGTGGTTCGTTCTTATTCTTAGGGCCAACAGGTGTTGGTAAAACAGAGCTGACCAAAGCCTTGGCGAGCTTCTTGTTTGACAGCGATGATGCCATGGTGCGTATTGATATGTCTGAATTTATGGAAAAACATTCCGTCAGTCGTTTGGTGGGTGCGCCTCCGGGTTATGTCGGCTATGAAGAAGGTGGTGTATTAACTGAAGCTGTGCGCCGTAAACCTTATAGCGTTGTGCTATTTGATGAGGTGGAGAAAGCGCATCCAGATGTATTTAATATCTTGCTTCAAGTTTTAGATGACGGACGCCTAACAGACTCGCAAGGCCGTGTGATTGACTTTAAAAATACGGTCATTGTGATGACATCGAACCTAGGTTCAAGCGATGTACGTGAATTGGGCGATGTGGCGACAGATGTGGAAGTCCGTGCCGTGGTGATGAATGCAGTTACACAGCATTTCCGCCCAGAGTTTATTAACCGTATTGATGAGTTGGTGATTTTCCATTCACTTAAAAAATCGCAAATTCGTGGTATTGCTGATATCCAATTGGCTCGTTTACGCGAAAGATTAAGTGAAAAAGACATGAGCCTAACGATTGATGATAGTGCATTTGATCAATTAATCGATGCTGGTTTTGACCCTATATATGGTGCTCGTCCATTAAAACGTGCCATACAGCAACAGATAGAAAATACATTGGCTCAAAAAATCTTGTCTGGAGAATTCCAAGCAGGTGATACCATTGTCATTCAAGGAGAAAATGGCCATCTTAACTTTGGGAAATTAAAGTTAAATTAATGACTTAAAATCCATTTTTCAGTAAAGATAAATAAAAAAACCTAGCATTTGCTAGGTTTTTTTATTTTACGTCCGTCGTATTTTTTATATAAATATGTAAACCTGATTGCATTTTTTTAAATGCTAGAACTAATATGGTCGCCGTTCGTCCCGTGTTGGAACCAACTTATAAAAAATTATTATACAAAAAAAATATTGCTCATTGAATGATAGAGCAACAGAGAATAAATATTATGATGGAATTTAAGTTAACTCTAATTTCAAGTTGGGACACAGCGGGTGCGACAGCATGGGCAACACCACTGCAAGCACGTATTGCCAATGTGGCATTTGAAGGTAAGGGATTGTGGGCAACTGAAGCCGTCGTCACCATTCCGTATGAAAATCAATATCCATTAAGTTATCAATCACATTTTTATGAGTTCTTACTTCAAGGAACTGACCAAATTGTACCAAGTTGGCAGTTGAATTTAGCGGATATTGTTAGCCCAGATTACTTCAGGGTCTGGTTTAATTCGGTATGTAATTGAAGATGAGCTTGAAGTTACAGGGTTCTATCAGCAAGTCCCATGTTTTAGATTTCTTGGTTGTAAAATGACAGTTGATATGGTCGGTGAAAAACTCGATCATCATTTGGCGGTACACGTACTTGATGGTTTTAAGCGAGCAGATTATGTGCCAATAAGCTTGTTGGGCATTGAACATTGCACAGTTAAAAAACCACATTACATTTTATTAAGTGAAGGCAATGCCTTACACCAGCCGAATGTAGAAGACCTTGACCGACAATTAAAGCGTAATTTTCATTATGAACTGGCGCGAGATTTGGGGCAATTAGACGCACTAGAAATTAAGCATGTAGATGATGCATGGCAATATTATAAAACCTTGGCCATGCATAATGGCATGATTGAAGGCAATATTAAGCCTGAACCTTTAAAAAAAATGAAAACAAAAATAGATTGAGTAAAGGAATATGAATTCAGATGCTATGAATATTTCGGTTGAAAATACGAGAACAGTATATTCGTCAGCCAATGTTCCAAATTTCCATGTGCGACCAGCAACCAAAGCAGATGATGAGCAACTGGTGCAACTTATTGCGGAAACCATGCCCAGTAATGGAATGACGCTAGCTTTTGAGCGCTACCCGAGCTATTTGGCAGCGTCACATGCGCAATATAATCGACCAGATATTCGAGTTGTTGTTCCAGATAATCAACCAGATAAAATAGTCGGAATGATGAATTTAGGTTGGAAATATTGTTATATAAATCAACAGCCAGATGTGCTACGTTATGTGGCTGATTTACGCTTAAATCAAAAGTTTAGAGGTCAGAATATTTTACGTTTACTGATGGATTATCTGCGTGATGAATTGCCACAAGACAGTATGCTGGAAAGTATTATTTTGGTTGATAATTTACCTGCACGGCGCATATTGCACGAAACGAAAACAGGTTTTCCATCACCTTATTTCTATGATGATATTCAAACATTTACTGTTTCTCAAGTTCAAAAACCTGCAGCGTTTGATCATTATCAATTTGAACCACTGAGCATCAATAAAATTGCAGATGCGAATGCATTTGTGCAGTCAATGAAAGCACATTACAACTTTTTGCCCAATTATGAATTTTCTGATTTAGCACATGGTGAGCATCCATTTTGGTTGGGCATGAAAATGGATGATTTTTATTTGATTTATAATCATGAAAATAAAATGGTCGGTATTTATGGCTTATGGAATCAACAGTCTTTTAAACAAACCAAAGTGGTGCATTATTCATGGTTACTTAAACTCATCAGGCCTTTTTATAACTTGTATGCAGGTGTGAAGGGCGCATTAGTTTTGCCTAAAAAAGAGCGCGCTTTTGATTATCTGATGTTACATAGCGCGCTCTGCCATCCATCTGATAAAGGGGTTTTTAATAGTTTATTGTTTCATGCCCAAGAACAAACGCGTTTAAAACGTAAGAATGCCTTTTGTATTACCTTGGCTAAGACAGATCCACGAATTCATCAAATGAGTCATACATCCTCTCATGTGATTCACGCCATTCATGCTTTTCATAGCTTCCAAGGCAAACCGTATGAATTATTTGACGGTTCAAAAATCAGTTATTTCAAAACAGGACGGATATAAATCGCTTGAATTGATAAATACAAAAATTAATTCTGTACTTTTATAGGTTTAATGTATTTTTTTGTAAATAAAATTAAGTATACTGATTCAAAATAATCAGAAAAAGAGCCAAAAATGTCAAAAATCATTTGGGTTATTGGAAGTGTTATCACTGTAGTCGCTTCCGCGGTCAGTGCGAATTGGTATGCAGATCAAAAAATATCAACGTATTATGAGCAGGCGCAACTTGCGCAGACCTCAGACGATCTTAAAATTCAATACAGTAATTTTAAGATGAATACTTTTAGTGGGAGTGCAGATTGGGTCATGATATTGGCTTTAGACCCTTGTAAGGCGAATGATGTGCTTGTTCTAGAAGGTCGGGATAAAATCCAAAAAAACTGGAAAGGATACCAAATCGATTCTACCTATGTGTTTAAGTCTGGAAATGAAAAAGCCAAGATGTTTCTACGCGGAGAGCAACAAGCGAATACACAAATCAATTGGTTAGGTCAGTCATTAACCACTGTAAATGTGCCTAAAGTTGATACACGTACTGATGGTATCTATTTAAGATTAGATCCAAGCCTTATTCGTGTTTATAGCGACTCAAACTTTAAAGATAAGCCTGAAATTACGAAGTTGGAAATGGATATTCCTGCATTTACGATGGTAGAGGGGCGTAATCAAATTTTGGCGCAAGGTTTAAAATTAGAAACCACACAAGGTCTGGGTGATGCTGTCTTTGATTCAGGTAAAACACGTTTTTTAATCACTTCTTTTCAACGCTTAGATTCGGACTTGTCTGGAGGCATTAAAAATTTGGAAATGCTTTGGGATACACGAATTGAGGAGAATAGAGTTGCTGTTGATAGTACCTTTAAAATTGGCGAATTGAGTGTGCCTCATTCACTAGTAGCGAAAGATATTGTGATGAATTTAGAAATGAAGAATATAAATTTGCAACGTCTTCAAGAATTTTCCTCTGTATTGCAAAAGTCGAAAAAAAGTTGTGTGGGAACGGAATTACTTAAGCAAGAAGCATCAAATGCATTTTTAAAAATCATTAATGACGGCTTTGATTTTTCTTCCAATAACCAAATGAGTGTTGGTAGCGGAACCGCTAAAGCCAATTTAACCGGTAAAATAATGCCCGGACATCATGGTTCCGTACAAGCATTTGGCAAAATGCTTCCGAGTTTATTGTCATTTAAAGCAGAATTAGAGTTTGATAAAAATTTGTTTAAAACCATGAGTAATGGTTTTGCTCAAGCAACGTCCGCGCGAAAAATGACGGATCAAGATATTGAAAATATGTTTAGCTCTTTAGAATCTTCGGGACAAGCGAAGCGATCTGGTGATCATATGAAAATGTTGCTGGACTATCAGTTTGGTCAAAAAATGTTTTTAAAGCCTGATCAGTAAAATCTATCAATCAGTATTTTTTGCATAAATAAAAAAAGATGAAGCGCAATTAATGCGCTTCATCTTTTTGAGTCTTAAACTGGAGGATGGGTAATTTTCCAAGCACGATGGATTTTTTGATTCCGTTTGAAATCGGGACCAATCGTCTCACTACTGATTTCTTGTACATCAAACATGGCTTGAACTTCTTCGTCCATCTCAAAACCGCGATAGTTATTTGAGAAATACAGCGTACCTTCTGTTGTTAAACGGTTCATGGCGCGTTTAAGTAAAGAGTTATGGTCGCGTTGGACATCAAATGTGCCATAAAACTTTTTAGAGTTCGAGAAGGTTGGTGGGTCAATAAAGATCAATTCATATTGCTCATGACCTTCTTTTAACCATTCAAAGCAATCGCTTGCGAAGAATTGATGTTGTTGATCGACATGATCAACAGTCAGACCATTTAAGACAAAGTTTTCTTTAGACCAATTCAAATAGGTATTTGAAAGGTCGACACTGGTCGTACTGGCAGCACCACCTAACGCAGCATGGACGCTGGCTGTAGATGTGTAGCTATATAAGTTCAAGAAGTGTTTACCTTTGGCCTCTGCCGCAATGCGTAAGCGCATTTGACGATGGTCAAGGAATAAGCCGGTGTCTAAATAGTCGGTTAAGTTGACTAAAACTTTGGCTTTGCCTTCTTGTACAATAAAGCGTTTTGAAGCAGTACTTTGTTTCGAATACTGGGTTTTACCTTCTTGGCGGGCGCGTGTCTTAATAAAGATTGCATCACGTGGTAAACCTGTAACAGCACGAATAGACGCTAAAGCTAAATTAAAACGCTTTTTGGCTTTTTCTGGGTCAATAATTTTAGGTGGCGCATATTCTTGCACATGCAAACGGTCGCCATACAAATCGACTGCGACATTAAAGTCAGGTAAATCGGCATCATATAAACGTAGGCAATAAATATTTTCTTTAACAGCCCATTTTTTCAAAGCTTGCATATTTTTTTGCAAACGATTGGTGAAGTCTTCCGCACCTTCAATCGCTTCAAACTGCTGTAGTTGCCATTCCGCTAAAAATGGAAGGCTCACAGGTGCAGGTTTGATTGTGCCGAAACGAATGTAAATTGGCAATTTACCATTCATTAAGCGCAAAATTTGTGGCTCATTAAAGGCCAAAACATCGGCTTGTTCAACGGCAGAAGCAATAACAGCAGCATACTGGTTCGGGAAGTTTTTTTGCAATAATGCAGATAAACCTAAGTACAGTGCACGATTTGATGCTTTTTCACCAAGGCGCTCGCCATACGGTGGGTTGGTTACAATCAGTGCACGTTTACCTTCGGCTTCAAAATTTGGCCAGTCTGCTAAAGTACGTTCTTCAATTTTGATTTGATCTAATACCGATTCAAAACCTGCAGCAATAATATTTTGTTTGGTCGCTTTAACAGCTTCCCAGTCGGCGTCGTAGGCATAAAATTTTGGGAGTGGGTTTTGTAGTGCTTTTTCATGACGTTCAGTGGCTTCAGCTTTAATACTCATCCACAAATCATGATCATGGCCATTCCAACCATTAAAACCAAAACGACGTACTAAACCAGGTGCACGGTCAGTGAGAATCATCAATGATTCAATAACAAATGTACCCGAACCACACATTGGGTCTAAGAAAATTTCAGGATCACGTTCTTTTAATTTTGCTTTTTGTAGAATAGCTGCCGCTAAGTTTTCTTTAATCGGCGCATCTGTCATAAAACGGCGATATCCGCGTTTATGTAGAGAATCACCAGATAAATCTAGGCAATAGGTATGCTCAGTTTTACCTGCCAATACATACATGGTAATTTCTGGCTGTTTAATATCGATGCTTGGGCGTTTGCCGACAGCTTCCATAAATGAATCAACCACACCGTCTTTTACACGTAAAGTCGCGAATTGACTGTTGACCTTAATGTCACGTTCAATATGTAGACGTACAGCAAATGTACTTTGTGGTGCAAAAATAAGCGACCAGTCAAAGGCAATTGCACCTTCATAGAGCTCTTCAGCAACATCACGTGCATCGTGGGTAAATTCAAGTTCATGCGTATGAATTGGCATTAAAACGCGTGATGCTAAACGTGACCACAGACAAACGCGATACGCATTTTCTAAAGTGCCTTTGAAAACCAAACGACCCGGAAATTGCTCAATATTTTGAACACCTAAACCCTCAATTTCCTCGCGGAGTAAGGTTTCAAGTCCATCTGCACAGGTGACCCAGTATGTAGAAAGACGCGGTTTCGAATTCATGTAAATTTCCAAAAGCAAAAAAGCAATCGGACATTTTAACGTATTTTCGACTATTTGGGCGGATCATCTGCATCGGTTGTTTGATAAATATCAATCATTTTTTATGACATAGAAAAGGTGGTTGTATTTTAATCAAAAGAATGATCACGTTATTGGTATGCAACTTGCTTATTTAAGATGGTATTTGCTTCTGCAATTTGAAAAGTGGTGTCATTTTAGTTTTTATTTTATTGGGCAAGGGGAAAGATATGTTAGGTGTCGTACAGCACGAAAATACTCGAGATTCAGACACATTTTCTGTAGCAACATTATTTTATACACGCCTTCGTCGAGTGACAGGTCATGTTGTTGACGTACGCTATTTGGTTGAAAATAAAGAATATGCTAAATATGTAATTGAGATTGCAATGAAAACCAATGATCTAGAGTTAGATCGGTTGATTCAGCGTTTATATGATTTATTAGATTTAACCACGGGTTCAGAAACACCTGTAAAAGTAGAAAGTTTAGAAATGATAGAACCTGAATATATCAGCGAAGCAACTGCTGATGAGATTTATAAGGCACAGGTTTCGCACCATTATATTGGCGCACTGCGTTAATTTTTATAAAGTATTTGGGGCAGACTTTAAGTAGTTTTTGTTGCTTATGGTCTGTTTATTTATCTATAAACGTGCAATCTAAAACCATTGTTAAAACAGTAAATAGAAGTAGTGCAACTGATATTTTATAATTTCACTCCTCTAATTTTGTTTAAATTATCTTATTTAATAAATACATAGGATTTTTATATTTAAATTTTATTTCGAAAAAAAAGTATTTTAATTGCTGAAAACTTCAACTGCTAAAGAAGGTGATTCTCTGTATAATACGTTAACTTAACAATCAGGAATCTCTCATGCACTTGGCGGCATTGCATACACCGAGTCAGATTCAACTCAACCAAGAAGGGAACTTAAAACATTTCCTCACCATCGAAGGTCTTTCTAAAGAAACCCTCACAAAAATATTGGACACTGCGCAGTCCTTTTTTAATGACCAAAATCAGCTAATTACCAATAATCTTTTAGAAGGTCGCACGGTAATGAACCTATTTTTTGAAAATTCGACGCGTACCCGCACCACATTTGAAGCCGCAGCAAAACGACTTTCCGCTAACGTTCTAAACATTGATATTGCCCGTTCAAGCACCTCAAAAGGTGAGACCTTGCGTGATACTTTGTGGAATTTGGAAGCAATGGCAACCGATATTTTTGTGGTACGTCATTCATCTTCAGGTGCACCACATTTTATTGCCAAAGATGTGTGCCCGCATATCGCCATTATTAATGCAGGAGACGGTCGCCACGCGCATCCGACCCAAGCTATGTTGGATATGCTGACGATTCGCCGTGAAACTAAGAAAAAATTTGAAGAAATGAGTATTGCTATTATTGGTGATATTAAACATTCACGTGTTGCCCGTTCAGATGTTGCTGCCTTACAAACATTAGGATGCAAAGACATTCGCGTGGTTGCGCCAAATACCTTACTTCCTTATGGTTTTAGTGAATTTGGCGAAGATGTCCGTTTATTCAATAAAATGGAAGACGGTATTCGTGACTGTGATGTAATTATTACCTTACGTATTCAAAATGAACGCATTGATTCACCTGCTTTAGCGTCTCAAGCTGAATTTTATAAAATGTACGGTTTGAATAAAGAGCGTTTGGCCTTAGCTAAACCTGATTGTATTGTGATGCATCCTGGCCCAATGAACCGTGGTGTAGAAATTGATTCAAGTATTGCCGATGGCCCTCAATCTGTCATTTTACGTCAGGTGACCAATGGTATTGCGGTGCGTATGGCGGTATTGGCTTTGGCTATGCAGGGCCAATTGCAGGAAAAAGGTTTGTTAGACGCGATTGCGGGATAAGGTATAAAGTCATGACTATTGTAAAAATTGAAAATGTACGTGTCTTAAACCCGATTGATCAAACGGACAGCGTAGAAACAGTATTTATTGAAAATGGAAAACGCGTTGCATCATCGAATCACATAGCCGAAACGCTAGATGGCCAAGGAAAATGGCTAATGCCAACCATGGTCGATTTATGTGCACGTTTACGTGAACCCGGCCAGCAACAACATGGCACATTAAAATCTGAAGGTAAAGCTGCCCGCGAAAATGGCATTTTGCATGTTTTCACGCCACCAGATTCACAACCAATTGTGCAAGACAATGGTGCTTTAATTCACGGCCTAGTGGAAAAGGCAATGTTGGATGGGGGAATTTATTTACAGGTTATTGGCGCACAAACGCAAGGTTTAAATGGCAAACAACCTGCCAATATGGCCGGTTTAAAAAAGGGTGGCTGTACAGCTGTTTCAAATGCTAATGCACCCTTTGCTGATGATGATGTGGTCATTCGTACATTAGAATACGCTGCTGGTTTAGACATGACAGTGGTGTTCTATGCAGAGGAGCATCAAATTGCCAAAGATGGTTGTGTACATGAAGGCTTTGTTGCTTCGCGTCAGGGCCTTCCTATGATTCCTGCACTAGCTGAAACCCTTGCCATTGCCAAATATTTACTGATGGTTGAAGTAACAGGTGTGCGCGCACACTTTGGTTTATTGTCTTGTGGTGCTTCGGTTGAATTGATTAAAACCGCCAAAGCCAAAGGTTTACCCGTAACCTGTGATGTGGCTATGCATCAATTGCATTTAACCGATCAACTCATTGATGGTTTTAATTCACTGGCGCATGTTCGTCCGCCATTGCGTTCAGAACAAGACAAAACCCTACTGCGCCAAGGTTTAAAAGATGGCGTGATTGACGCGATTAGCACGCATCATGAACCGCTTAGTAGTTCAGCAAAAATGGCACCTTTTGCCGAAACACAACCGGGTTTCACTGCTTTTGATACCTTTGTTCCTTTTGGTGTGCAGTTGATTCATGAAGGCTTATTTGAACCTTTAGCATGGGTTGAAAAAGTGACTGTCGCACCTGCAAAAGTGGCAAATATGTATGAGCGTTGGGTTGCAGAGTCAGGTTGGGTTTTGGTTGACCCTGAGTTGGAATGGGTGCTGAATAAAGGCAGTATTGTGTCAAATGGTAAAAATACACCATTAATTAACCAGACTGTTAAAGGCAAGGTTGTGAGAAGTTTCACAAGCTAAGGCTTTTATTATTTAGCTTGTCATGTGAAGTGCATACTATGTGCTTGCAATAATACGGGGCTCGGACTTTTAAATCCGAGCCTTTTTCTTGGAAGATGATTTAACTAATTCCTTAAAAAGGAATGCTACTTATAACTGAAGTCAAAAAATCTATGTATAACAACAGGGATTTTGGGTCAAGGTAATGGCGTAAAGTCAGATTTTTTGTTTAAATATACCAAAATTATAAAACACCATGGTTTAGATAAAATGAACAAGGCAATTATTCTCGGTTTGATGTGCAGTACAGTCTTGGTTTCAGGCTGTGATTATTTTAAAAATAAAAAAGATAAAACGGTGGTTGAAGAACCTAAGGTACAGCAAGTTACGGACTTTAGTTGTACTGCGCCAGCAAATATTGAACAATTACAAGATTATGTAAAAGATGAATATTTAAAGAATTTAGATCAGCGTTTACGCCATTCTGGCTATGAAGCAGATCAAGCATTGCTGGATAAAATCCGTAAGAATATCAAATTTGAAATTGGTCATATCAGCACAAAAACAGACAACCCTGAACAAGCAAAGACCTTAGATTGCAGTACGTTAATTACGGCTGTTTTACCAAATGGTCTGCAAAAACGAGCTGAAAATGCATTTATGGATGCGCCATGTGATGAGTGTGAAGGTGAAGACAGTGATTCAACCTACACACTGCAAGATTATTTCAATAATTCATTTCCTGCTTTGACCTTAAAAAATGACAAATTAAATGGTATTGATTTTATTTATCACATTGAAAAATCTGATAAAGATGAAATTAGCCTAACCATGGAAAGTCATGAAATTATTAGTGAGGCAGCTCATTTAACAGAGTTAGCGGTGCAATATGCGTCCTATCTAAAAGTAAATGAAAAAAATAAAGAATATTCAAAAAAATCTGTTGAAGATGATGTAGCACAACGTGAACTGGCACAAAAAGCATTAGATGTTCGTCAAAAAGAAATTGATGGTGAGCAAAAAGTAGCTGTTGAAAAGTTAAATGTGGCGTGGGATCGTTTGACTGCTGAACAGAGAACATCCTTACAACAAGATCAATCTGATTGGTTTGAAAAACGTGATGTGGACTGCAAAGTGCTTGCGCAAAAAAGCGTTCATCAAATTGATGATAAAGAATTAGAAACTTATCAAAAGAAAGCGAATGACTGGAATGATGCAATGTATGCCCAAAATCAGGCAATTCAGTACAGTAAATGCTTTATTCAAAAGACCAATGAGCGTTCCGTTTATTTAAATAATTTATTTAATTAAATAAATTAGAACAAAACGACATTTTTATAAAAGGACGAATTGATTCGTCCTTTTTTTATTGTCATGCTGTGGTTATATAAAATGCTGTGAACAAATTATGCGAATTAGTTTTATTGGAGCAGGGCGCGTTGCTCATCATTTGGTACATGCCTTAAAACAGCACCATCAAATTATACAAATTTATAGTCAAGGCTTTGTTCATGCTCAAAAGTTGGCAACAGAGGTCAAAGCTGAAGCAGTACATACCTTTGCTGAATTGAGTGCTGAAATAGATGTATTGATTATTGCAGTTAGTGATAGTGCAATATCTGATGTTATTCAACACGTGCATACGTACTTACCCAATACTTTGATTGTGCATACTTCGGGCAGTACAGACATTGAAAAACTGACGAAAGTGCATGCAAGAGCAGGGGTATTTTATCCTTTACAGACTTTTAGTTTAGAGCGTGAGATTGATTGGTACAGTACACCTCTATTTATAGAAGCGACTCATCTGACAGATTTAAATACCTTACTGCAATTGGCCAATGAGTTGAGTCAGCGCGTGTATCAATATAATTCTGCGCAACGTTTGAGCCTTCATTTGGCTGCTGTATTTGCCTGTAATTTCAGTAATTATTGTTATGACATGGCGAAACAAATTGTAGATGCGAAACAGGTCGATTTTAGTTTACTTTATCCACTCATCATAGAAACAGCGCAAAAAGCGTTACAAGCCGAACCACGCAACATGCAAACAGGCCCCGCAATGCGAGGGGATCAAAATATTATTGCAATGCATGCACAGATGTTGAAACAAGACCAGCGTCCAGATTTAGAAGCAGTGTATCACTTGCTCAGTGAGCAAATTTTAAAACGCCACCAGTCATAAGTTAATACTCACCAATTTTAAAATATTTAGGAGCAAATAATTTTGGCCAAGGACTTTAATAATCAACAGGTTGTAGATGGTTATGATCAGCATATTAGAAAATTAATACCTGGCTATGAAGTTGTTCATTTACAAATTTTGGCGATATTAAAGGCTCATTTACATACACACGCCAATATTTTAATTATTGGTGCTGGAACAGGCTATGAGTTGGGATATTTGTTGCAACAATTTCCACAGTGTCGGTTTACCGTCACGGAACTTTCAACAGCTATGCTAGAAAAAGCTAAAAACTATGTTGCGCCGTGGAATTTGGATGAGCGTGTTCATTTTATTTTGGGACAGCATACACAATTGATCAATCAGCCAAAATTTGATGCTGTTTTATCTATTTTAGTGACGCATTTTGTACCTTTTGATCAAAAACAGTGTTTTCTACACAGCGCGCAACAATGCTTAAGTGCAACCGGTATCTTCTTAACTTTCGACTTAATGCAGTTCGAATCGGTGTCGCAATCTAACGGGTTAAAGCAGATTTGTGAATTAAATGGACTGTCTAAACAGCAAACGCAGGCGATGCTGAGCAGAATGCAAGATGATTTTTTTCCGCTGACGGAAATACAGACACGTAATTTTTTACAGCAAGCTGGCTTTGGGTATGTTGAACGTTTTTGTCAAATACTCACTTATCAGGGCTATATTGCGCGCCTAAAAACTGAGTAATACAGATGCTTGATAATAAAAGTATTTTCGATGGCTTTATTCAAATGTATTTTTAATATCGATTATTCTATTTTAGAAAAATAGCATACCTTTAATTTATAAAAATAAAGACTATGGAAAAAAGAATGCAAAATGAATTTGATTATATTGTCATTGGTGGCGGAAGTGCTGGTTGCGTTTTAGCTGGACGTTTAACTGAAGACCCCAATATATCTGTTTGTTTAATAGAAGCAGGTGGTGATGGAAATAACTGGACAGTGAATGTTCCAGCCGCCACTGTGATTAGCCTTCCGACTAAAATTAATAATTGGGCATTTGAAACGGTACCTCAAGCAGGTTTGAATGGCCGCAAAGGCTATCAACCACGTGGGAAAGGCCTGGGTGGTTCATCGAATATTAATGCCATGATTTATATTCGAGGTAACCAGGCTGACTATGACCATTGGGCTTCTTTAGGCAATACAGGTTGGTCATATCAAGAAGTTTTGCCCTATTTTATTAAGTCAGAAAACAATGCATCTCTTCAGAACAAATATCATGGCAATACGGGGCCACTTTCAGTCAGTAATCTACGCACGGATAATCCTTTACATCAGCGCTATATTGCAGCAGCACAAGCCGAAGGCTATAACGTGTTAGATGATTTTAATGGGGCAGAACAGGAAGGTTTAGGGGTTTATCAAGTGACCCATGTGAATGGTGAAAGATGTAGTGTTTCTCGTGGATATTTGCAACCGCATTTAAATCGTCCAAATTTAACGGTACTTAGTCATGCAGTTACTCATAAAATTTTAATTGAAAATAAAATAGCCATTGGTGCCGAAATCCATCATACAGGTCAAATCAAGCAAATAAAGGCAACCAAAGAAGTTTTGCTTTGTGCAGGAGCAATTCAATCGCCACAAATTTTAATGCTTTCAGGCATTGGCCCTGAACAAGAACTGAAAAAGCATGGGATTGACTGTGTACATTCATTGTCAGGTGTTGGCCAAAACTTTCATGACCATCCTGACTTTATTTTTGGTTATACAGTAAAAGAAATTCAGGGAACTTTCGGTATTTCAATGTCGGGTTCTTTAGATATGTTTAAGCAAATTCAGCGTTATCGTCGTGAACGTAAAGGTATGATTACTTCAAATTTTGCTGAATGTGGCGGTTTCTTGAAAAGTGATCCTTCTTTAAGCATTCCTAATTTACAGCTACATTTTGTCGTGGCATTGGTCGATGATCATGCACGTAAATTTCATGCAAGCCATGGTGTCTCTTATCATGTCTGTTTACTGAACCCGCGTAGTCGAGGATCAATTCAATTGAGTGGCCCGAAAATTAGCGATCCATTAAAAATTGATCCTAATTTTTTAGCCGATGAACAAGATTTAGAAGATTTAGTTCAAGGCTTTAAATTGACACAAAAATTAATGCAGTCGCCAGCGTTGTCTGAAATTTACAAACAAGACTTATTTACAGCAGACGTGAAAAGTGATGATGATATTCGAGCTATTCTGCGTCAGCGTGTCGACACGGTTTATCATCCCGTGGGTAGCTGTAAAATGGGTGTAGATGACATGGCCGTGGTCAATCCACAATTACAAGTTTATGGTATACAAAATCTAAGAGTGGTCGATGCTTCAATTATGCCAAATGTAATCAATGGCAACACCAATGCTCCCGTTGTTATGATTGCGGAAAAAGCGGTAGATTTGATTCGTCAGTATTATTTACAGCAACAAGTGGCTTAAACTGACACAGAATTGTGCTGACATCACATTTTGTTTCATTTATTTTATAAATAAAGATAAAAGTTGGAAAAAATTATGGCAATGGAACAGCAGTTTAATCACGATCAAAATGATTTTGCTTTAAGCCATACGTTTGAACTGCAAAAACAGGCATTCAAACAACACACTTATCCGAGCCTTGAACAACGTGTTGAAGATTTAAAGACATTGTATGGGCTTTTAATTACCCATCAGGATGAAATTGCCACGGCAATTAGTCACGACTTTTCAAATCGTAGTACAGATGAAACCCGCTTATTTGAAGTCATGACCAGTTTGAATGGTATTAAACATAGTTTGAAGCATTTAAAAAAATGGATGAAGCCAAGTAAACGTCATGTGGGTATTTTATTTCAGCCTGCTAGTGCTTATGTGATGTATCAGCCCGTGGGCGTTGTTGGGATTGTCGTTCCTTGGAATTATCCTTTATTTCTAGCTGTTGGGCCTTTGGCTCAGGCACTGGCGGCTGGAAACCGTGTGATGTTGAAAATGAGTGAATTCACTCCTGAGTTTTCAGCACTATTTCAAAAGTTAATTGCATCAAAATTTGATGAAAGCCAAATTCATGTCATTACTGGTGATGTACAAATAGCGCAAAAATTTACCCAATTAGCATTTGATCATTTATTATTTACAGGAGCTACCGCTGTGGCGCGTCATGTTTTGCATGCTGCTGCCGACAATTTAACACCTGTGACTTTAGAACTGGGTGGCAAATCTCCAGTCATTATTGCTAAAGATGCTGATTTAAAAGAAAGTGCCCGACGGGTTGCCTTTGGTAAGACCATGAATGCAGGTCAAACCTGTGTCGCGCCAGATTATACCTTGGTACATCGCAGTCAGCAGGATGCATTTGTCAAAGCCTATTTTGAGGTGATTAAAGCATTTTATCCCGACAGTATTCGCAATAACCCCGACTATACCGCCGTGGTCAATGACCGTCAGTTTGAACGTTTACAGCATTATTTATTGGATGCACAACAAAAGGGTGCACAGCTTATTCAAATAGAAGCAGAGTCTGATGGTCGCCGTATGCCACATGCTGTATTGACCGACGTTTCAGATGATATGGCCTTAATGCAAAATGAAATTTTTGGCCCTATTTTGCCTATTGTTTGTTATGACCAAATAGAGGAAGCAATTCAATATATTAATGATCGAGAACGACCATTGGCTTTATATTATTTTGGCTATAACAAGGCTGAGCAACAAAAAGTGTTACATGAGACCCATAGTGGAGGGGTTTGTTTGAATGAGACCTTGCTTACGGCTGGCATGGAAGATATACCTTTTGGAGGCATTGGCCCTTCAGGAATGGGGCATTATCATGGACATGAAGGTTTTAAAACGTTTAGTCATGCCAAATCTGTTTTTGTCCGCCCAAAATTTAGTTTAATGAAGCTTATTTATCCTCCTTATGGAACTTCAATTCAAATGTGGATTTATAAGTTATTTATCCGTTAGAAATTGATGAATAAAAAAGCGCTCAAATAGAGCGCTTTTTTAATTGAAGCTAAAATTAACCAATTTTCTTAAATAAGAAGTCGTTAATTTTATGTCCAGCTTCTAGGCCACGACGTTCAAATTTGGTTTGTGGACGCCAGTCTGGGCGTGGGAAGCTATTGCCTTTACCCGCTACATTTTCTAAATTTGGACGATTATCCAAAACATCTAGCATCCATTCTGCATACGGTTCCCAGTCAGTAGCTGCATGGAATGTACCGCCCATTTTCAGTTTTTGCTCAACCAATGGCATACGATCATGGGAAACAAAACGACGTTTGAAATGACGTTTTTTCTGCCAAGGATCTGGGAAGTAGAGTTGAACCGTATCAATGCTGTTGTCAGGCATTTCACGTAAAACTTGAATGGCATCTGCATCTAAAACACGCAAGTTTTTCAGTTCGGCCATACCTGCTTCAAATACGCATTGCGCGATACCTGGAATATGCACTTCAATACCGACAAAATTACGTTCTGGGTTTGCTTTTGCCATAAGAACCAATGAGCGCCCCATACCAAAACCAATTTCTACCGTTAAGGGATGTTCTGGGTGCTCAAAATGTTGACGCAAATCGCCAACAGGATATTCCAAAATTAAGTGACCATATTGTTCAAGCGCAGTACGTTGAGAGGTATTCAACGGTGTTGAGCGACGCATAAATGTGACAATTTCGCGTTGTTCGCTTAAGTTGTCCAGCTCTACAACTTGCTGGTCTAATTGATCGTTCGACATAACTTTGGCAAATGTAAAAATTTTGAATGCAGTATTTTAAGTCTTAAGCTGAACAAGTCAAATTTTATTGCATTATCTGCATGAATAAACGCAGTCAAAAGATTGGAACTGACTGAGCTAAGCTATATTCAAAGCTCACAATAGGCTTATTTTATGAGAGCGCGCGCAACTTGCTCTAGTGGTAAAATGACCTGAACGGAAGTATTTCCAATTTATGAATGTACGATAAAAGCCGATGATTTTTTGTTTTGTATAAATAAAATACCAAAATAAATATAGAACAGCTACATTAGAGCGATAAATAGCCTAAGTTATTTATTTTATTGAGTTCAGTGGTTTGTGTAATAAAAAATCAAATAGCCAAAGCATGGAAGAAACCATAGACCACAATTTAAAAAACAAAGCAGATTGATTTAGCAATTTAAAAATAAGCTGTAAGGGCTTAAATCATAGCAGTCAGAAGAGTCATCGCTTGCCCAACGACTAAATGTGCAAGGGCATTGGTTTGAATATTCGATAGCTGAAGCACAGTATTTTTTCATAAAATTGAAAACCTGCGTATGTTAAAACCTTAGCATGTAAAAATGCCTAATATTTTGACTTGAAAAAAAATGTAATTTAGACAATATTCAGGGGATAGATGTTTTTATACATTTATGCTTTTTTTTGCAATTTACAGGTCTGATCACTTGAAAGTTTTTCAGAAGCGATTTAAAACAATGAATAGTTAATAACAAGGATCAAATCAGATATGAAGCTTTATTATTCTCCAGGCGCGTGTTCTTTGGCCGCGCATATTATTTTAAATGAAATTAATGTAGATTTTGACTTGGTTCGTGTTGATCTAAAAACTCATAAAACTGAAAAGGGCGTAGATTATTACGAGATTAATCCAAAAGGCTATGTACCAGCGTTGGAAATTAATCCGGGTTTGATTTTGACCGAAAACGTGGCCATTTTACCTTTTCTTGCACAGCATGATCCGAAACAAGATTTAATTCCGCCATCAGGCTTAGGGCGTGCTAAAGTTTTAGAATGGTTAGGTTATTTAAATTCAGAATTGCATGATGCTTATGCCGTATTCTTTGGTGGCCCACTAAGTACGGATGCAAAAGAGAAAGCTTATGCTGAAATTGACCGTTTATTAACTTATATAGATAAATCTATTGGCGAATCAGACAATGATTATTTGGTAGATGATAATTTTGGCCCTGCAGATGCTTACCTTTTTGTATTGACGAACTGGTCTAATTCAATTGAACACGATTTAACACCATATAAAAACATTATTCATATTCGCCATAAAGTAGCAGAACGTCAGTCTGTACAAATTGCAATGCGAGATGAAGGGTTAATACCTTAATGGGGTTGCTGTAATAAAAAAGTGCTTTCGGGCACTTTTTTTGTTCAGAAATATTAATTCATGATTTTTAATCAATAATATTTTGCTGATTAGGGAGTTTTTCACAGTAAAAGTTGTCGCTATAGTGCCTTCAGAAATAAATATTGAAGGTTTTTTTGTATGAGTAATATCTTAATTATTAATGGCGCTAAACAGTTTGCCCATTCGAATGGTACGTTAAATGACACCTTAGCTGAATTGGCTGAAAATGTTTTAGCCGAGTTAGGCCATAATATTAGAATCACCCGCGCAGAAAGCCCAGATACGCCTCAAGTAGAAGTTCAAAAAATTCTTTGGGCAGATACAGTGATTTATCAGATGCCCGGTTGGTGGATGGGCGCACCGTGGACAGTGAAAAAGTATATTGATGATATCTTCACAGAAGGGCATGGAACTTTATATGCAAGTGATGGTCGCTCACGTTCAGATACTGCTAAAAAATATGGTTCTGGCGGTTTAATTCACGATAAAAAATATATGTTGTCTTTAACGTGGAATGCACCGATTGATGCATTTACAGAAGCTGATCAATTTTTTGAAGGGGTTGGCGTTGATGGTGTTTATTTACCTTTTCATAAAGCCAATCAGTTTTTAGGTATGCAGTCTTTACCGACATTTATTGTCAATGATGTGATCAAAGCACCAGAAGTTGAAGCTTATATGGCACAGTATCGTGAACATTTGACGCAAGTTTTTGCTTAATCAGGAGCTTAAAATGTTAACTGTGATTGCAGAAATTATTTGTCATTCAGAACAAGATTTAAAAACAGTACTTGATTCATTTCATTATATCCGTGAGCAGGTATTACAGGAACTTGGTTGTCATACCTATGATGTGCATATTGATCATCCTGCGGTTAAAAGTGCATTGCGGACCAAAGTACCATTTTCAATCATGATGTATGAAAAATGGCAGAGTATGCAACACTTAGAAGCGCATATGCACAGTGTCAGTATGCAACAACATGCCAAAGCAACGGAAGGTGCTGTCGCCAGTGTAAAAATTCGTATTTTAGAAGCGCAATAAGCTACAGATGTGAGTTTGAAAAATTATTGATAGGCTACTTTTATTCAAACTCACGGGGTTCATTGAATTGTACCTGCTCAAGTTTCAATGCGTAGCGTTGTTTTAATGTTGACCATTGTACTTTGACAGGTTGCGTGCTTTCAGCAAATTCATTTTCACCTGTCGTGGTTTTTACTTTGCCTGTCATAAAGTTAATACTTTGCGCCGTGATATCACCTGATGCACGGTGGAAATCATTTGTGTCATAACCAATTAATTTAAATGAATGATCATGATATTGAAAAGTATAAATATGATTGGTTACATACCATGAACCACAGCTTAGCCAATAGTGCAGATAAATTTTGAGTACACCTTTTTGTATGCTCAAAGCTTCAGATTCACCGAGCGGGTCAGCTAAACAAGGAGAATCTAGATTGCTTTCCGTCGGCAGTGAATGATTACTCGCAATGAGCTGATAGCCAGTGGGTTGCTTAAATAAAACCAAAAGTTTCCGTTCATTTACATTCAGTACGTTACTGCCCAAGCCTGCATTTGCCACGGAATGCTCTGGATTGGTGTCTTCAATAATTAGGGCAATATCCGCTTGACCATCTTGGTTTAAATCGCCTTGTACTTTTTCTAAAATTTTCCAGTTGTTTGGAACAAAGGATTGATAGCTCATTTTTAGAGAGAGTTTTATTTCTGTTTGAGCCAAAGCACTATTTGCGAATGTGATAAAAAGTAGGGTGTTAATTATGAGTAGCAATCTTCGAGGTTTTAGCATGGGTTTAAATTCCTCGCATTTTTATTTTATTAGGGTAGTTAAGGGGTAGAGGTCTTTTCGTTTAGTAAGCGCTATCCATTAAGCATATCGAAAACCTCAGAAAATAAGGCATTATTTTGTTTTTAAATATACAAAAGGACTCCGAAGAATCCTTTTGCTGTGGCTATTGATATCTAATGAAGTTGTTATTTAAAGAAATAACCCGTTTCAGGTGAACTTGCATTTGCGATGTGCTTACGTGGCATACGACCAGCAAGAAACGCTTCACGACCTGCTTCAACTGCTTTTCTCATAGCTGAAGCCATTAAAATTGGGTTTTGCGCAGCCGCAATCGCGGTATTCATTAATACACCGTCACAACCTAATTCCATTGCAATGGCTGCATCACTGGCTGTGCCAACGCCTGCGTCGACCAAGACAGGAACTTTCGCGTTTTCTTTAATAATAGAAAGAGTATGTGGGTTTAAAATACCTAAACCAGAACCAATTAAACTGCCCAAAGGCATAATTGCAACACAGCCCATACTTTCAAGCTCCTGCGCCACAATTGGGTCGTCAGAGGTATAGACCATAATCTCAAAGCCATCGTCAATGAGTGTACGGGCTGCTTTTAAGGTTTCTGTGACGTTTGGATACAAGGTTTTTTCATCCCCTAGAACTTCTAGTTTGACCAAATTGTGGCCATCTAAAAGTTCGCGTGCCAACATGCAAGTACGAATGGCGCTGTTGGCATCAAAACAGCCTGCTGTATTAGGTAAAATTGTATATTTTTCTGGTGGAACAACAGACAGTAAATTGGGTTGATCAGGATGCTGTCCAATATTCACTCGGCGAATCGCCACGGTTACAATTTCAGCACCACTGGCTTGAATTGCTAAATCCGTTTCTTGCAGATTTTTATATTTACCCGTACCCACCAATAAGCGTGAGTTAAATGTACGTGAACCAATTTTAAATGTATCTTCCATGGGAGTTCCTTTAACCGCCACCGACGGCATGAATAATTTCAATACGATCTGCATCGCAAATAGCTGTTTGTTCTAACTTACTTTTTGGAATAATCATTTCATTTTTCTCGACTGCAAAGCGTTTGCCTTCCAGTGCAAGTTCTTGAATAAGTTCCAGTAAATTATGGCAAGCGGTGTGTAGGGGCTCGCCATTGAGGTAGATGTGCATGCCAAAATCTCAATGTGTTTATTTTGCGTATTTAAATGCATTCCAAGCTAAAATGAGCCAACCTGCAATCATCAGTGCACCACCTATTGGTGTAATTGCACCTAAAATACGCGGTAAGCCTAATGCCATGACATATAAAGAGCCACAGAAAAATACAATCCCGACTTGCATGAGTAAAAAACTGGCTTTAATTGGAAGCTGTGGAATTACTTTGCTTAAAATAGCCAAGGCTAAAAGACCCAAAGCATGATAGAAAAAATAATCGGTTGCCGTTTGCCACCAAACGAGCTGTTCTGTTGATGCAATTTTTTTTAATCCATGTGCCCCAAACGCACCAAGCATCACTGCTAGAGCAAGGTTAATGGCTGATATTCCAATCCACATACAACAAGCGCCCTTGGTAAATTTTGCGCTCAACCATAGCATATTTCATGTATCGGGTTAAGCTCAAATAATGCTTTAAATCGACTTTGTAAACAGATTGTTTGTCAGATATATAGCCGAATATATTGATATCTGCCGTGTGACTTAATTAAGAAAAGTTGAGTGTTATCAAAGTTGTATAGACGTAAAAAAAGCACCGAAGTGCTTTTTTTATATGTGGTTTTAATTCGATGACATTGCCACTTTAATTTTTTCCATTGCATTTTTTTCCAGCTGACGAATACGTTCAGCGGATACATTGTATTCTGCTGCCAACTCATGCAATGTTGACTTTTCATCGTCTAACCAACGACGCTGTAAAATGTTACGTGAACGGTCATCTAGTTGATCCATAGCTTCGTGTAATGCAGAAGAGCTTTGTTCCTCATAGTCTTCATTTTCAACCAGACGAGCAGGATCATAGCGGTTATCTTCTAAATACAGCGCTGGTGCAACATGCGTTGAACCTTCATCGTCATCATCACCTTGTGCTTCAAATGCTGCATCATAGGCAGTTAAACGGCCTTCCATTTCCAGCACTTGTGCTGCGGTCACGTTTAAATCTTCTGCAATAGATTGAGCTTCGGCTAAGGTCAATTTTTTAGACGATTTTTTTAGGCTACGTAAATTAAAGAATAGTTTACGTTGCGCTTTGGTGGTCGCAATTTTAACAATACGCCAGTTACGAATCACATATTCATGAATTTCGGCTTTAATCCAATGCACAGCAAAGGATACCAAGCGTACGCCCATATTGGGGTCAAAGCGCTTTACGGCTTTCATTAAGCCTAAATTGCCTTCCTGAATTAAATCACCCTGAGGTAGGCCATAGCCCGCATAACTACGTGCAATATGAACAACAAAACGCAAATGCGACATGACCAGCATTTTTGCTGCATCTAAATCTTGGTCGTAATAATAGCGATCCGCCAGCTCTTTTTCTTGTTCGGCTGTCAGAATAGGAATCTGGTTAACAGTACTGATATAAGCACCAAGATTCACCCCAGGTGCCGATAATGACAGGGGCATCAATTGCTTGCTGCTGTCACTCATATGTTCTCCTTAAGAGTAAAAAAGGGATCGCCCAATAATTAAGTTTTATCTTAATCCAATATTTCATTGAATGATGGGAAATTGGGTATAAAAATGTAAACTTTTATACTATTGTGCAGGCTTTTGTTTGAATTGAAAATATTTAAGATTCAATTAAGTAGTGAAATTCATACTCAGATATTTTTATCAATTGGCAGTTCAATGTATGTATTTGACAATAACGTAATACATCTTGCTGACTATGCGGATCTGAGGATTTTAAAAGAAAAACTAAAGATGCATTATTCTTTAATGCTTTTTTTAGCATTAATAATGGCATAGGGCATGGCTTGCCCATTGCATCAATAATAATTGTATTTGCAGAATCGTCACTCAATTTAAAATCCAAAACATGCGTTTTAAAACCAACGCAAATATTAGCAAATTAGAGGCTAAACCCCAAATAGTTTGAAAAATATTTGTCGTAGAAGTTCATGAAATTAGACGAAAAGCTTGTGAAAAAAAATATTATAAAATAAATAAGGAATGATGAAGAAAATTCTATTATTTATGATTCACCCATGTTAAGCTCGATGCGTATTTAGGATTTCAGACAAGCAAATGTTGTTTGTCGCCCTTGATGCAAATGGATGTAACCGGTATTTTTGTTAATAGTTTTACAGAATGATTACAAGCTTAGAAATAAAAAACATTTTTAAACTTGTTTGCTCTGCTGTTTGCAACACCGGGTGGTCCTTCTTAAACACTACAATAAGGATTAACTTATGACAGCTCGTGAACAAGGCGTTGTTAAATGGTTCAACGACACTAAAGGTTTCGGCTTTATTCAACGTAACGGCGGCGATGACGTTTTTGTTCATTTCCGTGCTATCCAAGGTGACGGCCACCGTTCACTTCGTGACGGCCAACGCGTTGAATTCAGCGTAGTAAAAGGTCAAAAAGGTTTCCAAGCTGAAGAAGTTCAGCCTTTAGACTAATTGTCTAAAAAGCCTGAAAAACGCTCCAATGTAAATTGGGGCGTTTTTTGTTTATAATGTTTAAAATTTTTGTGATTACTAACGTTCGAGCGCATTTATATGTCATCTGGTTTCGAAACCTTAAATTTACATCCGCAATTGAAACAAGCAATTGATGCTTTGGGTTTCAAGGAAATGACGCCAATTCAGCAAAAAGTTTTAAGATATACTTTGGCTGGACATGACGCTATAGGCCGTGCACAAACAGGTACCGGTAAAACCGCTGCCTTCTTAGTTAGTGTAATGAACGACTTACTCAGTAATCCTATTCAAGAGCAACGCTACCGTGGTGAGCCACGTGCATTAATCTTGGCACCAACACGTGAGTTGGCATTGCAAATTGAAAGCGATGCCAAAGAATTAAATAAATTTAGCAATTTGCATATTGTGACTTTGCTTGGTGGTGTGGACTTTGATAAGCAAAAGGCACAATTAAACAAAGACTTTGTCGATATTATTGTTGCAACACCAGGTCGTTTAATTGATTTGGTTGAGCAAAAAGAAGTTTGGCTAGATCAAATTGAATTTTTGGTTATTGATGAGGCAGATCGCTTGTTGGACATGGGTTTTATTCCATCAGTCAAGAGAATTGTCCGTTATTCACCGCGTAAAGAGCAACGTCAAACCTTAATGTTCTCTGCAACATTTAGCTACGATGTTTTAAATTTGGCGCAACAGTGGCTTTTTGAACCAGTTACAGTTGAAATTGAACCTGAGAAAAAAACCAATGCAGATGTAGAGCAACGTGTCTACATGGTGGCAAAGTCAGATAAATATAAATTGTTGCAAGAAATTTTGCGCGATGAGCCCATTGATAAGGTCATGATTTTCGCTAATCGTCGTGATCAAGTACGTAAACTTTATGATCATTTGAAAAAAGATAATTATAACGTTGTGATGTTGTCGGGTGAAATTGCACAAGACAAGCGTTTAAAAATGTTAGATCAATTTAAAAATGGCAAACATAATATTATGATTGCAACCGATGTTGCAGGGCGTGGTATTCATGTCGATGGCGTATCTCATGTGATTAACTTTACATTGCCTGAGCAGTCGGATGATTATGTACACCGAATTGGTCGTACAGGCCGTGCAGGTACACGAGGTATTAGTATTAGTTTCTTGTCTGAAGATGATGCGTTCTATCTTCCTGAAATTGAAAAGGCCATTGGTCAAAAATTACCTTTAACGCGTTTAGATGGTTATTGCTAAGCGTTTAAGGAATAAAAAACCGCTCATTTGAGCGGTTTTTTATTGGGTTGAATTACTTTAAGTATTGGGTTGGTTATTTTGATTGGCAGGTAAAGCTAAGAATCGTTTGATAGTCGTCATCTTTATTGATGCCATTATTCGTGCCTGTGATTGTGCCTAAAATACCTGCTGCAGCTTGTACCATTTGCCCTGTTTTTTCATCAAAAACGCCTTTCAAAGCACCATTGTATCCACTTTTTTCATCGACAATTATAGGTGTAGCATTTTTGCCACAGGTGTTGTTGGCAGCCATAATGGCATTATTTTTGGCGGTGAGACTGGTTTTGCCTACCGCAGTCACTTCATATTGATTATTGGGTTTTTGTATTGCCAAAGATTGCGTGGGCGCATTTGATGCACATGCACTTAATAAAATTGTTGTTGCAATAGATGTAGCGATGATGCTGATTTTTTTCGTAAATAACATATTCATATTGAGTCTTTCCCCATAGATTTAGACTTTTTATATTTGATCATAGCTTTATGGGGCGCGTGCGTGAAAGCTGTATAGGTTGTGCAGCTTTTTATATAACAATATATTGTGGTATCACTTAAAAAAGCAAAGGTGAAGAATAAAACCATATAGAGTAAGTGCTTGAGAATATGCTAATCTTGGGGCAGAATTTTTTAAGTGATATAGATGTCAATGTCAGAATTTTCGGTTGAAGTGGTGCATCAAAATATTCATCAGCGCCAGTCTATTGGGCATTTGGTCGAACCAGCACCGAATGCGACGCAACTGGAAAAAGCATTTCAAGCGGCTTTGGTTGCGCCAGATCATCATCGACTAAAACCAACGCGCTTTGTTGTTATTCCTGAAACAGAACGTGAAGCTTTTGGCGAGTTGTTATCTCGGGCGTTGGCAGATACAGGGCAGACTGAAGAAGCACAATTAGAGCGTGTAAAAAACCATCCTTTTCGGGCACCTTTATTGGTTTTGGCTTTAACTAAACTACAAGATCATTCTAAAGTTCCACATTTTGAACAAATTTTGAGTAGTGGTGCTGCTATACAAAACTTTCTGCTGTCTTTACAGGCGCAAGGTTTTTCTACAATGTGGCGAAGTGGGGCGGTCGTTGAGTCGGTTTTGTTTAAGCAGGCGTTGAATTTAAATGCTACAGACTTAATTTCAGGAATTATTTATATTGGGACAGCGGTCAAAGCAATTCCACCGCGCGCAGAAATACAAACATCTGAATTTGTTAGTGAATGGCAAAAATAAGCCATCAATTGAGCCTATTAGGAAATAAAAACAATGTCAGAACTTAAATTTTCAGATTTGGTTGAACCTACAGCATCCGCAGATAAGCCTGCATTAAGAGTGACTGTATTGGGTGGTGGTAGCTTTGGTACAGCCATGGCCAATACTGCAGTACGTAATGGTTGTGAAACAATTATTTGGATTCGCGATGAAGCGGTCGCAACCGACATTAATCATACGCATATTAATAAGCGTTATCTTCCCGATTTTCAGCTAGAAACCGCATTACATGCGACGTCCAATTTAGAAGAAGCAGTTTGTAACCGAGATATTGTTTTTGTTGCTATTCCAAGCCATTCATTTCGTCATGTTTTAGAACAAATTAAGCCTTTTATCAGCTCACAAGTGATTGTGTCTTTGACGAAAGGCATTGAAGCCAATACTTTTAGTTTTATGAGCGATATTATTCGCTCTGTCTTGCCTGAAGTGCCATATGGCGTTTTGTCTGGGCCAAATTTGGCCAAGGAAATTGTTGCAGGGCAACCAGCTGGAACGGTTATTGCGAGTCAATCTGAATTGGTACGTTCTGCTGTGCAACAGGCTTTGCATAGTGCGCTATTTCGCGTATTCGCCAGTGATGATGTGCATGGCGTGGAATTGGGTGGGGCATTAAAAAATATTTATGCTGTAGCAATGGGAATGGCCGCTGCTTATGGTGTGGGTGAAAATACCAAAAGTATGATTTTAACCCGTGCTTTGGCTGAAATGAGTCGTTTTGCTGTGGAGCTCGGTGCTAATCCGTTGACCTTCCTTGGTTTGTCTGGGGTGGGTGATTTATTTGCAACATGTAGTAGCCCTCTCAGTCGCAACTATCAAGTTGGTTTTGCATTGGGGTCTGGAAAGTCTTTAGAACAAGCCACACAAGAGTTGGGGCAAACGGCCGAAGGGATTAATACAATTGTGCAAGTGAAAGCACGTTCAGACGAGTTAAATGTGTATATGCCCATTACCAGTGCTTTATACAATGTTATTTATGAAGGTGCGCCACCTTTAAGTATTGCACTTTCTTTGATGAAAAATGGCCATCGTAGTGATGTTGAGTTTGTTTTGCCACATCAACAAGTCTGAGATAAATAAAGATGGCGACAATACAACTGTCATCAACACGATATATAGTGTGGCATAGAAAAAAGGATATTTTATGCAACTGACTTTAATCCGTCACGGGGAGGCTATGCCACCCGTTATGGGAAATGATATGAAACGACCATTAACTGAACATGGTCATTTGCAGGCAGCACAAACGGCTCGTTATTTAAAAGATATGATTCAGCCAGACGTATTTGTTGTGAGCCCCTTGCTTCGCGCCCAAGAGACTTTGTCACATTTACGCCTGTATTTTCCAAATATACCTGTAGTGATTTGTAATGCAATTAAACCCGATGATGACGCTAAAAATGCCGTCAATTGGATTTCGCAATTGCCTTATGAGTCGATTGTTGTGGTCTGTCATATGAATGTAGTGGCACACATGGCCTCTATCCTTGTTGAAGAGCCATTTCATCCGTATGCATTGGCGGAAGTTCGTTTATATGAACAAGTGGTGGTTGCTCCAGGATTATCTACTCAAATAAAGAGTTTTATTCCAGTCGTACAATAAATTAATTAAATAAAATGGCAGAAAAAAAGCAATGTTGTATTTATGGGTACCTGAAGCCAATGGGGTTTGGCAATGGTCAGATGGTGAAACTTGGAAGCAGTCTTTAAATCTTGAACAGTTAATTCAGGATGTGCGGGAACATCATGGTAAAGAAGCGACGGTATTCTTTCCAAGTAGAGATACGCAGATTATTCAGCAGACATTCTCTAAGGCTCAGTATAAGAAACTAGGTCAAGACGGCGTAAAGTATCTGCTTGAAGAATATGTTATTTTGCCTTTAGATTCGATGAAAGTGTTGCATCATTTTCAAAGCCCAGATCAACTGAGTATTTTGGGTATTGCAAACTCGACAGTAACCACCCTGCAGCATGCTTTGACCTTAATTCCAGTCAAAGTCGTGGCGTTATTACCCGATTTTTTATTGCTTCCGATACCTGCCTCTGGACAAACGATTCTAGCCAATATTAATGGTCATTTACTGGCGCGTGAAGGTGAATTTTCTGGTCAGTCTATTGATGATTTAGCTGTGTATCTAGATTATCAGCCTGCGCATATGTCTTATAAGATGACAAATCTATCTTCTGCACAGATGCAAAGTTTGGAAGCCGTTGTCACGCAAGATTTGCTTGAAAATTTTGATTATCACGTCCCTGAAATTAGAAAAGCCAAACAACATCCTTTTAATGTTTTACCTAAGGCCAAAAACAATACGGGCGTATCTGGTTACTGGAAAGCTTGTGTGGCGGTCTTTTTGGGTTTGCTGGTGATACAGTTCAGTTACGATGCTGTGCGTTGGTATCAAAATAAGAAAGTCGCAAATGTTATGGCAGTACAAGCCATAGATCAGTTTAAATATTGGTTTGGACAGAATTATCCTGTGACAGAGCAAACTTTAAAAAGCCAGTTCGAAGCACAATTACGTCAAAATCAGACTGGGAACACACAGGCTTTAGCACTATTAAGTCGGGTTGGGCCATTGGTTATGCAGCATCAAGTTGTTGCGAACCGCGTAATTTATGATGCCTCTGCGCTCAATATGGAGTTAAAAGCATCCTCTTCAGAAATATTACAAAATTTAACCCAGCAGTTAAATCAACAAGGTTTTAAAGTAGAGCTTGGTAATATCCAGCCACGAGATTCAGGGGTTGTTGGATTGGTGAAAATACAATAATGAAAGCATTTGAACAATTACAGCAGACGCTTGATCTGCAAATAGAAAAAATCACGGATTATTTAGATCGGCTTTCTACACGAGAGCGCGTCATGGTAATTTTTACAATCGTTTTTGTCACTGTTGCACTCATTGGTTCTGCATTGTTTTATATGCATAAAGCAGCTGAATTTCAACAAAAACGATTAAATGAATTAAAAGACACCATTGTGTGGATGCAAAGTCACGCAGTTACCATGAAACCAGCAGGAGATAGCGTATTATCTGCCACAGAAAAGGTACAACGCGTTGCACAACAACAGGGTTTATCTGTTGCCTCGCAACAGTCTGGTACGCAGATCCAAATTGCGGTGATGCATGAAAATTACGCAGTGTTGGCAAACTTTCTAACTCAAATGGTTCAATCTGGTTTAAGTATTGATAAGATGGAATTAAGTTCTGAAGCAGGACAGATTAAATTAACAGCGACTGTACAATAATTGCTAAAAATAAAGAACCCCGAAGCATGGTGTTTTGACTGGGCTATGCCTATAATGTGGCGACTTAAAAAGCAGTAGACTTTCACAGATATGTTGTATTCTCTTGCCCGCCCTTTGTTGTTTTCTTTAGCACCAGAGCGTGCACATGAGCTGACACTATCCTTATTGAAATCAACCCATAAAATGGGCTTGATGCGTCAGTCGGTTGCATTAAAACCTGTGACTTGCATGGGTATTGAATTTCCAAATCCTGTGGGTTTAGCCGCAGGATTAGATAAAAATGGTGCGTATATTGATGCTTTGGCTAGTCAAGGCTTCGGATTTATTGAAATTGGCACCATTACACCTTTGCCTCAAGCAGGTAACCCTGAACCTCGATTATTCCGTTTGCCTAAGGCAAAAGCCATTATTAACCGTATGGGTTTTAATAATGATGGTGTCGATCAGCTGGTTGAAAATGTCAAAGCTTCCAAATTTAAAGGCATTTTGGGCATTAACATTGGTAAAAATGCTGCGACCCCTGTAGAAAAAGCAGTTGATGATTATTTGATTTGCTTAGAAAAAGTCTACAATTACGCCTCTTATATTACGGTAAATATTTCTTCTCCCAATACCCAAAATTTGCGTAGTTTGCAAAGTGGCGATGCGCTTACTGAATTGTTGGAAACATTAAAGAAGCGTCAGCTTGAATTAGCAGAAGAAAACCAGCACTATGTACCATTGGTCTTAAAAGTTGCGCCAGATTTAGAGTCTGAAGATATTCAATTTATTGCACAACAATTGCTGACTTTTAAACTGGATGGTTTAATTGTGACCAATACGACTTTGTCGCGTGAAGGGGTAGAAAATTTACCTCATGGTGATGAAGCAGGTGGCTTATCAGGTGCTCCAGTTTTTGCTAAAAGTACTGCCTGTTTGGCTGCATTTGCAGAAGCTTTAAAAGGTCAGATTCCATTGATTGGTGTTGGTGGTATTTTATCGGGTCAGGACGCATTGGCGAAAAAGAATGCGGGTGCAAGCCTTGTACAAGTCTATAGTGGCCTCATATATACTGGGCCTAATCTGATTAAAGACTGTGTAGACGCACTGTAATATCATGAATACCATTGATATCGTTATACTGATAATTTTGCTCATTGGAGGGCTTAACGGTTTGCGACAAGGATTTATTAAAGCCTTTGCGAACTTGGCAGGATGGATTCTGGCATTAATTGTTGCGGCAAAATATGCATCCATTTTGGCACCTTCGATGCACTCACTCAGTGCTGATCCTGTGGTGCAGAAAATTGCGGCCTTTGCATTCATTGTATTGATGATTGTTGTGCTGACGTGGATTGTCACATATTTATTAAATGGTATTCTAAAAAGCCTAAAACTTGGCCCGCTGAATCGTTTAGCAGGTGGTATTTTTGGTGGTCTAAAAGGTCTTTTGGTGGTTCTTATTACAATTCAGGGCGTTGGGCCTTGGGTGGAAAGTTCCCCTCATTGGAAACAATCTAAATTCATTCAGTCTTTATTGCCATATGCACCTTGGGCAGCTCAAATGTCTAAAGAAGTAGCCAATGAAGCCTTGCATCATATTCAATCTGAAGATCAACCTAAGTCTTCAGATGCATCATCTGAAACTGTGAACCAAAAAGTCCGCTCATCAGGTGAGTCAACAAATAATCCTTTTAATTAATCCTAGCTTGTCTACGAGGTTGCTATGTGTGGAGTAGTTGGTATAGCTGGTAAATCACCCGTTAACCAAATGTTGTTTGATGCATTAACGATGTTACAACATCGTGGACAAGATGCTGCAGGAATTGTGACTTGCCATGAAGGACGCTTGTTCCTTCGCAAGGATACTGGCATGGTACGGGATGTGTTTCATACACGCCATATGCGTGCTTTGCAGGGTAATTATGGTATTGGCCATGTACGTTATCCTACAGCTGGTTCATCAAGTAGTGCAGAAGCGCAACCATTTTATGTTAACTCGCCTTATGGTATTACGTTAGCGCATAACGGTAACTTAACCAATGCTGCTGAAATTCACGATGATTTGTTCAAGACGGATTTACGTCATATGAACACTGATTCTGATTCAGAAGTTTTGCTTAACGTTTTTGCACATGAATTGCAAAAGCGCAGTAAATTAACCGCGACTGCAGATGATATTTTTGCTGTTGTTTCACGTGTGCATGATCGCTGTAAAGGTGGTTATGCCGTTGTGAGCATGATTACTGGTCAAGGCTTGGTGGGTTTTCGTGATCCGAATGGTATTCGTCCACTCATTTACGGCTCACGTGAGACGGAACAGGGTAAAGAATACATTATTGCTTCTGAATCTGTAGCAATTACAGCGCTTGGTTTTAAAGTTGAGCGTGATATTGCACCAGGCGAAGCGATTTTTATTACTGTAGACGGTGAAATGTTCACCAAGCAATGTGCTGAAGCTCCTGAATACAGTCCATGTATTTTTGAATATGTGTATTTTGCTCGTCCAGATGCCACAATTGATGGTATTTCGGTTTATAAAGCTCGTTTAAAAATGGGTGAAAAACTGGCGCAAAAAATCTTGCGTGAATGGAGTGAAGAACACGATATTGATGTCGTGATTCCAATTCCTGATACATCGCGTACTTCTGCACTTGAACTGGCTTATAGACTCGGTGTGAAGTTCCGCGAAGGCTTCATGAAAAACCGTTATATTGGCCGTACTTTTATTATGCCAGGACAACAACAGCGGGAAAAATCTGTTCGTCAGAAATTGAACCCTGTAGAGCTTGAATTCCAAGGCAAAAATGTACTGCTTGTCGATGATTCAATTGTTCGTGGTACGACATGTAATGAAATCATTCAAATGGCGCGTGATGCAGGTGCAAGAAAAGTGTTCTTTGCATCGGCTGCACCAATGGTGAAGTATCCGAACGTTTACGGTATCGATATGCCAGCTAAAGCAGAATTGATTGCATCAAACCGTAGTGTGGAAGAAATTCGTGAAATCATTGGTGCCGACCGTTTGATTTTCCAAGACTTGGAAGATTTAAAAGCAGCAGTACGCACCACGAAAGTTCCTGAATTGCAAGAATTTGACTGTTCTGTATTTAATGGTGTGTATGTAGCGGGCGGGATTGATGAAGCTTACCTTGATGCACTAGAGAAGAAGCGTAGTGATTCTGCTAAGCTTGAGAAGTCAGACAGTTATATTGATGTCAATATCGATGCGGCATCCGTAGATTTGACTGGTGTGCGTGAAGGATAATTCGCGCATAAACTCTGTGAAAAGCGGGAATTTCCCGCTTTTTTCATTTATGATGGATCAACAAAAGGCAATGTTGTTTTAAGGTGTTGTTTTGGGACGAGCTGGCTACAATTTTATTAAAAACAAAAATATGTTTTGGTCTGCCTTTATTTGTGCGGTGGCTATAGTCTTAACTCTTGTTATTATTAATACAATTGTGGGGCTGTTGGTTTTTTATGTAGATTCCTCACAATCTATTTATTGGCATGTATTAAGCCCTTATTTGATTCTCTTACTTTTATTAATTATTTCTATTTCTATTCTCTATGAATTTTATATTTTCAGGATGGGTGGTCATTCTTTAGCAAAGCAATTCGGTACGCGTCGTTTAACTCTAATGGAAAGTATTCCCGAGGAGAGTGTAGCCCTAAAAATAACTGAACAATTGGCGAGCACTTTTCTGATTGAGACGCCAGCGCTGTATGTATTGCCTTATGAAGTGGGTGTAAATGCACTTACTGCTGGATTTTACCCGCGTGATACCGTCATTATTTTGACTTGGGGGGCTTTGCAAAATTTAGATGAAATAGAGCTTTATGGTTTGCTTAGTCATGAGTTTAATAAAATTCTTTCTGGTGAAGCTGCAGAAAATACGCGTTTAAAAATATTGTACAGTGGCTTAACCACCTTTAGTCAGTGGGGCAGTAAAATTGCAAAACGTGGCTTTTATCGTAATGGCTATGTACGTGAAAATAAATTTGAAACGGTATTTGTGGCAATTGGTGCAATTATTTGGTTGGTAGGTAGCTTGGGTTTGCTTATTTCTCGCTTTATTAAGTTTATTACCTTGGGTGGGCGAACATATAAAAATGATCAAAAAACCAAGCGTTTAATTCAAAATGATGCCAATATTCAGACACTGCTTCGTATTTATGTGCATCACTCTGGTTCGCAAATTCATAGCGAATATGCTGAAGCAATTTCCCACATGTGTTTTGCCAATGCTTTAAGTCCGCAAAATTGGATGAATATTCATCCAACAATTGAGCAACGGATTTTTGAACTAAACCCCAACATGATTCAAGATTTACAATTAGAAAATCTAAAAAAATTAAAAAATCAGCCCTTATTTAGTTTATTTCGTTCATTAGAGGAAGTCAGTCCAGATGTGGTTGTACATTGGAGTTCACCACAGCCTTTACCATTGCTTAGACTATCGCCAATTAGTTTTGCAATTAAAGATGCCATCAAGCCTTTAAAAGCAGAAATTCGTGAAAATTGGCGAAGACCTGAATTGATTGAACGCGCGATGCAAACAGCAACAGGTTCAAGAGAGGTTATGGTCGCCATTTTGATGATTCGTCAGTATCGTGAGTTTATTCCGACTGAGGCTGAAGTGAGTCGCGCGATTGTGGACTCTTTGTTGCATTTAGATGGTCGTGTGCATATCTCTATTTTTAAGCAAGCCTGTAAAAATATAGGGGGCATGCCTGCAACAATTGCACGGCAGTTTTTAATGAAGTTGGCCAAAATTATTCAAGAAGATGGTGAAATTGGCTTATTGGATGCTTTGTTGCTAGAGCGGGTAAAATTTGAATTAAACTTAATGCCGATTCATACAGCGACTGCACTAGAAGATGTTAAACCCAGTATTGTGCGTTTAATTGATGCCTTGTTGCATGTACAACAAATTAATAGTGATAATCAGTTAGAAGTACGCGAACTGATTTTAACGCGTATTTTAAGTCCAAAAGAGTTGGATTTATATAGTGATATTTCTGATGAACCCATTGATTTGGCTGAGATTTTAAACGATATAGCGGGGCTATTATTACGTGATCGTTTTAGTATTTTGGCTGTGGCGGAAATTTGTTTGTGGAATGATCGAGTTATTACTCAAGATGAACTAGATGTATTAGAGCTACTGTATTGGCGATTGGGTTTTGAAACAGCAGAAATGATTGATTTAATGCAAAAGAAAAATAGTCTGACGATTATTTAAGTGATTATCTAAGTTTTTTTGGTAGAAATATTGCAACACAGATCATTATTTTATACAAATATGGAATATTTAACCTGTAGTCGGGCATGGTGGGTGATTGTGCAAGAGTCTAATAAAAGTTCAGCAAAAATTGGTCATTCCCGCTAGAATGTTAAACCTGAATTTGGTGATGAAGAAACAATGATTGGGCATCAACGTGACATTATGGCGACATTGGGAATCGATATCTGGATTCCAAGGGACGCTGTGTGCGAGCACAATCAATCTTATCTTTGGCGTGATTCAGCACAGCAAGAAAATGTCTCTGAAATTATTTTGCCTAGCACACCGGCTAAAGTAGAACCTGTTGTTACGCCAGCTAAGACACCCGTACAACCTCAAATAAAAACAGTCTTTGAAAAAAATATTCCAGCTGTTGATGTCGTCGTACCTGCAACATCCAGTGAATTGTCTTCCGTTTTAAAGATTGATGCATTTTCAATTGAAGCCATTTGCTTGACACAGTGTGTCTTATTGATAGACGCAACAACAGTCACGGCAGATCAGCAGCTTCTGTGGAAAAATATCCAACGTGCAGTTCAGGCTGAATTTCATAGTTTGCAATGGCCATTTTTGTGGCTCAATATGCAAGATGGTCGTGGCGCTTCGTCTTATGTATCGGGTTTTTTAGATGCAATCAGTACAGAAAAAAATATCTTATGTTTGGGGCAAATTCCACATTTGACCTCTTCGGCGCATATTCAACTTGCGTCTTTACAAGAGATGGTTGAGCAGCCTTTATTGAAGAAGCGCTTGTGGCAATTTATGCAAAATAAAATCAAGGAGTAACGAACAAATGAAGCAGAAAGTTGTAGTTTTTAGCCAGATTGATCATGAAATTTTGACGAAATTACAGCAGTGCTATCATGTTGTTCAAATTAACCCTAAGTTAGGGGACGTAAATCAGCAAATTTTAGAGCAGGGCAAAGATGCTGATGGCTTTATTGGAGCTGGGCGATTATTAAATGAAGACAACTTAAAGTTTGTCGAACAATTAAAAATTGTGTCTAGTGTGAGTGTAGGCTATGACAATTATGATTTAAGTTATTTAAATCAAAGAAAAATTTGGTTAGCACATACACCGCATGTATTGACAGAAACAACGGCAGATTTAGCTTTTACTTTATTGATGAGTGCTGCAAAAAAAGTACCATCGTTGGTGCAGTGGACAAAACAAGGTCAGTGGCTGAGAACGGTCGGGCCTGATCAATTTGGGCAAGATATTTATGGTAAAACCTTGGGAATTATTGGGTTGGGCCATATTGGTGCTGCAATAGCACGACGTGGTTTCCATGGTTTTAATATGAATGTGCTGTACCATAATCGCAGTGAAAAAATGGAAACCGCCACGCAATTTAATGCAGAATATTGCGAACTGACTGATTTATTGCAACGTTCGGATTTTGTGGTTGTTGCTGTAGATTTAAATCATAGTTCAAAAGCACTGATTGGTGAGGCGGAGCTTGAGCTTATGCAGGCTCATGCTGTTTTGGTTAATATTTCACGCGGTTCTGTAATTGAAGAGCAGGCGTTAATTTCAGCTTTAAAAAATAAAACGATATTTGCAGCTGGTTTAGATGTTTACGAGAAAGAACCTTTGCAAGATTCAGCATTATTTCAACTGGAAAATGCGGTGACTTTACCTCATGTTGGGTCAGCGACAGCACAAACCCGTAAGCGTATGGCGGAATTGGCCTATCAAAATTTAGTTGATGCCTTGGAAGGGCGAATGCCTCGTTATCTTGTAAATAAAGACTTTAATTAAAAATTTAATAACACTTTCTTTCATAAGTACCCTATTTTCAATGCTATATTTATTTTAGCTATAAATGAATTGGGATGCTAAATTGAAACGACTTTTGCTGGCATGTAGTTTGGGGTTTTGCTCAGGTCTTGCTCAAACACAAACGGTAGAATTTAATGTAGCATCTCAATTTTCAGTACCTGATATTGGTGGTGGAATTGGACTTTTAGATCAACAAAAAGAAAAAGCGATTGGTGAGCAGGTATTTCGCGAAGTAAATAAGCAAATGCCTGTTACACAAAACCCTTGGCTAGAAGATCGGTTATTTACTATTTTTTCTCATATTTTGAGTCAAACTCAGTTGAATCAGCCTGTAGGGTTGTTAATTATTAATGATCCACAAATTAACGCATTTGCCGTGCCGGGTGGGTTATTTGCGTTAAATACGGGATTAATTAATTCTGCACGAAATATGGATGAAGTCGCAGGTGTAATGGCACATGAAATTGCACACGTGACACAGCGTCATTATAGTCGCTCTCAAGAAGCTTTTAAGGGGCAAGGTTTATTGTCGCTTGCAGGTATTTTGGTGGGCGCGTTGGTCGCATCTCAAGCCGATAGCGATGTGGGGGCCGCTGTTATGTTAGGCTCACAGGCTGCCTTAATGGATAAACAGCTGACATATAGTCGAGACCAAGAACGCGAAGCAGACCGCATTGGAATGCAATATATGTACACCTCTGGCTATAATCCGCAAAGTATGGCCGATTTTTTTGAAGTAATGCACCGCGCGACCAGTAGGGTGAGTTTTTTACCCGATTTTTGGTTGACTCATCCGCTGACAACACAGCGAATGAGTGAGGCTCGATTAAGAGCAAATCAGTTGCCTAAAATAAAGCCAAATTTGAATAATGAAGATTTTGATGTGCTTAAGTGGTATAGCCGTGTGATTTCTGGGCAGACCAATGAGCAACAATTACAGGTTTTGGTCGATCAAAATAGTTTTGCTGGTTTTTTGGCGTTGACAGCTTTTCAAGTACAACAGGGTGATTATGTTGCTGCTCAAACAGTAATAGAGCGCGCGAAAAAAATTAAATCAGATCATGTTTTAATGACTTTATTGCAGGCAGATATTTTCCTTGGGCAAAATAAAATCCAAGAGGCATTAAGTGGAATTGCGAATGCTGCGATTATTATGCCAGAAAACCGTGCGCTTAATTATAAGTATGCTGAGGTGTTAATTCGTAATAACCAACCTGCTCAAGCTCAAATTATTGTACAAAGCTTTTTAAAAAACAATCCACGAGATGTGAGTGGTTGGCGCTTGATGCAACAAGCTGCAAATGTAGACCATGCATCTACACTTAGACCTATTAATGTCTTGCGCTATCGTGCAGAAGTTGAGTTTTGGTCGGGATATGAAGAAAGAGCAATAAAAACGCTTTTACATGCACAGCGTTTGGCTAAAGAGAATAAATCTTTATTGGCGACAATAGATCAGCGTTTAACTGTTATGCAAAAAGATCGACAATTAAAAATTTAAGCGCATATTTAGGGGGGGATGATACAAGGTCAGTGCTTATGTGGAAGGATTCAATATCATTATTTGGCAGATATTGAGGAAAGTATTTTATGTTGTTGTCCGCATTGCAAGCTTGCGCAAGGCGCCTTGTTTGGTTGGAATAGTCCGATTGATCGAACAAAATTTAAAATATTGCAGGGTTCGGATGCATTAAAAGAATATTTTCATACAGAAAACAAAGCGCGCGTATTTTGTGGTCAATGCGGTAGTCCAATTTATTCATATCGTTTAGATTTACCTCATATTTTGCGTTTAAGATTGGGTACAGTTACACAAGGTAAATTGCCTGCACCCAAAGAGTTGGCTTATCAGGAATATTTCCCCAATTTTATTGGTTTCAATCTTCTTTAATCTGTAGCCTGAAAATGCTCAGTGCTACAATGTATTCACTTGATAATTTAATTTGAAAGACTTATTAAATGAAAAAAATGATAGTTGCTTTTTTTATGACAGGTTTGGGGTTGCAGGCTGTACACGCGGCCAGTGCGGAACAATATGTATTGGCGGTCAGTAAAATTAATGATCGTTATCAGCAAGATACTCGGAATTTTTTTAATACTTTAGACCCGATGCAACGGGGCTTTAATGCAGAACAGCAAAAGACGTTTTGTGGGATTTTGGCGAAGCATGCGGATGATCTATATCAAGCTGCTGATGCGAATCGTGCATATTTAGATAAAAAATATGTCAATCTGACCAAAAAGGATGTGGTAGCGCAGATGTTGTCGTCGAAGGAAATGCAAATATTGAAAAATTATAATGTACAGTGTGATTTTAATTAGAAGTATGGGGTGTAAAAAGATCTAATAAATAGACTTGCAGATGAACTGTCTTCGTAGTGAAAGGCAGTTCAACGTCAAAGAAGTGTGATGAGGGTTAAGAAAGTTTTGCTTTAATTTTAGCGGAAACTTGTGAAGGATCGGCGCGCCCGGCTATGAGCGGACGCAGAGAGTTCATCACCTTACCCATATCTTTCATGCTAGTAGCTTCTTGCGCAGAGATAGTCTGCGCAATGATAGAATCAAGCTCTTCCTCAGTCATAGCTTCTGGTAGAAATTGAGATAAAATCTCAAGTTCGGCTTGCTCTTTACTAGCTAAATCATCTCGACTAGCGCCTAGAAAGGCTTTAATCGATTCTTTACGTTGTTTTATTTGCTTTTCAATAACCGCAAGAACTTGAGCGTCGTCAAGTTCAACGCGATCATCGACTTCGATTTGCTTAATTGCTGCCTGAAGACCACGTATTACCGTTAACTTACCCATTTCTTTAGCACGCATTGTTGCTTTTAAAACGTCAGTTATTTGGTTTTTTAAAGTAGTCATTTAGTTATCCAGGCAGTTAATCACAAATTAATCTTAGTAAAGGCGAGTAGTACGTACTGATTCACGCGCCAATTTCTTTTGGTAGCGTTTAACAGCAGCAGCTTTTTTGCGCTTACGTTCTTGAGTTGGTTTTTCATAGAATTCGCGCTTACGAACGTCAGCTAAAACGCCCGCTTTTTCGCATGAACGTTTGAAACGACGGATAGCTACGTCTACTGGTTCGCCTTCTTTCAATTTAACTTGTGGCATGAAGAATCCTCATTAAGTTATGGATAAGATCTAGGCTGAATTGCCTTGGATCACAAGTGAAGGTCAGTATTTTACTCATTTACATCTCATACCACAAGTCTATAATGGGCTTTGCAATAGATTTGATACAGGTTATAGGCAGTTTAATGATCGTTTTAGGCTTAGAAACATCTTGTGATGAAACCGGATTAGCGCTGTATGACAGTGAACTAGGCTTGCGCGGACAAGTGCTGTATAGCCAAATTAAATTGCATGCAGAATATGGCGGAGTTGTACCAGAGCTGGCGTCACGTGATCATGTGCGTAAATTGGTGCCACTCATGACGCAATTACTGGCAGACAGTGGCGTGAAAAAATCAGAGATTGATGCCATTGCATATACGCGTGGGCCGGGTTTAATGGGGGCACTTATGACGGGTGCACTGTTTGGTCGGACTTTAGCCTTTGCATTGAATAAACCTGCAATTGGTGTGCATCATATGGAAGGGCATATGTTGGCACCTTTATTGTCTGAAACACCTCCAGAATTTCCATTCGTTGCCTTGTTGGTTTCAGGTGGTCACACGCAACTCATGGCAGCCTATGGTATTGGTCAGTATGAGTTATTAGGTGAGTCTATTGATGATGCGGCGGGTGAAGCTTTTGATAAAGTCGCTAAAATGATGGGGTTGCCTTATCCAGGTGGGCCTAATATTTCAAAATTGGCTGTGGATGGAGATATGAATGCCTTTGCATTTCCACGTCCAATGTTGCACCAAGGTTTAGACTTTTCTTTTAGTGGTCTGAAAACAGCGGTATCGGTGCAGTTAAAAAAAGTGGAAGGCGAAGGCCGTGAAGCAGATATTGCTGCCTCTTTCCAAGAAGCATTGGTCGATACACTGGTTAAAAAATCGGTGAAAGCCTTAAAGCAAACAGGTTTAAAGCGTTTGGTGATCGCAGGTGGCGTCAGCGCTAACAGTCGTTTACGTGAACGTTTGGAAGCGGATCTAATGAAAATTCGAGCAACTGTATTTTATGCAGAACCTGCGTTGTGTACAGACAATGGCGCTATGATTGCTTTTGCGGGTTATCAGCGCTTAAAATCAGGGCAATGTGATGGGCTGTCAGTAACGACGACACCGCGTTGGCCGATGACTGAGCTAACAAAGCCAGAGTAATTTTATTTTAAGTATTTTTTGATCAACATTCATAACTCTTCTAATATTTCATTATTGGATTTCTGAGAGTATTTCTTATATCAGAAATGAGCTATACCTATATTTAGTTATTTTTATCAAAAAATAAGGCGCAATATTTTAAGAAATATTGCGCCTTATTCAGAAATGAAATGATTAATCTTTACGGATCATTTCATTGAACTTTTCTTTCAACTCAACGTATTTTTCATTGGCTTTAGCTTGATCGCTTTTTTCTTTAAAGATTTTAGCAACCGCAACTTTGGCTAAATCTTCAGGGCTACGTTGTGGTTTTTCAGTTGGGTTCGCTACGTCAACTGCGGCTTTTACTTTAGGGGTTGCGCCTTTGCTTTTGCGGCCAGTTTTAATCGAACCTTTTTTATGATTGGCATAACGACGCGCACGGGTATAACCCATCAACAAGAATTTGCGTGCCATGTCTGCGCCAACAAAATCGTTATTTTCCAAATATTCTAAAAATAAGGCGAAAATTTTATCGCTGCTTTCGGTCGCTTGAGCTACATCTTCAAACGCCCAAAACGGTAGAATTTCAGACTTGTACGGTTCAACCAATAATACACCTTCTTCACCACGGCCAATACGGTACAATTTTGGACGTTTTCTAAAGTTGATTTTTTCAAAGTCGAGTGAAAAGTCAAAACTGCGTGAAAATAGTTTTGCATCGGTTTCAACTGAAAGTGAATTGAGTTCGGTGTCGGTCATCGGTGAGTCCTTAAAATGGGTGAATCCTCTCTAAATAATGAAAAATATACATGACTATAAGAAAGAGGTTGCACAGAGTTTGAAGCATTTTGTCGACCTTTGATATGTCAAAATCCAAAAGCTGATCACAATAGTTGCTTATCTGTTCTATACAATAAGGTCATTTTTAAAGAAATAGGGGGATGTAAAATAAATTAGGCAACGCAAGGTAGAGGCAAGAAGATGTCCATTGATTTAAAGCGTATAGCATTCATAAATCAATGGATGATCAAAACTGAGACTTTTCCTAATTAGAAGCAAGCTGGGTTGACCCAATCCAATGTTTAGAAAATTGGTAAGCTGCTCGTCCAGAACGTTGGCCCCGTAATTGACACCATCTTAAGGCTTCAGCACGAGTTTCCTCGGTAAAGGGCATCTCTGCTTTTGCCAAATAATGCTCTACAATTTCCAGATATAATTTTTGATCCATTGGATAAAATGACAACCACAAACCAAAACGATCTGACAGAGAGATTTTTTCCTCAATGGCCTCTTGTGGGTGTAATTCTGTATATTGTGGAACATCGACTCTAGTGACGGGCGTATTTTCATGCATGAATTCAGGCAATAAATGACGACGGTTGCTGGTGGCATAAATAATAAAATTACTTGAACCCGATTGTAATGAACCATCCAACACACTTTTTAAACTACGATAGTTTTCATCTTCAGCGTTAAATGCTAAATCATCACAATACACAATGAATTTTTCAGGGCGATTGGCAATAATCTTTTGAATTTCGGGTAGGTCAGATAAGTCATCTCGTTCAATTTCAATTAGACGAAGCCCTTGTGCTTCATAGGCTGTCAATAATGCGCGAACAATCGATGACTTTCCTGTACCACGAGAACCTGTAAGTAGAACGTCATTGGCAGGGAATCCGTTTAAAAACTGGAGCGTATTTTGAATGACTTTTTCTTTTTGTCTTTCAATGCCCTTTAAATTATCCAAAAACATTTTTTTAGGTTGATGAATGGGTTTTAATTGTTTGTCTTGCCATTTATAGGCGCTACTTGAAAAATCGGGTATTTGTCGTATTTCTGGTAAAGTTTGCTGTAATTGCAAAAGTACTGTAGAAAGCGATTTTAAAATATTGTCTGGTAAATCAATGTTGGTCATGAAAATTCAGCTTGTGATTAATCGATGAATAGATGTAATTTTACAGCAACAATGTATAGTATTTCGGTAGATTGTGCCAACTTAACGCTGTCATTGCTATTGAATCACGAATCAAATTTCGCAACAGTTTTAGTTTTAAAGAAATGTAATAAATAAAAAGCTCGCGCTGAGGAATGGATATGCTATTTAAAGATTTTTCACGAGATGTAAATCCGCATCAAGCGTACCGCATAAAAAAATTAAAACGACAGTTAGAAACTGCTGAAAACTATGAAGAATGGAAAAGTGTTGCCCTTAAAATAGATGAAGAGTCTGGGGCACAGGAATGGAAGTTAGACAATCATTCACCATATTTTGATTCTGAAATTATTGTACATCGCTCAGCCTTGTTGAAGCGTTACAGAATGCAAAAGCGCACCCGTGATTTAATGTATATTTTAAGTGAAGGGTTAACTTACGATATTGCAAATATTGCACATCCATTGCTGTTTTCTGTGGCTTATGTCGGCACTAAAAAAATTATTGAAGACTATGTTGCAGAAGTCAGCGAAAGTTTGGCATTTATTGCTTCAAAAGAGTGTGAATGCCTTACTTTGTCAGAGAAAATCAGTTTTTTTGAGCAATCTCAAAAAGCATTTGGTCAGCCTGCCATGATGTTTTCAGGTGGGTCTACATTAGGTTTATTTCATACAGGGGTATGCAAAGCGCTGATGGAACAAGACTTAATGCCTAAAGTGCTGTCTGGTTCGAGCGCAGGCGCGCTAATGACTGCAATGTTAGGCGTATCTAAACCTTCTGCATTTATGGAAATTTTGAAAGGGCAGAACTTTTATAGCGAAGCCTTTCACTTCAGGAAAATCAGCGACTTGCTCAAAGGGAATGGTGGTTTGGCTGATGTTAAATATTTAAAAAATTTCTTAAAAGAAAATTTGGGTAATTTGACCTTTGCAGAAGCAAAAAAGGAGTCGGGCTTAGATATTAATATTGCTGTAGCACCATACGATGCTTCACAAGATGCCCGTATTATGAATGCGTATACTTCGCCAGACTTATTGGTGTGGAGCGCGGTATTGGCTTCTTGTGCAGTTCCTGTGTTGTTTCCACCCGTGAAGCTCACCAGCAAGCGTTATGATGGACAATATACACCGTATATGGCATCGACAAGTTGGGTTGATGGCAGTGTACGCAGTGACTTCCCGCAACAAAAAATGGCGCGTTTGTACAATATTAACTATTCAATTGCTAGTCAGGTGAATCCGCATATTGTGCCCTTTATGCAAAATGATATTTCACGTTTTCGTAAAGATATGCTGAGTTGGCCTGAACGAATTATTCGTAGACAAGGCAAAGTGGTGGCAAAAGGGGTAATGGATTTTGCCCGTGAGCGTGTTGGAAATGTCCCGCCGATACGTCGTTTATTAGATCATGGTTATGGCGTGGTCGATCAGCGTTATTATGGTGATGTGAATATTGTCGGAAAACACAGTTTGCGTCATTACAGCTATATGTTACAAAACCCCCGACCGTATTTATTTAAAATCTTACAACGCGAAGGTGAGCGTGCGACGTGGCCTAAAATTTCAATGATTGAAACGCAGGCGCGTGTAGGTAAAACCATTTTACATTGTTTGGAATTATTGCATTACCAAAATGCTCTAGAAAAAAAGCATGCAGAATTCATTGTTGTTGAATGAACAAGTATTGCAATCGGCAGACTTTATTCTTAAAACCAAGGCCAGAAGCTTCATCTTTGGTCGTCGACTGTATCAAATTCAAACGCAACCCTTAGATGCAGAACCATCTTTATTGTTTTGGCTTAAAACCCAGCAGAGAGTAGGAGCATACTCTAAACACGCAATATTAGGATTTCAACATGAATTAGGCATGTATGCCTTGCTACATTCTTTGGGGGCTCATTTTTTATTGCCCTTTCAAATTGTGCCAGTCAAAAAACTAAAGCATCAGTTATTCGATGCATGTGAATCGCAAGGGTTGCTTTTACCAGATGCTTCTCCAGCATTCGATCAGATACCTGAAGAACTGGGGGTGGGCCAGATCAAATGGTTATTGCTACAGATAGTGGAAATGTTCGATGAACTGACTCGATTAGGTTGGTTACATGCAGATATTAAGAAAGAACATTTTGTGGTGTATGAAGGGCGGGTGAGACTGATTGATTTTGAACAGACCTTAGCACTCAATACTTCTTCTTTGACCACAATGAATGCCACACCACGTTATATGGCGCCAGAATTATTTCAAGGTCAAGCTAAAAGCATACAAAGTGATATTTATGCATTCGGTATTGTGCTGTTGGAATGGTTAACAGGGCAGCGTTTACAGGCACAGAGTTATGAAGATTGGGCTTATTTACATTGCCAACGTTTAAATATTGATCTTCCTCAGCATTTTTTATGTTTTAAACCGTTATTGCAAATGCTACTTGCCAAGCAAAAAAGCCAACGAGTTGATAGTTTTGACCCAATAAAAACATGCTTAATAACTGAAATTGTTTAAGAAAAAAGCAAAAAAAGTTTTTTTGTTTTTTATTTAATCAAACAAGAAGTAATTTTATAAAAAGGGCTTGTCATGTCTAAATGATCTCTATAATATACACAGCCATTGGGGACGTGGCGAAATTGGTAGACGCACTGGATTTAGGTTCCAGCGCCGCGAGGTGTGAGAGTTCGAGTCTCTCCGTCCCCACCACTTAGATCTTAAACAGGTTTAAGGAATGTGCAATAGAGGATTGGTGTAATGGTAGCATGACGGTCTCCAAAACCGTTCGTCAAGGTTCGAGTCCTTGATCCTCTGCCAAGTTTTACAAAGTCTAACTTTATGTTAGTACCCAATGATGGGGACGTGGCGAAATTGGTAGACGCACTGGATTTAGGTTCCAGCGCCGCAAGGTGTGAGAGTTCGAGTCTCTCCGTCCCCACCATCATATTAGAGCAAGGTAGTTGGCCTTGCTTTTTTATTGTAAAAAATTCATCTTAAGTTGAATTGAGTTGTTGAAAGTCCAATGTTTATTGGCACCCAAAATGGGGACGTGGCGAAATTGGTAGACGCACTGGATTTAGGTTCCAGCGCCGCAAGGTGTGAGAGTTCGAGTCTCTCCGTCCCCACCATTATATTGAAGCAAGGTAAATGACCTTGCTTTTTTATTGCCTAAAATTTAGTAATAATTTGAATAATAAAAAGCCCTCATTTAATTTGAGGGCTATATTTTGAAAAATCCATTTTTCTCGATTAAAAAGTTGGGAAATTTTAAGCTTTTAAGTGATCCTCAAATTCTTCACCCAATTGTATGGCTAAAGCATTACCTGCAAGTTCATAGGTAACAAGACCGTATTCTTTTTTGAAACTAAAAGAGAACCCTCGATTGTCCGCCAAGGTACGAACGTTATAACCTAGTTTTTCCAACCATAGACGAAAGGCAATCAGATTTTTTGCTTTAACCACTTTTTTCACGAGCGAACTCCTTATTCATTGTTAAATATTAGATAGGGGTGTTTAAATAACTTTTAAAGGGCAAATTTCTATTTTTATTAAATTAATTATTTTATGATGATAAATTGTGCATAAATAGGAGTTTGAATCGAGGTTTTAAATATCAAGATTTTGATTTTATTTAATATTTTTGTAGTGTAATGATTTGTGAGTAATTAATATAAATCTGGATATAAAAAGAACAGAAGCATAGATTTTAAAAATGATGGCTGAGAAAAACGCTTATAAGATTATTGTATTGGTGGGAATATATACGTATTTCACAGCCTATTTGGAGTGATTGCTTAGAAATTATCCTTAAGCTCTCGCAAGCGTTGAAACTCTTCCACGCTTTCGGCCCGAATAAATGGGTTGGTTTCTAATTCTAATTCGATGGTACTGGGTAATGTACATTGACCAAGCATGCGTTTTGCTTCAATCACATCGAAGCGATTTTGAATGGCAAGATTGTCAGGTTCGACGTGTCGCGCAAATTGTGCATTGGCTAAGGTATATTCATGGGTGCAATACACTTGGGTGCGTGCGGGTAGAGCTGCAAGTCGCGTAAGCGCGTGATACATTTGTTGATATGTACCTTCAAACACACGGCCACAGCCCATTGCAAATAATGTATCGCCACAAAATAAAACGTCTAAAGCATCTATGAGATACACAATATGGCCCAGAGTATGTCCTGGAACAGCAATGATATCGATGTTTAATCCATGAAATTTGAACTGATTTTCATGTTCAAGAGCATGGGTGATAAAGGGAATTTTACTGAGTTCTTCACGTGGGCCATATACAGGAATATTACGGTTTTTGATTAATTCAGGTACACCACCAATATGGTCTTTATGCCAATGCGTCAGCCAAATTTGTGCCAATTTTAAATCATGCGTATTGCAAAACTGCTCAACTAAATTTGCTTCTGTTGGGTCGACGGCTATTATTTCTTTGGATGCTTCATGTTCGAGTATCCAAATATAATTTTGCAACGCATTTTTGACATCTATACAGTGAATTTTAAAAGACATTAGATACACTTTATATTTATGGAGAATTCATTCAAAAGTAGCATGGAAATGAGTTGAGGTGAATCACAGGATCGGTCGTTTTTCTAATTCAATAAGTTAAAGGGGTTTTAGCATATTTAAAACTCAGGGTTATCTAAAACATACTCTGGATTATGAATTGAATAAAATGGGTCATCGCATAAAAGTTAATCTATTGAATATGTCATCTGGGTCATTACAAAATAATCATAAGATAGCGCCGTAGCGCAGGGGTATAATATAAAGATGTAATGGAAGGAATGAATATGAATACGCCAGTAATGCTCAATATTATTGTTTTTATTGGGCTATTAGTATTGCTTGCGCAAACACAAAAAACACATTGGAGTCTCTCTAAGAAAGTATTTGCAGGCTTGGGACTTGGGGTGGTTTTTGGGCTGGGTTTACATGCTGTTTATGGGACGTCACCTGAAGTCCTAGCAGAATCTATTCGGTGGTTTAATGTGGTGGGAAATGGGTACGTTAAACTGCTTCAAATGGTGGTCATGCCTTTGGTCTTTATTTCTATTTTAGGGGCGGTGATTAAACTGCATGATGCCAGTTCATTGGGTAAAATTAGCTTTTACAGTATTGGTACATTGTTAATTACCACTTTTATTGCAGCTTTTGTTGGCGTTGTTGTTACCAATTTTTTTGGTTTAACAGCTGTGGGGTTGGTACAAGGTTCACAAGAAACAGAGCGTTTAGCGCAGTTAAATGCTGATTATGTCGGTAAAGTAACCGATTTAAATGTACCTGATTTAATTCTTTCTTTTATTCCAAGCAATCCTTTTGCTGAATTAACAGGCGCACATCCGACTTCAATTATTAGTGTGGTGATTTTTGCGGTACTGTTGGGAATAGCGGGAATAAAACTGATTCAGGATGATGCACCAAAAGGACAGCGGGTTTTAATAGCCATTGAAACCTTACAGGCTTGGGTCATGAAATTGGTGCGTCTGGTTATGTTGCTGACCCCTTATGGTGTATTTGCACTTATTACTAAAGTTGTGGCCAGTTCAAAACTTGCTGATATTTTAAATTTGGGCGGATTTTTAATTGCCTCTTATCTTGGCTTGGCAATTATGTTTGCTGTGCATGCTACTATTTTGGCGATGACCGGTATCAATCCTATTCGATTTTTTAAAAAAGTTATGCCTGTTTTGGCTTTTGCATTTACAAGCCGTTCGAGTGCGGCCAGTATTCCATTGAATATTGAAGCTCAGACTCGTCGTCTGGGTATACCTGAATCTATTGCTGGTTTTTCTGCATCATTTGGTACAACCATTGGTCAAAATGGTTGCGCGGGGTTATATCCTGCAATGTTAGCAGTCATGGTTGCGCCAACGGTGGGCATTAATCCCTTAGACCCGCTTTGGATTTTGACTTTATTGTGTGTGGTGACTTTAAGTTCAATTGGTGTAGCAGGTGTGGGTGGTGGGGCAACATTTGCAGCTCTAATTGTTTTACCTATTATGGGTTTGCCTGTGACTTTGGTGGCTTTGCTCATTTCAATTGAACCTTTAATTGATATGGGGCGTACCGCATTAAATGTGAATGGTTCAATGACGGCAGGGACAGTTACCAGTCAAATTTTGGGGCAAACGAATAAGAGTATTTTTAATCAAGATGATGTCGATTTAAAGCATAGCTAATTTATATATTGTGCGCATTCATTGAAAGAAAAATCACAAAAGAAAAGCCAGTGTATTCGTATTGGCTTTTCTTTTGTAAGATAATAAATATTGAAAATCAAATAGTAAACTTGGAATACCACAGATGAAAATGTATCAGGTTGATGCCTTTAGCACAGAACTTTTTAAAGGGAACCCTGCGGCGGTTATTGTATTGGATCAATGGTTAGATGACGCTGTGATGCAAAATATTGCCATGGAAAATAATTTGGCAGAAACCGCTTTTGTAAAAACCAGTGCTGTGAAAGATGATCATGAAAATTATGAAATTCGTTGGTTTACCCCAACGACAGAAGTAGATTTCTGTGGCCATGCCACATTGGCCAGCAGTTATGTGTTATTTAAAGATTTTACCGTCGCTAAAAAAATTCAATTTCATGTCAAAGATTTAGGTATCTTTATTATTCATCAAGAAGAAGATGGCAAGATTCAAATGAACTTTCCCATTCGTCGTGCAGAGGTCGTTACAGAATATCCTGAATTGCTTAAGCGAGCATTGAGTAAGCCTTTTAGGCAGGTGTATTTAAACGCACAAGCTTATATTGTGGAATATGAAACGGTACAAGATGTATTGGATGAACAACCCAATTTGGCATTACTTAAACAGTTGGGAAAATTGCGTACAGCAATTACAGCATCTGAGCAATTGAATGCAAAAGATGTGGCTATTACTGCCACAGGGCAACAATATGACTGTGTATCGCGTTATTTTGCACCGGCCAATGGGATTGATGAAGACCCTGTTACAGGCTCAATCCATACTGCTATTGTGCCAATTTGGGCGGATAAATTGGGCAAAGATACATTAACGGCTTATCAGGCCTCTAGACGAGGTGGTGAGTTGTATTGTGTGATGTTGGGAAATGAACGGATCGAAATCTCAGGTTATGCAAAATTGTATATGCAAGCCGAAATTTATTTAGATGCAGAATAACAACATCTATTAAGATAGATTAATTTAGAATTTGTTGGACTGTTGTTGATTAAAATTTGCTGGTCTATGGTCTGGCAGATTTTTTAAAACATACTGTGTAGTGAGAATCATCTCTTTAATATAAACATGACAAAAAATTTACATTTTCTGACTGGGAATTAGACGTTTATGCGCTTTAAACAACTGACACTTTCGCTTTTTTTTCTTGGTTTTAGTGGCACAATTTTAGCTCAGCCCATATTGATTAAAACAGAACAAAATATTGAAGAATATAAACTAGATAATGGCTTTCGCATCATTCTTGCGCAGAATAACAAGGAAGATAAAGTTTTTATGAATACTGTTTATTTGACAGGTTCATTGAACGATCCACAAGGCAAAGGTGGTTTAGCACATTTATTAGAACATTTAGCCTTTAAAGGTACGCAAAATATTCAGGGTGATGAATTTCAGCGCAGACTAGATCAATACACCTTAATGACCAATGCCAGTACAGATTATTATTCAACTAAATATACCAATGTTGTGCGCCCAGAACAAAATGCGCTAAATGAAGTGATTCATTTAGAAGCTGAACGTATGGATAAGTTGGTACTACAAGAAAAATACGTTCCTTCTGAAATTGCCATTGTAAAACGTGAGCGTGAAGTACGTTTAGATCAGCCATTTGCGGTCATGATGGATCAAATTTTCAAAAGTGCCTATGGGAATCAGTATTTGGGGCGTTTACCCATTGGCGATTTAAATGAACTTCAATCGATTAGTATGAAAGAGCTGAATCAATTTTATCGGACATGGTATGCACCGAATAATGCGGTCATGGTACTTTCGGGTAAATTTGATAAAGCAACGGTATTAAAACAAATTGATGCTCAGTTTAGCTCAATTGCATCACGTCCAGTGCCAACCCCAATTGTGGTGCCTAAGCTCGATGGAGCTAAAATTAAACAGCGTGAATTTACAGTGCAAAAAGGCAGCGATTTAGCCAAGTTTAATATTTACTTAAATGGTGCAGATCACTCATTGGTACCTGCGCTGTCAATGTCACCTGCATTATTTACTTTACAGCCCAGTGGTCATTTATATCAAAGCATTGTGGAATCTGGCTTAGCGACGGCTGTTCAGTCAAGTACATGGTTAGACCGCGACTTTAATTTGGTATTTATGGGGGCAGTTTATGCGCCAAACCATAATGCTACACAAGTACAAACAGCATTAAATCACGGTGTAGAGCAGACTAAAGATTTTAATGAAACAGAGTTAAACCGTATAAAAAGTATGACGCGCAATCAGGCCGATAACATTAAAAATAATGCAACTGCTTTGGGTTCAAGACTGAGTGACTATTATGTTGCACATCAGGGAAATTGGGGACAGTATTTTAAAGATTTAGACGAGGTCTATAAGTTAAAACCTGTAGATGTGAATACCGCTTATAAAGCATTTTTACGCCCAGAACATCGTTTAACGGGTAATATTTTACCAACACCCGAAGCGCAGAAAAAAGCCTTAGAGCAACAAAAGGTTGAGCCTCTAAAAACTCTTGATCAGCAGGCGACAACGGAAGAGCCATTGAAAGATGTCAGTGCTTATCAGGCTGAAGTAAAACAGTATGTACAAGAATCTAAAACGTATTTACTACAGAAAGAAAAGCAAATTCAGCGTGGTAAATTAAAAAATGGCATTCAATATGCGTTATTTCCAACCAATACTCGCGACGATAAAACCTATGCTTCTATTTCCTTAGATTTTGGTACAGCCGAATTATTAAAGAATAAAGATGTGACTTTAGATTTAACGGCATATTTATTGTTCCGAGCTTCTAAAGATAAAAGTTTGCAGCAGATTGCGGATAAAATTATTGAATCAGGTGGTTTTGCGAGTGTAAGTGCGAGCGGAAATAGCTTTAGTTTGCAAATTTCAGCTAAAAAAGAAAAATTTGAAGATTTCTTTCGATATTTTTTAGATGCTATTAAGACACCATTATTTGAACAAACTCAGTTTGATTTAATTCAATCACAAAGTCTGTCAAGTTTAGATCGCCCATATACAGAGCCGAGTACAGTCGCTGCACTTACCATGGCCCGTTTGATTGAAATCTATCAACCGGGGGACTTGCGTTATCATTTTGAACCTGAATTGGTGAAAAAACAGTATCAGGAAGCCACGCGTGAACAGGTGCAACAACTGTATCAACAATTTTTTAAAACCAATCATGCCAACATCGCGATTACTGGAGAGTTCGATGTTAAACGCATCAAAAAGCGCTTAAATGCTGAGTTTGCCAATTGGGAGTCGACACAACCTTATGAGCGCTTAACGGATGAATACACTGCGTATAAGGCTCAGAAAGTACATGCATTGTCTGAACAGCGTGAGTTTGGTAGTTATCAGGCTTTATTGACCATGCCTGTGGGAACAGACAATCCAGATATGCCTGCCTTACAAGTATTTCGTCATATTTTAGGAGACTCACAGCTATCTTCACGTTTGGCGCAGGAGTTACGTGAGAAAAATGCACTGGTTTATGGTTTTGGTGCAGACGTTAATTTTAGTGATTGGAATGAATCGGGCGCTTTATTAATTAGTGCCAATTACACGGCTGGAAAGTCTGCACAGGTTTCTCAGGCTGTACATAAAGTATTGCAAGAAATGTTGAATAAAGGCATTACGGAACAAGAGCTAGAAGCTGCGAAAGCCACAATGTTGAAAAAACGCCTGACTGCATTAGAAGATGATCGCCGTATTCACAGTATGTTGATTCCGCAGTTAGAAAAAGGCCGTACTTTACTGGAGCGTGAAAAACGTGATCAAGCGATTGCAACGTTGACCAAAGCAGATATTGATCAAGTCATTAAAAAATATATTCGTCTAGATCAATTGGTCGAAGTAATGGCAGATCAATATGGTCAGCCACAAGTGAGTAAAAAATAAAGCATAGAATGTTATCGGGCTTTCGCAGATGAATCATTTACAAAAGTTTTTTTATGGGTGAGGTAAGGTTTTATAGCCTGAGGCAAATGAAAAATTTCAACAGTAGAGTGTCGTTGCTGAGTTTTATATAGAAATGAACGGAGATATTGAAACGTGTTGTGGTTTTGGGGGAGCAATGAAAGCTAAAGTAGCGCAGATTTTAAAATAATGGTAAATGAGATAAATAAAAAAAGGATAGAGAAAACTCTATCCTTTTTTTAGAACAACGGTAAGTGCGGTGCAGGTGATATGTAGCTAAAACTAAAGCTGAAACTTAATGCGGTAATTAAAATAACCGAATATAAGAAATAGCCTTTAGCCCAAACTTGATCATTTTCAGCTTTAAATCCAATAATTGATAAATACACCCAATATGCGGATAAGGCATTAAAGGTGATTAAAAAGAACATATTGGTATAGCCAAAACAATACAAACCATTAAGCACAGCAGCAAACAATACAACATAAATCAGGCTTTCAACTTTCGTGCGGAAAATTGAACGCGCAACAGGCAAAATGGGAATGCCTGCATTTTTATAGTCATTAAAACGATATACAGCAATTCCCCATGAATGAGGCATTTGCCAAAGTGCATATGCTAAAAAAAGTAGCAGTGCAGCAACGTCAAATTCATTTGAAACTGCGGTATAGCCAATAACAGGAGGGCTTGCGCCAGAAATGCTACCAATCACCGTTTGATGAATAGAGGTGCGTTTGCTCCAAAGACTATAAAAAATGACATAAACAACAAAACCAAGTACAGCAAAGCCAAAGGCGTAGGCATTGACAAAAAACCACAGCAGGGCGAAACCTAAAACTCCAAGTGCGGCTGAAAAAACTAGTGCAATGGAAGGGCTGATTGTTTTTTTGACCAATGCGCGATTCATCGTCCGTTCCATCTTTTGATCAATATCTTGATCAATGACGTTATTGACGACGCAACCAGAGGCAACAACTAATGTTGTACCTAGTAGGGTAATGAAAAGGAGGAGGAAATCTACAGACCCCTGAGCGGCTAAAAAGAAGCCGCCCAGAGTGGTAACAAAGTTACCAAAGAGAATTCCTGGCTTAGTCAGGAATAAATACTTTTTCAGCATGATGATCCGTTTAGATCATCATGTTGTAGTGCAAGTAGTTCATGATCCATACAGAACCAACCAGCAGAATAGCAACAGTTAGAATCGTATACACGAATGCAATAACGTTCCAACGTTGTTCTGAAGATGAGTTCATATGCAGGAAATAAATTAACTGCACTAGAATCTGAGCGACTGCTGTAATTGCAATAACAGTAACTAACAAACCACGGCCAAATCCGCCAGCCATCACCATACCAAAAGGAATGATTGTGAGGATAACTGAAAGGATAAAGCCAATGGTGTACTGTTTAGTATTACCGTGAGCTGCACCAGCAGAATTATGATCATGACTCATTATAGTACTCCCATTAAGTAAACTACGCTGAATACACAGATCCAAACGATGTCAAGGAAGTGCCAGAACAAGCTTAGGCAAGCAAGACGACGAGTATTTGCAAGTGTCAAACCATTTTTCTTGATTTGATACATCAATACCAGCATCCATACCAAACCTGAAGTTACGTGAATACCGTGCGTACCTACCAAGGTAAAGAACGCAGATAAGAACGCACTTGTAGTTGGGCCGTGGCCAGCATGAACTAAATGATTGAACTCATAAATTTCCATGCTAATGAAGGCCGCGCCAAATACCCAAGTAATGGCTAACCAAGTTAATACTTTAGCAACATCTTTTTTGTATGCTGCAAGAACTGCAAAGCCGAATGTTACCGATGAGATAAGTAGGGCAAAAGTCTCAGTTAAGACGAAACCTAAAGAGTCGCCAAACAAGTCTTTCGCACTAGGTGTGCCCATTGGAATATGACTGCTTAAAACAGCGAACGCAATGAAGAGTGTCCCGAACAGAACCAAGTCACTCATCAAGTAAGTCCAGAAACCAAAGACTGTGATGTCAGTATCATCGTGATGATGATGTTCATCATGGCCGTGGTTATCGTGATGAAGTACTTCAGCCATTGTCTTAGTCCTTCTTCAAGTGTTTTTCAAGAATCGCGTAACGTTCATTTTCAATGCGTTCAACTTCAGCAGCAGGAACATAGTAGTCCACTTTCTTTGTGAAAGAAGAAACGATGAAGCTGATGATAGAAGCAATGAAAGTGATCACGATTAACCACCAAATGTGCCAGATTAAAGCAAAGCCCATAACTGTAATAAACATTGCAATTACAAAGCCTGCCGCACGGTTGGTTGGCATGTGAATGTCTTCATACTTGGTTGGTTTCGCGTATGCAATACCATTCTCTTTGTCAGTCCAGAAAGTATCAATACCATTGACCTTAGGAAGATAAGCAAAGTTATAGAACGGAGCAGGAGACGAAGTAGACCATTCAAGTACACGGCCATCCCATGGGTCGCCAGTAAGGTCTAAGTTGTCATTGCGTTGAAGGAAACCGACAACAATTTGCATAACAAAACAGAAGATACCGATAGCAACAAGAACAGAACCGAAAAGTGCGATTGCTAAGTACGGGTCCCACTCAGGGTTGTCATATGTATTCAAACGACGTGTCATACCCATGAAACCAAGGATATAAAGTGGCATGAATGCAAAATAGAAACCGAAGAACCAGAACCAGAACGCTGCTTTACCCCAAGCTTCATTCAGCTTCCAACCAAACATTTTTGGCCAGTAGAAAATGATACCTGCGAACATTGCAAATACTACACCACCAATAATTACGTTATGGAAGTGAGCAATTAGGAATAATGAGTTGTGTACCAAGAAGTCCGCTGGTGGAACTGCCATTAACACACCCGTTAAACCACCAATACCGAAAGTCACAAGGAAGCCAAGTGTCCAAAGCATAGGTGTTGTAAAGGTAATGCGGCCCTTATACATGGTGAATAACCAAGAGAAGATTTTCACACCAGTAGGAATCGCAATGACCATGGTCATGATACCGAAGAACGCGTTAACGTTGGCACCAGCACCCATTGTAAAGAAGTGGTGAACCCATACCACGAATGACAATACTGTGATCGCGATAGTCGCATACACCATTGATTTATAACCAAACAATGATTTGCGAGAGAAAGTAGATACAACTTCAGAGTAAATACCAAAAGCTGGTAATACTAAGATGTATACTTCTGGGTGACCCCAAGTCCAAATCAAGTTTACATACAACATTGGGCTACCACCCAAGTCATTTGTAAAGAAGTGGAAACCGAAGTAACGGTCAAGTGTAAGCATTGCAATGGTTGCAGTTAACACTGGGAACGCCGCAATAATAAGTACTACAGTACAAAGCGCTGTCCAAGTGAAAATAGGCATGTCCATAAGTTTCATGCCAGGCGCACGCATTTTAATGATGGTAACAAAGAAGTTAACACCAGTTAAAAGTGTACCTAGACCAGAAATTTGAAGTGCCCAAATGTAGTAATCTACACCTACGCCTGGAGAGTATTCAATGCCTGACAGTGGAGGGTAAGCCATCCAACCTGTTGCAGCGAACTCACCAATTGCAAGCGAAGCCATCATTAGACCCGCAGCACCTGCGAACAACCAGAAGCTTAAAGAGTTTAATAGTGGGAATGCTACGTCACGTGCACCAATTTGAAGTGGTACAGCAATGTTCATTAAACCAACAACAAGACCCATTGCTACGAAGAAGATCATAATCACGCCATGCGCGGTGAAGATCTGGTCATAGTGTTCTGGGTGCAAGTAGCCTTCGCCGCCACCTTTTGCAAGGAACAGCTGAAGACGCATCATGATTGCATCGGCAAAGCCACGCACAAGCATGACAATTGACACGAAGATATACATGATACCAATTTTTTTATGGTCTACAGATGTGAACCATTCAGTCCACAGGTAGTTCCATTTTTTGAAGTAGGTGATACCCGCAAAAACTGCGATACCGCCTAGGATCATCATTACAACAGTTGCTAACACGATTGGATCGTGTGGTATTGCATCTGGACCTAACTTACCTAATAAGCTCATGTCTTATTCCCCTACAGAAGCAGTCGAATGACCAGCATTTGCATGAGTTTCAGAAGCAGCTGCTTCGTGCGTACCTGTAGCTGAGTGATCAGCACCGTGGTAGTTACTCATGTATTTGTGAATCACAGATTCGAACAATTTAGGTTCTACTGAAGAATAATAAGTCACTGGGTGTGGCTTAGTCGGATAAGGCTTCATTGCTTCAGCAGCAGCCTTTTCTTCTGGAGTCGTTGCTTTTGCCACTAATGCTTCGATTTGGTGCTTACCACGGTTACCGTCACGTAAGGTTGCAAATTCAGCTTGGTCTAAAACAGCTTTTTGAACTGCGTTAGGGTTAATAGTTGAACCCTTACCTGCTTTAACTGCATTTACCCATTCAGCAAACTGAGCATCTGTCACAGAATGAGCACGGAAGCGCATTTGTGAGAAGCCATAGCCTGAATAGTTCGCAGAGAAACCACGGTAGCCTTCGGCTGGGCTAGTTTCATTTGCTAAGAAATTCAGGTGAGTTTGCATACCCGCCATTGCATAAATCTGACCAGACAATGCAGGGATAAAGAACGAGTTCATTGTAAAGTTAGACGTTAAACGAAGGCTAACCGGAGTTTGTTCTGGGAAGCGTAATTCGTTAACAGTCGCAATGTCCTGTTCTGGGTAGATGAAGATCCATTTGAATTGTTCAGCAATAACTTGAACAGTTAAAGGAGCTTTATCTGAATCAACTGGGCGGTATGGGTCATACTTGTGGGAACCCCACCAAGTTAACCACGCTAAAATACCAATAATAATTACAGGAACACCCCATACTACAACTTCAATTGCAGTTGAGTGTGCCCATGTAGGTTTATAGTCTGCATCTTTATTCGATGCGCGATATTTCCAGCTAAACCAAACTGCCATAAGTGCTGATGGAATCACCACTAGAAGCATTAAATAGATCGCAGTCATCATAAGATCTGATTGACCTTGTGCTACTGGACCTTTTGAGTTTAGAAGTACCATATCACCGCCACACCCAGTTAAGAGCGCAGCCATCGCAGATAAAGACAATACAGCTAAAATCGTTTGTCTCATTTTACAACCTCGGTGAAGAGTCCCATTCCCTAATTAAATATGGGATAGCGATTATAGTGGCGCATGATTGCAAACGATTTTTTTAGACATGGAAAATCGGTCTCAATCATGAGACACCGCTACGTTGAAGGGGATTATGCCTCATATCGGGAAACTAAGCTATACATAAACATGCTTTAAATGGCTGTTATAAAAACCAATTTTACTGGTCAGAATTAAGTGTTTTTTATAAGAATTTTATTTTAATTTCAATATGCTAGGATAAAGTGGAGGTGAAAAGTTCATCCCCCATTTTATTTTATAATTTACTGTTTAATGACCTTGGTTTTGGCAACTTTATCGTGCAAAGTTTGACGTTTTGCCCCAAATCCAAAGGCAAGATCTACAATTGCAATGAACATAAACACAAAATTTAAGAAAATAAACAAGACACTTCTTAAGGTAAAGGCACGTAGCAGGGACGTTTTTTCACCTGTTTCAGCATCTACAATCTTAATTTTGGTGAGTTTTTTACCAATAGATTGCCCCGATTTAGCAATCAGAAAAGCCTGAATCGCAAGCATGATGAATAAGTAAATACCCATTGCAATCCATGCTTGTTGCGGAAACATTTCCACCATTTTAGTTTGTAATTCTTGTGCCAATGTCGGGTTGGCGACTGTGCCAAACATTGCATCCATAAATTGGATGTTATAGGCATTAAATTGTGCTGCTTCTTTTTCTGAAAAGAAACCCGTTAAAATATAGGTTGCAGGAACCCATAAAAGAATATCGACAATTTTCGCCAGCACACGACTTGGAATTGAAGCTAAGGTTTGCTGAGCATTTGTTTGTGGCTTCACTGCTGTTGATTGCGTTGTTGCCTGTGCCTGAAAAGGTTGCTCACTGGCAGGCGCAATATATCCTTCTGGCTGGTAGATGAGTTTACCTTGTGTGAGTTCACCTAAAGCTTTCCATTCAGGCATCCCTTGGTGCCATGCAAGATCGGTCAAAAGTACTTGTTGGCTGGCAAGCATTTGGTTGATTTGCTCTAAACTATAAGGACCGGCTTGTTGGTTATTTCTCGCCAAGTAAATTTGCATAAAACTCAATTCTCAAAATAAATCTAAAAAACAAAAAATCGTAGATAAAAAAAGACCCTACGAGAGGGTCTTTTTTAACATGTTTTATTAAGCTTGTTTAGTCTTTTCTTCTGCAAGGAAGAACCAAGTATCTAAAACAGAGTCTGGATTCAATGAAACAGATTCAATTCCTTGTTCCATTAACCATTGGGCAAGATCAGGATGGTCAGATGGGCCTTGACCACAAATACCTACATATTTACCCGCTTTACGACAAGCATGAATTGCCATTGAAAGAAGCGCTTTAACCGCTGGGTCACGTTCATCAAACAGGTGAGAAACAATACCCGAGTCACGGTCTAGACCAAGTGTTAACTGAGTCAAGTCGTTAGAACCGATAGAGAAACCATCGAAGTGCTCAAGGAATTGTTCAGCCAATAATGCATTGGTTGGTAATTCGCACATCATGATCACTTTAAGGCCGTTTTCACCACGCTTAAGACCGTTTTGACCCAATAATTCAATGACACGTTTCGCTTCTGCAACTGTACGTACAAAAGGAATCATGATTTGAATGTTGGTTAAGCCCATTTCATCACGTGCTTTTTTCAGTGCGCGACATTCTAATTCGAAGCAGTCACGGAAATTATCAGACACGTAGCGACTTGCGCCACGGAAGCCCAACATTGGGTTTTCTTCTTCTGGCTCGTACAACTTACCGCCAATTAAGTTCGCATATTCGTTTGACTTGAAGTCAGACATACGAACAATGACTGGTTTGTCGGCAAAAGCGGCAGCAAGGGTAGAGATACCTTCAACTAATTTTTCTACATAGAATTCGATTGGAGAAGAGTAGCCCGCAGTACGCGCCATCACAGCAGCACGTGTTTCACGTGGTAAGCTATCAATGTTTAACAATGCTTTAGGATGCACACCAATCATACGGTTGATGATGAATTCTAAACGTGCAAGGCCAATACCTTCGTTTGGAATTTGCGCGAAGTCAAATGCACGGTCAGGGTTACCGACGTTCATCATGATTTTGAACGGTAGTGAAGGCATAGATTCAATTGAGTTACGTTGAATTTCGAAATCTAACGCACCTTCATAGATAAAGCCCATGTCGCCTTCGGCACATGAAACAGTCACTTCTTGACCATCGGTAAGCACTTCAGTTGCATTACCACAACCTACAATTGCAGGTACACCTAATTCACGTGCAATGATTGCAGCGTGACAGGTACGACCACCACGGTTGGTGATAATTGCAGCTGCACGTTTCATGACTGGTTCCCAGTCTGGGTCAGTCATGTCCGAAACAAGAACGTCGCCTGGTTGTACTTTGTCCATTTCTTTAATAGACGTAACAATACGTACTTTACCTGAACCAATACGTTGACCAATTGAACGGCCTTCACAGACCACAGTACCTTTTTGTTTTAAAAGGTAACGTTCCATGGTGCCGACATTTTCGCGACTTTTTACAGTTTCAGGACGGGCTTGTACGATATAAATTTGTTCGTCATCGCCATCTTTAGCCCATTCAATATCCATTGGTGAACCGTAATGGTTTTCAATGATTAAAGCTTGTTTAGCAAGTTCTTGAAGCTCATGGTCGTTTAATGAAAATTGTTGGCGTTCTTGTTTTTCAACGTCGATAACAACCACTGATTTACCCGCAGATGCTTCTTCGCCATAAATCATTTTTTGATGTTTAGAGCCAAGATTACGACGTAAAATTGAGTGTTTGCCCGCATTAAGCAATGGTTTAGATAAATAGAATTCGTCAGGGTTTACTGCGCCTTGAACGACCATTTCACCCAAGCCATAAGAGGCTGTAATGAATACAACATCACGGAAACCCGATTCAGTGTCCAGTGTAAACATAACACCAGCAGCACCTGTTTCTGAACGAACCATACGCTGAATACCCGCAGATAGGGCAACAACATCATGTGCAAAGTTTTGATGTACACGGTAAGCGATTGCGCGGTCGTTATACAATGATGCAAAAACTTCTTTAATGGCAATCAGTACGTTGTCAATGCCGCGGATGTTCAAGAAAGTTTCTTGTTGACCTGCGAAAGAGGCATCTGGTAAGTCTTCTGCAGTTGCAGATGAACGAACGGCAACCGAGATTTCTGGATTGCCGTTAGAAAGTTCTGCAAAAGCTTCACGAACTTCTTTTTCTAGTTCGACGGTAAGAGGAGTATCGACAATCCATTGACGAATTTTTGCACCAGTTTCGGCTAAGGCAATAACGTCTTCTACATCAAGCGCAGCAAGTTCTGCATTAATTTTAGCGTTAAGGCCACTTTGCTCGAGGAATTCACGGTAAGCATTCGCTGTCGTTGCAAAACCACCCGGTACAGAGACACCTGCATTTGACAAGTGGCTGATCATCTCACCGAGTGATGAGTTTTTCCCGCCCACGAGTTCAACGTCGTGTTTCCCTAATTTTTCTAGACCAATTACGCGCGCTTCCAAAGTTGTTACTCCACTTTTGCAGTTTTATTCACTATCTTGGCATGAAATTATAACAAATCTACCTAGTATTTTGATTTTACCAAGTGACAGTCATGTAAGATGGCTTACTATAAAGATTATATAGCACTAAGACAAATATTTGAGGAGAATTTTAATGTCAGAAACCAAACAAATTCAGCGCAGTGTTTTCTTTATTTCCGATGGTACTGCAATTACCGCTGAAACCCTTGGACACTCGCTATTAGCGCAGTTTCCACATGTTGATTTTGACATTCATATTATTCCTTATATTACCACTGAAGAGGCCGCGACTAATGTCGTAGCTGAGATCAATCTTCGAGCGCAACAAGATGGTGAAAAACCGTTGGTATTTGACACATTGGTTGATCAATATGTACGCGATATTATTAATACCGCAAATGCAATAAATCTTGATGTATTTGAAGGTCTTATTAGTAAATTGTCGGAAGAGTTGGGGACTTCGCCTACAACTTTAGTCGGACAGACTCATGCCGTGACAGATTCAGCGTCTTATAAGGCCCGAATTGATGCTGTACATTTCGCTTTAGATAACGATGATGGTGCACGTACACGCCATTATGACAAAGCTGATTTGATTTTAATTGGTGTTTCGCGTTCAGGAAAAACCCCAACGTCTATTTATTTGTCATTACAATTTGGTATACGTGTTGCAAATTACCCATTAACAGAAGAAGATTTGGACGATAACCGTTTACCTGCTGTTTTAAGAGAACATAAGCATAAATTATTTGGCTTAATGATTGATGCAGAGCGCCTTGTCGCGATTCGTACTGAACGTAAAGCCAATAGCCGTTATGCAAGTTTTAGCCAATGTCAGATGGAACTTCGTGCGGTAGAAGGTATTTATATTTCAGAAGGCATTAAATACTTAGATGTTTCTGAAATGTCGATTGAAGAAATCTCAACGCGTGTTCTGCAAATGACGGGTCTAAAACGTCGTATTGGTTAATTTTTTTAAATTAAAATTTGTAATGAAAGAGCCATCTTATATGGCTCTTTTTTATTGCGTAAATTGAGGGTGGTTTTACTTATTAGGTGAAAATAATATAAAAAACAGAGTATTTTCTATGAATGAAATTTTTTAAACTCTATAGATAGTGACTTGTTTTTGAATTGTATCTGCTTTTTTGTTGAGTGAAAAATACACAGACAGATTGTGGGGTGGAATGAAACGATGAGGCTTTATAAAATTAGGCCTGCAAGATACAAGCCTAATCAAGGTTCATTTTTATATCTTTTTTTGGGTAGGCTTATAGGGATTCTTCAGGGTTATGCACAATAACGTCACATGCATAAATATCTCCATTAATGGCTTGAATACCATGTTCGTGAATTTTAATAATTGGCCAAGTCACTAAGGTACAGTTCTCTCGTTGTAGTGAAGAGTAATAGTGATCGGCCTTTAAGAAAACTTTATTTTGGATTGCGGTATTGGGCATTAATAAGTGTTTGAGCCATGTATCTTTAACTTGATCTTCTAAAAATCGAAGTGCCAACAAACTTTTTATACGGTGGTTAAATAAGCGTCGGTTTTTCATAACCAGTGGATGTTGAATCAATTTTTGCATAAAACGTTCAGTTTTAGGTAGTATGAAATGTGGGTGAATTTGAAAGACAGCCACATGGGTCGCTTGTTCACATACATTGCTAAGCAGGCTTGCAGAATGTTGATCGATACTTAAAATTGCGACATTTTTGTGGCTGAAATCGAAATCTTTCATCTCTTTAGATTGTACTAAAACTCCTTGAAATGTCTGGAAGTCTGTTGCTACATTTTTAAAGGTAGACGAGGGCGCATCCTGCTTAAAAGTGACCATATTATTTTTCCAATGTTATTCGTTTTATATCGTTTAGGTTCTTTATTACGCTATTGATAACGAAGAATTAAGAAACGGTAAAGTGCAGAATGCAAGCTGATCAGTCATCTTTGAAAAAGGCGCACTATCTATCGTGATTGATAAGAGAGTTATATTTAATCGAGAGGTTCATTTTCCGGTAAGCTTTTGTTGTTTTTTAATTCTAAATGATCACTTGAATTGTGCTGTCGTAGATATTCCATATCGCGGATATTTTTTTGTACTGCCACTGCACCAAATAAACTGAGTAAAAAAGCCATAATATAAAAGCCTTTTTCACTTAAAGCTAAATTGGCATTAAATAAGCCGATCGCAAGTAAAGCAATGCAGATGGCGACAGATGCCCAACACAGCCCATAGTAAATATGAGTGACGTGAACGCCTTCAAGTTTGTCACGGATAATTTTCTGTAAAGAAACAGATGAAAATAAGCCATATAAAATTAAAATTAGATAATACCCTTTTTCATTTAACAGCAAATTTGCATTAAATAGACCGATACAATAGGTTGCGGCACCCGCCAATAATGCGACCCAGCTGGCCGCGACAAAAGCAGGTGTGGGCTTATTTATGTATTGATTCATATTGTTATCCTTATTTTAGAGTTCATTGTTATGGTTTAATTATGCTGAAAAGTATGAAGAAGGCAATGGGGTTTATATATTTGCTACAGTTTTTTCAGGGTTATTAAAAAGCACTGGCTAGATGCAGTGCTTTAAGTCTTAAGAATAAGTAGAGCAAACCTTAAGTATTGTTTTTAATGTCCATTAAGCGTTCAAAGCTTTGCAAACGTTTGTCTGTATCATAGATGTCACAAGTAAAGATAAATTCATCGACATCATATTTTTCTAACAGTTTTTCTAAACCAGCCTTGACCGTACTGTTTGAGCCAATTTGTGCCATGGCATAAAAATTATCGACCGACATTTTTTCTGCGGTTGACCAAAGCCCATCCATGCTTTCTACAGGTGGTTTTAATTTGCCTCGCTGTCCACGAATCATATTGAGGACGCGTTGATAAGGCGTGGTGGCTAAATACTGTGCTTCTTCATCTGTTTCCGCAATAATGGTTGGAACTCCCATAGAGACATAAGGTTTGGCTAAATATTCAGAAGCCTCGAAGTTGTCACGGTAAAGCTGAATGGCTTGCCCCAACATGCGTGGCGCAAAGTGTGATGCAAAGGAATAGGGCAGACCTAATTTTGCAGCCAACTGAGCGCTGAATAAACTTGAACCTAATAACCAAACAGGCACATGTGTACCTTGACCTGGTGTGGCAATAATGCGCTGATTAGGCTGTGCATCTTTAAAATAATAGAGAATTTCATTCACATCTTGTGGAAATTGATCTTCAGTTTCTTGTCGACCGCGGCGCAGGGCACGCATGGTATGTGGATCTGTACCTGGAGCACGGCCAAGACCTAATTCCACACGGTTCGGGTACAAGGTAGCCAATGTGCCAAATTGTTCTGCAACGACCAATGGCGCATGGTTGGGCAACATAATGCCACCAGAACCCACTTTTAATGTTGTGGTATTGGCCAGTAAATATCCCAATAAAACGGCTGTTGCTGAGCTAGCAATCCCTTCCATATTGTGATGTTCAGCCAACCATAAACGTGCATAACCCAGTTTTTCTGCGTGTCGTGCAAGCTCTAGGGCATGATGTAAAGAAAACGCAACGGGTTGGTCATCACGTACTGGCGCCAATTCAAGAATTGAAAACTGAGTCGTTTGCAATGAGCGCATATTTTATCTCACAAATACTATATATCGAAATAATACGATATAAGTGGGGCGATGTATATCGAAATGTAGCGATATATGGGGCGCTAGGTTGCTGGGGAAAGTACTGTAATTGTCATTACATATTGTGTTTATTTGTATTGATTCACTTTAATATTTATATTGAGTGTTTCATTTTATGACTCTTTTACTATGGTGTTTCTTATTGTAAGTCTTAAGAGGAGTTGTGTGTTTGTTTTAAACAATAAGCAGAATAAGCCTGAAAAACAGTTAGATTAATACCACATATAATTAGGGCTGGGAGTAGATAATGACAGATTTTAACAGCATTCAAAAACATGCAGAGGTCATTGCATCCTGTGGTACAAAAGTGGGTACGGTGGATCATTTAGAAGGAACAGATCAGCTGAAGTTAAGGCGACATGAATCTGGCGATGGTATGCATCATTTAATTCCATTGTCTTGGGTTGCAGAACTCCATGACAATCAAGTGGTGTTAAATAAAAATTCAGAAGAGGTGCATCAGCAGTGGCAAGCAGTGTAGTTAGAGTTATATAGATATTTTAGTTATGGATTGCTGTATTGAATGGGTATCTTTTTTAGTCCAGTAGGGCATTTTGTAAAATCAGGCACAGAGGGTCTGTAAATAGGCCGAAAGTTAGTAAATTGATGTAGAGCAAAAAGTAGAAGTCATAGGCTAAATATGTTTTTGAAACATGAAAGGAGCGTGACTTTGGCAAAGCATTGTTTGAACGGTCGTTAATAAGCGGATTGGTGATGGGAAGAAAAAATAAAGCGCTGAAATATTATAAATGTAAGTCCAAAAAAAGCACCCAAGGTGCTTTTTTTGTCAATATCAGAATGACTTAATGGCGTTTGCCATTTTTATAGTGACCTAAATGGCGACCATTGTCTTTGCTGTAATAACTACGATCATTGTGGCGATAATGACTAGAACGGTAACCACCACGGTTGTTATAGCCTCTGTCATTATAACGACGGTCATATCGTTCATCGTCATATCGACGGTCTTCACTTACTTTTTGACCTAAAATTGCACCACCAGCAGAACCAGCCGCTGCGCCAATATAACCACCATTGGTGCCACCCATATTTTTACCGACGGTATAGCCACCTGCGCCACCTAATGCACCGCCAATAATTGCGCCATTTCGGTCACGACGGTCAGCAGATACGGCTGCACCTGCACCGCCACCAATTGCAGAACCAATCATTGCACCTGTAGAGCCACCCATCTGTTTACCTACCGCAGCACCGACAACACCGCCGAGTGCAGAAGTAATTGCGGTATTGGTGGTGTTTCCTGCATGTGCTGTTGTCATGGTGAACGCAGAAGCAGTAAGAACAGCACTTAGAATTAGTGTATTGATTTTCATGATTTACTCCTAAGAGCATATAAATTTTGTCTTGAAACTAATGTAAGCAAAGATGTAGAAAACATCGTGAAGGGCATTATTGTTAAAATGATACCTTTGGTCATTACTATGTAACTCATCTACCAAGTCTCTACATCATTGGCTACATTAGACGGTGCGTTTTAAACTTGAAGTCACAAAAAAGCACCCGAAGGTGCTTAATTTTACTGACTTAGTGATGGCGATGTTTTTTATATTTACGGTGTTTGCTTTTACTACTATGTGCTTTGTCTTTTGCAATTTTATTTCCTAAAGCTGCACCACCAGCCGCACCTAAAGCAGAACCAACATAGCCACCATTGGTGCCACCCATGCTTTTACCGACGGTATAACCAGCACCACCACCAATTGCACCACCAATTGCAGACTCTGTACGGTTGCGACGATCACTTGCTACCGCTGCGCCACCAGCTCCACCGAGTGCTGCACCAATGGTTGCACCAGTGTTGCCACCCATATTTTTACCTATTGCAGTACCTGCCACACTACCAAGGGCACTTGCAGCAGCAACACGAGTGGTATTGTCAGCATGTGCCGTAACAGTAAACATAGACGCTACTGCTAGAGATGTACTGATTAAAAGAGCATTCAATTTCATGGTTCATTCCATGTCCAAATTCGTTTGGACTGTTGTAATCAATTCGATGGAGCAAATGTAACAAAACGATTCTCTAAAACTATGGAGAATCATCACTGAAATGCTGTGCTTTGGTTTACACATTGTTTTATTTTGTAATTATTGAATTGTAATAGATTTAATATTGATCGAATGAGTGTTTTTTCATACCCAGTAATTTAAAATTTACGGTTTAAATTGTGCTGACTATCGACATTCTTTTGATAAATTTTTCGCTTGTATAGCACTTTGTATTTTTGTCGTCATCATCACTATATTTTTAAGATGCACTGTTTATAAGGACTTTTGAGTCCATCGTCGCAATAAAGATGTCATTTAAAACACAGAATCGTTAAACTAAGGGCAATTTTTAGAATGATCTGTTTAGGCAAATGCCTTGGAACAGGCTGTATTTGAGATATTTTGAACAATGAAAGAATCCCTACGTTTACGGTTAGACCAACTGTCTGATCGTCACGAAGAATTAAATGCTTTGCTGGCCGATATCGAAGTTATTTCAGACAATAAACGTTTTCGTCAGTTATCTCGGGAACACAGTGATTTAAATGAAATTACTGAAGTCTGGAGAAAGTATAAGCAAGCGGAAGAGGATATTGAAACCGCTGAAGCGATGTTGTCTGATCCAGATTTTAAGGAAATGGCGCAAGAAGAAATTAAGGACAATAAAGCCATTATTGCTCAGCTTGAAGCTGATTTAAATATTTTAATGATTCCTAAAGATCCGAATGATGCCAACTCTGCTTATTTGGAAATTCGTGCAGGAACGGGTGGTGATGAAGCTGCGATCTTCTCTGGCGATTTATATCGCATGTACAGTAAATATGCTGAAACACAAGGTTGGCGTCTTGAAGTACTGTCTGAAAATGAAGGCGAACATGGTGGCTATAAAGAGGTCATTTGCCTGATTAATGGCGATGGCGTGTATGGTCGCTTAAAATTTGAAAGTGGTGCACATCGTGTACAGCGTGTGCCTGCGACTGAATCGCAAGGTCGTGTGCATACATCGGCGTGTACCGTGGCAATTTTACCTGAAGTTGATGTCGATACTTCGGTGGAAATCAATTCATCTGAATTACGTATTGATACTTACCGTGCTTCGGGCGCGGGTGGTCAGCACATTAACAAAACCGATTCTGCGGTGCGTATTACGCACTTACCGACAGGAACTGTGGTGGAATGTCAGGACGAACGTTCACAGCATAAAAATAAAGCCAAAGCCATGGCGTTGTTGGTGTCACGTTTAGAAAATGCCAAACGGGCAGCGGCTGATGCAGCCACTTCTGAAATGCGCCGTGATTTGGTGGGTTCAGGGGATCGTTCGGAACGTATTCGTACATATAACTACCCACAAGGGCGTATGACCGACCATCGTATTAATTTAACTTTATATAAGTTAGATGCGGTGATGGAAGGTGATTTGACTGAATTATTAGACAGTTTACATCGTGAATATCAAGCCGATCAGCTTGCGATGCTTGCACAGCAAAATGGTGGATAAATGAATATTGCACAGGCGCTTGCTTTACGTGGTGAAGCTGAAAGTTACGAACGTCAAGAAAATGCGTGGTTACTTGAACATATTACCAAAATTGATTCTTTTGATTTAATCATGAAAAAAGATCAAGTCCTAAGCCCTGAACAAGAACAGGATTATGTTTCAGCTTTGGCGCGTATAGATGCAGGTGAGCCTTTGGCTTATGTCACGGGGTCACAGCCATTTTGGACGCTGGATTTAATTGTGACACCAGATACCTTAGTGCCACGCCCAGACACTGAAGTCTTGGTGGAAACAGTCTTACGTCTAGATTTGCCTGAAGATGCACGTGTGGTGGATTTGGGAACAGGAACTGGTGCTGTAGCACTTTCTTTGGCCAGTGAACGTGAAGAGTGGGTAATTACTGCAACAGATATTTATGAACCGACTTTAGCGGTTGCGCAGCGCAATGCTGAAAAACATGACTTAAATCAGGTGAAGTTTATTTGTGGTGATTGGTTTAGTCCATTGGGTCGTCAATACTATGATGTGATTGTTTCAAACCCACCTTATATTGATGCGAACGATGTCCACATGAAAGATTTGGAGACAGAGCCTGAACGCGCTTTGGTGGCGGGTGAGCGTGGTTTATCAGATTTGAAAACTATTATTCAGCAAGGTAAAAAGCATTTGACCATTCATGGCTGGATTGTACTTGAGCATGGTTATGATCAAGCAGACGCAGTACAGCATATTTTTAAAGATGCGGGTTTTAAACAAGTACGGACAGTGAAAGACTACGGTGGTAATGACCGTGTGACTTTAGGTCAGTGGCAACACTAATTGAGTATTTCTTAAGATCAAATAAAAGCACATTGAATGTGCTTTTATTTTTGCTCAGAACTTAAATGTTGTGAAGTTTAAATTTTGAACATATTAAAAAAGCGGTCTTTAGACCGCTTTTTTAATGCATTTATTTCAATTACATTGGGTAATCTTGCAAACTTTCTGCTACATCAACTTGATTGAATGCATCAGTTTCAACGGCAAGACAATAAGCCACAATTTTTGCAGTGGCGGTCATTAACGATTCATCTTTTAAGTCTGAACCTGCTTGCAGTTGTTCAATTGTTTCAGATTGAATATCTAAATGTTGTGCAAGGTCTGTTGCGTCATGACGCATGAAAAATGTAGAGATAATATTCTGTAAATCAATATCTGAAACATTGAACAGTGCTTGATTGAACTGGTTTTCGCATTGTTCAGTTGAGTTAAATAAAGAGTCTGAGAAGTTTTGTACTAAGCTGTGCTCGAGTACATCAATCATCTTAAGCATGGAAGAAACCTTGACGCTGATTTAATGGGAGTAGAGATATAAAAATAAGCAAAATGCTTTAAATTGAGTGAAAATTAACCTATCTTGATAGTTTTTTCAAGTGGAAAAGGATGAACGTCCAGTAACTTTGTGGAAGGCTTGATAAGGTTCTGATAATCAATGTGAATTTTATATTGTTTAATTTTTACTTAATAATTGCTAGAAATTTAGTTGACTTATCTGATATTACTTTGGCGGTAAGTTCCGGGACTAAGACCAGTCCATTTTTTAAATGCACGATGAAATGCACTGGTATCTTGAAAATTAAGTTGTTCACTGATGGCCTGTAAACTGAGCGTATTTTGCCCAAGTAAACTAATTGCTAAATCACGCCGAATATCATTTTTTAATTGTTGGAAATTGGTACCTTCTTGTTTCAGGCGACGTTGCATAGTGGCTTCTGACATATGAAATTGTGGTGCTAATTCGGTGAGTTCGGGCCATTTAGTGCAGGAGGTTTGCAAAAAATATTTGCGAATTTGATGGCTTAGTGCATTTGGGTTTTTAAAACGCACCAGTAGGTTGTATGGCGTATGTTGAATAAATTGATACCAAGACTTTTTATCTTGTTTGATCGCAATATTTAAGTAGTTGGCATCAAATTGGATATAGTTTTCATCTGTATTGTATTTAATGTCATCACAAAAACGAATTTTATAATCACTATCATCTGTTGGCGCATTACATTTCAGTTGTATAGAATTTAAAATAATACGTTGTCCACTGAGCCAACACATCAAACCATGAACCAACATTAAATAAGTTGCATAACTGAACATACGTTTAGGATGCTGTGTATCTTGAATAACAATATAGGCATAGTTTTCTTGAACAAAGCAGGTGCTATTAAAGTCATCTAACAGCAAATTCAAAAACTGTAGAATGTGTTGTAGCGCCTTTCCTAAATTTTCTGCAGATAACACCGATTTAGAGAGAAGTGTATAACTGCCTCTACGCATCGGGTGGCTGTCCATACCAAAAAACTCATCATTCATGGTATTGGCCAAGACAATCCACAATTGTGCATATTGAGTGACAGAAACACGGGCTTTATCTGACTGAAGTAAATCGGGCGAAATTCCTGCTTGTTGTAGCAAGGTTGTGGTGCAAAAACCGCGTTGTTCTGCTGAAAATAGTGCTTCCCTGACTAAGCTAATAGAAATAGTGCCTTTAAAGTAATCTGTATCCAATGCATTCGTCCATGTTGTAATTGGCTAAATTCCGTGATTGTTCAAACACATCATGCAAGATGCAACATTTGGAAATTGTACTCAGTTTCTTCTGTGTTTACTCTGTGCCTTAAGTCGAATTTAAAAAGATATTAATAAGGAACAATTAAAATGAAAATTCAAGGAAAAGTTATTGTTGTCACAGGTGGTGCTTCTGGTTTGGGCGCTGCCACTGCAACGTATTTAGTCAGTCAGGGTGCGACGGTCATTATAGTTGATATGAATCAAGAGCTAGGTGAAGAATTACAACGCCATCTAGGTGATCAGACCGAATTTATGCAATTAGATGTGACCAATGATGTTGCTGCCGAAGCCTTTTTTCAACATGTAGAACGTAAGTATGGTCAACTCAATGGTTTAGTGAACTGTGCAGGAATTGCACCTTCTGCCAAAGTCTTAGGGCGCGATGGTTTACATCACTTAGCAATGTTTCAGAAGGTATTAGATATTAATGTATCGGGTACGTTTAACATGTTGCGTTATGCAACTCAGTTAATGGCGAAATATGAATTAAAAGACGGTGAAGAAAACCGTGGTGTCATTATTAATACTGCTTCTGTAGCAGCTTTTGATGGGCAAATTGGTCAAGTTGCGTATGCAGCCTCAAAAGGTGCTGTGGTTGCAATGACATTGCCTTTGGCGCGTGAATTGGCACGTGAGGCTATTCGGGTGATGACGATTGCACCCGGTATTATGGAAACGCCAATGTTGAAAGGTTTGCCACAAAATGTGCAAGATGCTTTGGGTCAAATGGTGCCATTTCCGCCACGTTTGGCAAAACCAGAAGAGTTTGCACTTTTGGTGGGACATATTTTTGAAAATGGTTATTTGAATGGTGAAGTGATTCGTTTGGATGGTGCGATTCGAATGCAACCTAAATAAGTGGGATGTGTGATGGCGGAGTCTTATGGTGAATAAATTATAGGTTGGGAGCTCGGCTGTTACTTTTTAAAAAGTAACCAAAACTTTCTCCATTCGCAAAACCTGTTTAATTGACATTACCGTTTTATGCTATCGCAGATACATGTTTTATTAGATGTTATGTAGGTTGCGAATGGGCCGTCATATATCAAATATTAATAGAACTTTGACAAATACCGAATTCTAAAAATAGTAATGAGAAGGATACTCTATGATTTTAAATGATGCACAAAAAATGGTTCAAGATGTACTTCGTGGTTATTCACAGGCGAAGCTGAAACCCACTGCGGCCGAACGAGATAAAACAGCGCGTTTTCCTACACAGGAACTCAAAGAATTAGGAACATTGGGTGCTTTAGGTATGACTGTCTCTGAAGAATGGGGCGGTGCAGGTACGGACTATGTGTCATTGGTTTTAGCTTTAGAAGAAATTGCTGCTGGCGATGGTGCAATTTCGACGATTGTGAGTGTGCAAAATTCTTTGCCTTGCGGGATTACGCAGCGTTATGGCACAGAAGCACAAAAGAAAAAGTATTTGACCAAGTTGGCGACAGGTGAAATGTTGGGGTGCTTTTGTCTAACAGAACCACAAGCAGGTTCAGATGCCAGTGCATTGGAATGTCATGCAGTACGTGATGGTGATGAATGGGTCATTAATGGCATAAAACAATTTATTACCACAGGAAAATATGCCGATATTGCGTTGGTTTTTGCAATGACAGATAAATCGGCGGGTAAAAAAGGCATTTCTTGCTTTTTAGTTCCGACAAATTCGTCAGGTTATATTGTTTCACGTATTGAAGAAAAAATGGGACAACATTGCTCAGATACTGCCACCATTATTTTTGATGAGTGTCGCATTCCCGCAGATCATTTATTGGGTAAAGAAGGTGATGGCTACAAAATTGCGTTATCCAATTTAGAGTCTGGCCGTATTGGAATTGCAGCGCAGTCTGTCGGTATGGCACGTGCCGCTTTAGATGCCGCCGTGGAATATGCCAATGAGCGCAAAGCTTTTGGTGTCGAAATTGTACAACATCAGGCTGTAGCATTTCGTTTAGCCGATATGGCAACGCAAATTGAGGCGGCGCGACAATTGGTTTTACATGCTGCCAGTTTAAAGGATGCCAATTTACCTTGCTTAAAAGAAGCCTCCATGGCGAAACTATTTGCATCGACTATGGCAGAAAGAGTGTGTTCCGATGCCATTCAAATTCATGGCGGATATGGCTATGTTTCGGACTTTCCAGTAGAGCGAATTTATCGAGATGTGCGTGTCAGCCAAATTTATGAAGGTGCATCGGACATTCAGCGTTTAGTGATTGCCCGTGAAGTGACCAAAACCTAAGTTCAGACTTTGGTCGGTGCTCAAAACCTGCAATGAATTTGATGGTTATGGAAATTGCAGGTGGCATCTGAACATGTTTTGCTTATCTTATGATTTAAAAAAAGTGCACTGAGCCATTGGTGCGCAACTTAGTACTGGATGTACGGTTACGGTTCTGCAATTGAGACCGTAAAGAATATAACAATGATGAATGGACAGCGCGGATACCTTGCCATTCAAGCTATAGGATTAGAGGTTGTTAAAATGAAAACATTGGAACATGCATATCAAAATTTTGATTTTGAAAAATTAATTGATGAACAGCTGATTGGGTCGGCTCAACAGATCAATGCCTATGTCGAATGCTGTCAACGTTATATTGGTCAGCAAAAAATTGCTTTGCATTGGGAAGGCAAACAAGGTGAGTCATCCACTTGGACTTTTGAGCAGTTAGATGAAGCTTCGGGAAAACTCGGAAATTATTTTAAAAGTTTAGGAATAAAAAAAGGCGATTGCATAGCAGGTTTATTGCCCAGAACCCCTGAATTATTAATTACGGTCTTGGCCACATGGCGTATAGGCGCCGTATATCAACCTTTATTTACCGCATTTGAATCGAAAGCCATTGAACATAGAACTGAAACCGCACATACCCAATTCATTGTGACCAATGCAGAACAGCGACCGAAATTAAACAATGTCAAAGTGCCTCATATTTTAACGGTACAGGCAACGCATAACGCTGACTTTTGGGCTGTTATTGAGCAGCAATCAGCAGTCTGCGAACCTGTCATGTTGTCATTTGATGATCACTTTTTAATGATGTTTACATCGGGGACAACAGGGTTGGCCAAATCTGTTCCTGTACCATTAAAAGCTGTATTGGCCTTTAAAGGGTATATGACCCATGCAGTCGATTTACGTGATGAAGATTCATTTTGGAATTTGGCAGACCCCGGTTGGGCTTATGGTTTGTATTATGGCATTACTGGCCCATTAAGTTTAGGCCACAGCATTATTATGGATGAACGTGCGTTTAGTGTGGATAACGCCTTACAGATTATTCAAAAATACAAAGTCAGTAACTTAACGGGATCTCCGACGGCATTTCGCATGTTTTTTGGCTTTAAAGAAAAATTTGATGCCTCAATTAAAGATCATTTACGTGTCGTGAGTAGTGCAGGCGAGCCATTAACGCCAGAAGTGATTCACTGGTTCAGTCATGATTTAAACGTAAATATTTATGACCATTATGGTCAAACTGAATTGGGGATGGTCGTCGCGAATCATCACGCACTTGAGCATTATAAAAAAGTCGGTTCAGCGGGTTATGCCATACCGGGGCATCGCTTTGCAGTCTTGAATAAAGAAAATCAGGAAGTTGAACTGGGTGGAATGGGGACATTGGCTATTGATTGTTCACAGTCGCCATTATTTTGGTTTACAGGCTATGGAGGCAATAACCGCAAATCATTTGTAGGTCACTATTATTTAACTGGTGATACGGTACGTTTAAATGAACAAAGTGGTGTTGATTTTATTGGACGTGCTGACGATGTCATTACAACGTCAGGCTATCGTGTCGGGCCATTCGATGTAGAAAGTACATTATTAGAATGTGCAGAGGTTTTAGAATCTGCTGTGGTGGGTAAACCAGACCTAGAGCGAACGGAAGTCGTAAAAGCTTTTGTTGTGTTAAAACCGCAGTACGTGGCATCCACTGAGTTAATGCAAAAGTTGCAAGATTATGTGCGCTCGCGATTGTCTAAACATGCGTATCCGAAAGAAATTGAGTTTGTGCAAAATTTACCAAAAACCTCCAGTGGCAAAATTCAGCGCAATTTGCTAAAACAACAAGAAATTGCCAAAGCAGAAAATTTGCCCAAAGTAGGCTAATAAAATTTTAATTCAAGTTAAATAGAAAAGGCTGTCATGAGACAGCCTTTTTATATGCTGTTTTTTGAAATTGAGATAGATTGGTCGCCAGTTCATGTAAGTATGAATATTTATCCGATGGATTGTTGATCAACAAGACAACTTCTTGGGCTTAAATTCAGCAAAAAATTGACAAGACCGCCAGTGCAATGCTGATAATGGTTAAAACCGTCACCTTACATTTTTTTCATACGGATATTTATATTGTGAATCAGTCATCGGACTTAGACTTAGAACTCAGTGAATCTGAAATGCACTTGTATAGCCGTCAAATTTTATTAGATGGCTGGGACATTGAGGCACAGGAAAAACTTAAACTTTCTAATGTACTAATTGTCGGTTGCGGTGGTATTGGTTGCGCAAGTGCTGAGTTACTGGCCCGTGCAGGTGTGGGGAAAATGACTTTAATCGATGCCGACACGATTGAAATCAGTAATTTACAACGACAAATGGCCTTTACAGAAATGGATTTGGGCTTTTATAAAGCTGAAATTTTAGCAAAACGATTGATGAGTATTAATCCGCATATTCAGGTCAATAGCATCACTGCAAAATTAGACGCATCGAATGCAGAGTCGCTGATTGCATCACAAGATGTTGTTCTTGATGGTTGTGATAATTTTACGACTCGTTATTCGGTCAATGCGGTGTGTAAGCAATTTAATGTGCCCTTAATTAGTGCTTCAGCCATTGGTTTTCAAGGTCAATTGTTTATGGTTGAAGGGGATTCGGCGTGTTATGAATGCTTATTTCCCAAAGAACAACATATGAATGAAAGTTTAAGATGTGCCGACTCTGGGGTACTTGCCACGACACCAAATGTGATGGCCAGTTTACAAGCACATCATGCTTTATTGTATTTAGGTCTAAATTTAACCCCAATAAAACAAAAGCTATTACTTTGGGATGGCTTAAGTATGAAACAACGTATTTTGGGCTTTAACTTTGATGAAAATTGTCCAATTTGTCAGGCAAGATAATCCTGCACGGCTTAGAAATTTTGCTACACTCACTACAATTTATTTTTCCTCAGACATTATGAAAAACAATATTTGGCTTGATGGATTCCGTTCTGTGGCCCGTATGGGTGAAACAGCGGTCGTGGCAGCAAAGGCTGGTATTAAGTACGCAACAGAAAAACCCAGCAATGCAAAACTCATGCGCGAGACCTTTGAATCTTTAGGTTCTACTTATATAAAGCTAGGACAGTTTATTGCCAGTACACCATCATTATTTCCGCGTGAATACGTCGAAGAGTTTCAAGGCTGTTTAGATCAAACGCCAAGTTTACCTTTTAGCTATGTACAACAAGTGCTGGCTTCAGAATTTGCTGGCCGTGATTTATCGCAAATTTTTGCGTCAATTGATGAAACACCTTTGGCTTCTGCTTCTATTGCACAAGTGCATGCTGCTAAATTAGTCACGGGTGAAAGCGTTGTTTTAAAAGTACAAAAACCGGGTGTAGAAACAATTCTTTATACCGATTTAAACGTTTTACATTGGGCGACTAAAATTTTAGAAAAAGTCGTACCAAAAGTGAAATTTGCATCGTTAGCGGATATTGTTGATGAAATTAAAACGCGTATGGTACGTGAAGTCGATTTCATTGAAGAAGCACAAAATATTGATGATTTTGTCAATTATTTGCAGGTGACGAACAATAAAGCTGCCACTGCGCCAAAAGTTTATCATCAGTTTTCAACCCGCCGCGTGTTAACCATGGAACGTTTTTATGGCGTACCATTGACGGACTTTGATGTGGTCAAAAAAGTCTCTAAAGACCCTTCACATGTTTTGGTGACTGCCATGAATACATGGTTTGGTAGCCTAATGATGTGCAACAGTTTTCATGCAGACTTACATGCAGGCAACCTGATGTTACTTGAGGATGGCCGAATTGGTTTTATCGATTTTGGTATTGTCGGGCAGTTAAATCCTGAAGTCTGGACAGCTTGTATCGCCTTTATGGATGCATTACAAAAAACTGATTATGTTTTGATGGCTGAAAACATGCTGAAAATGGGCATGATCGATAAAAAAATTGACACACAAGTTTTGGCAGCAGATTTAGAACGTCTATTTAGTGGCGTACTAATGGCAGATCCACAAGAGTTGTTAAGCTCTAATCCAGCTGACCTTAATGACATTATGATGGATATGGTTGGAGTCGGTGAGCGTCATGGGATTCGTTTCCCACGTGACTTTGCCTTGCTGTTCAAGCAAATGCTGTATTTTGATCGTTTCATGCGCATTCTTGCGCCGTATACAGACATTTATGCCGACCAACGTTTGCAAATGGTGCAAACCATGGATCCAAATTTGTTATTAAAGCATTGATTAAAATTGTTTCGTATAGTGGTGCTTCTCAGCTTTTAAAGTTGAGGGGCGCTCATTTTTTTAAGTGGTTTTAAACTCCTTCTGCTGAAGCTAAGTTAATTAGATGAAATGATTAGAAACTTAGCGATAGAGAAAGTCCCTTTTTATAAAAAGGAAGATTTAGGGAGGATTTGTATGATTAAAAGTCGAGTTTTAAACATGGACGCAATTATTATTGAAGGCTTAAAGGTTGATACAGTGGTGGGTTGTTTCAATTGGGAGCGTCAAATCATTCAGCCTTTAATGTTGGATATCACCATTAATACCAGTTTAGAACAAGCGGCGAATTCAGATGAATTGGAAGATACGTTAAACTATGCAGAAATTTGTGAAATTTCTGCAACGGTCATTCAAACTACGCAACCAAAATTGATTGAACATGCAGCAAAACTGGTACTCGATGCACTTTTTACTACCTATGCATCCATTGAATCTATTATGATTACCATCCGTAAGCCTGCCATTATTGCGCAAGCAAATTCTGTAGGAATTCGTCTTGAACGCCACCGAAACGATTTTCGCCCTAGCACTGGCGAGTAATTTCAATCCTCAACTGCATTTTCAAAGTGCCTTAACTCAAATGATGGCGTTAGGGCAGGTTGAATTTTCTAAAATATATGTAATGCCATGTCGTGATGGCATTGGTGAAGATTATTGGAATGCAGCTTGTTTGCTTAAAAGCCATTTAGCAGTAGATGAAATGACTGCACTATTAAAAAAAATGGAAGCAGATTCGGGGCGAGTGCGACCATCACATAATATTGCATTAGACATGGACTTGATTGCTTGGGGTTCTGATTTATCTCAAATGCAGTTTAATCCTAAAAAGTTACCGCTGGCACTGGATGTCAAAATTCCCATGCAGGATGTTTGGGACGATATGTTATTTCGACACAGTCCGCATCACTTTCCAATGGTGAGTTGCACGTCATTACTCGGACAGGCCATTCAATAAATTTATAACAATGAAAGTGAATGACACACATCTATTGATCATTTTAATAAGACGCCATTCATTGAATTGAGCAAGAGAGTGCGTTTGCAATGATTGCAGAAAGATTTTGCCTAGATGTGCAATATGTAATGGTATGATCCTTAGCGATGTAAAGATAAAGTAAAAGAATGAATTGGACTGATCTGTTACAACATTATGGCTATTTTGCAATTTTCATCGGTGCTTTTTTTGAAGGTGAAACTGTATTGATGCTTGGGGCGTATGCCGTGCATCAGCATGTCATGAGTTTTTGGCTATTGATTGCCGTGGCAGTATTTGGCAGTTTTATAGGTGATCAATTTTATTATCAAGTCGGTCGTCGCTATGGGCAGAAACTGCTACAAACCAAACCTAAATTTGCAGAAAAATTTGAGAGGGCCAGTCAATTTATTGAACGGTTTCCAATCTTAACTATTTTACTTATGCGCTTTGCTTGGGGCTTAAGAACTGTTTTACCCATTACTGTGGGAATTAAAGCTTATCCTTTATGGAAGTATATTTTGATCAATCTCATGGCCTGTTTTTTGTGGGCTTTGATTGTGGTGAGCTTTGGACTACAAATGAGTCATTGGCTACACCTATTTTGGACAAAGATGCTACCGTATCACCAAGGCGTTGATATTATTCTTTGGGTGATTGTCTGTCTTTTAATGATCAAAGTTATTTATGTCATTACCATGTATTTAAAATCTAAAAAATAGTTTAAATTTTAAATAGTGATGTAAATTTAAAAATATAAATTAGACTTCTTTGATAAGTCATTTTTTAAACAATCATAAATTCACAGTGGATATTCCCTCTCCTTAGAAGCGAGAAGGAACTTTCAATCAGAATTTATTGATCAAGTAGCGCATCAGCAAGTGGAAGGATTTATCCAAAACATATTAAACAAGATTGCCTAGTAAGAGGTTGAAATTAATAACATAAATTTTACCTAATGGGTTATTTAGTTTTCCAACCCCTGAATATTCAGAAGCTTTGGTACAAACTTTTAACCAATCCATTGCAGATACGATATTTTTTGCGGGGGGCATATTTGAGTGGCTATGAAACGGCACAGCAAATACTTGCAATTAATAATTAAATAAAAAGCCTGCTACAGAGCAGGCTAGATTGTTTAATTTTAAATGTGATTAAATAAAGTAACTGGTTTTGGTCATCAGTTTTGAAATTGCAGTCATCGTCATTTTAACAGGAACAGGTAAGTCGACACCGCCTGCGTTTAGTGCTGTATCACGATGCTGTAGTTCATCTTCATTCATTTGCACTAAAATTTTACGAGAACGATGATCTTGTTCAGGCAATTGGCTAATGTGATGCTGCAAATGCATACTGACTTGGCGTTCTGTTTCAGCAACAAAGCCTAAGCTATATTTATCGCCCGCAATACCCGCAATAGCACCCATACCAAAAGACAGACCGTACCACACAGGGTTTAACAAACTGGTATGACTATCTAGTTCTTTTAAGCGGTCTTCGCACCATGCCAAATGGTCTTGTTCTTCAACTGCAGCTTGTTCCATTTCACGGCGTACATTTGGCAGTTTTGCAGTCAGTGCTTGACCATGATAGAGCGCTTGGGCGCAAACTTCACCACTGTGATTAACACGCATTAATCCGGCAACATGACGTGCTTCACTGACAGCCAATTGGGTTTCTGCCTGAACAGCAGGATTTTCTCTATGCGCTGCAGTCGAACCAGGAACTAAACTCCGTAAAGCTTGGTCAAATGAGTTTATAAGCTTGTCGAGACCTGTATATTGACGCATGAAATTAACCCTCCAATGAGTCTTGCGCAGTTTTAAGCATAGGTTTTAGGCGTATTAATAACCAAATAGTAAAGATGGCACTGAGTACTGCCGTTATGCAGAAAAGTATTTTAATATCAATCTTTAGAATACTTAAGATGATGATAGAGAATATAGCAGAAGATACCATGAAAATAGCATTTAAAATATTGTTGGCAGCCACAACCCGCGCACGATGTGAACGTGGAGAATACGCTTGCATCATGGCGTATAGTGGCACGATATAAAACCCGCCACTAATACCTAAAAGCGTGACAGCTATCATGACATGATAATAGCTCCAACCGCCGTGAAATACCTCATATAAACCCAGTAAGGGGCCAGTTCGTTCAGGAACAAAAGACAGGCTAATTGCCAAATAAAGTGCAAAAACGGTAAGGCCTACAGCGCCCAGTGGAACCATTTTAATATTCACTTCTGAACCACCAATTTTGCGACAGAGTAAAGAGCCAACCCCAATGCCGACAGAAAAGAAGGTCAAAAGTAGGCTCACCACATTTTCAGATGCATGCAAATTTTGTTGGGTCAATTGTGGTATTTGTGTTAAATAAGTTGCGCCATAAAACCAATACCAAGAGTTACCCAATAAAATTAAAAAAATTAACCGCAAACTTTTTGCGTATTTTACGGTTTGAAAACTGGTACGAAAAAAATTCCAATCAATTTGAATATTCGGTGAACTGACTTCTTGTTTAAGAATAAAACGGCTAGAAAAATAGCCTAAGCAAGCAATTGTCAGTACCGTCAAACTAATCCACAGTAAATTACCTTGCGACATAGAAATGACAGCGCCACCTAAAATCATCCCGATCAAAATAGCCATAGACGTGCCAGATTGAAAGAGGGCATTACCTGACATCAATTCATTGGGTTTTAAAATTTCGGGTAAAATAGCGTATTTAATTGGGCCAAAGAAAGTTGAATGTGTGCCCATTAAAAAGAGTGCCAATAACAACAACCATAAACTACCTAATAAAAAGCCTGCTGTACCAATCAACATTATCAAAATTTCGGCAATTTTGAGTATTCGAACAAGCTGTGAACGTTCATATTTATCGGCAAGCTGTCCAGCGGTCGCAGAGAAGATAAAGTAAGGTAAAATGAACAGTAAGGCTGCGAAGTTATTTAATGTGCTAATACCTGCGGTTTGTTGTTGAATCCATCCATATGTAATGACTAAAAGTAAAGCTTGCTTATATACGTTGTCATTGAGTGCCCCAAAAAACTGGGTTAGAAACATAGGCAGGAAATGCCGAGTGCTTAAAAGATGTTCACTGTTCTTCATATGATTAGTGTCGCATTTAAGTTTTATTACGAAATGTGATTGTTTGGTTAAACATCTAAAAAAATCATGTAAGATACTTTTAGCTAGAACGGGGGAAAACCAATAAATTTAAGTTCTTTAGCTCATAATTTATTGATTTATTCCCCCATTACATAAAGAATTTCTCTAGAGCTTGCTATGCCTGCAAAAATAAATTTTCAAAAGACAATGCTTCACCTAAGTATGAGTCAACTTGTATATCGGCATCATAGCAATAAACGTTTATGGATGAGCATCTTTTTAACGCTTCTTGCACAGCATGGTATGGCGCAAACTGTAGAAGAACATACGCCTGTTGCTCATGTGACTCAAACAGAAATGCTAAAAGAACAGAAAAATGAAGTGACAAAGCAAGGACTGAGCGCACCTGAAGTTATTGAAAAAATAGAACTAATGCAGAACTCTGTGCCTGAGCCAGATAGTATGCAAATGCTACAACAGCAAGAAAGCTCAACATTGCCAATAGAAGCTTTTAAACCAATTGAATTTGAAGCCTTAGACGATTTACCTATAGCGCCTGTTGACCAAAATATGGCCAATGAGATTTTACAAGTTGCAGAGGATGCAAAACGTGAAGCGCAGAATTATCGTGCCACACAAAATATAGAAAGTACCGTCGCTGATATTACACAACAAGAATTAACCCAAATAAATCAGGCGCCTGTCAATGTCGATGAACTGATGAGTAGTATTCGCGCAGACAGTGAAATTGTGGTGTCTAATAATGAAAGTGGCAATACATTGGCAGAAGCATTCTCTGATGAGTTGCCAACTGATGTAAATGAGCTGAATATTTTTCAGCGCTTATTATATAAAGTGCGCCCATCTAAGCAACCTAATATCGTCAAAGTCTCTCGTATCACGGCAGATGTCATTATTGCCAACAGTCAAAATAACAACGAAACGTCAACGAAAGAATATGTCACGGCTTTAAATAGTTTAAAGGCCAATATTGAAGGTAAATTATCAAGCTTTACAGTGGAATCTTTTAATGATTTTCCATCGGCTTTACCTCAGCTTAGAACATTGTCTAATCAGGCAGCCCAAGCAGTTGGTTTTTATAATTCAGAATTTAAATTTGAAAAAGTTAGCGATAGTAAAGTCAAAGTTACTGTTACGCCCAATTCGCCCGTACTCATTCAAGCTCAAAATGTAGAATTTAGTGGTGCAGGGGAAAATCAAGCACAATTCCAAGTTATTCGCGTTTTGCCAGATCAAGATGTAGGCGATATTTTAAATCATGGCGCTTATGAAAATACCAAGGTACGAATTACTGATGCCGCGAGCAATAATGGTTATTTTGATTCGTATTGGCGCTTGCATGATGTCAAAGTAGCGCAACCGCAAAATACGGCGGATATTAACTTACGTTATGAAACGGGCGAACGTTATAAGTTGGGGAATGTTGAATTTCGTATGAATGACCCAAATATTGAGTTCCCATTAGATGCCGACATTTTACAAAGTTTGGTCACATGGGAAGATGGCGCGGATTATACGTTTTGGCGTGTAAATGGTTTGGCCAATAACTTAACCAACTCGCGTTATTTTAACTACACGTTGGTGGATGCTGTCCGTCCTGACCCGATTGAAAAGCCTTTGGAATTGCCACCCGATATTCAGGCCTTGGTCGATCAAAATCAGTTAACTGAAAATTCATTAGAAGTGAAAGATCGAAAAGCTATCGCATCGAATAAAGAAGTAACACAAAGCTTGGTCAATGAAGACCAATTTGCGGGTACAGATGTTACTGATGATAATAGCAATGTACGTTTGATCCAAAATAAGCAAAATCAGAAAGACCAAGAACAAGATCTTTTAAAAGCACAAGCACGCGAAGATAAAAAAGTCCCTGTCATTGTGACATTGAATGCAGATAAATTGAATAGTGCCGAAGTTGGACTTGGTTTTGGAACAGATACGGGGCCTCGTTTACGCGGGCAATATCGTCGGGCAATTGTCAACAAGCGCGGACATTCGTTTGATGCCAACTTAGAAGTATCACAAATTCGCCAATCTTTAGATGGTCGTTATAACATTCCTTATCATCATCCATTAAATGACTATATTAGTTTGGTCGGTGGTTATGAACGCGAAGAACGTGATGATGTGGGGCAAGACGTTAATCTGATGATTGAGTCTGCCGTGGCTGGGGTCGATCGTATTATTAAAAACCCAAGAGGTAGCTGGCAACACACTTTTGGATTACGTTATCGTTTAGATCGTATTACCCAAAAAGGTATTGTTGATATTACTGAAATTCCAGATGCATTTTTGGTCAATAATAATGACCAACAACAATCGTTACTCTTTGGTTATGAAGCATCGCGTACCAGTAGTGATAAACGGGTTAACCCAAGTAAAGGTTTTAAACAAACCTATAAGATTGAAATGGGTGCTGAAAGTTTAATGTCCGATGCCAATATGGCCATTTTAAATGCGGGCTGGCGTTTTATTTACTCAGTGGGTGAAAATGATAATCACCAGTTTGTTGGACGTGGTGATATTGGTTATATTTTGACAGAAGATTTTATCAAAGTGCCGTATAACTTGCGTTATTTTACAGGGGGAGATCAAACCATTCGTGGTTTTGATTACAAGAGTTTGGCTGCAGAAGAAGATGGTTTTAAAGTTGGTGGGCAAGCTTTAGCTGTGGGGTCGTTAGAATATAATTACCAATTCAAAGAAGGCTGGCGTGGCGCCGTGTTTAGCGACTTTGGTAATGCATATGATAAAGACTTTAAAACTGACACTGCATATAGTGCAGGCTTAGGTGTACGTTGGGCATCGCCTATTGGGCCAATTCGCCTTGATGTCGCGACAGGTCTTTCTGATGAAAACCACCCAATTCGAATCCATTTTTTTATTGGCTCACAATTATAATTTTAAGGTAATTTGACGATTATGGCTGAACAAGAGCAGCAACAAGCTCCAGAACCAGACAATACGCCTGACGTATTGCCACAAAAGCGCCGTATTTTACGTAGCGTGATTTTATCATTGCTCTTTACGGTGTTATTGCTGGTTGCTGCTTTAGCTATCATGTTTTCTACCGACAAAGGCAGTAAGTTTTTGCTAGATCGGGTGTTAGAGCGTCAGCAAATTATTCGTTATGAATATGAAGGCGGAAATCTTTGGCGTGGCATTATTTTACGTAATGTTTTGGTCAGTTTAAAACCAGTCGATGTCAAAATAGACCGTGCCGATGTAACCTTAGGCTGGCGCGCTATTGTGAATAAAGAAATTCATTTAAAAAGTGCTGATGTACGCAATCTTCAAATTATTACCAAAACACCACCAAGTGATGAACCATTCAAATTTAGTGAAATTCGTTTACCCTTTGTCTTAAGGGTGGACAGTGCAGATGTTGATCATTTATTGATTAAAACCCATTCTGCGGGTATCGACTTTCATGATATTCATTTAAATGGTGCCCTATGGTCAGGTACAGAACTGAACTTTGAAAACTCAAGTATGGATATGGGCTACCTGAGTGTGCGCAATGCCACTGGGAACATGAAATTTGAAGGAAAGTATCCTTTAAATGCCACAGCTATAGTCAATTTACCTTCTTTAAATAATAGCTTAAGTATTCATGATATTGCAGTAAATGCACGTGGTACTTTAGACACCATTCAAGCAGGTATTGCTACAAATACCCCAGATCTATTGACGGGTTGGGCGATTGTAAACCCTATGCGTCCGCATGTGCCTATGCGTGGACAATTGAAATTTAAAAACTATCATTGGCCACTACTGACAGAGCAAAAACTATTTACTAAAGATGGTATTGGTAAATTTAATGGTGATATTAACCGTCTAAATTTAAATATCATGACTGACTTAACTGGTCAAAATATTCCAGAAGGTCAATATAACGCAGTCATGCATACCGATTTGGTTCATCAGTTAAATATTGAAAACGTGAACGGTCAGCTGATGAAAGGCTCTGTAAATGCAGCGGGGGTTGTTAGTTGGAAAGATCATGTGACTTGGGATATACAAGGGCGCTTAGATCAACTGAATCCCAAAGACAAATTGATTCCACAAGCCGTACAAGATTTTTTGCCCCCAAGTATTGATGGCAAAATTGAATCTAAAGGAACTTTAGAAAAAGGGATGCATGTCACTGCTTTGGTTGATTTTGACCGTTATGAAACATGGAATTTAAAACTCGATCAGAACCCTGAAAAAAATAAAAAAGTGCAACCGATGTTATTGGATGTATCTTGGAAAAATATTGACCGCGCTGTTCCCTATGTAGGCTGGTTAAGCAGTGCATCTGGTAATGCAAAATTAACGTTGGCTGACGGACAACAAAATATTCATGTCGCAACGGCTATTACACAGCATGATAAAGGCATGTTGCCTGCGGGTGCGTATCAGGCTCAATTAAATTTAAAAAATAATACTTTGAATGTGCCTACTTTTAGCTATGTTGCAAATAAAGGGCAGTTAAACGGCAGTGCAGTCATACAATTGCCAGACCAAAAGCGCCAACTAAAATGGAATGCTAATTTAAAAGCACAGGATTTTAATCTGCAAACGATTGTTCCTGCTGCACCAGTTGACCAATTAAATGGTTCTATTCAAGCCAATGGTTACGCAAAACTGAATCAGCAAATTATTCAGTTAAATGCAGTAGATTTAACAGGTCGTTTAGCACAGCAAAAAGAGACAATTCGCTTAACAGGAAAAAGTACTGCTGCCTTAATTTTTCATGATGAAAAAGCCGGAGGTGGTTTTAAAAGTTTTGCCGTGAACTACGATGGAAGTCTAAATGCCAGTCAAATTGAGGCCAGCAAAGGTTTACTAAAGTTAAGAGTTTCGGGAACGCCTGAATTTATTAAAATTGCCGAGTTAAAGCATGATGGCGTGGCAGGGAAAATTTTAGCCAGTGGGATATTGAATTTAAAAAATGGCATTGGATGGGATGTTAATGCCTCTTTAGTACGTTTTAAACCACATTATTTTGCATCTAATATGCGGGGTGAAATTTCAGGCACAGTAAAATCGCAAGGGCTTTGGTCAGATGCGATGAAGCGTATTCAAATTCAACGTTTGAATTTGGCGGGTGTGCTTAATGGTAAACCTGTGCGTGGCAAAGGTAATTTGGCATTGGTGATTAATTCCAATCAAAAAGGTTTTATACCACAACAGTTTGAAGCCAATGATCTATTCCTTTCCTATGCCAGTAACCAAGTACAAGCATCAGGTAATGCGCAAAATTTACGTTTAAAAGTAAACGCACCAGCGTTATATGAAATTTATGCAGGTTTGCGTGGTCGTGCTTACGGTTATTTAAATATGCAAGTTCAGCCTCGTTTACAAGCTTCTGCCAATTTAGCGGTTGATGATTTTGGTTTAAATGATCTTTTCAGTATTAAAAAAATTCGTGTACAAGGTCAACTACCTACATCCGCATCCCCAACCTTATTGGTTGCACGTTTGGACAATTTACGCAGTGGTACACGTGAAATTCAGCAAGGCGAAATTTCTTTAGCTGGAACGCGTAATGCACATGTATTAAAAGTCAGTGCCGAAAATAAGTTATCTAAATTTAAAGTGCAGTTAGCGGGAGGCTTTAACGCACAAAATAATTGGTTAGGTCAAATACAACAAGGTGATTTCGACTCGTTACGTACACGTTTAGTGCAACGACAAAATGCCTCGATTATTTATACTTCAGCACAATCTGACCTATTTATTGGTGCACATTGCTGGATGAGCCAACAAAGTGAGTTGTGTTTTGATCAACCGATTCGCGTAAGTCCTAACCGTGGCAGTGTGTCATTTATTAGCCGTAATTTAGATTTAAATGACTTTGCCACTTTTATGCCAGAAGGTTTGGCCATTACAGGTAAAGTGAATGGTTATGCCAAAGCCTCATGGGCAAAAGGTGCGCGACCAAAAATTGATGCACGCCTATTGACTCGAAATGGTGTGCTTGGCTTGGCTGCTGAAGACCCGCAGTATTTAGGTTCTACCATGAAATACGATGAAGTTAGCCTTATTGCGAAAAGTGTCGCAGAAGGCTTGCAGATTCGTTTAGATACAAAAGCACCAGATATTGGTACTGGTTATGCCAATGTCATTATTGACCCTTATAAAGACAATAAGCCGATGCGCGGAGAAATTGCCTTCAATCAAGTGCAATTGAAAATTTTAAAACCGTTTATTCAAGATGTACGCTCTATGGGTGGGACATTGTCTTATGCTGGTAAAATTAGCGGGACATTAACAGCGCCGTTACTGAATGGTGAGCTACGTCTAAAAGATGGTTCAATCAGCATGATTTCATTGCCAGTGAACCTAACCAATATTCAGTTGTATTCCTCTATTCGTCAAAACAATGCCACAATTAATGGTGCATTTAATAGCGGGCAAGGTGCTGGACAGCTTACTGGTGATATTGATTGGAAGGATGAACCACGAATTCAACTGCAATTAAAAGCCAAAAACTTGCTCATTCGCCAAGCGCCGTTAATTACTGCATTGGTGACACCTGAATTAAATTTAGATGTATTGCCATTCAAAAAACGTCTATCTCTGACAGGTTCTGTCGATATCCCGCGTGCTTTAATTTCAATGCCTGAAGCCACTGCACCAGTGGTTAACGTATCGTCCGATGTTCGGATTGTGCATGAAGGTGATAACCAACTTGAAATTTTAAAATCTGCCCGCCCATGGGATATTCGTGCAGATATTGCGGTCAGTCTTGGTAAGCAAGTTATTTTTCAAGGCTTTAATAGTCGTATTCCCTTAATTGGCCGACTGAATTTATCGCAACGCGGTTTAGAAACAGCTATGCGAGCTAATGGTGCCATTGGTGTACCACAGCGTGTGAAAATTGAAGCTTATGGTCAAAGCCTAGACTTGAATCGTGCTATTGCGCGTTTTAATGGGCCACTCGCAAATCCGACTTTAGATGTTGATGCGAATAAATTGGTTCAGGGAAGTACCGTAGGTTTTCGTGTAACCGGTACAGCCGCTGGGCCAAATATTCAAATTTATAATGATGCAGGGTTGTCTGAACAAGAGGCGCTGAATGCTTTAATCACGGGTCGTATTAATGAAGGTAGTAGTGCATTAAGTCAAACGGAAGGCTTTAAGTCTGATGTGAACAACACCATTGCAGCGGCTGGTATTAGTATGGGCTTGGGTGGTACGCGTGCATTGACTAACCAAATTGGCCGTACTTTTGGTTTAAGTGGTTTGGCACTAGATGCACAAGGCACAGGTGATGATACCCAAGTTTCGGTGACAGGCTATATTACCCCAGACTTGTTTATTCGTTATGGTGTAGGCGTATTCACCCCAGTCAATAAGCTGACCTTACGTTATCAAATGAATCAACGATTGTATTTGGAAGCCAGCCAGTCCTTAGAACGTGCAATAGACGTTTTCTATAATTGGCGCTTCTAGTTAATAAAAAATGCAATCTTAAGATTGCATTTTTTATGTCGAATATTGATGAAATAGCGTGAAATTTATTTTTTGAATGTATTGGCTAATGCTGTTTGTACAGCATCCACACGGGCTTTGCAGGCTTTATAGGCTTGCATTGATTCTTCTACCAATTTCATTAAATTATCAATGTCAGGTTCTTGCTGACTTTCTAATAATTCAGCATTTTTCTTTAAAATTTCATAGCCATCTTTAAAGCTTAAATGTTCTTTATTCATTGGAAATAACCTGTTGTGGGTGAATTACATGAATATTGGCATGCACCGTACCATCTTGTAATTCAATTTCAATATGTGAGGGTTCAGTCGTCAGTTGCTGAACTGAGCGAATAGCATGTTGGTTTTGCCGAACAACCGCATAGCCTTTAGATAAAACATGTCGTGGGTTTTGCAATAAGGTTTCACGCATCAATGCTTCAATTTGATAATCGGCAAATTTCAGTTGTTGCTCTGCAAATAGCTGTATTTGGTCTTTAATTTGCCGTAGTTGTTTGTTGGCATCGTAGGTTTGGTTTTTAGACAGCGTTTGAATCATTTTCATTAGCTGGTCATTTTGGCTTTGATAAGCTGATATTTGCTGTTGAGAAAGCAATTGAATATTTTGCCAAGCATCTAAGACCTCTTGAACCCGCGAGCTAATATGGTTGCGGATACCTGCAATGACTTTACTGGGGGTATCAAAAGAACGGTTGGCAATTTCATCTAAAATAGTACGGTCTTTTTCATGACCGATACCCACCCAAATAGGCACAGAACGCTTACATAATAAGGCAGCCAAATCGTAGTCATTTAAATATGCCAAATCGTTGACAGCACCGCCACCGCGAATAATCACAATTAAATCGGGTGGGGTCGCAAAATCTGTAGCCCATTGGCGAAGCCCTTGCCCAAGGGTCGCAATAATATTTTGCGCTGCCGTATTCCCCTGAAACGTGGCGTGATGATAAATGAATTCGCACACGCCCGATTTTTGTAAGGCATCGGCATCTTTTTTGAAATCGCCTAAACCTGCGGCTTGTTCAGGTGCAATCACTAAAACATGCTGAATGTCAAAAGGTGCGGGAAGTAACCTGTTTTTATGAATCAAACCTTCGTTGGAAAGCTGTTGCACAATTTGCTGATAACGTCTGGCTAAATCGCCTAAAGTATAACTTGAATCAATTTCCTCAATATTGACCGAAAAGCCATATTGCGGATCAAACCGTGCTTTGACTTTTATCATGACATTTAAATCACGGCTTAATTCAATTCCGCTTTCACGTTCAAATTTTCCCACAATTTTTGTCGCTGAAAATTTCCAAATTGTTGCTTTGCAACTGGCAATAACTTTATCACTATCCTGTTCTTTTTCTGCCAGTTCAATATAGTAATGGCCACTTTTTATATTTAAATTGCGAATTTCAGCCTTTACCCAGACCGCATCGTCAAAAGCCAGTTTAACGACTTCTTGTACTGCAGATAAATATTCACTAAGGGAAAGCTGTAAATCTGACATAAGAAAATATTAAACAATATTCATGAAAATAATCACTAAATTATAGACAGAAATAAAAGAATAGAAAGGTAGGATTTGAAACTGTGTCGCTGGTTATAAATTATGTAGATAAATTACAAAGACCTATCAATATTTAAAACTCAAAATATTTAGAGGCCTAAAACGATGGGTTTGGGGGAATTAAATGACAAATTCCTACCGATCTTTTATAGTGCTGCCATGTAGGAGATTTTTCATGAAAAAGTTACTCGCTTTATCAGTTTTGATTGCATTGGTTGGCTGTGCAGAGAAGAAGCCTTTAACCCCAGAAGAGCAATGGCAAGGTTATTGTCGTAGTGTCGGCAACGCCGCGCGAACCATTATGTTAGATCGCCAAAATGCGATTCCTAAAGAAAAAGCAGTGGAACACGCCGATAAAATTGAAGATGAAACCACTAAAAAATTCATCATCAGTATTATTGATGAAGTGTATGCCTTGCCAGAAGCAACCATTCGGGCAGATGTAGAAAGCGTACGTGAAAAAGTTCGAAGTGAATTTACTGCAAAATGTATTGCTTCACCGCATGAGAAAATGCCAGATTACAAACCATTTTAATAATTTGCTTTAGACATTACAGGGCAATAGATCAAAACTTTTGAAACCGTTCTTAGGAGCGGTTTTTTGTTGTTAAAATAAAATAGCCTAAGCAAATATCATGGGATTAATGACAAATACAACTTGTGACAAATTTATATATCTAAAATATAGCAAAGCTTATCTTTTTACTGAATAATCGAAATAGAAGATGATAAAAAGAGGAGCAACAAATGGATGTTGTCGGCTATTTGCATCATGCAGATTTACTCTTAGAAGATGCACAGGGTGTGGTTATTATTGGTGGTGGAAATTATGTATTAAGTATTGGTGATCGTGTGTTTTTAAAACATCAAGTTGAGGGAAATCCTCAATGTTTTAAAGTTGAAATTTCATTTGCCAGTAATCAATATCAAGGACTATATGAAGACCAGTGCCCATTACGTTTTAGTGGAAATCGCACAGAATTAACGCAATATTTATCAACAACGACTGTCCACTAAGGTGGAATACATCTTTTGATACAAACAAGGCAACATAGCGTTGCCTATTTTTATGTTGAAATTCGAGTTAAACGTTAAATTTTGCTTGAAATGAGTGTTTTTATTAAAGAATTTGGTTGTTGAATGACCAATCCTGCTACATTTAGTTAGAAAATAATGAGCATCACAAAGAAACACTAGTAGCGCATTAACTTTTAACTGGAATTTTAGTAAAATCAAGCAGTCCATATTATTTGCGAAGCCTGAAAATGGCTGGAATTCGCAAGTAATTTTTTAAAAAAGAGGAATAAACCGTGCTAGAAGCTTACCGCCAACACGTTGCAGAACGTGCCGCACTCGGAGTCCCACCGAAGCCACTTGACGATGTTCAAACAGCAGCGTTAGTTGAATTATTAAAAAATCCACCAGCTGGCGAAGAAGCATTCTTAGTTGACTTGCTTGAAAACCGTATACCAGCAGGTGTTGACCAAGCTGCATATGTTAAAGCTGCTTTCTTGGCTGCTTTGGCAAAAGGTGAAGCAACTTCTCCATTAGTTTCTAAAGAACGTGCGGTTTACTTACTAGGTACTATGCTTGGTGGTTATAACGTTGCTCCTTTGGTTGCTCTTCTTGATGACGCAGCACTTTCTGAACTTGCTGCTGAAGCTTTGAAAAAAACTTTACTTGTATTTGATGCGTTCCATGACGTTGCAGACAAAGCAAAAGCCGGTAACGTAAATGCACAAGCTGTTATGCAGTCTTGGGCTGACGCTGAATGGTTCACAACTCGTAAAGACGTTCCAAGCGAAATCAAACTTACAGTTTTCAAAGTAACTGGCGAAACAAACACAGACGACTTGTCACCTGCACAAGACGCTTGGAGCCGTCCAGATATTCCATTACACGCAAATGCAATGTTGAAAAACGTACGTGATGGTATTAACCCAGAAGTTCCTGGTGAAGTTGGTCCACTTAACCAAATTAAAGACTTAATCGCGAAAGGCCAGCAAGTTGCTTACGTAGGTGACGTTGTTGGTACGGGTTCAAGCCGTAAATCTGCAACAAACTCTGTGCTTTGGTTCTTTGGTGATGACATTCCACACATCCCGAACAAAAAAGACGGGGGTTACTGCTTAGGTTCTAAAATTGCTCCAATCTTCTTCAACACAATGGAAGATGCAGGCGCGTTACCAATTGAAATTGATGTTGCAAACATGAACATGGGCGATGAAATCGTTCTTAAAATTGATCATGCTGCTGCAAAAGTTTCTGCGTCTAAAGACGGTGCAGTGATTGCTGAAGCTGAACTTAAAACACCAGTACTTCTTGATGAAGTTCGTGCGGGTGGTCGTATTAACCTAATCGTTGGTCGTGGTTTGACCACTAAAGCGCGTGAAGCTTTAGGTCTTGCTCCATCTACTTTATTCCGTGTTCCAGTTCAACCTGCTGCTACTGGCAAAGGTTTCACTCAAGCACAGAAAATGGTTGGTCGTGCATGTGGTCTTCCTGAAGGTCAAGGCGTACTTCCGGGTACTTACTGTGAACCTAAGATGACGACTGTTGGTTCGCAAGATACTACTGGTCCAATGACACGTGATGAATTGAAAGACTTGGCTTGCCTAGGTTTCTCTGCTGACCTTGTTATGCAATCTTTCTGCCATACAGCTGCATATCCAAAACCAATTGACGTTCAAATGCAACACACGCTTCCTGATTTCATCATGAACCGTGGTGGTGTGTCTTTACGCCCAGGTGACGGTATTATTCACTCTTGGTTAAACCGTATGTTAATGCCGGATACTGTTGGTACAGGCGGTGACTCACATACACGTTTCCCAATTGGTATTTCATTCCCTGCGGGTTCTGGTCTTGTAGCATTTGCTGCTGCAACTGGTGTTATGCCACTAGACATGCCTGAATCTATCCTTGTGAAGTTCAAAGGTAAAATGCAACCTGGTATCACACTACGTGACCTAGTACATGCAATTCCTTATGTTGCGATTCAGCAAGGTGACTTAACTGTAGAGAAGAAAGGTAAGAAAAACATCTTCTCTGGTCGTATCCTTGAGATCGATTTAACAGAAATGGAAAATGACCTTACTGTTGAACAAGCATTCGAACTTTCTGATGCTTCTGCTGAGCGTTCTGCTGCTGGTTGTTCTATCACGCTTTCTGAAGAGAAAGTTGCTGAATACCTGAAATCAAACATCACAATGTTGAAATGGATGATTTCTGAAGGTTATGGCGATGCTCGTACTATGGCGCGTCGTGTAGAGAACATGGAGAAATGGTTAGCGAACCCATCACTTCTTAAAGCTGATGCTGACGCTGAATACACGAAAGTGTATGAAATTGATCTAGCGACAATTACTGAACCAGTTCTTTGCTGTCCAAACGACCCAGATGATGCGAAATTGTTATCTGACGTTCAAGGTGTGAAAATTGACGAAGTATTCGTTGGTTCATGTATGACAAACATCGGTCACTTCCGCGCAACTGGTAAGTTGTTAGAAAAAGTTCCTGGTGGCGTATTGTCAACTCGTTTGTGGATTGCTCCGCCTACGCGTATGGACGAACGTCAATTGATGGAAGAAGGTTTCTATAACATTTATGGTAAAGCTGGCGCGCGTACTGAAATGCCAGGTTGTTCATTATGTATGGGTAACCAGGCACGTGTAGCGCCGAACACAACTTGTGTATCGACTTCTACGCGTAACTTTCCGAACCGTTTAGGTCAAGGTGCGAACGTTTACTTAGCTTCTGCTGAACTTGCATCTGTTGCTGCTGTACTTGGTAAATTGCCAAGCCCAGAAGAATACCAACAATATGCAGCTCAAATTGATAGCATGTCAGCTGACATCTACCAATACTTAAGCTTCGACAAAATGAGCGACTATACTGACGCTGCTAAAGATGTTGATACTAAGAAAATTGCTGCTGCTCAATTGACTTAATGTCTAATTGATTAAAAAGTAGTTTAAAATAAGGGCTGATTAATTCAGCCCTTATTTATTGAAATATTGAAAAATAAATATAAAAATAATCGAAATTTTTAATTAAAGTATTATTTTATGTTTCTTGAAAAGAAAAACTTAAGACAGATTGTATATTTGCCATTTATTCTTTTATGTATAGGAATCCCATGGTTTTTATTTTGTATTTTTTTACAATATTTTTCTTTCGAAGTATGGGATGAAAAAAGTGAGTATATTGAAAATATTGGATATTTAGGTAGTTTTGTTTCTGGTGTGACAGCTTTGATTATTGTTGCTTTAACGGCCTTAGCAGTATATTTTTCTAATAAGGCATATAAACAAGAAATTGAAAGAGTGCAGCAACAGCGATTTGAAGATCATTTTTTTCATCTTTTAGAAATTCATCGTGAAAATGTAAAAATGATGGAAATTGATAAATTAGATGGCGGTTATATTTCAAGTAATAAGGCGATTCTTTGGATGTTTAGAGAATTGGTTTTGATTATAGAAATTTTTCAAATTAAATATAAAATCGATATTAATAATGTTAAGTGTGATTCAAAGATAGGAAAATTTATTAATTTTTATAGTGATAAACCTCTTTTTAAATCTTCATTAGATAGTGTTTATATAATTGAAATGGCTTTTTATTGTTTTTTCTTTGGTGCGGGGCAAAGATCTAATAGAACATTAAAATATTATTTGGATGAATGATTTTCAGAAAAAATTAATGTAGATGAGCTTATTGGTTTACTTTCAAATAATGCGTTTCGAGAATTGGTCAGAAATGAAAAAAAATTTAAATATAAAATTTTTGGAGGGCATCAGACACGTTTAGGTCATTACTATCGACATCTTTATCATACTACAAAATGGATTGATGCAGCTGAAATCTCAGGGAATGACAAGTATGAATATTATGTGAAAAAATTAAGAATCCAATTAAATACTTACGAACAAGCTCTATTAGCTATAAACAGTCTTACTATTTTTGGTAGTGATTGGAAAAAGTTTATTATGGATTATAAGTTAATCAAAAATCTTCCTAAAAATTTCTTTGATGATCAGACTGAGTTGGGGGGGTAGAAAAAATTTTGAAGGAAATTCAAAAAGATCTACCAGTTGAATTTGACAACTATTTTGAGTATCAGGAGCAAAAAATTGAAAAACTACAATAAATTTAAAATACAGAGATGATGAAACTTGGTGTTTTTTAGTACTTCCAAAACTAAATCATCGGTATTACGCATGATTTTAATCAATCAGACCAAGACTCACTTCGTCTGATTAATACTTTTTTATAGATATCGTTTGTTTCACTTTACAGTCCATCTAATAAATCGTTTAATCACCGCATGATTCAGTGATTGAAAAAGTTGATGTAGCAAATGGCAAAACAAGCACGGTTTTTATGTATTGGTGGATTCCTTAACGGATCAGCCGTGAAAGATCAAGGTGAAAGCTTTGAATGTATCGAGAAGTCAAAAAAAGTGACTTATCGAAAACTTGAAATTTTCCATCCAGATTCATGGGATGATTTTTACTATGTCTGTGAAAATACCACAGACAAACAAGCCAGAAATTGGGTGTATGACGTCGAATAGAATTGGTTGCTTATTTATCTATTTTAATGAAAAGCTCTAATTTTTTAATTGCTGATAATATGTGAAGATCGGTATTTTTGTATTACTAAAAAGTATCGGCCTCTTCCATATTTTTAATCTTTAATACTTCGTTTGTTTTAGTTAATTCACTATATTTACATAGATGTATTTTATAAATAGTCGTATTTGTACAAATAAAGTCTAGATAGCCTAAGAATAAAAATAAAATCTTGTCCAGAACTTACGATTCCGTTTAAAATTAATTAAGTAAGCATCAGTGGATACCTCATGAATTATCAATTAGATGCCTTTTTGACAATCGTTGTAGCAGTTTTTGTACTATTGATGGGGTATGTCGTCGTCAATAAGGTGAGTATTTTAAAAAAATACAATATTCCAGAACCAGTCGCAGGCGGATTAGTCGCGGCGGTAATTACCTATTTTTTATTTAAAAGTTTTAATATTACGGTTAACTTCGACGCAAATATTCAACAGGTTTTTATGTTGATGTTTTTTACCTCCGTCGGTTTGAGTGCGAGTTTGATTAAGCTTAAAGAGGGTGGAAAAGCACTTATACTCTTTTTGGCATGCGTTATTATTTTTGTATTATTACAAAATGTAGTCGGTGTTAGTCTTGCTAAAGTTTTAGGGTTAGACCCGCTGATTGGTCTTATTACAGGCTCAGTAACCTTAACTGGTGGACATGGTACAGCAGGTGCTTGGGGCGCTGTATTTGAACAAGAGCATGGCGTACAAGGCGCAGTTGTATTGGGCATGGCCAGTGCGACATTTGGATTGGTCATTGGCGGTATGATGGGCGGGCCAGTCGCTAAGTTTCTTATACGACGCTATAAGCTAGCGGAAGAAAGTTTACCGGAAACGGGTCGCAATGAAGCGCCACCTGCAGCACAAACAGCACCGTTCGAATACCCGGAAAAGACGCGTTTAATTACCGCAGATGATGCTGTAAAAACGCTGGGGATGTTTGCAATTTGCATTAGCTTTGCTTATTTCATGACGGCAATTGCCAAAGGGCAGTGGTTTGAGCTTCCAACTTTTGTTTGGGCGCTCATGTGTGGTGTAATCCTGCGTAATATTTTAGAACATGGTTTAAAAGTTCAAGTCTTTGACCGTTGCATAGATGTTTTTGGTAATGCCTCTTTGGCATTATTTTTGTCTATGGCTTTAATGTCATTACAGCTATGGTTGTTGGCAGATTTAGCAGGGCCACTGGTCATTATTTTAATCGTGCAAACCATTTTCTTAGCGTTATATTTGTATTTTGTGACGTTTCGTATTATGGGGAAAAATTACGATGCGGCTGTGCTTTGTGCAGGCCAATGTGGTGTAAATTTAGGTGCGACTCCAACTGCAATTGCTAATATTCAAGCGGTAACCAATACTTATGGGCCATCACATAAAGCCTTTTTAATTATTCCACTGACTGGTGCATTTTTTGTCGATATTGTGAATGCATTTGTAATCCAATTTTCAATTGGTATTTTGGGTTAATTTACTTGGTTTAAATGCCACAAAAATAAAAAAGCACTGTTCATTCGGTGCTTTTTTATGACCTATTTATTATAAATAGTCATATAAATCAATTGAAAATGAAATTTATAGGCAATAAAAAGCCCCATGGTTAGGGGCTAGTCGTATATAAGTCAAGCTCATATACTGTAGAGGCTCATCTCATACTAAGTGTATTAAAACATAAATTGGAAAAAATTACCGATTTAAAATAAAGAATTGAACGTTAAAAAAATAATAGATTATTCAATCATCATTAAATCAACTTTATTTTCAAGCTTTAAGGGACGTAAGGCAAAAATAGAACGGGTATGGCGGACCGCTTTCATTGAATAGAGATTTTTACGTAAAAAACGTTCGTAATGCTCAGAATTTTTTACGGCAACTTTCACTAAATAATCGTAATCGCCAGTCACTAAATGTGCCTCAACGACTTCAGGCATATTTGCTAAGGCATCACTAAATTCATTTAAAATTTCATCATCATGACGTTCTAAAGTAATTTCAATAAAGAACAGTTCATTAATTCCAATGGCTTTCGGATTAATATTGGCTGTATAGCCTTCAATGACGTTTAGGTTTTCTAGGCGTTTTAGACGTGTCCAGCAAGGCGATGACGATAAGCCAATTTTTTCAGCCAGTTCGGTTACGGTTAAGCGTCCATCTTGCCTAAGTTCGGAAAGAATACGTCGATCAGTTTTATCTAAAGTGTAAATATTTTCACTCATTTTATTTTCCTAAGGATAAATTTCTGAATAATGCTGTTATTTCGGAAATATTTATTAAAAACACCTCAAAATAGGCAAAAATAAGAGAAATATTTAAAGTCTGTTAAGATTAGAATGAATCTATCAAATCAAAACCATTTGGGAGATTGGTTTTGATTTTGCAAATAATACCTTTAAAGAGAAGGGTGCTTTTTAAGGGTATTATTTGCATACTCATCATCTAGCCTATTAAAAATTTAAGTTGATGATGACAGTATTTAGAACAAACTTAGAATACATCAATATAGAATAAAAAATTAAAGTGCTATTTTGCTTTCAATTATCATCTATTTAAAGCCTGTCTACAATTGAATTAAAAAAGTGGGCACAAAATATAGCGTTGATTAATCAATTAAATTTTTCATCTAAAAAAGTTTTATTTAAATAAAGCTATGATTACAAGGTTAATCGACCAAACCCGTTCATGACAAGTTTGGCTGACTATAAAAATAGCTTAGAGGTTTAATTGCTTTTCAATAAGCGGCCAAATATTTTGATGGCTCTTTTTAAACATCAGCATATGTCCAATGGCTTTGTGATTAAATTCACTCGGTTTTAATTCAAGCATTGTGGTTTGGGTATTTGGATATAAACGTAGTAAATCTTTGACATTAACTTCAGTGGCAATTTCATCATCGCTAGACCAAACCACGGTAATAGGGGTTTTAATGTCATGATGAAAATCTTCATGCACTGTTTTGCCAATGGCATTCGTGACATAACCAGGTTTTCCACAAAATTCTGCCCATTGACGTGCAACATCTTTGGGTAAGTTTTCCCCCATACCAATTGCGTTGGTCGGGCCATAGCCAATGGTCATACGGGCAATAGGAAATATCGCTTTAAACATGAGTGGGGCCAATAATTTTGTACGGCCTTTTAGACCTTTTACATGGCCACTTGACCCTGAAACAGCCACAACTTTAGCCACTTTTTCATGATTAGGTGCAAGACCAAGTAATTGTCCGCCAGCACTGTGGCCCAGTAGAAGGACTTTGGCTGCATGGGTTTTATTGAGCAATGCATTTATAGCGGCAGGGATGTCTAATTGACCCCATTGCACAATACTGGCTTCCGATTTGCTTAATGGCCCGTGCAATGAGTCACCAATGCCACGGAAATCGAACACTAAAACGTTGTATCCTTGTTCACTCAGCCATGTTGCAAAGCTATTATAAAATTGCTTGGTAATGCCTGTTGCAGGACAAATTAAAATAGGCAAACTTTTAGGGCTGTTTGATGAGTGACTATAAAAACGAGCGCTTAAGATGTAACCATCTTTACAGCAAATGTTAAATGCTTCAAATTGAGACATAGTGATCTCTATAAATATTAACTTCTATAAGTGTACTTTACACAAGTTCCAAATAGAAACTTGATTGATTTATGACTTTTAAGTCAGATCAATTTTTAATGACAAGGGAAATATAAAATCGTATGGATGCAATAGAACTGACAGCTTCGGTCAAATTGGGAATTCTTTTTAGTGGAATATTTTTATGGGTAGGAATGTTAACGGGCGTTTGGAAATATTGGCAAATTCGTCAATCAACGCAATCTCGTGCGCATTATTATGTCGATATTGCGCATAGAAGTAGTTTATTGTATGCACCTGCATCGCTTATTTTAGCTGTTTTGGCATATTTTTCTGCGTTTCAGGAATGGATTAATTGGCTGTGTATTGTTATTAACTTGGTTTTTTTCTCATTTTCTATTCTAAGTTATATTTTACATGGTTATTTAAAAGACACGACCAATCAGTTTAAAACACCCCATCAGTTGGGTGAAACAATGACTTTACCCAAGGGTTTGATGACTCTTGCCATGTTATTGCTGGTGATTAGTGAGGTAGGAGCGACAGCCATATTATTACTAGGGCTAAGTAAAAGTTTTTATGGTCAATAGAAAAAATAAAAGTAATACGAGATAGTTTTGAATAAATTTTTAGTGATCGTTTTTTGGAATTTTAGTCTTTCTTTTTCAGAGGTGGATGATAAGTCATCCACCTTTTTCATACTCTAATCAAATAAATTAGAGTGGTACTTGCTTGCGGTATTTTTCGTCAATTGCAGCCCATAAAAAGAACGCAAATGAGACAATTAACGCATAGCCAAAGTATTCAAGTCTTAAGTTTCCCTGCATTAAGCCATGAATCAATAACGTAAGCATCAACGCAATAGTGGTGCTTAAAAAGGTCACCATATTTTTATTGGCTTTGAGAGCGTTAATGAAAAATTCCTTATTGAAATGTATTGATAACATCTCCACCCCTCCTTTCGTTTTTTACTAAAACCCAATTGTTTTAGTAAGAATGACAATTACAGTTGTACTGCCTATTTCAAGGTATTTCAAGAGCAAGTGTCATTATTTTGTCATATATCTATGTTAGACCATAGTATATACATAATACCATTATAAATACAAAAAATACTTCATATTTTGAAACGGTATGTTTGAGCGAGATTAAAAATACAATTTTTCATCTCAAAATAGGATAAGCAAAATACATGCCAAGCATTTTTAATACGCGAAATAGATCAGTGTATATAGGATGTATGGATAAATTATGGGTAAAATGTAAGCGTTTTTAATACTAAGGTAATGAATTTTAATTATTTTTAATTTTATGCATCTAGATGTACTTATTGTAACGGTTCTTGTTTGGGTTATGTGGGGCTAGAGGTAAATTGTTGTTTGATTATTTGGACAGTGAGACCAATAAGAGCACATTTGGGTAAAATAGAGCAATTATAAGTCATTGATAGAAAATCTTCATTTGGGTAAAAATCCGATTTTAATGCATTATTAGAAGGTTATTTTCTAACTTTGTCGATCACTGTTGCAATAAGTAAAACAAGTGCAGATGGAATAAGCCAAGCCAAGTTTTGTTCACTCAAAGGTAAACTCTGTAACATCGCAGGTAATTCAAAACCAGCCACTTTTACGCCATCAAAAACACCAAAAACAAATGAAACTGCTGTGACAGGTGCAATAACATGTGATGGTTTATCCCAAAACTTGATGCAGAAACTCAGTAAAATAACCACAATGGCAGGTGGGTAAATTGCACTTAGTACAGGTACAGAGACAGCAATTAGTTTAGTTAAACCTAAGTTCGAAATGATGAGGGAAAAACCAACCAGAATAAAAACAAGTATTTTATATGGGATTTTTGTCAGGGTGGAGAAATACTCTGCACAGGCACAGGTTAGGCCAATTGCAGTCACCATACATGCAATAAAAATCATGGCAGAAAGGAAGTAAGCACCCATATCACCAAAAGCATGTTGCACATAGGCATGCAGGATAATTGCACCATTGGTTGCATTTGGAGCGAATTCGTGACTACCCATGCCTAATTTAAATAAGCTGAGATAAACCAGTGTTAAGCCAATACCAGAAATAATGCTGGCAATAACCGCATATTTCGTCACTAATTTTTTATCGCTTACACCGCGAGAAGTGATGGCTTTTACAATCACAATACCGAAGACCAATGCGCCTAAAGTATCCATGGTCAAATAACCATTCACAATACCTTCGGAAACAGGGCTAGCAATATAGTTGTTAATTGCAGGATGAATTTTTCCAACAGGAATGAAAAATGCAGATAGACCTAAAATGGCCAAACCTAAAATTTTCAACGGTGACAAAAAGTAACCAACAGTATCTAAAATTTTATTTGGATACAGAGAAACAAGCGTAACAAAAGAAAAATAGATAATACTGTAAATGAGTAAGCTACTAGATGAGTCGCCAAAATATGAAGAGAAACCAATTTCATAAGAAACAGTTGCTGTACGTGGTGTTGCGAATAAAGGGCCTACAGCTAAATAGCACACCACAGTCAGTAAAATACTGGCGAATTTACCAAGGGGTGAACTTAAAATTTGAATAGAGCCTTCAACGCGTGATAAAGCAACAATGGTAATAACAGGTAGACCAACGGCTGTGATTAAAAAACCTGCAGCCGCAAGCCATACATGTTCACCAGCTTGTTGAGCCACAATGGGTGGGAAAATGATATTGCCTGCACCAATGAAGAGGGCAAAGGTCATAAAACCTAAGGCAACAATATCCCTTGTACGGAGATTTGTCATAAAGATAAGAAAGGGAGAATCAATCGAAGGCCGTAATTTTAGTGCAATTGAACCAGATTTTGGAGTTTATTTAGGGGTATTATTCATTTTTTTTATAATATTCATACTCAACATATCATTCAGTAAATTTTAATTTGAATTATCTAATTGTTTTATCAGTAGGTAATGAAAAAAATGATGAATAGCGTGTTGTTATTGCAATGGATACTCGTTTCTTTGATATACAGTTGAGTGGAGATAAGTTGTTCAAGAATCTGCTTTTAATAAGCCGTGGGAAAGCTAAATTTAGAGACATAGACAGATAAAACAAAAAATATTGAAAAAGGCTATAATCAGGGCCATCTTATATGAGGATGTTGTAATGAAAGCTTCCAGTATCACAATTAAAACTGAGCAAGAGATCGAAAAGCTTCGTATTTCAGGACGTCTTGCTGCACAGGTTTTGGAGATGATCGGGGAGTATGTCAAGCCAGGTGTAACAACTGAATATTTAGATGATTTGTGTAATGATTTTATTGTTAATACTTTAAAAGTTGTACCCGCCAATGTGGGTTATTATGGCTATACCAAAACCACCTGTATTTCACCGAATGAAGTGGTTTGCCACGGTATTCCTTCAGCAAAAGTAATTTTAAACGATGGCGATATTATTAATATTGATGTCGCCATTATTAAAGATGGTTACTTTGGTGATACCAGTCGTATGTACTATGTGGGGAGCATTCAGCCCGAAGCCAAACGCTTGGTTGAAACCACGTATGAAGCAATGGTTGCGGGTATTCACGCAGTTAAGCCAGGTGCAACCTTAGGTGATGTTGGTCATGCTATTCAAACCGTGGCGCAGCGTGAAGGTTATACTATTGTCCGTGAGTATTGTGGGCATGGTATTGGTAAAGTTTATCATGAGCAACCTAGTGTCTTGCATTACGGTCAACCAGGCCAAGGGGTCATGCTTAAAAAGGGGATGGTTTTTACCATTGAACCCATGATTAATGCAGGCAAAGCACGTACTAAAGAATTGAAAGATGGTTGGACGGTTGTGACCGCAGATCGATCATTATCTGCGCAATGGGAACATATGGTGGTTGTTACGGAAGATGGTTTTGAATTGCTTTCTCCGTGGCCAGAAGGTACAGGTAGTTATTCTGCAATTTAAGGCGTTAAAATGCGCTAGACTTTAGTCGTGGAATGTTGACTTAAAATTGTACAAAGATGATTTAGCAATAAGTCTATTTTGAGAAACCCTGATTTATAGGGCTTTCAGATAAATAGTTACGCTGATTTAGAGCTATTTTCTATTTAACGAAAAGAAGTTTTATTTGTAATATAGTTCCAACAGATTCAGCTGTAGTTTCTGTATTTAAAGTTTTAGCTTATCCATGAATTTGGATAAGCTTTTTTTTGCCTTAAATTTTTGCAGGATTAAAACTTGCAACGAGATAGTCGATAAAGACCCGAACAGCAGGCAGTAAGCCACGGCGTGATGGGTAAACTGCATGTAAAATGCCGTGTGGTGCTTTCCATTCGGGTAAGACTCGGACTAATTCACCCGATTTTAAATAATCTTGCACGATGGAATCGGGGAGCAAAGCAATCCCACAATCCTGAGAAACCAACTGCGCTAACATGGTCAAATCGGAACCCATAATAATCGGGTTGACTCGAATTTTTTTCTGCTGGGATTGATCATCATGAACCACAATATGCTGATCTAGATGTTCATCGGCCATGCTGAGTATGCGGTGCTGGGTTAAATCTTCGGGTTGTTTAACGTCACCATATTGATTGAGATAGGCTTGACTGGCAAACAAATGTTGCTCTATCGCTTCAAGTTTTCGAATCACCAAATTGGGATCATCATCTAAGTTATCGCGCACCCGCAGTGCCAGATCAAAACCTTCATTAATAATGTCTACACGGCGGTTAGTGACCATCATTTGTACTTTAATTTCAGGGTACATTTTTAAGAAATTAGGCAAAATTTTAGTAATTTCATTTTGCGCAATGGACACGGGTAAGCTAATTTTAATGACACCACGTGGTTGAGTGCTTAAGTGATCGACTAAATCATGGGCTGCTTGGGCGGCATTCATCATCACTTGGGCATGACGATAGATATTCATGCCAATATCAGTGACTGCGAAATGTCGAGAACTGCGTTGAATTAAGCGAACGCCAAGCCGTTCTTCTAAATTATAAACACGCCGACTTAGTTTAGATTTGGGAATGTCTGTTGCCCGTTCAGCTGCGCTAAAACCACCATGTTCAACCACTTGGGCAAAACAATAAAAATCATCCAAATCGCTGAGCATTGTAATATTCCATATTTGCAACAATATTAATAAATTAGAGTTTATCGTTTTATTGTTGTCAAATGATATTTGTTATTCAAGTTGTTGTTGATTTTTTCAAGACTATAGTCGCGTTTGAAACAGGACGAAATGGACGTAGCATGTCGGCTCAAATTGGTGCATAAATTTGAATACTTAAAAATATAGGTTTATGCAGGGTTGATTTAAACACTATTGTGCAGGCCATAAACCATGAGGATTTGTCATGGAATTAAGACATTTACGCTATTTTGTTGCCGTGGTTGAAGAGCAGAGTTTTACTAAAGCTGCAGAAAAATTATTGATTGCACAGCCTCCGTTAAGCCGTCAAATTCAAAATTTAGAACAGGAATTGGGCGCGCTTTTATTTGAAAGAGGGAGTCGACCATTACGCCCAACAGTGATTGGCCGTTTTTTCTATCAACAGGCATTGAAACTTTTAGCCAATGCGGATGAGATTAAGCTCATTACGCAACGTGCGGGGATGACCGAAAGAACAATTCAAATTGGTTATAGCACATCTATATTGTGTGGGTTATTACCGCGTATTGTTTATTTGTTTCGGCAGCAATATCCACATTTGAGCGTTAAATTAACAGAGTTAAATGGGATTGAACAAATTCAGGCCTTAAAGGAGGGCCGAGTAGATGCTTGTTTTGGGCGAGTGAGAATTTCAGATCAGTCTGTAAAGCGGGTCATGTTGCGCGAAGAAAAGCTGATGGTGGCAGTACATTCGAGCCATCCCTTTGCTAATCAGCACCGCGCAATTTCACTCACAGAATTAAATGACGAGCAAATTTTTTCCTATCCATCACAAGCGGGTCTTGGGTATGCATCACAAGTGAAGTCATTGTTTTTAGAGTATGGTTTAGAACCGAAACGCTTTATGGTGCTTGATTGTTTGCAACAGTCATTGGGGATGGTGGCAGCCGGTGAAGGAATTTGTATTGTTCCTGAATCTGTCAAAATGATGCAATTTAGGCATGTGAACTATGTGCCTTTGGCCGACAGTGCGGCCGTGAGCCCAATTTATTTAATTGTCCGAAATGACGATGAAAGTCAATATACTCGCCCGTTGATTGACTGTGTTTATCAAGTATATGACTTAGAGGCTATTGAATATGACCGCCGTGTTTTTTAAATAAAATTCAGTTGGGGTCAAATGGCTTTTAAAAATACGCCAATTTCTTTGCTAAATTTAAATGGCTCACTGACTAGGGGCATATGTCCTGATTTTTCAAAAAGCACAGTTTTGGCCTGATTTAATTGGCTGGCAATGATTTTCTGCCCTTCGGCAGGATACAGTTTAGATTGCTCACCAATAAAAAAGGTTGCGGGTCGCTCTAAGCGACTTAGGGCCATACGGTAGTCTTCTTGATGATGCAAATAGTTGTTGATGTACCAAGCCAGATAATCTAAACGTTGAATAGGTAGGATAAAAGCTTGCAAGCGAGGGTGTTTTAGGCCGTGTTGAATTACAAATGGTGCAATTTTGCTACTGGCTTGTAAATTGATAAAAAAGAGCCAACTGTGTAATAGGCTTTCACGGTCTGTGCTATTTAACTGATCAATAAACACTGCGCTGGTGTTGCGTTGTAGCACAGCAGAAATATTTTCAAGAATACGAATAAACTCGGTATTGCGCGTACCAAATAACCCATAAGGCCAATCTGAATTTGAACGGATTGTTGGCGTTTGATCAATATGTAAGTAGTGATGGATTTTATCTGCAAATTGACCGTACTGCATACCATGCATAGCGGTTGTTGCCCCCATGGAATAGGCAATGACGCTATATTTCTCATGCGGTAACTGTAGCAACAAATTTTGAATATCACACCAATGGCTAGAAATTGCATCGAGGGGTGGAATTTTACATTGGCTTGAACCACCAAAACCACGCCAGTCTGGAATGATGAATTTAAACTGATTGCGATAGCGATATAAGAATGGATGCCACTGCCAGCTTTGCATGCCTAAGCCAGAGAGCACTAAAACAGGTTTTCCTTGACCATATTCTCTTACAAAAAGCTGTTCGCCATCTGGCATCCGGTAGTGTGGCATAGTCATTCCTTATTTATTTTTATTTCAATTGTTCTGATCAAACGCCTTCAGCGCGGGGATGAGTGTTTCTAGCCACTTTATCCAGCCTATTTCTAAATCTATACCCAATTGTAAAATGTGCTTATGAATAAATAGGGTGCGATCTTGCTCATTTGCTTGTGCAAAGTCTTTGGCAAAAATGGCTTGATAGAGTTTTAAATTATCTTGATGCAACTGTAAATGGCGTTCCAGTTCGGGCAAAACGGTATTTCCGCCAATTTGAGCTTCTGCACGTAGGCGCACCATCAATTCTTCACGTAACTGAGCCGGCGGGCTTTGTTTGACCATCCAGTTGGCCAATTCAGTACGACCTAAACGTTCTGCTTGATAAGTTTTTTTCCGGCTATTGGCATTATCATCTTCTATCGGGGAGATCCAGCCTTTTTGCTGCATGGCGCTGAGTTCACGGTAAATTTGTTGATGCGTTGCATTCCAAAAAAAGCCCATGGAGCGGTCAAAACGGCGTGCAAGCTCAATTCCAGTACTTGGCTTTTCAATTAAACTGGTCAGTAAGACATGAGCGAGGGACATAGAGTACTGCTTATATTTTTTAACAAGTTTTATTATGCAACATGTTGCATAAAAATCAAATCTCGAATATAAAAGTATGCAACAAGTTGCATTAATTGCTGTGGTTAAAAATATGCCACAGTCTGCATAAAAACAGCCAGCACATAAGCACGCTAAGGAGAGAATATGTCTAACTATCCAAACTTACTAGAACCATTGGATTTAGGCTTTACCACATTAAAAAACCGCGTATTGATGGGGTCAATGCATGTGGGTTTGGAAGAAGCACCGGGGGGATATGATCGCATGGCCGCATTTTATGCAGAGCGTGCGAAAGGCGGCGTGGGTCTGATTGTGACGGGAGGGATTTCCCCAAATGACGCGGGCTTAACTTTTATGGGGGGAAATAAATTAGATACCCTTGAAGAAGCTGAAAAGCATAAAGTGGTTACACAAGCTGTACATGCAGAAGGCGGTAAAATTGCCTTACAAATTTTACATACGGGTCGTTATTCATATCAGGCCGATAACGTTGCACCATCTGCCATTCAAGCACCAATTAACCCTGTAAAGCCACATGCACTAAGTTCTGCAGAGGTGAAACAAACCATAGCGGACTTTGTAAACTGCGCCAAGCTTGCCCAGTATGCAGGTTATGATGGTGTGGAAATTATGGGCTCGGAAGGCTATTTAATTAATGAGTTTATTGCTGCGCGTACCAACCACCGTGATGATGAATGGGGTGGCAGTTATGAAAACCGTATTCGTTTTCCAATTGAAATTGTAAAGCGCACACGTCAAGAAGTGGGTGAAAACTTTATTATTATTTACCGTTTGTCGATGCTTGATTTGGTTGATGGTGGTTCAACTTTTGATGAAGTGGTGCAACTTGCAAAAGAAATAGAAAAAGCTGGTGCAACCATTATTAATACAGGAATTGGTTGGCATGAAGCTCGTATTCCAACCATTGCGACGAAAGTACCTCGTGCTGCATTTACATGGGTAACGGAAAAGCTGAAAGGCTTGGTCAATGTTCCTTTAATTACTTCAAACCGTATTAATACCCCAGAAATGGCAGAGCATATATTGGCTTCGGGCCATGCAGATATGGTGTCGATGGCGCGCCCATTATTGGCAGATGCATTTTTTGTAGAAAAGGCAGTGCAAGGTCGCAGTGATGAGATTAATACCTGCATTGGTTGCAACCAAGCTTGTTTAGATCATATTTTCTCAATGAAAATAGCCACCTGTTTGGTCAACCCACGTGCCTGCCATGAAACAGAATTACTCTTTAAAGAAGCTTCTCAAGAAAAAAATATTGCGGTGATTGGTGCAGGCCCAGCTGGTTTAAGTTTTGCAACCTATGCGGCCGACCGTGGGCATAATGTCACAATTTATGATGCATCAAACCAAATTGGTGGGCAGTTTAATATTGCGAAAACCATTCCAGGAAAAGAAGAGTTTTATGAAACGCTGCGTTATTTCAAACGCAAAATTGAATTGCAACCACGTATAAAATTGGTACTGAATCATACGGTAAGTTATGACGAATTGGCGAAGTCTGATTTTGATGAAATTGTGGTAGCGACTGGGGTTACACCACGCCAGTTACAGATTGATGGAATTGATCATCCTAAAGTATTGAATTACTTAGAAGTGCTTAAAGAACGTAAACCCGTAGGTAAGCGTGTTGCGATTATTGGAGCAGGTGGTATTGGTTTTGATACAGCCGAATACCTAAGCCATGACGGTGAAAGTGGCAGTTTAAACCCAGAGAAATTCTATGATGAATGGGGAATTGATACATCATATGCACATGTGGGCGGTTTAAAACAGCCAACTATAGAACAGTCTGAACGTGAAATTTATTTGCTACAACGTAAAGCGGTTTCTGTTGGGGCAGGTTTAGGTAAGACCACGGGTTGGATTCATCGTACAGGACTTAAAAATCGCGATGTAAAAATGATTGCTGGAGCCAGTTACGACAAAATTGATGATCAAGGTTTACATATTACTGTGAATGATCAACCGAAAATTATTGAAGTAGACAACGTGATTATTTGTGCAGGTCAGGAGTCTTTTACTGCCATGTATGAGCAGTTAAAAGCCGATGGCAAAAGTGTACATTTAATTGGTGGTGCCAAAGAAGCGGGCGAGTTAGATGCGAAGCGTGCAATTCGTCAGGGTGCAACATTGGCTGCAGTTATTTAAGCAAGGACGTTTTTACGTTTAGATAAAGCGCGTTTAGAGGGGTTTGGATGAAATAAATCCCTCTCAAGGTGTCTTATCACTCCATTCAAAAAAATGAATAGAAAGGAATACATTATGGGTTTTAGTCAAACACAGGCATCTGTTCAAAAATGGCATCAAATGTTAGAAAGCCGTGATATGAGTATTTTAGATGAGTTATTAGCGGAAGATGTGATCTTTCGTTCTCCAATTGCGCACACGCCTTATCCGGGGAAACAAGTGGTCACCTTTATTTTGACCAATGTGATTCAAATTTTTGAAAACTTCACTTATTACCGTGAATTTTATACTGAAGATCAGCAAAGTGTGGTGCTAGAGTTCTCTGCTAATGTGGGAGAGAAAAAGCTAAAAGGTATAGATATGATTCGCTTTAATGAAGCAGGTCAAATTGTAGATTTTGAAGTGATGATCCGCCCAAAAAGTGGTTTAGAAGCCTTAGCCGCGCAGATGGGGCAACGGATGGCAGCTTTTGCGCCAAAATAATTCGCCTAAGTGGATTGATCAAATTAAAGTTGTGCATGGCGTGTATAGGGCGTCGTTCGGCCAAAGTGTAAAAGGTGGTTTCATGAAAAGTGTGTTAAATAAAGTCAGTCACCGTGCATTTTCGGTGTTTGATCAGATCATCGGTGCAGAACAGCCGAAACTTTATTTTAATCCACAAGGAGAATTTAAAGCGATCTTTGACAAGCTACCCCAGCTTCATCGTAAATATAGGCCTACGCCGTGGCTGTCGAATACACATGCACACTTATTGTATTTTGATGTGATTAAAAAACGCAGTATTCGCTTAAAATATGATCAAATTGACCAGCTGACGATGCAGGATGGTGGGGTAACAGGAGTCGCATGGTTCGGTCTAGATTTACCAAGTTCTGTACCAACCATTGTGGTTATGCACACTATTACAGGTACGCCTGAAAGTATGCGCGAATTGGTGCAAGATTTGAACCAATATACTGGTTGGCGAATTGCACTGTGTTTGCGTCGCGGACATGCCGACTTACCAATGCCCATTCCTAAAATGAACTTGTTTGGTTCAACGGATGATTTACGTGAACAACTGGCATTTATTCAACAAAAATATCCAGACGCCGAATTGTATGGACTAGGGTCATCTGCGGGAACGGGGCTTTTGGTTCGCTATTTGGGTGAAGAAGGCGCAAACGCACCCTTTAAAGCAGCATTTGCGTTATGCCCTGGCTATAATACTGAACTGGGTTTTGAAAATGTGCATCCGTTTTACAGTAAAATAATGACCAAGAAACTATTTCAAAAATTTATCCAACCTTATGCTGAAACGTGGCAAAACACAGCCTCTTTAGAGCGTGTTTTACAGTCCAAAACACTGTTAGATTTTGAACAGACTTATTTTGAAATGGCAGGGTTTAAGGATTACAGCAGCTATAATCAGTCTACAAACCCAATTTATGTTTTTGAAAAGGTCGATATTCCGCTTTTAGTCTTGAATGCAGAAGATGATCCCGTTTGCCATATTCACAATTTTGAACCTTATAAAGCTATCGTTCAGCGCATGCACAGTGTGGCAGTCATCACGACAAAAAAAGGCAGCCATTGCGGGTTTTACGAAGGACTTACGGAAACCCATTCTTGGGCGTCTCGTCTGGCTGCAGATTTCTTTTTGTTAAATGCCTCTAAACACAGTAAAAAATAAATCGATAATCTCGATAATAATTAAAGCCAGTCATTTGCGGAAGTGACTGGCTTTATTTTGTTAAATGAATGAGGCTATTTTGCAGATTTTATCCTTGCTAAAAAATGCGGTAATTTGCAAAATATTATTGATTAAAAATCAAGAGTGCGAGCGTGGATGAAATCTACAATTGAAGAATTACAAGCCTTTGTCACTATTGTTGATAGTGGCTCTATTGTTATGGCTGCTGAGCGTTTGGAGCAGACCGCTTCGGGTGTGAGTAGGGCCTTGCAACGCTTAGAGTCAAAATTGAATGTGACCTTATTAGAACGAACCACCCGAAAATTAAAATTAACTCAAGAAGGGCAATTGTTTTTAACCAAAGCGCGCAAAATATTGAATGAACTGGCAGAGGCAGAGGATTCGTTACTGAAATCCGATGAAGATATTTCAGGGCTTATTCGTATAGATTCTGCAACGCCTTTTATTTTGCATGTGATTGTGCCGTTAACGCGGGAATTTATGCAGAAGTATCCAAATGTTCAAATTGAATTAAATAACCATGATCAAGTCATTGATTTGCTCGAACATCAAACGGATGTCGCTATTCGGTTTGGTGAGTTAAACGATTCAACATTACATGCAAAACTCCTTTGCCACAGCCGTTTATATATTGTAGCCAGTCCACAATATTTAGCGCAGTATGGTGTACCTAAGCAAGCTGTAGATTTATTAACGCATGATTTAATTGGGTTTAGCCAAGTACAACATTTAAATACATGGCCCATTAGCACGAATGGTAAAGCTTTTGTATCACGTCCAAAAGTAAAGGCTTCAAATGGCGAAACCGTTCGTCAGCTTGCATTGGAAGGTGTTGGTATTACTTGCCTTTCACGTTTTTTGGTACAAGATGATTTAATAGAAGGACGTTTGGTGGCGTTGTTTGAGGATCAAATCGAATTGCATTACCAGAAGATTCACGCCGTATATTATTTGCAAGAACATTTGCCTAAACGTGTGCGGTTATTTATTGAATTTTTAGCAGAAAAGTTAAAACCATATCTTTGAGTTATTTTGATAAATCGATCGATAAAAATACCTTATAAAGATATATTGTCATTAAAAAAGCCCAGTATATTAAACTGGGCTTTTTTTTAGGGAAATTAATAAATTAATTTCCAAGTGCAGGTGTGGCAGCAGCAATAGCGGCGGCAACAGCATCATCTTCAGATTGCGCTGAACCACTGTTTTGCTTAGGTGTAACAGGGGCAGGTTTGCTTTCTGCTTTCGGTGCTTCAGCCTTTGGTGTGACTGTCGGTTTTGGTGCTTCTACAGGAGCAGTCACAGGCGTTTGAACTTCACGGCGCACTTCGGTCGTCGTATTTGGTGTTTCTTCACGAATAATTTCAGTGTGAGACGGTGTAGGCTCAATTTCTTGCGTATCGGTTGCATCTAAAGGCTCGAATTGAGCTGGTTCAGCAGGCATAGCTTCAGAAGGAGCAGTTTCAACTTGTTCTTGCTCTTCTTGCTTTGGCTCTTCTTTTTTTACACAGGCAGTAATGAGTAAAGCTGCTGCAATTGCACTGCAAATTAAAAGTTTTTTATTCATAATTACACAAAAGTAAGCGTTAAACAGATATGCATATTATAACCATAAAATAGAAGATGGAAATCATGGAAATTTAAGCTAAATTTTTATTGGAAATGCTGATAGAATAACCAATTGTTTATTGTTCTTTGAATTGCTGCGGAATGACTTTGCATTATTAGTGCAAGGTAAAGTAAAATTGCGCAACATTGCAGGCCTATTTTGGCTCGATTGTACGAGAAACCCAATGACCCATTTTATTTTCGTTACTGGTGGTGTAGTTTCATCACTAGGTAAAGGTATTTCTGCTGCTTCAGTTGCTGCACTTTTAGAGGCTCGTGGTTTAAAAGTAACCATGGTTAAAATGGATCCATACATTAATGTCGATCCAGGAACAATGAGCCCGTTCCAGCATGGTGAAGTTTTTGTCACAGAGGATGGTGCCGAAACTGACTTAGACTTGGGTTATTACGAACGTTTCTTGCGTCGTGCAAAAATGACCAAGTTAAATAACTTCACATCAGGTCGTGTGTACCAAGACGTTTTAAATAAAGAACGCCGTGGTGACTACCTTGGTGGTACAGTCCAAGTTATTCCACATATTACGGACAATATTAAAGAGCGTGTACTTCGCGCAGGCGAAGGCTATGATGTTGCGATCGTAGAGATCGGCGGTACAGTAGGTGACATTGAATCTCTCCCATTCATGGAATCTGTACGTCAGCTCATGGTTGAACTTGGCCATAAGCGCACGATGTTAATGCACTTAACGTTACTGCCTTATATTAAGTCTGCTGCTGAGCTTAAAACTAAGCCGACACAGCACTCGGTTAAAGAATTGCTTTCAATTGGTATTCAGCCAGATATTTTAATCTGTCGTACTGAATATGATGTTGATGCAGACACGACACGTAAAATTGCGTTATTTACCAACGTAGAAGCGCGTGCAGTTGTCGTGTGTAAAGATGCACGTTCAATTTACCAAATTCCACGTACATTCTATGAACAAAACGTCGATGATTTAATCTGTGAACGTTTTGGTTATGATCTTCCTGAAGCTGATTTAACAGATTGGGATAACGTTGTAGAAGCATTGTTGAATCCTGAATACACAGTGCGTGTTGCGATGGTTGGTAAATATGTAGAACTTCCAGATGCTTATAAATCTGTAAACGAAGCACTTCTACATGCAGGTATTAAAAACCGCGTTAAAGTTCAAATTGACTATGTCAATGCTGAAGAGCTTGAAAGCCAAGATGTAAGTGAAGTACTTAAAGATGCAGATGCAATTTTAGTACCTGGTGGTTTTGGTGAACGTGGTACAGAAGGGAAAATGCAGGCGATTAAATTCGCACGTGAAAACGGCGTACCATTCCTTGGCATTTGTTTGGGTATGCAATTGGCTGTAATTGAATACGCACGTAATGTTGCCGGTATTCCAGATGCAACCTCTACTGAATTTAACCGTTCAACTAAATCTCCGTTGATTGGTTTAATTACGGAATGGCTAGATGAGCGCGGTGAAGTTCAGCAACGTAGTGTTGAATCTGATCTTGGTGGAACTATGCGTCTAGGTGCTCAGAAATCTGAATTGGTTGAAGGCACAAAAACGTGTGAAGTGTACGGTAGTGATGAAATTATCGAACGTCACCGTCACCGCTATGAAATGAATAATCGCTACATTCCAGTGCTTGAAGAAAAAGGCATGAAAATTTCAGGTTATTCTCCAATTCAGCGCTTAGTGGAAACAGTTGAAATTCCTCAACATCCTTGGTTCATTGCTGTACAATTCCATCCAGAATTTACAAGTTCACCACGTGATGGTCATCCGTTATTTGCTAGCTTTATTGATGCTGCTAAAAAGCAGTACCAAAAAACTAAATAATACGTTTGCAGAATAAAACTAGGAAGTTTAAATGTCACAACTAAAACCACAAGAAATTGTACGTTTGGGCGACATACAAATGGCAAACCATTTGCCATTTGTTTTGTTCGGCGGTATGAATGTACTCGAGTCTAAAGACTTGGCTTTTGAAATTGCAGAGACTTATGTCGATATCTGTACGCGTTTGGGTATCCCTTATGTATTTAAAGCCAGCTTTGACAAAGCCAACCGTTCAAGCTTGAACTCTTTTCGTGGCCCAGGTCTAGAAAAAGGTCTTGAGTGGTTAGCTGACATTAAAAAACATTTCAATGTGCCTATTATTACTGACGTACATGAGCCGTACCAAGCGGCTCCTGTTGCGGAAGTTGCGGACATTATTCAGTTACCGGCTTTTTTAAGTCGCCAAACTGATCTGGTCGAAGCAATGGCAAAAACTGATGCCATCATTAATATTAAAAAAGCACAATTCCTAGCACCGCATGAAATGCGTCATATTCTAAATAAATGTTTAGAAGCAGGAAATGACAAACTCATTTTATGTGAGCGAGGTTCAGCATTTGGCTATAACAACTTAGTTGTAGACATGCTTGGCTTTGACCACATGAAAGAAATGAATGTGCCAGTATTCTTTGATGTTACCCATGCGCTTCAAACGCCAGGTGGCCGTGCAGACTCTGCGGGCGGACGTCGTGCCCAAATCACGACACTTGCACGTGCAGGTATGGCGACAGGTTTAGCGGGTTTATTCTTAGAAGCACATCCAGACCCAGAACATGCAAAGTGTGATGGGCCATGTGCTTTACGCATGTCTCAGCTTGAACCATTTTTGGCGCAACTGAAAGAATTAGATACTTTAGTGAAAGGCTTTCAGAAGCTAGACACACACTAAATTAGATTTACATTGATGCGTCTTTTGGGCGCATCGTCTTTATTAATCAACTGAGGAACTGTTCATGAGTCAAATCGTTGACATTCGTGCACGTGAAATTTTGGACTCTCGTGGTAACCCTACCATTGAAGCTGACGTAATCTTAGCCTCTGGCGTTGTAGGCCGTGCATGTGCACCTTCTGGTGCTTCAACTGGTTCTCGTGAAGCTTTAGAACTTCGTGACGGCGATAAAGCGCGTTACTTAGGTAAAGGCGTTCGTACAGCAGTTAACAACGTTAACACGCTGATTCGTGATGCTTTATTGGGTAAATCAGTATTCGAGCAAAAAGACATTGATAACACAATGATCACGCTTGATGGAACTGAAAACAAAGAAAAATTGGGTGCTAATGCGACTTTAGCTGTTTCTTTGGCTGTTGCACGCGCTGCAGCGGACGAGAAAAAAACACCATTGTTCCAATATATTGCAGACTTACGCAATAACTCTATCTTGACGATGCCTGTACCAATGATGAATATCATCAATGGTGGTTCGCATGCAGATAATAATGTTGATATTCAAGAGTTTATGATTGAGCCTGTAGGCTTCACTTCATTCTCTGAAGCATTACGCGCTGGCGCAGAAATCTTCCATTCTCTAAAATCAGTTTTAAACAAAAAAGGTTTAAACACTGCAGTTGGTGATGAAGGTGGTTTTGCACCAAACCTTCGTTCTAACGAAGAAGCAATCACTGTTATTCTTGAAGCCATTGGTCAAACAGGCTACAAAGCTGGTTCTGATATTATGCTTGCGCTTGATTGTGCATCTTCAGAATTCTACAAAAATGGTCAATATATTCTTGCAGGCGAAGGCAACAAAGCATTCACAAGCAATCAATTTTCTGACTATTTAGCAGGTCTTGTAAACCAATATCCAATTATCTCAATTGAAGATGGTTTAGATGAGTCGGATTGGGAAGGTTGGTCTTACCTAACTTCTATTTTAGGCGATAAAATTCAATTGGTTGGTGATGACTTATTTGTTACTAATCCAAAAATTTTACAGCGCGGTATTAATGAGAAAGTAGGTAACTCTATTCTGATTAAATACAACCAAATTGGCACATTGACTGAAACTCTAGATGCAATCTATCTTGCGAAAGCAAATGGTTACTCGACTGTGATTTCACACCGTTCAGGCGAAACAGAAGATTCTACAATTGCAGATCTTGCTGTGGGTACTGGCGCAGGTCAAATCAAGACAGGTTCACTGTGTCGTTCTGACCGTGTTGCAAAATATAACCAATTACTTCGTATTGAAGAATTGACTAATGCTGCATATCGCGGTAAAGCTGAGTTTAAAGGTTTAAACTAAGCGTCCATGCTATCTATGCTAAATGTATTTGACTCCAAAGTGAGTAAAGCATTGTTGGGCCTTGCGATCATTTTGATCGCAGGGTTTCAATATATATATTGGTTCGGTGAAGGCGGTCATAACGATCACCAGAAACTGTCACAGAAAGTTCAACAACAGATTGAGCTGAATGCAGAATTAAAAGAACGGAACCGCGTTCTTGCAGCAGAAGTATATGATTTAAAAAATGGTGTTGAAGCCATTGAGGAACATGCACGTTTAGACTTAGGTTTGCTTAAACCTCATGAAACTTTTGTGCAGATGAGTACGGTCAGTACTCAATATAAACCAATTTATATTGATCCAAATTCTAAAGAAGATTTACGCACCAATGAAGAGCCAGTTGAAGCACCACCAGAGCCTTAACTTGTGGGCGATTATTCCAGCAGCTGGGTCGGGTAGCCGATTTTCTAAATCTGAACTGAAGCAGTATCAGGTCATCCAAAATAAAACGGTATTAGAGCATACAGTTTCAAGGTTGAATCAATTGCCTTTAGCCGGTTATGTGCTTGCTGTGGGCGAACAAGATACATTCGCCAAAACTTTGAATTTTGATCATTCAGATAAAGCGCATTTTTGTTTGGGCGGTGCAGAGCGCGTTAACTCTGTGTTAAATGCATTAAGTTATTTATCGACACTTGCCTCTGAAGATGATTGGGTGCTTGTGCATGATGCAGCGCGTCCATGTGTTACGCAAGACTGTTTAAATCATTTGGTACATACAGCAGTTGAAACTGGAAAAAGCGCGATATTGGCCATTCCTGTACGAGACACACTGAAACGCGTTGAAGTTGGGGTTACAATTGATCAAACAGTTGATCGATCTAAACTTTGGCAGGCGCAAACTCCACAAATAGCTCAACTGGGCGTGTTAAAAAAAGCAATTGAGCAAGCGGTATTGTCACAAGCAAATATTACAGATGAAGCCAGTGCTTTAGAATATGTGTCCGAGTCCGTACAGGTTGTACAAGGGCGTTCTGATAATATTAAAATTACTTATCCAGATGATTTGGAATTGGCAAAACTAATTTTAGCGTCTCAGTCGCTGTCTCATTAAATAAATCTAGAATAATTTTGACCACATCGGTTTATTCTGTGTGGCTTTAACTTATAATTTGCCCACTATATTTTTAAATACGCATCGCAAATGATCCCTTCACAGCAGTATCGGTTTTTACGCCATTCCGCCAGAGATGGACTTAGTATAAAACACGATTCTTCGCGCTGGGCTAAATTACATTTAGATCCATGGTTGCTCTGTTTCCTTATTTTAAATGCCGTTTTGGGTTTAATGGTGGTATACAGCGCAACAGCCGGAAGTACGGATATGGTACTGCGCCAAGCAACGAGCTTTGGTGTGGGCTTTATTATTATGTTTCTATGCGCGCAAGTACCTCCTAAAGTTTATCAAGCGATAAGTCCATATTTATATATTTTTGGCTTGTTCATGCTAATTTTGGTTTTGGTGGTTGGTGAAACCCGTATGGGCGCAAAGCGTTGGATTACCATTCCAGGCATTGGGAGTATGCAGCCCAGTGAAGTGATGAAGTTTGCTATGCCATTGATGATGGCTTGGTATTTTGCGAATCGCTCATTCCCACCTAAGTTTTTACATATCATTGTGGCTTTAGTCATTATGATGATGCCATTTCTTTTGGTGGCATTACAGCCCGATTTAAACATTGGCTTGATTATTCCGGGTATTTTTGTCTTGTTCCTTAGTGGGATGTCATGGCGACTCATTGCAGGTGCAATGGTTGCATTGGCGGTTATGGCACCTTTGCTATGGATGTTCTTTTTACAGGAATATCAAAAAAAGCGAATTGTGACATTGTTTGATCCAGAGTCAGATGCTTTAGGCGCTGGTTGGAATATTATTCAGTCTAAAATTGCGATTGGTTCTGGTGGTCTGACAGGTAAGGGTTTTACTGAAGGGACGCAATCGCATTTGGGTTATTTACCAGAACATCATACTGACTTTATCATGTCTACTTATGCTGAAGAGTTTGGCTTTGTTGGTGTTTTTCTGCTTTTTAGCTTATTTGCTGCAATTATTATTCGTTGTTTAATGATTGCGATGGATAGCTTTCATAATTTTGGTCGATTATATGCAGGGGCGACTGGCTTAACCTTTTTCTTCTTTGTTTTTTTAAATTCAGGCATGGTGAGTGGTATTTTACCTGTAACAGGTGACCCTTTACCGTTAATGAGTTATGGCGGTACAGCGGTTATTGGTATGCTGGCAGGCATGGGAATTGTGATGTCCATTCACACACATCGCTAAGAGCAAATTTTTTAAAAGCGGGAGTAATTTCCCGCTTTTTTATTGGCGATAATAAAGTGGGCTTTATATGAATAATCATTTAAAAAAAATACATTCTCGATGTTTAGAACAGGAATGTTTTTCTTACATTGACCCTTGTTTATAGTATTGGTTGAGTCAGTGTTTTTAGTTATTCAGGGCTGAACTCTACCTTTTTAAATGAGATATTAGGGGTTCATTGGGTTGCTAAAAAGGTATTTTGTAGCGAGGTGTACTTCACTCGAAACTGGTCAAATTTCTTTTATTGACGAACTGGTAGAAACTTTAATTTTAAAGTCACCTTGCTTCGAACAGTTGCGGGTAGCATTTAGACATATATCAAATAATGTAATGAATTTAAAAAATGCCAGTCAATTTATTCACTGACTGGCATGGTCTTATTGAAGGCTTTTAAAGTTCAGGTAAAGAACCAAGTGTAGTAGCCCCAAAGCATGAGTGGCCATGCTAAATATGGGCTAAATAACCATTTCCAAAGCCAAAATCTTGGAATAAAGCCAACACCGTGAATAAAGCCACCAGAAATGCCTATCATCACGTACATCATCGTGCTGTGGCTGTATTCACCATTTGCATCCAGCATCGCTGCGGGATGAATAAGCAAAACGGCTGCAAGTGGCAATGCCAACAAAAATGAGATGGCCATTGCAAATCTATTCGGCTTTTTATCTTCGTGTGTCACTGCAACTTCAGTCATATTTTATTCCTCATCAAGGTCTTGATGATGTTCGATGTAGAGTGCACTGAGTACACCAGCAAAACAGGCCATCAAAACGCCGAGAATCCATGCAAAATACCACATAATTTAAGCTCCTGTGCATCGCCTTAATACAGCGTATGCGAATTCTCTTGAATGTGTTTGTTGGTAATGACGCCCCACATCTTATAGTAACACCATGTCGTGTAAGCAATAATGATTGGGACAAATATACCCGCAACAACGGTCATTACAGTTAGGGTATTTTTACTCGATACAGCATCCCACATGGTCAAGCTTACCGTTGGGTTAATGCTTGATGGCATAAGGAACGGGAACAGGGCAAATCCTGCTGTTAATATTGAGCCTGTTACTGCCAAGGTAGAACCTGTAAAACTCAGTCCTGCTTTATTTTTTGTAGCGGCCAAGATAATGAGCAATGCGCCCAAGATTGCTGAAATTGGTGCAAGCATGGTCACTGGATAGGTTGAATAATTATTCATCCAACCCGGATTTGCATTGGTCAGTACTTGTTTTGCTAGTGGGTTCGCAACACCATTGGTATTAAAAGGTTGTACCAATGTGTAACCTTGAATACCGCCAAAGTATAGCCAAGCGCCTGCACCTAAGAAGCAAACCAAAAAGATTATTCCCATGATTTGAGTTGCTTTGGCAGAGCGTTGGCGTAAAGCGCCATCGGTACGTAACATTAACCATGCACCACCATGCGCGCATAGCATAGATAAACTCACCAAGCCACAAACCAATGCAAAGGGGTTTAATAGCGCAAAAAAGCTACCTGTATATGTAGAACGAACCGTTTCATCTAGGGTAAAAGGTACGCCAAGGAACATATTGCCGAATGCAACACCAAACACCAGTGCAGGAACAGCACCACCAATTGCAAGACCCCAATCCCATGAGGTGCGCCATTGTGTGTTTTGTAGTTTAGAACGATAGTCAAACCCTACAGGTCGTAAAAATAAGGCAAATAAGACCAGTAATAGTGCCCAATACATGCCAGAGAAAGCTGTTGCATACACCATTGGCCATGCAGCAAATAATGCGCCACCAGCGGTTACAAACCAAACCTGATTTCCTTCCCAGTGCGGTGCAATGGTGTTAATGGCTGCACGGCGTTCATCATCTGTTTTTCCAACAAATGGCATGAGCGCCATTGAACCCATATCGAAGCCATCTGTGAGGGCAAAGCCAATCAGCAGTACGCCAACCAACACCCACCAAATTATTTTGAGTAGTTCATATTCAATCATGCTTGAGTCTCCTCATTTGCCTTGTTGGCAGCATCCAGTTTTTCAAAATGGTATTTACCTGTATGAAGTGAACTTGGGCCTAGGCGCGAGAATTTAATCATTAAGTACATTTCAATGATTAGTAACACAGTGTAGAACGATGCTAGAGCAATGATTGAGCCCCATACATCACCAGTACTTAGTGAAGATGCAGACAGGTGAGTCGGAAGTACTTCACCAATAGTCCAAGGTTGACGGCCAACTTCTGCAACATACCAGCCTGTTTGGGCTGCAATCCAAGGAAGAGGTAAGCCAAATAAGGCGAATTTTAATAACCAAGGTTTGTTTTCTGCATTGCGTTTAGCAACTGCTAAAGTTGCCAAAGCAAAGAGAAGCAACATTAAGAAGCCTGAAGCGACCATAGCGCGGAATGCCCAAAACAAACTTGGAACATGCGGAATAGTGTCTTTTGCTGCAGCTTTAATTTGTGCATCAGATGCATCTACAACATTTGGTGTGTATTTTTTAAGAAGTAAGCCATAGCCTAAGTCTTTTTGAGATTCAGCAAATGCAGCTTTTAATTCAGCAGATGTATCGCCTGCACGAAGTTTTTCTAATTGTGAGTAAGCCACCATACCATTACGGATACGATCTTCATGTTGAATAATCAGGTCTTTAATACCTGTAACTTCTTTGGTGGTTGAGCGTGTGGCAATAATCCCCATGATATATGGAATTTTAATTGCGTAGTCTGTGGTCATGGTTTCTTTATTTGGAATACCAAACAACGTAAATGGCGCAGGCGCAGGATGTGTATCCCATTCTGCTTCAATTGCGGCGAGTTTGGTTTTTTGTACGTCACCAATTTCATAACCTGATTCATCACCCAAAAGAATAACGGATAACGTTGAAGCTAGACCGAAGATGGCAGCAATGGCAAAAGAACGACGCGCAAAAGGTAAGTCACGTTTTTTCAGCATGTAATAGCTTGAAATAGCCAGTACGAAAATTGCCCCTGTGACATAACCTGCAGAAACGGTATGAACAAATTTAACTTGTGCAACTGGGTTGAAAATCAGTGCGCCGAAGTCCATCAGTTCCATACGCATGGTTTCATAGTTAAATGCTGAACCGACGGGGTTTTGCATCCATCCATTTGCCACTAGAATCCAGAGGGCTGACATATTGGAACCAATTGCAACCAGCCAAGTGACCATTAAATGTTGCACTTTGGTGAGACGATCCCATCCAAAGAAGAAAAGTCCAATAAAGGTCGATTCTAAAAAGAATGCCATGAGGCCTTCAATGGCGAGTGGTGCACCGAAAATATCACCGACATAGTGTGAATAATAGGCCCAGTTTGTTCCGAATTGGAACTCCATGGTTAAGCCTGTAGTTACCCCTAAAGCGAAGTTGATACCAAAAAGTTTACCCCAAAATTTAGTCATGTCCTTGTAGATTTCTTTGCCAGAAATCACATAGGTGGTTTCCATAATGGCAAGAATAAAGGCAAGACCTAATGTCAGTGGAACAAATATAAAGTGATACATCGCGGTCATTGCAAATTGGAACCGCGATAAATCGACCACGCTTTCAGAAATCATCAACGTGTCTCCTTGATTGGGGAAGGGTTGCCAGCGATACGCTCTGCAACTTGAGAGTCAAAATTTTTGGGAATAGTAGGGGCGTCAAACCAGATATGTTTGATGGTCAATAGAATCACTACTTTAATTATTAAAATAGCCGTGATTTCTCTGACTGTACGACGGTTAAAATCTTTGGGAACTAAGCTCATATTGATAAGCCTGTTATTTAAACTAATTACCTATTATTAACAAAAATAAACTAAAAATAAATAGAGGAAACAATTAAAATAAAAATATATTATTAATGATATTTAAAACAATGATTTAGTGTTTAAAATAGTTAAAAAATATTCTAAAATAATTTATTTTAAAGTTGAGTGAAACGGTTGTATTTATATAAAATTATTCTGACTAAATTGGTTTAGTTTCTATCATTATTAATACCAACTAAATAGCTATGATTATATTTTAAAGCCGACTAAAAGCCTTGGAATTTAATTTTAAGTTCATTTAAAATAAAAACAGCTCTCTTGAATTAAATCATAAATTGAATAAAAAACAAGCTATTTAAGTGGGAATCTAAGAAACATAAAAAAAGAACATGTAAGCATGTTCTTTTAAAGGAGGGAATTTATACGCTTAGAAGTCGTAACGTAGACCAAGAGAGAGTGCGGTTGAATTTTCGTCTGCTACACCGCTAATGCCAGCACCAAAACTACGACCTTCTTTCCATGGATTGAGCTTAGAGTTTTTGTCATTTAAAACTGTCGCTAAGTTGCCATATACACGAAGTGTGCTATCTAATTTGTGTTCGACACCAACGCCAATTAAGCTTGCATTTGCATCGTTCGCATCTACATCACGGTAGAAGTACTCACCGCGAACTGATGTTTTAGGTGTGATTTTATACTCACCAGCTAAACCAAATACTTGGGCATCTGGGTTAGCAACATTGTTATCGTGTTTTGCAATTTGATACATTGCACCAAGGTTAAATTCTTCTGTAATTTTGTATGCACCCGCTAGGCGAAATGCATCACGACTTGCGCCACCTGCGGCATTAGCAGCATTTTCATCATATTTTTCGTAAGCTGCGGCTGCATCAATTGGGCCGGCTTTATAGGTTAATGCAAGATCGTAAGCTTTGTTGTCGTCTATACCTTCACCATTCGCATCTTTATCAATTTGTGTGCCTGAATGCATAGACATGGCTGCGAGTACGTTAAAACCACCGCCAAACTTTGGTGATTTATATTCGATGGTGTTTTCATTGCGCTCATCAAATTTCAAATTACCTACACGTGTTACGTTACGCACGTCGCCGACCATGTCGCCAAAGAAGTTGATTGGGCCACGTGCTGCTTTAAATGGGCTGTCGAAACGACCGACACGTGCTTGACCGTAGGTATTGCTCTTTAGGCCGACAAATGTGTCACGAGTAGAAAAATCGACACCTTTTGAATCTTGGCTACCGCTTGCGAAGTTAACTTCTTGTTCAATTTGTGCAAAAACATTTAAATCATCATTAATTTTTTGATCGACTTTGAAACCTAAACGCGAAGAGTTAGAGGATAAGCCAACCTCGTTATAATCTTTACCATCATCTAAATAGTCTAAAGAAACGTGTGCACGACCATAAATTTTAACATCAGCGGCAGAAGCCATCACTGGTGTAAGAATAGTTGCCCCGATTGCTAGTGCACAGAGTGTTTTTTTCATTTGTAGCTCCAATAAAGACTTATTCGTCTTATCAATTCGATTTATCAGTAGCTTCGCTAAAAATAATTTCGCTATCTAATGGCGCTAAGTATTCATTACAAATAAGACAGTTCTATTAAGGAAATATTTCAAAAATATTAAAGTTAATCAGTCTTTTAAGATGGTTTTCCTGAAGTGTTTTTACATAAATATCTTTTATAAACGTATAGTTAGTGTTTTATTTTTTGTTGTATTGTGTGGTTTTTATCCATATTGGATGAATGTGCGTTGAAGGTTCATGTCATGGAAATATAAAAAAATGGAGCCGAAGCTCCATTTAAAAATTTAAAACCTATTATTTATAATGCTTCTAAAGCACTTTTAATTTGTTCAGCCTGAGCTTTAATTTTATCTTGATCGCCCATTTGTACAGCATGTTTTCCAAGTTCGTGTACTGAGCTTGGAATAAGATGGAAATGCACATGGGGCACAGTTTGGCCAGCAGATGCGCCAGACAGTTGCATGAGAACAATTCCTTGTGCACCAAGCGCAGTTTCAATGGCCTGAGCAACTTTTTGCACAATTTGTATGGTATAGGCTGCAGCTTCTGGTGCTAAATCTAATAAAGTAACAGCAGGTGTCTTCGGAATAACCAATGTATGACCTTCTGCCTGAGGCATAATGTCCATAAATGCAAGTACTTGGTCATCTTCATAAACTTTTATGGCTGGAAGTTCACCACGTAAAATTCTTGCAAAAATATTTTGGTCATCATAAACCATGATTAAATTCCTTAAACGAATACTGAAGTGTAATTATTTACAGTTTAATGCTTTTTGACGTTCACTGATCGTATCAAGACGTTGCTGTTCTTTTTCTGAAAACTTTGGCTTGGTTGTATAGCAATTGTCATTACCAAATTTAGCTTTCGCTTCAGGGTCTTTAAAACAGAAGCCTTTTGATGCGTAAATGACATCATGATCATTCTTTAACTTTTGGCATTCTTGTTCAGAAGCAAAAGCGACAGAAGATGCCCCAATAAAAGTTACGGCACTAATTAGGGCGGCAACAGAAAATTTGTTCATGAGCGTTTCCTCTAGATCTGTAACAAAATGTATTACCACATTATTACAATATTAGGTTTCATTATGGTTATGCAAGGGCGAGTTATTACTCGATTGTAATTTTACTCCATGTTTCGTACATTTTTACAACGCTTGAAAAGTCACTATTTGATTCGGCAGTATCGTTGGCAACTTGAATTAAACTTTGTGTTAAACCAATAATGGGTGCAGACAGTTTTGCTTGGCGAACCAAGTCTACAGCAATGCCTGTATCTTTTGCTAATAAGGGTAGAGCAAAGCTTAGGGGAAATGTGCGGTTCATCACGCGCTGAGGTAAAATAGTTTCAGTCGCATTGCTTTTTCCACTTGATGCATTAATACAATCTAAGGCTTCATTTAAATTCACCCCATGTGCTTTTAGGGTGCTTAAACCTTCCGTAGCAGCACAAAGATTTACAGCCATTAACATATTATTGACAGCTTTGACTGCAAAACCCGCACCAGACGCACCCACATGTTTAATTAATTTACCGAATGCTTGCACAGCGGGTAAGGCACGTTCAAAGGCTTCAGTATCACCACCAATCATCACGGTCAATGTGGCTGTTTCTGCGCCAATGGTTTGTCCACTGACTGGAGCATCTAGAAAATCAATATTTTGAATTTTTAATAGTTCAGCAAGCTTTTGAGCAGATGTAGGTACACCACTGGTACAGTCAACCCAAATTGCACCCGACTTAATATTCAAAGTTTCTATTAAGGCTTCGACGTCTGCACTGGTAGGTAAGCATGAAAAAATCACATCGGCTTGTACTGCTTGGCTTAATTCGACGGCTTGTGTGCCATATTCAATTGCATGTTGTTTGGCCTTGTCGAAATTACGATTCCAGACATACACCGTGTCAAAGTGTTTTGGTAAATGTGAGGCCATACGGTAGCCCATAGCACCTAAACCAATGAATGCAACTGATTGAATCATATTTAAATCCTAATTATCTGTTTTTAGTAAAGTTGATCTTTGTTCTAGCCACGTGGTCAGTTTTGGCCAAAAAATATTGGCGCTTTTTTGACTGGACATTAAACCCAAATGACCTCCAGGGATAAGAGTAAACGTGACATCTTGACTGCTTGTCAATTCACATAATGGTTGAGCGGCTTCGGCTGTCACAATTTGGTCGCTGGAACCCGCACCCACCAAGAGTGAGCAGCTAATATCTTTTAAGTGAACGGCTTTATCCGATAATTGAATAACGCCATTTTTTAGTGGGTTTTGTAGCCAAACGTTTAGAACCATGTCCTGATTGATCCCACCCGGATAGTCCAACATATGATTTAAAAAATCTCCCATGGTGGCATGTTCGTAGACAGTTTGAGTATTTGCCAAATTCATGAGAAATTGTTTTTGACTTTCAAACCATCCTTTAGGGTCTAAAATTTTAAAACCAAGGGCATTAATTCGACCTGATGTATGAATAAAATACTTGGGAATTTGACCGTTATAGAGGTTTTTTTGCAGCGCATGATTACGTGAAATGAGTGTATTAATTTTCTTAAAAAGTTGACCGATACGGCCTGAGGCATAGCTGTCGATTGGGCTACCTAGAACGATTAGGTTTTTAACATGTTCAGGTTGATGCAATGCGGTATACAGCGTGACAAACACACCAGCCATACTCCAACCATGTAGAGAAATATCTTTGCTTTGTGCATGCTGACAAATAGTGTTAATACAATGTGGTAAAGCATCATCAATAAATGACAGAAAATTTAAAAACCTGTCCTGATAATTGAATTTTGTCCATTCCAGTAAATACACATCAAAACCGCTGTGTTGAAAATGTTTAACCAATGAACGATATGGATAAAGATCATAAATGGCCATATTGATGGCAAGTGGGGCCACAAAGACCAAGGGTTCTTGATACTTTTTATTGGGCGAAGCATAGTACCGAATTTTACAATATTTATATTCTTCAATCACTTCATAAGGGGTGGTTTGGGAAAGAATGAGTGATTTCGCATTAAACACACGTGCTGAAAGATGCTTCAGTTTTTTTTGTTGTATTAAAAGTTTCTTTTTTATTGGATACATGTGGATAATTAGCCTCTGTCTTTGCAGGTTTGGTCGAAGTCTAATCGATATTTGCTTATTATACCTTGACCTGAAATGGCATAGACGCTCAAAATGTTGACAATTATGAACAAAAGGCAGTCTTTGGACTGAGTAATGCTGATGAGTCATCAAGACGATATAGAATACCAATTAGATACTTTAGCCATCCGTACAGGTCATACTCGTAGTTTTGAAGGCGAGCACAGTGAACCAATCTTTCTGACTTCTTCATTTGTATATGAAAACGCTGCAGAAGCGGCAGCTAAATTTTCTGGTGCAGAACCTGGCAATATTTACTCGCGTTTTACCAATCCGACTGTGGCAATGTTTGAAAAACGTCTAGCTGCTTTAGAGGGTGCTGAACGAGCTGTCGCAACAAGTACCGGTATGGCCGCGATTATGGCTGTGGCAATGGCGTTCTTGAAGTTGGGCGATCATGTCATTTGTTCACGTGCTGTATTTGGTTCTACGGTTTCTTTATTTGAAAAGTACATTGCTAAATTTGGTGTAACTGTCGACTTTGTTAATTTGTCTGACTTAAATGCATGGAAAAATGCCATTAAGCCTGAAACCAAACTCCTTTTTGTTGAGTCTCCATCGAACCCTTTGGCTGAAATTGCAGATATACAAGCCTTGGCAGATATAGCACATGCCAATGGTGCATTACTGGCAATTGATAACAGTTTCTGTACGCCAGTATTGCAACAACCGATTAAATTTGGCGCCGATTTAGTAGTTTACTCAGCCACTAAATATTTAGATGGTCAAGGTCGTGCATTGGGCGGTGCGGTTGTAGGCAATTCTAAATTATTAGAAGAGGTCTTTGGTTACGTGCGTACAACGGGTCCATCTATGAGCCCATTTAATGCATGGATTTTCTTAAAAGGCTTAGAAACATTACGTTTACGCATGAAAGCACATTCTGAGGGTGCACAAAAAATTGCAGAATTTTTAAATGCACATGCTAAGGTTGAAAAAGTTTATTATGCCGGCTTGCCAGAACATGTTGGGTATGAACTGGCTAAGAAACAACAAATGGGTTTTGGCGGTATTGTTTCATTTGAGGTGAAGGGTGGCCGTGAAGGCGCTTGGACAGTAATTGACAATACGCAGTTTATTTCCATCACAGGTAATTTAGGCGATACAAAATCGACGATTACGCATCCGGCAACCACCACGCACGGTAAACTTCCAGCCGAAGCAAAAGAAGCTGCGGGTATTCGTGAAGGATTAATTCGCTTATCTGTTGGATTGGAAGATATTGATGATATTATTCGCGATATTTCCCGTGGTTTAGATCTTATCTAATTTTAAAACGTTTTTGTTCGGAGTGATTTATGAACGTTAATATGTTAATGCAGCAAGCACAGCGCATGCAAAAAGAAGTTGAAAGCAACCTTAAAAAAGCCAAAGAGCAGCTTGCTCAAACAGAAGTTCATGCAGAAGCTGGTGGTGGTTTGGTTAAAGTAACAATGACTTGCCGTAATGTGGTTAAACGTATTGAAATTAACCCAGAATTACTTCAAGACGATGCAGACATGATTGAAGACTTAATTGCTGCGGCAATGAATGATGCTGCGCGCCAAGCAGAAGCAATTTCTGAAGAGAAAATGAAAGCTGCAAACTCTGGTATGGGCTTACCACCAGGTCTTTCTGGTTTATTCTAAGGAATAGCGACGCATGTTTAGTGATCGTTTTGATCAGCTTGTTCAAGCATTGCGTATTCTGCCAAGCGTTGGGCCAAAGTCGGCTCAACGTATGGCATTGCACTTGATCATGAGGAATAAAGAGGGTGCAATTGGTTTGGCGCATGCGCTAAATGAAGCCACCAGTTACATTCATGAATGTTCAATTTGTCATTCTTTGACGGAAGATGAAGTTTGTAATATTTGCTTATCACATGAACGTGATGATCAAATTTTATGTTTGGTTGAATCGCCTGCAGATGTTATGGCTATTGAACAAAGTGGGAGCTTTAGAGGCAAATATCATGTTCTTGGTGGGCATTTATCACCTTTAGATGGTATAGGGCCAGATGAAATAGGCATTCCATACCTACTTCAACGTTTGTCAGATGGTTGTATTAAAGAAGTGATTTTGGCGACCAATGCAACAGTCGAAGGTCAGGCAACGGCACATTATATTGTTGAAGCCGCCAAGCATTTGTCTGTACAAATGACACGAATTGCGCAAGGAGTACCGCAAGGTGGTGAGCTTGAATATGTCGATAGCCACACTTTAAGCCAAGCTGTGCATAACCGAATGCGCATGAAGTAATCGAGCGATTGTGAAGTATCTTTTACTAATAGTTTATATATATTAGTAAAAGGGCTTTTTTGACTTTAAAAACAACTATAATCTAAAAAGTATAACGAATATATCTAATTTTTTTATCGATAATTATTATATATCGGGTAAGATATTTGAAAAGAGCATCTAGCTATAGACTCGGCAGTTATGTATCAATTTATTCATCATCAGCAAGATTTACAAACCGTATACCACCTTATGGATCAGGGCACCATTTATGGGCTAGATACTGAATTTATTAAGGTAGATACCTTTTGGCCAAAATTAGGCGTATTCCAAATTAATGTGAATGGAAAGGTCTATTTACTCGATGGTACAACACTTGATTTAACTGAGTTCTGGAACAGAATTTTTGCAGCGCAACAAAATGTATTCCATGCCTGTAGTGAAGATATTGATTTAATTTATCATTATTCACAGCATAAAACCTTAGAAAATGTGTTTGACACCCAAGTAGGGATGTCATTTTTAGGGCATGGTTTACAAGTTAGCTATCAAAATGCATTAAAAACTATGTTAGATGTTGATATCGAAAAAGATCAAACCCGTTCAGATTGGTTGGCTAGACCATTGACCCCAGAACAGTTGATGTATGCAGCCAATGATGTTGAATACATCATGCAACTGTCAGAGAAAGTCAAAATAGAGTTGTCTGAAAAGCGTTTATTAGACTACGTGTTAGAAGATTGCTGTAGCCTTACCTATGAAATTGGGCAAGAAAAACCAATCTCAATGCTTTATCAGGATATGGGGAATTACCGTAATTCACGTAAACAGTTAATGCAATTGCAACAACTTGCTGTGTGGCGTGAGCAAATGGTGAAAGCGCTAAACCAACCGCGCAGTTTTATTCTTAAAAATTCCACCATGCAAGATTTGGTTGAAAAAAACCCGCGCAATACTTTTCAGTTAAGTACCATGAAAGACATTCGTACCAATATTGTGCGTGAGCATGGTAAAACTATTTTAGATTTACTGAAATTTTTACCCGAACAAGCTGAATGGCCTTTGCGTATGGCCCGTCCAATTCGACATTCATCCCGTGAAATTACCGATCGAGTTGAACAAACGATTCAAAATATTGCTGACGAAATTGCTGTGCCAAAAGAAGTGCTCATGCGCAAAAAATGGCTGAGCTCTTTATATCAGCATGTGGTTTTTCATAATGATGAGCAAGATTTACCCCAGTACTTATTGGGTTGGCGTTATGACATGTTGACCAAACCATTGATTGATGTCCTTCATTCAGATGAATCGTATCTGTCGAAACAAATGAAAGTGATGGAATAAAAAGTGTTCAAGATTGATTAAAGATCTAGCACTTATACACATTCAAGACTGATGCGTTAATAATCATTAATGTATCAGTCTTTTTTTTGATGTATGCTTTGTCTTGAGTTTTATGAGTACTGATTCAAAATGCATTGTTCTATTTACAAATCGAGCAAAAAAGGCGAAATGTATCTTTATGTTGTTCGTCCTGTCGAAAATGAAGCTGAAGCGTTTGACCCTTTAGAAGTCCTTTCTGAGCCTGTTCGAATTGCATTTGGCCGTGCAACACTGGTAATGCACTTAGAGCTAAGTGAAGCGCGGGCCTTGGCTCGTGTCAATGTCCTTCATGTGATGGACTCACTGGCAACCAAAGGCTTTTTTCTACAAATGCCTCCAGAAGGTTTAATTAATCCAAATGCTCCAGCGCCAGAAGGTTTGCGCGGTGCATAAGGTCAATTCAGGAGTTGTGAAATGAATAGTTTTTGGGCTTTATTGGACTCAATTCCTGAAGATAGCATTGCAATCACGGTTTATCTTTTGGGTAGTGTGATTGCTTTGATTTGTTGGTATGGGGTAATGAAACGAATACCGAAACCTTTTGGTGGTATTGGTTGGTTGCTCGCATTTGCGGTACTTTTGACACCAACAGTATCTGAAGGCATAAATGCCTCGGTTGCACCTGCAATTTTTGGTCTGTTATTTGGTGTGTTAACCAAAGATCAACCTTTGGTTTGGTCTAATCTATCTTTAATTTTATTTGTGATTGGTATGGGTTTAATCATTGGCTATTTTTGGTCAAAATTCAATGCAAATAAAACAGATATTTCCGTTCGTAAAAAAAGTTCACCTCTTTAAAGTAAAACAATAAGGTTTCATATGTCAGTGGATGCTCAACAATTTTCTGGTACAGATCAGTACATTGCGACTGATAGTTTAAAACTTGCTGTAAAAGCAGCCCGTAGTTTGCAAAAACCGCTTTTAGTAAAAGGTGAGCCTGGTACAGGTAAAACTTTGCTTGCAGAGCAGGTGGCTGAAAGTTTAGGTCTAAGACTGATTACTTGGCATATCAAGTCAACAACCAAAGCACAGCAAGGTTTGTATGAATACGATGCTGTTTCACGTTTGCGTGATAGTCAGCTCGGTGATGACCGTGTTTATGATATTAAAAATTATATTAAACCGGGGAAATTATGGGAAGCATTTACCAGTGACGAACGTTGCGTTTTATTGATTGATGAAATTGATAAGGCGGATATTGAATTTCCAAATGACTTGTTGCATGAACTGGATAAAATGTCGTTTTATGTTTATGAAACTGGCGAAACCATTACTGCAATACAACGTCCAATTGTCATTATTACATCAAATAATGAAAAAGAATTACCTGATGCATTTTTGCGTCGTTGCTTCTTTCATTATATTGAATTCCCAGATGAAGCAACCATGCGTGAAATTATTGATGTGCATTTTCATAATATTTCTGCAACGTTGGTGTCAGAAGCTTTACAGGTCTTCTTCAAATTACGCCAAATTCCAGGCTTAAAGAAACCACCATCTACCTCTGAGTTGATTGATTGGTTAAGTTTGTTAATGGCCGATGATATGCCAGAAGATGTTTTGCGTAATAAGGATAAATCGAAAGCAATTCCACCGCTATATGGTGCGTTAATTAAAAATGAGCAAGATGTGCAACTTCTTGAGCGTTTAGCATTCATGTCACGTCGATAAGGGAGAACACGCATGTTTGTGCGATTGTTTTATACCTTAAGAAAATATGGTGTACCCGTTTCTACGCGTGAACTCATCGATTTAAATGAGGCGGTCGTTGCGGGTATTGTTTTTGCTGATCAAGATGAATTCTATCAATTGGCAAGAACGGTCATGGTTAAAGATGAACGATTTTTTGACAAATTTGACCGAGCCATGAAAGATTATTTTGATGGGATTGCCACCTTCGATTTAGATGAGTTATTGAAGCAAGTACATCAATTACCCAAAGACTGGTTTGATTTAGAATTGCTTGAAAAGCATTTAACCCCAGAACAACGTGAAGAACTGAAAAAAGCGGGATCCCTTGAAGAATTGATGAAAATGCTGGAAGAGCGTCTGCGCGAACAGCATAAAAAGCATCAAGGCGGTAACCGTATGATTGGTACGGGGGGAACATCACCATTTGGCGCATTTGGCGATCATCCAGAGGGTGTTCGTATTGGTGGGCCTGGGCGTAAAAAATCTGCTGTTAAAGTTTGGGAACAACGTCAATATCGAAATTTAGATGATGATCAGATTTTGGGTAGTCGCCAGATGCAGATGGCACTGCGTCGATTACGCAAATTTGCCCGTCAAGGTGCAGCGGATGAGCTAGACATTGATGGCACTATTCGCGAAACAGCCAAGCAGGGTATTTTGGATGTGCAACTGGTTCCAGAGCGCCGTAACCGTGTAAAAGTTTTAATGCTTTTTGATGTGGGTGGTTCGATGGATTCGCATATTGCACAATGTGAAAAACTATTTAGTGCTGCAAAAACTGAATTTAAGACCTTGGACTATTTTTATTTCCATAATTGCTTATATGACTATGTATGGAAAGATAATGTTCGTCGTTCCAATACACGTATGAACACTTGGGATTTATTTAATACCTATGGTCGTGATTATCGTGTCATTGTCGTGGGTGATGCCAGTATGGCGCCTTATGAGGTTGTATCGGTTGGTGGTTCAGTTGAATATATGAATGATGAGTCGGGTCAAGTCTGGCTACAACGTTTACGGCAACATTTTGATAAAACGGCTTGGTTAAATCCAGAAGCGGAAGACTATTGGCACTATACGCAAAGTATTGGCATCATTAAGCAAATTTTTGAAAATCATATGTTCCCAATGACCTTAAAAGGTGTTGAGGATATGACCAAATATTTGGCGCGTTAGGCTTAAAAAACATTTAAATCTAGATTTAAAAATGAGACTGCTTTGATCGAAAAAAATGGGTTTGGACTTGTTGCTTAAAGTCAAAGTTCGTTACTATCGGGGCAGTTTTTTTTTATTGTTGATTGAAAACAGGGAAGTAAAATGGCACATCAAATTAATGGTATTGCATTACCCAATGAGGACGGTTTTTTTGGACAGTATGGTGGTCAGTTTATTCCGCCAGATTTAAAGCAAGCCATGGATGATATTAACGTTGCTTATGAGCACATTCGTCATACCGCAGAATTTCAAAATGAATTAAGTGATTTGTTTGCGCATTATGTGGGTAGACCCAGCCCACTATTTTATGCAAAGCGTTTAACGAATCAGTTGGGTGGTGCACAAATTTATTTAAAGCGTGAAGACTTAAACCATACGGGTGCGCATAAAATTAATCACTGCTTGGGCGAAGCACTGTTAGCAAAATATATGGGGAAAACCAAAGTCATTGCTGAAACTGGAGCGGGTCAGCATGGGGTGGCTTTGGCCACAGCTTGTGCTTTGGTTGGTATTCCATGTGAAATTCATATGGGGCAAGTCGATATTGAAAAAGAGCATCCGAATGTTGTAAAAATGAAAATTTTGGGTGCAACACTTATTTCGGTGACACGTGGTACAGCGACTTTAAAAGATGCAGTAGATAGTGCATTTGAAGAATATTTAAAAGATCCTCAAAACTATATTTATGCAATTGGTTCTGTGGTTGGCCCACATCCATTTCCAATGATGGTTCGTGATTTTCAAGCCATTATTGGTGATGAAATTAAAGTTCAAACCAATGAGCGCTTTGGTGCAAACCCTGACTATGTAGTGGCTTGTGTCGGTGGTGGTTCAAACGCATTAGGTGCTTTTACGGCATTTTTAAATGATGAAGATGTGAAGTTGGTTGGTGTAGAACCTGCGGGGCATGGCTTAGATACTCATATGCATTCTGCAACCTTAACTTTAGGTAAGCCAAGCCATATTCATGGGATGGCATGTTATGTTTTAGAAGATGAACAGGGTGAGCCATTACCTGTGCATTCTATTGCTTCGGGTTTAGATTACCCAGGTGTTGGCCCACAGCACAGTTTATTAAAAGATTTAGGTCGCGTGGAATATTCCACAGCCACAGATCAAGAGTGTCTAGATGCATTTATGATTTTGTCACGGGTAGAGGGGATTGTTCCTGCGCTAGAAAGTGCACACGCTGTGGCTTGGGCACTACGTGAAGCACCAAAAATGGCAAAAGAGATTAAAATTGTTGTGAATGTTTCTGGTCGTGGCGATAAAGATGCAGACTATGTAGCGGCAAAATTAGGTTTGAATTAATACCCCCCCATATTATTCGTGATACAAAAAAATCCCAGTGAAAAGAATTGGGATTTTTTTGTAAGATTTACAGGGAAGTAGTCTCTAATCTTGGTTTATATATTTTTTAGCTAAAAAATTATACTTTGTAATTTTGATGTCATTACATTGTCATGCTTTTCTATGAGAGAAAGTTATTAGACACATCCTCTTTCTTTATTGAAAAAGGATGTGTCGTTAAAATTGAGAGATTGAATTAGCCAGAAATATATTGCTGTAATTGATCAATCAGTTTTTTCTGATCTTCCATCGCGGCCTTGACCAAGTCACCAATAGAAATCAAACCAATGAGCGTCCCATTTTCAACAATAGGCAAGTGGCGTAAATGTTTATCTGTGATCAGCTCTAAACATTCTTCTACCGTAAAGGCACGGGTAATGGTCAGAACTTTGGCTGTCATAATTTCATTGACTGTGGTGTTGAACGAGGTACGTTCCATAAGTGCAATCTTACGGGTGTAATCTCGTTCAGATAAAATACCCACAACGCTATCTTCATGGGTTACAACAAGTGCGCCAATCTCTTTTTCTGCCATGAGGGAAATAGCTTCGAGTACCGTAGCATCTGGAGCAATGGTATATACAGCTTGTTCTGGTTTGTTGTGTAGTACTTGAGCAACTGTTGTCATCTTTGTTTGTCCCCGAGATTTGTTATTTCTTTTAAGTTAACTTGAATCATAAAAAAAGCAAATACTGAACGTTCACAATTTTTTATTTCTTGAATAAATTCCCATTTTCTCCTATGCAAAATTTATTTGTTGAGTCGAAAAGAAGAAATGACGCATTTGTTGGGTGGTGAGTTTTAATTTTTTATTACTGGCATTACAAAGTGCAGGAGTCACTTTTAATCGGGTTAGTGTAGGAAGTAATGAGTTTTCAAAATCTTTGGGGGTGATGCGTTTAGGTGTGTAATTGGGCCAATGTTTTTTTGCGTATTTATGTGCTTGTAAACCATTGAGCCAAAAAGGAAATATACAGTCCTCTGCGTCTTTAGTCATGGCCCAACCCTCATTGTATAAGCCCCAAAGTACACCGCAATACATCATGGTTTTTAAAATTTTAATTTTAAAAAATAAATCTGTAGAGATAGGTTGTAATTGATTAATCTGCGACATGATTTTCTGTTTGTTGCTTTGGTGATTCTATTGTAAAAACATTAGATTAAATTACTGTGTAAGCTTTGCAGAAAAACGTAAGAAAATATGTATATAAGATATTAGAGTATAAAAAATAGGCGTAAAAAAACGCCACCTAGGCGACGTTTCGTTATGCTTGTAATGTGGCCATCTTTTGCCAGTACTGTGCTTTTAGGGAATCGCGTTCTACGCGGAAACCTTGATAGTAAAGCTCTGCTAAAAATAACGCCGCTTTACCATGACCTGCGCGTGCAGCTTCTTCCAATTCTTTTACAGCATCTACAAAGTTCATTTGATGTTGAATCGTATTTACCGCATTTGCATATACATGTTCTAGGTCATATGCAGGGATTTGTTGCATCATATTAAACTCCTTATCTTTCTAATTATGATTACATCTGGATAGGTGCCTATTTCGCCCTATCATTACTTACTTTAATTAAGTATTGTTTCATTAGTATTACAAATAAGTTGAAATGTCAACAAAATATGCAGAATGTTAGCTTTAAGTCGCTGTTTACATGATTAAACAATGATCGCTTTGAATTTTTATTAATATGTTTAGATAAGAATACGTTAATAACAAGGAGAAGTATGATGACTAAAACTTTAGATGGTTTGACCTTTGATATGCCTCCTTCGGCAGATCAAATTATTGCGTTGGCACATTTGCATCGCCAAAGGCTAGATGAAGCAATTTTTCATCAAGAAATTCATTTAGGTGATTTTGGTTTGGCGCAACGTAAGAGAGTGTATGATTTTACTCGCGAGCTAGATGTGCAACAACGTGAAGATTTTTACGGCATGTATAATGGAGAGCTGTTACGTATTGCAGATGAGGATGATTTACATCCTGTGCATGCGGAAGGTGGGATGAGTATTTTTACCATCTGTTTGGTTTTGGCTATTATTGGACTCATCTTTTATTTTGCAGTTATTCAACGTATAACGAATTAGTTTTCAAATATGTATTTAAGTTGTGCTATAGGTGCAGAGTGCCTGAGAAGTAAGCATTCTGAGCTTGAACTTATTGAAATGTAGCCATACACTACTTTGAATTCGAGGTAGTGTATGTCTATTGGTTTAGAAAAAATTCTTCAGATCAAATCAAAACTTAAGCTAGAACAGCTTTACAATATCTTCATTAGTTTAATTGTTGTGCTTATTCTTATCTTGGCTTTTCTTGCTTTAAAGCGTCCAATTTCTGTGCAACAATTTCATAATGTTTTGAAAGTTTCAGAACAACAAAACTGTCCTGAATCGCAAGAGATGGCAATTGTGTTAAGTCAAAAACATCAGGTCAATATGGGGCAGTATTTGAAGTTAATGCAGGCTTATCATTCTGAGACTGTGCAGGTGCATCAACTTCCGCCTTTGGCTGAGCAATAGTTTGAATTGGCTGAGATGAGATTAATGGAGCTGAGTCTTTAGGGGATAAAGGTTCACTTTGTTGATGATTGAGTAAAATATCTTTTAAATTGGTTTTATTAAGTTCTTTGCTAACCACAATCAAAGTCATTTGCTCTGGATGTAAATGCTTGCGCACTGCGTTTTGTACATCTTCTGCTGTTATTTTTTCTAATAGTTTTGGGTATTCATCTAAATAATCTGCTGAATGAACGTAAAACCCGAGTGAACCTAATTGTGCATTAATGGAACGATTACTACTGTAATTGTTTGGAAAGGCACGTAGCATACCAGCCTTGGTTTCTTCTAATTGCTCGCGGTCAATGGTTTTTTGTACAAACTGAGTTAAAGCCTGATAAGCAACTTTAATACTCTCTATTAATTGGTCTTGGCGTGTGGAATAGCTAAAGCTAAAAGTACCAGGCGCTTGGCTGAAACTAAAAGAGCTATAAGCACCATAGGTGTAGCCACGTTTAATGCGTAATTCCTGCATAAGAATAGAATTAAAGCCACCACCAAACATACGGTTCGCAATTTCAAGGGCTAAGCGATCTGGATCATTTCGTGTTGTGCCAAGTTGTCCAAACATGACATGTCCTTGTGATGAATCATAAGGAATATGCACAATATTTAATGTGGTTTTGGGTTGGGGTAGCGCTAATGGTTGTGCTTTTCCCCCTTGTTTTAGATGCGCTGAAATACGCTTTGATAAACTGCGCGCTTCTTTCGTTGTGAGTTTTCCTGTAATGGCAATATTCATGTTCTGTGCAACAATAAATTGATCGCGGAATTGTTTTAAATCATCCGACGTAATTTTTTTAAGGCCACCATTGGTGCCTGTAATGGGCTGTGCATAAGGATGTGATCCATAGATTTCACGATAAAATTTGATACTCATTAAACGGCTCGGACTTTCTTTTAATTGTTTTTGTCCGACTTGAGTGTTGCTTACAGCCAGATTAATACTGTTATTTTTAAATGTTGCATGATTGAGCACCTCTAACATCATGCTGAGCGCTGGTTCTAGTTTTTTTGGGTCTGACAACACTCTAAGGTGGACAATAAACATATCTCGGTAAGCTTGAATACTAAATTGTGCGCCAGATTGTTCAAATGCGTTGATAATCTGATAGGCATTGTATTTTTCAGTGCCTTCATCCATGAGGTTGGCAGCCATATTGGATAAGCCATACAAACCTTGACCAATTTCTAAATCACGTGCTGATCCTGCATTGAATGTCAGTTGAATATCAACCATGGGTAAATCTTGAGATTCAACAAATAAGCTTCGGACAGCATTGTGGTTCTTGAGGTCTTGGACATAAGGTGCGTGGAATTCCTGATTGTTGTTGATATTTTTAAGGCTTTGTAAGAGTGGAATAGATTGTAGTTGGTTTGAATTGTCATGAATGATAGTTTCTGGGTTAAAATCGTTATCTAGCTGTTCTGCGAAAGTGGTGCAAGTGCCTGCTAAAGTTGCCAAAAAAAGAATAACTGAAATTTTTCGCATGAGATTCCCCATTATTTTGTTGGCACTTCGGGCGAAAGGTAAAGTGTGCTTAAATTATCTTTCACAAAATAGACATTGGCGACACGCTGAATATCTTGCGGGCTAACACTTTTATAATGTTTTGCTAATTCATCCATTAAACGATAGCTCAAACCATTTACCTCAAGGTTGCCAATCATTTTGGCTTGTCCTGCAATATCGTCCTGATTAAAAATTAAATTGGAAATAAATTTGGCCGAAATACGTGTCATTTCTTGAGGATGAATCAATTCTGTTTTTAATAAATCAATTTCTGCCTGAATGGCTTTTTGCGCATCTTGCAGTGAAACACCTTCCGCGGGTAAGGCTGAAATACTAAACAAGCTGTCACCACGGTTATATGGGTCGTAAGATAGACTTAAGGCAGTTAACGTTTTTTTCTGGCGAACGAGACGCTCTTGTAAGCGCGATGAAATACCGCTATCTAAAATATTGCGAATGATATTGAGTGTATAAGCATCCTGTGGGTCTTTGGCTGTAACCAATGAGCGGACATTCCATGCCATATATAAATTCGGTACTTGCACGGTAGAATTGATTTCCATATGGCGGTAGCCCACGCGTTCAAATTCTAAAACGTCATTACGAGGTGGCGTTTTTTTAGCTTTAATGTCGCCGAAATATTTCTGTACTTGATAAATAGCACTTTCAGAATCTACATCACCAACAATAACTAAAATGGCGTTATTGGGCGTATACCAGTTTTTGTACCAATTTTTTAAATCATCTAATTGAATATTTTGTAAATTTTTCATATGGCCAATAATGGGTTGGCGGTAATGACTGGTTGGATAAGCAATCCATTTAAAACGTTCAAAAGCCAACGAACGGGGATTATCATCGGTGCGAAGTCGTCGTTCTTCCATGACAACTTTCATTTCAGGCTCAAAGTCTTGTTGTCGCAACAGCAGATTGCTCATGCGGTCTGCTTCTAGTTCCAAGGCCATTGGAAAATAGGTCTTGGGATAGAGTTGATAATAATTGGTGTAATTGGTAGATGTTGCAGCATTAATACTGCCCCCATAAATGCGACTAAGGCGAGTAAACTCATCTTTGGGGACTTTATTGGCGCCTTTAAACATCATATGTTCAAGTGCGTGAGAGATGCCTAAAATATTTCCAGATTCATCGCTACTGCCCACTTTATACCAAATTTGCGTCATGACCATGGGAGAACGATGATCTTCACGAATAATGACTTTTAAGCCATTTGTTAAAGTGGTTTCAAATGTTGTTGGTGTCAGTTGACTTCGTGTTTCTGCATAGGCAGTTGAGTACACCATTCCTAAGCCGATACAAATGGAACTGGCACAAAAAATACAATATTTAAAAAAATGATAAAAAGTGACAGGATTTAATATATTTTTGGACATCAGTATTCCAAATGAAAAATCATACTATTTGTCTCTATTCTTTAGAAACCACAATTTTAACGCAAGTACAGGTTGTTGTTTTTTGGTGTGTTGCCGATTGAACCTTTGGGAAAGGGCCAAAAATAAAGAACTTATGTTAGAATCAGCTTCTTTTAACGCGATGCTTTTCAAGGATTCGGCATGCAACAGCAATCTAATGGGCAAAATAATTTTTTGATTGATGCTGATATTGGAGATGATGATGTCACATTACCAAGTTTACCTGCAGTCAATGTGCCAATTATAGAAACACCAAAAGAGCAAATAGCTGTTTCTGAATCTGTAGCATTAGAAGTGGCGCCAGAAGAAACACCGACTAAAGGTGGCTTTTTTGGGCGGATGAAAGAAGGTTTAACCAAAACACGTAAGAGCTTTACCGATGGTATGGTCAATATTTTGATCGGTGGTAAAGAAATTGACGATGAGTTGCTTGAAGAGGTTGAAGAGCAGTTATTGGTTGCAGATATTGGTGTAGAAGCAACAAAAACCATTATTGCAAACTTAACAGAGCGAACTGCACGTGGCGATTTAATTTATTCACATGCCTTGTATAAAGCGCTTCAAGAAGAATTAGTCGCATTGCTTGCACCACGTGTTAAACCTTTGCATATTGATCCGAATAAAGGTCCATATGTTATTTTGGTGGTTGGTGTGAATGGTGTGGGGAAAACCACCACTATTGGTAAATTAGCTAAACGCTTACAAGGTGAAGGTAAAAAAGTCATGTTAGCGGCAGGGGATACATTCCGTGCAGCGGCAACAGAACAACTTCAAATTTGGGGCGAACGCAATAATATTGCAGTGGTTGCCCAAGGTCATGGAGCAGACAGCGCATCTGTTATTTTTGATGCTTTTGAAAGTGCTCGTGCTAAAGGCGTTGACGTATTAATTGCAGATACTGCGGGTCGTTTGCATAATAAAAGTCATTTGATGCAAGAGTTGACCAAAGTAAAACGCGTCATGCAAAAAATTGATGCAACCGCACCGCATGAAGTGATGTTGGTCGTCGATGCGGGTACAGGGCAAAATGCGATTAATCAGGTTGAAATGTTTGATGAAGCCGTAGGCCTAACAGGGATTACCATTACTAAACTTGATGGTACTGCAAAAGGTGGTGTGCTATTTAATATTGCCAGCCGTACACATGTACCCATCCGTTTCATTGGTGTGGGAGAGAAAATTGATGATTTACGTCCATTCTCTGCCAAGTCTTTTGTTGCAGCACTTTTTGAAACAGACAAATAGATTAGATTTTTTTGCTCTGTCATAATGCTTGATCAATCACATAAACTCCGCTAAATGCGGAGTTTATTGTTTTTTAGTTAACTGATTGATTTAAAAAACATCATAAAGGTGGAAACAATCGTATAAAGCATAACGTTAATTATTAGAATAGGATATTTGTTGTTTCGTCATTTTTGACATTTGGGGATTGTTGTGGATTTATTTAATAAAATTGGTGCCGTACTAACTACAGATTTAACCAAAGACTTTAAATTCAAAAAAAAACCAAGTAATGCTCCTTTTGAAATTACATTTGTTGACCAGTTAAAGAAAAGACGCAGTGTGTATCAATTGGGGAAAAAGGTTCATTACAGTCAGGCATATATTGCAGAGCTTATTCAAGAATCTGTTAGAAGTTGTCCTTCTGCCTATAATTCACAAAGTACCCGAATTGTGGTGTTATTTGGAGAATCCCATCAAAGCTTTTGGGACATCGTCAAAGAAATTCAAAAACGTCATGTACCCAGTACAATTTTTGAAGGTGTAGAAATTAAAATTGACCAATGCGCAGATGCTTTTGGCACCGTATTGTTCTATGAAGATCAAAATACCATTCAACAATTACAGAAAAAGGTGCCATTTAGTGCATCTGATTTTCCAGTTTGGTCTGAACAAACTTCGGGTATGGCTCAATTTGCCATCTGGACGTCATTGGCAGATTCAGGTTTAGGCGCATCGTTACAACATTATAATCCTTCGGTCGATCGTGCTGTTGCCGATTATTTTGGTATCGCTTCAAATTGGTTAATGAGAGCGCAATTGGTATTTGGTTCTATTGAGGGTCAAGTTGCAGAAAAAGAAGAAACTAATGATCAAGATAGATTTCGAGTGTATATCTAAAAATGAGGAACTTATTGGCAACATTTAATTGAATGCAGAACAATGAAATGTGTTTATTTACAATGAAACGATTGTTCTAAAAATAAAACACTATGTCATATTTTTAGTTGTGTTTATAACAAGATATTGGCATATGATGCGTTCATCAAGTTTCTATGTATGAAAATAACAAAGAGGTTTCTAAATGTCGTTTTTAGATCAGATTAAACAGCGCCGTACAATTTATGCAGTGGGTAAAAATGTAACATTGGATCAAGATGTCATTGAGCAGACGATCCAAGAGGCAGTACGTTTTAGTCCTTCAGCGTTTAATTCACAAACTTCACGTATCGTAACTTTGTATGGTGAGTCACATCATAAATTTTGGAATATTGTGCGTGAAAATTTACGTAAAATTGTTCCAGCAAGTGCTTTTGCAAGTACAGATGCAAAAATCAGTAGTTTTGAAGCAGGTTTTGGTACGGTTTTATTCTATGAAGATCAAGACACAGTAAAAGCACTACAAGAACAGTTTGCTTTATATGCTGATAACTTCCCGGTATGGTCTGAGCATTCAACGGGTATTGCACAGTTTTCAGTTTGGACAGCCTTATCTGAAAAAAATATCGGAGCATCTTTACAGCATTACAATCCAATTGTTGATGCTGAGGTTGCACAGATGTTTGATATTCCTGAAAATTGGAAATTACGTGCACAACTGGTGTTTGGTTCAATCGAATCATCAGCGGGCGAAAAAACATTTATTGAAAATAGTGAACGTTTTAAAAGTTTTAACTAATATTTTAAAATGTCATGTGATATTTAAAAGAGTGCTTTAAGCACTCTTTTTTATTGGGTAAACAATTGAACTTGATAGCAAGCTTATATCAATTTGGTTTCAGCCTATAACTGTCACGAAAATGTCATTAATCCATTGCACTATGTAATCAAAATTTAGCATTGAAAAAGAGTATATAAATGGCTTTTAGATTTACTGTAGCGGTCTTGGCATTTATGGTGAGTGGTGTAGCATTTTCGGCCGTAACAGTTACAGCCCCAGAAGAAATTAAAGTAATTGCTGTTAATGGGCAGGAAGTTAGCAGTGGATTTTTACGTAAAAATAATCAATACAAAATAGATGCAGGTGAAAACACGATTCATGTTCGATACACTGAATTTTTCCAGCATGCTGATAATTCACATGACATTTTGAAGTCGGGTGTGGTTGCTGTAAAAACTCCTGCATTAACAGATGGCGCCATTTATCATTTGGCATTAATTCAAGCTCCTCAAGATTTTGATGAAGCTCAGAAATATAAAGATCAGCCTATCATTGGCTTATATGATCAAAAAAATACATTACTTGTTCAGCAAGCTGGTGCTAAAACTAATCAAAAAAATTGGTTAGGCGAGAACCTATTTAGTGACTCCGCCACAGATTTAACCAAAAACAAAGTGTCAGTGCTTGTTAATCAACCAGCGCCTATTTACACTTCAGCAATCAATACGAATAAGAGTGTCTCTTTTTCTACAAATAGCAACACAGCATTTTCCGATCAGCAACTTATTCAACTTTGGCAAAAGTCATCTAAACAAGATCGTCAAAAATTTATGTCTTGGTTAGCAGAGCAGACGAATTAATCAATGAGTTGTGTATAAATTAAAAAAAGGTCAATAAATACTGGTCTTTTTTATATGCCATCAGCCCTTTAAGTGTGTAAGTAAGTAAAATAAAATGCTATACAAAAGCCAATTATTGAGCTAAAAATAGCATCTTGGGTTAAAAAACAGACAAAAGATTAATGTTTTCTAATTTAATTAGGAAAAGGGGTTGCGCTTGTTTTTAAAGTGTATAGAATAGCGTCCATCAACACGACAAACGAAACAAATTGTTGAATTTGAAGTGTTAAACTTGCTGGTGACGAACCAGTGAGAAGATCATTAAGAGCTTATGAAGAACAACTTGTGTGGATTTTTACTGATTGATTGATCGAAATTATTTTCATTGATTGATGGTAGAAATTACTCGAAGTTTATTTGAGAAATATTTGTCAGAAAATTGATGAGCCAAGATTGGTGCCCTTTAAGGCACTAAGCAATATTAAACTGAAGAGTTTGATCATGGCTCAGATTGAACGCTGGCGGCAGGCTTAACACATGC
>NZ_MBDL01000008.1 GCF_001707755.1 Acinetobacter celticus | reverse complement strand
AAAAAAAAAAAAAACCCGCCGTTAAGGGCGGTTTTTTTATGAATAACACACTATCTATGTATCATTCAGCGGATGACATTCAACTTACCAGCTTAATGCACCGCCAGTCTGATAGTCCGTTACACGCGTTTCAAAAAAGTTCTTCTCTTTACGCAAGTCCATCATCTCAGACATCCACTGGAATGGGTTATTCACACCAGCAAATTGTTCAGGTAAGCCCAGTTGTGCTAAACGACGGTTTGCAATGAACTTCAGGTATTCTTCCATCATGGCTGCGTTCATGCCCAATACACCACGTGGCATAGTGTCACGTGCATATTCAATTTCAAGCATGGTGCCTTCAAGAATCATTTGAACAATTTCTTCTTGGAATTCAGTCGTCCACAAACTTGGGTTTTCAATCTTGATTTGGTTAATCATATCGATACCAAAGTTCAAGTGCATCGACTCATCGCGTAAAATGTATTGGAATTGCTCAGCAACACCATTCATTTTATTACGACGGCCCATCGACAAAATTTGGCTGAAACCACAGTAGAAGAAAATCCCTTCAAGCACACAGTAGAATGCGATCAAGTTGCGAAGCAAAATTTGGTCGTTTTCAGGTGTACCTGTTTGGAAGGTTGGATCACACAAAGACTGGGTGTATTTCAAGCCCCACGCTGCTTTACGTGCAACACTTGGTACTTCGCGGTACATGTTGAAGACTTCGCCTTCATCCATACCTAAAGATTCGATACAGTATTGGTAAGCATGCGTGTGAATTGCTTCTTCAAACGCTTGACGCAAAATGTACTGACGGCATTCAGGGTTGGTAATATGGCGGTAAATGGCCAATACCAAGTTGTTTGCAACCAATGAGTCGGCAGTCGAGAAGAAACCTAAAGAACGCATCACAATAGTACGCTCATCTTCGGTTAAGCCATTTTCAGACTTCCAAAGCGCGATGTCATGGTTCATGTTCACTTCTTGTGGCATCCAGTGGTTTGCGCAACCGTCTAGATATTTCTGCCAAGCCCATTCGTATTTGAAGGGTACAAGTTGGTTCAAGTCGGCACGGCAGTTGATCATAGCTTTATCATCAACTTGTACGCGCTGAGCGCCCATTTCAAGCTCTTCTAAACCCGGTGCAACATCCAGCGTTTCTAAGGCAGCAGATGCTCTTGCCATTGAATCGGTTGAATGTTTTGCGGTTCTTTGATTGGCTCTAACGGGTTGTGCAGTTGCCACATCCGACGATGTGTTGTGTGCATCAGATACCATCTGCGAATGAGTCGCTTTTTGCGATTCGACGGGCGCAGGCTGGTGTTCAGGTGCAGCTTGTTTCGCTTCATCATCTTCGAAATCGTCCCAACTTAGGATAGACATATCAATTCTCTCTTCGATGCTTTATATCTTTTATTAGACATCCAGCAAAGCTAAGATGTCCCTACTATACGCTCAATTTGTGTAAGCAAAATTAAGTTTTGTCGATGGATGCTCTAATTTTATTCAGAAGAGCAAATATCCCCACTACTTATTTTGATTGCGCTGTTGTTCCCGAATTTTGACCCATGCATAAGTCAACGGTACGTAAAAACAAACAATAAAGGAAACCATCAGGGCAACGAGTCCTAACATGTAGTTATGGGTCATATGTGGCATGGTGGTTTCCTTTTAATTTAATTTTGTAAATCCCAGCCGAAACTAGGATTTACGTTTAAATCATTTTTTGGATGATTTAGTTGGCTTCACTGTTTCAACAACTGTAGTTTTTGGATGCTTTTTAGCATATTCCAACGTTACGTATTGACCAGTGATAGCACTGCGAGCAGCTTTATTAGCCATGACTCAGTACCTCAATAAAACATACTAAGATGACTTCTACTGGCTCGATAGATAATTCAATGATAGAATACTATCGCATTCACATATGCCAGCCTCGGGGTGACCTCTTAGCAATGCCACATCGAGATTGAAAAGCCTTCTAGTTAGTTTTGACGGACGCTAGAGGGCTTTTTTATTGCTTAAATTTTGAATCTCCCTAAATCCCTCTAAAAAGAGGGACTGTCATCCTATCATTTGCTTCGAGGAATCTCCCTCCTTTTGGGAGGGGTTAGGGGAGGTTTTGTCAGATTACTGACAAGCCTCACAATCTGGGTTGTCAATTGAACATGCCAATGGCACTGGCGCTGCTTGTGCAAAATCATCTTCAATGATTGCTTCAGGCTTTTTCGCTTCAACCACTGGTGCTACCGCAACAGGTGTTGCCGTTGTCGTGGTGTTTTTAACAGCATTCAACGCGCCAGTGTTAATGGTCGATTTCTCTGCAGAAGTCGCACCCAATGCACGTAGGTAATAGGTGGTTTTAAGACCACGTAACCACGCCATTTTGTAGGTCATGTCTAATTTCTTACCATTTGCACCAGAGATGTAAAGGTTAAGAGACTGTGCTTGATCGATCCACTTTTGACGGCGTGAAGCAGCATCCACAATCCAACGTGGCTCAACTTCAAACGCAGTCGCAAAAATGGCTTTAAGCTCTTCAGGAATACGTGAAATCTTTTGCACAGAACCTTCAAAATGTTTCAGGTCGTTGACCATCACAGAATCCCAAAGACCACGATCTTTTAACGCACGTACCAAGTACGGGTTGATCACTGTGAATTCACCAGAAAGGTTCGATTTCACATACAGGTTTTGGAACGTTGGTTCGATTGATTGTGAAACACCACAAATATTCGAAATAGTTGCAGTTGGCGCAATTGCCATCACGTTTGAGTTACGCATACCATCTTTTTGAACTTTGGCACGTAACGTGTCCCAGTCCAAACGTTGGGTACGGTCAACTTCAAACATGCGTTCAGGGCGTGATTTCGCAACCAAATCTAAAGAGTCGATTGGTAGAACGCCTTGATCCCAAAGTGAACCTTTGAATGTTTGGTAAGTACCACGTTCAACAGCCAAATCACTTGACGTTGTAATTGCGTAGTAGCTAATCACTTCCATAGATTCATCGGCAAAATCAACTGCAGCGTCTGAACCATATGCCAAGTTCATTTCATATAATGCATCTTGGAAGCCCATGATCCCCATACCCACAGGGCGGTGTTTCATGTTTGAGGTACGTGCTTGCGGAACAGCGTAGTAGTTGATGTCAATCACGTTGTCGAGCATGCGAACTGCTGTTTTAACAGTGCGTGCAAGTTTTTCACGGTCTAAAACACCACCTTGAACGTGTTGTACAAGGTTAATTGAACCTAAGTTACACACCGCAATTTCATCTTCACTGGTGTTTAGTGTAATTTCTGTACACAAGTTCGATGAATGCACCACACCTACGTGCTGTTGCGGTGAACGCAAGTTACATACGTCTTTGAATGTGATCCATGGATGACCTGTTTCAAACAACATAGATAACATTTTGCGCCACAAATCTTTTGCACGAATGACTTTGTGCAACATATTTGTTTCTTTCGCAATGCCTTCGTAATGCGCATAACGTGCAGCGAATTCAAGACCTGTTAAATCATGAAGATCAGGTGTTTCAGATGGTGTGAACAATGTCCATTGCGCATCTTCAAACACACGTTGCATGAACAAGTCTGGAACCCAGTTTGCTGTGTTCATGTCATGGGTGCGACGACGGTCATCACCAGTGTTTTTACGAAGTTCTAAGAATTCTTCAATATCCAAGTGCCAAGTTTCAAGGTATGCACAGACTGCACCTTTACGCTTACCACCTTGATTCACTGCAACAGCAGTGTCGTTGGCAACTTTAAGGAACGGTACAACACCTTGTGATTTACCATTGGTGCCTTTGATGTACGAGTTTAAGGCACGAACTGGTGTCCAGTCATTACCTAAACCACCCGCCCATTTAGACAACATTGCGTTATCACGCATTGCGCCATAAATGTTGTATAGGTCATCGTCAATGGTAGTTAAATAACAGCTAGACAATTGCGGACGCAATGTACCAGAGTTAAATAATGTCGGAGTCGATGCCATATAGTCGAAGCTAGACAATAAGTTGTAGAACTCAATTGCACGGTCTTCGCGGTTTTCTTCATTTAACGATAGACCCATCGATACACGCATAAAGAACAATTGCGGTAATTCGAAACGGATACCATCTGAATGGATGAAGTAACGGTCAAATAATGTTTGTAGACCTAAATAAGTAAATTGGTTTGAGCGTTCTGGTTGAATCGCCTCTGCCAATTTAACCAAGTCAAAGTCTAAAAGTACTGGAGAAAGTAGGTCTAGCTCTACACCTTTCTTTAAGAAGGTTTCTAAGGCAGCACTTTCTAAGGTATCTGTCGATAAACCTAAAAACTCTAAGCCAGTCGCAACAAGATTGTCACGAAGTAGGCGAGCTGTGACATAAGTATAGTTCGGCTCTTGCTCAATACGAGTACGCGTCGCCATCATCATGGTGGTTGCAATATCAGACTCTTTTACGCCGTTATATAGGTTTTTAACGGTTTCATCGATGATTGCCTGAATGTCAATGCCTTCCAAGCCTTCAGCCGCTTTAGCAATATGTGCTTCAAGCGCGCTTAAATCTAAAGGTTTCAGTTGGCCGTTGACATCCGTCACTTGTAGTGTTGGATGATGATGTGCGCCGGTTTGTTTACGTGCTTCAGCACGTTGGTCACGGTAAATCACATACGAACGAGCAACCTTTTGTTCACCTGTACGCATGAGCGCAAGTTCAACTTGGTCTTGAATTTCTTCAATATGTATAGTGCCACCTGACGGTAAGCGACGAGTGAACGTATTTAATACCATCTCGGTAAGTTGAGAAATACGATCGTGAATGCGGCTCGAGTCAGCACTCTGTTGGCCTTCAACAGCCAAGAACGCTTTGCCGATCGCTACAGAAATTTTTTCTGCATCAAAAACGGCAACATCACCGGTGCGTTTAATCACCTGCAATTGGCCTGGGGTAGACGTGATTACGCTCATGTCAGCATAGCTCCATTGTCTCTATTGTTATGTTTGTAGACCGTTTGAACTGAGCAAAAAATATGCCACAGTGTTTGAGGCTTAAACACAAGACTTAGTGGTTTAAAAATGAATTGGACACAAGATACGGGAAAAATTAGGGTAGATCAATATTGACATTTTGTTAATTTTTTCAAACCCTCCTGACAAAATTCCTTCTTCAGAAAGTCCCTGATTTTTATCTTTCTTGTTTAAGCCTTATTGGACAAGGGCATAGCATAGCAAAGCTAGGATTAACTGCTTATAGATAAACTTGTGGATAAGTTTAAAAGCTAAAAACTAATTTTTCGCTTCGGAAAAACTGATTGCTTTAAATATAGACAGCGCCTGTTTCTCAGGCTTTTTGTAACCAGTTATATGATGGAAACACTAAAAAGACTAAATGATGAGAAAAAGAGTGATAATTTAATGTTTAAAAAATATTAACAAAAAGTAGCCGACGTGTATCAGTTTCGTGAATGGCATCTTGTTTACAATGTAAACGTGTGTATATTGCAAATTATATTGAATCGTATCTGTTGGATTTTTAAAGGATACGTCCAGTCAAATAAAGGGGCACTCTATGAGCCAAGAAGAAAAGTTACCTAAAATTTTAATTGTTGAAGACGATGAACGTCTTGCTCGTTTAACTCAAGAATATTTAATCCGTAATGGTCTTGAGGTTGGAGTAGAACCTGATGGTAACCGCGCAATTCGTCGAATTGTTGCTGAACAGCCTGATCTTGTGGTCTTAGATGTCATGTTGCCGGGTGCAGATGGTCTAACCATTTGTCGTGAAGTGCGTCCGCATTATCATCAACCTATTTTAATGTTGACTGCGCGTACGGAAGATATGGATCAGGTTCTAGGTCTTGAAATGGGTGCCGACGATTACGTGGCAAAACCTGTTCAGCCACGTGTGCTTTTGGCGCGTATCCGTGCTTTATTGCGTCGTACCGACAAAGTGTCGGAAGATGAAGTGGCACAACGCATCGAATTTGATGACTTGGTTATTGATAATGGCGGTCGTTCTGTGACGTTAAATGGTGAGTTGGTCGATTTCACTAGTGCAGAATACGATTTGTTATGGCTTTTGGCTTCAAATGCAGGGCGTATTCTTTCTCGTGAAGATATCTTCGAGCGTTTACGTGGTATTGAATACGATGGACAAGACCGTTCAATTGATGTGCGTATTTCTCGCATTCGTCCAAAAATTGGTGATGACCCAGAAAACCCGAAACGTATTAAAACCGTACGCAGTAAAGGTTATTTATTCGTGAAAGAAACCAACGGCCTTTAATTAAAATGCCATTCCTCATGATTAAAATGCAGGACATACTTACTTGTTAAAACACAGTATATTTTTGCGAATTTATGCAGGCTTAGTCATCTTGGTTGTTCTGGTGGCTTTGTTTGGCTATTTGTTGGTACAAATTATTAACTACCAGCGTGCGCAGGAGTACCGTGAGTCTTTAACAGATGGTATGGCTTATATCATTAGTGAAGGCATCGCACGTCAACCAAATGAACAGCAGCGTATGGACTGGATTTCAGATGCATCCAACCTGCTGGAGTTGCCAATTTACTATGTAAAGGCAGATAAAGTTGATTTAACCCGTGCAGAAAACAAACGCTTAGAAGAGCGTAAAGCGGTGGTACGTTGGGATGCACAAACTTCGGTGGCTTATATTATTATTGGCCTAAAAGATGATGCCAGCCACTTACTTTATATTAAAGCGGAAAATATTACCGAACGACAGATGAAGGCTTTACCGGTCTTTGTGTTGGACTACTTGGTGTATTACCCTGGGCAGGAAAAAGAATATTTAGAACGTATTCAACATTATTTTTCTTATCCCATGGAAATTGTTAATGTACAGAGCCTTCCTTTGGACTCTGAACAAATTGGCCGTTTAAGATTAGATCACAGTATTATTCTTTACCGTGATAGTGCCACGGTTCGTGGTACGACCATTTCAATTGTTTCGCCTATTCCTAGCTCTACCTCTGAAGTATTGGTGATGGGGCCTGTTCCGTTATTCAATTGGATGCCATTTCAGTTGGCCGCAGGAATTACCTTACTCTGCTTATTTGTATTGAGCTTGGGGGTATATGGCTTGTTAGTTCCGATGCAACGGAAACTTCATGCTGTTAATTACGCCTTGAGGAAAATGAAGACAGGTGATATGTCCATTCGTTTACCTGTCGAAAGTACAGATGAAGTCGGGTCGTTGGCATCAAGTTATAACTCGATGTCTGATCATATTCAGCGTTTAATTGAATCACAGCGAGAACTCATGCGTGCGGTATCACATGAATTGCGTACCCCAGTTGCACGAATTCGTTTTGGGATGGAAATGCTGGCAGATGAAGATGATTATGAATATCGTCAGCAACAGGTCGAGCAAATTGATAAAGATATTGAGGCGTTAAATACCCTAATTGATGAAATTATGACTTATGCGAAATTGGAACAAGGCACTCCTTCGCTAGATTTTGAGCAGATTATTTTATTTGAAGTATTGGATCAGGTCTTAATTGAAACAGAAGCGCTAAAAACAGGGAAGACTTTAGAGCTTCAAGCACCACCCTTAAATTTAGAGGTAGATGCAGAGCGCCGTTATTTACACCGAGTGGTACAAAATTTGGTTGGCAATGCAGTCCGTTATTGTGATCATCATGTTTTGATTAGTGGTGGGCTGAATGATGAAGGAATGGCTTATATTTGTGTGGAAGATGATGGGCCGGGTATTCCAGAAGAAGAGCGTTCGCGTATTTTTGAAGCATTTTCCCGTTTAGATAATAGCCGTACTCGTGCCTCTGGTGGATATGGGCTTGGCTTGTCCATTGTGAGTCGTATTGCGTATTGGTTTGGTGGTAGTATCACAATTGATGATAGTCCAGAGCTGGGTGGAGCGCGTTTCACAATGGTTTGGCCTGCGCAGCGTTTTAAGGGGAATCGAAAGTAGTAATATTGCTATTGACGCTGATGCCAATGTTAACGTTTTAAAGTTAGTTTATAAGATGCAGTAAAAAGCCATTCGTTTGAATGGCTTTTGTGTGTGGCAGAGTCTACTTTTTATTCATAGTGTGTTGCATCGGGTGCAATAATTGGTTTTCCATTTTTTAAACTGGTGAGAGCATTTGAATTAAAATCAATGAGCAGGGAGTTGTTTTTCGCATTTATTTCATAGCGACTAATCAATTTTTCATCGCCATTCAATGTCTCAATTTTGTATTCATCTGCAATATTCATGATGCCATCAAGATTGGTGGTTGCAGATGCCTTGTCTTGGCGAAAAAGTTCATAAACATCACGCAAATCAAAAATTGCATTATCAGCGTCTGGGTGTTTCTGTATATAGTTTTCAATATGACGGATAATCAGTTGGGCAAATAAAAAATAGTCTGGTTTATGCGAAAACTCTAAATTCATGAATTGCTCCTTTTTTAATGATTTGATTGTTTTATATAGGAATAGCATAATTTTTTTTAAACGCGTAACAAACGCCTAAATTTGTTGCAAAAAAATACATATAAGCAATAAAAGCTAGAATTTTGAAAAATGCAATCACAAGTACAATGTAGGTAAAAAGTAGGCGTTTAAGAAAATATTGCGGGATTATCGCATTGTGGAAATTTATCTATTTTTTCAATTGTGTCTATTTTTCTGAAAGTTGGTGGTGGTGGCTGATGATAGATTTAGAACCTATTTACTGTAAATACCGAACATTAAAGATAAAAAAGTTAAAAATTTGTAAAAATAATCATAGTATTAAATTTAATTAGATAAGGTGGTGGTTGTAGTATAAATAACGCTTTAGTCTAAGTTGTCTTAAAAAGTGCTTAAAAAATCATCCCAAAGACTAAGAGCTATAAGCTAGCAAGAGACGTCATCAATCAGGTACAATTGGCGGGATTAATTTTGTGTTTGGTGTATTTGAAGGCCAATACATGCATTCTTTGTTAATAAATTAGGCCTGCCAGGAGTTATCCCCGCATGAGTGCCATTACTCCATACGATTGGGCAATTATTGCCTTCGTGATCGGCGTTACATTTCTATGCGTCTTTATGCTCACCGTCCCATTACTCCTAGGGGGTAAATCGTGGGGACGTGCGAAGCAAGAGCAGTTTGAGTCAGGTGTAGTTGGTGCAGGTGGAGCACGTATCCGCTTGTCCGCAAAATTCTATTTGGTTGCAATTTTCTTCGTGGTTTTTGATCTCGAGGCGCTTTACCTTTACGCATGGGCTACTTCAGTTCGTGAAGCAGGGTGGGCTGGTTTTGTAACTGCTGCAGTCTTTATTTTAGTGTTAATTATTGGTTTGGTTTATGAGTTGTCTACAGGTGCTTTAAATTGGTCACCATCTGACAGACTTAAAGCCAAAGGAATTAAACCTAAAATTGGTTCTCCAGGTATGAATATTGCGGAAATTACCCGCTTTAACTCAATTGAAGAATTGGTCATTGATCCTACGGGTCAAATCCCAGCTCAATCCTCTGGCCGTGTGAAAGATAAGTCACCGGTTCAGTCATCTATCAAGGAGTAACCCCGGGAATGAAATATACATTGACCCGTGCGAATCCGGATGCTGATCAATATCCGCTTCAAGAGCGTCAAATCGTTACAGATCCGCTTGAAGATGAAGTGAATAAAAATGTATTCATGACCCGTTTAGAGGACTTGATGCATACAGCAGTAAACTGGGGACGTAAAAACTCAGTTTGGCCGTTTAACTTTGGTACTTCGTGCTGTTATGTCGAATATGCGACAACCTTAACGGGTGTGCATGACTTGTCACGTTTTGGTGCCGAGGTTATTCGTGCTTCACCGCGTCAAGCCGACGTGATGATTATTGCAGGTACATGCTTCGTGAAGATGGCGCCTGTAATTCAACGTTTGTACGAGCAAATGCTTGAGCCTAAATGGGTTATTTCCATGGGGGCATGTGCAAACTCAGGTGGTATGTACGACATTTATTCTGTTGTACAAGGCGTAGATAAAATTATTCCTGTGGATGTCTATATTCCAGGTTGCCCGCCACGTCCTGAAGCTTTGATTCAAGCATTGATGTTGTTGCAAGACCAAATTCAATTAGAGCGCCGTCCTTTGTCAGCGGTTATCGGTGATGATCTTAAGCCAGTATATAAGCCAAAGATGCAACCCGAACGTGACCGTAAACAAGCACAGCGTATTGCTGTGAAGAATTTGCGCTCTATGGATGAAATTAAATAATCTGAACGATAAATGTTTGATACACCCGTTGGGGTGTAATTGTCGTTTAGGTTGACTGAATTTGTATTAAATAGGAAGCCAAGCCAATGGCTGAAACTGACATTGCTATGCCAGAGTCAACTCCAGTTGATTCACGCCCTGCATTTGCAATTGTAGAAGAGCTCAAAACCAAATTTGGTGAGAACTTTTATGTGCAAACGACTTTTGAAGACTTTCCAACAGTCTGGGTTGAGCGCGCACGTGTACAAGACGTTTTAATGTTCTTGCGGAAAGTTGAACGTCCATACGTGATGTTATTTGACTTGTCTGCGGTAGATGAACGTTTACGTACACATCGTGAAGACCTACCTGCGTCAGACTTTACAGTGTTCTATCATTTGCTGTCGCTAGAACGTAACAGCGATATTCGTATTAAAGTTGCATTGCGTGAGAATGATGTAAATCTTCCGACTGCAACCAACATTTGGCCAAATGCCAACTGGTACGAACGTGAAGCTTACGATATGTTCGGCCTTAATTTCGAAGGGCATCCAATGCTCCGTCGTATTTTGTTGCCAACCTATTGGGAAGGTCACCCACTACGTAAAGAATACTCAGCACGTGCGACTGAATATACACCGTATATGCAGAACCAAGCGAAGCAGGATTACGAGCAAGAACACCTTCGTTTTGTACCTGAAGATTGGGGTATGACGCGTGGCAACGAAGATGAAGACTTCATGTTCCTGAACTTGGGTCCTAACCATCCATCTGCGCATGGTGCATTCCGTGTGATTTTGCAGTTGGACGGTGAAGAAGTAAAAGACTGCGTGCCTGATATTGGCTATCACCACCGTGGCGTGGAAAAGATGGCTGAACGTCAAACTTGGCATTCATTCATTCCGTATACCGACCGCGTGGACTACTTAGGTGGTTGTGCGCAAAACATGCCTTACGTCATGGGCGTAGAGCAAATGGCCGGTATTACGGTTCCTGACCGTGCGCAATGCATCCGTGTCATGATGTCTGAATTGTTCCGTATTAATAACCACTTGTTGTTTATTGGTACTGCGATTCAAGATGCCGGTGGTATGACGCCTGTATTCTATATGTTTGCTGACCGTCAAAAAATCTATGACGCAATTGAAGCAATCACTGGCTACCGTATGCACCCAGCATGGTTCCGTATTGGCGGTACTGCGCACGATCTTCCAAATAACTGGCAACATCTCATTCGTGAAATTCTCGAATGGATGCCGAAGCGTATGAATGAATACTATACAGCTGCACTACGCAACTCAGTATTTATTGGTCGTACCCGTAATGTGGCGCAATACGATGCAAAATCTGCATTGGCTTGGGGTGTCACAGGTACAGGTCTACGCGCGACAGGTATTGACTTCGATGTCCGTAAATACCGTCCTTATAGCGGTTATGAAAACTACGACTTTGAAGTACCACTTGAGTACGAAGGCGATGCTTACGCACGTGTCATGGTGCATTTCCATGAAATTAATGAATCATTAAAGATTGTTAAACAGTGCTTAGATAACATGCCTTCTGGTGCGTATAAAGCGGATCATCCATTGGCTGTTCCACCACCAAAAGACAAGACATTACAAGATATTGAAACTTTGATTACGCACTTCTTGAGCGTGTCATGGGGTCCTGTAATGCCTGCAGGTGAAGCATCTGTGATGGCGGAAGTGGTAAAAGGTGCGTCGAACTATTACTTGACTTCAGATAAGTCAACGATGAGTTATCGTACCCGTATTCGTACACCAACCTTCACGCATTTACAGCAAATGCCTTCTGTGATTAATGGCAGCCTCATGTCTGACTTAATCATTTATTTAGCGACAATTGACGTCGTAATGGCTGACGTGGATCGCTAAGGGGTAATCGCATTATGATGATTTTGACAGATAAAAAACCACGTGTGAATGTTGAAGGGATTTTAACTTCGGAAGAAATCCACGATATTGAACATCACATAGGTCATTACCCGTACCCACGCGCAGCTTGCTTAGATGCGTTGAAAGGTGTACAGCGCCGTAATGGTTGGGTAGATGACGCACAAATGAATGCTATTGCGCAAATGCTGAGCATGAGTTTGGCAGACCTTGAAGGTGTTGCAACTTTCTATAACCGTATTTACCGTCAGCCAGTAGGTCGTCACGTAATTTTATTGTGTGATTCTATTGCGTGCTTCTTGATGGGTGCGGAAACACTTGCTGAAGCTTTTCAGCGTGAATTAGGCATTCAGTTTGGTCAAACCACTGCTGATGGTCGTTTCACTTTGCTTCCGATCTGCTGTTTGGGCAACTGTGATAAAGGTCCAACCTTAATGATTGATGAAGATACTCACGGTCTGGTTGAAGTGGCATCAATTAAACAGTTATTGGAGAAGTATGTATGAATACCGAACCAAAACCAATTTATGGCGACGGTAATCCAGAAACTCACCCATTAACATGGCGTTTGAGCAAACAGGAAAACGTTCGCAGTGCAGATGATTATGAAGCACTTGAAGGTTATGCAGGCTTTAAAAAAGCATTGACCATGCCACCGAAAGATGTGCTGGATGTGATTAAAGCTGCGACTGTAAAAGGCCGTGGTGGTGCAGGTTTCCCAGCAGGGATTAAATGGTCATTGATGGCGCCAAATGATGGTGGCCCGCGTTACCTGATCTGTAATGCCGATGAAATGGAACCGGGTACCTTTAAAGACCGTTTGTTGATGGAGAAACTTCCACATCAATTGATCGAAGGTATGCTGATTGCAGCTTATACCCTTGAAGCAACGCAAGGTTATATCTTCATTCGTGGTGAATACATCGAAGCGGCTGGCTACTTAAATGAAGCGCTAGAGCAAATTCGTGCCAAAGGTTACTTGGGTGAAAACATCCTTGGAACAGGTTGGAACTTCGATATGCACGTGCATACTGGTGCGGGTCGTTATATTTGTGGTGAAGAAACTGCATTGATTAACTCGCTTGAAGGTCGCCGTGCAAATCCGCGTACTAAACCGCCATTCCCGCAAGTTGCTGGTGCTTGGGGTCGTCCTACCATTGTCAACAACGTAGAGACCTACAACAACTTACCTGCAATTATGCTTCGCGGTCCTGAATGGTATATCGGTTTATCTGCGGGTAAGTCGAAAGACCCAGGTACGAAAATTTATGGCGCTTCAGGCAAAGTAAAATACCCAGGCCTTTGGGAACTTCCATTTGGTACAACTGCACGTGAAGTGATTGAAGATCATGCGGGCGGTATGCGCGATGGCTTAACGCTAAAAGCATGGTTACCGGGCGGTGCATCGACTGACTTTTTGTCTGTAGAACACATTGACCTTCCGATGGATGCTGAAACCATTATGAAAGCAGGTTCACGTTTAGGGACGTGTTTGCTGATGGTGGTTGATCAGACCCAATGTATGGTTTCTGCAACGCGTAATTTAGAAGAATTCTTTGCGCGTGAATCATGTGGTTTCTGTACCCCTTGCCGTGACGGTTTGCCTTGGGCGGTTAAAGCGCTTAAAGCACTTGAAGATGGTACAGGTAAGAAAGAAGATATCGATCACTTACAAGAACTGACGCGTAAGCTTTGGATTGGTAAAACTTTCTGTGCCCATGCACCGGGTGCAATGGAACCGCTTATGGGCGCGCTCAAACATTTCCGTGGCGAGTTTGAAGCGAAAGTAGTGAATGCTGCCGCTCAAACTGGCACCGCCGAACAAGTTTAAGGAATTCGACTATGGCTACAATTCATGTCGATGGTAAATCGTATGAAGTCAATGGCTCAGAGAACTTGCTTCAAGCATGTTTATCTTTGGGTATTGATATTCCGTACTTTTGTTGGCATCCATCCTTAGGTTCTGTCGGTTCTTGCCGTCAATGTGCTGTGACTCAATACGCGAACGCTGATGATACGCGTGGTCGTTTAGTCATGTCATGTATGACGCCTGCGTCTGACAATACCTTTATTTCGATTGAAGACAAAGAAGCCAAAGATTTCCGTGCTTCGATTGTTGAATTCTTGATGACCAATCACCCACACGACTGTCCAGTGTGTGAAGAGGGTGGTCACTGTCATTTACAAGATATGACCGTAATGACACAGCATGATCGTCGTCGTTACCGTTTCACCAAACGTACGCATTATAACCAAGAGCTAGGCTCATTCATTTCTCATGAAATGAACCGTTGTATCGCGTGCTACCGTTGTGTTCGTTACTATAACGATTATGCAGGCGGTACGGACTTTGGTGTATACGCAAGCGCGTCACGTGTTTACTTTGGTCGCCCAGAATCAGGTACTTTAGAATCTGAATTTTCGGGTAACTTGACTGAGGTTTGTCCGACAGGTGTATTTACCGACAAAACTCACTCAGAGCGTTATAACCGTAAGTGGGACATGCAGTATGCGCCAAGCGTATGCCAAGGCTGTTCTTCGGGTTGTAACATTTCTCCGGGTGAACGTTATGGTGAATTGCGTCGTGTAGAAAACCGTTTTAACGGTGAAGTAAACCAATACTTCTTATGCGACAAAGGCCGTTTCGGTACGGGTTATGTCAATAACGCAGATCGTCCACGTCAACCACAATTCCGTGATGGCGAAAACGTTACTACTGTTTCTGTAGATCAGGCATTAGACACTGTGATTGCAAATATCCAAGGCAAAAAAGTCTTAGGTATTGGTTCACCACGTGCATCGCTTGAATCGAACTTCGCGCTTCGTGAGTTGGTCGGTCAAGAGAACTTCTCTACAGGTCTTTCTCAAAAAGAGCAAAACTTAGCTGAGTTAGCTGCATCAATCATGCAAACAGAGGGTGTTTATAACCCGAATATGCGTGAAATTGAAAGCTATGATGCTGTGCTGATTTTGGGTGAAGACCTCACGCAAACTGCGCCACGTATGGCCTTGTCTGTTCGCCAAGCTGCGAAAAACAAAGCCAAAGAAATGGCGGCAGAACGTCGTACTCAAGACTGGTTAGCAGAACCGCTACAACGTATTGCACAAGATGCGAAATCACCGATTTTCATCCTTGCTGCAACACAAACACGTTTAGCTGATGTTGCGGCAGGCGAAGTCGTTGCATCTCCGAACGATATTGCACGTTTAGGTTTTGCTGTTGCAGCTGCCGTTGCAGGTGAAAGCATTCTTGGTTTAGATGACGATGCGAAAGCATTTGCGCAAACCATTGCTGATACTTTAAAAGCTGCGAAAAAACCACTCATTATCTCTGGTACAAGTTTGCAAGATGCTTCAATTATGGAAGCAGCGGCACAAGTTGCGCAGAGTTTAGGTGGTCATGCAGGCTTAACATTGACTGTTCCAGAAGTGAACTCAATGGGCTTAGCTATTTTTGGTGGTCAAAGCTTAGAACAAGCTTTCGCGCAAGATTATGATACTGTCATTGTGGTTGAAAATGATCTGTACCGCCGTTTACCTGTAGCTCAAGTAGATGCTGCGCTTTCAGGCAAAGACCTGATTGTGTTGGATCACTCTGAAACTGCAACGGTGAAAAAAGCAGATATCGTACTTTCAGCTGCAAGTTTTGCTGAGGGTGATGGTACGGTTGTTTCGCAAGAAGGTCGTGCGCAACGTTTCTACCAAGTATATGATCCGAGCTACTACAAACCAGAACTTGCAATTAAAGAATCTTGGCGTTGGTTACATGCCCTTGAAACTGGCCTAAAAGGCAAAGCAATTTCTTGGACATTGTTAGACGACGTGATTGAGTCTGTTGCGAAAAATGTACCTGCGTTTGAAGCAATTCAAGATGTAGCACCAGATGCGGGCTTCCGTGTACATGGCTTAAAAGTTGCGCGTGAACCGCGTCGCTATTCAGGTCGTACGGCAATGCGTGCGCCATTATCTGTGCATGAGCCAAAACAACCAGTAGACCTTGATTCTGCATTAACATTCTCTATGGAAGGTTATGTCGGAAATCAAACACCATCTGCGCTTGTACCATTTGCATGGTCTGCGGGCTGGAACTCACCGCAAGCTTGGAACAAATTCCAAGATAAAGTGGGCGGTCATTTAAAAGGTGGTGACTCAGGTATTCGTTTATTCGATCGTTTGCCAAAACGTCCAGTACGTACATTTGTTGCGCCAGCCATCACTGTTGTGAATCCTGAAAGCTTCCGTTTAGTGCCAATGCACCATATCTTTGCTTCGGGTGAATTCACGATTAAAACTGCTGCTATGGAATCGCGTATTCCTAATGCTACATTTGCAGTGGGTGAGCAAGATGCTGCACGTCTGAATGTTCAAGACGGTCAAAAAATTACAGTACAGGCAGGCGATGCATCAATTGTACTTCCAGTACAAATTATTGACTATTTACCAACAGGTTACATTGGCTACCCAGTTGGTCTTGCACCAACAGTATCGCTTGCAGAGCCTGTTTCAGTCGCGGTAGGAGTGTAATTCATGCAACAAGAATTAATACGTCAAACGCCACTGTGGGCTGGGAACTGGCCAATTGCCTATTCTGTACTACAAGCGATTGTCATCTTGCTGGCGGTGGTTCTCATTGCCGCTTTGATGTCTTTTATTGAGCGTCGTTTACTGGCTTTATGGCAAGACCGTTATGGTCCGAACCGTGTAGGTCCAGGGGGTATGTTCCAGATTGTTGCTGACATGCTGAAAATCATGTTCAAAGAAGACTGGACACCAAAATTTGCTGACAAGCTGACTTTCCGTTTGGCACCAGGCGTGGCAATGGCAACAGCAGTACTGTCATTCATGGTTATTCCAATTTCACCTTATATGGGTGTTTCGGACATGAGTATCGGTCTATTGTTCTTTATGGCAATGGCTGGTATTGCAGTTTACGCCGTGCTTTTCGGTGGTTGGTCATCAAATAACAAATATGCATTATTAGGTGGTTTACGTTCTGCAGCTCAAACTATTTCGTATGAAGTATTCTTGGGTATTTCACTGATGGGTGTAGTCGCAATTGCGGGTTCATTCAACATGCGTGAAATTGTAGAAGCGCAACGTGATGTCTGGTTTGTTGTTCCACAATTCTTAGGCTTCTTAATCTTTGTGGTTGCGGGTGTTGCGGTAACGCATCGTCACCCATTTGACCAACCAGAAGCAGAGCAAGAATTGGCAGAAGGTTACCATGTAGAATACGGTGGTATGAAGTGGGGGATGTTCTTCGTTGCGGAATACGTCAACGTTGTGCTGATTTCTGCTTTAATCGTAACGCTATTCTTTGGTGGCTGGCTTGCGCCGTTCAACCTTGAAATTCCGTTTATTCCAGATGCGTTCTGGTTCATTATTAAAACAGCATTCTTTGTCATGATGTTTGTCTTGGCACGTGGTTCACTCATGCGTCCACGTTACGACCAAGTGATGAACTTTGGCTGGAAAATTTGCTTGCCTTTGGCGTTGGTTAACCTTTTGGTAACTGGTGCTGTGATTCTGATGAATCAGGCCTAAGACGGCAGGAGAACAAAATGTTTAAGTTTCTAGCTGGATTTGGGTCAATTGTACGTTCACTGTGGATGGTTTTCTCACATGTGACACGTAAACGTGACACCATTTTATATCCGGAAGTACCAGCTGAGGATATCGTACCACCGCGTTTCCGTGGTCGTATTGTGTTAACCCGCGATCCAGATGGCGAAGAGCGCTGTGTGGCATGTAACCTATGTGCGGTTGCATGTCCTGTTGGCTGTATTTCATTGCAAAAAGCAGAGCAAGAAGATGGTCGTTGGTATCCGGAATTTTTCCGTATCAACTTCTCTCGTTGTATTTTCTGCGGAATGTGTGAAGAAGCTTGTCCAACGACTGCGATTCAGATGACACCAGACTTTGAGTTAGGTGAATACGTTCGTCAAGATTTGGTCTATGAGAAAGAACACTTACTTATCTCAGGTCCTGGTAAATACCCTGATTACAACTTCTACCGCGTAACGGGTATGGCTGTAACAGGTAAAGACAAAGGTCAAGCACAACGCGAAAGTGCGCCTGTTGATGTACGGAGTCTATTACCATGATGTGGCCGTTTTATTTGATGGCACTCGTGGCCATTATCTCTACGATTCGTGTTGTAACCAATACCAATCCAATACACGCTTTATTAAGTTTGATTGTTTCTTTGCTTGCCGTTGCAGGCATGTTCTTGATTGTGGGTGCGCCATTTGCTGGTGCGCTTGAAATCATTGTCTATGCTGGCGCAATTATGGTGCTTTTTGTATTCGTGGTGATGATGCTGAACTTAGGTCATCAAACTGTGGAACAAGAAAGCAAGTGGCTAACTTCATCTGCGTGGGCTTACCCTGCGTTGATGAGCTTCTTAATGGGTCTTGTACTTGTTTGGATGTTGGGTTCTGATTACACCAAACCTTCATTGGTTATGGGTGCAGAAGTGGTTGGCCCGAAAGCTGTGGGTACAGCACTCTTTACTCAGTACTTATTATTGGTTGAAGTTGCCGCGATGTTATTGATTGGTGCACTTGTTGCTGCATTCCATCTGGGCAAACGTGGACCAAGTGCAGAAGAGGAAAAAGAATAATGGGCAACATCCCTTTAGAACATGGTTTGATCGTTGCAACCATTCTTTTTGCACTGGGTTTTTACGGTGTGATGGTTCGACGCAACTTACTCTTTATTTTGATGAGCCTTGAAATCATGATGAACGCGGCTGCTTTAGCGTTCGTTTTGGCAGGGAGCGCATGGGCGCAACCCGATGGCCAAATCATGTTCATCTTGATCTTAACGCTTGCTGCGGCAGAGGCTTGTATCGGTCTTGCTATCGTCCTTCAGTTCTATCATCGCTTCCATCATTTGGATGTAGATGCTGCTAGTGAGATGCGCGGATGAGCTATTTATATTTAACCGTATTATTTCCGCTCATTGGTTTTATCCTTTTGGCGGCAGGACGTAACAATCTTCCTGAAAAAGTTGCCGCGATTATTGGGGCTGGCTCAGTTGGTCTTTCTGCATTATTTGCACTCATTGCTGGCTTAGATTTCGTAAATAACGGATCTGTTGCAACCACTCAACATTTGTGGACGTGGTTCAGTGTTGGCAATTTAGCGCCAGGCTTTTCGCTTCACCTCGATGGTTTGTCATTGTTAATGATGGGCATGGTGACGGGTGTGGGTTTCTTAATTCACATCTTTGCAACATGGTACATGCGCGGTGACGAAGACTTTGCACGTTTCTTCTCTTACTTCAACCTGTTCGTTGCGAGCATGTTGCTACTCGTTCTGGGCGATAACTTAGCGTTATTGTTCTTAGGCTGGGAAGGCGTAGGTCTTTGTTCTTATTTGCTGATTGGTTACTACTACCAAAACCCTGCAAATGGTTTTGCAGCAATTAAAGCCTTCACTGTAACGCGTATTGGTGATGTATTCTTACTTATTGCTTTGTTCTTAATTTACCAACAGTTTGGTACTTTAAACATTGCAGAAGTGGTTGCTGCAGCACCAACAGTGTTAACACAAAGTTCTTCAATGGCCATTTGGACTGCATTAATGCTGTTCTTAGGTGCTGCAGGTAAATCTGCACAAATTCCATTACAAACTTGGTTAGCCGATGCAATGGCAGGCCCAACACCTGTATCTGCATTGATCCACGCTGCAACGATGGTAACAGCGGGTGTTTACCTGTGCTGTCGTATGTACACTGTGTTTGAAATGGCGCCAGAAGTGATGATGTTTATCTCAATCACTGGTGCGGTGACTTTGTTAGTGGCTGGTTTTGCTGCATTGGTACAAACAGACATTAAACGTATTTTGGCTTACTCAACCATGAGTCAGCTCGGTTATATGTTTATGGCGGTCGGTGCTGAAGCCTACCAAGCCGGTTTATTCCATATGCTGACTCACGCATTCTTCAAGGCATTATTGTTCTTGTCGTCTGGTGCTGTGATTTTGGCGTATCACCACGAACAAAACATCTTCAAAATGGGCGGTTTGTTTTACAAGAACAAATTCTTATTTGCTTGTTTTGCAATTGGTGGCGGTGCATTGGCCGCAATTCCATTCATCACTGTCGGTTTCTTCTCAAAAGATGCAATCTTGGGTGCGGTATGGGTTCAAGGTCAATCCGTTGCAGTATATAACTCACTGTATTGGGTGGGTGTTGCTGGTGCATTCTTAACCTCTATTTATACATTCCGTTTAATTTGGGTTGTATTCTTTGGTAAAGAAAACACGCCATATCATGAAATTAAAGGTGTTACGTTCTGGGGGCCTTTGGCAATTCTTGCTGTGCTTTCAACTTTTGTTGGTGCGGCGTTAAAAGCACCTGTAGAAAGCATTTTAAATGCAGCAAAAATTCCAGCCTTCAATATTCCAGAAGCCTTGGAACAAGGTATGCACAGTGCTGAATATACAGCAGTGGGTATTGCGCTTGTGGGTCTTGCCATTGGTGTTGTGCTGTTTGCATTTGCTTATGGTGCAGTGAAAGCGTTTGCTAAAACGTCATTGGGCGCAGGTCTTGTAAATATTTGCCGTAATGCACTTGGTTTTGATGCGCTGTACAACATTGTATTTGTTAAGCCATATTTGCTGATTGCGAAAATCGTAGGTCGCGATCCGATTGACGGTTTTTGGCTGGTTCTACCTGCACTTGTAAAAGCGGGCAACAGTTTCACAAGCTCACGTCAAACAGGGTCATTGCGCGAATACGCATCTAGTATGGCACTGGGTACAGTAGTTTTACTGATGATCTTGGTCGTGATTCAGGTCGTGGGGAAATAAAATGGAAGCTCCTAATAATTTAATTTTACCCGCTCTGATCCTTATTCCGTTCATTGCAGGTTTTGCATGTTGGCTGGTCGACAAATTCGATCAGCACTTGCCACGTTATATTGCATTCATCGGTATGCTGGTGACTTTGGTTTTGACCATTGTTCTTTGGCAAACAGGTACATACAGTTATGAACTTGGCGGTGCAGCTCCAACTTGGGCAGCTGAGTTTAAATTACCTTGGATTCAAACACTGGGTATTAACATTCACTTAGCAGTGGATGGCTTGTCACTTCTAATGGTCGGTTTGACTGCGCTCCTTGGTGTGCTTGCAGTAGGCTGTTCATGGGGTGAGATTCAGAAAAACGTTGGTTTCTTCCACCTAAACCTTTTATGGTCTTTGGGTGGTGTGATCGGTGTATTCTTAGCAATTGACATGTTCTTGTTCTTCTTCTTCTGGGAGATGATGCTGGTTCCAATCTACTTCTTGATCGCATTATGGGGTCATAAAGGGGCAGATGGTAAGTCACGCGTTTACGCTGCAACGAAATTCTTTATCTATACCCAAGTTGCTGGTTTAATCATGCTCATTGGTATCCTTGGCCTTGTGGCTGTAGGGTATTCAATGAATGGCGAAATTCGTTTTGACTATAGTTATTTAATGGCTGTAGCACATACGATTGAAGCTCAAGCGCCTGCATTGGCTTATGCCTTTATGTTGTGTTTCTTTGTTGGCTTTGCGGTAAAACTTCCTGTTTTCCCATTGCACGGCTGGCTTCCAGATGCACATGCACAAGCACCAACAGCAGGTTCTGTCGACTTGGCAGGTATCTTGATTAAAACTGCGGCTTACGGTTTATTACGTTTCGTCATTCCGTTCTTCCCAGTAGCTTCTGCTCAGTTTGCTGACATTGCCATCATCTTAGGTTTGATTGGTATTTTCTACGGTGCTTGGTGTGCTTTCCAGCAGACCGACATGAAACGTCTACTTGCTTACACTTCAATTTCACATATGGGCTTTGTATTGCTTGCTATTTACGCAGGCAACATCTTAACCTTCCAAGGTTTAATGATTATGATGTTGGCACATGGCCTATCATCTGCAGCCTTGTTTATTATGTGTGGTCAAGTATACGAACGCCTTCACACGCGTGATTTACGTTTGATGGGTGGTATTCGTGGTCAGTTCAAGTATCTTGCATTCTTCCTCATGTTCTTTGTTGCTGCACTTGTGGGTATTCCAGGTCTAGGTAACTTCATTGGTGAATTCCTGATCTTGATGGGTTCTTATGCTAAATTCCCTGTGTATACAATTTTGGCTGCAATCAGCCTTGTATTTGCGGGTCTTTACGGTTTAATCCTCATTCATAAAGCACTCTTTGGTACACCAAACGAAGAACAGCAAATGCATTATGCAAATCCGTTAAAAGATTTGAATGTGCGTGAAGTGGTTATTTTACTGGTGTGTGCATTTGGTCTACTTTGGTTAGGTCTGTTCCCACAAACGTTCCTTGACGTTTCTAATTCAAGCATGGCGTGGTTAGCAAATAGCTACATTCCTATGCAAGAAACAGTTGATATAGTGCAACAAGCTGTCGTTTCAGCTGAAAATGTGGAGATCCAATAAGTCATGAACTTCACAGTGTCATTTTCAGAGCTTATGCCTTTAGCACCCGTCATGATTGTTGCTTTAACAGCAATTGTGGTGATGTTGCTGGTGGCCATTAAGCGCAATCATAATTTAGCTGCAACTACAGCCGTTGTTGGTTTGAACCTTGCTGTGTTTTACATTATCTTCGTTATGGTTGCAGGGCAGTTTGCCCCTGCAAACGTGATGAACTTATTCATCGTAGATCCATTTACGATGTTGTATCAGTTTGTGATTTTAGTTGCAGCACTTGCGTGTTGCACATTGTCACATGCTTATATTGATAGTTATAAAGATAACCGTGAAGAACTTTATATTTTGATGCTTACGTCTGTGACGGGCGCATTAATGATGGTTGCTAGCTCAAGCTATGCATCGTTCTTTATCAGTCTTGAGTTAATGTCAATTCCAGTTTATGGCTTAGTGGCATATACGCATCAGCGTTCTCAATCGCTTGAAGCAGGTGTTAAATATCTGGTTCTTTCAGCAACTGCATCTGCAATGTTACTAATGGGTATGGCGTATATTTATGCATACACAGGTACTTTAAGTTTTGTTGCAGAACCAGGCAAACTGTTTACGACATTCAGTCAACCAGCGATCGTTTTAGGCTTAGCATTAATCATTTTTGCAGTTGCATTTAAACTGTCTCTTGCGCCATTTCATAAATGGACACCAGACGTGTATGCAGGTGCGCCAGCGCCTATCGCAACGTTCCTTGCAACTGTTGCTAAAGTAGCAACAGTCGGTCTGTTTATACGTTACTTACTGTCTTCAGGTGTCATCCTTTCAGATAGTTTTGTAATTATTCTGACCATTATTGCCGTACTTTCAATTCTTGCGGGTAACTTGTTGGCTGTTCGCCAAGTGAACTTGAAACGTATTCTTGCGTATTCATCTATTGCTCACTTTGGTTATTTATTGGTGGCGATTGTTAGCGCACGCAATACTGACTTCCTTCAAGTAGAGGGCTTTGCAACATTTGAAGCTGTAAACGTTTATGTGATTACTTATGTATTAACAACCATCGGTGCATTCGGTGCTGTTACCCTAATGTCTAGTCCATATAACAATACAGATGAAGCGGGTAGCTTGGCAGAGTACCGCGGTTTGTTCTGGCGTCGTCCAGTTCTAACAGCGACTTTAACTGTCATGATGTTGTCCCTAGCAGGTATTCCTTTAACTGCAGGCTTTATCGGTAAATTCTTAGTGATTAAAACTGCAGTTGCGGGCCAATCTTGGTTCTTAGTTGCAATGGTGATCTTAGGTTCTGGTATTGGTTTGTATTACTACTTGCGTGTGATGGTGGTCATGTATATGACACCGCCAGAGCACCCACGTATGGATGCTATTGACCATTGGGGTCAAAAAGTGGGCGGTATTATGGTACTGGGTGCGACTGCGCTAGTATTGTTCTTTGGTATCTATCCAGACCCAATTATTGCAATTTCTAAAGTGGCATTCTTTGCTATTTCACCTGAATTGCAACAATTTATTCTTGCACTGGTACAAAGCGGTTTTAACTAATTAATGTCAAATTAATTGAGTTATTACAAAAAAGCCCTCGAAGTCGAGGGCTTTTTTATTTTTATCAGGTGATAAAAGCCTTTATAATGGTAAAAGTTTTATCTAAATATTTTAGGTGTTCTCCCTTGGCTATTCATGAAATTCGTCATCCACTTATTCGTCATAAACTTGGTCTATTGCGTCGATCTGACATCAGTACTAAAAACTTCCGCGAGCTTGCTCAAGAAGTAACGATGCTTTTGACTTATGAAGCGACTAAAGACTTACCTGTCTGCGATCAAGAGGTTGATGGCTGGGCTGGAAAAGTAACGGTAGACCGCATTGCTGGTAAAAAAATTACGGTTGTGCCTATTTTACGTGCGGGTATTGGCATGTTAGATGGTTTCTTAAATCTGATTCCAAGTGCAAAAGTATCTGTATTGGGTTTAGAGCGTGATGAAGAAACATTAGAGGCGCGTACTTACTATAAAAAGTTAGTACCTGATGTGCAAAACCGTATTGCTATGATTATTGATCCAATGTTGGCAACAGGTTCTTCACTGGTGGCTGCCATTGATGTACTCAAAGCAAGTGGTTGTAAAGATATTCGCGTGATGGTTCTGGTTGCAGCTCCTGAAGGGGTTAAGCGTGTAGAAACTGCACATCCTGATGTGACTATTTTCACTGCATCAATTGATGAGGCCATTAACGAACATGGTTATATTGTTCCAGGACTTGGCGATGCAGGCGACAAAATTTTTGGTTCAGTACAAAAAGATTAAGTTTGTCGGCTAATTTAAAAAAAGAGGCTATAGAAGCCTCTTTTTTATATAATGTACATATGGTGTTTTTAGAATAGGGTAGCATGATGAAAGATGAAGTACATCAGGGTAAAATTAAACAGTATGACCCTGAAAAAGGTTTCGGTTTTATTGGTTCAGCTGAAGGGGATATATTCTTTCATATTTCAGATTTCCCTGCAGCAGATGGTGAACCGAAGCGTAACGAACGCGTGAAATTTGTAGCAGTCGAAAATGGTGATAAGTTTAAAGCGGTACGTATTGAACGTGTTGAAGATAATTCAGCCAAAGCCAAAAAGTCAAAGGTGGTGACCAATAATAAGTCAATCACTTCTACGTTGTTATCAAATTTACGTAAATAACAAAGATCAAAAAGAGTTCGATATTTCAATATAAATTGAATGGAATATGATGTAAAAAAAGCGCCTTTAGGCGCTTTTTTTATAATAGAAATTGATTATTTTTCACAAAATTTCATAAATGCTTTTAGGCCGGGGCCTTGGTACTTTTGACGATGTACCAGCATGAATAATGGGCGGGCCAATTGCCAAAATGGCGTATTTAAAATCACCAATTGATTCTTTTCAAGTAAGGGTTCAATCGCGAGTTTAGAAATACATGACATGCCTAAACCGCCTGCCACAATTTTAAGAATTGCTTCATTATGACCTAATGTTAGGCGAATATTGGCATCAGGAAGATCTTTCAAAATGGCATTATCAAAAACTTCACGTGTGCCTGAACCTTCTTCGCGTAAAATCCATTCTACAGGTTTAAAATCTTCAATGGTTAATGTACGTTCTAATTGAGCAAGGGGATGCGTTGGCGAACAGCATACGGCCAGTTCATCATCACGCCAATGGATACATTGTAGTTGAGGTAAATGGCAAGAGCCTTCAATCAATGCTAAATCTAATTGAAATTGATTCACGGCTTCAATCATTTGGCGAGTGTTGCCGACTTGAAGTTGTAAATGTGCTTGAGGCTGCATTTGTAAAAAATTAGCCATTAAATCAGGTATTAAATAATCAGAAATAGTGAGGGTTGCACCCAAGCGCAAGTCAATACTTTGCAATTCACCTTTAGCCGCTTGTTCAAAAGAATCACAGCGACCTAAAATCTCTAAAGCTTGAGGCAATAGAAAGCGCCCCAGATCATTCAGTTGTAAACGTTTACCTAAACGGTCAAACAGTGGAGCCCCTAGGCCATCCTCTAAATCTGCTAAAGCCATACTTGCAGCACTTTGCGTGAGTTTAACGGCATCACTGGCTTTAGTTACCGTACCTTCTTGAGCGACCGCTACAAAAACAGCCAACTGGCGTAAAGTCATGCGCATGTATAGAGCCTTAACATTTAAAAAATATTAATAAATTATGCCGCCATGCTAACATGAGCGCAGTCTTTCATGCCACGTTGAAATCATGTCAATTGAGAAATTTAGCTTAGAAAAAGTCTTATCTGTACACCGTTGGACCAATACTTTATTTAGCTTTACCATGACACGACCTGCTCATTTTAAATTCACGGCAGGGCAGTTTGCCCGAATTGGTTTAAAAGTAGGTGATGATCTGGTGGTGCGAGCTTACTCAATTGTGTCTTCGCCCTTTGATGAAACTTTAGAATTTTTCTCTATTGTTGTACCTGATGGTGCTTTTACTTCTAATTTGCAACATCTTGAAGTGACAGATGAATTGTATCTAGAAAAAGTACCATATGGCTTTTTAACGCTTGCACGCTATCAATTACCTTTGCCACAGGATTTATGGCTTTTGGGTACAGGAACTGGCCTTGCACCGTTTTTATCGATGTTACAAGACTTTGAAACATGGCAGAAATATCAAAAAATTAATTTAGTTTATAGTGTGCGAACCGAAGCAGAATTGGCCTATGCCGATCGGATTGCTGAAATTGTTGAAATGTTTGGTGAAGGGCATACGGGTTTTCAGTTTATTCCGATTATTACCCGTGACCCGCATGCACAATTGCATGAACGTTTACCAGTATTAATTGCCAATGGCGACTTAGAAAAAGTAGCGGGTTTTACACTTAATCCAGAAACCAGTCATGTGATGTTGTGTGGTAACCCACAAATGGTAGATGACACCAAAGACGCTTTAAAGGCCCGCGGGTTGACCATGAACCGTCGTGGTGAAGGTAATATTGCAGTAGAAAATTATTGGTAAATGTACATTTAACTTTTTGTTATAGGCGAAGGGTTATGAAAAGTTTTACCTCTCTTTGACTTTCTTCTTAAAGAAAGAAAAAATTTAAAGAGAAGGGAGCAATAGTCATAAAAAAACCTCCGATCGGGAGGCTTTTTTATGGTTTGTGGCTTAATGCACAAACATATCCATATATTCGCGAATTTCTTGAATGGCGGAATCCATATCAGTGGTAAGCCAAGTTGGTTCAAAAAAGCCTGCATAGTGATCTAAACGTTCCTGAGGAACCACAATACGCACAGGACATTCTTCTTCCAGTAAACGCCATGGAATAATTGGAACTTCCATATCTAAAAATGCAGTGACGTTACGTATATCAATCACCATTGCATTGATGCAGTCAGGGAATGGCATAACAGAAAGCTCATCTGTGCGACGACGGAAAAATTCTAAATCGCCCCATGTTAAGATAAAGCTCGGCTTATTAAATTCAATAATACCAATAAGATGCTGATCACGAGTGTAGTGCAATGAACATTGATGAGTGACGTCAGTCTCAAGATCAAGCGATACACTTTGTTGCCGGTACGCCATAAATACTTTAGATACTAAACAAAAGGTGGATGATTATAGCTCATTTCTTGTTAAGAAGGCAGTGTATACGGTGGAATGCCTAAGTGTGCATACATTGCATGACGATTGGTGACGTTGAAGCATAACCCAACCCTTTGAGATAATTTGCTTTACAACTCTTCACTATCCAGCAATGGTTCTTCACACACCATAACAAAAGGACTTGGTAGTATAAAAAAACAGCAATTAGATAATAAAAGTGAGGGGAAATTATGACACATGATTTTAATAAACCGCCCCATGTTTCTAGTTTGGAAGAGACGACTCAAAAGAAACGCATCCCTGTATATATTTTAGCGTTAGTGGGGATTTTCTTTATTGCCTTATTGGTTTATATGTTCGCGGGCATGAAACCAAATGCAAGTGATGCACCTCCTGGGCATCCAAACCCAGAAGCTCAAGTCGCAACAGCGAATAACTCCACCACAGCAACAGCTAAAGATGAAGCAACGGCGAAAGACAGCGATACAGCAACTGCGACAGCAAAGTATTAGTTATGCAGGTCGCTAGTGATGTTGTTTTACAGTGCAAAAAAATTACAGCATTAACAGCTTGGTCTGTAAAAAAGCTCTAGCTATTGCTGGAGCTTTTTTACTGTCGTTCGATATTTTTATATGAATGAAAAATTCAGATTCTAACGCTTATTTTTAACATAAATCAGGTTTTAGGCTACGCAAGGTTGCGTATTTTCACAAAATAGCTAGACGAAACAATAACAAAGAGGGCGAAAAAATGAATGATTATTCTGGACATTCAGGGCGATTCGATGCCATGTATTATTGGGATCAATTTCATCCAATCTTGAGTGCTGTAGCAATCCTTTTTATTGGTTGGATTGTGGCATTATTGGTGTCTGCGGGCATTAAAAAAGTCCTGCAAAAGATTGGAACCAATCAAAAACTTTCAGGTGCTACAGGGCATCGTTCGAATATTGAAAGTATTGTTTCACGCATCGTTTTTTGGCTCATTCTCATTATTGCTGTTATTGGTGCGTTAAATGTATTGAACTTAACCAGTGTAAGTGGCCCATTTAGCATCATGATTCAGCAGTTCTTATTGTTTATTCCACAATTGTTGGCGGCACTGGCTGTTGCTTTTATTGGTTGGATTATCGCCAATTTAGTGAAAGTTGGTTCGCACAAACTCCTCAGTAAAACCCAATTAGATGAAAAGCTTAGTGCAGAAGTCGGAGTAAGTCCGATCAGTGAAAATATCAGTGAAATTGCATATTGGCTGATTCTATTGCTGTTTTTACCTATTGTACTGTCAATTTTGGGTTTAAACGGTTTGCTTTTCCCCATTCAAAATATGGTCAATGAAGCAGTCTTGTATTTACCCAATATCTTTATTGCGGGTGTGATTGTTTTTGTGGGCTATATTTTGGCAAAAATTGTCCGTGGCATTATTGAAGGCTTAGTTCACAGTTTAAACTTGCAACAGCAAGCTGAGAAAATAGGTTTATTCAAAAGTTCTAATTTACCACACTTGCTGGGTTCATTTGTCTTTGCAGTGGTGATTATTACTGCATTAATTGTTGCATTTGAAGCGCTTGGTATTGATGCGATTTCTCAGCCAGCAACAGCAATGTTGCATGAAATCATGTTTGCAATTCCAAATATTATTGCCGCAGGTCTAATTTTAATATTGGCTTATATTGTTTCGCGCTTTGTGTCTAAACTGGTGGTTGAAGTCGTTGCAGGCACTGGGGTAGACAATGTTCCAGCGAAGCTAGATGTACAGCGCTTTTTAGGGACAACCAAGCTGTCAGATATTGTGGGCTATCTGATTGTGTTTTTCACCATGCTGTTCGCGGTCTCTGAAGCATCTAACCGTTTAGGCTTTGACCAAATTAGTGGTCTTATTGCCATGTTTATTCAATTTGGTGCCAGTATTTTGCTAGGAGCAGTTATTTTAGTCATTGGTTTCTGGTTAGCCAATTTAGTCGCAAATGTGGTGCAACGCGGTGAATATAACAGTTCTCGTTGGTTGGGCAATTTAGTTCGTGTACTGATTATGGGGCTTGTGGTTGCAATGGGTTTACGTGCCATGGGCATTGCAGATTCAATTGTAAATTTAGCCTTTGGTTTAACATTGGGCGCTGTTGCGGTGGCATTCGCCTTAGCTTTTGGTTTAGGTGGACGTCAACCCGCAGAACGAGTATTAACTGACTTAATTGATAAAGCCAAAAGAGAAGGCAATCAGCCCAACCCTGTAAAAAAACCACAACAAACTGATGGTTTTACATCTGCCACAATGACTGAAAGTGTCGATGATGGTTATGTGGTTCGTAAACAAGATGCACCTGGTGTTGTAGAAAAAGAAACCGCAACGCCAGATCAGCTCGATGTCGATCCTGCACAGCATCCGCTGAATAATCCTTATGGCTCTACAGGCGAAGTTGAAAAAGATATTGACGTAAATCTTCCGAAAGATGACCCGAAATAACCTGTTTTATTTTCAATGAATCGGCCACTCTCGGGTGGTCGTTCCTATTTTAAACGAGGTAGAAGATGAAAAATGAAGCACCGAATAAATTTTTTGCACCGCTTATTATTGCGGGTATTACCATTGGTTTTTTAGCCAGTGCTTACAAGTTTATTACTGCGCAGAAAAATAATGTTGAGCCAGAGCAGTTGGAATCTAAGTATAAAAATATTGAAAAAGAAATTGAATAAAATGTTTGAAAACCAATCAATATTTGTTACTTTAAGGATGAGTAAAATCAAGAAGATTGTATAAAATGTAAATGCTTAGTTTTAATTATATGGAAAATATAAAAGCATTACATTAAGTCAGAGGATGACACAATGAAGGGAACAAAGATGCTAAATAAATTGATTGCAACATTTAAAAATGATGTGCTTGTTCAACCCATGCATATTGCACTTGCTACAGAAAAAATGGAGCAAACGATGAGTCGTTTAGCGACATCAAAAAATATTGTATTATTTCAAACCGATTATTTGGAATAATTTCAATGTTTCAAAAAAGGCGATGAAGCTTAGGTTTCATCGCCTTTTTTTATGACTATTGCTTTATAACCGTGACGCAGATTTTAATTTTCGCTGGAATGGCTATTAAACATATTCAGAAGCAGCATGTGCCGACGACCATGCCCACTGGAAGTTGAAACCACCTAAATGTCCTGAAATATCAACAATTTCACCAATGAAAAATAGCCCTTTTTGCTTTTTACTTTCCATGGTTTTAGATGAAATTTCTGCCGTATCGACACCCCCAAGTGTGACTTCCGCGGTGCGGTAGCCTTCAGTTCCCGAGGGTTTAACTTCAAAAGCTTCTAGGCGCTGTGAAATATGGCTGAGCTTATCATCACTGATATTACCAATTGCAATATCGGCAGAGTCTAACCAGATTAAATTTTGTAATTCAAGAACCACACTCTTAGGAAGATACTCACCGAATAATGTCCGTAACAAAACTTTCGGTTGACTGGCTTTCTTTGCTTTTAAAAATTCTTCAACATCAAGCTGGGGAAGGAAATTGATTTTAAAGCTTTGACCCGCATGCCAATAATTGGACAACTGCAATGAACTTGGGCCACTTAAGCCACGATGGGTAAACAATAAGGCTTCAGTAAAGCTAATAAGTTCATTAGATAGCGTCGCTTCTACGGCATTGCCACTGAGTTTACTGGTAACTTCTTTAAAGCTATCGGTAAAGGTAAAAGGAACCAGACCTGCACGAGTTGGATAGATATGATGATTAAATTGTTTGGCAATATCGTAGCCAATCCCTGTGCCACCCAATGTTGGAATAGATAGACCACCTGAAGCCACCACGACAGATTCCGCTTCAAAATGACCTAAAGTGGTGGAAATTTTAAAGCCCTGATCATCTAGAATATTCACTGCTTTAACTTCGCAGTTGGTTTTAATATCGACTAGACCTGTTTTTTCACATTCAGCCAAGAGCATGGCTAGAATTTCTTTTGCACCATTAAGCGTAAAGAGCTGCCCATGTTTGCGTTCTTCATAGGCAATGCCATAGTCACAGACCATGCCAATAAAGTCCCAATTGGTATAGCGCGAGAGGGCAGAAATGACGAAATGCGGATTATGTGAAATAAAGTTTTCAGGTTCGACATATAGGTTGGTGAAGTTACATTTACCACCGCCAGACATCAGAATTTTTTTGCCGACTTTATTGGCTTTTTCAACCACCAGCACTTTGCGACCACGTTGTGCAGCTTTATAGGCAAGCATTAAGCCCGATGCGCCTGCACCTAAAACCAAGACATCGTACTGATTTTTAGACATGATCAACCTGTGGGAGAGTGAAAAGACGCGGATTATACTCTTTTTTGTCTCTATTTTGGCAGTTTCAACTTGGGCTTTTGCCTTGTAACCCGCCAGTGTGAATAATCAAGATGCGCTGATCTTTTGCAATATCACCCCGTTGTAGCATTTTTTCAATACCCAATAGCATTTTCCCTGTATACACCTGTTCCAGTGTAATTTGATGTTGTGCTTCAAACTGTTGAATAAAGTGCATTAATTCAGCAGTCGTTTTGGCATAACCACCCTGACAAAATTCATCTGTTAAGCGCCAATTACGCTTTGTTGTCCATTGTTGTATGTCCTGCGTTAAAAAATCACCTTTTAAGGCAGAAAAACCTAAAATCTGCTGATGTTCTGAACTGGCTTCAATAAGCCCCGTGAGTGTTCCACCTGTTCCAACCGCGCAACAAATAAGATCAAAATGGGTTAAATCGGCAGGGGTTAAAATTTCTTTACAGCCTTCAATGGCCAATGCATTGGTTCCACCTTCTGGAATGACATAATGCTCTGGATAGCGTATTTGTAGCTGCTCTAAAAATGCCACGGAATTTTTTTTTCGATAGTCTTCACGGTTGATAAATTCCAGTTGCATACCCAATTTTTGCGCAGTCATTAAGGTCGAGTTTAATGGGCGCTGCGCCAATTCTTCACCACGGATGATAGCAAGGCTTTCAAAACCACAAAGATAGGCTGCAAAAGCCGTGGCCGCAATGTGATTAGAATAGGCTCCACCAAAAGTGAGGACTTTTTTAAAGCCTAAACGTTGTGCTTCTAAAAAATTATATTTTAGCTTATAAAATTTATTGCCTGAGATTTGCGGATGGACTAAATCCAAACGTTTTATGGTGATGCTCACATCCTGTATTTGCACGGTTTGATAAGGAATGGTATGAGCAAGGGAATCAAACATACTGGACAAATCTGCAAGAAAAAAGAATCCGTTATAGTGTAGCGGATTCTGACTGATGATGGATATCAAGGGATTATTGGGCTGTATTTGAATGTGCGGTATCGACAGAAGCCACCACTGACATCCCTGGACGTAAGTATTCAATGCCGTTTTGTTTGGGGTCAATGGCAATGCGAACTGCAATACGCTGAACCACTTTGGTAAAGTTGCCTGTGGTATTGTCAGGTTTTAAAACGCTGAATTCAGAACCTGCAGCCGGTGAAATTCGTTCAACCTTGCCAGTAAATTTTTGATGATTCATTGCATCAACTGTAAACCAAGCTTTTTGCCCAATTTGCATATTGGAAATTTGGGTTTCTTTAAAATTGGCTGTAATCCAACGTTGTTGTGGAATCAGATACATCAGCTGTGTACCCGCAGTTACATATTGACCAATACGTGGGCTAACTTCGCCTAATTGCCCATCCATGGGAGCGGTGATAATACTGTAGTCTTTGGTGGTGACGGCTTGGTCAAACTGTGCTTGTGCATTGGTTACTTGCGCTTTTAAACCTGTTTGCGCCACTTGAGCCGTTTTTAAGGCTTCTTGTGCCACGTCTATATTGGCTTGGGCTTGGTGAAGTACAGCCAAATTATTTTTTACATCTGCATGAGCTTTGTCTTGTTCCGTTTTTGATGTAGCACCACTATTTCCTAATTGTTGGTAACGCTGTAATTGTGTCACTGCAAGTTCATAGCTAGCGCGAGCCTGATCTGCTTGGGCCTGTGCTGCGACAATATCAGCTTTACGCTGTTGAATGGCTTGGGCTTGATTAGCAAGATCATTTTCAGCTTGATCAATTCCTGATTGTGCCTGCGTGACTTTTTGATCATAGGTCGTTGCATCAATATGAATGAGCGGTTGACCTTTTTTGACCGTTTCAAAATCGGTGACCAGTACATCTTTTACATAACCATTAATTTGCGAAGACAGAATGGTGGTTTTACCTTTAACGTAGCTATTTTCAGTCGATTCAATATTTGAATGAAAAGGGCCAATTTTCCATGCCCATAAAATAATTGCAATTCCCGCCAGTAGCACAAAGAACATCAGTACCAGCACCCGCTTATTGGTGGGAATTAATTTACTAGACGGCTCTGGTGCAGGGGTGGTATTTTCCTGCTGGGTTTCTTGTGCTGACATCAATTCTCTCTGACTTTAATTTATAGATTTCTTGCAATGGAACGACTTTTAATTCCTAATTTTCCTTTTAAGCTAAAGATATCACCTTAACTTGAATTGGGTAAAAGTTGTTGTTTATAGCTCCGATATTGGTTCAGGCTAATCACAAATAAGCCCCAAAAAAGTAGCAGAATAGCAAAGATTTCATTGAGAAAAATTACATCGTTATAGGCACGGACTTGTGCTTCTTTTAATACATTTTGATTCAAAGTACGTAATGCCTGATTCTGTTCCAAAACAGGGTCTGTTGTATATGTTTTACTGCTTTGGCTATACTGCTGTAGGCGTTGTATCACCTGTGGGCTGGTTTGCGGTAAATCGGCAATAATTTCGGCTTGATAATGTTGGGTGCGAATTTGCTGATAAGTCGAGAAAAATGAAGAACCGACTAATCCTCCAAAAGTTTGGCTTGCAGAGAACAGCACAATAAAAGTCACCATATGGCTTGGCCCTTGTTGTAATGCGCGAAGAATGCCCGTCAGCAACAATGGGCCAATAAACATACCACTGGCAAAGCCAACCAAAAATTGACTTGGATAGAAATTCTCTGGGCGGACGTCACTGCTCAGATGATGATCGAGCGAACAAGCAATTAAAATAAGAACCACTGCAGCCAATAAATGCAAAATAGCTTTTTCACGAGAAAATGTGAGTGCGCTAAATAATGTCCCGCTAATAATACCGACGATAATAACCACATAGAACGTTACAAATTGGTCGGGGCCCATCCCCATCGTTTTTAAAAAATTAACTGCAGCATAGCTTTGTTCAGACATTAAAAACCGAATGGCAAATGCCCCAATGACAAATCGTATAGTCGATGATGTTCCTAACCAGCGGGTAATAATAAGTGGATTTACTCGATAATGTTCATACGTTATACCGACAATAATCAGTGCTAAAGCACCCATAAGCAGATAGGCCAGCCAGTCCACATTCAGCCACCATAAAATGGGCCCTTGTGTAAGCACAATACACAAAAAGGCAAAGCCTGTGGCCAAGAGGGCAAACGTGAATAAATCTTGATACTCAAATACGGCTATGCGTAAGCTTCGTGGTAATTTAAGTGAAACCACCATTGCGAAACAACACACGGCCAAACCCAATTCGAAGGTGTAGAGCACAGCCCAATCATTTACATTGACCAAATACGGAGAAATAATCCACGCCAAAGGAATGCCCAATTGTTGGAAACCTAAAGCCAAATATAGGCCGCGTCCAAAGTTTTCTCGCTTAAAAGCCTGCATAATGTAGTACATGCCCAGCGAGCTGAGGGGCGCTGCCACTAAGCCACTGATCAGACGAACAAAGACCGCCATTTCGAAGGTATTGACAAAAATATGCAAAATCAGCACGGCAATAAACATCAGCAAGCCTATTTCAGAAAATAGACGTAGCCCATACTGCTGACGTGCTTTAAACAAAATTAAATTGGAACTGACATTGGCCATGACATAAGCTGCAGGAATCCATGCAACTTCTGAAGATGTTAGACCATATTCACCCTGAATAAGGGGTAAATTTGCGGTAATAAAACCATTGCTTAAACTGCCTGAAATGGCAACAAATAAGCCAATAAAGAAATATAAAAAGCGTTTATAGCTTGGGTGTGCAATGGCCGCGGGAGAACCTGGTAGAGTTGGTTTTTCTTCCGTTGTCCAGTCGGGTGCGGGTTCTAACAAGCGAGGAGGCTGAGCCATTATGTTCTCTCTATTTCGGTCGAATACCATCTAAGAGCAATTCAACCGCACGGGTCGCTAAACGTTCTTGTTCTGCATTGGTATAGCCTTGTAAGGCAGCCCGAAGAATAGACGTAACCATCGAATAATCGGCAGGGCTAAAGTCAGCACGGCAAGTACCATTGGCAATGGCTTGATCAATTAAAGGTTGTAAAATGGTGTCGCGGTGTTGGTAAATACTGACCATGGCAGGGTCGTTGCGCTCAATCACTCGCCAATATTCCATTAACGCCGTTAAGTATGGAATATTGTAAATATGGTCTTGAATTAAACGAATAAAACCATCTTCAAATTGTGCATGATTACGTGCCCGTGCCTCAAGGCGGTCTAATGCTTGTTGCATTAAGGCCAAAACTAAATCGCGACGGTCAGAAAAGTTCCGATAAAAAGTGGCACGTCCTACTTTCGCCTCATCAATAATTAATTGTAGTGGGGCATTAATACCGTGAAGACGGAAAACATGAATCGCCGCTGTAAGCAATTCATCACGATTTTGGGCGGCGCGTTCTTGGCGAATAGACATGCGGACGATTGAACCCAGTTAAATACAAGAGGCTTATATTTAACGGACAAAAGTGTCCGATGTAAAATGTTAACGAGTATATTTTTTGTAACCTGAAGGCAGTTCTGATCTAAATTAAGGCGTAATTTTGCTAAAAACAGCTCAAAATTTCATCTAAAAAGATTAACAGTATAATTTACTAAAATACTGCTGATATTTTGTACAGGAATGCTACGCTGTAAAATAAGACACATGGAGGGGATAATATGAAAAATTTATCCGCAACCATAATGACTTGCTTAGTGTTCACACTGGCTGGTTGTGATGTGAAGGACGATTTAAATAAGCCCAAAACACAGGTACGAACCATGATTATTGGCGGTATGCCTGCATCTGAGCAGGACTATAAAATACCGAACAATAAAGTCATCTTGGCAGAGCATATTCAGCGTGAATAAATCACTGAGTTTAAATAGGGTGGGCATATTGTCAGTACAGGGTAGTGCACTATAAATTGTAAGAAGTAAAAGATGCCTTGTGATGCGTCAGATATGTAAATATTTGAAGCAGACGCCTTACTTCTCGTAAGCGTTTGTTGAATTAAAGCCTTACAAACGCAGAAAAGGCCTTGTACTCGCCCAATATGCCCGAACAGAGATGGATGAATCATCCAAATTTTTAAATCAGATCGACTTGCCAGTTCGATGCTTGAATCTCTAAATTATTTTGACGTAATTGCTTACTTATTTCATCTGCTTGTTTTTGCAAATCTGCAACAGAAATGGTTTTTATCCAACGAATTTCACTTGAACTATAACGCCCATTTTCGCGTCGTGAACTGTCAATAGCTTGTTGAAGAATACGGTGTTGTTGCGTTAGGAAGTCACGCTGATTGAGAACAAAAAGCAGTGATTTCCCTTCAATTGATTTTGCCTGTGCATTGGTGGCATGAATGCGTTGAATTAATTCATGCAGTTCCTTATTGACGATAAAGGCTTCTTTAAGCAATAGGTTTGGATCTTCGCTAGGCTGATCACCTTCTTGCACCAAAACGTTATTATTAATACGTTGTTGTAAAGATGCCAGTTTGGTTTGCAAGTCACTTCGTAAGAGAAGCGCTTCTGCTAGTTTCATAATTTTTAAATCTTTTATTCCTTGAATACGATCATGCAATGGAATCGTGGGGCAATCAAGGAAATTACAGTGAATTATTCGGTAGTTTTGTGAAAGTCTGGTGAAAAATAGGAAGATATTCGGCCATCAAGCTTGTAGAATTGCCACGGCATTTATTTTTAAGGTATTACCGTGGAATCATTTTGGATTTTAGGCTCTATTGCTTTTGCTTTAATGTTAGGGGCAATGAGTCCGGGGCCAACCTCTATTTATGTGGCTAAAAATTCAATTGCAATTTCACGTAAACATGGTTTGTTTACGGCTTTAGGAACAGGCACTGGCGCTGCCGTTTTTGGTTTGTTGGCGGTACTGGGTTTGCAGGCTTTTTTACTGGCTGTGCCTTCGGCTTATTTGGCTTTAAAAATTTGTGGTGGCTTATATTTACTGTTTTTGGCTTTTAAAATTATTAAGCATGCCAAAGAGCCTATCGATACAGATAAAAATGTATCTACGCAAATGACCTTACGCCGTGCATTTACCACAGGCCTCATTACTCAATTGTCGAACCCTAAAATAGCGATTGTTTTGGCCAGTATTTTTACGGCACTTTTACCGAAAGAAATTCCCACTTATTTCTATTTCGTTTTACCTATTTTGTGTTTTTTTATTGATGCCGGATGGTGTTCATTGGTGGCTGTGGCTTTATCTGCAGAAAAACCGCGCCGTGTTTATTTGAAGTTTAAGGCAGTGTTTGATCGTATTGCAGGTGGGGTCATGACCTTGTTAGGGTTAAAGTTAATTTTTGGGATGAAGTAATTTTAGTTGCCTAGCGGAATCCATAAAATAATAAAACCTTGTGCTTTCATAGAAGGTGCTTCTTTGGGCTTTAGAGAACGAGAGTTTCTGATCTTTTTGATGCTATGATGTTATAGAGCCGATTTTATTTGTAGACGAAAACAATCTTGCAGATGGCGATAATTATTCCATCAAGATAAATGGCTGATTTATCTAATAGTTTGCAAGAAACGCTTCATTCCTAAAAAAATATAGGTATTCACCAATAACTCTTGTTGTTGTTGTCTGTATTAGAAAAATAATGAAAATCTGTATATTGACTTTATTTGAAAAAATCGACGGTTTTGTAGATAAAATATTTTATAAATTAAAAGCTTAGCTTTGTTTCACTTTTTATTTAATACACGTTAATATGGTGTGAATTAGTACATTTAGGTGATGAAATGAGTTTCTGGAAAAAGAAAAACAAAGCAAGTTTTGTATATTTTATTATTACAGCATACTCGTTACTTGGCTTCAGCATAGGTTATGTCATCTGGGAGTTTTTTCTGAATGGCTAGGTCGAAGTACCCGTTATTTGCAAATAAAAAAGCCTCTAGTGATAGGGGCTTTTTTGTAGCTGTGCTTTTGACTTGGTTTATTTGCTTGACTATCTTTTAGAGGGAAATTCTGCCTTACTTTACCCTTTGCGGAACAATGTTTCCTCCTCTTAAAAGGAGGAAGTTTGTTATCAATTAATCCTTAAAATGCACAGGAATCCATTGATAGCTTTTCCCATCTGCGGAATAGATATGTCCAATAGCAGGGAACGGCAAGTGTGGTGCTGCAATAGTTTGCCCGCCTTTTGCATATTCCGCAAATTGCTTTAAGCGAGTTTGCACCGCTTTTTTCGGGTCGATGTCATAATCAATAGCGGTTTCTGGTTTGTCGAATTGCACGGTATGTGAGTGCACAATGTCACCAATAAATACCACTGTTTCGTTTTTGGTTTTCAGCGCATAGCTAAAATGTCCCGGCGTATGCCCCGCGGTATTAATGACTTTAAAGCCCTGAACTTGATCGCCCAGTTGATACGTTTTGAAGCGTTGTTTGGCTTGATAGGGCGCAATGGCTTGTTTAATTTTTTCAACAGTTCCTAAGTAGCCTGCTTGTTTCTCTTTCGGGAACTTTTCGACCTGTTTCGGGTTTAGCCAATAGTTCGCTTCATCGTTCGAAACATAAACCGTTGCATTTGGAAAGTTAGCCATGCCATTTTGGCTAATGCCACACACATGGTCTGGGTGCAGGTGTGTCAGCAAGATAGTATCGACTTGTTCAGGTTTATAGCCTGATGCTTTTAAGTTGCTTAACACTGAACCTAAATGTGTACCAAAACAGCTAGCAGCACCGCTATCCACCAAAACCAGTGAATGACCTGTATTGACTAAAAAGGCATTTATGGAGGTTTGTACACCTTTGGCTTGGTCGGCAGTGTATTTCTTTAAAATTTCATGCACTTGTTTTTCTGGAAGGTTTTGAAATAGCTTCGGTGACATGAAATTGGTGCCGTCTAGCAGGGCAGTGATTTGTACATCACCTGCTTGGTATTGGTAATAGCCTGAAACTTGTTTTTGTTGGGGGATGGCGGATTCGGCAGCTTGGGTGGTAAGGGCTGTAGTAATTAGAGCGAATGCTAGGAATAGAGGTTTTAAAGTTTTCATGGATTTTTGTAAGTTTTAAAGAGATAGTCTTTTTTATCATATTAATAATTTTGATTAAAATCTTTCTTATGTATTGTAATACTCATTGTGTTTACGTGACTCTTAGGTTGTGTTTGGCGTAAATCCTCAACAATGGCAAACACAGTCGAAAAAATAGCAGATCTAGTAAATTGAAGTAAATTCTGAAGACTACTTTCAAAATCGCTGATTTTTACATAAGTATGTGTCGAATCATTTGAGAGCTCAAATGAATCAGGTACTAAAAATAAAATATGATGCTCTAGCGAGTTTCGCCAAATTTTATAAAATCCAAATTGCCCATTTTTTTCATTTAGATCGTATATAAGACTATTAATTGCAATCAAAGCAAAATTTTCTTTTTCTTCAAGTTTTAATTTATTTGTATGCCAAAAATTATTAAAAGCCGTATTTTTATTAATTGTTAATCCGAAATATTGGCAAAGAAAAATTGCTAATTTATCTAGTATTGAAAAGCATAATCTAAAACAAGTCCTTAATTTTTCGGATCTTATATCTATGATTTCATGTTCATTTAATTCTGAGTAACAACTTTCAAAATCAACTTTATAGCTCTCAGTAAATCTATATTCATAGTAAAGAACACGAACTAATGAAAACTCAGCTTTAATACGATTCAAGTATTGTTCGTATTGAAGAATATTCTGAGAAGAAATGACGCTTTCAAATAAGGTTAAAGTGTCTCGCTCATTGGCTATGCATGGACAATACATGCCGTGAATATTCAAAGTTAAATTTTCTTTGATACACCATTGTCGAAAGTCACTCATTGAGGAATTGTCTTTAGATGTCTCTAATTCTTCAATATCTAAATTTTTGGAACTTAATTGTTTAGTTAAATAATCTATCTTATGATTGTAATAGGGAATCCAAGCTTTAGGGATTAACGGAGATTCGCTAGCAAATTTATATCCTTTTATTATTTCAATAATCATTTTTTCAGTGCGATGATCTAATAATTGATCAAATTGCTCTAAACATGATGTTCGATTTAGCCATGCTTGAGGGTAGGTAGTATTTTCTTTAATTACGGAATTATAGAGTTGTAAGGCTTCCGAAAAACGAAATTGTTGTTTGAGAGTATTTGCAAGATTAATTATATTTTGCTGATATAAATCGTAGTTATTTTCTTTTTTAATTAATTTATATGCTTTCCAATATAGGTTTTTAACATCATTATATAAATCTATATTTTTAAAAGTTACTTTTTCTTCGGAATAACCACAATCATTTGCTAAGGATAATTTTCCATTTGCTAAATTATAATAATAGTTAATATTAGATTGAATTTCATAATGATCTGAGTTGGTTTCTAAAATTTGGATTCCTTTAGAAACAGCATTTTTATTTCTTAAAGATGTACCTACGTCTATAAATTGCCCTGCTAAATTAAATAATAAATGTAATACTGATTCGGAAGTTTCATACTTTTCGAGTTCATTTAACATCATCTCCGAACCTAACAATGCTTCATCATATTGTTCAGTATCAATTGAATAAGAAATAGCATTTATTGCTTCATTGATTTTTTTTAATTCTAAATTCATTTGATTTACTTAAATAAAAAGCCTCACTAAGAATATAGCAGGGCTTTTCATAAGTGTCTAAATCTTAAGACACTTTATCACCCGCTTTAGCACCAGATTCAGGTGAAATCACCCAAACACCTTCGCCATTACCCGCAGCAAGCACCATACCGTTAGAAATACCAAAACGCATTTTACGCGGTGCAAGGTTTGCCACCATGACCACCAGTTTACCTTTTAGATCTTCAGGTGCGTAGAACTCACGAATACCACTGAATACATTGCGTGGTTCAGCTTCGCCGACATTTAAGGTCAATTGAAGCAGTTTGTTAGAACCTTCAACGTGGGCAGCATCTAAAACTTCAGCGACACGAAGGTCAACTTTCATAAAGTCTTCAATACCGATAATTTCAGCTTCGCCAACTTTAGGTTCAACTTTGGCAGGTACTGCTTTCTTCTCTTTTTTCTTTTCAACTTTTACAGGTTCAGCCGTAGCCGCTAAAGAGTCTTTAGAAGCATCGACCATTGCCGCCACAGCTTTCGGGTCAACACGCTGCATTAAAGCTTGGAACTGTGCAATTTCATGATCGACTAAAACAGTTTTTACAGAAGCAAAATTGAAAGATTCAAGTTTTAAGAAGTCTTGAACTTGCTGTGCCAACGTTGGCAGTACAGGAGCTAAGTAAACTGCCAATTGACGGAAGAGGTTAATGCCGACTGAACACACGTCATGAACTTGTTGTTCTTGGCCTTCTTGCTTCGCCAATGCCCACGGTTTTTTCTCATCAATATATTGGTTGGCTTTATCTGCAAGTGCCATAATTTCACGAATCGCAGCAGAAAACTCACGTGCTTCATATGCTTTGGCAATTGAATCGCCTGCATCAATAAAGCTTTGTACCAATTCAGGTTCTGCACATGTTGCAGAGAGTTTATTGTCAAACTTGGTGTTAATGAATTTTGCACAACGGCTCGCAATATTCACCACTTTACCGACTAAGTCAGAATTTACTTTTTGCACGAAATCATCTAAGTTTAAGTCAGAATCTTCAACTTTATCTGACAACTTAGATGCGAAGTAATAACGTAAATATTCAGGGTTTAAATGTTCTAAATAAGTTTCAGCTTTAATAAATGTGCCACGAGATTTTGACATTTTTTGACCATTGACAGTCAAGAAACCATTCACAAATAAACCTGTTGGCGTACGGTAGTTTGAGCCTTCAAGCATGGCAGGCCAAAACAGCGCGTGGAAGTAAACGATGTCTTTACCAATGAAATGATAGACTTCTTTGTCAGAGTCTTTCTTCCAAAAGTCATCAAAGCTTAGTTCAGGGCGTTTGGCTTTAATGTAGTTTTCAAAACTCGACATATAGCCAATAGGTGCATCTACCCATACATAGAAATATTTGTTGGGTGCATCTGGAATTTCAAAACCAAAATATGGTGCATCACGGGAAATATCCCAATCATTTAAACCATTTTCAAACCATTCATCCAGTTTGTTGGCAATTGAAACAGGCAAGCGACCTTCATCACGTGTCCATTTTTGTAAATATTCTGCAAAGTTTGGCAGTTTAAAGAAGTAGTGATCAGATGACTTCTCTATAGGTGTCGCGCCACTTAATGTCGAACGTGGGTCTAATAATTCTGTAGCGTTATAGGTTGTTCCACATACTTCACAGGCATCACCGTATTGATTTTCTGCTTTACACTTCGGGCATGTGCCTTTAATGAAACGGTCAGATAGGAACATACCTTTTTCAGGGTCAAAAAGCTGTGTAACTGGGCGTACAGCAATATTGCCCGCTTCACGGTTTTTAATGTAAATTTCTTCTGAACGTGCTTTATTTTCAGCGCTATGAGTTGAGTCATAATGGTCGAAATACACACTAAAACCGTCAAAATCGCGAATATGTTCTTTTTGCACATTGGCAATTTGTTCTTCGGGTGAAATACCGTTGGCTTCGGCACGAAGCATGATGGCTGTACCGTGAGCATCGTCTGCGCATACATAAGTCACATCGTGTCCCATTGCACGCATGGCACGAACCCAAATATCTGCTTGGATATAACCGAGTAAGTGACCCATATGAATGGGGCCATTGGCGTATGGAAGGGCGTTAGTGACTAAAATATTACGCACGGATATAACTCTCTCATTCGTATTTTATATAAGGTCAATGATTTTACCTTAGATAGCGCTGACTTGCACAAGTGAATCGGTGAAAAGTTTTCAAAACATATGGGTACTGTGATACCTGAAGCAAAAATATTACTTTTACATCATTTAGACTATTACTTAAAGTGCAACGCCGTGCTCTTGTAATAGTATTAGGGTGTGTCCTTACTTAGCTTTGCACCAAATAAATAAGCATGCTAAGAACAACATGGATTTATAATTTCGAGCTAATTCTTCAAAACGTGCGGTAATACCACTAAAATGCTTTAAACGAGAAAACACATTTTCAACAAGATGCCTTAAGTGATAATAAAGGTAGTAGTCAAACTCTATGTGCAGTTTTTTGCTGTTAGATTATTCTTGGAGTAATAAGAATCATCTTACGATATTGAGCAACCTCACGAATATACTCTGAATTATAGCCTTTATCTGCGATCAAATAATCTACTTCACCGACCAACTCAATTAACTTGCAACTTGACTGTCGTGGACTTCGCCTCCAGTGATTTCAAAATTAATTGGATGTCTATTTACATCGATGGCAGAATGAATTTTTGTAGTTGCCCCACCTCTTGATTTTCCAATTGCTCTATCTTCACCATGCCGAGCTCCACTTGCATGCTGATGCGTACGAATGTAGCTTCAGTCAATGAAAACCTACTCTACCTCGTAGTTAAAAAAACGTCTCTCATATCCCTTTATTCGCTCAACGATTGTAGGCTGTTTACCAAGGACAAAAAAATTGGGAATATCACGCCAAGGTGTGCCTGTTTGAAGTTTCCATAATATTCTTGCTATTACGTGAACGATAGTAGCCATAAAATTGTATAGGAGTTTGGATTTTCACCCAAATTTCTTCAGTTATGACTCTTCGTGACATATTAGAAAACTTAATTTTAGTATGGTGATATAAGATATTTTAAGTGAATAGGTAAGAGGAATGAAATATCTACCTCAAATGAGAGCATGTCCTAATGACTCATTAAATATTTTTCTAAAATCATCCAGAATATAAAATATTTCGGTAATAGGATCCATAGAAAGCCTTGTGTTATAACGTTTTGTCTTGAGAACCAAGACGTTAAAATACTAAGGCTTTTTCCTACTCTTTTTTAGGTTGAACTCAGGTTAACTATGATTCGTTTTACTTTTTTGAAGCTTTAATCTTGATTCCAATCTTCTTATGGTCAATGGCACAAATCGTTTTAGCCCTTTGTTTTGAGGTTGGATTTTTAGGGATTATATAAAATATCTAAATATTTTTTTTATGACTTAAAAAGAATAAAATTCGCATAATGCCCATTATGTTAAATGAGGTCAATTTTGGTGAAAATTTCCTTAAATTCTAGGGCTGTATTTTGAATATGACCAGTAATGTATTCATCCTTAGCCTGAAAAAAGAAATCAAAACTTTGGCTCATCAATGAATCTTGTTGGCTTTGCTTTTTATAGATTGGTGCTAGACGGTCAATGTAGTAATTGATCCAGTCGGTTTGATTTAAGAACGCTGAATAGTCTTTTAAATCTGTATAGAGGTTCTGTAGGTCACTAGAAATAGCTTCAATATTGGGATGAAATAGCCAAACTGCAATATCCATAGGGGGAATTGCAGTAAGTTGGTAAGGCTGTGATGATTCAAAGCGTTGTATTGTATAAAGTTGTGCGCCACGGTCGTTATAACAAGAACAAAGCAGTTTAGTATTTTCTACTTGAAAATAATTTTTGCCTATTTCTAACTCTCTTATTTGTCTTGATATATCCAAGCACTGAGGAAGCTTATTTATATTGGATTGAGCTAATTTTTTAAAAAATTCAATGGATCTGCTAATCACATAACCTTCACCTGTGCCTGTAATAATGCCTTTATTCCATGAATAAATTTTTTGGCATTTTTTAGTGTCGAATTGAATTTCACTAGTTTCTTTTAAAACGACTTTTTTATTGTCTGTTGTGATAATGATGCTATCATTGAGCTGAATTGCTATGATGAAAGTCATATTCTTATTAAAAAAATTGAATTATTAATTATTTATATTATGCCAAATTCAGGCTCAACTTTTATAAATTTATAAAAAAATAGGTAATCCTATGGCGGGTGGCTCTCAGATTATCATCAATAAAGATGGTATTAAAATTATAACTCCTGCAAAGTTTGAAGTGAAAGCAGGACAACATGTATTTCAAAGTGGAGCAAAAGTTGACATTGTTAGAACTATTTTACCTGATATAAGAGTGGAAACAGAACATCGAAACTTTCAGGCAATTAATTCTGAAAATAATGAAATTTTAATAAATATTCCTTATTCAATATTGAATAAAAGAACAGGCATTAAGACCTATGGGTTTACGGATGAAAAAGGGATGACACATACAATTAAGTCCCCTGAAACTGATGAAATAGAAGTAAAATGGTTTGATCAAGAAGAGAATTAATGTGGCTACAACAACAAGTAATACTACAAAAAATTCAAATTCACCAACTCAACAAGTACCTCTAAAACCTGAGGCGGAATTACATTTGTTGGTAGGAAGTGCTTATGGTGAAGGAGACACGGAATCTCCCTATGGTCATACGGCTGTTTATATCAAACTAAAAGGCAAAGATTATATTTATGATTTTGGGCGATATGGGAAAACAAAACCTGAAACTTTTGGGCTTATTACTTTAACGGGAGCGAGTAGTCCCCGTGGAGAAGGCATATTAAGGGTCTGGGATAGCTTTCAAGCTTATATTGAAGATGAAAATAGACAGGGATTAGCATCCTCAAGATCAAGAATAACACATGCTTATGGATATAAAGTTTTTGATAGCCAAGCAAGTTTAGTTTTAAATTTTTACAATGACTTAATAAAAACAGCTAAACCACATCAAGAACGAGCGCATTTTAAAAGTTATATTTTGGCACAAGATTATTTTGCTTTAGCTCCAAATTGTACAACACAAAGTTTAGAAGCAACAAAGAAAGCAATTCCAAGCATGACTAAGTCAGGTTTTAGATTTGTGAATGCCGATAAAGTTTTACCAACTTCAGCTAAACTAGCTTTTAAAGCGAGTAAATATGAAATGCCTAAATATTTATTTTTACCTGAGAATCTGAATGATTATCTAATGGCATCTCCAGATGTAAAGGTTGATATGCGAAATACTCATCGACATCAAAAGTAGTGCCCATTATGAAAAAAAATATTGTGATAGGTGTGTTAATTATATTTTTTTTAGTTCAATTAATTTTAAATATTTATTTATGGAAAACTACGAAAATGCCTAAAATTCATGTTTTAGAGAGACCTTTAAAAATAACTTCTAATTTTGGAAACTATTCAGAGTATGCGATATTACCAGAAGGTACAGTTCTTTATGATGACAGTGATTCTTTAAATAGAAGAGTTAAAATTTATTTTAATTTACAGGGGCTTGATTTGAAATTTACAGAACAAAATCCTGAAATATTAAAACAACCGAGTGAAGTTTCGGCTATTAGATCTACAGATTTACCACGAATTTTAAAGACTCTTCCATTAACGAATAAAGATATTTATTTAATTATTAAACATGATGAAGATATAAGTGACAATGTTCGTGAGATTTTATTTAGAAAGTATAAGTTAAAACCAGAAGATTTTGAAAAGTAATTTAATAGATAGGTCATTTGAACTTAAAAATATAAATTTAACCCGAATCGCGGATAAGGAATTGACTTAAAAAAAGGTGGCTGAAAGCTATTAGGGGAGTTACACCAGCATCTATGCCTTCAGCCACTATGTTCCTTGAGCCATATATGGCTCATACATATTTATTTTGCATGATTGATGACTTTTTCAGAAAGTTGAAGCAACCTATTGGGAGTTTCTGAAATACAGTAACAAACGTTTGAGAATGTGCTCCTCTCAATTGAATATTTCGGAAATCGTGTTCATCGCCATTTGGTATAAATGCTCGTATTTTAATAATTTCAAAGCCTTTTCTTTTGCTTGAAACACAATTACAGTCATCTCTTTAGATCTTACCTTGTTAGTAGCACATGGTTTATCTCATGAGCAAATATCAATGTGCACTGCATGCTTTCTTTTCCCTGATGAAAAGGGGGTGTCAAAGCAGTCATTTATGGATTGATTCAACTATCCAAAGCAGATGAATATCACTTAAAACAACGTAATAAAACAATCTGAGCTAGACCTAAAAAAGAATAGAAAAAAGCCTTATGGTTTTAACATATTGGTTTTCTAGACAAAACTTTAAAATACAAGGCTTTCTATGGATACTATTACCGAATTATTTTGTATTTTGGATGAATTTTATAGTCTATGGTTCAGAAAAATATATTAAGACAGTGGAGCAAGCGTGCATGGCCACTGCATTTAAAGTGCTTTGGATCACAATCAACTTGCTCATGGTTATTGGGCAATAAGTGAAACGGAAAATTTATTATTCAGTGTGTATGATATAAATTAAATTTGAAGCCGTATTGCGTAGATTAAACCTCGTTAAGACGAACTTGTCCCTATATTCGCTAGTCAATAACAGCGATAATGTCTAGATTCAGCCAGTTTTAAGAGTAAACCGTCCATGATCGATGATGATTTTGATTTCGACCAGCCCGTGACCCGCATTCCACAACATGCAAATAGTACCAAACAACTTGGCAATCAAATTTTAAAACAAGCAGAGCAGTATTTAACAAGCATGGGCTCAGCTTCACATGCTCAGTTTGTAAGTAAATTAAGACAGTTGGCTACACAAGAGCCTTATTTTGACCTATTGGCAGACCAAATTGAATTTGAAAGTGATGTACCCATTGCCAATGATGCATTAAATTTGCTGTATTTTTGGAAAATGGCCTCTGAAAAAGAAACCGAACTGGCTGATTTCGCTTTGCTCGATTTAATTGAAAAAGACTATTTCCAAAATGAATTGCTAACCGCTGTAGATGCTTTACAGATTGGCGAGAATTTAGCGCAACATCGTCAAGTGATTGAGCAATGCTTAAAGATGTATCAGCAAGAATGTTATGCAGGTTGTGTGACAGTACTGTATGGACAAGTTGAAGGTATTTTGACCGAGGCATTGGCAGAACGTGGTTATTTGAAACTGAATCAAACCAAATATATTGATGTCTATAAAATTGTCCCAGGTCTAAAAGGCCATGAAGTGAAAGGCCTATGGCATAAAGTCAAAGTGGCTACAGATATCAATCCTTATTTCATGGAACTACAAGCCCTAAAAATGGACAACAGTTCATCTGTGACGGCAACTCGCCATAATATTGTGCATGGCTCAGACCTTGGACACTTCAGCCGAGAACGTAGTTTTGTACTCTTTATTTGGCTCTTTGCCATGATTAGCTTCATTACGACCGTGAAAAAATAATACGCGTATCTTTGGCTCTTCTGGCAATTATGACTTTTATTTCTGTTTGTCATAAAGTGTGTCGAAATGATGCTAAGGGCATTTTTTATCCTCTTTAATGTTATACCTATTGTTAGACAATTTATAACAGGAAAGAGGATAGATCATGAGCGATAATCAACTTGATGAATTGAAAAATAAAGCAACTGAACTGGGCGATGACTTCAAACAGACTGTTAAAGAAGCACAGTTAAAAGGCGAAGAAGTACTGGATGATTTAAAGCATTCAGCTAAAGAAGCCAAACTTGAGGCAGAGACAACATTAGATGATCTCAAGCAGGATGCCGATGTTCAGAAAGATGAAGCTCAAGCAGGTTTGAACGAAAAAGTGAATGATTTAAAAACCAAAGTAGAGACGGCTAAAGAAACAGCCCAAGAGAAACTGGATCATTTGAAAGAAGAAGCCAGTCATAAAATTGATGAGGCCAAGTTAAAAGCCAACGAACTGAAAAAAGAAGCCACCGATAAATTGGGTGAACTTAAAGTACAGGCAACTGAAAAGTTCGATGAATTAAAGAAAAAGGCCACAGAAACATTGAGTAAATTCAAAAAAGATGATCAGGCTTAAACTCGCTTAACGTAAAAGCCACTGCGGATAAAGCGGTGGCTTTTTTATTGCGCGATTGCAATAAGATAAGACTTAAAGAAAAAACGATAAGTGGATTGAGTAATGATGCTGAATTATTTATTTAAATTTTCAGTTTGAATGTTTTTAACATGTTGATTCACGACAGTAATGATATAGCGCATATTTTCAATTTCATAGGTGTAATCAATCGCTAAAACATCTTCTCCTTTATCTTGTACCAAGGGATAAGATTTCACCGTAATAGGAGATGCCTTGATGCGAATTTGCATTTCTTCGACTGTATCACCAATAGTGATGGCTTGTCGTTCAGCAGTTTGAATGGTGTTGGTACTGGTCGCACTATGGGCGAAACCCGCAGAGGCCAACAATAGAATCAATCCAATTTTTTTCATCTTGAAACTCCCCTAGTGATAAGTACTTTTGGGAAATTTGACTATAAAGTAATCAATAATGGATTATATCCACATTAAGCCCTATTTTTAAAGATTTATTTGTACTGTGTCACAAAGTTAGGTAAATAGTTAGAAAACAGCAGATTTTAGCGTATGAAATCACCATATTTTTCATATATCTATTTGTTAAATATGAAATTAAAGTAAGTTTATACCACTTAAAACCTAAAACCTTGCAAAGGTATATCAAGTACACAGCATATTTATATTGCAGAAATGTATCTATGTTCATTGTGTAAAACCAAGTCATTTACTTGGTTTTACACATTTTACAGGTATCTTATCCGTTGTAGTGCTTAACCTTCGCTGTATTTGCCGTTAAACTATGCACAATTTGCTGTATATCTGCTTTTTTGGAGTAACTTTATGTCGTGGCTTTCTTCGCTTAAATCTGTCTTTTCACCCTCTCAAGAGGTGAAAGAAGAGGAAGTCCAAAAGGTGCTTCAAAATTATATTTTACCGCACTCGGAAAATGCATTGAAAGATCGGATTACACAGATCAATGTGCAAGGACAAGTGTTACAAATTACCATCAATACCCATCCTTCAGAAGCCGACGATTTACAGCAAATTCACGATGATTTAGCCGATGCGCTAGAAAAATGCGGGATTACTGAATTGAATATGCATGTCATTCAGCAAAAAACAGGGCAGACAACGGGTGGTTGTGGTCATAATCATGCAGAAGGCGAAAGCTGTTCTAGTCAGCCAAAAGCTGAAATAGAAGCACCAAAAAGCAATTTACCACCTGTTGTCGATGCCTCTGGAACAGCTCCAGTACAACCAACCCAAGAACCTGATCCCAATAATCCACCTATTCAGAAAGTTGCGCCACAGCAACGTGATGTGCCTAAACATCCTCGTATTCAAAATGTGATTTTAGTTTCATCAGGCAAAGGAGGCGTGGGCAAATCGACCACAACCGTTAACCTTGCTTTGGCTTTACAGCAACTGAGTTTAAAAGTGGGTGTGCTTGACGCTGATATTTATGGCCCAAGTATTCCAACGATGTTGGGTAATGCAGGCCGCACGCCGATGATTGAGGCAGAACAATTTATTCCTATTGATGCTTATGGTTTGGCAGTGTTATCAATTGGTCATTTAACTGGGGATAATAATACACCTGTGGCTTGGCGTGGTCCGAAAGCAACAGGAGCACTGATGCAACTGTTTAATCAAACCCTTTGGCCAGATTTAGATGTTTTGATGATTGATATGCCACCGGGTACAGGGGATATTCAACTGACTTTGGCACAGCGTATTCCAGTGACCGGCGCCGTGATTGTGACAACACCACAAAATGTAGCTTTATTGGACGCTACCAAAGGAATTGAATTGTTTAATCGTGTGAATATTCCAGTTATGGGTGTGATTGAAAATATGTCGACGCATATCTGTTCAAATTGCGGTTATGAAGAGCAAATATTTGGTACAGGCGGAGGCGATAAACTGGCTGAACAATATCAAATTCCATTATTGGGGCGTTTACCGCTGAACGTGAAAATTCGTGAAAATGCCGATGCAGGAAAACCTTCCGTAATTGCAGGTGATGATGCGGCCGAAAGCTATTTGGCTATTGCACAAAAAATTGCAGATAAACTGACTAAAGTAGAAAAAGACCAAAGCCGTATTTTCTAATAGCGAAAGGTTTTGTTAAACGCCAAGACACTCAGCTCATTATGAGTTGGGTGTTTTTTGAGGGGATATTTAAACACAAGCAGACGGAATGTGGATTTGTACCACATGTAGACATCTCAAAGTCTTGGATTAGAATACAGATTTATTTAGTGATGCTTTGAAGTTCCAATTTACTTCAAAATGAACTGGGTTATGATGGCTAAATTAGAACAATTACGCAAAAAATAAGCAAAATGCCAAATAAATAATCATTTGTGACCAAACAGTAAAGCATCTTATTTTAATTTAAATATATGATTTAAATTAATAAAATAATTTATATCTAAATTTCATATATTGCCTTACAAATATTTTTTTGCGAACTGGCTTGAACTGATTTAATCTGCGCTCAATCTAAAGCGAGTTTTAGGTATGATTTCAATGCTTTTCATTGGTTTAGTGGTCTCTATTTTATTGACCCCTGGGCCAACCAATACCTTGCTGGCATCATCAGGAATACAAGTAGGAGTGCGTAAATCCTTTCGTTTAATTCCTGCTGAAGCATTTGGTTATCTTATTTCTATTACCCTTTGGGGGGTATTAATTGGAAAGATATCTACACATTTTCCATTATTGCCTACAATTCTGAAATTATTCAGCGCAACTTATATTGTGTTTTTGGCCATCCGTTTATGGAAAACAGCGAATGTTTCGCAAGACTATAATCAACCTACAATTGGTGCGATGACGCTTTTTACGGCAACTTTGCTAAATCCTAAGGCTTTACTCTTTGCATCAGCGATTTTTCCTGCAATTGCATGGGTAGATTTAAGCTACTATGTTGCTCATATGTTGGTCTTTTTAGTATTAATTATCCCGATTGCATTTTTATGGACATTCGTTGGTTCTATTCTGAGCGCGAATAAAATTAGCTGGTTAAATCAATCGAATATGCAAAAAACGGCATCTTTAGTGTTGATGTGTTTTTCTATCCCCCTAAGTTATTCAGCCTTGTTAACGCTTTAAATAACGTATTTTTTGGGTACACGCATTCTGCGAAGTAAAAGACAAATCTGTCCTCTCGGCCTTCGTGTTATTTTCATTGGGGCCAATTTCAGTTAAAGTACCACGCAATAATTGATTTAAGTTTTTGGAAAGAAAATAGATGGCTATTAAGTCTGATCGTTGGATTCGCGAAATGAGCGAAAATCACGGCATGATTGAACCGTATGCAGAAAATCAAGTCCGTTATGATGAAAATGGCGAAAAGCTCATTTCTTATGGCGTATCTAGCTATGGTTATGATGTGCGTTGCGCCCGTGAGTTCAAAGTGTTCACCAATGTTCATTCTGTAATTGTTGATCCGAAGAACTTTGACGATAAAAGCTTTATTGATATTGAAGCCGATGTGTGTATTATTCCGCCCAATTCTTTTGCCTTGGCACGCACGGTTGAATATTTCCGTATTCCACGAAATGTATTGACCATTTGCTTAGGTAAATCGACGTATGCACGTTGCGGTATTATTGTGAACGTCACTCCACTTGAACCTGAATGGGAAGGTCACGTTACATTAGAATTCTCAAATACCACCAACTTACCAGCACGTATTTATGCAGGTGAAGGTGTTGCTCAAATGCTATTTTTTGAGTCTGATGAAGTCTGTGAAACTTCTTATAAAGACCGTGGTGGTAAATACCAAGGTCAGACGGGCGTCACTTTACCTAAAGCTTAATTTTTAAAGTTGACAAAAAAGCAGACAATTTAGTCTGCTTTTTTTATGCAATTCATTCATCGGAAATAGGAAGGTTTCGGCTGGATTATTTTGCAATTGTGTAATTATTCAGCATAATTAAAAGTTAAAGTGGCTTGGCATATATCCATCATGGACTCGATGGAATAAAACAAATTAAAGTGCCAAGACAAGGAATAAATATAAGAAAGATGCAAGGCATCTGATAAAAAGGAAGGTCGAGATGACTTATGTAAAAAAGGCTTACAGATTTCGCCAGAGCTGTATAGCAATGTCGGTCAGTTTATTGCTGGCTCAGTCTGCCTATGCACTTCAAGATTTATCAGATATGGCACTTTCCGAAACCACAGGTGAAGGAGTTGCATTATTACCTGAAAATTTCAAAATGGTTTTTCAGGGGCCGAATGATGTGTCTAAGGCATCAAGTTATGGAACGCTAACAGATAAAGCCAGTTTGTTTGAAGCATCCCGAAAAGATACGGGTTTTATCCGTATTATTCCGCGTGGTGAAAATTACGAAAATTTGTATAAGCGTGCTTACGATAAAATTTATAAAGATAATTACCAACCTAACTATACCTATGCTAAAGCAAACTTATATCAACCTTCATATGACTCAACGTATACATCGACATATGATTCTATCTATCAAAATGGCAGTACCACAAGCAGTACTTATCAGACAAAATACACACAAGTAGCGGGAAAAAATACAACTTTATATCGTAATCAAGAAATTGAAACTTATGTAAATACAAAGGAATATCAAGACTATTATAATAAGCGCTACGATCAATACTATTGGAATTCTACGGCAACACTACCCAATGATGGTACAACAAAGTACGATGGTGGTTGGTTGAATAAAGAACAAGCCGCCGCAAATGCAATGAAAAATACCATACAAAAAATTGAAACATCGAAAGGTACAATAATTACAAACATAGTGAATAATCGGTTAAAAGACAAGACTTTAGCTGAAATTCGGGCCGATGCCACGGTTATTGCTAAGAATAAGGCTTTGTCCGTTGCGAATTTAACGGTTGAAAATTATGCTATTTCAAGTTCTAGGGCCGTGGCAAATACAAGTGCATCAAGCGTTGTGACTGGCACGAGAAACAAAGCAGATGTATTTATTTATGGTTTAGCTTTGTCTAAAAGTAATGATGACATGAACCAGCGCTACAGTAATCAAGGTCTAACTTGGGGGAGCACAGAAAACCCATGGCTATTCCGTTCAGGTACAGCCAAAGATATTCAGCAGTTCAAAAAAGAAAATAAAGCCGATATTGCTTATATCGCTTTAGAAGCGCCGTTGGCAAAGCAAGGCGGTAACTCGACTTCAGATCGAATTAAATTAGGTTTTTGGACAGATATTTTTTCAAGATCTTTTGATTCTATCAGCTATGTAGATCCTGTTACTGGAGCGCCAGATAGTGGATTAGATGTCAACTATCGTTTGCGTACTCAGTTTGTGGCAAATGGTCTCAGTATTGATGGCTCACAAATTCGACTATTCCAAACGCAATCTTCTAGTGTTGCACAGCAAAGTCAAACTTTTGCTATGGCATCTATTTTAAGGCTCAATACCAATGATGATCCTTCTACGCTTAAAGCGAGTGATCTTAATTTAAATGCTAGAGGTATCCGGATTAGTACGGCAGCTAAAACCGATATAGATGATGGTGCAGTTGCTACACCTGCAATGGATGGAAGTAATGCACCATTATTCAATGCTGTGGAGGGGTTATATCTTTATAGTACTAACATCAATCTAGTTCTAGGTAGTATGTATCAACCTTTTATTATTGGTTCTGAGGGCAATAATATTATTTTGGAAGTGACACAAATTCCAAATGTTCCTGAGATCTATTCCAAAATTTATACATTGTATGAAGACACCGATTCGAATCCAACGTTTCACACTGGGACGAATTTAACCAAAACCTCATTTAAAGGTTCTACTTGTAATGTGGCTTATTGTGGATCGAATACCTCTAGTATTACCGCTGGGGGGATGTCAGTTAACTATCAAGGAACCAATGCGACACACAGCAGTATTTCAATAGGAAGTGTAACTCGAGATTCCACAACAAATATGCTTCAAGCGAATCGCGATACAAATGCGACTGGTGTGATGTTTAAAAGTACTTCTGGTGCATCAGTCAATTTAGGTTCAGCTGTAATTGATGGTGTGCTAATCCAGCATTTGAAAATAAAAACAACAGGGCTGTAAGGAGCAAAATATGATGAATAAATTGATTAGCTCTGTACTGCTATTTACTGCTGGGATGTGTCATGCAGAATTATCAGGGTTAAACCTTCAAGAAATGCAAGAAACTCAAGGGCAAGGTGGGGCTGATTTAAGTTTGACGATGTCTTTAAATCATCGTTATGCAAATGATATGAGTTTGAATGATATTTCTAAGCGCGATGCATCAGGCAGGGTGACCCAAGCATTTTACAGTTATGACTGTGTCCAAGATGTACGGTGTCGTTTTGCATTTTCACCGAATAATCATAAGGATGGGAATAATCAAAAGTGGCTGGTATTTAAACAAATTCAAGGCACGATACAAATTGATAAAATCTCATTAGCTGGAACCACGATATTAAATAAAGATGGTAATCCTCAAACCGCGATGAAGCTCTCATTTTACGACGATAAGCCATTAAAAATAAGAAATTTAGGATTTTCTAATCTTTCTGTAGAAACAGACGATACAACAACGAAAGGTTATTTGAAAGATTCAAAATATAGTCAGTATACGGCTTATACGATTGATGAGTCTGGCGTGAAAACGACACAGCAAGTCAATGTGCCAACATTTGATAATGGTGCTGAAAAAGGATTTATGGGGTTAAATATGCATGGGAATTTGCATATGTCAGGTGATTTAAAAATATTCAGTTATAACTGTTCAGGTGCAACAGGTGCGCGCTGTTAAGTCGTTGACGATTTTATAAGGATATTGAGATGCATAAAATAATAAAATTAAATCTCCTGACAGCTTGTATATGTATTGCTCACCAAAGCTATGCATTGGAAGCATTGAATGATCAAGTCCTTGGAAAGGTCACGGGTCAGGATGGTATTTCCATCACACATGAAGTTTCACGTGTGAAAGTAGAACAAGTCAACTGGGTCGATTATTCAAGTGATGGAAATGCTCCAATCAAACTGGGCTTACATGATGTTGAAATCTTATCTGGACAAAATCACAGCAATATCAAGTCTCAAATAGATTTTGATGTGGGAGTCACGAATCCAGATAATACTAGCCGTAAAGGCGTAGGTATTGCATTAAAAGCAAGCATATCTCCTTTTACTGCCACAGCCTCTAAAATTATGCTGATTTGTGAGCCAAATTGTGCAACAGGTGAAGTGAGCCAAAATTTAGGCTCTTTAAGTTTTTCAACAATTTCGCCTTTAACTGTTTATTTGGCAACGACCAATGGATTATTTAATCGCAATGATAAAGCACATTTAGAATTTCGGTTGCAAAATGCCAGTATTGGTTACGGATTAAATGGACAGGATTTAACCGCTAAAGATTTTAACTTTAATTTTTCGGCAGATGGATATATGTATATAGATCCATCTGAAGGCATTGTACTTGCAACAAAATCACAAGATGGGAAAACTGATCATATTGTGAGCCTAGATCGTGTAGAAGATAAAACCAATGTCCATAATAGTCGTGTAGGAACAGCAACCAACCCAGGTTTGAATATTGATTTACGCTATGGCCCAAGTACTGGTGTTCAAAATAACTTAATACGGATAGGTGCATCTGGTGATTTAACCAATGCCAAAATGATGCTGAACTCTGATCAGACGGGCATTTCGCAATTTACTCAGGTTAATCGCTCAGGTGGAAACGTCACTGAAAAAGCGGTCACTGCAACCACAGGCTATGGTTTTAAAGATGCAGGTGGACTACATTTTGGTTTATCAGCAGATTTTTTGCATAGTGGTGTAAATCCAACTGTATTTGAATTGGGACATACTGGGACAGGTAGTTATGCGATTGAGTTTTCTAATTTAACTCGTTTAAATGTCCGTAATTCAAATGATGCAACGGCGACTGTAAATACCCAAAATGCCTATATAGACTTAGGCGATATTTATATTAATAACATTCGCACAAACTCTTTGGGGTTTGTAGTGAATGAACAAATTAAGAATATTTTGGGAGCGTCGGCATACGAACAAGTGTACAACCCTTCATCAACAGTTAACCCGCAAAATATGGTTCTGGTTGCTGTACGTGGTATGGATTTTCAAGCGATTGCACGTAAAGCGCGTTTTATTTCAGATAATTCGATTGCTGATGTTAATGCGGGGGCAACAACAGCTTCTACATGGGGCTTAGGAGTTCCGATTTACAATTTGAATGCCAATATGGCTATTTATTCAAAAGCGTATACCAATAAAAATAATGAAACCAAAGCAGGTCTAGGTTATGACTTAGCCATGTCTACAGACGGTTATGGGGTTGATGCAAAAACGGGAACTCCAAATACAACCTCAATTATTGTGATTGATGGTGCACAAGGCAATCATGGTGAAGAAGTTAACTATTATGCAGGTTTAAGAAATATTGACTCTTATGTTAAAGCCAAAGGGGTTATTGGTTTTGAAGATAAAGAAATTTATATTAAAGCGGATAGTTTGTTGGTGGTGGCTAAAGCTGAAGTGGCGATTGGTCAATTACCAGGCTCACTATATAATTGTACAAGTGAGCAGGCAACATGTGCCAAGAAAGTTGTTCCTATTGATAACTTTGCTCAAAAAGACGACGTTCTTGTCAGTATTGCTTTAAAACTGGATGGTAAGGGAGAGCTTTTTATTATTCCTGGTTTGGAAGGTATAAATGGCACACCAGATACCAACTATTTATCATTAAAAGCTAATTTTGAATTTAATCCACTCAATAATAACGATGACCGCGGGAGTTATATTAGTTTAATAAATACAGATGGTACATCAACTGAGTCCAGTATTAACTTAAATAAACTACAAGGTGATATTGGTCTTGAGTCACGTATACATATGCAGAAAGAAAGCATCGTATTAGATAATCAAGTAAAGTTTAACCGCTTAGCAACTGCTTCAGATTTTGGAAAAGTATTTACAGCAGAGTTAGCGATTGCACCCGCAGGGCAAATGCAAAAAATAGCAGATATCGCTATTCCTGGAGGTGTTATGCGTAGTTCGTTTGGAATCACACCAAAATAAAATAAATCACAGGGAATGATAAAAAATGAAAAAGACATGGATTGCTGCTGTCATTAGCAGTATATGCTTAAGTGGTAATGCGACGACTTTCAAAAGTTTGTCTGATGACGAATTGTCTAAAGTTGATGGACGAGCATTGCTAAACTTCACTAAAGATATGGAAACATATAAAACTAACTCAAATGAAGTGGTAAGTTTTTTTAAGTTGGGTTTAGATGCTGAAATGTCATTAAATACAAATATTAAAACTTTGCAGCTAGGCTGTGGCGGTGTCAATGGCTCGGATGGTTGTGATATTGATATTTCTAATTTAGCACTTAGTGGCCTACCTGATAGCTACGACAGCAAAGGAAATGGTGTTTATAACAATGGTCGTGCTTCTACCAGTGCGAAAATTACCAACCCATTTGTTCAGTTTGCCATTAAAAATAATGATTCAGCATCACAAAGAGAAGTAGTTGGCTTCCGATTGGGTGCAGAACAAATTTTAGGCTTATTAACCGCAGGTGTGTCAAATACACAAAATCCAACGGATGGTATTCAATCTTTTAGTGGCTATATGAAAATTGCTGGGACAACAGGTTCTACAAATACGGCTGGTGCTAAATTTGGTACAGCCCAAGACCAGAAAATTTCAGGTTTATTAGATATTGCTTTATTTGGGAATCATGGTTTTACCAGTGACCCAGGAAGTAGTGAGACAAAAGGTATTACTGTACCAAAACTAGATAATATTAAGTTCGATGTTCCAGGGTTTGTGGTACAAGGAACCAGAACAAAGTCCGCTAGTGCGAAGGATATTATAGTAACAATTCCTGTTATTCCTTTGGCTGCAGGTAGTGCAGAGGATAAAAGTAAGTATTCTGTCTATACAGGTTTGGATGCAACACAATTTGCCAACGACCAACTGTTAGTTAATATTGAACCCTGTGTTGGATTGGGAGCGCTTTGTTTAGTAAAAACCTCAAAATTTCAGATGGGGGAAGGCTCTAAGCTGACTAATCTGAACATGAATGTTACATTTGACCAGTTACTAAGTATGGTGCATAACATTCCTTTAACCGGTTCTGGGGGCTATTTGGCATTACAGCAAATGGCATTAAAATGGCCAGGTGCTGATAAGGCAGATGTAGCTCAAAGAGGGTGGTGGATGTCTTTTGCAGATCCTGTGCAGTTAGGTGAATTAAATGTTTCAGGAGACGTCGATATTTCAGCAGTGCTTCCTCAGGTTGCGCAAAATATTACAAAAACTTTAACTCAGGAAGAGATGCGTATTGAGATTGATTTTGGTAATGCTTTAGGGGCTTTAGCCGGGACGCCAATTGTAAAAACTTTGGAAATTGATGTGGGGCAGTGGACGCAAGCAAATCCATCTAAGTTAACGCTGTCGAATCAAATTCTAAAAAATCAGGATGTAACATCTAACTGCTTCGGTGGTCTAAAATTCTGCTAAAAGTACATATTATTCCAGTAATAAAAAATCCCGCATGAAGCGGGATTTTTTATAGCAAACTAAAAGTTACTTTGCAATTTTAGTCAGTAATTCTTCTTTAGAAATATTGACAGATTCTGCATCACGGCGACCTTTATATTCAAAAGTACCTGCGTCTAAACCTTTTTCACCAATCACAATACGGTGCGGAATACCCGTCAACTCAAGGTCAGAGAATTTTACCCCTGGACGTTCATTACGGTCATCCAGTAATACATCATAACCCGCTGCAGTTAATTCGGCATAAAGTGCTTCAGCTGCTTCTAAAGTGCGTGGAGACTTATGGGCATTCATTGGCACAATCGCAACTTCAAAAGGTGCAATGGCTGATGGCCAAATAATACCTTTTTCATCAAAGTTCTGTTCAATAGCAGATGCCACAACACGCGTTACACCAATACCATAACATCCCATTGTTACAACCAATGGTTTACCGTCTTCACCTAAGACTTTACAACCCAAAGCTTCAGAATACTTTTGACCCAATTGGAAAATATGACCGACTTCAATGCCACGTTTAATCAAGATTGTGCCTTGACCATCTGGAGAAGGATCACCTTCAACCACGTTACGTAAATCATAGACTTCAGTAAATTGTGCATCACGCTCCCAGTTAACGCCAACTGCATGTTTATCTACTTCATTGGCACCAGCTACAAAGTCAGAGAGTACAGATGCAGCACGGTCAACAATGACAGTCATGCCTTTTTTAACTAAACCTTGTGGGCCACAGAAACCGGCAGTTAAATCTAGTGCGACAAGTTGTTCTTCTGTTGCAAAAACAAGTGGAGTTGCAATAAGTGGATGTTTTTCTGCTTTAATTTCATTCAGCTCATGGTCGCCACGTAGGAATAAGGCCACGATAGGTGTGTCTTCACCTTCTTTAGCTACGCCTTGTACCAGTAATGCTTTTACTGACATAGCAGGATCTGATTTTAAAAATTCAGAGACATCTGCAATGGTTTTTTGATTGGGTGTATCTACAATTTCTAATGCTTTTGTTGGTGCTGCACGTTCACCAACCAATACGGCTTCTGCCATTTCAACATTGGCTGCGTAATCAGATTCGGTAGAAAAGGCAATATCATCTTCACCACTTGAAGCCAATACGTGAAATTCATGTGAACCTGAACCACCGATTGAACCTGTATCTGCTTGAACTGGACGGAAATTTAAACCTAAGCGATTGAAGATTTTGCAGTAAGCTGCGTACATGTTGTCATAAGTTTCTTGCAAAGACGCTTGGTCAACATGAAAAGAATAGGCATCTTTCATGATGAATTCACGTGAACGCATCACACCAAAGCGTGGGCGAATTTCGTCACGGAATTTGGTTTGCACTTGGTAGAAGTTTGCCGGTAGCTGTTTGTAGCTTTTTAATTCATTACGGGCAATGTCTGTAATAACTTCTTCATGCGTTGGACCTAGAACAAAGTCATTGTTATGGCGATCTTTGAAACGAAGTAGTTCTGGGCCGTATTGTACGAAACGGCCAGACTCATGCCAAAGTGACGCAGGTTGCGTTACGGGCATTAGAACTTGAAGTGATCCAACACGATCCATTTCTTCACGGACAATCGCTTCAACTTTATTTAATACGCGAACGCCCATCGGCAACCAAGTGTATAAACCTGAAGCCAATTTACGAATCATCCCAGCACGAAGCATTAATTGATGAGAAATGACTTCAGCATCGTTTGGGGTTTCTCTTAACGTTGCAAATAAAAAGCGACTCGCGCGCATAGAAACTGTCCTAAAATTAAGCGTTAAAGCAGAGATTATACAATAAAAAATGAGGCGAACATTTTGAATGTCACCTCATTGGTGTAGAAAAGGCATGAAAAAGTTATGACAAGATCTTTTTGGCTTGACGCAACATGAAATTTTTCAAGTCATCTAAGTAGGTAAAAATGACGGGAACCACGACCAAGGTCAGTAGGGTAGAGGTAATCACACCACCAATGACTGCATGTGCCATAGGTGCACTTTGTTCACCGCCTTCGCCTAAGCCAAGTGCCAAAGGCACCATACCCATCACCATTGCACTGGTGGTCATTAAAATTGGTCGTAACCGCGTTTTACCTGCAAGAATAATGGCTTCGTAGCGATCTACTCCTTTATCCATCGACTTTTTAATAAAGTCTATCAATAGGATGGCATTTTTTGTCACCAATCCCATCAACATAATAATGCCAATAATAGAGAATAAATTCAGGGTGGAGTTAAACACATATAGGGCTAAAAACACTCCAATCAAAGACAATGGCAAAGAGGCCATAATGGCAGCAGGGTGAATAAAGCTATTAAATTGCGAACCCAAGACAATATAAATAAACACAATAGACAGCGTAATTGCGGTCATCGCATAGCCAGCAGATTCAGCCATGTCTTTATTGGCACCTTGCGTTGCAAAATGATAACCGGGTGGTAGGTCAAAACTGTTTTCAATTTTTTTAATATCCGCGCCTATATCGCCTGCAGGACGACCTGCTGTATTGGCTTCGACCAAAACTTCACGTGCAAGATCACGTCGGTTAATTTGTGATGCGCCCAAGCTTTGTTCAAAACTGGCCACAGAAGACAGTGGAATTAAAATTGGTAAACCTGATGCATCAACTTTTGGCGAAGTGATATACATATTTTGCACATCACTGGGTACTCTGCGCGTTTCTTCTGTTAGTCGTAAATTTACATCATAGGTTTCGCCTTGAGCGTCTTTCCATGTGGTGACGTTGTCGCCTGCAATTAATGGACGAACGACATTGGCAATTTGGTTGACAGACAACCCTAAATCACTGGCCAATACACGGTTAATGTGGACGCCTAAAGTTGGTTTGGGTTCTTTCAGTGAACTTTCTAAATCGACAATGCCATTGATTTGAGATACTTCTGCCATAAAACGGTCTGAAATTTTTTGTAGTTCATTTAAGTCAGGCCCTTTAATTGAAATCATCATAGGTTTTTGCCCGCCTGAAACGGTTTCATCTGCCGATGCCACCGAGGTAATGGTAATGCCTGCAACCGATTGAAGACGTTGCCGAAATTGATTGTTTAAGTCGGTCAGGGTTTCCTTTCGTGCGGTGCGCGGGCTGACTGTAATACGAATACTAATATGGTTTTTACCACGGTCGGTCACACTATTAATGGCGCCGTAGGTGGCCCGAACTTCTGGATGTTGACGAATAATGGCATCGGCTTGTTTCAGTTTGGCTTGTGAATATTCTAATGTTGCATCGACTGGGGTTTCAAACTTCACGCGAATTTCGCCCTTATCTGGTACAGGTACAAATTCGGTGCCAATCAACTTTGAAAGCCCTAATGCGCCAAACAAAGACGCAACGGCGATCAGTACTGTAATGAAACGAAAACGGAGTGCAAGTTTGAGTAATTTTTCATAATGATGGCTCAGGTTATCTAGCTTGCCTGAAATCCAATTAAAAAATTGTTTAATACGACTTGGTTTTTTGTTGGGGTTTTTCTTTTCCGCCCAATGTGCAGACAGCATTGGGTCTAATGTAAAACTAACAAACATTGAAATAAGTACAGCGGTACTTACCGTAACACCAAACTGATAAAAAAAGCGCCCAATAATGCCTCCCATAAAGGCAACAGGAAGAAACACGGCAACAATTGTCAATGTGGTGGCCAAAACCGCTAAACCAATTTCTTGGGTGCCATCTAAAGCAGCTGTGACGTGGTCTTTGCCCATATCGGCATGGCGTACAATATTTTCACGCACCACAATGGCATCATCAATGAGTAGGCCAATACTTAGTGAGAGGGCCAGCAAGGTCATCATGTTGATGGTAAAACCAAAAGCCCAAATAAAGGTCAGCGTACCCAACAGCGCAATCGGCAAGGTTATACCCGTAATCACCGTTGAGCGGAATGAGCCTAAAAATAGCAAGACAATGAAAATAGCTAAAACAGCGCCCTCAATAATGGTACGCGTCACATCTTTAATACTGCCGCGAATACCTTTGGAGGAATCCACCACAATTTCGGCAGTCGTGCCTTCTGGTAATTGGGTTTGAATGTCTTTTAGTGTTTCACGTGTATTGTCTGTCACTTCAATGACATTTGAGTCAGAACTGCGCAAAATATCAATGGCCACTGCCGTTTTACCATTTAAGTAGGCACTGGATTGCATTTCCGCTTGGCTGTCTTCAATTTTGGCAACTTGTTTGAGAAAAATGGGTGCGCCGTTTTTATTGGCGACGATTAAATCACCAAAAGCCTGTGGATGAATAACGCGTGATTTGATTTCAACGACCAGCTCCGACGTTGGCTGTTTTAGCGTGCCACCTGGGACTTCAATGTTTTCGGCTTTTAAAGTGTTAATTACCTGATCGACCCCAAGCCCAAAACTTTGTAGTTTCTGTGGCTCAACTTGAATCCGAATCTGCCGTTGCGCATCCCCCAAAAGATTCACAGTCCCTACGCCAGAAACTGTTCTTAATTGCGGCACAATCCGTTGCTGTAAATAAGAACTCAGATCACGTAAATCCATATTTTTTGATTCGAATACAATGGACATAACGGGACTAGCGGTTGGATCATAGCGTTCAACAATCGGGTCATCAATTTCGTCACGGAACTGCGCACTGACTGGAGCAATTTTGTCACGAATGTCTTGGGCGGCAACAGAAGAGGGCACATCTAAATTGAATTCAGCAATAATGGTGGATAGACCTTCACTGGACTGTGAAATAACCTGTTTTAGGCCTGAAATCGTATTAATCTGATCTTCCATTTTTTTGGTAATTTCAGATTCAACCGACTCTGGTGAAGCCCCCGGATAATTGGTGTAGATCACCACAAATGGAAAGTCGACATCTGGAAATTCTTCAACACCCATACGTTGCCAAGATGCTAACCCCAGTACCATTAGACAGAGCATCATCATAATAGTAAAAACAGGGTATTTGACGCTAATTCGGGTAAACCACATAACAGCTATCCTATTCTTTTATTTATTCTTTATTGATGCTGACGGCTTTCTGAATATCATCGTCATTAAATTTTACACGGCTAATTAAATCAGTATTTTTCAGTCCCTGAACCACTGCAATATTGGTGTTGTAGCGTTGTTCTAGTACTGTCACATTCTGTCGAATAATTTTATTTTCGCGAATAAGCCAAACATAAGGTTTGTTTGGCAAATCGTGCACAGTATCTAAAGGAATAATTTGCCCCGAAATGGCTTGTGTACCTAAAATGCTCCCTTCTAGGAAAGAACCGATACTCAGAGAGGTAATACTTTCATTCAGTTTTGCAAAAAAATCAATTTGGCGACTTGTCGGATCGGCAAGGGGTGAAATACGCGATAAAGTTGCGGTGAGTTTATTGGGGTTGCCTTGAAGGGTGTATTCAATTTTTTGACCTATTTTTAATGCGGCCTGCATATCACTTGGGAGCTGAGCCTGAATTTCTAAATGATTTGGATCGATAATTTCAAATAAAGTTGTTCCAACCGCGACTGTTTGACCCGGTTCAACTTGTCGTTTGGTAATCACACCATTAATGGGACTGGTGATAATGCCATCTTGATCGGCTTTTCGTGCAATATCGACATTGGATTGTTGTGCATTCACGTTTTCTAATTGCGCTTGATAGTCCACTTGGCTTTGCTCGAACTCAACTTTTGAAATAAAGCCCTGATTGAGTAAACGTTGTTTGCGTTGCATCATCAATTTTGCCTGATTGGCTTGGGCTTTTGTTGCGGCTAAATTGGCCTGAGATTGGGCTAGTCGGGCGGCATTGTCCTGATTATTTAGACGTACTAAAATCTGCCCCTGCGTGACTGATTGACCAACTTTTGCATTGACTTGGGTTGCAGTTGCGGTCACTTGAGCCTGAATACTACTTTGATTGACCGCCCGAATAGTTCCAGTGAAATTCGTTTGATTGACTGAAGTACCTAGCTGAATAGGCACCAAATCTTGTTGAATCAATTCAATTTTTTTAATATTTTTAGAAGGTTGCTCTGGCTCATTTTTTTGACAAGCGACCAAGAGTGTACTAAAGCATAAAATACTAATTTTAAAATAAAATAAAAAATTCTTGCGGTAAAGATACGTTGTAGATTGTGCAGATTGCATAGTTGTCCTTTTTCAGTTGTTCACAAACACGCGAAAATGAACAGCAATTATTCCATTTCTTTTAAACGGGAAATAATTTTGTCGTATTCAGCTGCTGTATTTCGATAGCTACTTTGTAAAGATTGAATGTTTTCTTTTTTTGTGACGATGTTTTTTTGATTATTCGATAAAATAGTTTTCAATTGCGCAGGCACAGACTCACCCTTGCGAAAGTGCTCACGTTCTTGACGCACAAATAAAATACGATCATTTTGTAACTGTTTCAATTGATCTTGTTGAAAAATCAGCTGTTTATTAATAAGCGTCAAAGCATCCTTTTTTTTCTGCTGTGCAATTTGACTATTATTATAGGCTTGCTTTAATTTAAGGTCAGAGGCATTTTGTTTTGCCTCAGCAGCACGTTTAGGTGCTTGTTTAATATCTGCTTCAACATTATAGGGTTTATTGCGCTTAATGACCTGCATATTCTGATCAAGTGCTTCATAGCCATAACGGATATGATTGGGGCTTACACTCGTACTGATATTGGCAATGCCTCGGCTGTCATAATAACGATACCAAGCAACTTTGGGTTGTTGAGAAGCAACTGCAAATGTCGTATATAAAAGTAGATATAATCCTAAAATAATTTTTTTGCTCATACTTTTATAATCCATGAAAGTAAGTTTGAGCTGAAACTGACTTAACATTGGACTCCCCAGTTTAATGTTGACTAAATTACTTATTTTAAAGTAATAAAAATGCTATATTAGACCCAAAATGCAGAATTAAAAACTACTCTAAGCTAAAAAAAAATCATTGGTCGCCAGAAAGTGTGAAACGGTTACTGAAAAATGAGAATATTGTGTTTTTGAACGGAAAATGCGCATTGAAAATACACGTTAATATATGTTAAAAATGTTGATAATATGTAAAAACACAGCTACTAACAAATTTGTTTGTACATCCAAAAATAGTAGGGTCATTAAATGGACGATAAATTCCAAAATTTAAAAGTTATGGTGATTGATGATTCAAAAACCATTCGTCGTACAGCAGAAACACTGCTTCAACGTGAAGGTTGTGAAGTCGTTACAGCTGTAGACGGTTTTGACGCTTTATCTAAAATTGCAGAAGCGAATCCAGATATTGTATTTGTGGACATTATGATGCCTCGTCTAGATGGTTATCAGACTTGTGCATTGATTAAAAACTCTCAAAACTATCAAAATATTCCTGTCGTTATGCTTTCTAGTAAAGATGGTTTGTTTGATCAAGCAAAAGGACGAGTTGTTGGCTCGGACGAATATTTAACCAAACCATTCAGTAAAGATGAATTGCTGAATGCTATCCGTAATCACGTAACTAATTAATTTAGAAAAATTATTGGGGAATAACATGGCACGTATTTTGATCGTGGATGATTCGCCGACTGAAACCTTTCGTTTCAAAGAGATTTTAGGGAAGCATGGCTTTGAGGTGATTGAAGCTTCAAATGGTGCTGATGGGGTAACAATGGCACAGGCAGAGCTTCCAGATCTTGTTTTGATGGATGTGGTTATGCCGGGTGTAAATGGATTTCAAGCAACTCGTCAGATTGCTCGAGGTGCAACAACCAAGCACATTCCAATTGTTATTGTTAGTACAAAAGATCAGGCAACGGATCGTGTGTGGGGGAAACGTCAAGGCGCGTGTGATTACTTGACTAAACCTGTAGACGAAGACCAACTAATTGAAGTGATTAAGCAACACCTCAATGCAGGATAAAGCTCTATGGCAGCAAATGGATTTATCGAATTACTTCGAATAGCAAAACGTGGAAACAAAAATTATGTTTCCACAGAAAATGAAGTAAACCGATGGTCAGGCATTGCTTTTGAGATGATGGGGCAATATTTTGTTGCCCCTTTAGGTGAAGTATCTGAAGTGATTTATCCGCCTAAATGTACCCCAGTGCCGAATACGCAATCTTGGGTGCAGGGCTTGGCGAATATTCGAGGCCGTTTATTGTCTGTGTCTGATTTAGCGCATTACATTACAGGGCATAGAAGCAGTTACTCACCCACACAGAAAGTTTTGTGCATCAGTCATAATGACCATTATGTCGGTTTAGTTGTAGATCAAGTTTTAGGGATACAGCATTTTAATAAGAAAAGTTACTTTTCTGCAGGTACTGAGTTAGATAGCAATTTAAAAGAATATTGCCAGGGGTTTTTCCACCAGCATAATCAACAATGGCATGTCTTCCTATTTAGTAGCCTAATGCAAAATCCTAAATATATGAACGCATCTATAAAATTTATAAATTAAATATCGCACCTAAGCATGAAAGCGAACATCGGGGAGAAGCTGCATGGGCTTTAAACTTAAAAAGAAAAATACAGGCGAAAGCACGGGCCACAAAGGTGGTAATGCTTTATTAGCTAAGATTCAATCACAAACAGAACAGTTATCGCGTGTATTTGGTGATAGTGAAAAGTCCAAGCCATTAATTTTGGGTGCAGGCTTCTGTCTACTTGTCGCAATTTTCCTGTTACTTTATTTATTCTATAGCGTTCCGCGTAATAATGAGTTAACGCGAAGCTTAGGTGAATTACGCTTATTGTCACAAACAATTTCGCGTCAAGCAACAGAAGCAACCGCTTCAGGTACACCAGAGTCAATTAAGAAACTAATTGCATCTCAAAAATCTTTTGAAGAAAACTTAGAAACTGTTAAAGATACGCATGCATCCACTCAAGCGTTGAAATCAGTTGAAACGCAATGGAAGAAGGTTTCAGACAGTATTAATTTGATTTCTTCTCAACAAAAAATCATTAATACCTTATATGACACCAACATTGCTATTGGTGAATCTATTCCAGGTATTCAGGCTGAATATAACTTGATGGTTGACCAGATGGCGCGTCAAGATATGCCGTCGAATCAGGTTGTAATTGCAAAGAACCAAGTGTTCATTGCAGAGCGTATTTTACGTTCAATCAGTTCTGTATTGACGGGAAGCGAGAGCTCACGTGAATCTGCTGATGACTTTAGTGCAGATACAGAAACATTCGGTTCTTACTTAAATGCACAGTTAAATGGTAGTGCAGAGTTGGGTGTAGAGCGAATTACTGACCCAGCATTACGTGAGTCATTAGAGGGGATTAAAGCTGAATATGATGATGTATTGAAATCAGCAGCAGCGACGATTCTTAAAAACTCGACTCAAATTGTTAACGTACGTCAAGCATCTGCTTCCATTTTTGCACAATCAGATGAATTATTGACGAACTTAAATAAACTTTCGGGTGGTTCAAGTTTAGCGATTGCAATTCCTGCATTGTTCTTGTTGCTGTGTTTAGTTGGCTTCTTGATTTGCGTATTCCGTTTACTTACATTACGTGGTCATTCTGATAAACAACGTGTAACACGCTTACAAGAAGAATATGACCGTAACCAGAATGCGATTTTACGTTTACTCGATGAAATTGCAGACTTAGCTGACGGTGACTTACGTTCATATGCAACGGTATCTGAAGACTTTACTGGTGCAATTGCCGACTCGATTAACTTCGCGATTGACCAATTACGTGACCTTGTATCACGTATTACGGAAACGTCAGAGGAAGTAGCGCAATATACAGCGAATACACAGGGGATTACCAACCAGTTAGCTGAAGCATCTGAGCATCAGGCACAGGAAATTGCAGGTGCATCTGCCGCAATTAACGAAATGGCTATGTCGATTGACCAAGTATCTGCCAACGCCGATGAATCCGCTGTAGTAGCAGAACGTTCAGTACAAATTGCTGCCAATGGTGCACAAGTTGTAAACCGTTCAATTGAAGGTATGGATACGATTCGTGAGCAGATTCAAGAAACTTCTAAGCGTATTAAGCGTCTGGGTGAATCTTCGCAAGAAATTGGTAACATCGTTGCTCTAATTAATGATATTGCCGACCAAACGAACATCTTGGCATTAAACGCAGCCATTCAGGCATCGATGGCAGGTGAAGCAGGTCGTGGCTTTGCGGTAGTAGCCGACGAAGTACAGCGTCTTGCAGAACGTTCAGCATCGGCAACGAAACAGATTGAAGGCTTGGTAAAAACCATTCAAACGGATACCAATGAAGCTGTAATTTCAATGGAACAAACGACATCTGAGGTTGTACGTGGTGCAAACTTATCTAAAGATGCGGGTGTGGCACTGGATGAAATTCAGAACGTATCGGGTAACTTGGCAAAACTGATTGCAAACATTTCTGATGCTGCAAAACTTCAGTCTGCATCAGCAGGTCATATTGCAACCACGATGAACGTTGTACAAGAGATTACCTCTCAGACAACTACTGCAACCTTTGATACTGCGCGTTCGGTATCTGAATTGGCAAATATGGCCGAATCATTACGCGAATCTGTATCTGACTTTAAACTTCCTGATTAAAGTCAACGTATTGTGATTCATGCGCCTTACTTAAGGGTAAGACGCATGACAGAACATAGATAAAGCATCATCAAGATGAACTTAGCAGACTAAAGCTAAGTCTCTGGTGATGGTTACAATTAAGTTTAAGCATCCTGCTTGGTGGCAAAACGTAAGAAGCCTTAGCTATGAAAGAAATATTAAAAAATTTAGTAGAAACGACTACGCTTCCAGAAGATAGCTATCTTGATCAAGATGCAGAAATTTTAGAAATTTTTGTTGAAGAAATAGAAGAAATCTTTGCTGAATTAAATTCTTTATTTACTGATTGGCTACAAGAGCCGAATAATCAAGACATGCTGACTACGATTCGCCGTCACTTCCATACCTTAAAAGGTTCTGGTCGTATGGTGGGGGCAAAATCTGCTGGCGAAATAGCATGGGCTGTGGAAGATACTTTAAATCGTATTATTTCTGGGTCTCTTCAGGCTACACCTGTAATTCAAAAGTTTGCCAAAACAGTACTCAATGTCTATCAATATAAGTTATATCCACGTTTTAAAGTGGTGAGTGAACTAGATGTTGATTTACGTCCTTTGATTTTATTGGGTCAACAATTACAACAGGGTCTTAGCCCTGAACCTGCTCTAGAAGAATTATTAAATCTTGCAGATACACTGAACTCACCAGAAGGGCAGACAGGTTTAGAATTACACGACACAATCGATGCTACGAACGCTCAAGTGCTAGCCGATGATAATTATATTGAAGAAACGGTAGCAATCTTTATTGAAGAAGCAGAAGAGCATCTTTACACGATTGATCAGTTCTTAAAAACCGAAGATGGCAAGTCACAAGATTATAATGGTTTAATCCGTGCATTGCATACATTGCGCGGTAGCTCATCAATGGCACAGATTGAGCAAATTTTTGAAGCCAGTACCAAAGTTGAAAACTTATTTAAGACTTTGCTACAAGAAGATATTGGCTCTACCTCGAAAGAAACTGCCGTATTAATTCAATATGCAGAATTTGTCAGAGACTATCTGCACCTTTTAAGAGAAAGTCCAGAGCATTCAACAGGTACCATTTACGATACCTTTAATACTGCATGGCATGATTATGGTTTTGCTACAGCAAAAATAGATGACGATGTTAATCCGCAAGGTCTTGTTTCTAAGCTAATTGAGTTAAATATTGATCAATTGCTGGATGCTGAGTTTGAGTTTGATAGCCGAGCAAAAGCTGAATTTCCAGAATATCTACAATTGTTGAGCACTCAAGCTCAACAATTGATAGAGCATAGTAATAACCGTGCTTCGGCAGGTATTCATGAATTTGCGACAGAGCTGAAGCAGAGTTACGATGTTCTTGTGGAAAAACCACAATTACTCAATCTTGAATATGCCTATGAATTATTTGCGCAGGCGCACCAAGAAATTATTCATTTGTTTGATACTTTAGCGGCAGGCCAGCGAGTCGTATTAAGTGTCGAAACACAACAGCTCTTGAGTGAACTTTCTGCCTTTATTCATCAGGATATCGAGCAAGCGGTTGAGCAATCGAATACTGCACAAACTATTTCTGCTGAAGCTGAGCCAGTTGTTGCAACAACTAGTGTGGATTTTGCACAGTTAAGTCAGCGTATTTCTTCAGACCGCGCACAACAACAATCGGCTGAAATTAATAATGAATTTGACGAAGATCTACTGGCTATTTTCCTTGAAGAAGCAGATGAGCTTCTAGCAGGTATTGATGAAGATCTGAGTACATGGACAAAAGATCAAAGTAACATTAGTGCTTTAAATAATTTGATGCGTTATTTGCATACCTTAAAAGGTGGCGCAAATATGATTTCAGCATCGCATATTGGCCTGATTGCACACGAACTTGAATTTGTTTATGAACGTATTATTCGTAATCAAATCAGTATTAATCCTGCATTGATTCAAATTATTCGTTTGATTCAGGATGATGTTGCTGATCGTATTCAGATTATTCGTGATCAACAGATTGACTATCCTGCTTATGAAGCAATTGCAATTATTCAATCCATTCAGGATATTGCTGCAGGTCAAGCTACTACTTTGGTGGCAACACCTGTCGTAAAAACGTTGGCGAGTGTTGATGCTCCCACGCATGAAGTACCACTTGAATCTGATTGTTCAGTTGAGCCATCAGCAGTGCCTGATGAAACTCCAGTTTCTGCATCGCCAGATTTATCTGAGGATGATGCACTTCGGGCGGTGGTGGAAGAAACCTTCCTTGAGGAAGCTGAGGAAGTGTTGGAAAATGCTGAAAAGCTTTTAAGCCAATGGTTCGAGCAACGTAGTGACCGTAGTATTTTGCTTCAACTACAACGTGCAGCCCACAGTATTAAAGGTGGCGCGCGCATGGTGGACAATGAGCCAGTTGCTGCCATTGCCTATCAAATTGAAACGACTTTTGAGCAATTTGCAGTTTATCATTTTAACTCAAATGCTTACGATCATTTGCTACAAACCACATTAAGCTGGTTAAAGCAGGCGATCTTTGAGAAAGATTATAGTCATTTTGATAGTATTAAGCACAGTCTAGAGTCGATTCAGTTTGTTGACGTGACTGCGCAATTGCCAAATAGTTTTACTCAGTCAAATCAGAAATCAATTACACGTGGCTTTGAGTTTATTCAAGGAGATGGTGTAGAACCACCATCTATGCAAGGTGAATGGACGGATACGCTCAAGAACGATAATAGCAATGAGATGATTCGTATTTCAGCTGATTTAGTCGAGAAGATGATCGACTTATCGGGTGAGAACTCCATTAACCGTTCGCGTATTGAAATGGATTTGGGGCAACTGGGCAATACATTGAATGAAATGGAATTGGCCATTAAACGTTTGGCCGATCAGCTTCGCCGAATGGATGGTGAGCTTGAGTCCCAAATTATTGCCAAGCACGGTTCAGAAAAATCACGTTATGCCGATTTTGACCCCTTGGAAATGGACCAATATTCGTCTTTAAACCAATTGTCTAAATCACTTGCAGAATCAGCCTCGGATTTGGTCGATTTTAAGAGCACGCTCTCTGAAAAAATACGTGATACCGAAGGTTTGCTCCTTCAACAATCACGTATTCAAGCAGAAATTCAAGAGAGTTTGATGCGCACGCGACTGGTACCGTTCTCTCGCATGTTGCCTCGTTTACAACGTATTGTGCGTCAAACGTCTTCGACCTTGAATCGTCCAGCAGAATTGATTGTTCAAAATACTGAAGGCGAATTAGACCGTACTATTCTGGAACGTTTGGTTACGCCATTCGAGCACATGTTACGTAATGCGATTGACCATGGCTTGGAAGATACAGCAGAGCGTTTAGCACTGAATAAACCTGAATCGGGCAGTATTATTTTAAATATTAGCCGCCAAGGTACAGATGTTTTAGTTTCCTTTAGTGACGACGGTAAAGGGATTGATGTTGCTAAAATTAAAGCAAAAGCACTCAGTCTCGGTTTAATTAAAGCCGATCAACTTCTAGATCAACAAGAAATTTTACAGTTAATCTTCCATCCTGGTTTTAGTACGGCCACAGAAGTAACTCAAATTTCTGGTCGTGGTGTTGGATTGGATGTTGTACAAAGTGGAATTAAAGCGCTTGGCGGTCATGTTTCTGTTGATTCTGAGTTGGGTCAAGGGACAACCTTTACGATTCGTGTACCAACAACAGTATCGGTAAGTGATGCATTGATGGTTAAAGCGGGCGATCAACAATTTGCAGTTTCTTTAGCACAAATTGACCGTATTGTTCGTATTGCACCATCGACTTTGGAAGATTATTTTGCCAGTAAAGCCGATATCTTCAGAATTGATAACACCAGCTATAAGTTACGTTATTTATCTGAATTTGTGTCTAATCAACCTATTCCACGTCTAACCAATGTTGCACACTCATTGCCAGTCTTATTGATTAAAGGCAACGGTGGTCAAACTATTGCCTTATTGGTCGATCAATTGGTCGGCTCGCGCTCGCAAATTGTTGTGAAACCAATTGGTCAGCAATTCTCAAATGTGGGTGTCATTGCGGGTGCTACGATTTTAGGTGATGGTCAAGTGTGTTTGATTTTGGATGGACAAAGTATTGCCCGTCAAATTCAAACTACGCAACGTGTTAAACGTAGTACAGATCAGCGAGATCTTTCGCGTCATGGTCATGCACGCCGTCTGGTGATGATTGTGGATGACTCGGTAACCGTACGTAAAGTTACGTCGCGTCTTCTAGAGCGCCAAGGTTACGATATTGTCACGGCGAAAGATGGTGTTGATGCGATGGAGCAGCTAGAAAATGTCCGCCCAGACCTGATGTTGCTGGATATTGAAATGCCACGTATGGATGGTTTCGAAGTAACCAACCTTGTTCGACATCACGACATCCATCATGATTTACCAATTATTATGATTACGTCACGTACTGGTGAGAAGCATCGTGAGCGTGCATTTAGCTTAGGTGCGACAGACTATATGGGTAAACCGTTCCAAGAAGCTGAATTGCTTGCCAATATTGAAAATTTACTTGCAGAGAAGCAGGGGTAATCGATGAGTACTTTATCCAATGAGATTAGCCAACAGGAATTACAGCATTTAATTACGGTTTCTACTGGATTTATTGATGCTTATATTATCGATTGTCATGGTAAAGAGGCGATGCTACTTCCGCAAAATATTGTTTTATCTGCGTTAGATAGTGAAACACAGGTTCCTAGTGTGCAGTGGCATGAATTAAATTTACCAGTTTATGCCGTAAATGAGCCTTCGCGTCAAAGAGGTGTGGCCTTGGTACTTGAGGGCGATGATGTCAGTCAACGTTTCGCACTGATGTGTAATGAAATGCCGAAATCAATTCGTTTGCGTATTTCGGAAATTGTGGATGAGGAGCATGCGCTCACTGATCCTGCTGTTTTCCAATATGTCCGCATGAATGATCAGGTTTATCATGTGCCTAATTTGGCTTATATTCAGTCCACGATGGGCTTATAATTTTTAAAAAAAATAAAAAAGGAACTGAAAGAAGTTCCTTTTTTTTATTGATGCAATTTACTTAGGCGAGTAAGCCTTCTAAAATTTGTTCATAAATTTCAGCTAATGGTTCTAAGTCGGCAACATTTACATGTTCGTCAATTTGATGAATACTGGCATTTAAAACGCCCAATTCAAGCACCTGAGCACCTGTTGGGGCAATAAAGCGACCATCGGATGTGCCACCACTGGTAGAAAGTTCAGTTTCAATACCCGTCACATTACGAATGGCATTTTGTGCAGCAGTAACCAATTCGCCAACAGGGGTTAAAAATGGCAGGCCAGATAAAGTCCATTCAATTTCATATTGCACTTGATGGCGGTCTAAAATTTCCAAAGTGCGCGCTTTTAATTCATCGGCAGTCACTTCAGTTGAATAGCGGAAGTTGAAGAGGGTAGTCATGGTACCTGGAACCACATTGGTGGCACCTGTACCTGAGTTAATGTTTGAAATTTGGAAGGATGTTGCAGGGAAGTATTCATTACCATTGTCCCAAACAGTTTCACACAGTTCAGCCAGGGCTTTAGACGCAGTATGAATAGGGTTTACGGCAAGATGTGGGTAGGCAACATGGCCTTGTTTACCTTTAACAGTCAACTTCGCATTTAACGAGCCACGACGACCATTTTTAACAATATCACCCAATTGATTGGTACTTGACGGTTCGCCGACTAAACACCAAGTCATTTTTTCATTGCGCGCTTCTAGGGCTTCAACGACTTTCACTGTGCCATTAATAGAAGGGCCTTCTTCATCTGAGGTAATTAAAAATGCGATTGAACCTTGATGATTTGGATGCTTTGCAATAAAGCGCTCAGAGGCAATCACCATGGCTGCCAACGCGGTTTTCATATCAGCACTACCACGCCCGTATAGTTTTCCATCACGAATTTCGGGCTGGAACGGGTCTGAACCCCATGCATCTAAACTACCTGTTGGAACTACATCGGTATGGCCAGCAAAACATAAAACTGGAGATTCAGTACCTTTACGAGCCCATAAGTTATCGACGTCTTCAAAACGCATGTGTTCAATATTGAAGCCAATCTTTGCCAATCGGTCTGCCATAATAGTTTGGCAGGTATGATCAATTGGCGTTACAGAAGGCTGACGTAAAAGCTCTAGGCTGAGATCGAGTGTCGCTGAAGAAGTCATGCTGAATCTAAAAGTCTAAAATGTCGCAATATAATAGGCGAATCAGCAAAATAAGGGAAAATTTAAACATAAAAAAACCCTATTTAAATAGGGTTCTTCTAAATCAAGCGATGAAAGTGAGTTACGATAAAATTAATTGCGACGAATTTCATCAGATGTTTTTTCGGCAGTACCCGTGACAGCTTGGCCAGCCTTAGATACGTCTTTACCCACACCTTTTATAGTATTACAACCGGTTAAAGCAAAAGTAACGAGTAGTGCAGTAGCTAGAATTTTTTTCATCATCATCTCCATTTATTTTGAATAATTAAATTATTCTGATGTGAGATTAAGATTAAAAAATACACAGCTTGAACTGTGTTTAATTTTTAGGTGGTTAGGTAAGCAAGTGTAATTGAAATATTTTTCCATTTGGTTTAGAAAAATGGAAAAGTTAATAGACTGGCTTGGCGGAACATATAATATCGCTCATCATTGCCCTGTTTATATAAGCCATCTGTCCACCAAGTTGCATCTTCACTGCTTGAAAATTCCTGTGGACAGATCCACTCATGGCGCTGTAGGCGATAATAATGTTCTGAACCAGATGGAATACATTGGCCCCAATGTCCAATTCTACGTGCGGGGTTCACCCAGTCAGGAAGGGGGGAGCGCAATGAAAATTCAGGTAAATAGAGTTGTCCTTTTAATATGCAAAAACGGTGTTGAATGTTTTGACCAAGCGCATCTTCGAATTGGAATTGTTTTTGTGTGAAATGATTCAATTTACGGCTTAACGTATCGCTACGGTTTAGCCCATACCAATAAGGCAATGAAAAATCACCTTCTGCCAAATAGTATTTTAATGCAACTTCCCAATGTTCTATTTCTGCCGTTACTGTATTGCGTAAAACAAAGTCCAGTTCACCGACCGTTTTCCGACCATCAATTTTTTGGATGCTGTGTCCCAGTAATTCATAGGGATGATATGCATGATCTAAAAGCCAAAACCAGATAAACATTTCAAAACGCAGTCCAAGACGGGTGCTTTTTAATTTCTGTAAAAAACTCAAAAGTGCTTCTGGGTGCTGGTCTAAATATTGTAGGCGAGGCCAGTAGGTTTTGATGTGATCTTCCCAAATCTTATTGTCGTGAAACTGAAAAGAAAAATGCAGGTTTAAGTCGGCAGGAATATTTTGCAGAATATTGGGACTGCCGATACAAAAAGCCAGTTGTCGCACTTGAGGTTGTTTCAATGCCAGCCAAGGCTCATTAAGTTCAGTATTTAAAAATTTAAGATGCATAGTGGGCCTGAGGAAAGTGCAGAATAACAACGGATAAAATGCAAAAACACTTTATACTACTTTAATTCAGTAAGAAGGGTTGTGGTATGAGAACGTTGTTTTGGCGCAGCCTAGTGGTGATTTTTGTCATACTGGGCTTTATTGGTGCTTTGTTACCAGGGATGCCAACAACTGTTTTTTTGATCTTAGCCGCTTGGGCTGCCTCTAAAGGTTGGCCTCAAATGGATGCATGGTTACTGAATCATCCTAAGTATGGCGCAACCTTACGCGGGTGGCGTGAAAATGGCACGGTTCCCCGTAAAGCCAAATGGTTTGCTAGTATCATGATGTTCATCAGTGGAATTATCATGTTATTTACCACAGCACCTTTGGCTGTAAAAATTTTCACCAATGCAACGATGCTGATTGTCTGTATTTGGCTGTGGATGCGCCCTGAATCTAGTGACAGCTCAGGCACAGAACATCAACAACATTCGTCAGAGGAGCAACGATGACGCAATATATGCCTGATCAAGCGGATATCACCATTGATTTAAAGCATCAAACGCTGAGTTTAAATAAACACAATAAATGGTATGTGATCTCAAGTGGTAAAAATGGCATTGGCGAAGCTGAAAATAGTGGCAAAACCCCACGAGGTTGGCACACGGTCGCAGAGAAGTTTGGTCATAATTTACCGTTAAATACTGTTTTTATTGCACGCCAGCCTACGGGTGAAATCTATAGTGCAGCGTTTGCGATGCTACATCCTGAGCGAGATTGGATTTTATCGCGGATTTTATGGCTCAGTGGGTTAGAAGCCGGATTTAATCAAGGCGAGGGTTGCGATACCTATACGCGCTATATTTATATTCATGGCACGCCAGATTCAGAACCAATGGGTCTACCCATGTCGCATGGTTGCATTCGTATGCGAAATGCCGATATTGCAGAAATGTTTGAACTCATTCCTGAACATGCTTTGGTCTATATTGCAGAATAAGTCGATACGCAAAGTTGTTTCTACAATCATTCAGATTTGAGTGATAAAACTAGAATGAGAAAGTGACTGGTATTGAAAGCTTGTTATGATTAAGATGTAATGAGTGCCTTACATTTAAATGAAGTGAATGAAAAGATTTATAATTTTTCATCAATCTGAGCTTAAAATGAATAATCGTTCAATTAAAAGTCTAAAAGTAATTTATTGAATGTTTGAAATAAGTTGCTGTAAATCAAAAAAAGCACTTATATATTTAAGAATTAAATAAAAATGTCGTTTTTTATAGCAGATCACCTATTTTTTAATCACTTAGATGCGAAAAATGGAAAACTCGCAGAAAAGCGTTTGACACTTAGTGTGGATTCTCTATAATGCACCTCATCAAACGATGAAGACGTTTAGAAAGGGCGCTTAGCTCAGTTGGTAGAGCGTCTGCCTTACAAGCAGAATGTCGGCGGTTCGATCCCGTCAGCGCCCACCAAGCTTTTTCAACGTTAAGATGTTAAAAGTGCAGCGGTAGTTCAGTTGGTTAGAATATCGGCCTGTCACGCCGAGGGTCGCGGGTTCGAGTCCCGTCCGCTGCGCCACTTTAAAATCTTAATATTCGTTTGCCGCAATAGCGATATTGTGTAAATGCAGCGGTAGTTCAGTTGGTTAGAATATCGGCCTGTCACGCCGAGGGTCGCGGGTTCGAGTCCCGTCCGCTGCGCCATTTACATCGTAACCTTTTGAGGGCGCTTAGCTCAGTTGGTAGAGCGTCTGCCTTACAAGCAGAATGTCGGCGGTTCGATCCCGTCAGCGCCCACCATATTTTTTTGTGATGCAGCGGTAGTTCAGTTGGTTAGAATATCGGCCTGTCACGCCGAGGGTCGCGGGTTCGAGTCCCGTCCGCTGCGCCATCCCAAAAAAACAAATGTAACAACCCTTTAAGGGCGCTTAGCTCAGTTGGTAGAGCGTCTGCCTTACAAGCAGAATGTCGGCGGTTCGATCCCGTCAGCGCCCACCATATATCTGCTAAGATATTGGTTGTGTTTAAAAGACACATTGTGATGCAGCGGTAGTTCAGTTGGTTAGAATATCGGCCTGTCACGCCGAGGGTCGCGGGTTCGAGTCCCGTCCGCTGCGCCATTTCTCTTAAGTTCCTGAGACTTAAGAGGGTAAACAGCCAAGACATCATTCGTTTGTCTGGTTTTATAAAGACAATTTTATTGTTTTTATTCTCAGGGCGCTTAGCTCAGTTGGTAGAGCGTCTGCCTTACAAGCAGAATGTCGGCGGTTCGATCCCGTCAGCGCCCACCATCCCTTTATCTTCAAAAGCTTGCCTAATCTATTTTAATTTTATAGAATCTCAAATCTATAATAATTACTATATGTATATGATTTATGCGAAATCCATATCAGCGCAAAGCAGCATCTCAAAATCAAACAGCGCACCATAATCCCCAAGATATTTATAAACAATTTATTGAAATGATTGTCGCTCAAGGCGGTTTAATTGCATTATATCAAGAGGGTTGGGCCCTTTGTGCGACACCGACTGGACAAAAAGCCTTTGCGGTTTGGAAAAATAAAAATTTAGCTAAATTACTCATTAAAGATAATTGGGCAAATTATGAAACACAAAATATTAATTTAAAAGATTTTATTGAAAAAGTCATTCCATTTTTACGTGAACAAAATACGGTTGTCTCTTTAGATTTGACACCAGAGGGGCAGAATATTTTGGTTGCCCCAGAAAAATTATTACTTGATTTAAAAAATTATTTATATCAAGTCTATGTGCAAAAACCAGAAATATTCAAAGAAATGGAAATTCCTTTACCGAGGAATATTCGCCTTCATTAGATGGTGTTATTTGCTGTTTATTTTAATATTCACGTAGTAACCACCCGCTTAAAAAAGCAAAATATTCACGTAACCATGAGTTATAGCGGATATAAAGTGGCGTTGGCGCACTGATGGTATAGATATTGGTATAACCTTGATATTGGGCAATAGCCGAGGCTCTAGGTAGATGAAAATCACTGGTGGCAATCGCAATCGGTTGATTTAAGCGAATATTTAAATCTTTTAAAATGGCTTTACTGTTTATGATATTTAATTCAGTACTGGTGCTACGGTCTTCTAAATAAATATGTTCAGGATTCACATGATAATTTTGAACAATATATGTTTTCATCACTTCGGCTTCAGAGACTTTCTCATTAAAGCCTAAACCACCAGTCATGATGAGAACAGCTTCGGGATTGTTTAAGGCAATATCGGAAGCGACATCTAGACGTGTTTTTAAGGTGGCTGAAGGCTGACCATGTTCAATACCACTGCCGAGCACTAGAATGGCTTTGACTGGAGGGATATGGTTAGATTGAGCAATGGAATATTGTAAGTAGGCGAAAAAACCTGCCAAACTTATTAACCAAACCCAAAATCCTGCCCAGCAGAGTTTCCATATTTTTTTGAATGTGGCGTGTCGTGCTAAATATTGGTGTATTGCGTTATCAAATAGAGCAGTCACTATAAATATGACAGCAATGAGTAAGGGAAGAACAATACCCAAATGGATTTTATCCATTGAAATAAGCCATAGGCCATCTATAAGCAAGAGTGCGCCTGCGATAAACAGAAAGAGTCTTTTCATTTAACAACTGTATGTCTTTTAATATGCTGTGCAGTTTATACAACTTTCAGCCAATAAAAAACCGAGCAAAATCGCTCGGTTTTTTTAATTAAAGCTTAATTAAATTAATACACATCACGGCGGTAACGACCATCTTGCTGCAACTGATCAACTGTACTTTCACCTAATATTTCAATGAGTGCATGGTGAACATCAGAGGCCATGCCATTAATGCTGCCACAAACATAGATGACAGCACCATTTTCAACCCATTTTTTCACTTCCGTAGCTTGTTCACGAAGTTTGTGGTGCACATAGATTTTTTCTATTTGATCGCGTGAAAAAGCTAAATCTAAGCGTTTCAACATGCCTGTGCTTTGCCATGCTTCCATTGTACTTTGGAAGAAGTAATCGTGTTCACGTTGGCGTTCGCCAAAAATCAGCCAGTTTTCTGTATAGTCCGAACGAATGCGTGCGCTTAGCAAACTCATGAGGCCTGCTATACCTGTTCCGTTACCAATACAAATGATTGGGCGGTTATCATCAATCAAATGGAACGATTCATTGGTACGAATCCGCATTGCAATTGGGCTGTTCAGTGCAATGTGTTGTGTCAGCCAGCCAGAACCTAAGCCCAATTGACCTTGGGTATCTAACTGTTGGCGTACCACTAAACGTAAAACTTGTTGTTCAGGAATGCTAGCAATAGAGTATTCACGCGATGGCAATACTGGTAGTTGTTGCAGTAATTGATCTAGATTGGAAAATGGCTTAATTTCAACTGTTAAATTACGATTCCAAAGCATTTCTACAATAGTTTTATTGCTTGAACCCACCAAGGTATTTGCTGAAATGTTTTGTTGCTCTAAGAAGTCGTTAATGCGCGTAGGACTGTTGCCAGGTTGAATTTCAGCAATATCACCCGCTTGCCAAAGGACTTCATGTGTTGGCTGAAACTCTAAATTAAAAGCAGATGTCCCTAAGCTGTTTGGATTGAGTAAAGTACGTTGTGACAACATCCAGGTATCGAACGTTTTATCGATGGTCATGGCTTGTAAGTTGAGCTTTGTACTTTGGGCCAATGCACTATTCCAGTGCTGAATAGATGCTACATTGCCATTATCGACTTCAATGGTACTGAACAATTGAACCGCGCCATTCGCTTGTAGCCATGTATCAATACGATGTCCAAAACTACAGAAGGTATCTGGATATTCTTGTGAACCCAACGCCAATACTGCATAACTTAGATGAGTTAAATCTAGCGTTTGAGACATCAATTTTTTCTCAAAAGCAGAAGCTAAATCTGGCGATTCACCTGTTCCATAAGTACTGGCAATAAACAAAATTTGTGAGGAGTTTTTTAAATCATCAGCAGTCAATTGCTGGACTGATTTAACGCTCGCAGGTTGACGAGCTTCTTGCAAACTTGTTGCCGTGCGCCAAGCCAGTTGTTCCGAAACGCCCGTTTGAGACGCATAAGCAATGAGCCAAGGTTTGGCATTTGGGTCTAATGTGGTGCCAATTAAACTATTCCGTGCTTGCTGGGTTAAACGTTTTTGTTTACGACGTTTTAAATACAGCATCCAGCCCGTAATGAAGAATAAAGGCATTATTAAGGCCGCCAACATAGCCGCAAACTGATAGACAGGACCAAAGAAGCTACCGCGATGTACCGGTAACATACTATTCATGATTTTTTGATTCAGCTTTTGGTCTTCATATAATTCAAGCTTTTTAATTTGCGATGCTTGATAGTCATAGGTTGCTTTATTACGTGCACGTTCATGTTGAGGAATACTATCCACAAATGAAACTTCCATTTCGTTATTGGCTTTTTTCGGAATATTGAATGTAATGCTTGAATATTCACGGCCCACTTGTGCGTTAAAGCCTGTCCATGTTTGGTTTAATGCATAGCTGACTTGTTCTGGTTTTAAGCCTTTAGAGCCACGACCTTCGCCTTTTTGACCATGCTCAGTTTGAGCTGTCATTGCTGGTTTATTTTGATTTATTTCAGGTGGTTGAGGCTGTTTATTTTCCGCACCTTTGTTTTGAGTATTGGCTTGCATTTCAGGTTGTGGACGTTCTACACCCATCACTTTAAACATGCCATTTCGCCACCAATCATATGACCAGTACAAACCTGTAAATGCGAGAAGTAGATAAAAAATAATGACCCATGTACCAACAATTGCGTGTAAATCCCACAGGAAATTACGACCTTTCAATTTGGGTTTTACAAATAGCCACTGTTTGACCGAATGCTTTTTAGGCCAACGTAAATAAAGACCGCTCAAGACAAAGTAAATCAGCATAAGGGCGCTGGCGCCAGTAATCTGCTTACCGACTTCGCCGACTGTTAAATTGCGGTGCAATTGCTGAATAAATTGGAAAAATTCGCGCCCTTTAATTTCAGGTAATACGGCCGCAGAATAAGGATTAATCATCATGTTATAACCCTTACGTGCACCTTCTTTCACAATATTAATCGAGGAGGAGGCTGTAGGATCTGGGTTGATGGTAATACTATTGATTTTAATTGCGGGGTCAGTGTGCTGAAAATGCTGAAAAATTTGAGCAGGGGTTAATTTGTTTTTTTGTTCGACTTGAACTGTATAGCTTTCAGGATTGAGCCATTTTTGAATAGGTTGTTCATAAGAATAGATTGCCCCAGTCACCCCCATAATTGAGAGTATTAAGCCAGCGCTAATGCCGAGAAACCAATGGATTTGAAATAGAATTTTTTTAAACATGGCAATCAATGTTTAGGGCGTAGATAGAATGGTGCGAATTATAACCTCATATTTAGCAGACAATATGGATTTTAAGGATAATATTTATTCTCATTATCATTATTAGTTAAGAAAATAAAAAAACCTCCAAATTGATGGAGGTTTTTTTATACAATTTTATTTAAACAGCTTTCGGTGCACCGACAACTTCAGTCAAATGCTTACGAATGGTACTGAACGGAAAGTTTTTACTATCCAAACGTTTAGGCAGAATGTAAGCACCTTGTTGACCTTTAATTTTAAAGTTCACAAGAATAAATTCTGGTGTGTTGTACCATTCATAAATGTCTTTCCAACCTACGGTCATGTTACCTGTTTGCATGCCCATTTGTTGTTGCATAGAAATACCGTGAGGTTGTACACCTAAACGGATGCCTTTAATTTCTTGGACTGGCACTTCTTTCAGTTTGCGTTTGACATACCATTCAATACCAAAGGTACGAACAAGGAGGTAAATGGCAACTGCAACAATTGCAACCCAGCAAAAAATGGTGGAATAGTTTTTAATAAAAATGATTCCAAGCACGGCAAGGGCAATAATTGCACCCATAATTAGCCAAGCTTTTTTACCAATTTTATAATTGCTACGAGACAATACAAGTTGTGCATTGCGTTGTTCTTCTTCAGAAACTTCATAAGCTACTGGTTGTAGCGTATAAGCGTATAGATTTTTTACGGTCATGGTCAACTAACAAATTTCAAGCTGTAAAAAGTTTAGCATTAATTATAGCAATTCAGTGAGTATATTGTTCCAAAATCATCCGAATTATAATGAAGCCAATTCTGTCGCACGTTGATCGTGATCGTGGCTTAAATTCTGCTTTAAACGACTGAGTTGACCTAAGATGCTAAACATCAAGGAAAGTTGTTGTAAAACAATCAAAGATTTTTGATCTTCATCATTATTTTGTGAAAGACGATGGCGAATTGTTTGGAGCATATTTTGCACGGTTAAATCAGGAACTTCGTCGCGTAGAAGTGCACCTTGAATATCTTCTACGGCTTTATCTAACAACATCAGTATTTCTTGATCTTGAATTTTTTCCCGATGTGCACCTAAAGCTGCAATATAACTAATAAAGGTGTGATTTAAGCATAAGAATTCAAAAGCTTGAGTTTTTTGTACAGGGTCAAAATCGGGTTCCGTGGCTAAAGTTGAAATTAAAGATGCAACATCTGCGTCGTTATTGTGGGCCGCACGACGCACCACACGATAATTCAGCCCATTGTTTCGACCATCTTTATATTGTGCAACCACTTCTATTAAATAATTACATTGCGCTTGTAATGAGCGTTTGATCGTGCGTGGGAGGCGACGGAATTTCCAATCGGGGAAAATAAAACTCACCCCAAACCATGCCAAGGCGCAACCAATAATGGTGTCGACCATGCGAGGTACCGCGGCAGTAAAGCCTAAACCATCTAAATTGAAGTTAATGAGAGCCAAAATAGTGATAAAAGCAGTGGCTTGTGCATATTGTTTACTGCGTAATTCAAAGAATAAAACACCACAGAACACCAGTAGGAGCAGTTGGCCTTCAATAGAGGGAATGAAATACAAGATGGCATAGCCAAGAATAATACCGACCAAGGTACCGACAATACGTAAATATAAGCGTCGTTTCGTTGCGTTAAAATTTGGCTGACTCACAAATAAAGCGGTCAGTAGAATCCAATAACCATATTGAATATTTGTAATCTGTACAAAAATATAGCCAATGAACAGCACTAAAGACACTCGAATGGCATGACGGAACAATACAGATTCAGGCGTTAAATGCTGTTTGATGCGAATCACAATATCGTCCCAACCTTTCAGATCATCGTCCTTTAATTGGTTTTCTATATGATTGGTTTTATCAAAGTTGATGTGGCGTTCTGTTTCAACGTTACGCAATTGAGCATCAATTGCCTTTAAGTTTTGAAACAAGGAAAACAGCGCATTTACCCAAACTTGGTCATATTGTTGTTCTGCACGTAATTTATCTAAAGATATTTTTAAATTTTCAAAAGAATGCTTAAAGCGCTTACTGTGATCATAAGCATTACGTTGCATAATACAGGAGCTTAAGTCTTTACAGGCTTTGGCTTGAATGAACAGAATGCGCTGGAAGCGAAAAAGAATGTCACTGTGCTCAAAAATTTTGGCCAGTTTTTGATAGTCAAAATGTGCTGAATCGGCACGTTCATGAATATCCTGCGCCACAAAGTAATATTGCAGGTTACGTCGCGTATCTTTTTGCCCGCGGTCACCTTTTAAACGGGTAAGTAGGGCGGTTTTCATTTCATTGAAGATGGTAGTCAGCTTGGCATTTTCTAAAGACAATTCAATCATGCTTTGTTGGTAGCTTTTTGCAGTCATGTCGACATCAAATAAATTTGATTTGGCAAACAGAAAATCACCTAATGATGAATAGCATTGTGCCAATTTGTCTTGTACTTGACGCACAGGGAAAAGTAAAAAGCTAATGGTGGAAATGATTCCATACCATGCGGCACCAATCACCAATAAACTGGCTTGCATATACCAATTATCAAATAAATGTACGCCCAACATCGCATAAACTGAAACCACTAAACACCCATAAGAAATGGTGGCGTAGCGCCGACCTAAGGAGCCCAGTAAAATCCAACCAATACAGGCCACAATTAAGCCAATAGCAAATAAAATAGGGTAAGGGAACAACAAATAGACAGATACGGCAGTGACAAAGAACCCAATATAGGTGTAGATCAGGTTCATAAGCCGTACAGAAAAACGGTCATCGATATCGCTTAAAGCTGCAGCTACAACACCCAGTGTTAAGGGAATGGTATAAATCTGTTGGCCAATAAAATAGGGGACAAAAGCTGTTCCCGAAAAAGCGATAATCATGCGAATGTTATACATGAAGGTGGTGTTGTAAGTCGCTTGCTTAAGACGTACGAGCCAAGAGTTCAATTTCTATCCTTTGTTGTTCAAAATTGAGGTTTGCTAAACCAATCTTCAAATTATGTGATTATTCACCTTGAATATGCAGAAATAATACTATGACCTGTGTAAACTTGTCTGTAATCCTCTCATTTTATAATGAAATATTCATATGAAAGTCGAACAGAGCAAGGCCCAGTATTCAAGTGCATGGATTATGTTATTGGCGCTTTTAACTTCGCTAGGCCCACTTTCTATTGATATGTATTTGCCTGCTTTGCCTCAAATGGCACAAGATTTTAATGTCAGTACGCAAATGATTTCGAATACTCTGCCGGCCTATTTCTTAGGTCTGGCAGTTGGACAATTAATTTACGGCCCTGTGAGTGACCGTATTGGCCGTAAAATTCCACTGTATTTTGGTTTAAGCCTTTATATTGTCGCCAGTTTAATCTGTTTATTTGCACAAGATGAATGGAGCTTAATTGCTGCGCGTATTTTACAAGCACTGGGTGGTTGTGTTGGTGTGGTGATTGCGCGGGCGGCTATTCGCGACCGCTTAGACATACAAACGTCAGCGCAGGCTTTTTCTAGCATGATGATTGTAATGGGAATTGCGCCTATTATTGCACCAATGTTGGGGTCTTGGATACTACACTTCTTTAGTTGGCATGCTGTATTTGCTTGTCTAAGTTTTATGGGTGTGATTTGTCTGCTGTGTGTGCATTTCTTTTTTAAAGAAACCTTACCTGTTAGCCGTCGTTTGAACTTGAATTTCAATCAAGTATTACAACTGTATATGGCAATTTTAAAAGATGGCAGTTTTAGGGCACCAATGATTATTGGTTGTTTCTCTGGTGGATTACTGTTTTGTTATATCAGTTCTTCAGCTGCAGTTTTAATGGACAGTTATGGATTAAGCCAACAACAATTCGCTTATGCTTTTGGTGCAAATGCTTTTGGAATTATGGTGTTTTCTACGATTAATAAGCACTTGGTCACAAAGACTCAGGTGATTCAGCGTTTAAGATTAGGGGCATATATACAGCTATTTGGCGTATTTGTTTTGTTGATGGCAGCGCTATTTGAAAGTACACCGTTGGTTTGGGTCATGTTAGGAATGTTTCTTACGGTTTCAGGAATTGGCTTTACAGGGCCGAATGCTATGGCTTTGGCAATGTCAAAACAAGGAGCGCGTGCAGGAACGGCCAGTGCGCTGATGGGAAGCTTACAGTTTGCTTGTGGCCTGATTGGTGGGTTAATTTTGAACTTTATGCTTTGGAGTGCATTATTGAATATGGCAGGGGTGATGCTCATCTTTGTTGCAATTGTACTTTTTGCACTGCGAAAAATTCAATCAGGGCAGACGGCTTAAACCTTTATTTAATATAATCGCATATCGAAATATTTAAATCGTATATTTAAAATCAGAGATGAAAATGAGGCTTTTAAGCCTCATTTTTTGATTGTTGTTACCAGTTCAATATTGCTATTCAATACCATTATTCTAAAAACACCGCAAAATCTTCTACAGGAACACGTGGTGTAATAAAGGTATTCACAATATGATCGGGGTCTGCATACCCTAAAGCCATGCCACAGACCAATTCTTCATCTTCCGATGCATTTAGTGTATCTAGCACAATAGAGTGAACGTGATTCCATGCTGCTTGTGGGCAAGTGTCTAAACCACGAGCTTTGGCTGCCAACATGACATTTTGAATCATCATGGCTAAATCCATTTTAGAACCAATGCCTAAAGATTGATGCACAGTGAAAAATAGCCCAACTGGCGCATCAAATAATTTGAAGTTGCGGAGTTGTTGTTGTGCCATTTTTTCTTTTTCACCTTTTTGAATATTGAGCAATCCGTATAAGCCCCAGCCATTTTCACGACGACGGTCAATATAAGGTGAAAACCATTGTTCAGGATAATAGGGAAAAGTTTCTTGGTAGTTTTTAGCAAGTTCAGGGTGATGAAATAATTCTACTTGAGCAGCACAGACTTTTTTAACCAATTCATCACGCTTTTGCCCTTGTACCACATAGACTTTCCAAGGTTGTGTATTGGTGCCAGAAGGGGCACGACTTGCCACTCGTAAAATATCTTTGAGTATTTCAACATCAATGGGAGTCTCTAAAAAAGCCCGCACAGAGTGGCGCGAAGTGATGACTTGGTCGACAGATTGCATTTGCTGCTGATCCATAAAAATTCCCTTTTATTGACATTTAATTTTAATTCGTACTGTTGTTTAACATTTTTAGTTGAGATAGAACAAGTCAGGCTACCTAATGATGAAAAATAGACTAAAGTTGAAATACTTTTAAGGTATGAAATTATATTTTATAGGTATAATTGTGATGCTTTCAGCATATATGTTCGCGCTATTTTAATGACAATCTATTCTACAGTTCAATAGTTTAAGTCGAAATAGAAAATTGTTTTTAGCCTCTTTATTGTTTTTTTGCCATCACATTTATTTAGCATGTAACAACATGCTACTAAAGCACAGATGGTTATTCGCTTGAATGTCCGTTCAAATATTGCACATGGGATGTCAGGATGAGCAACTCAATTTTTAAAAGACCTAAAAATGGATTTCATAAAACAGAGCGCTTTGACTGATCCAATGATTGCAATAAAACGGTTTATTTAAAACGGTAAAAATGGAGTTTTTTTTACGCATTGATGATTTGTATAATTAGAAGACAAGCCATGTGCTTTATTCTAATTATAAATTAAAAAAGCGTAAAAACAGCAAAGAGGATTGCGATTTTTCCTGTATAAATATGCAATTATGGAAAAGTTAAGATTGTAACAAAAAAGCACATTTTCATCGGGATTGATAAAAAATGTGTGAAATTAGAATTCTTCTGGAGAGTATATGAATTTCGTTCAACTTAAAAACCCTGCGGTTAAATACAGCTTAGCCATTGCCGTTTCAGCAATTATGTTGAATTCTGCGCATGCAGCCACAGCAGACCAAAAGGCAGTTGCACAATTACGCGCTGAAGTTGCAGAGCTAAAAGCATTAATCAAACAGCAACAGCAGGTTCAAGTACAGCAACAACACGTGCAAGTACAACAACAAGCTGAAATTCTACAAGTTAAAACTCGTCCAGCAGTACAACCTGTGTCTACACTTGCAGGCTTAAAATCTAAATCTGGTGCAGATGTAAACCTCTATGGTTTTATTCGCGGTGATGCAAACTACATTATTGAAGGTTTTGATGGGGACTTTGGTGGCGTAGCTAGCTCTACTGGCGCTACAAAAGACAAGTTACGTGCAACAGCTAAAACAACCCGCTTTGGCTTAGATTTTACTGCACCAGTTGGTGGTGACAATAAAGTAGGCGGTAAGTTGGAAGTCGATTTTGCCGGTGCTGGTGATAGTGAATCATTACGTATCCGTCATGCATATTTGACTTATAACAGCTGGTTATTTGGTCAAACAACGTCTAACTTCTTGTCTAGCCATGCACCTGAAATGATTGATTTCAGCACCAACGCAGGTGGCGGTACTGCACGTGTTCCACAAGTTCGTTATAATTATAAACTTGCACCGCAAACTCAATTATTTGTTTCAGCAGAAGAAGGCGACAGCAAAACAGCGACAGCTGGCGATGTTCAGTACCGTCTTCCAAACTTAACTGCGAAGGTAACTCAAGGTTTTGCAGAAGGCAAAGGTTCAGCGTCTGCACGTGCACTTGTTGAAAACTACAAGTCAAAACTAGCAGATGATACAGAAACAGCTTGGGGTGTAGCAGCAGGTGCATCTTATGCAGTGACAGATCAATTGAAGCTAAATGGTGATCTTTCATATGCTGAAGGGAACAGCAACTATTTATATGCCGCTAATAATGCATATGTAGTTGATGGTAATAATATTGAACAAAACAAATTTTCAGCTGTACAAGTGGGTGCAACGTATAAATTCAATGAAAAACTACGTTCGACTGTAGCCTATGGTGCATTGTTTGCAGATGACGGTTCACGTTTTGCAACACTTAGTCCAGCTCAGAATGAAGAAGTGCAACAAGCATGGTTAAACATCATTTATGCACCAGTTAAGCCTGTTGAGCTAGGTGTTGAATATGTGAATGGTAAGCGTAAAACATTCGGTGGTAACTCGTACAACGATGACCGTGTTGGCTTAATGGCAAAATATAGCTTCTAATTTTTAATAGTTAGAATCTAGATAAAAAACAGGAGCATAAAGCTCCTGTTTTTTATAAACTTAAATAATTTAGCAACTTAAAAATACCAAATTAGAAATTTAAAAAAAAATACCAAAAATATAAAGCTAATCAATCAATATTATTGTAAAAAAATAAAGATTTTCTACAAAAAATCTGCATAATGTCCCACTTTTATTCGTATTGATGGTTGATCAAAGGCATCTGGCTTATGATGATGCAGTGGAACGCTAGAGGATTATAATGATGAGATGAATCATTATAGGCATTTCGCTGGGTTTGAATATTGAAGTAATACAAACACCGCATGTTCGGCTATTGACGTATTACAGTTATTTGTTGTGAGAAGCATCAGATGGACCGCTAAATTTTTATTGCGAAGCAATACAGACTGCTTAATGATTTAGGCAGAGCTGACGCTTATGTTTCGTTGTTATTTTACAGGACTGTTTAATTGTGGCGGGCCATTATCTGCATGGACTATTATTATGGAATTTACTTTTAACGCGTTCTATACCCTAATTGCAGCAGTTATTGTATTGTTGTTGGGGCGTTTTCTTGTTAATAAGATTAGTTTTTTAAAGCGATACAATATTCCTGAACCAGTTGCCGGTGGTTTGGTTGCAGCGGTTATATCGCTTATTGTACATAGCCTTTGGGGCTATAGTATTACGACGAGTAGTGCACTACAAACCAGTTTTATGCTGATTTTTTTTGCATCTATTGGTTTAAGTGCAAATTTCGCCAAACTTAAAGAAGGTGGTTTGGGACTTGTTGTGTTCTTGGTGGCTGTTGCTTCATTTATTGTGGTACAGAACTTTGTTGGTATTAGCTTAGCGACCTTATTGGGTATTGATCCTTTAATTGGTTTAATTGCTGGCTCAATTACCTTAACAGGTGGCCATGGTACAGCGGGTGCTTGGGGCGAAATTTTAGAGACGCAACATGGTATTAAGGGTGCGTTGGCTTTAGGTATGGCTAGTGCAACATTCGGTTTGATTATTGGCGGTATTATTGGTGGGCCTCTAGCGAAGTTGCTTATCAACCGTTATCAATTGGCAACTCCTCGTACCAATGAACAAATTGAAAAAAGTGATAGTACACCTCTAGAAGATATTAATTCGACTGAATATGTACCATTCGAATATCCACATCGTGTTCGCTTAATTACAGCAGATAATGCAATTACGACATTGGGTCTATTTGCAGCTTGTTTGGCTTTTGCTGAATTCATGACTGGTTATAGCAAAGGGACAATCTTTGAGTTACCGACATTTGTTTGGGCTTTGGCTGGTGGTGTAATTTTACGAAATATACTGGAAAGCATTTTTAAAGTTCAGATATTTGACCGCGCCATTGATGTGTTTGGAAATGCGTCTTTGTCACTTTATTTAGCGATGGCATTATTGTCATTAAAATTGTGGCAATTGTCAGATCTAGCTGGCCCACTGGTTGTTATTTTAGGTGCGCAAACCTTGACCATGGCACTGTATGCTGCATTTGTCACATTCCGTGTTATGGGGAAAAACTACGATGCTGCAGTATTGTCTGCAGGGCATTGTGGTTTTGGTATGGGGGCAACACCTACTGCCGTTGCAAATATGCAGGCCATTACCAACATGTACGGGCCATCACATAAGGCATTTTTGATTGTGCCACTATGTGGTGCGTTCTTTGTAGATTTGATTAATGCGACAGTTATTCAAATGGTACTTAAATTTTTAGCGTAAATGATGAAAAGAAAAGCCTTGTAAAAGGCTTTTCTTTTGTATGAATAATTCAATCAAACTTCACTTGCTTGGGTGTATAAAATCAATAATCCCTAGATGGGGCTTTCTTATTATCTTTTAGTACACAATATTTGAGAGACTTTTTATTTACATATAGGTAAAAAAAGGCTATTCAAAAGTGACAAATACGATTGGTACCGCATCTATAAAAATATCCAAAAACTTAAAATAAATTACATCGCTACATACTTCTTCACAAGGTTCTTTTTTGAATTATAATTTTATAAGATGACTGTTTGGCACAACTGGCGCTGATAACCTTTGCTGTTTAACGAATTATAACAGTTGCTACAACCCGATCTCTTTAGACTGTCCAGTTATAAAGAACTTGAATCAATACCGTGGGAATATTTGTGGTGAAAATGAAATTTGCTTTTGCTACGTTGGCCTGTGTATGTCTCGCGGGTTGTCAATCGATAGCAACTCAAGCAACTGATACGACTTCAGTGTCAGGGCTTATCACAGAATTTTCTACTTTACAGCCTGTAGAAGCCTATGCAGGAAAAGACCGTATTGATTTTAAAAAACTCAAGCAACAAGAACAGCGTCCTATTGTGGCTTTGGTGCTGGGTAGTGGTGGAGCACGAGGTTATGCACATATTGGTGCAATACAAGTTCTTGAAGCCAATGGTATTAAACCCGATTTTATTGTAGGTACCAGTGCAGGTAGTATTGTTGGTTCACTGTATGCGTCGGGTATGAACGCAGAGCAATTACGTGAAGTTGCTTTAAGCATGAAGCCGAAAGATGTACGAGAAATTCGCCTTGATAAAAAAGGGGTGTTGGACGGCAAAAAAGTAGAAGATTATATTAATAAACAAGTCAGTAATACCCCATTAGAACTTCTGAAAATCCCAATGTATGTGGTTGCGACCGAGTTACAACAGGGCAATAAAATGGTCTTTAATGCGGGAAATACAGGGCAAGCAGTACGTGCTTCAGTGTCTATTCCAAGCATGTTTATTCCTGCGGTCATTAATCAGCAGGAATATGTCGATGGTGGTTTGGTCAGTCCAGTCCCTGTCGATGTTGCACGTGATTTAGGTGCAGATATTATTATTGCGGTCGATATTTTGGCAAAGCCTGTACATACTGAAACCACAAATGTATGGGGATTGTTCAATCAAAATATTAACATCATGCAGTATTATTTGGCCAAAGAAGAGTTAAAGCGTGCAGATGTGGTCATTCAACCCGATATTCGGGAAAAAGCCCATATTTTTGATGTTGAAGGTCGTGAGTCGACCATGCAGGCAGGTGTCACAGCGGCTGAGCTGAAACTAAATGACATTTCTCTGGTTTATGCTACACATAAATATGCATTAGGGCATCAGATCATGCCTTATAGCGCACAGCGCTAGTACAATTTTTAAGATACCATCTAAGCAAGATGGTATTTATTTGGGACGAACTGTGTAGAAAAATAATTAAATTTTCTGGTATTTTTAATCGATAATTTTTCTGATCTGAATCGTACTGTTGTATGTATTAGCTTTTATAGGTATGAGCGCTAAAGCATGCCTTAACCATCTCTGTTTTATACATATCTTTATATTAAGTTATTGTTATTAAACTAAACCATCCTATGGCTATGTTGTATCAATTTTATGATCTAGAGGTTTAACTGTAGCTTACAGTTAAAAATTGCTCATGTTTTTATCGTGACCTCCGTAGCAGCCGATGAATCATCAGCAAAAATTAAGTTAGAAAAATACGTCATTTGAAATGCTTAAAATTCTGCGGCCTCAGTTATAAGACTCGCGTTATAATCTTGTTGTTCTTTCATTCAATCCTTTTTATCTGTTCATTTTTCTTATTGTGAGAGAATACACATTAATTCGCTGTATTTTTTGTCATAGGTCAATGACGAGGATATTTGGTAAATTTAATTCGAATTCAATCATTTAAACTTACTTTTATATATTTTATTGAATGATGATGGAATCACTATAAATAATAGTGATGGTTTTTTTGCCGATTAGAACATTTTCTTCAAATGAAAAACGATATAATAATCACACTTATCAATGTGATTTCACAGAGTCTAGAGAAACGCGATGTCCCCATTAGATCAAATTGCTCCAGTATTAGAAGACCAATCTGAGTTAAACATGTCAGTCTTAATGACCCCAGATATGGCTAACTTTTCAGGTAATGTCCATGGTGGCACTATTCTAAAATTGCTGGATCAGGTGGCATATGCATGCGCGAGCCGATATTCGGGGAGCTATGTGGTTACCTTATCTGTAGATAAAGTAAATTTTAAAGAACCGATTCATGTCGGTGAGCTGGTGACATTTCTTGCAAGTGTAAATCATGTCGGTCGCACGTCGATGGAAATTGGTATTCGTGTAGAAGCACAGAATATCCAAAAACGGACAGTACGCCACACCAACAGTTGCTATTTCACTATGGTTGCTGTGGATGAAACAGGTAAACCAAAACCAATTCCTGCATTGAATTTGGACAATGATTGGAAGCGTTGCCGTTTTGAAGCTGCAGAGCATCGCAAAGTTGCACGCTTACAGGAAAATCATCATCCATCTTGTAGCATTTATAAAAAATCGACCAATCGCTGATTTCGCGAAAGAAAAAGACTGCCATGGCGGTCTTTTTTATTGCCCAAGATTGAGAGGACGATCATTCTGCGTATAGTCGATATAAAAACCGAAGAGCTAATGACAGCACTTCGGTTTTATTTTTAGGCTAAAAACATTAAAAATCAATGTTGAGCAGCTTTAGCCTAAAAGGCGAAGCGTCAATTGCGCTGTTGTTATTGCGCAGGCTGAGTAGGTGTAGCGCCTTCAGCATTTGCTTCAGAAGCGGGCTGTGCAGCACTTGAGTGGGTTGTCGCATCTTCGGCAACCGGTTGTTCCTGTGTACTTACCACAATTTTTTGCGCTTCTTTGATGGTTGGTGATTGAGCATCTGAAGCGGCAAAACTGGTTGCAGCGACAACAGCCAAAGTTGAAGCAAGTAAAATTTGAGTTAATTTCATTTTGAGCATCCTTTTAATCTTTAATGTATTTTCATCATGATTCACATTGAGCATCACTCTCAATTTGAATCCGAACTCATGCTAAAAGTATCAAGGGATATGATCAATAGCCGCAACAAAAGGCCACATGACGATTTACTCGAACGATACAAGGACAGAAACTTTGTAGTCTTATGTGAAAATTGCGCTCAAATTTTCAAATAAAATGTATGAAAACATTTCAAAAACCTAGATTAGGCAATTTTAGATTACATACGCTTTACCAACCAGTTGGTTTGAACGCTTAAATATTAAATTTGAGTGCGTTAAAGATGTAAGCATTTATTACAATATTGCTGATCTAAGCAATTTTGAACGCTCAATTGAATGAGGGGTGGGAGTATCGAGGTCTATTTTTAAGACATTGCATCATCAACAGAGTGAAAAATAGAGACTTGCAAATAACCATTGAACCGAGGTTTAGAAACTTGCACGATTAAGGGCGTATCGCTATAGAATATGTCAGTTACTTTTGTTCATGCAGGCCATTTTGAAGCTTATTACCCCATCTCATGCCATTCCTGTGCATATTATTTCAGGCTTTTTAGGTGCTGGAAAAACCACATTGCTGAAGCATTTACTGAGCCAAAAACCAGAAGGTGAAGTGTGGGCTGTGTTGATGAATGAGTTTGGTCAAATTGGGGTCGATCAGCAGTTACTACCACAAGATCAAGGTTATGCCGTTAAAGAGTTACTGGGCGGTTGCTTATGCTGTAGCAGTCAAATGCCCATGCAGATGGCCTTGTCGCGCTTATTGTCAGAAACTCAACCTGACCGTTTATTTATTGAACCCACTGGTTTGGGGCATCCTGCACAGTTGTTAGAACAACTAACTGAGCCACATTGGCAACCTCATTTGAACATGCGGGCTTTGGTCACGGTGATTGATGGTTCACGTTTGCATGATAGTGATTGGAGCAAGCAAAACTTATATGCAGATCAGCTGAAAGCCGCACAAATTGTTACGGTTTCTCATGTCGATGTGATGACTGACGCAGACAAATTGGCATTATTCGCCTTACAAAAAGAATATCGGCCTTATCAGCAAATATGGTTAAACCTACCCATAGAGGAGTTGACCCTGACCGATGTTGATTTGGCTTTTACGGGCACGTCGCGAAAAATACAGCCTTTGCTCCAAATTCAAAGAAATCTATCGTCAACAGAAGCCATGCCTGAAATTAAACAGTTGCCTTATCATTATGTTGAAACAGCACAAGGCTATAGCGTTGCAGGTTGGAAAATGCCAAAGCGCTGGGTTTTTGATTTTTATGATTTATTAGACGTGCTTTGTGAACAAAAAAATTGGTTACGTATCAAAGGTATCTTTAATACCAATGCGGGCTGGAAAAGTTTTAACTTCAATCCTGAACAATTCAACTATCAATCTGCCGAAGAAAGTATTGATAACCGCCTCGAAATTATTTATCAGCAAAGTAAGGAATGGCTAGAATTTGAAAGCCAGTTGATGAACTGCCGTGTTGATGATACGAAATAGCGCAATCTTCTCTGCAAAATGTGGCTAAATCTTATATGCTAGGCGCCAAATTTGAGGACTTTTTTATGGCACTGAAAGCGACAATTTATAAAGCAGAATTGAATATTGCCAATATGGATGTTCATCAATATGCGGACTTCCAACTGACAATGGCTTTACATCCTTCAGAAACCATTGAACGTCTGATGGTGCGTATTTTAGCTTACGCACGTTATGCAGATGAAGCTTTGGAATTTACCAAAGATTTGTTTGAGACAGATGAGCCTGCCTTGTGGGAAAAAGATTTAACGGGTCAATTGGTAAAATGGATTGAAGTCGGTAGCCCAGATGAAGACAAAGTAAAAAAAGCCAGTGCACGTTGCAAGCAAGTTGCGGTCATTACTTATGGCAGTGCTGTTGATGAATGGTACAAACGCAATAGCAAATTAAAGACATTAAAAAATGTTGAAATGTGGAAGTTGTCTACTGCAACCACTGAAGCCATTCAGGCGTTGTGTGAACGTACCATGCAATTGCAGTTAAATGTGATGGATGGTGAATGGACTTTAATTGGCAATCATGCACAAGCGGTCATTGAGTGGGAACAGTTGCAATAATTCAGTACGCGTTTTAGAGCCGTATTCATGCAACAGTATTGATTGAAATTTCAATGAAAGATGTAAGCAAGACTTGCATCTTTCATACAAAGTTTTGTATACCTAAAGCAGAGAAATAACAATAAAGGCACAGTATGTATGCAGATTATGCTGACTTAATCCATCTGCTGGTGGCTTTAGCAATTGGCGCTGTTATTGGCGCAGAGCGTGAATATCGCAGTAAGTCTGCAGGTTTACGCACCATGATTATGGTGAGTTTGAGTTCCTGTCTATTTACTATTTTATCGCTAAAAATTGGTGTAGAAAACCCAGACCGTTTGGCTGCCAATATTTTAACAGGTCTGGGTTTTTTAGGCGCGGGCGTTATTTTTAAAGATGAAAACCGCATTTCAGGTATCACTACAGCAACCACCATTTGGATGACAGCAGCGATTGGTATGGCAGTCGGTGCGGGCTATTTGATACTGAGTTTGTTTGCCACACTCATTGTTTTAATCGTTTTAATTTTGCTGATTTATGTGCAAGAACGTATTGAGCATAGGCATCAGGCGCGGACGTATCGGATTGTTTGTCCATACCGCCAAGAAACTCTAGATAAATATGAAGAATTATTTAAAGAATACGGCATGCAGGTCATTCGTAATACACAGCGTAAAACGGAACATAGAATAACAGGGCGTTGGGTACTTATTGGTACAGCAGATAATCATCGTCATTTAACTGAATATTTATTGGATGATCCAAGTATTATCGAGCTAAGCTTTTAGCCAATTTGCATAGAAAAGTGCAGTTATAGCTGTAGAGCAGTTTATAATGTCGCGTAGCAGTATTTATTTTTAGGTGTGCAAATATGTCAAATGAATTAGAAATTATTGAGTTAAAAGTTGGCGAAGGCAAAGAAGCGGTTAAAGGCGCATTAATTACCACGCACTATACAGGCTGGTTAGAAGATGGAACGAAGTTTGACTCTTCTGTTGACCGTGGCAGTTACTTTGAAACCGTAATTGGTACAGGCCGTGTCATTAAAGGATGGGATCAAGGTATTATGGGAATGAAAGTGGGTGGAAAACGTAAACTGATCGTGCCTTCACATTTGGCTTATGGTTCACGTAAAATGGGGAATGTTATTCCAGCGAACTCAAATTTAATTTTTGAAATTGAATTGTTTGATGTGAAAACTCGCGATTAATTGTTTTAGTTTTTGTTTAAATAAACGGCAAGGAAGCCGTTTACTAATATTAAGAAAAAGTATTTGGAAATCAGCAAAATTAACCGTACATTAGATTGATAAACTACATTTTGGAAAATGTGTACATTGTTTTACTTGCAGGATGCAATTCGTTTTTTCTGGGGAGCTCTTCTTCTCATCGTTGTCTTTTTATTTGGGCAAACGTCCGTTTATGCGCAATATGAAACTGCGCCAGTTTCTTTTTATCAGCAACATCTTTTAACTGTAAATGAAGTCAATTTTTCTGAAGATGAAAGTACTCCACTTCAAGGTCAATGGTTATTTTATCCAAAGCAATTTCTCACTGGAACAAGCCCTGCACCTGTATTTATCCCCAAAGTCATCAATTTACCTGCCTCATTTAAAGAACTGACTGGTAGCAATGAAAATTACGGCACATTTGTTGGATATTTTAAAATCCCCAAAGAATTCATTGGACGTCGTATTGGTATTAAAATTCCAAATCAATATGGCGCATATAGAGTGTATTTGAATGGAGATTTTTTGGTTCGTGTCGGTGAAATAGGCAAATCATCAGCAGAACACGTGACTGAAAATGCGCCAAGAATCGCTTATTTTGTTGCGGAAAATGAATACTTTACCCTTGCAATTCAAGCTTCTAGCTTTTCATCTTTACATGGTGGTCTAGAAAACCCCATGCATATTGGTGTTGCAAAAGTAATTAATCGCCAATTTCAGCAATTGATGATGAGCATTGCCATGGTTTGTGGCGCGGTACTGGGGATTGGTTTATTCACTATTTTATTTGCGGTGTTCCGTGGCTCGAAAGTTCGCAATAGCCCCAGTATTTTTGTTTTTGGCATCTTTATTGTCTTTTTAGCGCTGCATAACCTATTTTCTGCCCCCTATGCTTATACCGTATTTACGGATATTAACTGGTTGTGGGGCACCCGCTTGGAGTATATATTTACTTACTTCGCCATTCTATTTTTTATTAGTTATATTTATTTATTGAGTCCAAGATATTTACATCGTCTCATTTACCAAATAGCGATGTTGTTATTGACTTTGAATATTTCGGTCACACTGGTTTCAGTTCCTGAAGTTTTTGCACGGCTGGCACTGTATTGCTCACCCTTTGGTTTGGTGGTTCTTATAAACTTTGCTTATGGTTTTTATCTGACTTTAAAGCATCACGAAACATATTCTGTCTTAAATTTATGCGCTGTTATTTTTCTGTGTATTACCTTCTTAAATGACTTTTTATTAATGATGAACTGGATTGATACGGTCAATTTATCTTTTATTTCGACCAGCGTTTATGCATTATTAATTATGCTACAGCAGTCTAGGAATTATGCGTACCAGACCTATCATACTGAGCAATTAAATAATAATTTGATGGAGCTGAATCGTCTACTGGATCAGAAAGTACAATCGCGCACCGAACAGCTTCATGCACTAAATGCAAAGCTAGAACATCAAGTGCAAACCGATGCGCTCACTGGGGCATATAATCGCCGTGCATTGAATGCCGAAATCCAAGTGCGTTTTTTAGAAACACAGCGACAGCATCAGGGCACTTTAATTTTTGCCATGTTAGATGTCGATTATTTTAAAAACTACAATGATTATTATGGGCATTTAAAAGGCGATGATATTTTGCGAAATCTGGTTCAGGTCATTTCAGACAACTTACCTTCGAGTGCTTTTTTAGCACGTTATGGCGGAGAAGAATTTGCTGTCGTCATGCAAAATGTTCCATTTCAGGTATCGGTCGAATTAATGAATACCGTTTTAGACGCAATTCGCCAGCAAGGGTTTGAGCATCATAATCGACAAGATCATAAGGATTTTGTCACGGTGAGTGTGGGGATGGCTTTCATGGATCGTCAACATCGTTATATTGATATTCATGCATTAATGAAAGCCGCCGATGTGAAATTATATGAAGCAAAGCATTCGGGACGCGATCAGCTGAAAGTCATTTAAGATTTTTGAGATGAATAATTTAGCTTAAATATTTCACCAAATGAGTGGTCGTTTGTGCTGAAGTAACATCTGCAGTGTGTTTAGGTTTAAACCCATGTTTCTTATAAAAGTGTAAAGCGGTTTGTGTACTGTCCAAGGTAATTTTTTTAACTTTTTTAATGTGCATACGTTCCATCATATTCATTAAAAGTGCTTTGCCAATACCTTGTTGTTGCATTTCAGGACAAATATAATTTAATAAAATTACCCCTTGGTCATCCACTAAAATAAAACCCACGACACGATTATTGTCAATATAGACCCAGCTGTCATTATAAAGTAGCCATAACAACAGATTGGATTGATTGGTTTTTTCAAGCCAAATTTGAATGTTACTTTCGTTGCGTTGATGATCGAGTACGCAGGAACGTATACTTTCATGAATCACCTGAATAATTTCAGGAATATCTTCAATCCTTGATTCACGTATCATAGCTCTTCTTGTTGAATTGAAAATGAAGTTACATTTCAGAAGATAATCTGTATTTTTAAAAGCCGAGAAATGTTGCTTTATGATGTGTTTTTGAAGAGTTTTCACTTAAATAGTCGGGTTTTATTCTAGTTTTGTTTCAATTCAGTTTTAAGTGTGATGTCTTCTTTATGTGAAATTTACTTTATAAAGCAAAACAGTCTTTATGACGGCATGATTGCTTTTCCTGTTGTGATACTTAAAAAGTACTTATCCTTAAAAAAAATACAATTTTATAGCACTGAATGTATATCAATGAATTGTTTAAAAAATACCCAAATCTATCGTATGATGATTGAGAACAATAGATGACTTAATACTATTTCGGGGCTGAGAGATGGTCAAACTTTTATTGATACTTTGCATCATAATTATACTTACTGTCGCTTGGATTATTGGTCTGAAAATTTATAAGACTCAGAAATTTATTCAAAAAAGACGCAAATCCCAAGCGCCAGATCAAGGTGCGAGCATAAGTGGCAGTTCGTATATCAAAAATGATGAAATAGTGGTAGTTCATGTCGATGCGTATGAGCAACAATTGTTTGATGATATTGCTGACTTATTTATGGAACAAGAGCAATTGTACGCGATTGATCATGCTGAAAAGGTACAAGATGCAGTATTTCGTAAAATGCCGGTGTGTTCCAAAACACAAATTCGTAAATTAGATTTAGAAGAGTGGTCAATTTATTGGACATTCTACGACCAATCTTTGGAATATTATGTCGGAAAATATGGAGTGTTTTATGCACATGTCGACCGTTTTGGCGCAGAGCATAAACACGAAATTCGGCGACAGGGAACATTTAGCTAATCGCTTATTACATCACATGAGACAGCTTGCATCCATCCTCTGAATTGAGTGCTTTAGAGTAATGATGGTATTTATTTGCCTTTAAATTTAGGCGCTCTACGCTCTAACATGGCCATGACACCTTCTTGAGCATCTTGTGAATGCAGTAAGGGATTTAAATATAATTGTAAATTGGAAAATGCCACTTCAGCTCCTTGCAATGTCGCTTCTTGTGCCGATGCCAATGTTGCTTGAACCGCTAAGGGGGCAGCGCGACAAATGTGTTCGGCCAATTCAAGGGCACGATCAAGTGGTGCTATTGTGCTAATTTCAGTAATTAAATTCATCGCTAGCGCATCTTGTGCAGAGAACGGAGCGCCCGTTAGCAAAAAACGCATGGCTTTGGCCCAACCAGCTGCTTGTACAAAACGTACTGTGGCTCCCCCAAAAGGTAAAATTCCGCGTTGTACTTCCATCTGTGCGAACTGAGTATTGTCCTGTGCAATGACTAAATCTGCATTGAGCATTAATTCAATTCCTGCGGTATAACAATAGCCTTGAACGGCCACAATGACAGGTTTAGTCCGCTTTCTGGAGCTTGTCCCCCAAGGGTTAATTTCATTGGGATTAAAATGAAAGACCCCAGAAGCCAGTTTCGGTTGCAGTTCAACTAAATCTAGGCCTGCGGTAAAATGTTCACCGTGCGCGAATATCACGGCACAACGTAAGTCATCACCATCTTCATATTCAGTCAGTGCGACAGAAAGATCATGAATCATATAACTGTCAAATGCATTGCGCTTTTCAGCCCGATCCAGACCAATCAGCATGATATGGCCACGGATTTCACGACTGACTTTCCCTTGATGATCCATATTTTTTCTCTTCAAGATAAAATAAATGATTATGGAGCTAGTTTTAAACAATCCTTATAAAATTGTCAAAAAAGCTGTACAGCAGGTTCTACATATAGAGTGGTCAGTGCGTTTTAATAACAAAACGGTGTAGATTTAACTTGCCTTTAGGTCAGAATTTTCCATAATTGCAACGTCTTTTTTTAGTTTCGTTGCTCATGTCTGGTCTTGAAATTGTAGCCGTACTTATTAGTCTGATTGGCGTGATCTTAACGGTTAAACGCAATATGTGGTGCTGGGGGTTTAACTTTGTGGCCTTTGTGTTGTACGCCTATTTGTTTTACACCTTTAAGCTGTATGGGGAAACAATTTTGCAGTTTTTCTTTATGGTGGTTAATTTTTATGGCTTTTATTTTTGGCTCAAAGGCAAAAAACACGATCAAGCGCATGAAATTCGCATCGAACCGATAGCAACCAAGAAGGTCATTTTACAAATGTTGATGGCGACCTTCGGTGGTTTGGTTTTTGGTCTTAGTTTAAAATATTTTACCGATGCGGCCGTGCCCATTTTAGATGCTCAATTGGCTGCCTTTAGCTTACTTGCAACCTATTGGACCAGTCGTAAACATATTGCGACATGGGTGCTTTGGGTTTTTGTCGATATTATTTATGTTGGTATGTTTATTTACAAAGACTTAATACTCACTGCTGGCTTATATGCAGGTTTTGTCGGGCTTGCAGCCTTTGGTTGGTGGCAGTGGACTCAAGTGAAGCATCAGCAACACAAATCAAATGCTTTAGCTCAAGTGTAGATAGTCTTGGCATGATGATTAACTTTAAACAAACCCAGTTGGATCAGTTTGATGCGCTTATTAGGCGCATCGTCAATACGCCTAATGACTATTTAAATTTTGATTCAGTGTCTGACTTTTACCAAGCACCGTGGCTTAATGACTTACCCAAAAGTGCAGTATGGGAAGTTTCAGGATTAGATAATGGTGCTGAAGTTTTTGATGTGCGTTTGAGTTGTTATGAGCGTGTGGTTTTTATTTATATCGCAGAGGAAATTGTCATACAGGATGGCAAAAAATAGCATTTAAAAACGAGTATAGTGCAACTTTAGATTTCACCATGACATGGATAAAGCCCTTTATGTCAGAGTGAAAAACCACAAAAACAAAAATGAAAGGAACAATCATCATGGCGCATCAGTTTGTTGTCAACGCTACTATTCAAGGTATTTCACTAGCAGACTTTCATCGCTTGGCTTCAGATATAACTTTGCATGAAGCTGTTTGTAAACGTATTCCTGGTGAAAATTTAGAAATTTTAGAATCTAAAAAAGCTGGGGACATTTATACCTTAAAGCGTGCTTATAATTTAGAGGTTAATCTGCCTGATATTGCAAAAAAACTCTTAAAAGATGCATTTCGTCTAAAACGTACAGATGTCAGTGACTTATCAAAAATGACCTCTGAAGTGACCTTAGACCCGAATTTACCTTTAAAAGCCCACTGTCAGCGCCAAGTGACAGGTGATGATTCGCAAATTCAGTTTCAGTTGGAATGGAGCGTGAAAGTCAATGTTCCGCTTATTGGTGGGATGTTAGAAAAACATGCGGAAAGTGAAATTCGTCGTTTTAGTCAGTTGGAAATTGACATCGTCGAAGATGAGTTACGTAAAAATTTAACGGTTTAAAGTAGGCTTTCCAGTTGAAAAAGAGCGGAATTTACCGCTCTTTTTATATGGATAATCATCAAACAAGAAAATTAATCATCTGCTTGAATTAAAGACGTACCATTGAGTTCTTGGTTTTTTGTTTGTTGCTCAAAGCGCGAACGGTAAACGAGGGCTGTAAAAAAGGCCACTATGCATACCACCCAAATGTAGTACATTGCACCAATTTGACTGTAGACACTTAACCACTGCACAAGAGGTAAGGTTATCCCGCCTGCAATGGCGTAAGCAAAATTATAAGAAAAAGAAATACCCGAAAAACGAATTTGTGCAGGAAACATTTTCACCATACTATAAGACACCATACCGACAGTCCCTGAGCTTAAGCCCAACAGCATATACAGTATAAATACAGTATAGGGTGCAACATGACCTAAGCTGTTATAGAACACGGTGGCAAGAGTGGCAACAGCCAAAGAACCCAACAGCATAATTTTACCAGCACCAAAACGGTCAGCCAACATACCAGCCAAAACACACCCCAACATTTGCATGATAATGGCGGCACTTTGCATTTTAAAAGCATCGGCACGTTCAAAACCAAAAGCACCTGTCAGTAGGTTTGGCATGGCTAAAATAAGCACAACAACACAAGCCGTTAAAAACCAAGTAAAAAACATGCCTACAATGACGGCAGTTTTATGATGAGCCAACACTTGTTTAACGGGGAGTTCTTTGGCCAAGGATTTTTTCTCTTGCATGGCTTTGAATACAGGGGTTTCTTTTAAGTAAGTGCGTAGGTACAGTGCAACAAAACCAAAAATTCCGCCTAAAATAAATGGAATTCGCCAAGCCCAATCATGAATTTCAGTTTCACTGAATTTAAGTGAAATAAACAATGACATTAATGCACCGAGTAAAATCCCCAGTGAAAGCCCTGCGGTAAGTAAGCCATTGGCAAGACCAACTTTCTTTTCAGGTACATGCTCTGATACAAATGTCCAAGCTGCAGGAATTTCACCACCAATAGCAATGCCTTGTACCACACGCATTAAAAGTAAAAGCACAGGTGCTGCATAACCAATCGTTTCAAATGTGGGCATAACGCCAATCATTAAGGTTGGAAGTGCCATTAATAAAATAGACAGACTGAACAAGCGTTTGCGTCCAATTAAGTCCCCAAAATGTGCCATGACCACACCGCCGAGTGGACGGAAAAAGTAGCCTGCTGCAAAAATGCCATAGGTGTTGAGCATGGCCCAAAACGGACTAAGCGTACTAGGGAAAAATAATTCAGAAATGATTTTTGCGTAAAAGACATAAATTACAAAATCATAGAATTCTAAGGCGCCACCTAGGGAAGAAAGTCCTAGTGTGCGTTTGTCTTCATTGGTTAAACGTGGATGAGCGTCCATGCAGATATTCCATAAACAAAGCGGAAATTAATTAGAGCTTAGTTTAGTTTAATGATCTGAAAATTGGTTGAATAATCAATCTTTATTTATATATTAATAACTTTCTATTATGATTTAACTAAATTTATATTATTTATAAGATATTGGCTTTTAATAGGCCGTATTATAAGCGAATAAATTGGGGTGAAATACAGAGAATAATTCCAATTAATATTAAAACAACTGTATTTTCAATAAAATAGGGGTAAATCATTAGTGCAATTCCACAAATAAGTGGCATGGTTTGTTGTTGTTTTTTACCATAAATAAAATAGCCCAAGCCAATTGAGCTAAAAACGACGCCAAGCAATACTGGCACAGTATTCATGATTGCATTCCAAAGTCAGTAAAATATTTATAGTTAAAATAGATGAAGCCAGACTTAATTTTTTCTCATTAAGTGAATACTTTTTATTTCTGTAATTTAATTATTCGGCCATACATCATTCGGGTAAAAACAATACAGATAATCACCGCGACAGTAATCACAATTTTATGTTGATGTGGGAGGAGCAGATGCCAAAAGACATGTAGCCAGTGACTAATTTGCAAGCCTACACTGACCACAACAAAGGCCCAAATAAAACTCGCAATTAAATTCATGAGGAAATAACGCACCGCAGGATAATGCACAATTCCGAAACTCATTGGAATAATAGTTCTTAAGCCCCATAAAAAGCGCATGAGTAAAATGGTTAAAGTGGGATAACGTAAAATAAGTTGGCTTGCACGCTGAAATTTTTGATTTAATTTCGGGCGATTTTTTATAAAGCTATAGCCATATTTTTTACCCAAATAATAATACATTTGGTCACCCAAAAATCCGCCAACCATTGCGACAGCAATTAAAGTCCAAAAACTGAAAAGGTGTTGTTGAACAGCATAAGCACCCAAAAGCAGTACAGTTTCACCTTCAAAGAAGGCACCGACAAATACAGCCAAATAGCCATAATGTTGCAATAGGGCAGACCAATCAAACATAGTTCATGTCTTTTATATTTAATAATGAATAGTGTTCGCTGTTCTACAGCCCAAAGCTTAAGCTATGATTAAAACGTGATAAATTTTTCTAAACATAAGCCTAAGAGTAGCTTTTAAATATTTCACTGTATTGGAGATGGTAAGGAATGAGTACAATTTTAGCAGTTGCACAGCGTGGAGAAGCAATTTTAAAGTGCATTGCTTCACCTGTGTTAGAGACTGAATTTAACAGTACGTGGTTACATGAACTGGCGCAATCGATGCATGCCACCATGCAGATAAAAAGTGGTGTCGGCATTGCGGCACCACAGGTTTATGTTTCGAAACGCGTGATTATTGTGGCTTCTCGGCCTAATTTACGTTACCCAGACGCACCTGAAATGGATGCAGTGGTGATGCTTAACCCAGAAATTTTAGAAATGTCAGAACAGGTGCTTTTAGGTGAAGAAGGCTGTTTAAGCGTAGAAGGTGAACGTGGTCAAGTCGCCAGAGCAGACACAATTCGAGTCCGTTATTTTACTTTAGTCGGCGCTATGATGGAGCTCACCTTGAGCGGATTTCCAGCGCGCATCGTGCAACATGAAGTCGATCATTTAAATGGTATTTTATTTGTAGATAGGCTTTAAATAAGCATCGAAATTTTAGTTTAAAACATGAGTATCTGCATAAAAATTGAGACAATATTTTCGGAATAAAATAATCAGTATTTGACTAGGTAAATAGTTATTGAATTGCTACAAGATATTTTATGACCAAATAGAGCCATGAGTTTTTGTGTGTTTATATCAGGTATTTTATCTATGAACGAATGTGTAATTTGCTCACAATAAGGCTAATTCTTTGAAAAATTAATTAATATATAATGTAATACTGTGGACTATTAGACATTCTTATATATAATTTGCTTGGTTTATCAATTAATTATGACTTGAGTATATAAGCGTGGCTGAATTAATTCCCCAAAGCATACAACAATTAAAATCGGCAAGCAGTGGGGAAAGAAAGGTCTACCAATTATTAGAGTATGTTTTCCAATCCGAAAATGCCATTATTTGGCATGAGCCGAAGGCATTAAATCGGTATACCGACTTTATTATTTGGTTGCCTGAACACGGTCTATTGGTGGTTGAAGTTAAAGATTGGTCAAAAGACCGTTTTGAAACATTGAACCCAGAAACTTTTACAGGTCGTTTTTATAACAAAAATGATCATAAGATTGTTGCTGTAAAGAATCCAGAATCTCAAGTGCGAAAATGCATGTTGAGTATTTTAAATGAGTTTAAAAAGTCAGCTATTTTTTTACAAACGGGTGGGGCATATAAGGGAAATGTAAAATTTCCAATCAGTAGTTGTGTTATTTATACCGAATTAAAACAAGAAGAAGCAGATTCTATTGGCTTAACCTTACCTTCAATTAGCACAGCACATAAAACCATTTTTAAAGATGATTTACGTTTTGTGGCTGAAAATAAAACCTTTAAGCAAAAGTTAATTCAAGCATTTAAAGATGTAGCGTTCCCATTTGAAAAATTAAGCTATGCAGAAGAGAAGTTTTTACGCTATATGATTTTTCCCGAAATTCGGGTAAATGAGTTCACGCAAGATGAATTATTTAGTGTAGAACCACAGGCAGTAAAAGCTTTAGATTTATCGCAAGAATCAATTGCTAAAAATATTGGCGATGGACACCGAATTTTAAAAGGTGTTGCTGGTAGTGGTAAAACTTTGGTTTTAGCTTGTCGTGCCAAATATTTAAAAACCATTTATCCAGACTATAAAATATTGGTGGTTTGTTATAACAATTCGTTGTGTAACCATTTAAGTCAAATGTTTGGTGATGATTTTAATGAAAAAATTGAAGTTCGTAATTTTCATAGTTTGGTTAAAAGTGTAACCAATGCCAAATTGTTTATGCTAAATAATGAAAAACAGGCAGATTATAATAGCCGTGTTGGTGATATTTTAAATGATTATTTGGCCCTAGATAATGTGGCAGAGTCAGATAAGTATGATGCAATTTTAATTGATGAAGGGCAAGACTTCGCGCAAGAGTGGATCATTGGTTTGTCTAAGTTGGTTAAAGCAGAAACCAATCATATTTTATTTTGCTATGACCCTGCACAGAATATTTTTAATCGTAAAAAACCAAGTTGGCGTTCAGTAGGATTACAGGTTCAGGGAAAAAAACCTGTTGAATTATTAAAGTGTTATCGAAATACCAAAGAAATTTTAGATATTGCCAAAGAGTTTTTAAATCCCAAATTATTAGACAGTTTACAAAATCATGATGAATATGATCGGGTTTTAGACCCAGACACGGGAGAGTGTAAAACGGGTGAATATCCAAGTATTTATCATGAAAATGACGTGCGTCATTTAGCGGACTTAATTGCGCGTAAAATTCGCCAATTAATAAAATCGAGTGTGCTAGCAAGTGATATTGCCGTTTTACAAGCAAAGTCGGCGCAATACGATATTTTTATTACAGAGCTGAAGGAAAAGATAGCTCTATATTGCCCTGATGTTGAATTGGATTTAATTTTTAGTAGTACAGATAAAAAAGCGCTTAATTTACAGAAAAATTCTATTAAAATTATGAATGTAGAGTCATCCAAAGGATTGGAATTTCCACATGTGTTTTTTATTGGTTTAGATTATATGCCACGTATAGGCGAAAACCGTGACATAGATTCTGAACGTAAACTGGCTTATGTTGGCATGACGCGTGCGCAAAATAAATTATTTATTCTAGGTTGTGAAAATACGGGTTTTTTATCTGATATCAAAGAGATACAGCAAAGAGCTACAATTCAATCGAGTGAAAATAAAGTATCTAATAATATTGTTGTAGAAACAACTAGTCTGGAAGTACTCACAGCTCATGATGAAATTGACATAAGTACGGATGCAATGACTGGTCAAAAGTGGTCTGAAGATGAAGAAGTAAAATTAATTGATGCTTTTATGGAAGAAAAACTGTCTATTAAAGACATTGCACAACGGCATCAGCGTAAAGAGGGCGGTATTCGTTCTCGCTTAAAAAAACTCAGGCTCATTGATTAAGCTATGCAGTGAATGAAATTTATTTTGGTATACCATTTTTAGCCTAATACAACTGATTGCCTTAATATATTGATGAGATTAAAAGTGTTGATGAAATGAATAGGTCATAAGGTTCATAGAACTTAATGCATTGGATTTTATATTGTGAATATTAATAAAAGTAGATAAATATTGGCAAATAAAAATAAGCATCATGTTGAATTTTTAAGATAAAGGTTGGATTTTTTAAAATAAATTTTATTAATTTAAAAAATGTGTAAGGATTATATTTTTTGTGTTGAATAGGGTGTTTTTGATTTTTTTATTTTAAGTGTGAGTATAAGAATGAATACTAAAATAGTTTAATGATCTTATGTTGTTTTTTTATTCAGTTGCTAGCGTAGTCTTTGTCAATTTTTTTGAAATAAAAGTCGTATTTTTTTAACAAAAAGCAGAATAAGTTGAAGATATTTAAATCAATTTATAAAAAAAAATTTAATTTTTATTACCTCGTTGTTTAGTTTTTTTTAATTGATTCTTAAACAAAAATGATATAAAAAGACACATCTAAAAAGGTAAAATATAATTTAATGATTATTGGTAGTTTAAATTATAAGAGCTTTGCAAAATTGATGACTAGAAGAATGCATTATGGGGTCACTGTATAATAATTTTCCAATACATATTTTCCGCGCTTATGATATTCGTGGAAAAGTGTCATTGCTCAATGCCGAGATGGTGCAAGCCATAGCGCATGGTTTGGCACAGCAGTACATTCGTGCAGGCCAAACGCAGTTAGTAATCGGTTATGACGCCCGTTTAAGCAGTCCCAGCTATGCCCACATTATTTTTGAAGTCTGTGCAGAATATCAGTTAAAGGCAACCATTATTGGCTGTTGCTCAAGCCCTATGTTGTATTACATTGCGCGCCAGTATGCTGGCAATGGCATTATGGTCACGGCAAGCCATAATCCTAAAACAGATAATGGTATTAAATGGATCGTGCAAGGCGAACCTCCATGTCCTGAGAAAATTCAGCAAGTAGCGCAAGATTCTAAAGCATTTTTTATTCCGAAACAGGCTGTACAGCAGTCACAGACTGAGCACCAAATTTTTCCTGAATTTTGCCTACAGTATCAGCAGTCGCTATTGTCTGATATTCAGCTCAAGCATCCGATTAAAGTTGTATTAGATGGCTTAAATGGTTCTGCTGGACGTTGTGCCACCTTGGTATTGAAGAAGTTAGGTTGTCAGGTAACCGCTATTCGCTGTGAAGCGGACGGAAACTTTCCAGACCATGCACCAGACCCATCTCAAGAAATTCATTTGACGAAAATTTGTCATACTGTACAAGAACAACAAGCCAGTATGGGTATCGCTTTAGATGGCGATGGTGACCGTTTGGTACTAATTGATGAGCATGGGAAAATCATTTCGGCAGATCGTTTACTGTGTTTATTTGCAGAGATGTGTTTGGCGGATCATCCTGAACGTGAAATTGTTTATGACGTAAAATGCTCGACTATGGTGAGAAATACCATACAGGCTTTAGGTGGTTTACCTGTCATGATTCGCACGGGGAGTTCATTTTTACGAAAATATTTAGCCAAGTCCCAAGGTAAAGCAGTCTTTGGTGGCGAATATGCAGGTCATTATGTGTTTAATGATGGCCGTGGTGGTGGCTATGACGATGGTTTATATGCTGCACTTCGTGTGATGGAATATATTCAGCAAAAAGGCCTCAGTTTGTCACAAGCATTGGCACAATATCCTGAACGTAATGGTACAGAAGATTTATATATCAGCACTTATCAAGCGATTCCGCAAACCGTTTTAAATGCGGTTGAACAGCAATCTCAGTATATTGATGCAGAAATTAGTAAAATTGATGGCATACGGCTTGATTTTGATGATGGATTTGGCATCATTCGAGCATCGAATACAGGTGAATATTTCACAGTACGTTTTGACGCAGATAATGCGACACGTTTAGATGAAATACGTCAGCTGTTTAGTTCCATGTTATTAGAGCAATATCCACATATTGCCCAAGACATTTTAGATGCTCAATAAGGAGAGGCGAATGCCACATCAGCATACTGGCATCGACAAAGCACAAATTTTGACAGAAGCTTTGCCGTATATTCAAAGATTTTCGGGCAAGACGCTGGTTGTTAAGTATGGTGGCAATGCAATGACTGATCCCGAGTTGGAAAGTTCGTTTGCACGCGACATCGTATTATTGAAAACTGTAGGTTTGAATCCGATTGTCGTTCACGGTGGTGGTCCACAAGTCGATTCATTCTTAAAACAGTTGGGTCGCGAATCTGACCGTATTGATGGCATGCGTGTGACGGATGCTGCAACCATGGAAGTGGTTGAAATGGTGTTGGGCGGTAGTGTTAATAAATCAATTGTCAATCTCATCAATCAACATGGTGGTCGTGCCATTGGTTTGACGGGTAAAGACGGTAATTTGTTACGTGCACAAAAACTGTTGATGTATAAAACCGCTGAAGACGGCACAGTACAAGAAATTGATCTGGGTCTTGTCGGTGAAGTGGTCGGTGTGAAAACTGACGTTTTAGAAATGTTTACACAAAGCGATTTCATTCCCGTGATTGCACCTTTGGGTGTTGATGATGAAGGCAATACCTACAACATTAATGCGGACTTGGTTGCAGGTAAAGTTGCAGAAGCATTAGGTGCAGAGAAATTAATTTTGCTGACCAATATCACCGGTGTTTTAGACGAAAACAAAAAATTGCTGACGGGTTTAAGTACGCAAGAAGTTGACCGTTTAATTGAAACGGGTGTGATTTACGGTGGCATGATTCCTAAAGTAGGTTGTGCTCTAGATGCTGTAAAAGGCGGTGTGGTTAGTGCGCATATTGTTGATGGTCGTGTGCCACATGCAACTTTACTGGAAATTTTTACAGATCATGGGGTTGGAACGTTAATTACCAATCGTAGCAATGTGAAAAAAGCTTAATTAAAGACAGTCTATATTTTAAAAAAGCCTCATCATAATGGGGCTTTTTTTATGCCTTAAATTCTATATAGATGAGCCAAACGTCATTCAAATGTCATCGACATTGTTTATTCGCATGCAAGGTAATGAAGCATGAGCTTATATAGGCATCAATACAATGCAATACCTTCCTACAGCGCTCTAGCTACCCTATATAGTCTCAGCAAGCATTTGAACGGCCTTATCTGCAATATCATTTTCAGTAAGATGAGCGTATCTCCAAGTTGTTTGCTGTGTATTTAGAAATGAGCTAACGGACGAAAAAATTTATTTTGCAGAAAAAAAACCGTGCCAATTTGTTAAAAATCATAAGAAACGCTGATTTTCCCGTTTGAAATGGTGGAAGGAGTCATGCAGAATAGCTTTGATGCCGATTAAAAAAAGATGATGAGTTATGTGCCAGTTGCTTGGAATGAATTGCGCGACACCTACGGATATTACCTTTTCTTTCCGAGGCTTTTCACAGCGAGCAGGAATTACCTCAGATCACTGTGATGGTTTTGGTATTGCGTTTTTTGAAGATAAAGCCTGCCGTTTGTTTGCCGATAATCAATCAGCAGTTGAATCACCAATTGCAGAATTTATTCGTAATTATCCGATCAAATCACGTAATGTTATCGCACATATTCGTAAAGCAACACAGGGTAAAATCAATCTGGAAAACTCACATCCTTTTAGTCGTGAACTGTGGGGACGTCAGTGGATTTTTGCGCACAATGGTGACTTACACAATTTTAAACCTGAGTTGGTGGGGCGTTTTACACCTGTAGGGAATACCGACAGTGAATTGGCTTTTTGTTATTTACTGGAACAGTTGGTAAAGCGCTTTGGGTACGTAGAACCCACGTTGGATCAAGTTTTTGATGTTCTGTTAGAAATTTCACCGCAAATTGCGGAGCATGGTACTTTTAATTTTTGCTTGTCGAATGGTCAAGCTTTATTTGCCTATGCCATTACTAAATTGCATTGGTTGGTACGCGAATTTCCATTTCAACCTGCACAGTTAATTGACCTAGATGTAGAAGTCGACTTTAGTGAGTTGACCACGCCGGAAGATCGTGTCGCGGTGATTACCACAGAACCGCTCACTCAAAATGAAGTTTGGACGGCATTTCAAGCTGGCGAAATGATACTTTTTCAGCATGGTCGTCCAATCCGTCAAGGATTGACACAAGTGGCGCGTTTAGAACGAGAAAAACATGATCCTTCACTTAAACGAATAACGAAGGCTGACCAATATTAAGTTGAAACATGTAATGGTTGCGGTTGGTTTTTAGTTGATATTTTCAGCTTTTGAGGCAACTATTGTGTTCTTGGTCAATTTATAAATTATTGAATTGATTAAATAATATCTTAGCTTTATGGTTGGTTTAAATTGTTTTATACATTTAAAACAACAGCATATAACAAATATGTAGATTTTTGCTTAAACCCGAGTAATTCACTTCATTTTTATTTAGCTCAATTGTCTATATCATTCATTTAAAGTGATATGTCTTTTATATTGTTAGGGGTCGTAATGAAAATGCAATGGGTTCCAGAATATAATACGGGTATCGATGTGATTGATGATCAACACAAACGAATTCTGGATTACATTAATGAAATTGATGGAATTAATGCGAATTTAGAACGTGATCGTGTTAAGCAGATTCTTGATAATATTATTGATTATACGCAGTCACATTTTACTTTTGAAGAATCTCTTCAAGAGGAAGCAGGTTATAAATATCGCGTACCGCATAAGCGTGTACATGATTTATTTATTAAGAAAATTGAATCTTATCGCGACCGTTTCGAAATGGGTCATGCAATTGAATCTGAATTACATGAAGTGCTTTCAAAATGGCTTATTAATCATATTCAACACGATGATGCAGATTATGTCGGCGCGGTGAAAGAAAATATGATGGGGATTATTAAAGAGAAAGAAAAGAAAACAGGTAAAAATTGGTTCGCCCGTTTTTTCTCATAAGTTTTTCTTTATAAAATAAGACTAAGCGAGATAAAAAAATTAAAATATTCTTATAAATTTGCGCAGCAAATCACTGTTATGGTGGTTTGCTTTTTTGTTTTTGATTTTCAGCGTTGAGCAAGGCAAAATAGCGCTAGATTTTAAAAAGGAATGCATCATGCAGGACAATGCTATGCCAAAATGGTTATCGCCTCTGATGGCTTTTTGTTTATCGTTTATTGTAATCGCAACACTTGCACCAATAACGGGAATTCAAATTGACCGCCAGTTAGATTTTTGGCTACTCTGGCTCGGCGCAATGTTAATTTTAGCATTGCCTGTGTGTTATTTAGAGATTGCTTTAGCAAAACGCTCCAAAACTACAGCATTGCAAGCATTATCAAATTTGACACGAGACGCAGATGCGTCTTCTAAATGGCGTTTGGCGGGTTGGTTCGGAGCTGTTTTTATTCCTTTTCTGGTCGGAGGAATGCTTTCAAATTCTGCACATCTCTTGAATATTTCTGTACTTCCTAGCGTTACACCCACAATTGTATTTGCTATTTTGGCTGTGGTGGCTTTTGCAGTATCTTTTATTCCCCGCCAATATACTGTGGTTTTGACCGCAGTTGGGGTACTGGGCTCTTTAATTTTAGCCCAAACCACTGGAACTGCATTATCTGAATGGAAAGTTACACCGCTTGAGTTTAGTGAATGGGGAAGCGCAACCGTATTGGCTTTGGTTGCCAGTGGTTTAGGCTTGGGCCTTTATTGGCAAAGTAGCTTGGCTGTGCTGAATCAACAAGATTCCGTTACAAAAATGGCCTTACCTATTTGGATTGCACAACTTTTAGCTGTGGTGGCTTTTGGCTTCTTTGCTGTAAAAGCCAATATTTCTGCATATGCTTTAATTTTTGCGACGGTTATGGCAACAGGGTTCATGTTAAATATGGCCCGCGAGCAGTTACAACAAAGACAATTGGCTGTGCTAATACAGTGGGCTATTTTATTGGTCGCTGTATTGGTTTGGGAAATTCCACAAATCGGCCCGATTTTTAATATTCTGCTTGTGTTGTGGGGCTTGGTGATTTGTCTCATTTATGCCGTTTTTGCAGGTTGGATTATGAAAATTAGTCACCTACGTAAATCAATGAATTTTAGTCACGAAGTTTTTTATAACATTTGGCGTATTGCTGTACGTGTGATCTTGCCAGTCGCGATTGTGCTTGCAATGATTGCTGTACTTGGAAAATTGTTCTAATGACGCAAGCTCAGGTTTGGGTGGCCTATGCAGGGGTAGATCAACAATTTCATATTGCCGTGCCATTTACAATTGGTATGACTGCATTAGATGCAATTGAACAAAGTGGTATCAGTCAACTCACTCCTTTAGCAGAAACGCTTCAAGTTGGAATTTTTGGTGTCCGTTTGCAAAATTTGCAACAGGTATTGTTGGTTGGAGATCGCGTTGAGATTTATCGACCTTTAACCATTAATCCGAAAGATATTCGCCGTAAACGTGCAATCAATAATCCCGTTGGGCGCTTAAGTAAGGGAAATCGCTTTAAATAATTGAAGCCATCAAAAAAACCCCTCAATGAGGGGTTCCTTTTTATATTAAACTGACTATAGTGGGGGCGCGGTTAGAATTGCTTCTTTAGAACCTGGTAACCCTGGTTGAGATTGAGGAATAGTTTCCAACCCTTCAACCTTTTCTACAATGCCTTGTTGATTAAAGTAAATTTTTAAATGCTGACCGCTGACTGCAGGGATTTTTGCTTTTTTAGCATAAGTACCTGGGGTATAGTTGTAAACATAGTCCCAGCGCAATGGATTCATTGGATCTGAAATGGTTGGACTGCCTAGCAAAAAGCGGACTTGTTGGAAGCTCATGCCGGCTTGGATTTTTGATGCTTGCGCTTGTGTTAATGGTGTTCCTTGAGGAATATCAACTTTATAAACGCCTAAAGTTGAACAGCCTACGAGCAATGAAGTGACGAATAACGTCAGCATGATTTTTTGCATTTTGCTACACTATCCCAAATTAATTATGATGCATTTGATCCAAGGATAGATCATACTGCATCTAAAGTTTGTTGCATATTCCAACTTTAGATTTGTTGAGAGACCTTTTTTCATGGCTATATCAAACCAAGATTTACGTAAAGCTGGACTTAAAGTTACGCTTCCACGAATTAAAATATTGGAATTATTAGAAAATTCAAGACAACATCATTTAAGCGCGGAAGATATCTACAAGACTTTACTTGAGCAAGGTGAAGATGTCGGTTTAGCAACTGTGTACCGTGTGTTAACACAGTTTGAAGCTGCAGGTATTATTCAGCGTCATCATTTTGAAAACAATCATTCTGTTTTTGAAATTATGCAAGAAGATCACCACGACCATATTGTATGTCACAATTGTAATAAAGTTGTTGAATTTACCAATGACACCATTGAACATGAACAGCATGAAGTTGCAAAAAAATACGGTTTTGCTTTAACTGGTCATTCATTGAATTTATATGGTTATTGCGATTCACAAGAATGTCAGGATGTGTATCGTAAAAAATAATGATTTAAAAATATAAATCATTATTTACGCAAAAAAAACAGGCTTCATATGAAGCCTGTTTTTTTTTAACGCTTAAATTTAGCCGATGATTAGGACTGTCCATCAAAGGTGATGTTGGAGTTGGCACGTAATAAATGCTCGCCACCTTCTTCAGACAGTTTAATTTGTAGACGTAAGTCATTTGGTGAGTCGGCGTGTTTTAGTGCATCTTTGTAGGTAATTTGCTTGGCTTTATACAAGTCAAATAAGGCTTGGTCAAAGGTTTGCATGCCCAATTCACGTGAACGTTTCATTAAGTCTTTAATTTCATGGACTTCACCTTTACGGATGAGGTCTGAAATTAAAGGAGAGTTGATTAAAATTTCAATGGCAGCACGACGACCACTACCATCAGGTGTTGGAATCAACTGCTGAGCGACCATTGCTTTTAAGTTCAGCGACAAATCCATGAATAATTGGCCATGTCGGTCTGCTTCAAAAAAGTGAATAATTCGGTCAATGGCTTGGTTGGCGTTGTTGGCGTGCAGGGTTGCAAAAACCAAGTGACCCGTTTCAGCAAAGGCAATTGCGTAATCCATCGTTTCACGCGAGCGAATCTCACCAATCAAAATAACATCCGGTGCTTGGCGCAGGGTATTTTTTAATGCAACTTCAAATGAATCTGTGTCAATGCCCACTTCGCGTTGCGTAATAATGCAGCCTTTGTGTTCATGAATAAACTCAATCGGGTCTTCAATGGTAATAATATGACCATGGGTATTTTCATTACGAAAACCAATAATTGAAGCCAAAGATGTAGACTTACCTGTACCCGTTGCACCTACAAAAATAATAATGCCACGTTTGGTCATGGCCAATTCTTTTAGAATCGGTGGAAGTTTTAATTCATCCATCGTTGGAATGACAGTTTCAATCCGACGCAAGACCATACCCGGTTGATCGCGTTGTTGAAAGGCACTCACACGGAAACGTGATGTATGATCTTTATTCATGATGGCAAAGTTACATTCGCGGGTATCTGCAAATTCTTTGCGCTGTTTATCCGACATAATCGAATGTACCAGCTGTCCAACGGTTGCACCCGGAAGCTTGGTCGAGCCAATTGGCAAGATGGTGCCGTTAATTTTTATTGATGGTTCGACATCGGCAGTAATAAATAAATCAGATGCCTTTTTTTCGACCATGTAGTCGAGTAAGCCATTAAAGTCCATAAGTTATCCCCAATCGCGACATTGTGTTTATAGGAATGATTCAGGTTGTTTGGCTGCAGTACGTGCAACTTGAGGGCTAATAATTCCTTTCGACACTAATGTTTTTAAGCTTTGATCGAGCGTCGTCATTCCGTAGTTTGCACCCGTTTGAATTGCTGAATACATTTGCGCAACTTTGTTTTCACGAATCAAGTTACGAATAGCTGGAATCCCGATCATAATTTCATGGGCTGCCACACGGCCTCCGCCATTTTTCTTTAATAGGGTTTGTGAAATAACGGCTTGTAAAGATTCTGACAACATGGCGCGAACCATATCTTTTTCTTCGGCAGGGAATACGTCAATCACACGGTCAATGGTTTTGGCCGCAGAGGTGGTATGTAGTGTACCAAACACCAAGTGACCCGTTTCAGCAGCAGTCAGTGCTAGGCGAATAGTTTCAAGGTCACGCATCTCACCGACTAAAATAATGTCTGGATCTTCACGGAGTGCAGAACGTAATGCTTCGTTAAAGCCATGAGTATGGCGATGTACTTCACGTTGGTTAATCAGGCATTTTTTTGAATTGTGTACAAACTCAATCGGGTCTTCGACCGTTAAAATATGGTCATAACGGTTATCGTTAATATAGTCAATCATGGCGGCAAGCGTTGTTGATTTACCTGAACCTGTAGGGCCTGTTACCAGAACAATTCCACGTGGGAATTCACAAATATCTTTGAAGATTTGTCCCATGCCTAAGTCTTCCAGAGAAAGTACTGTCGATGGAATGGTACGGAAAACGGCACCTGCACCACGGTTCTGGTTAAATGCGTTGACACGGAAACGGGCTACACCAGGAACTTCAAATGAAAAGTCAGTTTCCAATTTTTCTTCAAAATCACGACGCTGTTTATCGTTCATGATGTCATAAACCAGCTTGTGAACTTCTTTATGTTCTAATGATGGTAAGTTAATACGACGAACTTCGCCATCTACACGAATCATTGGTGGCATACCTGCTGATAAGTGTAAATCTGATGCACCATTTTTAGCAGAAAATGCTAATAATTCTGTAATATCCATAATATCCCCGAGAGCGTCTAAATCTTAATTATTTTGATAGAATAATAAGGCTTTCCCTCAGCTTAACCAACTGTTAGTTGAAGGGCAAAGGAAAAAAAGATGAATGAAATGAGAAACTCGTCAATGAATACACTTCAAGAAGCAAGAGAGCAGGTTTTGCATCAAATTCAGCAGGTATGCCAACAGGCTGGACGTGATGTAAAATCTGTACAGTTACTGGCAGTGTCGAAGACACATCCGAGTGAAATGCTTCGTGAAATGTACGTTGCAGGACAGCGTGCATTTGGTGAAAATTATTTACAGGAATCTTTAGAAAAAATTGAAGCCTTGTCGGATTTAGACATTGAGTGGCATTTTATCGGTCATGTACAACGGAATAAAACCAAGCACTTGGCTGAAAAATTTGCATGGGTACATGGTGTTGACCGTCTGATTATTGCAGAGCGCTTATCTGGCCAACGCGAAGCATCTCAAAGAGCACTGAATATTTGTCTTCAAGTCAATATTGATGCGCAAGATAGTAAAGATGGCTGTCAGCCAGAAGACGTTGCGGATTTAGTTAAAAATATCAGTCGATTCCCCCATTTGAAATTACGTGGTTTGATGGTGATTCCTGCGCCAAATCATCCTCAAGCTTTTTTTGATGCGAAAGCTTTATTTGATACTGTTAAATCACAACATGCACATCCTGAAGATTGGGATACGTTAAGCATGGGTATGTCGGCAGATATGTCTGAGGCTATTACTGCAGGCTCAACAATGGTACGTGTAGGAAGTGCATTATTTGGGGCACGTGATTATTCACAATAAAGTTGTATAAGCTTTATTTAAAGTATTGAAAACTGAACCTAAGGGTTCAGTTTTTGCTTTTAAAATTGAACTTTCCACTAAAGTTGAGTACAAAAAGAACAGCATAAAGGAATAACGTGTACTAGAAATACAGTATGGATCAAATATAGGGAAGGGCTATGACGGCTTATTATCAGCTGATAGAACGAAATACAGATGTGACAGGTATGGTAACTGCACATTATCGATCCACTATTTTGGCGCAAGGGGCATGGAATGAACATGAGCAACACATGGCGCCAGCGACAGGAATTATCTGTGCAGAGCTAGAGCAATTTTCTCCTCGAAATGAAATGCGTATTGGTCGAATCAGTTTAGATATTTTAGGCTTAATTCCAGCAGGTGAATTTACCATTAGTACCAAAGTCATTCGTTCAGGTAAAACCATTGAACTGATTGAGTCTGAAATGAAAGCGCAGGGCAAGAGCTGTATTGTCGCGCGGACATGGCGCATGATGGTACAAAATAGCAAGTCCATACAAGGTTTAGAAGATCAGCAGGTTTTGGGGCCAGAAAATGCGCCGATTTGGGAAGGAATTCGTCAATGGCCGGGTGGTTATATTCAGTCCATTCAAGCCAGAAGTCATGAGCGTCGTGAAGGGCAAGGGGTTGTATGGCTGAACACAGTGCATGATATGGTCGAAGGTCAGACGACTTCAGATTTTGTGCGTTTAATGGGGATGGTTGATACTGCCAATGGGGTTGTTTCTAGACAAAGTTGGCCGTTTACTTGGGGTTTTCCAAACCTAGATTTACAAATTCATTTGCACCGTTTGCCTCAAGGAGAGTGGTTGGGTTTAGAAACAATTCAACAGTATGGTGCAGATGGTATTGGTTTAACAAGTTCAGTTCTACATGATATTGATGGGCCATTTGGACGGAGTGAGCAGATTTTAACTTTACGCCAAATCTCATAACCCATGGTCAATATTTATCTAAGAATGTCAAAAGTCTAGAGAATGATCTAGGCTTTTTTGTATTAGCTGACAATTTCAATAGTACTGGCACCCGCGCCTAAAGGGCGAACCTGAATCTGTACAGGTATACGTTCATGCATATCTTGAATATGTGAAATGAGCACTACTTTACGGCCTTGATTCTGCAATTGATCGAGTGCGTTCATCACCATATGCAGTGAAGATGCATCGAGTGTGCCGAAACCTTCATCAATAAATAAAGATTCTATTTTCATTGAACCTGATGCCATATTGGCAATGGCCAAAGACAGGGCAAGGGCTGTAAGAAAGGACTCTCCGCCAGAGAGCGATGCCACGGAGCGAGTCTCTCCGTCCATGTCATGATCAATAATGGCTAAACTTAGCGAGTTTTCTAAACGCTTTAAGGTGTAGCGCTGAGACAGCATTGCCAATTGTTGATTAGCATATTCCAGTAAAATATCTAAATTATATTGCTGTGCATAATCACGGAATTTTTTCCCTGTGGCATCACCCATTAATCCTGAAATTTTGCCCCAACGGTGTTCTTCTGTTTGTATGGTTTTAATTTGTTCGGAAAATTGGTTTTGCTTAGCTAAATTTTGTTGATGTAACTCAAGTTTAAGTTTCAGTTGATCTCGAAGGTCTTGTTGTACTTTTAGCAACGTAACATTGTCTAAAATCAGTTGTTGTAACTGTGCTAAATCAATTTCAGATTGGTGCGCAAGATGTTCATGTAGTTGCTCTTGCATGGTTTTGAGCGCAGCGCTGGCTTCATTCAACAGTCGCTCAGCATTTTGCAATTGCTGACGAATTTGCTGCTCTTGAATAGGGCTAATTTGCGCCAACTGTTCTAAATCTTGAGGCTGAAAATCTGCATGCTGAATCAGCCACTGCTGAATGTCATGGTTCACCTGATTGGTACTGTTCTGATTTTGCTGTAACTGGACGTTAAGCTGCTCTAGCTGATTTTTTTCTTGATCAAATTGGGTACGCAGTTGCTCAAAACTTTGTTTCAGTTGTTGGAAGTGGCTCTGCATCTGCTGACGATTTCTATCATGTTGGTTTAACCATTCGTTCGGCTTTACATCGGTTAAACCGGTCATCTGTTGAATTAAATGATAAGCCGTTTCAGTGTTCTGCTGTCCCTTGAGTTTGATGTCATTCAGGCTTTGAGTTGTGTCACTAATGTGCTGATTAGTATTTTCAAGATTGAGTTTCAGTGTATGCAGTTCTTGATTCATTCTATCCAATTGCTTAGATAATTGTTCAAACTGCTCGAGTTGTTGTGAACGATGATTTAATTGGGAAAAAACTTTTTGGGCACTCACCACACTTTGCTGTTGCCATTGTATTTTTTCAGCATCATTTAGACAGTTCACAAGATGTTGAACTTGGCTCTGTAAATTTTGTGCGGTTTGAATTAAATGTTCGGCTTGTTGAATGTCTTGCATCAATTGCTGTTGATGTTTAATGCTTTGCATCCATTGATTCGATTGAGTTTCAAACTGTTGAATATCGAGCTGATAGTGCAGTTTAATTTGCTGAAATTGCGCCGTAATTTCAGCGGATGATTGCATGAAATTGAGTTCAATATCTGCCGTTTTAGTTTGTTCTTGTAATACTTTTTGAATAGTTGCAACTTTATCAACATTATGTTGAATGGCGGATTTAAGTTGTTCCAATTCTGTATTGAGTTTGGTCAGATTGTTTTGCGACTGTTGCCAAATTTTAAAACATTCTTGTTCTTTAATGTTCGCTTGCTGCTCTTGTTGCTGTTGCAATTCAAAGAGGGCTTTAGATACGGCAGAATCATTCACCTTATACGGATGCGAGGTGCTACCGCAGACTAAACAAGGTTCATTGTCTTGCAGTTCTGTGCGTAAATGTTCAATATTTTCAGCATGAAGTAAGCGTTGTTGTTGCAAAATTTCTTGTAGTTTTAGATGAGCGTCTTTGGCAAATTGGAAATCTTGCTCAGTATTGAAAGTATTTTTTTCCAGCTGTTGAAATTGAGCAGATGTGATTTTTAACGTGTCTTGACCTTGTTGCAATTCGGTTTGTAAGTCAAAAAGTTGTGTTAGGTTTTGTTGAATGACATCCAATTGATTGCGTTGATTGATTTTTAAATCACGGTGCTGACGCATTTGTTCTATTTGGTTTTCAAGTTGTTCAAGCGTTCCAAATTGATCAATAGCGTGTTGCAGTTGAGCTTTGTGCGTGGTTAATTTACTTTCAGCTTGGGCTAAACTTCCCAATTGATTTTCAATGTTTTGATAGTGTTGAATAAATTTTTCAAGTTGTTGTAAATGTGCAGAGAGGCCTTTATCTAGACTGCTAAACTGCTGTGTTTCTGCAAGTTGCTGACTTAAATTCGACCGTTGTCCGGAAGTTTGTTGAAGCAGTTGTTCAAGTGCAAATTGTTGCTTTAGTAACGGTTGTTTAGCGTATTTGCATTCATTCAATTTTGCCTGAATATTTTTAAATTCTATCCCAATCCGATCACGCTCAGTATTGCAATGGCGTACCTGATTGATTGCTTCAAAGTGTGTACTTTCAAATTTCTGCAATTCATTGACAGCGGTTTCAGCTTGGGTGAAGTTGGATTGTTCAGTTTTAAATAAATTTTGTATGTTATTAAAAAGCTGTTGTTGCTGTTGAATTTGTGGCGCAAGTTGCTGTTTAGTCTTAAGCAATTGTTGCTGTTGATACACACTAGGACGAATACTCGAAAATAGATTTAAGCGATTTAAACGTTCACGTTCTGGGGCTATATCTTGTTGGGCTTTGAGCTGTGTATCTACAAATTGTTGTTTGAGAATGATTTCGCTATCCAGTTTTTGCTTTCGCTCAAACCATTGCTGTTGTTTGTCTAATTGTATTTTTTGAGTCTCTAACTTTTTATAATCGGCTTCTACCTGTTGAAATTGATTGGATAATTCAGTTATTTGTTCATCAGACAAAATTTCGATATGACCCAGTACATTTTCAAGTTCTTTACGTTGATTGATGATTTGTTTGGTTTTTTCATATGCCAATTGGCCAATTTTTCCAAAAATTGAAGAATTGGTCAAATATTCAAGTAATTCACCACGTTCATTGTCACGCGCTTTTAAAAATGCTGTCACTTCAGATTGCGCCAAAAGTACAGCACGGGTGAATTGTTCAAAGCTCAATTGCGTAATTTTAAGAATACTGGCATCTACAGCCTTGGCCTTGTCTGCAACAACCACGCCATCGGTGAGGCACTTTAAATAACGTTGCACACTTTGTAATTTACCATCGGCTTTTTCACGTGAACGTTTGAGTTCCCAACGCGCCAAATAGCATTTTTGATCTTGTGCGACAAAGGTAATTTCTGCGAAACCATGCGCTGTGCCACGTCGTAACACAGTTAAAGGAGAATTGGTTAAAAGCTCGGAACCATCTACGTCTTGTAGTTTACCGTCGCTGTCTTTTAAACGTGGAATTTTATTAAATAAGGCAAGGCACATGGCATCTAAAATGGTCGATTTACCCGCACCTGTTTTTCCGACAATGGCAATTAAACCAGCCGAAGCCAAAGGCTCAGACTCAAAATCGATAAAATGCTCACCCGCAAGAGATGCCAAATTTTTTAGTCGTATTGATAAAATTTTCATGGCAAATCCTTAATTATGCTGTTCATCTTCAAGTGATTTTTCAGCATCTTGAATCAGGCTCAGAAAATCTTTTAATACAGCGTCATCAGTTGAATAGCCATTTTTATCCCAAATTTGTTGGAATAACTTTTCAGGGGTAGGTGGTTCTAAAGATGTTTGTGCATGGGCTTCACCTTGCTGTTCAGTGGCTAAATATTGGCGTGAAATGCGTACTAATCTATATCGGTTTTTAGGCAAGGCGTCTTCAAGTTGTTGACGTAAGTTTGGCTGCGGTGGGGTCAAGGTATGGTATTCAATATCAATATATTCACGATGGTCAATATTGCTAATTTCGCCATGTGGTAAGGCTTTTAGTTGAGTAAATACGTCATTTAATTCGCCTTTAATTTTGTGCAAATGAATACTACGAGGAATGCCAATAGCTTCAAATTGATAGCGGGATGTATCGCTTTGATTGGGATTAAGCGTGACATCGACCACTTGATGTTTATAGTTAATTTCACTAAAAGACAAGGGAATAGGTGAACCACTATAGCGAATATGTTCTTGTCCCACTTTTTGGGGTTTATGTAAATGCCCTAACGCGACGTAATCAATTGCATCATCAAATAAGGCTGTAGAAAGCGCTTCTTCATTGCCAATAATAATAGGCCGTTCGGAATCTGAGGTTTCCCCACCTTGCATATGTGCATGTGACATCAAAATAAGTGCTTGCTCTGGTTTTTTCCTTTTTTTCGCTTCTGCAATTAGTTGCTGATGTAAATAGGCAATAGCGGTTTGGCTGTTGGTTGTTTGCTCATTGATACCTGTAATTTCTGCAGGGCGTAAAAAGGGCAGGGCCAAACACCATGCCACAATATTTTTATTTTCATCATAAATTGGCAACATCAAACGGTCTAAATCGAGCTGACCTTCGGCATTTTTATGAATCACCCCAATGGTTTTGGCATTGTATTTTTCTAATAATGGTTCAACTTGTTCAATGCGATAACCAGAGTCATGATTACCTGCAATCATGAGGGTTTGCATATGCGGTGCTAAATCATGTGCATCGGCTAAAAATTGATATAACTGTTTTTGGGCAGCTGATGCAGGGTTAATGACATCAAAAATATCGCCAGCAATAAGTAGGGCGTGCGGTTGTTTGAGTTTAATTTGTTGCAGTAACCATCCCAAAAATTGTTTATGTTCATAATGACGGGAATGGTTATAGAAAAACTGCCCTAAATGCCAATCTGAAGTATGAAAAAAGCGAACCGTCATGCTGAACCAAAGTGTTGAAATTACGCTATTTAACTTAGCATATTTTAGTCAGATAAAATGAGCATAATAATGGAAAGCGCTAGTTTAGATGCGATTTAATACCAGAGACGTTTTGTTTTTGGAAATACAGAATGAGTCTTGAATTGCTTTGTAGATAGGCGGTTTAGAGCTTTGATTACGCATATGCACCGACTTGAAGCAAGCCAAGTGTATTGTAATCTTGATCGATGAAATAGTCCTGCCAGCACTTGTTGGGAAGAGCAAACCTTTCCATGGTAACTTGACCGCTGTGTGCTAATATTTTTTCTGTGGTGACATCAAAGTTTTCCACTTCAAAAGAACAGGTAAATGCATTTGTATCACAATATATTGGCGGAATCGGTGCTGGTCCTGCTAATCGTCCGTCATGCGTTGTTGCAGTTTAAATTTGATAGTACTGTATAGGTAAGGCTTCAATTTAATGAGATTTCAGCCAAAACATGGCTGTAAAACCCAATTTTACGAGCAGGGTTTGGTGATTGGATTTTAAAATAGTAGAGTGGATTCATTGTACGCCTTTTAAATAATTTATCAGCGGCCCATGCTTGGTCTGGTGCTTAAAAACCTTTATATATCATCCTCTTGAGTTGCTGGATATGCTTTGGTTTGTCATTTCTTTTGTGCAATAAATTAAGGTATTCCTTTAAGTCAGCAGTTATGAAATAATGTTGTTGTATTGTATGAAAAATATACTAATTGTTTTGGGCATTCCATTTCTAAATGCCTAAGTCAGGGTGGCTCATATGTGAATGATGAGCAGATAAAAAAACTGTTCTGATTGTAAATATCAGAAGCGTAAATAGTTTTGCAAAGACTGTATCACAGGGCTGGGGCAACGTTATGATCAACCATCATTTTGATTCTGAAGAATTGTCGAATAACAGGATTTATAAAACACTCATTGAGTCGACTTTAGCTATTCCATGGAGTATTGATTGGGAAACAAAATCTTTTAGCTATATCGGGCCACAGATTGAAAAGCTACTGGGCTGGTCACAAGATTCATGGCAGACCGTGCATGACTGGGTTGACCGTATGCATGAGGATGACCGTGATAATGTTTTTAATTATTGCGTTTCTCAATCTATTGCAGGGCTGGATCATGAGGCGGACTATCGGGCTTTGAAAGCCAATGGTGAATATACGTGGATTCGCGATGTCGTACATGTGGTGCGTAAGCCTAACGGCGAGGTAGATAGCTTAGTCGGCTTTATGTTTGATATTTCTGCGCGTAAGCGTCAAGAAGACCGAATGAAAGCCATGCAACGAAAACTTGAAGAGTATTCTTATAAGGATGGTTTAACTGGTGTCGCGAACCGTCGCTTATTTGATGAATATTATTCGCGTGAATGGCTGAATTCAATTCGGGTGCAAAAGCCACTGTCTTTAATTATTGCGGACATTGATTATTTTAAACAATATAACGATGTGAATGGCCATATTGTTGGTGATGCCTGTATTCAGCAGATTGCACAGTTGTTGGAAAGCTGCTGCGCACGGCCACGGGATTTAGTGGCACGGTATGGTGGAGAAGAGTTTGTGATCATTTTGCCTGAAACCAATTTAGAAAATGCGATACAGGTGGCAGACAATATTCAGCGGACGGTTAAGGTTGCTGCTTTACCGCACAAGGCATCTCCAGTTTCGCATCAGCTGACCTTAAGTTTAGGGGTGAAATGTATTTTGCCGACCGAAGAAAGAGGTCAAATGAACTTTTTAAGTTTAGCGGATGCCAATTTGTACCAAGCGAAAAATTTGGGGCGTAACCGTTATGTAGCAGATTTAGCACAGTCGTAAAAGAATGCAAAGCCTTCTAGGACTTTTTGAGTGAATAGATTTTTGATGCTTAATGTCTTGAGATTTTTAGTTGTGCAAAAAGTATGGCTACAGAAAATAAAAGACCGGCGATTCGAGTGATGGTGAATTCGCCGGTCAAAAAATCTGTTTCAAATTTAGGTTTTGGCTGCTGTTCAAAACTTAAATCTGAAACGAAGCTTATTGCTTTAAGTAAAAGGTCACCGAAACATTGTGGATGCCAGTACAAATCATCGGTTGCTACAGACCTTGTACTCTATATAACGCATACAGTTTCACATTGGTTGACAATAAACTGAAAAAATATTCATTTTTTTTTATACTGGTCATAATCTTTTTATAGGGTCATCGCTCAGATGTCTTTAAAACGTTATTTTCTAATCTTTTTTTTAATTTGTTTTGTGCTGACTTGTCTTTGCGGTGTGTTGGCTGCTGTGTTGCCAACAGGCGTAGGCGGTGTTTTAACAGCAGTGCCTTATATTGTTACCATGGTATGGGTACTTTTTATATTTTTAAAACGAAATCAGCGTGCGCCGACACAAGCGGAACGTAAAAAAATGACTTTAGGCTTTACTCTAATTTTTTGGGGTTACAACGTTGCTTTTCAAATATTAGGCATTGCCTTTTTTGCTTATAACGATCCTGAAATTTGGCAGAATTTCCTTTTATATTTAAAACAGCCGCAGTTTTTGACTGTTGTACTGATTATGGTGTTGTTAATTGCGATTCCTTTATATTTACTAACCTATTGGTTTTATGGCCCACAGGCACGTCGCATGGCGCAGAAAATGTTTGGGGCGAATTAAACTTGAATAAAAAACCATCTTATTTTATAGATAATGTAGATTGTTTTTAAAATAAGAGTTCAATGCCATGCAGAAAGAACGGGTGTTAATTACAGGAGCAAGTGGCTTTATTGGCACACGCTTAATTCAATATTTACTGTCTAAAGATTATGCAGTTGTTGGTTTGAGTCGGCAAAGTACTCGATTATCGAATCATCCAGATATGCTGTGGATTCAGCAACTGGATGAGCTAAAAACCGACAGAATTGATTATGTTATAAACTTGGCAGGTGAAAGTATTGGTAAAGGGCGTTGGACAGAGCAACGCAAACAACAGCTCATACAAAGTCGCGTTGAAACCACTACAAATTTGTATCGTTATTTAGAACGGCGTCGTATTCAACCCAAATGTATTATTTCAGGTTCAGCAGTGGGTTATTACGGTATTGATGCTGAAGAAAAATGGTTGAATGCTTGTACGGAATACTCACCCTATCAGCTTATTTTTCAGTCGGAATTGTGTCAGCAATGGGAAGCTTCTGCACTACAATTTCCACATCAGAACACTAAAATTATTCGTTTAGGCATTGTATTGTCTGCAAAAGGCGGAATTTTGCCACAAATGTTAATGCCGATTCGGCTTAATTTAGTCGGTAAAATTGGACATGGACGGCAACCGGTGGTTTGGGTGCATATTCAAGATGTACTCAGTGCTATTGAGTTTCTAATGACCAAGCAGACCCAGTCCAATGTATTTAATTTAACGGCACCAGAGCGGGTAACCCAAGTCCAATTTTCGATCTTGGCCGCGCAACAATTAAAGAAACATCCTTTGCTAAACATGCCTGCATTTGTTTTTAAATGTATATTAGGCGAGCAGTCGCAACTGGTTTTAAATGGTCAATATGTGAAACCACAGGCGCTGACTGAAGCAGGTTTTAGCTTTAAATATCCCACCTTAAAAGAAGCTTTAGCCAATTTGTTGGGTTAGGCACTTTTTATTCTTTGATGAAAAACCTGTAAAAATGGCTTCATTTTTTAATGATGGAAGCCATTTTAATATTCATTTTTGAGTATTTTAAACCGCATTTTCTACTTCTGACTGTAAGAGTTTTATTGGGTCATAAGCGTCGGGTGAGACTATTGTGGGTTGGTTTAAAACTAATTGACGGAGTAGTTGTGCTGAGGCAGGGCCCATACATAAACCGTTACGATAATGACCAAAATTGGCCCACAAATTTTCTAAATTCGGCATTTTACCAATATAAGGCACACCTGTTGGTGAGCTTGGTCTTAAGCCTGCCCATTGCTTGACCACTGGAAAATTTTCTAGCTCAGGCACCATTGCAATACTGGCTTTATAAATATCCTGTTGGGTTTGGGTCGATGGACGTTTATCAAAACCAAGATGATTCATACTGGAACCACAAACAATATGACCATCTGTACGTGGAATTAAATACATCACATTATTCATGCACATGGTCGGTAACCAGTGTTCAGGTGCTTTGAACAGTAACATTTGCCCTTGCACGGGAGTGACTGGAATAGAAAACCTTAGTTGCGTAGACCAATGTTCAGACCAAGCGCCCGTAGCAATAATAAATTGGTCGGCTTCATATATTTGGCCATTTTGCGTTTGAACGGATTGAATCTTTTGATTTCTAATCTGAAAGTTTTCAACCCATGTATTTTCAATAAATTGAACCCGTGGATGTTGTTTTAAATAGGTGATAATTGATTTTAAAAGACGTGGATTACGCACATTGGCAATTTGTGGGAAATAAATGGCTTGTTTAAATTGTGCTGAAATACGCGGATTGACCTGTTTAAGCTGCTCTTGTTGTAGATATTCACAGTGTTGCATCGGTTCTTGAAATTGTTTGGCATAATTTAAGCCAAGGTCAAAATCAGCTTCATCAAAAATCAGCATGCCTGTTTCATGAATTTCAAAATCTATACCAGAAATAGGTTTTAATTTTTCATTCCATGCCTGATACAGCACTTTGCCATGTTTAGCTAAAGCATTGACCGCTTGCGGATAGCGCCATGGATACATGGGAGAGAGGATACCGCCTCCCGCCCATGATGCGGCTTGCCCCGCCTGTTGCTGATCAAAAATAATGACAGAACAGCCTTGTTCAGCGAATTCGAGTGCAGACAATAAACCGCTGATGCCTGCACCAATGATAACAACTTTCATTTTTGAATGATTACAATCCGTTTATTTCATGTCTTTAAGTTTGAGCGCTGCTTCTTCTGCGAAATACGTCCAAATGCCATCAGCACCTGCACGACGACAACTCATCAGCGACTCAATAATCACATCATCCGACAACCAACCATTTTGAATGGCACCGGCCAACATGGCATATTCACCACTGACTTGATACACAAAAGTAGGTACGCCAAAAGTATCTTTCACTTCGCGGACAATATCCAAATAGGGCATGCCAGGTTTCACAATCACCATGTCAGCACCTTCTTGAATATCTAAGGCAATTTCATGTAAGGCTTCTGCACGGTTGCCAATATCCATTTGGTAGTTGTATTTGTTGCCACCTTTTAAATTGCTTGAAGAACCGACCGCATCGCGGAAAGGACCGTAGAAGCTAGATGCGTATTTTGCTGAATAAGCCATAATATTGGTATAAATATGACCATTGGCTTCTAAAGCCTGACGAATTGCGCCAATACGGCCATCCATCATGTCACTTGGAGCAATCACATCTGCGCCTGCTTCTGCATGGCTGAGTGCTTGTTTAATTAAACATTCAACCGTTTCATCATTTAACACATAGCCTGTGTCATCAATAATGCCGTCTTGACCATGTGTGGTATAGGGATCAAGAGCGCCATCTGTAATGAGGACCATTTCTGGCAATTCTTTTTTTAATAAACGTAGGGTATTTTGAACTAAACCATCTTCCTGCCAAGCGGCTTCTGCGGTTAAACTTTTGTCTTCTTGTGGCGTAACAGGAAACAAGGCAAGTTTAGATACCCCTAATTCAAGCAAACGTTCAGATTTTTTCAGCAGTAAATCTGCAGATAAACGCTGAATATTTGGCATACTTGGAATATCTTGGGTTTGGTTTTGACCTGGCAAAACAAAGACTGGATAAATGAGATGGTCTGCCGTGAGATGCGTTTCACGCACCATGGCGCGAAGTTGGTCATTTTTACGAATGCGGCGCATACGAGTGGCTGGAAATGCTGGACGATTGAACGTATAGGTCATAACAATCTCAAAGATCAGTATTAAACTTGCGGTATTGTAGCCCTAGATTTACCTTTTGGGTGAAATGTAATAGATTTTTTGCGGTAGGAACTCATATAGATGACAAGCAGTACAGAAAAAAGTTGGACGGGCAATATTGGTTCGGGCTCGCATGTTGAAATTGATGTGATCTTAGAAAAAATTTGCCAAGCCTTTAATAGCTCTCCGTTTTATTTGCATAATGGTATGCAAATGCGCGTGGTAGATGGTCAGGTTGAAGCGCATGTTTCAATGGCTGAAAACTTGATTGGGAATGTGGCATTTCAGATTTTACATGGTGGTGTGGCGGCCACACTTTTAGACAGTATTGGTGGTATTTCTGCCATGGCTGAGCTTTATAAAAACACCGCACCTGAAGATTTAATGGCAACCAGTCAAAAAGTATCGCGTTTGGCAACGGTCGACATGCGTGTCGATTATTTAGCGCCTGGGCGAGGGAAATACTTTATTGCGCGCGCAGAAACACTACGTTTAGGTCGTAAAGGATGCACCATGCGCATGACGATGGTCAACGATGAAGACAAGGCCATAGCAACAGCCATTGCTTCGTATGCGTATTAAGTTTGGCTTAAGCTAAATCAATAATAATTCGACACAATTTGCAGTATTTACAGGGAATTAGGTGCTATAAATTGAAAAAAGACTGATCAGTTACATTTTATATTCTCAAAAGATGATTATCTACCCTTAAAATGCATCAAATTTTAAAAAATGACTTTTTCATCGACATCATTGCGGACATAAGTGTCCGAAGCTGCCTTTGTTGCAGGGATGATGCTAGGTGACTAAGTCTGTTCGATTTAGGAAAAATCAATGACAGATGCTCAAGACACCCTGCCAGATCTGCAAGATACTGACCAGCCTAGCGATCAGGAACTTAAATCCAAGCGCAAAAAAAGTTTGGGCTTTGTGGCTTTTATTTTAGTTCTTGCACTGGCTATTTATTTAGTTTGGCAATTATTTTTCAATGACAGTGTCAGTACAGATAATGCCTATGTCGGTGCGGAAACTGCATCAATTACTTCGATGATTACAGGCCAAGTTGCAGATGTACTCGTCAGTGATACCCATGCAGTGAAAAAGGGTGATGTATTGGTACGGGTCGATTCACGCGATGCAGAAATTGCCGTTGCGCAGGCCAAAGCAGAATTGGTGAAAGCACAGCGTCAGTACAAGCAAACTCAAGCCAATAGCAGTGCGTTAAATTCACAAGTTTTTGTCAGTGATGATGGTATTCATAGCGCAATTGCGCAGGTGGCAAAAGCGAAAGCAGAATTGGATAAAGCCAAAGATGAGCTAAACCGTCGTCAACAATTGAGTGTTTCAGGTGCAATCTCTAAAGAAGAATTAAGTACTGCGCAAAGCGCCGTAAATAATGCACAAGCTGGCTATGATTTAACTCAAGCGGGTTTAGCGCAAGCAAAATCGAGTCAAAAAGCAGCGCAAAGTAGTTTGGCTGCCAATGATGCGTTAATTAAAGGCGCAAATGAAAACTCTACGCCAGATGTTTTGGTGGCACAAGCAAAATTAAATCAGGCGTTATTAGATTTAGAACGAGTGGACATTAAAGCCCCTTTTGATGGTGTGGTCACCAGTCGTAAAATTCAAGTGGGGCAACGAGTTGCACCAGGTATGGTATTGATGGTGGTGGTTCCTATTTCACAGTTATATGTGGATGCCAACTTTAAGGAAAGTCAGCTAGAGAACGTTCGTATTGGTCAAAAAGTGGTATTAACCTCCGACTTGTACGGTGATGGGGTTGAATATCACGGTAGCGTAGTGGGCTTTTCAGGAGGGACGGGTTCTGCCTTTGCATTAATTCCTGCACAGAATGCAACAGGTAACTGGATTAAAGTGGTTCAGCGTTTACCTGTACGTATTCGGCTCGATCCTAAAGAATTGGCTGAGCACCCGTTGCGCGTCGGCTTATCTATGGAAGCGAAAATCAACCTTTCATCGAAGTAGTTGCTTATGAATAACTACGTACCATATGGTGATTTGAAAGGTGGACGCTTAATGTTGGCTGCCTTTGTTTTGGCACTGGCCAACTTTATGGTGGTGCTGGACATGACCATTGCCAATGTTTCTGTACCTCATATTACGGGTAGCCTTGCAGTTTCTAGCTCACAAGGTACTTGGGTCATTACTTCTTATGCTGTAGCCGAAGCAATTTGTGTGCCCCTTACAGGCTGGCTAGCAGGTCGTTTTGGTGGAGTACGAGTCTTCATCTTTAGTTTAATTGGTTTTACCGTTTTCTCCATTTTTTGTGGTTTATCGACCAGTTTGGAAATGTTGGTGTTTTGTCGGATTGGGCAAGGCTTATTTGGCGGGCCGATTATGCCATTGAGCCAAATGTTGCTAATGCGTATTTTCCCACCAGAAAAGCAATCTCAAGCCATGGGCATGTGGGCCATGACCACTGTGGTTGGTCCCATTTTAGGGCCAATTTTAGGTGGTGCTATTAGCGATAACTTATCTTGGCACTGGATTTTCTTTATTAATATTCCAGTCGGTATTGGCTGTGCAATTGCCGCAATGCGTCTATTAAAGCCTGCCGAAACAGCAACCACCAAATTAAAAATTGATATGGGGGGCTTGTTGTTATTGGTGCTATGGATTGGTGCTTTGCAACTAATGTTAGATTTAGGCCATGAGCAGGATTGGTTGAATAGTCCGTTTATTGTGGTGTTAGCACTGACAGCATTGGTGGGTTTAATTATATTTACCATTTGGGAGCTGACAGAACGGCATCCTGTGGTCAATATTCATATCTTTAGATATCGAAGTTTCACCATTTCAGTTTTGGCTTTGGCTTTTGGCTTCGGTGCATTTTTCGGTAGCATTGTCTTAATCCCGCAGTGGGTACAGATTAACTTGGGTTATACCGCCACGTGGGCAGGGTATCTGACTGCAACGATGGGTTTTGGTAGTCTATTGATGTCACCGATTGTGGCCAAGCTTGCCACCAAATATGACCCACGGGCTTTGGCCAGTTTTGGTTTAGGTATGTTAGGTTGCGTCACTTTAATGCGGGCATTTTGGACTACAGAAGCAGACTTTTTTGCTTTAGCCTTACCACAAATTTTACAAGGCTTTGCTGTACCATTTTTCTTCATACCATTATCCAGTATGGCTTTGTCTGCTGTATTGCCTCAAGAAATGGCTTCAGCTGCAGGACTAATGAACTTTTTACGGACTATGGCAGGGGCAATTGGCGCATCACTTGCAGTGACAATTTGGGATGATCACGCCAAATTATCACGAAGCGAGATGGTTGGAACATTACATGTCGATGATGTCCAAGCGACGCTCATACAAAAAGGGGTAAGTTCTGAAGGTGCATTGGGCTATATTTCAAGTCTGGTGGATAAAGAAGCATTAACATTATCAGCCAATCATGTGTTTTTAATTTTGGCTGCGGTATTTATTTTTGCCGCACTGATTATCTGGTTATGCCCTAAGCCGAAAATAGGTGCGAGTGGTAGTGAGCACGTGCATTAAGGCTCAATAAAAAACCGCTAAATATAGCGGTTTTTTATTGTCCATCTTTTCAGATTTATAAATCAGATTTGGCACGTTTTAGTGCAGATTGCCAAAGATTTAAATGATACTCGCGTTGATCGTCCGTCATGGTAGGTTCAAACGCACGTTCCAATTGCCAAGATGCTGAAATTTCATCTAAGTTAGAAAATATACCAGATTTAAGTCCAGCCATGGCTGCCGCACCCCAAGCGGTTGATTCTAAAAGTTTAGGTCGTAGCACAGGCACATTTAAAATATCGGCCTGAAATTGCATTAGCATGTCATTTTGGCTGGCTCCACCATCGACACGGAGCTCTTTGAGCGGTTTAGAAATATCAGATTGCATGGCTGTGAGGACGTCGGATACTTGAAAGGCAATAGACTCTAAAGCAGCACGGGCAATATGGGCTTTATTGGTTCCGCGTGACATACCGCACAGTAAGGCACGTGCTTCACTGTCCCAATGCGGTGCACCCAATCCTGTAAAGGCGGGAACTAAGACTACACCTTCTGTGTCATTCACTTGGCTGGCCAGTTTTTCAACATCACTGCTTTTTTGAATGATACCAAGACCATCCCGCAACCATTGCACAATGGCACCTGCCATAAAAACACTACCTTCTAGGGCATAGGTGGTTTGACCTTGTGCTTGCCAAGCCAGTGTAGACAGCAATTTATTTTGGCTATATTGAACGTCGTGCCCTGTATTAAACAGCATGAAGCAACCTGTACCATATGTGTTTTTAGCCGTTCCTGCTTCAAAGCAAGACTGTCCAAATAAAGCCGATTGCTGATCACCTAAAATACCGGTAATAGGAATATTTGCACCCAGTAAACCAGTGGCCGTATCTGCAACATAAGTATCTGAGCTGATAATTTTAGGCAGTATAGACGCGGGGATATTAAAGCGTTGCAGAAGCTCATCATCCCATTGTTGCATCTGTAGGTTCATCAGCATGGTGCGTGAAGCATTACTTGCCTCAATGACATGTTCTGCACCTTGGGTTAAATTCCAAATGAGCCAACTGTCTATGGTGCCAAAAGCTACATGACCTTGATGCGCTAAATCACGAAGGCCTTGAGTATTTTCAAGTAACCAGACCAGCTTGCCTGCACTAAAATAAGGGTCTATACGAAGGCCTGTTTTTTTGTGAATCGTGTCATGCAGATTTTCATCAAGTAGCTGATTGCACCAATCTGTTGCGCGACGGTCTTGCCAGACAATAGCAGGTGCTAGAGGCTTACCTGTACGTTTATCCCAAACGACAGTAGTTTCACGTTGATTAGTAAGGCCAATGGCTTTAATGTCTTTGGCTAAAATTCGTGCATTTGCCAGCGCTTGTTGTACAACAGCAATTTGCGAACCCCAAATTTCTTGTGCATCTTGTTCTACCCATCCTGAATGTGGCGTTTGAATATGGGTTTCACGTTGAGCTGTTGCCTGAACTTTTCCGTGTTCATTGAAAATAATTGCACGACTAGAGGTCGTTCCCTGATCGAGGGCAAGTAAATAGCTCATATTTTTTTCTGTATGTCGGCTTGAAAAACAAAATTCTAACGCAATTATGCTATTAAGCGCATCAAGTTGTGTAAATGTTTAAAAAAACGCATCATGAAATCAAATATTTGTGCTATGCTTACTGCGTACTTTGGGGGTGTTTCTGGCTTCGACGCTGGTGATGAAACTCATAGATGCATGCCGAGAGCGCATTTTCTCTCGTAAATCAAATTTGCATTTTTTAGTCGCAAACGACGAATCATACGCTCTAGCTGCCTAAGGGTAGCTTGTCCGTCTCTCCGAATACTTGTGGTTAGAGAGTCCGACTGAAGCGCACGCACACAAGTCCGTATAAAGCCAAGCCTCGGGGCTTTGTACTAAACTTAGAGGATCGCGATTTGTACCCTGTTCGTCGGGTCACAAAGAGTTAAAATAGTAGACGATATCTAAGCATGTAGTATTCTCGAGCGTAATGCTGGCGGACGCGGGTTCAACTCCCGCCACCTCCACCAAATACCTAGTTTTATATGACTGAATATGATGTGATATAAGGCGGAAAGGCTTGATTCTAAAAGGATCAAGCCTTTTTTTATGCCTGTATATAACTGAGCTTAACCGAGTATACGAGTTTGTATCATGTATCACATCGTGTATCATTGATAAATTATTGAAACCACTGTGATACACAATGAAGCGTTCGGATATTAAAAAGCGCCCCTTATCAGATACAACACTGGAAAATTTAAAGCCCGAAGATAAAGACTATCGAGAATTAGACGGTAATGGGCTTTATTTCTTTGTACAAAAGAATGGCAATAAATCTTGGCAATTACGATACAAGAAATCCGATGGAAAATGGTCTTGGGTTGGATTGGGCGGGTATCCTGCTATTAAAGGCAAGTTGGCACGAAAGAAAGCACAAGAATTGTTGAATGATATCGGTAACGGCGAAAACCCGATTGTCAGTAAGCAAGAAAGAAAAATTAAAGAATTAGAAGCGAATAACGCGACCTTTGAAGCATTAGCAAGAGAATGGCTTGATACAAAGCAAACTCAATGGGTAGCAGATACGATGACACGTAACAAAGGAGCATTAGAAAAGCATATTTTTCCAATGTTCGGAAAGAGACTGTTTGTTTCGATTCGCCCGATTGAATGGATGGAACATTTAAAACGTATTCAACTTGAGCAAAAGATTTATGAGCAAGTAAAGCGTATGTGTGCGATGTGCCGAGATATTTACGATTATGCAAAGGTCACAGGACGCATTGATTACAACCCTTTAGAAGGCATGCAGAAATACCTTATTCAGGGCAAAAAAGAGAACATGGCTCATGTATCGGAAAATGAACTTCCTGCATTACTTAGAGCAATTAATAATTACCCAACTCTAGATAGCCGAATTGGTTTACAACTTTTAACGATGTTGTTTTGTAGACCTAGTGAATTACGTGAAGCTAAGTGGGAAGAGTTTGATTTAGATAATGCACTTTGGACTATTCCTGACTTTCGCATGAAAAAGCGCCGTGAGCATACAGTTCCTTTATCAACACAAGCTGTACAGTTACTCCAAGGGCTTAAAAGCATCCATTCTGAGTCTGAATATTTGTTTCCGAGTAGATCTAATAAGAATAAACCTAAATCAGACACGGTCTTTATTATGGCATTACGGCGTCTTGGTTATGAAGGGCGTCAGACACCCCACGGGTTTAGACATATCGCAAGTACGATATTGAACAATAAAGGCTTTGATGAGCGTCATATTGAATCTGCGCTTGCACATGTGAAAGATGGTGTAGCAGGGGTGTATAACAAGGCTCAATATTTGGAAGATCGTGCACGATTAATGCAGTGGTATGCCGATTATTTAGAAGAGTTAGCGGATATGAAAGTTATTCAATTTAAAAAGCTGGGAAATTAACAATGTTTTTGAATTATGAGGAGACTATTAAATATCTCAAAAATGTTACTCGTCAAAATAGCAATGGATTCACATTGATGCACTTTTTATCGAATGGATATTTGAATGCATACTTAAACTATGAAGGTGAACTTTGCTCTAAAATGTATGATGTACTATCGAATGGTATTGATGATTTTACAATCTATTCAACTGAGTTATATGCAGGGTATTTAATCTTGAATAGCAAAGAACATCTCAAAGTTCTAAATCAAGTTCTGATAGATGATAAGGCAGCTAATATTGTTAATTTTTATAAGCCTTCAGATTGTAAAATTTATTCTCCTTTAGTCGCTGGAACTCATGTTAATTATGGGGGACTTAGTATGAAGGATTTAGAAGCTTATATTGATATGATAGAAGCTTGTGGCGAAACAGTGCAAAAAGATATTACAGGGATGAGGAGTGAAAACTCGATCTAAAAACAATAATCCGTAATTTACGAGTTAATAAAAAAGATTTATTATTCAAAATAGAAGAAATTAATAGTATCCCCTTATCTCATCATGCCTTAAACCGTGATGGTGAATTCTATTCTTCAGAATTAGGTCTAGCCTTGGAGTTGTGGGAGGAAATCTACCTAAAGCGTAAAGGTCTATTTGAAGAAGAACAAAACTTAGAAAAAGCTATTAATGAATTGTTAAAAAATTATGAAATCACATCTACTAAGTTGAGGAGTATTAAAGTTGAAACGGAGGAAACAGGAAGGTTAAAAGCTAGGCTTAAAGTTCTTCTGAATCTAAGTGGCAAAAATAAAACTAGAAAAATTGTTTAACAGTTGAAAAAACGACCTTGTGTCACTTTTATGACACTGCCAAAAATTTTGTTTAATGACCTCATCGCAACGAGCATGGAGTCATTAAATGCAGTCTCAAACAATACCTCCTCTTCAGATTACCTACAATAAAGCATGTCAAATGCTTGATGTATCAAGAGATACATTGCGGGTTTTAATTCGAAGAGACCCCTCATTTCCACGCCCTCTCAAATATTGCGATACAAGGCAAGCCCCTGTTTATTTTGATTATGCTGAATTAATCGAGTGGCATAGTAAAAGAAAGGTGCAGTCATGATCGCTGATTCTACATGGCTAACTAGACCACAAGCTTCCGAATATTTGGCAAATAAATTGCCCTTTAAAACAGTGCAGCAATGGGCATCCTTTTTAGCAAATAACCGAACTTCGAAAGAAGTTTACACACTTAAATTTCAACAGATTAACGGAAAGATTGCATATAGCGAGACAACGCTAAAAGCTTTCATTCTTTCAATTACATCCAAACATTAAGAAAGGAATTCAAAATGAATTTTACTGATAAATTAAACGTACGACTTGGCTTGGCAGTTGGTGCTGAGACATTTCAAAAATTGACAATCGAGAATTTATTTAATGATTGGTTGAATGGTGTTGATTGGGCTCAATTGAAAGTTGAGTTTCCAAAAGAGCTAGTTGAGAAAAAATTAGCTAAAGGAATCGATGGTAATACCTTACCTGATTTAGTCAAAGTAATTGATCAATATTACTTTGACCAATTTAAAAAGGCTGAAGATATTCATCTTCAAAAAGTTGCTCAATGGCATGATATGGAAATGGAGAAAACATTTGGAAAACTTAAGAACTAGGAAAAGATTCATTCAGTAAGACAAAGACGGCTCAATGAGCCGTTTTTTAATATTTTAAGGAAAAACCAATGTTAAACAATTCAAACCCATTAACTTTAGAATGCCAACAATTGATTGAAAGACTTGATCAGTTAGATTTTGTCGATCCATTCAGCCTTTATTACTTTAATGAGACTAAAGATATTGAGAGTGAAATTCTTCGCTTAAAGACAATATCTACTCGTAATACAGTAACTAAAAAAGATCTAAGTTTTGGTATTCATACTTCAAATGATGAGCTTGATTTAATCATTGAAAGTATGAAATTACGTTATGCAAATAACGCTCAACATGCAGATCAAATGGAAACCAAAATTTTCTCCAATATTCATAGTTATGACTTTAAAGCGATGAATATAAAGATCAAAGCATGTCTCGACTTTTTGGATATTTATTTTCAAGTCGAGAAGTCATGTACAAGGCATGATATTAAAAAGTACTTGACGGAAAAAACGAAGATCCGCCATTTTATTAAAGAAAGTAATAGTGGTTATATTATTCGTTTACATGATATGAACTCAATTCACTCTATTAATCAACGAATAGCACACCTCAACCACTTCGGATTAGTCAAAGCTAGTCTAGCTATTACAGAGATGGAAGTAGCTTTAGACTTTTACGGTTACAAGCATATAGCGCTGATTACAGCCCTTTTTAAATCTCTTAAGCTACCAAACGATACCGAAAATTTAAGGATCTTTAAAACGCAAATAGGAGTGTTTACGCCGATTCCATTCAATCCAATTATTCTGCATAGCAAAATTGAAGATGGATACAATATTGGTATTAATCACAAATTAGCAGATGAATATTGGCATTTATACCGAAAGCAGACTGATCAAAATGGTCAGCCTTTACCTGAAGAATATTGGCGGATTCGAGCAGAAAAGAATATGAAAGTTAATGTCTTGTCTAAGCTGGATAATCGGCTTGTGAATATCAAACGTGTTTTACTAGATTGCTTTAAAGGCATCCGCTTCACCCAAGTAAAGAAAAATGCTGTTCAGAAAACAAAGCAATTGTATGATTGTACAGTGGAAGCCTACGGAGTTGAAAAAGTAGCATATCTTGATGCCAATCGGAATTTAAGAAAGCTACCTAAAGAAATTGAAATGAATACGGAGCTGAATAAATTAGCCGTGAATGCAATCTGTAATTTAGCTAAAAATTTTAGTCACCCTTCGTAAAATTGCTGTAAGTAAATTTATGCACTGATAACGCTAAAGTCCTTATACAGCAAGGATCACGGCGTTATTTCGAAATCTAATCTGCCTAATAACTTATATATGTCCTACTAAGATACTTTATCTAAGATGAAACTTAACATTTACTTAACCCTAACTTTAGCAAAAAGTTAACCTAATTTGAGCCAATGAGCGAAGTCCTAGAGAATTAGAAAAATGGTGTATGGAGACCATTCATAAAAATTGAGATTTTCACAAAAAACCTTATACTTTATTTTTAATTTCAATTATTTATAAAAAATGAATATGAGCACTAAATTTATCAAAGATCGTGAAGAAGAAATTACTGAGCCGTTTAAAGGAGATTTATGGGGGCGTAAGCAACTAGGTGAAAAGTTGACGCACTTCATCTCTAACTTGCAATGTGGAGCTACAATTGCATTAGATGCGGAATGGGGATCAGGTAAAACATGGTTTGTAAAAAACTGGAAAGCTGATTTAGAAGAGAAAAACTATAAAGTTATTTACATAGATGCTTTTGCACATGATTTTATGGAGGATCCATTTCTGATTTTATCTATGGAAATTCTTAATATAGTTGATTCCGATGCATCGGTTAGTAATAGATTTAAAGATAAATTCATTAGTGCTTATCATGCGGTGCTTCCAAACTTACCAATGCTTATTTGGTCTTTGGCTATGACCTTGATGGGCGGAGGGCATTTTAGCAAAGGTGTTCAGGATACAATCACAACTGTCAAGGAAGCAACAGGAGGTGTTGGAGAAAAGGTAGGCGAGTTATTAGAGGAAGGATTAAAAGAGCACTTGACGGAACTAGTTGATAATTACAATACAAATAAGAATGAGTTAAAATACTTTAAACAAGAGCTAGAAAATTTAGTTAAAGATTTGGAATATCCTTTAGTTTTTATTGTAGATGAGCTTGATCGGTGTAAGCCTGAGTTTTCTATAAAATTAATTGAAAGAATTAAGCATTTCTTTGACATTCCAAACATTATTTTTGTTCTTGCAACAAATAAAGCTCAATTAGAAGAATCAATAAATAGTTTCTATGGCTTCAAATCGACAAATAGTTATTTAGAAAAATTCATTGATTTAAATATTAAATTCCCAAAACGGGAAAGTGATTCTTATGTTGAAGTTATTCGAACATATGTTAGCAAATTTGGATTGAGAGTGAATAATAAGGATATTTTGATTTTATCAGCAGTATTTAATCTTAATTCAAGAGATCTCACTAGAATTCTACAGAAAATAGCTTTAATGAGTAATTTCAATCATTATGTTTCTATAGTAATGGCTTTTATCTACTTAGCTATGGAACAAAAATCAATGAATCCTAGCCGAATGTCTGAGAAGGAGTTTTTAGATAATTTTATGAATTTATTGATTACTCATGTTAAGAGTCAGCGTTCATATAATCATAGCAATTATGATTTCGCTAATGTGGCAAAATTTGCGGATCAATATGCCAGTAGTCAAGCAGGAAGAGATAGCTCTGGTTTTCCGTATTTGCTGAAATATTACTATCTTGAATATACCGATGAGATAATTGATGAACGCACTTTAGACATGAAAAAATCATTAAAAGATGATTTGAAAGCTAGTGGTTATTACAACGAAACGGATTTTGTTAAAAGTTGGGATAATTACATAAACTCAGGTTTTATAGTTAATTAAACTGAGTTTGTATCACAATATGTATCACATGATTTTTAATAAATTAAATATTCTATATTAAACATGCGTTTACTTGTTAAGTTCAATTGTCGCCACCCCAAAATTCTTTATATAAATCAGCCACTTAATTAAGTGGCTTTTTTATTGCCACATTTTTGCCACATTTCATATAAATCACGCCACATTTTCATAGGCATTTGTAAGTTTTCGGCTTTTTTTGTACTACTTTGTTTTTTATTCTGCACTAAATATTTGCAGTTATTCTGCACTATCTAACGATTTGCCAGATAGTGTAGGGCTGTTTAATTAATTCGTCGAAACAATAACAAAGCCAATATCACTCGCAGTACTGTAGAAGCATTACTGAACAACCTTTCACTTTTAAAGTCAGTGTAGAATAATGAGTAAATTAAGAATCGCTTAGTTTTACTCCATAAAAACCTCCAAACTTTTATTGGCTCAGTCTTTAGGTTCAACTAAAGCAGTCATATGGATAATTTTAGGTTTTTTTAAAGCACCCTTTAAGTTTTGAGTGACATTATGTTTACACAGTTCAATAGGAACGGCATAGCGTAATATCTGACTACATTTCACTTTAACTTTTTTAGCTTTCCGTCTTTTTTATAAAGTCGACAGACCTTGAGTACATCCATAGCTTTAATTTCATAAACAGGAATTTGGCCAATGTGCTGATTGATCACTTCTAATAAGCTTTGCTGTCCTTTAGTTGTAGATTCAGCAACGTCTTGTTTACTCATCCATTTTTTAGATAGCTCACTAAAAATATTCTTATTTGAACTTAATATCTCATTCTTAATTCTGATTTTTCCACATGTGGGTCAATGTTTTTAGTGAGACAGGTACGGCTTCTTCGCACTTAATTATTACATCAGCTAGAGTGATTGTTGGATAGGAATCAAAACTTAAGGAGTTTCATTTTTTAGTAGAGGGGTGTGAGTAACTGTATCACCAGTTTTGGAAAGGATTAAAAATAAGCCATTATTGTCTGAAATTCGTTGATGTTTATTAAGGGTTGCTTTGAGATTTTTTATCTTGCTATTCATAAGGATTTTGATGATTTTTGGCATTTTTACAGTACAAAATTTCGCGTATAAAAGTTTGTACTGTATTTTATATTGTAAAAATATTAGTCCACAAGAGAGTCATTAAGACTAATATAGAATCAAGTGTTATTTAAATTTCTGATTATTATAAAATTATATTTATGTTGTGGAGTGCTGTAGACCAAAATAAACCATAAAATGGTGCGCCCTGCGGGACTCGAACCCACGTCGGTCGCTTAGGAGGCAACTGCTCTATCCAGTTAAGCTAAGGGCGCAAAACGAACTTAATGTACTCTAATTTCAGACAAAAAAAAAGGTTATTGTCGAAACAATAACCTTTTAAATGCTTTAAAAAATTAAGCTTTTCTATAAAGTATTTTGAATAAAACAAACATGAGCGTAATCCAAACGGGAATCATAATGACCGCACCGCTCAAACCTTGTGTCCACATGATATAGAGTACTGTTGCAATAAAGGCAAGTACCAAATAGTTACTAAATGGTGACCATAGAGCAGGGAATTGTGAAACAGTCCCTTCAGCTTTCATCGCTTTCATGAATTGAAGATGGGTTAAACTAATCATCGCCCAGTTCAAAACTAAAGCGCCAACAACAATATAAATTAGATTACTTAAAGCATCTTCTGGCGCAAAATAGTTTAGCAAGACACAGCCAAAAATCAGTAAGGCAGAGAACAAAACAGCAGGGATTGGCACACCTTGCTTATTGGTCTGAGTAAAGATTTTAGGTGCATTTCCTTGCTGCGCTAAACCAAATAGCATACGACTGTTGGCATACATACCACTGTTATAAACAGAAAGCGCCGCCGTTAAGATAATAAAGTTCAGCAAATGCGCTGCCCAACCAATTCCTAATTGACTAAAAATCAGTACAAATGGACTTTTATCTAGACCGCCAAGTTCTAATTGGTTCCAAGGCACAAGCGATAACAGAATGGTTAACGAACCGACATAGAAAATCAGAATACGAAAAACCACTTGGTTAATGGCTTTGGGAATTGTTTTCTGAGGGTCTTTGGCTTCTGCTGCCGCCATACCAATCAGTTCAATACCACCAAAAGCGAACATAAGAAAGGCCAGCATGTAAAATAGGCCTTCAAAGCCATGTGGGAAGAATCCACCGTGTGACCAAAGGTTGCTAAAAGAAGCTGTTGATTCAGGCCCAGCGGTAACCAGTAAATAAATACCGAAAATAATCATAGCAACTACAGCAGTTACTTTAATAATAGACAGCCAAAATTCAGATTCACCATAAAACTTCACATTACCCAAATTTACAAGGGTAATTACAATGAAGAAAAACAGTACTGACACCCAAGCGGGAATAAACGGCCACCAATAATTAATATACTTAGCGACAGCGGTTAATTCGGTCATGGCAACTAAGACATATAAAACCCAATAGTTCCAACCCGCGAGAAAGCCGGGAAATTTGCCCCAATATTTGTTCGCAAAATGACTGAATGAACCGGCAACAGGTTCTTGTACAATCATTTCCCCGAGTTGACGCATAATTAAAAAGGCAATTAAACCACCAATCGCATAACCCAAAATAATGGATGGACCGGCAGATTCAATCACATGCGCAGAACCTAAAAATAAGCCAGTACCAATTGCACCACCCATGGCAATCAATTGTATATGACGGTTCTTTAAGCCACGCTGAAGTGTAGAGGATTCGTTATTCAAATTATTCAGCCCGACAAGGATTAAGTTCCGAATTGTAAAGTATTGCAAACTATTAGCCTAGTAGATGGTCAGTATGAAACATTTTGTTGATTTTAAAAATTATCTTTTTTTTAAAGTTATTATGATTTTTATCAAAGAATTAGGTTTATTTTTGAGGTTAAAACTATTAATAATATAAAAACCAGATTCTCTTGAGCGACTGTTTTTTATACTTAAGTCCAGTAGCGCATGTTTTACTTGCAAAAGAAGCTATGATTATGCGTGATTAATATCATATTGATCTAACGCAATACAATGATAAATAGGAAGGATTCAAAAATATGTCGTTTGCTCCACAAATTAAAATTCCAGCAACATATATGCGTGGTGGCACCAGTAAAGGGGTGTTCTTTAAACTAAGTGATTTGCCTAAAGAAGCACAACAGGCAGGCACGATTCGTGACCAGATTCTGTTACGTGTTATAGGTAGTCCAGACCCGTATGGCAAGCAAATTGATGGTATGGGTGCCGCTACATCAAGTACCAGTAAAACGGTAATATTAGCCAAAAGTGACAAGCCAAATCATGATGTTGATTATTTATTTGGCCAAGTTTCTATTGATAGTGCTTTTGTCGACTGGAGCGGTAACTGCGGTAATTTAACGGCTGCGGTTGGCGCATTCGCTATTACAAATGGCTTGGTCGATCAACATAAAATCCCAGAAAATGGGATTTGTACTGTAAATATCTGGCAAGCCAATATTCAAAAAACCATTATTGCGCATGTACCGATCACAAATGGACAGGTTCAGGAAACTGGTGATTTTGAATTAGATGGTGTGACTTTTCCTGCGGCCGAAGTTCAAATTGAATTTTTAGACCCAGCAGATGATGGCGGCGCAATGTTTCCGACTGGAAATTTGGTCGATATTTTGACAGTTCCAGAGGTAGGAGAGTTTCAAGCCACATTTATTAATGCGGGTATTCCAACCATCTTCTTAAACGCTGAAGATATTGGTTATGAAGGCACTGAATTACAAGAAGTAATTAATTCAGATGCTGTTGCACTGGCACGTTTTGAAAAAATTCGTGCTTACGGTGCTAAGCAGATGGGGCTAATACAAGATATTTCAGAAGCACAAAAGCGTCAGCATACGCCTAAGATTGCTTTTGTTTCTAAGCCAAAAGCGTATGTATCTTCTAGTGGTAAAACAATTGCTGAACAAGATGCAGATTTATTGGTACGTGCATTGTCTATGGGTAAATTGCATCATGCCATGATGGGAACTGCCGCTGTGGCTATTGGGACTGCAGCCGCCATTCCGGGGACGTTGGTGAATATTGCTGCAGGTGGTGGGGAACGCGAAGCAGTTCGATTTGGACATCCTTCAGGCACCCTACGCGTTGGTGCGCAAGCGGTTCTGGAAAATGGTCAATGGGCTGTGAAGAAAGCCGTTATGAGCCGTAGTGCACGTGTCCTGATGGAAGGTTGGGTGCGTATACCTCAAGAGACATTGGATTAATTCCAGCAATAAGATAAAAAGTCCCTCAATGTAGGGACTTTTTTATTTTGATTACACAAGATGCAGAAATGTGATTGTTATGATCGGCTATCAAGTTTATGGTTTTCATAAGCATGTATGAATTTACTTTTATAAAGCAAGATTGTGCTGAGAACATAGAGAAAGTAAATTAAAAGCAGTATGATGCTACAGGCCAATAAAAGCCAGTGAATGGCCGATTTTGCATGGTCTGTGCAAATGAAAAACTGTTTTAAAAGCTTAACGAAGTACTCGAGGTGAAAGTGTCATCTTTAACTGATGTGCAGACACATATATTGACTGAGGCGCAACAGCGCATTCAGCAAGATTTATTAACTGCATTAGATGCATTTGCAATCCCAGAACCTTTAAAAGGTGCGGTGTATCATGCGGTGATGCTGGGTGGAAAACGTGTGCGTCCAGCACTGTGTTATGCCACTGGTGCGCTACAGAACAATCCTAATCATGCTGCAGTACGCCGTGCTGCAGTCGCAATTGAATTTATTCATTGTTATTCTTTGGCACATGATGATTTGCCTTGTATGGACAATGATTTACTTCGCCGTGGGCAACCAACGTGTCATGTAGCTTTTGGCGAAGATACCGCGCTTTTAGCGGGTGATATTCTGCAATCCATGGCTTTTGAAGTATTAGGCAGTCGATTGTTTGATCAAGGCCCCGCCGTTGAAGCCTCAATTGTCCTGAAGCAAATGCAAATTTTGGCAACGGCATCATCAAAAATGGTGAATGGTCAGGTGCTCGATTTACAGGCCGAAGGCAAGCAGATTACACAAGATGCATTAGAAACAATTCATCGGAATAAAACAGGTGCTTTAATTACAGCGGCTATTATGATGGCTGCGGTTACACTTTTTAAAGGCACAGATCCTGCTATTCCAAAACTACGTGAGTATGGTCAAGCCATTGGTTTAGCTTTCCAAGTTCAAGATGACATTTTAGATATTGTGTCTGAAACAGAAGTTTTGGGTAAAACAGCAGGTAAAGATCAGCAAGTTGAAAAGTCGACTTATCCTGCACTGATGGGATTAGAACAAGCCAAGGCTTATGCGCAAGATTTACATAATCAAGCCATGAATGCATTGTCATATTTTGATGATCAAGCGGAAGAACTGACTCTCATTACTCAGTTTTTATTGGCGCGTAAAAGCTAAAAATAAATGGCAATAAAAAAGGGAGAACTCAAATGTTCTCCCTTTTTTATCACTTCACTATTACGTACTAAATGAATTACTTATTTTCGTTATAGATTTTTTCTGCTTCATCAAAACGGTCAGTCACTTCATTGCTTGGGACTTTGTCCATTAAGCTGACAATAATAATGGATGCAAATGACAAGATGAAACCTGGAATAATTTCATAGACACCTGTTGCGCCCCAAACATTTTTCCAAAGAATAACCATGACTGCACCAACAATCATACCTGCAAGTGCGCCATTGAGTGTCATGCGTCTCCAGAACAATGAAAGGATGATTAATGGGCCAAAAGCAGCGCCAAAACCAGCCCATGCATAAGCCACTAATCCTAACACTTTAGATTCAGGGTTTCCTGCCATCCAAATGGCTAATAGGGCAATCATCAGCACCATTAAGCGACCCACCCAAACCAATTCTTTTTGTGAGGCATTTTTGCGTAAGAATGATTTATAGAAATCTTCGGTTAGCGTGCTTGAGCAGACCAAAAGCTGACAGCTTAAAGTGCTCATGACCGCTGCTAAAATTGCGGCCAATACAATCCCTGCAACCCATGGATTAAACAAAATTTTAGTAAGTTCCATAAACACGGTTTCAGGATTAGCATTGACCACACCAGCCAATTCAGGATGTTGCTGGAAGTATGCAATACCGAAGAAGCCAGCAGCCACGGCACCACCTAAACATAGGATCATCCAAGTCATGCCAATACGGCGTGCATTAGGAATGGATTTAACAGAGTCTGCTGCCATAAAGCGAACAAGAATATGCGGTTGACCAAAATAGCCTAAGCCCCATGCCAATAAGGACAAAATAGCCACCCATTCTAAATGCCCCATCACATCTGTTGCATGTGGTCGGGCAGCCTCAAGTGCTAAAGTCACTTGAGACATATCTGCAAATGCCATGAGTGTCACAATAGGGGTCAGCAATAGTGCAAAAATCATTAGACTGGCTTGGATGGTGTCCGTCCAGCTAACGGCCAAGAAACCGCCAATAAAGACATAGCCAATTGTGGCAACTGCACTGATCCAAAGTGCTGTACTGTAAGACAGGCCAAACATGCTTTCAAATAAGCGTGCACCAGCAACCATGCCAGAGGCACAGTAAATAGCAAAGAACACTAAAATGATGACGGCAGAAACAACACGTAGAATTTTTTTCTGGTCATTAAAGCGATTAGAAAAATAATCGGGCAGGGTCAGGGCATTGTGTTGGACTTCAGTATGTACACGTAAACGTCCTGCAACCAATAACCAGTTCAGCCATGCGCCAATAATTAAGCCAATAGCAATCCACATTTCAGACAGACCTGAAAGATAAATTGCACCCGGCAAGCCCATTAAGAGCCAGCCACTCATATCGGAAGCACCAGCCGAAAGTGCAGTAACAAAACTTCCTAAACGACGGCCCCCTAAAATGTAGTCAGAGAAGTTTGTTGTCGCACGATATGCAATTAAGCCAATTGCAGTCATGGCAACAATATAAAAAAGAAAAGTAATTAAAGTTGGATTCAGGGAGCTCATACAATATCCATTTCGAGTCGGACAGCAGATCGAAATATGAATTGACAGTACAAAGAACGCCGATTGAGGGCAGTTCAGGCCACCATCAATTCAAATAATTTCAAAAATAACGCGAAATTTAACCATAAATTCATTTTTTTTGCTGACTTATTATTGGTGCAAATAAAAATAGACAGCATTTGAGCTGTCTATTGGTTTGAAACGAATGGTGTTTTAGTGATTTCGGCCCATGACACCACGAATGGTATTCATAATATCGGCAGGTAAAACCACCGTTTTGGCATTGTTTGATTTAGACATATCTTGCATGGCTTTAATATATTGTTCACCCAAAAGGTAAGCCACAGGGATCTCTTTATCGCCCACAGCAGAGCTTACCATTTCAATGGCACGTTGCGAGGCTTCTGCAAGCACAACTTGTGCTTCTGCATCACGACGCGACGCTTCTAAACGACCTTCTGCACTTAAAATAGCAGCCTGTTTTTCACCATCGGCTTTGGTGACTGCAGCACGACGTTGGCGTTCGGCCGCTGCTTGTTCTTCCATGGCAGTTTGCATGGTGTGAGAAGGTTTAATATCCTGAATTTCAACAGTTTTTAGGGTAATCCCCCAGTCTGAAATATCATCAGAAATCGCTGCTTTTAACTTCGCTTTGATATGATCGCGAGAGGATAAGGCATCATCTAGGCTCATTTCGCCAGTGATTGAGCGTAACGAGGTTTGAACCAGATTTTGAATCGCCCATACATAGTTTTCAATCCCATACACTGCTTTTTCAGGCGTGGTGAGGTTAATGTATGCTACGGCATTCATCAGCAATACAGCATTGTCACGGCTAATGACTTCTTGGGATGGAATATCAAGAACAATATCTTTGGTGGTGACTTTATATGCCACTTCATCGACATAGGGAATCACAAAATTTAGGCCAGGGCTTAAGGTTGTATGGTATTTACCCAAACGTTGCACAATCCATTTATAACCCTGAGGAACAATTCGCACGCCTTTAAAAATAGTTACAGCAACAAAGGCCAGCAGTGCAAATACAACTATCATAGCTCCGCTCATTTATTTACTCACTTTTTCGTTGTCATTATTACTGTGCAATTGCACAACTAAATCATTGCCTAAAATATCGACGACACGCACACGATCACCCACTTGCACAGGAGATAATGCACGACAGTTCCATTCGTCAGAACCCAGAACAGGCATCGGAAAACGTACTTTGATTTGATCGTGCTCTAAATTGGTTTGAATCACCATACCCACTTGGCCAATGGTGGCTTCTCTGGATAGTCCAGCTTTGGTTTTGTCAGTTGAAAGTGGCTTAATAAATTTAAACCAAGCGACGGTACAAAGAATAGAGAGAATCATCCAAGTGATGAGCTGGGTGGTGGTTCCCATCATCGGAAACAGAAAATACAAAATGCCGACCATAATGGCGCCAATACCGAACCAAAGTGCGGCAAAAGCGGGCAATAGCAATTCTGAAATAATCAGCAAGACACCTAAAACAAACCAGTGCCATGGCTCTAAAACTAATTCCATACATCTACTCGTGCATTATTGCAATTGATATAGATAAATAACTCTATATCAATGTAACAGATGAATAAGTATTTGAATATTTAAAAACTGTCTAAATTAAAACTTAGACACAGGCGCTGGTTTTAGTGCGGCAGGAGAGGCTTTAAAATTGGCAACCGCTTTTTGAATGGCGCGAATTTGCAATTGAGCCGCTCTTTCACCTTCTAAAATGGTTTCATTACTCGATTTTAAATCGAGCGTACCAATGTGGCCAACTTTGGGCTGAATCACAATATTGGCTTGATCTAATTCTTCATTGATGCTTTTTTGTCCCATAATGTTGAGGGTTTGATCTAAGACAGCAAACATATTTAGAGCTTTACTGCCATCGGGACGTGCTGAAATATCGACTGCAATGACAATATCTGCGCCCATATCTTTGGCTGTTTTTACTGGAATTGGACTGACCAAACCGCCATCGACATATTTATGTCCACCAATGGTTGCGGGAACAAATACATTGGGAATACTACAAGAGGCACGAACTGCTTGGCCTGCATTGCCTTTAATAAAATCGGCCCTGCGTCCATTGTCTAAACGTGTAGCCACCGCTGCAAAGCGAATGGGAAATTGTTCAATGGGTTTATTGCCGACATTTTTATTCACATAGTCTTGTAACTTTTGTCCCAAAATAACGCCTTGGCGGTTTAAGGTTAAGTCGCGAATATCAGACTCTTTAAAACCAAGGGCAATTTGTTGCAATTGGTACGGTGTTTTTCCGCTGGCGTATAAGCTACCGACAAAACTGCCTGCACTGGTTCCTGTAACAATCTTGGGCTTAATCCCATGCGATTCTAAAACTTTTAACACCCCAATATGGGCAAAACCTTTGGCACCACCACCGCCTAAGGCAACAGCAATTACTGGTTCGCGAGCTTTTATTGCTGTGGTTTGAGTTGGCTTTTTGACAGTTTTGTCACAACCTGCAAGGCTGAGCGCTAAAAGACCCATCAAAGAATAATGTAATAGTTTCATAAAAATACAGTTGAATAAGATGTGTACGAATTGGTGCACATCTCAGCAAAAAAAAGCCATTTTGGCTAGTGGTTTTTCCATCGCTTTTGTAACGGCTTGGCCAGCCAGTCTGGGTTTTTGGGTGAAAAATGACCTTCGTAGCGCTGTAAAATTTGTTCCAAATCTGCTTCAAAATTTCCAGTGGGTTCAAACGTACCAAGGCAATGAATGGTTTTCTTTGCATAATCAAAGGAAAACATCACAATAGGAATGTGTGCTTCATAAGCAATGTAATAGAAGCCACTTTTAATTTTATCGGCCTGCTTGCGGGTTCCTTCGGGTGCCATCCCAATCCAAATTTTATCTTTGGCATGAATAATGTCTGCAATTTGTTTGGTTAGACCGTGTTGATTGTCACGATTGACTGGAATAACACCCACCCATTCCAGTAAAGGTTTTAAAGGGGTGTTGAATAAAGTGTGTTTACCAAAAATTGTAATTTGAATACCAAGTCCCAAAAGTGCTGTAAAGCCATGCCATGCATCTATATTGGAGGTATGTGGGGAAATAATTGCAACCGCTTTGGGTAAATTGGGAAATTCACCTTCAAAGCGCCAGCCTTGCGCCAAATAAATGCGCTTAAAAATTTGCTTGGTCAGTGCCGAACCACGAGCAGGAACAAGATCTGGCAATGTTGGAAAATATTGAGTCATTGTTTTTATCATATATATTTCAGTATTTAACTTATCATAAGCCGATGCATTGATTGTCACATTGGCAAAATGGTGCAGTCTCATTGATATGTCGGTCATTTCAGATGGATTGGCCTCAAAATTATTCACCTTAGAACATCAGTAAGGACAACTTCATGTTTCAGGTACGTAATATCTACGTGTTGTTGTTTTCGCTGTATTGGGCACAGGGGCTTCCTGTCGGTTTTATGACTCATGCGTTGCCTGTTATTTTACGGGCAGAGGGCGTTTCTTTAGCACATATTGGTGGGTTTGGCCTATTAATGTTGCCATGGTCAATTAAAATATTTTGGGCACCGTGGATAGATCGGCTGGGTTCGGCGCGTATGGGGCATTACCGATCCTGGATTATTGCAACGCAACTTCTGACTATTTTAGTACTGATTATTATCTCTTTTTTGCCTATTCAGTCTTTGAATGAACCTGTGTATTTACTGGCTTTTTTTGTGGTGTTGTTCAGTATTAATTTACTGGGTGCAACGCAAGATATTGCAACTGATGGATTAGCCGTAAAAATTTTAAAGGGTGAGCAACAACATTGGGGTAACACCTTTCAAGTATTGGGTTCGCGACTGGGTTTTATTGTTGGTGGTGGCGCTATTTTATGGGCACTGGATTGGTTGCACTGGCAAGCGACTTTTTTACTGCTCGCAGGAATGGTCTTATTAAATACTTTCCCGATTTTATTTTATACAGAACCTCAACATCAGAAGCATCAGGAAAGACATCTAAATCGGACAAATATAAATTACCCACAAAGCCACTGGCAGACTGTTCAGCAATATCTAAATTATTTTATTGATCACCCACAGTTAAGACTTTGGCTATGGGTTTTAATTACTTTTAAAATTGCAGATGGTTTATCTGGCCCGCTATTAAAACCTTTAATGGTCGATTTAGGTTTGAGTTTTACGCAAATCGGGCTTTATGTCACCATGTTAGGTGCTGTTGCCGCTTTAATTGGCGCAGGGCTTGCAGGCCTGTCTTTAAAATGGTTATCACGCTTTCATGCACTAATTCTTTTTTCAGTTTTTAAAATAATCAGCCTAATGGCGTATACATGGTTGGCTTGGCAATATGATGCGGGGTTACAGATTCAGCCGTGGATAATTTATTGTATTAATGCACTAGAAGATCTGATTTCTGCCATGCTTTTGGTGGTGATGCTCACAGTCATTATGCAGTATAGCCGTCAGCACTTGGCAGCAACCGATTTTACTTTTCAAGTGGCATTGATGGCGACAGTCAGTGGTCTGCTATATAGCATAAGTGGCATAGTCGCTGACGCATTAGGCTATAGCACATATTTAATCATCATTAGCGTAGTAGCCATATTTTGTTTGATCCCAATTTACAGGTGGGGGCGTATTCAAGTCGTAATTTAAAATAAAAATAGTTATTAATCTTAATTGGTTGTAGTAGTCTATAAATGTCTACAAGAGGTATTCCTCAGGTCTGGATAAGCAAAATAGAGTGTCATTTTCTGTTCATTCTCTATTTTGAAAATATAAAACCAAGATAGCGCGATCTAACCAATGAATGCTCGTAGACCTTAAGCAAGTTTTAAGTTTTGGGATTTAACGTAGCACCATCTAGCCAAGCCGATGAAACACATGATGCTGACACAATGGTCTTCACTTAAGAAAAAAATACCGCCAATTTCTTTGGGCATGTTTAACTTTATTGTCGCATTGTGGCTGGCTATTGCGTTAAATCTGCCATTTTTTCGAAAAATTCATGATTTAACGCCCTATCAAGGAATAAAGGCACAGCTCTTTCTGCTTGCGACCATTGTGGTGGTTATTGCGTTATACAATGTATTGTTGCAACTATTGCAATGGCGTTGGAATGCTAAAATTTTAGCATCGGTTTTGATTTTTGTTGGTGGATTTAGTGCCTACTTTGTTTCAAGTTTAGGGGTGGTCATTTCACCAGATCAAATCCAAAATGCAATGCAGACTGACCCGAAAGAAGTCAAAGATTTACTTTCAGCACAATTTATAATTTGGGCTATTTTGTTTGTGGTTTTGCCTATTGCTATTTTAAGTCAATTGCCTATTTTAAAAGAGCCTGTCTCAAAAATTATCGTTAAAAAATTTCTACATATTGTCGGTTCTTTTATTGCTATTGCCAGTTTATTGTTTGTTTTTTATGTCGATTATGCAGCCATTTTTCGTGAACATCGTGATTTAAAAGGCATGCTTTCTCCGCAAAATGTCATTGCATCGAGTTTGTCTTATTACCGTCATCAAGTACCTGAGCAAAACTTACCTTTGGTTACTTATGGCACAGATGCACATCAAGTTGTCCCTACATCGAAAACTGAAAAACCTAAACTCATGGTCTTGGTTGTGGGCGAAACAGCACGTGCAGAAAGCTTTTCGTTGAACGGATACAGTAAAAATACCAATCCAGAATTATCTAAATTAGATGTGATTAATTTTAGCCAAGTCAGTTCTTGCGGAACAGCGACAGCGGTTTCTGTGCCCTGTATGTTTTCTGGCATGCCACGTAAAGACTATGACGCAAAACTGGCCAGCCACCGCGAAGGATTATTAGATATTGCTAAACGCGCAGGTTATCAAGTCACATGGTTAGATAATAATTCAGGCTGTAAAGGGACATGTGACCGTATTGAGCAAGTTCAGTTCAGTCCTGAATTAACCAAAAAATGGTGTGCAACCGATGGCGAATGTCGCGACGAAATTTTAGTAGATGGATTAAAACAATATATTGCAGCTATTCCACCTTCAGATGAAACGCCACGTTTAATTGTGCTACATCAAATGGGCAGTCATGGGCCTGCGTACTACCGTCGCTCAAGCGCAGATTTTCAGCCTTTTAAACCGACTTGTGATACCAATGCCATTCAAGGGTGTTCACAGCAAGCCCTGATCAATACTTATGACAACTCTATTGTGTATACCGACCATATTTTGAGTGAAGTCATTGGTGCATTACAGCAAAATCAAAAATATCAAACGGGTTTTTGGTATTTGTCAGACCATGGTGAGTCTACAGGCGAACACGGTATGTATTTGCATGGTGCGCCGTATGCCATTGCCCCGACACAACAAACCCATGTTCCAATGGTGATGTGGTTTTCAGCCGATTGGAAAGCAAAAAATGCACAGCAAATGACTTGCTTAAACAGTCAAAAAAGCAAAGAATTAAGTCAGGATAATTTATTTCCAAGTTTACTCAGTTTGTTGGGAATTCAAAGCCAAGTCATTGATGCAAAAAATGATATGTTGCAAAACTGCAGACCTGATAGCAATAAGGGAATCTAGTTCATGAGTAAAATATTAATCATTGAAGATGACTTTATGATTGCAGAATCGACACAGACTTTGCTGAAATATCAGGGCTTTGATGTAGATTGGGTAAATAATGGCATTGATGGCTTAAAAAAAATTCAACATGAAGAGGTCGATGTCGTATTACTGGATTTGGGGCTACCAATGATGGACGGTATGCAAGTGTTGAAACAAATTCGACAAAACCATCCCAATTTACCTGTTCTGATTATTTCTGCCCGTGATCAACTGCAACAGCGTGTTGAAGGTTTGAATCAGGGTGCTGATGATTATTTAGTTAAACCTTATGAGTTTGATGAACTTCTGGCACGAATACATGCATTGCTCCGTCGGAGTGGAAAAGAGCAGATACAAAACAGTGAGGCTCTTTTAAGTTATGGTGATTTGGTTTTAGATATTGAACAGCATTTGGTTAAATTTAAAGGCGAATATATTGACCTATCGAACCGTGAATGGGCGATTCTTGTTCCTTTGGTGACACATCCTAATAAAATTTTTTCTAAGGCAAACTTAGAAGACAAGTTATATGACTTTGACAGTGAAATTAGCAGCAATACCATTGAGGTTTACGTTCATCATTTAAGAAGTAAATTAGGTAAAGACTTTATTCGCACCATTCGAGGGTTAGGCTATCGTCTTGGACAGTTAGAAGGAAAATAATCAGTATGGCGTGGCTGGTTGGCAATTCTTTAAAGAAAAAACTGATTTTATATACTTCCTTTTTTAGCCTGATATTGGGCTGTTTGTTGATGGTATCCGCTTATAAAATTTCGTTGGAAGAAACCAATGAGATTTTAGATGCCCAAATGCAAAACCTAGCCAAACGTGTGGCCGAGCATGAACCGAACCCTGTAAAAAGTACTTTTGATGCGTCAAAGCACTATCATGAAGAAGACTTGTTTATTGATGTTTGGAGCTATGCCGAACAGTCGCATCAATACCATGAATTTAATCTTCTGATTCAACCGATGCAGCAAGCAGGTTTTTATACCCATAAGACGGATAACGGCACTTGGCGGACTTATGTTTTGCCTTTAAAAGATCATCAAGTTCAAGTCAGTCAACAACAATCTGTACGGCAAAATCTTGCTTTAGAGTTGGCTGGCAGTATGTTTATTCCTTATTTATTGGTGATGCCTTTTGTGCTTTGGGGTTTAGGCTGGATGATTGGGCGCATTTTACAGCCACTAGATGACTTTAAAGCGGAGTTGGCACGACGTGATGTGAAAGAGCTACAACCCATTTTAACGCAGCATTATCCTGTGGAAATTATTCCAACCATTGATGAAATGAACAGTTTATTCGAGCGAATTTCTACGGCACAACAGGAACAGCGCCAATTTATTGCCGATGCAGCACATGAATTACGTACACCAATTACCGCTTTAAATTTACAAATGAAAGTATTGCTACAAGAGTTCCCAGAACATGAGGCGTTGAAAAAGCTCAGTTTAGGCTTAATTCGAATTCAGCATTTGGTTGCTCAACTCCTCAGTTTAGCCAAGCAAGATGCATTTATAGATACCTTGAACCCTGTTCAGTCTTTTTATTTAAATGAAACAGTGGTCGATTGTGTAGAACAGCTGATTCATTTGGCGATGCAAAAAGATTTGGATATTGGCGTGGAACGCCAAGAAGTGGTGCTTATTTCCAGTCAGCAAAGTGCCATGCATTCTATTATTTATAATTTAATTGATAATGCCATTAAATATACTCCCACGCAGGGCATCATTAATGTTTCTGTCTTTACACAAGAAAATTACGCAGTCATTCAAGTTGAAGACAGTGGGCCGGGTATTGATCCAAAATTACATGAACATATCTTGAAACGTTTTTATCGGGTGCATCATCATCAAGAAATGGGCAGTGGATTAGGCTTATCTATTGTGGATAAGGCCGTGGAACGCTTGCAAGGCAAACTGAGTTTCGGCACCAGTGCAAGCTTAGGTGGTTTACAGGTGACGGTTGAATTTCCTATTTAGGCTGAATTGGTTTTGTTTAATGGTGGTGAATGCGATGCTAAAGTTGAAAAGCGAGAGTAATAGCAACTGTAAATCAGCACATTAATGCACCAGACAATCCATGCAGTCCATAAATTATGGCTAAGGAAATGCGCGCCTCGCATCATTTGAGCCCAACCCATCGCAAAGCCTAAAATAAACCCTGAAAATAAAAAGAAGTAGGCACGTTTAGGTTGTGTCAGCCGATAGACAAAATAGCCTGTCATAAAAGCAAAGCCAGTCGATGCATGACCACCAGGAAAACAATGGCCATTTTTCACATTGAATATCCAGAGAAATCCATGGGGCAGAGGTTGTGTCATAGACCATGGACAGGCATGTGATGATTGGGATTTTAAAATGCCAACCACAGCGGTACAAAGCATGGCAACACAGAAAAAATAACCCATTTCAAAACGCTGCGTGTGGAAAGTTTTAAACTTAAACGAAGCCAACCATTGCAATAAAATTAGAACGTATGTACCAATCAGCACATTTTTAACCCAACGGTGGTTTAATTCTGCTAAAGCCCAATGATCACGTAGTGGAAAATCGCCTACCGGACTCATCCATGAGGCAATGGTGTTTAAATCGATTAATCCACCGACCGGAAAAAATACACGAAGCACAGCAAAGCTAAAAAGTAAAAAGCAGGTCTGTAAAAAAATGAAATGCTGACGATCGGTCATAGTAAGCAAAATAATTATAATGAGGTGCTATTGCAGCAGACTTAGCTTAAAGTGAACTTAAAGATTACTAAACAGTGTATTTAGCTTGCTGATATCCAGATGAGTCATCATGCATGAGATGACTTTAGGAAGATGTTAACGTTAGAACAAAGGCAGTTTCAACTGGCAGTGGTGGGCATTGCCAAACCTTATCCTGGGATTCTTAATTTCGCCTGTAAGCCGTTGAATGTAGCGAGTTATCAATGTTTATTGATTGGTGATTATCCATAAATGATATTTATGGCGCGACATCAGTAGGCATGCAAGGGTGATGGTCAGATGGTTTTCATCCCGAAATAGAAAAGCATGTACCGTTTAATAAAATTTGGTCTTTGGAACAGGTTTAGTCTTAGCTTAATTAAACCAAGCGGTCATTGTATCTGCCCGCTTGGCTTAAACTTTAAAACATAGTGTCTTCTGAATTGGCAGTAATTCGATGAATAGACAAATCTGCACCACGGAATTCTTCTTCTTGGCTCAGACGAATGCCCATTAACGCTTTTAGTGCGCCGTAAACCATAAAGCCACCGACTAAGGCAATGCTGATTGCCAAGAACGTCCCGATGAATTGAGAAATAATAGATACGCCACCCAAGCCACCGAGCAATTGCTGGCCAAAAACACCTACGGCTAGCCCACCAAATGTGCCACAAACCCCATGTAGAGGCCACACGCCCAATACATCATCGACTTTTAATCTGTTTTGGGTGTAGGTAAATAGTTTCACAAAAATAATACCTGCTCCTATTCCAATCACCAATGCACCTACAGGATGCACCACATCTGAGCCTGCACAAATTGCGACCAAGCCTGCCAATGGGCCATTGTGTAAAAAACCAGGGTCATTTTTACCCATAAAATTGGCTGCCAGAGTTCCACCGACCATGGCCATTAATGAGTTAATTGCCACTAAACCTGAAATAGCATCTAGACGTTGGGCGCTCATGACATTAAAGCCAAACCAACCCACAATTAAAATCCATGAACCCAACGCTAAAAAAGGAATAGAAGATGGCGGATGTGCACTGATTCGGCCATCTTTTTTGTAGCGACCATAACGTGGGCCTAATAAAAGTACAGCAGCCAACGCAATCCAGCCCCCCATAGCATGAACCACAATAGAACCCGCAAAGTCATGGAAACTTGCTCCAAAGGTGCGTTCTAACCAAGCTTGTAAGCCAAAATTACCATTCCATGCTATACCTTCAAATAAGGGATAAATAAGAGCCACCAGTACTAAGGTTGCGATGGCTTGTGAACGCATTTTTGCACGTTCCGCAATACCGCCAGAAATAATGGCTGGAATTGCTGCCGCAAAGGTCAGTAGAAAAAAGCAACGCATGAGGTTATAGCCATGATCATTGGCTAAAACTGAACCTGCATGAAAAAAATGCTGACCGTAGGAGATATAATAGCCCACAAAAAAATAGGCAATGGCGGACAGTGAAAAGTCGGTTAAAATTTTACTCAGCGCATTGACTTGGTTTTTATGGCGTACTGTACCAAGTTCAAGAAATGCAAAACCTGCATGCATGGCCAGTACTAAAATTGCACCAAGGAGAAGAAAAAGTAAGTCAATATTTTGCATTTTGAGTCCCCATTTAGTGCATTTTTTCACAAAAGAAATTCAGTATATCGATGCAAACGATTTCGAAAAGAGGATTGATTAAGGGAAATTTTGATTAATTGGGTTTAAAAATAAACAAGACTCGATATAAAGCATTTTATTTTAATTTGCACTACATGGGGGCGTTTTTAAATTTTGGAATTTATCTATAATTATATACTTTTCAACTGGATGAGTTTGTTGTTGTGCTATGAGATTAAGCTTGTTTTAGAAAGGTGCAATTATTCAATTACAGGCTATTATCAAATTAAAATAGAAATAAGCGTTTTTTTATACGAACAAGAAAGATGTTATGCACTGCAATTAAGCACGATATGTTTTTATGCTTCTTTGAGATGTAAATATAAGAATAGAAACTTTAAGCTATGAATATCAAGTTAAAAAAAGCAGATTTAAAAATCTGCTTTTAATACAACATGTGCTGAATGAATTAGTGCAAAATTTTATTTAAGAATTGTTGCGCACGTTCACCGCGTGGTGTGTCAAAGAATTCATCTTTGGTGCAGTCTTCAATAATTTTTCCCTGATCCATAAAAATCACACGGTTTGCAACTTGTCGTGCAAAGCCCATTTCATGCGTCACGCACATCATGGTCATGCCTTCTTTGGCCAGTTGCACCATTACATCTAAAACTTCATTAATCATTTCTGGGTCAAGGGCAGAGGTTGGCTCATCAAATAACATAGCAATAGGGTCCATGCTTAGCGCACGCGCAATAGCAACGCGCTGTTGTTGGCCCCCAGACAATTGCGCAGGAAATTTCGATGCATGTGCACTTAAGCCAACACGCTCTAAATAGGCTAAACCTTTTTGTTTGGCTTCGGCTTCAGAACGGCCCAATACTTTCACCTGTGCAATGGTCAAATTTTCAGTAATGTTCAAATGTGGAAAGAGTTCAAAATGCTGAAACACCATGCCTACGCGACTACGCAGTTTATTTAAATCTGTTTTTGGGTCATTAATGGAAATCCCATCAACCAAAATTTGACCTGCTTGGAAGGGTTCTAAACCATTTACAGTTTTAATTAGGGTCGATTTTCCTGAACCCGAAGGGCCACAGACCACGACCACTTCGCCTTGACGAATTTGTGTAGTGCAGTCGGTCAACACTTGAAAGTCTTTATACCATTTACTGATATTTTGGAGGTCAATCATTACTTTTTGATCTGTCATACACTTAACCTCCGCTGTAGTTTTTTAACGACATAGGTTGCAATCATACTGACGGTGAAATACACCAAACCAGCGAATAAAATATATTGAGTAAGCAGTGACATTAAGTCTCCGCGGACATAGTTGGTACGGAAAAAGTCCAAAAGACCAATGGCATAGACCATAGTGGAATCTTGAAAAAGAATAATAGTTTGTTGCAGGAGGAGCGGAGTCATTTTCCGAAAAGCTTGAGGCAGAATAATCAAACGCATCGATTGGCTATAGCTCATACCTAAGGCATAAGAGGCTGCAGTTTGGCCTTTGGGAATAGACTGAATACCTGCACGGACAATTTCAGAGAAGTAGGCGGCTTCAAATAGCATGAATGCCACAATACTTGAAACCAGTGCAGTATCCATGGTCAAGTAATTGCCTGTGATGCCTGTATAAATAAAAGGCACGGCAAAATAGAACCACATCAGCACCAAAAGCAAAGGAATAGAGCGAAATAAATTGACATAACTTTTCGCAAACCAGTTCAGTGCTGTAATTGAAGACAAGCGCATTAGCGCAAGTAGTGTACCAATGAACACACCACCAATGGTCGCGGTAATGACCACTTTTAAAGTAATACTGAAACCATACCAAAGCGCAGGCCCAGACTGTTGTAGGTCTTGGATAAACGACGTAAGCCAATCCATTATTTATCTCCTGCAATTAAGCCAGGAACGCGCAAGCGTTTTTCCAGAAAATTCATAAAACCAATTAAACATACATTGATAATGATGAAAATAAGGGTGACGTAGGTGTAAATTTCGATGGTATTTTGCGTATATTCACTGATGGTTTTCATCTGAGAAATAATTTCAGCAACGCCGACTAAAGATGCAACCGAGGTATTTTTGACACAGTTGGTAAGTTCCGAGCTGAGCGGTGGCAAAATAGTGCGAAAGGACTGCGGTAAAATAATATAGCGATACAGTTGAGCCGTCGAAAAGCCCATGGCATAGCCTGCATTGGTTTGCCCCAAAGGTAAGGCTTCAATACCCGTACGTACTTGTTCGCAGACACGAGCTGCTGTAAATAAACCTAAACCAATACTCGCTGAAATTAACGCCGTGGTATTGGCACCTAAATCGTTCATCCACCAGTTTCGAATACCTTCTGGCAGGAAGTTGGGCACCACATAAAACCAAATAAATAATTGAATTAGCAAAGGTACATTACGAAAAATAGTCACATAAGCTGTGCCTATTGCACGTGCAGTCGGGCTGGGTAGGGTTCGCATAATCCCTAAAATGCTACCGAGCACCATGGCAATGCTCCATGCAACCAGTGCAATGACAAATAGCCAGCCGATCCCAATGAAAATCCACTGAAGATAGGTAGAATCACCTACACCTGTGGACTGGAAAATCATGCCCCAATTCCAACTATAATTCATACAAACTCCCTTTTAGCTTAAGCCAAATTCCTTTTGGCTTAAGCATCTCTCTTGTGTTTAGGGATTATTCATCACGATCATGTGGATTGCTGATAAGCGCTTTTAACTGATCGGACATTTCAAAGTTTAGGTTAATATTTTTAGGTGGAATTGGTGACTGGAACCATGTTTTATACATCGCATTAATGTCACCAGAACTATAGGTGGCTTTAATTGCATCATCGACCACTTGTTTAAAGCCTGTGTCGCCTTTCCGCATCATACATCCATAAATTTCATGAATCGGTGCGGTGCCAACAATTTCCCATTTATTTGGGTCTTTGGCTTTAGACTTTTCACCTGCCAATAAAATGTCATCCATCATAAAGGCAGCAGCACGACCATTTTGTAGCATTAGGAATGATTCTGCATGGTCTTTGGCAGAAATAATTTCACCAATGCCTAATTCTTTTTCATGCTGACGAATATAGCGTTCAGACGTTGTACCTGCTGTAGTGACTAATTTTTTGCCTTTTAAGTCAGCAAAGTCTTTGATACCTGAATCTTTTGCAGTGAGCAAACGAGAACCAACTTCAAAGAAACCTGTAGAAAAATCAACTTGTTGTTGACGCTCTTTATTGTTTGTTGTTGAGCCACATTCTAAGTCTACAGTGCCATTAGACACCAAAGGAATACGATTTTGACTGGTTACAAGGTTATAGCGAACTTTTAAATCTGGCATGTCCAGTTTCTTTTTCACCGCTTCAACCACTTTCATTTGCAGGTCATGCGCATAGCCGACAGGTTGGTTTGGATTATCTGCAATATACGAAAATGGAATAGATGAGTCACGATAGCCTAAAACAATAGTGCCCGATTTTTTAATCTTATCTAGCGTGCCAGAAGCAGAGGCATCTGCGCTTGCTGGTTTTTCAGATGCCGGTGCTTTGTTGTCACTGCAGGCACTCAGGCCAAGCATGAGTGCGCTTGCACAGAACAGTGAGGTCATGGCGCGTTTGTGTATCATAAGCAAAACTCCTTTTATTGCATTGTCATCAATTGCTTTAATTTTCGATGAATTCCGTCCATCAATTGGTGCAAAAGATGTTTTATTTTATGTATAAAAACTACATCAGAATTCATCTTAAGCGAGATTTGACAGATTGCTCAAGCAAATTTTTTATGAATTTGTTAACGGTAACTATTTAGGATTTAAACAGTTTTTTATAAATAAAAATGATTAGAAAAGTACAGCACAATACATGCCAGTCAGTGGTCATTAGTGAATTAGATTAGACAAAAGGTCAATATAACAGGCAGGATGAATGTCACTGCTTGATGCATATGGATTATTTAAGATAATGAAATAAATAGATATTTAAGCTTTATGCTACAAGTAATGGAATGCAGGAAAATGAGCAATCAAGAGTTTTTTGATGAAATTTTTGAGCTATCTTTTATACACTTTCAGTTATTTCATATTGAAGTTTTATCAAAAGGGTGAATTTTGAACATAAATGCGAATTTTTCAGTGCGTTGGTAATAGGAAAATTGCGCCCTGCAATAACATTATTACAGAGCGAAGAGAGACAAAATTGAAGACAAATTAAATTTATAATGGGTCTTTTGGCTTTCCAAAACGTTGTTGAAAACGCTGAATGTATTTTTTAAAGGGCCAAGTAAACTGCTGTACAAAACTATTGGGGATTTTATAGCCCACCGTACCATATACACTAGCAAGATGATTGGGCATATAGACTGATTTAAAAATGACATCATACAGTGGAATAAAGGCCGCATAGTTCTTATCGATGGCTGGTTTTTCTGAAGAATGATGCCAATGATGAAATTCAGGTGTGGCAATGAGCCAGCGTAAATAAGGAAAACGGAAGCGCACATTAGAATGAATAAAAATGGCGTGAAAGGAAATAAAGACTAAATAAGCAAAGACCGCAGACGTGTGAAAGCCTAAAAGAAAAATCGGTAAGGTTGCAATGAAACGGGTCATTAGCACTTCTACAATATGCAGGCGTGATGATGCCAGCCAATCCATATGTTCCGTTGAATGGTGAATGGCATGGAAACGCCATAAAAAATTGACTTCATGCATGGCACGGTGTAGCCAGTAGGTGGTGAAATCGACCACAATTAGCAACTCTATAAACTGTAGCCAAATTGGCTGTGCTTGTACCCAGGGCACAATCGGGTTACTGGGAAGGTGGGTAATCCAATATTGAATTGGCATAACCGTTAAAAAACTGAATAGCTGAATGCCGATGTGGCTAAACATGAAATATTTTATATCGGTCACCCAACCGACACGCAAAATTTTCTGCTTAGGATTTTTGGCAAAAAAGCCTTCAAGTGGAATAAATACCAGTGCCAAAATGATGAGGGTTAGCACAAAATAATCGAAGCCTGCATAAAAAGGAACGCTTGGTAGGACGGGTGCTTGAATGACACCACAACCCAAAACAGCAGCAATTAATGCCAAACAGAGACCATAAAAACCATAGCGGTTTTGCCGAACAATGGCGCTGAAAGCGCCGAAACCTGCACTGATGATAATGCCTGCCATTAAGCTGAAATAGAATAAGTCAGAATGTTTGCTGTAAAGCGGACGAAGTTCAGGTGTCGTCAATACACTGGGAAATAGAAAGCACAATGCACCAAATAAGCAGAGTAAGCTTAAGGTCATAGAAATAAAGGCGCTAATTTTACCAAGCCCAGCATTTAATTCTATATTTTCAAATTTTGCTCTTAATTGATCGGTCATCAGAAATATCAAAATTTATTATTATTGGGTTGCGCTATGTTAGCAAATATTGATGAATGATGGAAAGAAGCTAAGGAATGCCATGTCATGAGAGGGTAAATTCTCATCATGATTAAAATAAAATATTCTGCCGAACCCATAGTTTGGATGTTGCCTTTATCTAGATGTTTCATAATATTGTTCAATCTGCTGAATTAAAGTCATGCTTAAGCGATGAATATGTTGTCCATGCTCGATTAACGCATCTTGATGCTTGATCTGTTTTTGGTCATGGGCTAACAATAAATGCTGTTGCAGAATCTCTTCAGAATGAAACAGTTCAAAGGCCAGTTGGTTTAAATTGGCATCGTAGATTTGGCTATGTACAAAAATATGCAGTTCTTTGGCAAAAACTGGAATGAGTTCTAGGTATTCGGTTTCTAGGGTATGCAAAATATTTTCGGTACTTTGTTTATTTTGCTGCATTTGTATGAGGAAATCGTCGCTGTAGCGTTTAATGCGGTAGAGCGTGGGTAGGAGTGTCACAAAATATTTTTGCTTTTGTATGTTTTGCAATGTGCGATCACGTTGTAGTTCTAAACGGTTTAAATATAGAGGCACACTAATGGCCACGAAAATGGCAATGACGGAACCGACGGCTTGTACCCATGCGGCCAGTTCTTGATTAAAAATTAAATCTGCTTGTGTTGGCATTGAATACGCTCATTTTATTGTTGTCTTGATTGTGCCAACTATTGCATGGGACGGATATGGCATTAAAGGCCGATTAAGGCTTTGGGTTTCATGCATAAAGTTACGCTATAATTGCTCTTTTGCTTTGCATTTACTTATGTCTTTGGATTTAAAAACTACGATTCAGCCTGATGCGGAGCATTCACCCCAACAGAAAAAACTAAACCGTTTGATTGAACAAATTGAACAGCAAAAAATACAACTGGCAGCGTGGCAAAAAGCCCAAGCCGAAATTCAGCAACAGGCACATAAAACCCTTGTTCCCATCTATACTGAACTGCATGACATACTGTTTCAGCAGCTTGAACAGTTATGGAATAGCTTACAGCGTTATGAGTTTTCGAAAGCAGATATTGCACAGCTGGATGATAAAATCCAAAATCTCGCTGCAATCTTAAAAAGTTCCCAAGTGCTTTCAGAACAGCAAAAACTGAAAGTGACTCAAATTGATAAATTTTACCAACAACATGCAGAACATAATCAAGCTAAAAAGAATAAGAAAAAGGGAGCAGTTGAAAGTCATGATCCGACAGAAGCCTATGATCAGAATTCAGATCATGAACAAGCCGATGTAGCTTTAGATGGCTATGAATATGATGAACAGCAACACGAAGTAGAACGTGAACAGCACAGGCTAAATAGACAAAAACAAAAACGTGAGCAAGCGCAAAAAATGGCGCAGCAATCACTCAAAACAGTGTATTTAAAAATTGCCTCGATTATTCACCCTGACCGTGAACAAGATGAACAGCTTAAAGTTGAAAAAACGGAGATGCTGCAACACGCCAATCAAGCCTATGAACAGCAGGATTTATTTTATTTACTAAAACTTCAAATACAGGTCGAGCAGAATAGGGGCGTGGCTCAAAAGGGTTTAAGTAATGAGCAAGTGAAGTTTTATAAACTGGCTTTAGATGTGCAAAAACAGCAGTTAGATGCTCAAATTGATGACATTATTGAGTCACTGAATTGGACGAAACAAGCGAAATTGAAAGCTCAAAAGCCCTCAAATCCAATTCAAATTGCGGATCTGTATAAGAAGTTAGAAGCGGATTGTGCCGAATTAAAACAGCAAGTGAAGTGGGAAAAAGAACGGCTCAAATATATGAGTCGAGTGAAAGGGTTGGAGATGTTGTTGGGGAATGGGGTTTTGTAAATCTCAATTGCCCTCACCCCAACCCTCTCCCATAGGGAGAGGGAGCAGCAAGTGATTTTATAGCATCATGAATTTAATAATGAAAATTCCCTCTCCTTTTAGGAGAGGGCTAGGGAGAGGCAATAATAAAAATGAAATTAGACCCACAATTATTAGAATTCGCTAAAACCATGCGACACAATGCCACTGATGCAGAAAACCTGATGTGGAAAATACTCCGTGCCAAGCGTTTTATGAATCTGAAATTTCGTCGTCAGTATGTTATTGCTCCATATATTATGGACTTTTAATTTCATGAGTTTAGTTCTTAAGTTAAGCTTGAAATCATTTGGATAACTATTTAATTTTTCATTATTTTTGTTAGAATGATGAACTATAAAATTTTGCAATAGTATATCTTAATCTTATGCGAGACTATTTTTTAAGTTGTTCAAAGAATGAGAAATTAATATGAAACCCAGTTTGGGAATTAAGAGGGAGATATGGAATATATAAAAGTTCCATTGTCTGTGATAGGAAATTATAAAAGAGAGTCTATATTTTGGGTTCTTTGTGTAATTGTGGCAGGACAATTTGGTATTCTATGTAATTGGTTTGTACAAACTGTTTTTACTAAAAAGAGTTTTATGAATACATTTATATCTGATTTTAATAATGGTAATTTCTATATTTTTACCATTAGTTTAATGGCTTCATCATTTTTTATTATTCTGATTAGCTTTTTGTATGATGAAAAATCACATTTTAAGTCTTTAAAAATTTTTACACTTTTTATATTGGGTTTTGGGATTTTGTGGTGTGGATCAATTCATTCTTTAGTTCAAGCTAAGCCATCATATTTTTATGGTGAAAGTTTTTTTAAATATTATTTACAAATTGTTGGTTATCTAACTGGTGTCTTCGCCTCTGTTTACGCTGCTTGTATTGTGAAATTAGATTATGACAATGAGCGACATAAAAAATTAGATGATAAATCCTTTCATGCTACTACTGATACGTCAGTGAAAGAAATGGATGCTAAAAGTAAAGATACTACTAAAGATAGAAAAGGAAGATCATTATGAAAATAAAATTTTTTGAGGTTCAACAACCAATAGGTACTTTTTATCTATCAGTAGTAAATGCAAAAGATTTAATAAATATTACAGAGACTAAAGCAAGAGAAATTGACTCTGATGATATACAACGAGAGTATTCTCCAGCTAGAGTCAATGAGATTTCAAATTATTGTAAAGACCCAGATGCTACATTCCCTACTTCTATTATTATTTCAATAAAAGCTGAATCTTTTATAGGGTTACATAATGATTATTTGGAATTTAAGGATAATATTATAGTTGGAGAAATTTTAGATGGACAACATAGATTATTAGGATTAGAAAAATCAGGTATTGCTGAGAAATTTGACTTACCTGTTGTCTTTATGTTTGATTTAGATAATTATCAAAAAGGTTATGTTTTTTCAATTATTAATAGCAAACAAACACGAGTTAATCCTTCTCTAATTTATGATTTATTTGCTTTAGCAAGATATAGAAGTCCATTTAAAACTTGTCATGAAATTGTTAGAAATTTAAATCGAGATAAAGATTCGCCATTCTATGAAAGAATCAAAATGTTAGGTAAAAAAGAGGAACATCAAGATAAAGCTTCACTTTCACAATCGGCTTTTATTAATTATTTAGTAAAATTGATAAGCAGGAATCCTGAAAAAGATACGATTGATATTAAAAATAATAAAGAGCTTTTAGATGATTCAAATTTGATATTTAGAGAATACTTCATTGCCAATGAAGATCATATTATATTGAAAATTTTATTGAATTATTTCAATGCTATTAGCAAAGTATTTAATAAGGAATGGAATGATCCAGATAACTATATTTTATCAAAACCAATAGGTTATGGTGCTTTATTAAAAGTATTACCTGAATTCTTCAAAGTGGGTGATAGGGTAGGTGATTTATCCGAAAAATTCTTTATTAGTGAATTTAAAAAAGTGAAATCATATTTTGAAAAAAATGATGTAGAAATTACCTCAAAATATTTTGGTTCGAATGAACAAGCTAGAACACAGTTAGCAGACCTTATTTTGAAGGCAATTAATTCATAAGTATAAAGGGCTGAATAATCAGCCCTTTATACTATGGATTAGATTATCAACACCTTACAGCGCTGCAATCTGATCCATATTCGCTTTAATCTTCACTAACTGATCAGCAAACTCAGCCAGTTTCACTTTTTCACCTTCAACTACCGCAGCAGGTGCTTTTGCCACAAAACCTTCATTTGAAAGTTTGCCTGCAATTTGGTCATGCTGCTTTTGAACTTTGTCGAAGTCTTTTTGCAAACGCCCCAATTCCGCTTTCGGGTCAATTAAACCCTTCATTGGAACAAATACAGATACATGACCAACCACAGATGAAGAAGACAATGGCGGTTGCTCAGCTTCAGTTAAGAAAGTAATGCTTTCAACTTTTGCCAATGCTTTAACCAATGGCTCAATACGTGCAATCTGCGCTTTTTCAGCATCAGTGGTATTTTGCAGTAACACAGGTAATAAACGTGCATTACCTAAGCCCATTTCACCACGAATATTACGTACCGCACCAATCAGACCTTGCAGCCATTGCATGTCTGCTTCAGCTTGATCATTGATTTTTGCAGGGTCAGCAACAGGGTAAGCCGCAGTCATAATGGTGTCGCCACCTAAGCCAATCATTGGCGCAAGGGTTTGCCAAATTTCTTCAGTCAAATACGGCATGATTGGGTGAGCAAGACGTAACGATGCTTCCATTACTGCAAGTAATACACGACGAACTTCAGCTTTACGTTCTTCAGCAACATTTTCATCATTTAGAACAGGCTTAGTCAGTTCTACATACCAGTCACAGTATTCATTCCAAATGAATTCGTAAATCGCTTGTGCAGCCAAGTCTAAACGATAAGTCGCAAAGGCTTGTTGAACCGCAGCTTCCGCTTTTTGTAAACGGCTCACGATCCATTGTTCAGGCAATTCCCAAAGATCAGGACGCGCTGTTTGACCAACTGTTTGACCTTCAACATTCATCAGAACGAAACGTGTACCATTCCAAATTTTGTTACAGAAGTTACGGTAGCCTTCAACACGTTTCATGTCGAATTTAATGTCACGACCCGTGTTTGCAAGCGCGCAGAAAGTGAAACGAACCGCATCTGTACCGTAAGCTTGAATGCCTTCTGGGAATTCTTTACGCGTTGATTTTTCAATCTTCGCGGCTTGTTTTGGGTTCATCAAACCTGTGGTACGTTTTTGTACCAAAGTTTCAAGGTCTACACCGTCAATGAGGTCTAAAGGATCAAGCACGTTGCCTTTAGATTTAGACATTTTCTGACCTTCACCATCACGTACCAAACCATGTACATACACAGTTTTAAACGGAACTTGTGGCGTGCCATCTTCATTTTTCATGAAGTGCATGGTCATCATGATCATGCGGGCAACCCAGAAGAAGATGATGTCAAAACCAGTCACCAATACATCTGTTGGGTGGAAAGTATTGAGGAAATAGTTTTCCGCATCTTTCTTCGCGTCACCCGTCCAACCTAAAGTTGAGAATGTCCACAAACCAGACGAGAACCACGTATCCAACACATCTTCGTCTTGAGTCAGTTGAACATCAGCAGCAATGCCATTTTCTTCGCGCACTTCAGCTTCATTACGACCGACATAAACGTTGCCATCTACATCGTACCAAGCTGGAATACGGTGACCCCACCACAATTGACGTGAGATACACCAGTCTTGAATGTTGTTCATCCAAGCCATATACATGTTGCTATATTGCTCAGGCACAAATTTAATGTCGCCATCTTTTACCGCTTGAATTGCAGGTTCAGCCAATGGTGCAATTTTTACATACCATTGATCGGTCAATAACGGTTCAACGATCACGCCTGAACGGTCACCGCGAGGTGGCTTCAAAGTGTACGGCTGAATTTGGTCTAACCAACCTTCAGATTCTGCTTGTTCAACCAATTTTTTACGTGCCGCAAAACGCTCTAAACCGATATAGTCCGCAGGGGCAGCAATGGTTTTCGAAATTTGTTCGCCCGCTTTGGCAATAAACTCAAACTCTGCCAAAATTTCTGCATTTTTATTGAAGATGTTGATGATTGGGAGTTCACAACGTTTACCCACTTCATAGTCATTGAAGTCATGTGCAGGGGTGATTTTGACACAGCCTGTACCGAATTCTTTGTCTACATACTCATCTTTAACGATGGCAACAGTACGACCTGTGATTGGCAAAATAATATTTTTACCAACAAGGTGTGCATAGCGTTCATCATCCAGTGCTACCGCAACCGCAGTATCACCGAGTAATGTTTCAGGACGCGTGGTTGCAACGACGATGTAATCTTTACCATCATGGGTACGAAGTGACTTATCTTCAAAGAAATATTTAAAGTGCCACAAAGAACCTTGTTCTTCTTTATCAGACTCTACTTCTAAGTCAGACAGGGCCGTTTGTAATTTAGGATCCCAGTTTACAAGGCGTTTACCACGGTAAATTAAACCGTCTTTGTGCAAACGAACGAAGACTTCTTTTACTGCATTGGATAAGCCATCATCCATAGTAAAACGTTCACGTGACCAATCTACCGATGAACCTAGGCGACGAATCTGGTTGGTAATGTTATTGCCTGATTGTTCTTTCCATTCCCAAATTTTGTCGATGAACTTTTCACGACCAAGGTCATGACGGCTAATGTCTTGTGCAGCCAATTGGCGTTCAACCACCATTTGCGTGGCAATCCCCGCATGGTCTGTTCCCGGTTGCCATAAGGTATTTTTACCTGACATACGGTTGTAACGGGTCAGAGCATCCATAATGGCATTGTTAAAACCATGACCCATGTGCAAGCTACCTGTGACGTTAGGTGGCGGAATCATAATACAAAATGAATCACCTTTTTGGGATGGCTTAAAGTAGCCGTTTTCTTCCCAAGTTTTGTACCATTTTTTCTCGATCTCAGTCGGATCGTAAGTCGTAGCAATATTCTGCGCTGAATCAGTCATAGTTTAAACAGACCAAAAGTATGTGAAAAATTGCATCTATTGTAGCAAAGAAATGATAGGTTTAGACACTTTGGACGAATGTAAACTTTAGACAGTTGGCACTAGGCGAAAGTGAAGATATGATAAGGTCAGGGTCAAGTATTATGTTTTTTAAACATTATAAAAAAGGAGTCTGCTGTCATGAGTTATATTATTTCTTTAAAAATTAAACCAGAAACTCATCAGCATTTTTTAGAGATACATCAGCAACTTAATGCAGAAACGACAGAAAGTCTAGCCAAGCCTTTGGGAGATAACTTGGCTGACATTGCGTGTGAAATTATCGATCAGGTGTTTGGTGATATCGCCAAAATGTCAAAATCAGATGATCATGAGTCTGAAAAAATTATCCAGCAAATTTTAGATACCACGCGCAAATATATGCCGTGGTCGGTCTCTTTTTTCGGCAATGATCGGCTTAAACCGATGGTTAACTATTTATATGATTTAACTTCAGAAAAAGAAGGGACTTTTTTGATGAGTTATCCTGTCGAGCAATCTGTAGTCACTGAATTGTTGAACTGCGTCGATCAAATGAAAGTAGGCAATGACACCTATGTTCCTGTTGCACTCAAAGCCTTTACAGAAATAGTCGATCAAGGCGTAACGCATTTAATTCGTGAGCCGAAAAAAATACTTAAATTTAATTTGGTGGTCGATAAAACCTTAAACGGCATTATTCATATTACCACCCAGTTGGGGTATAAACGCTTTGAAAAATTAGGCACTTTATATGATGCCAAGAGTATGAGCGGTTTTTTTGACCACTTTTTAGGGTTTTTGAAGAACAAGTCTGATCTTTAAAAACTCATAAATTTTCTATTTTCAAAGGAAATACATCATGACCAAGCTAGATAATTTAAATGCTAAAGTGGTTTGGATTACAGGAGCTTCATCGGGTTTAGGTAAAGCCTTGGCTGAAGAATGTGCCTTGCAAGGCGCGCAAGTTGTTTTGACTGCACGTCGTTTTGATGAATTGGAAAAAGTCCGTATTGGGTTGCTAAATCCAGACTTGCACTTGTCTATTGTTGCCGATATTACCGATGAAAGCCAAATTCGGCATGCCTACGCCCAAGTACTTGAGTGTAAAGGGCGCATTGACTGGTTAATTAATAATGCAGGTTTAAGTCAACGTGCATTAATTAGCGAAACAACTATGCAAACTGAACGCGCGATTATGGAAGTCGATTATTTTTCACAAGTGTTCTTAACAAAAACAGTTTTACCGACTTTTCTTGCACAAAAAACAGGTCGAATTATCTTTGTTTCAAGCGTTGCTGGCTTATTAGGCACGCAGTATCGTGCTTCATATTCGGCAGCCAAAGCCGCAATTCACATGTGGGCAAACAGTTTGCGCGCTGAAGTTGCAGAGGATGGTGTGGATGTTTCGGTTATTTTCCCAGGTTTTGTCAAAACCAATGTTTCGATGAATGCTTTAAATGGTGAAGGAAAAGCCCAAGGCTATGACAATGATGCGACAGCCAATGGTTTAGACGCGGGTGAGTTCGCGCAAATTTCTGTCAAGGCACTACTTAAAGGTGAGGAATATATTGTGGTCGGTGGTCGTAAAGAAGTGCTGGGCACGTGGGTGTCACGTTTATCACCAAGTACCTTATATAAAATGATTCGTAAAGCCAAAGTGAAATAAGTGTGAATATTCGTAAAAAAGCGGTATTTAACTGGAGTGGTGGTAAAGATTCAGCTTTAGCACTGTATAAAATTTTACAGCAAAATCAATTTGATGTGGTTGCATTATTAACCACGGTAAATGAAGAAACAGAACTGTCTTCAATGCATGCCATTCCTCATTCATTATTACTGAAGCAAGCCGAAAGTATTGGTATTCCACTCTATCCAGTTTTCTTGCCTAAGAATCTTCAAATTTATGAACAAAGAATGAAAGATGCTGCAAATCACTTTAAAGCACAGGGCGTAGAACACTTTATTTTTGGTGATATTTATTTAACCGATGTGCGTAAATATCGTGAAGATCGTTTGCATCCTTTGGGAATTGAAGTGGTTGAACCTTTGTGGAACCCAAATTCAAATGAAGTGATGCAAGACTTTTTGGCTTCAGGCATAAAAACCCAAATTATCGTGACCGATGCCAGTAAATTAGGTGAGGCTTTTATTGGACAAGATATCAGTCTAACCGTACTTGATTTAATGTCCGCCGAAGTCGATGTCTGTGGGGAAAATGGCGAGTATCATACTTTTTCCTATGATGGCGGGCCATTTAAGTATCCTGTTGATTTTAATATTATTGAAACACGTAAGTTGTCTTATGAATTCAAGTTAGATAACGGCGAAGAAATGACCTATCACTATTGGCAAGCCATTTTTGAGCAGTAAATTGATCTGTCCTGATCTCATTTAAGAGGGGCAGGACAGACCATATTTTACTTTATATGATGGTTGATGATTGCTGTGCCGTAAGCAAAGACCTCCACCATACCACCTTGCATGCCTAATTCTGTTGTACTTAAACGCAAGCCCATAATATGATTTGCCCCTATTTTTTCTGCTTCTTGTTTGAGGCGAATAATGGCTTCACGGCGGGCGCGTTCTACCACACTTTCATAACTGGTCAGGCGACCGCCAAAGAAATTTTGAATATTGGCAATCACATATTTAAAATAATCGTGTGAAATAACCACATTGCTAGACACCAATTGTCCAAGATGATCACTGCTTTTAAAGCGATTATTATCTAAGCGAATATAAGCTAAACGTTTTTCTTCATCGTTCAGTGCTTTTAAATGTTTTTGTTCTGTATGACGGCCAAAACCCCATCCGACTGCAAACAAAATTGCAAAAATAGCAATTTTAAAAAGAAAAGCATCCATAACTTAGCCTTGCACTGGGAATGGATTTGCAATTTTAGCTGTATTTGCCTCAACGCGAACAGCTGTGCCATAGACAAATAATTCTGATGCACCTTGTGCGATATTTGAAGTTGAAAAGCGAATCCCGACAATGGCATTTGCACCTAAGCCTTGGGCTTTTTCAATCATCCGATTCATCGCTTCTTGACGAGATTCTTCTAAAAGTTCGGTATAACCTTTGAGTTCACCACCAACAATATTTTTAAGGCCAGCCATAAAGTCGCGCCCCACATGTTTACTACGAACTGTACTGCCGTAAACAACGTCTAATTGCTGGGTGATGGTATGAGCTGGAACAGATTCGAGATTACTTAAAATCATGATTAAAATTTATTATAAAAAAGATGCCTTGAAGATAGGCAAACTGTAGAAAAAAAGCAATAAAAAAGCCCACCGAAGTGAGCTTTTAAAACTGTTAAAACTTATTGAGCTTTGTCTGCTTTACGTTCAGCAGATGATGGTTGAACTTGAATCGTTTCTGAACTGCGGGCTTTGAGGCCACCACCCAGTGATTTATACAATTCAACTTGGTTGTTTAAGTTTGCTTGTTGAAGCAAAAGTAAACCTTGTTCAGCACCATACGATGTACGCTGTGCATCCAAAACAGTCAAATAGTTATCAATACCCGCACGGAAGCGGGCATTAGATAGCTTATAAGTTGTATTGGTTGCATCGACTAAACGGCGTTGTGCCGAAATACGATCGCCAATATTTTGACGAACAGCCAGTGCATCATTCACTTCGCTAAAAGCAGTTTGAATAGATTTTTCATAATCTGATAACGCAATTTGTTGATCAGTTTCTGAAATTTTTACATTGGCTTTGCGTGTGCCCCAGTCCCAAAGCGGAATATCCAAACTTGGGCCAAGTGACCAGACAAATGCGCCAGATTTAAATAAGTCACTTAAATCTGTCGATGCATAACCCGCCGAACCCGTCAAACTAATGGTGGGGAATAATTTGGCTTTGGCCGCACCAATATTCGCACCAGCAGCAGAAAGTTTATATTCTGCAACACGCACGTCAGGACGGTTGTTTAGCAAATCACTTGGTACACCAGTGCCAAACGCATTGTTTGCAGTAATACGCATTACACGTTGCGTTGCTAACAAGTTGGTTGGAACTTGCTGACCAACCAAAAGGTTAATCGTATTTTGTGCTTGAGCCACTTGGGTTTTGTAGTTTGCAACATCGTTACGCGCAGTTTCTACAGAAATCTGTGCTTGACGTACAGGAACTTCACTATCAATACCAACATCAAAACGTTTTTTGTTCAGATTGTATGATTCAAGCTGTGCCTTAAGCGTCTGATCTGCCAGTTTCAAATTGGCATTGGCAAAAGAATAGCTTAACCAAGCTTGAGCCACTTGACCCACCAATGCAATTTGAGTTGCATCACGTGCGCTAGCAGTCGCTAAGTAGCTGTCTAAGGCATTGTCTTTTAAGCTACGGACACGGCCCCAGAAGTCAAGCTCGTAAGCCGTTACGCCTAGACCCACGTTATAAACGGTATTTGCACCATTTGACGTTGCAGTGTCTTGACGTAATATGCCACCACTCGCACCAATCGTTGGAAGCTGATTGTTTGAGGTGATTTGATATTGTTGCTGTGCACGTTGAATATTCAAGGCTGCAACACGTAAGTCACGGTTATTGGCCAATGCCATGTCTAGCACTTGAATTAAGCGTGGGTCAGCAAAGAAATCTTTATAGCCTTGTGCTGCAGCAGATGAACCCGAAGCATAGCTACTAAAGCCTTCTGGAATATTCGCCTGAGCAGCTGGTTCTGGACCACGCATGCTTTGGCAGGCAGCCAAAGCAAGCGCAAGTGAAGAAACCGCAATGCTACGACCTGCAATAGACCATACTGATTGCATCACGATGTTTGCTCCTGATCATTTTGTTGTTTTGGTTTGTACTTAAAGATACTTCGAATCCAGACATAGAATACAGGAATAAAGAAGATACCTAAAAGCGTTGAACTGATTACGCCACCAAGAACACCATAACCTACAGAATGTTGACTTCCTGCACCGGCACCTGTTGATAATGCAAGTGGAAGTACACCAAAACCAAAGGCCAGAGTGGTCATAATGATTGGACGTAAACGCATTTTAGCGGCATGTAAAGTTGCTTCAAAGAGTTCTTCACCTTTTTCTTGAAGTTCTTTTGCAAATTCTACAATCAAAATTGCGTTTTTAGCAGAAAGACCAATCACGGCAATCAGTGCAACTTTAAAGTAAATATTATTGGACAAGTTTGGATCATTGGTTAAGGTCATGGTCAGGAACGTCAATACAACCGAACCAATAATACCCAGTGGAATAACCAAAATTACAGAAACTGGAATTGACCAACTTTCATATAAAGCCGCTAAGCAAAGGAAGACGATTAAGATAGATAACGCCATAAGGAATGGGGTTTGAGCACCTGCATCCTGTTCTTCTAGCGATAAACCACTCCATTCATAGTCAAAGCCTTGTAAGCCCGCAGATGGTAGTTTTGCAACAATTTCTTCCATCGCGATCATGGCATCACCAGAGCTGACGCCAGGTGCTGGTGTACCTTGAATATTCATCGATGAAATACCGTTATAACGTTCTAAACGAGGTGAACCATAAGTCCATTCGCCCGTTGCAAATGCAGAGAACGGAACCATCGTGCCTTGATTATTACGCACATACCACTTGTTTAAGTCTTCAGGCATCATACGGGCATCCGCTTCACCTTGAACATAAACTTTTTTCACACGACCGCGGTCAACAAAGTCATTGATGTATGAACCGCCCCAAGCCATACCCATTGTGGTATTAATCTCAGAAACACTTACACCCATTGAACCCGCTTGCGCTTGATCGACAATGATTTTGTATTGTGGGTTATCTTCTTGACCGTTAGGACGTACACCCGCTAAGCGTTTGTCTTGGGCAGCCATGCCTAAAACTGCATTACGTGCAGCCAACAGTTTGTCATGACCTTGGCCAGATGCATCTTTTAACTGTAAGTTAAAACCAGCAGTCACACCAAGTTCAGGCATTGCAGGAAGTTGTAATGGCATGATGTAAGAGGCATCTTTTACAATCATGTTTAACGCCATACCACGCTGAATAATCGCACCCACTTTAGACTCAGGTGTTGTACGATCATCCCAGTCTTTAAGCTTAATAAATGCTAAACCGGCGTTTTGTCCGACACCTGTGAACGAGAAACCAGATACGCTGAATACAGATTCGACGTAGTCTTTTTCTTTGTTCATGAAGTAGTCAGTCATGGTGGTAATGGTTTTGTCCGTACGTTCTAATGTGGCATTAGGCGGTAACTGGACTAAGGTCATGACAATACCTTGGTCTTCGTCTGGTAGGAACGATGATGGAAGCTTTGGAAATAAGAAGACCAATAAGCCAATCACTACCACATAAATCGTACCAGAGATGACTTTATTGTGTGTTAAACGATTCACACCACCTTGATATTTATGTGCAACTTTATCAAAACTGGTGTTAAACCAGCGGAAGAACCGTGCAGGCAAGCTATTGCTTGGTGCTTTATCTGGGTCATGCTGTTTGAGAATAGTCGCACAAAGGGCAGGGGTAAACGTTAAAGCAACAATCAATGAAAGAATCATTGCTGTAACTAAGGTAATAGAGAACTGACGATAAATAACACCCGTTGTACCACTCATAAACGCCATTGGGACGAATACTGCGGTAAGTACAGAGGTAATACCCACCAATGCACCAGAAATTTGCTTCATCGAAATTTCAGTTGCTTCTACAGGATCGCGATGTTCTTCCACCATAATCCGTTCGACGTTTTCCACGACAACAATCGCATCATCGACCAGAAGACCAATGGCGAGAACCATGGCAAACATGGTTAATGTATTGATTGAAAAACCGAAAACGTTAATAACCGCAAACGTACCCAATACAACAACAGGTACAGCCATGGTTGGAATAATGGTTGCGCGCCAGTTCTGTAAGAACAAGAACATCACCAAGAACACCAGAATCACAGCTTCAATTAAGGTATGAACAACACTCTCAATAGACAACTGAATGAACGGTGTAGTGTCAAATGCAAGTTTGTCTTGCATCCCTGTAGGGTAGTTCTTACGCAGTTCTACAAGGCGCTTTTCCACAGCAGCAGCTGTATCTAAAGCATTGGCACCTGTTGCAAGTTTAATTGCCACACCACCCGCAGGTTTACCATTGAATTTAGAGTCAAACTGATAGTTGTCTGCACCTAATTCTACACGTGCAACATCACCTAAACGCACTTGTGCGCCATTAGGGGTGTTTTTAAGGAAGATGTCTTTGAATTCATCAGCTGTTTTTAGCAAGCTTTGAGCATTGACAGTTGCGTTGAGCACTTGACCTTTAATTGCCGGTGCACCACCCAATTGACCAACTGCTACTTGTGCATTCTGAGTTTTTAACGCTGCAGCAATATCACTTGGTGTGACTTGGAGGCTTGCCATTTTGGCCGGATCCATCCAAATACGCATTGCATATGAACCACCAAACACTTGTACTTCACCTACACCCGCTACGCGACTTAAAGGTTCAGAGATGTTTGAGTTGACATAGTCTTTAATGTCATCTGCCGATAAGCTTTCGTCGGGTGAGTAAAATGCAAGAACTTGCAAGAAACTCGCGCCAGACTTCGTCACTTTTACACCTTGACGTTGTACGTCTTCAGGTAAAAGAGCGGTCGCAGACTGCAATTTATTTTGTACTTGAACTTGTGCAATATCAGGATCAATACCAAGTTCAAAATTTAATGAAATAGATGATTGACCATTACCCGCACTGTTTGACGAAATGTAACGTAAACCATCAAGACCATTCATTTGCTGTTCAATGATCTGGGTTACCGTATTTTCTACAGTCTCAGCAGATGCACCTGGATAAGTCGCAGAAATGGTGACCGTTGGCGGTGCAATGGTTGGATATTGTGCAATGGGCATTTTTGACAGCGTCAGTACGCCTGCCAACATAATGACCAGTGCAATCACCCATGCAAAAATTGGGCGATGAATAAAAAATTGAGCCATATAGTCTACCCCTTATGTATTTGAAGTAGATTTTTGTTCAGTTTTAGGTGTAGCACTTTCAGCAGGTTTTGCTGCAGGTGGTTGTGCACCTTGAGGCGCAGTGACTTGAGGCTGATAAGGTTTAGCAACGACTTGCTGTTCAGGTTTTACTTTCGCAATACCATCGACAATTACTTTGTCACCAACGTTTAAGCCAGCAGTCACAACCCAGTCTTTACCTTGAACACCTGAAGTTGTCACTGGACGAGGTTCTACAGCACCTTTGGCATTTACAATCATTGCCATTGCTTGGCCCGTAGGCGTACGCGTAATTGCAATTTGTGGAATCAAAATTGCATTTGGAATGACTGCTTGCACAATTTGTGCTGTTGCAAACATGCCCGGTAGAAGCAAGTGGTTCGGGTTTGAGAATACCGCACGCAATGTAATGGTGCCTGTATCAGGGTTCACACTAGCATCCGAAAATGCTAAACGGCCTTCAACAGAGTAATAGCTACCATCTTCAAGTTTTAACTTAACTTGAGTGTTATTACTGCTGTCTAAATTACCTTTGCTTAATTGCTGACGCAAGCGAAGCAATTCAGCACTTGATTGATTCATATCGACATAGATTGGGTCTAAGCGTTGAATCGTCACCAATGGGCTGGCTTGATTTGCAGTTACTAACGCACCGACAGTGACTGTCGAACGGTTCGTTTGACCAGAAATTGGCGCACGTATAATAGAATAGCCTAAATCAATTTCTGCACTTTTAATTTGTGCTTGCGCTGCCGCAACTTGCGCTTCTGTTACTTTCACGCTACCCAGTAAATCATCGTATTCCTGTTTAGAAACAGCGTTGATTGAAACCAGTTGTTGATAGCGATTCAGTTTGGTGCGCAATGAATTTAGGTTTGCTTGTTGCTGTAATAGGGCCGCTTTTGAACTGTCTAGGGCAGCACGGTTGCTACGCGAATCGAGTTCATACAGCGCTTGACCTTCACGGACATAGCTACCTTCAGCAAATAAACGTTTCAGAATGACACCGCTGGTTTGCGGTCGTACTTCAGAAATTTCAAATGCTGTAGTACGGCCCGAAAGTTCTACGGACTGCTCTACGCTTTGCGGTTGAGCAACAACGACACCCACCTCAGTTGGAGGCATTTGCTGAGAAGCCCCAGCTTGCTGTGCGTCTTTTGGGTCTTTGCTACAACCAACAAGTGCAATACTTGTTGCTAATGCGCAAGCAGTCAGGGCAGGAGCCCAAAGCTTTGCAGACATCATTCTTTCACCTCGGTTAGATTTTTATCTAAAATTCATTATTTATTGGTACTGTTTATATTTGGTCAGAATCAAATACAACAACGTGATCCAAATAAAACTTATGCTCCAGCCAGAAAGGACATCGGAAGGAAAATGAGCGCCCGCATAAACTCTGGATAAACCCATAATTAGTATCCATATACTAACAATAAGGCAGAGTAGTTTATGTTTTGAATGCTGCAGATAAACGTACATCAGCAAACAGCCCACCGTGGCTGCATAAAGGCTATGTCCACTTGGAAATGAATCCCCGTAAGTTTTTACAAGAGAATACATTTCAGGTGGGCGTGGTCTTGCGATGAGGTACTTGAGCAGCCAGGCTGTACTTATACTTCCAATCATTCCTATACTGATAAAAACAATATCTGAGTATTTTTTATACCATGCTAAGTGTAAACACCAGAGTATGATTAAAAATAATACAAAAGGCATGCCACCTAGTGCTGAAAGTCCGATTGCGATTGTATTCAAACTATTCAGGCGGTGTTGATACATCCATTGCACACTGACTAAATCAAATTGACTTAGTATCGGTAAATTGAGCATTAACACACTGATACTTAATAAAAAACAACCGAGGAAAAGCAACAGTTTTGGCATGCTTAAATCCTTGTCTTTTTCACCGTTCGGTTCACGGCTAAATAATATAGCAAAGTGTACTCATCAGTACACTTTATTTCAAGTGTGTGTAAATTATGCTAATTTCTTTTTGGTATTTTTTTAATACCTAGCAATATAAATTAACAAATCCTTTAATGACTATTCTTTTGGTTAGGTGATGCATCATTAATTTCTAAGGGTTGTTTAGGAGGCCAAAAAAAGTCACTTGGTCGGGTTAAAAAATGGGTCAAGACTAACTTAGCCAAGGGTTTCCACTGTTCAAAACGGACACGACGTGCGCGTAAGGCCACAATAATAGTTAAAGTAAAACTCACAAATAGGTTCGTGAGACCAATACATAGCACACCTAAAAAAGAAACAATAATTAGGCTTATTTCAGGGCCTCCATTAATACACATTAAGCCTTGAATAAAATTGGCAGAAGCGAAGGCAATGTGACGAATATCAAGAGGTAAACCTAAAATAAAGCCAATTGTTCCCATGCTACCCAGCATAATCCCGAACAGGAAATTACCTGCCAATGCACCTAAATTACGTTGAATATAAGACGCAAATTTATTTAAGCGTTCTTGTCCCATCATACGTTTAAGTGATGGGTGGGCTTGCAAGCGTGGGCCAACTTTGCGATAAATGGCCATATTGTCAAAATAACCGGCCAACAAACCCGATAAAAATAAACATACGCCCGCAATGGCTGCATGCGGAATAGCCAAAGAGGTAAATGGATCTAGGCTGTGTAAAAGTTGGGTGGCCTTAGTATGATTAAGCAAAGGTTCATCTAATGTCGTTTGCCATAAATAAGTAATAAGTGCAGCCGTAGGAATAGCAATTGAAATATTGCCCAAAATGGCAATAAATTGCGTTCGAATAATATTAATAATTAGGGCGGCTAATTCTGCGATTTGAGCATTTTTGGAACCTTTACGATGCTGTACCGTCGAGGCTAAAGCCGCTGCAGTCATAGCAGGTTGCTTGGTTGCAACGGTAAAATGCAAGACATGAATAAGGATAAAACCCAATGAGTAAGTCATGCTGAACAGGAATGCTTGCATTAAGGGTGCTAAGACTAAGCGGGCTGCTAAAATTTTGAGCGAAGCCATGATGGCAATAATCACGCCTGCACCTGCAGCGGATTTATACATATCGATAAAGCCTTTTTTATCGGTACTTACATAATGCTCACCCGTTTTACTGGCATTTTCGGTGACTTGCAAAGCCATTAATTCACTATTCATCGCCAGCAAAGAGCGCACACTACGTTCACTATATAAGGCTGTTGTCACATCGACCAATAATGCTCCAATAGAGCTGTAGCGAATATCATCTTCTTCGACAATTAAATTTAGCAAAATTTCAATACGGTCTAAACTTTGTTCCAGTAATGACAATAAATAGGTCAGGCTGACACTTACGCCACTACGTTTAGTTGCACGACGAATTTTTAATACCACTTCACGACATTGATCGAGCATCACCAGTGCTTGTGAAGCATCTGGAGGGACAACAGCGCTCATCTTTTCAGCATTTTGGTGTAGTTGTTTGTATTGCTGAATAAAGTCGTTAATTTCGCGGTTTTGTACTAAAAACGGTGATTTATATTCTGTCAGTTCGGGGTGTGCATTAATAAATTCAGGATATAAGCCAATACCACTGACACGATAGGAGAGCACTGTAATTGCTTTAATAAGTTCACTGCGAATCTGCTTTTTTTCTTCTTGATTGCTGTGGCCTAAATTGAACAGCCTGAATAGTTTTTGCCAACTTTGATCTTCAATATGGTCTAGCCAGTATTTATCACTGCGCTGATGAAAGACGCGTCGGAATAGTTCTTGAAGCTGACTTTCATCATTAATTAATGGTAAAAAATGTGCACCTAAACGTTGGGCAAGCTGATTCCAAAAGCCATCTAAAGATAAAATACCTGTATCTGCATATAAACTGGTTTGCTTATATTGGCTGATGAGTTTCAAAACAAAGCTTTGTAATGTAGAAGCAGCATCGGGTGTTAGTAGCAAGGTGGTGTACAAAGCTTCAAAATTATTTTGTATTTCTTCCGTATTTTGTGTGTCAGTAGGACGAATGCGATTTATCAGTTCAATCAGCAGTTCGTCTTCAAGTACAGCTCGAGGCGTATCGAGCTGTTGTTGCATTTTTAGGAATAAATCATTAAATTTTATATGCATAAGCAAAAGTGAAGCATCTTCTATTTTATTGAATTCGATGTAATGCCAAATTTGCTAAATTAATCAAAGCTTGACGGTATTCACTGTCTGGCAGTGCATTTAATGCATTTAGTGCAGCATCGGTTTCTTCAGTTGCGCGCAGGCTACAGTAGTCTAAAGCGCCTGAACTTTGAACAATGGCAATGACGCGTTCTAGGTCGGCTGTGCCACCTGTGGCAATACTGCGACGAATGATTTCGTGCTCTTCACCTGTAGTGTTCTTCAATGCAGAGATTAATGGCAAAGTCGGCTTACCTTCCATTAAATCATCACCAATATTTTTACCTAATGTTTCAGCATCCGAGGTGTAATCTAAAATATCATCAATAATTTGAAAGGCATTGCCAAAGTGTCCTGCAAATTTACGAAGAGGCTCACGATACTGCGGTGTACCACTTAAAATGGCGGCACCTTCGGTTGCTAGTTCAAATAAGCGCGATGTCTTACCGTGAATAATATTTAAATAAGTTTGTTCAGTTGTATCAGGTTGATGCTGTGATTGTAGTTGTAATACTTCACCTTCAGCAATTTCACAGGTGCCTGTCGAAAAGTCTTTCAATAAAACCATATCGTTTAAGTCAACCAACAAGTCAAACGCCCGCGAAATAAGAAAATCACCGACTAAAACAGCGGTTTGATTATTCCAAGTGGCATTGGCTGTTGGGCGACCACGACGTAATCCCGATTCATCGACCACATCATCATGCACTAAGGTTGCAGTATGAAGCATTTCAATAATGGCGGCGAGTTTACGGTGTTTTTCTAAATCGTCTGCGCCACAGGCTTTGGCAGCAAGTAGACACATGACGGGGCGCATACGTTTACCACCTGCTTCAACCACGTGTTTACTAACAGCCATAACTAAGGCAACTTTTGAGGTAATTCCTTCATTAATAAATTTGTCCATCGTGGCAAAGTCAGAAGCAACAGGCGCGAGAATGTCTTGCTTAAAGTCGATGGTCATGTGAAGAAAAACCTCAGTAATTTTGAATTGCTTATAATAGTGTAGCAATTTGGCACAATAATTACAGATAAGAAGCTAAACGATTGATTTAAAATTAGCTGATACTTTTAAAATTAATCGTTGTTCTCATCATCCAATACGAATATAAAATGCTTGAATTTAATCTGGCTGGCATTTTTTCATTTATATAAAGCCTATATAGTAGCGAATAGATTTTAAAAATCTATTTGATTTTTTGAAAAGGTTTTTGGTTTGTTAAGTTACTCAGGCAAAACATGCCAGAATTTGTTTATAAATTAATCGTGGCTTCTCGATATTTTTTGTGCAAATGGCTTGTTGTTTGTGTGGTTATCGCTTAAAATCCTTGCCCTTGTATGACCCCAGTGGTGATCGTCTTAAGATCGGTATATTCCTTTACCGGCACGACAACACGGGCATGTTTTGGAGTACATATGTACGCAGTTATCCAAAGCGGTGGTAAACAACACCGTGTAGTTGAGGGTGAAACCCTTAAAGTAGAATTATTGAAAGCTGAAACTGGCGCAACAATTACGTTTGATGACGTATTGATGCTCGTTAACGGTGAAAGCATTCAAATCGGTGCTCCAGTTGTTGCTGGCGCTACTGTAACTGCTGAAGTAGTTAGCCATGGTCGTCACGACAAAATTCGCATTATCAAAATGCGTCGTCGTAAGCACTATCGTAAACAACAAGGTCACCGTCAATGGTTCACTGAGTTGAAAATTACAGCTATTTCAGGCTAATTACGAGGAGTAAATAGACATGGCAACTAAAAAAGCCGGTGGTTCGACTAAAAACGGTCGTGACTCAAATCCTAAAATGTTAGGTGTGAAAATGTACGGTGGTCAAACTGTGACTGCTGGTAACATTATCGTTCGTCAACGTGGTACAGAATTCCACGCTGGTACAAACGTAGGTATGGGCCGTGACCATACTTTGTTTGCTACTGCTGACGGCGTAATCAAATTCGAAGTGAAAGGCCAATTCGGTCGTCGCTACGTATCTGTTGAAGCGTAAGCTTTAATAGAAAAAAACCCGCAGATTCTGCGGGTTTTTTTTATGCCAAATAAATAATATTTAAAATAATTTTGCTTTAAAAATAGATAAAAAATCACTAGAAAAAGAAAGTGTTTATTTGAAACATTTAATAATAATTGGTTTGCAATTGTGTAACAAAATGTGATTTACGTCACAATATTGTAGGGGTTTAATGGAGAGGTAAAATACAAAAAAAGGACAAGGGCATGAAAATGATATTAAAAAGCCTACTCACGCAGGCCCATTCTAAAGGCGAAGAACTTTCTGAAAGTGAATCTGAAGGTGTACTAACTTCAAAAGTATCTACAGTGTTAAAAAACACAGAAAATTGGTCTGGTTATAATTCTCAAAAAACTGTTCACAACTTTAATCGTGTACCGAAATTATTGTTACTTAGTGCAATGATCGCAGTCAGTGGTAGCGCTTGGGCAACTTATGGAGGGGATAGTCATGATTCAAATGGTAGTGGCAATGGGCAAGGTCATGAAGTTCATGGTAATGGCAATGGATATGGCCATGGAAACCATGATGATGATGACGATGATCATGGACATCAAGGTCCAATAGGACCACAGGGACCAATAGGACCACAGGGTATTCCGGGTAAAGATGGTCTGAATGGTACAAATGGAGTCGATGGTCTAAATGGTACAAATGGAGTCGATGGTAAAGATGGTGCCAATGGTCTGAATGGTACAAATGGAGTCGATGGTAAAGATGGTGAGAAAGGCGATAAAGGTGAGCAAGGTATTGCGGGTGTAAACGGAGCTAAAGGTGACACTGGAGCTAATGGTCTGAATGGTACAAATGGGGTCGATGGTAAAGATGGTACCAATGGTCTGAATGGTGCAACTGGAGCGAAAGGTGATACAGGCACAACTGGCTTACAAGGTGACATGGGCTTAAGTGCATATGACGTTGCAGTTGATAATGGCTTTAAGGGGACCGAAGGCGAATGGTTGCTTAGTTTAAGAGGGCCGACCGGACGAGATGGAGAAAATACTCTGGCTGAAGCGAAAAGCTATACGGATAGCCGTGTTGATGAGCTAAATCGTAGGGTTGATCATCTGGAAGATGGATTGTATGCAGCGGTTGCATCTAGTATCGCAATAGCATCTCTGCCACAACCAACAGATGCTGGCTATAACATGTTTAGTGTGGGTATGGGAACATGGGAAAGCGAGCAAGGCTTCGCAATTGGTTTTAGTGGTGTTTCAGAAAATAATAAGTATGTTTATAAACTGGCAGCAACAACAAATACTGAAGGTGATTTTGGCGCAGGCGCATCTATAGGATGGCAGTGGAAATAATCAAATGATTCAGTATTACGGTACAAAAGCTCCTATTTATTTAGGGGCTTTTTTTATGGCTGTTTTCTCCATCATGATGAATAAAAAACAGCAATTTGCATTAATAACAATACAAAACTTATTGTTTTCACTCATATTAGTTTTAAAAATTGGTTTAAGATGGGTGTCTAATAAATTGCAAAGTTACAAATATAAAAGGTGAATCTATGATTAAGCTTCGTAAAACCGTGTGTGCTATAGCATTGGGTGTGGCGACATTGGCACCTATGATGAGTACAACAGTTTTTGCTGCGACAGTTGCAGCGTCGCAACAACAAGCGACATCAAGCTTGGTTAAGCAGTTGAGTGGTGTAAAAAGTTTTACTGCAAATTTTGAACAAACCACCAAAGTAAGTGGCGGAAAAACTGTTCAGAAAAAAGGCTTATCTGCGCAACATATGAATCAAACCTTTAAAGGTGTGATGAAGGTTGAACGTCCAGGTAAATTTTTCTGGGAAACGCATAGTCCATCGAAGCAAACCATTGTAACTTCAGGGAAAACAGTTTGGATTTACGATCCAGATTTACAGCAGGCGGTTCGCCAAAGTTTAGATGATCAGGTGGCGAATACACCGGCATTGTTGCTTTCAGGTAATGCTGACCAAATTATGCAGTCATATCGTGTCACTCAGCCAGATAAAACCAAAACTTACTATACTTTGTATCCTAAAAATGAAGACGGTGCATTTCAAAGCTTAACCATTAGTTTTGGTGCAAATAAAGCCCCAACGTTAATGATTCTTGCTGACTCATTGGGCCAAACAACTTATGTTCGTTTTAATAATGTGAAAGTCAATGAATCGATTTCTGCATCTACTTTTAACTTTACGCCACCCAAAGGCACTGACATTATCGACCAGTAAGTATGAGTTAAAGCAAATTTAATAGAATAGATCAAGCAGGTGAAAGCCTGCTTTTTTATGCAGGATATAAATGATTCACTATTTATCAGATACATTTCGTAATGTTACCAAAGTGTTAGAGTGCGTATAGTGTAGGGCTTAAGTTTTGCAGGATAGGTTATAGGGGTTCCAGAATGAGAAAAATTCACTCGAATGCGATGATACTGGCGACGTTAGTTTCAATTGGCGCATTGACAGCATGTCAGCCTAGAAATGAGCCAGTTGCAGATAAAGATGGCGCGAAACAAGTAGCAACAGCTCAAGCAGAAGGTATCCCACTTATACAATCTAAAGCTGTACCAATGACGTTAACCAAACCTGAAGCCTGTGATGCTGAAGGTTGTACGCAGTACTCTATTCAAACGGTAGAAACCAATGTCGATTGGATTAATCAGTATTTTGCAGAACGTATTAAAAAGGCAGACCCGATTGCGTTTTCTACCGCACCGAATGAAAAGGTCAACTTGTCTGAAGGGTCGGAAGCAGGACTTAGTCAAAGCTCGACAGCAGTGCGTTATATTAGCCAATGGGGGCATGTTGCGACATTTGCTTTAGAAAGTTACAGTTATTCAGCAGGTGCGGCGCATGGCATGTCGCATGTGGAATATGTGAATTTTGATTTAAAAGCCAAAAAGCGTTTGGCTTTACAAGATGTTCTTGTTAAAGGCACAGAAGCGAAAGTATTAGATGGTTTATTTGATGCCAACAGCATGTGGCTTGCCAATCATGATATTGAGCGGAGTAAACTTCAATTGAGTGATAATTTCTATTATGGCGCTAACGGTATTGTATTTGTCTATCCACTTTATGAGTTAGCCAGTTATGCAGAAGGCATGTCTGAGTTGACGCTACCTTATCAAATGGCAAAAGGCTTGTTTAAACCTGAATATTTCCCAAATTTGCCAAATTATGAAAATCTTTAATTTTGCATAAATCTTACACTTTATTGTTTTAATAAGGTGCAGCTGTAAGCTCTGTGACTGTATTTTTTAGTGTTAAGAGCTTACACTATAGCCAGTTTTTTTCTTTACAAATGATTGGCTATGATCGACCCGAAATTACTCAGAAATAATATTGAGGCTGTAAATTTAGCCTTGGCAAAACGTGGTGTTCAACTTAATGTTGACGAATGGGCATCATTGGAAGTTCGTCGTAAAGAAATTCAGTCGAAAACCGAAAGTTTGCAAGCAGAGCGTAATGCAGGCGCAAAACAAGTCGGTCAAATTAAAAAATCAGGTGGTGACGCCTCTGAAATTATGGCGCGTATGTCTGCCATTGGCGATGAGATTAAAGTAGCGGATGCTGCATTGACTGAATTGCTGAATGAAATTGAAGCCAAATCTTTATCTATCCCAAATATGCCACATGAATCTGTACCAGAAGGTAAGGATGAAAGCGATAATGTTGAAATTTTAAAATGGGGCACTCCGCGCCAATTTGATTTTGATGTTAAAGATCATACTGACCTTGGTGAGATGATGGGCGGTCTGGAGTTTGAAACTGCAACCAAATTGACGGGTACTCGTTTCAGTGTATTGAAAGGCCCCTTGGCGCGTTTACAACGTGCAATCACGCAGTTCATGTTAAATACTCATACCGACCAAAACGGCTATACCGAAGCCTATGTGCCGTATTTAGTCAATGCAGATTCTTTACGTGGTACAGGTCAATTGCCTAAATTTGAAGAAGATTTATTTAAACTTCAAGGCGAAAAAGAATATTACCTCATTCCTACCGCAGAAGTGCCTGTAACCAATTTTGTACGTGATGAAATTATTGCGCCAGAACGTCTTCCTTTGAAATATGCCGCACATACCCCGTGTTTCCGTAGCGAAGCAGGTTCATATGGTCGTGACACACGTGGCTTAATCCGTCAGCATCAATTTGACAAAGTTGAGATGGTGCAGATTGTAAAACCAGAAGACTCGATGAATGCTTTAGAAGAGTTGACGGGTCATGCTGAAGGTATTCTTCAAGCTTTAGGTTTGCCATACCGTAAAATTATTTTGTGCGGTGGTGATATGGGCTTTGGCGCAATTAAAACTTACGACTTAGAAGTTTGGGTGCCAAGTCAAAATACCTACCGTGAAATTTCTTCATGTTCATGCATGGGTGATTTCCAAGCACGTCGTATGATGGCACGTTACCGTGTAGACCAAAAGAAAACTGAATTGGTACACACCTTAAATGGTTCTGGTTTAGCTGTGGGTCGTACATTACTTGCAGTCATGGAAAACTATCAACGTGCAGATGGTTCTATCGAAATTCCAGCAGTGTTGCGTCCATATATGGGCGGTGTTGAATACATCGACTAATATTTAATTTCCATACCCAATGTGGGTATGGAAATTGCTTTTAGACAATCAGATTTAAATTATTGAGGCTGTACGTGGATATTTTTCCAATCTCGTTAAAGCTACAACAGCAGTCTTGTCTGATTGTTGGCGGTGGTCGTATTGCCTATCGAAAGGCCGTGCTTTTAGTAAAAGCAGGCGCGGTTATTGATATTATTTCCCCTGAAATTGATGCCAATTTGTTGGAGGTGATCCAGCAGTGTGGTGGTCAGTATATTCAATCGCCGTATAGTGCAAGTTTATCATTACGCCATTACCGCTTGGTGATTGCTGCAACAGATGATCAAGCCATTAATCAAGCCGTTTTTGAAGCTTGTGAAGCAGATAATGTCTTAGTGAATAGTGTCGATGATCCACCACATTGTCGTTTTATGGTGCCTGCAATTATTGATCGCTCGCCTTTGGTGGTTTCTATTGCAACCAATGGCGCATCACCGGTTTTATCTCGTCAAATTCGGACACAGTTAGAAGCATCTATTCCACATGGTATGGGGAAGCTGGCTGAATTCTCAGGAAAATGGCGAAGTACAGTCAAAGCGAAAATAATGAATCCAGATGAGCGCCGTATTTTTTGGGAAGAGCTATACGACAGTCCGCTCAAGGAGCAGGTGTTTAATAATAATCTGGCTGAAGCCGATCGACTGATTACACAAGCTTTGACGCAGTGGGATAAACCCAAAGGTGAGGTTTATTTAGTCGGTGCAGGCCCGGGTGATCCAGAACTGTTGACACTAAAAGCCTTACGCCTCATGCAACAAGCCGATGTGGTGATTTACGATCGTCTGGTTTCAGCTCCAATTATGGAACTCTGCCGTCGTGACGCTGAAAAAATCTATGTGGGCAAAGCTCGTTCTAATCATTCGGTGCCACAGGATGGTATTAATGCCTTATTGGTAAAATATGCTTCTGAAGGCAAGCGGGTCTGTCGCTTAAAAGGGGGCGATCCGTTTATTTTTGGGCGTGGTGGTGAAGAAATTCAGGAACTGTTTGCAGCTGGGGTGGCTTTTCAAGTTGTGCCAGGGATTACTGCAGCATCAGGATGTTCTGCATATGCGGGTATTCCGTTGACACACCGTGACTATGCACAAAGTGTACGTTTTCTGACGGGACATTTGAAAGAAGGTTCGCCTGAATTGCCGTGGAGTGAATTGGTTTATCAAAACCAGACACTGGTGCTGTATATGGGATTAGTCGGATTGGAAAAAATTTGTGAAAAACTCATTGCCCATGGTCAACGTCCAGATATGCCTGTTGCCTTAATATCGAAAGGGACAACTCCAGAGCAAAAAGTAGTGGTTGGCACACTTGCCGATATTGCGACAAAAGTGTCCGAGCATCAAATACAGGCGCCAACACTCACGATTATTGGTGATGTGGTAAGTTTGCGTGAACAATTGCAGTGGCAAGGCTAATTTAAGCCCTGTTACATTATTTAAAAGAGTAGAGAAATCCAGTGATTCATGTCGTTTTGTACGAGCCAGAAATTCCAGCAAATACAGGGAATATCATTCGTTTATGCGCCAATACTGGTGCACAGCTACATTTGGTCAAGCCATTGAGCTTTGAATTGGATGATAAAAAACTGCGTCGTGCGGGTTTGGATTATCACGAATGGGCACACATGAAAGTTTGGGAAAACTTTGCAGAATGTCTTGCTTATTTAGAAACGCAAGGCATTACGAAAGATGCGATTTATCCTTTAACCACAAAAGGATTTGAAGCGCCACATACCTCTAATTTAAACCGTTCTGTGGTTTTATTGATGGGGCCAGAAACGCGTGGTTTACCTGAAGATGTGCGTATGTTATTTCCAAAAGAACACTGGATTCGTTTACCCATGGCTGAAAACTCTCGTAGTTTGAATTTATCTAATGCGACTGCAATCATCTTATATGAAGCTTGGCGTCAGCAAGATTTTAAGGTTTTAGTATAAAACTTTCATCTTTCTAAATTAAACCGCTATTGAGCGGTTTTTTTTATTGGACAACGAATACCTGCGTCAATTTTGTAAAATGAAAGACACATTACTTTTGAATAAAAAGAAAAATGTGTATAAACAAACGACTAATGCTAAAACAAACAGGTAAGCAGGTTTGAAATACATCAATATAAACTCCTTGTGGCTAGCATTTTTTGCAGTTTTTATTGCCATGTCATGTCTAGCAGAAGGTAATCAAATAAGTATGGGGAATGAAGTAGTTCCTGTGGTTCAACCATTAAGTAAAGAAGAAATTCAGCAGGGCATGCTCGAAATGCAACAGCGACAAAATCAGCGTATAGAGGCGTGGGGTAAAACGCTGAAATCGGAAGATTTTGAGAGGAGCTGGTTTGGACGTATTTTAAAACAGCCGAAACGTCAGGAAGTTTGCGGTATTTATCAGGGGTTAATCGATGAAACGTATCATTTGATGCAACAGAATAAAGAGCGTTTACCTGCAACAGATCAAACCCTGCTAGAAGATCGCAATCAGTTTATTCAAGCTTTTGGTTATAAAGATAATATTGTCGATACCCGCATGGGCTTTAATTGTCGTATACGCTAAGGTGATAAAGCACCATTGAGTTGTGATCAATAAAAGATGTATTTGGCGTTTTTAACTTCATGGTATAGCCCTGATTTTAAAGGGTGAGAAAAAATAGGATTCATAAAAAAGGCGCATGAAGCGCCTTTTTTATGAAAACTAGTATTTATCTATGTGAATCATCAAATTCATTGTGTTGTGGTGCAGGGTGCTTAAAGCCCTTGGTTTTATAACCAAGATATAAGATACCGAACATGGCCCACCATAAACCAAACTTTAACGCTGTTTCTTCAATTTCAAGCCACATGGCAAAAATACTAATAAAGCCCAGTAGTGGAATCACCACGAAACTAAAAATATCTTTAATATTTTTGGTGCGACCATCGCGTAATGCATAGCGCGAAATAACAGACAGGTTCACAAAGGTGAATGCTGTGAGTGCACCGAAGCTGATCATTGAAATAACAATGTCTAGGTCCATAAAACCAGCAGTTAAGGCAACGACACCGACAATTAAAATATTGTATGACGGTGTAAAACTTTTCGGACTGATATGACCAAAGATTTTTTTGTTGATTACACCATCACGGCCCATGACATACATTAAGCGTGAAACGCCTGCATGTGCAGAAATACCCGATGCCATTACTGTCACAATTGCAAAATACAATACGACCGTTTTGAATGCGACGCCACCAACTGCTTGAAGAATATCAGGCTGTGTTGCTGCTACATCTGCAAAGTAGGTTTTTGGGTCATTCGGGAAGTAAATTTGCATGAAGTAAGTGCTGATAATGAAAATTACACCTGCAATTAATGCTGTTAGGAAAATTGCTCTTGGTAATGTTTTTTCAGTATCTTTGGTTTCTTCTGCCAGTGAACTGAGTGAGTCAAAACCAGTGAATGAGAAGCATAATAATGTTGCACCAGTAATAAGTGCACCAACTTGTGTCATTTCATTCCAAAAGGGTTCTAGGCTCCATAACTGGTATTTGGCATTCACTAAAGTACCATCGGCATTGACACCGCCAGCAAGCAGGCTGTAGACCATCCAAGTGAAATATCCCACAACAGCCAATTGGATAAGTACAATTAGACTATTAAAGTTGGCAACAAATTTGGCGCCACGTAGATTGACCGCAGTCATGAATACCGTAAGACCAATCACCCATACCCAATGGTTAATGTCTGGGAACAATGCTTCCAAATAAATTACGGCCAAAATAATGTTGACCATTGGTGATAATAAATAATCAAGCAATGAAGACCATCCCACCATAAAACCGACATTAGAATGAATCGATTTTTGCGCATAAGTGTACGCAGACCCAGAAGATGGGTAACGGCGGATCATATGTCCGTAACTGATAGAAGTGAACAAAATTGCAATCAGGGCAATAATGTAAGAAGTCGGCACATGATAATGACTTTCTTCCGATACCAAACCGAAAGTGTCAAACAGTGTCATTGGTTGAATATAAGCCAAACCAATGATAATGATGTGCCAGAGACCGAGTGTTTTTTGCAGTTTTGCTGCCGATTGAGTCCCAGAAATATTAGTCAACGGCGTTGTCCTCTTAATCGTTGATCAAGGATCAGTCATGTGTCATAAGGATCGTTTGAGACGAACGATCCTCCCTGTGTTTTATACAAAAGTGCGCCAATCTACCCAAAATGGTGCATTTTGTCAGTAACTAATTGGGCTCTTTTAGCAAAAGTATGCCAGTTTGTATAAAAAATAAGTCATTTGTTTATTGCATGATAAAAGCCCGATGTTTAAAAAAACATCAGGCTCTAATTTCCCGCTATATTCGCTTACTTTGCAGCAATTACCAAGCTTTTTCTAAGATAGTTTTTAAATCTTGTAATGTTGCTTCTTTCGGATTGTAGATGATTGAACCATCATTTAATGCCTTTTCAGCGACATCATTTAACTGCGCTTCAGAGACTTTACCTGTTTCACGCAAAGTACGTGGTAATTTGGTTAAAGTATATAGACGGTCGCGCATTGTATTCAGGGTTGAAATGGCTTTGTCTGCTCTTAGGTGGGCAGGGGTTTGGGCATAAATATCTGGGCCAGCCAGTGGCAACAGCAAATCTGCCAATTTATCACCATTGACTTCTTTGTTGTATTCCAACACATAAGGCAGAAATAGATTCATACAGAGCCCATGTGGCAAATGAGCAACTGCACCTAATGAATGCCCTAGGGAATGGACTAAACCGACCATTGAATTGGAAAAAGCAATGCCTGCCATGGTAGATGCCTGTGCTAGTTCTAAACGTCCATTGGCATCGGTTGGATTATCTAAAACATTGAATAAGTTGGCACTGATTTTTTTTATAGCAGCCGTGGCATAGGCATCTGAAATTGGATTGGCTGCCAGACAAGTATAGGCTTCTACTGCATGAGTCATGGCATCCATTGCAGTCATTGCAGTTAAATGTGGTGGCAAGGTTTGAGTCATGCGAGGGTCTAAAATGGCAGCATGAGGCATTAAATAATACGATGCAAACGGCATTTTTACATTTTTCTGATTATCAGAAACCACTGCGACCATGGTCACTTCTGAGCCAGTACCTGATGTAGTTGGAATAACAAAAAATGGTTTGAGTGGTCTAGGGAGATTATGCGCCCCTGAGTATTTGAGTAAGTCATCGCCACCTTCTGAGACTAAAATATTGGTGGCCTTAGAGGTATCAATAACTGAACCACCACCAACGGCAATAATTGCATCACAATTATTATCACGATACAGCTGAGCAGCTTTACGCACGGTTTCTAGACTGGAGTCTGGTGGGACATCATCAAAAATATAACCAATAACAGCATCGGTCGATTCAAAAGCAGCTTCAATAGGTGCAAGCAAATTATTACTACGCACGCCTTTGTCTGTAATAATTAATGGACGAGTTGCGCCCAATGTCGCAAGTTCAAACGGAATATGTTCTAAAGCTGCATGGCCTGCAATCACTTTGACTGGACAGAAAAATTCGTAATAAGGCTTAGCCATGGGTTAGGCACTCCGTGTGAAATAAGATTGAGCTACTTTTAAATAAATACTGGCAGCTCCAGTTAATTTTTCTTTTAGGCTTAAATTATTTGGATATTCTTTAACTGCAAGTTCTGCAATTAATTTTGGCAAAATCAACGATTCCATTTTATTTAGACAACGTACTAAGCGAATTGCATAGGAAATATCACCATCGGCAATCATACGGTCGTTGGCAAAAGCCTGTGCAGTGCTTTCTTGAAAAGAAAATACTAAAAATGCGTGGCTTAAATGTTTAAATGTAATGGTTAAATCAGGCTTGGTGGCTAAGTTGGGCACCAATTCTAATTGTTGATTACTGGTTACACGTGCAATAAAAGCAGGGCCGTGCGGGAATACATTCATAGAGAGTGTAAAATTTTCTGGAAATTTAGACACTTCTTGCTTCACTTCATCATCGACTTGGCTTGCCATGACTAAACCTCTGCCAATCACGTCCATCATGAGTTTGACATAGGTTAGTTGCAAAGCGGGCTTTACGGATTTTGTTGCAATCACGCGATCATCCCTTTTTAAATATTATATTTAGAGTAAATACTCTAATTTATTTTTGTGTCGAAAGCAAAAGCTTTATCGCTGTTCGACGCTAACTTCCTTAAAGTAACCGCTGTTTTGTAATGTTTCAATGATGTCAGCACATAAGTTTTCAAATTTAGGATAATTTTGTACTAAATCTTGAATACGTACCATTTCCAGTCCTGCATAACCACAAGGGTTGATGCTGTGAAAACCAAATAAATCGCAATCAATATTCAGGGCAAGGCCATGATAAGAGCGCCCTTTTCGAATTTTAAAACCAAGTGAGCCAATTTTTCGCTCATTGACATAGACGCCCGGTGCATCAGCTTTGGCATAGGCTTGAATGTCATGTTTTTTCAGCAGATCAATCATTAAATTTTCTGCATAAGACACTAAACTTCGTACATTCCATCCCAAACGGTTTAAATCAAACATGAAGTAGGCAACCAGTTGTCCAGGGCCATGCCAAGTGACTTGGCCACCACGGTCTGTTTGTACCACAGGAATATTCGTTGGCATGAGGATATGTTCAGGTTTACCGGCTTGACCTTGGGTTAAAACATCGTGATGTTGCAAAATCCATAATTCATCTGGAGTGTTTTCATCCCGTTGTTCTGTCAGCGCTTTCATTTCAAGAAAGCGCTCTTCATAAGGGGTGAGTTGATTATATTGACGAATAATCAAAGCGGGTTTGAGAACCATATCAGTCACGTCAATGGCGTCCTTGTTCATTAAAATTTATGCTGCCTATTATAAAGAATTGTTGGTTAGATGGGGCAGTCAGATCTGTAATTCATTTATGATTAAGCATAAAAAAACACGCTGAATGGCGTGTTTTTTTATTTTATTTGATGCAATTACAGTGCAGTTTTAATGAGAGGGCAGGCAGCAAGGTCAGCATATAATAGATGCACTTGTTCAAGCTCTTCAAAACGAAGCTGCGCGGTAATTGAGTGATATTTTCCTGTGCGAGAAGGCTGTACAGCTAAGCTTGTAGCATCAAACTCGGGGAAGTGTTTCACTAAAATTTCTACGACAGCACCGTGTAGTTCTACGCCTGCGCTACCAATTAATTTAATTGGATAATCCATAGGGAAAACCCAAAGATCTTCTTGAAGCTCGCGAGATGGCGTACGGTCTAACATGGTCATAGTAATCCCCTTATATCAAACGCCTGCATGAATGCAGGCGTTGTCTGTCTTTTAATACTAAATGGGGATGCAAGATAGTTTTTCAAGCCCCCATCGGTATTATCGAAAATTAGTCATTTTCTAAGAATGAACGTAAGTGTTCAGAACGAGAAGGGTGACGTAATTTACGTAAAGCTTTGGCTTCAATCTGACGAATACGTTCACGTGTTACGTCAAACTGTTTACCTACTTCTTCCAAAGTATGATCGGTTGGCATATCAATACCAAAACGCATTTTCAATACTTTCGCTTCACGTTCAGTTAAGTTTTCAAGCACTTCACGTGTCGCTTCTTTTAAGCCTTCAGAAGTCGCAGCATCAATTGGAGAGGTAATGTTACCATCTTCAATGAAGTCACCTAAATGCGAATCTTCATCATCACCAATTGGCGTTTCCATCGAAATTGGTTCTTTGGCAATTTTAAGCACTTTACGGACTTTAACTTCGTCCATTTCCAGACGTTCACCCAATTCTTCAGGTGTTGGCTCACGGCCCATTTCTTGAAGAAGCTGACGTGACACACGGTTGATTTTGTTAATCGTTTCAATCATGTGTACTGGAATACGAATGGTACGTGCTTGGTCAGCAATCGAACGGGTAATCGCCTGACGAATCCACCACGTTGCATAAGTCGAGAACTTATAACCACGGCGGTATTCAAACTTGTCTACCGCTTTCATCAAGCCAATATTACCTTCTTGAATCAAGTCGAGGAATTGCAGACCACGGTTGGTATATTTTTTCGCAATCGAAATTACCAAACGTAAGTTTGCTTCAACCATTTCTTTTTTCGCACGGCGGGCCTTCGCTTCACCGACAGCCATACGTTTAGAAATGTCTTTGATGCCTTTAACATCTAAACCTAATTCTTTTTCAATATCAGCAATTTTTTGCTGGAATGCCGTAATGTCTGGACGAACTTTTTCCAAATATGCTTTTTGATCAGCAGGCGCTTTGGCAATTTGCTCATCTAACCAAGCAAAATTTGATTCTTGACCTGGGAACGAGGTACGGAACTGTGTACGATCCATACGACCACGGCGGATTGCATAACGCATTACTTCACGTTCAGAGGTGCGAATTTGTTCGTGTGTACCGCGAATCAGTTCAGAAATAATTTCAAACAGGCGCGGTGTGAACTTGAACATCATAAACACAGATGCCAATGCTTCAAGTGCTTCTTCGCCATCTTTGCTGTCACGGCCATGCTTTTCAAAAATTACTTTTGAGTTTTTCCACGCATTTTCAAGTTCAGTGAAACGTGCTTTGGCAATTTCAGGATCTGGCCCTGATTCGCCTTCAGATTCTTCCTCTGTAGTTTCAGCTTCTTCTTCCTCTTCATCATCATCCAATTTTACGTCTTTGGTTGATTTTGAAGTAGCAACACTTTCAGTTACTGTTTCTTCAGCTTCTTCTTCCAAAACTTCTGGAATAACTTCATCACTTTCAGGGTCTAAATAACCAGAAAGGATATCGGCAAGACGACGTTCGCCTGCTTCATAATCTTTGTATTCTTGTAGTACAACTTCAACAGCGTTTGGCCAGTAAGCAATAGAATGAAGAACGTCTCGAATACCTTCTTCAATACGTTTTGCAATACTAATCTCGCCTTCACGCGTTAATAGTTCGACGGTACCCATTTCACGCATGTACATACGTACAGGGTCAGTGGTACGACCAGGCTCGTTTTCAACAGATGCAAGTACTGCTGCAGCTTCTTCTTCGGCAACTTCGTCAGTGGCTTCATTGCCACCTTCAAACATTGTATCGTCAGTTTCAGGTGCGCGGTCATGTACAGGAATACCAACGTCATTCAACATTTGAATGATGTCTTCAATCTGTTCACTTTCCGTGATCGAGTCCGGAAGATGATCATTAACCTCAGCAAAAGTTAAGTAACCTTGCTCTTTGCCTCGGCTAATCAGAGCCGCTACTTGTGAAGTAGGGGAAGTTGTCTCGCTCATCTTTGCTTACTCTTCATTGAATCAGTGGCAGTAAAAAACCGTGCATAATTGCACAATTCAGATAAATTCGTTTGTGGATAGCTTTGCGTATTCTATTAGAAAAATTTTAGACCAATTTGTCTAATAAAATATAAATTCTGTCATATAGATGGGGGTGAAATTGTTGTTTTCAAGTTCATCCCGTACGTATTCTATTTTGAAAGCATTCAAAAAATAGAAGGACGCAGGGTGGATTATATCATGCCACATAAAATAGGCAGAAAAAAAGCCCTAAAAGTAATTTAATTGTAATAAATGCGAAAAAAACTTGACAAGTTTTTGGAACAAAGATAAATAGCGGCTAGGACCTTTATATTTTTCATTCATGAGGTAATTTTTAGTGTCTTCTACAGATTTTGAACTAGACGATAGCTTCAGTGATGATGACGTTAATTTCGATGAAGCAACCAGCAGCAAGATAAGTGCAAAGGAATCGCTGGAAAAACGTCGCCTTATCGATGATCTTCTTGCACAGCGCCGTTTAGAACGTGAATTAAAAGAATTTGATTATGATTTCGACGATGATGATTTAGATGGCGATGATGATTAAATTCATATGTAGCATAGCGTTTGAAAATGCTATGCTTCGCTTTTAAGTTTCTACGTTCGGATTTTAAATGAGTGCTTTAGATTTAGACTTGTTGAGTGAATATCTAGATGGTGACCAAAATGAGCATGGTCTAGATTTTGCAGCAACTCATGGTTTCTTGTGTGCAATTGCTGTTGGCCCAGCATTTGCCAAATGGTTGGATGAACTTTTTGATAGTAATCAAAAGAAAGTGCCTGCCGAAGTCATCGAACAAATAAAAGTATGGTTAGAATCTATTCGTCAAAACTTGGCGAATGAAGAAGGAATTGAGTTTCCTTTCGAGATTGAAGAAGCAGATGTAGAGTCAAGCTTGGGTGATTGGAGCGTTGGTTTTGTTGATGCCATGTTCTTAAACGAAGATGCTTGGTTTACAGAAGAATTTGAAGAACAATTGGTCGACTTAACTTTACCTATTATGGTGTTCAGTGGTGTCGATGATGAAGATCCTCAAATGGAAACTTTCCGTCGCAACGGCCAGTTAATGGACGAGCTTGCAGAAGAAATTCCAGCGAATTTAAATGAATTGTATTTGATGTATCACACACCAACTTAATTCAGCGCATATATAAAAAAGCACCTTTTTAAGGTGCTTTTTTATATTCTGTGTTTATGAATTTGTAAGATTAGCGTTGATGTTTTTTATTCTGTCCTTCTACACATTTTATTGCAAACCAGCCATAACTAAAATAAAACACTGCGAATTCAATCAGGGTAATAAATGCTATAGCAAGGAGCCAAATCCACATCGGTATAAGTTGTAAGCTTGCAATGATTGCTTCGCTTGTTCCTGTTGCCAATGCAAAAATAAAAACCAATAACGCACTGATAATAAATGTACAGGCGATGGATCCCCAAATAAGTTGAATCTTTTCATCGGCCGTTGGTATACGCTTTTCTCGCTTAACAAAATGCCAAGCCGTAAAAAAACCACCAACCATAAGCGTTGGAGCGCCACTACTACTTCCTATGCTAATGAATGTAGAGAGAATTCCAAAAACAATGAGAGCTGCTGTGTACGCGCCTGTAAATATCCATAAATAATGTTTCATATGTTTTTATATCCCCTTAGAAAGCTTAAAAATGACAATGGATTAACCATGCTAGTAATGTGAAAAATATGCTTTATTTAAAAATATTTGTTGTTTCAAACCACACTGAGTAGCGCTCTAAATATTTTTATTTTTGAGTTTACGATAGAAAAGCCATAACAGAGCTAAAATAACAATCGTAATAATAACATAACCCACTTGACTGAAAATTTGCTGCATAAGTGCTTGATTTTCACCAAAGTAAAACCCGACACAAGCCAAGAAGGTTGTCCAGATAATAGTTCCTAAGCTACTGTAAAGCATGAACTTCCAAAATGGCATACGACTCATGCCAGCAGGAATGCTAATCAGTGAACGAACAGCAGGAATCATGCGTCCCAAAAAAACAATTCGATGTCCATATTTTTCAAACCAGAGTAGAGATTTTTTAACATCTTCAGATTGAATAAACAGGTATTTACCATAACGGTCGACAAAACGAAAGATTGCATCGTGATTGAAGAGATAGCCAATCCAATAGAGTAGGGCGGCGGCAACCAATGAGCCGATACACCCTGCAACAATGACCCCACTGAGTAGTAGTTGACCTTGTGACGCTGTGTAGCCTGCGGAAGGCATAATAATTTCAGAAGGGATGGGTGGGAAAATGTTATCTAAAAACATCAGTAAAGCAATACCGAGGTAACCCAGTTGTTCCATGATGGATATAATCCATTCGGTGACATTCATAACGATGAAAATTCCAATTTGATGGAATTATCCTAAGCGCTATTCACTTTGCCGTAAAGGGTTGAAAGTGTAGATAACACAATCAGTTTTAGACAGTTGATAAGTCATTGAGTGCTGTAATCCATACCTTAATTTTTTGATTATTCATCTTGATAGTATAAATAAAATAACCCTCAAAAAGAGGGTTATTAAAAAAATGTTCTATCGGCTGTAATGCTTATAGACGTTTGCGTTTAGCGGCAGCAATTTGTGATTGACGCATACGGAATCCCGCTTTTTGTTGATCAGTGGTTTTGTCGATGCAATATTTGCACGATACGCCATGTTCATAGCTAGGAAGTTCTACTTCTTCTGGAAGTAGTGGCCAACCGCAAGCGTGACATTTAATATTTTCGCCTTCTTCCATGCCATGTGTAACAGCGGTACGGCCATCAAATACAAAACATTCACCTTCCCACATACTTTCTTCTGCTGGGGTTTCTTCGAGGTATTTTAGAATGCCACCTTTCAGGTGATAAACCTCTTCAAAGCCTTCTTGCAATAGGAGAGACGTTGATTTTTCACAACGGATGCCACCTGTACAGAACATCGCAATTTTTTTATTTTTGTGGTCTGCTAAATTTTGTTTCACATATTCTGGAAAGTCACGGAATGATTCAGTTTTAGGGTCAATCGCGCCTTTAAATGTACCTGCTTTGTATTCATAGTCATTACGTGTATCGACTAAAATGACATCATCACGGGCAATCAAGTCATTCCATTCTTTGGGGTCTAAATAGTGACCAACTAAGTCGCGTGGTTTAACTTCAACACCTAAAGTCACAATTTCTTTTTTATGCTTAATTTTCATTTTACGAAATGGTTTTTCAGAGCTGAAAGACTCTTTGTATTCCATTGTTGTAAAACCTTCATTTAAAAGAAATTGATGAATGCTATCCACCGATTTACGGTCACCAGCAACTGTGCCGTTAATTCCTTCATCTGCAACAATAAGAGTACCGCATAGGTTGATGGTTTTTACCAAATCTAAAAGACGTTGCTGTAAATCAGCAGAATTTTGAACTTCTTTGAATTGATAAAGTGCTGCAACAACCCAGTCAGAGACCGCGTGCTGTTCTACAGGTGCAAGCTGTTCTACAGTAGCGTTCATGGATACTCCAATTAATTAAGACGAGAATTTAAAGGCGTACATTTTAACTGGAATTACCAGAATATGCGAGTCATGCGACGGATATTAACAACTTCTCATCTGCCTAGAGAGCGTGTATATTCTTGGCCTGTCGGGTTTGACCCCGATGTTGTAGATTTTATGATTGATTAGGAGCATGTTTTGACTGCGGATCGCCGAATTGCCTCATTAACCCCATGTGCGGGACGTTGTTCGACGGTATTTGGGGACGCTGTGTGTCGAGGGTGTCGGCGCTTTAACCATGAAGTAATTCGATGGAATACCTACACGCCCGAGCAACATACGACGATCTGGAAGCGACTAGATGCGCAGCTCGATCAAATTCTTGTTCCAATGTTACCACTAGCAGATTTGCGTCATGTTGAAGGTTTTGTCCTGTCCAAACGTGTTCGCTTACGGCCAGATGCCAGTCGTGGTCGAAAACTGTATCACGCGCTTAAATTGTGTGAAAAAAACCGCCATTTTACCGATGCCAGCGGTTTAGGAATTCATTACAAGCAAGTTCGCCCACTTTGGGATGAGTTTGAGCGACGTGTGCTGGCACTTGCAACGGCCAGTTATGATTTGGCTTTTTTACGTGCCGACGGCATGAGCTATCATTTAATTCATAGAGTAGAAGAGGACGATTAACTTCACGTCTAATTTAATTTGGGTATTTGTTTTTAAATGAATATTTGGGTATTTGTTGCTGACCAGTTGTTGTAATGATTATCGTGTCTATACCCACGCTTATAGTTTTGTCTGACATTTAGCCACGACTATTTTAAAAGCATCAAATATTAAAAATGTAGCGGTTTAGATGCAAATTTAGTGTCTGATAGAAACCTTTTTATATCCTCAATGGTTTTCTTTACAACGATAGTGTTTTGATTGATATAAAAAATCCCAGCGAAATACTCACTGGGATTTTTATTGAAGCCTAAAAGGAGAGGGTGCGATGAATTTATCGTTTAGCCATTGTTCATTTATAGGGCTTCATCAAGGCAAATTAACATTGGTGGGCTAAGCGATATTGCACAATTTCTTCAATCGTAATAAGTGTTAATTGATGTGTTTGAGCATACGCTAAAACTTGAATACCCGAGGCCATAGAACCGTCTGGATTGGTGACTTCGCAAAGTACACCAGCAGGTTTTAAGCCAGCCAAACGTGCCAGATCAACGCTACCTTCTGTGTGGCCTCTACGTGTTAATACACCGCCATCACGTGCGCGTAAAGGGAATACGTGCCCAGGACGGTTTAAGTCACTGGCGATAGCACCATCTTTAATGGCTGCATGAATGGTTGTTGTACGGTCTTTGGCTGAAACGCCTGTCGTTACCCCTTCAGCCGCCTCAATTGTCACGGTAAAGGCTGTTCTAAACTGACTGGAGTTATCTGAAACCATGGCTGGTAGTTCAAGATGATTGGCCAATTCATTAGTCAAAGTTAGACAAACTATTCCTGAACCATCACGGATCATACGGGCCATAGTTTCGACATTCAATGTTTCAGCAGCGATAATTAAATCTGCTTCATTTTCACGGTCAAAATCATCCATCACTAAGACGGGTTTACCTTGGCGCATATCTTCAAGTGCTTGCTGAAGACGTTGCTCAGCAGGAGGAAGTGTTGAAAAGAAAATTTCGGGTTGAATTAAACTAGACATTGAAACGCTCGCGTAAGTTTTAAAGTACGATTGAACATTTCAGGACATAAAATAGGCGTAGCAAATCATTTGCAGAACAAACCACAATTGAAATGGATTACGTCGTCTTCTTTCATCCGGACTATACCGTCGGCTTTGGAATTTCACCAAATCTGCGAATCAAAAAATGAATTTAAGATAGGCTCGTGGGCTGAATCAGTTAGAACTGAGTGCTACTGAATTTACCACCGGTGGGGAATTTCACCCCGCCCTGAAGCGATGTAAGGTCATTATAGCCATCTTATATCAATGAAGAGATATGTTTTTATAGTCCGATGAGTTTTATATTTAGAACGAAAGAGGCTGTTGATAAATGAGGCAATAAAAAAGCCCACTTTAAAGTGAGCTTTTAAAATCTGTTTTCGTTTATGCAACTTGAACAGGAATACAGTTTGCCGTGTGGTTTACTGTGTTGTTCGGGTTTGCATACACTAAGCGCGGTTTGTGCGCATTTGCTTCCGCGATGGTGAAATCACCAAAAGTTGCAATAATCATTAAATCGCCAACATCTGCTTGATGTGCAGCGCCACCATTGACAGAAATAATGCCTGAACCTTCTTCACCACGGATGGCATAAGTTGTAAAACGTTTACCATTCGTCACGTTCCAAATATGAATTTCTTCATACTCACGGATTCCGGCTAAATCTAAGAGAATACCGTCAATTGCACATGAACCTTCATAATGCAATTCTGCTTGTGTGACCACGCAACGGTGAATTTTAGCTTTTAATAAACGAGATAGCATGGCTGGCGTCTCCTTGGTGGATCTAAGATCTTTATCTTACAATTAAAACAATCAGTTGGAACTGGGTCAGTATTAAACTGCATGCGCATTTTGCTCTGAAAAAAGCACCATGGCAATAAGCTTTACCCAATAATTTGTAGAACGATCAGTTTGGCTTGTAAGCATTGATTTGATTCATGGCTTGCTGTATGTCACCGTTTGTCAGTAATTTTATACGAGACAAAGCATGTGCAAGGGCATCATCCATGAGGTTTTGTTCGCTACTAGGCGCTTTGCTGAGGACATGTCCAGAGACACGCTCTTTAGAGCCCGGATGACCAATGCCAATACGCAAACGGTGAAAGTTTGGACCTAAGTGAGGGACAATGTCTTTTAAGCCGTTATGACCACCATGACCGCCAGCAGTTTTTAAGCGGATCACACCTGGATTCATATCGAGTTCATCGTGTGCAATGAGCATTGCTTCTGGAGCAATATTATAGAATTTTGTGAAGGGCACAACACTTTTGCCAGAGGCATTCATAAAGGTTGATGGCAATAGTAGACGAACGTCTTGACCTTCAATATTGCCACGACCGCTAATTCCATTGAATTTTGGGTCCGCTTTGAGGGAAATACCATATTGTTCTGCTAGGCGTTCTACGAACCAGAAGCCTGCATTATGGCGAGTTTGGGCATACTCTTTACCAGGGTTGCCCAAACCTACAATCAGTGAAATATTTGACACTAATTTATACCATTAAATACTTATGCGCGAACAAAGTCAGCGTGCATAGGTGTATTTTTAGCTGGGTGACGTTGTAACGCTTTGATTTTAACGCTTTCAACTTTATCGCCAACTTTAACTTCAATTACTTCTTCAAAGAAAGCATTGCTTTCTAAAGCTTTAACAAGTTCACGAAGCTCTAAAGTTACAGCTACAGGTTCAGCTGCGCCACCATAGATAATTGCTGGAACTTTGCTTGCTAAACGAAGGCGGCGGCTCGAACCTTTCCCTTGAATTGCTTCTTCACGTGCTGCTGCGTTTAATACGAAGTTTGCCATGATAGACATCCTATTTAAGTTTAATTGAGCTGAACTTTCGACCAGTTCAGCAATAGAAAATCTTGCTAAAAGAGCAAGGCTTTAAAATTGGCGCTGTCTTATAAATAAGAATCGAACATTGCGCTAATAGATTCTTCGTTGTTAATGCGACGAATTGTTTCTGCAACCATACTGGCAACTGAAACTTGGCGAATCTTACCAAGAGCTCTTGCTTCATCTGAAAGAGGAATGGTGTCAGTAACAACCAATTCATCAATAACAGAGTTTTTCAAGTTCTCGATAGCTTTACCTGAAAGTACTGGGTGAGTTGCATAAGCAACAACACGGCGCGCACCAAAAGTTTTTAGTGCATCAGCAGCTTTACATAGAGTTCCAGCAGTATCAACCATGTCATCTACAATGACGCAGTCACGATCACGAACATCACCAATTAAATGCATCACTTGTGATTCATTTGCTTTTTGACGGCGTTTATCGATGATTGCAAGGTCAATATCACCCATTTGTTTGGCAACAGCACGGGCACGAACAACACCACCAACGTCAGGAGAAACAACCATTAAGTTGTCATGTGACTGTTGACGGAGGTCAGCTAAAAGCGCTGGCGTACCATAGATATTGTCTACAGGGATGTCAAAGAAGCCTTGAATCTGATCTGCATGAAGGTCGATCATCACTACGCGGTCAATGCCTACAGTTGTTAGCATATCTGCTACAACTTTTGCAGTAATTGGCACACGGCTTGAACGAGGACGACGGTCTTGACGAGCATAACCGAAGTAAGGAATGACAGCTGTAATACGACCAGCACTTGCACGGCGCAAAGCGTCTGCCATAACTAAGATTTCCATAAGGTTATCATTCGTTGGGGCACAAGTTGGCTGTACGACAAATACGTCTTTACCACGCACATTTTCAGTGATCTCTACAGCAATTTCACCATCAGAAAATGTTGAAACAGCAGCAGCACCTAAAGGAATGTGTAAGTGGCTAACGACTTTTTGAGCGAATTGTGGATGCGCAGTTCCACTAAAAACGACAAGATTGGGCATGAAGCACCCTTGGCGGTTGATATATATAGAAAATAGATGGCAGGGGTAGCTGGATTCGAACCAACGGATGCCGAGATCAAAACCCGGTGCCTTACCACTTGGCGATACCCCTAATGCGGCAGAATTCTAATATTTTTGAACTGTTCTGTCAAGGTGTTTTAACAGATAAGTAGCAAAAGTGTGTTCTGTCTTTTTGATGAAATGGCAGGGGCGGCTGGATTCGAACCAACGGATGCCGAGATCAAAACCCGGTGCCTTACCACTTGGCGACGCCCCTAATGCGATGACTGTAAAATGGCAGGGGTAGCTGGATTCGAACCAACGGATGCCGAGATCAAAACCCGGTGCCTTACCACTTGGCGATACCCCTAATACAGATCATCTTACAGGTGAATTTAATTGGCAGGGGCGGCTGGATTCGAACCAACGGATGCCGAGATCAAAACCCGGTGCCTTACCACTTGGCGACGCCCCTATTAAACTTCAAAATGACATAATGGCGATTCTGCTAAACTGCTAACCAAGTAAGATTTACATGGCGCATTTTTCAGAATGTCATGAACATTCATTTTTTCATTTATCTCAACAAAAACACAAGCACCTGTACCTGTAAGCTTTGCTGTACCGAACTGATCTAAATACTGCATTGCTTCATCTACTTTAGGATATAAACTTCTTGCCACTGGCTCAAAGTTATTACCAAAATTAGATGGCGTTAGCTGATAGGCGCAAAATTTAGTAGGCTTCGTGTCTCTTGTCAATGTTTTTTGTGAAAAAAGCAGTTGAGTGCTGATAAAACAGTCAGGTTTTAGCACTATGTATTGTTTTTGATCTAAGTCTATGAATGTTAAGTGTTCACCAATTCCTTCAGCCCATGCATTGCGTCCATGAATGAAAATTGGTACATCGGCACCTAATTTGACACCTAATTCAGCCAGTTGTTCAGTATTTAAGCCACAGTGCCATAATTGATTAAGCACAATCAGTGTGGAAGCAGCATTAGACGAACCGCCACCAAGACCAGCCCCCATCGGAATGTTTTTTTCAATTTTAATTTGGACGCCACTTGGTGTTTGTGCAAAAGGCAACAGCATGAGTGCAGCGCGATAGATTAAATTTTGTTCTAATTCGACGCTTTGTAACCCATCAATGCAAATTTGATCTGAAGTTGTTTGCTTGAATTCCAACCAATCGTATAAGTCAATGAGTTGGAAAATACTTTGCAATTCATGATAGCCATTTTCACGGCGACCCGTAATATGCAGAAACAGGTTGAGTTTGGCAGGAGAGGGAACTCTGATCATATCAATTAGCACTAACGGTTCTGAATAATCATTGTAATGCGGTTTTCTTTTCCTGTTTCAAGTGCTTGCTTGAGGATGAGTTTGTTTGGCAAAGTGGCATTATTGTCGTAACTTAAGTCGACTACCCAACCATCTTCTATAATTTGCGTGGCTCGTCCGCTTTCATCTTTACTGAGCTGTGCATGTGCGGTGGCAGGTTTGGCTTGTACCCACTTGACTAAATGCGTAATGGGAGCTTGCCAACCTGTTGCGCGTTCTAGTAATTCTTCAGGCGTCGCTGCCATAATTAAACCTGTTTTGGCACTTTGCAGGCTTACTGCACCAGGTTTGCCATTAATTTGTGTTTTACCTACACCTAAAATGCCACTCAGCTCAATATCAAATTCATCTTGTTCTTGTACCCAGGTAAAAAATGCGCTACCCGATTGCTGCGGTGTGCGAACGCCAATTTTACCTTGTAAATTGAATTGATTTGGTGCTTCAACCACTGGCGTCGTTGTCTGCTCTTGCGGTTGGATATACTGCTGACAGCCTGTAAATACCAAAGTACTGGCCACAAGTGCGGAGATGCAAAATTTTGAAATGGTGCGCATAGCAGGGCTTTTAACTCTTTTTAATTTGCTGAGGTAACAATAACGTACTTAATTGATCTAACTGAGGATCATTCGGATGTTTTTGTTTGAGTTGTTGTAACACACGACTAAATTCGGGGAGATCACCTTGCATGTAAATAGAACGTGCATAACGAACGCCAATTTTTGAACTACCACTTAGTTCATATGCTTGTTTTAGCACCGCTGTTGCAGTCACAAAGTCATTTTGTAGAAAGCAAATATAGCCTAAAGTATCTAAAATAGAGGCCTGTTCAGGCGCGAACTCTAGAGCGTGCTCTACATATGTCCGTGCTTCATCTAAGCGATGGTTTTGTAAGGCTAAAGTATAAGCATACGCATTCAGGTAGGTTGGGCTATTTGGTTCAATAATCAATAAATTTTTGAGTAATTTATCGAGTTTATCGCGCTCTTGAAATGGGTCTAAAAGTAAAACTTCTGCATAAATCAGTTCAGGATCATCAGGAAGATTTTTGACGGCCTCATCTAAGAGACGAATTGCCGCTTTTTTATTGTTCATGCGTTTTAAAATATCAGCCTGCGCCAAGTAGAGAAAGCTGGCATGTTGCGGATAGTTCACCCGTTCCTGTGTTAAAAAGCGCAAGGCATCATTGAGTTTTTCTTGCTGGGCAAAAATATTCACCATATTGCGTCTAGACACGGTATATAGACTGCCATCGACCAAACGATAATAGGCTTTTGCTGTTTCAAAATGCTCTTTGCGTTCTGCGTTAACAGCCAAATAATAATAAGCTTCATTTTGATATTGTGCCGAATAACGCAATTCAACTAAATATTTTTCAGCTTTTTCATATTGTTCTAAGTCAATACTGGTGAGGCCTGCAATAAACAGAGGTTCTTCTGCTTTGGGCCATTTTTTTAAAATATCTTCTAGTTTGGTGAGGGCCAGTTCAGATTGATTGATTTTGATTAAGTATTTGGCTTCGGCTAAACGAACTTCCATATTGCTACGATGCTTTTGGCTTGATTTTTCATACCATTTTAAGGTTTCGACCTCGTTGCCAATTGCGGTAAGTAAATTGGCTTTCATTAAAATATAGCCTGTTGCTTTAGGGCGTTTTTTTAATGCGTGGTTAATGGTCGTTAGTGCTTCATTCAGTTGACCATTTTGGGCTTCTAAGCCTGCAATGAGCACCAAAATTGATGGATTATGATTTTCTTTACTGGTGCGTAGTGCACGTATTAAAAAGTCACGATCCTCTGTCGATTCAGGAGAAATACCCGCTAAAATTTGTTCCAAGTCTGCATTTGGGTCAATATTTAAAATTTTATCAAGGGTTTCTGCAGCCAACTCATATTCATGTGCTTTGAGTGCAATATGTGACAAATAGAACAAAGCAGGAACATCTTCAGGTTCCTGTACAACCCAATGCGTTGCAATGTCTAAAGCGGCTTGTAAATCGTTATGGTCTAGCGCGATGTTGAGTGCGCGCTGTTTTACAGCAGTGGAATTGCTTTTAATGGCAAGGACAGTATAGTTATGTAAAGCAGTGGGAATATCTTGATATGCAAGTGCAAACTCTGCAATCATGCTTTGTTTTATGGCATCATAGCTTGAATTTGCATGATAAACTTCTCCAAATGCTCGGACTTGAGCACTGGAAGCCATGCTACCGACCAGCAAGAATGTGGTAGAATAGTGCTTAATTGTCGCGCCGCTGAGTCGGCTATTTATTTGACGCAATTTTTCTTGATCCAAGTAATGCTTTTTATGACACCGATATTGCACAATAGCATAAATTTAGCGAAATGATGATCTGATATGTCTTTCTTTGCATTGGGTGTCAACCATCAAACCGCCTCTGTAGAATTGCGCGAAAAAATTGCATTTAACCCTGAAAAGTTAAGTGCTTTACTTGCGCAACAGAACTCGACTGCCGATTTAAACGATATGGTGGTGGTTTCTACATGTAATCGAACTGAAGTTTATGCTATGTCTGAAAATGCAGATATGGTATTAAATTGGCTTGCCCAAGCAAATCATCTTGATGTGAAACAACTGTCAAATCATGTTTATCGTTATGAAAATGCGCAAGCGGTAACACATCTTATACGGGTGTCGAGTGGTTTAGACTCGTTAATGCTGGGCGAACCGCAAATTTTGGGTCAGGTTAAAACTGCACTGACTTTAGCGAAAGAAGCTGAAACAGTTTCGCCAAATTTAAACCGAATTTTTGAATATGCCTTTTATGCGGCCAAACGTGTGCGTTCTGAAACTGCTGTGGGTAGCCATGCAGTGTCTATGGGCTATTCGGTTGCGCAATTGGCCTTACAAGTGTTTAGTAAACCTGAGCAACTGACGGTGTTAATTGTGGCTGCGGGTGAAATGAATAGCTTGGTTGCTAAGCATTTGGCAGAAATGGGTGTGGGTAAAGTCATTATCTGTAATCGAACACGTAGCCGTGCAGAAGTTCTGGCGCAGGAAATTGCACATCGTGTTGAAGTCGAAATTATTGAATTTGATGATCTTGCGAATAACCTACACCGTGCGGATGTGATTTCCAGTTGTACGGGCAGTTTGCATCAAGTGATTTACTTTAAAGATGTAAAAGTTGCGCTAAAAAAACGTCGCTATAAGCAAATGCTTTTGGTAGATTTAGCTGTACCTCGTGATATTGAGGCCAAAGTAGAAACCTTGGATGGCGTATATTTATACGGTGTCGATGATTTACAAAGTGTAATTGATGAAAACTTAGCGCAACGTCGTCAAGCTGCAGTCGAAGCAGAAGTCATGGTTAATCAGTTGGCGACTGAATTGGTAACGCAACAAAAAGTCAATTTGGCTGGGCCGACCATTCATGCCTATCGTGAACAGGGTGAATATTTAAGACAGGAAGAATTGGCTTTAGCATTGGCGCAATTACAAAAGGGCGAATCTGCTGAGCAGGTATTGCAAGAGCTTTCTTATCGCTTGACCAATAAATTATTACATCCAACGTCTATTGCGCTTCGTCATGCAGCAACAGCAGAAGACCCATCTTACTTTGAAATGTTAGAACAGGATTTAACTGAAGTTGCACAAAAACGACGTAAACCTAAAAAATAATTCAAACTAAATTTTAAATTCCATAAGCTAAAGATTGTTGCTTTGAACTGTAGATGAATATTTTATTCATCTAGCAGGGTTAATGATCTTTTTTTACCTATTTCATAAATTTTCTGTTTTAAATTACGCATTTCGGCCAGACTTGAGAACTTTTTAGATTTGATTTTTTGTTGCAAGCATTCATATTGTAGCTTGGTTGAAAAATCGGCAGCTAATTTGTCAGCTTGTTCAGGTGATGATGTGTAGTCACCAATGTTGGCATGTTCCAAAATATTTTGTAATTCATGATGATAGGAAGCACATGCACCTAAAGCATAATAGGTAGACAGTTCAGGATCATCTGGTAAATCATCAAAAATAATATTAAAAATATTTAAAATTTTGAACAGCAATAGATCTGGTGAAATCAATGCACGCAAAGGCTCAAAATGAATATACAAATAGGGATGATTGATCAAAATAGCAATCACATATTCTTCAGCATCAATTTTGGTACTAAAACTCAGTGATGCATCATTATTGACCTGCGGTTGCCATTTACGGCTAAAGCCGAGTTTTTCACGAAAATATTGCTGTAAAAGGTAGCGATAAGACCCTGTTTTAGGCAAAAGTTCCGTCAGTTGACGTAAATCACCCATCACCTGACTTTTACCTTCAGGCGACGCCACGTTGTGATTTTGTGTTAAATGAGCAAAAACAAACTCAGACAGCAAAGGCGAGGTGGCTAAAAGCCGTCTAAAGTTTTCAATCCCTTCACGTCGAATCAGTGAGTCAGGATCATGATCATTCGGGAGTACAAAAAACTTGAGTTCGCGACCATCATTGAGCAAGGGGAGAGCAATTTCTAAGGTGCGACGTGCGGCTTTTTGCCCTGCAGCATCGCCATCGAAAGCAATGGTAATACGACTGCTTTGCTTAAATAAAATATTTAAATGTTCGGTGTTGCTGGCTGTGCCTAAGGTCGCGACTGCACCTGCAATGCCATATTGCTGTAAAGCAATGACATCCATATAGCCTTCAACCATTAGCCATTCTTGGGCTTTTTGCTTACGACCTTCGTACAAGCCGTAAAGCAACTGGTTTTTATGAAAGACTTCAGAGTCGGGGGAGTTGATATATTTCGGTTTAATTTCGTCGTTTAATGCACGACCACCAAAACCAACCACACGACCTTTAGCATCGCGAATAGGAAAAATAACTCGTTCGCGCAATAAGTCAAAGTCACGGCCACTGTCACTGGTTCGAATTAAACCCAATAACTTTAAGCCACTAATATCTTGTGGAAAAGCTTTTTCTAAATGTTGCCAATCTTCTGGTGCATAGCCTAAGCGCCAGTAAGCAATGGTTTCTTTGGACAGACCACGTTGCTTAAAATATTGCTGGGCAATTTGGCTATGAGGAAGTTGGCTTTCGTAAAACTGCGCAATATTTTCCAGTAAATCGTATAAATTGCCGTCTTGGGCGGTTTGTTCTGGTGCTGTCGATTGCTCAAAAGCTGTAAATGGGTCATTGCCGTAAAAAACATCATCTTGAGCTTGGAATTCTGCAAAAGGATCATGCTCGAAAGTTGTCGACGTATTATTTTCTAGTGATGGGACGGAAGCTTCAATTTTAGTAGGTGCTTTCGGCTGTGGCGCTTCGCGTTTATATTTAAGTTTATTTGAATCTTGATTGTCTTTAGGAAGTTCAATGCCTGTTTGGCTAGACAGGTCTTTCATCACCTCAATAAAATTTCGGCTACCAACATCCATTAAAAAACGAATGGCATTACCATTGGCCTGACAACCAAAACAGTGAAAATACTGTTTGTCACGATAGACATGAAAAGAGGGCGATTTTTCCTGGTGAAACGGACAGCAACCCGAATAGGTTCGGCCTGTCTTTTTTAATTTCACAAATTGACCAATCACATCGACAATATCGGTGCGATCTAAAATTTGATCAATGGTGTGCTGAGGAATCGCCATGCTGTTTTATCAATATCATCTAAAAAATTGTTTAAAAATAGAATGCCGTTGCGGTTTTAATTGGCAAAACTGCACATAAGTTGATTGTTAGTTTGTATACCTTTTAAGCAGTCAGATCAAGCAATGCAAAATTTAGCTGAAAAGATAAAAGGGCAAGTATGATAACTTGCCCTTCATGAAAAATCGACCTTTAATGGTAGGTGATTTTATTCCACAGGTTTTGCAATGTCTGTCGATTCTGCTTTTGGACGATCTAATAGACCGAAAGATAATCGGTTGCTTAGACTACGCTTTTCATTTTCAATGTTAGTGTTTTTAACTTCAGCTTGTTCAGAGTGAGTTAAACCTTCTGCACCAAATACGCCCAGTGTAACGCGGTTGAATAAACTTCCTTCACTACGCGCAGCACGCATATTAACCGTACCGTCAGATTTTACTAGCTCTGGGTAGTTGAGTTTCAATACATTAATATATTGTTGCGACGTGGCTTTATCGCCTAGTTTGTCGTAACCATAAGCAATGGTGGCCAATGCTTCAGGAATTTGTGGTGTTTGTGGGTAGTGTTCAACCACCCAAAGTGAACGCTCAATAGCGGCTAAATATGCTTTACGTTTAATATTAAAACGCGCGGCATTCATTTCGCTTTCAGCCAGTTCTTGACCAATAAATTTCATCCGTTGCGCTGCATCTACTGCATAAGTGCTTGATGGATAACGACGAATAAAGTCTACAAAGTTTTGATAAGCCGCTTTAAGATAGCTGACATCACGGTGTGATTGCTTTAACGAAGTATAGCGTAACAAACCATCATAGTTTTGTTCCATGTTCGATACGCCACGAATATAGTAAGCATAATCTACATGTGGATGTTGCGGATTTAAACGAATAAAACGCTCTGCCTGTGCAATTGCGGCTTCATAGTCTTTTTGCTGAAATTTTACATACAATAATTCCAATTGTGCCTGTGTTGCATAGTCGCCTGTTGGATAGTAAGTTTCTAAGGCTTCTAAATGTTTAGCCGCGTCAGTATATTGATGACGATCAAGCGCTTTTTTTGCTTTTTCTATATAAACTTGTTCGCTGGATTGCGGACCAGTATCGACCACATCTTTTTTTGGATTGCTACTACAACCCGCCATTGCTGTTGCAATGCCAAGGGTTAGCGCAAGCATTGTCATTTTATAATGCGGTAGCGACATAAAAATTCCTCTGTTAATACTGGCAATGAGCTACAATTACACTATTAAACCACTTTTGCCTGAATGATCAAATGACTCAAGCACAATCTTCTAATGCAACACTCCCTGAAACTGATTTCAACTTACTTGAAGATTCAGAGGAAGCAGATAACCATAATTCAGACGCAACTGCAACACGTTTATCGTTGCAATTTCAACTGGATGAAAGCTTTTTAGGGCAGCGAATTGATCAAGTTGCAGCCATAGTATGGCCTGACTTTTCGCGTGAAAAACTTAAACAGTGGCTAAAAGACGGCCATTTGTTAGTAAATGGTAACAGCGTAAAGCCAAAGTATAAATCTGAGGGCAATGAGTTACTCACCTTAGATGTTGAACTGGAACCGCAAACCACAAGTATGCCTGAAGATATTCCTTTAGATATTATCTATGAAGATAATGATCTTATGGTGATTAATAAGCCTGTTGGTATGGTCGTACATCCAGGGGCTGGTAATATTACCGGAACTTTGGTTAATGCAATTTTATTTCATTATCCTAAATCTGTTGAGCTGGCGCGTGCAGGTTTGGTACACCGTATTGATAAAGACACTTCGGGTTTATTGGTTATTGCCAAAAATCTTGAAGCGCAATTTGCATTAAGCAAACAACTGGCTAAAAAAACCGTTTACCGTGTTTATGACTTAATTGCTTATGGTGCCATTATTGCAGGTGGCACAATTGATGAGCCAATTAAACGTCATCCTGTTGATCGTACTAAAATGGCTATTTTGCCAGGCGGTAAAGACGCGGTAACGCACTACAATGTGAAAGAGCGTTTTCAGCATTTCACGCGTATTCAAGCGCGTTTAGAAACTGGACGTACTCACCAAATTCGTGTGCACTTTAGTTATCTTGGTCATGGCCTTGTGGGTGACCAAGTCTACATGAACCGTGTACGTGTCCCAGCTGGTGCCTCTGAACTTTTGACAGACACCTTGCGTGGCTTTAAACGTCAGGCCCTGCATGCGGCCAAATTGGGTCTAGTGCATCCGCGTACAGGTGAAGAAATGATGTTTGAAGCGCCTTGGCCAGATGATTTGACACATTTGGTTGAGGTTCTACGTACTGAAAATAAAACCTATTAATGTCCAATCTGTTAGTTGATATGATTCATTTTTAAAGGAATATGACATGCAATTTGTTCAAGGGTTACCGAAAGGAATTTATGTTGGACAGACCCAAGTACACCATGAAAAAACCTTAGCGACTAAAACACCAGAGTTAGCGGGTTTTAACTTGGCATTGCATGTAAATGATGATTCGCAACGTGTCCAACAACATCGTATGGCATTGTTGGAAGAGTTTTCCTGCTATGGCGTTCAAAAAGTTACTTGGATGACACAGACCCACAGCACCATTTGCCACACCATTAATGCAGAAATTCCTTTTAATGCATTAGAGGGTGATGGCTTGGTCACACAAACTGCGGGTCATGCCTTAATGATGATGACTGCCGATTGTTTGCCTGTGGTTTTGGGTAATGCAGAAGGCACTGAAATTGCTAATTTGCATGCGGGTTGGCGCGGATTGGCTAACGGTATTATTGAAACCACCATTGAAACCATGCAAAGCCCACCTGCTTGGGCGTGGTTAGGTGCTGCGATATGTCAGGACAGTTTTGAGATTGGTGCAGAAGTTAAACAAGCCTTCTGCACAAAATATCCTGAATTAGACCGTGCATTTAAGGTGGGTATTAAAGCCGATAAGTTTTATGCAGACTTATATGCCATTGCACGTTATATCCTTGCATTACAGGGGGTAAAAACAGTATTGGGTGGCGATCAATGCTCTTATTTACAAGCTAAAGATTATTTTTCTTATCGTCGCGCCCCTAAAACTGGGCGTATGGCGACATTCGTTTTCATGGCATGAAAATGCTAAACTTGACTGAATCTGTAGATTTTTAATTCCTATGTCTTTAAGTGCGTCTTTATCCAAAAAATCTCTCGCAATTGTTTATCATAGTCCGTACGGACATACAGCAAAGGTCGCGTCTTTTATTGCTCAAGGTGCGACGCAAGTTGGTGTGCAAGTACATTGCATGAATATTGAACATATAGATTGGGATGTTCTGGATCAATCGAATGCCATTGTATTTGGTTGTCCAACCTATATGGGAAGTCTTACTTCTGGTTTGAAACTGTTCATGGAGCAATCTTCCAAACGTTGGTTAGCGCGAACATGGCAAGGCAAACTTGCGGCAGGGTTTACCAATGGTGGCGGTTTAAGTGGTGATAAACTGGCGGTATTACAGCAAATTAATTTATTTGCCATGCAACACGGCATGCTGTGGGCGGGTTTACCCATGATGCCGACGGGACGTGGGACGGAAGATTTAAACCGTATGTCGAGCTTTTTAGGTTTGATGACACAGTCTGATAATGCTCCTGCTGAAATTACCCCACCCAAAGGTGATCTTGATACAGCGCTTTGGTTTGGTGAATACCTTGCTTTGATGTTGAATAGAATTCAATAACGTGTAAGTCAGCTTATATGTATAGTTTAAAAAATTTAAATGAGTGCAGTGGCTAAGCATTGATCGAGTCATTGAAAATTTTCATAAAATGATGATGACAATTTGAAGTTTTTTTCGCGCATGCAATAAAAAAACCCCCATATGGAGGTTTTTTTATGACGGCATTATTTATGAAAAATACGAGCTTTATCACGTTGCCAGTCACGGTCTTTTTCAGTTGCACGTTTATCATGCAACTGTTTACCTTTAACCAAAGCAATTTCCAATTTGGCTAAACGGCCTTTCCAGTAGCAGGCTAAAGGCACACACGAATAACCTTTTTGCTCGACTGAACCCATTAATTTTTCAAGTTCACGCTTACTGAGTAAAAGTTTACGTGTGCGACGTGCTTCAGGCACAATATGTGTAGATGCACTAAGCAACGGTTGCACTTGAGCACCGAATAAATAAGCCTCACCATTTTTAAAGGTAATATAGCTTTCACTTAAGGTCATACGACCTGCACGAAGCGATTTAACTTCCCAGCCTTGCAAAGAAAGTCCAGCTTCAAATTTCTCTTCAATAAAATAATCGTGACGGGCACGCTTGTTTTGAGCAATGGTTCCGCCAGTATTTTTTTTAACTACAGTGACTTTCGACATAATCAGAAACTTCCAAAGTTATAACTATTGTACCCGAACTTGAAGATAGGGGAAGTTTTTAAATTAATGGAGTTTCTTCAACATAAAACAAGAGTTTGCTAAAATAAGGTTCTACAAAATAAACAGAGTACAAATGGATGTCTAAAACTCGCGTAATTTATCCGGGCACATTCGATCCAATTACCAATGGACACATTGATTTAGTTACCCGTGCATCAAGAATGTTTGATGAAGTTGTGGTTGCAATTGCTATTGGTCACCATAAGAATCCTGTGTTTAGCCTAGATGAGCGGGTAGAGCTAGCCAAAAACTCCTTGAGCCATTTGTCCAATGTGGAGTTTGTAGGTTTTGATGGTCTACTGGTAAACTTCTTTAATGAACAGAAAGCAACTGCAGTTTTGCGTGGGTTGCGCGCCGTATCTGATTTCGAATATGAATTTCAGTTAGCCAATATGAACCGTCGACTCGATTCAAAATTTGAAGCGGTATTTTTAACGCCGTCAGAGCAATATTCTTTTATTTCATCTACATTAGTACGTGAAATTGCACGTTTAAATGGTGATGTCACACAGTTTGTACCACAAGCTGTCGTGGAAGCCTTTAAACGGAAACAACAACAAGGCTGGTAGCGTGTCTTTATATATTACTGATGAATGCATCAATTGTGATGTTTGTGAACCTGTTTGCCCCAACGAGGCAATTTATATGGGCGAATCTATTTATGAGATTCACCCAGATTTATGCACCGAATGTGTGGGGCATCACGATCAACCGCAGTGTCAATTATTTTGTCCTGTGGACTGCATACCACTCGATCCGAATCATGCAGAAACACAAGATGAACTGATGCAAAAGTATGAAAAACTAATTGCTCAAAAAACATCAAGCAATTAGTTCAGAAGTTTGATAAAATGCGCCCCGAAGTGAGCCAGACGATCGCTGCTGTGGAAATCTCCGTGATTGAAGCAGGGGAGGAAAGTCCGGGCTTCATAGGGCAGGGTGCCAGGTAACGCCTGGGCGGCGAAAGCCGACGGCAAGTGCAGCAGAGAGTAGACCGCCTTCATTATGTTTCCAAGCAATTGGAATCGGAGGTAAGGGTGAAAGGGTGCGGTAAGAGCGCACCGCGTGTCTGGCAACAGTTCACGGCAAGGTAAACCCCACCAGAAGCAAGACCAAATAGGGATCCTGAGGCACGGCCCGTGCTGGATCCGGGTAGGTCGCTTGAGCGTACGAGTGATTGTACGCCTAGAGGAATGATCGTTCACGACAGAACCCGGCTTATCGGCTCACTTCACTAAATTTTGATCAATTAAGCGCATTATATACTTGACGGTTTTTAAATAAACCCACATAATGCGCGCACAAGTTTTGGCTATGTAGCTCAGTTGGTTAGAGCACCGCACTCATAATGCGGGGGTCACAGGTTCAAGTCCCGTCATAGCCACCATTTTTATAGACCACGTTCCAAAACGTGGTCTTTTTTTATTTAAAATAAATAAAATGATGATAATTGGAAGAAAGACCGCTGTAATTTTTCGATCTATGGGCACTATTTAATTTTTCATTCTGCAACAATTAACAGTTTGTCAGATCGTTCAGAACAAAATCGCATGATTTAAAATATTAATGATCACTCAAATGTCAAAAAAGGACTAGTCTGGTTAATGTATCATTAGAATTATTGAAGGTTTTTGGTCGAATTAAAATAAAAAATGCCTGATAGTGTTTGAGTATGTAGCTTCATTTTTGTTAAAATTATTTTAAATAATGAATAAAAAATATTAAAAATAAGGTCATAAAATAATGTTCAATAATATTTTTGGCATTCTGGAGCAATTTGGCTTTGGAACACAAAAACGTGCGATTAGTATTCAATTTTCAAATTTAGCACTTGATTCACAAATTATGTTGCAACGCATTGATGGTCATCATGGCATCAATGATGGATTGTCAGCAGAACTTATCTGTTTATCGACGCATCCATTCATCGAACTCAAACAATTCATTGGCTGTCAGGTGGCAGTGGATCAAGTGACAGATTCAAGTCAGTTGTTTAGAGCGACAGGAATTGTTACAAGTGCAAGCCAAGGTCAATCAGATGGTGCTTTTAGTCTTTATCGCTTAACGATGCAAGACCCAACGAGCTTATGACATAAGCGACGCAATAGTCGCGTATTTATGAATAAAAGCATTGTGGAAATTTGCGAAGTTATTTTTAAGGAGTGGCAATCTAAAAGTTCATTGTTTACTTCAAGTTTAAAACTAGATACTAGTGGCTTAACCAAAACTTATAATGTTCGCCCTTTTTCAATGCAATCGAATGAATCAGATTATGCTTATTTGACGAGATTAATGCGTGAAGAGGCAATAAATTGGCTGGTAGACGAGTCCAAATATATAGTTGCAAGCAATAGTGAAAATATTGAACCACAACAATTACGCCTAATTAGATGACAATACTCAATTCAAAGCCATTGAGCGTAGAAATATTCGATATCACCGTAGCAATGCCACAGAGCAATATGACAGCATCACCAGTTTTATTGCACAACGCCAGCTACAATCGACAGCAATACATGTTCAACGTTGGCAAGCAGAAGTCTAAGTCAAGAAGATGCCAGTGGCTCCGTGCTAAGTTCACATCAGCCCAGTTCACAACGAGATAATGAAAGTCTCAGTCTGGAACAAGCTTGGAACGTTTCACCTGCATGGATTCGTGATCTTAAATATGAAGATCAGGCGACGACTTCAGGCAATGAGCAACTTCATAAACTGAACAATCACCTTAATCAATACCAAGCGTTGCAAGCTAAATATTTTACAGCGCATAGCAGTGTGCGTGATATTCAAGTCGGGTATTGGTTTCAGCTTGTGGAGCATCCTGAGCTAGATAAAAATCATAGTGGTAGTGATAAAGAATTTCTCATACTCAATAAGCACTTTTACAATCAAAATAATCTTCCCAAAGACATTCAAAACCAAGTTGAAAAACTACTTACTCTTAGTCATTGGCAAACCAATAAAGACAGTGATGAAGAGCGTCAAGCCAATGAACTCAATGTCGTACGTCGAAGTATCAATATTGTCCCTGAATATGATCCATTGGTGCACCGTCCGACCGCATATGTACAACGAGCCAAAGTCACCACAGATGGAGAAGAAATTCATGTCGATGAATGGGGAAGGATAAAAGTCCGATTCTTGTTTACTCGAACTGAAGACCATTCCCATGATGGTGGTGCGGGTTCAAATGACAATGACAATGACACTGACTCAGCATGGGTGGATGTGCTTACCCCTTGGGCAGGCGAAGGTTATGGCGCACGGTTCTTACCACGTAAAGATGAGATCGTCGTCATCGACTTCTTTGATGGCAACATTGATCGCCCATTCGTGACAGGTCGTATTCATGAAGCACGGCGAAATCCGACCCAGTTTGATCTTAAAGGACAATTGCTGGACACTAAAAAACTCAGCGGTATCCGTTCGAAAGAAGTCGGTGGCGAAGGTTATAACCAATTGAGATTTGATCATCAAGGTTTTTATAATAATACGCATGTGCGCCGATCGGTTTTGTACTCAATTGTCAGAATAATCAAAGAAAAAAATATTAATCCTACATTTAGATGATACTCAGCTAGGACAGAAGAGTAGCTTATATTTTGTATATTAACCTGAATCCTGCTTAAGAAGGTAAGATCATTCATCTTGAGACAGATTTGCTATTTTGATTATAAAAATCTATGATCTGATCGCATTAAAATTGGATTCAAATGAGCCAGAAAATTACAATTATTTCATGATTTTAAAGAAAAAACCTTATCAGCAATTCTAGTTAACTGCTCATCTACATCAGATAACGCTTACCTAAAAGAAAAAATCAATGAGCAATCTTATTTCTATTGAAAGGCTAGCGGGTCAAAGTATTCGATTAATTGAGCAACATCATCCGTTTGCAATTGTTCACGCATTTTTAAAAACTGCTTTTCATCTAAGTCATACAGTTTAAGTGCAAGCAGTTTTTCTATGTCTGTTTCAGAAAAGCGATATTTAATAATTTTGGCAGGGACACCACCTACAACTGCATAAGGTGGTACATCTTTTGTCACAACGGCACCTGTTGCGACCACAACGCCTTCGCCAAGTGTTACACCTTGCATAATCATGGCGCGGGAGCCAATCCAGCAACCATCGCCAATGATTGTGTCGCCAGCAGGAACGAAACTACGGGTATCGAATGGAAAGGCTGAAATCCAGTCGGTACGATGCAATTGGTTGCCACCCATCATAATGACGCATTCAGCACCTAAACAGACAAAGTTGCCGATGTGTAGCTGATCTATCGGTTTTTCTGCTGTAGCAGGCTTATCATGTAGATATCGCACCACACAGCGTTCAAAACCTTGATCCCAATAAGCTGAATAATATGAATAATTGCCTTTAATATGGATATTCGGATTCTTCACTGTTTTAGAAATGAATTCAAATTCACACCAATGTTTTACAGGGGAATTAATCAATTTTTCAGACATAAAAATACAGTGTAAAGAGCGCTTTTAAGATTATAGCGTATTTGCGCAATGCTTTCGCCATTGTAGAGGTTGGTGCTGTCGTGGTTTACAGTTATAAGCCAAAAATAGTTGAGTAATAAGAAGCTATTTATCTAAAAAAATTCCAAAATGCTCTGAACCCATATGGGGCTAGATTGGGAAATAAGAAACTGCAAAGTGCTGAAAGGGGGGGGGATTGAGATAATTTGTGTAGTATTCGTTTGCGTACTGACATAAAAAGACCAAAAAATAGCAATCATGACACCCAAGAACACACCGCCAAAAGCAGAGTAAAAAGTTTGTATGAGACGATCATTCATTGGTTCTAATTCTTTGTTTTTATTGAGTTAATTATAATCTAAGGAATCAAAAAAATACAAAAAAACCCCTCAAAAGAGGGGCTTCAAGATTGAATCTTTAACTTTTAAAGATATTCAACTTTCACAATTTCGTATTCAACTTCACCATTTGGTGTTTGAATTTTTGCTTCATCGCCTTCATTTTTACCCAAAAGACCACGTGCAATCGGTGAGTTTACAGAGATTTTATTGATTTTGAAGTCTGCTTCATCATCGCCAACAATCTTATACGTCTTTTTTTCTTCTGTGTCTAAGTTTTCAATGGTTACAGTTACACCAAAAACAACACGGCCATTTTGCTCAAGGGTTTTAATATCAATTTCTTGAACTGCGCCCAATTTGCCTTCAATATCTTGAATACGGCCTTCACAGAAACCTTGTTGCTCGCGAGCAGCATGGTATTCTGCATTTTCTTTCAAATCCCCATGTTCACGTGCTTCTGCAATTGCTGCAATAATACGCGGACGATCAACCGACTTAAGTTGAAGTAATTCTTTCTCTAAGGCAATTTTGCCTTCAGGTGTCATAGGATAACGTTTCATTGTTGTCCCTCACAGTTGTTATGTATTAAAAAATACAGGGTTATAAAATAAAAAAATCCCGCCACCAATAAGGTGACGGGACTTATCGGTAACTTAATTAACCTTTAGTAAGGTCTTGCAAACGGTAAACGTCCATTGGCAATTTAATTGCTAAAGCTTGGCATACCGCATCGGCACCATTCAAGGTCGTTGTGTAATACACTTTACCTTGAAGTGCAGAGCGACGGATTGAGAATGAATCCTGCTGTGCTTGTTTGCCTTCAGATGTGTTGATAATGAGGTGAACTTCGCCATTTTTCAAGCGGTCCACAATATTAGGACGACCTTCGGTGACTTTATTCACACGTTCACATTCAATACCAGCTTCTTTGATCACGTTATAAGTACCGCCAGTTGCGATAACTTTAAAGCCAAGATTAGTCAACTGTTTAGCAATACCAACCGCACGTGGCTTATCTGACTCACGGACAGATAAGAACGCATGTTTTACTTCACCTTCGGTTGGAAGACCTGGTAAGCGGTCATTAGAGCCTAACACAGCTTTATAGAACGCTTCACCAAAAGATTTACCAACGCCCATGACTTCGCCTGTAGATTTCATCTCTGGGCCAAGAATAGGGTCAACGCCTGGGAATTTGTTGAATGGGAACACAGCTTCTTTTACTGCAAAGTGCGTCGGGATAATTTCTTTAGTAAAGCCTTGAGAGACTAAAGATTGTCCCGCCATGCAACGTGCAGCAACTTTTGCTAAAGACTCGCCGATACATTTAGAAACGAATGGCACAGTACGTGATGCACGTGGATTCACTTCTAAAATGTAAACGTCATTACCTTTTACAGCAAACTGTACGTTCATCAAACCAATCACGCCAAGCTCTTTTGCCATCGCAACAGTTTGACGACGCATTTCGTCCTGAATCTCATTTGAAAGAGAGTAAGGAGGAATTGAGCATGCAGAGTCACCTGAGTGAATACCCGCTTGTTCAATATGCTGCATGATCCCGCCGATCACCACATCTTTACCGTCAGATACGCAGTCCACATCAACTTCAATAGCATCATCTAGGAAACGGTCAAGTAATACAGGCGCTTCGTTAGATGCTTGAACCGCATCACGTAGGTAGCGTTTCAATTCGTCGTCGTTATAAACGATTTCCATTGCACGGCCACCCAATACATACGATGGGCGTACAACCAATGGATAACCCACTTTAGATGCTTCAGCCATACCTTCTTCAGCAGATTTTACAATGCTGTTGTTTGGTTGGCGAAGTTGCAGACGTTGAATCATTTGCTGGAAACGTTCACGGTCTTCTGCACGGTCAATTGCGTCAGGTGATGTACCAATAATTGGCGCACCCGCTTCTTCAAGCGCACGAGCCAATTTCAAAGGTGTTTGACCACCGTACTGTACGATAATGCCTTTAGGCTTCTCGATACGTACAATTTCCAGTACATCTTCTAAAGTGATTGGTTCGAAGTACAAACGATCTGAAGTGTCATAGTCAGTAGAAACCGTTTCAGGGTTACAGTTGACCATAATGGTTTCATAACCATCTTCACGCATTGCAAGGGCTGCGTGTACACAGCAGTAATCGAATTCGATACCTTGACCAATACGGTTCGGGCCACCACCAATCACCATGATTTTATCTTTGGTCGATGGGTTTGCTTCACATTCTTCATCGTAAGTTGAATACATGTAAGCAGTATCAGATTCAAACTCTGCTGCACAGGTATCCACACGTTTGTAAACTGGCATTACGCCTAAGTTCCAACGGTGTTTACGGAATTGCTTTTGTGAAATACCCATCAAATCTGCAATACGAAGATCTGACAAACCTTTGCGTTTGAACGAGCGGATGTTGTCGGCATTCAAATCGCCAAAACCTAAAGTTTTGATTTGTTCTTCAGACTTAATAATGTCTTCAATTTGAATCAAGAACCATTTGTCGATATTGGTTGCAGCAAAGATTTCATCTAAGCTAAAGCCGTGACGGAAAGCATCTGCGATATACCAAATACGCTCAGGGCCTGGAACTTTAAGCTCTTGAAGAATTTTATCTTTCGCGCCGTCAGCACCAATTTCAATTTTTTCGTCAAAACCACACGCACCGACTTCAAGACCACGAAGTGCTTTTTGTAAAGACTCTTGGAAGTTACGACCAATGGCCATCACTTCACCCACAGATTTCATCTGTGTAGTCAAAACTGCATCTGCTTGTGGGAATTTTTCAAAGTTGAAACGAGGAATTTTTGTTACAACGTAGTCGATTGCTGGTTCGAAAGATGCAGGTGTTGTGCCACCTGTGATGTCGTTTTTCAACTCATCAAGGGTATAACCCACAGCTAATTTTGCAGCGATACGTGCAATTGGGAAACCAGTAGCTTTAGATGCAAGTGCAGATGAACGCGAAACACGTGGATTCATCTCAATCACAACCATACGGCCGTCTTTCGGGTTGATACCGAATTGAACGTTCGAACCGCCCGTTTCAACACCAATTTCACGCAGAACGGCTAAAGACGCATTACGTAATAATTGGAATTCTTTATCGGTCAATGTTTGTGCAGGAGCAACGGTGATTGAGTCACCAGTATGCACGCCCATTGGGTCAAAATTTTCAATGGTGCAGACGATGATACAGTTGTCGTTTTTGTCACGAACAACTTCCATCTCGTATTCTTTCCAACCAATTAAAGATTCATCAATCAATAACTGATGAGTTGGAGAGAGGTCGAAACCACGTTCACAAATTTCAATGAATTCGTCGCGGTTGTACGCGATACCACCACCTGAACCACCCATGGTGAATGATGGACGAATGATTGAAGGGAAGCCCAATTTTGCTTGGATTTCGAATGCTTCTTCCATGTTGCTAGCAACAGCTGCACGTGGACATTCAAGACCAATACGACGCATTGCGTCATCAAACAATTTACGGTCTTCCGCCATTTCAATGGCTTCTTTACTCGCACCGATCAATTCAACATTGAATTTTTCTAAAATGCCGTGCTCATCAAGCGCAAGGGCACAGTTCAATGCTGTTTGACCACCCATTGTAGGAAGAACTGCGTCTGGGCGTTCTTTCTCAATGATTTGTGCAACAGTTTGCCATGTAATCGGTTCGATATACGTTGCATCTGCCATTGCAGGGTCGGTCATGATGGTCGCTGGATTAGAGTTGACCAAAATAACACGGTAGCCTTCTTCACGAAGGGCTTTACATGCTTGCGCACCTGAGTAATCAAACTCACATGCCTGTCCGATCACAATCGGGCCAGCACCAATAATTAAGATGCTTTTAATGTCTGTACGTTTAGCCATGATCGCTTCCTTAATTACTTCTTAGATGCTTCAATAAGTTCGATGAAATGATCGAACAATGGTGCGCAGTCGTGCGGGCCAGGGCTCGCTTCAGGGTGACCTTGGAAACTGAACGCAGGTTTGTCTGTACGATGCATCCCTTGTAGGGTTTTATCAAACAAAGATTTGTGCGTAGCTTTCAAGTTTGCAGGTAATGTATCTGCATCTACTGCGAAGCCGTGGTTTTGCGAAGTAATCATCACTGTACCATCTTCAAGATTTTGTACAGGATGGTTTGCGCCATGGTGGCCATGAGGCATTTTGATTGTCTTAGCACCAGAAGCGAGAGCCAAGATTTGGTGACCTAAGCAAATACCAAAAACAGGAATTTCTGTGCTTTCTACAATTGTTTTTACAGCTTCAATTGCATAGTCACAGGCAGCTGGGTCGCCAGGGCCGTTTGAAAGGAAAACGCCATCTGGGTTTAAAGCAAGTACTGTTTCTGCAGAAGTTTGCGCAGGAACAACAGTCAATTTACAACCGCGGTCTGCAAGCATACGTAAGATGTTGGTTTTGACACCGTAATCGTATGCAACAACATGGAATTTAAGTTCTGGTTGAGAGAAGCCTTGGCCAAGTGTCCAAGAGCCTTCAGACCATTCAAAGCCTTCAGGGTCACAACATTCTTTTGCAAGGTCTAAACCGTCTAAACCGCCGAAAGCACGTGCTTTTTCTAAAGCTTGTTCTTCTGTAATATTTTCGCCAGCCAAGATGCAACCATTTTGCGCACCTTTATCACGTAAAATACGGGTTAATTTGCGTGTATCAATATCGGCAATAGCAACTACATTGTGTTGCTCTAGGTATTCACCCAATGATTGCGTGGATCGGAAATTGCTATGCAGTAAAGGTAAGTCACGGATAATTAAACCGTTTGCCCATACTTTATGAATTCGACCTGATTCAACGTCTTCATCATTACAACCTGTATTACCGATATGCGGGTAAGTTAAAGTCACAAGTTGCTGTGCATAACTAGGGTCAGTCAAAATTTCTTGATAGCCAGTCATTGCTGTATTAAAAACGACTTCACCAGTCGTACTACCCGATGCACCGATTGACGTACCTTTAAAGATAGTACCATCGGCAAGGGCTAAAATTGCTGGGGTGCTCAAACCAAAGCTCCTGAAATTTAGGCTGTAAAAAAGCGAGAAGACGAAAAAAAAGGAAGGCCATTTTTAAACCTTTCCTCCCTATGTCTGCTCGCTTGAACTTAACACTGCATTATACGCATGAAGAACGATAAAGTCCATTTTATTTATGGTGAATATGTGAGATAAAGGGCTTGTATTTCGCTATAAAGTTGAGTTTTTCTTGCTGGGAAATGTAAGCAATTAATTATTGTTAGACAAATCGTAAACTAAAATTCATCAAATAAGTTTAAGCTGTGAAACTTAAGAATAATGATGGGTATAAGGTCATGGCGGCGCAACAGAAACCAGCAGTAGTAGCAAAATCTCTCAAAAATATTGCTACAGATAGTGCAGAGCAACTTGAGCAGGTAGCAAAAGAAGCGACTGACCAAGTGACAGAAGCTGTTACAGAGAGTAAAGATAAAATTGAAGTAGAAGCAAAGCAGTTGAATGCGAATGTTCAGCAGCAATTACAGCAATTAAAGCAAGATGTATTGCAAAAAATTGAACAGCTAAAAACACAGTTTGGTTCTTCGCAAAAAGACTTAACTGAGCTGAAAGATTTTGTAAAAACAGAATTTAATATTGTCCTTGATGATATTACGAAGCTCGGTAAAGAGCTAAAAGAAGATGTTGGTCAGATTTCTTTGAAACATAAAGAACAGTTGGCAGAAACTTATAAGCGTTCAAAAGAGCATACCTTAGAGGCGTGGAAAAAAGTTTCACCGTCAAAGGCTGAAAAAGAAGAAAACGTGCAAAGCTGAACTCTAATTTAGAGACTCAATTGCTATAAAAAAAGTAGCAATATAAATACGAGGGATATGTGTATCGTTCATCTGGTATGGGCATGCATGATGTGATGCCTGATTTTATTGTTATTGCTTAGACCAGTGTTATTCAAATTTTTATTTATTGCTTACTTATATGTTCAGCAACTTGATTGTTTTAGGTTTAAGTAATCGGCTATTTGCAATTGTATGCAGGTGTTTGGGAAAGTCTATTTATATGGGTTGGAGCAATGAGAAAATAGCAGCACAAAAATTACGACAGTCGAAATTTAATAATTACAGTAGATAGAAACAAAAAAAGCAAAAGGATTTCCTTTTGCTTTTCTTTTTTAAAACTGATGTAACCAGTCACGCTTATTGTGAAAATCTGCGTTGGGGCTACTGTGTTGCATGGCATAGTAATGATCACCTTGAGAGGTTTTCATTACAGCACTAAGACCTAAATACAAATTAGACCAACTCAGTTTGTGTTGCAGCATGAATTCAGCCAGATTGATGCTTACATTCATGCCGTAATGGGTACGCTTTAGTTGATTCAGTTCAATATCATAAGCTGCCTTCGGCGGCATATCTTCAGGATAGCGATATTCTTCAAACTGATAAGCTTGCCATGCCTGAGACGGGGAGAGGTTAATTTCTCTGTAAAAATCTTCACCGTGAACACCAATGAAAATTTCAAAACAACTGTGTTCCCACAGAAAGTCTTGACGAGGGTTCGATGTCACTAATTTAGGCCATTGAATATATTGGTTTGGATCACGTAACCAAAAACCCACATTAAGTGAATATGGGCCTTGTTGTTCAATAGCGCCAACAATCGAAATTGCTTCAAAGCGACGGTCAAACGCATTTAGATCATAACTTGCCATAATTGAAATCAGTTCGATGCATTTGCGAAACGAACAAGATTTGATAATTTTGCATTTTGTTTCACTGCTTTTTTATAAAGCAAAGCAATTTTACCAATCGTTTGTACAACTTCAGCGTCAGACGCCTTTGCAACTTCAGCAATTAAAGCGGTACGAGCAACACGGTCTTCACCGCCAACTTTAACTTTGATCAGTTCATGATCATTAAGCGCACGGCCTAATTCTTCAATTACATTTTCAGTTAAACCTTTATCACCAATCATTACAACTGGATTTAAAGCATGTCCGATTTGACGTAAACGCTTACGTTCTTGAATAGATAAAGCCGCCATAAATGTAACCTAATTTTAAAAACGGCTTAGTATAGCAAAAATCAAGATTAAACGCTTTAAATTCTAAGTAAAAAAACGATGCAAATTATTGAAAAAAACTAGCACGAATCGAAGAATTAGATACAGATGTATACTGCAAACAGGGTGTTTTTCACGTACACTTAAGGATTAGAAGTTATTTTTATTTAGAGAGTTATGGCAACACGCATTACTAACCAAAAATTATCCAAGAGTAGTCGAGATTGGATGCGAGAGCACTTAGATGATCCTTTTGTTAAAAGAGCACAAAAGGAAGGTTACCGTGCGCGTGCTGCCTATAAACTCCTTGAAATTCAAGAAAAGTACAAGTTGATTAAACCTGGTATGACCGTGGTTGACTTAGGCGCAGCGCCTGGAAGTTGGTCTCAGATTGCTGGAAGATTGGTCGGAGATAAAGGCCTTGTCGTGGCATCTGATATTTTAGAAATGGATGCACTGCCAGATGTAACATTTTTGCAGGGTGACTTCCGCGAAGAGGAAGTATTCGAAAAATTGTTAAATATTTTAAATGGACGGACTGTAGACGTTGTAATTTCAGATATGGCCCCCAATACATCAGGTAATAAGGCTGTAGATCAACCGCGTCAGATTTATCTTTGTGAGCTTGCACTGGACTTTGCGAATAAAGTACTGAGCCCGAAAGGTCAATTCTTGGTAAAAGTATTCCAAGGAGATGGTTTTGATGAGTTTCGTAAGCAAATAATTGAAAATTTTGATGTATTGAAAACGGTAAAACCAGCTGCTTCACGTGCGCGTTCAAAAGAAGTATTTCTATTGGGACAAGGGCGTAAGAAGAGTTTCAAGTAAAGTTTACTTGCCAACACGTTAAAAATTGTGCATTTTTAACTTATTGCAAGCTGGTCTGCAGCGTAAATATTAGGATCACCCCTTGGTTGGGCATGGTCGAATTAGATTGATATGGGAATAAAGCTTTGAGCGATCTTTTTAAGAATGCCGTGTTGTGGCTCATTATACTGGGCGTGCTGGTGTTAATCTTCAGCAATGTCAGTGACCGTAAACAACCGACCGCAATGAACTATTCTGAGTTTGTTGCAGCCGTGAATGCTGGTCAAATTAAGCAAGTCATAATTGATGGCGAAAGAATCCGTGGTGAGAAATCTAACGGTTCTGAATTTGAAAGTATTCGTCCAGCGGTCCAAGATCCTGAACTAATGCCGAATCTGATTAAAAACAATGTTGTTGTTGAAGGTACAGCGCCTCAACGTCAAGGTTTGTTAATGCAGCTTCTCATTGCCAGCTTCCCAGTGCTTCTAATTATTTTGCTATTCATGTTCTTTATGCGCAACATGGGTGGCGGAGCGGGCGGTAAAAATGGCCCAATGAGTTTTGGTAAATCAAAAGCAAAAATGCTTTCAGAAGATCAAATTAAAGTTACTTTTGCTGATGTTGCCGGTTGTGATGAAGCAAAGCAAGAAGTTGTTGAAATTGTAGATTTCTTGAAAGATCCAACTAAATTCAAACGTCTTGGTGCAACTATTCCACGTGGCGTATTGATGGTTGGGCCTCCAGGTACGGGTAAAACTTTAATTGCAAAAGCCATTGCTGGTGAAGCAAAAGTTCCATTCTTTAGTATCTCTGGTTCTGACTTTGTTGAGATGTTTGTAGGGGTCGGTGCATCACGTGTTCGTGATATGTTCGAACAAGCAAAACGTCATGCACCATGTATCATCTTTATTGATGAAATTGATGCTGTCGGTCGTCATCGTGGTTCAGGTACAGGTGGTGGTCACGATGAGCGTGAGCAAACCTTGAACCAAATGTTGGTGGAAATGGATGGCTTTGAAGGCAACGAAGGCATTATTGTCATTGCTGCTACAAACCGTGCAGATGTATTGGATAAAGCTTTGCTTCGTCCAGGACGTTTTGACCGTCAAGTGATGGTTGGTTTACCAGACATTAAAGGTCGTGAACAAATTTTGAATGTTCACTTGAAGAAATTACCATCTACAACAGGTGTGGATGTTAAAGTTCTTGCTCGTGGTACACCGGGTTTCTCTGGTGCGCAATTGGCAAACCTTATTAATGAAGCTGCGTTATTTGCTGCGCGTCGTAACAAAAATACAGTCGATATGCATGATTTTGAAGATGCAAAAGACAAGTTGTATATGGGACCAGAGCGTAAATCGATGGTACTTCGAGAAGAAGAACGTCGTGCAACAGCTTATCATGAAGCAGGTCATGCCATTGTTGCTGAAATACTTCCGGGTACGGACCCTGTGCATAAAGTCACAATCATGCCACGTGGTTGGGCATTGGGTGTGACTTGGCAGTTGCCAGAGTTTGATCAAACCAGTCATTACAAAGACAAAATGCTAAATGAGCTTTCAATCTTATTTGGTGGTCGTATTGCAGAAGAAGTCTTCATTCATCAAATGTCGACAGGTGCTTCAAATGACTTCGAACGTGCAACGAAAATGGCACGTGCGATGGTGACCAAATACGGTATGTCTGACAAGTTAGGCGTAATGGTCTACGAAGAAGACGCGCAACAGTCGTTTATGGGTAGCATTGGTAGTCGTACTATTTCTGAAGCAACGCAACAACAAGTTGATGCAGAAATTCGACGTATTATTGATGAGCAATACCGTGTTGCTCGCGATATCCTTGAAAATAATCAAGATATTGCGCATGCAATGGTTAAAGCATTGCTTGAATGGGAAACGATTGATCGTGATCAAATTCGTGACATTATAGAAGGTCGTGAACCGCAACCACCAAAAGTTTATGTTGCAGAAAATCCTGTGATTGATGTAGCACCAACAGATGGTCCAGCGACACCACCACCCTTGCCAGTAAGCTAATTTAAAGCATAAAACAGAGTCTCAATTGAGGCTCTTTTTTTATGCTTTAAATAAAATGATGATTGAAAAGAATTCAGCCCTGTTTGAAGCAAAGTTGTTAAAATACTCACAGAAAAATAGGAGTATTTGAATGCAGTTAATGCCTTTGCCAAATCGAATTTTAAATTGTGGAAACTTAAAGCTAGATTTATCTACACCACATGTCATGGGTATTTTGAATGTAACGCCCGATTCTTTTAGTGATGGTGGACGGCATAACAGCAAAGACATGGCGGTTGCACATGCCAAGCAAATGATTGCGGATGGCGCTACGGTGATTGATGTGGGTGGTGAGTCGACAAGGCCGGGTGCATCGGCGGTCGACGTGGCAGAAGAGATTCGTCGTGTGGTGCCTGTGGTCGAAGCATTGTCAAAACTGGATGTTGTAATTTCTATTGATACCTCTCAACCCGAAGTGATTCAAGCTGCAGTACAAGCAGGAGCACATATTTGGAATGATGTACGTGCATTAACGCGCCCTCAAGCACTAGAAACGGCTGCCCGATTAAATATTCCTGTCATTATTATGCATATGCGTGGCGAACCGACCACGATGAATCAGCTAGATCAATATGATGATGTTACACATGATGTGATTGGAGAAATTCAGCAGCGTGTAGATGATGCATTAAGTGCAGGTGTAAAAGAAGAAAATATTTTGATTGATCCTGGTTTCGGTTTTGCAAAAAATGCACAGCAGAATTTGAGACTTTTAAATGAATTTTATCGGTTAAATGGTTTGGGTTATCCTATTTTATCTGCATTATCACGTAAACGCTTTATTGGTGAGGCGCTGAATGGTGCGGATGCACAAGACCGTGCAGTAGGCTCGGTGGCTGCTCATTTGCTTAGTATTCAGCAAGGCGCATGCATGGTTCGGGCACATGATGTCAAACAAATGTCCGATGCGATTAACGTCTGGAAAGCGATGCAAATGGCGGTTTAGATACCGAAAGAGTTATGCTTTTAAACAAAGCCAATATTCGACAGCTATTTCGTGGGTTTTGTTTGGTAAATATGTGCTGATATGGTATATAGGCTCGCTTAGTTTGTATATTTAGAGTGCCTGTATGTTTACAGATTTACTTCTCCCAATGTTTGATGATGAGTATTACCCAGATGTGCTGGTTGCAGATGTAAAACAGTGCATTGAAAAATTCGCAAAAAAATTGTCGAAAGATGAATTGTCATCAGCTGAAATTTATCATTTTGCACATGAAGCAGTTATTTCAATCAATGCACTCAAGCCACAATTTGAAGACCTTGATTCATCTTTAGATGATACAGCTGCAGATTATATTGCTGAAGCCATGATGATGGTTGCTCAGTCAGAAGGCTATATGGATGTAGAAATGGAAGAGCTGATAGTCAATAGAGAGTGGTAATCCACTCTTTATTTTATGCTTGTTTTGAATAAGGTATGCATTATTGTTAGATTAAAAATCACTCTTCAAATAAGTCCAATAAATGGCAGGATTGGTTAGGGTGTACATCTAATATTTCTTCTATTGTTAGATGATAAAGCTCTTGTTTTTCATATACATCACCTCGAATGTTGACCCAAAATTTAGGATGCTGTTTTAAATAGTGTTCAATTTTAGCTTGATCATTTGTGTGATTAAAATGCAAAGGATATTCATATTGACTTAGGTCGCAGCGTTTTAAAAATAATTGGTTTGCACGCTGATGAATGGTTCCTGAAAATAGATCATAAAATTTAGTTTCTTCAATATCTGTTGCTTGAAGAGCGGTAGAGCTAAACAAGTAGAAAATGCATAAACACACAATATTTTTTTTCATCAATTAAATATCTTATTTTTAGAGTGATACTTTTTACATTAAATATGCAGACATAAAAAAACCAGCTATAAGCTGGATTTTTTATTGCACCATTTTAAGAAGTATTAAAATGGTGCCCGAGGCCAGACTCGAACTGGCACGCTTTGTGGGCGGGGGATTTTAAATCCCCTGTGTCTACCGATTTCACCACTCGGGCATGAGCGCAATAATAGTGGACGAAACGTGGCTTGGCAAGTGTAAAACTGCATGATTGATTTAAAATTAGACAAAATATGTGTTTATGTATAAAAAAAATGCTAAATCTGGCTTTGATATGATATGCGTCATATTTAGTCCATACTTTTGCGCTCAAACTGAAATAGAGTTTTATTAAGCTGGCTGAAAAAATGGATAGCTGAAGAATGAAAATTAAAGTTTCAGCTTCTAAGATGATTTAAAAATCTTGCTTGGTTTTATGAGATGCGTACAGTAAAAAAGAATATCTTAGGTTATCCAGAGCTAAAATTTTAAGATTTGGCGATGCATTGAAGAAACCTATTTTTCCATTGGCACAAAGTGCTTAATTGAAGCCAAAAAAAACCGAGCTATAAAGCTCGGTTTTTTATTTCATCATATTTTCTAAATAGGTGTTTAAATCTAAATGTTTGAAGCTTTTGCAGAGCTGATGCTCAAAGCCTAAGGCCTTTTCATGGAGTATTTGGAATTGTTGTTGTTGTTGCTTTAACTCATTCAATTTTTTAGAATTACGTTTGCATAATAGGCGCCGACATTTAATTTTCAAGACTTGTTTATAAGACCAAAAACACACCCGACGGGTTTCTTGTAAATAATAATATTGATGGCTGTCGCTGTGATCGCGGAATAAGTTCTCTTTATAAAAACGAACAAAGCCAAAACTCATGGCAAAAAAGAACAGTAAAGACTGCAAAAAACTGCTTTCTACATAGGCAATATTGATGGCTTGCAAAAGAATGATAACTGCAAGTTTAATGGGAGTGTGGCAAAGCTGTTTATAAAGCGAAACAGAACTATGCTTCATTTGTTTAATAACTAACGGTGTAATTAGCATGAAAAACAACATGACAGCAAGAACGGCAAGGCCTTTGGCGCGAAATTCGCTTAATTGAGGCCAAGTGTTTTGCAGATATGCTCCCAGACTCATGCTAATGGATATAAAAATCATCGCTGCCAATAGCCACGGAATGAACTCTTTTAATTCATCCAAAAGACCTTTGGTTTTTATCATGCTGTAAAACAGATAATTACGCTTAAAGGCGGCAGGATACAGCAATTTGAGCTGTTCCAAAAATTGCACAGCTTGTTTATCTTTCATCATGCAAAAAGCAGTGTTCTAAAAACTTGATGCTCAATATAATTTAATTTAGCGCATAAGACACAAAAAATTGTATGGATTTTTATAGATTCATCGCAGAACGGTAGATATTCCACTTTTCTGGGCTGAAATATGAGAAAATACTTTTTTATAATTGTATTTACAGGCAAGCAATGGCTGACCAATCTCCTGAAAATTTAAGTGATATTGAAATCTTAGATATTTTAACGTCGATGAGAAATGATGAATTGGATGCAGAAGCAAACAACATTATTCGTGAAGGCGGAAAGGCTGGACGTCAGGAAGCGCATAAACAAGCTTTGGTTGCTTTGCATCACTCATTTGAAGAAAAATTTGTAGAGGCCGTGACTTTGGCTTTGCATTTGAATGAAGGTCAAAGTAAAAAAATTCGCTACAAAAAAGACCGTATCCGTATTTTGAAAGTACGTGGTATCGATTACTCTGCGATTGATGGTGCAGAAACAGCACAAGTACTGTCTCAAGTTGCACAAGCCATTAGCCGTGAAGATGCAATCGTGACTCGCGATTTGCATAATATTTTTCCATTTTGGAAAGAAGGCTGGCCAATGGTTCAATTTGATAATGCCTATAGCATTTTACAAGATGATATCTCGATTCATTATCAAGCTGTGTTAGATGCACTTATTTCAAAGCATTAATTAAGTTTATCGTGTCAAAAAAGCGCCTAATGGCGCTTTTTTGTCTATTGGACTTTTACCCAAGTGTTAAACCGAAAGGGAAGATCTCAAATGCTCAAAGAAAAATCAGATTACTCTGATTTTTCTTCAGCTGTTTCGGTAGTTTCTAATAAGCGTGTCACCAAGAGCTGGTCAATTTTAAAATGATCAACATCGACCACTTCAAATTTATAGTCACCAAAAATTACGGCATCTGCAGGGCGTGGAATTTTTCTCAGTTTATACATCATGAAGCCTGCCAGCGTTTCATAGTTGTCGGTGTCGGGCATTTCATCAATTTCTAACGCATGCATCAAATCTTCAATGGGGGTACTGCCTTCAATTAACCATGAATTATTATCACGTTTAAAAATTTGTTGGTCTGCATCAATGGGAATAACCCAATCACCCATCACGGTAATCATAATGTCGGACAAGGTAATGACACCAACAACCAAGGCATATTCATTAATAACCACAGCAAACTTTTCTTTCGTTGAACGAAAACGATCAAGAAGCTCAGATAAGGTTAAAGTATCTGGGATAGTGAGCACATTACGAATGGTATTTTCGTTGAGTTGTAGTAGCGATTGGTTGTTAAGAATACGGACTAAAATATCTTTTGCATCAATATAGCCAATCACATCATCAATATTTTCGCTACACACCACAAACTTAGAATATGGGTATTCTGCAAGTTTTTGGCGAATACTGGCTTCGGATTCTTTTAAAGTAAAAAACACGACATTTTCACGCGTGGTCATACTTGAGGGTACATTACGTTCTTCAAGTTCAAATACATTTTCAATAAAATGATGTTCTTGTTTTTGTAGAACGCCCGCTTGTGCACCTGCATCCATGACGGCTGAAATATCTGCGAAGGTAATATTGTCGTCGCGGGTCGTGTTGACTTTAAATAAGCGGAACAATAAATTCGCAATGGCATTAATGACCCAAGCCAGTGGTTTACAGACTTTAATAAAGACTTGAATTGGGTTAATAACGGAGACGGCAATTTTTTCTGGAGCAATCATTGCCAAACGTTTTGGCATTAAATCTGCAAACAGAATAAATAGTGAAGTCACCATGGTAAAGGAGAGGGTAAAGCTGATGGATTCGGCCAATGGCCCTGTATAAAACCGCTCAACAAAATTTAGAAAATAAGGACGGAAAGCTCCTTCACCTAAAATACCACCTAAAATGGCAACGGCATTTAAGCCAATTTGTGCGGCTGCAAAAAAATCAGCGGAATTTTCTTGTAAATCTAGAACTTCTTGCGCACGTTCATCGCCAGCTTCAGCAAGAATTTTAAGTTTAACTTTTCGCGCACCAGCTAGAGCGATCTCTGTTAATGATAAAAAACCGGCTCCGGCGATAAGGATGGCGATGATTACGATATTTTGGAAGAGGCTCACAAACCCACCTGCGGATCATCGTTATTATGGATATTTTTAACATAAAAAAACTTGAGGAATAATGTAATTATTGCCTCAAGTCACAGTATAGGCTTAAAAAAGAAGAATTTAAGATTAATTATGCTCAATATTGTGAAAATTGAGAGTTATTCATCAAAAACTCACGGTTTTCTTCCTCTACCATTTGGCGGGCAACATAAAGAATGAGCTGGCGTAACCAACGGTGGGCAGGGTGATGGTGTAATAAAGGACACCATGCCATTTTTAGCTCAAATTCTGGAATATAGAAGGGCGGATCTTTTAATAATAGATTCTGACTTTTGGCTTGTAAGCGCGCAATTCGTGTTGGCAAGGTTGCCACTAGGTCGACATTGGCTGCCAATAGACCCGGCATTTGATAGTGACGAGTGAAAACAGAAATTTTACGTTTTTGTCCAATACGCTCGAGTGCTTGATCAATCCAGCCCAAACCTGCTTGTTTTTCTGGATTTACGCCAAAGCCAACGCCCATACCTGTTTTAGACACCCAAATATGTTGTGCATCTAGATAGCTTTTAAGATTGAGATTGGTCGCAGCAGGATGTTTGCTATTGAGTAAACAGGAAAAACTATCACGCCAAACCAAAACTTGGTGGAAACTTTGGGGAATTTCATTGAATCGGTTAATGGCTAAGTCGACTTTACCTTGTTCCATATCACGGTATGACACATCACTTGGGGTTAAAAAGTCGAGAACCACATTCGGGGCTTCGGAACGTAAAGCTTTGACTAAGCGAGGAACCAACGTGGCTTCTGCATAATCAGATGTCATAATGCGAAAAACACGATTAGATGTATAAGGACGAAATTCGGTACGAGGTTCCAAAATCATGGAAAGGTCAGCTAATACATCCCGAATACGTGGTTGTAATTCTAATGCACGTTCAGTTGGTGTCATTCCTTCCGAAGAACGAATAAGCAGAGGATCATTAAATAAATTACGAAGACGACGAAGAATATTACTCATTGCGGGTTGTGTTACACCGAGCTGTTCAGCAGCGCGAGTCACATTTTTTTCACGAAGCAGTACGTCTAAATAAATGAGTAGATTGAGATCGACACGCTCCAGATTCATAAAAAAAATACCGAAAATAAAATCAAGAAATTATTAGGATTATGCCATAACTGGTATGGGTTGTGTAAAAAGTTGACGAAATAAAAGACATCAAATGAATCAGATTTTTCAGTGCGTCATTGTTTTAAATAGGCCTATATGTCGCCCAAAAATATAACCTACTCGAAAGCCAAAATACCAAAAAAGAAGGCATGATTAAATAAAGCACAGAATAATAATTTTTTGAAATGACTCTTGAAGGTGGTGAAACCAACCGCAAAAATTGATCAAAAAACAGAGCAAATGCTCTAAATGGTGTTTTTAAGCATTGTTTTATTGTGTTAAGACTTAAGTCTAATAAAGAAAAATCAGCCAGTTTGATTGATTTATCGTCTAAGAAGTAAAGGTGAAAAATATTTTTATTTCATTAAAAGTATGTACTTACGATATTTTTAATGAAATATAATTAGACTTTAATCTACATATTTTTTAAATAAATGTTGAAGATTCTTAGAGAATATTGGATTAATTGATTCGCACAATCTAATCTGTGTTCATCGCAACGAAGCGCTGTAAATCTGAACTGTTAGAATTAACTAGATGAAAGCCTTCGATTGATAATCCTAAAAATATACACAGGGTAAAATATCATGACTACTTACCAAACAGCGATTGATGCAATCCGCGAATTAAAAGCAAAATTCGGTAGCACTTGGCGCGATATTAGCCCAGAAGATGCTGCACGTATGCAAATGCAAAACCAATTCAAAACTGGTTTAGATATTGCTAAATATACCGCTGCAATTATGCGTCGTGATATGGCTGAGTATGATGCTGACTCTAGCAAATACACCCAATCTTTAGGTTGCTGGCACGGTTTTATCGCACAGCAAAAAATGATTGCGAACAAAAAATATTTTGGTACAACTGACAAGCGCTACATCTACTTATCTGGTTGGATGGTTGCAGCACTTCGTTCAGAATTTGGTCCACTTCCTGACCAATCTATGCATGAAAAAACATCTGTACCTGCTCTAATCGAAGAAATCTACACTTTCCTTCGTCAAGCAGACGCTAAAGAATTAAATGACTTGTTCCGTGCGCTTAAAAAAGCAAATGAAGCAGGCGATACTGCTAAAGCAGCTGAAATTACTGCTCAAATCGACGGTTTCCAAACTCACATCGTGCCAATTATTGCGGACATCGATGCTGGTTTTGGTAACGAAGAAGCGACTTACTTACTTGCTCGTAAAATGATTGAAGCGGGTGCTTGTGCACTACAAATCGAAAACCAAGTATCTGACGCGAAACAATGTGGTCACCAAGCTGGTAAAGTAACTGTTCCACATGAAGACTTCATCTCTAAAATCCATGCATTACGTTATGCATTCTTAGAAATGGGCCTTGATGACGGTATTATCGTTGCGCGTACTGACTCTGAAGGCGCTGACTTGACTCAAAAAATCCCAGTGGTTAAAGAGCCAGGCGACATCGCTTCTCAATACATCGGTTTCTTAGACACAGTTGAAATTGACATTGCTGATGCTCAAGAAGATGAAATCTTGATCAAACGTGATGGTAAATTACACCGTCCTAAGCGTTTAGCTTCTGGTTTGTACCAGTTCCGTGCTGACACGCAAATTGACCGTGTTGTACTTGACTGCGTATCTAGCTTACAAAACGGTGCTGACCTTCTTTGGATCGAAACTGCAACGCCAAACGTTGACGAAATCGCTCACATGGTTAACCGTGTACGTGAAACAGTTCCAAATGCGAAGCTTGTTTATAACAACAGCCCATCGTTCAACTGGACTTTAAACTTCCGTCAACAGTCTTATGACCGTTTCGTTGCTGAAGGTAAAGACGTTTCTGCTTACGACCGTGCTAAATTAATGAGCGCTGAGTATGACGAAACTGAATTAGCTGCTGATGCTGATGAAAAAGTACGTACATTCCAAGCGGATGCTTCTCGTGAAGCAGGTGTGTTCCATCACTTGATCACACTTCCGACTTACCACACTGCTGCTCTTTCTACACATGAGCTTGCTAAAGGTTACTTCGGCGAACAAGGTATGCTTGCTTATGTTGCTGGCGTACAACGTAAAGAAATCCGCGGTGGTATCGCTTGTGTTAAACACCAAGCAATGGCTGGTTCTGACATCGGTGATGATCACAAAGAAATCTTCTCTGGTGACAATGCACTGAAAGCGCATGACGATGCTAAAAACACAATGAACCAATTCGGTGGTTAATCCCCCCGAGTGATTCAAAAAAACCCTGCATAAGCAGGGTTTTTTTATGGCCAGTTTTTATCACCAGAGAATGCGAAATAAGCATTTATAGAGAACACATATTTTTATGTTGTAGTCTTTAAGGAATTAAAACTAAAGCCCACACAATAAAGATGAGCGTTAAGGCAACAAACTGTGCGGCGCTCCCCATATCTTTGGCATTTTTTGATAATTCGTGGCGGTCTAAGGAAATTCGATCAACCACAGCCTCAATTGCTGAGTTAAATAATTCAACAATGAGTGCTAACAAGCACACAGCGACCATAAGAGCTTGCTCAACTCGGCTGACATTAAGAAAGAAGCTCATGGGAATTAATATGGCATTAAGTAGGGTAATTTGCCGAAATGCTGCTTCATTAAAAAATGCAGCTTTAAAACCGGCCATTGAATACCCAGTAGCACTCAAGATACGTTTGGCCCCTGTTTTACCTTTAAATGGTGAGATATTAGTCATATCTGCGCCTATAATTTGAAATGACTTCTAGCCTAAAAGATGAAACTGAAAGAAAGCTGAAATTTGAGAACATGATCGAAATTTTTTACGATGTTAGGATGACCGAGTAGTTTTGCACAAGAAAAAGATTAAAAGCAAATTTGTAAAAAAGAACTTAAAAATGCAGCAGTTTTAAATCTGATTCAGGCGTTTTCTAATCATGAAGTTTTTATAACAACGCTCCATATATGATGCAGAGAGAACAATCTATGGGGAACTTCTGATGTTTCATAAAATACGGTTTCTTCATAGTTTCTACACATTGCTATATATTTGCTGTTTTCTGTTGAATAAGCTTGTTTTTTCTATGTGAGTCACTGAATATCCATCATTATTTGTTATTCATATTTATAACGTTTTATAACAAAACCCTCATGACGAGTGAATCAGTCTGATGCTGTCTAAATTCTTTATCCATCGTCCTATTTTTGCAGGTGTACTGGCTATTATGGTCATGGCGCTGGGTATTTTTGCAATTTTAAATTTACCCGTAGAGCGTTATCCCGATATTGCACCACCCAAGATTAATGTCAGTGCAACGTATACAGGTGCCTCAGCAGAAACGGTGGAAGAAAGCGTTACACAGGTTTTGGAACAGCAAATTAAAGGCATCGATCATTTACTATATTTTAGTTCCAGTAGTGATTCGTCAGGTCGTAGCCGAATCAGTATTAGCTTTGAAAATGGGACAGACCCAGATACTGCACAGGTTCAAGTACAAAATGCCATTAATGGGGTCATTAACCGTTTACCCGATGATGTACAGCGCCAAGGGGTGAATGTTTATAAGTCCTTGGGCGACACTCATATGGTCATTGGTTTATATGATGCATCAGATAACAGCTCCAGTATTGAGTTGTCTGATTATTTAATGACACATTTTGAACAAGACCTTGCACGCATTGACGGAATAGGCGAGGTTGATGTTTTTGGTTCGCAATATGCCATGCGCATTTGGTTAAATCCGCTTAAATTAAAACAATATGGTTTAATGCCAAGTGATATTCGTAACGCAGTAGAATCACAAAATACCCAAGTTGCAGCCGGAGCCCTAGGTGATTTACCTGTTCTACGGAATCAGTATTTAAATGCCAAAGTAACTTCTGGGTCGCGTTTAAAAACGGTTGAAGAATTTGAAAATATTATTGTTAAATCGGCTGTCGATGGTCGTTTCGTTTATTTAAAAGATGTCGCCCGCATAGAATTGGGTGCAGAAAATTATCAATTTTTTAATATTATTAATGGCTATCCATCCGCAGGCATGGGGATTTCATTAGCCTCTGGTGCCAATGCTTTAGCAACATCGGCATTGATTCAGCAAGAAGTAAATCATTTATCTCAGAAATTGCCCAATGGTTATAAAATTGTCTACCCACGAGATAATACGCCTTTTGTGCAAGAGTCGATTAAAGAAGTGGTTAAAACGCTATTTGAAGCGGTCGCCTTGGTGGTCTTGGTGATGTTCCTGTTTTTACAAAATTGGCGCGCAACTTTAATTCCAGCGATCACTGTTCCTGTGGTTATTTTAGGAACTTTGGCTATTTTGTATGCCGTCGGCATGACGATTAACACACTCACGCTCTTTGCCTTGGTTTTGGCCATTGGTTTGTTGGTCGATGATGCCATTGTGGTGGTGGAAAACGTTGAGCGATTGATGCATGAACAAGGCTTAAGTGCCAAGCAAGCTTCTATTGAGTCTATGCATGAAATTAGTGGGGCATTAATTGGGATTACATTGGTTTTGACGGCTGTATTTATTCCAATGGCTTTTTTTGGCGGTTCTACAGGTGTGATTTACCGTCAGTTTTCTATTACTTTAGTCGCTGCTATGGGGCTGTCTTTAATTGTTGCCCTAATTTTAACCCCTGCATTATGCGCTTTAATCTTAAAACCTAATCCACAGCCTGCAAAATGGGCCATTTGGTTTAATCAAAAGCTAGATCAGCTGAAAGGTCGCTATCTTCAAATTTCAAAAATAGCGCTTGCGCATAAAACTATTTTTATGGTGATTTTTATTGCTTTAATTACTGTTTTTGCTTTGTTTTATCGGGCACTGCCCACCAGTTTTATTCCTAGCGAAGATCAGGGCATTTTATCCGTCCAATTTAAATTGCAAGATGGCGCGCCCATGTCTAAAAGTCGTGAAGTGGGAGAATCAATTCGTCAGTATTTCTTAGCACATGAAAAAGACAATGTGGACTTGGTGATGATTCGCTATGGACGAAATTTTTCAGGCACAGGGCAAAATTTAGGCCAAGGCTTTATTGCATTAAAACATTGGGATGCACGTGCCGGTCAAGCCAATACGGCACAAGCGATTCGTGAACGTGCCATAAAATATTTTAAGCAATACCCCAATGCGCAAGTGAATGTCAATATGCCTTCCTCTGTCAGTGGTTTAGGTCAAACGGACGGTTTAGAGTTCTGGATTCGTGATATGGACGGAAAAGGACTGTCTTATTTAGAAGATAAATTTAAGGTTTTGAAAGAACACTCAGGTGAATATCACAGTTTTGAAAATTTAGATAAAAAGTCCAATCCAGATAAAGCTGAACTAAACGTTAATATTGATCAAAAGCAAGCCATGGCTTCAGGTCTATCACCCGTTGCAATTAATAGTACTTTGGCCAGTGCATGGGGCGGAACTTATATTAATGACTTTATTGATCGTGGTCGGATTAAACGTGTGATGATGCAAGGTGATGCCGAATTTCGCTCAAAACCAGAAGATTTGCAGTATTGGCATGTGCGTAATGCACAAAATCAAATGGTTTCATTTAATCAGTTTTCGACAATTGATTGGACGGGCGGGCCAGAAGTTGTAAACCGCTTTATGGGCTATACCGCTTTGCAAATGCAAGCCGATACGGCAAAAAATATTAGTTCTGGGCAGGCCATGCAAGACGTACAGCGTTTGGTTGCACAAGAATCAGGTATTGATGTGGCATGGAGTGGCTTATCTTATGAAGAACAAAAATCTAGTCATCAAGTTGCATGGCTATATTTAATTTCGATAGGTTTTATTTTTCTATGTTTGGCCGCGTTGTATGAAAGCTGGAGTATTCCAACGGCGGTGATGAGTGCCATTCCTTTGGGTATTGGAGGCAATATTTTATTTAGTTATTTTGTCGGTTTCCCCAATGATATTTATTTTCAAATTGCATTATTAACCACCATTGGTTTGTCATGTAAAAATGCAATTTTAATTGTGGAATTTGCCTTATCAGCACAAGAAAAAGGGCGCAGTGTTATAGATGCTGCCTTAGAAGGAGCCGTATTACGTTTACGTCCCATTTTAATGACTTCTTTGGCCTTTGGGGCAGGGGTTGTTCCTTTGGTTGTGGCTTTTGGAGCAGGTGCGGCCAGTCGTCAAGAAATTGGCGTGAGCGTATTGGGGGGCGTTATTTTTGGTACGGTATTGGTCTTACTTTTTATTCCCTTTATGTATGTTCTTATCCGTAGTATTTTTAAATTCAAGGAAAGAGCTTAAGTAACTTATTGAATTGTATTTGTTTTGAAGCATTGATTGAGCTTTATGGTAAAAATTCGTACTATTGTCGCGCCGTATAAGCGGTTAAATGAGGATTCACCCCTTCAATGGACAGGCATTGTTGTCATTCATTCCAATATTCAGATTGCTATAATTTTTTTGCTCAGAATGATGGGGTTGTGTATTCATCATAATAAAATGTGAATGTATGCCCTTGTTACTGTGCAAGAGACAGAACTAGGGGCTTACATGGGCTTTAATAATTTTTTATATCTCCTCAATGATGCATTAAGTAATCAACATTTAGATCTTGCACTCGATTCAGTCAAAACATTTCGGGCTGCCGATTTGGCGGACGTGCTGACGCAGCTTCCTTTAGAAAATAGCCAATTGCTGTTACAACATTTACCAGATCGGGCCTATGTCTTTTCCTATTTAGCACCTGAAGTACAGGTTCGTTTTGCTAATGTTTTGGCACGTCAGACCTTGGCGGAAATTGTGGGTGAAATGTCTTCCGACAAACGCGCAGATTTGTTTAAAAACTTAAATAAACAACAGCAAAATGCGCTGTTACCTGCTTTGGCACAAGCTGAAAGGGAAGATATTCGCTTACTGTCTTCGTATGTCGAAGGCACTGCGGGTGCAATCATGAGTTCTGAATATGCCACGCTTAAACCAGAACTGAGTGTCAAAGAAGCCATTACAATGTTGCGCTTAGAAGCACCCGATACCGAAACAATTTATTTTGCTTATGTGTTAGATGAAGCACGGAAACTGCTGGGTGTGGTTTCATTAAAGCAACTGATTTTGGCCCCAGAAAATCAAAACATTGCAGATTTGATGGCAACAAATATTGTTTCTGCCTTTGTTGAAACAGATCAAGATGAAGTCGCCAAAACCATTGCACGTTATGATTTATTGGCATTGCCAATTATTGATCATCAAGGCGTTATGGTCGGAATTGTCACTTATGATGATGCCATGGACGTTGCCAGTGAAGAAGCCACGGAAGATTTTTTAAAAGCGGGTGCGGTAAATGCAGACAGTAAATTAAGTCTGAAATTTGCACCAATTTTGCAATTGTATCAAAAACGCGTGTATTGGTTGGTTTTTTTGGTATTCGGTAGTTTGCTTTCTGGACTGGGCATTGCACATTTTGAAGATATTATTGCGGCCCATATTGTGCTGGTCTTTTTTCTACCACTCTTGGTGGGTAGTGGAGGAAATGCAGGCTCACAATCTGCCACACTGATGGTCCGTGCTTTGGCCACAGGTGATGTACATTTTAAGGATTGGTTTTATTTATTGGGACGTGAAAGTTTGGTGGCGTTACTACTAGGTGGCACTATGGCATTTGCAGTATCTGTATTGGGCTATTTCCGTGGTGACGAAATGGTGGCTTTGGTTCTAGCATTGAGTATGCTGACTATTGTGATGATGGGCTGTTTAATTGGAATGAGTTTGCCCTTTATTTTGAATCGTTTTGGTATGGACCCTGCAAGTGCTTCAGCCCCCTTAGTGACTTCAATTTGCGATGCAACAGGTGTGTTGGTGTATTTATTCATCGCCTCTAGACTTCTCTTCTAATACACTAGCGCGCAGACCACTATATACGTCATAAAATTATTATGTTCTATTAAGATAAAGCCGTGAAGTACGATTAAATTATGTCGCAAATCATTCAGAAAAAAAAATTAACTCAGCAAGAAGTCATTCGTTTGGAACGCGATTTGGCCAAATTTGCCAATATGATGGATTCAGTGGTTCGTATTCCATTTACCAAACAAGGGGTCGGCGCTGACGCGGCTTTAAGCACAATTCCTATTGCAGGCGATGTTGCTGGCTTTATCTTGACTTGCTATGCCATTTATAAAGCCAAACAAATTGGTGTACCACAGAGTAAATTAAATTCTGTAATGAAATTGGCCATGATGGATGCAGTCATTGGTTTTATTCCCATTGTTGGCACTATATTTGATATTTTTATTCGACCCAGTCGTAAAGCTTTAGATGTGGTACATGAACATATTCGGACTGAATATCAAATTCAGGGTGACTCACATGTAGTTCATCCATTTTTGCATGAACAATTAGAAAAGAAACAACAACAATCGGCATTTTGGCGTAATCCAATTGTGGCTTGGTTTTGGCTTCACATTCCAGATTTATTGGGGCTATTCTTTATTTTATTGTTAATAGTAGCGCTTTGGGCTGGCGGTGCTTGGCTTTGGCAGGCATATCAGGCTATGCAAGCTGGATAGGGGAACAAGAGATGAAATTTGAAGGACATTTGACAGCCAACCTTCCTGCCATAGATTTTGTGCACACTGCAAATTTTTATCAATTTCTAGGTTTTGATCTGGTCTATCACTCATCTGAATGGATGATTTTAAAACTGGGCGAAATGGTTCTAGAATTCTTTCATCATCCGCATCTTTTACCTCAAGACTCTTGGCATAGTGCATGTATTCGCGTTAATAATATTCAAGAGTATTTCCATTATTGGAACGCACTTGATTGGAGTTTATTTCCACAGGCAAAACTCACGGAGATTCAGCATTTACCTGAGCTTCAGCAATTTTGTATTATTGACATCAATGGTAGTTTACTGCGTTGTTTACAGCTACAAGCGTAATTTTAAATATGAATCAAACAATCAAAAAAAAGCCTCCTTGTGGAGGCTTTTATATATTGAAACAAAGGAGTGCTTATGGGCAATCTAATTGCTGTAAAGCCGCCACACGTTGTTCAATACTCGGGTGAGTTTGGAATAGAGCCGCTAAGCTAAAACCTTCCTCTTTCCCTGCAGAAATTGCAAATGCTTTCATTTCTTTTGGCATTGCATCAGGCATTTCAGACTCAGCTTGTAAACGTAATAAAGCTGAAATCATCGCTTGTTTACCAGCTAAACGTGCACCTGCTTCATCGGCACGGTATTCACGTTGACGGGAGAACCACATCACAATAGACGATGCCAAAATACCAAAGACGATATCTAACACAATGGTAATCACAAAATAAGCGATACCAGGGGCTTCACCCTCTTCACGACCAAAGACATTACGGTCAATAAAGTCACCCGCAACACGGGCAAAGAACATCACGAAAGCGTTGACGACACCTTGAATTAAGGCCAATGTCACCATATCGCCATTGGCAACGTGGCCAATTTCGTGTGCCAATACAGCACGAAGCTCATCTTTATTCATGCGTTCTAGCAAGCCCGTTGAAACAGACACTAAGGCATCATTTTTGTTCCAACCCGTTGCAAACGCATTCGATTGATAAGATGGAAAAATACCCACTTCAGGCATTTTAATACCAGCGCGTTGAGAGAGTTGAGCAACTTCTTGTAATAACCATACTTCAGCTTGGCTACGAGGAGCATTCGGGTCAATAAGCTCAGTACCAGTTGTTTTTTTCGCCATCCATTTAGACATGAACAGGGAAATCATTGAGCCAACCATACCGAAGACAAAACAGATAACCAATAAGTTACCAAGATTTAGGCCACCGGCGCCATGGTAACTGCCGACACCGAAGAGTGACAAAATAATGCCAGCTACAACCAGTACCGCGAGGTTGGTTAGCAAAAACAAACCAATCCGCATCATTGATAAAATCCTCTTATAAGATAAAAATAATCTGATTTACTAATATAAATCATCCAATTGAATATGAGGTGAAAGTTTCGAAAATTCAAGGAAAAATCGTAAATCAACTATAAAAAATAGCAAAAAATTTCGTTATTGATTGAAATAGATATGGGCAGAAGCACTTGCATTTGCTGTTGCATATGAGCCAGCGGGTGCATCGGTAAAATTGCCATCAGCTGTTTGGATAATTTGACGGGAATTTTGCGGTGTTTTTACTTCTGGTGCAGCTGATGAATAATTGCTTGAACTGGCAATGATTTGACCCTGCGATGAAGAGGGGGGAATCTCACTTACCAGACCTGCGCCTCTTGAATATAAGTTGTTATAGCGACTAGTGACGCGTCGGACATAATCTTGTGTTTCACGAAAAGGAGGGATTCCTCCATATTTTTGTACATTGCCTTCACCGGCATTGTAGCCCGCAAGTACTAAAGAGGTGTTGCCATTAAAACGTCTATTTAACCACGCTAAATATTTTGCACCCGCCATAATGTTTTGTTGTGGATCAAAAGCATTCGAGACATTAAAACGCCGTGCAGTGGCAGGCATGAGTTGCATGAGGCCTTGAGCGCCTACTGGCGAACGTGCATTGACATTAAAACCGGATTCGGTATGCATGACTGCTTTAATTAAACCTTCCGAAACACCATGCTGTTGGGCTGCCTGTTTAATAATGTGGTTATAAGCATCTTTATTGCGACTATAGCTGGGTAAAACAGCTGCTTCATTCGAACCCCAATTACGGTATGAGTGAATATTACTGTCTGCATAATAAGTTACTTTGACTTTAGTCAAAGAACGATCTGAACTTTTACGATTGGTCAGTAGCGTACTACCCTTGTTGTCTTTATATACGTAAATTTGACCGGCATGCGTCGTACCTGCAACAGAAAACATTGTCGCAACACTGCAAGTATAAAAAAAAGTAAGTATTGCGAATTTATTGTTCATTATCGTAATAGAAAAGATTCTGTCCCCAAACAGTTAAGCACGAGTTTAGCAAAAAAAAAGTCATTGCACAGGCTTGAGTGATTTATTTCGCAATTAGTTTGTAAAAAGCAAGTCAATTTGATGATTCAATAATCAAAAAAATAATTAATTTATTTTTATCCAGCATAACTTGACACATATAAACTACTGAATATTAACAATATTTAAATTGATCAAAAAATGATCAATTTAAATAGAACCCTTAAAAGGAGGGCCAGAGAAGCTGTCAAGTGGTTTTAAATCCACAAAGTTATCCACAGGATTTGTGGAAAACTGTGGAAAAGTCCAAAAGATAAGCATCTTGGCTAAAAAATAAACTCAACCGTTCAAAATAACATCCTATCAATGAAGAACTGATGACAATATTTTTCTAGCAATTAATTTTTCATTCTTTTGATGCGGGATGCTGCTGAATCGGATAAAATTACGCGGTATTTTTATTTATGGGTTTACCTCGTCTATGTACTCGCCAGTTGAGTCCGAACAAGGATTTAATTTCAAGCCGGAACTGCCGACTAGTTCTGCGTACTACCGTTTGCTGAAAAAGCTCCGTCGCCAAGTTGGTCATGCCATTCGTGATTTTAAAATGATCGAAGACGGTGACAAAGTAATGGTATGTGTTTCTGGTGGGAAAGACAGCTATACCTTATTGGATATCATGTTGCAGTTTAAGCGCATTGCACCGATCAATTTTGATGTGGTTGCCGTGAACTTAGACCAAAAGCAACCTGGCTTTCCAGAAGATGTTCTGCCTCGTTACTTAGAAGAAAATAATATTCCTTATTATATTCTTGAAAAAGACACCTATACCATTACCAAACGCTTAACGCCTGAAGGTAAAACTTACTGCGCCGTATGCTCACGATTACGCCGTGGCTCTTTATATGGCTTCGCTCAAGAGATTGGCGCAACCAAAGTCGCTTTGGGTCATCACCGTGATGATATTTTGGCGACGTTCTTCTTGAACTTGTTCCATGGTGGTAGTTTAAAAGCGATGCCACCGAAGCTATTGTCATCGGATAAAAAGAACATCTTGATTCGTCCTTTGGCATACGTCGAAGAAAAAGACATTATTAAGTATGCAGAAATGCGTAAATTCCCCATTATTCCGTGCAACTTGTGTGGTTCGCAGGAAAATTTACAGCGCGCTATACTGAATGACATGTTGCGTACATGGGACAAAGACTATCCAAAACGCTTACACAGTATTTTTGGTGCGTTGCAAAACGTCTCGCCTTCACAACTCGCAGACCGTGAATTGTTTGATTTTGAAGCATTGGACGAGCAACGTGAGTTTGATTTTAAAACTAGCGACTCAACCGAAGAGCAAGCTGAAGGTGAACCTAAGCGTATTAATATGGTCAATCTAGGCTTTGCTGCAGAATAATCGTATTTTTTGCACTAAAAAAAGCATCTTAAATTAAAGGTGCTTTTTTTATTTTTGATTTATATCAAAGTTGTATAAGAAAGATAAAAACTGAACGCTGCGTACAAAAAACTTTAGGTAGAAATTATATTTACATGCTATAACAAGCATCAAGCAAAATAGCTTCAAAAGATGCGGCCTGGATAGGCTTCACGTAATGAACAAATAAATTGAGGAAACATCATGCCTGCTTTTTTAACTGATGATTGGTTTTCAAATGTTGAGACCCTTACCGCACAAGCGGGGGACTTAAACTTGTCACCAGCACTTGCAAATCTAGCCATTAACTTAGTGGTTGCAGACGCTTCAGGTAATACTGAATTATCTTTAGAGGGCGGTGCGATTAAAAAAGGCCTATCTTCAAATGCAAAAACCACATTGAACATGGATGGAGAAACTTTACGTAAAGTTTTTCTAGAGTTTGATATGGCTGCAGCGATGCAAGCATTTATGACCGGTAAAATTAAAGTGCAAGGCGATATGTCTCAATTGATGGCATTGCAAACCGCTAAGCCAAGCCAAGAGCAGAAAGATTTGTTTAAAAAAGTACTTGAGCAAACCGCTTAAGTTAACTTAAAGAAATATATGTAAAAAAAGCTTACCCAGAGGTAAGCTTTTTTTGTGAATATGGTATCTAGATTTAGATATTGACCAATTCAGGTGTCGTCTTAATGTGTTCTAAATATGCACGAATACGTGTTACATATTGCACCGCTTGACGATAGCGACCATTGCTGGCTTTGTTTTTATCTAAATAAGAATATAGGTTGACCCATTTATTCGGATCTTTACCTTGAGACTTAATACGGGTCTGAAGCTGATTGACTGCACCAGGGCCCATATTATATGCAACCAGAGCAAACCAATTACGGTCTGGGTATGGAATATCTGCATATCGACTAAGCATTAAGTCGTAGTACTTTGCACCACCTTGAATACTTTGAGTTGGGTCTGTACGGTTGCTTACACCCATAGCTTTCGCTGTACTGTTGGTTAGCATCATTAAACCGCGAACACCTGTGGGAGAGACAGAGTTGGGTTTTAAGTATGATTCTTGATAACCAATGGCTGCCAATAGGTGCCAATCTAAATCATATTGTTGCGCTGTACGTTTAAAGCTAGCTTTATAAATAGGCATACGATTATTGAGGTCACGTTGAATACTATTCCACGATTCTTCTTTAATTATATTGCGATTATAAAAGGAAGCCAATTGTTGCAACGTCCCACTTTGCTTTGCACGACAAACGAAACCGCTTGCTGTTTGACTAAGTGGATCATCGGCATGTTTAAAAACCCAATTTAAGTTGGAATTTAAGCCGTTTTTTTGCAAAGATACAGTTTCACCACATGTTGCAGAGAACGAAGTTAAGCTCTTTGCTTCAATGCTTTGAATACTTGCTGTGGTCATGGCAAAACTGGCTTTACCTTGTTTGACCCATTTTAAAGCTGTAGCATTATCTGCTACCGTTTTAAATTCCAGCTTTACATTTAAATTATCTGCATAATTTCGTACAATATCATAGCCAAAGCCATGAAAATGTTCGCTTTCTTCAAATACTGTGGTTGGATTTACCACGGATACAACAACCAGTTTATTGTTGTTTACTACATCATCAAACTGATAGGCTGTTTTACTTGCATTAATACTGTGAAATGGGAGTAATACAGTGCTAAATGCGAGTGCTTTAATCGGGAGAGATTTAAAAGAGTTAAGGCAAAGCCTCGACCCAGAAGTTGAACTACTGTGCATGTTGTCTCCGCTACAAGTATTTATGCCCTAAAAAGCAAAGGCAACAGGCCTTAAACTTTTACAAGTTAGATAAATTCGATAAGGGGTTGGGCAGTCATGACGTCATTCAAAAATGACTAAGAGTGAATCGAATATTGTGCAGAAAAACTACACTGGTTAAAAAACAAACTACATTGGAAGATGTGCGCATAATAAAGATGAAAAAAAGACTTGTCAAATTTTGTACTTAAAATATTTAAAATATGTATCGTAAGTGTATAATTTAATTAATAAATTAATTTTGTAGCCTTTTTTTGTGTATAAAAATGGCATAATATACCCATTTAACCCCAGTTAAATGTAATCACAACGGCCTAAAATTATTATGAAATCCAACTTAATTACACGTGGCGGACATGATTTGCTGGTCGCTGAATTAAAGCATTTATGGCATGAAGAACGGCCTGAAATTACCCAAAAAGTGAACTGGGCCGCAAGTCTTGGCGATCGGTCAGAAAATGCAGATTACCAATACAACAAACAAATTTTGCGCAAAATTGACCGTCGTGTGCGTTACCTCGGAAAACGTCTTGAAGAATTACATATTGTAGATTTTTCAGCCGAGCAGGAAGGTAAAGTCTATTTTGGTGCATGGGTTGATATTGAAAATGAAGCAGGCGAAAAAAAGACTTTACGTATTGTTGGTGTGGATGAAATTTATGATCATCATCCGCAACATATTTCAATTGATTCACCGATGGCGCGTGCATTGTTGTCTAAACAAGTTGATGATGAAGCTGAAGTAATTACGCCTTCTGGGAAAAAAATATGGTTTATCAATGCAATTCGGTATGAACCATCTAATAAACTTACTTAACCTGAATCGCGGATAAGGTTTTTTCTTTAAAATGATAAAATAAGTGTAATTTTTTGGCTCATTTAAGCCCAATTTTAATGAGATCAAATCAAATCATAAATTTTTTCATAATCAAAATAGCGAATTGGTCTCAAAAGGTGAATGATCTTGCTTTCTTAAGCAGGATTCAGATTACTTAGTATGATTTTTTGATTTTATTTTAACCAATCGAAACACTTTTTTTTTAAATCATTTGCCAAAGCCTTAATTTATTTATATTATGACGCCCATGGAAGCGTGGCAGAGCGGTTTAATGCACCGGTCTTGAAAACCGACGAGGGTTTACCCCCTCCGTGAGTTCGAATCTCACCGCTTCCGCCAAATATTGAATTAAGCCCTTGTTATTACAAGGGCTTTTTTCTTGCCTGTAGTTTTACCCCACAACCTACCCCACATAAAAAATTGGATTGGATTGCTTGTCTTTGTATGATATTGGACAAGAAAAGTCTGATAGTTAGATCAGAATTGTTTTTTTAAACTCTTTTATTTGTGTTGATGAACTTTGTTTTAAAAGTCATATCAGTAGAAAATAAAAAAGTTAAATAAAAAAATGGCAGAGGGTATTCTGCCATTTGTATTCAATTAAATATTTCCTGTATAGGATTTCCACTCATAGGTGATATTGCTACTTTTGTAATGATAATACTCTAAAGGTTTATGATAGTTTTTGAGTAAATCCTTCCATTGTTTTTTTGCAAGGGCGTGTTCTTTGTAGATAGTCATGGGTGGGTGAACATATAAAGTATCATCCTTGATATAAGGCAGAAGTTCACTGCAACATACTTTCCATATTCTACGTAGTGCACGTGCTTCAATGGAGATGTCACTAACAAAATAAATAAGTATCTGAGCGATAATTGTACCATCTAGCCCTTTTACAATACGCCATTGAATGTCACATAATTTTTTATCGAAGTCCCGATTTTGCCACAATGCTAAAAAGAATTTTTTGAGTAGTGGTGGAAAACTAGATTCGTACTGTTGCATTGCGGTATTTGAAACCATATTGGTTGTATTGCTATATGGAATTTCCAGAAAAAAACAATTGATGTGTTTGTGCTTACGTAGTATTTGATCAAAATAACGATTTTGAATAGTGAGTTGCGTATTTATTTTTTCTTTGTATGCCGTAGCTTTTAAACCTGCTTTTTCAGCATACAATGCTGTTTGAATTTGTTTTACAACATCAATTGGTTGGTTATTCCAGTTTGGATTCAGAGTTATTTGACTGACTTGCTGCACAAACGCCTTAATATAAGGACTGATCAAATAGCCCATAGGTAAAGGCGGTGAGTTCTGAACCAGCTGAATACAATTGAACAGCATTTGCCATTTTTGTACAGTAGAAGATGAAGGGGACTTGGATAGCCATTTCATTTGATCAAGTTCGATTGCCTGCATGAGGCTCGTGATTTGTTCGAACAAGAACCTTGTACTATTTTGATGCCAAGAGTATTGCTTAAGTATTGATTGAGCTTGTAAGTTTGTGAATTGTTCTAGGCTTCTTTGTGATTCTTCAATGAAGCTTTGTAGAGCGTTATGGTCTAACATAAGATAGGGTTCCTTGTTAATTAAAACTAAGCAGTTTGTGTACGTGGTCGCCCTAGGCGTTTTTTTACATAGGGTAGACGGGCTGTCTCAAATCTCTTTTTATTTGCAATCGACTTATGGACAATAAATTGATCTTTTTTACAGAAATAGCGAATAACTTGATTTAATAGCAGATCATATTTTTCAGTATCATAAGGTTCTAAGCGCCCTGTAATCGGTTGTTGATAACGTTTCAAGTATTTCGGGTGATTGCAATTGAAGTAACAATGTTTGCCTTCGATGATTTGATCCCATATGTCACCAAGCATTTGGGCCAATTTAATATCTTGTGCGTGTTTTCGCCCATCCAGAAAAAAAAGACAGTGATAATGAAAGGACTGATGAAAACCATATTCTAGTTTCCATATGTAGCCTTTTAAGTTGAGTGAGCGTTTACGTCTAATTTTTTGTAAGAAAGTACCAAATCGACGTTTAAGCTCATCGACCTGCATTTCTTTATTGTCTTGAGGTAAATGTAAATCAATCCGAATAACCAACAGACGACCGAAATACCGAGGTAGTTTATTGATATATTCTGAAGCTGTTTTAAAGTTCAATTTTGAACGTTTTCTTCTTTCATTACATGCTGATAAGAACTTCGTGCCATGACATAACTCAAAAAGTTTTTGTACAAACTCATTCATCATTTTAGCGATTGTGGTCGTAGTCGAGTTTTGTAGCGCAATTACAGTTGAGGGGTGTTTAAACCCGATACTGATTTCATCTAGGTGGGGCATTAGGGGGAGTGCTGCTTCCAAGACGCACTCGTAGGGGCAGTAAATTAATTAGGTTAAAAAATTCAGTCTTACAGAGTGCGCTGTCTCTAATTTTTATTTAGTTTATGGTAATAAAACTATTATAGACTCGATATTTTTTGGTTGAAATATAGATGCCTTAAATGTGTTCTAACATAAGTATTTTGCGTAATATGCTGATTTTATGAAAAATAAAGATAAATTCCATAGAGCTTAAATTATGAGCTCTATGGAATATTTGGTGAAATTTAATAATTTATAGATATTTTGTAGAACGGATTGGGTGGAGCAAATAAACATATAAATTTAGTATGTTCGATCACCAATAATAGCTGCTCGTTCCATTTTTCGATGACAGGCAGGGTAGTCCATAACTGCATAGTGCTGTGTACTGCGATTATCCCAAATTGCAATACTATTAGGCTTCCAACGCCAACGGACTTGATATTCAGGAATAGCTGCTTGTGATATTAAGTAACGCAATAGGTCTGCTGCACCAGGATTAGCATCCTGCCCGAATCTTACACGTTCAGGTGTGTGATAATTACTGATATGAGTCGTGTAGCTATTAACAAACAAGACTTTTTCACCTGTTTCAGGGTGAATACGAACTACAGGATGTTCAGCATCTGGAAACTTTTCCTTGAGTGCTAAACGCTTTTCAATCGGCATTGCAGCGCCAAAACTAGCTTCAATACTGTGACGTGCACGAAGACCATCAATTTTTATCTTTACATCTTCAGGTAGATTTTCATAAGCCTGTACCATATTTGTCCACATTGTATCACCACCTACTGGTGGACACTCAACACAACGTAACACTGCCCCCATCGGTGGTGCATCACGCCAAGTAGCGTCTGTATGCCATGCGTTCTCATAACGATCTTGTGGCTGATCAGGTCTTTTATAAATTTGTACCAATCCGGGGTTTTCTGGGTTGCTTCCAAGTACAGGATGGTCTTCTAGTTCCCCAAAAAGTTTTGCAAAGGCAACATGCTCAGCCCCAGTCAATGGCTGATCTCGTAAGAATAAAACACGATGCTTAAGAAGTTGCGTACGAATTTCAGAAAATAAATCATCATCATGAATCGCATCTGCCAAGTTAATACCACTCAGCTCTGCACCTATATGGCAAGTTAATTGTTCAATTTGCATAAAAATCCTTTCATATTACAAAAAGTGATAAACCTATCGTTCTATGTATTTTTCAACCTTGATGTACTTGTACGACACCTTTAAAATCCATGTTTTGTATTTTGTTTAGGGTGTGAAAAACAATAGCTAAAACTACAATACTCAAGGTACAAATCACTTTTCATATGACGACAGTTATTTATCCTATAACGACAAAGGTACTCTTCGAAGTTTATTACTAATGATCATTAGTAATAAATTAACTCTCGAATGATCAGATTAAAATAGAAATAGGTAAGTTTTATACTTTACCTTTTTAGTGTTTGAATACTATTGGGCTTACTACCAATAGAACTAGTAGTGGCGTTGGCGGGACTGGTACGGTTGGGAGAAATTACTACTAATATTGCTGTGGCAATTAAGGAAGAAGTTCACTGCTAGAGTGGCCTAATTACTTTTATTATTAAAATGTCAGGAATGATTTTTTTAGGGCTAAGTTTTGTATTTAGGGGCATCTGTATTGGCTTGCCATCGTATATTTATTTTAATTAAACGTGAAAAAAAAATTAAAAATTCATGGGCAATTAAAAGCCTAAAAAATTAGAACACAATCAGATAAAACTTGTACTGTTGATTTTTATTTAACATGAATCTTTTATATGAAATAAAGAATGGAAGCTAAGCTTCCATTCTTTTATTGATCGTTTTTTAATTTTTCAGCATTGTATTGTGTAGGTTTTTCAATTATTTAAATGCGGTGAGATCTTGTGGTGTGATGTTATTTTTTTCACAGTAGGCAAGATAACGGTCTAGTGAAGTTTTCCAGTTTTCTGAGGCAACGATATTCTCATTGTCATCGAGGAACAAGAGTTCACCACTCACTTGAACCAATGTCGTTACATAGCCACTTTCACCTACTTCTAAGACTTCAAATGTATGACTTGATGCAGCCGTTTCATATACGAGGCTACCTGCCCCTGCGACCCAATCGTGTTCTATATATTTCCATTTACCTTCAGTCGTATAAACCACCACTGTTCCAGTATGATGATGCTTGGGCATGGATACGCCAAACGGCACTCGCATGAGTACGATCCATTCGCCTCGAATTGGATCGAGCTTGAAATATTTCAGTAATATTTTGTCTGAAAAGGGAATTAATGGTACCCAAGGCAGTGACTCACCATCGATAACGGCAGTTTCTATTTGTTGGTATAGCATATCTATCTCCATTGATTTGCTTAAGTTCTTTAGGTTGAAAGTGGTTAAATATGCTTAGACTAGTGGTTTACCTACAAGGGTAGCGCGTAACATTTTTCGAGGTGCATTGCCATAGTCCGCCACTGCGTAATGTTGAACTTGTAGGTTGTCCCACATAGCAACTGTATTGGGTCTCCATTTCAAGCGGACTTGGTATTCAGGAATCATGGCTTGTGAGGTCAGATAATTCATGAGTCGTTGTGCTTCAGGCATAAAATCCTGCCCATATCGAATATCCTCAAAATTGAAGAAATTCGAAAAATGGGTGGTGAATGCAGAATTGACGAATAATACCTTTTCGCCTGTTTCAGGGTGGGTAAGTACTACAGGATGCTCGGATGCTGGAGACTTTTCGGCCATTGCAAGGCGCTCTTCACGCGGTAATTGTGCACCAAAGGTTTGTTCAGCACCGTGTTTTGCATATAGACCATCGATGCGTTGTTTAATGGCTTGAGGGAGATTTTCATAGGCCATCACCATATTTGACCATATAGTATCCCCACCACTTTCTGGGCCCATTTCGCAGCGTAAGACTGCACCGCGTGGTGGTGCCTTTTTATAGGTCACATCAGCATGCCAGATATTTTCACGACTGGCTTTTTCGACATAATTTTTTGGTTTACTCGGATCAAGATTTCGGTACAACATCAATAATTTATCGGCCTCTGGATGGCTAGGAGCAAGTGGATGGGCTTCTAGTTCCGCAAATTGTGCAGCAAAATGTTGCTGTTCCATTGGAGTAATATCTTGGTCACGAAAAAATAATACTTTGTGTTTGAGCCAAAGTGCACGGATTTCAGCGATCAATGCTGGATCTTGCGCTGCATCAGCTAGACTGATGTTACTAAGTTCGGCACCAATGGTGGGGGTACAAATTTCGACTTTAAACGAGTGTTGAAGAACTGATGGTCGAATAATTGCTGGTGCCACAGATTTTGACTGTGGAATAGTATTTTGCATTACAGCGTTAGATGTCATGGATATCTCCGATTTGTTATTGTGCGCTGGCGAGCGATATGCGCGTCCTTTAAGGCCTTTAAGTGGGCTGAGTGGGCACCATTTCCTTGGCTATGAGCTTTAATATACGCATTACAATCGTATTTTATTTTGGTTTTTAGGACGTATTTTTAACATATTGGGACAATTGGTCTTGTAATTATGAAAAATAGCATTCACCTACTCTAGGAAGTATATAAATAGTCGGATGGCGAGTGAAGTTGGGAGTAGGTTCTTTAATGAGTTAAAGTTGATAATCTTACTTTGTATCTTCTAATTCATGTGAAAGAGGCTTTGCCTTATTTTTACGATATTGAGAGGCCCAACTCGAAGGCGTTTTACCGAATTGACTGCGGAACCAACGCGAAAAGTCTGCGGAAGATGAAAAACCGAGAAGCTCGGAAACTTCATATAATCGGCGTCTGCTGGTGGTCAGATATTCTTTGGCGAGATCAGCACGTACAGCATTAATGATAGTAGTGACATTTTCACCTTCTGCTGCTAGATGTCGGTTAAGAGTACGTCGATGCATGCCTAGATGCTGAGCAATTTGATCAACGGAGCACAGGCCACTTGGCAGCAGCATTTTTACAATCTGACGTGTCCGTAGCACAGGTTCGTTGTGGAGTTTAACCAGTTCCATGTCTAACCATCTCTTCACCTCACGATGCATTGTCGGATCGGCTTTAGGGATAGGTAGGTCCAAGTCAAGTTTACGGTAAACGATGGCATTGTATTCTTGTGAAAATTCAATATTAGTACCTAACACACGATGATGTACTTCAAAATTTGCGGGTGGTTCATGTGTGAAAGTCACTCTAACTGGTCGAAAGGTATTTCCGCTCAGTACATGGAAAATCTTCAATAGGATGCCGGTTGACATTTCTATTGTCTGCCGCCAAATGCCATACCCTCCTTGCATATTGGCATCCATATGTAGTAGTACGAAATCACCTACATCCTGAAGATGTAAGTGCACACCAGCATTATGCAATCGCATATAGCGGATGCCAGATTGCATCGCTGCGCGTAATGTGGACTCATCTCGTAATACCAGCGCCAACATTCCTAAGTTGGCTAAGCTTCTTGTTTCTGCGAGTAAGAGTCCGAAAGCTTCCTGAGAGGAAAGGCGTGCAGACTCTTCCAATAGCCACCCCACGGCATCTGCACTGATCATCTGATTTGGATCATCGAAGACAGTGGCTGGTAGCTGAGCCATTCGTAACATACGGAATGGATCAAGGCCTAATGAATGGGCCACGTGTTCAAAGTTAGTGAGACTGGCACTTCGCGTTAAGGTATACACAGGTCTGTCCTAATTTTACAAAATTATGTCCTATTAAACATAATATAAAATAGTCAATTCACGCTACCTTATATTCCATAAATTAAAAAATGGAGATAAATAATGAACACTAGCACCTTAATAGATATTGATCAGTCCCACGCCAAACTTGCTAGAACCAATGTGGATGATCCCGCTACATTCAAACATTGTTTTGCCGAAGTTAACGGCATCCGTCTTCATTATGTCGACGAAGGGCAAGGACCACTCGTTATTCTACTGCATGGTTTTCCGTATCTTTGGTACATGTGGCGCAATCAAATCAAGGTGTTGGCTGATGCTGGCTTTCGGGTAGTTGTTCCTGATCAACGAGGGTTTGGTCAAAGTGATCGGCCAGATTCCATTGATGCTTATGACATGAGCCAGTCAGTGGGTGATGTAGTTGGTTTAATGGCCGCGCTAGGGGAAGCATCAGCGGTGATTGTTGGACATGATTTAGGCGCGTGGGTCGCTCAAACAGCAGCGATGTTAAGACCTGATTTATTTCAGGGCTTAGTGATGTTCAATACGCCAGTGCCACCACGTGGAAAGGTTCAACCCACTATTGGCTTAAAGAAAATGGCAAATGGCAGGGTATTTCATCATTTATACTTTCAGCAAATTGATAAGCCTGATCGTGAATTTGCTCTTGATCCACGTAAGACATTGCGCAGTATTTATTATTCAGTTTCTGGTAGTGCTGTTGGCAATGAACGTTGGCGTCTATTTATCGAGGCAGGTGAGCCTATTCTTAATTCATTTACGGAGCCAAAGGAGTTCCCATCATGGTTAAGTGCACAAGCAATCGACTACTACGTTGAGGAATATACACGCACAGGATTTACAGGTGCTATTAATCATTACCGTTGTCGTGATCGTAATTGGGAAATCACTTCTTTTCTAGACGGTGCAGTGATTCGCCAACCAAGTATGTTTATCGGCGGCGCAGCAGATCCGTCTATCGAACCGATAGAGATACGCAATGTTTACGATGGATTAGAAACTTATATGCCTGAATTACAAAAGAAAGTACTGCTATCAGGAATAGGTCATGCCGTAGCGGAAGAAAGCGTTGAGACGGTGAATGAGTTGCTATTAGAGTTCTTGAAGCAGTTTAAGGACTAGTGTTTTAGAGTTGGACCTTTAATAGAGGTATGACAGGTTATTGGTACTTCCTCGTCTCAACTTAAAAATCATCATCTACTGATATTAAAAATGAATTTATAAAAATTGTAAGTAAGGATACAACCATGAACGGAAATATGATGTTTCAGCCACTTTTGATTAGTAGCTTAATTGAGCATGCTGAAATGTATCATGGAGATACTGCTGTTATTTCTAAAAATACAGACGGCAGTATGACGCACAGTAATTGGGCACAAGTTGCAAAAAACTCAAAACGATTTGCGAATGTTTTACAATCGTTTGGATTGTCATTAAGTGATCGCGTGGCAACCGTTGCATGGAATAACCATCGTCATTTAGAAGCATGGTATGCCATCTCAGGAAGCGGATTGATTTGTCATACCATTAATCCACGTCTTTTTCCTGAACAATTGATTTATATCATCAATGATGCGCATGATCGCGTGGTCTTGTTTGATAAAAATTTTGTTCATTTAATTGTGTCAATCAAAGAATATCTGCCGAATGTTGAACATTTTATTTGTTTGGATGCCTATGATTCAGCCATTGTAGATGCATTTCCAGAAGTGAAATTCTATGATCAATTGCTTGACACTCAATCTGACCAATATGTGTGGCCTGAGCTTGAAGAGTCATTGGCCAGTTCACTGTGTTATACCTCTGGCACCACTGGGCATCCAAAAGGCGTTCTTTATAGTCATCGTTCAACGGTATTGCATAGTTATGCGATTAGCATGCCAGATTCATTGAATTTTTCTGCGATGGATGTTGTCATGCCGGTGGTCCCGATGTTTCATGTCAATGCTTGGGGAGCACCGTACACAGCAGCGATGGTTGGCTGTAGTTTAGTTCTGCCGGGGCCGATGTTAGATGGCATCAGTTTAGTCAATTTGATTGATCAGTACCATGTAACGAATGCATTAGGTGTTCCAACGATCTGGCAAGGATTGTTAACCGCAGCACATCAGTTGGGCAGTCAGTTACACAGTTTAAAACGCAACGTTGTTGGCGGTGCCACGTGCCCACCATCCATGATTAAAACATTCCGAGACGTGTATCAATGTGAAACCATTCATGCTTGGGGAATGACTGAAACCAGTCCAATTGGTTCCGTGAACCAGCTTAAGGCCAAGCATGCGGAACTCTCAGAAGCCGAGCAGTTTAAGTTGCGTTTCTCACAAGGCCGTCCACCATTTGGTGTGACACTCCGCATTAGTGATGACGAAAAAAGTCAGCAGGAATTGCCACGTGATGGTCAAACTACAGGTCATTTACAAATCAAAGGGCATTGGATTGTTGACACGTATTTTGGCAAAAATAGCAATGCATTAACTGAAGATGGTTGGTTCGATACGGGCGATATTGCCACACTAGATGCAGATGGCTATTTATCCATTCGTGACCGTTCCAAAGACCTAATCAAATCAGGTGGTGAGTGGATTTCCTCAGTAGAACTTGAAAATATTGCCATTGCACATCCTGAAATTGAGAATGTCGCGGTGATTGCGGCCACCCACCTCAAGTGGGATGAACGTCCCATCTTAATCGCTAAAAAATCTGCTACGAGTCAAATAACTGAAACTGACCTTTTGAATTATTACACAGATAAAATTGCAAAATGGCAGATTCCAGACAAGGTTATTTTTGTAGATACGATTCCAATGGGGGGTACAGGTAAGGTGCTTAAGAAAGATTTACGTGAACAATTTGGAGCAATTTTGCTAGAGAGCTAAAAAGCTAATATCAAGATTTTTAAACGATATTAGGCAGTAAATGGAAAGGAATTCCTCTAAGTCTATAGTGTGCTTGAGCTAGAAAGAGTGAGTCCTAAAGAAGTGACTCTAGACATAGAATGAAGATGATAAAAATATAGGGAAGTCATATGGGCGTACAACAATATATACAAAATACAGCCAGTGTAGATACCTCGATCAGTATTCCACGTCGTTATGCATGGTTGGTTTTTGCTTTAACCTTTGGTTTACTGATTTCAGATTACATGTCGCGTCAGGTACTTAATGCTGTTTTCCCGTTGCTCAAAGCAGAATGGGTGCTCAGTGATAGTCAATTAGGTTTACTTAGTGGCATCGTGGCCTTAATGGTCGGCCTATTGAGTTTACCTCTGTCTTTATTGGCAGATCGTTTTGGTCGAATTAAAAGCTTAACGTTGATGGCGGTCTTGTGGAGTTTAGCGACCTTAGGTTGCGCAATCGCAGAAAGTTATCAACAAATGCTTGTTGCTCGTTTTATTGTGGGTGTTGGTGAAGCGGCCTATGGCAGTGTGGGTATGGCAGTTATCGTTGCCGTCTTCCCCCGAGAAATGCGTGCAACTTTGACAAGTGCTTTTATGGCAGGCGGCGTGTTTGGCGCTGTATTAGGTATGGCGTTAGGCGGCCTTATGGCTGAACATTTTGGCTGGCGTTGGGCATTTGGCGGTATGGCCATATTTGGTTTGATATTGGCAATTATTTATCCGCTGATTGTCAAAGAGAAGCGGGTAAGCCCAGCACGTTTAACAGATGTGGCTGATAAAGCAAGGATAAAGGCACAGCGTCCATTGCGTAGTTTATATTCAAGTCATTCCGTTATTTCAGCCTATATTGGCAGCGGATTGCAGTTGTTTGTTGGAGGAACTGTGATTGTTTGGATGCCAAGCTATTTGAATCGTTACTATGGCATGAGTACAGATAAGGCAGGTGCGATGGCTGCGGTCATTGTGTTGTGTGGTGCCGTTGGTACTATTTTGTGTGGCATGTTATGTGACCGTTTAGGACGTGAGCATCCAGATCGTAAAATTAGTTTGGCGATTGTTTATTGTCTAGTCAGTTGTGGACTATTGTTGCTGGCTTTTACTTTGCCAGTAGGTAGTGCACAACTGGTTTTAATTTGTTTAGGAGCTTTTATTGTATTTGGTAGTAATGGCCCAGCTACTGCGATGGTAGCTAATCTGACGCATTATTCAGTACATGCCACTGCCTTTGCAACACTGACATTAGCCAATAATTTACTGGGTTTGGCACTTGGACCACTGGTTATTGGTAAAGTTTCTGATGTGATTGGGTTACACAATGCATTTCAGTTAATGCCACTGGTTAGTATTATATCAGCAGCAGTATTCTTTTATGCAAAATCTCATTATCACCATGACATTAAAAGATTAAATGTCCAAAAAGTAGTATGAGGGCAGGTGTAATGACAGCTCGATTTCAGCCTCCAATTGAAAAAAATCTTACACTAAGCGCACGTGTCTTTCTCCAAATTGAGAATAAAATGCCTACTCTATTTCATGTGGCTCGACAATTTTATGCGATTGATGAGAGTTACCTACATAAGGGTACTTCATTAAGGTGCGGCAAGTTTGAAGGATGCGTGCTCCAATGCTGTGTGCATGGTTTAGCCAATGGGTATCTGTTGAACTCTACACAGCTTAAAGTTGCTTCATATCCTGTTAAGGTCATTGATGATCAAGTATTTATTATAATGGATGCTGGAGAGCAGCATGAATAGTCCGATGCTAATGAATTGGAATCAGCATACACGTGAGTTGCTGCCGGGTTTTGTGGTGAGTTTATTGTTGTCGCAGCAGCAGGTTTCTTATCGGAGCATTACAGCGCTCCAGTGATGTTATTTGCTTTATTGTTAGGGATGGGGCTGAATTTTCTCTCCTCAGAGAGTAAATGTAAGGCGGGTATTGAATTTACATCGCGTACTGTATTACGGATTGGTATTGCGTTACTCGGAATGAGAATTACCTTAGAGCAAATTGCGGCACTGGGTTGGAAGCCTGTGATTTTAGTGATTACCTTAGTGGTGGTGACCATTGCAGTTTCAGTCATAGCTGAATAGCCACCGATTTTGTAGACACTCTTTAGTTAGAAATGGACTGCCACCACTCTCCTAGACAAATTTAGTCTATTCTTTTTGCATAGGAGAGAACCTTATGAGTGGACAAAGATATACCCCAGAATTTAAAGATGAAGCTGTTAAATTGATTACTGAACGTGGATATTCTGTCACTGAAGTCGCAGAACGTTTAGGTATATCACAGCACAGCATTTATAAATGGCTAAAGGTCGTACAGCCTTTACGCAACAGTTCTGATGAACATGAACTTCTCGAAGCAAAGAAAGAAATCCTTCGCCTTAAAAGTCAGCTCAAACAAACTGAAGAGGAACGGGATATTTTAAAGTGAAAGCACGCCTTTCACGCCGCTTTGCAAGCCTGCCCGAGTAAAGTATCAGTTTATCCTTGAATACAGCCATCAGTTTAAGATTAAAATGATGTGCTGGGTTCTTAAGATTGCTCGTGCTGGCTATTACGCCTGGTTACATGAACCTGAATCAGGCAGAACCATTGAAGACAAACGGTTATTACAACTTATTCGCTCTTCTTATGAAGCTAGTTATGGTATCTATGGGTATCGTCGCATCATGCTGGATCTAAGAGTTAGGGGAAAGCTGTGGGCCTAATCGTGTGCTAAAGATCATGAAGAACAATGGCATTGCCGCTGTTCTAGGATATAAAAAGCATAAGAGTTATGGCTGTGGTCGTTCTCAAATCGTTCCACCAAATTACTTAAATCGAGAGTTTGTTGTAAACACGCCTGATACTTCTTGGGTGACTGATATAACTTACATTCGCACCTGGCAAGGCTGGTTATATCTGGCTGTGATTCTTGATTTATATTCAAGGAAAGTCATCGGTTGGTCAATGAAACCTACGCTTGCCAAGGATATCGTTTTGGATGCACTTCTCATGGTAGTGTGGCGACGTAGGCCAAATGAGCCTGTGATCATACACTCAGACCAAGGTTCACAATACAGCAGCGGAGATTGGCAAAGATTCTGTCAGAAGCATAACTTAGTTCCCAGTATGAGTCGTCGCGGAAACTGTTGGGATAATGCCGTTGCTGAATCCTTTTTTAGTAGCTTAAAGAAGGAAAAAATTAAAAAGAGGATCTATAAAACACGAGAAATGGCACGTGCAGATGTGTTTGATTATATCGAGATGTTTTACAATCGAATCAGGCGCCATTCGCATCTTGATGGGATGAGTCCAGAAGCATTTGAGGCAGCTTCAAAATGAGGCTGTCTCGTGTCTAGGATACTGGGGGCAGTCCAGTTAGCCATGATTAAAACTCATGGGTTAAGTACTTTTTCTCACTTTTTATTAATGTCACGATATGACACTTTATTGCGAAAAGGGTTTCCAGTAAAACTACGAATTTAGAAGTAGAAGGACTGTAAATTTAAGTAAGGACTAAAATTTGAAATGGATGATAATTTAATTACGCGTCAAATCTTAAAAATGGAAATGTAGGACAAATTAGGAGTGTCCATGAAAATTAAACCATTGCCGCCTATGAATAGCTTGATTGTATTTGAGGCGGCAGCGCGTCATCTTAGTTTTACTCAAGCAGCAAATGAATTAAGCGTTACGCAAGGGGCAATTAGTCGGCAAATACGACAGCTAGAAATATATTTAGGGAAGGAATTATTTGTTCGAGCCAATCGAAATATTTTTTTGACCCCGACAGGCTTACAATACTATAAAACAATTTATAGTGCTTTATTAGATGTTGCTCAAGCAACGGCTGATATAAAGAAATGGCAGGGAGAACATCAAGTTACAGTTGCAACAACGAATGCCATGGCCGCACTTTGGTTGCTACCTAAAATTTCAGCTTTTCAACAAAGTGAAGGAATTGATTTAAGGATATTAACCACAGAAAATATTAAAGATTTATATAAAATGGATTTTGATTTAGCTCTATTCTATTGTCGGGTACCGCCTACAGGCATGAAAGTAACGACTTTATTTCCTGAAGAGGTTTTTCCTGTTTGTAGTCCAAGCTATCTTTCACAGTTTGAGAAAGATAGTGATTCTGAAAATATATTCGCTAAAAGTTTACTTTATTTAGACGATTCACAGAAGGATTGGATTACTTGGGCAGAATGGTTTGAAGCGGTAAACTATCCAGTAATTAAGCCCAAAAATAGAGTAAATATCAATAACTATCCGATGTTATTGCAAGCTGCAATTAATGGTCAAGGTGTTGCATTGGCATGGGGTTCTTTAGTTGATGATTATTTAAAGAGTGGTGCTTTAGTTCGTCCAATAGAAACGGTATTAAGAACTGAGGCAAATTTTAGTATGCTCGAACCTATTGATAGAGGAATAATTCCTCCGAGTGTTAAACAGTTTCGTTGTTGGCTATTGGAGCAGTTACCTGGGAAAGTGGGAGAGAAAGGTTTAACTTAATGAGATTGCCTTTCGACTGTAAATGACATCATTGCGTTACTAATACTGCATTTATTTTCCATTTATGGAAAATATAAAAAAGGAGCAATTTGTAATTTCTCCTTTTTTATTACGATTAAATTCAACAACGACTAGGTTTTAGACTTTGTTTCTAGTGGTGTTTTAACTAAATTTATAGGATCTAAATCTTCTTTTACTTCTTCTACGGCTAAGGTTAAAACACCAATTGAAGTTTCTTTATGTAAGACTTTAAGAAGAGCCACACACATAATAGTTAACAGAATTAGGATTGGAAAACCAAACAAAATAACCGCTGTTTGAATCGCCTTTAATCCACCTACATAGAGTAGCCCTAAACTAATGGAGGTTACAAAGAAACACCAGATAAGTCGTGTACGAATAGGCGTCTCTTTTTCTGAACGAGTATCAAGGAAACATAATACGTGTGTACCGCCATCTTGTGAGGTGACTAAATAAGTAATCAGTAATAAGCATGTGGTAATACTCAGGATCATTCCAAATAAGCCATCATCAATCGCATCATACAAGGCAAAGATTGCCAGAGTGTTGTCCTTTTGGGTTGCTTTAACAATTGGGCCACCTGTAAATTCAGATGAGGCTTGTGTTGTGTCTATGGCTTTGCTTTGTAGATTTGGAGTAGCAGTTGACGGAGCTTTTTCTATTTGTGCAGTCTGTTGTTTCTCAAATGCGTGGCGAGCATTTTGCTCAACTTTAAGCGCAGAACCACCAAAGACGCTCATCCAAAGGAATGTTACCAACGTTGGAATAATTAAAACACCCGCGATAAGTTGACGAATCGTTCGGCCTTTGGAGATTTTAGCAATAAACATTCCTACAAAAGGTGCCCATGTTGACCACCATAACCAATAAAAGGCTGTCCACCAATTTTGCCATTCAGAATCTTTTTGTGCATCACTCCATAAGCTCATGCTGATAAAGTTTGAAGAATAGTTACTCAGGCCTTCCATATACGAATGGGTGATATAACGTGCAGGGCCAACACACATTAAAATAACAATAAGAATAATTGATAAAATAATGTTTAATTCAGAGATACGGCGCATTCCTGTACCAATACCTCGTACTACAGAGATTGTTGCGAGACTAGACAACAGTAATAAAATAATAAATTGGGAGGTGACATTGATGCCTAAACCAAATACTTTATTGAGGCCTGCATTAATTTGTAACACACCCAGCGCAAGGGTTTGAGAAATACCAAAGGTGGTGACTACAATGACAATAATATCAACTAAATTTCCAATAGGGCCATAAATACGATTTCCAATAAAAGGATGCAAAATAGAGCGCAAAGAAAAAGGGAGCCCTTTACGATATGAGAAATAACCAATGGCTAAAGCTGTAACACAGTAAACAGACCAAGCATGTAAACCCCAATGGAAAAAGGTGATTTGCATCGCCATACTGGCAGCTTCATCCGTTAAACCTTTGGTAAAAGGATTGCTTGCATAATGATTCATGGGCTCAGCAACACCCCAGAAAACCAGACCGACACCCATTGCACATGAGAATAACATTGACATCCATGCAAAGTAACTGTACTCGGGTTTGTCTGTGTCTTTACCTAATTTGATTAACCCATAACGGCTGAACATGAGATAGATAAGAAAGAAGCAGATACCTGTAGCAGCCAATAAGATAAACCATTTCATATTGTGCAGTAAGATACCGGATAAATAAGAAAAAATTTCAACTGCTTTATCTGCATAAATTGCACAAAATAAAATAAATATAATGACTAAAACTTTTGAAACCACAGATACGACTGTGTTGGATTCAGAGATCCCTGTTGTACGCATAATTCCTCCTTGGATGCGTGGCAAGCAGCTAACTATCTATTAACTGTTTGTGTAGATCGTAAAAGAGTAAAGATATCTTAGCGGGATGCTCAACCTATTTATTCTCATCTCTGAGTGAGTTTTTGTAATACGTATATTTTTGCAAGACACCAAATTTAATAAAAGTGTTATACAAAAAAATGCATGATTAAAACTCATGTGTACCGAGCAAAAAAGTCGTTTGTTTATCATCAAGATGTTTTCCACAATCTCCATAAGGCAGCAGATAGTGCAGCAATGTGAATAGCAACGCAGGGAGTACTGCGTGATTCAAAATAAATGGAGATTATTAGATGAATAGCCAAGTCAACCAAAAACTGATTACAGTTCAACAAGTCGACAATGTTTTAAATCCGATTACTGAATCCAATGGTATGCCAAATATCGCCTATACCAGTGATGAGTATTTTAATTTTGAACGTGACAATATTTTGAGTAAAACTTGGGTATGTGTTGGTTTTGCTTCTGATTTGCCGAAAAAAAGCTATGTCAAACCAAGCAACTTTATGGGTATGCCATTAGTCATGATGCGTAACCGTGAAGGTCAGGTTCAAGTTTTTCATAATGTATGTAGCCATCGTGGTATGCAACTGGTTCATGAAGAAGGCACCATTGAAGGTGTGATTCGTTGTCCATATCATTCTTGGAGTTATGACCTCAATGGTAACTTAAAGGGAACTCCGCACGTTGGTGGTATTAACCAACATAAGGATGATCGTTTTAAGTGTGAAAAACATGGCTTAAAAGCACTTCGTTCAGCGATTTGGATGGATATGGTGTTTATTAATATCTCTGGTGATGCACCAAGCTTTGAAGAGCATATTGCACCACTAGTTGAACGTTGGAAACCTTTCTTAGGTGAAGATGGATTAGATTTAATTCGCACCAGTAAAATAGGTTCAACTTTTGAGTTACCTGTAAAGAGTAATTGGAAGCTAACAGTTGAAAACTATTGTGAAGCCTATCATTTACCATGGGTACATCCTGCATTAAATACTTATTCAAAACTTGAAGATCATTACAACATCATGTTTGAAGGTCGTTTTGCAGGTCAAGGCAGTTATAAATATAATTTATCTGCAACTGCAGGTACACATTTACCAAAATTTCCACATTGGCCAGAAGAACAATTGCGTCATGCTGAATATGTGGCGGTTTTCCCAAATGTATTGTTAGGTATTCAGGCTGATCATGCATTTGCCATGATGATTGATCCGATTGCTCCTGAGAAAACACTTGAAAAACTACGTTTGTATTATGTTGGGGATGAGTCATTAAAGCCTGAATACGATGCTTGCCGTGAAGCAACTTTAGAATCATGGAAAGTTGTTTTTTCTGAAGATATTTTTGCAGTAGAAAATATGCAAAAAGGTCGACATTCTCCTGGTTTTGGTGGTGGTGTTTTCTCACCTGAAATGGATTTACCGACTCATTTCTTCCAACAATGGTTGGCAACTCAAGCCAAAGCAGCGTTGGAGGCATAATATGCAACATTACCTCAACTTTATTGATGGTCAATGGCGAGATTCTTCTAGCCAGTTGGATGTCATCAATCCCGCAACAGCACAAGCATTTGCTACGATGGCTCAAGCCAGTATTGAAGATGCTGATGCTGCTATGACCGCAGCTCATCGTTGTGCAAAAAGTGGTGTATTAACCGATGTTCGCCCTGCACAGCGTACAACATGGCTACTAAAAGCAGCGGATGCAATTCGTGAAATTGCTGCTGAGGGTGCATTAATTCTGTGCCGTGAAAATGGTAAAAATTTGGCAACAGCACGTGAAGAGTTTGATGAAGCCGCACGTTACTTCGAATATTACGCAGGAATGGCAGATAAAATTGAAGGAATTTCTGTGCCTTTAGGCAAAGATTACATTGATTTTACTTCTTATATTCCAATGGGCGTATCCGTGCAAATTGTACCTTGGAATTTCCCTGTGTCCATTTGTGCGCGCTCTTTAGCACCAGCTTTGGCCGCAGGTAATGCAGTCGTGGTGAAATCACCTGAAATTTCCCCACTGGGTATGATTTTATTATTTAAAGCGCTTGAAAAAGCTGGATTTCCACAAGGTGCGATCAATTTGCTTTGTGGTAAAGGTTCAGAAGTGGGGAGTTGTTTGGTTAAACACAAATATACCAACCAAATTGTATTCACGGGTTCTGTAGCAACTGGGCAGCGTATTTTAAAAGATGCTGCTGAACGTGCGACCCCATCAGTAATGGAGTTAGGTGGGAAATCAGCAGCAATTGCTTTTGCTGATGTCGACCTTGAACAATTATTGCGTAGCGTCAAAGTCGGAATTTTCTATAACTCTGGGCAAGTGTGTTCCGCAATGTCACGTTTACTTGTACATCGTAGTCGCTATGACGAAGTCAAAAATGCAGTGGTGGGTTTGGCTGAAAGCCTAACTGTGGGGATCGGTGAAAATAATGCTGAACTTACCCCCGTTATATCTCACGATCAGCAACAGCAAATCTTGGCAATGATTGCAAAAGCACGACAAGAAGGCGCCAATATTCTGACGGGTGGACATGCAGCAGATTTATCTGGCTATTTTGTGTTACCGACAATTATTGAAGCATCTCCTGAAATGTCGATTGCACAACAAGAAGTTTTTGGCCCTGTACTCGTGATAATGCCATTTGAAACTGAAGATGAAGCGGTGGCTATTGCCAATGGTACAGACTTTGGATTAGTCGCAGGTGTATTTGGTGAAAGTTTGAATCAAACATTACGTGTAGCCAATCGCTTGATTGCTGGACAAGTATTTATTAATGAATGGTTTGCAGGTGGTATTGAAACCCCATTTGGCGGTGTTGGATTATCTGGGTTTGGTCGTGAAAAAGGGCAGGAAGCCATCTTTAGTTATGTTCAAACACGCAATATTGGAATTCGTTTGCAACATAACGTGTAAATAGTAGAAAAAAGGGAAATAGACACGATGAGAAAGTGGTTATGTGTTGTCTGTGGCTGGATTTACGATGAAGCGAAAGGCTGGCCTGATGATGGAATTGCACCAGGTACAAAATGGGAAGACATTCCAGAGGATTGGATGTGCCCAGAATGTCAGGTAGGTAAAGCTGATTTTGAAATGCTTGATATCACAGATGATGTTCTTGAAGAACCTGCAATTGCTAGTTTGAATGTGATTGAACCTATTGTGATAATTGGAAGTGGTCATGCAGGCTATCAATTGGCTTCAGCACTGCGCCAGCAATCTAAAGATGTGTCTATTACCTTATTTACTGCGGATGATGGTGCAATTTATAGCAAACCATCGTTATCGAATGCCTTAGCCTTAGGTAAGGATGGTCCGAGTTTAGTTAGAGAGACCGCCTTAAGTTGGGAACAACGCTTAAATATTCGAGTTTATGCGCATACATTTGTTAAGAAAATTGATCGTGTGAATAAAAAAATTCACACCTCTATTGGTGAATATCCATATGGCCGCTTGGTTTTAGCCACTGGTGCAAGTCCGATTGTTATTCCAATTCAGGGCGATACTTCTCATGTCTATAGTGTGAATGATTTAGCTGATTATCGTCTTTTCCGAGAAAAGTTAGAGGCTAAACAACACGTTACTATTTTAGGTGATGGATTAATCGGATGTGAATTTGCCAATGATCTTGCTGCGCATGGTATTCAAGTGACCGTGGTCGGCTTAGGTCGATCAGCAATGGGACGTTTGATTCCAGAAGAATTAGGTCATGCATTACAAAATGCACTGAATCAAATTGGAGTTGAATGGAAATTACAAAATAGTATTCAGTCAATCCAGAGTGTTAATAACCGTTATCAAGTTCAGTTACAAGATGGGCAGTTATTAGAGACAGACTTGATTTTGAGTGCTGTTGGATTACGCCCAAATATTACATTGGCACAAATGGCGGGTTTAAATACAGCACATGGTATTTGTACAGGTCTTGATCATTGCACCAGTGATAACTCTATTTTTGCTTTAGGTGATTGTGCTGAAGTAGAAGGTCAATGGCTGCCTTACATTAGTCCGATTAATCAGGCAATTCCAGCCTTAGCGGACAATTTATTAGGCAAAATTCAAATGACTCAATTACAAAACAGCCCTGTCATTGTGAAAACACCAATTTTACCGCTTTCACTCCTTCCTGCAATGGGGGATGGAAAATGGCATGTTGAACAACATGAGGGAGAATGGAGTGCCGGTTTTTATGATGACACAGGAAAATTAACTGGTTTTGCCTTATTGGGACGTCAATTACAACAACATCGTAGTCAGTGGCTTGAGAAACTGAATACCCATCAACCATCGATAGTTTAAGGAAGAACAAGATGATTGCTTTACCAAATGATGATAGTACTTGTGGTTGGTACTCAGCCTTACCGCCAGCACCACCTTCTCAGAAGTTGCTTGGGACACAAAAAGCTGACTATGCAATTATTGGTGCGGGTTTTGCGGGATTGGCAGCAGCACGTAGGCTTGCTGAGTTAAAGCCAAATGCACGAATTATTTTAATTGATGCTCAACGTGTTGCAGAAGGTGCATCTGGTCGTAATTCGGGATTTGTGATTGATTTGCCACATAAATTTGCATTAAGTCATCCAGATCCAGCGCATAAGCAAAAATTATTAAGTTTGAACCGAGCAGCAATTGCCCAATTACAGGGTTTGGTCGAAAAATATAAGATCGAATGCCAATGGTCTGCGGCTGGTAAATATCAAGGGGCGATTGGTGAGCGAGGAGAAGCACATCTTAATCACTTTGAACACTTGATGAAAGATCTTGGAGAGCCGTTTCGCTGGGTGGAAAAAGCAGAGCTGAAAAAAGTTTTGGGGACAGATTATTATAGTCGAGCGATTTTTACGCCCAGTTCTTATTTAATGCAACCAGCCGCTTTAGTCCGAGGTATGGGAGATCATTTACCTGAAAACGTAGAATTATTGGAACAATCTCCTGTTCGAAGTTTGAAAAAGAAGAATGGTCAATGGATACTTCAAGGTGATCACGGCATTATAACGACACCAACCGTGTTATTGGCGACCAGTATTTTTACCAAAGAATTCGGTTATTTAAAAAACCGTCTATTACCCGTAATGACTTTTGCAAGTTGGACTCGACCTTTAACTGATGCTGAAATGTCACGTTATCATGGTGAGTTAGATTGGGGACTTACCCCAGCAGATCATGCAGGCACGACCTTACGCATGACGGCAGATCGCCGTATCTTAATTCGTAATACCTATAAACATGTGCCGAAATATGGTGCAAATGTGAGTGATGAAACTCGACGATGGATTCAACAAGACCATCGCAAAGCATATTTAGCTCGTTATCCTGATTTAGCAGATGTTCCATTCACCCACACGTGGGGTGGCGTTTATGCTATTTCTCGTAATTTCACCAATTTCTTTGGTCAGTTGGAAGATGGTGTTTATGCCAGCGCTTGTGACAATGGGGTTGGTGCTGCATGGGGAACAATTTCAGGAACATTACTGGCAGATTTAATTGTAGGTACAGACTCCGCAGCCTTAAAAGATATTCAGTATGTCACTGGTATGCCGAGTTTAAACCCACCAGAACCATTTTTAGGCATTGGGGTAAAAACCCGTATTGCATTTGAAAAGTGGCGAAGTCGTAGTGAATTATAAACAGGATAAAGACATGAAAGAAGTGAAGTTAGTAGATAGTGCCAAGCTTAATTTTAATTTACGTGGCGAAACTCCAGATGGTACTGCTTATGTAGCAAGAGCATTAGGCGAAGATGTTTCACCCAATATGGGAATTGGGTTTGCACGCTGGGAAGGGGCAGAAGTCACTTGGAAAGTTCTTTATGACGAAGTGGTCTTTGTGATTGAGGGATGTTTTGAACTCACAGCCAATGGTCATAAATATGAGGTACGCCCAGGGCAAATGTTGTGGATACCAGAAGGAACAGAACTGATCTATGGTGGACATGCCTTATTTGGTTATGTGGTACATCCTGGAAATTGGAAAGAATTACACGGCTTAGCCTAAATGCTAGGCAATTATTAGAGCCAATTAAAGAGTATCAATTTACATTTATATAATCTTTTTACGTTATAGGTCAAGCCAAGGCCTATAACAATCAATTTCAAAAAATCAAATTTGGGAATTTCTCCTGAAGGGAGAAGTGTTTCCTGAAAAAGTATGAGAAAGCAGGAATAGCTTTTATTCATCTTCATTTAAACAAGGATATGTAAATGAACAAAACGTATTTAAAAGTTGGATTCGGCCTAGTGAGTATTGTCATGACATTGCCTAGTTTTGCTGGTGTAACCTTTGGTGATCCACAAAGCGAATTAGGCGCATTGACAGTATCAGGGGCAGTCCGAGCAAACTATCAAGATAAGCATTATGGTGAACTAGCATCCGATGAGAAAGTGAAATTTGATGCGGCAATTTTACGTTTAGGTTATGAATCTCCTGATTGGTTTGGTCAAGCCGAATATCGTTGTTATCAGTATGATACCTTTTGTGACTTTTCAACTTTGGTTTCAGGTTCTATGGGATATCGCTTAAATTCTACAGATAATATCAGTGTAGGTTTACAACCGATTCCATTTGGGCCAGGGCGCTATTGGGATAGTAGTTTCTATGCAGGCATCAACAATACCATGGGATTACAGGATGCTTTGAATTTAGGCGTGAATTATCACTTTGAAATGCCTTCAGCAACCAAAGTAGACTTAGCTTATTTTGCTACAGACGGTGGAAATTATCACGGTGAAAGTAAAGATGCTGCACGTTATACAGGTAATATGGTGACATCCTCTGATCCACTTAAAACAGATTTAAATGAAAAAAATATGTGGATGGCTCGTGTTGATCAAGAGCTTAAGTTTTTAACTACAGATGATTTGAAAGTCTCGTTAGGTGGAAGTTATTGGCATTCAGATATTGAAAATAAGAAGGCTTCGGCGGATGGTACAAGAAATGCTTGGGTACTATTTAACCGAATTAACTATAAGAATTTGAATATAGTTCTTACAGGTGGGAAACAGTCGATTAGTAATAAAGATGCTTTGAGCCCGAATAGTTCAGCCTTTGGTTCTTTTGATACTGAATATGATATTGCCAATAAAGGCTACTTTTATACTCTAGATACAAGTTATGTCTTTAATAATGTCCGAGATTCTTTCAATATCACCCCATATATGGTGCTGAGTGGGTTTAATAAAAAAGAGCAGGGTTTTGATGACTCACAACGAAATATTGTGGGTGTCGCATGGGGCTATAAAAATGTCTCTTTATATACAGAGTATTTAATGAGTAAGAATGATCCATTTGTCGGTGGAACAACGACCTCTTTAGCAGCAGGTGATGATGGTAAATGGAACAAACTTTTGAATATTATGTTGATATATAATTTTTAGAAATAGACCTTTTTAAAGGGTTAAGCGATTATATTATTTTCAGGAAGCGATTTCGCTTCCTGAAGTTTTGAATAGGAATATCGTTAATATAGGATAAAAATAGTTTTCATTTATCTTTGTCAATCAAGTTGCTAATTTAGTTTGTTGAACTTGATTTTTACGAATAGAAAGCCAACATATCAGTGACCCAATCGTGACAATGATTGCACCATACCAGAAGTTTGTAGATAAACTTGAATGTAAAACAATGACTGAAAATGCTGATGAAAGCATTGGGGAAAAATAGGAAAGCATGACTAATATTGGCATATTACCTTTAATAATACCAACATTCCAAGCTAAATATCCCATTGCAAAAAAGAAAGCATTTAGAATAATTAAGAAATAACTCGTGATAGAGTTAACGTGAGGGAAAGAAAAACCTTGGGTATATAATGTTAAAACCCATAAAGCCACAGCTGTTAAAATAAAATACAACGAAATAGCATTCGTACCATTGCTCTGTTTTTTAGTATAAATACAGTATACCGCCCAGAGTATAGATGCTAATAAAATGAGTAAATAACTTGTTGGATTTTTATAGAAATTATCAATAAAATTCATGTTTGGGTGGTAATTGATCATGATAATGCCAGAAAAACTAATTAGTACACCAACAATAGTTAAAAAATTTACTTTTTCTTCTTTTAAAAAAGTGAGCATTAAAATTATTAATGTTGGCCATAGACTGAAAATAATATTCATTTCTATAGATTTTTCTGATGATTGAGCTAAAGTAATTGAAAATGCGAAACATAACTCAAAAATAACAAACAGTATGCTAGAAATAAATAAGAATTTTTTAGAAACTTTTTTAAAATCAGGTAGGCCGTAAGATAAATATAAAATGATGGCACTGAAAGTATAGACATAAGTAACTGTATATAGTGGGCCAAATTTTTCCGTCGAGAGTCGTAATAGACCAACTAAGGTAGACCATAGTAAAAGAGCTAAAATACCTATACTGGTTCCAATCTGACGATTCATTTTTGCTTGTCTGATTTAAATAAGATTCATGATAATTTTTTACTAGGATATTGAGAAGTTTTATTCACATGATATTTTTTCATATATCGGTGAGTTTTTGTTATGAGGCGCATATTTTTATTAAAAACTGAGTCCATTCTTAGAAAATAGTGATTATCATTACTTCTACTGTGTTGAGCCTACAACTAGCCCATTGTATTAATAAGTGTCCATTTAAAAAATAATATGGTTAAAAATGGTTAAGATAGGATTCATGGATGAAATGATGGGGGATTAAGAAGCATCCTAAATGCTGAGTATAAGTAACTTGAGTTCGTCGAACTCAAGTTAAATTAATCTTTGTTGCACTTCGTCTGAGAATTTAATTTATTTAATATAATATTTTGAATATGTAATCTAATCCATCATTGGACTACTTTTTTATCACAAAATCCAGACCAATCTGCCATCAGTCCCTTACGTTTTTCAAGATAAGCACCGCGTAAATAAGCTGCTTCAACTTCATCTGGTAATTTATGGGCAAGTACGTGTTCACAAACTTCACGAGGGTAATCTGTTTTATCGGCTGACCAGTCACGGAAAGTCGAGCGAAAACCATGTGTAGTAATCACACGATTTTGTTTTGGATCAATATAGCCTAAGCCATTTTCTTTTAACTTCTGTTCATGCATACGTTTGATCAATGTAGTTAAAGACATATCAGAAAGCATTGCACCACTGCGAGGGGCAGGGAATATGAACTCTTGTGGTTGAATATGGTCTTGAATGGATTGAAGTAAACTAATGGCTTGTTGTGATAAGGGAACACGATGTTCCTTTTCTGCTTTCATCCGTTCTTTGGGAATAATCCAAACCTTATTTTTAAAGTCAATTTCTTGCCAAGTGGCTCCAAAGATTTCACCCGACCGACAAGCCGTTAAAATTGCAAATTCTAGTGCTTTGGGTGAAATACCTTTTTTCTGCCTTAAATGCTGAATAAACTCTGTAACCTGTTCATAAGGCAAAGAAGGGTGAGGGCGTGAAACCTGTTTTAGATTACCTAAAATAGGCTCTAAGTTACCTTTCCATTCAGCAGGGTTATCACCTACAAAATATCCCATAGCCTTGGCATAATCAAAAATGGTTTCTATACGACCACGAATACGTTTAGCGGTTTCATTTTTTTCAACCCAGATAGGTTTTAAAACTTCAGCAATATCGACTTTGGTAATTGCGCTAATGCTAAGATTCCCCAAGGTTGGATAAATATAAGTTTCTAGTGTAGTCGTCCATTGCCCGATATGCTTTTGATTTTTAAGCTCACGCGTTTTATTGGCAATAACCACTTTTGCACATTCACTGAATGTTTTGTCACGTAGCTTTTGGATATGTAACTTTTCAAGCTTTTCTCGTTTATGAGCAATTGGATCAATGCCATTTCGAATTTGTAATCGTAGTTCTGTTGCTTTAGTACGAGCTTCAGATAAAGAAACCTCAGGGTAGGGGCCGATACCAATATCACGGCGATGAGGTTTTAGTTTACCTTCTTTATCTAGACGCTTGCCTACAATAGCGCGCAAAATCCAGACGCGAGAATTACCTTCGACATTTAGACATAAGCCATCCACGCCACCTACGGAATATCGACCGGTCTCTTTAATTTTTGCTACACTGAGTGCAGATAGTTCTTTAGACTTCTTTGGCATGTTCTTGCTTACCCCACAACCTACCCCTCATAAAATACTGGAATTGGCTGGATTGGTCAAGACGTCGTTGGATTTAATGTTTTGTATCTAATTGAATAATATATTTTTATAGTATTTGTTTGGACTGTATAGGACTACTGTTATGCGGACACCGCTTCCGCTAAATAGAAAAAAGCCCTTGTGATAACACAAGGGCTTTTTTCTTGCCTGTGATTTTACCCCTCATCAAATTTTGGATTGAAATAGATCAGAACAGACTAGATTGGATAAAGGTGGTGAGATATTTAATTGACTACTAATAAGAATAGCTAGAAATAAAATGAAAGACACAATAAAAGAATAGACAACTGTGAGATCAGATTTTTTGTAAATTTCATTCTAAATAGGTTCTTAAATTATTTTTTATTTCAAATTTATACTTTTGAATAGTCTCCTTATCAATTGGAGGATAAGCCATCCAGCAACCAACATCTTTAATGCCATAAAGAAATCCCATGCCAACCGACATGGGATTTTTTATGCATTTATTTTTTAGAAATTTAAGTCAACAGACTGAAAGAAAAGGATCAGATCATAATTAAAGGTTTATGCAACAAAGCCGTATTTAATACTCAAAGTTTATGTTTTATATAACAGCAAGTAGCAACTTTCAGCAATTCGTGCTATTTCAGCAGGTTTTAACGTAATGTTATCCCATTTGATCATTTGTTCAATAAGCCAATAAAAATCATCTATTTTAGGTGTTGCAGAATCTTTGACTAAATGACGAATGATATTTTGAATGGAATAATATTTCTCTACATGAAGACTTTCTGAGCATTGAAATTGAATAATATTAAATTCAATTAATAGCTCCCAGACTTCATCAAAATTAACCATATCTTTTAACTCTTGTTGAGCTTTAACAATTGCTTGAGTAATCGCTTTAAGCGTATTGGGATATTGTATGGCCCAGTCTTGAGTGAAAGCTAAAACTTTATCTGCGATGTCAGGGATAATCTCCTGACTTGAAGTGACGGGTTGGCTGATACCTGCTAATTCCCCTTGAGTGTTCCAAGGTTCTCCAACACAGAAACCATCAATTAAGTTTTTAGAAATGGCTTCGACCATATAGGGTGGGGGAAGTGTTAGGAGATTACATTGTTTAGCGGTTTCATGATCTGCAAGTGCGAGCCATTGTCGTAGACAATAGTGGTGTATAGATTGCTTAAATACATTTGCCAAACGTATTTTCTGCCCATTTTTTAGGGCGAGAACAATTTTTTGAGCAGATTGTTCAGCAGAATCTTGGTGAGAAATATTGAGTTGATGGCAAAGCTTTTGGCTGAGTGAAATAAAAGCACGATTTTGGCTCAAGACCAAATTGGTTTGTAGTGGAATACCGAGCTGATCCTCACCTAAAGCCGCTGCAGGAAGCATGGCTGATAAGCAATGAGCGACATCTAAAACACCAAAAGCCAAACGATCTCTTAGGCTCGCCCAAGAGGCTTCTTTGATTAAATTAACGTCTAGACCTTGTTCATCAAAAAAACCGCGCTGTTTTGCCCAAAGTATTGCAACGCAATCGAGTAAAGGAATATAGCCAATTTGGATTTTAGTTTTTTCTAAATCTGTCATCATCTAATCCTTCAATTGATTTTGTAAAAGTTGTTGAGCGTCTAGTAAACGACGAGCCATTTCACCAATGGTCATACGGTGGCTCATGGCATTTTTACGCAATAGCTGAAAAGCATGTTCTTCGTTTAAACTATGTAATTGCATCAGTAAAACTTTAGCTTTTTCTAAATCTTTGCGGTCAGCTAGTTTATTTTTAGTATCTTTAAGATCGGTCATTAATTTTTTATGTTTTTTGAATTGTTCGATGGAAATTTCTAAAATATTTTCCAGTTTACTTGGATCAATACCATCCACAATATACGCTGTGACTCCTGCATCTATAGCATTTTTAATTGTATCTTTATGGCTATTCTTAGTGAATAAGACAGTAGGTAAATCAAATTGACTGACACAGCTTTCAATGATGTCTCGATGTGGATGATCCATGTCCAGTAAAATCACATCTGCATGTAATTGTTGCAGATCGAACATAGTTAAATGATCAATCATTAGGCATGCCACGACTTCGAAGTCATGTTCGATCAGTGATTTTTTGATGTACTGCGCCCGATCCAGATCGTCATCAATTAAAGCTATTTTTAGTTTTGGCATTGGAAAATGGCTGAAACTTAAAAAATTATAGCTATAAACAAGCAAATAAGATGCCAGTCATACTGTTTCTTATAAACCTTAAGCACTTATTTGGATGGATAGATTATTCGTTATATATTTCAATAATATAAAGCTTAAATAAAAGATTTTATACAAAATTTATAAATATATAAAATTATGAAAAATAATGGCTTATGGGGTATGCATCATCATGATGCACTTGATTAGCGCAAGATGAACATTAACAAAGCATTTTTAAAGTCATCATTATTTTAATTTAGGTATCTTAAATAACAGTAAAATAGAGTTTAAAAAATAATAAATATATAAAAATCAAATAATTAAATTTTTATTTAAAGCATTGGCACACTAAGTGCATTATCTATTTCGAGTCAAAGACGACTCTCATAAGAAATTTGTAAGACGGCCAACGATGTCCGCTCTGATCGCTCTGAGATGCAATGTCTGCATCACAGAAAACCCACACGTTCAGTTCAGGTAGGAAAAGGTTATGTCTTCAAATTTAGATGCTAAGAAAGCTACAAAAATAAGTCTTTTAAATTTTAATAGCGCAGCGATGCGAGCCTTCCACATGAGTTGGCTCGCTTTTTTTGTCTGTTTCTTTGCATGGTTTGCCTGTGCACCACTCATGCCTGTGATTGCAGGTGAATTTCATCTGACTAAAGATCAAATTGCCAATATTAATATTGCAGCAGTTGCGATTACCATTTTAGTTCGTCTGATTGTTGGCCCACTTTGTGACAAATACGGGCCACGTAAAACTTATACCGCACTATTAATCATCGGCAGTATTCCTGTGTTTGGTGTGGCATCTGCCAACAGTTATGAATCCTTCTTATTTTTCCGCTTACTCATTGGTGCAATTGGTGCCAGTTTTGTAATTACGCAATATCACACCAGCATTATGTTTGCACCGAATGTCGTAGGAACAGCAAATGCAACCACAGCAGGTTGGGGAAATGCAGGTGGTGGTGCGACACAGGCTTTAATGCCCTTAATGTTAGCGGCTTTAGTGATGTTTGGTGTTGAACAGGCAATGGGTTGGAGAATTGCGCTGATTGTGCCGGGCGTATTGATGTTGCTTGTTGGTGTGATGTATTGGAAATTTACGCAAGATTGCCCACAAGGCGATTTTAAAGAATTACGTGCACAAGGTATTCAAGTCGGCAGTGATAAAAAAGGTGGCATTGCGATTTTAATGCACGCTGCACGTAACTATCGCGTTTGGATTCTCTTTGGGGCGTATGCGGCATGTTTTGGTATTGAAATTTTTATTCATAACATTATTGCTCTGTACTACGTCGATAATTTTCAGTTTGGTTTAAAAGAAGCAGGATTGGCAGCAGGAATTTTCGGTTTACTTGCTTTATTTGCTCGTGCTTTAGGTGGCATTGTTTCAGATAAAGTCGCAACAAAAAAAGGTTTGGATGGTCGTACTAAAGTACTTTTCCTGATGATCTTGATGGAAGGTGTATTTTTGGTGGTCTTCTCTCAAATGAATACTGCGGTTTTTGCCATCCTCGCAATGACAGTATTTGCACTATTTACGCATATGGCATGTGGTGCCACCTATGCACTTGTTCCATTTATTGACCGTGATGCTTTAGGTGGTGTGGCAGGCATTATTGGTGCAGGCGGTAATGTCGGAGCAGTGGCAGCAGGTTTCTTATTGAAAGGTATGCTTGATATTCAAACTACATTGATGGTGTTGGGTGGTTTGGTGGTGATCGCTGCAAGTTGTGTCTTGATGATTCGTTTCTCGGTTGAACATAAAGAAAAAGAACAAAAATTGTTTGAAGCCGCTGTTCTTGAGCGCCACGATCTTGAACAAAGCCTTGCACAAAGCACTAAACAAAATCACGCAGCTTAATCGCAAAAAAATAAGAAAATTTGAGGAGAATTGAAATGAAATTAGTCATGATTGGTCACGGTATGGTGGGTCACAAATTTATCGAATCGGTGCTTGAGCATGCAGGCGATGAAGTGGAAATCACCATCCTTGCTGAAGAATCTCGTTTAGCCTATGACCGTGTGCATTTAACTGAATATTTCTCAGGAAAATCTGTCAAAGATTTAACCTTATGCCGTAGTGATTTTGCAGATGCTTATGGAATAGATTTGCGTTTAAGCACCAAAGCGGTTGCCATTGATCGTATCAATAAAAGCATTACAACCAATCATGGTGATGTGATTGCCTATGATAAATTGATCTTAGCAACAGGTTCTTATGCTTTTGTTCCACCGATTCCGGGCAATGAACGTAAAAATTGCTTTGTATATCGGACAATTGATGACCTTGATGCCATTCGTGCTGCAAGTTTAAATGCTAAAACAGGTGTGGTCATTGGTGGTGGTCTGCTTGGATTAGAAGCAGCCAAAGCATTAAGAGATTTAGATTTAGACACCCATGTGGTGGAATTTGCACCCCGTTTAATGGCGGTACAAATTGATGATTTGGGCGGCAAAGTTTTACGTTCAAAAATCGAAAATTTAGGCGTGAAAGTCCATACCCAAAAAGCGACATCATCCATTGAAGAGGGTACATCAACCACACATGTGATGAAGTTTGGTGATGGTTCAGAGCTTGAAACAGACATCATTCTCTTCTCCGCAGGCATTCGCCCACGTGATGAATTGGCGCGTCAAAGTGGTTTGAACATGGGGGAGCGTGGCGGAATCAGTATTAATGATTATTGCCAAACCTCAGATGAAGACATTTACGCCATTGGTGAATGTGCATTATGGCAAAATAAAATTTATGGTTTGGTTGCACCTGGCTATGACATGGCACGTATTGCAGCCAAGCACGTGATGTCACAAACAAGCACTGCATTTTTAGGTGCAGACATGAGCACCAAGCTGAAACTAATGGGTGTTGATGTGGCATCAGTCGGTGATGCACACGCCATAACACCGAATGCACTCAGTTATTTTTATGCAGATGAAGATGCCATGATTTATAAAAAAATCGTGGTGAATGCTGAAAAAACTAAACTTTTGGGTGCAGTTTTGGTTGGTTGTGCCAAAGAATATAACGACCTTTTACAAATGATGCTGAATGGCTTGGCTGTTCCAGAAAGCCCTGAAAGTTTGATTATGCCAGGGTATACCAATGCACCTTCTAAAAGTGGCGGAAGTGGTGTTGATTTACTGCCCGACAGCGCAACGATTTGTTCATGTAATAATGTGTCTAAAGCAGATATTTGTTCGGCAATTGCAGAGGGTTCAACCTCATTGGGTGCACTAAAAAAATGCACCAAAGCCGCAACGGCGTGTGGCGGTTGTTCAGCCTTGGTGACACAGGTTTTAAAATCTGAATTACAGCGTCAAGGGGTAACGGTTAATAATCATCTATGTGAGCATTTTGCCTATTCACGTCAAGAGCTCTATCACTTGGTGCGAGTCAATGAAATTAAAACCTTTGGTGATTTAATCCATCAACATGGGCATGGTTTAGGTTGTGATATTTGTAAACCAACGGTAGCGAATATTTTAGCATCTTGTTGGAACGATTTTGTTTTAAAACCCACTCATGCAGGTCTACAGGACAGTAATGATTATTACTTGGGCAACATTCAAAAAGATGGCTCTTATTCGGTTGTGCCACGAATCGCAGGAGGGGAAATTACCCCTGAAGGTTTAATTGCCATTGGGCAAGTAGCGAAAGATTATGGCTTGTATACCAAAATAACAGGTGGGCAACGCATTGATTTATTTGGGGTGCAAGTGCATCAATTGCCTGATATTTGGGAAAAACTCATCAATGCAGGCTTTGAATCAGGTCATGCCTACGGTAAATCACTACGTACCGTTAAATCTTGCGTGGGTCGTACATGGTGTCGTTATGGCGTTGATGATTCTATGGCCTTAGCGATCTTTTTAGAGAATCGTTATAAGGGTTTACGTTCACCACATAAACTTAAAATGGCGGTTTCAGGCTGTACCCGTGAGTGTGCTGAAGCACAAAGTAAAGATGTCGGTGTGATTGCTACAGAACGAGGTTGGAATTTATACGTCTGTGGTAATGGTGGGATGAAACCTCGTCATGCAGAATTATTGGCTTCCGACTTGGATACGGAAACTTTAATTCGCTATATCGACCGTTTCTTTATGTTCTATGTGCAAACCGCAGACCGTTTACAACGAACTTCAGTATGGCGTGACAACATGGAAGGGGGCTTGGATTATCTAAAAGCCGTCGTGATTGATGATTCTTTAGACATAGCGGATGAATTGGAACGCCGTATGTCGCACGTGGTTGGCACTTATCAGGATGAATGGCGTACTGCAATTGAAGACCCTGAAGTACGTAAACGCTTTATCACCTTTATTAATGCAAAAGCTGAACAACAAAATGATCCACATATTCAGTTTGCCTCTGAACGTGGGCAAATCCGTCCAAAAACCACAGCAGAACGTGATGTGAGCCGTATTGCGATGGTTGAAGCTTAAGCGGTTGAAAGCTAAGTATTTGCACTGAATAAAATCAAGGAGAATTTGCATGACTATTTTAAAAAGCGTGAATCCAATCGCTGAATTAGATTGGATTAAAGTCTGCCAACTCGATGATATCACGCCGAATACAGGCGTTGGAGCAATCATCAATCAGCAACAAATTGCTTTATTCCGTGTCGGGAATGAAAAGCGAATATATGCTTTAAGCAACCAAGACCCTTTTAGCCAAGCTTTTGTGATGTCACGGGGAATTTTGGGTGATTTACAAGGTGAACGTGTAGTCGCATCGCCAATTTATAAGCAACATTTTAGTTTAGCGACGGGGCGTTGTTTAGAGGATAAAGAACAGAAACTATTGGTATTTCCAAGCAAAATTGAAAATGGCGATGTTTTTGTCTGCCCGATAGCACAAAAAACCTATATTACCAATAATGTGGCATCGCAAGAAAAAACCAAACTTGTTTTGGTTGGTAATGGTTTGGCAGGTATGCGTTGCTTGGAAGATTTATTAGATATGGCACCTGATCGTTATGATATTACCGTGATCGGTGAAGAACCATGGGGTAATTATAACCGCATTATGTTGTCGCCTGTTTTGTCAGGTGAAAAAACCATTGAAGATATTATGTTGCATCCATATTCATGGTATCAGTCGAAAAATATCAATTTTATTGCCGATGATCCTGCTGTGAAAATTGATCGCCCACGGAAGCAAGTCTATACCCAAAAAGGTCAGGTAGTGGATTATGACCGTTTGATTTTAGCCACAGGTTCAAAACCCTTTATTCCGCCTATTTCAGGTGCAGATTTAACAGGTGTAATCAGCTTCCGTGATATTTACGATGTGAAGACCATGCTTGATTATTGCAAAAACAAAAAAAATGCGGTGGTGATTGGTGGTGGATTGTTGGGGCTTGAAGCAGCCTATGGTTTAAAGCAACGAGGAATGAATGTCACCGTATTGCATTTGATGGATCGAATTATGGAGCGTCAGCTTGATAGTAGAGCAAGTGTAATGCTGCGTCACAGTATTGAAGCGAAAGGTATTTCGATCATCACTGAAGCCAATACCGCAGAATTGATGGGTCAGGATGGGCATGTCAGTCAGATTAAACTGAAAGATGGCACAATCATCGATGCAGATTTAGTCGTGTTTGCTGTCGGTATTCGCCCCAATATTACTTTGGCACAAAGTGCAGGCTTGCGTTGCAATCGTGGCGTGATGGTAAATGACACCATGCAGACTTTTGACCCAAGTATTTATGCGGTCGGTGAATGTATTGAACATCGTAATCAAACTTTTGGATTGGTTGAGCCATTGTGGGGGCAAGCTTTTATTTGCGCGACTCATTTGGCAGAGCATGGCAGTTTAACTTTTAAAGCGCCAACTGTACCCACGCAGTTAAAAGTCAGTGGCTGTGATGTGTTTTCTGCAGGTCGAATTGATTTGGAAAATAGTGAATCAGCCGAAGATTATGAAGACATTATTCTGAATGATGAAAAACGTCAGATTTACAAACGCATCATTATTCAAAAAGACAAAATGATTGGTGCTGTGTTGTTTGGTGATACCGAAGACGGTGCTTGGTATGCAGAATTGATTGCAGATCAAAGCTCAATTTCAAGTATTCGCAATAAATTACTGTTTGGTCGAGATTTTGCATTAAAACAAGCAGGGTGATGAGAACCTCCCCCAAACCCCTCCTAAAAGGAGGGGGAATTAAAAAAGCAATTTAGATTAAGGAGCATCCATGAAGAGTATCCCCATGATGGAACTGCACGGCTCCACAGAAAGTCATACTGACAATAATATTAAAACCACAGATTCTACGTGCCCATACTGTGGTGTGGGTTGTGGCGTGACGGCTACGGTACAAACGGGGACTTTGGGGCAAAAAGTCACGGTCACAGGGAATATTCATCATCCTGCCAATTTTGGGAAATTGTGTATTAAAGGCAGTAATTTAGCCGATACACTTGGTTTGGAAAGTCGTGTTTTACAGCCGATGATAGGGCGAAAAGAACAACGAGAAAAATCTGATTGGGATACAGTCACTACAAAAATTGCAGAGAAATTTCAGCATTGTATTGATCAGTATGGGCGTGAAAGTGTTGCTTTTTATGTGTCGGGGCAATTGTTGACTGAAGATTATTATGTCGTCAATAAATTTGTGAAAGGTTATTTGGGTACAGCTAATATCGACACCAATTCACGACTGTGCATGTCTTCTGCTGTCGCAGCACATAAACGTGCTTTCGGGGAAGATATTGTCCCTGCAAGTTATGAAGATTTTGAACATACCAATATGGTGGTTTTGGTTGGTTCAAACACAGCTTGGTGTCATCCTGTTTTATATCAACGGATTATGAAAGCCAAAGAAGAGCGGGATTTATTCGTGGTGGTGATAGACCCACGTTTTACTGCAACCTGTGAAGCCGCAGACTTACACTTACCGATTTTACCCAGACAGGATGTCGCACTGTTTAATGGTCTATTGCAATATTTGCATCAAAATGATGCAACCGATGCCGATTTTGTCACAGCACATACCCAAGGTTTAACAGCTGCTTTGGACAGTAGCCACAGTGAATCCTCTATTTACGACGTGGCAAAAAAAACAGGAATTTCTCTCGAAAAATTAGAATTGTTTTATCAAAAGTTTGCTCAGACTGAAAAAGTCATGACTTTATTTTCGATGGGGGTTAATCAATCTTCACAAGGCGTAAATAAAGCCAACAGTATTATCAACTGTCATCTGTTAACAGGGAAAATTGGCAAACTTGGTGCTGCACCATTTTCAATGACAGGACAGCCAAATGCGATGGGTGGTCGTGAGGTTGGCGGGCTTGCCAATATGTTGGCGGCGCATATGGAGATTGAAAATCCTAAACATCAACAATTGGTTCAGGAATTTTGGAATAGTCCATACATTGCACAAAAAGCAGGTTTAAAGGCAGTTGATTTATTTGAAGCTGTTGAAGCAGGTGAAATTAAAGCGATTTGGATTATGGCGACCAATCCTGTGGTGAGTTTACCCAATGCTGATCAAGTAAAGCGTGCTTTAGAAAAGTGTGAGTTTGTGGTGGTATCTGATATTTGTGCAGAAACAGATACGACACAATATGCAGATGTGCTTTTACCTGCACTGGCATGGGGCGAAAAAGAAGGTACGGTCACGAATTCAGAACGACGTATTTCTCGTCAGAATGCTTTTTTAGATGCACCTGAGCAAACTAAGCCAGATTGGTGGGCAATTGCGCAAGTGGCAAAAAAAATGGGTTTTGATGGCTTTGATTTCACCAGTAGCCATGACATTTTTACAGAACATGCACAATTATCGGCCTATCAAAATGTAGAACTGACCAACAGAACGGATGAAACTATTTTTCGATATTTTAATTTAAAGGGATTAACAAATTTAAGCATCACTGATTATCAAAATTTAGCACCGATTCAATGGCCTGTATGGTCAAGCGAACAAAAAGAAGATGCTGTGGCGCGTTTGTATGCTGATGGACATTTCAGTCATGCCGATGGGAAAGCCAAATTTATTGCCACGTCCGTCGTTCATCCTGTACATCAAACCGACAGTGAATACCCCTTGATTTTAAATACAGGTCGAATTCGGGACCAATGGCATACTATGACCCGTACAGGTTTATCCGCCAATTTAAGTACCCATAAAGCTGAACCCTATTGCGAGATTCATCCTCAGGATGCTTTGAAGTTTGGTTTAAAAGACACTGAATTGGTTGAAGTAAAATCGAAATGGGGCAGTTGTATCTTACGTGTCGTGCTGAGCGATAAAATCCGCCGTGGACAGGTTTTTGCCCCCATTCATTGGACAGAGCAAACAGCATCCGATGCGAGAATTGGTAAAGTGGTCAATCCTGTGGTGGATGCAATTTCGGGCGAGCCTGAATTTAAACATACACCTGTCATTATTCAGCCTTTTTATACACAGTGGCAAGGCGTGTTATATGTTCGTCAAGGTTTTGAACATTATACAAAAAATGCAGTGGATAAAATGGTGTGGTGGACCAAAATTACCACAGCAAAAGCCACCCGTTATGAGTTGGCAGATCGTCGAAAAATGTCTGCGACCACTGAAAAGCTCAAAGAACTTTTAGCTTTTGAGGATGAAAGTTTTGAGTGGCTGAATGTAGAAGATCCATCGGCATATATCAGTCATAACATTGTGCTTAGAAATGGCATTTTAATTGCAAGTTTATATATTGCACCTAAAGCTTTATTGCCTGATCGGGATTGGGTTGCAAGTTTGTTTAAGCGGGAACGCTTGAGTGCGATGCACCGTAAAGCCTTACTTGCAGGGCAACCGATGTCGATGGGGAACAGTGAGGGGGCTTTGGTTTGTAGTTGTTTTAAAGTCGGGAAAAACCGCATGATTGAAACCATCAAAGCCAAAAATATCACCGATGAAAAACAAGTCACAGCGTGTTTAAAAGCTGGTGGAAATTGTGGTTCATGTCTACCTGAAATTCGTGGTTTGATTAAAATCTGTCAGATGGAGGCACGGTTATGAACATGAAAATAAAGGCGTTTAATCTAAAATCAATGAATATAAAGGCTATGAAAGAAGACACATTGAAAAAAATAGACTTGCGTAACACAGTAAAAAGAATCTATCGGAAAGTGAGTTTGAAGGTGGATTATCCTGCCACTGATTTGGTCATTCTTGCAGGTGGTCAGGCTCGGCGTATGAATGGCATGAATAAACTTTTGCAGAAATTTGATGATCAAATTCAATTAATTAAAATCCATCAACAACTTAAATCTACTGTAACGACTGTGTGGATTAACAGCCATCGGGATGATTCAATTTATCAGAAAATTATTCCGGGTTTGCATTGTTATCAGGATGATGAACGTGGCTTTTTAGGCCCTGTGATGGGGATGAAAAGTGCATGGTCACATGTGCAATCTGATTATGTGCTTTTTGTACCTTGTGATGTAACCTATATTCCGTCCAATGTCGTGGCAATGTTGCATCAGACTTTGGCTAAAAATCCGAAGGCAGAAGTGGCTTATGTGGAAATCAATCAAACTGCTTTATATCCATTTTGTTTGTTAAAGCGCAGCAGTTTTCCCACATTAGTGGCACAGCTTGAGCAAAAACAGCGCAGTTTAAAGCAATGTTTTGAATCTTTGCACGCTCAGGTGGCATGTTTTAAAAATCATGCACTCTTTTTTCACAGTATTAATTCATTGGATGAGTTGCAACAGTATCAACAACTGAAATTCCTCCATTAATTCAGGCAAATTTCTACTTTGGCACAAAGTTGGAACACTTATTGCTACCTCTCATAACAACAAGTCATCAGGATGGATTGGGCCGTTTTAAGTTGAAGCATAAATAGAGTGCAACATTTAAATACCCAAAGAGGTGAGTGCTCAGAATGAATGCGATGATGCCATTGGAAACACAAGCCGTATTTGCTGATCAATTTGGTCGTCAAAAGCGCAAACTCAGAATTTCAGTGACTGATCGCTGTAATTTTAAGTGTGTCTATTGTATGCCTGAACATCCTGAGTGGGTAAAAAAACAGGATTTACTCAGCTTTGAGGAACTTTATCAATTTTGCCATTTTATGGTGCAACAAGGTATCGAACATATTCGCATTACAGGTGGTGAACCTTTAATGCGCCAAGGAGTGGTGCATTTTATTGAACAATTACAACAATTCAAAAAAATTGGTCTAAAACGTATTTCGATGACCACCAATGCGCATTATTTAAAAAAATATGCTGAAGCACTGAAGAATGCAGGTTTGGATGATCTGAATATCAGTTTGGATAGTTTGGATGCTAAACAATTTAAACAGCTGACCCAAAAAGAGTTGGCACCTGTATTGGCAGGGATTTCTGCGGCACAAGAAGTTGGATTGCCGATTAAAATTAATACGGTTTTAATGAAAGGTATGAATGACAATCAGATTTTACCTTTGGCAAAATGGTCGATTCAGCAGGATATTGTGCTACGTTTTATTGAGTTTATGCCACTTGATGGTGATCAAAAATGGTCGGTTGCGGATGTGGTGAGTGAGCAACAGATTCTAGCGACATTGGCGACTGAATTTGATGTACAAATTCAGGAACAACCATCGGCTCAATATCGGGCCAATCCTGCACGGCAATATTTAATCAACAGCTATTTAGGCGACAGTCATCTCATCAAAAAACATTCGATTGGTATTATTTCCACTATCAGTCATTCATTTTGCAGTGATTGTGATCGGATTCGTTTAACGGCACAGGGCGAATTGTATAACTGTTTGTTTGCGCCAAAAGGCTTAGCGCTGAAAACAGAAATTAAAGCGCTATTGTCAGCTTCACGACAATTTGCATTATCAACCGTTGAAAAAATGCCTGAAAACACCTCTGAGAAGTTAGCATTATTGCAAAAAGTTGGTGCTTATATTTGGAAAAAAGAACAAGGCTATGATGCTATTCAAGCCCGAACAGCGCAGCAGGCATCCCGAAAAATCAGTATGCATATGCTTGGAGGTTAAAGATGTCAAATATTCTAGTTAAAATTGAAGCCTTTGGTGCAATTGAACGGCAATTACCGAGTGATTTAATCCTACAGTGTGATGCTTCAAGCTGCATTGCAGATGTTTTAGCACAAGTGGAACTGTTATATCCACATGCGCAAAAAATGCTTGAACGCTGTGCCTGCGCTATTGGTGAAGATATTGTGTCACGGCAAATGCTACTCAATCATGACAGTACCCTTGTCATGCTGTCACCTGTCGCAGGAGGTTGATTATGCAAGCACTAAAACATTTTGCACGGATTCAGACCCATGCATTTACACAGGATATTTTTGATGGCATTCAACATTTTCCTGAATGTGGGGGCATTGGCGTATTTATTGGCACGGTGCGCAATCATCATGAAGGTAAAGCCGTTCAAGCCTTGAAATATACCGCTTATGCACCTGTAGCGGAAAAAATGATTCGTCAGATTGAACAGGATATTCAACAAAAATACGGCGTGTCTTATGTACGGGTGATTCACAGAATTGGCGCTTTGGATATTGGTGAAACGGCGATTATTGCCATTGCCTATGCAGCGCATCGCCGTGAAGCATTTCAGGCGTGTGAAGAAGCGGTGGAACGGGTCAAACATGAAGTGCCTGTGTGGAAAGAAGAATTTTACTGTGATGGGACAAGCCAATATGTGGAAGGCTGTTGTATTCGGCAGGATTTAGATCAAAGCTTAGATCAGGATAAGCATCACTCAAATAGTCATCGTCATAAGCATGAACTTTGTCATGATAAAGCACATCAATAAAGTGATGAATCGCATCAACAGCATTCATTTCAATCCTGATTTAAATGAATGCTCTAAACCTATAAAGTTGTATCAGCACTGAAGGATATTGTCATGAAAAATGTAGGTATGAAGGCGGAAAGCTATCGGACTGCAATTGCATCGGGTATTTTATACGCACCGCCACATTGCATTGAATTGCTTCGCAATGGTAATACCGAAAAAGGCGATGCGCTTAAAACTGCACGTATTGCAGGCATTTTAGCGGCAAAACGTACCGATGAGCTGATTCCATTGTGTCATCCATTGCCAATTTATCGTGCAGACGTGGATTTCGAACTATTTGAAAATTATGTAAAAATTATTGCAACTGTTGAAACGATTGGCCCAACGGGCGTAGAAATGGAGGCATTGACAGCAGTCAGCCTTGCAGGTCTAACCCTCTATGACATGCTGAAACCACATTGTGAGCCTGAAGATTTAAGTTTGGATCAGTGCAAATTAGACAAGAAAAAAGGCGGTAAGTCGCATTTTACCCGTGCGCTGAAAGAGGCGTTATCTGCATCGGTGATTGTGCTGTCAGATACAGTCGCTGCGGGAAAAAAGCCCGATACCGCAGGGAAAAATGTTTTGGAAATTTTACAGGAAGCGAATTTTAGCAATATCAGCTATCAAGTGATTGCAGATAGCCCTGAACAATTATTGGCTTTAATTGAACAACAAAAAAATCAATATCCGCTAATTTTAACCGTGGGTGGTACAGGTTTAGGGCCAAAAGATTTAACCGTGGAAACTATTCAACCCTTATTGAAGCGTGAAATTCCCGGTTTAATGGAAGCTTCCCGTAGTTTTGGGCAGAAACGCACGCCTTATGCGGCACTCAGCCGTGGAGTTGCAGGTTATATCGACAACAGTTTAGTGATTACTTTGCCGGGAAGTCGTCAGGGTGCCAAAGAATCCTTAATCGCAATTTTACCTGCATTGGTTCATTTGTTTGATGTGCAAAAAAATATTCCACATCAAGGCGGTTATCAATGAGTGAAAGCATCAATGAAATGATCCCGCCTCAAGTAGAATCGGCTACATATTTAGGTTGTGGAACGGAATCAGGATTGATTTCGATTGATCAGGCTTTAGCTTTGATTTTAGAAAAAATCCAACTTTCAGGTACTGAAACACTTGAATTGAATGCTGCTTTAAACCGTTATTTAGCCGAAGATATTTTTTCAGCCATTCAATTGCCTTTATTTTCACAAAGTGCAGTGGATGGTTATGCGATCAATCCAACTGATTCTGTAGAACATCATTTCGAAGATGTTATACAAGCGCATAGCCAATTTACTTTAATCGGTGAAATTCGTGCAGGGCAAAGCGCAGAATTAACTTTACAGGCAGGGCAGGCGCTACGGATTTTCACAGGTGCTGAAATTCCACAGGGCACAACGACTGTGGCAAGGCAGGAAATTGTCCAAATTATTAACGCTGAATCCATCGAAATAACAGAACATTTAAAAATTCATGCGGATATTCGGGATGCAGGCGAAGAAATTACTGTTGGGCAACTTTTAGCACAAGCAGGACAACAATTATCAGTCGGTGCCATCGCTTCACTGAGTATGGCAGGCGTGCAACAGGTTCAAGTTTATCAATATCCTAAAATCGCAGTGGTGATTACAGGGGATGAAGTCGCAAAAAGCAGTGCAGATTTTGAAGCAGGGAAAATTTTTGATGCCAATGCACCGCTTATTCAGGCATGGTTTCAACAACAAAACCAAAAAGTTGATATTTTTCATGTCGCAGATACAGCCGAGGCCGTAAACAGTTTATTAGCTGATTTAAATCAAAAATACGATCTGATTCTAACCACAGGTGGTGTATCTGTCGGTGACTATGATTTTATTCGACCTGTCGCTTTGGATTTAGGTTTTCAGCAAATATTCTGGAAAGTAAAACAAAAACCCGGTAAGCCGATGTTGTTTGCAGAATTTATCAGAACAGATGGATCCGTTTGTTATTTATTAGGTTTACCCGGAAACCCTGCTGCGGTCTATGTTGGAATGCACATTTATACTCAAACCGTTTTAAATGCTTTGCAGGGACATCGACATATTCCCAATGGCTTTAAAGCAGCATTGACCCACGACTTAAAAGCCGATGCACGAGAACGCATTTTACGCATGAGCATCAGTTTTGATCAGGCAACATTAAAAGTCAGTAGTTTGTCCAATCAACAATCACATATGCTGAGCAATTTGATGCACGCCAATGCTTTGGTTCGTATTCCTGCTGGGGAGAAAATACACGCAGGGCAAAGTGTAGATGGATTTTTCATCTAATTAAAATCATTTATTGCGCTAAATATCAATAATTCGTACTTGGAGAAAGCATGAAAAATTTAATGATTGGAGTAGTATTATTCAGTCTATGCAATTTAACCCAAGCTGAAACTGTCAAGGTATATGCCGCTGCGAGTTTAACCAATGCCATCTCAGATATTGCTGTAATTTATGAAAAGCAACATCCTCAGACCGATATTGTACCTGTTTTTGGGGCATCTTCTGCTTTGGCTAAACAGATTGAAGCAGGGGCAAAGAGTGATCTTTTCTTTTCTGCGGATGTTGATTGGATGAATTATTTAATCAAAAAACAAATAATTGATGAAAATAAAAGCAAAGCTTTATTGTTAAATCAATTGGTGCTGATTAGTCCAAAGAATTTAAATATCGCATTTAAAGCACAACCCAATTTTAATTTTGCACAATCCTTTAAAGGACATTTGTGTACAGGTCAAATGGAATCTGTTCCTGCGGGGAAATACGCCAAACAAAGTTTAATCAAACTCAATTGGCTCGGTAGTTTAAAAGGGCGAATTGTCGGTACAGATGATGTCCGTTCCGCCTTGGCATTTGTAGAGCGTGGTGAATGTGATGTCGGTATCGTTTATAAAACCGATGCACTCATCAGCAAAAAGGTAAAAGTGATTGGGACATTCCCTGAAAACTCACATCATCCGATTCTTTATCCTTTGGCTTTAACCCAACAGGGTGAAAAAAATAGGGATGCAGTACAGTTTGAAAAATTTGTAAAAAGTAGTCCACAAGCTAAAATTATTTTTCAAAAATATGGTTTTAGCATTAATCAATAAGGTTTAAGAAATTAATAAAACAGGCAAAGAGTGAGAAGGATGATGGATGCTAAGCCCTGAAGAACTGAGTGCACTCTACCTTTCGGCAAAAGTTGCCTGCTTTGCAACGCTGTTTTGCATTCCTTTTGCAATTGTATTGGCGTGGTGTTTAGCTCGTTATGAATTCAAACTTAAATTCTTAGTTGAGGCGATTTTACAATTACCCATGGTATTGCCACCTGTGGTTCTAGGTTATTTGCTTTTGGTTTTATTTGGCAATAAAGGTTGGATTGGACAATATTTACATCAAATGGGTGTTGAATTGGCATTTAATTGGAAAGGTGCAGTATTGGCCTCCATGATTGTGGCTTTTCCTTTAATGGTGCAACCCATCAGACTGTCTTTTCAAATGATGAATCAACAGCTTGAACACATTGCAGGCTCTTTGGGCGCTAGTCCGATGAAAGTATTTTTCAGTATTAATTTGCCTTTGGCACTGCCAGGGATTTTGATTGGCAGTATTTTATGTTTTAGTCGTAGTCTAGGCGAGTTTGGTGCAACTATGACATTTGTCGGCAATATTCCTGATGAAACCCGGACCATTCCCATCGCCATTTATTCCTTTTTACAACAACCCGATGGCGAACAGATGGCGATACGTCTAGTCACTCTTTCTTTAATTCTTGCTTTTTCTGCACTGATAGCTAATTACTTTATCTTGCAGAAATATCAACGGAAATTAACAGGATAACCTCATGCTATGTTGTGATTTTCAATATCTGAGGGCAGATTTTAAGTTAAATATACAGTTTGAAATGCAAGATCAGCTATTGGGCATCGTCGGTGCATCGGGTAGTGGTAAGAGTACATTTTTAAAGAATCTTGTCGGTTTATTACATCCAACACAGGGCTCCATTCAGTTTAATCAACAGGTTTTATTTGACCAGCAAAAAAACATTCATGTGCCCATGCATCAACGGAAAATTGCGCTGATTTTTCAAAATGCACTATTGTTCCCGCACATGAATGTACAACAAAATTTAATGTATGCAGAAAAACAGGTTAATCACGCAGATCGTAAATTTCATTTTAATGAGATTGTTGATTTACTCGAATTAAAGCCTTTAATTCATCGTAAAGCGCATCAGCTTTCTGGTGGAGAAGCACAGCGCGTGTCTATCGGTCGTGCTTTATTGTCTTCACCCCATTTATTGCTGTTGGATGAACCCCTGACAGGGCTTGACCATCAATTAAAACAGCAAATTTTGCCATTCTTAAAAAGATTAAAAGAGGAAATTGATTTGCCGATGATTTATGTGACGCATCATGTAGATGAGTTAGTATTTTTACACGCTGAAATATTGATGTTAGAACAAGGAAAATTAATGCCTGCAACCTATCAATTTTCATCATAAACAAGGGGGCTTTGAATATGGATATTTTTCCAATCTCTTTAAAATTGCAACAGCAACCTTGTCTGGTTGTCGGTGGTGGACACATTGCCTATCGTAAAGCTGTGCTCTTAGCTAAAGCAGGCGCAGTGATTAGTGTGATTGCACCTGAAGTTGATGCGAATCTATTAGAGATTGTCGTGCAAAGCCAAGGGCAATATGTTCAAGCCACATTTGAACAGCAATTAAATCTACACAATTCTAAATCTTTAGATCTACGTCAATATCGCTTGGTCATTGCAGCAACAGACAGTAAATTCACCAATCAACAGATTTTTGAAGTCTGTGAGGCTGAAAATGTCTTAGTGAATAGTGTCGATGATCCACCGCATTGTCGTTTTATGGTGCCTGCAATTGTTGATCGTTCACCTTTGGTTATTTCAATTGCAACCAATGGTACATCTCCTGTTTTATCCCGCCAGATTCGTACCCAACTTGAAGCAACTATTCCTCAAAGTATGGGAAAGCTTGCTGATTTTTCTGGAAAATGGCGTGCAGTTGTTAAAGGAAAAATTAGCAACCCTGATGAGCGCCGTATTTTTTGGGAAGACTTATATGCAAGCCCCCTAAAAGAACAAGTTTTTAATGACAATATTGCTGTAGCAGATCAGTTGATTGAACAGGCTTTACAAGAGTGGAAAACACCGAAAGGTGAGGTTTATTTGGTCGGTGCAGGCCCGGGTGATCCTGAGCTACTGACACTGAAAGCTTTACGTTTAATGCAACAAGCCGATGTGGTGATTTATGATCGCTTGGTATCTGCGCCGATTTTAGAACTGTGTCGCCGTGATGCGGAAAAGGTCTATGTCGGTAAAGCGCGTTCCAATCATGCTGTGCCACAAGAAGGTATCAATGATTTATTGGTGAAATATGCACAACAAGGTAAACGAGTGTGTCGCTTAAAGGGGGGCGATCCGTTTATTTTTGGACGCGGTGGCGAAGAAATTCAAGAATTATTCGCTTCTGATGTTAGTTTTCAAGTTGTACCCGGAATTACCGCAGCATCAGGCTGTTCCGCTTACGCAGGTATTCCATTAACTCATCGTGATTATGCACAAAGTGTACGCTTTCTGACAGGACATTTAAAAGAAGGCTCGCCTGAGTTGCCTTGGAATGAATTGGTCTATGAGCATCAGACTTTAGTTCTTTATATGGGTTTGGTGGGATTGGAAAAAATCTGTCAGAAATTGATTGAACATGGTCAACGTCCCAATATGCCTGTTGCACTGATTTCCAAAGGTACAACACCTGAGCAGAAAGTTGTGGTTGGAACTTTGGCGGATATTGCATCTAAAGTCGCAGAACATCAAATACAGGCACCGACTTTAACCATTATTGGTGAAGTGGTTGAATTAAGAGAAAAGTTTTTTGGTTCACTAGAGCCTTATTGCAAAAACATTTAATTTTATCCAAGTTGCTCAAATTTAAGTGACAACTTGGACGTGAGGTCTGCCTAATTTTGTAAGCTTATTCAGTACCGCAGTTCTCGTATTGATGTGTGATGAATTAGCAGTAGACTTTCACATGGGTGATTCTAGATGGTGAATATTTAAAAGCTCTACGCTATATTTGATCTTGGGCTAGTCAATGATGATCTGACTTTAAGCCGACTTTGTTGCACAAAGATTTATAAGTTGAAGTTGTCTAGGGATTACTCAAGTTTAGGTTACAACTTGGGTGTGAGGTTGGCCTAACTTTGTAAATTTGTTGAGTACCGCCACGCGTGCGTGAATCTCATTGACTTGGCTTTGAAAATTTCTTGCACTTAGCTTATCGCCCAATAATTTGATGCAATACATCTTAGTTTCTATCCAGCTTCGGCGATGATAGCCAGACCACTTTTTCCAAATTTTTCTACCTAAATGTTTGACCGTTTTAAATAATTCATTTCTCTACATAGACCTTAGGGTTTTATCTTTCCAAGGTTGCGCATTTTTTCTCGGTGGAATCACCGCATGTGCTTGTCGATCTGAAATTACTTTTCTACAGTATTTTTTGTCATAACCCCATCTGTATAGACAGAATCGATCTGCTCATCTGGTGGAATTTGATCAAGTAAATCTCCAAGTACGAATTAGTCAGAAAAGTTGTATATTTAGCCACTGCAAACGCCTCTAAAAAATGGACAATGCCCATCCAAAATTGGCGTTTGGCGATGAACTGGTTTACGATTCACTTTGATGATCGATTAAAAGGTCATTTATAAAAACTGAATTTACACAAAATAATTTACAGGCTCATCTCACTTTACTTATTTGATTCTCTACTTTTAACCTCTATTAATTTCAGGGAGCATTACCTACACACATTGGTTCTCTTCAATGTAAAAAGAATAGACGATATTTGTCTAGGAGAGTGGCGGTAGTCCAACTTGTATCTTTTTCCAAACGGTCTGAACTTGTTCAGCAACTTTAGGATAATCCATAATGAAGCGTACGTGGCTTTCTACCCCAGTTTTTAAAGTCGCATCATCAACAATAAACAGTGGATTATGGTTCGGTGCCGCTTTGGACATATCTTGGTCGGCTGGTGTAGCACCAACGAACACAAATAAAGACGGCATTAACTCACCATAATAGGCAAAGTCTTCACTGGCACTAGAGTTATTTTCAAGCACATGCAGTTTAGAGTCACCTACAACTTTGGCTAGAGTGGGTTGCATCAGTTTCGTTAATATTTTGTCATTCATCGTCACAGGTGCATAAGGTGCAATTTCAACCTTAGCCGTAACATCATTGGCCAGTGCATTATATTCAATCATTTTCGGTAAATCTTTGAGAATATTTTGACGAATATTTTCACTATTTGAGCGAATGGTGCCGGTCATATTCACTTGTTCAGGAATGACATTGCCCGCTGTACCACCTTGAATGCTCCCAATACTCACCACACCCATACCTTTGCTTAAGTCGGCTTTACGGCTAATCAAGCTTTGTATGTTGTTAATCATTTGTGATGACGCATAAATTGGGTCGCGGCCCAACCAAGGCATAGAACCATGCACTTGCTTACCATTCACTTGAATGCGCAGATGATCGCCACTATTTAAGATAGCACCGTCTTTATATGAAATAGTGCCGCTTGGCATACCTGCCATTACATGCATGCCAAAAATCACTTCAGGCTTTGGATTCTTTAATGCACCATCAGCAATCATTTTGCGTGAACCAATCAAGTGCCCTTGAGTAAAGTTGTCCACATCTGCACCGCCTTCTTCTGCAGGTTGGAAGACAAAGACCACTGTACCTGAAATTTTATCTTTATTGGCTGCAAGTGCTTTGGCTGCGCCCAATAACATGGCTGTATGAGCATCATGTCCACAGCCATGCATGACATGGGTTTCTTTACCTTGATACATAGCTTTAACTTTGCTAGCAAAAGGAAGTCCTGTTTTTTCTTCAATTGCTAAAGCGTCCATATCGGCACGTAATGCCATGACTGGGCCAGGTTTAGCTCCCTTTAAAACACCAATAACACCTGTTTTGGCATATCCTTTACGCACTTCAATCCCATAAGATTTTAACTCTTTTTGTACCAACTCAGAGGTTTTGAATTCCATATTGCCTAGTTCAGGATGCTGATGAATATGTTGGCGCAGCTTGATGGTATGCGCCTCAACATTTTGAGCTGAATCATTAATCCAATCTGCAAGGCTGAGTTGGCTGCAAAAAAGGAAAGGAAGAGAAAGCGCGATCTGCTTATACATGTGCATAAATGGAAGAACCTTAAGGTTTTGAGATAGTTAAAGTGATTCTCTAGAATTGCATACTGTTTTAAAATTAACCAAAACTATCGAAGTGTTTTTTTATACTTTTAAGGTATTTTAAGCGTTAAAGCTTGGTATTAAAGGAATTTATATGGATGTACATATTTTAAAACCACCTATTCTTATTCCAGTTTTATAAAGTTGATACGAATCTATATTTTCAGACCAGTGTAACCAAAGCCTATCTATGCAAATTTATTACTGTATCTAAAAATTGATTCAAGTTATTTTTGATATACATATTGTGCCCAATCAGCCATCAATCCTTTACGCTTTTCGAGATATGCACCACGTAAATAAGCAGCCTCGACTTCATCTGGTAATTTATGTGCTAGTACATGTTCACAAACTTCACGAGGATAATCGGTCATATCAGCAGACCAGTCACGAAATGTCGACCTAAAACCATGTGTAGTAATGACTCAATTTTGTTTAAGATCAATATAGCCTAAGCCATTTTCCTTAAGTTTCTGTTCATGCATACGCTTGATCAACGCAATTAAACCAAGTATTGAGGATAATAAGTACGTAATTATTTTTCAGCTAGCATCAAGTTTTTTTGTTTAACTGTAATGAGAATTGGGCATTCATCTCCCATTTTTGGATGATGTGTTGCAATTGCTACCACCATATAAACTTCAGAATGATCGATTGCAACATTTTAAAGAAGCTCTTGAAGATAGATTTTTGAAACAAAGCCGTTATGAGATTAATTATAAATCGACTCAACTAAATTTTTGAAATAGCTTTTAATTTATTTAAATCATTAATTTTAATTGATTTAAATTCAATGGATATGATTTTTTCCTGCTCTAACTCTTTTAATAGGCCGTTGATAGTTTGTCTCGATGTCGGCAAAACAAGTGCAAGTTTTTCCTGAGAGAAATTGATTCGATCATCATTTATATGATTTTCATCCTTATAGCGCTGTGAGATCATCAAGATATGCCATGCTAACCTTTGTTTTAAAGAACTATATTTATGATGTTCTAAACCTTTTAGAAGTGGTCGAATTTTCTGTGCCATAAGCAGGCAAATATAATACCAACATTCAGGATATGCTGTTAAAAATGTTTGAAGTGCTTGATCATTGATATGAAGTACTTGTGATTGAGTTGCAGCGATCGCATCCAGTGTATGTTTTTTTTGATCGATTAATGGAATTTCCCCTAACCAAAATAAAGGTTCAGCAACCATCATCAACATTTCATGACCGTCCTGATCTGTGTAGCCTAAATTAATGCGCCCTGCCAAGACGGCATACATCCCATTAAATTTTTCACCTTTATAGAAAATACGATTACCTGTTTTTAGCGTAATAATTCGGCTATTTTTAAAAATAAATTGTTGGAAATAGTTAGGGAGTTGTTGAAACCATAAATCCTGTTCAATTAAATCTCTATACTTTATATGCACAAAAAACTCCTTTTTATCTCAACATGTCGTCTATCTGACAACTATAGTGCTTTTAAATTTCTTACACTGAAAAAGTTATTTTATTCGACGCTAAAACATAATGGATAAATAAGCACAATACTAGCTCTATGTAATGTGTATTTATTTGATGAGGAGAGTGGGTATTGCTATTTATTTTCCAAATACTCACCCAAAAAAAATCATTGAATAATCGTTCAAGACCTGCATAGGATTTGTAGGAAAAATAACATAAAAATCAATAAAATTAAGGATGCAAAATGCGCTTGAATAAAGTGGTTGTTTCAATAGGTATTATTCTATTTTCATCGAACCAAGTTTCAGCAGCGGCCTTAGATCGTTCAGGGCAATCGATTTCTGCATTTCTACAACCAAATCATTATTTTGAGTTTGGCCTATCTACTTTAGATCCTGATATTTCAGGACAAGAAGCAGGGATTGCACGACAACAGCGAGCGTTAAGTGATATGGCGCAGAGCTATTTAACTGTTTCAACAGCCCTTAAGTTGCAACTGACAGAAAAAAATTCATTTGGAATAATTTATGATCAACCCTTTGGTGCAAAATCTGGGTATCAGGGGAATAATCAATTTGTTTCTGAATCCAAAGATCCGATCTTATCACCTTTACCTTTAACAATCGGAGAGTTGGCGGGAAAATTAGGTGAACAAGCACCAAGTGGTCAATCCGGTGTAGATATAAACATAGAAAACATAAGTTTATTGTGGGGATATCAGCCGACAAAAAACTGGAATTTATATACAGGCGTGGCTTATCAAAGTCTTAAAGGGCATACCCAGTTAAGAGGTTCAGCATTTAGTATATATAATGGTTATGACCTTGATATTCCTGAAAACGCTGAATTGGGTTGGATCGCAGGGGTGAGCTTTCAGCGACCTGAAATTGGACTAAAAACAGCATTAACCTACCGCTCTGAAATTGAACATACCTTTAATGCACGAGAAGATTTTACTTTGGTGAATTTAATTCGGAACCCAGAGGGGGAAGAAATGATTCAACAAAATCTTAACGACCTACTTGAGCAAAAACTGATTAACCAACAACAACATCAAGCACTTCAAAGTACTATTCGTAAAATAGCCGACTCAGATTTTGATTCAGGTAAAAGTAAACTCACGACACCCAAATCGGTTAATTTTGATGCTCAAATTGGACTGAGTCGGCAGACGGTAACTTTTGCAAATATACGCTGGGTAAATTGGAAAAACTTTGCGAAAGAGCCATATCAATTTAAACAACTCTCAGAAATTATTGGAAATTTAGCGACACCAAAGCGTGCTGAAGGATTTGATATTGTTAAATATTCAAAAGATCAATGGGCAGTAAATCTAGGTTTAGGACATAAAATAAATTCACAATGGAGCGCCACAACATCGTTTGGTTGGGATTCTGGCGCAGGTGATCCCGTTTCAGTACTTGGTCCAACTAAAGGCTATTGGAATTTTGGATTAGCGATGCAATTTAACCCTACGGCACAGAGTTTTATTTCAGGAGGCGTTAAATATTTTTGGATTGGCGATGTCAAAGGGCAAACAGGTGCGCAAGCAGGGAGCGATATTTATATTGCAGATTTTAAAGATAATAATGCACTAGGTTATGGCCTAAAGATGGGCTACCGATTTTAATTTTTTACATCAATACGATATTTAAATGGAAAGGTTGAATCAAGGAAATTAAATGATGATTAAAAGTGCTAAAAATAATTTAACCATATTAATGTTTGGTTTGTCGGCATTATGTGTAAGTGAGAGTCTGCTTGCTAAGGTAGCAACTGAAGTAACGCGACAAGAGAATAAAAGTGTCTATGCAAAGTTACCTTTTAATAATAAGCAAGATTTTATGGATGCAAAAAAGGGGTTATTGCTTAAACCAGATACTTTAACCATTAAAAATGCGACAACAGGGCAAGTCGTGTGGGATTTAGAGTCATTTAAAAAAGTGATCAGTCTTGAACAGGATGCACCGGATACCGTCAATCCGAGTTTATGGCGTAATGCACAATTAAATCTGCAATATGGTTTATTTGAAGTAAAGAAGGATATTTATCAGGTTCGTGGTTATGACTTATCGAATATCACTTTTATCCGTTCTAAGCAGGGATGGATTGTTTTTGATGTTGGTACGACGACAGAAACATCAAAAGCAGCCTATGAATTATTGAGCCAAAAGTTTGGTCAATTGCCTATTATAGCGGTTGTGATTAGTCATTCACATATTGATCATTACGGTGGTATTAAAGGTTTAGTGAATGAAGCTGATGTCCGTTCAGGAAAAGTTAAGCTAATTGCCCCTGAAGGATTTATGCATCATGCTGTGAGTGAGAACGTTATTGCTGGCAACGTGATGAGCCGCAGAGCAACTTATATGTATGGCGCTTTATTGGAACGTAATGTAGAAGGTAATGTCGGCGCTGGACTTGGACTGGCTATACCATCTGGTACCATGACTATTATTGAACCTAATATCAATATTCAAAAAACAGGTGGAAAGTTGAATGTTGATGGGGTCGAAATGGTGTTTCAAATGACACCAGGAGCGGAAGCACCTGCCGAAATGAACATTTTTTTACCACAGCTCAAAGCGATGTGGATGGCTGAGAATACCACTAATACGTTGCATAATATTTTAACTTTGCGTGGTGCAGAAGTCAGGGATGCCAAAAAATGGGCGGCATATATTAATGAAACAATTGAACTATACGGTGATAATGTTGAGGTTAAATTTCAAAGTCATCACTGGCCAGTTTGGGGTAAAGTTCAGGTCAATGACTATTTAAATAAACAGAGAGATCTTTATAAATATATTCATGATCAATCTGTCTATTTAATGAACCAAGGTTATACTGGTGTGGAGATTGCTAATCAAATTAAGCTACCAAGCAGCTTGGCACAAATATGGTCTAACCGTGATTACTATGGAACACTTAGTCATAATGCTAAAGCAGTTTATCAGCGTTATGTGGGATGGTACGATGGTCATCCATCTAGTTTAAATGAACTTTCGCCTGTAGATACTGCAAAAAAATATGTGCAATATATGGGGGGTGAGCAAGCGATTTTAGAGAAGACTCAAGCCGATTTTTCCCGTGGAGAATATCGATGGTTGGCGATGGTTTTAAAACAAGTCGTATTTGCAAATCCAAATAATCTTCAGGCAAAAAACTTATTGGCAGACTCGTATGAGCAAATGGCTTATCAAAGTGAATCAGGCCCATGGCGTTTAATTTATTTACAAGGTGCTACTGAACTTCGTAAAGGTATACCGAATGCGCGTGCTAGAAAATCAGCTAGTCGTGATATTTTACAAGCAATGTCACCTGATTTAATCTTTGATTATTGGTCTGTACGTTTAAATGCAGAAAAAGCAGAAAATAAGAAGTTAAAGATTAATTTTAATTTTACTGATTTGGCTCAGCAATATACAGTAAGTGTAGAAAATTCTGTTCTAAATTATAGTCAGCATGTACATCCTAAAGCTGATGCACAGGTCATCTTAACTAAAGATACTTTTAATCAATTACAGCTGGGTACAGTCACTTGGCAAGAAAAAATTAAATCTGGAGATATCAAAATAGTGGGTAATGCTGAGGTTCTAACGCAGTTAAAACTAATGATTGATGAATACAATTTTTGGTTTAATATCGTGACGCCATAATTAAAAATTAAGAATCCATATAGCGATATGGGTTCTTAATTTTATTAAGATCAATATTACTTTAAAGTGGCATATTTCCACTTTAAGATTCTTGCAAAGTGAGATTGAAATACGAGGGAGAGGACTTGGGGTGACAGTCAATTTTATTGCTGAGATCAGAGCGTATCCTCATTTGGCTTTGCACCAAATAAATCAGCATGCTAAGAACAACATGGACTTACAATTCCGAGCTAATTTTTAAAAACGTGTGGCAATGCCACGAAAATGCTTTAAACAAGTCAATGTATTTTCAACAAGATGCCTTAAGCGATAACGGTAGTGATTAAACTCTCTGTTCTATTTTCTACTGTTAGACTTTCTTAGAATAATGGGAATCATCTTACGATATCGAGCAACTTCACGAATATGCTCTGAATCATGATTTTATCTGCTGTCGAGTAATCTGCCTCACCGACTAATTGAATCAATTGACTTGCAACTTGACTGTCGCGGACTTCACCTCCAGTGATTTCAAAATTAATCGGATACCCATTTGCATCGATGGCAAGACGAATCTTTGTAGTTACTGCACCATATCGGGAGTGAGAATGTTGAAGAGTTAAGTTTTGATACATAAAATAAAATTTACGCCAAAATTACATCATAGATTTCATAAAAACATATATGGTATTGATATTTATGTGTTATTTAAATTTTAGTGTCTAATCCATCATTGGACTACTTTTTTATCACAAAACTCAGCCTAATCTGCCATCAGTCCCTTACGTTTTTCAAAGTAAGCACCACGTAAATAAGTTGCATCAAAAATGGTTTTTATACGGCCACGAATACGTTTGGCTATCACAATTTTGGCGCACTTACTACCTGACTGATCGAATAAGATAACAATGGTCATGACTTCAGAGAGGCTTAAAGCTGATTTTGGTGTGGATCGATTTTGATTAGCAATTAGTGATTTTTCTAAGGATTCATTCAATATTTTGCAAAATCATCAAGAATACAAAATAATTCGGTAATATGATCCATAGAAAGCCTTGTTTTGTAATTTTTTGTATTTAATATCAATATATTACAAATACCAAGGCTTTTTCTACTCTTTTTAAAGTCAAACTCAGGTTAATTTTTTGGTATTTTTTAAAATACCATCAATATAAGTATACCCAATACAATCCGATACCAAGCAAATACTCTTAAGGTGTGTTTTTCTACAAATTTAACCAAAGCCTTGACCACAAGTAAGGCAGCAATAAATGCGGCGACAAAACCGACCGCAATATTCATCATATTGTCTGAGGTTAATACACTTGCATTGCGAATGAGGTCATAGGTTGCTGCACCCAGCATGGTTGGCATGGCTAGAAAAAAAGAAAACTCGGTGGCGGCTTTACGTGATAAACCTGAAAGCATGCCACCAATAATGGTTGCACCTGAACGAGATGTACCTGGAATCATGGCAAGGCATTGTGCAAAGCCAACAAGGATGGCTTGCTTTAAGCTAATGTCCGTGGCTTCAATGGTTTTGGGTTTGAACGCTTTGGCTTCAACTGCAAAAATAATTAGCCCCCCAATAATTAAAGCAAAAGCAACCACCAGTGGGCTAAACAAAACTTGCTTAATAAAATCGACAGCTAAGACCCCAATAACCACAGCAGGAAGAAAGGCTACAAATACATTGATGGCAAAGCGTCGAGCATGTACATCACCTGAAAAAAAGCCTTTAACCAATTCTATAATTTTTTGTCGATACAGCCAGCAAACGGCAAGAATGGCACCCAATTGAATAACGACTTCGAAAGCACGTCCGGCATCTGAGTGAAAATCGATGATATGACCAAAGAGAATTAAATGTCCCGTACTGGAAATAGGTAGAAACTCGGTTAACCCTTCAATCAGCCCTAAAAACAGGGCTTTTAGCAGTTCAAAATTTTCCATAAATAAAAGAATTAAATGATTAAAAATTGGAGTCTTTTTTAAGGTATTTCACATGTTTTATAAATGGTAAAAGACAAATTTTTACGTAATTTTTACGCCAGATGCTTTTTCATGAATAGAGAGTTTACGCATCATTTTCACATACTAAGCCGTGGAATATCCCAATGTTTAGGATGAAAAAGATGAGTGCTACATTCATCGCGTATCAGCAAGTACAGCATCTAAAAAAATGCTTTGTACAAACACTTAAAAAATATAGATCTACCAATATTAAAAATAGCTCTATTACTCGCTGTTTAAAGGGGAGTGAGATGCCGTGTTAGCGTTTATTTTACTTTTGGTCATTGTGACCATTTTGGCATATCCCTTAGGTAAATATCTTGCGGTAATTATGCAAAATCGTGAGATGAAAATTGACCCTGTATTCAATTGGATTGAAAAACCGATTTATGCAGTGTTGGGGACGAACCCTAAACTGGGTATGAACGTAAAGACTTATACACTGAGTTTTGTACTGAGTTGTTTGGTACTTGGCTTGGTGACTTGGGTTTTATTTATGACACAAGCCAGTTTGCCACTAAACCCGAATAACGCACCCAATATGTCATGGGATTTGGCATTACATACCATGATTTCATTTTTGACTAATACCAATCAGCAACATTATTCAGGACAGGCTCAACTGTCTTATTTGTCGCAAATGGTCGCTATTGTGGGAATGCAAATTATTACCCCAATGATGGGTTTAGCCATGGTGGTTGCAACGGTTCGGGCATTGTTCTATAGGCAATCGAATGAATTATCAGAAGAAGATCAGAATGCCAGTTTTAGTAGCAAAGTTCAGAAGATTAATATCGGGAACTATTGGGCAGATGTCATACGCCCAACATTCCGTTTTTTAATTCCATTGTGCATGGTGTGGTCGTTATTGCTCAATAGCCAAGGTGTGCCGTCTACATTTCAAGGTGGTCCTGAAGTGCAAGTCATTGACCAAACTGCCGAATTACACACGCAAAAAATTCCATTAGGTCCAGTTGCACCCATGGTCGCGATTAAACAACTCGGCAGTAACGGTGGCGGTTGGTATGGTCCGAATAGTAGTGTGCCATTAGAGAATCCAACACCGTTATCTAACTTTTTAGAGATGATCGCAATTCTACTGATTCCAGTTTCTGTCATTTTTATGTTGGGTTTTTTCACCAAACGCGCAAAATTTGCAGGCTTTGTTTTTGGTTCAATGTTGCTGATGTCAGTTATTTCAGCGAGTACTGCGATTTGGTCTGAAAGCCTTTCATCTACAGCAACACAGCTGTATTCCATGGAAGGGAAAGAAGTCCGTTTTGGTGAAGCATCTTCTGCACTTTGGGCGGCCATTACCACACAAGTGAATAATGGTTCTGTCAACATGATGCATGATTCATCTGCGCCATTAACCAGTTTTGTGGCTTTGGCCAATATGCTCATTAATGCCATTTGGGGCGGTATTGGTTGTGGTCTACAGCAATTCATTATCTATCTGTTTTTGGCTGTATTCATTGCAGGTTTAATGACAGGGCGTACGCCTGAATTGTTTGGTCGAAAAATTGAAGCGGGTGAAATTAAATTATTGGCGGTGGTTATTCTCATACAGCCGATTGTGATTTTAAGTTTAACTGCGGTGACTTTATTTTTTCCCGAATTGACAGGCAATAGTAATCCGCAATATCACGCTGTTTCGCAAGTGCTGTATGAATATGTGTCTGCATTTGCCAATAACGGTTCAGGTTTTGAAGGTCTGGCAGATAACACCGTGTGGTGGAATGTGACCTGTAGTCTGGCTTTATTATTGGGGCGTTTCCCGACGCTCATTATTCCACTCATGATTGCGACACGTTTAGCCGCCAAACGCCAGGCACCTGAAAGTAGCGGAAGTCTAAAAGTTGAAACGCCAACCTTTGCGTTCACGCTGATTGCCATTGTGGTGATGTTAACTTTATTACAATTTATGCCAGTCCTCGTCTTGGGGCCAATCGCTGACCATCTGTTATTGGTTCAAGGTTAAGGGTGAGTACAATGAATCATTCAAAACAATCTATTGAAGCACAACAAAACACATTATCTTCGACTTTATTTCAAGCTGAAGCGTGGAGAAATGCATGTATTAAATTGCTTCCACAACACATGATTAAAAATCCTGTGATGGCGATTGTGTGGCTGGGTACCATTATTACCTTGGTCAGTACTTTGTTGGGTAAAGCCAACTTGGTTTTTGGCTTATCGGTCACTTTTATTTTATTTATCACGGTTTTATTCGCCAATTATGCAGAAGCGGTTGCAGAAGCCAAAGGTCGTGGCCAAGCGTTATCTTTAAGACAAGCCCGCCAAAATTTAACGGCACGTCGTATTCAACATAAAGATGATGTGAATGGCGTGCAAATTTCAGCAACTGAATTGAAAATGTCTGACCTGATTGAAGTGCGTGCAGGCGAATTGATTCCTGCTGATGGTGAAATTGTTTATGGTTTCGCCACCATTAATGAGGCAGCCGTTACAGGTGAATCTGCACCTGTATTACGTGAAGCAGGCACTGACAAGTCAGGTGTGATTGGCGGTACCAAAGTATTGACGGATCGTATTGTGGTACAAGTCACTGCCGAAGCAGGCAATAGTTTCTTAGACCGCATGATTGCTTTGGTTGAAGGCTCAAATCGTCAAAAAACCCCCAATGAAATTGCATTGGGTATTTTGCTGACGGTGATGACCGTGACGTTTATTGTTGTGGTGGTGAGCCTGCCATTTATTGGGCATTTCCTGAATATTGAAATAAGCCCCATTTTATTGGTGGCGCTGTTGGTGTGTCTCATTCCAACTACCATTGGAGGATTACTTCCTGCAATTGGGATTGCGGGTATGAACAGAGCCTTAAAAGCCAATGTCATTGCTAAGTCGGGTAAAGCAGTTGAAGTGGCAGGGGATGTCGATGTATTGTTGCTCGATAAAACAGGAACCATTACCTATGGTGACCGTCAGGCAACTGCATTTTATCCGCTCGCAGGTGTGACAGAATCTGAACTTCGTCAGGCTGCGATGCTGACCTCACTTGCAGATCCGACTCCTGAAGGTAAGTCCGTGGTGGCTTTGGCAAAAGAATTGGGTGAGCGTATTGTTGACCCAGATCAGGCAGAATTTATTGCTTTTAATGCGTCAACCCGTATTTCAGGAGTCAATTTGCCAGATGGTCATCAAGTGCGTAAAGGTGCATTTGATGCGATTTTGAAATTTACATTGCAGAACCTTGAGAATCATAGCGAACTCAAAGCCCGTGTAGAGCAAGTGGCATCTAAAGGTGCAACACCATTGGTCGTAGTGAAAGACCAAAATCTACTTGGTGTGATTGAGCTATCCGATGTGATTAAACCAGGCATTAAAGAAAAGTTTGCACGCTTACGCGAAATGGGCATTAAAACCGTCATGGTCACAGGGGATAATCCGTTAACTGCAGCAGCAATTGCAGCGGAAGCAGGGGTAGATGACTACATTGCTGAAGCAAGACCTGAAGATAAATTAAATTGTATTCGTGTAGCGCAAAATAAAGGGCATTTGGTGGCCATGGTGGGTGATGGTACCAACGATGCCCCCGCTTTGGCACAGGCCGATATCGGGCTTGCTATGAATTCGGGTACGCAAGCGGCCAAAGAAGCCGGTAATATGGTGGATTTAGACTCAGACCCAACCAAATTACTGGCCGTGGTGGAAATTGGCAAACAGCAGTTGATTACCCGAGGTGCATTAACCACGTTCTCCTTAGCCAACGACGTGTCGAAGTACTTTGCAATTTTACCAGCCTTATTCGTGGCTGCCATTCCACAAATGAGTGTGTTGAATGTCATGCAATTGGGCAGCTCTGAAAGTGCGATTCTTTCAGCCCTTATTTTTAACGCCATGATCATTCCCTTACTGATTCCAATTGCTTTACGTGGTGTGAAATTTAAACCGTCTACTTCTACCCAATTGTTGCGACGTAATATGTTGATTTATGGTGTGGGTGGGGTGTTGTTGCCTTTCGTTGCAATCAAAGTGATTGATCTGATGATTAGTCCACTGTTGTCACTTTAAAATTTGTAAGGATGATAAAAATGAACATTGAACATAATCCCTTGGAAAATGATTCACTGAAAAATCAGCAACTCACTGATTCATCGTTGGTTGGTTTAACACGTGCATCTGTGGGCTTAACGATTATCGCTTTGGGTCTCTGTGGCTTTGTATACAGTTCAGTGGCAACAGGGCTTGGGCAAGTGATTTTTCCGCATCAAGCCAATGGCAGTTTAATTATGGAAAATGATCAAGTTTTAGGTTCAAGTTTGGTTGCACAACCTTTTGTTCAAGCACAGTATTTTTATCCACGGCCATCGGCTTCGAACTATGACCCGATGGCAATGGCAGGGAGTAATTTGGCCAGAACCAACCCAGTTTTACACCAAGCCGTAGAGGAGCGTTTAAATAAAATTGCAGCGCAGGAACAGATTGAAAAATCAAAAATTCCAGCAGATTTGGTGACGGCTTCTGGGAGTGGCATAGACCCTGAAATTAGTATGCAGTCTGCATTCATTCAAGTGAAACGTGTTGCGAACGCAAGACAGATCTCTGAGCAAGAGGTGGTTCAATTGGTACAGCAATATACGGTGCAACCCACTTTTGGAATATTGGGTGAAGCACGGGTAAATGTATTGGAGTTAAATTTGGCTTTGGATCAAATTGGAAAGTGATTTTGATGTTTGATTAGAATTCTTGTATAAGTCGAGCTTCTAGTAATATTTATATTGTCGGAAGTTCCCTCTCCTTAAAAAGGAGAGGGTTAGGGAGAGGTCTTAATATAAAAATTCCCCTCATCCTAACCTTCTCCCAAAGGGAGAAGGGACTACTTAGTTTTGTTGAATAGTTTTCAATTAAAAAATGATATGTTTAAGCACATATTTGATTTTTGAAATATAATTTCTTTAAAGATATTAATGGTATGGATAAAAATAGAACGAATAAAGCAGATGTTTTGCTGCAACACACACAGCGCTATCAATCTGGGCGCTTAACCATATTTTTAGGGGCGGCACCCGGTGTTGGAAAGACTTTTGCCATGCTGGTTCGTGCACATGAATTGGCTTTGCAAGGCAACAATATTGCCATTGGCTATGTCGAAACCCATGGTCGTGCAGAAACCGAAAACTTGGTTGCTGGCCTTGCTATTATTCCTCGTAAAATGATTGCATACCAAGGGCATCAACTGGAAGAAATGGACTTAGATGCAGTGCTGGATAAAAAGCCAAGCATCGTTCTTGTTGATGAATTTGCCCATACCAATATGCCCAGCAGTCGCCATGAAAAACGTTGGCAAGACATCAATGAATTATTAGATGCAGGGATTGACGTTTTTACCACCATGAACATTCAACATTTAGAAAGTTTGAATGATGTGGTTTTTCAAATTACCGGTATTCGTGTTGCTGAAACGGTGCCAGATCGGGTGTTTGAGCGCATTCGTGATATTCGCTTAATTGACTTGCCTGTCAATGAATTGCTAGAACGCTTAAATCAAGGCAAAGTTTATGTGCCAGAGCAAGCAGAGCAGGCTTTACAGCGGTTTTTTAATCATTCTAATTTAACTGCTTTACGTGAATTGGCGATGCAAACGGTTGCCAGCTATGTTGATAGCGATGTGCGAGAAAATTTTGCCATTCAAGGACTTACCCCCGTTCCTTTAAAAAATCATATTTTAATTATGGTGGATGGACAAGGGCATTCTGAAGCATTGGTGCGTGCAGGTTGTCGGATTGCAGAAAACCGTTTGGCAAATTGGACTGTGGTGGCTTTTTCTCAAGATTCAAAAATAACAACTAAACAAGAAAATTCACAAAGCCGTGAAATTGAGACCGCTTTAAATTTGACCCGTCAATTGGGCGGAATGACTGAAACCCTGTACGGAAAGCAACATGCCAAAACATTATTTGATTATGTGATGGATCATGGCATATCCACCTTAGTCTTGGCACAACCTGCTCAAAGCAATTTTCAGTTGCGTTTTAAGCCAAACGTTGTTGACCAATTGTTGCAATTAAAGCCTCGTTTTGAATTAAGCATAGTTCCTGTTGTGGCTCAGCAAAAATATTATTCTATTTTAGAAGCGAATGCGGGATTTTTATCGCTGAGAGAAACAGGCTATGTCGTTGCTACAACAGTCATTAGTATTGTCATTGCCAGTATTGGCGAACAATATCTGGGGATTGAAGATCTTTCGGTGATTTTCATTACCGCCGTGGTTTTTGTGGCATCGAAAACACGGATGTTGGCTGCAGTATTTTCTGCCATTTTGTTTTTTTTGGCCTATAACTTCTTTTTTATTAGCCCCAAATTCACCCTGCAAATTTCAGCGCATCAAGGCATGATCACCGTGGTGGCATTTTTGGGTGCCGCTTTAATTGCAAGCCGATTGGCATCGCGACTTAAAGAACAAGTCACGGCTTTAAAAGCAGCCAATAGCTATAACAGCATCATGCAAGATTTAGGGCAAAAACTTTCTATAGCGGTAGACTTGCAACATGTTCAGGATATTGCGCAACACAGCTTAAGTAAAAACCTAAATGCGGACGTTTGGATGTATTTCCCAGAAACCGATCAAGAAAAAACAGCGTCAGACAGTATCAGTGATAAAGAAAAAATTTCGGCCAATTGGACGTTTAAAAACCATCAACCATCAGGGCGATTTACCCAAACATTAACTGAAAATGATTGGTGGTTTTTACCATTATTGGCCTCTAAACAATGTCTAGGCGTGGTCGGGCTTAAGTTTTCATCACTACAATTGGCATTAAATTCAGAGCAAAAACAATTGGCAGAGGTGATGGTTGAATACATTGCACAAGCCATTTCGCGGACACAATTAACCAAGGCCTTAGAAATAGCCAATGTCAGTTCAGAAACAGAAAAGCTACGATCTGCACTTTTGTCATCGGTATCACATGATTTACGCTCACCCTTAGCCTCCATGATTGGTGCAGCAGATACATTAAGCAATTACCGCCATGCAATGGATGAAAAAGATCAGGATAGTTTGCTGGAGGCCATTCATTTGGAGGGTGAGCGCTTAGATCGTTATATTCAAAATTTATTGGATATGACACGCTTGGGGCATGAAGGTTTAAGCCTAAAACGTGATTGGATTGGGGTCGATGAATTGATTGGTTCAGCGGTGCGTCGTTTAAAGCGCTATATGCCGAAGTCATTGGTTGAGGTACATTTACCTGATGAAACACTCAGTTTATTTGTGCATGCTGCTTTAATTGAACAGGCTATTTTTAATGTTTTGGAAAATGCGGCTAAGTTCTCACCTGAACATAAAGCTGTATCAGTTCATGTTGCAAAGCTGAATGAAAATGAGATAGAAATAGCCATTAGTGACCAAGGTCAGGGCATTCCAGAAGATGAACGGGATCGTATTTTTGATATGTTCTATACCATGGAACGAGGCGACCGCGGACAATATGGCACAGGCTTAGGCCTCACCATTGTGAAAGCGATTATTGGTGCGCATATGGGGGAAATTGTGGCATCTTCTGCTAAAAACAATCAAGGAACCTGTATTCGCATGCAACTTCCTATACAACAAGTAGAGTGAAGTATTCTATTGATTAAGGAAATCTGATGTTAGAACAAAACATGTCAGCAAGTGCGATGGCCAATGTGCTGATTATTGATGATGAAACACAGATTCGAAAATTTCTTGATATTGCCTTGCGTGCCCAAGGTTACAAAGTCCTTCAAGCTGAAAATGGTCAGCAGGGCTTAGAACTGTTGGCTTTGCAGGGTGCAGATTTGGTGATTTTAGACTTAGGTTTGCCAGATTTAGATGGTTTTGATGTGCTGTCTGAGCTTAGAAGTTGGTCTAGCGCACCCGTCATTGTATTGTCCGTACGTGCTGACGAGGAAGAAAAGGTGAAACTGTTAGATGCAGGTGCAAATGATTATGTGACCAAGCCTTTTAGTGTTCAAGAACTCATGGCCAGAATACGTGTTTTGCTTCGTCAAGCGCAGCATGTGGTCGTAGAGTCGGCTGTTTATGATGATGGTATGTTAAAAGTTGATTTTGCACACAGGCAAGTTTTTTTGAATCAACAGCTAATTTCCTTAACACGAAAGGAATATCAGTTACTCACTTTATTGGCACAGCACAAAGGACAGTTGATTACACAACCTCAAATTTTAAAAGAACTATGGGGGCCGACACATCAGGAAGATACGCATTATTTAAGAATATTGGTGGCTAAATTACGCGGTAAATTAAACGATAATGCCGTGCAACCCAAATACATTATCACTGAACCTGGTGTTGGCTTGAGGTTTTTAAATAACTATTGATTGAAAAGAATGGCAAACGACTGCTTGAAAAAGATGTCCAATTTATCATTATTAGCTAAATTCAAAATAAAGACGGCTGGGTCAAACATCCCTTAGGTGAACAACTGCGAGTCAACAGCAAAAACCAGTTCATAAGTGACGTGTAGATAGTCACGTATTTCTATACGCGTTATGATACAGGCATAACCTAGTTGGACAATATTATGAAAATTGTTGCAGATGAAAATCTGGCATTTACAGATTATTTCTTTGCTGATTTTGGCGAAATCCATCAAGTTGCTGGTCGTTCACTCACTCATGATGAGGTTCAGGATGCCGATGCTTTATTGGTTCGCTCTGTAACTAAGGTGGATCAGGCATTAATTCAAAATACAGCGCTAAAATTCGTGGGTAGTGCAACCATCGGGACAGATCATTTAGATAGGTCTGCTTTGGCGCAGCAGGGGATTACTTGGTCGAATGCACCAGGGTGCAATGCACAGGCTGTCGCAGAGTATGTCATTACGGCATTGTTACATTTAAAACCTGAATTAATTGATGCAGATCAGCGCTTCACTTTAGGGATTATAGGTTTGGGGAACGTCGGTTCACGTTTGGCTTATATGGCGGAATTATTGGGTTGGAAGGTGTTGGGGCAAGACCCTTTTGTAGAACGATCAGGCATTCAGCAAGTTTCATTGAATGAGCTTTTCGCACAAGCCGATGCTATTTCGATACATGTACCTTTGACTTATCGTGGTGAACATCCAACTTTTCATTTAATTGATGCGAAAGCCTTATCAGAAATGAAAAAAACCGCAATTTTAATTAATTCAGCACGCGGGCCTGTGGTCGCCGAAGCAGATTTGATGGCTGATATTCGTGCTACGCAACGCCAAGTGGTATTAGATGTTTTTGAGCACGAGCCTGAAATTTCAGCCGAATTACTGAATTTGGTTGGTCTAGTTACACCGCATATTGCTGGTTATAGCCTCGAAGGCAAAGCACGTGGCACACAAATGATTTACGATACCTTTTGCAAATTACAGGGCGTACCTGCGGATAAAAAATTTGAAACACAATTGCCGACCTGCGAACCTTATTTTCAAACTCAAGAGTTAAAAGTCACTTTAAAACAGCATTTACAACACATTTATAATATTGCGCAAGATGACCAAAACCTACGGAATTGCCTGCAAGAGGGAAAAGTTAATCAAACTGCCTTTGATCATTTACGTAAAACCTATCCATTACGCCGCGAATGGGCTGCACATGGAGGGCCAAAAGCATGAGTCAAGTGAACATTCAATATCAGCCCACTTGTGATTTAAATGCAATGAAAGCTCGCGCTAAAATGTATGCGCAGTTACGTCAGTTTTTTGCAGAGCGTAATGTTTTAGAGGTGGAAACGCCTATTTTGTCGCAAGCAGGAGTGACGGATGTGTATTTAGCTTCTGTACAGGCGCATCGTCATATACAAGGCAAGAAGCAAACACATTATTTGCAAACCTCTCCTGAATTTGCCATGAAACGCCTATTGGCCAGTGGCAGTGGACCCATTTATCAAATTTGTAAAGTATTCCGTGATGATGAACATGGACGTAAGCACAATAGCGAATTTACCATGTTGGAATGGTATCGCCCCGATTTTAATTTAAAAGACTTAATGTTCGAAGTTACAGATTTACTGAATGTGACTTTAAAAGAACGTTTTGATGCAGTTCGCCCAACCGTTTTAAGCTATAAGCATGCGTTCATCGACCGTTTAGATTTGAATCCACTGCAAGCGACTTTACAACAATTGAAAGACGCTGCACGCCGTGTTGGTTTAAATCTAGATTTAGGCGATGATCGATTGGGATATATCGACTTATTGTTCTCTCATATGGTGGAACCAAGCCTCGGTTTTGATACGCCCGTATTTTTAACCGATTTTCCACCTGAATTGGCATCTTTAGCAAAAACAGCATTAGATGAAGATGGTGAATTGGTGGCCGCGCGGTTCGAGCTGTATATTGATGGTTTAGAATTGGCCAATGCTTATGATGAATTAATTGATGCTAATGTGTTGCGTCATCGTTTTGAAGCAGATAATGCAGAGCGAAAAAAACTGGCATTACATGTCATGCCAATTGATGAGTATTTGTTGGCCGCCTTACCGAATATGACGAAATGCTCAGGTATTGCTTTGGGAATTGATCGTTTATTAATGATTGCCACTGAACAGATGCGTTTAGATCAAGTCATTACTTTCCCAGCAGATGTTTCCTAGAGTATTTTTGAAGAATCTGACGATATTAATTTTTGATCATAAAAAAGTACTTAAAGACGCTTTTTTATGATCAAACTCACTTTATAGTTAAGGCTAAATGGTCTGGGTCGCAAGTTGTTTGGTTTTTAGTTCCTCAATGGCTTGGATACGCCGTTGAATCAACATCTCACCAATATCTGGCCCTTGAATATCGGCAGGTAAATCTTGTGCCTTAATGTTACGAACCACTTGCATTACATTCAAAACATATTTTGCCTGAGGGTATTCACGGTCTTCTAAACCAAGACGTCCGCGTGCGTCACATTCACAGGCTTGAACAAAGGCTTCCACTCGTTCAGGACGACGTAATACGTCTAAACGCTGTAGCAAACGCCATAATGTCCCGGGTTTGAGGGTCAAAGCTTGGTGGCATTTTAAATGCTCTTTACATACGGCCAAAGCCAATTGCTTGGTATAAGTTGGCACGCGCATGCGGTCACAGACTTCCGTAACGGGTTTAATTCCACGCTCTTCATGCATAATATGGCGCGGTAATTCTTCGGCTGGGGTCAATGCCTTGCCTAAGTCATGCACCAAGACTGCAAAACGTACATCTAAAGAATATTGGCTTTTACAGGCTTGTTGCAAAGACATCATGGTATGAATACCACAGTCAATTTCTGGGTGATATTCAGGACGTTGCGGTACACCAAACAGCGCATCTATTTCTGGAAATAAAACTTTTAGCGCGCCACAAGCGCGCAAAACTTCAAAATACTCATCGGCATGATCTTCCATTAATGCCCGTGAAGTTTCTTTCCAAACGCGTTCAGGGGTTAATGCTTGTAATTCGCCAGAGGATGCCAGTTCAGTCATTAAGGCTAAAGTTTCATCTGCAATTTTAAAACCCAAAGTTTTATAACGGGCCGCAAAACGAGCAATACGCAAAACGCGTAAAGGGTCTTCAACAAAAGCATCTGAGACATGGCGGAGTAGTCGATTTTCTAAATCGAGTTGACCACCATAAGGGTCATAAATATTGCCTGCATCATCCATTGCAATTGCATTAATAGTCAGGTCACGACGAATTAAGTCTTGCTCAAGGGTGACGGCAACATCGGTATAAAACTCAAAACCATGATAACCATGACCAGACTTACGTTCAGTCCGTGCTAAAGCATATTCATCTTTGGTTTTTGGATGTAAAAAAACAGGAAAATCTTTACCCACTGGCTGATAGCCCAGAGCAAGCATTTGTTCCGGCGTTGCACCGACAACAACATAATCTTTCTCGTGATAGGGGTGTCTGAGTAACTGATCCCGTACAGCACCGCCTACTAAATAAACTTGCATGAAAAAACCTCTATTCTTGAAGCCATCATGCTACAGAATAGAGGTTTTCTCAAGTCACAAAGTGCGATCTGACAGGCTAAATTAAAGCGCTAGCTTCTCATTTTCCTGAATTTCAGCCACAGTTAAAGCTGTCATATTCACAACACGACGTGTTGTCGCAGTTGGAGTCAAAATATGCACTGGTTTTGCAGCACCAAGCAAGATAGGGCCAATGGTCACGTTGTTCCCCGAAGTCGATTTCAACAGGTTAAACGAGATATTGGCAGAATCTAGGTTTGGCATAATCAGTAAGTTTGCAGAACCCTTGAAACGTGAGTTCGGGAAAGCAAATTGACGAATATTTTCATCGAGTGCGGCATCGCCATGCATTTCGCCTTCAACTTCTAGCTCAGGTGCAATTTGGCTTAAGATATCAAACACTTTACGCATTTTTTGAGCACTTGCATCGTGTTGATCTGAACCAAAACTAGAGTGTGAAAGTAGTGCAATACGTGGCGTAATACCGAAACGACGAACTTCTTCTGCTGCCAAAATGGTCATTTCAGCCAGTTGTTCTGCGGTTGGATTGGTGTTTACGTAAGTATCTGCAATAAATAAATTACGATCTTCCAACATTAATGCATTGAGCGTAAAGAATGTGCTACGACCTTCTTTTAAACCAATCACATTACGCACGAAATCTAAGTGAATATCGTAGCTTGAATACGTACCACAAAGCATACCATCGGCTAAACCGTGTTTGACTAGCATTGCAGCAATTAAAGTAGAACGACGACGTGCTTCACGTTGCGCGTACTCAGGTGTTACCCCGCGACGTTGCATGATTTGATAGTAATCATCTGCAAATTTTTCGTAATTAGGATTTTTTTCTTGATCGACGATAGTAATATTCACGCCGTCTTCAAGGCGTAAGCCTAATTTCTTAATATTTGCTTCAATCACTGCTGGACGACCAACAAGAATTGGTTTTGCCAAATCTTCATCGACTGCAATTTGAACTGCACGAAGAACACGTAAGTCTTCACCTTCAGCATAGGCAATACGTTTAGGGTCTGTTTTTGCTTGAGCAAAAATAGGTTTCATCATAAACGCAGAGTTATATACAAACTCAGATAAACGTTGACGATAAACTGCGAAGTCTTGAATTGGACGAGTTGCAACCCCAGAGTCCATTGCTGCTTGTGCAATTGCAGGCGCAATTTCAAGAATTAAACGTTGATCCAGTGGACGCGGAATTAAGTAGTCACGACCAAATGATGCAGATTTTTCACCATAAGATGCAGCATCTGCTTCAATGTGTGCCATACGCGCAATTGCATGTACACAAGCAATTTTCATTTCTTCGTTGATGGTTGTTGCGCCAACGTCCAAAGCACCACGGAAAATATAGGGGAAGCAAAGTGCGTTGTTAACTTGGTTTGGATAGTCCGAACGACCTGTCGCCATAATCACATCTGGACGAGCTTCATGTGCATGTTCAGGTAAAATTTCTGGGTCTGGGTTAGCAAGAGCAAAAATAATTGGATTTTCAGCCATTACTTTGACCATTTCTTTGGTCAGAATACCTGCTGCAGAAAGGCCAAGGAACATATCAGCACCGGCCATAACATCAGCAAGCTGAGAGCCTTCAATGTCTTGTACATAGCGTTTTTTAGATTCATCCAGATTGTCACGTTTGGTTGTTAGCAAACCACGCGAATCAGCAACGGTAATGTTTTCCTTTCTCGCACCTAATGCACAAAGCAAATCTAAACATGACAATGCAGCTGCGCCCGCACCTGAAGCGACAATTTTGATGTCTTCAATTTTTTTGCCAGTCAATTGTAAAGCATTCAGTAACGCTGAACCGACAATAATTGATGTACCGTGTTGATCATCATGGAACACAGGAATATTCATGCGTTCACGAAGTTTTTTCTCAATGTAGAAACACTCTGGCGCCTTGATGTCTTCAAGGTTAATACCACCAAACGTTGGTTCTAAAGCCGCGATAATTTCTACGATTTTGTCTGGATCATTTTCAGCAATTTCAATGTCAAAAACATCGACACCCGCAAATTTTTTAAATAGAACGCCTTTACCTTCCATGACCGGTTTAGACGCAAGTGGCCCAATATTTCCTAGACCTAATACGGCTGTACCATTGGTGATCACGGCGACAAGGTTGCCACGTGCTGTATAAAGCGCGGCAGTTGATGGATCACGTTCAATTTCTAAACATGGTGCGGCCACACCAGGGGAATATGCAAGTGCTAAGTCATGTTGGTTGACCAATTGCTTACTTGGTGTAACGCTAATTTTTCCTGGGGTTGGAAACTCGTGATAGTACAAAGCCTGCTGTTTTAAAGATTGATCTTCCATCTGTATCTCGTTTGTTTTGAGTTGCCCAAAAAGCGGGTAGTGTTGCTTTAATCAGCTTGAATATATCATTTGTTAGACATTTCGCCCAGACGATAAGCGATCATTATTTCAATAAACTTCGTTTTGGAATCTTTAGGATGAGATGAGTGAGGTATAAGCCGTGACATGTAAGTTTTTTTCTAAGTATAGCGTCGCTTCCGCTTCAGGAAGAGGTTTAGAAAAAAAGTAGCCTTGTACAATGTCACAGTCAAGGTCTTGTAGATATTTCAATTGCTGTTTGGTTTCAATGCCCTCAGCCACAACGACCATCCCCATAGCTTTGCCCATGGCAATCATGGCGCTGACAATGGCTTCTTGTTTGTTTTCACCAATTTTAGAAACAAAACTACGGTCTATTTTTAAAATATCAATTGGAAAGTCAGCAAGATAAGATAGGGAGGAATAGCCCGTGCCGAAGTCATCCAATGAAATGTTAATTTGACGGCTTTTAATTTCATGTAAGAGGTTTTTAATGGTTACAGAATTTTCAAGAAAGGATGATTCGGTAATTTCTAATTCTAAATTGGCCCCTGAAATACCATTGATTGAAATTGCTTCATCTAAGTCTTGTAGTAATTGGCCACGACGTAATTGTTGCGCCACAATATTGACAGAGACACAAATATTCGTAAAACCCATTTCATTCCAAATTTTTATTTGCTTGGCTGTTTGATGAATCACAAGGCGCCCAATGTCTGAAATTAGGCTGGTCTGCTCAGCAAGCGGAATAAATAGGCCGGGTGGAATAATGCCTCTTTTGGGATGATTCCAGCGAACTAGCGCTTCAAAGCCGTGAATATTTTTATCTCTGAAATTAATTTTCGGTTGGTAATACACCACAAGTTCATTGCGCTGAATGGCTTTACGTAAATCTTGTTCGAGGAAAATACCATCTTCTAGCAATTTTGTACTTTCAGTTGAATAATAATATGTGGTGTTTCCTCCTAAATTTTTAGCTTCTGAAAGGGCTTGTTCGGCACAGTTATTTAAATAATCCAGTTGGCGACCGTGTTCAGGGTAGAAGGCAACCCCCATTGATAAGGTAATTAAATGGTCTTGTCCAAGAATGTTAAATGGCTGGCTAAATGCTTTGGTAATACGCTCACAATGCTCAATTACGGAAGGGCGGATATGTGAAATTTCATAGACAATTGAAAAATCATCACCATTTAAATGGGCAAGAAATAGGGCCTCTGCATTGGTCAATCTAAGTCGCTGAGCCACTTGACGCAATAATTCATCCCCCCCATTATTGCTTAAATATTCATTCAATGGACGGAAGCGGTCAATGTTTAAACGAATAACGGCCAGTTGTTTGATAGAATCTTTTTGTGACACAAGGTATTGATGTAGCTGATAATTATAATAAAACCGATTGGGCAAGTCGGTCAGCGTGTCATAGTTTTCTAAATAAGATAAGCGCTGTTCTTGTAATTTTCGTTCGGTTAAATCGGAAACAATTCCAATATAATGGGTCACACGATCTTGCTCGTCGGTGATGGCATTGATGTGCATCCAAATAGTCAGCTCTTTACCTGAAAGAAACTTTTCATTGAGTTCACCGTCAAATTCACGGGCTTTTTTGACTTGATTTAGTATGTTTGTATGAATCGTGCGCTGTTGTTCTTTATAGTTGGCAGTAATATCAAATAAATGTTTACCGATGAGCTGTTCGTGCTGAAAACCAGTGAGCTGTTCATAAAAGGGATTGACATCAATATAGCAAAACTCATCATTTAGGATAAAAATGCCTTGCGCTGCTTGTTCTAAAACACTGGCTGCAAGTTTTAAGCGTTCTTGAGAAATACGTTCTTGATGAATGTCTCGACGAATACCCACCATACGTGTGGGTTTCTTGGTTTTAGGGTCACGGGAAATAACGCGTCCAATGTCATGAACCCAATTCCATTTGCCTGTTGTGGTATTTTGCAAGCGGTAAGTCGATTCATAACGATCATTGTGACGGCGCAAATGTTGCTTCATTGCATCTTTGAAGTGATCGATATCGTCAGGGTGAATGACATGCTGTAATTGCTGATGGTGCTCTTTAGAATTGCGTTGTGTTTTTTCTTGATTGTTATTGGTGATTGAAATTTTACGGTCTTTAATATTCCAATCCCATGGTCGTAAACCTGCAATTTCGTGAGCCAATACTAAATTTTGTTGTTGGTTTTCTAAATCTTGATTCATTTGCTGAATATCAAATGTGCGCTCTTTGACTTTTTGTTCAAGCATTTGATTGTTTAGCTGTAATTGCATTTCAATATTTTTGGAGTGATTAATTTCACTCTGTAACTGTTGGCATAACTCATCACTCCAAGCCACTTGTTGTTCGGCATCTTGCATTAACAAACGATTTTTAGCATGTAAGATCGCAATGCTTTTATGAATACGATACGAAGTTGATGCGCAGAGTAAAAGAACAATGAAGGCAAAATTGATGGCGAGGCTAAATAAGTGATTGCTTTGTTCAATAAAAATAAATTGTGAGACTAAATAAGGCACAATAGAGGGTAGAAAGGCCAAGCAAAAATAATTTAGTTTTTGTGTTAAGTAGGTTAAACCAAAAGTTTGAGTCACAATGAGCAATAAAGCAGACAGTGTGAGCGCCTGAATGTCTGTGAAATTGGGATTAATAGCGGGCAGGTGATAATAAATAATGAAAATACCTGCAGCAATGAGTACCCCGATAGATAAACATTGAAACTGTATCCAGCGATTTGCGACTTTTAAATCATAGTGATTGGGCTTAAAAAATGTGGTGCTAATTAGCCAGCAAAAACTGGCAAAAAGCTCTGTAATAATAAACCATAAGTTAAAATAGAAAGAAGGCGAACTAAAATAAATTTGATAGATGCAAAATAAATATAGGCAAATAACGAGAATACTGACCAAAAAATAGCGACTCAAGCGAAGTGTATTCGCTATTTGTGCAGTATGGTTACACTGCTTGATATAGTCATATTGATCATCAGTCATCAATATAAATGCCTTATTAAAAATACAGTCGCGGAAATTGCTATTTTTATTGGTCCAAACGATATTTTCTTATCAATATAATTGGATTTTTAGATCTCTAACGTTAAGACTAATAAGCTTATAGTTAAAAATCAATCAAATCATATACAGAAATCTATAATTCAGATGAATTAAAGCACAAAATTGTAGTTCAGAATAGAGAGCGCAACAATAGGTGCAGTTTCTGTACGTAATACGCGCGAACCAATACACCAATTTTTAAAGCCTGCCTGATTGGCCAGTTGGATTTCTGCTTCACTCAATCCACCTTCTGGGCCAATTAAGAGCGCAATATCTTTGGTTGCATCTACCAGTACATCAGTTTCATCTTTATTTGGAGCCAGCACGAGTTTAGTCGCAGGAAGTTGAGATGCAAGCCAATTGTCTAAACTGACGGGTGCATAAATTGTAGGGACTGTGTTCATTCCACATTGTTCACAAGCGGCAATTGCAATACCTTGCCAATGATCTATTTTCTTTTGGTCTCGATCGTACTTTAAACGCATTTCACAGCGATCAGAAGTGAGTAGCTGAATGTTTGAAACACCTAATTCCACAGCTTTTTGAATAGCATAATCCATACGATCGCCTTTACTCATCACTTGACCCAATAGGGTTGTAAATGCAGGTGTACGGTTGTCTGGATTAAATTGCTGAATAACAACAGTGGCTGTTTTTTTATTGATTTCGGTCAGTGTCGCTTGATATTCACCGCCTTGTCCATTAAATAAGGTTGCGCTTTCACCGACTTGAGCACGTAATACTTTCACCCAATGGTGAAAGACAGTATCCGTTAATTCAACATGCGTATTTACAGCTAAATCTGCTTGAATAAAAAAACGCGACATGTGGTATGGCTCTCAACAATCAATAAAAAGGAATTCAATTTGGCCTAATCGAAATTAAGCCAAATAATATATTTAAAATTAAGCTAAGCCTAAGTCCAAGACCAACTGACGGTTAGGTTCAGTTTGGTTCATGGTATAAAAGTGCAAACTTGGTGCGCCACCTGCAATCAGGCGTTCACATAAATTCACTACAACTTCATGGCCGAAAGCTTTAATACTTGCAGTGTCATCGCCATAGACAGCCAATTGCTTGCGAATCCAACGTGGAATTTCAGCACCTGTACCATCTGCGAAGCGAATAAGATTACTGGCATTGGTAATGGGCATAATGCCTGGCGCAACTGGAATATCAACACCTTCTTTTTGAATGCGGTCTACAAAGTAGAAATAGGCATCTGGATTAAAGAAGAATTGAGTAATTGCCGCATTTGCACCAGCATTGGCTTTGTCACAAAAACGTTGAATGTCTAAGTCAAAACTTTCAGCTTGTGGATGCATTTCAGGATAAGCCGCCACTTCAATTTGAAAGTGATCGCCCGAATGTTCACGAATAAACCGTACCAAGTCGGTTGCATAAGGTAATTCGCCTAAGCCGACTTGACCTGACGGTAAGTCACCACGCAATGCAACAATACGGTCAATACCTTGTGATTGATACAAATCAAGCAGTTCTGCAATACGTGCTTTGTCATCACCAATACACGATAGGTGAGGGGCAACAGGTGTACCTTTACCATTAAAGTCATTGATGGCAGCTAGAGTACGTTCACGGGTTGAACCGCCCGCACCATAAGTCACAGAGAAAAAATCGGGGTTCAATAGTTGTAGTTCTTGATGAACAACGCGAAGTTTTTCCGCACCGACATCTGTTTTGGTCGGAAAGAATTCAAACGAAATAGGAACACGTTTGGTCATGGTTAAATCCTTTTTTATAAGACTTTTTATTCATTTTCACCCTCTCCCTAACCTCTCCCAAAGGGAGAGGAGTTATTCATTACTGAATATTTTGCAGGGAACAAACCAAATTAATTTACATGAACGAAATTGAATTTCATTCGTTTATTAATCAGGTGATCACCCCCATCCCTCTGGGAGAGGAATGGGGTGAGGGTTATTAATATTTATAAGTCTCAGATTTGAATGGACCTTCAACGGCAACACCCAAATAATCAGCTTGAACTTGTGTTAATTGTGTCAACACGCCACCAAAACCAAGAACCATTGCCGCTGCAACTTCTTCATCTAATTTTTTAGGAATAAGTTCTACACGGATTTGAGCCGCTTTTTCAGATTCAGGAAGATCAGCAAATTTTTCAGCAAATAAATGCATTTGACCCAATACTTGGTTGGCAAAAGAACCGTCCATAATACGTGAAGGGTGACCCGTTGCATTACCAAGGTTCACTAAACGACCTTCAGAAAGAAGGATTAGGTAGTTATTTTCGTCTTCTGAACGATACACTTGGTGTACTTGAGGTTTAACTTCAACCCATTTGTAACCACGTAAGTAGTTGGTATCAATTTCAGTGTCAAAGTGACCGATGTTACATACAACTGAACCTGCTTTTAGTGAATCTAACATTGCAGAATCACAAACGTGGTAGTTACCCGTTGTTGTTACGATCAAGTCTGTATTTTGAAGAAGGTCAAGATTGATGTCTTCTTTTTTACCAGTTTGCACGCCATTTTTGTATGGAGAAACAACTTCATAACCGTCCATACATGCTTGCATAGCACAGATTGGATCAACTTCAGTTACACGTACAATCATACCTTCTTGACGAAGTGATTGTGCAGAACCTTTACCAACGTCACCATAACCGATCACAAGTGCACGACGACCAGATAAAAGCATATCTGTACCGCGTTTAATCGCATCATTTAACGAGTGACGGCAACCGTATTTGTTGTCGTTTTTAGACTTAGTAACTGAGTCATTTACGTTGATTGCAGGAACTTTTAGTGTTCCGTCACGAAGCATTTCGTACAGACGTTGTACGCCTGTTGTTGTTTCTTCAGTTACGCCGTGAATTTTTGCAATCACTTCTGGGTATTTTTCATGAACAAGTAATGTTAAATCACCACCATCATCCAAGATCATGTTGGCATCCCAAGGCGTACCATTTACATTTACTTGTTGATCTAAACACCAGTTGTATTCTTCTTCAGTTTCGCCTTTCCAAGCAAATACAGGAATACCCGCAGCAGCAATTGCGGCAGCAGCATGGTCTTGAGTAGAGAAAATATTACATGACGTCCAACGAACTTCTGCGCCCAATTCAACGAGGGTTTCAATTAAAACCGCAGTTTGAATGGTCATGTGAATACAGCCGAGAATTTTCGCGCCTGCAAGTGGTTTTTCCGCTGAATAGCGTTTGCGTAAGCCCATCAGTGCAGGCATTTCTGCTTCTGCAAGTTTGATTTCTTTACGGCCGTAATCAGCAAGTGAAATATCAGCAACTTTGTAATCTGTAAATGAAGCAGTAACCGCGTTCATCTGGATCTCCTAGATAAAAAATAGATTGGATCGTTATGTTCGCGGATGCCGTTGTTGACCAAATTGAACATTTGATCGATGGTCGAGCCTAGCGATTTTACCTTTAGCATTGATAAGCTAATGTGTAAAACGTCGCAGCACCCCTCGACTAGCGGAGTATTGTACTTGGAAATGAATTTTGTTCCAATCTGAAATTGATTAATATCTAACTGATAAGTCTTTGAGGTGTAGAATTGATTAAATAATGGCTGCTCAATTTAGTGAGCTGACTTGGAGTAGAACAATAATCATGAAAAAAGTAATGATCATTTTAAGTGTAATTTCTATGTCAACATTGGCCAATGATTCCACAGGCTATGTCGCCACGGGCGGTGTACAGTATCTTAAAAACAAAGATGTTCAAATGCTGAGTGAAGATTTATTGATCAGTAAAAAAATGATTCAAGTCGATTATCAATTTAAAAATTTAAGTCCTCGAGACATTACTGAAACCATTTTATTTCCGCTTCCTAAAATTGAGAACTTTTTTGAATCTGATTTTGCAGATACAGAGCGATTGCTTAAAAGCTTTAAGGTTCAGATCAATGGGAAATCGATACAACCAGACATGCATGTGCGTACATTTATTCAAAAAGATGAAAAGTCGGCACCACTTGATTTAACGGTTGCATTTAAAGAATGCGGTTTTACTGAAAAAGAAATGTTGAATCCGTGGAATCGGCAAGATTATGCATATGAAATTTTTGAGAACAAACTGAGAAATTGTAAAAATACAGAACTACAAAAAGCACTGCCAAAAGATAAAAATGAAGTCATTACATGGTCTGCTCAAGTGATTTACAGTTGGAAGCAAACCTTTAAAGCAAATGCTTTAACCCACGTGCAACATCAATACGCACCGCTAGTTGGTGGGTCTGTAGCCGTGTATCCAGAAGAAGACATAAAAACTTATTGTATGGATCAGAATTTTAAAGCAGGTTTAAAAAAGGCAAAATCACAACATGCACCTTATCAAGCCTTGGGTTATATTTTAAAAACAGGTGCCAATTGGGCAAAGCCAATTCAAAACTTTAAACTTACCATTGAGCGTGATTCAAATGAATTGGTTTCCTTTTGTTGGGAAGGAGATGTGAAAAAAATAAGTCCAACACAATTTCAAATGGTTAAAAAAGGTTTTATACCTAAACAGGATTTAGAGATTATTTTTGTGCGGAAATTTTAAGAACGAATGATTTGCATGAAAAAAGCCCATCAATAGACGGGCTTGGTTTAAATCTTATTTTTCTTCAGCAATATGAGCTTTATCGTTCCAGTAATCGGCCTTTGCATCGTCTGCATCTACCCCTAAACCATGTTCATAAATGCAAGCCAAGTCACGCATGGCTTGTGCTTCACCCAACTCTGCTGCTTGTTTTACCAGTTCTACAGATTGAGCAACATCTTTTTCTGTGCCATTGCCACTTCGGTATAAACTGGCTAATTCTAAAATCGCACCCGCATGATGACTTTCACTGGCTTGTTTTAACCAACGGTAAGCATGTTCAAAATAGGTTTTGGCTTCTTCAGGGTCTTCTTCAAGTAATTCTTTTGCATAAAATGAATAACCTTCACCCAGCCAATACATGGCTTCTACATGACCCAGTTGAGCGGCTTTTAGTGCCCATTCTTCGGCAAGTTCGACATGTTCTTCATTTTCACTTTGCATATAAATTTCAGCAAGTTCAAATTGTGCTTCACGGTTGCCCGCTGTTGCACGGTTAAATAGCTCTGGGGAGATAGGAAGATCAGACATAGTAAATCCAAAAGGGCAGAATATGCATAGCCTAATCGGTTGTAATACAAAAGCCAATCCGAAGATTGGCTTTTGTGGTGGAATGCTTTATTCAGAAGAGATGAATGAGCCCAGAAAGTGTAGCTATGACAGCGGTGATGATGGCTATGGTTTTCATCTTTGTTTCTAAATAGCTTAAACATAGTCCTGTGAATAAGGCTGCAAAAGTTAAAGCACCTAGCCAATAGCTCATCATATTGCTGACAGAACCAGAAACGATACAAATAAATAGAGCAATTATTAACAAAATCCAACCCATTATTGTGGTGAACTTTGTTTTTTGGACATCCAATTCATGACCGAAAATCTGTTTTTGATGTTTAGCCATAGAGCTTGCAAGTGCAAAGAAACCTAAATTACTCATGGTCCAAATAAAGAGAAAGAACATCATGCGTCAGTCTCCTGTGCTGTGATTTTTGGCACTTTGGATTTTTTAGCGGGTAAGCCTTTATGCTTTTTTACCTTATAGAATGAATAGGCAAACAAGGTGGCCAGTACCCACATCGCAAGGTCAAAGCTGGCAATCATCCATTGGTCATTTGCAATGCTATTCCAAAGTGCTTGACCGCCAGTAGTAAAATTAATGATGGGCAATAACGCGAATGCCACAGTCGCCAAAGCCAAAAGTTCTAACCATGCTTGACGATGAGTACGGAACATTGCATAGATAAGGGTAAGCAACCAGACAATAAAGAAACTTCGTATTTCCCAATCTAAGCGATTTTCTAAGTGACTGGGAATAAATCGGTTGGCATGGAAATAGGTAGCACAAGCAATTGGTAGCCCAATAATTGCTGCAATATTCGTGACTTCAACCAGACGATAGCCGAAAGATTTATACCCTTGTTTTTGCTGTTGTGGAGCGCGTTTAACACACCAAAGAATTAAACCTGTAGCAACCATTAACGTGCCAACAATACCCGATAAAAATAGCAACCAACGGAGTGCTAAATCGACACCACGAGCTTCGTGTAGCGTAGTAACAACATTATAAATGCCCATTGGAATGGATGGATTATTGAGACGGTCATTTTCATCTATAATCTTTTGACCCGTCACACCATCAAAATTTAGAGTTTGATAAACATTACGATGTGCAACACTTTCACCGTGCAAAGCACGTAATTCAATTTGGGCTTGATTGGTATTGGGGGCAATAATATTGATGCTTCCAATGGGGTTAGACTTCCATTGCAATTGTGCATTTTCAATTATAGTTGTTAAACCTGCCAGCGGTGCGGGATGTGCTTGGGGCTTTTCACGTTGACGTCTACTTTCGCCATTGCCTCTGGTTTGCAGGTTGCCATGTTCAGCACTATTTTCATTCGCGCCTTGGCGTTGGTTTGTGGCTTGGTTTTTATTTTCTACCTTTCCACCTTGCACCATAGTACGGTTTTGTTCTTGCAGAAATTGTCCACGGTTTTCATAAATCTGTTCTATTCCCCAAGGCATCAGCATAAACATCAGCAACAATAAACCACTGAATGTAATCATTATATGAAAGGGTAGCGCCAGTACGGCGGTTGCATTGTGTGCATCTAACCAAGAGCGTTGTCCTTTGCCTGAACGAAAAGTGAAGAAATCTTTAAAGATTTTTTTATGGGTAATTACGCCACTGATAATAGCGACTAACATCAGTAATGTGGCGACACCAACCAGCCAACGTGCCCAAAGACGAGGCAAGCCATAGAGTTCAAAGTGGAATCGATAAAGGAAACTACCGCCACGTGTGTCACGAGCTTCCAGAACTTGACCTGTTGCACTATCAAGTGTAATACGTTTACCACCTCTACGCGCGCGCGGGTCTTCGCCTTGCTCACGAATGGTCAGTTGTGTGGTGTTTTGACGCGAGTTGGGCAGTTGAATGCTCCAACTTCCTGCATGTGGATGATGTTGTTGTAAATAATCTAGCGCGACTTTGGTTTGCTGAATTTGAGAAGCTTGAGGTACAGATTGATGTAACTCGGGTTTCATCCACACAGTAATTTCATTTTGAAAAAAACTTAAAGTGCCTGTTAGAAAGATGGCATATAACAGCCAGCCTAAAATTAAACTGGCCCATGTATGTAGCCATGACATGGACTGACGCGGTCCTTCCGCTTTGGCATCTGGACGCATGTTAGTTTCCTAAAATTCTAATCAGGGCAAAGAGGACAAGGCAAGGAACTACGATGCCCAAAGTCGCTTTTAAGGTTTTATTGACCATAAAAACCCAAATAAATGCTGTGGTATGAAGTAAAAAAGCCACAAGTGTGGCGCTCATGGCTGCACTGGCACGATATTCAATAAAATATTGTGCAATAACCACGGCACTTAAACTGGCTAGGACATAACCACCAATCAAGGCTAAAGCAAAGCGATAAAAAATCATAAATCGATAGCTGATTAAGCTTGTATTGACACTTTGTTTATTTTGGAATGGGGCTACATTCGTTTTGAGCGTAGTAATTTCTAATGGAGAGCTATTCATGATTTTAGGTCAAAATACAATTATAATTTCAATAATCTAAATGATAACAATTAACATTTAGATTTAATATAGCCAGTTCAAAAAATATTATTTTGGTTAACATGAGTGGTTTCTTAAAAAGTGAATAGAATAAAATAGCCATCAAGCGTATTGGTGTAAGGAGCGTTGAGTCTTTAAATCTTAATGATTCGTTTGTAAATAATACTTAAAATCAATTATTTGACAGATTTTTTTGTAAATTTTTTAATTTATATCAGTCATTTATAAGGTAGAAATAATAATTTTTTAACAGATGTTAGATGTATAAATATCACCTAGAAGCTTCATTTTTCCATCCTTACGCTCCGTTCTGAAGTCGTGTCTTAAAATTGGCTTAGGGTGTTATATCTAGAAAATGAGAAATTTTTATCTACTTCTACGTTTTGAAAGATGAACACAACCTCTATAGAAAATATAAAAACTGAATGAACCCCAAATAAGGCTGTGCTGATTTTTTAAATGAATATGAGGTGTTTTTTGATTTATACCAGTTATTTAATGGTAAGTTTTGATTCAATTGATTAAAAAAATAGCAACCGAAGTTGCTATTTTTTACTGCATAACAGTATTAGCTGTCTTGTTGAATACCCGCAACCAACCAATCTTGATCAGAACCAGCAGGCTTCACAAAGTGCCAAATTTCTGCAAACGGTTGCGGTAAGCTGTTTAAGTCTTCACTCACTGTACCAGTGAAGCGCACGCTTACTACATATTGACCATTTTCAGTTATTGCATCGGCTACCATTGCATTTAAGTTAGAGAACTCAGCCACGTCTTGGTCTTGATTTTCCATAATATCATTGCGCATAGACTGATATAAATCAGGCGTTAGGTAGCGCTGAATTTCTGCAATATTGGTTGCAGAGTTCATTGATTGAATATGGTTAAAACGTTGGCGTGCAACACGTAAGAATGTAGCGGGTTCAGAACCATCAGGTAATTGACTACCTGAGTTTGTGTACGCGCCACCTGCAAAAGGTGCATTGTTCACAGGGGTGTTCGATGCACCGTTACCACCAACAGACTGACCAAAAATATTGCTATTGTCGCCAGCAGGGCCACGTGGTGCAGTATTTTGCTGACCAAATGGCGCACTGTTAGACGGGCCGTTATTGGGTGAAAATGGGTTATTGGCTACTTTTTTTTTTGCGCCCATCTTACGGAAAATAAAGAAGGCAGCACCTGCAGCAAGTAAAATCCAGATCCAACTCGGAATACCACCTTTTTCTTCAGCAGGGGCAACCTGCGCTTCAGAAGCGGGCTGAGTATTTTTGTCATCTGCCATGGCATTTGCAGCAACCGCACCAATTGCAGCACCTGCTACGCCGGCAGCAACCATACCACCAATATTAGAACCAGATTTTGCTGGTGCGCCTGCAGTTGCTGGTTGTTGAGTTGGTGCAGCTTGACGAGGCTGTTGGTAAGACTGAGTCGGAGCGGCTTGACGGCTCATACCATGGCTTTTACCGCCACCCGCACGTTTTGCCTCAGCAGTTAAAGGGGCAACCAATAAAGCTGCAGTTAAAACGCCTGCAATCAAACCACGCTGTCGAACTTCCATTAAATTTTCCTAATATAAAAAATAAAAATATTGCCCTGTATTTATGCAGGCATTTGCTCTGGATTTCAATACAAAAAGCGTATTTTATTGAAAATTAAAAGCAAATAACCTATTTGAAGATTAACTCAGCTCTTCACTCAGGCTCATGGCTTCTGCTAAAGCTTCATGTAAGCGTGCAACAGCAATAATATTGACGCCAGCGATAGGGCTTTGTGGTGCATTGCCACGTGGTAAAATAATATGTTTAAAGCCATGTTTGATGGCTTCTTTTAAACGTTCCTGTCCATTGGGTACAGGACGAATTTCACCCGATAAACCCACTTCGCCAAAAACGGCCAATTGCTGCGGTAGAGCCTTTCCGCGAATACTGGATGCACACGCCAGTAATACAGCAAGGTCAGATCCAGTTTCGGTAATTTTTAAACCACCGACAATATTGACATAAACATCTTGCCCAGAGGTTTGCACACCACCGTGGCGATGCATAACCGCCAACAACATATTTAGGCGGTTTTGGTCTAAGCCCAAAGCTACACGTCGCGGTTGGCCTTGAGAGTCATCGACCAGTGCTTGTACTTCAACTAAAAGTGGGCGTGTGCCTTCACGGCTAATAAGTACAATTGAGCCGGGAATAGCTTCATCATAGCGGCTTAAAAAAATGGCAGAAGGATTTGACACTTCTCGAAGACCCTTATCGGTCATGCCAAAAACGCCCAATTCATTGACTGCGCCAAAGCGGTTTTTGACAGCACGAATCATACGAAAACGCGAATCTGATTGACCTTCAAAGTACAGAACACAATCGACCATATGTTCTAAAACACGAGGCCCAGCCAATGCACCTTCTTTGGTCACATGGCCCACCAGAAAAAGGGAGGTTCCACTATTTTTAGCAAAGCGAGTAAGTAGCGCAGCCGATTCACGAATTTGCGAAACACCGCCGGGTGCAGACTGTAAAGTTTCGGTATAAAGCGTTTGAATAGAGTCTAAAATGGCGACGGCAGGGCGTTCATGCGTTAAAACTTCGCAAATTCGCTCCACGCAAGTTTCCGCCATAACTTTCAGTTGATCGGTCGGTAAGTCTAAACGCTGCGCCCGAAGGGCAACTTGCGACAACGATTCTTCACCTGTCACATACAAGGCATGATTTTGGGCAGACGCCATATAGGTAGCGGTTTGTAGCAAAATGGTGGATTTCCCAATACCGGGGTCGCCCCCAATCAGAACGACTGAACCTGTCACCAATCCACCACCTAATACACGGTCAAACTCACCAATCCCTGTTGCAAGGCGAGATTCTTTTGAAACTGAAACTTTATTTAAGGTGGTGATGGACGAAGCTTGACCTGCATAACCGCCACTTGCCCCCATTTTGGGTTGCGCACGATGAATAACCGCAGGTGCAATGCTCACTTCGCTGAGACAATTCCATTCACCGCAGTCCGTACATTGGCCTGCCCATTTAGGATGATCAGTCCCACATTGTTCGCAACGGTAAACAGTTTTGACTTTACTCATGTAGCTCTTTATCTGTATAAGAAATTATGGATGGTGAGAATGTAGCAATAGCTGTTTATAAACACAATTTTTTGTCAGTTATTCTCACCATAATTTAAATTGGCACGCAAAATGCTGATTTATTCAGGGATAGGCTAAAACAGATAAGGATACAGGTGACATTGTTTAAAAAAACTTCTAAAGCGCGATAAAGCGTCTAAATATTGATAAATCTCTCCAAAAACTTTTTCGATTTTAATTTTTTTGGGCTACTTTTATACACTGAATTCTGAGAGACAAAATAACAATGTCAAATGAAAACCTCAGTTCAACTACCGAAGATAGTGAACTAAAACGAAGTTTATCCAACCGTCATTTACAATTGATTGCAATTGGCGGCGCAATTGGTACTGGTTTATTTATGGGGTCGGGTAAAACGATCAGCTTAGCTGGGCCATCAATTTTACTGATCTACATGATTATTGGTTTCATGGTTTTTTTCGTCATGCGTGCGCTTGGTGAATTATTGCTATCAAATCTTGAATACAAGTCTTTCATCGATTTTTCTACAGATTTAATTGGCCCATGGGCAGGTTATTTTGTCGGATGGACCTATTGGTTGTGCTGGATCACCATTGGTATTGCAGATTTATCGGCAATTATTTACTACCTACAGTTCTTTAATGGCGGGATAGCTTTCACACCCGGGGAAGGGGTCATGATCAGTGTGGCCGCCATTGTATTTATCATGGGCTTGAACTTGGTGACCGTGAAACTGTTTGGTGAATTGGAGTTCTGGTTTGCACTAATTAAGATTATTGCCATTGTGGTATTAATTGCGGTGGGCTTATGGATGATCTTTACAGGTTTTACTTCCACGACAGGTGAAGTTGCAGCATTTTCACATCTTTGGTCGCATGGTGGTTTATTTCCTACAGGGGTAACGGGCTTCTTAGCAGGTTTCCAAATTGCAATCTTTGCCTTTGTGGGCGTGGAATTGGTCGGTACAACGGCTGCAGAAACCAAAGACCCAGAGAAAAACTTACCCAAAGCCGTGAACTCAATTCCAATTCGTATCATTGTTTTTTATGTGTTGGCTTTGGTTATTGTGATGTCTGTTACGCCATGGAATAAAATTGATCCAAGTATTTCACCGTTTGTGAATTTATTCAGCCAAGCGGGTATTGCAGCGGCCGCAATTATTATGAATTTGGTGGTGTTGTCTTCTGTTATGTCCTCAATGAACAGTGGTGTGTTCTCTACAAGCCGAATGTTATTTGGTTTGTCACGTGAAGATCAGGGGCCAAAAGCTTTTGGTCGTTTGAATAAACGTGCTGTTCCAGCCAATGCACTTTATTTCTCTGCGGTGTGTTTGTTATTAGGTGCAGCCTTACAATATTTCGTTCCAAATACAGTTGAAGCTTTTACTTTAGCCACGACTTTATCAACGATTTTATTCATCTGTGTTTGGTTAATGATTATCTGGAGTTACATCGTTTATTACAAAACTCGTCCAGAGTTACATGCAAAATCTACCTTTAAACTTCCGGGTGGATTGTTTACGTGTTGGATGGTCATCATCTTCTTTGTTGGTATGATTTATGTGCTTTCTTTAGAAGCAGATACCATGAAAGCACTGATGGTGAGTCCAATTTGGTTCGTTATTTTAATTATTGGTTACTTTGGTTTTTATAAGCCAAAACACAAATAATTGAAGCAAATGAAAAAAACGCCAGTTATAAACTGGCGTTTTTTTATGACTAAAGATAAGCTCTAGCGTTTAGCGCTTCGGTCATGCAAATGATTGCGCTATACTTCTTCGAAAATATGAGATAGGTGAATAGATGCGTCAAGCCATTTGCTACATCAGTTTATGCGCAATAGGTTTTGCATTGAGTGGTTGCGGTCAGTCTGGTGCTTTACAGCTTCAAAGCGACCCAAATTTTGACTCGCGTGCAAAATATTTACTTCATTCAGCTACGCAAGCGCCTAAAAAAACTGAAGAAAACAACGAAATAGCTCCAGTTCAGTCACCAGCAGAAGTTGAAAATTCAAATTCTACACCTTAACTCTTAAGCAAGGATACATTCATGAGTTTTACCCGCATTAATGGGGTTTTGCATGCAGAGCAATGTTCATTACAACAGCTCGCAGCGCAATACGGCACACCACTTTATGTCTATTCAAAAAATACTTTGGCCAAGCATTATTTGGATATGGACCGTGCATTTAGCTTTATCGATCATCAAATTTGTTTTGCGGTAAAGTCTAACTCTAATCTTGCGGTATTGAATGTATTGGCCAAACTGGGTGCAGGTTTTGATATTGTGACTGGCGGTGAGCTAGCACGGGTATTGAAAGCGGGTGGCGATGCATCGAAAATCGTATTTTCTGGTTTAGGCAAAACGGAAACGGATATTCAAAAAGCGCTAGATGTTGGTATTGCCTGTTTTAACGTAGAATCTTCAGCGGAACTCGACCGTATTCAAAAAGTAGCGGCAAAATTAGGCAAGCAAGCGCCAATTTCATTGCGTGTGAATCCCGATGTCGATGCAAAAACGCATCCGTATATTTCGACAGGCTTAAAAGAAAATAAATTTGGTATTCCATCAGACAGCGTTTATGAAACCTATCAATACGCAGCGTCTTTGCCAAATTTAAACATTGTGGGGATTGATTGTCATATTGGTTCTCAATTGACTGAAACACAGCCTTTTGTCGATGCTTTAGACCGTGTCATGGTGATGATTGAGAAACTCAAAGAATTGGGTATCCATCTAAAACACATCGATATTGGTGGTGGGCTTGGTGTGACTTATAAAGATGAAACACCGCCATCTGTTGAAGAATATGCCAATGCCATGAAGCCTGCTTTAGAAAAATTAGGCATGAAAGTGTATATGGAGCCAGGGCGTAGTATTTCTGCCAATGCAGGCGTATTACTGACCAAAGTGGATTTGTTGAAACCGACTAATCACCGTAATTTTGCGATTATTGATGCGGCTATGAATGACCTGATTCGTCCTGCACTCTATGAAGCATGGATGGACATTCAGGAAGTGACACCGCGTACCGATACCGAAGTAAAAGAATGGGATGTGGTGGGTGCAATTTGTGAAACAGGCGATTTCTTAGGGAAAGAACGTCAATTGGCGATTCAGGAAAATGACATTCTTGCGGTGATGGGTGCGGGTGCATACGGTTTCGTGATGAGCTCAAACTACAACAGTCGTGGGCGTGCTGCTGAAGTTATGGTCAATGGAGATCAGTCATATTTAATTCGTGAACGTGAAAGCATTGAATCCTTGTGGGAACGTGAATGCTTATTGCCAGAGGAGTGATGCAAGATGTTATTAGAATTTACTAAAATGCATGGTCTGGGCAATGATTTTTTGGTTCTCGATTTAATTAGCCAGCGTGCCTATTTAGATACATTAACTATTCGACGTTTAGCAGACCGTCATTTTGGCATTGGCTTTGATCAGCTTTTAATTGTTGAACCGCCAGATGTACCCAATGCAGATTTCAAATATCGCATTTTTAATGCAGATGGTTCTGAAGTTGAACAATGTGGCAATGGTGTACGTTGTTTTGCCCGTTTTGTACATGAACGTCAGTTGACCACAAAAACCAAAATGAAAGTACAGACCAAAGCAGGAATTGTTGAACCTGAATTGGGGCCAAATGGTTGGGTACGGGTCAACATGGGTTATCCGAAATTTTTACCCAATGAAATTCCGTTTATTGCAGATGAACCTGAAAATTTATATGACATCGTTTTGCCTGACGGTGAAGTGTTGACCATCGATGTTGTTAATATGGGTAACCCACATGCGGTAACCATTGTGTCTGATGTGCTACAAACAGATGTCGCACGTCTTGGCCCACAAGTGGAATCACATGAGCGTTTCCCTGCGCGTGTGAATGCGGGTTTTATGCAAATTATTGATGATAAACATGCACGTTTACGCGTGTTTGAACGTGGTGTTGGTGAAACTTTAGCTTGTGGTACAGGGGCATGTGCTGCCGCTGTTTCTGCGATGCGCCGTGGCTTGTTATCTAGTTCTGTTGAAATTGAATTGGCTGGTGGTAAGCTTCAAATTGAATGGCGTGAAGGCGATGTGGTTTGGATGACTGGCCCAACAGCCAATGTTTATGAAGGTCGTTTAAATTTGGAATATTTCCAAGGTTAATTGGTCAGAAGTCAAAAAGCACTGTCATTCGATGGTGCTTTTTTATGGCTATAGGCTATGCTGTAGCTCGAACCCATTACCCTAGAGACTGAATGAAACACCTTATTTTTTTACCTGGGGCATCTGGCAGTACTGCATTTTGGGAACCTTTAATTGCCCAGTTACCAGCAGAATATACCACGCAAGTGATTGCTTATCCTGAATTTGATCATGCGCCGAAACATCCAGATGTTTACGATTTTGCAAGCCTTGGTAATTATGTCTTAGCGAAAATTCAGCAAGAGTGTATTGTAATTGCTCAGTCCATGGGCGGAATTTTTGCAGTACAGGCAGCATTACAAAAAAAGGATTTAGTCAAAGGTTTAGTGTTAATCGCTACATCGGGTGGAATTGATTTAAGCCCTTTTCATGTTCAAGATTGGCGCAATGCGTATCAAAGCACTTTTTTACAACATCCAAATTGGTTTGTGAAAACACAGGTCGATTATTCGCTTCAACTGAATCAAATACAGCAACCTGTTTTATTGCTTTGGGGCGATTGTGACCCTATAAGCCCTGTAGCTGTTGGACACTATCTTAAGCAGCAATTTCACAATTCATCATTACATATTGTTCAGGGTGGAGACCACCTTTTTGCTGCAAAAGCTATTTCAGAAACGGCTGAAAAGGTGAAGGATTATTTAATGTGTCTTGAGCAGAAAGAGGTTTAAGGTCGTTCATGTCTTTTGAAAATGATGCTACCGTATTGTTGGCGATGTGGTTAAAAGAACGAGAAATTCAAAATCAATCCAAACATACCTTACAAGCGTATGAGCGAGATGTTTCTGATTTTTTAGTTTTTTGTAGTACCAAAAAACTAGCGTTGTCAGATGTTGAAACCTCAGATTTACGTGAATATTTGGCGTTTAAAGTAGAGCGATTTCATTTAAGTTCAAGTAGCTTACAACGTATGCTGTCGTCTATTCGCCAATTTATGAAATGGGCCGAACAAAGTCAGTTTATGCAGTTTAATCCTGCCAATGATTTTCAGCTAAAACGCCAGTCACGACCATTACCCGGTTTGGTCGATATTGAAACGGTGAATCAAATATTAGATCAGCCTGAACCTGAAACAGAAGCACAACAGCAAATGTGGCTTCGTGATAAAGCGATTCTAGAATTGTTATATGCCAGTGGTCTGCGTCTGGCAGAAGTTCAAGCGTTACGTATTAAAGATGTCGATTTTAACCGTCAATTGCTTCGCATTACAGGTAAAGGCAATAAAACCCGTATTGTGCCGTTTGGTCGTAAAGCAAAAGATGCGGTCATGCAGTGGCTACAGATTTATCCTTTGTGGCATGGCGATTTTGTCCCTGAAGCCAGTGTATTTATTACGCAAAAAGGCAACCCTTTAGGTGCACGACAAATTGAAAATCGTGTGAAGTTTCAAGCGCAACGCGCTGGGGTCAATGTCGATTTGCATCCGCATTTACTACGCCATTGCTTTGCCAGTCATATGTTGTCTAATAGTGGCGATTTACGTGCAGTACAGGAAATGCTGGGACATAGTAATTTAACCACCACGCAAATTTATACCCATGTCGATTTTGATCAATTGGCGAAAGTTTATGATCAGGCACATCCGCGAGCAACTAAAAAATAAATAAGAAGCTTCGTACTCCTCGTTTCTGTTTTTGTAAGAGATGAGAGCGTAGGTGTATGAGCAGAGACTGGACGAGCCATCAGAAGATAATGATACTTTTTTAGCTATTTATTGAGTAAAAAATACTCTTTTTTTGAATATCTGATGAAATCTTGCATAATAATTAAAAAATGTTTAGAAATTAGCCATTCTAAAATAGAATGAGTACTTATTTAAGAAATCTAGATAAAAGCAGACAAAGCATATAAATTGCTCGAAAATAAATGTTTAAGCAGAAATAATGATGATGCTTTGTACTAATGTAGAATAAAAATAAGGCAATTTTTCACGTATAAAGAGCAGATTAATGCACCGTGTTTGCATAAATTGAGTCTAGGAATCGTTTTTTGTTCCGTAGCAGATATAAAAGAATTTAATTGAAACTAGGCAAATAAAATGATGTTGGATATTCAAAAAAAGTATGAGCAACTCAATACAGCACAAAAAGAAATTTTTGCAGGCTATGGTCTTCGACAGGTTAAACATTTTGTTGAAATCAGTTTGCCAAAAATTGAGCCATCGTTGCCTGAAAATACCTTTGTGCAGGGTGTTAATGCCAATGGTAAAGTACAAGCACTAAATGCCAATACGCAGAAAGCCTTTTTATGGATTTCAGATTTGCAATGGCAAGAAACCCAATCACCTACAGTTTCCTTTGATTCAAAACAAGATTTTCTTGCCGTTTGGAATATCTTTAATTTGTCAAAATATGAATTGATTGATTTAAGTCACATTCATCGTGATTTTTTAGAAAAACAGTGGGTGTAATACCATAAAGCGTATGACGGCATAAAGGGCTATGTTGATCCAATTTTGGGTGGTCAAAATAGCCTTGATGTTGCATACCTAAACGCAACATCAGTTTTTCAGAGGGCGTGTTTTGTACTGCTGTAAATGCTTTCACTTCATTCAGTTTTAATTTTTCAAAAGCAAACTTTAAGCAAGCAGTAGCCGCTTCTGTGGCATAACCATGATGCCAATATGCAGAATCCAATCGCCAGCCAATTTCAGTACATGGCGAAAAGGTAAATAATTCGGGTTGCGTATGTAGCCCTGTAAATCCAATAAATTGTCCTGTTTGCTTTAGTTCTAAAGCCCAAAAGCCCCAACCATTCAGTTCAATCAAATGCTGAAATTTTTCAGCTAACATATTGCTTTCAATGGTGCTTAAAGGCTGTGGGAAATAGCGCATGATTTCAGGACTTGCATTTATTTGAGCAAAAAGAGCGAAGTCGTTGCGTTGCCAAGGTCGAAGTAGCAGTCTTGGCGTTTCTATCGAATAAGGCATTTTATTCTCTTATATCTTTTAAGCACTTATAAATCGTCTAAAGGGAGCTGATAGCTTTGTTTGACAATTTGACTTGGCACATCGGTTTTGACACTGGTGATGCCATTTTTCTTGGTCAGATGTGTGGATTGAAACTTACGGTAACTCTCTAAATCAGGCACCACAACTTTTAGCATGGCATCGCATTCACCTAAAATAATGTAGCACTCCATGACCTGAGGTAGTTCTTTCATGGCCTCAATAAAGGTATCAATGGTTTCTGCATCTTGCCCAACTAACCAAATACGCGAAATCAATAAAAGTTGGAACCCAATTTTTTGTGGATCGACTACTGTGGTGTAGCTTTGTATTACACCTGCTTCTTCCAGTAATTTAACCCGCCTTAAGCAAGATGACGGCGATAAGCCAATTTCTTTGGCTAGATCATTATTTTGTATGCGACCATTATTTTGCAGAGTACGAATGATATTTTTATCAATACGATCTAGCTTTACTAGAATAGACTTTGAAGAAATTTTCATAAATTAGAATTTAATTCTAAAAATAGTAATAAATTTAGAATAAATGAAATCCTATTTTAGCGCAATTCTCAGATACTATTTTTCTCCTTTCAAGATAGTGAAAAAGGAAAAGGACATGTCTGTATTGGTACTTTTTGCTTTAACCGTGACGCCACTTATTTTTACGCCTGGGCCAGATATGTTGTTTATTCTGTCTCAAGTAATGGGCAAGGGTGCAAAAGCGGGCATGATGGCAACATTAGGGGTGTGCTCAGGTTACTTGGTACATTCAATTTTAGTTGCCTTAGGCATTGCGGCTATTATTGTGTCTTTCCCTATTTTATTTGAGACTATCCGTTGGTTGGGTATCGCTTATTTATTGTATTTGTCAGCGCATTTATTAAAATCAGTTTTTAGTCCTAAAAAGTTGGCAATTGAAGAGCAAAGTAGCTCAAGTCCAGTGAAGAAAGGTTTTTTTACTGCGCTGTTAAACCCAAAAGGCATGTTAATTTATTTTGCGATTTTACCGCAATTTATTGATAAGTCTGGTAATACAGTAACGCAAGGCTTGGTACTTTCCTGTGTTTTTATCGGCTTAATTTTTGTAGTGTACTGTAGTCTAAGTTTAGTTTTTGCCAAAATCACTCAAAAAACCCATATTGATGCACGCAAACAAAAGTGGATTGATGGGACATCGGGTGGCTTATTGGGCTTAGCAGCTGTTTGGTTAATATCCAATTAATGCTAAAGATAAAAAATCCTGCAGGTAATGGCAGGATTTTTTATCTTTAGCACCCTAAAATAATCAGATGCATCTGGTGCATTGATTAAATTTGTTTTCAATTGTCATCCGAATAACACAAATCTTAACCAAAATGAGTGTGTTTTGTCCAAAATGACAGTTTAGATGTGTGATTCGTCAGGATGAAATTTACAAGCGCAGATAGATGAGTGAGCTAAAAACAAACCTTAAATCAAAACTTTTGATGAACCTAATCAAGTAAAAACATAATAAAAATCAAATATTAAAATTTGAATAAATGTTTTAATAAAACAGTGAGGTAAAATTAAATAGAAAAAAGGTGAACGTTAAGTTCAAGGAAAATTATGCATTTTTGCCACTCTTTCGATAATTGTGACTTGACCCAAATGCCATGTGCATTGCAAGATAGGGCACCTAAAAAATTTAAAGTGAAGAGTTACACTAACTTTTCTCAATATTTACATTTGCTAAAACAGCCGAGGATTACATGAAGGCTCTTGTTGCTGTAAAACGTGTGGTTGATGCCAACGTTAAAGTTCGTGTTAAACCGGACAATAGTGGGGTCGACCTTACTAACGTAAAAATGTCTATCAACCCATTCTGTGAAATCGCAGTAGAAGAAGCGGTTCGCTTAAAAGAAAAAGGGGTGGTTTCAGAAATCGTTGTGGTTTCTATTGGTGCTAAAGAAGCGCAAGAACAAATTCGTTCTTCTATGGCGCTTGGTGCAGACCGTGGCATTTTGGTAGAAGCTGATGACAGCCAATTAGGCGCACTTGAAATTGCTAAAATTTTAAAAGGTGTGGTTGATGCTGAACAGCCACAACTGATTCTTCTTGGTAAACAAGCGATTGATGACGACTCTAACCAAGTCGGTCAAATGCTTGGTGCATTGCTTGGCGCAGGCCAAGGCACATTTGCTTCAGAAGTGAAAGTAGATGGCGACAAAGTACAAGTGACTCGTGAAGTTGACGGTGGTTTACAAACTGTTGAACTTGCACTTCCAGCGATTATTACGACTGACTTACGTTTGAATGAGCCTCGTTATGCTGCTCTTCCAAACATCATGAAAGCACGTAAAAAACCGCTTGATGTAAAATCACCTGCCGATTTTGGCGTTACTCCTGCAACAAAGCTTAAAACGATTAAAGTTGAAGCGCCTGCAGAACGTAAAGCTGGTGTACAAGTTAAATCTGTCGATGAGCTTGTAGAAAAATTGAAAAACGAAGCGAAAGTGATCTAATACAGAAGGATAAAAATCATGAGTATTTTAGTTATCGCTGAGCACGACAACAAAGCACTAAACGGTGCAACGTTAAACGTTGTTGCAGCGGCTCAAAAAATCGGTGGTGATATCACTGTATTGGTTGCGGGTTTTGGCGCTCAAGCAGTTGCAGACCAAGCGGCAAAAGTTGCAGGTGTAAGCAAAGTATTACTTGCTGACGACGCAGCTTATGCAAACCAATTGGCTGAAAACGTAGCGAAATTAGTTGCAGAACTAGGTAAAGGTTATTCACATATCCTTGCTGCTTCTACAACGACAGGTAAAAACATTTTACCTCGCGCTGCAGCTCTTTTAGATGTCAGCATGATTACTGACATTATTGCAGTAGATTCAGCAAACACTTTCAAGCGTCCTATTTATGCAGGTAATGCAATCGCAACGGTTCAATCTGATGAATCTGTTGTTGTTGCAACTGTACGTGGTACAGCGTTTGATCCAGTTGCTACTGAAGGCGGTTCTGCTACAGTTGAAGCTGTTGCTTCTACAGGTGATGCGGGTATTTCTAAGTTCATTTCTGAAGAAATCGTGAAATCTGAACGCCCAGAATTAACCGCTGCACGTATTGTTGTATCTGGTGGTCGCGGTGTAGGTTCTGGTGAGAACTATCATGCAGTTCTTGATCCATTAGCGGACAAGCTTGGTGCTGCACAAGGTGCGTCACGTGCTGCAGTAGATGCTGGTTTTGTTCCAAACGACATGCAAGTTGGTCAAACGGGTAAAATCGTTGCACCTGACTTGTACATCGCTGTAGGTATTTCAGGTGCGATTCAGCACTTGGCAGGTATGAAAGAATCTAAAGTGATCGTTGCGATCAACAAAGATGAAGAAGCGCCAATTAACGCAGTAGCAGACTACTGGTTAGTGGGTGACTTGAATACTGTAGTTCCAGAATTAGTCTCTAAAATCTAATTTCTGAAACTTAGGTTTCAAAAGTCCTTACGTGGATAAACTGCGTAAGGACTTTTTTTATGCTAAAAATAAATAAAATATTCATCATGAAAGATGTACAGAATGCCTTACAGTTTTAAAAATCATTATTTAATGTTTGCACACTATAATCAGTGGGTCAGTACCAAGTTATATATCGCCATACAAGCCTTAAGCACTGAGCAACAAAAGCAGGATTGTGGCGCTTATTTTAAAAGCATTTTACACATGATGAATCATTTGTATGTGGGTGATGTGCTTTGGTTGGAACGTATTTGCGGTTATCAACCATCGGGCTATGCACTAGATGAGGTGCTTTACTCAAATGTAGAAGATTGCATTCAGGCGCGTAGAGCACATGATTTGCGTCTGCTAGAACACATTCAATCCTTAAGTGAGTCTGCGTTTACGCAAGATATTCATTATATCCGTCGTGATCAGCGCTATTGTGAGCCTTTGGCTGAAGTACTGGCGCATGTATTCAATCATCAAAGTCATCACCGTGGACAGTTGCATGCCATGATTTATCAGCTGACTGGGGTTTCACTCGAGTTAGATTTAATTTACTTTCAAAGAGCTTATGCAAAGCTATACCGAACAGCTCATCTTTAAGCATAAATTGTCATCGTTACTCCATAAAAAGTAGTTTTTAATCCTCAGATGGGAACCTTATTTTGAGTGTTTTTCTTAGTATTTGGGTAGAAAAAAGCCAAACGATTGGTAGATTATTATTAAAGCCATTTTTGAGTAAGTTTTAAACGATATAAACCCTTAAATTAAGGCGATTAAGTTGCTGTATATCACACAAAAATAAGAGTGTTTATGCTATAATTTACGGCTGTATTTTAGATTTTGACTCATGCTTTTGAGTGAAATTTTAGCAAGATTTACGACATATAAATACGGGCAAATATTGCTTGTATAATAAGGAGTATGCATGAGCGTATCGGAAATTAGACCGATTGCCATTGAGGATGAACTAAAAAGCTCATATCTCGATTATGCCATGAGCGTGATTGTTTCACGTGCATTGCCAGATGTGCGAGATGGTTTAAAACCAGTTCATCGTCGTGTGCTTTTCGCAATGCACGAATTGGGCAACGACTACAACAAAGCGTACAAAAAGTCTGCCCGTGTGGTCGGTGACGTAATCGGTAAATATCACCCACATGGTGACTCTGCTGTTTATGAAACTATTGTTCGTATGGCACAAGATTTTAGCTTACGTTATCAATTGGTCGATGGTCAGGGTAACTTTGGTTCTGTCGATGGCGATAGTGCGGCAGCCATGCGTTATACCGAAGTGCGTATGCGTAAGTTAACCCATGAACTTTTGGCTGATCTTGAAAAAGATACAGTTGAATGGGAAGACAACTATGACGGCTCTGAACGTATTCCACAAGTCATGCCTACTCGTGTACCTAACTTATTGATTAATGGTGTAACGGGTATTGCCGTGGGTATGGCGACCAATATGGCGCCACACAACATGACTGAAGTTGTGAATGCGTGTTTGGCGTATGCAAATGACCCAAGCATTAGCATTGAAGGCTTGATGGAACATATTTCTGGGCCAGACTTTCCTACAGGCGGCATTATTTACGGTAAATCAGGCATTGTCGATGCTTACCGTACAGGTAAAGGCCGTTTGCATATTCGTGGTAAATACCATTTTGAAGAAGACCCAAAAAATGGTCGCACGACTATTGTCTTCACAGAAATTCCGTATCAAGTTAACAAAGCGAGAACGATTGAACGTATCGCTGAGTTAGTGAAAGAGAAAAAACTGGAAGGTATTTCAGAACTTCGTGATGAATCAGATAAAGATGGTATGCGTATTGCCATTGATTTAAAACGTGGTGAAAATGCTGAAGTGATTGTGAACAATTTGTTCCAAAATACTCAGTTGGAAAACTCGTTCAGCATCAACATGGTTTGTTTGGATAATGGTCAGCCTAAGCTGATGAATTTGAAAGACATCATTGCTGCTTTTGTTCGCCATCGTCAAGAGGTTGTTACCCGACGCACGATGTACGAATTGCGTAAAGCACGTGAACGCGGTCATATCTTAGAAGGTTTGACTGTTGCACTAGCGAATATTGATACCATTATTGAAACCATTAAAACCTCAGCCAATCCTGCAGAAGCGCGTGAGCGTTTGCAAGCGGGTGAATGGGCTTCAGGTGGTGTGGTTGCATTACTTGAAAAAGCGGGTTCGGTTTCAGTACGTCCTGAAGTGATTGAGGGTGAAGACCTGTCTAAACCGTATGGTTTTGATGGTAGTATTTACCGTTTATCACCGACGCAAGTGGGCGCAATTTTAGAATTACGTTTGCACCGTTTAACAGGTCTTGAACAAGATAAGTTACACGCAGAATATTCTGATATTTTAGCTCAAATTGCTGAATATACAGCAATTTTGAATGACTTTAATTTGTTGATGAATGTGATTCGCGAAGAGCTTGCATTAATTTTGCAACAATATGGCGATGGACGTAAAACAGAAATTATTGAATCACGTATCGATTTTTCACGTGAAGATTTGATTCCTGAAGAACAAATGGTGTTGACTGTTTCTAAAACAGGTTATGCCAAAACACAGCCATTGTCCGATTATGCAGCGCAACGTCGTGGTGGTCGTGGTAAGTCAGCAACGTCAATGAAAGAAGATGACTACATTCAGCATCTGATTGTGACTTCAAGTCATGCGACGGTGTTATGTTTTACCAATGTCGGTAAAGTATACCGTTTGAAAGTTTATGACGTGCCACAAGCATCGCGTGGAGCAAAAGGTCGCCCAATGGTGAACCTACTTCCTCTAGATACCGATGAAACCATTACTGCAATTTTGCCAGTGATTGACGCACCGAAGAAATTTAAAGATCGTTTAAGCGCTTTCCAAGCATTCGTTAAAGCCAATCAAGCTAAACTTCAAGAAAATGAGATTATTAATGGTCATTTTGTTGAGCTTGAAGCAGCTTTAGCTGAACTTGAAGATGGTGATGATCTTTCTGTAGCACTGCGCTTACAGTTAAAGCAACTGGGTGTAGAGCTTTCTGCAACTGACATAGATGATGAAATTGTCTCTGAATTTGCAACGTTGGCCGAAACCTTACGCAAAAACCACTATGTTTTCATGGCAACGCAAGCAGGTACAATTAAACGTGTAGAGCTAGAGCAATTTGGCAATGTACGTTCAAATGGTTTACGTGCTATTGAGTTGAATGAAGCAGATACTTTAATTGGCGTAGCCATTACAGATGGCGAACAGCAAATTATGTTGTTCTCTAACGAAGGTAAAGCGATTCGTTTTGCTGAAACTGATGTACGTTCGATGGGGCGTTCAGCTAAGGGTGTGCGCGGTATGCGTGTAACCATTGGTGCCGTGCAGACTGAAGAAGCTGATGATGTCGATTCAGATGATGAAGATTTAGATACGACCTTTATCAGCCGTATTGTGTCATTGGTTGTGGTTCCTGAAACTGGCGAAGTATTGTGTGCATCTGCAAATGGTTACGGTAAACGTACGCCAGTAGATGATTTCCCGACTAAAAAACGTGGTGGTAAAGGTGTTATTGCACTAAAAACTTCAGAGCGTAATGGGGAACTTGTCGGCGCAGTCGCAATTGATGCATCTAAAGAATTGATGCTTATTTCTGATGGTGGCACCTTGGTGCGTACACGTGCATCGGAAGTAGCGCAAACCGGTCGTAATGCACAAGGTGTTCGTTTAATTCGCTTAGGTGAAAACGAAACATTGGTTGGTGTAGAAGCGATTGAAGCAGTTGAAGAAGAGGAGCTATTAGATGATGCATCTTTGGCAGAACCTTCTGAAGTGCTGATTGATGACGAAACGATTATCGACGAAACTGAAAATGAATCGGGTTTAAATGAACCTGAAGCAGACTAAGTTTGAGTTTTAAGAAAGGGCGCTTCGGCGTCCTTTTTTATCTATACAGCATAGTAAAGATGGAAAATACGTATGAATAATTTCAAGTATGCAGTTTTCGCGTCAATTTTGGCTTTGGGAGGGTGTGAAAAAATGGGTCAAAAAGCCATGAATGCCATACCTGACCCAAGTCCGCAACAAGAGCAAGTGGCTCAAGCTGCTTATGATGATTTACGTGCACAAAAATTTACGCAACTGATGACACGTTTAGAACCTGAATTGCAGGCACGTTTCACGGGTAATGAAAAAGAGATGCATAAGTTTGCACGTGGGTTGCCAAAAGAGAATTATAAAACCAAAAAAATTGTGGCTAAAAATATTGTGAAAGCGACCAAACAGCCAAGCAAATATACGGTCACTTATGAATATGCTTACGATAAAAACTTAGTTCAATATGATGTAAGTTTTGATAAAGCAGGTGGAAGTAATCAAATTCGTGATTTAAGTGTTGCGGTATTTGGTGAGTCAATTAAATAAAAATGAAAGCATTAAGACATCAATAATACGCCTTGATGCTTTTATAAGTTGGGTTTATGACATTCGTTTTATTGCTACCATTTTATATATTGCGCTTAAAATTATCGTCGTTGGTACAGAAATTTATTGAGTCATTCAATATGCCCACAACTCGGTAAATATATTCAGGTTTATAAATAAAAATAGTGCCATTCGGTAGAACTTCTAAATCTGCACGTGTCAATTCAATACGTCGGGAGTCATCGACAGGAACAATAAATTGAATTTTTGGTGGTTTTTTCTGTCGAGCAATGTATTCCGACACGTTTCACATGTTCAATATGATTACTGAGTTTATTTATAAAGTTTTCCATATGCTTAGCCTCTAGATTATTTTGTATAATTATTAATCGATACTAGCGGGTTTAGATCGCTTGTAAAATAAGCAATAGAGATTATTTATCAAAAATTTAGGTTACTGCATTAAAAAAGGACACCGAAGTGTCCTTTTTTACTATGTGAAATTATAGCGTATCATTTAATTGTATGTTGTAATTTTTTTGCTTTTCAGTGTCGAATTGACCTTCCCATTTACTAATAACCAATACCGCTAAAGCGTTACCAATAACGTTAAGAACGGTACGTGCCATATCTAAAATACGGTCAATACCCGCAATAAATGCTAAGCCTTCAAGTGGAATACCGACACTGCCTAAGGTGGCAAGCAGTACTACAAATGACACACCTGGCACGCCTGCAATCCCTTTAGAGGTAATCATGAGGGTTAAAACCAGAATGACTTGTTGGCTAATGCTTAAGTCAATACCGTAAAGTTGTGCAATAAAAATAGCAGCAATACTTTGATACAGCGTAGAACCATCTAAGTTAAATGAATAACCAATTGGAATAACGAAGCTCGTAATGGGTTTTGGCGCACCATAGGCTTCCATTTTTTCCATAATACGTGGCAATACCGTTTCAGAACTTGCCGTAGAATAAGACAAAATTAATTCATCTTTTAAAATTTTAATAATGGCCCAAATACTGAAACCGCAAATTTTGGCAACAAGACCTAAAACCACAAAAATAAAGAAGAAGATTGCGCCATAAACCAATAAAGCCAGTTTTACTAATGGCAATAATGAGCTAAAACCAAAGTTTGCGACAGTTGCTGCAATTAAGCCGAATACACCCAATGGCGCAAACATCATAATCATGTGCGTCACTTTAAACATGGTTTCAGAAACAGCATGGAGCACATTAATTAATGGTTGTTTAGTTTCTTGAGCTAACGAGCCTAAACCAATACCAAAGAGTACCGAGAAGAAAATAATCGGTAACATTTGACCGCTTGTTAACGCCGCGAAAAAGTTTGGCGGAATTAACGAAAGAACTGTTTGTATCAGCCCGTGAGACTGTTCACTCACGACATGCGTAGTTTCTTGATATTTAGAAATATCGACTTGCGTGAGGGTTGACATATCAATGCCAGCACCCGGTTGGAACACATTGGCTGCAACTAGGCCGACAATAATGGCAATGGTAGTAATGATTTCAAAATAAAGAATGGTTCTGAAACCAAGTCTACCAACGTTTGAACCGTGACTTGCATTTGCAATGCCTAAAATGAGCATTGAAACAACAAGAGGAATCACGATCATCTTAATGAGGTTAATAAAAATTGAGCCTAGTGGCGTCAAAAGATTATTTACTAAGGCATCTCTATATTCAGGAGAATAGTGCAAAAAAGAGCCTAAAAGTATACCTAAAATAAGTGCAATTACGATTTGCCATGCAAGGCTTATCTTAATTTTTTTCATACTCAGCTCTGAAAAAATAAATTAGGGACAAAAAAAATCCGCAGAACCCTTGATGTCTCATCACAAAAAATGACGAACAATAGATACAAGAGAAGTTTTGGCAGATTAGAAGAATTCTATTGTGAAGTGAATATAATAAATCAGCTAACTTTTTTTGGATTTATACGCTTGATTGGCTATTATTTTTTCAGTTTAATTTAACAATTCGATTCTATATATTAAATTAATTTGTAAAGTGAATAAAATTGATCAATGAATAGCTGATTATGGTTTAAGTTTTAAGCGCCAGTAAGCCCAGAGCAAACTAATACAGCCAAACATACTCAGGTAAATGAGCTTGGGAATAACAATTTCTGTAGGTACGCCCATTTGGTTCAATTGAATAAACATTTGAATGCCTTGGGTCGAAGGCAAAAACTCTCCCAATCCTTGTAGCCATAAAGGCATAGCGGCATGTGGCCATGCGGTGCCAGAGAGTAAAAATAAGGGAATAGAGGTAAATACAATGAGATGGCCTGCACGCTCAGGCATATCTAAAAAGGATGCCAATAACATCGCTAAACCAATGATGCAGGAAATAAAAATAGGAACAGCAATCAACATTCCAATAAAATTGCCTCCACGTGGGTAATCATATAACCAAAAGGTAAAGCCAAATAAGTAGAAACACCCTAAACAGCCAATTGTTAGAATTGCTAAAAAAATAGCCCAGAACTCGGAAGCGTTGGGTTTCCATTGTTTTTGTTCGCGGTATCCTGCCAATAACATGCATAAACCCAGCACAATAGTTTGGTGAATAATTAACGGTGCAACCGCAGGAAAAATATAGCTTCCATAGCCAGACAAAGTATTAAACAGTGGAATTTGATGAATAGAGAGTGCAGGGGAAAAGTGTGACACATGACCAAATTTCTGGACTTGCTCGACCAGCGCATTTTCAATAGATGTTGCCAAACCTAAACCAATTTGTTTGGTTTTAAGGAAATTGGCTGCGCTCAGGTATAAACCGACACCCCCAACTTCACCATGATGAATACTGTTAGATAAATTTTCGGGTAGAAGTAAAATACCATCGGCTTGCTGGCGTTGAATCATCCGTTTAGCTTCTGCAAAGTTGCCTATGACCGCTTTTACTTCTACATTGGGGCTTTGGGTGACTTGTCCAATAATGGTTGACGTTAGAGCACTTTGTTCTTCATCGACAATAATAATTGGTAAAGCCTGCGCTTGTTGTGCCTGATAAGCCGTTGGGTAAAAAAAGCTGTACATTAATACAGATAAAATTAAGGTGGTTAGAATAGATGAGTTGGCAAAAATATCTTTAAATGTTTGACAGTAATACTGAAAAAATTGCTTCATGATGCCATCCTCTGCGTGTATTTTTTCAGAAAAATATAGGCCAATCCGAAGTACAAGAGGGTGTAAAACAACAGCAAGGCAAAAGGTTGTAAGGATGAGGAGAGCGGGCTACCAATAACCCATTGCTCAGTTTGCAATTTTGCATACGGAGTGTAAGGAATAATGTGTGCCCAAAATTTTGTAAATAGTGGCGCATTATTTAAAGGTAAAGTGACCCCAGCAAAACTCAGTGATGAGCCTCCATAGACAGCAATAATGCCAAAACTCTTACTAAGGTTCTGAGTTGCAAGCACAATTGCACTACTGATAAAAGCATAGGCGCTATAAAGAAGAACTTGCGCCAATAAAATTAACCATAAATGACCTGCGACAAACCAGCCACGAATGCCAATCAGCCAAATCATCCATAACCAAGTCCAAATACTAAAAATTAAAATATAGACTAAGTTTTTAGCGAGTAGTGCACTGAATAAACTTTGCTGACGTAGCCATTGTCCTGTGGTTTTGAACTTGAGTTCCTGTCCAACCGAAAATGCGACACAGCAACAGAGCAATAAATGCAAAATGGCAGGAATCATATACGGTTCAAGGTAAAACTCATAATTCAGCTCTGGATTATACAAAGGCGAAATTTTAACGTTTGGCGTTGGTACGTCTAGAGCAGGAATAGTATTTTCTAAATAATCTTGTCCCATAAAGTTAGCCAAGGCTTGTAAGGTGCTGACAAACATGGCCGATGAAATGGTATTACCGACACTAAAATAACTTTGATTAAATGCAATACTAATTTGTGCATCTTTGGCTTGGACTAAACGCTGTTCTGCACCTGTAGGAATGTGTACATAGCCCCAAATTTTATTTTGATTCAGCAGATATTCTGCATCGGCCTGACTTTCTGTAATTGTTGCAATTTTAAGGGTATGGTTCAGACTTAAATAGTGTTCAATATTGCGACTTAAACTGCTTTGATCTTGGTCAATAATGGCAATAGCTAAATGTTCAGGCTTACCTTGTGCAAACATGCTACTAAACAGCACAACAATAAATAAGGGCGCGAGTGTGACTAAGCACAAATCCCATTTGTGCTGAAGTAAATAGTGCAACTCACGCAACATACCGATAAACATCGCCCGCACCGTTATTTCACCTCTTTCACTTTAAATAAAACGCTCATACCCACTTTTAGGTCTGAAATAGGCTGTGCTGGTGTAAGGTGAATTTTAAAGCTACGAATATCATAACCGCCAGTTTGGCGCGTTGTTTTAATTGTGGCAAAGTCACCTTCAGCGTCAATATTTTTGATATTAAATACAATAGTTTTGCCCAACGCAGGAATGTAACCCTCCATCGTTTGAGTTTGATAAACCGATTGATATTGATCTTCACGCACATTTAAGCTAACCCATAACTCATCATCCTGAATCAGACTAACCACTGGAACACCAAGAGCGACTAACTCAGAGGTTTTGCCATACGTTTTTGAAACGGTGCCATTAATGGGCGCAAGTAGCTTGGTTTCTGCTTCTAAGGCATTGGCTTCTGCTACAGCAGCTTTTGCAATATCCACTTGTGCATTTGCCGTCGATTTTTGTTCAGGCGTACTTCCTCGTTTGGCACGGACATATTGTTGATAAGCGGCTTCCGTCATTGCTGTGGCAGAAAGTGTGGCGGCTTGCATCTCGTCTCTACGTTGCCTTGAAATCACACCTTCTTGAAAAAGTTTTGCACCACGTAGATATGTGTTTTGCGCCAAAGCTTGTTGAGCTTTCATGGCTTGCCAGTTGGCATAGAGCGTTGCAATATTTTCTTCTTGTGACCCGCGGTCAGCCGTGGCTTGCAAAGCCAATGCAGATTGTAATGTGGCAAGGGCTTGTTGCTTTTTAGCATCAACTTCTGGGCTGTAGAGGCGAACCAATTCCTGACCTTTTTTCACTTTTTGGCCATCATGGATATAAATTTCTTCTATACGACTGGGTACTTTGGTCGAGACATGAATGGTTTCGGCTTCTACACGACCTTGTAATTCGACCTCTTTGGGTTGATAGCTTTTCCAAAGACCAAAGGCAATTAAACCGAGCAAGAGTATAAGCACAGTCAGCCCAATTATTTTAACCAAAGCAGATTTTGGGTTAACTTGCTCAGCTTGCACATTTTCAGATGCTTGCTTAAGTTGTGTATTTTCAGGTGTACTCGGTGGCACAATTGAAGATGTTTTACTGTCGGTATCTAAGCTTTCTGTATTTACAGATGCTGGGTGGACTTGATTTTCTGGCTGTTCAGATGAAGTCAGTTCTTTTTCCGATTCAGATGAGTTTTGATCTTGATTCATACTTTTCTCCCCTCTGAAATTAACGAATATAACGTGTATTGGGTTGATTGATATAAGTCTGAAATTGGTCAATAGAACCATGACTTTGTAACAGTGTCGCTAAAGACATTACATATTTATAGGCATTCAACGCTGTTTCACTTTTTAGCCCACTTAAGGCGTTTTGTGCATCAATCACTTGTGTCGCAGTGCCCATATCTTCCTTAAAAGACAGTTCTTGTATGCGTAAATTTTCTTGTGCTACCTTTAGGTTTTGTTGTAACAGTTGAGCACTTTGCTGTGCTGTCGTTACTTCACTGTAAGATTTATAAATCACATTTTCAATTTCTTGTTTGGTACGTTCGGTCATTAATTGCGATGCATAGCGTTGCAATTCAGCAGCCTGAACATTTTTGTTTTTATCAATACCAGAAAATAAATTGTAACGTGCACCTATGCCAACAATCCAGTTTTGCTTATCGTCCAAACTATATTCGCCAAAAGCAAATACACTGGGTTTTTTAGCCGCATTCTGTACCTGAACATTTACATTGGCCAATTGTGTGTCCATTTGCATTTTTTGAATGAGCGCAGAATGTTCAGGAAAACTTTTCAGTAAATTATTTAATGCTAAATTTTGTGTGGCATTCACAAAGAGTGGGGTGCTTAATTCAGTAATTTGACTACTTTGTAATAGATTATTCAATTGAAATAAACTGGCTTTATAGCTTGCTCGGGTATTTTGATCTATACGCTCTGCATTATTACGCGCCACTTCAAATTGCATACGTTGCCCTTTACTAATAAAGCCTTGTTGCTCTAGTTTTAGGGCATTATTGTAATGTTTATGCATCGAATTTAAATTAAATTGACTACTGGCTGTCAGTTGTTGCTGAAGCTGGACATTGAAATAAGCTTGAATGAGTTCAAAGCGTTGTACATCTTGCTGTTGTTTACTGGTTAACTGACTACGTTGTGCTTTAATATTGGCTAATTCTTTCGCACTTGTGGTTAAACCGCCGGTATATAAAGGCATCATTACAGAAACCGTCGGGCGAATAACTTGGTCTTCTAGAACTATTTGAGATGAATCTGGAATTAAACCAACGCCGTCATGAATCGTCTGATTCAAGCTATCCCTTAACGGATCTGCTAAACCACCTAAGTTTGGGTTAGAGCTTTGCCATTCATCAATTTTATTGTTTACACCATTACTCAGCGATTGCTCTAAATTATTTTTTAGCGCACCTAAAGGAACATCCACTTCATTATGAAAGGCATAAGCGCGGACATTTAAGTCGACACGTGGCAATCCAATTCCTTTGATTGCTTCAGCTTCTAATCGAGACGCTTGTTCTAAAGCCTGATTGGCCTGTGTGCTATAAGAATCTTTTAAAATATTAATTTCAGCTTGTTGAAAACTCATACTTTGTGCAAAACACATCGAACTAAACAACATAGACGCCGTAAATATGACACTTTGTATGACAGTTTCACTGTTTGTTTTAATGGGTTGATGTTGTTGTAATTTGAATAAAGAAGAACGCTGTAACATCCAATAGACTCTCCGCATTGTCGTCTCGAGTATAAAGCAAGGGAAATAGCAAAGTACTTTTTTATACCAGTGTTTATATTTTGATATGAAAGGAAAGCTGTAAAAAATAAATTTATCGATTATATTGTATACAGCTCACTGTATTGTTTAATAAATATAAGATGAATTTACAAGCCAAATCACCAAATATTTTTGCAGACTCTTGTTCACTCGATGAAGCCTATGCTCTTTTTTATCAGAAAAATGGCTTTGGCCCAATAGTGGGTGATCGTGAGCCGTTGACCGTCGGTGTATATACTGGTTGTTTAATTGTTCCTATGCCCAATATTGGGGTGAGACATAAATACTTAAAATATCACGATATGCATCATATTTTAACGGGGTATACCGTAGGGCGTATTGGTGAAGGAGAGATCAGTGCTTGGGAATTGGGTACAGGCTCTATGTTTCGCCATCCTATTTTAGGAATTATGAACTTAATCGCGCTGTCTACAGGCTTTTTTTTAACACCCAAACGTATGATACAGGCATATCGGCGAGGTTTAATCAGTGCCAATACTTATGATTTAGCAACACGGCAGTGGATAGACCTGCATGGCGAATCGTCTATCTCTGAATTAAAAAAAATGAAATTAGAATATAAACCATCTGTATTTTTACCATGGTTAAGATGGTTGGAATTTACGATTTATATCGGTTTTGCACTGTTGATTCACAGCATTGTGGTAATTCCTGCTCTAATATTGAGAATCGTCAGTTATTTACTGGCAGGCGAACCTTTTATTGAAATTATTAAACCAGCCAAAAGATCAGATCTTTATTGACATTTTGACTTTAAATGTCCGACAGCATTGAAATATTTTCAGGATAAATTACTGCAGCAATAGGTTATCTGTGGTTAAATGCCATGATTTTATTGTGCTTCACTTTGAAAGGAAAAACTCATGCGCGCGTACAATTTCTGTGCTGGCCCTGCTGCATTACCTACTGCCGTTTTAGAAAAAGCCCAAGCTGAAATGCTCGATTGGCATGGCAAAGGTCTTTCCATTATGGAAATGAGCCATCGTAGTAAAGATTATGTTGCAGTTGCAGAAAAGGCTGAAGCAGATTTACGTAAGCTCATGAATATTCCAGAGAATTATAAAGTACTGTTTTTACAAGGTGGTGCTTCACTTCAATTCTCTGCAATTCCTTTAAATTTGCTGGGTAAAAATAATAAAGCAGATTATATCCATACGGGTATTTGGTCAGAAAAAGCAACCCAAGAAGCACAGCGTTATGGCGACATTAACGTGATTGAAGCGGGTACAACACTCGATGGTAAGTTGGCTATTACAGATCAAAGCACTTGGAATTTATCTGATGATGCAGCCTATGTGCATTATGCAGAAAATGAAACAATTGGGGGAATTCAGTTTGCCCATATTCCAGAAACAAATAAACCTTTAGTTGCTGATTTATCTTCAAGTATTTTATCTGCACCAATAGATGTGTCTAAATTTGGTCTAATTTACGCAGGTGCGCAAAAGAATATTGGCCCAGCAGGTTTAACTTTGGTCATTATCCGTGATGATTTATTAGATCAAGCCAAAGCTGAGATTCCAAGCTTGTTGAAATATTCAGCGCAAGCAAAGAATGAATCTATGGTAAATACGCCTGCAACTTATGCATGGTATTTGTCTGGTTTAGTCTTTGAATGGTTGCTTGAACAGGGTGGTATTGACGCAATTTATCAAGCAAATTTAGCAAAAGCTGAATTGTTATATGGTTATATTGATTCAAGTGATTTTTATGCCAATCCAATTGCTAAACCCAACCGTTCTATTATGAATGTACCGTTTACTTTGGCAAATGCAGATTTAGATAAACAGTTCTTAAAAGAAGCAGAAGAAAATCATTTGTTGAATCTTGCGGGTCACCGTTCTGTTGGCGGTATGCGTGCAAGTATTTACAACGCCGTGCCTTTAGAAGGCGTACAGGCTTTGGTTGATTTTATGGATGACTTTGCTAAACGCAATGCATAAGTTTTAAAATCTAATAAAGTAAAAAACCCATCTTAACGATGGGTTTTTATTGCTCTAAATAATTAGAGAATAAAGGTATGGAGGAAATAAGCGCACATCAGCATACCTAATGTAAAAAAGAAGCATGCCATCGGTTCAATATGATACCGAGAGATAAGTTGATGTTCGACTTGCTGTAAGTTTTCTTCTTGCACGATTTTCATAGATATTTATTTTCCGATCTATTTATCGTTAAATCATATTTGTTATTTGCATTTTTATCATAAAAAATCGATTAAATAAAGTACTATCTAAGCAAAACTGATCAAACCGTTCAATTTATTGAAATAGAATTTATCAGTTTTTTAAACTTATGGTTTTTTAGTGATTTAACTCACTAAATGAGTGCTTTAAATCTGAATACTGACAGACGCTTTATTATTCTTATCCATAAATTTTGAATTTAAATTTGTGGATAAGTGTCTTTAAGTTCGAATTTATAATGCCTAATTCAAAGTATGTGTTGTGGCTGAAATTCTCTATCCATCATTCTGACGATAAACTCAATTTATATCTTGCTATGAATTAACATCGGTATGTACAAAAAAAGAATATTTAAAATGATTAAAAAAAGATCTAAAAATTTGAGCATCTATTGAATATAAAGAGCACCAAGATTAAATAAGAGAAAGAATTTTTTATTAATGTGAAAGAATGAATGTAGTGATGTTTACTTTAAAATTTTTTATATTCAAATGCTTATGTTTTTAATTGGAATGATTTGAGAATTATTTAATTTTAGTTTCAATATTGTATGCTTTTTTAGCTAAACTTCAATTGTATTTATTTTGGTCAAATGTGCTGAAGTGTTAAACCCCCTTGCCAAGAAAAAGAATCACGACTATATTAAAACTACAGTAGGTCGCAACATAAAGACGCTACGATGTAGTTGGACGGATCAATGACAGCTAATTGAGTCATAAACTTCGGTTAAGACAACAAATCAGCACTAGCCTTCCAACATAGAGCTCGCAGAAATGCGAGCTTTTTTAATGTGGAAACGTATCGTTTTGTCATACAATTTACATCAGTTGATCATATCTTACTGATCTATAATTATTCTAACTACCTAAGTTTACAATGCCAAAAAATCTAACACTTTTTAAGAAGGTGTAAAGAGTGGCCTGTGCTATAAAAAATAATTCATAAATAAATAGAGTAATAACCATGACCATAATAATTGATATTAAAGTTAAGGACCAGTTTAGTCAGATTTTAGATGCAAAAGCACTTTTACGTCTTAGACCAGAATCACTTGAAGTGTTCAATCGTATTGAACATATTGTGATTGATGGTGAAGTTATATTGCCAAGTATTGAGCTTTTGTTTGAAAGTCAAAATTCATCTAGTATTTATAAAGTAGTTGAAGTTTAAGGATGAATTTGTCTTCGGACAAAAATTCTGTCCGAAGCAATTTTATCAGGGTTGAATGAAATTCTTATCACTATGTAATTTTTCCAGTTCAAGCTACTTTAATAAAGGTCTTTTAAACTGAAATTGACATCATAACATTCACACTTTTTTCTAATCTTAAATATTAAAAACAAAGTCCGATAACGACTGAGAAATATCAAAAAATTAAGCATTAATGTGCGCAAAAAGCTTGGTTAAAATAGTCAAAAAGTTCGGGCGTTCGAAGCCACAAGGCAATGGCGATAATAAATAATAGGAGGATAGCGCCAGTAATGGCTAGTTTTAAGCCCAACATAGAATCAGTCATGAATGACATGCTCCTCTGTAACAAAGAAATGAACCAATACGCCACATACACTTAAAATAATTGAAACGGCCCAAATCATATTGTAATTACCTGTCATATCATGGTTTACACCACCCAACCATCCACCAAAAAATGACCCGACTTGATGGGTGAAAAATACAATGCCACTGAGCATGCTTAAGTATTTTACCCCAAACATATTGGCCACAATACCATTGGTTAGAGGCACGGTAGCCAACCATAATAAGCCCATAATGACGCCAAAAGCATAAATTGTCCATGTGCTTAAGGGCAACATTAAAAAGCCAATAATGGCAATGCCACGCAAGCCATATAACCACATGAGTAAATGCGGTTTAGAAAATTTCCCACCTAGCCAACCTGCGCTATAGGTTCCAATAATGTTAAATAAACCAATTAATGCCAAAAAGATTGTACCTGTCGTTGCCGTATAACCATGGTCAATTAAATAGCCGGGTAAATGAAGACCAATAAAGACCACTTGGAAGCCACAGACCAAAAAACCTAAAGCTAAGAACCAAAACGGTTTATGATTTTTGACAATGATTAAAACATCTTTAAAGCCTAAGTTTGGTTTACTTTCTGCTGAATGAGCATTTGGCGCGACATACATGGGTGCTTTAAGCATCCATGCCAATGGCACAATTAAAGCCACTAAAATGGCACTCACGACCAAGGCAGCTGACCAGCCAAAACTCTGTAAGAGCAAGAGGGTAGAAGGCAACATAATGAATTGGCCAAACGACCCAGCTGCACTGGCAATACCCATGGCCATGCTTCGCTTTTCTGGGGGCGCTGCCCGTCCAACAGCTGACAGTAATACGGGAAAAGAGGTTGCTGATAGTGCCAGTCCTAAAATTAATCCTACACTTAAATTCAGCATCCATCCTGTAGAGCTAACCGCCATGAGCAATAGCCCCAGACTATATAAAAGTCCACCAACAGCGACAACAACTTTACTGCCGTATTTATCGGCAAAAGCCCCCGTAATGGGTTGAACTGCGCCCCAAATTAAGTTTTGCATGGCAATGGCAAGGCTGAAGACATTGTGTCCCCAACCAAATTCGTGGCTCATGGGAACAAGATAAAGTCCGAATGCATGACGTACTCCCAACGATAATGCCAAAATGATGGCACTTCCTATCAGCATATAAATGAGAGGTTTTGAGAATCGAGAGTCGGTCATTGGGCTGTCCATGCGCTATGTTGTGCGCCTATGGTATTCGATTCATTCTATGAAAACGATTAAATAATTTTAACCAAGTAATAAAATTTTGTTATGTGTAAGCCATAAAAAAAGACGACGGATGTCGTCTTTGCTAGTTATGGCGATATTTTAGAAACGTATTCCAATACCTGCATATGCAAGAATCGGGTTAATTTCAATATCTGCTTGAGAGCGGATTAACTCACCGTGTGTATCATCTGAAACAGTAATGGTCGTGTCATTTTTCATATGTGCATAAGACACAGAACCGACTGCAAACCATTTGTCATTAAAGTCGTAAGTAAAGCCAACGGTCGCAATGGGAGCAAAGGTGTCGGATGCTTCTAAGTCAACTTTAGGATTGGTACTACTTGGTTTTCCATCCAAAGCAGCACCTGCTTTGCCATCTTTAATATTTGCAATCATATGACCAGCAGCAATCAAATCTTGTTCAGTACGTGGATTAATTTTCAACTCATTGAAATAGGCATACATCATCCCAAAACCGACATAAGGGCGGAATTTATTCACGCCTGTTTTGCCAAAGTGGTACTGAAATTCAAATGCAGGTGTCCATGCGCGTGCCGTTGCAGCTGGCCCATATGCGCCTAAGTCAGTAATCTCAATACTTTTTTTGAGGGGAAGGTCACCTAAAATAGCACCAATACCTTCTGGTGTTGCAATACCGCTGAGGGGCGCATAAATTTTCCCTTGACCTTGCAAGTCCACTTTAGGAGGAATACCTGCTTTCATTTCAAATGAAATATTATCGGTAAAGAAATAATTGGTCATGATGCCTAATGTTGTCACATCATCGGCTTCAAGCCCTGTGCCTGCATTATCCCAATCTGAAAGCCCATATAAAGTCGCTTCGCCAGCAATATTGCCTTTCAAATATTGTTGACCATCGTTCCCTTTGTATGAAATGAGCCCTTGATTAATAATTCCAAGATCTAAAATAGTGGTTTTTTCAACATCTAAAAGACCTTTTAAAATGCCTTTTTTTGTAGATGCGCCATTTTGGGATTCATCAATAGCATCAAGTACAGACGTAGCTTGAACATCACCGACTTTCGATTTTGTTCCTTCATTAACGGCAGTATTGACATGAAAGGGTTGAGCTTTGCCTTGAGGCATAACATGCAATGCACCGACAGAGACAGAAAAGCGTTTAAAACCATCGCCATTTTTTAAACTAAAATAAGGTGAATTGGTCGCATGACTCATAATGGGTAACGTAGCTATAGATACAGCTGTGCAAAGTAAAATTTTATTCATTCAGGACTCCATGTCCAATATATTGATTTGATATTTTTTTTAGAGGCCAATTATGAGAATGAAAAATGGTGAACATTGTTATTTAAGGCAGAGAATCTGGTGTACTTTCTGTAAAAATCTAAGAAATATACTTCAAATACGTACTTTATTTTTTAGTGTTCTGTAAAAATCATTACAATACGTTATGAAAAGTTGATGGTCGATCGCCGTATATTTTTTGATATTTTTTGATATTTTTTGATATTTTTTGATATTTTTTGGGTTTTTTGATGCATATTCCAACTTGCGTGAACATCTATACGATTTTTCTTATCGGTGAAAAATTGTACGGTTTGATGAGTCAGAATAAGGAATTAAAGGTCTGAAAAAGGCATTTTTCGTAAAGCATTTCACATGCAGGCTATTTTTTTTGTACAATAGCGACAGTTTTGATTGAGTAAATCACATGAATACGCAAAATCCTCCCAAAAAAAAGGCTGTAGTGAAACTTCCGTTTCCTATTGCATCTGCTGATCAGGCACAGCAAGATTCTGTGCATAATCAGGTACGTCCGAAACCAGAAGGCTATGCTGACCGTACGTGGATGCCTCCGCGTGGTACACGTCGCTCTATGGGCAAGCGTTAATAAGAAACCTGCATTTGCAGGTTTTTTTATGTTTGATTCGGATGATTTAAAGCGGTTTTAGACGCATATAATAGGCCTTTTTTTGCAGATACATTGCCGCATCAGCCCGTTTTAATGTGTCTTCAATTCTTTCACCTAAGGTTGAGCTTGCATGCCCAAGCGATAAGCTGATGGGGATAGTAGAATTATATTGATTATCTATATACATGAGCTCATGCAAGCTATCTAGACAGTTTTTTAATGAAGGCTCATCTGCATTTGGCAATAAAACCACAAACTCATCTCCGCCAATTCTAGACGCAGTATATTGGGTGTTTTGAATGAGTTGGTTCAGGACATTGCCCATACGTCTGAGTAATTCATCTCCTGCATCGTGTCCATAAAGGTCATTTACTTCTTTAAGGCCATTTAAATCGATAAAGATACAAGAGATTGGACGTTGCATACTTCGTTCTAGACGATTAATTTCTTCGGTATAAAAAGTACGATTATAGAGTTTTGTAAGTACATCGTGCTTGCCTAAATATTCTAAATAATTTTCAGCTTTTTTGCGTGCCGTAATATCCACCAAAGCAACTTGAACGGTACTCCATGTGTCCTCAAATCCAGGGAAAACGGTAAATTGTAAAAGCACGTGGCGAATACTGCCATCTAATGCATAATTGACTGCTTCATGTTGATGGTGGATTTTACCATTCCAAAGGTCTAGTAGCTGGCAGCGAAAGGTTTGGGTCATTTCATGACTAAAAACTTTATGTATATTTTGAAGCAATGTGGCTTTGTCCGTAGCGCAAAATAAATTCAGCGTCGCTTGATTGACATCTGTGATGATAATTTCTTTGATGCATTGCTGAATAAAATCAGGGTGTACATCTAAAAATGTAGTGAAATCTTCAATTCCAATTTTTTTAAGCTGATCTAAGCGCGTTTTAATACTGCTGAAGTCTTCAACCCAAAGGGACGTTGGTGAGAAGTTAAAACGAGACTCGGCAAGTTGACGGTTTTTTTCTTCTAGCCGACAAGCATCGCGGTAAGGGGTAATGTTTTCAGTGCTGATGAGTACTTGAGACCAATCATGCTCGTGCTCTGGCAAAATTATACAACGGAGCTGAATATCAAGGCGCTTGCCATTGAGCGTGTAATTAACGGCTGTATTACTAAAATGTGTTTTTCCTTCCCATAACTCAACCAGCTCATTAATATGGGTATTGAGCATATCTTGTTGGAAAATTTGATCTAAATTTTCACATAAATGATTAAAATGATGGGCTTCATACAATTCTAAGGTACGGGCATTCACATTAAGTATTTTAATTTTTTGGGTGCTTTCAACCACTAGAGATGGATTTTCAAATAAATATTGCCTTAAGTCTTGCACCCCTTGCTTACGCCAAGTGTCCAGTTGTTTTTTGATGTCACTGAAGTCTTCAAGCCATAAGGGAATTGGCGATATATTGAAAATGGGATTGTCATTCAGCATCATTTCTGGGCTCTGTTTCTGGGTATTTTTTCGGAAGTGAAAGATATAATTTTAATATAATGTGATTTATCTCTCAAAATAACCGAAATAAATAAAAAAACCAATCAATTCTGATTGGCTTTTTTCATGTGCTATTTACGGGAGTGGTTGGCGGGTTTGGGTGGGGAGATTTCCCGTTTACCTAGCCAGACATCGGCAAAATCTGTTTCATTAATATTATACAATTCAAGTAGAGCTAGAATCACGCTTCCATAGATCGCAGCGCCTTCAGCAGGATTTTGCCAGTCAAAACCTTTATTTTGCAAGGTGTGCAGAATATCTTGTATTTCGAACGTACGATCACGACCATTGCTGTCGGTTGGATAAATTTGTGTATTTAAAATAATTTTGGCTGCACTTTTTTCATTTTCAGATAAATCTAATGGGGCAATAACATCATCATCTTGTGCAGAAAAAATGACAGGATCGGTAAAAATAGTTTTTAAAAAGTGTTGTGTTAATTTGGGTAAGGGTTTTTCGACAAAAGGGCGGAATGAAGCAGGAAAAATCACGTTATGTGAAATGCCTTTAAACATAGGCGCAATTTCTTCGACTTTATAACCTGCAACGCCACAACCAACAGAGGTAATAAAATATTTGGTTTTAGGATGGTTCTTGGTATAAATTTTAAAATCATCAATATAATGCTGAATTTGCGACAATGGCATTTGTTGTAAATGTTCATTCATGGTTGGAATCGCAAAGCTTTGTCCAGCCCAGCCACGCCCGACACCTTTCATTGCACCAAAATTTTCTAGTGCGGTACGGGCAGCACCACCTGCATGTGTTCCAGCCATATTGCTACCAAATACAAAAACCGTATCTTCGGGTAAGCTTTTGATGATGGTTTCGTCATGATAATGGTAAGTCATAGGCTGTGCTACTGTCGTAATCTTGTCCATTCATGTTGCCGATGAATGGCGGGCGGGTCAAGCGAAAACAAAATTCATCTGCCTGAAACTACGTAAAAAATTACAATGAGGGGCATGGTGCAGTTCAGAGTCTGTTAAAATACGGGGTTCGCAGAAACGTGAGTGAAGTGCCCGTGTCAGAAAAGTTGCCTTTTGAATTAGTGACCCATTATCAGCCTGCGGGCGATCAGCCTCAAGCCATTGAAAAATTAGTAAAAGGCATAGAAAAAGGTTATCACGATCAGTTGTTGTTGGGCGTGACTGGTTCAGGGAAAACTTACACCATGGCCAATGTCATTGCACAGACGCAACGTCCGACCATTGTCATGGCACATAATAAAACGTTGGCGGCACAGTTGTATGGCGAATTTAAAGCATTTTTTCCCAACAATGCTGTGGAATATTTCGTAAGTTATTACGACTATTATCAGCCTGAAGCCTATGTGCCATCTTCGGACACATTTATTGAAAAAGATTCTTCGATTAATGATCACATTGACCAGATGCGCCTTTCTGCGACGCGCTCATTACTGGAACGTCGTGATGCTATTATTATTGCTTCTGTCTCTGCAATTTATGGTTTGGGTGACCCTAATGCCTATATGAGCATGTTGCTTCATATTGTGCAGGGGGATGTCTTAAACCGTGACGATATTATCCGTCGTTTGGTTGAAATGCAGTATAGCCGCAATGAACTTGAGTTCTTACGCGGGACATATCGTATACGTGGCGAAATTATTGATATTTTTCCTGCCGAATCTGACCAACATGCCATTCGTATAGAACTGTTTGATGATGAAGTTGATTCTATTCGTTGGTTTGACCCGCTGACGGGTAAAATGGTTCGTAAAGTACCTCGTGTGACCATTTATCCAAAAAGCCATTATGTAACACCAAAAGATCATTTAACTCGTGCCATTGACACCATTCGAGACGAATTGAAGGATCGTTTAGAATTTTTTCGCGCCCATGATAAATTGCTGGAAGCACAGCGGATTGAACAGCGCACACGTTATGACTTAGAAATGATGCAACAACTGGGTTATACCAACGGGATTGAAAACTATTCACGGCATTTATCGGGCCGACCTGCGGGCGAAGCACCACCGACTTTATTTGACTATTTACCAGACGATGCCTTACTGATTATTGATGAGTCACATGTGACCGTGCCACAAATTGGCGCCATGTATAAAGGTGACCGTTCACGTAAAGAAAATTTGGTCAATTATGGTTTTCGCTTACCCAGTGCGTTGGACAACCGTCCAATGAAATTCGAAGAGTGGGAGCGCATTGTTCCGACCACGATTTATGTCAGTGCAACACCAGCCAAATACGAATTAGAAAAGTCGCAACAGATTGTTGAACAAGTAGTGCGTCCAACAGGGTTGATTGACCCTGAAATTGAAATTCGTCCAGTATTGACCCAAGTTGATGATGTACTGTCAGAAATTAATAACCGCAAAGAGTTGAATGAGCGAGTGCTTGTCACGACTCTAACCAAGCGCATGGCGGAAGATCTGACTTCTTATTTAAAAGAATATGGCGTTAAAGTCGCTTACTTACATTCCGATATTGATACGATGGAACGTACCAAGATTATTCATGAATTACGTTCAGGTGTACACGATGCCTTAATTGGCATTAACTTGCTACGTGAAGGATTGGATATGCCAGAAGTGTCTCTGGTGGCGATTTTAGATGCCGACAAAGAAGGCTTTTTGCGTTCCGAACGTGCGTTGATTCAAACCATTGGTCGTGCTGCACGTAATATTAATGGTAAAGCCATTTTATATGCAGACCGTATTACCGATTCTATGCAAAGAGCCATAGATGAAACGGATCGTCGCCGTGCGAGACAAATTGCATTTAATGAAGAGCATGGCATTGTGCCACGTAGTGCAGTACGTCAAGTGACAAAAGATTTAGATGATGGTGAGGTACTCAATGATGATGAAATTGAAACCAATATTTCAGATCAATCACGGGCATTGAGTGCAGACGAACGACATTTATTGTCCGATCCAAAATTACTGGCGAAACATCTCTCTAAGTTGGAAAAAGAGATGTTGAAAGCATCGAAAGAGCTACAATTTGAGCAAGCAGCGCGTGTGCGTGATGAAATATTGCGTTTAAAGGCACAGATGCTTCTTTAGCTTGAATGATAGTTTTGTGTTGTGTGTAATTTACAAGGTATTGAAAACCATTACAGAACCTAGACAGTCAGGACGTTTTTTACACGTTATTTTAATTGATCGCTTTTTATTACAGCGTGTGAACGCGACAGTAAAGGTACTTAAATTATGACTGCAGAAAACCTTCCAAAAGCAGGGTATAAATTGGCAAAAATTGCCGTGGGTGGTGTTATTTTATTGGGCTTGGCTGCCACGACTATGGTATATGCTCAGGCAAAACCATTGCATGTGGCTGACAAGGTTGAGCTAGATAAATATTTAGGGGTTTGGTATGAAATTGCCCGCAAACCGATGTCTTTTCAAAATCAATGCGATAGCAATGTCACTGCAACCTATACCTTCAATGAAAATGGCAATGTACTAGTGGATAACCGCTGTACGATGAAAGACGGTCAGCAAAGTCATGCAATAGGCGAGGCTTTTGTTCAAAATGCACCCTTTAATACCAAGCTTAAAGTAAGTTTTTTACCAGAAGCCATTCGTTGGTTGCCAGCAGGGCGTGGTGATTACTGGATTTTAAAAATTGACGAAAACTATCAAACCGTTTTGGTCGGTGAGCCTAGCCGTAAATACATGTGGGTGCTTTCACGAGACCCTCATCCAGACCCGCGCGTTGTGAATGAATATTTAGATTATGCAAAATCTGTAGGTTATGACTTGAAAAATTTAATCCGCACCAAACATACTGTGAAATAAAATTTGATGCTTTATTGGAAAACCATGCTTAGGCATGGTTTTTTATTTGTTAGAATAGGCACAAAATCTACTTGAAAATTCAAGTATTAAATACCTGTAAAAAACAAAGCTAACCAGAGGTGAAAGATGTATAAGGGCGTTGCATTGTCTATTTTGGCATCCATCACTTTTGGCGTGTTATATTTTTATACCCAGTTTTTAAAGCCTTTAGACAGTGAACAAACTTTTGCGTGGCGCATGTTGGCAACTTTGCCATTTTTAACCCTATTTATGTGGTGGTCTGGCGACTTAAAGTATATTACAGAAATCTTTAAACGAATTTTTAAACAGCCTTGGATGTTTCCTTGGCTTATTTTTAGTTCTGTATTGTGTACATCACAGCTTTGGTTGTTTTTGTGGGGGCCCATCAATGGAAGAGGTTTACAGGTCTCTTTAGGCTACTTCTTATTACCTTTGATTATGGTATTGATAGGCTGTGTGCTTTACAAAGAAAAGTTAAGTCGTTGGCAATGGGCTGCCGTGATTTTGGCCGTGCTTGGCGTTGGTCATGAGGTATGGCGAATAGGGAGTATTGCATGGGAAACTTTGTACGTCGCCTTTGCCTATCCACTGTATTTTTTCATGCGTCGTCTATTGAAAACAGATCATTTAGGTGGCTTTTGGTGGGATCTATTTTTGATTCTTCCTGTCGCGGTTTATTTGGGCTTCATTTACAGCGATAGTTTGGTTTTAATACAAAATTATACGCATTTGATTTGGGCAGTAGTTGGCTTAGGTTTTTTCAGTGCATTAGGCTTGGGGAGTTACATCTTATCAAGTCGTTATTTACCTTTTGTTGTTTTTGGCCTATTGAGTTATTTAGAACCCGTTTTATTGGCCTTTGCTTCAATTGCTTTGGGTGAGCGAGTAGAAGCGACAGAATGATTGACTTATATTCCAATTTGGTTGGCAGTGGTATTGTTGGTGATTGAGGGAGTTTTACATGTTATGAAACAAAAACGTCAGGCGAAAGTATTGAAAGCAAATATTGAACAAGTACAGAAACGTTTAGATTCATAATAGGCTTAAAACCCAAATTGATGAGCTGATTCCACTTTAGGTGATGAGTATCATCATTTTAATTTATATCCTTGTTGGATAAAGGAACAAATAGATTAGAAAATATAAAAATTACATTTAATTGATAATTAACATTTTATAGATGATTTTATAAAATCATTACAAGTATTTTATAAAATAATAGTGAATATGTAGGAAAATAGACTCCTTAAAATTAGGTTTTGGATTCTATATTGCCGATAATTCCATTACAATTGTCGGGTTTTGAAATTTATGCCTAGATTTACAATTAATTAGAGGACGTATCTGTGAGCAAAGACACTATAGTTGCCCTACATGCAGAGCACCAAGGTCGCTGGAAAAACCGTGAAGAACTTGCGGAACGTATGATTGCCCTAATGGGTCAGTTATACCGTGAAAAAAACATTGTCGTTACAGTTTACGGTCGCTCATTAATTAACCGCTCTGTAATTCAAATCTTGAAAGCGCACCGTCGTACACGCGTACTCGATGTTGAACTTTCAGTTGTGAATACTTTCCCAATTCTTGAAGCATTGGCTAAAGTAGAGAACATTGGTACAGGTGAAGTTGATTTAGGTAAACTTGCTGTTGAATTTAAAGAAAAAGGTGGCGACATTGATGCATTTGTTGCAGACGCTGTTAAATCTTTAAAAGGCAATGCTGCAGAAGTTGAACTTAAAGATGTCGTTCTTTACGGTTTCGGTCGTATTGGTCGTATTTTAGCGCGTTTGATGATTAGCCAATCTGGTTTAGGTCGTGGCTTAAACTTGAAAGCAATCGTAGTTCGTAAATCATCTGATGGTGATTTAGAAAAACGTGCTTCTTTACTGCGCCGTGATTCGATTCATGGTCCATTTGCAGGCACAATTTCTGTAGATGAAGAAAACGAAGCAATTATTGCAAACGGTAACTTCATTAAAGTAATTTACGCGTCAAACCCTTCTGAAGTAGATTACACTGCATACGGTATTAGTAATGCACTTGTGATTGATAACACGGGTAAATGGCGTGATTCAGAAGGTCTTGCACAACACCTTCAATGCCCAGGCGCTGCACGTGTAATTTTAACTGCACCTGGTAAGGGTGAGATGAAGAACGTTGTATTTGGTGTGAACCAAGCTGACATTCTTGATGAAGATAAAATCATTTCTGCTGCAAGTTGCACAACTAACGCAATTACACCAACACTTAAAGTATTACATGACAAATACACAGTGTTAAATGGTCATGTTGAAACAGTTCACTCGTTCACAAACGACCAGAACTTAATTGACAACTACCATAAAGCAGACCGTCGTGGCCGTGCTGCAACATTGAACATGGTGATTACTGAAACTGGTGCAGCGAAAGCTGTTGCTAAAGCGCTTCCGGCACTTCAAGGTAAGTTGACAGGTAACTCTGTACGCGTACCTACACCAAACGTATCTCTTGCTATTCTAAATCTAACTTTAGATAAAGAAGTCGATCGTGAAGAAGTGAACGAATATATTCGTCAAATTTCAATTGGTTCAAGCCTTCAAGGTCAAATTGGCTATACAAATTCTACAGAAGTTGTATCGTCTGACTTTATTGGTTCACGTACTGCGGGTGTATTTGACGCGCAAGCGACAATTACTGCGGGTAACCGTTTAACTGCATATGTTTGGTACGACAACGAAGTAGGTTATAGCTGCCAAGTGTTGCGTATTGCTGAACAAATGGCTGGCGTGAGCTATCCAAAAGTTCCTGCGGAAAAAAACGCTTAATTTGTTTGTAAGATAAAAAAGGGCTTCTTTTGAAGCTCTTTTTTTATATCTATTTAAAGGTCATTTAAGATTTTATGGAGACTTCTAGGAGGTATCATGGAGTGCTGATTTGTTTTATGAGGCACTTAAAGCCGTTCTAATTTGAGCCAAAATAGTTGTGCTTGGGTGGCCAATTAGGTTTTCTAGCTCTTGACTGTCGCTAAACATAGCACCTTTAGCTGTTTGAATATCGGCATCGACGATTACGTGAACTAATTCTGCGGGTAAGCCTGCATGTGTTAAGCCTTGGCTAAGTTCTTCGGCAGTTAAGTTTTGGTAAATAACATCTTTCCCTGAAGCTAGACTGATAAACTGTGCTAAATCGGCCTTAGTAAAGCTTTCGGAACCGGCTAATTCATAAATTTTGTGGTCATGTCCGGTTGAAGATAAAACTTTAGCAGTGGCCTCTGCATAATCTGCACGTGAGGCAGAGCTAATTTTTCCATCTTGAGATGCGCCATACACCACACCGGATTCTACGATTTGAGCGATCCCAGTCAAATAGTTGTCGCTGTACCAGTTATTACGTAAAAAAGTATAGTTTAAGCCACTGGCTTGAATCAGCGCCTCAGTTTCACGATGTTCTTGTGCTAAGCCTAAAGGCGAGGTGTCTGCATGCAACAAGCTAGTATAGGCAATATAGGGCACGTTTGCTTGTTTTGCTGCCTCAATGACCGCTTTGTGTTGAGGTGTACGTCGACCAATTTCATTGGCAGAAATTAGTAATAATTTATCAATACCAGTCAGGGCAGGCACTAAGGTTTCAGGTGTATCATAGTCAAAATGGCGTAGTTCAATACCTTGTTTTGCGAAAGATTCAGCTTTACTTTGGTTTCTAACCAATGCGACGATTTGAGTTGCTGAAACTGTTTTCAAAAGTGCTTGAATGACCAATTGGCCCAGTTGACCTGTTGCACCTGTAATTGCGATTTTCATGATTTATTCCTCTAGATCTGCTTATAAAATATACTTGATGGTGAAATCATAATCTGATAACTTACTAAATGTAAGTACGTACCAAAAAGTTAGTTTGTTACGCATTGGAGAGAATTAATGAGTACATATGCTTCAAGTAAATTATTGGGTCAGATTTTATCGGCCAATTGTCCATCTCGTGAAATTTTAGAACACATCACCAGTAAGTGGGCAGTTTTGGTTTTGCGCTGTTTGAGTGATGGTGTCCATCGCTTCAGTGAACTAAAACAGCGTATTGATGGGATTAGTGAAAAAATGCTGGCTCAAACCTTAAGAACGCTAGAGCAAGATGGCTTTCTTTTAAGAACGGTTTACCCTGTTGTGCCACCAAAAGTGGAATATCAACTTACCATAACAGGTTCACAGGCGGCAGAAAAAGTCATGTATTTGGTGGGGTGGATTGAAACCAATTTACCTGAAATTTTAGAGCAGAAAGGCTAATCTTTAGCTCATAATAATTGCCAAAAATAAAATGTCATTCAAAAAAAACGGTTGCTTGTTGCGCATAATTTATTTGATGGAATGATGTTTAAACGTGCAATTTGGCAAAATATAAAAATTGCCATTTTGAAAAAATACAGCCAAAGACCATATATTTTTAATGCGTTATCTTAAATTCAGCCTTGTTTGCCTAAAAAGGTGGTCATGAAAATGGAAAAAATGCAAATACTCAGCATTTGCTCGATAATTCTATTCGAGAAATTCTTTAAAATATGGCAGAATATACGGTTTTAAAGTTTTTAGAGGATTGGCAATATGCGCTTTGTTGATGAAGCAGTCATTACCGTAGAGGCTGGCGACGGTGGCAATGGCGTTGCCAGTTTTCGCCGTGAAAAATTTGTACCGTTTGGTGGCCCAGATGGTGGCGATGGCGGTCGTGGAGGCAGTGTTTATGTCCAAGCAAGTGACGACTCTAGCACCCTAGTAGATTATCGTTATACACGTAGATTCCGTGCAGAGCGTGCGAAAAATGGTCGCGGTGCAAACTGTTCAGGCCGTGGCGGTGAAGACGTTATATTATGGGTTCCAGTTGGAACAACAATTGTAGATATTGAATCGGGCGATATCATTGGCGATTTAGTCGCCGACGGGCAACGCGTACTTGTGGCGGCAGGCGGTGATGGTGGATTGGGTAATACTCATTTCAAATCATCAACGAACCGTTCACCACGTAAATGTACACATGGTGCAAAAGGCGAGTTTCGTGAAATTCGTTTAGAACTTAAAGTTCTTGCAGATGTTGGTTTATTGGGTATGCCAAATGCGGGTAAATCGACATTTATTCGTGCAGTATCGGCAGCTAAACCAAAAGTAGCAGATTATCCATTTACTACAATGGTGCCTAACTTGGGCGTGGTCGATGCCGATCGTTACCGTTCATTTGTCATGGCTGATATTCCTGGACTGATTGAAGGGGCTTCAGAGGGCGCGGGCTTAGGTATTCGCTTCTTGAAGCATTTGGCACGTACCCGTATTTTACTTCACATTGTGGATGTTCAACCGATTGATGGTTCAGATCCTGCACATAATGCAAAAGCAATTTTGGCGGAGTTAGATAAATTCTCTCCAACTTTAGCAAAACTGCCAATTGTATTGGTGTTGAACAAACTTGACCAATTAGATCCATCGACTCAAGAAGAATGGTGTAATCACCTTCTTGAAGAAATGGACTGGAAAGGCCCTGTATTCAAAACTTCAGGCTTGCTTGAAGAAGGGACTAAACCTGTTGTTTATTATCTAATGGATCAAATTGAACAACAACGCGAACGTGAAGTTGAAGATCCTGAATACGCTGCAGAAATGAAAGCATTCCGTGATCAGCTTGAGGCAGAAACACGCGAACAAACTATTGCAGCGAAAGAAGCGTATCGTGAAATGCGCCGTCAGCAACGTCTTGAAGGTCTATTGGACGATGATGAAGACGACGAAGAAGATGACGATATTGATGTGGAAGTGCACTACGTACGTTAAGCTCTGAAGAAGAGTTATTGGGGACAAGATGATAGAAGTGGTAGGTGGGCAACGTCAGCTCAAGGATTGTAAACGAATCATTGTTAAGATCGGATCATCTTTACTCACAGCAAATGGCAGAGGTCTAGATCTGGATGCAATTTCGCATTGGGCGAAACAAATTGCAGATCTTCACAATGCCGGACATGAGATTATTCTTGTGTCTTCTGGTGCTGTGGCTGAGGGTATGGTTCGAATGAAACTTGAGAGCCGACCCACCGATCTACCCAGTCTTCAAGCGTGCGCAGCCATTGGTCAAATGGGTTTAATTCAAACGTGGTCTAGTGTGTTAGAAAAACATGCGATTCAAACAGCCCAAGTTTTATTAACCCATGATGACTTGGCTGATCGTCGACGTTATTTAAATTCATGTGATGCTTTGCAACACCTAATTGACTGGCGTGTTATTCCTGTCATTAATGAAAATGACACAGTATCGACTGACGAAATTCGTTTTGGTGATAACGATACTTTGGCCGCTATGGTTGCAGGTCAGGTGCATGGTGATTTACTTATCATTTTAACTGACCAGCAAGGGATGTTTGATTCAGACCCACGCTCTAATCCGAATGCGAAATTGTTTCATACTGTTCGCGCATTAGATGAAAGCTTGTTTGATATGGCAGGTGGTGGCGGTAAATTTGGTCGTGGTGGTATGTTGACCAAAGTACGTGCAGCACGCTTGGCAGCAAAATCAGGTTGCCCAACATTAATTGCGAGCGGTGAGAGCGACAATGTCCTGTCGCGCTTAATGGCGGGCGAATTATTGGGTACATTGTTTATTACCGATAATGACCGTATGACAGCGCATCAGCAATGGCTGGCAGCACATTTGCAAACAGCAGGCCGTTTAGTCATTGACGATGGTGCTGTAAAAGCCATTAAAGACAATCATCGTAGTTTATTGCCTGTTGGTGTTCGCGCTGTAGAAGGGCATTTTGAACGTGGTGATGTGGTTGAATGTGTCGATCGACAAGGTGGCCGCGTTGCTGTAGGTCGGGTGAATTTTAGTTCACGTTCTGCAGATATTGTGAAAGGTTTAGCATCTGATAAAGTATATCAAGTCTTGGGTGAGGCACGTTCATTGGAAATGATTCACCGCAACCATATGGCAATTTATTAATTGAATGTATGATTTTAAGAACAGCCTTTCGGGGCTGTTTTTTTTTGTATACAATTAATATTGAATAAAATAATTACGCATACAGAAAGTAGTAAAAAATGCTTTTTAAAGAGAGGGAAGCTAACGCATTTATAACGTGCAGATGAATATAATAAAATATCTGTATTAAATATGCATTTAACCTGAAATCGCTGAGCTATTTTTATAGATTAAATGATCTCTAGATACTTAAAAGCCACCCTAAAAGCAGTTTTTAAGTATGTGGTTTTATTTTATAAAACCTTTTTGAATTAATGAATGAAATAGCTTTTCATAAAGAAATAACACCCATTTCATGAGTTGTTCTTTGTATGTATTCCATAAGGTGAGGCCAGAGGCATTGACGATAAATGCCAATAAAAATGCACCAAACATATCTATTGGAAAATGCACGCCAACATATACCCGTGCCCAAGCAACCAGCCATGCAACAGCAATTAAGAATTTACCAATCTGTCGCTGTTCAGAAAAATAGTAAGCAAATGCAATACTACTGAAAATAGTCATATGATTACTTGGAAACGAGCCAGTTGGTTCATGTTGAATGAGCGTTTGTCCAACGTCCATGACAAATGGCCGTGGTGTATGTAATACAGCAGACAAAATTTCACTGATGGCTAATGTAATGCAGGTAAAAACAAAGGCTTTTAAAATCTGTTTTTTAACCTGATAGCCACCACGCAACCAGAGCACAGCAAAAATAAGCAACGTGAGATAAATTAAATCATGGGCAGCAAATACAGCATAGTGCACCATAAATGAAGATGCTTGATCAGGCGCATTTAATATATTAAATAAATATAAATTTAAGCTGTCTAGGGACATAATAAAGTGACGGAATAATTAAAAAAACTGAGATGGAATTTAGCAAACTAGCCGTTGTACTGTGTAAATAAATGCAACCAAACTGAAATATTTGATGATATGAAGAAAAAATACCAAGAAAGATCGATTTTGAATTTTTCAGTACATCAATTTAAATTCCTGTCACAGCGCGAAGTTTAACTTTTATAAATAGCAATCATTATTGTTTATAATGGTGTGATTCGAAGTTTTTATAGCTGTTCAAAAGTAAAAAACCATGCATGAGCATGGTTTTTTACTTCATTTAGCCATTATTTAAATTGAATGGTGCCATTCGCATTAACTGAAATTTTAGACTCACCACCTGACACATTTTGTGCGTCTGCCATTTCTGGGGCTGCAGAGAATTTGGCCATGCTGGCACGCATCATCGGTTGTGGGAAGTAATTGTTGGTATTTAAGTTTAAATTTACCAAGTTATAGCCAGACTTATTCCATGCAGCAGTCAGCATTTGCGCACGTTGCTGAAAATTCTTAGAAGCCTCAACCATCAACTCATTTTCAACTTTTTTACGCTGCGCATCAGACACAGTAAAATTAATTGATTGAGTTTGGAAATCTTGCTGAAGTTCACCGACCAATTGGCTCGTTGCTTTAAAGTCGGTACTTTCTAGACGAATTTCTGCACGGCCACGCCATTCTTTTAGTTTCTGATTGTCATTGTCGTAAATAGGATAGGTGTTTTGTGTGCCAGTTTCAATTTTGACTTGAGGATATTTTTTAGCAAGGGCGGTGGCTTTATTCATCAGCTGAGTGATGTCGGCTGCGAGCTGAGCGGGCTGTTTATGGCTTTTTTCAATATATAAAACGGCATGCATTTCATCATTAGAAATTTGGCGCATCGCTTCAGCTTGAATATTGACTACATTGTAGTTTAAGGCGTTATCTGATTGTGCAAAAACAGAGCTTGAAAATGCAGTGGCAAGAACGAGAGATGAAAGAATTAAATTACGCATGAATTATACCTGTTGTTATTTATAAAGAGGGTGAGTTGAGATTAGAAAAATACTAATCGGTTTTTGTGGGGAATTTAAGAAATAATTGTGTTTGCTTTGTAAGAAAATCGTATAAATTGGTTTCACATAATATTTATTAAGTCTATATTTTTTATAGCTTTAAATAAGTATTAAGATTCACTTTACAATAAAACAGCGATTATTTTCAAAAAAATATAAGTGGATGGTTTTCTTTATGCTGTCACACTGTAAGATAATAATTCGATCTATGATCTAGGCTGAGATATTTTTTTGATCAGCTTCGGGTGGATAAACGCATAAAATTTGTTTATTTTATTGAAAACTTCTGTATCATCCGCCCTTTAGTTATGACCAACATATAAACAGTCTAACTAGATTTATAAAGCACCGAGTCAAAGGACCGCAAGTCACCCGACTTATTTCTTTCAACCCATATCAGAGATGGTAATTCGATATGAGCGTTTCTTCTGTAAATCCTGCCCCTAATTCTACTAACGAATACTATTTGACTCGCCAAAGCCAGATGGAATCGAATGTTCGTAGCTACCCACGTAAATTACCGTTGGCAATAGCAAAAGCTTTAGGATGTTGGATTACTGATGTTGAAGGTACAGAGTACCTCGATTGTTTAGCTGGGGCAGGAACATTGGCATTAGGCCATAATCATCCTGCGGTCATCCAAAGTATTCAAGACACTTTAGCAAGTGGTCTTCCTTTACATACTTTAGATTTAACAACGCCTTTAAAAGATGCTTTTACTGAAGCACTACTTGAGCAATTACCTGGTGGTAAGGCTGAGTATTGTTTGCAGTTTTGTGGCCCATCTGGTGCAGATGGTACAGAAGCAGCAATTAAATTAGCAAAAACCTACACTGGTCGTAGCACAGTAATCAGCTTCTCTGGCGGTTACCATGGTATGACGCATGGCGCTTTGGCAATGACAGGTAACTTGTCTGCCAAAAATGCGGTGAATGGTTTAATGCCAGGTGTTCAATTTATGCCCTATCCGCATGAATACCGTTGCCCATTGGGTCTTGGCGGTGAAGCGGGTGTGGATGCTTTAACCTATTTCTTCGAAAACTTTATTGAAGATGTAGAAAGTGGTGTAACCAAGCCTGCAGCTGTAATTCTTGAAGCAATTCAAGGTGAAGGCGGTGTGGTCACTGCACCTGTGAAATGGTTAAAGAAAATTCGCGAAGTCACTGAAAAACACAACATTGTGTTGATTCTGGATGAGGTTCAAGCTGGTTTTGCACGTTCAGGTAAAATGTTTGCCTTTGAACATGCAGGAATTGAGCCTGATGTGATTGTGATGTCGAAAGCGGTAGGTGGTAGCTTACCTCTAGCTGTGCTTGGTATTAAACGTAAGTTTGATGCATGGCAACCTGCGGGTCACACGGGCACTTTCCGTGGTAACCAATTGGCAATGGGTACTGGTCTTGCAACCATTAAAACCATCCAAGAACAAAATCTTGCACAAAACGCCCAAGAACGTGGTGATTTCTTACAAGCTGAATTTAAAAAATTAGCAGTAGAGTTTCCATGTATTGGTAACGTCCGTGGCCGTGGCTTGATGCTGGGTGTAGAAATCGTTGATGAGCGCCAAAAAGCAGATCACATGGGGTCATTACCAGGTGATTCTCAATTGGCAGCAGCGATTCAAACGGCTTGTTTCGATAACAAATTATTGTTAGAGAAAGGTGGTCGTAACGGTACAGTGATTCGTTTACTTTGCCCACTCATTATTACGCATGATGAATGTGTTGAAGCTGTTTCTCGCTTCAAGAAAGCAATTGCTGAAGCACTTGTTGCAACTCGAGGCGTATAACACATGGTAGATTTTGCAGAACACCGTAAGGCGTTACTCTGCAATGATGCTGCATCTATTGCTGACTATGAGTCGGCAATGGGTGAAGCGACTAAAGCAGTCGCAGCATGGTTGCAAAACGATAAAATGTATACAGGCGGTAGTATTAAAGAATTGCGTGAGGCAATTGCTTTTAATCCGTCAAAACAAGGTCTAGGCGTACAAAAGTCGCTAGATCGTATGGTTGAGCTTTTCCTCAATAAAAGCTTGAAAGTACATCATCCGCATTCACTTGCACATTTGCATTGTCCGACTATGGTGACTAGCCAAATTGCAGAAGTGCTGATTAATGCGACCAATCAATCAATGGATTCATGGGATCAAAGCCCAGCGGGTTCATTGATGGAAGTGCAGTTAATTGACTGGTTGCGTCAAAAAGTAGGCTATGGTGCAGGTCAGGCAGGTGTATTCACTTCTGGTGGCACGCAGTCTAATTTGATGGGCGTATTGCTTGCACGTGATGCCTGTATTGCGAAAAACTGGAAAGACGAAAACGGCAAACCGTGGTCAGTTCAGCGTGATGGCGTGCCTGCGGATGCAATGCGTAACGTCAAAGTGATTTGTTCTGAAAATGCACATTTCTCTGTGCAAAAGAACATGGCGATGATGGGCATGGGCTTCCAATCTGTGGTGACTGTTCCTGTGAACGACAATGCACAGATGGACGTGGTTGCTTTAGAAAAAACAATGGCACACCTTCAAGCGGAAGGCAAAATCGTGGCATGTGTGGTTGCAACTGCGGGTACAACCGATGCAGGCGCGATTGACCCATTGAAAGAGATTCGTGAAGTCACCAATAAATATGGCGCGTGGATGCACATTGACGCAGCATGGGGTGGTGCTTTAATTTTATCGAATGATTTCCGTGACATGTTAGATGGAATTGAACTTTCTGATTCGATCACGCTTGATTTCCATAAGCATTATTTCCAAACCATTTCGTGTGGCGCGTTCTTGTTGAAAGACGAAGCGAATTACCGTTTCATGCATTATGAAGCTGAGTATTTAAACTCGGCTTATGATGAAGAACACGGTGTGCCGAACTTGGTGTCTAAGTCATTACAAACCACACGTCGTTTTGATGCGTTGAAATTGTGGATGACCATCGAATCATTAGGTGAAGAACTTTATGGTTCAATGATTGATCATGGTGTGGTACTAACACGTGATGTTGCAGCGTATATTGATGCAACTGACGGTTTAGAAATGTTGATTGATCCACAATTTGCTTCGGTATTGTTCCGTGTGATTCCTGAAGGTTATCCAACAGAATTGCTTGATACACTGAATCAAAACGTGGCAGACGAGTTATTTGCACGTGGTGAAGCGAATATTGGTGTGACAAAAGTGGGTCAAAATCAATCATTGAAAATGACCACTTTAAGCCCTGTTGCAACTTTAGATAACGTGAAAAATTTGCTTGCATTGGTGCTTGCAGAAGCGGATCGTATTAAATATGCCATTGCTGATGGTAGCTATGTGACTGCGCTTGATTAATTTCTAATTGATTTGCATGTATATTGAAAGAGGCCGTCAGGCCTCTTTTTTATTGGGTTCATTTAAAAAAAAGTTCGTATCAGTTTAAGTATGCAAACATACTTTAGCAGTCATTGATCATTTTGTAATATCTTTCTAAAGTAGTGGTTATTAAGGATGATAGAGATAATTGGATGGAGCAAGTTGTAAAAGAACAATCAGTCATAAAATCGGTGATTGATCGTAATATTTCAGGCTTTCAGTGGCGGGTCATATTACTTTGTTTTGCTATCGCATTATTTGATGGTTTTGATACACAAGCTGTTGCTTTTACCGCTCCAGCGTTATTGGAACATTTTAATTTAAAAGCAGGCGCTTTAGCACCTATTTTAACGGCGGGTATCATTGGTATGACCATTGGTGCCATGTGTCTAGGTATTTTGGGCGACAAACTTGGGCGTAGAAAAACGTTACTGTTTTGTGTGACGATTTTTTCAGTCTCGACACTGCTCACTGCTTTTGTAAATCATGTCGATCAAATTTTTATTCTTCGGATTATTGCGGGGCTAGGAATGGGCGGTGCAACTCCCGTTTTATTGGCTTTGGCTGCAGAATATTCCCCGCAAAAATATAAAGGTACGGTGACTACTTGTGTGCTACTTGCATTGCCAGCAGGAGCAATGATTGGTGGTTTGTTGGCTGCTAAAATTTTACCTCTATGGGGCTGGCAAGGAATTTATTTGATTGGTGGCATACTACCATTGCTTCTTTTGGTACTCTTATATTTTGCCTTGCCTGAATCTTTAGAATATTTAGCGCAAAGTAAAAAAAGCAATGCGAAGCAGAAAATAGAGGCCGTCCTTGAGCGTATGACAACGAAAAAAGTCACGATTTCAGATCAGGACTTGGCTTTATTGAGCCCAGTTCGTACTGAAAAAATGCACCTTTCAATGTTGTTTCAAAATGGTTTAGGACGAACCACAATTGGTGTCTGGGGTGTGTATTTCTTTAACTGGATTGCATGGTTTATGTTGCTTTCTTGGTTGCCAACCATTTTGAAACAAGCAGGATTGGCACCAGATCAAGCACCCTATGCATCTGTAACAGTAAATGCGGCTTTTATTTTATTTGCATTACCGCTGGCCTATTTTTTACCAAAGTTAAATACAGCAAAAATTTTGGCTTTCATGGTCGTTGTTGGCTTAGGGGTTGTTGTTGGTTTGGGTTCACTCATTGAAACACAACAATGGACATATATATTTTTGTTAATTGCGCTGGCAGGTTTTGGTGTGGGCGGACAACAATTGGCTTTAAATTATTTAGTGGTAGATGCATATCCTGCATCAGTCAGAGCGACAGCAACGGGTTGGGCTATTGGTATGGGCCGTTTCGGTGCAATTATTGGCTCTGCTATTGGTGGGATTATTCTGAGTGAATTTGGTGTTTCTGGTTATTTCTATGCACTGGGTGTACCACTCATTGTCGCGTTAATATGCATTGTATTAATCAAAGACCAAAAGCGGAAGATCGATCAGCATATTACAGCTCACTAAAATTGAACGATAAAAAGGGAGATCATTTGATCTCCTTTTTTATTTTGGGATTTTAATCCATTTAGCTAGGTTTTATGTGCCATAACACAGTCTTTTTTATGAGAAGAAGTATCAAAAATGATGGTTTTCATACTCCTCTAATAAAGATTAGCTTTGTAAGTTTTTAAATATCGCTTCTAACGTTGCCCCTATAGCAAGTAATTCACTATCTGTATGAGGTAAACCATCTATTTCAAGTGCGATAGGCAAATTGGATTTAAATGAACTTTCTATAGGTAAACTCAGCCCTGGAAGTCCAATATTACTGCCTGGATCGGTATTGCGAACCAGAGCCTGAAAATTTTCAATTGAACTAACTTGGTCACTTGCAAGTGGTGCAACAATGGGAGAAGTAGGAAAGATCAAAGCATTTAAACGATGTTCTTTAAATGCTTTTTCATAAATAGAAAGTAACTGCGGTCTGGCTTCTGTTATGGCTTTTTGGTACAAGGGTAAAACAGGTACAAGATGTCCTGTATGATCTGCAATTAATTCTGGAAGAATATTTTGCTGAAATAAAGCTTGAACATCAGGGCTGGAAATCTGATCTACTATAGATTCAATCGTAATATTTGTATGGTTTTTTAGATATTGGATAAGATCATATTTACCTTCGTGTATGACTACTGGAAATGAAATACTGTGATTAAGTTGTTCAAGTTCAGGCAGTTCTACTGGGATGATTTCAACTCCAGCAGTTTTTAAATACTCTAGGGCAATATGTGCCTGATGATTAACCTCTTCATCTAAATGATTCCAAAAATATTGATTTATTCCCAGTCTAATTTGCTGTGCGGGTATTGGTTTTTTGTATGTCTTGCTGTGTAATCAAATGATCAATCAAAATAATATCGGCTACGGTGTGTGCCATAGGGCCAGCTGTATCACGCGTATGTGAGATAGGTGTAATTCCAACTTGAGAATATCGTCCTGTTGTTGGACGGAATCCTACACATCCATTTAAAGCACAAGGTAATCGAACCGAAGCTCCAGTATCTGTTCCAATTGCAATGGGAACCATTCCTGCAGCAACTGCAACAGCACTTCCAGATGATGAACCACCAGCAATATGGCGTGGGTTTTTCGCATTTCGTGTGCCTATAACGCCATCAACATGCATTGCTGAATTATAGCCTGTTACTCCAAATGCCAATTCATGCATATGAGCTTTGCCTACAATAATTGCCCCATGGTCAATCAGTTTTTGAATAATCGGAGCAGAAGTCTTGGGTCTAAATTGAGCTAAGGCAGGTGTGCCTGCGCTATTTGGAAAGCCTGAAACATGAATGTTATCTTTCACTGCAATCAAAACACCCATTAAAGCAAGGGAAGCTTTGCCTTCAAGAATGTGTTTGTCCCAATATTGCGCTTGCTCTAGTGCTGCATTTTTATCAACTGTAATAAAGGCATTCAATGATTGTTGCTGTTCTATATTAGAAAAATACAAATGAACCAATTGTTCACATGTAATTTTTTTATCTCGAACCAATATTGTAATTTCACTTGCAGATAAGTTAAATAAATCAAGTGACTGAATTAAATGTGTTTTTTCATTAATAATTGACATGAAGACTTAAAATCCGTTTAAGCTGTTATGTAAACAATTTAATACAGTTATAAAGCAGATCTATATCCTCAAAATTGAGGATTGAATGAATGTTGAATCAGTAAAGCCATTTCTGTTCGATTATTACAACCAATTTTTTTCATTGCATTTTTTAGATGTGTTCTTACTGTGGTAAAGCTGATATCGAGTAAGTTTGCTACATCTTTGTCGCTTAAACCTTTACAAACTAACGTCACTACGTCTTGTTCACGTGGCGTTAAAGAATAGCGTGTAGAAAGGTCGAAGGGCAGTGCTTTACTTAGATAAGGCTCAAGCAGATTTAAGATTCTTTTTTCGCGTTCACCGAACATGACAGAATCTTTGGCACGCCAAATACGAAAATCACCAACATCAATTTTATTACGAATAAAATATACATTTAACCCGTGATATAAACCATGAGGCTGTAGAAATTCATTGTAATACATGGTTTTTTTTAGATCGGTCAAAGAAATAACTTCATTCACAAAGGTCGGTTTTTGTCGTTCACGAAGTGGCAAGGTAATAGGGTCATTATATTGCCAAATATGTTCGTATTCTTGAATGGCTTTTTGGTCAATTCTCCACATAATGCCTTGTTTTGATAAATTATGCTTTGCATCCCAAATATATGAAGCCGCGAAATCAGCTCGAAGTAAAGTTGCAGTATCTGCAATGATATTTTCACGTAAATAGGGCTGACCGTTTTCAGACCCAAGTTTCCACAAGATTTCAGCAAAAAGTTGAAGTTCCAAAGAGGTTAAATCATGTTCTAAAAGCACGGCTATACTCTATGTATAAACAGACTGGATAATTTATAAACATTACATGATCGGGACACGAAAAACATAGAATTTTATACACGATCTCGTTTAATTAGGGTTTTATTAATTTTTATTGTTTAACCCATTTTCATTTCATTAATATATATCAATTTGTAGTGTAGCCTTTAATACAGTTTTGAAGATAGGTGGTTAAATTATTGATTTATATATTTATTCAGCAGGCTGAAAGAGATGTGGAAATCAGTAAAGCGAATCAACGAAATTCCTAACGAAGGTTGTATTACGAAGCTAAAAATTCAATAGGATGGTTTTATAATGATAAATCACATTTAATTAAATTGTTTATTGTGCCTTTATTTGATTGGCATAAAGGCAGATTTGTAAATGCTTGAATAGTGAGTCAGAACATGATCAGAAGAACGATAAACAGACTTTGAATTAGAGTAGAAAAATGGAATCTAAATTTTTGATTGGTTAAACAAGCTGGTGGCTAAACATCATGAAATCGTCATAAAGCTGTAACTTATCTGTCATATTCTGAAATCAAAATGCACATATCGAAATAAGTACAAAACTTAATAAAAAGTGGCGTACTCCTATATTGCATCAAATAAGAGAGATGAGAATGCGCTTAACTAATATGGCACTTGCGTTTGCACTAACTGGAGCAGTTGTCGCAACAACTGCAAATGCTGCTCGTGACACAATTCAAATTGCAGGTTCTTCTACGGTATTGCCATATGCAAGTATTGTTGCTGAAGAATTTGGCAACACTTTCCCACAATTTAAAACACCCGTTGTCGGTTCTGGCGGGACTTCAGGTGGTTTAAAACAGTTCTGTAATGGTGTTGGCGACAACACGATTGATATTGCAAATGCATCTCGTAAAATTAAAGATACCGAATTAGCAGCATGTAAAAAAGCAGGCGTAAATCAGGTTTTAGAAGTTAAAATAGGTTATGACGGTATTGTATTTGCGTCAAACTCGAATAAAGCGGCATATAAATTACGTCCACAACACGTATTTGCTGCTTTGGCTGCAGAGCTTCCATCCAATGGTAAAATGGTTGCAAACCCATATACACGTTGGAATCAAATTGACAAAGCATTACCAAATGAACCCATTACTTTAGTTATTCCTGCATCTAACCACGGTACACGTGAAGTGTTCCAAGAAAAAATGGTTGAAGCGGGTTGTGAAACTTACGACGCTTTTGCGAAACTAGATAAAGATGCACAGAAAAAAGCATGTTCTACTTTCCGTAAAGATGGCCGTGTGATTGAAATTTCTGGCGATTACACAGAAACATTGGCTCGCTTAAAAACATCTCCTAGCGCAGTAGGTGTATTTGGCTTAGGTTTCTATGACCAAAACCGTGACAAATTACGTGTAGCGACAGTAAACAATGTAGCACCTTCTGAAAAAACCATCTTAAATGGTTCTTATCCAGTCTCTCGTCCATTGTTCTACTACGTGAAAGGTGAGCATTTAAAATCGATTAAAGGCTTACAACAGTACACAGAATTTTTCTTAAGCAAGAAAGTATCTGGTAAAGGTTCTAAGTTAGAAAAAGCAGGACTAATTTCAATGTCTGATAAAGAACGTGCACAAGTTTTAGCGAACTTTAAAGCAGGCAAAGCAGTTAAATAAGAATATGAAAGAGCCAATGGTAGGGTGATCCTGCCTTTGGCTTTTTGTAAAGAAACAAAGTTTTTTCAAATAATGAAAATTGAAAAAACAGTGGAGAATACATGAATCTACTGCTTATAGGTGTTTTACTGGCAATTATTGCCATAGCCTATCAAATTGGTTTAACCAAAAGCCGTAAATTAGCAGGCAAGGGAAATAACTCTGCAATGCTACATTCGCGACCAGGTTATTATGGCGCCTTGGTTGCACTTTGGTGTGGGATCCCAGCTTTTTTAATTTTGATTGTTTGGAATATTGTTGAACCTAATATTTTAAAGCAAGTTGTTTTAAATAATGTGCCTGAACAAATTAAGGCAACGCTTGACCCTGCAAGTATTGGTGTTTTGGTCGATCGCGTACAGGCAATTGCATCAGGTTTTGGTGTGAGTGATAAGCCTGCTAGCTATGAATTGGCTGCTGCACAGCAACTTGCAAAATTTGAAAGTATTGCCAATTTTGCAAAACTGGCCGTAGTCATTTGTGTGGCCTTACTTGGTTTAATTTGGGCTAAACGTCGTGTCGCACAGCAATACCGCGCACGTAACCAAGTTGAAAAAATCATGAACATTGCTTTAGCGCTATGTTCTGGTGTGGCTATTTTGACGACCATTGGCATTGTGATGTCAATGTTTAGTGAAGCTATGCGCTTCTTTAGTTTTGTCAGTCCACTCGATTTCTTCTTTGGCACGGTATGGAACCCCGGTTTTAGCACCTCTGGTAGTGCAGAAGGCAGTTACGGCTTACTCCCATTGTTGTGGGGCACCTTAATGGTCAGCGGTATTGCACTTTTAGTGGCCGTACCAGTGGGGTTAATGATAGCCATCTATTTGGCTGAATATGCTTCTTCGCGTTTTCGTTCTTGGGCTAAGCCAGCCATTGAAATTTTGGCGGGTATTCCAACTATTGTTTATGGTGTTTTTGCCTTAATGATTATTGGCCCATTTATGAAAAATATGGGAGCGTATATTGGCTTAGAAATTAACGCGACCAGCGCACTGACGGCTGGTTTTGTCATGGGCATTATGATTATTCCATTTGTCTCGTCATTGTCAGATGACATTATTACCCAAGTCCCTCGTTCACTGCGTGATGGTTCATTAGGTTTGGGCGCGACAAAGTCTGAAACCATTCGTCAGGTGGTGATTCCTGCGGCTCTTCCAGGGATTATCGGTGCATTCTTATTGGCAGCCTCGCGTGCCATTGGGGAAACCATGATTGTGGTGTTAGCCGCAGGGAACAGTCCATTGTTGCATATCAACCCGCTTGAAGCGGTTTCAACCGTTACCATTACCATTGTGAACCAATTAACAGGGGATACAGATTTTGCTAGCCCGCAAGCGTTGGTGGCATTTGCACTGGGTTTAACCTTGTTTGTAATTACTTTAGGCTTGAATATTGTGGCGCTTTACATCGTGCGCAAATACCGTGAGCAATACGACTAATGAGTACTTCAAATACATCATCTATAGATCAAGCATTAGACCCTCGGGCCGCAGCTGAACTACGCGAAAAGCGGAAAAAAACCATTGAAAGCTCTTTGGCGAAACGTCATCGTAAAGAAAAAACATTTCGAATTTTTGGTTTCTCAGCGGTCATTGCAGGGCTATTCTTCGTTGCGCTGTTGTTTGGCAGTATTTTAGCGAAAGGCTTACCTGCATTTTGGCAAAGCAGTATGACGGTTCCAGTGTATTTTGATCCATCGATTATTAATGCAGGCCCGAAACCGACTCAAAAAGCAGGGGAATCTCCTGCGCATTATCAGGAACGCTACATTGCATGGCAAACTGAAATGGGAATGGTGGATTGGGATGCGTTGATTGTGAATGGTTTAATTGCCAAAGATAAAGCACTCGAAGCCAAACGCGATGATTTAACCTCTTTGTATACCAGTTCTGAATCTTACCGTTTACGCGATATGGTTTTTGCAGATCCATCGTTGATTGGTAAAAGAGAAGAGATTAAAGTGCTTGCCGATGCCAATGTAGATGTGTGGCTTGCTGGTAATATTGATCGTTCTTTACCAGATGATCAGCAACAATTAAGCCCAGAAGTTCGTCAATTGGCAGATCAGTTAAAAGCACAAGGCATTATTAACAATACATTTAACACCAATATTTTTACGAGCCCAGACTCACGCAGCTCGCCTGCAACTTCTGGCTTGGCTGGTGCAATCATGGGCTCATTGTTCATGATGATGATTGTCATCTTAATCTCTATTCCTATTGGTGTTGCATCAGCAATTTACTTAGAAGAGTTTGCACCAAAAAATTACATTACCGATATTGTTGAAGTCAATATTAATAATTTGGCAGCCGTTCCTTCAATTGTCTTTGGTTTGTTGGGTGCTTCGATCTTTATTGGTTGGATGCATATGCCACTTTCTGCGCCATTGGTTGGTGGCTTGGTTTTAAGTCTAATGACATTGCCAACGGTGATTATTACCACGCGAGCTTCACTTAAAGCTGTGCCACCGTCTATTCGTCAAGCGGCTTTAGGTTTAGGTGCATCGCGCTTACAAACGGTATTTCACCATGTCCTTCCTTTAGCGCTACCGGGTATTTTAACCGGTGCAATTATTGGCGTAGCACAGGCTTTAGGTGAAACAGCCCCATTATTACTGATTGGTATGAGTGCATTTGTTGCCAGTGTACCCGCAACTCCTTTAGATCAATCCACTGCATTGCCTGTACAGATTTTCTTATGGCAAGGCAATGAATTACGTAACTTCTTTGAAGGCCGTACAGCGGCTGCCATTATCGTACTTCTTGCAATCATGATTGGCTTAAATAGCTTGGCTATTTGGTTACGCAAAAAATTTGAAGTGCGCTGGTAATTGAGAGCATGATATGAATACTGTAACGGCAACATCAAAAATGAATTCCTTAGATCAGGATAAATCAGTGAATCCAGAGCAAAAACAATTTACCGCCTCTCCAGAAGAGCAAAAACAGACAGCAACTTCTTTTGTCTCTCAGTTCGATACACAGTCGAGCAATAAAAAAGATGCGAAGTCGAAAAATGTAAAATTGAGCACGACGGATGTGCATGTTTACTATGGCGAAGCTGAAGCGATTAAAGGCATTGATATACAAGTTTATGAAAATGAAGTCATTGCTTTTATTGGGCCGTCGGGTTGTGGTAAATCAACGTTCCTTCGTACCCTGAACCGCATGAATGACACGATTGATTCATGTCGTGTAACAGGCAAGGTGATGTTGGATAATCAAGATATCTATGATCCAAATCTGGATGTGGTTTTACTTCGTGCACAGGTAGGTATGGTTTTTCAAAAGCCCAATCCATTTCCGAAGTCCATTTTTGATAACGTGGCTTATGGCCCGAAATTGCATGGTTTGGCACGTGATAAATATGACATGGAAGAAATTGTTGAAAACAGTTTGCGTAAAGCAGGTTTGTGGGACGAAGTAAAAGATCGTTTAAACCAACCGGGTACGGGGTTGTCGGGTGGTCAGCAGCAACGTTTATGTATTGCGCGTACCATTGCGGTGAGCCCTGAAGTTATTTTAATGGATGAACCTTGTTCAGCATTAGATCCAATTGCGACGGCTAAAATTGAAGAGCTCATTTCAGAATTATCAAATCAATATACCATTGCGATTGTGACGCATTCTATGCAACAGGCAGCGCGTGTCTCTGACCGTACAGCTTACTTCCATTTGGGTGATTTAATTGAAGTGAACTCCACTGAAAAAGTCTTTACGCAACCCGATCATCAATTGACGGAAGCCTATATTACAGGTCGTTTTGGTTAATATATCAATCTAATTAAAAAGAAAAAAATAGTATAAACAGGGCCTTAGCGCTCTGTTTTTTTGTTATAATTTATGCATAAAAATTTTAATTTAAAAAATGAATGATTGAAAATAAACAACAAGCCAAAATTGCGCAAAAAGCACAAAGGGATTTATATCAGGCTCTATTGGGCACACCGTATATTGCAGAATATCTGGCGGTGGTTTTGGTGTTGACGAGTGTTGTTTTGGCCATATTCATACCGTATGAGGGTTGGTTTCCCACTTCACGTAGTGAAGGAATGACAAATTATCATCGCTGGTTATATGATCAATTTGTCATCATTTCATGCATGATCGGGCCAATTTTGTATTACATATTGCAAAGACAAAAGCAGCATGTTGTTGTACGCCAGCAATGGCGAAGCTATATTCAGGCACAAGCTATCTTCAAAATGCATCGAATTCAGAAGGCAATACAGCAAGGTAAAAAACCTTTGATACAAAGTCGTGGGGCTGAAATAGCCGTCATTTTATTTATGTTGATGATCTTTATTTTAATGTACTCAGTGTTGGTGCCAAATCCATCTGCTCGACGCGGTCAGTTTTTTATTCAAACATGGTGGCCCATTAATGCTGGCTTCATCGGGCTTTTATACTATATAAACTTCTGGTTGTATTTACGCTTATTTGCAGTTAACGATATTGAAAAGCAATACACTTTATTGCAACGAAGAAAGTCAGGCTAAGATGCAAAACTGCTATTGAAAAAAGATGCAATTGACCTAATCTAGCTTTTAAGCACAGATTAAATTCGAGAAAATAAATTATATGTTATTTCATACAACTAAGTTACCTGCTGAAATTCGCATTCATCATTTGAATGCTCGTATTAACGAACAAAGAAAAAAAATTGCTCAAACAACAAGCTCAAAACTTGAGTTGCTTCAATTGGCGCAACAATTATCGAAAGAAGCCCGTGCACGCAGAAAAACCAATCAAAAAGTTTATGTATTGGATTTTAAAGGCGATACAGCTGCCTCGGCGGTTGAGCACCTACGCGAAGAAATTACTTTAATTTTAGCCACAGCGAAAGCAGGCAAAGACCGTGTGGTACTGCGTTTGGAAAGCCCCGGTGGCATGGTACATGGCTATGGTTTGGCTGCGGCGCAATTGGTGCGCTTACGTGATGCAGGTTTTCAGTTAAGTATTTGTGTCGATAAAGTGGCAGCCAGTGGTGGCTACATGATGGCATGTATTGGCTCAGAAATTATTTCTGCACCATTTGCAGTGGTTGGTTCAATCGGCGTGGTTGCACAAGTACCTAATTTTAATCGTTTATTGAAAGAAAAACACATCGACTTTGAACTCTATACAGCCGGTCAGTTCAAACGTACAGTAACCATGTTTGGCGAAAATACCGATGAAGGCAAAGCAAAATTTGAAGAGGAATTGCAACAAACGCATAACCTGTTTAAGCATTTCGTTTCGAAATATCGCCCTCAATTGAATGTTGATAAGGTGGCAACAGGTGAACATTGGTATGGTCAAGATGCTTTGGACTTGAAACTTGTAGATCAATTACAAACTTCAGATGAATTCGTATTGAACTTATTGCCTCAGCATGATGTTTATGTAATTGAAACCCGTAAAAAGCCAACTTTGGGTGAGAAATTAGGTTTACAAGCAGCACAAATTGCAGATTCGTTGGTTCCAACAGTCATGCATAAAGTCATAGAAACCTTAAGCCAAGCCAACTCAAGCTTAATACAAATACGTGATCCGAAATTATAAATAGTTTTTAAATAGCAGAATAAAAAGGTCAGTATTTACTGGCCTTTTTTTTGGCCAAGTATTTATTTAATACATTATTTTTCATGTTTTTAATTGTACCATTTGCATTGTTTTGTTAAGTTAGCCATAAGAAATAAAATAAGTTTTTTATTCTTTAGAAAACTAAAAAATTAGGATATTGAGGGAAAAATGACAAGAATCGTCGTTATTGCAAAAGCAAGTCAAGCTGTATTAAAAGACACTCAAGCATCAAAAATAAATTTAATGCAACCCTCATATGTGCAAGTTGCTATTAGTAAAGAGGACGTAGCTTCTCTGACACGTTCTGGAAATAATTGTATTATTCTTTTAAAAAATGGCCAAAAAATTATTATTGAAAATTTCTTTGTCGAAGGAATTGAGGAAAGTCATACACTTTTATTTTATGGAGAGCACAGTGAATATGCATTGGCTGAGTTTGATATTAATGGCACATTTATCGATTACACTCCTGTAAATGAAAATCTTCAAATTATCAATTCAGCTACAAGTACAACCGTTAGCGCTGCACAACAGACAGCAGTGAATACGGGAAATACACTTGAAGATGATTCTCCCTCTCTTTTAAAGGCAGGTTTAGGTCTACTTGCCGCAGAGGGATTGTATTTGTTGGCATTTAATAAAGATGATGACAAGGAAAGTGATCATAAAAATACTGATATTGTTGCACCAGCGACGCCAAAAGGTAGTCTAGATAATGAAGGGAAAGTACTTTCAGGTACAGCTGAAGCAAATGCCATAATTTATATTACAGATTTGAAAGGAAATATTCTTGGAAAAGCGACTGTCGGGAGTGATGGGAGTTATAAAATTATACTAGACCATGCAATTACAGATGGCACTAAAGCAATCGTTTATGTTGTTGATCAAGCAGGTAATAAATCTAAAGGAATACTCATAACAGGTAATAAAGATACCATTGCCCCCGATGATGCAAATGCACAAGTTAATGAGTCGGGTAACATTGTTTCAGGTTATGCAGAAGCTGGTGCGAAAGTTTATCTTTATGCCGCGGATGGGACGACCATCATTGGTGGCCCAGTTTTGGCTGCTTCAGATGGAAGTTTTAGTATTCCTGTTAGTCCTGCATTAAAGTCGGGTGACACAGCAAAAGTTATCGTTGAAGATGGCGCTGGCAATCGTTCGGACGGAAGTACTGTTGAATTTGGTAAAGATACTTTAGCGCCAAATCAACCACAATTTGAAGTCACTGAAGATGGTCGTTTAGTAAAAGGAAAGGCTGAACCCCATTCAAAAATTACAATCACCGATGTGAATGGAAAACCTATTGGCACAGCTGATGTAGATGGTCAAGGTAATTTTGAAATCGCACTTAATCCTGCATTAGCGAAGGGCGATAAAGCCAGTATTTCTGCCGAAGACACAGCTGGTAATAAATCTAAACTTGTGGATATTGTTGCAGGTCAGGATAATATTGCACCAGAGGCTCCAACAGCTATATTGAATACCGATGGTACTGAGGTGAGCGGTAAAGCTGAGCCTGGTTCAAAAATTGAAATTCGAAGTAAAACAGATGGTAGTTTATTGGGCTCAGGCACAGTAAAAGAGGATGGAACCTATATCATCAAGCTATCACCTGCATTGACTGATGATACAGTTGCTAACGTTTATGCTTATGATCCATCTGGAAATCAGTCTAGCCCGAGTGAAATAAAAGGAACTAAGGATACAAAAGCACCTGCTGTACCAGATTTACCGAATGTATATGATGATACTGGCGAAAGTAAATCAGTCATTAAGTCTGGTGAAACCACCAAAGACGGTACTCCAATTTTTGAAGGAAAGGGGGAGGCAAATGCCACTATTACCATTTATGAAAATGGGATAGCTGTTATAATAGTTAAGGTTGATGCAAAAGGTAAATGGACTTATACACCTGAAAGCGATTTACCCCCAGGTAAATATAGCTATGCATTTAGCCAAACAGACTCAGCAGGAAACCCAAGCGCTAAGAGTGGTACATTTGAATTTACTGTTGATGTTGCAGAAACAGATGTTGATTTAGCGCAAAATGATGTTGTTTCTACTCAATTTATGCAATTGAGTGAATTATTAATCATCGCATCTTCTCAGCCTAAACAGACAATGGTTGAGGAAGTAAAATTCAATATTCAATCACTGTTAAATGAAAATGTTGTAGACCATGCTGAAATTGATCTAGGTTCATTGAATATTGATGCATTATTGATTGAAGAACTGGCTAAGCCATCAGCAGAATTTTCTAGCTCTCAAATGATAGAACAAGTGCAGACGTTGGATTCTGTACACTCAAATATTCGACTAGACTTAGATGAATTACAGCATCAAAGCTACATTCTGCTCTAAATAAAACGATTTGATTAAAAGCACTCAATCGAGTGCTTTTTTCTGCCCTGTAATGAGTAGAAAGATACCCGTGATCATGGCACCGACTGTCGCGAGTAACATATCTTGATGAGCATCCCAGATGTCTCCTTGTTGTCCATTATAGTTTTCTGCATCTTCAGGAGATAAACCCATCGCAATCCACCATTCAATCCATTCATAGACCAGGCTACTTGCCATAACAAATTGAATAACCAACAGAAAAACTGTGAATGGTTTTAATGTAGATAACCAGACTTGGAATAAGCGGTAGAAAAAAGGATATAACAATACGCCATAAGCAAAATGAACTAAACGATCGTACATATTACGTGTCCAGCCCATTGTTTGATTGAGATCAAAATTGAAATATTGAATGAGCCATTCGTTATAAGGCACATAAGAATATAAATAGTGCGCGCCAACAATGTGAATGAGTAAAAAGCCAATGTACAAAGTAAAACTATAAAAGTTGAGACCAATTTTTTTAAAACAAATGAATAGGGCAATCAGCATCAATACTGTACCAATCTGATGCAGTATATAAGAGGATAGTTCGAGCGGTTGAATACTTGCAATGATAATGGCAAGGACTAAAAAACCTAAAAGAAGCCAGTGTTTTACGCTGAATTGGGATTCAATCATTTTGTTATTTTCGACTATAAAGTATTGGAATGATAATAAAAAAGCGAAGCCGGAGCTTCGCCTTTTAGTTTAAAGACGAATTAAATTTTCGCAATTAAATCTTTAATTTGTTTTGCTTGCTCAGCTGCATTACCTGTATAAGTTGCAGGTGTCATTATCGCAAGACGCGCACGATCCACAGCAGGAACAGCTTCAAGTTCTGTACCATTCACAAAATCAACCATCATGTCACGTGTCATGGCTTGACCACGAGTCAGAGCTTTTAATTTTTCGTATGGTTTTTCTACGTTATAACGACGCATAACGGTTTGAATCGGTTCAGCTAGAACTTCTTGAGCATGGTCAAGGTCTTCGGCAATGCGAACAGCATTTAGCTCTAATTTACCAATACCTTTAGAGCAGGCTTCAAAAGCAATTAAACTTTGCGCAAAACCAACACCCATGTTACGAAGAACAGTAGAGTCAGTTAAGTCACGCTGCCAGCGAGAAATAGGTAGTTTTTCACCCAAGTGTGCCAATACAGCATTGGCAAGACCTAAGTTCCCTTCAGAGTTTTCAAAGTCAATTGGGTTGACTTTATGTGGCATAGTTGAAGAACCCACTTCGCCATCTTTTAAACGTTGTTTGAAGAAACCTAAAGAGATATAACCCCAAACGTCACGGTTAAAGTCGATCAAAATCGTATTAAAACGACGTAATGCATCAAAAAGTTCCGCCATGTAGTCATGTGGTTCAATTTGTGTGGTGTACGGGTTGAATTCTAAACCTAAAGATTCTACAAACGCTTGTGAATGTGCAGGCCAGTCAATATCTGGATAAGCAGAGTAATGTGCGTTGTAGTTACCAACCGCACCATTAATTTTGCCTAATAATTCAACTTGTTTGAATTGTTTGATTTGGCGTGCAAGACGATAAGCCACGTTTGCCATTTCTTTACCCAATGTAGTTGGGCTTGCAGTTTGACCATGTGTACGAGACAACATAGATTGATCAGCATGAGTTTCAGCCAAAGCAACAATTGAATCGATAATGTGTTGCATTGACGCTACTAAAACTTCACGGCCATTTTTCAACATTAATGCATGAGACAAGTTATTGATGTCTTCAGATGTACATGCAAAGTGAATGAATTCACCTGCATTTTTTAATTCATCAATGTGTGCAATTTTTTCTTTCAGAAAATATTCAACTGCTTTCACATCGTGGTTGGTGGTACGTTCAATTTCTTTAATGCGATTCGCATCTTCTTCAGAAAAATCAGTAACAATTGCATCAAGTGCAGTATTTGTGTCAGCACTAAATGCAGGTACTTCAGAAATTTCTGGACGGTTTGCAAGCGCTTGCAACCAACGTACTTCAACAGTCACACGAGCATGGATTAAGCCAAACTCAGAAAGGAAAGGGCGCAAAGCATCACATTTGCTAGCGTAGCGACCATCTAATGGTGAGAGTGCGGTTAAAGCGTTCATAGCGATTCCTTAAACTTTGGAATTAAACGTAAAGCGAAGAGCTCGTCTAGCATCAGTTAAATCACCTGATACTGTAAACGAGCCAGATCTTGAATATCTTTAAGTAGTTTGCGCTTACTGAAAATCATTCCCCATGAACTGCCACCCAGTTGACGCCATAAATGCGCCATTTGTAGGCCAGTAAAAAGGGAAGCGCGAATGCGGTTGGTGTGAGATGAATCTTTAAATGCTTCAGCATTACCACGAACCATAATTCGTGGATTAATTTGTCCTGCAGTTTCGACATACGTCTGTGCCAGACTAGCAATGACACTTGGATGTAGATAATTATGATCAAAAAATGAAAGTTGTTTTAATATTTTTTGTTGAGACTGTTCAATAATTTCAACAAATTTAGGATTGTTGTAGACTTTTTTTTCTAATTGGAGCAATGCCATCGCATAGCTCATCGGTAATTTTGTATTGGAAAGTTTAGGTAATCTAGACGTCGGAGAGGTATTAAACGGTTGGTTAATGCTACTTTCTAGTGTTTTGAGACCCAATGAAATATCAGCCAGTTGATGAAAAAAATCTAAGGTCTGGCAGTGACAAGTGCCACTGGGCCGAATATTTAAACTGGCTTTAATGAGTTGCTCTAAATAAAAGCTACCGCTTTCGCCTATATTCTGATGTCCTGCTAGTGCAGTCATATGCGTTAGTTGGGTAGCTTGAAAAACACCTGCTAACGCTAATGCACGATTTTGGCGAACATTCAGAGTCTGAGACTGTTGAAACGGTAACTCTGTCATGCCTAAACAATCCTTTTAAATAAAATCCGGTTTAGGTGCATTGGTATGATGGATCACACCACCGCCTAAACAAACTTCACCTGAGTAAAACACAACACTTTGTCCTGGGGTCACAGCACGTTGCTGTTCATCGAACTCGACACGGACACCATTTGGCATAGTTGTGTCTTTGTACAAAGTACAAGCCTGATCGGACTGACGGTAGCGAGTTTTTGCCGTGCAACGGAAACCTGTTTCAGGAATTTCCTGTTCGCCAGCAACCCAATCTACAGCTTCACTCCAAAGTATAGTACTTTGCATGAGGGGATGTTCATGTCCCTGACCAACAACCAAACGATTGCTTTCAATATCTTTATATAAGACAAACCAAGCGCCTTCTTCAGCACCTTTTAAACCGCCAATGCCAATGCCACCGCGCTGACCGAGCGTATAGTACATTAAGCCGTGGTGTTCACCAACCTCTTTACCATTGTCCAGAAGAATTTTTCCAGACTGTGCAGGCAAATATTGTTTTAAGAAATCATTAAAGCGACGTTCGCCAATAAAACAAATACCTGTAGAGTCTTTTTTCTTAGCTGTCGCTAAATCCAGTTCTTCTGCAATTTTACGCACCTGAGGCTTTTCAATTTCGCCGACAGGGAATAATGTTTTATTAATTTCACGACCATGCACGGCATGTAAGAAATAGGTTTGGTCTTTGTTCTGGTCTAAACCGCGTAACAAAGGGGCATATTCTTCACCACGTGAATTCGTTGCTGTTTCACCACGACGGCAATAATGACCCGTCGCAATAAAGTCTGCACCTAAATTTACAGCATGATCTAAAAATGCACGAAATTTAATTTCTTTATTACATAAAATATCTGGATTTGGAGTGCGACCCGCAGCATATTCAGCTAAGAAGTGCTCGAATACACGATCCCAATATTCCATGGCAAAGTTGGCTGTGTGTAGCTTAATACCAATTTTGTCGCAAACCGCTTGTGCATCGGCTAAGTCATCCATCGCCGTACAATATTCCGTACCATCATCTTCTTCCCAGTTTTTCATGAAAAGACCTTCAACTTGATATCCTTGTTGAAGAAGAAGTGCTGCAGAAACAGAAGAATCTACACCACCAGACATACCGACGATGACACGTTGTTGCATAGGATTAAGCATCCAAATTTGAAATTAAGGGAGAATTTTGGTGCTCATAAACGAGCGATAAAGGATGTTTTTGACCAGAAAGCGCATCTTGTACAGCTTTAATGACCAAGGGACTGCGTGCGCGGGCTGATTCTTGGAGTTCATCCAACGACATCCATTTTGGCCCGACAATGCCTTTGTCTAGTTCAGCTTCTGGAAAATATTCCAGTACATGGGCTAAAAAGCAAAATCTGAAATAGGTACGGTCTGGAAACATCGGCGGCGTATAAGTATAAATACCCAATAGGGCATCAATATCTACCGCATAGCCCGTTTCTTCCATGGTTTCACGAATGGCCGCTTGTATAATAGATTCACCACATTCAACATGACCCGCAGGCTGATTAAACACAGTGTGCGTAACACCTTCTGTATGTTCTTCTACAAACAGAAATTTTCCGTCTTTTTCAACGACAGTTGCGACAGTAACGTGGGCAGTCCAAGCGGTCATAAAAAAGCACCATGGGATAAAAAGGCTATTCTACAAAATTTAGGCGGGCATGGCTATGTTGAGAGAATATTTCTTTGGTTGTTTATTTAATGCAAGGTTAAGTTGTATAGATAAGAAGGCTGAATCAAAACTGATGAAACAGCATTCAAATGGTCAACACGAAACTGTCATCATCAACGAAGAACCATCCCAGTCAGGTTTTTACTGAAATGGTTCTGTATAAAATATGGATGTTCAGTGAATTTTATTATCTCATTTTAAAAAAATTACTGATTTTTTAAGCTATTAAAGACGTCATAGGTTGCTTTGATACGTTCCTGATTGGGGATTCTTTTATTCATCAACATCACCAATCCAAAGTTTTCTTCAGGAACAAAGAATACATAGCTCCCAAAGCCATTGGTAGAACCAGTTTTGTGAAAAACTTTAGATTTTTCCTGAACCGTATTTTTTACAACTGGATTTGATTGCATCACCACTTTTTCAGAATTGCTTTCTTGCAAAATTTCCAAAGTTGTCGGATACGAAAAAGTTTCCCAGCCCAGTGCTTGTGTCATGTTGCCAAGCTTAAAATAGCCTTTGTGTGTTTCAGAAATTGCTTTTTGAATATCTGAACCATTTTTTTCTATACTTAAATTGGCATTTAAGAACGTCAGCATATCTGGAAGGGAAGATTTGACACCATAGGCTTGCGCATCTAAGGCACCAGGGGTCACTCTAATCGGGTTGTTTTGCTGATCATAACCAAAAGCATAGTGTTTTATTTGTGCTTTGGGTACGTTGACATATGTATGTTTTAAATTGAGTTTTGGAAAAATGACTTGTTCTAAGAGTGAGGTAAAAGGAATTTGCATTGATCTTGCGGTTAATTCGCCAAACAGTCCAATACTTGGGTTTGAATATTGACGATACTGACCAATAGGGTTTTTGCTATGCCAATTTTGGAAATATTCTAAAATTTGCGTATCGGTTTTGACATGGTCTGGAAATTGTAAGGGTAAATTACCACTTGTATACGTGACTAGTTCTAATAAATTAACTTTGTCTATTTCTGAATTTTTTAGAGCAGGCCAATGTTGACTTGGATGGTCATCAAAAGAGAGTTTGCCTTGAGTTTTGGCGTAAGCTCCTGCAGTTGCAGTAAAAATTTTGCTGACAGAACCTAATTCAAAAAGCGTTCGGCTATCTACATGTTTATGATCAACCTGAGATTGGAGACCATAATATTGTTCATAAACTTTCCCTTTATAAATGACACCTATTGCCATTCCAGGCACGCCATACTTTGCCATAAGTGGCTGAAATGATTGATTAACGGCAGTTTCAATGTTTTTCTTATTTTGACTGATTTCATCTGCATTGGAATAGCTGCTTAATCCTATCGCCAATGTAACGATGCTAGTTTTAAATACGCTCTGAAATTTAAAAAACATTTCTGTTGCTTTCCTCAATCATGTAAACCGTTATTCTCTCATTTATTCACTATTTCTGCTTTAGTGAATACTTTTATCTTCAATTAACATGCTAATAATCATTGAATGAAATTAGTTCTGTTCTAAATAATTATTTGCCACTTTTACATAATGATGTGCCGAATAGGATAAAAACTCTTTTTCCTGATCGGTTAAAGGACGAATTCTCTGAACAGGACTTCCTACATATAAATAACCACTTTCCAAACGCTTACGCGGCGGTACAAGTGAACCTGCGCCAATCATCACATCATCTTCAATTATTGCATCATCTAAAACAATGGTGCTAATACCGACCAAGACTCGGTTGCCAATCGTACAGCCATGTAACTTAACATGATGACCAATGGTCACATCTTCACCAATGATCAGCGGTGAGCCTTCGGGTTTATCGGCTTTTTTATGGCTGACGTGCAACATCGTATGATCTTGTACATTCGAGTTTCGCCCAATTTTAATATGATTGACATCGCCACGAATCACGGCAAAAGGCCAAACGGACACATTTTCTGCCAAGGTCACTTCACCAATCACGACAGACAGATCATCGATATAGCACGTCGAATCAATTTTTGGATGATGTTCTAAATAAGGGCGAATATTCTTTTTCATGATGATCCATCTTAAAATTTAATAATCAGAGAAGTATAAAATAAAAAAGCACCCTAACCGAAGGTAGGATGCTTTGGTCTAAGTCAAAATAATCACTTAGAAAACCGATTTAAGAATGCTTAGAATAGGTTTGCAAAAAATTGTTTGATGTGATCAATCATTTTTGCAAAGAAACCAGCTTCTTCTACAGGTTTTAAGGCAACAAGTGGTTTTTCTGCAATGACTTTACCATTTAAGCTGGCAACGTATTTACCCACGACTTGACCTTGTTTTAACGGTGCTGTCAATTTTGGTTGAACAACCAATTGGGTTTTAATTGCGTTTGCTTCGCCTTTAGGCAATGTCACGTTAAAGTTTTCTGCTAGGCCAATTTGCACATCGCTTTCTTTGCCGTACCAAACTTTAGCTCTTGCAAGAACTTGCTTAGCGGGTTGAACTTGAGCCGTTTCAAAATTTGCATAACCCCAAGCTAAAATTTCACGTGTTTGAGATGCACGTTCGTTCATGCTTGGTGCGCCAAAAATTACGGAAATTAAACGTAATGGGCCACGTTTAGCAGACGTCGTTAAGCAATAACCGGCTTCATTGGTATGGCCAGTTTTTAAACCGTCTACACTTGGGTCTGTATAAAGTAGGGCATTACGGTTGCCTTGCTTAATCCCATTAAAACTAAATTCTTTTTCAGAATAGATCGGATAATATTTAGAACTGTCATGAATAATATGCTGAGCCAGTGTCGCCATATCTTTTGCAGTTGAATAATGACCTTCAGCAGGCATACCTGTTGCATTGATAAACTGGGTATTGGCCATACCAATACGTTTTGCTTCTTGGTTCATCATATGCACGAAGGTACCTTCGTTCCCAGCAATATGTTCAGCCATGGCTTTAGATGCATCATTACCCGATTGAATAATAATACCGCGCAACATTTCAAGTGCAGTCGCTGTTCCGTTTAAAGGCACATACATACATGATTCTGAGCTACTGCCACGACACCAAGCAGATTCGTTCATACGAACTTTTTCGTCTTCGGTTAACTCACCATTTAGAAGCTTCTGTTCAATGATGTAACTGGTCATCATTTTTGTCATAGAAGCAGGGGCTAATTTTTCATTTTCATTTTTCGAAGCAAGGATTTGCCCGGTTTCATAGTCCATCAGCACATAAGATTTATTATTCAATTCTGGAGGTGCAGATAAGACAGTTGCCGCGAATGAAAAAGATGGAGCGAGAATTAAGGCGGCAAGGGCTGTTTTTCGGGTCATTCTGGGTAGTTCCAATAACTTGTTATAGCGCAGAGAGCCTAGCATTTTAGGACAAAGCTAGGCGTACTTCTATGGGGGGATATGGCTTATTTTAAGAGTATTGTAACGAAGTGAAATTAATTTGCGTAAGTACTGAGCTCTTGGCAAATTTCTTTGTTTTTTTCGTTGCCCGCTTTTTGCGCATCAGACTGTGCTTCATTTAAAATAGGACGGAAACTTTTTTGTTGACCAAGCCTTTCTAAGGCTGTTACAGGGTTCTTTTCGTTGGGTAAATATTCTTTGGTCAATTTGGCATAACCTTGTGCAAACTTAGCCTGATCGCTGACTAAACTTGGACAAATATCAGATAACACATAAATTGCAGCCAATTCTTGTTGGGTCACTTGAGGTGTTGGTGTAACTTCAATTTTTTCATCTGCTGCATAAACTGAATGCGTCATCAATGTAAAAACCGAAAAAGAGAGGATGCTTATAGCTTTAACAACAGAATTTTTCATTCAACATCACCTGAATTATTTAATAAAAAGAAGAATGAGTGTTAGATTAAAAACTATTAAGAACAATTAAAAGAGAAAGTTTGTATTGAAGCTGTTGAAAAATGAAAGAATTGTGAAATAAAAAAAGGATAACGCTCCAAAACATTATCCTTTTATATCATTAAATTATGCTTGATAATTTAAAACATCATTACAAACAGACTGTTGTTCATCTTTAGGGGTTTCTTTAGCGACCTGACGTGCTTCATCTAAAAGTAACTTATATTCGCTATCTGATTGGATTTTTTCATAAGTCATCGATTTATCTGCATAATCCGCTAAATAGCTCTGGACTAATGTTTTGATATTTGCATCAAATTTTGCATTCTTACCGATGGTTGCAGGGCACATTTCAGCCATAATTTGTGCTGAAGCAATATCTTCTTTCACAATGGTATTTATTTCAACGGGTGTGAGGTCTTCATTTGCCATAATTGCGGGAGAAAAAAGCATAGCAAAACTTAAACCCAATACGCCTCGAAATGATATAGTTTTAGTCATTTTAAAATCACATATTTTTGATAAATGTTGAGCTGTAAATATATAGAATTCTTAATATATTTCAATTAAATATTCTTATCAGTCATTTTTGTATAAGTGTAGGTTTTTGCGTGAATATTTTAATTGCGAACGATGATGGTATTTTTGCTCCAGGTATTCAAGCCTTAGCACAGGCTTTACGCCCTTTGGGGCGTGTTGTTGTGGTTGCCCCTGAAGCCGAGCGTAGTGGTTTTTCTAGTGCGTTAACTTTAGACCGACCATTAAGACCGATTCAAATTGCCCCAGATATGTGGGCAGTAAATGGTACACCAGCAGATTGTGTTTATTTGTCTATGAATGGGTTATTCAATTTTGAATTTGATTTGGTGGTGAGTGGCATTAATAATGGCGCAAATTTGGGGGATGACGTACTTTATTCAGGCACAGTCGGTGCTGCTTTTGAAGGACGTTTAATGAAGCAACCTGCCATTGCAGTTTCACTGGCAGGGCCAAATGTACGTTCTTATGAAACACCTGAAGACTTTGCAGTAGCGGCGCAATGGGTACATGATTTTATTGTACAAGGCTTGCCAGTATTGCCACCTCGTCACATTTTAAATGTGAATATTCCAGATGTTACAGAATTGAAAGGGGCAAAAATTACCTATCAGGGAAGACGAAACCAATCTAAACCAATTAGTAGCCATGTCGACCCAAGAGGTCGTCAAGTGTATTGGATTGGCTTATCGGGTGAAGCAGTCGCTGATCCTAAAAAAGGCTTAACAGATATAGAGTCAGACTTTTTCGCTGTTGCCAATGGTTATGTTAGTGTAACGCCCATTCAAATGGATGCGACAAATTACGCTATTTTGAACAACTTACATGCGCAATTTTCTAAAAATGGTTAAGTAGTGTTATAACTTTGTGAAAATGCTAAATGCATAGCTTTTTTTAGACTATTTTTTGCTAATCTTAGCGCAATTATACGCATCATATTATTCGTGTTAGAGAGGAAAATAATGTCCCTGGTGTCACAGTATCGCTTAGTTGCAACTCCAGCAGGTTTTTTAAAGTCACTTCTATTTACCGTGGCGACTGTTTCGACCGTTATTTTGAGTGGTTGTGCATCTAAACCGCAAATTAATAATGCAACACGTTATGCGGTTGCACCTGACTTTTATACAGTGCGCTCAGGGGATACCTTAAGTGGAATTGCAGGCCGTTATGGCTTAAGTTATACCAGTGTTGCTGAAATGAATGACATTGCGTCGCCGTACCGTATTTATGTGGGGCAGTCTATTCGCTTAAAGAACTCTGGGGCTCGTCGTGCTACGTCTACACAGGCGATGGCGCAAACAGCACCTATTCAGCGTCAAACAGTACCTTTACCACAAAATACGGTTCCAGTCGCACCTTCAGTTTCCTCACAAGTTAAAACAGTACCGGCTACACCTATTATTTCTGCACAATCATCTTCATTACGTTGGGCTAAACCATCTAATGGCCCTGTGATTGGAACTTTTAATTTGGCTTCCAATATAAAAGGTACCCGTTATGGTGGCAAAATAGGTGACCCCGTTGTTGCAGCTGCCGATGGCCAAGTGGTCTATGCTGCGGACGGTTTAAAAGAATATGGCAATCTTATTTTATTGAAACATATAAATGGTTACATCACAGCTTATGCACACAATAGTAAAATGAATGTGAAAAGTGGCGATAATGTGAAGGCTGGGCAGCAAATTTCTGAGATGGGTTCATCAGGTACAACTCAGACTATGCTTGAGTTTCAAGTACGTTTAGATGGTAAGCCAATTAATCCGATGACCGTTTTACCAAACAATTAAATATATAATGCAAAACATTAATTTCACCGTATAATACAATGAGTTGCTTTTATTGAATTAGAGCACCTCATAAGTTTAGAGGGAAATTTATGTTAGATCAACTTCGGGCAATGGGCGTCTTCGCTTGCGTTGTGGAAAAGAACTCATTTAGCGGTGCGGCACGAGAGTTGGGAATAACCACCAGTGCTGTCAGCCAGCAAATCCGTTCTCTAGAGCAGGGAATGGACGCGGTATTACTTCATCGTTCTACCCGAAAGCTCAGTTTAACCGAAGCAGGACAGGCTTTTTTCCATAGTTGCCAAGAGATGATTTCTGCCGCTGAACGTGGCAAAATTCGCATTAATCAATTGCGTGACGATTTAATCGGTGATTTACGAATTGCCTCTACACCTGAATTGTGTGCGAACCATATTATTCCTGCGTTATCGCATTGGATGTCTGCTCATCGTGGGCTTGCAGTGCATTTGGAAGCAGATAATCAGTATATTGATTTGATTGATGGTCGCATTGATATTGCACTACGTATGAGTGCTCATATTGATGAGCAAAATATATATGCTGTTCCACTTGCGCATGTCGATCAAGTCCTTGTTGCAACGCCAAGTTTTATTAATCAATCCGCTTTAATTTCACGTCCTCAAGATCTGGTCAATCATGATTTATTGGCCATGAGTATTATGAAAAATTATCAACAGTTTGCCTTTCAACATGTAAAAACAGGTGAAGTGGCGAATGTTGAAATGAAGTCAAGATTATCTACAAATAATATTTTGGTGGCTAAATCCTTGTGTTTACAGGGACATGGTATTGCTCGAGTTTTATATTTAGATGTTCAAAAAGATTTAATGAATGGTTCACTGGTCGAAGTTTTACCTGAGTGGAAGTTGCCGAAATTTACACTGTATGCAGTCATGTTAAAACGTGAACAGCAACCAACCAAAATTCATCGTTGTGTCGATGCTTTGAAGCAGTATTTCAGCCAATTGCCTGGCGGTCGTATTTATCAAGACGCATCTTAAAATCAAAGTCGAGATCTAAAAAAAGCCACAATTGTGGCTTTTTTTAGATCTCATATTTACAGTGTTAAAATTACGCTAAAAAGTTTTTGACCATTTTCACAATACGCGTAATGAGTTGATCGGCTTGCTCTTTATTAATATTAAGTACTGGAAGTAAGCGGATTACAGAACCTGCTGTGACATTAATAATAAGATGATAGTCGTCACGTGCGACATTCACTAAGTCGCCACAGGCTTTAGGTAATTCAATACCAATCATCAAACCAAAACCGCGAACAATCACATTTTGATCTGCAAGTTGGGTTCTAAATTGCTCAACAATGTATGCACCCATTTGTGAAGCATTGTCGACTAAATTTTCTTTTTGAATGGTATCAATAACCGTATAAACCACACGTGAACCAAGAGGTGAACCACTATAGGTAGAACCATGATTGCCTGCAGTCAGTACACCCACGCCACGACCTTGAGTCATGACAGCACCAATTGGAAAGCCATTACCCAAGCCTTTAGCCGTAGTCAATACATCTGGAACAATGCTGGTGTGTTGGTAAGCAAAATACTGACCTGTACGACCGTTACCTGTTTGAACTTCGTCTAACATCATCAACCAATTGTGTTGGTTGCAAATGTGACGAATTTCTTCAAGATAACTAAAGCCTTGAGGTGCAGTATTGACACCACCTTCACCTTGAATAGGTTCAACTAAAATAGCCACAATATCTGGGTGATTGATGGCTGCTTCTGTAATGGCATCAATATCACCAAATGGAACACGAATAAAACCTTCGACTAAAGGTGCAAAGCCTTCTTGGACTTTCTTGTTACCTGTTGCAGACAATGTCGCTAATGTACGACCATGAAAAGAATGATCTGCTACGATAATTTTCGGCTGAGCAATACCCTGCATATAACCAAATTTACGGGCAATTTTAATTGCGCCTTCATTCGCTTCTGCACCACTATTCGAGAAGAAAATTTCTTCCATACCTGCCACTTCAGCAAGTTTTTGTGCAGCGGCAGTTTGCCATGGCACTTCAAAAATATTGCTGGTATGAATTAAAGTTGCAGCTTGATCAGCAATCGCTTCGGTTACAGCAGGGTGAGAATGGCCTAAACCACACACTGCAATGCCTGTCAGCGCATCAAAATATTCAGTGCCATCTTCTGTGTAAAGATAAGAACCTTGTCCTCGGACAAAGCTGATCGGTTGGCGGCCAAATACCGGCATCAAATGTGATGATTGATCAGTTTGCACAGGCGCAAGGGTAATGTTATTCATGACTAACTCTTATCTATTCGGTGAATTGAAATAAAGCGATGATGACACCATATAAAGACATGGGCCAAGATGTTCTATATAAGCAAAATCTATCTGGGATTTAAAGCCCGATTGTAAATAAAATTGGATTTATTGCTTTAACCATACTGTTTTGTTCAGTTTTGGGTATAATGCGATGCAGATTTATTGAGGATATATCAATGACTGAACAAGCTCGTGATACAGAAGCGTTAATTCGCGACCAAATTGCTAAACATGCAGTTCTGCTTTATATGAAAGGCACTCCACAATTCCCGCAATGTGGTTTCTCTGCACGCGCAGTTGAAGCACTCAGTCAAATTGGCCGTCCATTTGCATATGTAAATATTTTGGAAAATCAAGATATTCGCGCGATTTTACCGCAAATTGCAAACTGGCCAACTTTTCCGCAATTATGGATTAACGGCGAGTTAATTGGCGGAAGCGACATTATGCTTGATATGTTCCAAAAAGGTGAGTTAAAGCCCTTGGTTGAACAATACAGCCCAGCTCCTGAAGCTTAATTCAGAACAAATATAAAAAAAGCACCTAAATCAGGTGCTTTTTTTATGAATGAATACCTGATGGAATCAATTTTGGGCAGATTGTTCAGCTTGCAAAGCTTCAGCGACATTATTTGCAAGTTCAAGCGCGACTTTTTCAGCTTTGGCCTTTTTTTTGGCTTTCTTCTTCTTTTTACTTTTTTTCTTCGGCACTTCTTCCAATCTTGCACCATCCTCAATGGCTTGCCAGTATTCTAATTGCGCCATCACGGCTGCAAAGATCGAGTTTTTAGTGTAACGGCCTTTTTTGTCTAAAATACCGACTGGACGTGCCATCAAAATCTCTAAAGCCTGATCAATGGTATCAATGGCATGAATATGGAATTGACCATTTTTTACCGCTTCAATCACGTCTTTACGTAACATCAGATGTTGCATGTTTTGACGCGGAATAATCACACCTTGTTTATGGGTTAAACCTTGTAGCTTACATGCATCAAAGAAGCCTTCAATTTTAGCATTTACGCCACCAATGGGTTGGACTTGCCCCAGTTGGTTCATAGAACCTGTAATGGCCCATGACTGGTCAATGGGTAGTTGGCTAATGGCAGAAATTAAAGCAGATAGTTCAGCTACAGTTGCACTGTCGCCATCGACTTGACCATAGCTTTGTTCAAAGGCAAGAGCGGCTGAGAAGTGTAAAATTTGCTCGCGACCAAAATGGGCTTTAAGGAAACTGGACATCAGCAGGACACCTTTGGCATGTAAAGAGCCACCCAGTTCCACACTGCGTTCAATATCTAAAATATCGCCACCACCTTGATAAACCGAAGCCGTTAAGCGTGAGGGCAGACCAAACTCTACATCTGCATAATGAATCACAGAAAGCGCGTTAATTTGACCTAAACGATGACCTTTGGTTTCAATCAGTTGGGTGCCACGAGACAAATCTTGCCAATACAGTTCACGTAAATAACCCAGACGATATTTACGGTGATCTAAAGCCATATTGATATGTTGTTCAGTCACCATTTTGTCGTTGGCTTGTGCGGCGTGATGATGTGCCTCACGAATTAAATCACCTAAAGTTAAGGCATGTAATGACAATGAACTTTGATCTTCAGCTTGACGGCTGGAGTCAGTGAGTAAAGCCGCCAGTGCAGAGCGATCAAACGGCAATAATTTATCTGTTTGCACATAGTCTGCAATCAGTTGCATATAGGCTTGTTCATTATTGTCATTACGTTGTAATGTGTCGGTAAAATCGGCACGGATTTTAAATACACTACCAAGCTCTGGCTCAAGCTCTAAAATATCATAATAAATTTCAGGTTCGGCTAAAAGAATAACCTTAATATTTAGTGGGATAGGTGCTGGTTCAATAGAGATGCTACCTGTGAGTGTCAGCATGTGTTCTAGTGATGAGAGTTTTAATTGCCCAGATTTTAAAGCCCGTTTCAGACCTTGCCATGCATAAGGTTGTTCAAGCAACTGTTCAGCTTCAAGTAAAAGGAACCCACCATTGGCTTTATGCAATGCACCAGGGCGAATTAAGGTGAAGTCTGTGGTAATGGTGCCATTTTGAGTAAGTTGTTCGACATGACCCAACAGGTTGTAATGTGTTGGGAAGTCGTCAAATACAACGGGCGCACCTGAATTGGGTTTATAGCTCACAATAATATTGGCTTGATAACGAGCAGGCACACGACTGAATACGCCGGGTGTGAAATCATCTTCTTCTTGTTCTAAGACAATTTCGACATTATTAATAATATCGTCAGCGTAGTATTTTAAATATTCTTCCAAACCCTCAACATCACCAAATTTATTCAGAATAAGGTCAATACGTGGCATTACGACTTGTTTGGCAATATCACGGTTTAGCGCTTGAACTCGATCACGTGCATCATCTTCTAAATCACCTAAATGCAAACCCAAACGTTCCAACTTTTTGTTCATTAATCGGATGTTTGTGGCAATGGTAGAACGTTCTTTGCTATTTAGTGCATTGATGTCTTCTTTAGACATTTCCTGCATTTCGTTGTCAAGTAAATGAACTGGCACAAAGCAATGTTCATCATCTTGCGAAATAAGTCTAAGATCGAGCGTTTCACCTTCTCTATTTAGCTCAATCAGTGCTTGATGCTGTACATCACCGGTTTGCTGACGAATCATTTCAACACGGTTATGGTAAGTTTCGGCGGTAAAACGGCGTTCTAGTTGTTTTAAAATAATTTGCCATGTTTGATGCAGGGTGGCTTGGAACTTCGGTGCTTGTCCTGCAGGAAGTTGTAGCGCAACAGGCTGGCGCGAATGCTTAAAATTATTGACATAAACCCAGTCATTTGGCGTTTGCATATTTTTGGCATGCTGTTGAAGTAAGCGCTTAATCATGGTGCGCTTACCCAAGCCTGCCGTACCGACAGCAAAAATGTTATAGCCTGAATAAGGAAGGGAAATGCCTGCTTCTACAGAAGCACGTGCACGGTCTTGACCTAAAAAGTCATTTAGGGGCTTAATCCGTTTTGTAGATGTCGGAATTTTTTTGAGGTCAGTACTATGTGTGAGTTGCTCAGCACTCAGTTTGGTTTTACTTAATGTTGTTTGAATTTCAGGTTGATCGAATACGCTATGTAGTGTGGTTAGAAGCTTTTGGGCGCTTTGTTCGGATGTGGATGTATTGGTAGGTAATGAAGACTGTATATTGTCGAGTTTTTGGGGCACAGGTTAAATCCAAAACAAATTAATGACGGCAGGATTTAAAGGTATACTGGATTCTGTAAAAAGATCAAGCTAGCGCTATGATTTAATCGATAAAATAAAAGAATGATTTCATAAATGTTGTTGAAACAAATACGATTAAGCGTTTGAATAGCAACAATCGTTTTTAGACAAAAATAATGTGATGACAACACAAACTTCCGGATGGAAATCGGCTTTTACCGCATTTTTAGATCGTCGCGCCTTAATTATGCTGTTTCTGGGTTTTTCAGCAGGTATTCCTATTCTGTTGATTTTTTCCAGTTTATCTCTTTGGTTAGGTGAAGCAGGAATTGATAAAAGCGCCGTGACTTTTTTTAGTTGGGCCGCATTGGGTTACTCGTTTAAATTTGTTTGGGCGCCCTTAATTGATGAATTACCCGTTCCATTTTTAACTAAATTGTTGGGCCGACGAAGAGCATGGTTGCTCATTGCACAATGTCTGATTATTTGTGCTATTTGTATTATGGCATTTTCAGATCCATCTTTAGGTCAAAGCTATCTTTATCAAATGGCAGTTGGTGCAGTGCTGTTAGGTTTTTCGGCAGCCACACAAGATATTGTCATAGATGCTTATCGAATTGAATTGGCAGAAACTGAATTACAGACGGTGTTAGCCTCTACTTATAATGCAGGTTACCGTATTGGAATGATTGTTGCGGGTGCGGGTGCATTATTTTTAGCAGCATATTTAGGTACAGCCAAAGGCAATTATATCTATGAAGCATGGAGAACCACTTACTTAGCGATGGCGGGTGTTATGTCGGTGGGAATTATCACCACGTTAATTATCCGAGAGCCACAAGTAGAGCGTGTCCATAAGGACTATAAACGCATCGATTATTATCGACTTGTGGCTGTGTTTTTTGTTGCAGTCATCAGTTTTGTTGTGACTTATATTTTTTCAGGTCATGCTGTTGAGGCATTGAAAGCTCAACTTCATATTAAAGATTCGCTTTTATTATTTTGTTTTGAAGCCGTACGTTTTATTGGTTCGGGAGCTGTAGCTTTAGCCGTAGGATCACTCTTGGTAAAAATGGGAGCAGTCAACCAGCAAATGGCCTATGAAACATGGGTCAATCCTATTGCAGACTTCTTTAAGCGGTATGGAATGAAGTTGGCTTTGGTGTTGTTGTTATTGATTGGTTTTTATCGAATTTCTGACATTATTGCAGGGGTGATCTCTAACGTTTTTTATCAAGACCTTAACTTTAGTAAAGAACAAATTGCAGAAGCAGTTAAAGTTTATGGGGTGATTTTTAGCTTAGTGGGGGGCTTTTTAGGAGGCTTGCTTGCACAGCGTATGAATATCATGAAATTGATGTTTGTGGGGGCCGTTTTGGCCAGTTCGACCAATCTTATTTTTATTGGTTTGGTTAAATCTGGTCAGCCATTAAATGATGTAACTGTCATCGCTGGTGGACAGACTTATACAGTGCAATCCGATGAGACGGGCGCGTGGAAACTGAAAGTACCTGTTGAAAGCTTAAAATTGGCACAACAAATTCAGGTTGAAGCCAGTTATTTGAATGATGATAGCGCCCCGACGACCGTTGCAATGCCGTATCTAAATGGTGCAGATGCAACACAATTATTGTTATTACCAGTGACTGCGGACAACTTAATTAATGCCAATGAAAGTCAAAATAGTGTGGTCGTTCGTGGCCAGTTTGCACAAGCATTGAATGAAAATCAAAAGATTCAAGTGACTTTAGATGGCAAACCATTTGAAGCGAAATTGGATAAAGATGGTATTTTTAGCGTAGCAATTTCAGGTGATGCATTAGCACAGTCTCCAAGTCAATCAATCACTGCACAATTACTTGAAGGCAATAAAATTCAGAGCAGTGTAGAGCATCGGTATAAGGTCAATACTGTAGCCAATAGGGCCGGTACACTAGACATTGATATTCAGCCAATGAATTTGGCAATTACCGATGATCAAGGGCAAGTTGAACTAAAAGGCAAGGTGATTAAATCTTATAGTTCGTTGTGGTTATATTTTGCAATTATTATTGATAATTTAGCTTCAGGCTTAGCAGGCGCTGCTTTTATTGCGTTTTTGTCTAGTTTAACCAGTGTGTCATTTACGGCTGTTCAATACGCAATTTTCAGTTCTTTAATGACGCTTACCCCTAAGATTTTGGGTGGCTATTCAGGTACAATAGTCAGCAATATTGGTTATCCAAAATTCTTCCTGATGACTACTTTAATTGGTATTCCCATTTTATTTTTAGTGGTTTGGGTCGGAAGATTATTGCGTGACCATAACAATGCACAATTGAATCGAAAAGGTGAATAATATGCGCATGCTTCATACCATGTTACGTGTAGGCAATTTAGAACGTTCTTTGCAGTTCTATACTGAAGTGCTCGGTATGACTTTACTTCGTCAGCGTGATTATGAAGAAGGTCGCTTTACTTTAGCATTTGTGGGTTATGGTGATGAAGAACATCATACTGTGTTAGAGCTCACCCATAATTGGGATACAGCTAGTTATGAACAAGGCAATGCTTATGGTCATATTGCAATTGGTGTAGATAATGCCTACCAAGCATGTGATGACATTAAAGCGCGTGGTGGCAATGTAATACGCGAAGCTGGCCCAATGAAAGGCGGTACAACAGTGATTGCTTTTGTTGAAGATCCTGATGGTTATAAAATTGAACTGATTCAGCAAGACGAACATGCACGTAATAATTGAGTATGAATAAAGCCATAGTTTAGAAAAATGTTGAACATTAAACTAGAAAATTAGCTTTATTGATGAGACCCAGTAAGATAAAACTTACCAATAGGTAAAATAATCGTACTGGGTTTTTTCATGGTTAAGTTTTTATACTTTTTAATAAATTACAGGATGTAAATATGTTAAAAATGCTGGCGCTGGACAGGTTCACAGTGCTTTTATTTGTTATGGTAATTTTAGCGAGTTTTTTCCCTGTTTATGGAAAATCAGCTGACATTTTTGGTGTCATTACAACGGCTGCAATTGCTATTTTATTTTTCTTACATGGCGCAAAGCTTTCACGAGAAGCGGTCATTGAAGGGATAATGCACTGGAAAATGCATGCTTTGGTGTTTACATTCACCTTCGCTTTATTTCCAGTGTTAGGTTTACTTGCGAAGCCTATACTTGTGCCGATGTTAGGCCAAGAGTTGTATTGGGGTTTTCTATTTATGTGCTTTTTGCCGTCTACGGTGCAATCTTCAATTGCATTTACATCGGTGGCACAAGGGAATGTTGCAGGCGCAATTTGTAGTGCATCATTTTCCAATTTGATTGGTATGTTTATTACGCCTGTTTTAGTCAGTTTTTTTATTTTAGGCCAGTCAGATCATGGCTTTGATCCAACAGCTTCTATTATTCAAATTACCTTGTTATTGCTGATTCCTTTTATTTTGGGTCAAATACTTCGCCCATATGTCCTACCGTATATGCAAAAAATGCCCAGTATTGTAAAAGCGTTTGATCAAGGCTCAATTTTGATGGTGGTGTATGGTGCATTTAGCAGTGCAGTGGTTGCAGGACTGTGGCATCAGGTGAGTGGGAAAACCCTGATTTTATTAATTATAGTGTGTTCAGTATTGCTGACCCTTATTATGTTATTGACCCTGTATATTCCACGTTGGATGGGCTTTAATCGGGCTGATCAAAAAGCAATTTTCTTTTGTGGTTCCAAGAAAACCTTGGCCAGTGGTGTACCAATGGCACAGATTTTATTTATTGGTCAGCCTTTAGGCATGATTGTGTTGCCCATCATGATTTTTCACCAAATACAGTTAATGGTTTGTGGCGTAATTGCAAATTATTGGGCTAAACAGTCTGCGGGTGCAGACCAAGAATAATTCGCTTTATATGGATTTATTTCGTATAATAGCGTCCACTTGTTGTGCTTAGCCCTGACGGTATCCGTTTCGGTGGGCCAAGAGAATGGTCTGTTATGGTGTTGATCTGCTGTTTTACCACAGCACGTCCTCCTTAGGGGAGAGTGATCAATTGCGATGACAGCTAAACCTTCTTACTTTTATGGAGTCATCGACGATGCGCGCCGATATTCACCCAAAATACGAAAAATTAGTTGCTACATGTTCATGCGGTAACGTAATCGAAACTCGTTCAGCTACTGGTAAAGAAACTCTTTACTTAGACGTATGTTCAGCTTGCCACCCATTCTACACTGGTAAGCAAAAGAACGTTGACACTGGCGGTCGTATCGACAAGTTCAAACAACGTTTTTCTGGTATGTCACGTTCAATCAAACGCGATTAATACTCAGAATAAAAAAAACGGGCTTTATGCCCGTTTTTTTTATTCCTCTATTTTAAGGTTTAAAGATGTTTTTAATCGATGAGACCTTAAAGTAGAGAGGAAGTGCGCAAGACTTTATTGGTCTTGCACATCAATAAGATGATCGAGTTTTTTCTGGAAGTAATCGCCTTGAATGAAGCGGGCATCAACGTTCCAAGCATTTGCAAATGAAGTCATATCATTTAACTCTCGTAACATAATTTGCACGTTTTTAATTTCATGGTAACTGGTGATTTTTTCTTGAAGTTCAGCACATTGTTTATCTGAACTCAACATTTCAGTTAAGCTTTTATGCAGTGTTAAGCCATTGACGTCCACTTGGCGCAACAAGGTTTCACTGAACATAGAGTGGCCAAAATCACGTAAAGTTACTTCAGCACCATTTTTATGTAGTTCTACAATTGCCTTTTGCGCATCTGGAATATTTTGATTCACATCATCTGCAGAAAATTGAAGACTTAAAGGATATTGTTGTTTACTGCGAATAATCGTGATTAATTTTGAAATAAACTCAGGGAAAGTACGGTCTTGCAACAAGACTTCTTTGTTTAAATTCACAATCAATTTTGCATCTGGATATTGAATAATAAAATTATGTAATTGTTTACATGATTCGACTAAAATCCATCGGTCTAATTTAATTGAAAGTTCCTGATCTTCAGCAAGTTCGCGTAATTGTGTAATGTCTTTCCATTTGTTATTAAAAATAAACCCACTGGTAACTTCATAAGTATAAAGATTTACATCTTCTTTATCATAGAGTTGTTGATATTTTAAATGAATTTCACCTCGTTCCAAGCATGTGCGTAGAGCTTTAATAATAGCGGGTTCATTGAGAATTTCAGTCGGTATTTCAACCTCAGGTTTACTAAAATTAATATTTAGACTTTCAGAAGGTACGACAATTTCAGGTTCTTGAATTGAAAACTGTAACTCAGGCATAGAAAGATCGAGTTCAGGTTTTGGTAAACTTTGAGGTAATGTTGTAACGAAAGCTTGTGCAATAAATTGATCAAAATGAGCTTCATCTCGAATGTCATTGTCTAAGATGGTATAGCCTATTTTAAGATTTAACGGATATGAATCTTGTTTCAATGTAAGCAGTTGCGGTTTAGTCAGTGAGTTGAGGCCAATTAATTTAGACTCTAATTTTGCTTTAGACTCTGCTTGAAACAGTCCTACATAAACGCCACTTTCCAATTGAAATAATGGTGCATGAGTTTGTTCTTTGAGAAAGGCTTTAAGTTCATGAAAATATGATTTAAAAGTTTCCCAATTTACTTGAAAAATTTCTTCTGCGCAGGATGCCAGAGAAAAAATAACCAAGGCATTAATATCAGATGGTTGTTTGGTAATAGTACGTTTTAATAATTGATAGGTATTTGGCTTCGCTACATTTTTTTCTGAAGTTGATGAGTGAGCTGAATTTTCACTGCCGATATCAATGGTAATTTGTAACGCATCATCTTCGGTTGCTGGGATGAATTCAATTTTTAATGGGTTTTGAGTTGAAACCTGAGTATTTTGTGAATCAAGTTCAAAACGACCTAAATCAAACTGTCCTTGAGAGAGCTTTTTAAAACGGAGTTTAAAGTCATTCAAATCTTTGGGTTGAAGTAAATCAAGTAATGGTAAGCCAATAACATCATCATTTTCTTTAAAACCAAAGAGTTTTAAATATTCTGCATTGGCTTCTAGATGAATACCTTCTTGAATGACAGCAACGGCTTTATGGCTATCTTCAACAAAAGATTGTGCTTGGGTTTGAGCGGTTTCCAACTCATCCATTAATTGTTGCTGAGATTGAACCAAGCGACTGAAAGAAAGTGCACGAATAATATCGATATAAAAACGATCTGGATTATCCAAATTGACAATATCGTAGATTCCTTTATGCACATAATGCGCATATTGATCTGCCACATAGTCATTGGGTTTGAGTAGAAGTAGGGGGAGGTTGGGTTGCTTTGATAGACGGATTAAGCTTAAAGCCTGATCATATTTTAAATCATAAGCACGACCAAAAATGACTAGATCCCAATTCAAATTTAGCTGTTTTTCAAAGTTCTGTAGATCATCTAGCAACGTGGCTTGAACATGGTGTTCACTGGCAGTTAAAAGATCACGGATTTGGTTATAACGTATTTGATTATCATCGATAATGAGTAAACGTGTTTCTGTACGTTTTAACTTTTTAGACAATAATGGATTTCTCACTTTAATGCTTCCCATAAATCATTATTTTTGATTTCATTTACTTGGTGGTTAATAAAATCTTTTACAGTGCTTTCTTGTTGATCATTTAATAATTCATATTCGAAACGAATAAAGCTTTGCGTGATCAACTGTGCTTTAGTGAGATAAACTTTCAATTCTTCTTTGCCTAGGCGTAGATGAATGGTTTGTTTTTCTCGAAATAGGTTTGAACCTGGCAATATCAAGGTGGTGGTAATTTGGTCAAGCTGAGAGGTTTGGGTCAGTAAAGCAGGTTGATAATTATGTGTATTGCGATCTGTTCGAACATGTGCTGCACAAGGGAACATGTCTTGCGTTAAGACTTCTAGACCAATTTCCAAACTTTTTTCTGTGGATTGTTTAATCCAGCGAATCACACCGCCACGCCATTGGCTTTGTGCATTTTCTTGCACAAGGATGAATTCACCTGTTTTTAGTTGTACTGGCGTTTCACCCGTCCACTTAATTCGGTAACCGTTTACACTAATATCGAGGACTTCTGCAGAATGAATTTGCTTCGCTTCACGGTCAATGGCCTTGGCATTGGACAATGTTGCTTGCATATTGTTTTCCATGGAATTGGTAAAACTAGATTCATTGTGTAAATTATAATTCGCCTCTAAATCGAGTGTCTCGTTGAAGGTTTTGCCTTTAGATAAATAAAAATGTGCTACAGATAAACTAAAACAAATATTAATTTGTGCAGAGTACTCATAGCGCTCATGTCTACGCTCTGAATTATTAGAGAGTAAATTATGAATATGAAAATGCAGAGCAGGGGTTAAGAATAATTTTTCATTTTTAGATAAATACTGCCCATTTTTTGTTTGCATCTCAACCAAGTGATCGAGCAGGCTTTGGGTTGATATAAAAAGATCAGGTTTATAGTGTCCAGCTTGATTCGTATTGAAAACAGGTGGATGGTCTTTTTCTGTATCAATTATATAGCGTGAAAGCGTAGTCTCTTTTTGTAAAATTTGAACCAATTTAGCCCAATCAAAGCTACATAAAAATAAGCCTTGAATCTCTGCGGGGCGAATTTGATTAGTATTAAAGATATCCAATAAAATAAGCTGAGAATAAGCTTGTGCAATGGTACTAATTTGATGCTGGGTGCCCAGTAGTTGATTCAAATTACTTTGGTAGAAATTATTTTCTACCGCATACTCGATCAGTTGGTGTGCAACTAACCACTGACCAGGCATTGGTGCGGTATAAAGCATTTGTTGTTGGTAAAGTAACAAAGACAGTTGTTGCAATGCATAATAAATTGACGCAATGCGTGCAGTTTGTAGACTTTTTTTATGGCCAAACGAGAAGATCGAAAATTTTTGTTGACTCAGTTGCTGATGACAACGTTTTGCAATATCAATATAAATTTTAGCAAAGTGGCTACGCAAAAGCATCGCCAGCTCAATAATCTGATCATTTCGATCTGTGGTAATCAAACCTTGATTGGCAAAGTGTTTTTCTAGACTGGTGAGAATACTTTCCAGTGTGGGGTGCAAGATCTGAATCAAGTCAAAACGAAGCATTTCTTGACACTTGAGTTCTGAAATTTCAACTAAAGCATTGAATAATGATTTAGATGATGTGCCGAGTTGTAAAATAGACACGCCCGCTAGCCATTCTTGCAGGCCTTTTGCATTGGTCGGGCAAAAACTAAGCTTATCTAACTTAAGTTCTGTCGAATTCTGAAAAATATCTGAAGTAGGATTAGTCATCGTTATTATTTAACTCAAAAAGTTGAAACTCCAAAAAGCGGTGTCTTGTTTTTTTCGCCCGCAATTTCCCGTACTAGCTTAGGAACCAAATAACCCGGAAGTTTGGCTAAAACTTCGGTATAAATTTGGTTAATATCTTCTGGTGAACGATCAAAATGATGTGCACCTTTTACTTTATCAAGAACATGTAAATAATATGGCATAACGCCTGCATCAAATAAACGGTAGCTTAGATTGACTAAAACATCAGCAGTATCGTTGACCCCTTTTAACAAGACTGCCTGATTAAGTACTGTGATTTGTTCCTTGACTAACTTTGACAGTTTGCTACAAGTGTAATCATCTAGCTCAGATGCGTGATTTGAGTGTACCACTAGAATAATTCGCAGCCTACTGTTTTTTAATGTAGAAATCAGCTGTTCATCGACACGGTTGGGCATTACGATCGGAACCCGTGAATGAATTCTCAGAAATTTAATTTGTGGTAGAGATTCTAAACGCTCTATCCAAAGTTTTAATTTACGATTAGACAGGGTTAACGGGTCACCGCCACTGAGAATGACCTCATTAATATCTGGCTGACTTTGTATATATTGCTGAATATTTGGCCAATCTTCATTTTTTGGCAAATTTTCTTGATAGGGAAAGTGGCGACGAAAACAGTAGCGACAATGCACGGCACATGCGCCTGTTAAGGTCAGCAAAAAACGAGATTGGTATTTGTGTAATACACCCGGTTGTTGATTGGCCTGTTCTTCGCCTAAAGGGTCTGTGACATAACCTTCATGTTCTTCGAGCTCTAAATGATGCGGTAGAACTTGTAATAGAAGTGGGTCAAATGGATTGCCAACTTGCATTTTTGCAACAAAAGCACGTGGTACACGTAACTTAAATGCTTGAGATGCAAGAATTGCGCCTGACAGTAAGTGGTCAGGTGATAGCTGAAGGGTCTCAAGCAGTTCTAAAGGGTCAGTAATTAGGTCGCTGAGTTGAGATTGCCAGTTTTGCTCTTGATACAAATAGTTTATCATGCCACGTGTTAAATATAATGCTGGGTTAGGGATTGCAGGCAATTCTCTTAACCTCAAAAGTGTTATTAGGAAAATTGTCTAGATTGAGGCGTGAAGCTAGCCAATGGAGATTCCATTGTCAAGATTTTCAGCTTTTCATGGGTATTTTACCTATAAGCTGAAGCTTCAGGGTCATTATTTACGTTGCTTCGTCGCATGTTGCTCATTTAGAATACTAAAACCTCAATATGCGTTGTGTTTTGATGAAGTGGCTACGATTTAAAGCCAAGTCAGTTAGCAAAAATTCCTTCGTATCCATAGATTAAACTAGTAAGTTTGGAGTGTGCCAGTCATGGCCTATTATTCTACAAATGATTTCAAGTCAGGCCTTAAAGTTATGCTTGACGGAAACCCATGTTCAATCATGGAAAATGAATACGTAAAACCGGGTAAGGGCCAAGCGTTCAACCGTGTGAAATTGCGTAATCTTCGTTCAGGTAAAGTTTTAGAAAAAACATTTAAATCTGGTGAGTCTTTAGAAGCTGCAGACATCCAAGAAGTAGAAATGAACTACTTATATAATGATGGCGAAATGTGGAACTTCATGGACCCAGTGTCTTTTGAACAAATCGTTGCTGATAAAACAGCGATGGGCGATGCTGCAAAATGGTTAAAAGATGATTCTAACGAACTTTGCACAATTATGTTGTTTAATGGTGTTCCATTGAACGTAAGTGCACCGAACTTCGTGGTATTAAAAATTGTTGAAACTGACCCAGGTGTCCGTGGTGATACTTCAGGTGGTGGTGGTAAACCAGCGAAATTAGAAACTGGTGCTGTAGTACGTGTTCCATTGTTCGTACAGCAAGAAGAAAGCGTTCGTGTAGATACTCGTACAGGCGATTATTTAGAACGTGCATAATGGTTTAAAAATAGACTATTATCAGAAGGGATGATGAAAATCATCCCTTTTTTCATGCCAAAGTATTACATGAAAAGTAAACCATGAGGAGTAGAGTTGCAAGGAATGAAACAGCCAAATCTCGAACAAGAAAAAATGAAAGCTGCTTTTATGCAAACAGATATGAGGGATTGAAATGGAATCTATTGAGAAAAAGTCTGGGCCAGTATCAAAACTGCTCTGGATTATTGTCGCAATTATAGGCGCAGTTTCCTTTGGAATACTGGCAGTCAGTCGTGGAGAACATGTAAATGCAGTGTGGCTTATTTTGGCCGCAATCTGTGTTTATAGCATTGCTTATCGTTTCTATAGTTTATTTATTGCGACCAAAGTTTTTGAGCTAAATCCACGCCGTTTGACACCCGCACATCGCCTGAATGATGGTTTAGATTATGTGCCGACGAATAAAGGCGTATTGTTTGGGCATCACTTTGCCGCTATTGCAGGCGCAGGGCCACTGGTTGGACCAATTTTAGCCGCGCAAATGGGATATTTACCAGGCACGCTTTGGCTACTCATTGGTGTTGTAATTGCAGGTGCAGTTCAAGATTTTCTTGTGCTATTTATTTCAACCCGACGCGATGGACGTTCATTGGGTGAAATGGCCAAGCAAGAGCTGGGTTCTTTTGCCGGTGTGATTGTAATGTTGGGCGCTTTGGGGGTAATGATTATTATCCTTGCAGTACTGGCATTGGTGGTCGTTAAAGCATTGACCAATAGCCCTTGGGGTGTCTTTAGTATTGCAGCAACCATTCCAATTGCCATTTTCATGGGCATTTATATGCGGTTTATCCGCCCAGGAAAAATTGCCGAAGTATCCATTATTGGTTTTGTACTCATGATGGCCGGCATTATTTATGGTGGTGATGTTGCACAACATGCCTATTGGGGCCCGATCTTTACATTAACTGGTACTGAACTGACTTGGTGGTTAATTGGATACGGCTTTGTTGCTTCAGTATTGCCTGTATGGCTGTTGCTTGCACCACGTGATTATTTATCTACATTCTTAAAAATTGGTGTAATTGCAGGATTGGCAGTCGGTATTATGGTTGCAATGCCAATGTTGAAAATGCCAGCTGTAACACATTTTATTGATGGTACTGGGCCAGTATTTGCTGGGTCAATGTTCCCATTCTTATTTATTACTATTGCCTGTGGTGCCATTTCAGGTTTCCATGCGTTAGTTGCTTCTGGAACAACACCAAAATTAGTCAATAACGAAGCCGATATTCGTATGATTGGTTACGGTGGGATGTTGATGGAATCATTCGTTGCAATTATGGCAATGGTCTGCGCAACGATCCTTGATCCGGGTATCTATTTTGCAATTAACTCACCAGCTGCAGTGTTGGGTACTACGGTTGAGTCTGCATCAGAAGCCGTTCGCAATTTAGGTTTTGTGGTGACACCTGAAGCGTTGACATTGCTGGCTCAAGAAGTGGGTGAGCATTCAATTTTGTCACGTACAGGTGGTGCACCTACTTTTGCCATTGGTATGGCGCATATCATTACTGAAATTTTTAACAACCGCTCAATGATGGCCTTTTGGTATCACTTTGCAATTTTGTTCGAAGCCTTATTTATTTTAACAGCAGTAGATGCAGGTACACGTGCATGTCGTTTTATGGTTCAAGATACTGTCGGCATTGTTATTCCTGCGATTAAAAACTCACACAATTTCTTCGGAAATATGTTGGGTACAGCCGTTGCTGTTGCAGGTTGGGGCTTCTTCGTTTATCAAGGTGTTATTGACCCATTGGGCGGTATTAACAGCTTATGGCCTTTATTTGGTATTGGTAACCAGATTCTGGCAGCCATGGCACTCATTTTAGGTACAGTTATTTTATTTAAAATGAAAAAAGAGAAATATGTTTGGGTCACCGTGATTCCAACCGTTTTCTTATTCATTACCTCAATGACTGCGGGTTGGCAAAAAATCTTCCATGAAAACCCAAAAATTGGTTTCTTGGCACAAGCTGAGCGTTTTAATACCGCAATTGCTAAGAATGAAATTTTAGCACCTGCGAAAACGATTGCAGAAATGCAGACGGTTGCAATGTCTAATCAGATCAATGCTGCGTTGTGCGGATTCTTTATGCTTGTTGCAGTGGTTATGTTGGTTGCAGCGATTAAGGTTATTCGTCAAGCCTTAGCTAGCCCAGTGCCAACAGTTCATGAATCCGAGGCAATTTATCGTGATCCTGAAGAAATTGTCGCGAATAAACACCATTAAGAGGAGCAAGTGATGAATCTTAAATTTGCAAAAAGTGGAAAAACAGTGATTTATAAAATCATTAAAATGACCATTATGTCGCAAAAGGATTTGATCTTAAATCCGAAAAATTGGTCACGTATTGCCACACTCTGGCAACAATTGCAGCAAAGTTTCCGTTTGATGGTGGGTGTGCCTGATTATCAAAACTATTTGGAACACATGAAAAAGAATCATCCAGATTTAGAAGCGATGGATGCTAAAACTTTTTATCGTCATTGTGTCGATGCGCGTTATCCATCGGCTGGTGGCGGTATGAAGAAGTGTCCTTGCTAAAGTTTATCGCATTAAAAAACGGCATTTAGGTGCCGTTTTTTATTATCTTCATTTTTTAATGGAAAATAAAAATACTATATTTTTTACAGGTAAACCACACCTTGTGGAAGACCTTTACGATGTCAACGTAGCGCTCTAGGTAAACCTGTAATATTTTTAATGTGAACTCACTGCTTGATTATATAGGGTGCGAATGAATTTGTGCTTAAAACTTTGAACCTGAAGGAAAAGCCTGTATGTTAGGCTTTTGTTTATACTTTTTATTGGGGAATAGAACGTGCTTTGGGGATCGAATAAAACAGCAAACACCGAGTCAGCAGAGATACTTGATGATCAGCAACTTATGGTGTTTTATCCTAAAATTGATGCATTCCTGAAGCAAATTAATTTAATTATTCTTGATAAAAATCATCAAACCAAATTAGCGTTATGCAGTCTTTTGGCTGGTGGTCATATTTTGTTCGAAGATTTACCCGGATTGGGAAAAACCACTTTATCCAGCAGTTTGGCACATTTGGCGGGCTTGAAATTTCAGCGGATTCAATTTACCAACGACATGTTGGCCAGTGATGTTATTGGCATTAATATGTTTAATCAAAAAGAGCACTTATTTGAATTTAAACACGGGCCGATTTTTACACAAATTTTGCTTGCAGATGAAATTAACCGCTGTAGCCCTAAAACCCAAAGTGCGTTGTTAGAAGCCATGGAGGAGGGGATGACCACGGTTGATGGTGTACGCTATGTATTGCCACAGCCATTTTGGGTCATTGCAACGCAGAATCCGTTATTTCAAAGTGGTACGTATGCCTTGCCTGAATCGCAATTAGACCGTTTTTTAATGCGTTTATCTTTAGGTTATCCTTCACGCCAAGCGGAAAAGACCTTGTTGCAACAACATTCAAGGCAGGAGCTGATTGCGGGCTTAGCGCATGTATTTCATGAAAAAGATATTTTAGATTTACAGCAATTGGTGCAAAAAATTCATACCAGTGATGCTGTACTTGAATACATCTTAGACTTAGCAGAAGAAACCAGAAAGGGCCGACAAGGACTATCGACACGAGGTGTTTTGTCCTTAAAAAAAGCAGCACAAGCTTATGCTTTAATTGAACAGCGTGGTTTTGTGACCCCAGATGATGTACAAGCGGTTTTTGGTGCTGTGGTTGCACATCGGATTGGAGCAACCGAGGCCGAAGTGATTAAACTTATGCATCAGGTGAGTGTTGCTTAAGGAGAGTAGCTTGGCATCAATATGGCAAAATTGGCTGGTGAAGCGCTTCACATTTCAGCAAGAAAAACAGCTTAAACAAAATGATGTTTTGGTCTTTGTTTATCAACAAGGTTATTTGTTTTTAGTCCTGATTTTTATCACTTTTATTGCTGGGGTGAATTATGCAAATAACTTAATATTGGGTTTTTGCTTTTTAATTAGCGCGGTATTTTGTATTAGTTTTTATCTGACATTTAAGCAATTACATGGTTTAAAAATAGATGTTTCAAGTCATGAACTTGGCCAAGTCGGTCAAGAAATATCTTTAGATTTGTACTTTAACCAAGCGCAACCCCACAGACGCTATTTATGGATTAAAACAGAAGAGCAAGTCCATAAAATATGTATAACTGAACGAAAGCAGACATTCAAAATTTCATTTTTAGCAGAAAATCGCGGTCAGTTTAGTTATCCTGATATTCAGATATTTTCCGTTTATCCTTTTGGTTTGGTTCGGGCATGGACGTATTTATATTTGCAAAAAACCTGTTGGATTGCACCAAAAGCAACATGGACAGTCGCAGAAAATAAATACCAACATGAAAATTTTGAGCAAGATTTAGATGAATTTCGTGAATTAAAAAACTATACCTTAGGTGATTCCTTGCAAGCTGTCTCTTGGAAGCAGGTTGCGCGTGGGCAAGGAATGTTCGTTAAAGTTTTTGAACAATATCAAGATCAGCAACATGTTGAAATTTACTATGAACATATGCCTAGCCCATCGCATGAAGAGAAACTTAGCTTAATGATGGGACTGGTTGAGCAGTGTGAACAGCAACATTGTGCATATTCCTTATATTTGCCACATGGACAATTGCCTAGTGGTTGGGGCGATCAGCAATTGATAAAAGCGCAGTTGCTTTTAGCGCAGGCTTAATTATGATTCCAAATACAATCCGCATTTCAATTCTTGTTAGTTTGGGCTTATTGATAGTTGCGCAGTTGGCTTTTATTCCCGCTTTACTTAGCGGTGTCTTTATCGTCGTTTGGGTATATCTATTTTTTCGTAAACAAGCCACTCAGTCGGTGCTACATACAGTATTGATTTTTGGACTGACTTTTTTGGCTTTAGCCAGTATTTATTTGCGTTATCAAACCTTTTTAGGAGTTGAAGCTGGAGTTGCTGTTTTAGCAACTTTCTTATTTGCAAAAGCTTTAGAAAGTAAAAGCAAAAGAGATGTGATTATTCTGTTTAATTTTGCATTTTTTGTGAGTGCAAGTCTGTTTTTATTCAGTCAATCTTTTGCAATGGCTGTTATGGTTTTACTGTGTTTAACAAGTTGTTTTATTGGTTTGTATCGAATACAAGTCGCAGAATTTGATGAAAATCAAAAATCAAATTTGATCGCTTTAAAACAAGATGTTTGGCATGTGGGTAAATTTTTACTCTACGCCTTACCATTTTTTATTTTATTGTTTTTATTTTTTCCACGCTTACCACCTCTTTGGCATATTCCTATTCCAGAAAATAAAGCGGTGACGGGTATCAGTGACAGTATGTCGCCCGGTGACATTGCTAAACTTTCGCAGTCCAGTGCTTTGGCGTTTAGGATTACTGGTCATCTGAATGAATTACCTGCACGCTCTGAACTTTATTGGAGAGCGTTGGTGCTGGATGAATATGATGGAACTCGTTGGACGAGTAGTACTTTGAATCAAAGGGTGATTCAGTCCAATGATGTGATCTCAAAAAGGTCAAAACCTTTTTCTTACCAATATTTAGCTGCAGATCCAAACATTGCTTGGGTGATGGGGCTGGAACAATCAATATCTGTAAATGGTCAATATCTACTGGGTCAAGATGGGCGGATTACTCCACAACGACTAAATAGTAGGAATGAGCCTATTTCACTTATGTGGGTTGGGACAACAGATTTACCTATAAATGAGCGTCAATTAAATTGGCAAATCAAACTGAATACACAAACTGTTAAAGATAGAGATATCAAATCTCAACAATTGGCAAGCGAGTTATTTGCTCAAAGCTCTAGAGATCCTCAAAAATATGTTGAAAAGGTCATTGCATGGTATCAACGCCATAATTTCGCTTATACCTTAAGCTCTGGAACTTTAGGCCAAAACCGTGTCGATGATTTCTTATTTCATTCCCGACAAGGGTTTTGTGAGCATTATGCATCTAGTTTTGTCATGTTGATGCGTTACGTTGGTATTCCAGCCAGAGTTGTGGCGGGTTATCAAGGCGGTCAATTTGCCCCAGATGGTAAAAGCTGGGAAGTGCGTCAGTTAGATGCGCATGCTTGGACTGAAGTTTGGTTAAATGGAAGATGGCAACGGTATGACCCAACGGCCATTGTCGCGCCTCTACGTATAGACGAAGGGATGCAAAACTACCGAGAGAGTGATAGGCAAATTCTAGGCGGGAATCAGTCTGAGTGGTCATACCAACAGTATGCGCTTTTAACCAAAATGCGTATTTGGGGGGATTACGCTAGTTATCAATGGCAAAGCAAAGTCGTGGGATATAATGCGGAATCTCAGCGCAGTTGGTTGCAAAAGTTAGGGGGAGACTCCGCGTATTCAAGTGTACTGATTTTAATCATAAGTATGGTGATGTTACTTGTAATGTATTTTGGCTGGATTCGTTGGAAGTTGTTTACTCAGACATCTGAATTAGAACGTTGTATTCAACACTTTAATGTCAAATTACCATTAACACTACAAAGACAATCTTTAGAGACTTTTTCAGGTTGGATGACGCGCTTGTCTTCATTGGTTCAGAGCCAAGACCTGATATATTTTAAGCGATTAAGTCATTTATATGAGCAGTATATGTATGCACCGAAAAGTGAATCAGAGGAAAAGATAAAAGAAATGAAGGTTTTGTTTAAAACTTGTGCATTTGCACTTAAAAAGCTATGAAAATTCTTGTCTAAGTAAAGATAATTGAATATGATTCTGTTCATTCTAGGTGTATAGCTCAGTTGGTTAGAGCGCTACGTTGACATCGTAGAGGTCAGCAGTTCGAGTCTGCTTATACCTACCAAAATTCGTTGATTATTCAACAAGAAAAAGCCCACTATTTTTAGTGGGCTTTTTTTGTGTATTTCCGGAAGAGAGGAGATTTTCCCTATATGTGATGCGCTCATCTACAAACTCACTCAGCACAGTATTCTTCTCATCGTAATCAAATAAACTTAAAAGCTATCGCAAAGTATTTTTATTCTTCCTGTTAGATGCACTCTTGATGAATAGACATACTTCTAAATACAGCATAATTTTACAACTGATTTTTTTGATTAATAGGTTGATTTTTATATAGATAAAACTACATTTATTTGTAATAAATTTTGATAAAAATAGAATTTTTAAAAAATACTCTGAATCTGTTTTTCATTGATGTATGCGACGTTTATTGATCATCACAAATTTTTTGTACTAAATTAAAATAAATTATATTGAATTTTACATGTAATTTTGATTTATTATACGAGTCAATATTACATATAAGGAAATAGACATGGCACTTTCTGCAGAAAAAGCAATTGAAAGCATACATACAATGCATGTACTTATTGAAAGAATTTTTAGTGGCGTAAACAATGATGAAGATTTAGCATTATTGATTAACCATTTTTCTGAAAATTTTGAAATGGTTGGCGCGGCAGGTAAAAAATTTAAATTTGAAGAAGTGAAGCAATTGTTTGCAAATAATCAAGGGAAAATGCCAGATATCAAGATTGAAATCTATGACGAAGAAATTATTTCACAAAATGAACAAAGCATTGTTTTAACTTATACAGAGAAACATACAAAAGAAACTGGCGTATTAATCCGTCGCTCTTGTGCATTAATTGAAGAAATTCAAGGCAAAATGCTTTGGCGCTTTCTACAAGAAACATTTACAGCTTAAAAGCACTTTTTTTTCAAAAAACTTAGGTTTATTTACTTTTGCTTTTTTAAGTTTATAAGCCTAAGTCTGAAATACATAAAATATTGTATTGAAAAAAATTTATATCGTTGCATGCAAATTGAAAATGGTCGAATTCAAAATAAAAAGTATCAACTTAAATTTGTCAGGAGCTACATTTTTAGCGTGAGCTTTGTCATAGGCTTAAAAATGTATATTCATATGCTCAGTGCTCTAATCGATTAATATAAATTTTAAAATTTATTGAATATAAGTTACCGATTTACCTAATTTTGTCAGTAAAAGTTGAATCATTTGAAAGGTATAATTTTATACTTAAAAAGATGTGGAATATGGTACATAAAAACAAATAAAATCAGCGACTAAATATTGGTTCTCACTTAAAAATTTGCGTATGTGACAGCAAGTTTTAGAAAGAAAGTGTTTTTATTCTATTCTTCAACAAAATATTTTCCCTGTTGAACTCTAATCTTGGATAAGGTTTTTCTTTAAAATCATGAAATAAATGTAATTTTTGACTTATTTGAATCTGATTTTAGTGCTATCAGATCAAATTATCGATTTTTTCATAATCAAAATAGCGAATGGGTCTCAAGGTGAATATTCTTATTTCCTTAAGCAGGATTCGGATTATTTAGGGTAAAGGAAATATGGGCTTATAAGGAATATAAGCCGTCATACAAGGAATAAGTTGCATGAATAGCCCTCTCAAGGAACAAGCTATCACAGTCAGTAAAAAATCGAATGCATATGCGTGGTATGTAGTACTACTCTGTATGTTGGCTTATATTTTTTCATTTATTGATCGTCAAATTTTGGCATTGATGATTGAGCCAATTAAAGCAGATTTAAATTTATCAGATACCCAATTCAGTTTATTGCACGGTTTGGCATTTTCATTATTCTATGCCTTTATGGGTTTACCTCTGGCATATTTAGCAGACCGATTTTCGCGCCCTAAAATTATTGCTGTCGGAATTGTCTTTTGGAGTATTGCGACTGCCTTGTGTGGTTTAAGTAAGAGTTTCATACAGCTGTTTTTTAGCCGAATGGGGGTGGGTGTAGGAGAAGCCACATTATCACCGGCTGCATATTCAATGTTTAGTGATATGTTCAGTAAAGATAAACTAGGTCGTGCAGTTGCCGTATATTCCAGTGGTTCATTTGTTGGTGGAGGGATTGCCTTTTTAGTGGGTGGTTATGTCATTGGCTTATTGAAAAATATGAGCTTGATTGAAGTGCCACTATTAGGTGTAATTAAAGCATGGCAAATGGCATTTATTCTTGTGGGTTTGCCGGGTGTATTTATTGGTTTGTTGTTTATTTTGACGGTACGCGATCCGCAACGTAAAGGTCAGCGTCTAGATGCGCAAGGCCACGTTGAAAAAACCAGTATGAAAAAAGCCTTTAAGTTTATTAAGAAACATAGCACCACTTTTGGCTGTCATTATTTCGGTTTTACCTTCTATGCCATGGCGCTGTACTGCCTTATCAGCTGGACGCCTGCATTTTATATGCGTAAATATGGATTAACACCGACAGAAGCGGGTTATATGTTAGGTACGGTCATGTTGGTGGCAAATACCTTAGGTGTATTTTGTGCAGGTTGGTTAAATGACTGGTTTATTCAAAAAGGTAGAAAAGATGCACCTATGATCACGGGTGTTATGGGTATTGTTGGTTTAATTATTCCAATGATTGTATTTACTCAAGTGTCTGAATTATGGTTGTCTGTGGCACTATTGGTTCCAGCAATGTTCTTTGCATCATTTCCAATGCCTATTTCAACAACCGCAATGCAAATGCTTGCACCTAACCAAATACGTGCCCAAATTTCAGCGGTTTTTCTACTGATCAGCAACTTAGTTGCAGTTGGAATAGGGACAACTTTGGTGGCATTAATGACCGATAAAATCTTTGGAAACCCATTGATGGTGGGGATGTCGCTGTCTATTGTTGGCGCTTGCTCATGTGTAATGGCTTTTATTTTACTGAAAAAGGGATGTAAAGCTTTTAGCGTCAGTATGCAACAAGAACATCCCGTTTAAGCCAATTACTTCGAAATTACAGCTAGTAACTTAAAGCTCATTAGGTTTAATGGGCTTTGCTTTTATTCAAATTTAGAAAAATAGACGCAATGGTGTGCAGAAATGAATCAGTATTTAAATTTGAGTCATTTGCATTATTTGGATAGATTTTTCTTATTTCATTCAGATGATTATCAGCCGGTTAAAGACAAAATCAGCCATTATTTGTGTTCACATCAGTTTAATAATATTTAAAAGTTTATCTATTGCAGAGCCATATCCGAAACAATAAAAAAGGCAAAGTAAAACTTTGCCTTTTTTCACATGAGATCAAAAGATCTTAGTGGTGATGACCGCCCGCACCGTGTACGTGGCCGTGATCTAATTCTTCTTGAGAAGGTTCACGAATTTCAATAATTTCAACAGCAAATGTTAAATCTTGACCAGCAAGTGGGAAGTTAGCATCTACAATGATGTTTTCGCCTTCAACTGCTTTAACAGTAACGATTTGAACACCGTCATCAGTTTGAGCTTGGAATTGCATGCCCGCTTGAATGTTGTCAACGCCTTGGAACATTTGAGCAGGAACTTCTTGTACTAGGTCTGGGTTGTATTCGCCATAACCTTCAGCAGCAGGTACATTTACTGTGAATTTTTCGCCTACAGTTTTGCCTTCTAATGCTTTTTCAAGACCAGGAATGATATTGCCCGCACCGTGCAAATAGGCAAGTGGCTCACCTTGAGATTGGTCTAGAGTTTCACCTTCAGCATTAGTTAATGTGTAGTGGAAAGAAACCACAAGGTTATTTGCAATAGCAGTCATGTTATTGATCCATTCAAATTTTTAAAGGGTACATCATAAAGTGAAATTGCATTTTTGTAGACTAAATTTACGAAAAAAATGCATTTTCACCATTTATATGATGGTTTTTTCATTAATAAGGGTGAATTTATAAATTTCAATGCAATTTTATTATTGTGATAAAAAAAGAAGATGACAGGGATATGCCACCTTCTTTTAATATGTTTCAAAACTTTATTATTATGGTTGTAATGGGTAGATTTTTACAGCATCTGAGTCAGATGAAAATAGTCCAAATAGGCTTTTAATCCAAAATACAAATTTTTGAAAAGTATTTGCTTCTTCAATATTTACATCATCACTAATGTTAATGCTGTTAATTAAACGATCATTTTGATAAACGTTGATAGTGGCTAATTTCATGACTTGCGCTAAAGGTGCGGTTAATAGCTTTTCGTTCACTTCTACATTCATATGCGTTTGGGTTTGCTGTAGCGGTTCAATACTTTGTGGTACGCCATTGCCAGTGTCTAACATAATGCGTTGGTGTGGCTGATCAAAAGTATTCATATCAATGCTTAAAGCAGGGTCATACAGTGAAGTTGTGATTAGCTGAGGCTGTTTGGTTTCAACTTTGAACATCTTTAGTGTTGATTTGATCACGGGTAATTCTGCAATGAGCTGTTTATCTTTGATTGCGACTTCATTACGCGTATAGGTATAAGCAATATTCATCAGCTTATGTGCAACCTCAGCGCGTTTTAGACCACTTTTTGCCCCTAAAACCACCACAATGAGGCGACGATCTGGTTCGTTATATAGTCCAGTCGGACGACTTGCTGTTAAAGCTAGATTATAGCCTGCTGCTTTAGTAAAACCTGTTTTCATGCCATCGACTGAAGGATCTTGCTTTAAGAGAATATTGGTGGCTTTATGAAAATGATTGTTATAGCTAAAACTGGTTTGTTTTGAATAGTTTAAATATTCAGGCACATCTTTTACTAGCGCACTGCCTAAACGTGCTAAATCGGCAGCAGAGGAATAATGTTCTGGCATGGTAATGCCTGCGGGGTTTTGAAAAAAGGTATCGTTCATCCCAAGCGCTTTGGCTTCTTTATTCATACGCTCAACAAACTGAGGAATACTACCTGAAATTTTCTCTGCTAAGGTCACGGCTGCATCGTTGGCAGACATCACAATTAAACCCGCTAAAAGATGGTCTACAGTAATCTGCTCGCCTTGTTTTAAATACATTTGAGATTCATCCCACTGCACGACCTGAACGATTGGTGTTGCGGTAAGTACCTCATCTTTATTTAAATGACCTGCCTTAATTTCTTTTAGGGCAATATAAGCCACCATCATTTTAGTTAAAGAGGCTGGGGCACGTTTGATATGACTATTATGTTCAGCAATGACCTGTCCCGATTGTGGGTCCAGAATGCTCCAAGCCTCAGCTTCTACTGTTTCTGGATTAATATTAAGTAAGGTAGCATGTGTGATCGTGGAGTATAAAGCCAAGAGCGCCAAGATGAAGTAGATTACGCGTTTCAATGAAGTTCCTTAAGACCCATCCCTAGGGGAGAAATACAAAAAATTTAGGGAATGCTATGCCTTTTTTTTTCTGCTGACTAGTCTTAATTGTAGACAATTGCGACAGTTCAGCATCACAAAGCTAAAAAATGTTAAGCTTATTGCCAAGTTATCTTTTTTTTATTTCGTATTGCCCATTATGCTGCATTATCAAATCGAATTTGACGATTATCGTCAGCACCTTATTCATGTTACCGCACGTTTCTTAGCAGACCCAACACAGGTCTTGTCGCTTCCATCTTGGATTCCGGGAAGTTACTTAATTCGTGAGTTTTCTAAACATATTGAATCTGTCCGTGCCTATGATGAAGATGGACGTGTTTTACAAATTCAGAAATTTGAAAAGAATAAATGGCGTTTATTTAATACCGACCATGAGCTAATCACGGTTGAATATGATGTCTATGCCTATGACTTATCTGTGCGCGGTGCTTATGTTGACCAGTCTCGTTTATATGTAAACCCTGCTTGTACATGCTTAGGTCTAGAAGGACAAGAAGATAAAGCCATTGAGGTGGAAGTTTTCTTACCAGCAGAATTAAAGCATTTCCAAATTGCAACAGGTTTAAAAACCAAGACTTTGGTTAAGGGCCGTTATACCTTATATGCAGACAATTATGAGCAATTAATTGATGCACCATTTGAATTGGCGGATCAGACTCGTTTTAGTTTTGAAGCGAATGGCATTGCACATGAATTTGTGGTTTCTGGCAAACATGCAATGAACGCACAACGTATGCAACAGGATATTGAAAAAATTTGTCGCACCGAAATTTCAATGTTCGGTTCTGCGCCATTTAAAGATTATACCTTTATGACCATGGCGACGGGCAACAGCTATGGTGGTTTAGAGCATCCTAATAGTACCAGCCTGATTACTCCGCGTGATGATTTGCCGAAAGCGGATGAACCTGAAGAACCATCTAAAGACTATCAACGCTTTTTAGGTTTATGTAGTCATGAATATTTTCATTCATGGTTGGTGAAATTCATTCGCCCAGAAAACTTTGTCAATTATGATCTGAACAAAGAGGGCTATACCTCTTTGCTGTGGATTTTTGAAGGTTTTACTTCTTATTATGATGATCTGATTTTATTGCGCAGTGGTGTGATTAATCAGGCATCGTATTTGACCTTATTAAAAGCGCAGATTGATCGTTATTTACAAAACCCTGGACGTTTCGTTCAGTCCGTGTCGGAATCTAGTTTTGATGCATGGGTGAAGTTTTATCGTCAGGATGAAAATTCAAATAATGCAGGTACAAGCTATTACAACAAAGGTTGTTTAGTGGCATTGTGCCTAGATTTAGGTTTGCGTTTACGCGGTTCAAGCTTAGATGCCTTAATGCGTAAATTGTATGAAAATGCACAGAACGGCATTCAGGTTCATGAGCGTACTATTTTTGAATTGTGTCATACCTTAACGGGTGATAATTGGTCGGAACAGATTAATCATTTGATTAATACCACTGATGAATTGCCGTTAGATCAGTTGCTCCCTGAATTTGGTGTCAGTTTTACACTAAAAAATGAGAAGTCTTTAGCATTGGGCTTAAAGCTTGCTGATAAACCTGAAGGTGTCTTGATTCAGTCTGCTCGCCGTGATGGTGTCGGGGCGAAAGCGGGACTTTCTGCCAATGATGTCATAATTGCCATTGATGGTTTAAAAGCAACGACCAAGCTTATTGAACAGTATGCGAAGCAAACAGGTAGTTATACTGTATTGGCATTCCGTCGCGATGAGCTAATGCAATTTGAAGTTTGCGCTATGGGTTCTGATTTGACAGAAGTAGAACTAAAGATTGAAGATCAAGCGAAAGTAGAGAAATGGTTAAAAGCTTAATTTACTAAGATTGTAAAAGTCATGTAAAACCCATACTTTGAGTATGGGTTTTTTATTGGAAAAAGATAAGCTAAAAAAGTTTAATAATTGGAATGAGTGTAACTTTTGTCTGAAGGTTAATTATTGTTTTTATTTAGATTTTTGGCACTTTAAAATATCTTTCATTACTAAATGAATTTGGTGGTGCTTTAGCAGGGATTTTGCACCCATTACTTTTTATTTACGCAAATACTTCATGTTCTAGGTCAAGACATTGATAGAGATTCAGGTAAACGTATTAAATTTGGAACAATAATTATTGGCTGAATTCGGTATCGAATTTATTTATAAGAATGGAGAAAATTAACTCAAAAAATGAGCTTGCTAACTAATAAGCATAATAAGCTACAATTTAGTGGAGAGTTATTTTTTAGAAAATTAAAGCCCACTTTTGTGAGCTTTAATTTAAATAAGAATCTAAATCTTAACGACCATTACGTCCACGACCACGCGGGGCTTTGGTATTTGGACGTGTTGTACCATTGGTACGACGTTTCGGTTTTTCACTATCATCCATTTGCCAAATACGTTTAGTACCTGATGTTTTCTTTACAGAACCATCTTTGTTTTTACGTACCATTGGCTTACCACCAGTACCACCAGGTTTCTTCACATAAGAACGCGAACGGTATGGTTCTTCCGCAGGAATATTTTGAAAGTCTGGATAGAGAAGAGGTTCAATTTCTTTCGTTTCACCTGGTTTTAATTCCATTTGAACCAAATCAATTGCACCAATTTTAGTACGAATTAAACGCAAAACTGGGAAGCCCACAGTAGCAGACATACGACGCACTTGGCGGTTGCGACCTTCACAAATCGAAATTTCAATCCAAGAGGTTGGCACAGACGCACGGAAACGAACTGGTGGGTTACGTTCCCAAAGCCATTCAGGTTCTTCAACCTTTGCTGCCTGAGCAGGTAAGGTCATACCATCTTTTAATTCAACACCTTGACGAAGCTTTTCTAATGCTTCTTCGGTCACATCACCTTCAACCTGAACCAAATAAGTCTTAAATTTCTTATTTTCAGGGTTAGTAATGTATTGGTTTAAACCACCGTGGTCAGTTAAAAATACTAAACCTTCAGAGTCCATATCCAAACGACCTGCAAGACGTAAGTCTGGGTCATTGACGAAATCAGCCATCGTTTGGTGTTTTTCGTCAGCACGAAATTGGGAGAGGACGTCATATGGTTTGTTTAGAATGACGATTTTCATTGTAACCTATTAAATAATCTAAATAAATTCTTGCGCGTTTTTTCTAACACCCGTTTCTCAACGAATGGGGTAAAAGAAAGCCCACTATGTGTGGGCTACTATATCAGATTCCAGTTTGTGTTCTTCAACTTTATTCTTTACATAAGATGAATATGAATACCAGAACACAGTTTTTTCCGAAATACTCATTGGCTGTTGAATATCTTCGTAGTTCACCAAATTATAAAATTTATCTTTACCAATAGAGAGTAACTGCATAAGTTTTTTAGCTCAAATTCTACGCTCACTTTCGATCATGATACCTCTTTTATAGGGCTTATTTATATTCAGTAGATTGAATTATACTTTTAGTTCTGGTGACCCAAAATAGTTGTAAGGTACCTAATAAAAGCACAAAAGCTGCCAGTAAAAATTGATGATGATAGCTCACACCCAAATGTTGTAAGGCACTAAAACTCAGTCCACCCATTAGCTGAACAGAAGCGAATAAAATAGTAGCAATGCTCCACAACTTTTTATAGGCTGTACCATATAGCTGTAAAATAGTATACGAAGTTAGAAAGACTACAGCAGGGTTTAATAGTCCTGTTAATAATGAGGACATAAAGGTAAAGCTTGGGTGAGCACTAAAAATGGCAATAAATATAGCAAAAACATAAATGCTGTATAAAATTTTTAAAGTTTGAAAATTACCGAACTTCTTTGCCAAGATATATGACGTAAATGCACCTAAAGCACTGCCTAAACCATAGAGAGTCCAATTAAAGTTCATCCAAAACAAATCAAGTTTTAGAGTTTTTGTTAAATAGTCAATCCAAAATAATGAATGAGGAACATAAGCAAATGCACTACAGCCATAGACGGCAATTAAACTGAAGAACAGTAGATCGGTTTCAGATTTAGAGCTACTTAAAGTTTGCTGTGTCGCCAGTAATGGCTTGAAGCCTTGTAAAAGGACACTCAGAACAATACAAATACAGAAAGCAAAACTACTTAAAATAAGCCATGCGCTTCGGGTGGAAATTTGGTCTAGGTGCGGGAGAAATAAAGTCGCTAAAAGAACACCAATCCCAATACCACTAAAGCCAATAAAATTGATTTTAAAGCGATCTTTTAGTTCAGAACACTGTGCAACAATACTGGGCGATAAAATCATGATTAATCCGCCACTTATTCCTGAAATTACTCGCCAGAAGATATACCAAGCATCTGAAAAGCCAGCAAAAGCACAACTCATTAAGCTGAACATACCTGCAAAAGCCGATGCTTGAATATAAAAGGTCATGATACGGGTTTGTGGCAAATGCATTGCCCAAAATGCACCGATTAAATAGCCCAGTAAATTTGCACTGCCTAGTAAACTGGCAAATTGTGTTGTCCAGCCAAATGATTCACGAGTAGTCGGAAGTAATGCAGTATAAGAGAAGCGTAAAATGCCAATCCCTAAGCACATACACAGGCACAGAAAAATACTTAATTTGACTCTATTTGAGGACATCCTGTTCCTAGAATTTTTCAATGCTTTAAAATTATCATGTATATATAGTATTAAGTAGGATGAAAAGTGTCCAATTAAAAATAGCTATTTTAACTTAAGTCTTAGAAATGAGTTTTGAGTATATTTAGAAAATAGATAAATAAAGTGCACTCTTATTTTATAAAAAACCGCACATAAAGCACGGTTTTTTATAGCCTAATTGACGATTAACGCATTTTTGCAAGGAAGCGACCCACACGAGTGATAGCTTCACGTAATTCATTTTCAGCAGGTAAGAACACCACACGGAAGTGATCTGGCGTTGGCCAATTAAAGCCAGTACCTTGAACTAGTAAAACCTTTTCCGCACGGAGTAGATCGAGCATCAGTTTTTCATCATCTTGAATTGGGTAAACTTCTGGGTCTAATTTAGGGAAACAGTACATTGCACCTTCAGGTTTGACACAAGAAACCCCAGGAATCTCATTTAACATTTCCCAAGCAATATTGCGCTGCTCATATAAACGACCACCTGGGCGAATTAGATCGTTGATGGACTGGTAACCGCCTAATGCAGTTTGAATGGCATATTGCGCTTGATGGTTGGCACATAGACGCATAGACGCAAGCATGTCTAAGCCTTCAATATAGTCCATGGCACGTGATTTATCACCCGTAATCGCCATCCAACCAGAACGGTAGCCAGCAATACGGTAAGCTTTGGACAAGCCATTAAATGAAATGCAGAGTTGGTCGCCAGCTAAAGCCGCCACAGCAACATGTTCAATACCGTCGTAAATGATTTTATCGTAAATTTCATCTGCAAATAAAATCAGGTCATATTTTTTGGCTAAGGCAACAATTTGTTCCAGCACATGGCGCGGGTAGATAGAACCTGTAGGATTATTTGGATTAATCACCACAATACCACGGGTATTTGGCGTGATTTTACTTTCCATATCTACAATGTCTGGATACCAAAAATTCTCTTCATCACATTTGTAATGAATAGCAGTACCACCAGATAAATTGACCGCAGCTGTCCAAAGCGGATAGTCGGGCATTGGCACGAGCATCTCGTCACCATCATTTAACAAGCCTTGCATGGCCATAACAATGAGTTCAGATACGCCATTGCCTACATACACGTCGTTGACGTGCATATCTAGAATGCCTTTTTGCTGATAGTACTGACAAATTGCTTTGCGGGCAGGGAAAATCCCTTTGGAATCTGTATAGCCAACTGCATTTGGTAGATTCAAAGCCACATCGTTAATAATTTCTTGTGGAGCTTCAAACCCGAATGGGGCAGGATTGCCGATATTGAGTTTAATAATTTTATGACCGGCCTCTTCCATTTCATTGGCCGCTCGTAATACAGGTCCGCGAATGTCGTAGCATACATGCTCGAGCTTAGACGATTTTTTTATTTCGCGTGGGGTTTTGAGAGTGTTCGGCATTTTTATGTTCTCGGAAAGAGTGGAGGTCACTTTTGCATAACGGTATAAATAGCTTTTAAATGTTTCAGTTGTTACAAGATCGAGATCATGTTCATCTCTGAGTAAAGCAACAATTTTTTCATGCGTAAATCCTACCTGCTGATATTGTTTAATCACAGGTAGTAGATGTTTAAAAATAACGCTCTTTTTCTGCGACATTTTTTAATCCTGAGCAAGAATGTCAATAAGATTAACACTAAATTTGCTCACAAAAAAGCATCCAAGGAAATAAAATGCTCACCAGATTTAATTTTTGCTTTCTTTTTGCTTTTATTGGAATTATAGGTCTTTTGTAAATTGTGAATTAAAGACTAGAAATTTTAAGATGAATCACGTAAATATAGGATTATCCTATTTTAAATAGCACAATAGAAAGGGATGTAATCATGGGAAAACTCAATAAAACAGAGAGAGAATGGCAAAGAGAGTTATCGCCAGAAGAGTTCCGAATTACTCGTCAGAAGGGAACAGAGCCAGCGTTTACCGGAAAATACTGGAGCAGTAAGCAAGAAGGGACATATGTTTGTCGATGTTGTGGCGAAACACTATTTAGTTCTGATGCTAAATTTGACAGTGGTTGTGGTTGGCCAAGTTTTTCCCGTCCAGTGAATAGTATGGTTATTGAAGAACATCAAGATACGACACATGGTATGGTCAGAACTGAAATTGTTTGCCATCATTGTGATGCACATTTAGGGCATGTTTTTCTAGATGGCCCTGAACCGACTGGATTACGCTATTGCGTCAATTCAGCTTCATTAGAATTAAAAACACAAGAAAAAAATGACGAGGAAACATATCCATGACCAACGTTTATCAGTTTGAAGCTGAGTTGTTAGATGGAAAAAATAAATCTTTTGCAGACTATGAAGGCAAAGTTTTATTAATTGTAAATACTGCTAGTAAGTGTGGTTTTACACCACAATTTACTGGACTGGAAAAACTATATCAGCAGTATAAAGATCAAGGGTTTCTAGTTTTAGGTTTTCCATGTAATCAATTTGGCGGTCAAGACCCCGGGTCTAATGAACAAATTGGCGTTTTTTGTCAAAAAAACTATGGTGTCGATTTTCCAATGTTTGCCAAAGTGGATGTGAAAGGTGCGGAGGCACATGCGCTTTTTCGCTACTTAACCAATAATTCTAAAGGGGTTTTAGGCAATGGCATTAAATGGAATTTCACCAAATTTTTAATTGGTAAAGATGGAACGGTACTTCACCGTTATGCCCCCACAACGAAGCCAGAAGCTTTACAAGAAGATATTGAAAAGGCTTTAGCGGGTTAAAATCTCGATGTTTGTGTGTAGGTTTGATCTGCACTTTGCATAAAGACTAAAAGCAGCCAAAAGGCTGCTTTTAAATTCTATAAATAACAAAATCTTGAATGAAAAATTCGTGATCTAATTTTTTGTTTCGTATAATTGAAATGCATTATGCTACAAGTGATTCATGATCTTTAAAAAATAAACATTGGCTTAATGATTCATTGCGAATGCAGACTAACTTTGAAGACACTCATCCCTCACTATCAGATCGTTTGAAATCAATTGGTCAGACAGCAAAGGTTCGTTATGCTTTAAATGGTCAGGTTGCTGATCTTTTATTAGGGCAAAAAAGAACTGAAATTGCAGCTGAGTTTGATCAAAAATGGCAAGTTCAAATTTTGGATACATGGAAAAATTATCATCAATCGATTCAGGAGAAAAAAGAATATTTGGCACAACTGAATGACAAAATGGATCATAATTTTGAAATAAGTTTAGAAGAACGTTTTGACCAAATTGAGCTAACAGATGAGGTTGCACATCAGCCTGAAAGGGCATTCCAGCTGGTTCACAACTTCATCAGGACGAGCCTGAAAATGCGCGTGCCAATTTTATCTATGGTCGGTATTTAATTCAGCAAGGCAATCCGCAGGGAATAGTCTGTCTTGAAAAAGCGATGCAATTGGATGAATTTGCCATCTTTAAAAGCTGTGAATTGTTATATCAGTACTATGATAAACAAGGGGATACAAGCAATGCTGCTAAATATCAACAGCGTTTGGAACAGAGGGCTGAACTTGAATACAATGCGATGAATGAACGTGAAAGTGTTTTTGCTAAAGACCCGTTGTGCGTGCATAATTTATCTCAAGATCAGTTGAATGATTTCTTAGGGCAGATCACTCGATTCAGCAATATTAAGCAGGTATGCCTTGTAAAAAAGCAGCTGGCATTCTTGCCACATCTTCCATGCTATGTAATGGGTTTTAGTATTAAACAGGGATTTATTGGCAAAGTCAGTGAGCAGGTTGTTATTCAAAAAATGCAGGTATTGCATGAACAGGTCAAATTTCCAGGGGAAATGTTTCTTATTTGTCTGGACTTAGTTGAAAATAAGGCATTGCATAAAAAAATGAAAAAATTACCGAATGCAGTTATTTTAAACCGCTAAGATTGTTTAAGAAGCCCGAATGTAGCCTGCTCTTCTTTTCATTAAAGTTAAAAATGCCCCAAAAGTTGGGGCATTTTTAATCATGGATATTTATAATGAAATTATAAAATTTCTTTCAAACGTTGAATGGCTTGTTCACATTGTGCTAAATCTGCAACTAAGGCGAGACGTACATGATTTTTACCTGGGTTACCTTCAGCGGTTTCACGTGAAAGATAACGACCTGGTAATACTTTAATATGCGCTTTTTCCATCAATATTTTGGCAAAAGTTTCATCATTATCAACTTTTAACCAATAATAAAAACCTGCATCTGGTTTTTTAAGTGGCAATAAATGGCCTAATTCAGTTTGAAATAATTCGAATTTTGCGCGATATTGCACACGGTTTTCTTCGACATGTGCTTCATCATCCCAAGCCACAATAGATGCAATTTGGTGTTGAACAGGCATGGCAGCGCCGTGATAGGTACGATACTGTAAATATGGTTTGAGTAGCGTTGCATCACCCGCAACAAAACCAGAACGCATGCCCGGTAAGTTTGAGCGTTTAGACAATGAATGGAAAACGACGCAGTTTTTATAATCATCACGCCCCATTTCGGCACAGACTTCTAATAAGCCTACAGGCGCTTCGTCAAACCAAAGTTCTGAATAGCATTCATCTGAAGCAATCACAAAATTATACTGATCTGAAAGAGCAATCAGTTTCTTAAATTGCTCTTTAGACAACACTGCACCAGTTGGATTGCCCGGTGTGCAAACAAAGAGTAAGGCGGTTTTTTCCCACACTTCAGCTGGTACGGCATCGAAATCGCCTAGATAGCCATTTTCTTCGGTGCAGTTAATAAAGTAAGGTGTAGCCCCAGCTAGTAATGTTGCCCCTTCATAAATTTGATAAAAGGGGTTTGGCATAACGACATAAGGCGCATCTTCACGATTCACCAATGCTTGAACAAAAGAGAAAATCGCTTCACGTGTACCTGATACAGGTAAGACATGGTTATCGGCACTTATGCTGTTGAGTTTAAAGCGACGTGTTAACCAGTTTGCAATACTTGTGCGTAGTTCAGGTAAGCCTTTACTAGTCGGATAGGTCGAAAGATGTTGAAAGTTGTCAATAATTGCTTGCTTAACAAACTCAGGTGCAGGGTGCTTGGGTTCACCAATAGACAATGGAATTAACGGTAAATCAGCAGGTTTTACATCCTGAAAAAGTTTATTGAGCTTTTCAAATGGGTAAGGATGCAATAATGACAAACTAGAGTTCATGGAATGGTTACCGGTCAATTAAAGTTAATGGTGGCTACACACCTGATTAGAAGCTTCATCTAATGCTGACTTGAGTTGGGCCGCAAACGTTTCAGCTTCTGATTCCGTCATGGGTGAGCCATCTTTTTTAGTCACAAAGAAAATATCTTCAGCGCGTTCGCCTAATGTCGCAATTTTAGCAGAATGAATATCCAGACCCTGCATCATAAATAAACCGCCAACTTTGGCAAGTAAGCCCGGATGGTCAAGTGTTGCAATTTCGACCATATTTTGTTGTAAGGCTTCATTTAGGCTAATGTCGACAGTATTTTCAATATCAAAATGACGTAATTGGCGTGGGATGCGACGTTGCATTAAACCTGGGTATTTGTCGGATTGGCTGAGTGCTTTCTTAATGGCTTGAATGACAGTTTCTTCACGCTCAGGGTCTGTCAATAATGTGCCAAAACGATCCAGGACGACATAAGTATCTAGGCTGAATGCTTTTACTGCCGTAATAATACGCGCATCCTGAACATCCAGATTCATACGGTCTAAAATGGCCACAGTGGTTGCAAATAGATTCGGCTGATCTTGTGTATAGATAAAAATTTGGACGGCGTCTTGCGCATATTTACGATGTGCACGCATGAGAACTAAGGGTTCAGGATTGTCGCCATGTTGTAAAATGGCGCGGGTATGCCATGCAATTTCATCTGCAGATTCTTTAATAAAGTACTCATCGCCTAATTCTTGCCATACTTTTTCGACTTCATCGAGTGAAAACTCTTCAACAAGTAACTCGCTAGCAGTAAATTTAGTGTCCTCTATGAGCATTTGATAATCGACAGGACGACCTAAACCAGAACGAATAACGTCGCGAGCTTGTGTATAAAGTTGACGCATAAGGGAAGCGCGCCAAGTGTTCCACAGTGTTGGATTGGTGGCATTAATATCTGCAACCGTTAAGGTATATAGATAGTCTAAATGCTCCATATCGCCCATTTTTTTTGCAAAGGCGCGTACAATATCGGGGTCTGAAATATCTCTTTTCTGCGCAGTGACTGACATTTGTAGATGGTTTTTGACCAACCATGCCACAAGATTGGCTTCACGTTCTGTTAAGCCATGTGCAATACAAAATCTGATGGCATCGGAAGAGCCTAATTCACTGTGATCGCCACCACGACCTTTGGCAATGTCATGGAAGATTGCGGCTAAGTAGATAATATCTCTACGTGCAAGACGCTGAAACACTGAACTGACCACAGAAAAGTCTTTGGCAAATTCAGGTTCTTTAAAGCGGTTTAAATTTCGGATGAGTAATAAAGTATGTGCATCTACGGTATAAATATGGAACAAGTCATATTGCATTAGGCCGATAATTTGGCCAAAAGCAGGAATATAGTTGCCTAATACGCCGTAGCGCTTCATTGCTACCATGGTGTCATATAGGCGGTGAGGCGATCGAATAATAGCCATGAACATGGCTTGATGTACAGGATTGTCTCTAAAATTTTGATCAATACTTTTAGCTGCCAGTGTCAATAAGCGTAAAGTACGCGCTCGAATACCTTCAATTTCAGGACGATTGGCCAGTAAATAGAAAATTTCTAAAATTGCACTTGGGTTTTCAGAAAAGATTTTATGGTGTTGTACGGCCAATTTGCCATCGACCAGTTTGAAATTTTCATTAATTTCTTCAATGCTACGCTGATAATGAGGTAAGCGTGGGGTAATAACCGATTCATTAAAAAATGCTAATAGCATTTCATTTAAGGTTGAAACTTGTTGTGCGCTACGGTAATAACGCTTCATTAGCTGTTCAATTGGATAATTGGGTGATTTATTTTCTTCACGGATATAACCGAATGTTGCTGCTATATCGCGTTGATAATCGAACAATAAACGGTTTTCGTCACGCTTGGCTAAGCGGTGCAAATGATGGCGAATTTCCCATAAAAAGCTTTCAGCTTCTTCTAAAACCCCAAGCTCAAATTCTGAAATAAAACCTAAATGTACCAGATCATAAATACGATTCACGCGGAAATGGCGCTTGGCAATCCAACCAATTTGGTTAATGTCACGAATACCGCCAGGTGCATTTTTAATATCGGGTTCTAAGTTACTTTCAGTATTATTATGTTGAATATAACGTTTGGCTTGTTCTTGCATTTTCGCATCATAGAAAGTTTTATCCGTCCATGTTTGTGAAACGATACGACGTGGCCATTTTTCTAAATGTTTATTGCCAATAATTAATCGTGCTTCAATAAGCGCAGTAGCAACCGTTAAATCATTGGTCGCCTGAGTAACACAGTCCGCAATGGTACGTACACTGATACCCGGTTTAAAGTTTCCCACATCCCAAAGTGATGAAATAAACGTCGAAATCAGTTGTTCATTTTCAGGGGAGATGGTGTCTTCTGATAAAATCATGATGTCGACATCGGAATATGGCAACATCTCACGACGACCATAACCGCCAACGGCAAACAGACCTAAATTACTGTTTGCTAGTTCAGCATGTGTCCATAAAAACTTTAATGCCTCATCAATAATATTTGATCGGGCTAAAATTACATCACGAATGGACTGTCCGTGATCAAAATATTCCTGAAGCTGATTTTCAACATCTGTGCGCCATTGGTTAATTGCTTGAATGTCGTGATTACTTTTAATGTAATTCAGCAGCGGTAATGTATTGATCATGAACAGTGGTCCGTTATTGTGTTACAAACTTAGTTTTGATGAACACTGACTTGCTGTGCGGTATGCAGTGCAAGTTCACGCGCTTGGTCGGTTGTTTCGGCACGTGCTGTTGCAACACCCATACGACGGCGTTTGAAACCTTCAGGTTTACCAAATAAACGTAAATCAGTATTCGGGTTTGCTAAAGCAAGATTTAAGCCAGAAAACGATAAATTACGATCATCTACGCCTGCATAAATAACGGCACTGGCTGCGGTACTGTGACGAGCAGTATTGACGGGTAGACCCAGAATGGCACGTGCATGTAATTCAAATTCGCTTTGAAATTGAGATGCAAGGGTAACAAGGCCAGTGTCATGCGGACGAGGAGATACTTCACTAAACCATACTTTATCGCCTTTGACAAACAGTTCGACCCCGAAAATACCGCAACCACCCAATGCAACAGTTACTTTATTGGCAATACGTTTTGATTCTTCTAAGGCCAGAGGTGTCATGATTTGTGGTTGCCAGCTTTCGACATAATCGCCTGCATCTTGACGGTGGCCAATAGCGTCGCAGAATGAGGTTTCTATTTCACCTGTTTCGGCATTTTTGGCACGGACTGTTAGCAAGGTAATTTCAAAATCAAAATCGATTTGTGATTCTACAATGACTTTACCTTGATTCACGCGACCACCTGTTTGCGCATATTCCCAAGCAGCATCGACCTCTGCAAAACTTTTAACCCGAGATTGTCCCTTACCTGAAGAAGACATGACGGGTTTAACAAAGTTAGGATAAGCAATATCGTCGCAGGCTGCGCGGAAGGATTCTAAGGTGTCTGCAAAACGGTAGGCTGAAGTGGGTAAGCCGAGTTCTTCGGCGGCTAAACGACGAATTCCTTCGCGGTTCATGGTTAAATTCACAGCTTTGGCAGAAGGAATGACAGTCGCAATATTTTGTTCTTCAATATCGACTAAAACTTGAGTGGCAATGGCTTCAATTTCAGGAATAATTAAGTGTGGCTTAACCTGCTCAATCAGTTGTTTTAGTTCTTCTGCATCTGCCATATTAAGCGTATATGAATAATGAGCAACTTGCATGGCAGGGGCGTGATCATAGCGGTCTGCGGCGTGAACTTCTACACCTAAACGTTGTAAAGAAATTACCACTTCTTTACCCAATTCGCCAGAGCCTAAAAGTAAAACTTTAAAAGCAGAAGATTGAAGTGGGGTACCAATAGTCACGCTCATGTGAATCATCCATGCTTGATTTTATGGACTTTTAGCATACCAGAACTGGCTATCAGATGAAGTGTCGATTCATATAAATAAATAATATTGTCCAACAATTTTATTTATAAAGCATGCAGGCAGATTTTAAGTACTTTTGACCTAAATGAAACAGAATGAGAAAAACTTTAGGTCGTGCGACAATTATGAAAAGGGGAGCGGAAGATATGTATAAACCAGCCCATAGGTGAGTGCCGCAATTAGGGTAGCTGATACAATTTTTTTAAACTTAAAATACAAACCAGCAAGAACAATAAAACCTGCAAGCATTGCCATACTTTTATTCGGGGTTTCTAACAATGGAGGCAGCGTTGCAACAACCAACATAGAGCTAATGGCTGCAATACCAATAGAACTTAAGGCAATTTTAACCCACAGTGAGCCCCGTTTTTGTGAACTTTCATGGAATTTTTGAATGACAAAAAATGGCCCAAAACGTGAGGCAAAATTTGCAATTCCGACCGCAATACCAACCAGAATGATTTCAATATTCATGCTTCATCTCCCATATGCTCAGGATTTGGTTTTTTTAACACATAATGTTTAAATAATCCTGCAAAAATACCAGAAGAGATTCCAATAAAAATTGCAGCAGATAAGTCAATAAAATAACAAGCAATAGCTGAAACGATGATCGTGACGGCAACAACAAAGCTGTGCTTTTTCTCGAAGGCTGCCAATAAGAAACTTAAGAATAATGCAGGTAATAAAAAGTCTAAGGCTGCTTGTAGAAATTGCGGTAAGTTACTGACTTGATCTGCAAATAATCCACCTAAAAATGAGCCTGTCGCCCAAGCTAACCAACTAAATAGACTTAAACCCAACATCCAAGATTCTGACCATTCCTGACGACGTTGAGACAGTTTAATCATGCCTGAAGCGAAAACTTCATCGGTTAAACCCCAAGACCATAATGCTGTTTTCTTTAAATTTAAACGGTCTTGAATGAGGTTTTGCAGTGCAGGGCCATACAACAAATGGCGTACATCTAATGCAATAACCGTGAGGGCGGTCATCCAAATAGACGTACCACTACCCAGTAACGCCACAACTAAAAATTGACTGGCGCCCGCATACATTGTGCAAGACAAAAAAAGTGCTTCCCATGCACTAAAACCAAATTGGGTGGCAGACACACCAAAGGCAAAAGAAACAGGAAGATAGGTGAAAATAATGGCTTGACTGTCTTTAGCGCCTTGCCAAAAACCAGCAGGTTTTACCAGAGAAATACTGTGCTCAGACACGACACACCTTAACGGATAGAGTTGATCAATAGGTCAAATTAGATTGAGTATTGTAGCCGAATTTACTAGCATAGTGCCGAAATGTTTGTTTAGGCGATTCAACTATGTTTAAGCTTAGAAATAATGCGATGAAAGTCGTTGTGCTCACGGCAAGTATTGTATTGCTTCAAGCATGCAGTCAGTCATCAGACTCATCTGAAGAAAAAGTTGTGATTAAGCCTGCCCCTAAACTGAGCAATGATGCGACAGCTTATGCAAAAGAAGCTTTTAAATTGATGAATAGTGTCGATGGTTTGGTTTATAGCAAGCAGATAGATCAGCTTGATGATGCGGTTCGCAAACCCGCGCGTAAACTAAGTACAGATTGGCGCATTAATGTGAAAATGACGGATTCTGTGACAGAAGGTAAATATGCACTTTGTCGTAAGGCATTGACCAGTTTAGAAATTTGGGCCAGAGAAACCAGAGATCACTCCAATACAGTCAGTCAAAAGCAAGCGGATTACGAACGTGATAAAAAGCAATGTCAGGTGGCTATTGAAAATCCAGACTTAGGTAATACTGATCCTAAAAAAGTAGGTATTTAATTGAATATCAGGTCGTTATCTCTTAGAGGTGACGACCATTTTTAAGGCGGATGATTTGCTGGTCTGATCACATTAAAAAATAATAAGGCAAAAAGCACCCATTTAAAGCAGAAAGAGTAATCGCGCTTAAATAGCGCATTGGTTTGCACTGAAATTACCCACGTATTTTCCTATGGAATTGTTAATTTTGAGGAAATGCATGTGCAATTTGATGCAATAAGTTGAAATCTAAAATTTCAATTTTACGAAAAGCCACCTTAAGCACACCTTGTTTTTCTAATTCCTGTAATTCCTGATTCACTGTTTGTCTAGAGCAGACCAACATTTGCGCCAATTGTTCTTGTGAAAGGTGAATAGAGTTTTGTTCAATAGATAGGTGATTGCCGTAACCATTTAAAATAAAAAGTAAACGTTGCGCCAATCGTTGCTTAATATTTTGTGTTTGAAAAGAAACTAGCTCTAAAAATGCAAAGCGCAGTTTTTGGCTAGTGAGTTGGGCAATGTGAAACCAAAATTGAGGATGCTGTTGTAAGAGTAGCTGTAGATTGGCACTGGGTAAGTGTAAAATGACTGACTTTTGTACGGCAATGGCGTCATGTGAGCGAGGTTGTTGATCGACCAATGAGATTTCCCCAAACCACATAATGGGTTCGGCAATGGCAGCAACAGCTTCTTTACCTTGAATATCAATATAGCCTAAGCGAACTGCGCCTTCTAAAACGGCATATAGACCATTAAAAGTATCCCCAGATAAGAAAATACTTTGATCTTTTAGAACTTCCAGCATATGCGAATGTTCTAAAATAAACTGTTGAAAACTTGGTTCTAATTGTGAATACCACAGGTTGTTGTTCAAATGGGGCAGATATTGTTCATCAAGCACAGCGTTCCATTCCTTTGGTTTTTTAATGGAGTTGTCAGTTAGCCGACAACATATAATGTCATATTTTTATATAGTGAAAGCATAATCGGTACAAGGACGCATTGCCATGACTAAACTCGAACAGCTATTAAGCCAGTATGCAGCTTATCATTTAAATCATAAAAATATTGTGACGCATTTTGTTGGTATTCCTTTAATTGTTTTTTCAATTATTTGTTTAACAGCGCGAGCAGGTGTGATGTTCTCAGGCATAGAAATTACATTGGCTTTGATATTATTGGTTGTGACCATTTTTTATTACTTAAGTTTAGATAAAATATTTGGACTAATTATGTTGATTGTCTTTGCTGTGGCTTATCCATTTGCTTATATGATTGCGCAATGGTCGATGGGCGCATGGCTAGGCGCGAGCATTGGTATTTTTGTCCTAGGGTGGGTGATTCAGTTTATTGGTCACTTTTATGAAAAGAAAAAACCTGCATTTATGGATGATTTGGTTGGATTGGCAATTGGGCCATTATTTGTATTGGCCGAAATGGTGTTCATGTTGGGCTTCCGTAAAGATTTAGAGCAACGCATGTTAGAGCAGGCGAGAAAGCAACGTGCCTTGATGGATTCAAAAATAGTCCATCAAGCTTCTGTACATTAATTATTGGTATTGAGTTTAATTTTGAAATGAAAAAAGCCGGCAAATGACCGGCTTCTTTTTTGGCTAGAAAATTTTAAGATTTGAGCGGTTTAACATCTGTTGGTGCTTTATGTGTTGCTGTTTTCGCTTTATTTAAATGGCTTTTGTCCATTTTAGCTGTCGCTGTTGTTTTGTCTTTTCCTGTATGTGACATATCTTTTTGCATGGTTGTGGCTGTTTGATGTGTATTTGCGGGTACTTGAGTATGTTGTTCAGTATTTTTTACATTGTGATTGGCTGCTGGTGCCTGATGTTGTGCTGTTTTTTGAACTGCAATACATTTACCGCCTTTATGGTTTGCACCCGTACCACCAGTGAGTGAAGTACCTTGAGGACATGCAAATGCTGTAGCGCTGAGCAGACTGAAAATAGCTGCAGTTAGAATGGTGCTTATTTTTTTCATCGCTATTGTACTATTCAATAGGCATTAGCGCCTTTTATTAATTTATCCCAGTTCTTTAAAAAGTTAAGTTGTAAGCATGTGGTGAAAGGGATTTCAAATTTTATTGCTTTGTTTTGAGTTATTAAGTTTAAGGCTGTACTCATCTTGTTTGTGTATTAAATGAGCAGGTATACATGTGCTTATTGATATACTGAATTTGATGTAAAACGCCATCGATTAAAAAGCCCTCTCAATGAGGGCTTTATTTTTTAATGTTTAGGATTAAACATTAAAACGGAAGTGTAGAACGTCACCGTCTTGAACGATATACGTTTTACCTTCTAAACGCCATTTACCAGCTTCTTTCGCGCCAGCTTCACCGTTGTATTGTACGAAATCATCATAAGCAATACATTCAGCGCGGATAAAACCTTTTTCAAAGTCAGTGTGAATAACACCCGCAGCTTGCGGTGCAGTTGCGCCGACTTTAACTGTCCAAGCGCGAACTTCTTGTACGCCTGCAGTGAAGTAAGTTTGTAAGCCAAGGAGTGAGTAACCTGCACGAATCACTGCGTTTAAACCCGGCTCTTCCATATCCATTGCTTCAAGAAATTCAGCGCGGTCTTCATCTTCCAATAATGAAATTTCGGCTTCAATTTGGTTGCATAAAGGCACCACAATGGCATTTTCTTCAGCTGCAAGTTTACGAACAGCATCAAGATGAGGGTTGTTTTCGAAACCATCTTCTGCAACGTTAGCAATGTACATGGTTGGTTTTAAAGTCATTAAACCAAAACCACGAACCAATTTACGTTCGTCATCATCTAGGTCAGTTGCACGTGCAGGTTTACCTTCATTAAGTAAAGGCTGAATTTTTTCAAGAACAGCTTTGGTTGCAACAGCTTCTTTGTCGCCACTTCTTGCTGATTTAGTCAGACGTGTAATTGCTTTTGCAACTGCGTCTAAGTCTGCAAGAGCAAGCTCAGTGTTAATGGTTGCAATATCATCTAATGGGTCAATTTTACCGTTAACATGAATCACGTTTTCATCTTCGAAACAACGTACAACATGCGCAATGGCATCTGTTTCACGAATGTTAGCAAGGAATTGGTTTCCTAGGCCTTCACCTTTCGATGCGCCTGCCACTAAACCTGCAATATCCACAAATTCCATCGCCGTTGGCACAACACGCTGTGGTTTTACAATTTCAGCAAGTTTATCCATGCGGGTATCTGGAACTGGCACAATCCCTGTATTTGGTTCAATGGTACAGAACGGGAAGTTCTCAGCTGCAATAGCAGCTTTTGTTAACGCATTGAAAAGGGTAGATTTACCAACGTTCGGCAAGCCGACAATACCGCAATTAAAACCCATGAAATAACTCACACAGTGTTATATAAAAATTGCCCATGATTTTACATGAAAGCCATGACAAAGTCATGGCTTGGATGCGTTAACCCCACGTAGCTGTTTATTTCTATAAGGGATTAAATTTTTAGTTGGTTTAACGCACTGGTAACTGAAGTACTAGAAACTTCTTATTTCTCACATACGGCATCTTGAGTTAGTTCTAAGATACTGCTTTGAAATGTAGTACAAGATTGACGTGAATTCAAAATAAATTAATGGGAAGTGAGGGATAAGTATTGCGTTATCTTTCACGTTTAATGTTGCTATTTTTAAGATGAAAATTGGAAATAGCTATAAAAGCATGGCAAGAGAATTTCTTTAATCTTTTAATTTTGGGTAAAAAGTCGATTGTTTTTCTAAAAGGGTGTGATTAAAGTATCCAACTAAAATACTGGGCATTATTAAGCACAGTAAAAATAAATTCGGAGCATTTATGCGTACGTTATACCAGTTTCCGTTATCGCATTTTTGTGAAAAAGCGCGCTGGCTACTGGATCACAAAGAACTGGATTATGTTGCACATAATTTAATGCCCGGTGTACATCGGGCTTTTGCACAACTAAAAACAGGGCAAAATAAATTACCTATTTTACGAGATATGGAACATTGGATTGCAGATTCTACGCAAATTGCGTTGTATTTAGATGATCAATATCCTGAACATACATTATTACGCGCAGATCCTGAGCTACGTCAGCAAGCGTTAGAGATTAATCTATTATCTGTTGAATTAGGGCGACATGTACGCCGTTGGGCGCTTTCACATGTTTTGGCAGGAAGTGACGAGCCCTTAGATATTTTAATTGGTGAAAAAGGTTATTTGCGCCAGTTTGAAAAGTACTCTAAACCTTTAATGAAGGCATTGGTTTCAAAGGGTTATCAGTTAGGTTCAGACAAAGTTGTAGAATCGCAAAAAATAATGCAAGACCTTATAACCGAGTTAAATGAGCGTTTGATTCAGCAGGGTGGTCGTTACCTTGTTGGTGACCGTTTGGGGCTTGCAGATATTGCCGTGTGTTCAATGTTGGCACCTATTTTAGAAATAGCAGGAACGCCTTGGGAAAAAGAACATGAGGAAAGTGCATCTGATGAATTTAAAGCCTATAAAGCTTTTTTAATAGCACTACCTTTGGGGCAGTATGTCCTACGAATTTATCAAACTGAACGTCATGCACGTGTCGATTGGCGTGGTGTTTAGACCATTAAAACTATAAGTAAAGAAATGCGCGAGATGCGCGTTTTTTTTGATCTGTACTTGAGGTCGGTTGTATGAACATTGGCAAGATATATTCGCATGAAGATCACATTGAATCTTTTACAATAGTTGTATAAAAGTTATGAGTTGTTTGTACATCTTGAGTTTTAGGTGATGTTTTTTGAAAAAATATTTCAAAATAGTTTGCAAATTATGAATATTTTTTTTATATATAAATAATATGTGAAAATAAATTTAACGAATTGAGTTTTTGCTTACATTAAGTTTGAGATGGTTGAACGCATATTAAGCTTAATATCGGTATGAACTTTATAAAAGTAAAAAATTAAATGTTCTGTATTCAGACGCTAAAGGGTAGAAATTAACAATGGAATTGGATCGTTTTGATAAGCAAATACTAGAAATTCTAACGCATGAAGATTTAAATTTGAATGAGTTGTCAGAGCGCATCAACCTTTCAGTTAGTTCAGTACATCGAAGAATTAAACATCTGATTGATCATAAAATTATTACAGGTTTAAAACGCGATATAAATTATCAAAAACTAGGATTCAGCTTACATGTCATTTTACAGGTTTCACTAAGTAAACATGATACAGATACTTTCGCAAAGTTTTTAGAAGAGCTCGAAAATATTCCAGAAGTGATCAATGCTTTTTTAGTTACAGGGCAATCTGCTGATTTTTTGGTGGAAGTTGTCGCACGGGACATGGAAAATTATAGTGAAATTCTACTGAAGCGTATTGGTAAAATTGAACATGTGGTGGCACTCCATTCAAGTTTTGTGATTAAAGAATATAATCATGTTTTCAATTGTAGTGGCTTACTCAGTAAAGTTTGATGGATATTTAAGTCTAATCAAAAGTTGATCATTTTTTGTCAGTCATCTTAGAATCTAAATATAAAAAAACGCGCTTGGTAGCGCGTTTTTTGCTTGTAGCAATGATTATTCATCTAATTGCGCTAAGACTTCTTCAGGGAATTCAACGTTGGTATATACGTTCTGTACATCATCTAAATCTTCAAACATATCAATCATTTTTAAGATCTGTTTGGCTTGATCGATATCCGTGATTTCTGCTTTAGTCGATGGATTCATCGTCACTTCAGCATTGTCAGATTTTAAACCTGCGGCCGCTAAAGCATCTTGTACATCACCAAAAGATTCAGGTGTGGTAATGACTAAAATCTCATCTTCATTCACTTCAATGTCTTCTGCACCTGCTTCAAGTGCAACATCCATAATTTTATCTTCTAAAGAAACATCTTCAAAGGTAATTTCACCACGTTTCGTGAACATGTAAGCAACTGAACCTGCAGTACCCAAGTTGCCACCAGTTTTAGAGAAACAATGACGGACATCGGGCACAGTACGGTTTAGGTTGTCAGTCATTGTTTCAATAATTACTGCAACACCACCTACGCCATAACCTTCGTAAGTCACTTCTTTTAAATCATCATTTTCTTCACCACCAGCACCACGTTGAATCGCGCGGTTAATCGTGTCGCGTGTCATGTTAGCCACTAATGCTTTTTCTACGACAGCACGTAAACGAGGGTTAGCTGCCGCATCAGGGCCGCCTAAACGCGAAGCTGTTACAATTTCACGAATAAATTTAGTGAATACTTTAGCGCGGCTCGCATCTTGTTTTGCTTTACGATGCTTTGTATTTGCCCACTTGGAATGACCCGCCATGCGAACTATGCTCCTTATTGGCTGTATGCCATATCAAATTGTCGTAATTCTACCATAAGCACTTTTTTTTGATAAAGAGCTAGATTTCGAGTTTTTAAACAATCAAGACTATTTTTTAGGTTCTGGGATAATAATATCCAATCCAACATTTTCTTTATAAAGTTTTTTCATTAAGGCAAGGTCGTGGTCTAGTTCTGTTGGATAGATTTTACCGAAAATACCACCTTGCTTAGTTTTTGAGTTGGCATACATCAGTACAATAGGTACACCAGCTGCTTTTGCAATATGCCAAAACCCTGTACGGATTGGTTTGCGTGTTTCATCACGACCGGCACGAGTGGCTTCAGGTGCAATCACGAGATTGAATTTTGTATGCTGTTCAAAATGTTCAACCATCTGAGACACAATATCTTTACTTGACTTACGGTCAACTGGAATACCGCCTGCAGCTTTTAAAAATGGCTTTAAAGGCCCTTTAAATAACTCTTTTTTAATTAATATATGAATTTTAAGATCGTAAATTTGAAACAGTGCTAGAGAAAGCACAGCATCCATCATTGACGTGTGTTCAAACCCGACAATGACTTGTTTATCTTCAAGAACATCTGGCTTTACTTCATATGTCCAGCCAGCGAGTTTAAAAGAGGTTTCACCAATAAATTTTTTTAGCATAAAAAGGCAAGATAGATATAAAACAGTGTGCGCTAATTTCTGCTTGTTTGAGATGACAGTCAATAGCTAAAATGACTTATCTGATCAATAAAATACAGATGCAATTTTATTGATGTAAAAAACTATAAGTGGGAGTGTAGTCATGGATTGAGTTTTGTATAGAAATAAAAAATAGCATCAATTTGAATAAATTTCACCCGAACGGGTTTTTTAGGTGGCTAGTATTAAAGGGATTAACTTTTGTCATAAATGGGGGGAATCTATAGTTATCGAGTTAAAGTGATTTCTTGAAATATTAAAACTTGTGAGATGGATATTGAATTTGTATTTTGGGTTTATTGGCCAAGAGGGTTAACCATGTGGTGCATAATTGACAAAGAATAGGGCTTTTTAGGTCTGAGATGGTCAATTTATTGCCAGATAATAGAATGTGTACTTCATTAGAATGTTGGTGTTAAATTAAAAATTATTATATTTCAATATATTGTGTGGTTTTTTTAGAATTTTTATAAAATATCTTAGATATTGCTTGTAAAAATATTTATTACCTAGTATCCTTTCAGCACTAGAAAAAAGTCTTGTTTAGTAAATCTTCTTTAAGTATCGCAGTTTTAGTCATAATCCTTCGTTTTTTCAGATATTAAGCTTTCTTATTTTCCGGGTTAATATTAGTCATTTTAAATGGCTATCAGTTCACAAAATTCAACAGGATATATTATGTCTACTACAGTTAATGGTACAGTTAAATGGTTTAACGAAACTAAAGGTTTTGGTTTTATTCAACAAGAATCTGGTCCAGACGTATTTGCTCATTTCAGCGAAATCGCTAACTCAGGCTTCAAAACTTTAGTTGAAGGCCAAAAAGTTTCTTTCAGCATCGTTCAAGGTCAAAAAGGCCCGAACGCTGTAAACATCGTTGCTCTATAATAAGTAACGATTAAAAAAAGGCGCAAATAGCGCCTTTTTTTGTGTCTGAAAATTAATAAAATGAGTGGTTTTTATTTAAATTCTACTGATTATTTTATTATGGATGGTTTTTTATTTAAATCCATCAGTGGGTGTGTTCATATGCTTTACTCTTATATGGAGAATTGCTAGAGTCGCACTTTATTAGAGTATTAGCCTGTATTTTAAATGCGCTACTGTATTTAGATGTTAAGAAAATACTTGCATAGGTTACTGGTTTTGTATAGTATTACAGCCAATTCAAGTTGTTGATTATTATATCAATAATTGATTAGGGCCTATAGCTCAGTTGGTTAGAGCAGCGGACTCATAATCCGTTGGTCCCCAGTTCAAGTCTGGGTGGGCCCACCAAATTCAACCTCGTAACTCTTTGAGTTATGAGGTTTTTTAATGCCTGCCATTTTTAGACCATCGGATTTTTCGGTCTATTTTGTGGTCCATCCGTTCGATAGTCCGTTGGTCTATGTTCGTCATGTAATCAATTTTCCTCCTCATGCCATTTTCTAGCACTTCGGCTTTCCACTCGATATACGATGAAGATGAATCTTCTACGATCTAGTGTAGGTTTTCGGCTTATTTGGCACCATTTTGTTTTTCACTTTGCACTATCTAACAATTTATACAGATAGTGCAGGGCAGTTTAGCTCGTCGAAACAATAACAAAGCCAATATCGCTATTAGTGCCTGAATTACCATGAACAGTTAGATCAAAAGTAATAACTGCTTCAGTTGTATTCGTAAATTGAACTTTCAAGCGTCTACCAGAACCATCAGCGTTCATTTAATACCAGTCGTGCTCTTATTGCCATTAATGTTTGTTGGTTATCCTAAGTGAGTTAGGCAGGTTTGTGGTCATAGGACGAATATTTCCTATGGATAGTTTGGTTGCATTTTTAGATTAATTTATTCAATATCCCTTGATTTAAAAGTAAGGATATATTTCTCAAATGGAAATATACAGTTAAATCCTTTTCTAATAAAAGCAGATAATGTAACCATGCTTAATTATTAAAATAGTCCTACTAAATAGCAGGACTATTTTAATAATTAAGATGATATAGTTGATTGCCATTTAAGTACTTTTTTCTATGCCTGAAATATATAAATATCTCTACACCCAAATTGGTATATTTGGTTCATTACCGACACATAAAGTTCTTATAAGTAGTACTAGTAATAAAGCAAAATTGATTTTCGCTGATAATACGTTCATTTATGGCACTGTTTCTGATTGGGCTTTAAGAAATTCAGGTATTGGTTCAAGAACCTCAATATGGTCAGAAGAACCTAAATCTTTTTTAGAAAATGAAAAGAGACGATTGAGTTTATACAGGATATCTCATCCAGCTTTTATAACTGAGGTTGGCATTGGTTAAATTGCTTTTCTAGATGTTATTTATTTTATTCCTGCTATAAGTCATTATATTTTAAATAAAGTTTGCTTTGTCCTTCTATTGGGCGTATAAAGTTAATTCGTTGATGCGGGATGGAGCAGTCTGGTAGCTCGTCGGGCTCATAACCCGAAGGTCGTTGGTTCAAATCCAGCTCCCGCTACCAACGAAAAAAATTCAAAGTTTATATACCTATCTTCCCAGAAGATGGGTATTTTTTTGTCTAAAAATTTAATTCCAGTAAATTCATCAAAATTAAACTATATGAGTTGTGGCTATTATGCTTTAAATAAAAAGCCCCACTTATGATCAGTGGGGCCTAAGTATTCAGTTATTTGTGTTACTGAGTCTTTATTTTACTTGTGGAGCTTCTTCGCTTGGTCCAGTGGGTTGTTCTGGTTTATCTGTAGGTTTTGGTGGGGTTTCAGGTTGTTCATTCGGTGCCTGATTTGCTTGAGTATTGATTAAATCCGTTTTGTTTGAGAAAGCTTTGAATCCAGTATTTTGAGTGGTCATGATCTTTCCGTTGAAATATTGAATGAGTAGCCATCATGGACTTATAACGTGTTAACACTACGGTAGTTATGAGATGGAAGTGTAGTGATATGTACGATTGGATAGCTCAATATCTTATTTATATTTCAAGGATTTTTTTAAAAACCAATGTCGTATTGGTCTGTATCACTATTTAAATAATCAATGCATTTCATTTTTATTTTCTCGATACATGATTGATACAAGGCGTATATACACCCAAAAAATATATGGTATTTATATTCATCTCCTCGGTTTCAGAGTGAATTTACAATGAATACCCATACTGCTGAATCAATAGAGCAAATCTATAATTTTTTAAAAGAAGATCAATTCATTTATTCAAAACAACAGTTCGATAAAATTGAAAGGCTTCTTCAAGAGCTACATACACAAGGTAAAGATGGTTTTTTAGCGGAAAAACCTTATAAATATAAATTCCATTTTAATGGGAGCCATATTGGCTTGAATGCAGGGGATGCACCTAGGTTTGCAAAAAATGAGGAATTTTTAGGTTGGTTATTCAAAAAACTCAAAGTCCATAAAACCATCCACTCAAATCATTTTTATAATGAGGTTTAACTGTTTTTACTTTAAGTAGGTGAAGGTCTATGAAAATAACTTTCATTTATAGACACTTATGAATGAATAAAATTAAAATCAGTAACTCAAGAATTCACCATGTACGTATTAAAAAAAGCATTGTATTCACTTCTTGAAAATAGGGCTATTGATCAGTTAAAGAAATATAATGGATTAAAAGGGTTATTTGTTTGAATGGCAAATGGACAACAAACACTTTTTTGACTACGCGCTTAAAAAGCGTAAATAGATGCATAAAAACATCCGTCACGTTCCAGATTTTTGCGGAATTTATGGGAAGCAGTGAATGTATGATGCAGTATAGTCACAATTTATATTTCAAATGTGACCAGATGGTATAATTATTGGTATATCATGCACTTAGTTTTAATAATTAAGGATTTGGTAATATGAGTGTTTGGATTGCCAATAAAGATAAATATGGCGAGTATCAGTTTGATGAAAAGCTTTGGCCAAGCTGGTATACACCGGAAGATATTAATGTCGGCACTGTTCAGTATTATCGCAATATAATTGAAAATTCAAATATTACTTATTATTTATATTCATGCGAAAGGCTGGGTAGCAAAGGCTTTGAAGAGTTAGAGATTGACTGGCTGGGTTTCTGCGCCACACTATGATGACCGATAAAACCACCTGAGGGTGGTTTTTTATTGGATAGATCACGATGATAGTTCGCACAGATCAGGTCTATCTTTTTTAGGGGGATAAAAAATATTCACTTTACCGAAAATAAATTGAAGAAGTTTATGCAGTAATTTTAAACGAATATAATTTTAAGTCAAAATAACAGCAAATATTAAAATTAGAAAAAAAGTAAGCCATTTATAGAAGTCAAAAAAACTTAAAAAAGATGTATTTATAATTTTTGATAGATTTGGTCAAAAAACACATTGCCATTTAAAACGTACTAAATTTTTGTGCAATAGGGGCATTAAAATTTGTGTAAAGTAAAACTAAAGAATAATTTTATGCATTTTTTGCATAGCATAATTAATTTTTGCATTATCGTTTTTTCAAAAAAGAAGTGAAACTTGCCACAGTTAATTGCTTAATCCGTGATTTTGCATTCGACTTATAAGAACAAAGCTTACATCAGTTGATCAACATGGAATGTCATCAAGCGCTTGCTGTTAAAGCAATAGACTTGATGTAAAGAAGATTAAAGACGGAATTATTTTTATGAAACAGAAAAAACTGCTTAAATATATTCTCATCGCGATGATTGCAGGAATACTCATTGGTTGGGCTTTTCATAGTACGTTAACGGCGGTACAAATAACGCAAATTGCTTCATACTTTAAGATTGTTACAGATGTATTCTTAAGATTAATTAAAATGATTATTGCACCGTTGGTCTTTGCAACGATTGTTTCTGGTTTAATCTCAATGGGAAAATCATCTTCTTTGGGATCCATTACACTCAAAGCGATGAGCTGGTTTATTGGCGCATCGTTTATCTCATTATTACTTGGAATGGGCTTAGCAAATTTGTTTCAACCAGGATCTGGTATGAATCTGAGTATTCCAAAAGAAGTTGTAGATGTTGGAGTGAGTGCGACGAGTCTAAGCTTAGAGACATTTATTACGCATATTTTCCCGCGTAGTTTTGCAGAAGCGATGGCCAATAATGAAATATTACAAATTCTCGTTTTTTCAATTTTCTTTGGTTCAGCACTGGCTTATGTCCAGCATCACAGTGAAGCTACGGTTATTGGTCGAATTATCGATGAACTTTGTAAAGTCATGTTCCGTATTACCGATTACGTGATGGCTTTTGCGCCTATTGCCGTTTTTGCCGCAATTGCTTCGGCCATTACTGTCCAAGGGCCGAAGTTGATTCTAGATTACAGTATTTTCATTGGGCAGTTCTATGTGGGCTTATTGATCCTCTGGACAATTTTAATTGCTTTCGGTTATATCTTCTTGAAAAAAGATGTTTTCAGATTGATGCGAGCGGTACGTGAACCGACTATGTTGGCATTTGCGACGGCCAGTAGCGAATCGGCTTATCCAAAAACCATGGAAGCTTTAGATAAGTTTGGTGTGCCAAAACGTATTACCAGCTTTGTTCTTCCATTAGGTTATTCATTTAATCTTGATGGTTCGATGATGTATATGGCGTTTGCTGTATTATTTATTGCGCAAGCCTATAACATTGATTTGAGTTTTGCCCAACAGGCTTTGATTCTCCTGACATTGATGATTACCAGTAAAGGAATTGCAGGTGTTTCCCGTGCATCGATTGTGGTCATTGCATCGACTCTTGCCATGTTTAAGCTTCCTGAAGCAGGTATTTTATTAATTTTAGCTGTTGATCAGTTTTTAGATATGGGACGTACTGCAACCAATGTGATTGGCAATAGCATCGCTACTGCAGTGATTGCTCGCACCGAAGGCAATAAGCATGATCTTGCTGAAGAAGAAGGCGTTGTTACCGATACGCTTGTTCCTGTAAATCGCTTGGCTGATAACAGTTAAGGTATTTCAGTACAATGGATATAATTTCATAAAGTTAATAAGTCAATAATTTCAAAAGGTGATTTTAAAACAATGAGCATGGATTTAGAGTGCTGTATGTTTTAAAGTCACCTTTTTATTTGAGAAGATACTTTATAGAAGCTAGGTTTAATGTATTTTAGGTTGAGTATTAAAAATAGAAAAATCAAAACTTTTTAAAATAAATAAGATTTATATAATAAAATTGTAGCGAGTAAAATAATATAGAATTAACTTTTATTATTTTGGTTTGTTAATATATTCCAAATATAATTAATTTTATTTGAAAATACCATTTCTCGTCTAATAATATATACATCTTGAAATAAATTATATTGATTGCAATAAACCACTTTTAATTTATTTTCATGAAGCTCTTTTTCAACCAATAATTTAGGTAGCCATGCAATACCTAAGCCTTGTGAAACTAACTCTTTTAAATCACCCGCATTATCTGTTTCATATAAAGTTCGATAATCTAATTTATTTTCAATTGCATCATCAACACAATTTCTTAAGTATGCTTGTTTACTATAAGCCAACAAAGGAAATGTCTGCTCAAATGAGTATTTAGCAGAGCCATCATCATTTAATGCGGTTATAGGAAGTATTTCCATTTCAAAAATTTTATGAAATACAAAAAAAGATAAATCAAATTGCTGTAAAGTTTTCTGATCACAATAAGCAATTAGAAAATCACACGAACCATCTTTCAGTAAGCGTATTCCTTGTTTAAGATTTGCTGCAATAATTTCTAATTTTAGATCTTCCATGGTGGTTGATAATTCATGAATAAAGCGTGGGAAAAACTGCGTGATTAAGGAATGTGATACTGAAAATTTAACGGTTAATTCATTGTTTTTAACATTTTTTTCTAGGTATTTTATGGTTGTATCTAACTGATTTTTTATATTTTTTGAAGATGATAGTAGAATTTGTCCTGCTTCTGTAAAATCAATATTTTTACTATATCGTTTTAAAATTTGAAACCCTAACGCATTTTCAATGTTCTGAATTCTACGTGTAAATGCAGATTGTGTGACGTGTCTTACTTCCGCCGCTTGCGAGATAGATTTTTCTTGTTCTAGTGCAAGTAAATCTTCAATCCATCGAATTTCTAAAGTCATCATCAATCCTTAATACATGCTTTTATGAATTATAATCTATTATGCAAAAAATGCATGCAGTAATATTTTTTTACATTAGAAAAAAAGTAGCCCGCACTCTAAGATGAATGTATAGGAAACAAGAGTCTAATTAAATGAATATCAAGATGAATACACGCACCGAAAAAGATTTATTGGGTTATAAAGAAATTCCTGCTCATTGCTATTATGGTGTCCAAACCTTAAGAGCAATGGAAAACTTTAATTTAAGTCAAAATAAACTCAGTCAATTTCCTGTTTTTATTAAAGCACTTGCAATGGTTAAATCTGCATGTGCGCATGCGAATTTTAAATTAAATAATCTTGATGAAAATAAAAATAATGCCATTCAATATGCTTGCCAACAAATTTTGAATAATCAATATCATGATCAATTTCCAATTGATATGATTCAAGGTGGTGCGGGTACTTCAACTAATATGAATATCAATGAAGTTCTTGCTAATATTGGTTTAGAATATTTAGAACATTTAAAAGGTGAGTATCAATATTTACATCCAAATAATGATGTGAATATGTCTCAATCTACAAATGACGTTTATCCAACAGCCATTAAAGTTGGGTTGATTTCTGCAATAGATCAATTAAATACGCCATTTAAAAACTTAATTCAAAGTTTTAAAAATAAGTCAGATGAGTTCGCTCATATTTTAAAAATGGGTCGTACTCAATTACAAGATGCTGTACCAATGACTTTGGGGCAAGAGTTTGGCGCTTTTGCAACCACACTACAAAATGATTTGAATAAACTCAATCAAATCATGCCTGATGCTTTAAGTGTTGTGAATTTGGGCGGGACTGCCATTGGAACAGGCATCAATACCGAAGTTCAATATCGTGAGTATGCGATTGCCTCATTATCAGAAATGACGCAACGAAATATGAGTAGCGCACCCGATTTAATTGAAGCAACTTCAGATATGGGTGATTTCGTTTTATTGTCGAGCTTGTTAAAACGTACAGCTATTAAACTATCAAAAATTTCGAATGACTTACGTTTACTTTCGAGTGGGCCTCGCGCAGGTTTAAATGAAATTCATTTAGAACCCCGTCAACCGGGGAGTTCAATTATGCCCGGTAAAGTTAATCCCGTTATTCCAGAAGCAATGAATTTGGTGTGTTTTCAAGTTATTGCTAATGATTTGGCAATTACTCTGGCTGCAGAAGCGGGGCAATTACAACTAAATGCCATGGAGCCTTTGATTGCGTTCAAACTGTTCGAATCTATCGACTTATTAGGCAAAGCCATGCAGATGTTCCAACATAAATGTATTGAAAATATACGTGCCAATGCTGAACATTGTCAGGCCTTGGTCGAAAATTCAATTGGTATTATTACCGCGTTGAACCCGTATTTGGGTTATGAAACGACAACTCGTATTGCGAAACAAGCCAATGAATCAGGTCAAAGCGTTTTGGCGTTAATTAAAGCCGAAAATTTACTTTCAGAGCAAATTTTGGCAGATGTGTTAGCTGTTAATAATATGGTACAGCCTAAGCAATGTGCTTAATTATCAGTTTGAATTAATCGGTGTATATATGTAACAAGGAACCAATAATAGGTTCCTTTTTACTTTGGATTTTTTAAATAGAATGGGTTTTTCCATAGAATATCTTAGATATTTATCCATATCGTTTATGGCTGAATCATCCTTTTTATCCATTAGATGTAAACTTTTGGATAGGCTTAACGCTGAAGTCTAAGTTTTTCCTCTATTCCAATACGAATCTACTAAAATAGTTTCATTCTTGCGCGTTTTTAACGGTTCTAAAACCAACATGACTAATTGCAAGATTATATTCTTGTGGTTGTCTGGATGTTGCTCTGTATCTGGCGCAATAATTTGAAGCACATAAATAAGAGCCACCTTTAATAGTGTAAGCCGAATATTGTGAGGCTGTTCGTGAAGAGAGTTGAGCTTGCGTCCCAAGATGGTCATCATCATGTGAACCAGTAAAAGGTGTTCGGGTGAGTTCCCAAACATTGCCAATCATGTCAAATAAACCAAAGCCATTGGCTGGAAAGCAACCAACTGGTGCCACATCAGAAAAACCATCTTTTTTGTCATTTTGATAAGGGAATTCTCCTTGCCATACATTGGCATCAATTTGATGTTGATGTGAGGATACATCTCGCTCAGGACTAAATGCTTTGGCTGCATATTCCCATTGTTCTTCCGTCGGTAATTCTGTACCGCGCCATGCTGCATATTTTAAAGCATCATTTAAAGTAATATACCGAACGGGTTCATTGGGAAGTATTTTACGAGAGGACTGAGTACCCCAAGGGTTTTTCCAACTGATATTTTTTTCTAATTTCCACCATTTTAAATCAGCGACCTTTTCATTTGGTTGAGTAAATACCGCAGCTTCATTTTGAGTTTCAGCTTCTGTGATATAACCCGTTGCATCTACAAAGGATTGAAACTGGGCATTGGTGACTTCTGTTGCATCGATATAAAAATCAGCGACGTTACGGGTGCTATTGAGTAGGGACTTTTCTTCTGGATAAGCCTCATTATTACCAATGCTATAACTTCCGCCTTGAATTTTAACCATGCCAGAAAGTGGGTCTTGAGACCATTTTTCAGGTAACCCGCTATACTTTTGACAACTTTGTAAATTTCCTAAAGTCGGTACGTTTTGCCCGTCTTGTACTTTGGGTTGATGGCTTGATGAACATCCTTGTAAAGCAAGCACAACCGATATACATAAAATTGTAGATTTATACATCACGTTAACATCCTTGTTATCTGTGTATGTCAATTATGGATTTGACAGGTTCTTAATTTCTTCAGGGCCTATACATTTACCATAAAAGCAATTCATTTGCCCATAACGGTATCTGACAGGGGCTGAAACAACACCAACGCGTTGTGCATAGGCTTCCCAATCTTTAACCAATTCATTTAATTTTTTAGGATATTGCGTTGCGATACTCTGTTTTAAAGTCGGATCATCTTTACGATTGTATAATTCCCACTGACCCGTACCGTAAGGTGGTTCTTCAAAACGAATACTCCAATCGCCTTTATAGAGTGATTTCTTATTATTGAATTCCCATCCAATGGCACGTTCAGGAAGAGTTTTTCCTTTAAATACAGAAATAAAGGATTGTCCTTGCATTGGAATAAGTGTCTGGTTGCCATTTGTTGTTGGACGCGTTGTTTCAGTCAGTTCAAGAACAGTCGGCACAAAGTCAGAAACATGAAGCAGATTCTTTTGAACTGAATTGGCTTTGACCATTTTAGGGTAGCGAATAATGGCTGGAACATGGATACCGCCATCGGCTAAGAAGCTTTTAAAATAAGGCAGTGGAGTCGAAGCCACTTGAGCCCATTGTGGCCCCAAAGTGACATAAGAACCTTTTTTACCCATATTTTCTAAGCGATTATCAAAGTTCTCGTTGACCCAAGCCGCAATACCTTCCTTATCTTCAGTGGTACCTAAAGATTCTGGGCTGGCAGACTCAGCACCATTATCTGACATAAATAAAACCACAGTATTATCTAAGTCTTTAGTTGATTGTAGGTAATTTAATACACGACCAATATTATGATCAAGATTATCAATCATTGCTGCGTACACTTGCATGGTTTTGACTTGCTCAGCTTTTTGTTGTGCATTTAGCTGATTCCAGTTTTTGAAGACGCCAAGCAATGGGTCGTTAATTTTTGCATTGGCTGGAATAACACCAAGTTTAAGTAGTTTTTTAAAGCGCGCTTCACGAATTTTGTCATAGCCTTCGGTATAGGCATGCTCATATTTCTTTAAATATTGATCGGGTGCTTGTAATGGCCAATGTGGTGCTGTGTAGGCCAAATAGGCAAAGAAAGGCTGATTCTTTTCCCGATGATCTTTGAGATAAGAAATCATTTTATCTGTATAAAAATCAGATGAATAAAATTTTTCAGGTAAGGCTTCTTCTTTTCCATTATTTAAGTAGCGCGCTTTATAGTTGCCCGGGAACATTGGGCTAGAGTCAAAATGTGCGGCTCCACCTTGGAGAAGGGCAAAAGAGTTAGAGAAGCCACGTGCGCTAGGAATGCTTTCAGGTGTTCCACCTAAGTGCCATTTTCCTGCCATGAACGTTGCATATCCATTTTGCTTTAAGACTTCCGCAATGGTAATGACTTTATCATTTAAGCGACCTTCATAACCCAGTTTACCTTTTTGCTCGGGTTGTAAAAACTCACTCATAGAGCCAATGCCCGCTTGGTGGTTGTCATTGCCAGTCAGTAGCATGGAACGAGTGACAGAGCAGGTCGGGCCCGCATAGAAATTAGAAAGGACAGCCCCTTGAGTGGCTAGCTTTTTAAGATTAGGTGTATGTATTTCTCCACCAAACGGTTCTGTATCAGAGAAACCTAAATCATCGGCAACAATCAGTAAGATATTTGGTTTTTGTGTTTGCGCTGCAAAAGCTGTGCTATTCAGTAATAAGGTTGGAATAAAGCATGCCAACGCTATTTGTTTAAATTTCATAAGAATTCCTTTTTTATGAACAAAAATCAGTTATTTGTGTCGCGACGTTCTATGTCAGAAATTGGCGCTTGAGTTCAGTTTTCTAAGAACTCGGTATTAAATTTCATGTGTTTCAATCGCTTTTACTGGCTAAAAAACGATGAACTAGTTGTATTTACATCTCTTGGTTTAATCAGCGGGTTTATTTATGGATGTTTCATCAGCTCCTTTGATGTATTAAAAATGGAATGAAATGACCTGTAACGATGATGAAACAGATCATTGCGATAGTGAGCAAACGATTTTTGATATTCAACAGTATCTGAGATATCAGCCATGATATAAATGCTTAAATATGCCTAAATAAAGCTGAACGAGATTGGTCAGAAGCGCCATCAGCGGCACTTAAGAAACGCTCGGTATGAATATCTTTTTCAAATAGGCGACTTTGCATTAAAGTCGAAATGGCAGCATCAATCATGGGTGGTGGGCCACATAAATAGGCTTTATGACCACTGCATTTATGTTCAAAATAATCTGCCACGGCTTCGTGTACAAAACCTGTAAATCCTGTCCAGTGATCTTCTGCTTTGGGTGCATTCAGTGCTGGAATGTAGCGGAAGTTAGGGTAGTCCTTCACAAGATTTTCAAAGATTTCATGGTTATACAGTTCAGAAACATCACGCGCACCTTGGAACAAATAAATAGTACGGTTATCACCTTGTTCCAATAGATCCAAAATCATCGATTGTGGGCTAGATAAACCTGAGCCACCTGCAATAAAAATGGCATCTTTTTCATCGGATTTACGGACAAAGAATTGTCCATATGGCCCAGAAACCTCCAGTTCATCGCCTACTTGTAGGGTTTCATGCACATAAGTGGTGGCTGCACCGCCTTGTACTTGACGAATATGGAGTTCAATAATGCCTTCTTCACTTGGCGAGTTCGCGATAGAAAATGCGCGTGTTCCTTCAATATTTGGTAATTGAAGATTGATGTATTGCCCAGCCTGAAACTCCATTGGACGGTCAATCTGTAAACGTAGCCCTTTAATGGTCGGTGACAGTTGTGTGATCTCTAAAACTTTGGCTTGATAGTCTTGGATTAAATAGCCTAAGAAATCCTCATCTTCATCGACATCGGCTTCAATCACCATGTCAGATTCAGGTTTACAGCAACAGGCGAGGACTTTATTTTCTTCACGCTCAATATCCATCAGCGCAAAAGGGGAGGCTTCACCGACATCATAAAAACCGTCAGTGACTTGAACTTTACAGGTGCCACATGTGCCGTGCCCACAGGCAAAGGGTAACCAAACGCCTTGACGTAAAGCTGCGTCTAAAATGGTTTGATTTTCTTCGACTTCAATGGTCATGCCCACAGGTTCAATCGTGACTTGATAACTCATGATGTTTCTCCCTTATACATGCGTGCCGTTGTAGCCATTTAAACCGGGCGTCACAAAACGCAGTAGAGATTTATGATCAAAACCTAAATCAGCCAAGCTTTTAGAAAAATCTATATCTGTTAAAAGTTGACGATTCAAAGTGAATTGTACGGTTGACCAATTGATATGTTCAAAGTCTGGATGTTGATTGAAGCCTACCTGAATTTGCTGATCAATTAAGTCTTGTAAGCTTTGTTGTGGTGATACTACAAAAGCATGCGCCGCACAAAAGAGAGTGTGATTATCCCACCCTACATAGAGCAACATGTTGTCGCCGTAATTTTTTTGTGCATCACGTGCATCAAATTCATAATGTTGTTGAATGGCTTGTACTGGCATGAGAAAACTCCTAAATTCCTTGTGTGAAGCCATCCCGAAATTTTTATTCATGAGATGACTTCTGATCCTTTATTCTTTAAGCGGTTTGACCTTTCCATTTTCTCCAACGTTCTTGGTCTGGAGAACCTTCAATATCAAGGTTGTCTGCACCGACGTTAAAGTTGTAATAGTCACGTAAAATGCTTTCTAAATCTGGACCACCACAGTTGCCTTGTAAAATTTGGTTCACTGGCAACCACGCTTGAATATATTTTTCAGGTTCACGTTCAAAAATGTCATGACAGCCGTCTGAACAGGTGTGGTAACGCTCACCTTTATAAATACTGTCGCGGTAGCTAAACATAGTCGGGTCGCCATCCATTTCCGTAAAGGTCATTGGAATCTGACAGATTTGGCACAGTTGCGGTAAGCCATTGCTATAGAAGCGTTTACCTTCAGCTTCTAACTTACGCGCCAATTCCCATTTTGGACGGTAATATTTATCAAAAGTATCTGGATATTTCTCAGATAACCAATCCATTTCTTCATCGGTTGGAATCCAGGTATGGAAACCAGCAGCATGGCCAAAGTTATAGAAAATCCACCATGCTTGATGTGAAATATGCTCTTTTTCTTTCACAATCACGTCTGAATATTTCGGCATACGAATACCGTAACGGCTGAGGTCTTTAAATAACGCACCGCCCGCTTCTTCGAAATAGGTTTCCCATGCTTCTTTCCAAGACATGACTTTATTTGGCAGCATGTAATCCATCATCATGCCGACAATAGACAGCAGGCGAGTACCACGCCAGAACCATTTATCAATCCATTCCTGAACAATTGGCACGTTATCTTCATGCTGTTCCAGTAAGAATTTGACAATTTCCAAACCTAAGGTCATGTGACGTGCTTCATCCGACTGTGCACTAAAGCCAAAGGTTACAGTGGCCATGTCACCGTTATAGGCCGCACCTGACATGAACGGCACAAACAATAAGTTGGTCAGCACATATTCAAAAGAGAAACTAATCGCCAATAAGAACTCGAATGGGCCTGCTGAACGTGCATCTTCAAAGAAAGATTTTGGTACAGACAGATACCAAACGCGGTCATGCATGTGTGCCCAGTCTTGGAAGCCATCAAAGAATTTGTTGTAATGGCTCATGGCATGAATTTGCGTTTGTACATGACGCAGCTCATCAATCGATTGCATTTGTGATGCAATACGTGCACCGATACCGCTAAATTGGCGGCCGACATGTGCATAACCTTGATACGCCTGATATTCCAGTGGCGTGACTGCGGTTAAGAACAGTTTAATGGCATTGAGATAGCGTTCATTGCTGACATTCATCTGACCGTTATTTTGAGAAAATGCATCAAAAATGGCATACAATTTTTTCTCTTTTTCTGCCTGATATTTCCAGTACGAGTCCATGGTTAAACGGAACGGGTCTTCCCATTTTGACCAATCTGTAATTTTAATCCCTTCAAATTCTTCGTAAGGAAAAGCCTCTTTACGATCTGCATAGGAAAAATCCCAATCTAGATCACGGGTCAACATACGGTAACGGTCTTTCGCATTGAGCTTTTTAGTTGCAGTTTTGGTCGCACTTTTTGCTTGGCTATTCATCTTGATCATCCTTTTCAATCTGTTGAAGCGCTTGGCTTCTGATATTTTTTCCGTGTGGGATTAATTCCACTGCAAGGTAAAAGTGTCGTCATCTTCGTCAACGTTGCCACCTAAGGTGATCATGTTGAGTTGTAGCTCTTGAATGTCCCAATCCTGTCCCAGTTTTTCAGAAACCGTTTCAGCGCGAACCACTAATTTTCCAATATTTTCCACACGAATCATGGCAGGAAGATATTGAATAGTGGCTTCAGGGTTGTCTTGTTCAATCGCTTCAATGATGTAGCGCGAAGTATCGTTATCTTGTAGTGCCAAATAAACTTTTGAACTCATGTCTGCGTATCCTTATGCAACTGAATCTAATTCGAGGGTTAAACCCGCTTTTTTACTGCGTTCTGCAATCACGGCTAAGCCATTGTCGATTGATGCAGTCCCAAGCGCCGTATTTGCCCATGCACTAAAAGCGTCTGTGACTTCGGGTAACAGAGTGTCTATCCAACCTTGAATTAAGGCTTTATTTTCTTCAGATTCAGCCACCGCTGTTTTTAAAACAGGGTCTGACCATTTGCGTAAATCGGTTAAACAGTCCGTCATAAATTCGGTCAGCATTGCTACATCGCGTGCGCCGTGTTCAACCAACCATTGATCTAGTTTGCCGTAAACCAATTCTTGAATTAAGCTGTCGATGAGTAAGTTTTGTAGGACATACAGTTTGAACCAATCGTGTTCCGTTAAGCTTTGCTCACACAGCTTACGTAGTGGTTGCCAAGTGGCATCATTCATCCAAGCATCTTTGGCTTGCTGTAATGAGTCGCCTGTATTGCCATCCAGAAGTAAACCAATTCGAGACAGGTATTGCGCCATGCCTAAACGATCCATGGCTGCAAAAATACAAGCTTGGGTAATGACTGTGCCATAGCCGTAAGCACTACCCGACATCATGTGTAGGTTGGCGGTTTGTTCGACATAACGAAATGGTAATAAACAAGTGATGATTTTTTGTTTCACTTCATCACTTAAGTTTTCCACCAAATGACGTTTTTCAAAGAATGAATAACTGCTTTCGGCCGTGTCTTGTAAACGCGCGCGATGTTGCACATACGCACCATAATAAAATTGGCGTGGGTCTTTAAACGCATACCAATCTTGCATTTGCAAAGCAGTATGAGTGTGATCATTTAACGTTTTGTCTGGTTTCCATAAGGGGCGATAATGAAAATTGGTCGCACCTTGAATGTCAAAACTGACTTCTTGATAACGCGTCGCAGGTTTTTTACCAAAACGACGTTCGATATAGGCATAGGTTTGACGAATAGGTTCTAAATTGGATGTTTTAATTTCTAAAGTCATCACGATTTCCTTATGGGCTTAAGATTGATCTTCTTGATCTAAATGTTCACGGGCTTGGCTTAAAATGGTGGGTTCAACGCCATAACGCCATTTATCTTCTTGTGCATCATTCCAAGCTTGTTGCTCAGCGGTCATTTCAATGACATGGTTAATTTCACAAAAGTGTTGAAAAGCCTGCTGAGGAAGAATCAGTTCGACAAACAGCGTCGGGTCATGAATTGCGAAGTCAAATTCAACAAACTTGGCATTACGGTCACCTGTGACACGAATATATTTGGTCAGTTGATCTGGTTGTAGGGTTTGAGTCATTGGGATAATCCTTTTATCTCTAACGCTGAAATCATTTCAGCTGTGACGCAATTTTTTGTTCCTTGCTTGTGATATATCAAAAGTCATGCCAACTTTAATTAATGTTTATTAATCATATGTTTATAGTTTTTGTGTTTTTTTTAAATTAATTTTAGAAATAGAACTTCATCGAATGATGAATATAGACATATCGGGTTTCATCAAATCATGAATTGGTGGGGTACAAAGCTAAAAATATATGAACGTGCTTCAATGCATTCTGTGATTTGAATATTTTTATATCTATATGATTTTACAATATTAATTTAAAAATACTTTAATGGTATAAAGTTATAGCCATAAGATAGTGCCGCTTCTTGGTCGGAATTGAGTAAGATAAGGAATCGACCTATAGCCAAGGATGGATATTCAGTCATGCCTCAAGCCAAAGACGCTAAGTTTTATACTCAAATTTTGAAAAAGAACAAAGATATTCAAGATTTATTGGATAAAATTCAGTTTGATAGCCAGCATGGAAAAATTTGGTTTGAAGAAAACCGCATGTTGTTACTCCATACCAGCATCATGGGATTTTTAAGAAAAGACTTGTACAACATGCTGGGGTGGGAACGTACCAAACGATTTTTTATTCGCTTGGGCTATCAGGCAGGTGTACGAGATGCCGAAGTCACTTCTAAGTTACGTCCAAATTTAAATGAAGCAGAAGCATTTATGGCTGGCCCACAAATGCATGGTATTCGGGGCATGGTACAAGTTGAAGTCAATGAACTGCAATTAAGTCATGATAAACATCAATTTTATGCAGATTTTAATTGGCGTAATTCTTTTGAAGCTGAAGTTCATTTAAGTGAATTTGGTGCCTCTGAAGAATCTGCTTGTTGGATGTTATTGGGCTATGCTTGCGGTTATAGCAGTTTTGTCATGGGACAGACCATTATTTATCAAGAAACCCATTGTGTGGCCAAAGGAGATGATTGCTGTCGTATTGTTGGTAAACCCTTAAAGGAATGGCAAAATGCCGATGAACTGATTCAGTTTATGTCCCCCGATCCTGTTTCGGATGAATTAATTGCCTTACAAGCTGAACTGAATGAGTTAAAGAAAAATATCTATACCGATGTAGAAGCGGATTACACCATGTTTAATTCGATTGGTGAATCTGTGGCCTATCGTAAAGTCTGCGACCTTTTGAAAAAAGCGGCAGGCAGTAAGGTTGCTGTATTGCTACAAGGTGAAACAGGCGTAGGGAAGGAAGCTTTTGCGCGGGGGATTCATGAAGGCAGTTCGCGTAAAGGACAGCCTTTTGTTGCGGTAAACTGTGCTTGTATTCCGCCAGATTTAATTGAAGCCGAACTTTTTGGGGTCGAAAAAGGTGCATTTACAGGTGCAACACAAACCCGAAGTGGAAAGTTTGAACGTGCTCATCAAGGGACTATTTTCTTAGATGAAGTGATTGAGCTTTCGCCACGGGCACAAGCCACTTTATTGCGAATGTTACAAGAAGGTGAGTATGAGCGAGTCGGCGATTATCAAACCCGAAAGGCAGATGTACGCTTAGTTGCGGCCACCAATGAAGATTTAGAACAAGCCGTGAAAGAGGGACGATTCCGCGCTGATTTATATTATCGCCTAAATATTTTCCCTGTCATTATTCCACCACTGCGTGAGCGCCGTGACGATATTCCTTTGTTGATTACGCATTTTTTATCCCGTTTTGAAAATATGTATGGCAAGACTTTAAAAGGTTTAAGTGATAGAGCTAAAAACTTTGTGATGACCTATGAATGGCCTGGCAATATTCGAGAACTGGAAAACTTATTGGAGCGAGCAACCTTGCTGACAGATCATCAGCAGGAAATTAAACTCAATCATTTGTTTCCACAAATTAAACAGGATATTGAGCCAAAATCTGAAAACTTAGATTTAAATGCCGTGATACAGGATGGTTTTTGTTTGGAAGATCATGAAAGGCAATTGATTTTGATTGCTATGCAAAAAGCGAATCAGAATGTTTCAGAAGCTGCTCGTATTTTAGGGATTAGCCGCGCTGCATTAGATTATCGTTTAAAAAAGCAGGCAGTGAATGTGAAAGTGGAATAAATGATGGCTAATAAAAATAATCATTTAGTCGTTTCATTTCTAAAGAAGACATGTAATACATCATTCAAAATGTTAAACATTGGTATGCTGTGAATGCAAAAATAGGAGACTGCCTCGTAATGAGGCAGTCTCCTATTGAGCTAGTCTAGCCATTCAATGACTGATTTTTAATAACTCGGTAGATTTAGGCTACTTGCAGATCGGCAATAATTAGCTCTACACCTGTAGCCTGTTGAATTTGTTCCAGTGTGACATCTTTGGCTAATTCAATGAGTTTAACGCCCTCATTGGTAATGTCTAAAACCCCTAAATCTGTAATGATTCGGCTGACAACACCTTTACCTGTTAAAGGCAGTGAACAGTGTTTCAAAATTTTCGGACTACCGTCTTTGGCTGTGTGTTCCATCAGGATAACAATGTTTTGTACGCCTGCAACCAAGTCCATTGCACCGCCCATGCCTTTGACTTTTTTCCCTGGAATCATCCAGTTGGCTAAGTCACCACGTTCAGAGACTTCCATTGCACCTAAAATTGCAAGATTAATATGTCCACCACGAATCATGGCAAAAGATTCTGAGCTAGAGAAAAATGAAGCGCCAGAACGGGCAGTGACGGTTTGTTTACCTGCATTAATTAAGTCGGCATCTACAGTTTGCTCAGTGGGAAATTCACCAATACCCAGTAAACCATTTTCAGACTGTAGCCAGATATTCATATTGTCTGGAATATAATTGGCAACCTGTGTTGGCAGGCCAATACCTAAATTGACATAAAAACCATCTTTAAGTTCTAAGGCAGCGCGTTGCGCCATTTCTGTACGTGTCCATGCCATGGTTTATGCCTCCAGTGCTTTAAGCGTTTTTTGTTCAATATGTTTTACAGGTGTTTCATTTAAGACAATACGGTTGACATAAATGCCTGATAAATGAATATCGTCAGGGTCAATTTCCCCAATTTCAACAATATGTTCAACTTCTGCTACTGTTATTTTTCCAGCCATGGCACATTCGGGATTAAAATTTCGAGCCGTTTTTCTAAAAACTAAATTACCGGCTTTGTCGGCTTTATAGGCTTTAATTAGTGCAATATCTGCTGTTATAGTCGGTTCTAAAATATATTCTTTACCGTTAAATTGACGAACTTCTTTCCCTTCCGCAATGAGTGTTCCTACACCTGTTTGGGTATAAAATGCAGGAATACCTGCACCGCCAGAACGTAATTTTTCGGCTAAAGTCCCTTGTGGGGTCAATTCAACCTCTAATTCGCCACTCAAAAATTGGCGTTCAAATTCTTTATTTTCTCCTACATACGAAGCAATCATCTTTTTAATTTGCTTGGTTTGTAAGAGTTTACCTAAACCAATTCCATCAGTTCCTGCATTATTTGAAATACAGGTTAAGCCTGTTACACCTGTGTCTTTTAAGGCATCAATCAATTTTTCGGGTATACCACAGAGGCCAAATCCTCCGACAGCGATACTTTGATTATTGCTGGCAATATCTGCTAAAGCTTCGTGTGCACTGGCGACAACTTTATTCATCCGATGAACCTTTTTTCTCCTAGATATTTTTTATTATTAGCATTGGCTAACATTTTTTAGAAATTGATTATTTTTAATGAGCAATGAAAAAAAATCATTAATGGATAAATCGGGAGTGATCAATGAAATGATTTTGATGTTCATCTAAGCCCCATCAATTTATTGAGATGTGATGCCCTAAACCTGAGGAGCGGTACATTTTATTGCTGAGGGAAAAATGGATGAGTCGATATCATGTCAATAAATTCAGAGGAAATATTCGAAAGTTGAAAGTCCTTTTTATAAATAATGCCCAACTGTAATTGCACGTTTACATCTAAAATTTCAAGGACAGCAATCTGTTTTAAATCGATACATTTTTGAAATTGTCGCGGAATGACACTGACGCCCATGCCATTCGCCACAAAATGAGACAGTGAGCTGATTTGGTGGCATTCCACTTTTAAATCTAGAACAGTGTTATTTTCCAAGCATTTTTTTTCTACAACATGCCTAATGATGGATGGATTTTGTAAGGTAATAAAAGGTGAAGCACATAATTCATGCCATGTGACCTGTTGTGAATTGGCAAAAGGGTGATTTTTCGGAACAATCGCAATAAAGTCTTCTTGAAACAAAGGCTGAAAATTGAGTTGTTCGCAAAATTCGGGCTGAAAGCAAATACCAATTTCAAAAATTCCATCTTGTACATTTTCAATGATTTTTTCATTGGGCACGTCATGAATTGAAAAACTAATATTGGGATGACGCTTTGCAAATTCATGTATTACCGCAGGAAGTACCGCATGTGTGGCAAAGGGCATAGAGGCAATATTTAAGGTGCCACGGTTCAATTTAAAGCGTTGTTTGACATCTTTTTCCATGTCTTCCCAATTGGCCAAGAGCCTTTTAGCATAAGGAATCAAAGACCGTCCTTCAGCGGTCATTTCTACCCGCCGAGTATTACGTTTAAATAGTTTACCACCTAACTCTTCTTCTAAGGTTTTGATGGTGATACTGAGGGCAGACTGGCTGAGATAAAGCTCTGCTGCGGCATTGACATAATTGAGAGTACGGGCAAGCGCTAAAAAAGCTTTTAATTGTTTGAGTGTCATGTTTTGGCTTTACCTACGTTATAAAATCGTATTTCTATCCGATAAACTAAAGACTATAAAGAAAATGTCTACACAACTAAAGATAACAGAGGCGCTAACTTATTCATTAAAAATACAAAATAACGTTAAATAAAAGTTGGTAAATAGTTGTTCTGAGATTCTTAAATTGGTTTGTCGCAAAATGCTAAGTACCTGTCGTCTTATGTCAAGTGGTGGCATTCTGAGTGTTGTAGTTTTAGTAAATGCTTTTAAAGCCCCGAATAAAAATATAGCTATGGATAGGAAAATGACAGTGAATAAAGCAGTACGATTCTACGAATCTGGCTCATCAGAAGTAATGCGTTATGAAGATGTAGAAGTCGGAGAGCCATTGGCTGGGCAAGTGCGCTTACGCCACGTTGCAGTCGGTTTGAATTATGCAGATACATATTTCCGTAACGGTACTTACCCAATTCCATTACCAAATGGCATGGGCGTAGAAGCATCTGGTGTCGTCGAAGCAGTCGGCGAAGGTGTGACCAATGTTCAAGTAGGCGACAGAGTTACTTATACTGGTTTTTTAAACACTTTAGGTGCGTATAGCACGGCACGAACCATTGCTGCAGATGTATTAATTAAACTGCCAGAAGGAATTTCTTGCGAAACCGCTGCAGCCATGACTATGCGTGGTTTAACTTCTGCTTATTTAATGCGTCGTATCTACGATTTTAAAGAAGGCGACACTATTTTGTTGCATGCAGCAGCAGGCGGTGTTGGGCTGATTGTTTCGCAATGGGCAAAATTACTGGGTTTAACCGTGATTGGTACAACTTCTTCTGAAGAAAAAGCAGCAATAGCACGCGCTCATGGTTGCGACCACGTCATTAATTATAGTCATGAAAATGTGGCTGAGCGTGTACGTGAGTTGACCAATGGTGTGGGTGTTAATGTTGTTTTTGACAGTGTGGGTAAAGATACCTTCATGGCGTCATTAGATTCTTTAAAGCGTCGTGGTTTATTGGTTTGTGTCGGCACAGCATCTGGCCCGATTGCAGAATTTAACCCTGCGCTCTTGGCAATGAAAGGCTCACTGTATATTACCCGTCCAGCACTGGCAGATTACATTGCAGACCCAGCAGAAAAACAAGAGTTAGCTCAAGAACTCTTTGATCATGTTTTAAATGGTCGTATTAAAATTGAAATTAATCAGCGCTATGAATTGAAGGATGCAGTTCAGGCACACCGTGACTTAGAAGCACGTAAAACTACAGGATCATCAATTTTTGTAATTTGAAAAGGATTTCTTATGCAAATTGAACAATTAAGCTGCAATATAGGTGCAGAACTCAGCGGTGTACGTTTGGCAGATGCTATTCATGATGATGATTTATTCTCTGAAATTCGTACACACTTGCTCAAACATCATGTTTTATTCTTGAGAGATCAGGATTTAACACGGGCAGAGCATGTTGCATTTGCAGAACGTTTTGGGCAGTTGGAAGATCATCCTGCTGTCGGTAGTCACCCTGATTATCCAGGTTTGGTGCAAATTTATAAAAGCCCAGACAGCCCGATCGATCGTTATGAAAATGCATGGCACAGTGATGCTAGCTGGCGTGAAATTCCCCCAATGGGCTGTGTCTTACGCTGCGTAGAAGCACCGCAGGTAGGTGGGGATACCATGTGGACCAATATGATTTTGGCTTATAACAATTTGCCTGAAGATATTAAAGTGAAGATTGAAGGTTTACGTGCGCGTCATAGTATTGAAGCCAGTTTTGGTGCGGCAATGCCAATCGAAAAACGTTTGGCATTGAAAGCACAGTTTCCAGATGCAGAGCATCCTGTTGTACGTACTCACCCAGAAACGGGCGAGAAAATACTGTATGTCAATGCATTTACAACACACTTTACCAACTACCATACCAAAGAACGCGTTCGTTTTGGACAAGATGCCAATCCGGGGGCAGCAGATTTACTGCGCTATTTAATTTCGCAAGCTTCAATTCCAGAGTATCAAGTTCGTTGGCGCTGGAAGCCAAATAGTATTGCGATTTGGGATAACCGTAGTACACAACACTATGCTGTGATGGATTATCCAGCGTGTCACCGCAAAATGGAGCGGACAGGCATTATTGGTGATGCAACTTACTAGGCTTTAACACGAAATCATTTTATTCAATTTACGATTTATAAAATATAAAAGGAAGATGCATATGCAATTCTTGGATGATTCTTTGCACCCAGAAAACATGGACAAAGTGGTAATTACAGTTGCACCTTATGGCCCTGAGTGGATGCCTCAAGATTTCCCTGAAGATATTCCTGTCACGATGGAAGAGCAAATTGCCAAAGCTGTAGAATGCTACGAAGCGGGTGCAACAGTTTTACATCTACATGTTCGTGAGTTAGATGGTAAAGGTTCAAAGCGTTTATCTAAGTTCAATGAACTGATTGCAGGTGTACGTGCAGAAGTACCTGACATGATTATTCAAGTCGGCGGTTCAATTTCATTTGCACCTGAAAGTGACGGTGAAGCGGCACTGTGGTTGAGTGATGATACTCGTCATAAATTGGCTGAGTTAGACCCTAAACCTGACCAAGTAACAGTTGCAGTCAATACGACGCAAATGAATATTATGGAGCTTTTATATCCAGAATATTTAAAAGGTACATCACTTGAGCATCCTGCAATTCAAGCAGCTTATGCGGAAATGACCGTTCCTGCAGGCCCTGAATGGCTCATTGAGCATTTGAAGCGTTTAGCAGCAAATGGTATCCAACCACATTTCCAATTGACGGGTATGCATGGCTTGGAAACGCTTGAACGTATGGTGCGTAAAGGTCAATACATGGGTCCAATGAACTTAACTTGGATTGGTATTGGCGGTGGTTTTGATGGGCCAAACCCATTTAACTTCTTTAACTTCCTGAACCGTGTTCCAGATGGTTGTACTTTAACCTCTGAGTCATTGCTAAAAAATGTCTTATCGTTTAACACCATGTCTATGGCAATGGGTATGCATGCACGTGTGGGCAATGAAGATACCATCATTGATCATAAAGGTGAGCGTTTCGGTTCGGTTGATCAGATCAAACAAACTGTACGTATTGCACATGAGTTAGGTCGTGATATTGCAAGTGGTCAAGAAGCACGTGAAATTTACCGTATTGGAGTTCAGTACAACAGTATTGAAGAAACCTTATTGGCAAATGGCATGGCACCAAACCGCAAAGTAGGCCAAAAAGGCGTTCCTCAACGCTAGTAATATAGCGAGTCAAAAAAGTTTATATCTACGTAAGTGATCCGGAGTACTTCCCTGTTTTGACGAGATAGAATTAGCAATTAATTTAAAAATTATAACGTTGCAGAGGAGTCTCCCATTAATTATTAAATGGAACATAAATGCCTATTGAATATTGGCATTAAGTTCAAATTAATGGAATAATTACATGAATTTTCAAGATAAAATTGTATTGATAACAGGCGTTGGACCAGGTTTAGGAAAGGCATGTGCAGAAGCTTTCGCGAAAGAAGGCGCTAAATTGGTTATTTGTGATGTAAATAATGAAACATTGTTAGAGACTCAAAGAGTTGTTGAACAATACGGGGGAGAATGCCTAGCGATAAACTGTGATGTATCTTCAAGTGCTCAAGTTTCAGCGATGTTTGAAAAAATTGTTCAACATTACGGTACTTTGGATGTACTCATAAATAATGCTGCTATAACACCAACTACAGAATTAGATACACAGCGTCGTACAGCCTTATATGACTATAACGCGATGCCAGAACCACGTCGTTCTTTAAGTTTTACACGTTGGATTATTGATGATGAATGGGAGCGTTTTTGGGGCGTAAATGTGAATGGTGTATTTTATTGTACACGTGAAGCCTTGAAATTGATGGAACCTCAACGTTCGGGCCGAATTGTGAACGTCGCATCTATTGCAGGTATGTCGAGTAAAAGTGCACATAGTCCTCCTTATAGTGCAACGAAAGGGGCAGTTATTGCATTTACCAAGTCAGTAGCTTATGAAGTCGCTGGCGCTAATATTTTTATTAACGCTTTAGCACCAGGTGGCGTTGCTACACCACAGTTTAATGAATATTTAGACAGTGTTGGTGAAGAAGCTTGTAATCGACTTTGGCAGAGTGTGCCTGCGGGGCGATTTGGAACCTTAGAAGAATATGCGGGAACAGTTTTATATCTCAGTGGTGAACACTATTTAGTCGGACAAGTGATTAGCCCAAATGGTGGGATTGTTATTTAATTTTACAAGGATGTGAAAGATGAATAATACATTTAATTATAATTCCTTACGAGCTTCTGGCTTATTTGATACTACATTTGATGGCATGGCCGAGTGGGAACCCAAGTGGACTGAACAGTTCATGACCTTAGTACAAGAAATTCAATGTAATAATATTCTAGAACCAAAACTAGTGGCATTGATTCGTTTAATACTTGATGTTACTGCAACTCATCTATATGCAGTAGGCGTGGAACGTCATATCAGAAATGCATTGAAAATAGGGGTGAGCCGGACTGAAATTTTAGAGGTTTTTAAATTAGCAAGTATTGTAGGTATACATGCTTGCGCACTTGGTGTGCCAATTTTAGAAAAAGAATTGGAAGCCGCTGGTTTATCAGATGAGGCTTCGGTGTGTATTGAAGAAACTCCAATTTGTGATGAAATGCGCATTCAGGGCAGTTTTAATCCGCTTTGGGAGACAATCTATCGTTGGGACCCACTCTATTTGGAAAATTATTTAAAAATGGGAACAAGTGTATGGAAAAACGGAATTTTGCCACCACTTTGGGTCGAATTTTTGTGCATCGCAGGTGATGTAACTATTACACATATGTGGACACATGGAACTCAACGTCATATCCAAGCTGCATTAGCATTAGGAGCAACACGAGAGCAAATTTTAGAAGTCTTTAAAATTGTGAGTTTACAAGGTATTGAAGTCTGTGAACTCGGTGTACCTCTACTCGAAAAAGCCTTGAAACTACATATTGATATTTAATTACTTAACAGAATGTTGAGCTATTTTAAATAATAAGAATCATTAGTTTTTCGAATAACAAATATAAGGATATTCATGTGAATACGGTGATAGAAAAAGCATCTGTAGATAATATTACGATGACATCTGAAGAACAAAACGCAACTTTCAAAAAAGTAATTTTTAGAATAGTTCCTTTTATATTCTTGGCTTATTTTTTAAATATTGTTGATCGTATCAATATTTCTTTTGCCAAGCTGCAGATGTCTGAAGACTTATTATTAAGTGATGCAGCTTATGGTATTGGGACATCTTTATTTTTTATTGGTTATTTAATCTTTGAAATACCCAGTAATATGTATTTGAAGAGAGTCGGGGCTCGAGCAACCTTAACTAGAATTATGGTGTTGTGGGGGATCCTTACAATTTTAATGAGTACTGTTGAGAGTACTACCAGTTTTTATATTTTTCGTTTTCTCATCGGAATAGCTGAAGCAGGCTTTGTACCAGGTGTAATTTTATATCTAACCTATTGGTTTCCTGGGTTTTTACGTGGGCGTGTCACTTCTATTTTTTTAATGGCTGGTTTAATTGCTGGTATTGTAAATGGCCCTCTAGCAACTTGGATTATGACCACTTTTGATGGCTGGATGGGATTAAGGGATTGGCAAGTATTGTTTGTCATTGAAGGAATTCCAGCCGTGCTGTTAGGGACATTTACTTGGTTTTGGTTGGTTGATAAACCAGAGCAAGCTAAATGGTTAACTGCGCGTGAAAAATTAATCGTAAAGTTAAGTTTGGAAAATGAAAATAAGACTGTTGGACAAGAAAAAAGTTCTTTTAAACAAGTATTTTTAGATCATCGGATACATCTGATTGGAATTGTATTCTTATGTATTTACTCTGCAACAAATACAATTACGTATTGGATGCCGACTCTAATTAAAGAGTTTGGTGTTAAAGATATACGCCATATTGGTTTAACCTCAAGTCTGCCATTTATATGTGCCTTGATTGCCATGTACTTACTATGCCTTAGTTCAGATAAGCATCTTGAACGTCGCTGGCATTTGGCACTGACTATGGCTGTTGGTGCAATCAGTTTTATGTTGTTAGGTTTTGTTCAAAATGATTTGATCCTATCTGTTTTACTACTCACGATTGGTGGCGGTGCATGTTTCTCTGCGGCGACATTATTTTGGACGATTCCACCTGCATATTTATCCGTGAGCGCTGCAGCACTTGGTATTGCATGGATTAATGTATTAGGTAGTCTCTCAGCGGTGATTAGTCCAGCTTTAGTTGGGACAATTAAAACCCAGACAGGAAGCATCTATTTTGCTTTTAGTATTATTGGGATATTGCTCATTTTTGGTGGGATAATCATCTTACTGGCAATGCCAAAACGCTTATTAAAAGAACAAAAAATGATAAATAGTACGCAAAAAAATAAAGTGACAGGTTTTCATATACCAAAAACCGATTCTCAATAAAACACATCGATATGGAAATGATGTAATCAACAAATCTATGGATATAAATGGAATGAAAAACAACAACCTGGTTATTCAGCATATTATTATTTGTGGTTTAATATTTTCAACATCAAAGGTATTAGCGACCAGTTTTGAGCTGGATAAAGATTGGAAGTTAGAAGCGAATACGAGTCTAAGTTTTGGGGCAAGTTGGAGCATGCAAAATCCTGCTGCATCCCTGCTGTATAAACCAGATGCAAATCATATTGGGAAACCAGGATATAGTTTAGACGTCAATGCTGATGATGGGCGAATAAACTTTAGTAAATACGATGCTATTTCGCAAATTATTAAAGGTTTTACCGAATTACGTTTGGAAGGAAAGCAACAAGGTGCAGTACTAAGTACTAAATATTGGTATGACCATGCTTATGAAACAGGGCATGGGGACTTAAAAGCATTTGATGATTCAGCATGGCCTCGACTTGCTAAATTTAAGGGAATAGACCTTTGGGATGCATATTTATGGAAAAATTTTAAATTCGCTAATCAGCAAAACTTAGATGTAAAGCTAGGTAAACATACATTAATTTGGGGAAAATCTAATTTTTTCTTGAATGGTCTAAATTCAGTAAATGCCTATGATTATGGGACAATGAATAGTCCTGGTGGTCATATCCGTGAAAGAATTATCCCCGTTGAAATGTTTTCATTTGTTGCTGGAATCAATGATCATCTTAAAGTCGAAGGTTTTTATCAATTTAAATTCAGACCTTCTGTTATTGATGGGTGCGGGACATTTTTTGAAGTGTCTGATGTAATGCCTGCCAATTGTGGACCGATGCTGATGGCTGGTTTAAAAGACAAATTATCTGAGACAGCATTACAGGCACACAGTTATATTCCACGTACAGAAGATAGAAAACCTAAGGATAGTGGACAATATGGTATCGCATTAAAACAAACGATACCGAGCTTAAATAATGCTGAACTAGGTCTTTATTACGCTAACTACCACAATCGAATTGCGAACTTTGATGCAACAACTGTAAAAGCCGTAGGTGCCGAAAATTTTAATACAGCCGCATTTTTTGCAGTTTATCCTGAAAATATTGAAATGTTTGGATTAAGTCTGGCAGGGAAATTAGGTACCACATCTATTTATAGTGAGTTAAATTTCAAACCTAATCAACCATTGCAACTCAATGGTCCAGATTTGGTGTATTACCAGATCTTAGATCCCGCAACACCATTTACTCCTCCAGGAGTCGCACCTGGATTGGATGAGTATATTCAAGGCTATGTCCGCTTACCAGTAACGCAGTTTTCTATTGGAGCGACAAATAGTATTCCGAATATTTTGAGTGCAAATTCTTTGACTTGGTCTGCTGAATTTGCAGCAAATCATATAGCAGATATAGGTAATAATCGTATTGGTCGAAGCAGTGCTTTTAGTCGTAGTGAACTTTCAACAGGTGCATACAATCCTGAAACAGGTGAGTTCAAATGTACAGCCTATGGTACCGCAAATCTGTCTAATGAGGTTATAGATGATTTGAATAAAAAATTCTGTAATCGAGATGGCTTTTTTAGCGAATGGTCGTTAGGTTACAGAATACGTGGTGCACTAAGTTATCAGGATATTTTTCCTGCAACTGTGATTAATCCAAGTTTGACTTTCCGACATGATGTACATGGTTTTAGTCAAAATTTTCAAGAAGGTCAAATGAGTACAGCTATTGCACTGTCGGCAACATATCAGAAAAAATATACAGGAGAAGTTGCTTATACTAACTTTTTTGGATCAAATGAATTCAGTGTTATAGATGATCGTGATTTTGCATCTTTAGTGTTTAAGGTTAATTTTTAACTTCAATAGGCTTTGGTGCACAAATAGGCTTATTCAGTAATATAATTACAACATGAATAAGCCTACACCTAAAGTCTACCGTACAACGAATTGGTCCTCTTATAACCGAGCATTAATAAATTGAGGAAATATTTCCATTTGGTTTGATCCAAAGACTCAGTGCTATGCTCACCCACAAGGCAAACACGAACGAAATCAAACTTATTCTGACGTAGCCATCCTTGGTTAGAGCTCTAGGCTTTTCTATAATTTATTTTTTAGGAAATCAGCTATATTATCATTTAGTGCAATTAACCAATCATGTAATTCAATTAAATCTAAACGTCTTTCCAAATTTTCTACTTTTGCTATATATGATTGATGCTTTTTCAAAGACGTAGCAAGTTGTACCTGAGTAATATCTTTAGACTCACGTAGTTTAGTTAATTCGTTAATAATTGTCCTATATCTAGGATCGTGTATTGAGCTCATGTCTCAAAATGTTGTACTATTTCTTCAAATATCCCAAAATGGGATATTTTTTATGGAAATTTAGCGGTGGAATTTATGTCTTTAAATCATGAGCTTAATTATAGTTTGATAGTTTATTTGTCAAATATTGAGCTTAAAAATAGTGAGTTTAAAATAATATATAAAGGTTTTACAACAGCTTATCCTAGTTTTTCAACTGATGTCTATTATCAGTATATCTATCGTACTGTAAGAAATTTAGCCGATTGTGGATTATTAATTATTCAACAGTTCGACTATTTTTGTAAATATACTTCAAATTATAGTAGTGAGGAACTTTATAATTTTTTGTTAAGGAAAGGTATAAAATTGAATTTCGCAACGGAATTAAATAATGAGGCGAATAAACTTCATATTAATCTTGAAAAAATGCGTTTAGAAATAATATTTTTTGATAAATACATAAAAGAATTTCCATTACTCAAAGATACTATTTTAAAAGTTAAAGAAAATAGTGAACAACAATTAGTTTATTTGGAATCTCAAATTAATGTGCTTAACAAAATTAGGTCGCAAGTGTAAGTCTCTCTCAAGAAGTTACCTTAAGTTTGAAAGTGCTTATCAAATCTGCTACTTATCATTGAATATAGTATAACGTCAAAGGGTAATACTATCGGTAAATAATTGAGCTTAAAAGTAAGAAAATCGAATAACCCTTATCCATTGTGTTAAAGGCGAAACACATGAAGCGACTATGCTAATTTCAAATCCTACGCATAGTGGTGATGGTACGCACCAGATTAAAGAAATACTGTGTAATGGGATTTCTTCCATTTTCTTTTAACTATTTCATCAATTTACGGTATGGAGATCGGTTTTTACAAGAGAGTGCCAAAGGCATCAAATGCTATTACTTTGGGGCATTCATTCATACAATTTTAAGATCAATATTAAAGTTTATTTTGATTTAATGATCAACGGCATCTAAACACACACAAATGTCGCATCTCATTAAACATTACTTAAAAGATAGATATTTTTTTAGAAGATGTGGAGCTAATAAATGATCAACCTTCAAATTGGTTCGTAACTTTACTTCCTCGATAATATCGATAAGAGTTTCAGTATTTTGATGAAGTTGTGATTCTAGTTCATCAATTTGAGTGCGTAAATTTTTATTGGTATTAGTAAGAGCCTGTCTTGTTTTTTTATTCACGTAAAGCTGCTGTTCTTTGGCCTTTAGGTTCAATGGTAAAATTTGCTCTGCCATATAAAGACTAATTAATTTTTTGCGTTCAGAAGAGCTTAAGGTACTCAATCCACCAGATATATAACCTTTGGCTGTTAATCGATCATGTAAAGTCTTATGAGAGGGTAAAATGTCACAGAATCCGATGATTGTTGATTTAACAACGCATGGACATCAGAACAAAGACATTGTTTTAATGACTCAAGACCCTGAGCGATTAAACAAGGGTATTCGCAAGCTCGTTGAAAAAATGTATCTCGTTAAGCGTCCGATTCAAAAACCGCCTTTTGCTACGATCTATGAGTTTGAGCGTTGGCTTCGTGATCCGTGGCAAGCTGCTGCTTCAACTCGTTCTGTTAACTATCAAGATAGTTATAAATTCTTTTATAAGAAAAAATGGCAAGACATGTATACCAGTGCGTCTGCACATACATCAGTTAACTTTAAGATTCAAAGAAAGTTTATCTATGCAATTATTGCAATTGTTTGTTTGATGTCGCTGAGTTACTTCTTATTTATGAAATCAGGTGGCGATAAACTAGCACGTACAGCGGTTGGTGGTTTAACAGGTCAAAAACCTGAAAGCCAAGCATCTGAACAGCCACAAGAAACCGCTACTGGAGACATTACACCGATTCAAAATTTAGATGTAGAGTGTAGAAAAGGTGCAAATGTTGAAAAGCCTGAATGTGTAAAATGGTTCAATGAGCTATCGAAAAGCAATGGCTCTGTAAAATCAACAGATAGAATGCAAACGGTTGCATATAACCCAAATAGTCCATTTGATGATGCTGATATCGTTCAAAACTTGTCTTATGAAGTCAGTGCTAAACCTGTATTTTCGGGTTGCACACATTTCAATGGTCAATATACGGCATACACACAGCAGGGCACACGCTTAAAAGTGTCTGCATCAGACTGTAAACGCTTGATTAGTGATGCTGATCGACCATTTAACTACTTTGCCAAAGAACAGCCCAGTAAAGAGCCTACAAAGCCTGAAACAGACAAAGACGAAGAATCCAGTGAATACAAAAAAGCATTCCGTGAAAATCGCGCCAGAATTGATGCAGAAAAAATGTATCTTGCTCAACATGCACAGGTTAAACCTGAACCATTTGAAACCAATCATGTTGAAACGAAGTATTTAGATTCTGTGAATAGGTTTTAAGTCTGCAATAATTTCAGCTTGGCTTGGAACTTTTGCATATTTGATCAGTTGTTTAGTTTTAATCGTTATAGGTAGTTTGTTGATTTCAAGGCTTTTTATGAGTGAACCTTTTTTACTTAAACTACTAATTTCATAAATTAAAATTTGATTTCCACGTTTGATTACATGTTTTTCGAGTAATGCATTTTTAGCGTGTTTGTACAATAAATTAGTATTTGATATATATCTGTTTTTGTTGAATAGATTTTCTAGCATTGTTAGCTCCCCAGTAACTGTGCTTTTGAATCGAGATCGATGTTTTTTGTTAACTAGCAACGTCTGTTAACTAAAAATATGGATCATTTGAGGCATTAGATTAGTAATTGGTCTTTTTGTAAAGTTGAAAGTTCTGCTTTTGCTTTTGATGTTGCGGAATTGGAGTTTTTAAAGATCAGTCATATTTTAGGAAATTAGTTAAATGTCAATATCATATCTCTGATATGTTATTGTTATTTAATCTGATTTTCGTTAATAAATATGTCTTAGCTCTTAAAAACAGATAGATAGGCATGAATAAGATGCCGGTAAAGATTAGGTGATATATGTCAGCATTAGCAGATTTTGTACTTCAAAACACTTGTGCACAATATGTTTCAATTCCTGTTTTTATGATTGGCTCTTATTTGCTTATGAAAATTGGTTCAAATGAAGAATAGACACATCTACAGCACCACCAGTTACGACCGAAAAAAGGGTTCATTAAACAAAGATGATTATGTGTATATGCGCGATCTACTGGAGACCGTGCTAGTGCAGTTGCAAGAATCGAATTTAGATCGTGATGAAGAAATCACAAAGTTAAAAATATTGTTCATACGATTAGATCATCACATTGATAGAATCCGCGCGTAGATTTCGGCATAACGTATATTATGTTACTTCACGGTAATCAGCATCGTGAATGATACTGGCGCAGATTCACGATGCTGATCTGTGGCAACAACTGAGGTTGTATAGGCCACAGCCTTTGGTATCGGATTTAACATAATATACATTATGCGAAATTGGTATAATTAAGATTTTAAACCTACAGGCTTTTTTGTAATTTGCAATTGTTTACCATCACCAGTTGTCTTGTAGAAAATATTCATACCATTCATTTGAGTTGATTGCTCAATCGGAAAATAAATTTCTTTACCCTTATAACAAAGATAAAAATCTTTCATATATAGTGATCCTCAATGACTTTGACGTTTTGTGAACATGGCACCATTTGTTCTAAACCACGGTCATAACGTTGTAATTCAAAGATCAAACACGCATGTTTAAGCCTTTTTCACCCATTACGTTCAAATTAAATTTATTACAGAAAATATTAAATTTGACAATAAATATTGTCATAAATAAGCTAACGCTATATCTCTTTTATATTTTTTGTATATTTAAGTCAAAAATAAGGAATTCATATGGATATAGATGTCCAAAAATCAAAACGAATACATGCATTTACCAACGATGATGTACTCTCAGACTTTGATGCAGTTAAATTATCAGAACTACTTAAAAATAAAGAAATTTCCGTATCAGAAATCGTTCAAGCATCGATTGATCGAGCAAAAAAAGTCAATCCACAATTAAATGCTATTGTTTCAGAATGCTTTGAAAATGCATTAATACAGCCTAAATTTAGTATTAATAGAACATTTTCAGGAATTCCCTTCTTCTTTAAAGATAATATTGACTATGCTGGATTACCCTCTTTACATGGCTCAAAAGCCATTAAACATAATGATATTAATAAAAACCCTAAACTTAGCCAACAATTATTAGATCAGGGTTTTATTGTTCTGGGTAAAAGTACTTTGCCTGAATTTGGCTTAAATGCCAGTACAGAATTTAAGGATGGATTAGCAACAATTAACCCATGGCACAGTGATTATTCATGTGGTGCCTCATCTGGCGGTTCGGCGGCATTGGTTGCAGCAGGCGTAGTTCCAATTGCTCATGCAAATGATGGTGGCGGTTCAATACGTATTCCTGCTGCCTGTTGCGGTTTAGTTGGTTTAAAGCCCAGTCGTGGTCGCACTCTAGATAGTGATGCCTCTAAAGTTTTGCCCATTAATATTATTTCTGAAGGTGTAGTTACGCGAAGTGTTCGTGATACAGCTTACTTTTTTGCAGAAATGGAGAAAAGCTTTAGTAATCCAAAGCTAGCTAAAATTGGTTTAATTAAACATGCATCTAAGCGAAAATTACGGATTGGTTTAGTAACGCAGTCCATTACTGGCACAGTCGATCAAGAAACAACTGAAACGCTGTATCAGACAGCGCAACTTTTAGAAGGTTTAGGTCATCACATTACTGAGTATAAACTTCCCATTAGCACTGGTTTTGTTGATGATTTTAGTCATTATTGGGGCATGTTAGCCTTTATGTTACAACATTTAGGAAAGCAGGCTTTTGGTCAGGGTTTTGATGCAAAAGAATTAGATCATCTGACCTTGGGGCTATCAAACCTGTACAAAAACAATTTTTATAAAACACCTGCATTCTTATATTGCTTGAAAAAAGTCCAAACAGATTACATGAACATTTTTAACCACTATGATGTATTACTCTCACCAGTCGTTGCGCATACGACGCCTAAGCTAGGATATCTATCTCCACAGCTTCCTTTTGATGAACTATTTGAGAGGATACAAAATTTTGTGACGTTTACTCCTATACAAAATATTGCGGGTGCACCTGCTATGTCAATCCCGATGGGGATAACTCAAATTGATGGGCTTCCTATTAGTATGCAAATATCAGCCAATGTAGGCGATGAAAAAACCTTAATTGAATTGGCTTATGCGATTGAAGAGGCTCAACCTTGGCGTAAAATTTATGATTGATGTAACGATTATACGTTAATATTTTTTGAAATTCCGTATGAAAAATCATCTTCTTTATGGCTTTTCATACGAGAAATAATCGAAATATTTTATCTTTAATTACAAGACTTCAAACTCAATTCGTCTATTTTTTTTACGGCCATCTGCTGTTAAATTATCAGCTACAGGCTTTGTCGAGCCTAATCCCTCTGCTGTTAATATTTCTACAGGAATAGTTTTTGAAATTAAATAATTTTTAACTGCTCTAGCACGTTCTTGGCTAAGGGATAAATTTTTATTGGCATCGCCAGAACTATCCGTATGGCCAATAATTTTTATTTTATTCGCATTAACTTTCTGTAAAGCCACAATCATCTCATCCAAAATTTGAATCCCTGATGGTGCTAAGACCGCACTACCTGATTCAAACTCAACAATTCGGTTTTTTAGTGTCGCATCAATTAGCTGTTGCTCGGTCGTATTCACCGATAGTTGTGCATTTAATTTATAGTCTACAGGTAGCAAACTTTGCACCTTATTTGTTGTGATTTGGATGTCTTCTTGCTTTGGAACCTTTCCTCTCAAATCTACCTGCATACCTTTTATTGAGAGTTTCCCCTGCTTTATGCTTTTTAAATCTTCAGAAATCACATGATTAACCGCCGTACTCCAACCGTTCGGTGCAGTCACTGCGCGTATTTGAATTTTATCAATAACATTCGTTTGCCCATAAGTGACATATAATTTATTCAAAATATCTTGTTTCGTTGCCACATTGGGCACCATGCCTTCAACGACAATAGGCTGTTGTGCAAAAGAATTAGCACACAACACCATAACAGCTGAAAATATGAAGGTATAAGATAAGGTTTTTTTTAATATATTTTTCATTTTTCTTCTATAAAAGTTTGTCGAAAGAGTTTAATCGCTTGCATCAGACTCATCTGACGCTCACTCAAAGCTTGTTCTAAGGTTGCTAAACCCGCATTTTGCTCCAAATATGGGTTAATCCAATGTGCATCAATCAAAGATACCCAGTGTTCACTCTGCATATCTTGTGTAAAAATTTTACTTAATGCGGTGATATCTGCTCCCTGAAAGCCAAAGAGCAATATTGGTGAATCTTCATGTAAAATCCCAATCAATAATTCTGCATTTTGATGTTCTACAAAATGACTGATTAAATTCACCCAAAAAGTAGCAATTTCATAACAATAGCTAATATTATGAGTGGGCAATATAAGTACTTTATTTAAACGCGACGTTCCTTGCCGAATGATTGGTTGTAACAGCAGACCTAGGCCAATCATGCTTTGTGCGAATTGATAAGGGGTGAAATTTAGTAATTTGGCAAATGAGTGGACGGTATGTTGCTCATAAAAAGTTATCGTTTCTTCTGTAGCAAAAATTTGAATTTCATTTGGTAATTTACTTAATTTATCTAGAAGAATTTCTGGGTTCTGAATCGAATGTATAATTCGATTCCTTTGATAAAGATCGATAAAAACTTGTTTATACCGATATGGTGCATACAATATATTCTCGAACGGATCATCCAATTCCAGTAAATGACACAAAATCATTGGAAATGGTCGACCCGAGCTATCTTCACTGCTGATTAAATTAGCCACTAAAAATCGCTTATCTTGTGGACTCGCAATAACAAAATCTAAAGCAGCTAAAGTTGAATACGCTTCTTTAAAGTGTGTGACTTGCATTGCGAACTCTAAAGCCTCTGTTATCCATTGGTCAATGAGCTGAATTAATGCATATTCGCCATGCGTTCTTAAAAAATCGCCTCGTGCTGGACACTTACCATAATAAATTGGCGTGGTTTTTATTTTGTACATAAAGGCCCCTTTAACATAAGCTGATATCGACTGAATATCATTATGGAAGCACTCCGGTATTGAGCTGCTGTTGGCCAGCTAAAGCGGACGTTTCTGGTTTAAGCTGGTTTAATGACACAGCTTGTGCAGCGACAATCCGAGCTACTTTATTCATGACTACTTGATTGCTTAAAAGTAGACCTTTATAACTAGGATTAGCACCAATTCCTCCTCCAGTATTACCACTCACTAATCTAAAATTAACTTTCACCAAAACATTGGCATCTTGTGGGCTACGCCAAATCATTTCAAATAAACTATCTTTTTGAGTGCGCTGAGCACCTTCAACAAGACGATTAATACCGTATTCGCCTGGTTCATCCAAAATCGTATGTGTTTTTCCTTCTAAATCGACTGCCGTAATTCGAGCGCCTGGAATAGCACCTTTATTTGGCCAAATAAAGCTAACCCATTGCTGTACACCATTTTCAAAGACCATACGTTGTCCATCAATATCAATGGTATAAGACTGTAGATTCGGGTTTTCGAGGGGGAAAAATTGAAAATTAGACTGTCCAGATACCGAAGTCGTAGCAGGTTGATTCAATTCACCAGTGGCCACTCCATTGCTTGGTGCAACATAATTTTGAAAATTTGCCAAAAATTGTGGATTAAGCCCCACCCCTAAATTCTGCCAAGTTTTAGATGTTAAGGTATAGCCACGACGGATGACGAATGGATCAAGATAATCTTTGACAAAGCGTGCAATGCTGCCACTTTCACCAAAAATTTGATTAATTTCAGTACTCGTAGCTTGTAAGGATGCATTGGTATTAAATGGATATTTATTTGATAAATTTGCACTATAAGGTTGATATGCCTGCATCATCCATAACTTATTAATTTCATCCTGTGCAGGTGTCAGTAAAACCTCAAAAGACTGTGTAATTGGATGAATCAGTAATTTTTGTAAAAGCTGATGATCCGCTTCTTTTAAACCAACAGCCATTTTTTCATCCACAAATTTCTGGGTCATATTAAACACAGAATTTTGGTCAGTGATGGTCTGTTTGGCTAATGCCATACTTGCAGGCCCAACATCGCCTGCACTTCGTAAGTCATTTAATTTACTTCTAATTTGGCTTATAGATTGCATATATTCATCTAACAATGATTTATTTTGCTGATCATCTCGCTTACGCACAATTTGATAAAAGATATGAAATTCTTTTGCAATGACACCTTGCGTGACAGTAGATACATTCTGCTGTGCAAATAAATCATCATGACGTTTTAAAAATTTTCGCTTAAACCATGCCACAAAACCCTTTTTCGGTGTTTCTAATTCTGCTTGAATAATAGGATTATCCCAGTTGGTTTCTTGCGCAACGCGGTTAAACACAGCTCTTATTGGCGAATTTTCTGGTTCTCCTAAACTGTCAATGTATTTTGTTTGCTGTTTAAAATCAGGGCTTTTAGCATAGTGAATACCGTTTAAAAATTTTCGCCATTCAACAATATATTCTTGTTTATATAAGTCGGTGAGTTGCTTACGAATTTGCTCTGGGCTACCGCTAAATGTTAAATCTTCAGATTGATTTAGATTCAGCACCCAATCTTTACTATCCGTTGGATGATTGGCTGCCTGTGCGATGGCATCTTTTACATATTCATTCCATGCCTGATAACTAAAGATTCCTGATAAAGCATAACTACCTAACATACTGTTTTGATTCGACTCTCCAACTATTTGTTTGACAGTCAATGTAGGAAACCGAACTGATGCACGCATTTTTATTTCATTATAAACGCGGTCACGTGCAGGAATACCTGTAGTAATTGTGTTTAAAATCTGACGGGTTTGTTCGACTAAATTCGAATCCGCTTCTATTCGTGGAAATTTAGGATCATTTGCTAAAGTCATGGTGTAAGAAAGCAATTGTTCTGCTTTCGAAAGCATATCATTGCGTGGCATTTCTCCTCGATTCGCATCTAACCATGAACGCCAAAATCGCGTTACTTGGTCGCCTAAATGACTGGCGTCCATATATTGTGGATTACTCAACATTAAATAGGCTTTTAGCGTATTGTAAGCATCTTGAGGATTACTCTCGACAGGCTCTGAATAAGGTTGATTTGAACGATTTTTTTGATTTAACTTCACATTAATATGATTGTCTTTTAAGACCGATTCATTATTTTTTACTCGTTGTAAATATTGCGCCATATTCTGCTGTGTGGGTTGTAATATTATTTTTTGAATGCCTTTTAAATATTCAGTTTTCAGCTTTTCACGAATTTCATTTCCATGGTAAAGACCAAAACGATATTTTAATGGCCGATCCTGATCAAAATGATCCAATTGTTGTAAGTGACCTTGTAAAATAAGCAAAGCATCAAATTGAGTCGATAGCTCATTGCCAGAACGCGCTTCCATTTGTACCACTTTGTTTAAATCAGCCTGTACTTCTGCGATCAATTGCTGATTATTTCGATAAGACCAAACCCACAAACTTAAAATTACCGCGACCAGACATAAAGTTGTAATAAACAATAAAAACCGTTGGCGCTTACGTGCAGGATTAATATGTTGTTTAACCAAATTTTTATCTTTTAAAATCACACTGGAAAATAATCCTTTGAGAAAATAACCGTGATCTTGTGAAATAGAATGTGTTGGAATACCGAAATGACTATCAGGACTTTTAACTAAATGAAAATCCTCAGCAATCTGCTCAGTCATTGGACTTTCAATGCTACCTTCCTGCAAAGCACTGGTAAAATAAAAGCCCCGAAAAACAGGTTTAAATTGATATGGGTTATCTTGAAATAATGTACCAATAAAGGTTTTTAATACCGGTTTTAAACTTTTGAACTCGAGTGGAAATGTCATTACACTCGGTGAAATATTCTGTGAATGTCGACGACTAAGATGAGTTGTACTTACACTTTTCAAACCATCGTATAAAAGACCATAATGCTTTTCGAATAGTTCTACCGAATTTTCAGAGGAATGAGGATCATATGGCAATGTTGCTCCCCAGACTTGATCAAATTCATCATGATCGTAACACTCAAAAAACTCTGTAAAACCTGCAATCAAATCCATTTTAGAAAAGACTAAATAAATAGGTGGGAAAATTTCCAAACGTTCTGTTAAATCTTGAATACGAGCACGTAAATTTTTAGCCAATTTAATAGATTTTTCAGGACTTTGGCTGACCAATTCAGCCACACTGACAATGACGATTAAGCCATTAATTGGGGCTTTTGATCGACTCTTTTTTAAAATTTTTAAAAAACTTAACCATTCAGAATGATCTTCTGCATAGACCGAATAACGGCCCGCCGTATCTAATAAAATACCATCTGTAGAAAAAAACCAGTCACAACTTCGTGTACCGCTTAAGCCAGCAGACACCATTTTTTGATGCGTTTCCTCAAAGGGAAAACGTAGTCCAGAATTATAAATTGCAGAACTTTTTCCTGCTGCAGGATTACCAATGACCATGTACCAAGGCAATTCATATAATGCGATACTGCCCTTTTTATCACCTAGTTTAGATTTTCGTAGTAACTGAATGGAGTCTTTCATTTGTTGATTAATTAAGTGAAGCTCTTCTTTATTTTTCTGCTTTCCGTATTCTGCAACAGTGTCCTTTGTTATCGCTTCGGCTAATATTTCACCTTGTTGCTCTTGGCGATAACGTTGTACAAACTCATATATACCCCAGGCCATTAAGCCTAAAATATAAACTGAAACAATAATCCAGAAAACTTTATTTGGCACGGTATTGTGCATAGCCAAAATTGCTACAAAAAATGATAAAGCCATAATAGCTTTCGGATTTGTCACATATTGCCAAATATAGCCCAGCATCGTATAAAATAATGTATTCACTTTTTTCTCTTATTTATGTTTTATTACAATCAATTCAACAAATTTTTATTTATATTTTCAGCTAAATATTGTTCAAAATAGACATATACTGAATCTTGATCAGTGCTATAAACCATGGCCATCAAATCATTTGGTAAATGTGCTCCTAACATAAATGTAAAAATTTTGGCAACCTGTTGTGTATGTCCAAAATTCTGTTTTAAATATAAAAAATGATGTGGTTCTATTTTGATTTCAGTAAATATCTGTTGTACTTTTTTTGATTTTTTAATATCGGTAATATCATCCAAGATGAATAGAAACGGATCCTCTTGTTCAAACTGGGCCAATTGATTCAACTTATTTTTTTGTAAAAATTGTGTGGCGTGAGGCTCATCAATATTAATATTTACCGTTTGCTGAGGTGTTAAATCAATCACCTCTGTAGAATTATTCGCGATGCACCAGCTAGAGGTAAATTCTGCAGCAATATAAGCTTCAGATTGCCAATTCTTTTCATCAACCCATTCCTGATCAATTTCAGAGTCTGCACTAATAATAAGATTAAATTCATATGATTTTTTTGATATTTCTTCAAGTAAATTTAGCCATGTTGTATAAGCTTGTTCTTGATTAATAAAATAATATTCAATAGAAATCTGTAGTGGTAATATTGAATAATTCTCTACAAACTGGTCAAGTATTTTTTCGCGAGTTGATTCATTCCATTGATGAATTAAATGTTCAGGCAATAAAATGTACAGATTTAGTTGATTTAATCTCGGTACAAAATCAACGATAGGTAACTCTTCTTCAATAGTTTCATTGTTATTTTGATTTAAGTCTAACCATGCAGGATGCATACGATATTGGTATGCCAACTCACTGTCATAGTGCATTGCCGACTGTTTTAAATGATTTGCAACCTGAAATAAAACTTCTGAATGTTGTTCAATTTGATGTGTAATCAGTTGCTTAATACGTTTTTCACGTATTGTGAAGCGAATATCCTCTTCATCTCCAGTGGCGAGTAACTCATCTAATTTTTGAATGCGAAATGATAAAATTGGAAGTCCATAGGTATTACATAAATGAGTATCTAGTTCCGGACTTTTAAATTGCTTACTTTTCTCAATAATTTCTTCATTTTCACCAAAATTATGCCAAGCTGTTGATGAATAAATATTTAATTTAAATGCTTGACTATTTTTAGGTACTCTATTTTCCTTCTTTTCAGTTACTTGAATAGCCTGCCTGTTAGCCACTTCATCTTGATTTTCTAATTGGCTTTTTTTGTGTTTTTGCATTATTTTATAAATAAAATAAGGAGATAAAATAGAAAAAGTGAGGACAACTGGAAGACCCAAAAAATATTGAATAATATCCTTTTCTGTTGGATTATAAAATGTATCGCGCCAATAAAAAGTAATGCTAATAAAGATAATAGTTGCTAAGGTTATAAATACTCCAATAATGATTTTAATCATTGATATTCCCCATTAACGTATAACAGGTTTCATCATTATTCACGGTTAGGTTAGGTTGTAGAAAAACACCTTGTGATAAGCCATATTTTTTATTCTCACATAAAGACATGGGGGTTATTTCTTCTTTTTTTAATATTAAACGAATATCAATCATAAGCGTTGGGCTACACCACGTTTTTAGCATTTTTTTTAGCTTTTCACTCATCATATGATGAGGCAAAAAACTAGAATATTCTTGATAATTTAAAGGCCCAATCACAATTTCAATTTTTTCAGTAATTTGTCTAATCGTTTGACCACAAAAGGTATCCGCGCCTAAAGAGTGAGAGCCACCTAAGTAAGTTTGTTGTTTCGGTTCCAATTTAAATTTTTCAGGTAAAAATTCCCGAATTTCAAACGATGTTTTAAAAATACAGCCCAACATCGTTTTCAGTGCATAAACAGTATTGGTCTGCCCCTGCATCAGACCCGAAAATTCAGCAAAATAATCATCTAGCTCAGGTTGTTGATATTGATTTTTGACATAACCATTTAAGGCATGAATAATATTTAAGTAGCTATTTTCATCTTCTATTTCATAACGAAGTGGTAAGTCGTAATTCAGAGTTGCATCAACATACTGCGAGGTCAGTTTATTATTAAATAAATTCAGAAACTGTATTGTTTCAACACATTGTTGTCGGTTACTCAATTTAATTTTATTTGTATAGCTATAGGGTAAAACCCCTTGCATCCCAGTTAGACCAACAACTAAATTGGTCAAGTGTATTTGCTCATTCTCTAAATGCAATGACTCAATTTCATTAAGTGGAAAATTTAAATTAACCGAACTACTAAAATGAAAGTATGTAGACCATTGCCTATTATTTTTAGGGATATGTCGAAGTAATCTTGTCGCCTGAATAAAATCATAAGAGGTCGGATTTTCTAATAAATTGTCAATTACAGAAGTTTCTTGCCACCAACGTTTTGTACGCATTGGTATAACTCCTGCTTTGTTTTAATATCATATACAATCACATCTACATAACTATTCATTTGAACTTTTAAGTTGAAAATTCGTGTCAAAAGTTGGCTAAATATATAAATGCTTTGCCCTCGAAAACCATCTGGATTTAGACCAAGCTGAATACTTATACCTCGAACGAATAATGGATAAGGTTTGCCATTAATTATTTTTTGGGCAGGTGTAAAATCAATTTTTTTGATTGAATCGATAATCATTTGATTTTCTTTAGACTTGGGTAAATTATAAAGTTCAAGTAATTCTTTAATGTGTGAAACTGTTTCTCCTTGCATTAAAGACATATTATTTAAAGAAAGGTGAGAAATAATCCGCCATTGCTCTGTTTTATTCTGTTCAAAATAATACGGAATATTCGGTCTTTTTAGCATCAATGCGCGACGAACCAAGCTACTGTCATTTAAAGTGAGTGTATTTTGATCTTTATTATAACTTTCATATGGCAAGTCTTTATTTGAACATAATAGTTCAGTGCTAATAAAATCAGATTTCGTGCTTTGTGGTTCTAAATGCTTTGAAATTAAAGAATAACTTAGTTCCTGTGTTTTATTATTTAACTGTGATGCATTGAGACGATAAAAGAAATTAACTTGATTATCATTATAATGGCTCATAGCAAAAAATGGCAAAACTGGGTGGAAAATTTGATCTTGATTACTTTTTTCGCGTACCATATTCATGTTTAAAATAGAATATGCTTGATAATATTTAGGGTGATGTATATCTGTTATTAATTGATATTCCATACGCTTGTGATTTATTTTTTGCGGTTCTGCCTGCTTTTTAAATAAATTGACAATAGGTGTTGCAAACAATTTAAAATTTGCAGTATTTAATTCGGAATAATTCCGAATACTGACTTGATCATTTAAATTGAGTTTAAAATGTATCTGTAATTCAAATATTCCACCAGATAAACTTATTTTTTTTAAACAGTCCAAATTTAATTGTAAAAAATTATACTTTTCTGGAAAACAAAAATATTCCATCAGCAATCGATAAGCTTGATGTGTATGTTGGTCAATAGGTAACACACTTTCTTGTTCATTAAATCCAATTAATTCAAAAGGATTTTCAATATCAAAGGTCTGCTGATCGGACTGAATAGAAAACCGCGTCTCGGTATTAAAAATATTGTCTAGAACCTGTAATGGAAAATTAGAAATAGCATCTAAATAAATAGGTAGTTTTTCTGTCATTAATATCGAGGTTTTTTGATTAAAAATTTCAAAACCTAAGCTTAATGTTGCATTCTGATTTAAATGTAAATGGGTTGCTGAATGTGCTTTAAAATCTATATGTCTAATACAAATAGGAAGTAAGTGTACATCTTGTACAGTTGAAAACTCACACTGTACACCATGTATACTTTTCGCTTTTAAAGCTGTACTACGTGGAATTTTATAAACATTTGTTAATTGTCTAATTTTATTGATGTCTTCAAATGAAACAATAGAACATGCTGGAAACGGTTTTAGATATTGAGGAAACATCACCTCAAAAATAGAACGCGTAAATACGTCATAACTGTCTGCGAGCTTCTTATCAATACGTGCAGCAACTAAAGAGAATGCTTGAATGAGGCGTTCAATATGAGGATCGTCAATTTGCTCCTGATTCAGTGACAAACGCTGCGCAATTTTTGGATATTTATGAGCAAATTCACGAGATTGATGCCCAAACTCCTGCAATTGTTTTTCATAGTATGGTAGCAGTTCTTCAATCACAAATCGTCTACTCAAGTTCTTGTTGATATTATATATTGTTGTGTTGTTGGTTTTAATAAAGCATCAAAAATGACAGGCTCATACAACGGATGTATATTTAAATAAGCATGAATGCTTAAACATAGTGCGCCTGTATTATGATCATCTACTAGCATTTCAACTTTTATCTGTTTTAAACGCGGTTCATGAGTGGCAATTGACTGTTCAATTGATTGGCAAATTTTGTCACAGTCTGTGGGATTTGCTGTAGATAAGCCCACAAAATCAATAATTCCAAATTGTAAAATAGAGCGCTTTACTAAAGGAAAATCATCAATGATTCCATTTAAATTCGCGACTCTACTATTCAGTAGGTCTTCTAAATCCAAGGCAACAGATTGCCGCAATTCCTGTAAAGATAAACCATTCTTTGCATGTTGATCATTCGGCAACATGCGGTCAAATAATGTGGTTTTAAAACCATAAGGATATAACTGATCTAAATTCATATTTTAATTTTTAATATTATTGTATAAGTGGAGTAGAGGCCAATAAATAGTAGCCTCTACTAATCTATAATTCTAAATTATGCTGCATAAGATGCAGTGTTATTCGAAAGAGACCATTTTTTCGTCACTGCACCCTTTTGTGTCCCATTAATATCCTGTTGATTATAAGTCCATTCAACAGCCGCATATTTCAAACCAAAAGTTTCAAGAGGTACGCCCTCTTCATTTACATTTGGCGTTACGCTTGAAACAAGGACATGTTTTAACTTAATTTGCAGATATTTAATTCGTTTGTCGCCATTTGCACGATAAAAATCGATTTGAACCTCATCAAAGGTATAACCAGCAGAACATGCTTCCCAAAGTTTTGGACTGGTTGCGTCTAAGTCTTTGATAAAAATCATATCAGAATGTTCAACACGTTCAGCTGTATGGCCACCCACACTTGAAGAGGTTGCCGATTTTGGCTGACGAATATTATGTGACCATGAGTTTACTTCTAGCCAACTTTTATGTTCTGAATCACGGGATTCACCATCGACTTTATATTTTCCGCGAAACTGTACGTAAATATCTTTCATTATTATGATTTTCCTAATTTTATTTTAACATTATTATATGTTGCCTCATTAATTTGAGGACTGAGGAAGCTCAGTAACAAGTCTCAAAGACACTGATAACTCATCCAACTGGAAATGTGGCCTTAAAAAAACCACAGACTTGTAGTGCCCAGGTTGAGCTGGATTTTCTACAACTTTTACTGATGCTTCACGAAGTGGGTATTGAGCTTTTGCCTCTTGCGAAGCGCCGTCATCTAATAAGACATATTGTGAAAGCCAGTCATTCAAAAAGGCTTCGACATTTCCAGCTGAAGCAAAACTTCCGACTTTGTCACGCATCATTGCTTTTAAGTAGTGCGCAATTCTTGAAACCGCCATAATATATTGAATTTGACTAGATAAAGAAGAATTCGCATTCGCTGTATCACTATCATATTTTTTTGGTTTTTGAGTCGATTGTGCCCCAAAAAAAGCAGCATAATCTGTATTTTTACAATGAACTAAAGGAATAAAACCTAAGTCATTCAGCTCCTTTTCACGACGATCAGTAATTGCTATTTCAGTCGGGCATTTAAATACGACTTCACCATCATTGGTTTTGAAAGTGTGGACAGGTAAGCCTTCAACTAAACCGCCACCTTCTACTCCCCGAATAGCAGCGCACCAACCATGTGTATCAAAGGCATTCGTTAAGCGTGTTGCAAAGGCATAAGCTGCATTCATCCATAAATATTCTTGATGATTTTTACCTGAAACTTCTTCTACATAATTAAAACCTTCAGTCGCAGTCCCTTCTTTCGGGTGATAAGGTAAACGCCCTAATACCCGTGGCATTGTGAGAGCTACATAGCGCGCATCATCACTTTCACGGAATGAACGCCACTGTACATATTCAGCAGTTTCAAAAATTTTAGATACATCTCTAGGTCTGTCAATATCTGTAAAAGACTCCAAACCAAACATTTCTGGATTGGCCGCTGAAATAAATGGTGCATGTGCGGCGGCAGCAACATGTGATATTTGCTCTAACAAGTACATGTCAGATGCAGTACGATCAAACTCAAAATCGCCAATTAATGTTGCATAAGGTGCCCCGCCAAATGAACCATATTCTTCTTCATAAATTTTCTTAAACAGTGTACTTTGATCAAAATCCGTTGCACCTTGAAAATCTTTAATTAATTCCTTTTTTGTCGTATTCAGCATGCGAATCTTAATTAAGGAATTTGATGGGGTTTCCTGACAAAAGTAATATAAACCACGCCAAGTCGATTCAATTTTTTGAAATTCAGCATGATGCATAATTTGGCTGAGCTGTGAAGAAATTAAGGCATCAAGTTCTGCAATCCGTTTATCAATCGACAAGGTCATATTTTCTGAGATTGTGATTGTTCCAGCCATAACTTCTTTGGCTAATTCGCCAATTAAACTTTTAGCACGATCATGCTCATTATGTGTCCGAGCCACCCGACTTTGTTCAACAATGGAATCAAGCAGTGAATATTCACCAGTAACCATATGAGGTGTAGAGTTCGTTGCTAAACTACTCATGTTCTACCTCCGCACTTAATTTACGTACTTGATCTGTATTTTGTAGAATCTCATCCAGTAAGTCCTCTAAACGCTCATTATTTGAAATTTTATTGCGTAAATCGGTTAGACGCTCACGAGCAATTACCAATTTTTTTAATGGTTCTACCTGTTGAGCAACATTTTCAGGACGAAAATCGTCCATAGATTTAAAGGTCAAATCTATGGACATATTGCCACTCTCTTCAGTTAAGGTGTTTTTGACTTGAAAATTTGCCCGTGGCGCTAATGATTCAATCACTTCATCAATATTTTCTAAATCGACATTAATAAATTTTTTGTCTTTAAGTTTGGCTTTTTCTAATTTTGAGGCAGCGGAAAAATCGCCTAAGATACCGACAACAAAAGGCAATTCTTTAATTTCTTTGCCATCGCCAACTTCTACGTCATAAGTTAACTGGACACGTGGTGGCCGAATTCGTTGCAATTTTTTTTGCACACTTTCACGCTTTGCCATATTTTTTTCCTTTCTTATTTTTTATTTAATGTATCGAATGGAGATGCACTTGAAGAAGATGTCGTTTTAGCAATGACATGGTCTTTAGAAACTGTTGTTTTACTTGGTTTAGAACTCTTTTGCCCACTGGCTTTTACCATGCTGGTATTTTTTATTTTTTTGAAATCACTGTTTTTTGCAGTTGATCTATTGAATATTTTGGGTTTGTTTGCATTCTCAGCTTTTTTCATTGAATAATTTTCAACGGTGGGCTGAGCAAATCGAATCGTTTCAGTTAATTGCTTCGCAGGTACATAAGTGGTTTCTGTTAAAGCACGTAATTCAGTAGTACGCATTTGATTTAATGCATTTTGTGAAATTGCAATGCTCGCTAAAAAAGTAATATCCGTCATTTCTTGGCTATCTATATTTCTTTTACGAAGTGAGTCGACCAATTGTAAAGCCTTTAAATTTTGGCCTAATGTTTGATACTTTTGTGCAATTTGAATACTTAATTGAGTAATCATCTCTTGATTTTTATATTTTTTTTTATCACATATTTGGCTATACAAGTCTATCAACTCTGGATCAGTATCACCAATAGCCAAAGGATTATTTTTAAGACACGCCTTTTTTAATTCAAGTGGCGCTTCTTTAGCAAAAATAGTCTGCGCCGTAAATGTAGTTACGATCAGTGATATAAATAGAACACCATTTTTAAAAATTTGCATCTAAAATTTTCTCGAAATATGTAGTCATTATTATGAAAGATAAGCACTGAGTTTTATTGTTTGTGTTTTCTTTCTTTTGTTTTTTATTTTTACGTTGCAGATTTAACAAAAAATACGACCTAAAAGTCAATACAAAAAAGTTAATTAATACTTTTATTTTATTCCATAGCTCTAAAAAATTTAAATTAACTGTTAATTTTTTAAAAAAATATGTAGAATGCGCTACTACTTTGAAATAAAAATAAAACAAAGTATTGATTTTTAATAATTTAAAAAATAATTTCAATAATATACAAACTTTAAAAATTGAGAAATATATGAATAATTTAAAGATTTTGATTACAAAATTATCTACAAATTCACGTGTATCTTTAGAAGAATCTGCCAATACGTGTATTTCTCAACAGAATTACGAAATTGAAGTTGAACATTTTTTGTTAGAATTATTGTTACAACATGATAAAAATGATCTTCAAATTTTAGCTGAAAAATATAAAATTTCTAAAAATACTCTTGAAAATGATTTAAAACATAGTATTTCTCAACTTCCAAAAGGCAATACGAGAACCCCCATTTTTGCGAAGTCGATTGTTCGCTTATTAGAACAAGCATGGTTACTCGCCTCTGCTGAACAAGATCCAATGATTCGCAGTGGCCATCTGGTGGTTGCATTACTCACTGCGCATGACTTACAACAAATTGCGATACGGATGTCATCACTTTTTGAACTTTTCCCTATTGATACGATGAAGCATAAATTTCTAGACTTATGTACCAATAGCATTGAAAGCAAAAATCAATTTTCTGGCCCAGAACAGATCCTACAAGAGAGTCATTTTTTACAACCGACCAACACACCAGCTTTGAATCAGTTCGCAACTAATTTAACTGAAAAAGCACTAAAAGGAGAAATTGATCCTGTTATTGGTCGAGAATTTGAAATTCGCTTGATGCTTGATATTTTAATGCGCCGTCGCCAAAACAACCCAATTCTTGTTGGTGAACCTGGTGTTGGAAAGACTGCGGTGGTTGAAGGTCTAGCCCTTAAAATCTCAAAAAATGAAGTTCCAGATATCCTAAAAAATGTTCAAATTCATGTTCTAGATATAGGTTTATTACAGGCTGGTGCCAGTGTTAAAGGTGAATTTGAAAATCGCCTACAACTGGTTATTAATGAAGTAAAATCATCGCCCCACCCAATTATTTTATTTATTGATGAAGCACATACCCTTATTGGTGCTGGAGGCCAAGCAGGACAAAATGATGCTGCTAATTTATTAAAGCCTGCATTGGCCCGTGGGGAGTTACGTACCATTGCCGCCACAACTTGGGCTGAATATAAACAATATTTTGAAAAAGATGCTGCACTTAGCCGTCGCTTTCAAATGCTTAAAGTTGAAGAACCAACTGAGGATGTTGCGATTGCTATGCTTCGCGCCGTGGTTCCTGTAATGATGAAGCATTTTAATTTACAGATAGATGATGAGGCGATTATGACAGCCGTTCACTCTTCACATCGTTATATTATTGGCAGACAATTACCAGACAATTACCAGACAAAGCAATAAGTATCTTGGATACAGCAACAGCACGAGTTGCACTCACCCAAAATACTATGCCTGTAAAATTAGCTCAAATGTTTGCTCAATTACATAATTTAAATTTAGAATATCAGCTTTTAGCCAATGAAAATAAGAATTTACCTATTCATCATGAACGCTTAGCGTTACTCCAAACCAATATTGAGTCCTTAGAAAAAACTATTGTAGACGTTGAAACTCAATGGAAATTAGAGCTGAAATTAGTTCAAAATATTCAGCAATTACAATTAGAAAATAGGCAATGTGCAGAAATTCTTAATTTAAGACAAAAATTAACGCATCTTCAGGGAGAATCACCACTGGTTTTTGAGCGAGTAGATGCCCGAATTATCAATGAGATTATCTCTGATTGGACAGGAATTCCGGTTGGAAAAATGATGAAGGATGAAATTCAACAAATATTGAAACTCGAACAAAAATTGTCACAACGCGTTATGGGACAAGATTATGCAGTACAACAGCTCGTACAAGGGATTAAAACATCCAAGGCAAAATTAGAGGATCCGAATAAACCGCAAGGTGTATTTATGTTATTCGGCCCAAGTGGGGTTGGAAAAACCGAAACCGCCCTTGCCCTTGCTCATGAATTATATGGTGGTGAATCACATCTGATTACAATTAATATGTCTGAATATCAAGAAGCACATACAGTTTCATCCTTGAAAGGTGCTCCGCCAGGTTATGTTGGCTATGGTCAAGGAGGAGTCTTAACAGAAGCTGTACGTCGTAATCCATATAGTGTAGTGCTTTTAGATGAGATTGAAAAAGCACATAGCGATGTACAAGAGTTGTTTTACCAAGTTTTTGATAAAGGTACGCTAGAAGATGGTGAAGGTCGTATTATTGATTTTAAAAATACGACTATTCTTCTCACATCGAATACAGGATCAAGTGCCATTATGCGGGCATGTATAAATCATCCTATGGAAAATTGGCCAAGCGCACCAGAATTAATAGATCAACTTAAACCGCATTTATATCAACAATTTAAGCCTGCATTCTTGGGTCGACTGCGCTTGATACCTTATTTTCCATTACATGACGATCTACTTTTTCGAATTATCCATTCGAAATTAGAGAAAATAACAACTCGAATTGAAAAACAATATCAGACTCAGATTGTCTATACACAAGATTTGATTGAATTACTTTTAAGCCGTTGTACAGAAGTTGATAGTGGTGCGCGTAATGTAGATAACATTCTGAATTCGACGGTTTTACCGGCACTGGCAACCAAAATTCTGGTGGCAATGAGTGAGCAAAAAATTCCAAAGAGAATTGAAATTACTGTTAAAAATGAGCAAATTTATTATGTATTAGATCCAAATACCAAAACAGTTAAAAAAACGAAAACTAAAAAACCAACAACAACTTAAAACTTATTAAGGCAAACTATGAGTTTAGAACTGACTTGTTTATTACAGCCTATTGCTGAAGACCATCCATGTGGTATCGACTGCTCATTTTCTCATGATTTTCATGCAATTAAAAAAGCAAAAATTCAGGATGATCCGTTATTAGAGCAAGGCGATTGGATTTCGGAATCGAAACAAGCTGACTGGGCCTTTATTCAGAATAAATCTATTGAACTTTTAACTGAAAAGACCAAAGATATTCGTTTGTATACTTGGCTTTTAGAAGCTTGGACACATTTATATGGTTTTGAAGGCATTGCAAAAGCCCTTGAACTCACACAGCAAAGTTTAAGTCATTATTGGGAACACCTACATCCTGAAATTGAAGAAAATGATTTAGATCAAAGAATTGGTTTATTACAGGGCTTAATTAATTTAATTCCTCTTTCACTCAAAGCTGTAAATATAGTGAGTGGTTCTCTTACTTATACGCTCTCGGATTATGAGTATTTACTTCATCAGCAGAATCAAAAATTAAAAACGTATCAGGAGGATAGTCCAAGCGAAACACCCAATAATACTCAGGAACAATTTGAGCAGGCGCTGTTTAAAACCTCTAAATCAATCCAATATCAGAAATATCAACAATTTTTGGATATTGGTAATCAGTGGCAACAGCTAAAAGACGTTTTGGATCATTTAATGCATTTAGATGCGCCAAGTTTTGCATCGATTGATTCACAAATTGAAACGATCCATCTGACCTTAAAAAAAATATATAAAATAGATGCTGTTAATCATATGCAACCTGAGCACGCAATGACGGCTGATATAGAAATGTCAACAGAATCTATGCCGTCTCATCATCTACAAAAAAATATTTCAATACAGCCAAACTTTCAGCCTCAACAGCAAGGTCATCTCGCGAACCGTGAACAAGCCATGCATGTACTTCAAAATATTGCTGATTATTTCCAAGAAAATGAACCACATAGCCCTGTAAGTTATATGCTACAAAAAACCATTAAATGGAGTCAGATGCCATTACATGAATGGTTATCGCAAGTACTCAAAAATGAAAACCCATTAGAAACTGTACATGAATTATTAGGTGTACAAATAAATACCCGTGATATAAATAATGATGGATAAGGTCTATGTTTAAAGCAGAAAAATTTTATGGGGTGAAGGCTTATTTTTACGTCCGCAGCATTTTCAACTACAAGATGCCTATCATGAGCAACGCCTGAATTATACTGTACGTGCGACCATTCCTTTTGCATATGGTATCCAAGTTCTTCAATTTGATGAATCTTTACTTAATACTAATATTTTGGCTTTAAGTAAAATCAATATGATTTGGCAAGATGGTGAAATTTATCAAGCCCCTGCTCAAGATTTACTACCTGAACCAATTTTACTAGACATACTGAATTTAAAAGGTGAAATGCAGATTTATTTGGCCTTACCGATTTTACAAGCGAATAAAAAGAACGTTAATTTTGAGGCCAATAGCCAATCTAGTCGTTACCATTCACATTTAACGGAAACACATGATCTATTTACCGATGCTAACGCTGCCGACATTACGTTATTGCGACGCCGTGCTGAATTTAAGCTGTTCGAGCTTAGCTATGAGCCACAACAATTAGATGGTTATTTATATTTGTCTATTGGTCGCATTAAACGTCAAAGTTCAGGAAACTTTGTTTTAGATGATAAGTTTATTCCACCTGTTCTGCATATTGATTCGTGTGAAGCAGTCAGTTCTAACTTGAAACGAACCTTAAATATTATTAAAGCCAAAATTAAAGCCATCCAAGCAAATAACCGTGAAAATGAGCAAAAGTTGATTGAGTTTCGTTCTGGCGATATTGTTTCTTTTTGGTTGGTCAATGCCTTAAATACAGCACATGCAACCTTAAGTCACCTATTGCAATATCCACATATTCATCCTGAACGGCTCTTTTTTGAATTACTCAGATTAACAGGATCTTTACTGACCTTCTCTACAGCTTATGAAATAGACCAACTTCCCCAATATAAGCACAACAATTTAGAAGAAAGTTTTGTACAACTGGATAGTATTTTGCGTGATTTACTCGATACGATTATTTCTAATCGATATATCAGTATTTCCCTCAAAGAGACTCGACCATCATATTGGATGGGGAGTTTAGAATCAGACAAAATTAGCCGAACGACCCGACTATACTTAGCTGTTTCTAGCGTGGCCATGCCAATGCATGATCTTATTTCGTATGTACCTTTACGTTTTAAAGTTGGTAGCACCATCGATGTAGAACAACGCGTTGTGGCAGCCTTACCTGCAATAGCGATACAACATTTAGTGCAAGTGCCGACGGCTATTCCTGTGCGCTCGGGTGTCAGTTATTTTGAAATTGAACCGAATAGTGACTTATATCAACGAATGTTGGATTCAGAAACGCTTTGTGTCTATATCCCAAGTGGTTTCCAAGACATTGCTATTGAATTAATTGCAGTTATCAATGGATAATTTTTGATGAATATGAATACTCATGCGCCGTCACTTTTTGATGATGGTCAAATTGGTCAGTTGGCAATACCGACGATTGACCATAAAAACGTGCATACAACCAACTTGGTCGATTTAATGCATGATGGTTTCTACATTGTATTTTTATTAAAAAACCAATATGTGCCATCGAATGTAGAAAATTTTCGGGAAAAAATTTTAAATCTTCTTAACCGTTTTGAAAGTCAGGCGCGTAAATTGCAATTTAATTATGATGATATTCAAGATGCTAAATATGCTTATTGCGCTTTACTCGATGAAACGATCATAACGCAACAAGATGCCCGTTTTTTCGATTTACAAAATAATTGGATGATGTGCCCTTTACAACTTAGCCTATTTGGTTCGCAACTAGCGGGTTACCGTTTTTTTGAAACAATGGATGAAATTCGTAGTAAAGGAAAAGAGCGACTGATGGCTTTAGAAGTTTATCATTATTGTATGTTATTAGGCTTTCATGGTAAATATCGCTTAGATTCTATTGAAAATTTAAATGTACTGGCGACAAGAGTCGGTGATGAAATTGATTTTCTAAAAGGAAAGAAAGCTTCTTTTTCGCCATTTGCATCATTACCAGATCAAATTAAACATATTATTCATCGTGAATTACCTTTTTTCTGGATTTTAATTTTTTGGTTTGTCTTTGCCTTAGCCACTTTTGTTGGTTTGAAATATATGATTTTGCATCAAGGAAGTAGCAGTTTAGAAAAATACCAAAATGTTATTTCTGCACCAGCAGAGCAAGCGTATATCACGATTCATTTACCATAAGACAAAAATAAAATGGCAAATGAAAAACAAAATACTGTTCGCATACTGCAATTAACTAAAAAAAATAATCTCTCTCCAGTTATTCATAGTGGCCTAGGTTTTCTTGGAGGCGTTGTTTTTATGAGTTTTTTAGGCATTGTATCTTTAAATTTTGCAACATATAAACAAAATAGCATTCAACATACAGTGTCCTCTGAGCATAAAAATACACAAGTAGAGCCTGAAATTCAGCTAGATCAAGCTACAAAAAATTCTGACGTAGATAGAAGAGATGGTACACACCTCAATGTAATTGAAAACCATCAAAATTTTGAACAGGATTTGGTTAATGCGTTTAAACACCAGAAATCTGATACGCCTACCACTAAACAAAATTTAGCAGTAGCAGAAACTGTCATTGCGAAAAATTTAGAAAAATCATCTCCACCAAGCGCTAAACCAAAGCCTAATACCGCCGTAAAACAACCACAAGTTCTTGCACAAGCTCATGCGACTAAAGAATCGAATCAAATAACTGTTGTGCAAAAGCCTGAAATTGAAAGCCCACAAGGCTCTGTACAAATAACGGTGACAAAAACGGAATTGCCCGTTAAAGATACTGTTATCACACCATGATTTTTGCTATAGCGTGTGGTTTTATTATTTTGACATTTGTCATGGGATTGTTGGTGTCCTATGAATTTAGAAATAAATTACTGAACGCAACCGAAAATTTTATTCCATATTGTAAGAAAAAGTTGTTTTTATTTAAGCAATTTGCATATCAATTGAATCTTGCAGCTTCGTCCAATCAAATTCAATCACACTGGCATGTGCAACAGTGGTGGGTTTTAATTGCAGGACTTTTACTCTTTTCTAGTCTGTTGCTTTATGCATTTACGCGTCCAATTACAGCATCTACAATAGAAGCCGATTATCTGAAAAAAGCTGATCCACAAATTTATGCAATGTTAGATGGACAAGTACTCGATGTTCCGCCTGAAGTGGATGAAGTACTGATTCAAAATGCAATTTATGATGCTATGTCGTTAGAAACTTCTGTAGCAACTATAACTGCTGCTCAAATTGGCCCTACATTTGAACAAGACTCTCAAGATGAGCATATTTTTGCTTATGACTTAAGTAATGTGACATCTGCAGACCGTAAATGGAATAAAATTAATCCGCGCTATAAACAACGTTTACTGATGGTTTTTAAAATGATGCGTGAGCAACATGGCTATGAAATGGTTCTATTAGAGGGTTATCGTAGTCCAGATCGTCAAAATGCTTTGGCCACAAATATTAATACAACTCGTGCTCGGGGTTTTCAAAGTTACCATCAATTCGGATTAGCCGCAGATGTTGCGTTTAAACGAAATGGTAAAGTCGTCATTTCCGAACGTGACCCATGGGCCATGCGTGGCTATCAATTATATGGTCAAGTTGCTGAATCTGTAGGTTTAACTTGGGGGGGACGTTGGACATCTATTCAAGATTATGGTCATACTGAATATAGAATGCCCGGTTTGAAAAAAACACCTGAAATGGCGAAGCAACTGACCTCTGAAGGTCAGCTACAAACTGAGAGTTTTTTAGCATCCAAATAATATATTTAAGCGTTTAAATAGTGTTGTAACTGCTCTAAAACTTCAACCGTTTTTTCAGCATGAAGCCAATGCCCTGCACCACCTATATCAACAATTTTTGCATATGGAAATTGTTGATAAATTGCATCAACATATTCAGGTTGACCAATATAAGGTGAGGCCGTACCACGTAAAAATAATGCAGGTTCTTGCCATTCGGACTGCATATTCCAGCCAATAATATCTACATAATGGTCATACAATGCTTGTACATTGAACAGCCACTGACCTTTTGAAAAAGATTTTAATAAAAATTGAATGACCATCTCTTCAGACAAATATTGTTTCATGACTTCAATGGCTTGTTGTCGCGTTTGTATGGTTGCCTGTTCTACGGCAAATAATGCTTTAAAAATTTGATCATGATGATTTTGCTGATAAGCAAATGGTGCAATATCTAAAACAGCTAAATGTTGAATACGATCTGGTGCTAAGTTTGCGACACGCATAGCAATCTTCCCGCCCATAGAATGCCCAATGAGGCTAACATGCGATAAACCTAATTCGTCCAATGTTTCGAGTACATCTTGTGCCATAAGATCATAATTCATTTCTGATGACTGAGCAGATTTTCCGTGATTACGCACATCTAGCTGAACCACAGTATGTGTGTCTAAAAATTCACGTGCCAACATACTTAAATTACTTAAGCTACCAAATAGCCCGTGAATAAAAACAATAGGAAATTTTTGTGAATTTTGATTTTTATGAATGTCGTAATTGAGGATCATTTTTAAAGTGGCTGAATACATATTTAGATAACTAAATAATGGAGTCATGGTGTTATTTAATCAATTGCTATTTATTAAAAATAATTTAGTTGCTTAGGCTATTTAAAGCAAACTAAAAATAGACAGCTCTTTATTTTTTAAAATAATTTAAAGGTAGTTTTAAATATCGAATACCATTTTCTTCGGGTGCTGGCATTCGACCTGCATCCATATTAATTTGAATAGCAGGCAGAATCAGTTTTGGCATACCAAGTGATGCATCACGGCTATTACGCATTTTGACAAAATCCTCTTTTTCTATTCCGTAATGAATATGAATATTATTCTGTTTCTGCGCTTGGATTGTGGTTTTATAATGATACTGCTGACGCCCTTCTGGCAAATAGTCATGACATAAGTAAACATGGGTTTGTTCAGGCAATCTATATAAGCGCTGTACCGAATCGAATAAAATAGTTGCACTCCCCTTTGGAAAATCACAACGGGCTGTTCCATAGTCAGGCATAAACAATGTATCGCCAACAAAGACTGCGTTGCCGATGACATAACTCAAACAGGCAGGCGTATGCCCTGGAGTTGGAATGTTGTATGCATTCATTTCTCCAATTTTAAAATTTTCATAATCATCAAATAAATAATCAAAAACTTGATGTGAATTAAAATACTTCATATCTAAATTATAAATTGCGCTAAATATTTGTTGCACAATGCTAATTTTACGGCTGATGGCTATTTTTCCGCCCGCTTGTTCTTTGATATATTGTGATGCAGTTAAGTGATCGGCATGGACGTGTGTTTCTAAAATCCATTCTATGCTTAGGCTATTTTGATGAATGAAATTAAGAATTTGATCTGCATGCTGTGTTGAAGTTGTTGCAGAAGCCACATCATAATCCAATACGCTATCAATCACGGCGCATCTTTTAGTTTGTCTATCTGCAACTACATAACTGAATGTATTGCTATTTTCATCAAAAAATTCTTGAACCCACGGTTGCTTATTCATTTTACACTTTAGTCCATAAACGATGTAGCCAAACGCCAATAAACATTGCTACTAAAAAATAACTGGCTTGATAGTACCCTAACCCAATTAAAGTAAAACTTGGCGCAGGGCAAATTCCTGCAATCCCCCAACCTATACCAAATAAACAGCTTCCCATTATTAACTTAACATCTAACTGGTTATTTTGTGGTAAATCAATCACATTACCATCAAATGTTTTAAGGTCAGAACGACGTACGGCGTATTGAAATGGAATAAATGCAACACAGATTGCACCTGCCATCACAAAGGCCAAGCTAGGGTCCCATTGTCCAGTAATATCTAAAAAGTTTAATACTTTTTCTGGGTTCGCCATTCCTGAAAGCATTAGACCAACAGAAAATATTCCACCAAAAACAAAAGAAAGGAAATTTTTCATAACGATACTCCCCCGACATGACGCATGATAAATACCGTTATTATACCTGCCAACATAAACACGCCAGTTGCAACGATAGAACGTTTAGATAGCCGACTTATTCCACAAATACCATGACCACTGGTACAACCTGAACCTAAGCGTGTTCCAAATCCCACCAATAAACCTGCAACTATCATCATCCATGGGCTGGCGTTTAAGGTAATTTTAGGCTGTACAAAAAAGCCATAAACAAAAGGCACAATAAATAAACCCAATAAAAACCAGACCGCAGGATGTTGCATCCATTGATTCATATTAAACATTTGACCAACTAAACCGCTAATACCCGCAATTTTTCCATGCACATATAAGTACCCCACTGCTGATACGCCCAGCAATGCGCCACCTAAAAAGGCCAAGATAAAATCATGCATAGTCATTTACCCACAAAACAATATATGTTTTTATAATATGTTATTTAAATTAGAACTCAAGTCTTATTTTTAACAACTTTTTTTAGGGATGCATAAGGTAAAGCTACTTCCAATTTTCTTCAAAATTTTGATTCAATATAAGTATGAAACTGAATGATTCATGAAAAAAATGCAACTATACTACAAGGAATTATTTAAATAAATTTAATAATATTGAAAATAGTGTGAATATATCCCCGATGATTTTTTAACTCTGGGTATTTTTTGATAAGTTAAACTTAACAACTAATAAAGATGTTAGGATTTAAAATTCTTCTTCAAATTTTGAAACAGTGATTTGCCTATATTCCATTTTTAGGCTTCAAAATCTTTTAAAACTTTTTCAGCAAACCATTTAGGTAATATTTTTAAGCTATGATTAAGCTTTAAAATTTCGGCTGATTCAATTTCTGCAATAAAAGAAGCAATTTGACCATCGGCAGAATTATCAAAAATATAAGTTCGATCTGTCGCTTCTACAGCGGACATTAACAAATCCATACTGCGGTGGTATCGGTCTATAATTTTTTGTTCAGGCACATTATGTCCGCCAGTTTTCACCCGATACTGCACACGTGCAATGTTAATCATCGGGTCAACCGTCGAAACAAAATACAAATATGTCCGATAACCCTGTTGTTTCGCTTCTTTCAAAAATTCAACTTTAGAGACATGTGACATAACCGTTTCAAAGGTGAAACTGACTTTTAAATCAAGGAAAGTGAGGCGAATATAATCAATAATTCTGGCACATAAATAGGAATCGATTTCACTAATATCAAACTGAATTTCCCACTCATTTAATAACAGTGGTTCTTTAGACAGCAGAGCTAAATATTCCCCTGCTTTGGGACGCTTTTTCTGCTTTAAAAACTCAATTAAGTCCTGAGCTTTTAACTTAGAATGATAAAGGCTTAAATTGATACATTGTGTTTGATAGAGTTGCTGTTCTAATTCGTCCGCATTTAAATATGCCCCAATATGATGGGGCAATAAATATTCCTTAACAGTGCTCTTTCCTGAGCCATTTGGACCTGCAAACATCCTAATACGGGGTTGTCGAGGCATTTTTTATATTGTTCGCTCTAGTTTCTTTTTACGCTTCAATACTTTGGGTAAATGACCTACAGCAATATAAGCTTGTGATAAGTCTTTGACTGCAGTTTCTTGACCGTTTTGAGCACGGCGTATAAGTTGTTGATTTTTAGCATAGACAACTTCAGACGATGCGCACGCACGCTCAAAGGCATGCCGAAATGCATGAATTGCAAGTTTTGGAATCATATCATCCTCATACTTGCCTGCTTTGATTACTGAGGTATAAGCCGTCATTCAACAACTCCTAAGATAGAACACACTGTGCTTTTGATATACTAACATACTGGCTAGATTTGTCTATTTATCCAACAAATACATTTCATTCGAAATAAAAGTACACGTGCAGAAATTTGAATATTACTTTAAGTTTTGACATAAAAAAAGCCACTTTGCAGTGGCCATAACATCTATTCGATGTATTAAAGAAGACAGACCCCACCAAGATATAGGTCTTATACATCCTCTAACACTGTCTATCATAATATAAGAAGGTTATCATGATAGGTCATTTTCTTATCATTTCCTGACAATGTGTCTTTCAAAAAATGATATTTAAAAATCCTTAGGCTATTTTATTTTTCCTGCACAAAAGACGTTGGTACTCATACCCGACTTGGTCAGACTTTTTTGCTGTTTATTCAAGTAGGTTTGAGCAACCATTAACATCATGGGTGCAAGTTCTAGCTGTGAATTCTCTTTAGAAAGCTGGGCAATCTGTTCATAAGCATTTAAACGGTCACACAGTGCCTGACTCTGCATTTTTGCATCTGCTTTCGAGTCTGGATCATCCAAAATGACTTTAGTTTGTTTAATGACTTGTGTGTAATGCTCAATGTGTTGATCGTATTCCTGTTGTGTTATGGCTTCTGCATGCGCAAAACCAATACTTGCAACATATAACAATAAGACCAGTTTAAGCTTCATCGCCTTCTTTCCAAACATCTTCATAATCATCTGAATCGATCATAAAGCGATAGCCCGTATCTAAAGCTAAATATGGCAATGCATTGGGAAATTCTTTTTCAAGTGCCTTGACGGTAATGATTTCAAAAAAATCTTCGCCACCATCTAGCTCGCCACCATAAATAAACCAAGAAGCATTACTGTCATCTGCGACCTTACGCAAACCCACAATAGGCTCTTTATTTAATGTATGTAGTGCAATGGCTACAACATCTGTTTCTTTAACAGGCAGATATGCAGAACCAAATTCTTCACATACCAGTTTTTGTTCTTCAATTAGCTCTTGATCCATAGTTCTCAGGCATTCATCATTTATATGAAAGATCATTGTAGCTGATGAATGCTACAGAATGTATCTGACTAAACATAATTTTTTGCAAAGTTATACCCGTTTCAAGCATTCTTTTACACAAAATAAAAAAGCACAATATTGTGCTTTTTTATCATTCAGAATGACTTATTTATACACTGACTTAAACTGCTGATAAAGTAATGACTCTTTCCCATCTTTTAAGACATAACGGGTAATCGTGCCTTTATCTGTTTCTAGGCTCATCATAATTTTCTGACCTGGTTTTTGTCCATCTAGGTCAGCCATAAGCCGTACAGGAACAATCACTGAATTTCTTGAACGGTGCATACCAAACACAACTTCGTGTTCTGTGGCTGTTATTGGGTCAAAACCAAATGTTTTTTGACCATTACTAAAACTGACATGTTTAATATCAAATTCGTTATTAACACTATTTAAGTTGATTTGGACATCTAGAACATCTTTTTTCTGTTCATTCCAACTAACCATCACTGAAGGACATAATTCGTTGGCTTCGCAAAGCAATAAGCCACGAGTAGCCACTTTATCAGTTTCAGGTAATGTCGTCGCGCACCCCGATATAAGTATCGTACCAAGCAAAAGACCGGTTAATTTTTTCATTCTTCCCTCTATTTCAAATATCGAGTCTGTTCTGAATCTACTGTCATTTTAACGGACTTTTACTAAAAAGAAATTATTATGTCTTTTACGGCGCCTAAACATCCTGCTAAAGATTTTCTATGCTTAGAGAAAATATTTCATCAGTGTAATGACAAATGGTGCAAATAAAACCATGATGATTCCTGAAATAATCATTGAAAGGCTTGCAATTACACCTTCTAAGGAATGACGTTGCCTTGCCCGTGCAATTCCCATCGCATGCGCCGCATTGCCTAAAGCAGCTCCCTGCGCAATACGATTTTTATATCTCATCCATAACAAAATCAAGTCACCCAATAACATACCGACCAGCCCCGTAATAACTGTAAACAATGGAATGAGGCTAATTGAACCGCCAATTTTTTCGGTCAATACCAATGCAAATGGAATAGAAATTGAGCGTGCTAATAAACTATTTTTTAAAATATCATCAAAATTAAATAAACTGGCTAAGAACCAAACACTTAAAATACCCACAAGCATTGCCATACAAGAACTGAGTATTAGCACTTTAAAATGCTGTTTAATCATATCTTTATAACGAAATACAGGAATGGCGAAAGCCACCGTAATTGGCCCCAACATAGCAACCAAATATTGGGTAAAACGGTAATAGTCTTGGAAGTGATGTTGTAATAGTAAAATTAAAACAATACTTAAAAATGGCACCATAATAATGGGCGATAGATAAATGATTTGCGTTCGAATATAGAGGTTCTTTGCTAAAAAATAACAACCTACAGTCCAAACCAAATAGAAAATGCCCCAAAACACACTCATTCAACATCATCCTGTGGTAGAAAAAAACTCACCATCCAGACCGAGGTCATCATGACCATGGCTGTACTGATGATAATGACGAACAGTATTTTCCAACCACTTGCAATCAATAATTCCTGATACTGAATAATGCCAACGACAGGTGGAATAAAAAATAGTAATAACTCCCCCAATAGCACATCTGCACCCTGCTCTACATTTTCTAGTTTTAACCTCTGTGTATGTAACAATATTAACAGTAAAAAAAAGCCAATTACGCCCGATGCAATAGGCAAATTCAGAAGATTTTGTAGCACAGAGGCAATGGCCCAAACGGCTAAAATCAGTAGAATTTGCGAACCTGCAATTGTTAATTTATTTCCTTTAGATACGGTATTCATCACTTCAACTTACATCCAGACATATCGGTATGGGTTTAATCATCAAATGGATGAAATAGTATTATTTCCTGTATAACCATGCTGTAAACAGGTTTGTATATACTCTGCATAAACCGATAGTTTTTCATAAATATGCTCTGTGTAGAACATATCCTCTATAAGATGAGTAGCTTGCTGTTGGTTATAAAGACCGTAGCACAAAAGAAGTTGGGCATTTAGCGTCGAAAATTTTTCACACAAGGCAACATATTGATCATTCTTATTTTTAAATAATAATTGACGTATATTGAATTCAGCACTGCTGATGATCTTGTCTTGTGGATTTGTGGCAATACAGTGAATCTTCACTTTAAAAAATTGCTCAATTTCTGCAAGTCTTTTGACATTTATGTCTAAATTCGTGATTAAAAATAGTTGTGACACATCTGCGCGACACAAGGCCTGAATGAATGAAAAATAGCAGAATTCAGTCTCATTCAGAGTATTCTCAGGTAAATCTAAATAAACATTTAATGCAGACAAAACATCATCAATTTTTAAGTTATGTTTTTTATCTGCTTGATAGTAGTGGTTTAAAATATTTAAAATCGCTGGTGTTGCAGGACTGTTATAAATAACAACCTGATTTAAATTTGCCAAAATAAACGGCGCAAATAAAAATGCAATATTGGCTTGTTCGTCTTGAATTTTAGACTGCACAATATATTGAACTTTAGCTGTTGAAAATTCGCGCAATACTTTGGCGCGCAGTAGCATTGCTTCTAAATGAATATATTTCTGTGCAAGCACATCCTGTAATTTTTCTGAAAGACCTTGGTCTTCAATTATTTCAAAAATATTATTCAATTGTTCTGTTACAAACATTGCGTCACCATAACAATCATCATCCTTTTATTACTTGGATTTTTACCTAATTTACGCAAAATAAGTAGCTACAGTAAGATTGGAAAAAAATATAACAGAGTTTAGTTTTTTAAATTTCTGTTATATTTTTTATCTCAGTTTTTTGTACCTACTTCTTCATCAAGTTTTAGATCAACATCCTAATAATTATTTTAAATAGGTAGTTTTTATGGAACGATCTATGTTTTTTTTACACCAATTAAAGTGCAAAATTTTGTTAATTCAATCCTCTGATCAAACTTGGGGACTATTATGAGCCTAGGTTTAACGGCGTTAGAATTAGCACGAATACAATTTGCGTTCACTGTATCTTTCCATATTATCTTTCCAGCAACTTCAATAGGCTTAGCCTGTTTCCTTGCACTATTAGAATGGAAATGGCTACGTACACAAAATCCTGTTTATAAAGATTTATTCAAATATTGGATTAAAATTTTTGCAGTTGCTTTTGGTATGGGTGTGGTTTCAGGCGTCGTGATGAGCTATCAGTTCGGAACCAACTGGAGCGAGTTCTCTCGTATTGCTGGTGCTGTGACAGGACCATTGCTTACCTATGAAGTGCTAAGCGCCTTTTTCCTTGAAGCAGGTTTCCTTGGAATTATGCTCTTTGGATGGGGCCGTGTAAGCCCCAAAGCACACTTTTTTGCCACCTTAATGGTTGCCATTGGCACCTGCATTTCCATGTTCTGGATTTTATCTTCAAACAGTTGGATGCAGACACCCCAAGGTTTTGCCATAGAAAATGGCATTATTGTACCAACCGATTGGTGGGCGATTGTCTTTAACCCTTCATTCCCTTACCGCTTTGCACATATGGCGGCTGCGGCATTTTTAGTTTCCTCTTTATTGGTAGTCGGCACAGCTGCGTGGCATTTACTTAAAGGTCGCCGTGATGAATTGGTTAAAAAATCATTTTCTATGGGCCTTTGGATGGTTCTAGTGACCTCGTGTTTACAAATCTTTATTGGTGATAATCACGGTTTAAATACGTTAAAGCATCAACCTGTAAAATTGGCTGCTATTGAAGGACATTGGAACACTAACCATGATCATGGGATGCCCTTATTATTATTTGCCTTACCAGATATGGAAAATGAGCGTAATAATGCCGAAATTGGTATTCCTTATCTGGGTAGTTTGATTCTGACTCACTCTAAAGAAGGTCAAGTGACAGGTTTAAAAGACTTTGCTAAAGAAGATCGTCCAAATGTGCCTATTGTATTTTGGAGCTTTCGCATTATGGTCGGTTTAGGTATATCAATGGTCTTGCTATCCCTGACAGCATTGTGGCTACGCAAAAAAGGAAAACTGTATAGCACTTCATGGTTTCATAAATGTGCAATAGTTATGGGGCCAACGGGCTATATTGCGCTACTTGCAGGTTGGATCACAACTGAAGTAGGCCGTCAACCTTGGGTTGTGTATGGTGTGCTACGTACAAAAGATGGTTTATCCCATACTGTTACTGCCGATCAAGTTGGCCTAAGTTTGATTCTCTTTGTATTGGTTTATACCCTAGTTTTTGGTAGTGGCATTTACTACATGCTGAAATTGATTAAAACTGGCCCAACGTTTATTGATAGTACTTCTGAATCTGAAATAACCGGTCTGGGACATTTTAAAACACCTTTACGTCCACTCAGCGCTGTAGAAGATAGTTTTGATGACACCACTCAGAATCCAATAACACCTGCCAATCATAATAAGGAGAATAATCATGATTGATCTTACCTTAGTTTGGGTCGGTATTATTGGTTTAAGTGTGTTGATTTACGTGATTATGGATGGTTTTGATTTGGGGATTGGCATTCTCTTTCCTTTCATTCAAAATCATCAAGAACGTGATGTCATGATGAATACCGTCGCACCCGTCTGGGATGGCAATGAAACATGGATGGTTTTGGGTGGTGCAGGCTTGTTTGCAGCCTTTCCTTTGGTCTATTCAACTGTTCTGTCTGCATTATATTTGCCCATTGTTTTTATGGTCGTCGCACTCATTTTCCGCGGTGTTGCCTTTGAATTTCGGTTTAAAGCTTTTCGTACCAAATATCTATGGGATCAAGCTTTTATTTGGGGTTCAATTTTATCCAGTTTTTTTCAAGGTGTAATCTTAGGTGCCTATATTCAAGGCATTGAAACCACACAAGGTATTTATAGTGGTGGTGTCTGGGATTGGCTCACGCCATTTTCAATTTTCTCTGGTTTTGGCGTTTTGGTGATGTATGCAACTTTGGGCTGTGGTTGGTTAATCCTTAAAACAGATTCTAGGCTACAGGTACATATGTATAAGCTTATGCCAAAATTATTAATCACTCTATTCATGATTTTTGTAGGTGTGAGTTTATATACGCCACTCACCCACCCTGAAATTGCAATGCGTTGGTTCTCTTTACCCAATGTATTTTACTTTAGTCCTGTACCTATTTTAGTTTTACTGTTTGTTGGGCTAATTTTTCGGGCATGCAAAAACAAAAATGAGGTCAAACCTTTTATTTACACACTGGTATTGGTTTTCTTGGCATTTACGGGTTTTGTGATTAGTTTATGGCCCAATATCATTCCACCCTCTGTCAGTATTTGGCAAGCAGCTGCACCTGAATCTAGCTTAAAGTTTACCTTGGTTGGTGCTGTAATTTTAATTCCAATTATTATTGCCTATACCTTTTTATCTTATTGGGTTTTCCGTGACAAAGTTCGTATTGGTGATAAAGGTTATCACTAAAACCCTTGCATGTTTATAGCTATTGGCTAAGCAAAAATTTAGCCAATAGCATTTCTCTTAAACAACGTGTTCTGGAGTATCTAAAATGGATAAAATCATTTCTAAAATGAATTCTACCCAGTGGTTTATTTGCTTATGGTTAGTCGGCTTTATTAGCTTGGCCATCATTGCAGGATTATTTCGTTTTATGCTGTATTTTGCCTATCCTTAGGTTAAGGAGTAGATAAAATACTTTCAAACTTAAGACAGTTTTTTGTTTTCAAACCTCAAAAAAGGCTAAAATATAAGTAGCACGGTCTATCCATATTTTCTTAGCGAATCACTTGAGTCATCACTTATGTATAAATCGGAACAGCTTGCTCTCAGTTTAAAACATCTTATTGAAAGCGGTGTCTGGAAACCCAATGAAAAGTTGCCTTCTTTGCGTCAGCAAGCTGAAACTTCGGGGTTTAGTCTGATTACAGTCATGAATGCTTATCAAGAATTAGAAGCGCAAGGACTGATTTATTCTAAAGAAAAATTGGGATACTTTATGACCGAAGACCCCAATACTATAAAAATAGCTAAAACCGTCATTTTGAATGAAAAAATAGAAATTAACTCGACGATTTTCCGCTATTTAAAATCGATTCAATCGGAAGATATTATTCCATTCGGAATTGCGTTTCCAGACAGCCAACTTTTATATTCACCCAAGTTAATGCAAACCTTAGGGCAACGCGCAAAACACCGCTTAAGCTACGAACAAATGCCTAGCCTGCCACCAGGTAATTTAGACCTCAGAAAGCTGATTGCGCAGCGTTATTGCATGCAAGGCATTCCTACAGATCCATCTGATATTGTCATTACTTCTGGTGGTTTGGATGCACTCAACCTATCCCTACAAACTTTGACCAAACCTGGCGATTATATTCTTTTACAGGAAACGGTTTTTTATGGTGCGTGGCAAGCAACAGAACATTTAGGCTTAAAGGTCATTACCATTCCTGTTCACCCAGAACATGGATTAGATTTAGACGCATTTAAAAATGCCATTACTCATTATCCTATTAAAGTCTGTTTACTGATGCTCAATAGCCAAAACCCAATTGGTTTTACTGTCAGTGATGCAATTAAATTACAATTGGCAAAATTACTACAGGAACATCAAATTTATTTGATTGAAGATGATGTTTATGAAGAATTGTACTTTGGGCATAAAAAACCACTATCAATGAAGTATTTTGATCAACAAAACCGTGTTCTACATTGCTCTTCCTTTTCTAAAACTTTGGGCGCTGGTTTTCGCGTCGGTTGGGTTTATGCAGGAAAATTTTCAGAAAGTATTCAACATTTACAATTAATGAGTACATTATCGGTCAACTCATTTATTCAGAACGCTTTAGCAGAATATTTGTCTCATCGTTATTATGAAAAGCATTTAAAAACCTTACGCAACACCTTAAAACGCTTAAAAAATCAATATTATCAATATTTAATAAAAAATCTGCCTGACAATTGTCAGGTGCATTACTATCCATCGGGCTATTTTTTATGGATCACCTTGCCAGCATATATCGATGGTAATCGGGTTTATCATCATATGTTGGAACATAAAGTGAGCATTGCACCAGGCTCATTGTTTTACCGTTCAGAAAAAATACCGCATCATATTCGCATTAACTGTTCATTTGAATTGAATGACAAGACACAAAATGCATTAGATTTACTGACGCAATATATTGCGCATTATGAAAGTAATCCCTAAATAAAAGACTTGGCTGTGCATAATGCGAAAAAAGCCAAACCACTAAATGCGGTTTGGCTTTTATTACAACTGTAAAAGGCGAATTTATTCTTTCGTTAAATTTAGCTCATACAAATGCGCAAATGATGATAAAAATCTTAAAGAATCATCTGCATCATTGATGTGTATATTTTGTGCTTGGATTTGAATCACCCACTCAGCCACAAAATAAGCCAACACTTGATCTATTTCTAGCAACAGTTGTTCTTCTGTCCACTTTAAAAAAAATTGCTTTTTAATTTCTGGATAAACCTGTAAAGCGCTTTCTTTTAATGCGTCAATGGTCAAGTCAGAATTGTCATTAGCCAGTTGTGCTTTTAAAATATTTGCAATTAATGCAGGTAAAATAAAGGTATGCAGAATATTATTACTAAAGTATTTCAATAAAGCGTCTTGCTTTTCACAGACTTTGATCCAGCGCTCATTGTCATGTTCAACAAATTCAATTTGCTTCAATTGAATTGCATATTGAATAATTTCATGATTAGACAATTCCGTTATTTTCATGCGCGTATCATAGCAATGTTGCTTTAAATAGCCACGGAACTGCTCTAAACGTTGCAAGACATCACGCTCGGCTAAAGCGTGTGTCGGTGCATTCAGCAAGACCAACGAAATTAAACTAATTGGGTTAATAACCACTGCTTTATTGATATTTTCTAAAATATCTTCAGCCACTGCATTAACAACCTGTTTGACAGTATCTGGAAGTTCATCCTGCAAGCCCACATGTTCTGGTGCATGATTTTCTTTCAGCAAATGAGCTAAAAAGACTGGTTCACCAAAATTTACATGAACTTTACCAAACACTTTTTCAATTTTTTGAATCGATTTCAATAAGCCAAATAATGATTCGGCCTGCTTTTTCTGACCACCCAATTCTTTAATATAAGAAGAACCTTCAAGCAGTTTTTCATAGCCAAAATAAGTTGGAATAAAAACGATAGGCTTACTGTTTCCACGTAAATGGCTTTGAATTGTCATCGCCAACATACCTTTTTTCGCAGGTAACAATAACCCAGTACGTGAACGACCACCTTCGACAAAATACTCTAACGGTGTATTACGACTTAATAAGCTATGCACATATTCTTTAAATACCGCCGTATACAGTGCATTTCCGCTAAAGCTTCTACGAATAAAATACGCACCTGCACCACGCATGATCTGTCCGACGACAGGCATATTTAAGTTAATGCCCGCGGCAATATGTGGCACCATTAATCCACGTTTATGAATGACAAAAGACAATAACAAATAGTCGATATGACTACGATGACACGGCGTATAAACCAATTCATAGTCTTTTGATAGTTCACGTACCATATCAAAGTTATGGACTTCAATGCCGTCATACAACTGTGTCCAAAGCTTCGTTAATGCAATATCAGCAAAACGAATCGTTGAGTATGAATAGTCTGAAACAATCTCATCTAAATACTTTTTAGCTAGGTTTTCCGCTTGGCCCACACTGATTTTTTTGTGAATACTTTCTGTCAAAATCGCTGCTTTTACCGTATCAGTCATCATCAACTTATTAATAACATTACGACGGTCAGATAAATCGGGGCCTAAAATCGCTTCTTTATATTGATTAAACTGTGTATTTAATTCTGTCACTACATAGTGCGCAGGTGAAAAGTTTGGGCTCATTTCCAAAGCTTGTTGGATTAACCCTTGTAGCGAAACAGGTTGATGAAACTCAATATAGTTTTCACGACCATAGAGTGTAATATTTAAAGCCTGCTTAATGCCAGTGGGTTTTGTCCATGCATCTGCCATCAGCGCTTTATACCAACTGTCCTCATTTTCAGGAGAACGCCCCCATAAAACCGTTACAGGAACTAATAACACATCATTTTCAGGGTGTTTTAATAGGTATTCCACCAAACGAATGAGTTTGTCTGGATAGAACGATGATGCATTTTTTTTCGTCGCTTCAAGGGTTAGAAATGAATCATCTTCCTGATATTCCCCTAAGTTTAAGGGCGCAAATGCCGAACTAAATTGACGCTTTTCAGTTTCATTATCAATCAACACTTGATTAGACGTTGAATCATCCTGAATGACATAGCAAACTGGAAACTGATGTTCGTTTTCTATATTAATTTTATTTTCAAGTGCTTCTGTATCGCCCAGAACTTGTGGGCTAACTATTTTATCTAAAATTTTCTTTGTGAATTTTCTATAAAAATTTTGATAAGGATTCGTCGCCATGTTGTTCCCAGCAGTTCTTCTATAAAAGATATGTTCTACTAGAAATCATACATCTACTCAATACAAAATTGGAGATAAATTATTTATATATATTCTGATGTTGGCAATTTGAAGTCGTTTTACGTTTTTATAGCCAACTCAATGTGCCTAATCTTTAGCAAGGAAGATGACCATTCAACTTATTCAAATGCTATTTAAGCCCAAATAACCAAAATAGCGGCAATCACCACCAAACACAGCCCCCAATGATCAGTTCTGGCTAATTTTTCTTTAAAGAAATAGGCAGAAATGAGCAGGCTAAACAAAATTTCAATTTGCCCAAGTGTTTTAACAATCGCCACCGATTGCATAGTCATAGCGGTAAACCAACCCAATGATGCCACAAAACTGCAAACGCTCACTTTAAACGTCAATCCAATGCGTTGCCACATAGTTTTTAGGGTTTTTCGACTAAATACACATAAATACAGCAACAAACTGATGCACTGAAAAGCAATGACACACAGCAACACCCAAGATGCGCGATGTAAAAAAGGTAACTCGCTCAGTTCAAGACTGGCTTCGCGTACCAAAAGTGAAGTGATTGCAAAGCTTAATCCGCTACCGATACCAATCATTAAGGTGGGTAAAGAAAGTTGCTGAAGTTGACCGCCTTTACTTAAAAGGAAAACTGCCCCGCCACCGATGGCAACACCGACCCACCCCAATAGACTTAAATGATCTTGTAAAAAAATAACTGCAACTAAAGCCGCTAAAATTGCTTCACTTTTTGCAAGTCCCACACCCACTGCATAATTTTTTTGTTTAAAAAGCATCACCATTAAAATAGTGGCTAGAATTTGGCTACAACCTGCAATAAAGATATAAACCCAAAACCTTGTTGTAAAACTGACATGCGTCTGAATAGGATGCGACTGATACAGCCAAAACATATATAAAACAGCCAGAGGCAAAGCAAACAAAAAGCGCGCTAAAGTCACACCATAGACATCAACCGTTGTACTTAATTGCTTTTGAAAGGCATTACGCCATGACTGCATAAAAGCAGCCATCAAAGTAAAGAGAATCCAGCTGGAAAACATAGGTTGCCTAAATTGCAGTCGCTTAAAACGCGTAGTTGCAATGTACGCCACTTCAGTTCTAATTACGAGAAGGCTACCTCAATAAAAACATTGAACTTTTTTATGTTTAAGCGAAGAATTTTTTATATATTTAATGGTATAAAGGGCTATCAAGCATATAAAAAGCCCAATTTTTTAGGATTGAGCTTTCTAAAGTCTACATGATTAAGTGGCTGAATTAGCTATTCAACAGCACATTTCCATATAATTCCCGCAAATCTTTTTTCAACATTTTGCCTGTACCACTTAAAGGAATACTGTTTACAAAAATCACTTTATCGGGTATCTGCCATTTTGCGACTTTGTCGGCATAATAATCTAAAAGTTCAGCTTCAGATAGATCAGTTTCTGCTTTTTTAATGGCAATCAAAATTGGTCGCTCATCCCATTTCGGATGTATGGCGGCAATAACCGCGGCCATGGCAATTTTAGGATGCCCCATGGCTAAATTTTCCAATTCAACCGATGAAATCCACTCACCACCTGACTTAATTAAGTCCTTCGAGCGATCACTAATTTTTAAATAGCCATCTGCGTCAAGGGTTGCAATATCACCTGTATCAAACCATCCATCTGAGGTTAAAGCAGATTCGGCCTTACCAAAGTAATTTTGAATGATCCAATGACCTTTAATTTGTAAATTACCGGACGCGTGCCCATCACGTTCTAGCTCATGTGTTCCCTTTTCTTCATCTGTCAGCCGTAAATCTACACCGAAAGGCGGACGGCCTTGTGATAGGCGAATTTTCAGTTTTTCTTCATCAGATAAAGATTGATGTTTGGCTTTAAATTGGCAAGATGAACCCAGTGGACTGGTCTCTGTCATTCCCCATGCATGAATGGTTTCACAATCAAATTTTTCTTTAAATATTTGAAGCATTGCAGGTGGGCACGCAGAACCACCGACTACATTTCGTTTTAGGCTCTCTAAGGTTGTTCCTGTTTGCAGTGCTGCATTAATCAGCCCTTGCCAAATGGTTGGAACACCCAAAGCTACCGACACTTTAAAGGTATCAATTAAATGCACTAAACTTGCACCATCAAGCCCAGGCCCCGGCAAAACCAAAGTACAACCGACCATAGCAGCGGCATATGGTGTACCCCATGCATTGACATGGAACATTGGTACGACAGGAAGCATAATATCTCGGGCTGAAATATTTAACGAATCTGGCATACAAATGGCATAACTGTGCAGGACTGTAGAGCGATGACTATAAAGCACGCCTTTAGGGTTGCCTGTAGTACCTGATGTATAACATAAAGAACTGGCACTCAACTCATCTAAGACTGGCCATGTATACTGTGTCGATTGCTGTGCAATCACATCATCATAAAATAAGACATCTGGCAATTGTTCGGTGACCGCACTGTCTGGCGCGTCTAAACAAATATAATGTTCTACACATTTCAGCATTGGCTTTACAGCTTTTACCAAAGGTAAGAATGTCTTATCAAATAATAGAACTTTGTCATCGGCGTCATTAATAATAAAAACCAGTTGTTCTGGGAACAAACGTGGGTTAATGGTATGACAAACCATGCCACTGCCAGAAATAGCGTACCAAGACTCTAAATGTCGATGATTATTCCATGCAATGGTGGCAATACGGTCACCTTGAACAGCACCCAAAGCTTGCAACGCATTCGCAAAACGCTTTGAGTTTTCGTGTACTTGCCCCCAAGTGGTTTCGGTAATGCTTAAATCTGTATTTTTAGAAATAACCAAACTATCTGCATGATAGCGTCCTGCATGTTCAATCATGTTACTAATTAATAGGGGTTGAAACATCATATTGCCCAGCATTCTCTACTCCTTATGTCTTTTATCCATTTTTGCCAAATTGGCTATTTCTACTGTAATCTTTTTATTGAGGATGTATAAAAGTCATACATCAAATCGATTTATCTGTTTTAACCTACAACGCCTGCTTTTTCTACTCTTTTCTTTGACCTGTATAGCCTGCTTTAGTCGAAAATGAAATATATATAAATTTAGGCATAAAAAAATCGCCCAGAACATCAGGCGATTCAAGCTAAATTTAGTGATGCGTTCGTAATCTGAATAAATTAAGCCATATTAATTTTATCGGCATTGATTGCAATTATTACTCCGATACAAAATAACCCTGCATATAAGGCAAACCACAAGAGCATGTTTTTGAAAGCTTTATCGGAAAGGTTACTGTCTGCATATTTAGGAGCGCGGTTGTCTTGGTTTTGCTGTTTCATTCCATTCACCTGTTCACTTTTGAGATTCTATAAATATTATCTAAAAAATAGCGACACACGTGTAGACACAAAATAACCATAAAAAAATATAACAGAGAGATAGGTTTTGAGTATTACTGTTATAGTGACTGGACTCTTTATAGATGCTGTTTGATCCTCAGAAGTGATGCGATCGCTTAATCTGAAGGGTTTTTACAACATGTAGGTAATAGATTAAAAACCTATATAAATATGGCTGTATTTTATTTTTGGTTTTACATTCAGCAAATAAAAACCCCAATAACATTATTGGGGTTTTTATTTATGCATTTGTTCAATAATACTGGAGGTAAATGCCTAATTAAAACTTCATGGTATATGTCGTAAATACACGGTTTTCTTGGAAAGAGTTTCCATGTTCAACATCATAGTTTATATATAACCATCTGAACGATAAACCTTTTAGCTTTGGATTTTGCATATCATAAGCAAGCATCACGTTTGTTTCAGACTCATGGTTATCACGGCCCAGAGCATCTTTAAAGTCTGTACCATATACATATTTAACGGCTGCATTTAAGCCTGGTGCGTAGTCTTTGAAGTTATATCCATAAATCAAATGTACTGACTTTTCATCTTTTTTAAAGAATCCTGTGGCGTTCCAGTTAATAAAATACAACTCTGGTAAAAAGCCATCAGGTAAAGGATACGCCGTGTCACCAAATAACTGTTGGTAACCTAAACCCAACGTATGGTTCCCTGCAAAAACTGTTTCTAACAAACCAATGTTATGGTTATCAATTTCGCCTGCTTTAGCAGCACCTGAATCTTCAGATCTAAAATATTTCAATTGAGTTTTAGACTTTAGATGCTCATTTTTCCACGAATATTCAAAACCTAGATAGTGCTTATCGTATAAATCCTCTAAGTCTCCATAGTAGTATTCAGCCTTTAAGTTGGGTGAAACATTATATTTAAAATCCAAATAATTTAAGCCATCTGAGTAATGTTTTACACCTTTGCTGGTGACTGAAAATTCGTGAAAACCTTCTTCATAACGTGGTGAAACTTGAGTAATACGGCCAAGTTCAAGTTGTAAGTTATCTGTCAGTTTAGACTTTAGTTGCCCACCCCAATACGAACTGATCAATTGACGACTGGTATCGACTGCCGTAATTGGCAAATCTAAGAACAATTCACCAACTTTCAATTCTGTCGTATCGTATTTTACTTTAAATGTACCGCCATACTTTAAAAAGTGACGTTCCTGACTTTGCGTGTTTTTATCAAATGGTAAGATCGTATCATCAATATGACGGTCATCACTTAAACGCAGTGCATATTGTAAAGAAGCATCAACGCCTAATTCTATTGGCTTATCTGCAATACTTAAAACAGTAGGAATATACTTAGACTGATAAAACCCTGAAATACCTTGTGACCAACTACCTGGGTCCTTAATGTTATCATTATCAAAGTTGCGTTCAATGAATGCATTTTTTAATACAACTTTAAATTGATTTTCATTACTTTCAGCATGTGCAACAGCGCAAAGTGCCATGTTACTAATAATCAGTGCGACAAGTGGTTTTAATTTAATATCCATAATATTCCCTTAAATTGGTATAAATCCATAACAGGCTAAAGTGTTTTAGCCTGTTTTTATGATGTGTTATTGCGCTACATTTTTAACAAAAGATTCTTGTTTTAAATCTTTTTTAGCTTGCTGAACGCCTTCTACAGACACTTTTAAGTTCACCATAAAGATTGCAAATGCTGCAATCACACCAGGAATAGCAATTACTAAGAAGTTCATTTGGTGAGGTAATTCAAAAGTTAACAATGCGCCAGTCAATACAGGCCCTACAATTGCACCGATTCGTCCAATACCTGAAGCCCAACCCATACCTGTAGAACGTACAGCAGTTGGATAGAACTGTGCGACGAAAGTATAAAGTAGGATTTGTGAACCAATAGTTGCAGCCCCAGCTATCGCAATTAAGAAATACAGCACTGCTTGCGGACTATTAAAGCCAAGTAAAATTAGGGCAATGGCACCAACAGCGAACATGATGGTTAACACAGGTTTTAAATGGAAACGGTCTGCAAGTGCACCACCACCAATCGCGCCGACCATGCCACCAATATTCAAGGCAAATAAGAAAATCATACTTGCGCCTAAAGAATATCCTGCTTGAATCATCAGTTTTGGTAACCAGCTACCCAATGCATATACCATTAATAAGCACATGAAGAATGCAAGCCAGAACATCATGGTGCTAAAGGTACGACCTTGTTGGAATAAAGCTTTTAGTGGTGCTTCATCGCCTGCTGTTGGCTCATTTAATTTAAATTGAGCTTGAGGCGAAATTTTTTGTTCAGGTGCAATTTTTTGTACAATCGCTCTAACTTGATCCATTTCACCTTTCTTAGTGAGGAACATTAACGATTCTGGCAAAAATTTCCAAATGAGTGGTAAAGCAAGGAATGGAATACCTGCTAGAAGGAACATGATTTTCCAACCATAATCCGTCACTAACCATGCACCCAATAAAGCTGAAGTCATACCACCAATAGCATAACCACTAAACATTAATGCCACTAAAGTACTACGGCTACGTTTTGGTGAGTATTCCGTCATGAGTGCAACAACGTTCGGCATCACACCGCCAATACCTAAACCAGCTAAAAAGCGTAAAATACCAAATTCAACGGGTGTCGATGCAAATGCGCCACAAAATGTAAAGCCACTAAAAATAGCCACACAGATCATAATGGTTTTTTTACGACCTAATTTGTCTGACAGCGTACCAAAAGACATGGCACCAAACATCATACCAAATAATGCGGTACTGGCCAGTAAGCCTGCCTGAACAGCAGAAAGTCCCCATTCCTGCATTAATAATGGTAATGCCACGCCGTAAATAACGAGGTCATAGCCATCAAAAATAATAATCAGTAAACACCAAATTAACACTCCCCAATGGAATGGTCTAAATTTTGCTTCATCTACGATATTGTTAATATTGATCTGTTCTGTATTCATGATAAGCCTCCTGCTTATGGACAATTCCAATTTGTACGAACAATGAGGCAATTATCATTTTAAGTCCAAAACCGATTAGCTCTAAATTTATACCTTAAAAGTCGGTTTAATAAATTAATGATGAATAAACAAAAACTTAAATAGTACGAATCTTACTAAAGTAGAGCGATTTATTTTTCTAAAATATAGGTCTTTTTTTCAGAGTCAAAAGGATTTTACGTTGCTGTAAATGGTCATAAAAATTAATAGCCTTTAATCATTTTTTCACTTTTACTTTATGATTTTAAATAATATTTATTATTTTTAAGTCATCGTTAAATCTAGAGTACCGATAACAACCTCACTAAATAAAAGATTTAAAAATATAGGCAAATAAAAAAAGCAAATTCACTTATGGTTGGTGAATTTGCTTTCAATAAAAGTATTGTTTATATCTTTTTCGTATAAAGAGATTTTTTTATGCACTGAGTTAGTTTTATTTAAATGACAGCCCTATCATAATTAATTGCTTCTAAATCATACACTTGATAAATACAATCGAATAGTGACCGAATATGATCACTTTCATCCATAGAACGAATGGCCAAAAAGATTGGACTTTTTGCAGAATCGTCTAACACTGGAATATAGTGCAAATGTGGAAGCTGAATGGTTCTTGCACTCTCAGGTACAATACAAATTCCTTCACCAGCCGCTACCAACCCCAAAGCAAGCTGAATCTCTCGGACTTCTTTTAAGTTTCTCGGGTCTAATCCGTGTTCGGAAAATAAATGTCGAACTTGCGTGGAAAAATTAGGTTTGGGATGGCTTGGATATAAAAATTGATTTTCATCAACAATATCCGCTAAATACACACCTTCTTTCTGCTGAGCCAATGGATGACTTGCATGTACCGCAACCATGAGTGGCTCATCACGTAAAAGAACCCGACGAACAGCAGGGTCCGAAATACGTAATCGGCCAAAACCAACATCTATACGCCCTTCTTTTAAGGCCATAATTTGGTCTTTGGTACTCATTTCAATCAGTTCAATTTTTAAATATGGATGCTGTTGACGGAACAAATACACAATTTTGGGCAGTAAGCCATATAGAAGTGAACCCACAAACCCCATAGTGACTGTTTTTTCCACTAAGCCAATACGCTGCGTCATGGCTTTAATCTCTTCAGCATTAGACAAAAGTTTAATGGCATGCTGATAGAAGAAATAACCCGCTTCTGTGGTCTTTAAAGGTCGGCTACCGCGTTCAAAGAGTTGAACCCCCAATTCTGCTTCAAGGTTCTGAATCTGCCTGCTGAGCGGAGGCTGGGCAATAAAAAGCTTTTCAGCAGCTTTAGTAAAGCTTTGTTCTTCTACGACAGCTGCATAATAGCGAAGGTGTCTGAGTTCCATGACCAATACCTTTAAGATATATAAAAATGCAAATTTGATCTTAGACAGTCAAATATTATTCTTTTAAGGTATATCACATCAGGTACACAACGCAAGGTTGCGAAGAGTCAAAGATGTATAAATCCGTTGAAACACTGCTTGTCGAAATTCCAACAATCCGTCCACATAAGATGGCTGTTGCGACAATGCAAACACAAACATTAGTTTTGGTTAAAGTAACAACCGACGATGGGTTTATCGGCTGGGGCGAAGCGACCACTATTGGTGGTTTAGGCTATGGAGACGAAAGCCCAGAAAGCATTAAAACCAATATTGAAACTTATTTCGCACCACTTTTAAAAACATTGCCTGGTTTAAACGTTGCAAAAATCATGCAAGTGATTAAACGTAATATCAATGGCAACCGTTTTGCAAAATGTGCAATTCAAACCGCATTACTTGATATTCAGGCACAGCGTCTAGGTTTACCACTGAGTGAACTATTAGGTGGCCGTTTACGCGATGGTGTTCCTGTTCTTTGGGTTTTAGCTTCTGGCAATACAGAAAAAGATATTGCTGAAGCACAGAAGATGATTGAAGCAAAACGCCACAACATTTTCAAACTAAAAATTGGTTCACGCCCTGTTGAAGCAGACGTTGAACATGTTTTAGCAATTAAAAAAGCTCTAGGTTCAGAAATTTCAATTCGTGTCGATGTGAACCGTGCTTGGTCTGAACTTGAAGCTGTTAAAGGCATTCAATTACTACAAGATGGTGGTGTAGACCTCATTGAACAACCTTGTGCAATTGATAATATTGACGCTATGGAACGTCTTACTCGTAGATTCGATATTGCCATTATGGCAGATGAGTCGTTGATGGGACCGCATAGCGCCTACCACTTGGCAAAACGTAATGCATCTTCTGTATTTGCAGTCAAAATTGCGCAGTCTGGTGGCCTAGTTGAAGGCTGTGAAGTTGCCAAAATTGCCAAGCTTGCAGGGATTGATCTGTATGGCGGAACAATGTTGGAAGGCCCTGTCGGCACCATTGCTTCTGCACATGCATTTACAACTTTTGAAAATTTAGCATATGGCACTGAGCTATTCGGTCCATTGTTATTGACTGAAGATATTTTAAAAACGCCACTTCAATACCAGAACTTTGAACTGACTGTTCCAAAAACAGCAGGCTTAGGTATTGAGTTAGATGAAGATAAAATTGACAACTTGCGTCGTCAATAATTTTAGACAGGAGCTTCTCATGCTTTTCCAAGTGCGCATGGATGTTAATATCCCTCGTGATCTACCAGCTGAACAAGTAAACGAAATTAAGGCTGTTGAAAAAGCCTATTCACAAGACTTACAGCAGCAAGGCAAATGGCGTCATATTTGGCGTATTACAGGCCAATATTCAAACATCAGTATTTTTGATGTGGACAGCAATGAAGAACTGCACAATATTTTGCAAGGTCTTCCGCTTTATCCTTACATGAATATTGAAGTAATGGCAATGAACCGCCACCCGTCATCAGTACGTGATGACGATAGTTAATTCAAAATATACGTTGTAGTTTTTATACAAACAAAAGTTAATGAAACAAGGATCGTGGTAGCCAACGCTTTTAAATAAATAAAGCTAGCCACCACACAACAAACATACTTCAGGAGCACTAGTATGAACCGTCAAGAAATCGACCAATTAGTAAAACAAATGAACGTTGACACCGCTACTGGTGAAGTAGATACACGTGTACAACAAATTGTCGTCCGCTTAGTGGGTGATTTATTCCAAGCCATTGAAGACTTAGATATTTCTCAAACTGAGCTTTGGAAAGGTCTTGAGTACTTTACAGATGCGGGTCAAGCGAACGAATTAGGTCTTTTGGCTGCTGGTTTAGGTCTTGAACATTATTTAGATTTACGTGCAGATGAAGCAGATGCCAAAGCAGGCATTACAGGCGGAACGCCACGTACCATTGAAGGCCCATTATACGTTGCTGGCGCACCTGAAACAGTTGGCTTTACTCGTATGGATGATGGTTCTGAAACAGATAAAATTCCTACACTATTCATTGAAGGAACTGTAACTGACACTGAAGGCAATATCATTCCAAATGCAAAAGTTGAAATTTGGCATGCAAACAGCCTAGGCAACTATTCATTCTTTGATAAGTCACAGTCAGATTTCAACCTTCGTCGTACTGTTTTAAGCAATACTGACGGTTCTTATACTGCACAAACGACTATGCCTGTTGGCTATGGTTGCCCACCAGAAGGCACAACACAGTTTGTTCTAAACAAACTAGGCCGTCATGGTAACCGCCCTTCTCATGTGCATTATTTTGTATCTGCACCGGGCTACCGTAAGTTAACAACTCAGTTTAATATCGAAGGTGACAAATACCTTTGGGATGACTTTGCATTTGCTACACGTGATGGCCTTGTTGCTACAGCAATGGATGTTACGGATGCTACTGAAATTGAACGCCGTGGCGTTAAAGAAGCATTCAAACACATTCAATTTAATGTGAAACTGGTAAAAGATGCTGCAACAGCACCTTCTACTGAAGTAGACCGCCGTCGCGTTAGCGCTTAATCATTTAACAATAGAGACCAAGATAGCTTCACTGGTATCTTGGTCACTTCCTCACATTGGAAAGTTGGAGAACGGACATGCCACGTATTCCTGTTATCAATACTAGTCATCTAGATCGAATTGATGAATTACTTGTAGACAATTTTGAAACGGGTGAATTTAAACTTCACCGTTCAGTTTTTACTGACCAAGCCCTTTTTGACCTAGAGATGAAGTATATCTTTGAAGGTAACTGGGTCTACTTGGCACATGAAAGTCAAATTCCAAATAATAACGATTTTTACACCACATACATTGGTCGCCAACCGATTATTATTGCGCGTAACCGCACTGGCGAACTCAATGCGATGATTAATGCATGTTCACACCGTGGCGCGCAGATTTGTCGTAATAAACGTGGTAATAAAGCAACGTATACTTGCCCATTCCACGGCTGGACATTCAACAACTCTGGTAAATTACTAAAAGTAAAAGATCCAGCAGATGCGGGATATTCAGATTGCTTTAACCAAGAAGGTTCACACGACCTTAAAAAAGTTGCACGTTTTGAAAGCTACAAAGGTTTCTTGTTTGGTAGCTTAAACCCTGACGTACCAACACTTGAAGAATTCTTGGGCGAAACGACCAAAATCATTGATATGATTGTCGATCAGTCTGAACAAGGCTTAGAAATTTTACGTGGTTCTTCAACCTATACTTACGATGGTAACTGGAAACTGACTGCTGAAAATGGTGCAGATGGTTATCACGTTTCTGCCGTACATTGGAACTATGCAGCAACTACTCAACAGCGTAAAGAAAAAGAAGCTGCGGATAATGTTCGTGCTATGAGCGCAGGTTCATGGGGCAAACAAGGCGGTGGTTCTTACGGTTTTGAACATGGTCACATGCTGTTATGGACACAATGGGCAAACCCAGAAGACCGTCCAAACTTCCCGAAAGCTGACGAATATACCGAAAAATTCGGTGCTCCGATGTCAAAATGGATGATCGAACGTTCACGTAACCTGTGCTTGTATCCAAACGTTTATTTCATGGATCAGTTCGGTTCACAAATTCGTGTCCTGCGCCCTATTTCAGTGAATAAAACTGAAGTCACTATTTATTGTATCGCCCCAATTGGTGAAGATAAAGAATCGCGTACACGTCGTATTCGTCAATATGAAGACTTCTTCAATGCTTCAGGTATGGCAACGCCAGACGACTTAGAAGAATTCCGTGCATGCCAAGCAGGCTATGCAGGTATTGAACTTGAATGGAACGACATGTGCCGTGGTTCTAAGCATTGGGTTCATGGCCCAGATGAAGCAGCAGATGAAATTGGTTTAAAACCATTACTTTCATGTATTAAAACTGAAGATGAAGGTTTATATCTAGCTCAACATCAATATTGGCTCAAAACCATGAAACATGCGATTGCATCTGAAAAAGAATTGGCTACAACTGAGGGAGAAAGCGCATGAATACAGTAGCAACTTCAGATAAAGCCTCTTTAGAAAATATTGCGCAATTTCTTTATAAAGAAGCACGTTTTCTAGATGATGAACAATGGGATGACTGGTTACAGTGCTATGCACCAACTGCATCATTTTGGATGCCAGCTTGGGATGATAATGACACCTTAGTAGAAGATCCTGAGACAGAAATCTCTCTCATTTACTATCCAAATCGTCAAGGTTTAGAAGACCGTATATTCCGTATTAAAACAGAACGCTCTTCTGCAACCATGCCTGACACACGTACTAGCCACAATATTTCTAATATTGAAGCAATTGAACGTAATGGCGATCAAGTGACAGTGCGTTTTAACTGGCACACCTTAAGTTTCCGTTACAAAATCAGCTATAGCTATTTTGGTATGTCACGTTACGTTATCGATTTTTCTGGTGATCAGCCTAAAATTATCAGTAAATATGTAGTACTCAAAAATGATTATATCAACCAAGTGATTGATATTTACCACCTCTAATTTAGCTACTCTCTCAGCAGAACACTTTTTTGCTGAGAGATTCAAAAATTAATTTTGAAAGGATTTCTCCCATGTCTAGTCATAACATTGCACTACAATTTGAAGATGGCGTTACTCGTTTTATTTCTGTTGCTCAAAACGAAACTTTATCTGATGCTGCCTACCGTCAAAAAATTAATATTCCGCTAGATTGCCGTGATGGTGCATGTGGGACTTGCCGTGCATTTTGCGAATCTGGTACCTACGACATGCCAGAAGAAAACTATATTGAAGATGCGTTAACCCCAGAAGAAGCTGCTGAAGGTTATATTTTAGCGTGCCAATGTAAACCAACCTCTGATGCTGTGTTTAAAATTCAAGCGTCTTCTGAAGTATGTAAAACTGAAATTCATCAGTTCCAAGGTACATTATCACGCGTTGAAAATTTATCTGAATCAACCATTACCTTTGATATTCAATTAAATGATGGTCAACCAGATATCCACTTCCTTGCAGGTCAATACGTAAACGTTGCAATTCCAGGAACAACTGAAACACGCTCTTACTCTTTCAGCTCTAAACCGGGCAACCGCTTAACAGGTTTTGTGGTTCGTAATGTTCCAAATGGCAAAATGAGTGAGTTTTTAAGCAAAACCGTTCAAGCTGGCGATCAGATGAGCTTTACTGGCCCATTTGGTAGCTTCTATTTACGTAATGTTGTACGTCCTGTGGTCATGCTTGCGGGCGGTACAGGGATTGCGCCATTTATGTCAATGTTACAAGTCCTTGAGGAAAAAGGCTCTGAACATCCAGTGCGCTTAGTTTTTGGTGTAACCAATGACTTTGACTTGGTTGCAATTGAAAAACTCAATGAACTTCAAGCGAAATTCCCTTGGTTCGAATACCGCACAGTGGTTGCAAGCCCAGATTCTGTACATGAACGTAAAGGTTACGTCACAGGTCATATTGATAATGAATGGCTCAATGCTGGCGATGTCGATGTTTACTTATGTGGTCCAGTACCAATGGTCGATGCAGTCCGCGGTTGGTTAGATAGCGAAGGCGTGAAACCAGCAAACTTCCTATTTGAAAAATTCTCTGCAAACTAAGTCGGAGACAAACATGTCAGATCGTCAAAGATTTCAAAATAAAGTCGTCATTGTGACTGGTGCTGCGCAAGGAATTGGTCGTGGTGTGGCACTGCAAGTGGCAGCTGAAGGTGGTTTCGTCGTCATGGCAGACTACTCAGACTTTGTTCAAGATGTGCTTGCCGAAATTCAAGCTCAAAATGGTCAAGCCATGGTCGTTCAAGCTGACCTCGAAACATTTGCAGGCGCGGAAGCTGTTGTACAAGCGGCTATAGAGAACTATGGTCGCGTAGACATTTTAATCAACAATGTCGGTGGTGCAATCTGGATGAAACCCTTCCATGAATTCACCCCTGCTGAAATTGAAAAAGAAGTCAGTCGTTCATTATTCCCCACACTTTGGTGCTGCCGAGCGGTATTGCCTGAAATGATTAAAAATCAATCTGGCGTGATTGTGAACGTATCGTCAATCGCCACTTGTGGTATCAACCGTATTCCTTATTCAGCATCTAAAGGTGGGGTCAATGCCCTCACTCGCTCTTTAGCTTTTGCACATGCCAAAGATGGGATTCGTGTCAATGCCGTAGCAACGGGTGGTACAGAAGCCCCACCACGTAAGATCCCACGTAACAGCAAGCCATTAACTGAACAAGATCAGGCATGGATGCAAGAAGTGGTTGATCAAACCATCGATAGTACATTTTTAGGTCGCTATGGCACCATCCAAGAACAAGTGAATGCCATTGTGTTCCTTGCTTCAGATGAGTCGTCATATATGACAGGTACGGTTGTTCCTGTCGGAGGTGGAGATCAAGGTTAAACCTTGATCTTTTTTTATCATATAACAGGATCATTGCGCATGGAGGCCTTCAATGGCACACCTGTTTAAAACATTAAAACAAGATTGGTCAATATCAGCAACGGTTGCAGGATTTTTAGCCGTGCTGATTTCTTATGCCGGCCCAATGATTATCTTTTTCCAAGCAGCACAACAAGCCGATGTTTCTTCAAGCATGATGGCATCATGGATTTGGGGAAGTTCAATTGGTGCCGCCATCACGGGTATTTTCTTATCCATCAAATTTAAAGTCCCGATTATTACCGCGTGGTCTGCACCCGGTACAGCCTTATTGGTCGCATTATTTCCGAACATTTCACTGAATGAAGTGGTTGCTGCTTATATCACTTCCGCCGTGATTATTTTGTTCATTGGCATGACCGGTTCTTTCGATAAATTACTGAAATGGATTCCACAAGGTATTGCCGCTGGCATGATGGCAGGCATTTTATTTCAGTTTGGTGTGGGCCTGTTTAAAGCCACAGACAGTATGCCTTATGTGGTTTTTGGCATGTTGGCTTGTTTCTTATTGGCAAAACGCTTTTCACCACGTTATGCCATTATTTGGGTACTCATTTCTGGTATTACACTAAGTTTAATTTTTGGCAAAATGAATCCTGTCGCAATGAGTTTTTCTTTAGCGATTCCAGAGTTTATTACGCCTGAATGGTCATGGTCTTCTACCCTTAACTTCGCAATTCCTTTGACTATTGTCAGTCTGACTGGGCAATTTTTACCGGGTATGGCGATTATAAAATTAAGTGGTTACGACACCTCAGCCAAACCCATTTTAAGTGTTGCCAGTATCGTATCGCTTGCTGTTGCTTTTGTGGGTGGCATCACCATTGTTTTGGCTGCCATTACTGCCGCACTATGCACAGGAAAAGACTCACACGAATTAAAAGAAAAGCGTTATATCGCTGGTATTGCTAACGGTATTTTCTACATTTTAGGCGGTTTATTTGCTGGCAGTATTGTCATGCTCTTTAGTCTATTGCCTAAAGAATTGGTTGCGGCATTGGCTGGTCTTGCATTGCTAGGCGCAATTGCAACCAACATAAGTGTAGCCATGAAAGATGAATCTCAACGAGATGCAGCTCTGATTACATTTCTTGCCACAGTTTCTGGCATGCATTTTTTAGGGCTCAGCTCAGTATTTTGGGGTATTTGTATCGGAATGATCGCGCATTTGGTTTTAACCAAGCGTCAACCGGCCACAACTACTCAGCCTTCAACCCAAAGTCCTACTCAGGGTTAGTTTAGGCAAAACGTTTGATGAGGAAACAACATGATTGATAAAAGCACATCATCTTTAACAGAAGCACTTTCCCAAATTAAGGATGGCTCGACCATCATGATTGGTGGCTTCGGAACAGCTGGTCAACCCGCTGAACTCATTGACGGGCTGATTGAATTAGGCGTCAAAGACTTAGTTATCATTAACAATAACGCTGGTAATGGTGATTATGGTTTGGCCAAACTGCTTAAAACAGGTGCAGTACGTAAAATCATTTGCTCTTTCCCACGTCAATCCGACTCTTGGGTTTTTGATGAATTGTT
>NZ_MBDL01000007.1 GCF_001707755.1 Acinetobacter celticus | reverse complement strand
ATCTGACAGCACTGCAGTTTTTTTCATAAAAAAACCGTCTGCAGTTGAACTGCAGACGGTTTTTCGTGTAAATTCAGCGGTACATAGTTATTTGATGTTACAAGCATCAAATAACGAAGATCAGCAGAGTTGGAAGCTCGTACTGATTTCACACTAGGCTTGTACCTGAACTGTATTTTCACCTGAAAACCATGTTTGATCAAGTCGAAAAGTCAAAAATCTTCGTTATTCAATGTTTTAAAGTTCATCATTTAAGCAACAAAATGTTTGTAGCTGTTAATTTCGCTCGATTTTTTGTTCGACTTCGCTAGTTCTGTGTATACCGCAAGTTTGTAAGTGCCTTCGGGGCTTGAGGTCGTGCGATTCATGTGTGCAGGTGGACACGAGTGACGGCAGGCGCATGAATTAGAAGACGATGATGCAGAAATGCTAGTCAGCCACGTACTGATGTATTGCACTAACGTGGCATCGCTGGGAATAGCGCAGGTAATCGCAAACGGTTGTACGAGATAATCGGCACGAGATGCGAGCCTGTGTAGAGAGAAGCGAGTGCGGGAGGTTAGTTAGAACCTAAATATCTTTCTTGCGAAATGGACTAAATGCGACCCATTTTGTGTCGATTTGAAAGCGATGTCGGCTCCGTCCGAACACTTTTAAACGGCAATATTCATCTACTTTCGTTTTTTTAGCGGAGGTAGGGTGAATATTGCCGAAAATCTGCTCAATCTCACCATCCGAAGCGAACGAAGTGAAGCAAAGATGGTGAGTAGAGCAGATTAAGAGCATTGCCCTTTTCGGTATTTGATAAGTAATAGGGGTTGAGGTCAGGCGGCCTTTTTTGTTGTCCTGAGAAAAACAATTCTGCTTAGGCTAATTTCATTATTATTTTATATACTTATTAAATTAAAAAAAACTAAACAATTCAAATACTTAATTACATGAAAACAGAAAGTTTATGCTTTTGATTCTGCCCCCCTCAGACAACTCACCATACGATTCTGATACTAAAAGATTGGGGGTTAAACTGGAGTAAAATATAAACATCTTCTAAGGAAATTTTTATATGCAAAATATAGAGAAAGTCATTAACAGTGTCTTTGATATTAACGATTACAACTTTAATCAATTATCAGAAATACGTTCAAAAGCTAAAGAAATAATAGAACCTCTTTTAGCGTTCCCTGCTTTAAAAGACCACGTAACAAAGTATATAAATGCTTTTTATATAGATGATGAAGCTATAGAAAAAGGATTGGATATAGTGAAAAAAATAGCTAAAAATATTCAAATGGAAATAATAATTGAGGATATAGAACAAGTTAAGATGAAAATAATTGAATTAAAGAAAGAATATAAAGCACAGAAAATAATCTATTGAAGATGCCCTTTTGAGGTAACTTGACCCTGACTTTGTCAGTTCCAAAAGTTACCTCAAAACTGCACCTCAATTTTTAAACGGATTCCGTGGATCTAATTTTGCCTTTTTAATTTCTTCTTGTACTACTTGAGTTTCAGCGATTTTATTGTTCATCCAGTCCAGATTATTTTCATTTTTACTTTCAGTCCAGATTTGACGTGCTGAACTTCCTAGCTTTTCGTTTTCAATCATTGTTTTTAAAGTATCAAGGACTTGGTCATCGTTTAGATTTTGATAAGTAGATTTCATCCATTTCAAACATAAATCGCCAATAAAATATTTTTTTTGATCAGCAATTTTACGGGGTGATTTTTCTTTGGCTTGAGTAGCAATTCGCTGTTTAATTTTATTCTCTGCGAATTTTACGTCTATTTTTTTTCGTTGAGCATCGAGTAGGTCAAGCATCGAAAAAAAGCTATCAATCTCTCTTTGTTGACTGAGTTGGATAATCGTTTTTTCAGTTGAATTGTGATTGCTCTTGTCTAGGATCTCTTGAAGCAAATCTAGATTTTTAATTGTTCTTGAAACTAGATAACTAGTTTTTTTGATGAGTTCGAGTTGAGTCTCATCCAGATTATTAAAGTCATTTGTTGAAAGCATGTCTAAACATTCAGCTTCTTTTTTTCGTAAAAAGTAAGACTCTTTTAGAAGGCTCAAGTCACTGAACAGAGCGTTAATTTCATCGCTTGAGATTTGCTTTTTGGGACGACCAGCCATCATGACTCCACATTTTTTTTGAATTAAGTCCAGTCTAGGCCCATTCTCCCGGTTTATAAATTAATTCTTTTGCTTATGCAAAATAAATAATTTATCTCGTCTCCGTGTTTATGAATTGACACTACCGCCCAAGGGCGGTAGTGTCAATTCATAAACACTATGACTCGAAGCAAAAGCAAAGAGCAAAAGCAGAAAAGGGGATGTGAAAAATGTTCTATGCAGACTTAAAACATAACGTCAAAAACAAGACAAACAGCAGAGGAAAAAAAGCCCCGACTTCTGCAAATGGTTTTTTTTACATTACGAGAACTGCCCACTTTTCTAAATCAAAAACAGGGGAGGAAGTCGAATGGGTAAAGTCTGGGAACATGCCCGAATACGCCAAAAGTGACCCCAAAAAATTTTGGGTAAATGCCGACCGCTTCGAACAAGAAAAGGGGCGAACAAGTTCGACTTTGACAATTGCATTGCCGAATCACATTTCTAAAAAACAGCGAATCGAGTTAGTGCAAAAATTCATTGATGAGTTTGCAAATAAAAATGGTTTTGCATTCACTTGCGCTATTCACAATCATAAAAGTTCGATTGAAAATAAAGACCAACCGCATTTGCATTTCATGTATTCAGAACGTCCGACTTTGAACAATGAAGATATGCACCCAAAACAATTTTTTGCTCGATACAATGCCAAAAATCCTGACCGTGGCGGAGTCCGAAAGTTATCGGCTGATGCCCTTGGTTTCGGAAAAAATCACGTTGATCACATACGAAAAACGACTGAAAACTTAATCAATGATTATCTTTCAGAACATGCACCGACCAAAAAAATAATCCTGAAAGACGTTGAAATTGAAGTGCCGAGCCAAGTCAGTTGTTTATCTAATCGTGAATACAATAAAAAATTTGGTACTCAGCTAAAAGACGTTGAGCAACTGCCACGGTGGAAAGTTCAAGATCCAAAGTATACGGAGGAAATTGCAGACAAACTCGAAGCGATCAGAGCTGTTCGAGAGCATAACAACATGCAGTTGTATTCAAAATATTATGAAGCCGAGCTTGCTAGAACCGCACCTGAAGCCGAGACCCGGACAGCTGCAGAAGTTTCTGCAGCTCCCCAGGTCCCGATTTTGTCTGAGACTCAAAAACCGCAGATTAGTGCTGAAAGCGAAGCTTTCAAATTTAGCGAGACTTTGGACGTTGAGAGACTTGAAAAAGCAGTGTCGTTTGATGAAAAGTTATTGCGTGTAATGCAGTCAGTACGTGACTTTGCAGACTATGACTCGACACAAAACATCAAAGCGCAAGACGTGCGATATGGCTACTCACAGAACGCAGACAACAAAGTATTCGTTTTTAATGTTGCTGATGTGTCAGAAACACGCTTAAACGAGCGTTTTAAAGAGAATTATACTAATTACTGTGGGAACATGCTAAATGCGCTAGAAACGCATTACAGCGCAAAAATAGACACACTCAAAGAGTCATTTTCGCTGAGCATCTCAGATTTTGATTTGAAAAGTGTCATTGCCTATCATGAACAACATGAAAAAATATTGGCTCAGATTGTTGAGCCAATTAAAGGCTTTTGGTTGAAGTCTGAAAACGAAGTTTTCAAGACTCAACTTGTCTCTTTAGAAAACAAAGAAATCCTTATAAATTCGGTACTTGATCAAGCAAAGCAATTCAAATCGAGTCACAGAAAAGAAGCGCCAGCAGCAGAGCAAAACAAGCCTAAAATCGAGTCACAAAACCGTTTAGAGTTCTAAGCATCTGACAGCACTGCAGTTTTTTTCATAAAAAAACCGTCTGCAGTTGAACTGCAGACGGTTTTTCGTGTAAATTCAGCGGTACATAGTTATTTGATGTTACAAGCATCAAATAACGAAGATCAGCAGAGTTGGAAGCTCGTACTGATTTCACACTAGGCTTGTACCTGAACTGTATTTTCACCTGAAAACCATGTTTGATCAAGTCGAAAAGTCAAAAATCTTCGTTATTCAATGTTTTAAAGTTCATCATTTAAG
>NZ_MBDL01000006.1 GCF_001707755.1 Acinetobacter celticus | reverse complement strand
TGAATGGCTCATTGAGCATTTGAAGCGTTTAGCAGCAAATGGTATCCAACCACATTTCCAATTGACGGGTATGCATGGCTTGGAAACGCTTGAACGTATGGTGCGTAAAGGTCAATACATGGGTCCAATGAACTTAACTTGGATTGGTATTGGCGGTGGTTTTGATGGGCCAAACCCATTTAACTTCTTTAACTTCCTGAACCGTGTTCCAGATGGTTGTACTTTAACCTCTGAGTCATTGCTAAAAAATGTCTTACCGTTTAACACCATGTCTATGGCAATGGGTATGCATGCACGTGTGGGCAATGAAGATACCATCATTGATCATAAAGGTGAGCGTTTCGGTTCGGTTGATCAGATCAAACAAACTGTACGTATTGCACATGAGTTAGGTCGTGATATTGCAAGTGGTCAAGAAGCACGTGAAATTTACCGTATAGGCGTGCAGTACAACAGTATTGAAGAAACCTTATTGGCAAATGGCATGGCACCAAACCGTGTTGCAGGTCAAAAAGGCGTACCACAACGTAAATGATGTAAAGCCTGAGTCATAAGGATATAAGGCTTGGGTTACGACAAAGGGGCGGGGATAAGTATTTTGGCTAAAACGATCCTCGCTTTTTAGGCTCTACAATAAACATTATAAAAATACATGGAGGTTGTATGAATGCACATCACGCATTAGATGCACAGACGGATACATCAATGGGTATTCCTCGTCGTTATGCATGGTTAGTCTTTGCGTTAACATTTGGTTTATTGATTTCAGACTATATGTCACGCCAGGTTTTAAATGCAGTCTTTCCATTATTGAAAAGTGAATGGATGCTTACTGACAGTCAACTTGGTTGGCTCAGCGGTATTGTGGCACTTATGGTGGGACTTTTAACTTTACCTTTGTCATTTTTAGCCGATCGTTTTGGTCGAGTGAAAAGCTTAACCATCATGGCTGTGCTATGGAGCCTAGCAACTTTAGGTTGTGCACTTGCAGAAAGCTATGGACAAATGTTTACGGCTCGTTTCCTTGTCGGTGTCGGTGAAGCTGCCTATGGTAGTGTCGGTATTGCTGTTGTGATGTCAATTTTCCCGAAAGAAATGCGTGCAACTTTAGCCAGTGCCTTTATGGCAGGCGGTATGTGTGGTTCATTTTTGGGCATGGCACTCGGCGGTGTAATGGCGGAACATTTCGGTTGGCGCTGGGCATTTGGCGGAATGGCTACTTTTGGCTTAATGCTCGCATTGTTGTATCCAATTGTGGTGAAAGAGAAGAAAATTAATCCATCGGGTCAAGCATATACCAAAGAGCAGCAACCTGTAAAAGTAAAGAATGCGCTGAAAACGCTCTATTCTTCACGCACAGTTATCGCCACTTATATTGGTAGCGGTTTACAGCTCTTTGTTGCAGGTTCAATTATCGTTTGGATGCCAAGTTATCTCAATCGTTACTATGCAATGCCAACCGACAAAGCTGGTATTTTAGCTGCCGTAATTGTATTGGGTGGTGCAGTAGGAACTATTTTTTGTGGCATGTTAAGCGACCGTTTAGGTCGTGTGCGTGCAGATCGTAAAACAAGTTTAGCCATCAGTTTTTGTTTAGGCAGTTGTTTATTGCTTTCCGCGGCATTTGCGCTCCCTGCGGGAACAGTGCAATTGGTCTTGCTGTGTTTAGGTGTATTTATTGTGATTGGTACCAATGGCCCTTCAATGGCGATGGTGGCGAATCTGACCCACAATTCTGTCCACAGTTCGGCATTTGCAACCTTGACCATTGCCAATAATTTATTGGGTCTCGCACTTGGTCCACTGGTCATTGGTAAAGTTTCAGATCATCTTGGTTTACATGGTGCATTTCAATTAATGCCTTTGATGAGTGTCTTTGCGGCAGCCGTATTCTTTTATGCTAAACGTCATTATCACAATGATATTACACGCTTAACAGAACAAGGTTTATTGCCACCGAGCGCACCACAGCAATATAAATAGGATGCCTAATGATGTCACGTATTTTAAGCATAGATGTTTTTTTTGATTTTATTTGTCCTTGGTGCTTAATCGGTAAGCGCCAGTTGGAAAGTGCGATTAAAAAGCTACAACAAAGCCATCCCGATGTTGATGTGCTTTTGCGATGGCATGGTGTACAACTGTTGCCTCAGATTCCATTGGATGGCGTTCCATTTGAAGCTTTTTATTTAAAAAGACTGGGTAGTGTAACGGCCATGCGAATGCGACAGGCTCAAGTGCGCCAAGCGGCAAAAGTGGTCGGGGTCGATATCGACTTTGAGCGAATTTATCGCATGCCCAATACCGCCAAGGCGCATAGTTTGTTCATCAATGCTTTCAAAATATCTAGCCCTGAACAAATTGAACGGCTTCTGGAAGGGTTATTTTCAGCTTATTTTCATCATTCAGAAAATATTGGTGAATCTGCTGTACTACGTAAAATTGCCATGTATTGTGGTTATGCAGAAGATGTTATAGAGCAAATTTTAACGCAACCAAACATTCCCTTTATTTCTAAAGATACTGGTGGAAAAGGTGTCCCATACTTTGTTTTTGGTGGCAGTTTTGCCATGGCAGGTGCACATCCAGCGGATGCCTTATATAAAGCAATGCTTGATGCCCTTGCAGTACAAGGACAGGCCGTATGACATTGCGTTTTGAAGTACCACGCGAAAAAGTACCCGACTTAGGTGGGCGTACTTTTTTGAAAGTGGAAGATAAGTTTCTGGTGCTATTTAATATTAATGAGCAATTCTATGCCATTGATGATAGCTGTCCTCATCAGGGGGCATCTTTGTTTAGTGGAAAACTAGAAGGCTGTACCCTTCAGTGTGGCGCACATGGACTAAAATTTGATTTAACCAGTGGTTTTATGCTGAATTCAACCCATTTAAAAGTCTCTTCTTATCCAGTGGAAATTGTAGAAGAACAGCTATTCATTGTATTAAATCAGGGAGAATGACATGAGTAATTCAAGTCGATTTAATTTCAGTAATAGCCTGAATTGGACACAGCGGATTCGTGAGTTAGCACCTGGTTTTACGGTGAGTTTAGTGGCGGCAGCTGCTGCTACTTTTTTATCAGAGCATTATGGCGCACCCGTCATGTTGTTTGCTTTGTTGCTAGGCATGGGACTGAGTTTTTTATCTGTTGAAGGGCGCTGCAAAGCAGGGATTGAATTTACTGCACGTACTGTAATGCGTATTGGTATTGCCTTACTGGGAATGCGTATTACTTTAGAGCAGATTACAGCTTTGGGCTGGCAACCTGTAGCCTTAGTGGTCACACTTATTATTGTGACGATTTCAGTATCTGTTGTGGTGGCTAAACTGATTGGTTTTCAGCGTCTTTTTGGCATGTTAACAGGTGGAGCAACCGCAATTTGTGGTGCTTCTGCAGCGTTGGCGCTATCGGTTGCGTTACCGAATCATCCACAAAAAGAAAAAGCAACATTATTTACGGTGATTGGTGTTTCAGCGCTATCAACCATCGCCATGATTGTGTATCCCATGATTGCACAATGGCTTGAATTATCACCTCAACATGCAGGGATATTTTTAGGTGCAACCATTCATGATGTTGCACAAGTGGTCGGTGCAGGGTACAGCATGTCGACAGAAACTGGTGATACAGCAACTGTCGTGAAACTGATGCGCGTGGCTATGCTGTTACCCGTGATTGTATGTGCTGCCATGATTACACGTATGCAAGGTAGTACGGAATCGAATGGTCAGCGTCCGCCTTTATTGCCTTGGTTTGCTGTGGGCTTTTTAATTCTTGCTTGTATTAATAGTACGGGTTGGGTGCCAACAGTTGTGCAAGGCGGAATCAATGAACTATCTCGTTGGTGTCTCGTGATTTCAATTAGTGCACTTGGAATGAAAACCCAGTTTAAAGAGTTGGCGACGGTTGGTATTAAACCTGTGCTCTTTATGGTCGGAGAAAGTATTTTCCTTGTTCTACTGGTCTTAACATTAATGCATTGGTTATTTTAATTTATGCTTTTACTACATAAAAATTAAACAGCTTTGCTGATCAACCGATAGATGGAGTTGATCAGCAAAAAAAATGACTGTCTGAAACCTTAAGTCATGTTGTTCATACATCACTTTTAGTGATTATCTATTGATGGGTATTTAAAATTAGACAGGCAATTAAAAGAGGCATTTATGCCTCTCTATTTTTTATTACAGTCAGCTACTTTTAATGTGGCTAATGAGCGCTTGAATGATTACTACGCCAAGTCGTAGGTGAAACACCAAATTGACTGATAAACCAACGTGTAAAAGAGCTTGGCATAGAATAGCCTAAAATATCGGACACTTGACCAAGTGAATAATTCAGATTTTTAAGATAGCGGAAGACTAGAACACGTCGTACATCGTTAATTAAAGTACTAAAACTAGTGTTGGAGGCTTCTAAACGACGCTGTAGGGTGCGGATATTGACCCCATGCGTGTTTGCTACTTGTGCAATCGTAGCGCGTCCCATCGGTAAAAGGAGGTAAATACTTTTACGAATATCAAAAATAATTGACGATTCATTTTCATTTTGCAAAAGATCAATATCTAAATAGCGCTGCGCATGATCTGCCATGGCTGTGTTGGCTTGTGGGTTGGTTTTGTCTAGCTCGGCAATGGTACAAACAATGCCGTTAAACTCACTCCCAAACTTTAAAGCACATCCAAATATCCGTTGATGGACAGCAATATCTTGGGGAGCGTTATGGGTGAAATGTACACTTAATGGATGCCATTTTTGGGACAATAATGCACCACAAAAACGATGGGTAATCCCTAAAGCCAACTCAATGGCTTGGCGACTATGCGCTGAAAATTCCGAAATGACTTCTACCCGAATAATAACGGTATTGCCAATTTCTTCCAGATAAATTTCTAGTGCATTGTTGATAGTGTTTCTATATCTAACAATGGTTTGAAGTGCATCTCGCAAGGTGTGTTGATAACTTAATAATAGGCTCAGTTCGCCAAAATCTGCAAGTTGGCGTTGTTCGGCCATATGTAAACCGAATACTTCACAACCACTGAGATGTGCAGATTGTTCCAGTAAGCTGATGGCTTTATCAACTGGAATGCGCTGTTTAGCATCATTGAGTTGGGCAGGGTAAATGCCTGCACTGGACAATAAATGATACGGATTTAGGTCTAAGCGTTGGCTTACATCAAAATAATTTTTGAGCACAGCTATATGAGCAAGTGGGACCATGATTCTCTCCCTGTCGTTCAATCAGTCATCCTGACTGAATTTATTTTTAATCAATATCCATTACTTTTAAAAGTACCAGTTTTTACGTTTCAATAGTGCTGATTTTTGTTCAAAATAGGTATTCTTAAAAAATTATCCTTTGCCATTTATTTAAATGGTAAACACTCCGTTTTAAATTGAGTCACGACTTCAAATCTGTTGGTGATTATTCATTTGAAACTTTAAGTATTGTCTACCAATTAGACCTGATAACCAACCCCGACATAAGTCATAAATTAGCCTCAGTCAATTTTTATGGCGGACTACATTCATCCTGTGTTTGTAAAAATTTCCTTGGCGGTCGTATCGAGGCATCTTCTTTAATAGAAGCTCTAACATGCGTGGTGTCGGCTTTGCCTTGAGCTCAGTCAGGGCGTGACAATTTAACGAATTCGGCCTATTTCTCTTTTTTTAATTTATGGTTGGGTCTTTTTTTAAAGGCGCTGCTTCAATCGTTTGTCGTTAAATGACAAGTCAGTGTCGTTCAATGTATATCACTTCATGCCTCATCAATTTATGTTGGAGAAGAACTGGCCTTATTCCAAAGAATGGCAAAGTATAAATACTTTATAGGTATATACATGGAAAAAATATTCACAAATTCGACGGTACTTATTATTCCAGGCTTGCGAGACCACGTTGAAGAACATTGGCAGACTTTACTTGAAGCTCGTTTAGAGAAAGTTCGTTCTGTTCCACCAGCAGAAACAGACAAACTGAATTGTGCAAATCGTGTGGCACGAATTCAAGCAGAACTGGAAAAAATTGAAGGGCCGGTTATTTTGGTGGCACACAGTGCAGGTGTATTGATGACGATACATTGGGCGACACAACATCAGCATAATATTCAAGGGGCATTGTTGGTCGCACCACCAGATCTTTCACAGAGTTGGCCAGACAATTATCCCAGTCCAGATGCACTAAAAATGGAAGGTTGGAGTCCTTTACCTAATCAAAAACTGTCTTTTCCAAGCATTGTTGTCGCAAGTACCAATGACCATTTAGCGCAGTTTGACGCAGTACAACAGATGGCAAAAGTATGGGGGAGTCAGCTAGTGAACGCAGGCGCAGTGGGACATTTAAACCCTGCCGCTGGTTTTGGTCCTTGGCCTATGGCTGAGCAGTTGATCGCACAGCTTGATGTTCAACATGTAAAAAGTGCTCAGAATTCATCTTTAAGCGTTTAAACATTATTTTTGATTTTTTGTGGCTGTACACAAAGTAAATATCAGCATGATTTTTAGAGTAAAGGGTCTTGCTAGAGATTAAGAAATATAAAAAATCACTGGGCTGAAATGAGTTAACGGTAAATGACCAAAAGACTGATTTTTATGACCAGATGACAAATTTTCGCATGTTAGAACAGGTAGTTTAATTCCCAAGCTAAAGGATAGCTTAAACAACAAAGACGAATTAAGGCGAATAAAATGTGCGTTAAAAAATAAGGGAATAAATTCGGTCTACTAGTGATGTAGCTCTAATTTTATTCAGTTATAACGCAGTAAAAATTCAATAATGAATAGATAAATCATATCGATATGGAGATGATATGGTCAGTAAAGTTTTTAAAAATAAGACATCTGTTTACCCAAACACACAATTGAAAAAGCTGAGTGTATTGATGGGACTAATATTTGCTGTGTCCCATGTTCAAGCAACCAGTTATACCTTGAATGATCAATGGAAATTAGTCACCAATACCAGTGTGAGTCTTGGGCAAAGTTGGAGTACACAAAATCCTGATGGTGCATTGCTCTATAAACCAGATGCGCTCAGCATTGGTAAAGAAGGATCGAGCATTGACATTAACGGTGATAATGGTCGTGCCAATTTTGACAAAGGAGACCCGATTTCACAAATCTTTAAGGGCTTGACCGAAGTTCGTTTAGAAGGTCAACAGCAAGGAGCTGTGCTCAGTGCAAAATATTGGTATGACCATGCTTATGAAACTGGACATGGTGATTTCATTGCATTTGATGATTCGGCGTTTCCACGTCTTGTAAAATATAAAGGCATTGACCTTTGGGATGCATATATTTGGAAAAACTTTAAGTTCGAAAATGATAAAAGTTTAGAGTTAAAACTGGGTAAACACGCATTGATCTGGGGGAAATCACAATTCTTCCAAAATGGGCTGAATAGTGTCAGTGCTTTTGACTATGCGGCAATGAATCGACCTGGTGGAGATGTGAAAGAACGCATTATTCCAGTAGAAATGTTCTCTTTTGTTGCTGGACTGACGGATAAACTTAAGGTTGAAGGTTTTTATCAATTTAAATTTAGACCTTCAGTGGTAGACGGTTGCGGTACTTTCTTTCAAGTGTCCGATGTCTTTGCAGAAAACTGTGGTCCGTTGTTAGTTGGTGGCCCAGGGCTTACCACAGATGAAGCGATGAATGGGCCTTTAGATTTTACTGTGGCACGTTTACCCAGTGAATATGCAAAAAACAGTGGTCAATTCGGTATAGCAATTAAACAAACCATTCCAAGTCTTAACAATGCTGAGCTTGGCGCTTATTATGCAAATTACCACAGTCGCATTTTGCATTTTGATGGGGTGGTGGTTTCTGCGCCAGGTGTAGCAAACTATCATACCGCTAGAATTGTCTCGGTTTATCCAGAAGATATCGAGATGTATGGTTTAAGTTTAACAGGCAAAATTGGTAAGACGGCTATTTTTAGTGAGTTAAATTATAAGCCAAATATGCCACTGCACTTTAACAGTACTGACATGGTCTATGCACAGGCTTTATACCCTGATACGCCACTGACTAAACCAGGTGAAATTTTAGCATTGGGTGAACGAGTCAATGGTTTTGCTCGTGTGCCTGTTACGCAGTTTACACTTGGTGCTGCCAGTACCATTCCGAATGTACTTGGAGCAAGTGCTTTATCCTTAGTGGGTGAGCTGGGCGTCAATCATATTGGTGATACCGATAAGTATAATTTTGGTCGTAGTGGTGCATTTGGTCGTAGTGGTTTATCGACAGGTGCCTATGATCCAGCAAAACCAGGAACATACTGTATTGCACCTAAGACTGGTGGCTTATCAGATCAAGAAATTCAAGATATGAATGCAAAGTACTGTAATGATGAAGGGTTTTTTGAGGCGTGGTCAGCGGGTTATCGTTTGCGCGGTGCTTTGAGTTATAACGATTTACTTCCTCAAACCACGGTATCCCCAAGTTTGATGTTCCGTCACGATGTGCATGGTTATGGTCCAAATTTCCAAGAAGGTCAAATGGCAATTTCTGTCGGTGTTTCTGCAACATATCAAAAGAAATATACCGCTGAAATTGGTTATACCAACTTCTTTGGTAACAATGAGTTTAGTACTTTAGATGACCGTGATTTTGCTTCATTGGTATTTAAAACGAGTTTCTAATGCATTTCAAACTCTGATTGTTTAATGAAGATTAAACCTGAATAAGTCATGTGTAGATCACATGACTTATTTTGTAAGTTAAATTTGAAAAATTGATGAAATAATTGCGTACAGGTTTGGATTAGAGGTCAATATGCACGACATTGAATTAACACTGCAAGAGCAATCTAACCCCATCGGCATTTTGAACCTGATTGCAAATTACTTAGAAGAACATGGCTTTGATGCACGAACTATTTTTGAAAACTTTGATATTCAACGTGAAGATTTAAAAAATAATTTGCTTCCCATTTCTTTGCAAACCCAAGGTCGTATTTTTCAAGCGGTAGAAAAATTAACAGGCTGTGATCATTTGGGGCTATTAATTGGGAAAAAAGCGCAATTTTCAAATATTGGCCCTTTACGGTTTTTGGTACTCAATGCTGCTACTATGCGGGATGCGATACAGAGCCTATTTCAGTATGGGAGCATGTGGTATAGGGGGCAAAAATTAGATTTACAGGAAGATCAGGGCTATGCACGTATTTCTATGCATATTGATGGTGACATCCCCGGAAAAGAACAATATCAAACAGCCTATTTAGTCGCTATGGTGTCCATTATTGAATTAATTTTGGGAAAATCTTGGCGTCCATCCTTCGTGCGAATTTCTTACCCAAAGCCAAAGTGTGCGCATCTGTATGAAAAAGCGTTTGGCTGTCCTGTGTGGTTTGGTCAGTCGCAGCATGAAATTTTGTTTCCACAAGAACAGTTAGATCAAAACAGGATAGGACATGATCACCAGTTAGATCAATTTTTGCGTCAACATCTTTCAGAATTACAAAGTCATGACCATGTAGACATGATTGGTCAAATTTGCAAAATTATTGAAGAACTTTTACCTCATCGAAACTGTAATGTTGAACGAGTCGCTGAGTATTTTTCAATTCACCGTTTTACGTTGTACCGCTATTTAAATAAGTATCAAACGAATTTTGAGTCTTTATTAGAAGCAACTCGAAAAAAAATTGCAGTTAAATTATTAAAAAATAAAAAATTGATGATTTTAGAAGTCGCAAATCAAGTGGGTTATGACGATCAGGCTAATTTTACCCGTGCATTTAAACGTTGGTATGGTATTACACCGGGACGTTGGCGACGCATAAATATTCATGTATAAACAGTCGTTTTAAGAGCATTTTGTTATTTGGGAATATTGTATTTTTGCGCTCGGAATTTCATTGACTCATCACTTTATCACTATCTTTAAGCTTAAAAGCATTACATTTGAGCCTAAGTAGCAAAGGTTATGGTGTCCGTTCAATACCTTCCTTAGATTTGCAACATCGTCATTTACCGTTGTCCTTTATGTATGCCCAAGATTCTATTCAGATTTTAAAAGATTAGAAAATCCAGCGGTATCCTTGATCAAGCGTTTTTGAATGGATATCACTTTTTAAAATATCAATTATCTGTATAAATAATTAATAAAAACAAATAATTAAGGAGATTATTATTTTTTGTTTGCAAGTGACGAAATGACAAATTATGACAACCAAAAGACAAATTTGGAATAAAAAAAACTTGTATTTTAAAGACTGATCACTGAACGAATGGACTGTGGATCTTAAACAATAAGTCTAAAAAGATTTTAAATAAGGATGTTTTGATGATTGGAAATATGATGTTTCAGCCTTTATTGATCAGTAGCCTCATTGAGCATGCGGCAACTTATCATGCAGATACGGCTATTATTTCAAAAAACACAGATGGTTCAATCACCCATAGTTCTTGGGGAAATATTGCCAAAAATTCAAAACGTTTTGCTAATGTTTTACAGTCATTTGATTTTGCGGTCAGTGATAGAGTTGCGACGCTGGCATGGAATAACCATCGTCATTTAGAAACATGGTACGGCATTTCAGGCAGTGGTTTAATTTGCCACACCATTAACCCAAGGCTTTTTCCTGAACAGCTGACATACATCATTAACGATGCCAATGACAAAGCACTAATTTTTGATAAAACCTTTCTTAATTTAGTATTGTCGATTAAAGATTCGCTTCCTTATATTGAGCATTTTATTTGCTTAGATGCATATGATGAAAAAATTCAAAACGCTTTTCCTGAAGTATTGTTTTATGACGAATTAATTGAAAGCCAGTCTGCACATTTTGATTGGCCTGAATTAGATGAATCTAAAGCCAGTTCACTGTGCTATACCTCGGGAACTACGGGACATCCGAAAGGGGTTTTATACAGTCATCGCTCAACTGTCCTGCATAGCTATGCCACATGTTTACCCGATTCTTTTAATTTTTCAGCCAAAGACTGCATCTTACCTGTGGTGCCAATGTTCCATGTCAACGCATGGGGAACACCGTATGCTGCTGCTATGGCAGGCTGTAGCATGGTTTTACCAGGCCCAATGTTAGATGGTGCAAGTTTAGTACAGTTGATTGATCAATATCAGGTGACCAATGCTTTAGGCGTACCGACCATTTGGCAAGGTCTATTAACTGCTGCTCGCCAGTCGGGTTCTCAGCTGAAAAGCTTGCAACGTAATGTTGTTGGTGGTGCCGCTTGCCCGCCATCCATGGTGCAGGCCTTTAAAGATGAATTCCAATGTGAAACGATTCATGCTTGGGGGATGACTGAAACCAGTCCTATGGGTGTGGTCAATCAGCTGAAAGCAAAACATTTAAAACTGGATGAATCAGCACAGTTTGAATTGCGGTTTGCGCAGGGTCGTCCACCTTTTGGTGTCAATATTCGTATCAGCGATGATGAAAAAGGTCGTACAGAATTAGCAAGAGATGGCCAAACCACAGGACATTTACAAATTAAAGGACATTGGATTGTCGAATCCTATTTTAATCAGTTCACAAATACTGTAACGGAAGATGGCTGGTTTGATACGGGTGACATGGCAACCATCGATCAAGATGGCTATATGGTGATCAGCGACCGCTCTAAAGATTTAATTAAATCAGGTGGCGAATGGATCTCATCGGTCGAACTAGAAAATATTGCAATCGCACACCCTGAAATTGACATGGTTGCTGTTATTGCAGCAACGCATCTAAAGTGGGATGAAAGACCTGTTTTAATTGCGAAAAAATCAGCTTCAAGTCAAGTGACTGAAGATACGATTTTAGCGTTTTACACCGACAAAATTGCGAAATGGCAAATTCCTGACAAAGTTATTTTTGTGGACTCCATTCCAGTTGGTGGCACAGGTAAAGTACTGAAAAAAGATTTACGCGAAATTTATGGTTCAATTTTATTGGCAGTGGAATAAACATTTTCATTCAATAAATTAATGCTTAAGGAAAGGAATATGACAGAACAAACGTCTGCAGGTTTGAGATTTAGACAAGCTCTAGAAGTGGAAAAACCATTACAGATCATCGGTACAGTCAATGCTTATGCAGCAATGATGGCGAAACAGGTGGGTTACAAAGCCCTTTATGTTTCGGGTGCCGGTGTTGCCAACTACTCTTATGGTCTGCCTGATTTAGGGATGACCAGTCTGGATAACGTTTTAGAAGATGTCCGTCGTATTACCGAGCGTGTTGATACTCCACTTTTGGTGGACATTGATACAG
>NZ_MBDL01000005.1 GCF_001707755.1 Acinetobacter celticus | reverse complement strand
AAGCACCTCATCTCCGCTCGACTTGCATGTGTTAAGCCTGCCGCCAGCGTTCAATCTGAGCCATGATCAAACTCTTCAGTTTAATATTGCTTAGTGCCTTAAAGGGCACCAATCTTGGCTCATCAATTTTCTGACAAATATTTCTCAAATAAACTTCGAGTAATTTCTACCATCAATCAATGAAAATAATTTCGATCAATCAATCAGTAAAAATCCACACAAGTTGTTCTTCATAAGCTCTTAATGATCTTTCTAACACCTCGTCAGTGCTAGAAGCTGGACTCAATATACTTAACAACTCAGCACTTCATGCTTCGTTCGTTTCCGTCTATCTCGTCGGTATGGGTGCATTCTAGTGGATTTAGAAATCATTGCAAGTGCTTTTAACACCCTGCTTTACTGGGTGTTTCTTTTTTATGCACCAAAATATAGCAAATATCACATTTACATGACTTAAGTTGATAATTTAAAAGCAAAAATATCGTTTTTAACATTTTTGCTTTTATTTTCTTTATTTCTTCACTGCTGGTGCTTTTATCTTCACACTTTGAATCACGACAGGAGTTTCCGGTACATTTTGATGCATGCCTTCGTTTCCAGTGGATACTTTTTCTATTTTATCGACCACATCCATACCTTTAATCACTTTACCAAAGACTGCATAGCCTGCATTCATTGGGCTTTTATTCAAAAAGCCATTATCTGCAGTATTTATAAAAAATTGACTGGTTGCAGAATTCGGATTATTGGTTCGTGCCATTGCCAAAGTACCACGAGTATTCTTTACACCATTATAGGATTCATTCTGAATAGGGGCACGTGTTTGCTTTTCTACTAACTGTATATCCATTCCCCCACCCTGAATCATAAAACCAGGAATCACGCGATGAAAGATGGTGTCGTTATAAAAGCCTGCTTTGGCATATTCTTCAAAGTTTTTTGCTGAAATTGGCGCTTTGTCATTAAACAGCTCTATTTCAACAGTACCTTGATTGGTTTTAACTTCTACAATTGAGTTATCAGCCCAAACATTTAGGCTCATACTTATAAGGGTGGCAAAAAGTGCTTTTTTTAACATTTGTTCACTCATCTATTCAGGTTGTACTTATCTCTGTGTGTATTTTAATCTGTCATTCAAAATAAAGCAGTACTTCTCTCTCACTTTTACAGAGTCATTCCAAGAAAAATCATGCAACTATCTCTATCCATTGTAATAGAGGCTCTGACTTATTCGCTTTATTTGAGCCGTATAATGATTTATTTATTCTGAATCATCCTTTAATTTCGAAACAGCACCTGAGCTTGATACCTAAAGTGCGATATCGCAAGGAAAGTACTATCAGCTTGTACTGCTATTTCATCTTCATTTTTCGAAGCTATATTCTGTGCAATGGGAAAATACATCAAATATTTTACCAACGCTTCTTAAGCCAAATCTTTACTAAACTTTTATATCGCTAAATTTGAATTGGTGTTTCACGTGAAACACCTTTAATCGAATCAGCTGGCTTTTTTATCCCAAAATTTACGGAAATTTTTACCAACTTCAATCCAATACTTTTTAGCCTTATAAGACACTGGAGTTAGGTTGATAAAGCCATGAGTCTGATCAGGATATTCTTGATAATGTACTTTAACGCCTTGTTGACGAAGTTTATGTGAGTAAATCTCCCCTTCATCATGAAGAACATCATAACCAGCAGTAATAATATAGGTCGGTGCTAACCTTTCTAATTTACCAAAAGTTGGAGAGATGAGTGGATCGTCTAGTGCAACCTGATGTTGTTCTGCATAAAAGGTCGTGACATGGTTGATATCTTGTTCCGTGAGTACCAAACCATCTTTATAAGCAAAGAATGAAGGATGTCGACTTTTGAAATCAGTGACAGGATAAATCAGAAGCTGTGCATGTGGCGCATATGCTTTTTGTGCTGTCCGTTGTGCAACAACCGTGGCTATATTGCCCCCTGCACTATCTCCTGCGACCGCAATACGTCCTTTTAGAATTTTTAATTGACGGCTATTTTGAAATACCCACGCCAGTGCATCTTCACAGCATTGTATTAATTGTTTGGGACTGACCTCTGGCGCCAAAGGATAATCAATACTTAAGACCTGTGCTTTTGCATGTAAGGCCAGTAATCTGCAAGCTTCATCATGTGTCTCTAAATTACCCACAACAAAACCACCACCATGGTAAAACACGATCATTGGTAATTTTTTATTGGGCGCAGGATGGTAATGACGCGCAAAGACCGTACCGCTTTGTAAAGGTAAGCGTAAATCTTCCACTTGTTTCACTGCTGTAGGTTTGGTTTTAATTGATTGCATCTGCAAATCAAAAGCTTTACGAGAACGATGTACGTCTGCACCAATAAAACCAGATTTCCCCTGCTTCAACTGAGCAGCCATCATGCATTTAATTAATGGGTCTAAATCTGGAAATAAAAACGGATAACCCAAACCTTTGGCCAAGCTCTCCTGAACAAAGCTTGGTAGTTTATCAAGTGCACGTACTGCCGTGCCCTGACCTTTTTCTAAGAGTTCTTGTAAGCGTTGATTCAATGCCGTCATTGTCCCTATCCTTTATTGATCTTCTTCATCATTCCTACATGATCAGCCTTTATGTGACCATATTCTTATATAAGTCTAAACATCCCAATACAGAGTGCATGCCTGCTTAAGCTATGCTTCTTTTAATGACTTGTCATTGACAATTTACTTTTAGTTTTTGGAGTTTTTTGCAGCTCCTTGAATATAGGATATAGACCATGGCTAAAAAACTCATTCTCCTGTCTTTGGCAACAGTATTTATGGCTGTCGGTTGCGTTGCATTGCCTGAGCAGGGCTACGCTGATGGCCGTTACGATAATGGACGGATTTATGACCGAGGCTATGATGATCGTTATGATCGCGAGCGTGACCGCCAACGTTGGGAAAACCGTCAACAACGCGACCGCATTGAACGTGAACGACGTCAACAAGACCTTAAACGACGCAACTGGGAACAACAGCGTCAAAACCAGCAAAACTGGGAACGTCGAAAACAGGATTTAGAGCGTCATCGCATTGAGCAACAGCGCCAAAAAGCACACAATGAAGGTCAAAAGCATAAAACCCATGACCGCGAAAAAGCCCAAAAGAATGGACAACACCAACAATGGGATAAAGGTCGCCAAGAATCCAATAAGCGTTGGGATGAACAGCGACAGAATCCAAACAAGTCGCAACGACGCGAAAATAGAGACTAATTGATCAGATCAATCTTTAATTGGTCACGTTCTAATCTAAGTGCGATATAGCGCTTAGAAAAACCTTCACGGAATAAAGCATAAATCTGAGATCTTCCTTCTTGAATGAGGTGAGTGTCATTCATGATGCAACTTTGACTTGGGTCGGTCGAAAGCAAAATGCTATCTCATCTCACTTCTGATCTAAATTAATCTCTGTTGCACTTCGTCTGAGACTCTAAGAACAAAAAAAAGCGCATATACAGCTTAGATTAGCTGTGAAAATACGTTTTAGAGGAAGTGATGCTCACTCCGTCCTGTATAGACTCATGTTTTAAAGTACACGTTTTTATCTATTTGGCAGGTTTTTTGATAAAAAAAGTACATTTAATGACTGAGTTCGCTTGAATTTTTATAGACAGCCCCGACTTCTTTAGTAATCAAGAAATTCTGCAAACTCATGGCAGTTCAGAATAAACGCAGTGAATACTGACGCAATAGGAACTGTACATGTTTAAAAACCTATTCAAACGGAGTAAAGCAATGGCGACTGAGCAAAACCACGACGCTCAAGATCTTCAACAAGAGCAAGCTGCAGAACAAGAAACAGCGCAAACTCAAGCTGGAACAGAGCAGAATGAAGTTTCCGTTGAATCTTTACAAGAGCAAATTGCACAACTTGAAGGTGACTTAAAGTTAGAGAAAGCACGTACTGCAAATGCAGTGTATGAAGCACAAAAAAGTGTGGAACGTATTCAACGTGAGTCTGAAAAACATAAAGACACCGTGTTAGAAAAATTTGCTAAAGAGTTACTCGATTCTGTCGATAACTTAGAACGTGCAATTACTGCAGCAGGTGACGACACTTCTGCCTTATCTGAAGGTGTAGTCTTAACGCTTAAATCTTTACTGACTTCTTTAGAGAAATTTGGCGTCGTTGTTGTAGACACAAACAATGGTTTCAATGCAGAACTACATCAAGCCGTGGGTATTGCACCAGATGCGAAAGCCAATGAAATTGGTGTAGTTCTACAAAAAGGTTATAGCTTAAATGGTCGTTTATTACGTCCAGCTATGGTCTTGGTTGGTCAATAAGACCCAAAAATTCGAGAGTTAATGAAAAAAATTAAGTAAATCAACTTGAAAAATTTTGATTGGCTCTCATATCGGATAACAAGCGAAAACATCGTAAAAGAATTTAAGAGGAAACACCCAAATGGCTAAAATCATTGGTATTGACTTAGGTACAACAAACTCATGTGTTGCAGTACTTGAAGGCGACACAGTTAAAGTAATTGAAAACGCTGAAGGCGCGCGTACAACACCATCTATTATTGCGTATAAAGATGGCGAGATCCTTGTGGGTCAATCTGCAAAACGCCAAGCAGTAACCAACCCTAAAAATACATTATATGCAATCAAACGTTTGATCGGTCGTAAATACCAAGATCAAGCGGTGCAAAAAGACATCGGTCTTGTCCCTTACAAAATTATTCAAGCTGAAAATGGCGATGCTTGGGTAGATGTAAATGACAAAAAATTAGCGCCACAACAAGTCTCTGCTGAAATCTTGAAAAAGATGAAAAAGACAGCAGAAGATTACCTTGGCGAAACAGTGACAGAAGCAGTGATTACTGTTCCTGCTTACTTCAATGATGCTCAACGTCAAGCAACCAAAGATGCAGGTAAAATTGCAGGCTTAGAAGTGAAACGTATCATCAACGAACCAACGGCTGCAGCACTTGCATTCGGTATGGACAAAAAAGAAGGCGACCGTAAAATTGCGGTTTACGACTTAGGTGGTGGTACTTTTGACGTATCAATCATTGAAATTGCTGACCTTGATGGCGACCAACAAATTGAAGTGTTATCAACCAATGGTGATACCTTCCTTGGTGGTGAAGACTTCGATAACGCATTGATTGAGTTCTTGGTTGAAGAGTTCAAGAAAGAGCAAGGCGTAAACTTGAAACAAGATCCACTTGCACTTCAACGTTTAAAAGAAGCAGCAGAAAAAGCGAAAATTGAGCTTTCTTCTTCGAATGCAACTGAAATCAACCTGCCATACATCACTGCAGATGCAACAGGCCCTAAACACTTAGTGATTAACATCACTCGTGCAAAACTTGAAGGTCTAGTGGCTGATTTGGTTGCGCGTACTATTGAGCCTTGCCGTATTGCGCTTAAAGATGCTGGTCTTTCGACTTCTGACATCTCTGACGTAATTTTGGTCGGTGGTCAATCACGTATGCCAATGGTTCAACAGAAAGTTCAAGAATTCTTCGGTAAAGAGCCACGTAAAGACGTGAACCCTGACGAAGCTGTTGCAATGGGCGCAGGAATTCAAGGCGCAGTATTGTCTGGCGACAAAACTGACGTACTTTTATTGGACGTGACTCCATTGACACTTGGTATTGAAACCATGGGTGGCGTGTTAACTGCAATCATTGAGAAAAACACCACGATTCCTGCGAAGAAATCTCAAGTATTCTCAACAGCTGCAGACAACCAACCTGCTGTAGACATTTCTGTGTTCCAAGGTGAACGTAAAATGGCGCAGCAAAACAAATTATTGGGTAACTTCCAATTAGGCGATATCCCACCTGCGCCACGTGGTGTGCCACAAATTGAAGTATCTTTCGACATCAATGCTGATGGTATCTTGAAAGTATCTGCGAAAGACAAGAGCACAGGTAAAGAGCAATCAATTCAAATTAAAGCGAACTCTGGTTTGAGCGATGCTGAAATTGAAGCGATGATTAAAGATGCTGAAGCAAATGCTGAAGAAGATCGTAAATTTGAAGAATTAGCAAAAGCACGTAACGAAGCGGATGCTTTAGTTTCATCTTCACAAAAAGCAGTGAAAGATCTAGGCGAGCAAGTCACTGCTGACGAAAAAACGGCTATTGAAACTGCGGTTTCTGAGCTTGAAGCTTCTACTAAAGAAAATGATGTAGAAGAGATTAAAGCGAAAACTGAAGCGCTTCAAAATATCATCATGCCTATTTCTCAGCGTGCTTATGAAGCAGCGCAAGGTCAAGGCGGTGCTGAAGGTTTTGATCCTAACGCTTTCCAAGGCGGTGAAGGTCAACAACAAAAAGCGGATGATGGCGTTGTAGATGCTGAGTTCACTGAAGTTAAAGATGACAAAAAATAATTTGTCGTTTTAACAGACTCGAAAGAGTTAAGAAAAACCGCGCGAAAGCGCGGTTTTTTTATGCACAGAAGCATTTTCAAAGGATAAATTTTCAGCTACATTATTTTAAATATAAAACTTAATAAAGACTTATGCGCATTATTGTCATTGCAATAGTCACGCTGACTATCCTATTTTTCAATTATCAATCTTACACCCATCATCAACTACGGTTTAACTCATGGTCTGACCGTCTATTACACCCTTTAGACACACGCTTGCGCTATCAAATTGCGGAAGTAGATCCAAGGTTTGGTCTCAGTAAAAATGAAGTGATTCAACTCAGTCAAGAGGCCATTCAAATTTGGCATGAAGGTACGCATCAACCCTTGTTTGTCTATGATGACCAAGCCCTGCTCAAAATTCACCTTATCTATGATGATCGACAAGCAGAATACAACGCCTTTAAAAAGACCCAACAACAGTTAAATCGAGAAAATAATAATAACCAAAGGATTTCAAACAACTTAGATCTGTCCAAAAGCAATCTTGACCAAATGCAACGCAGTTTAAGACAACAGCACATTCAACTTCAGGCCGATGCGCAATCGCTTCAACAGCAAAATATGAGCTGGAGCCGCATAGAAAATGCGCATGGTGAAAACCGCCAACATATTGAAAATCAATTTCAGCAACTCAAAGAAAAAGCACGACGCTTAGAGAGTGATATTGCCTATTACAATCAACTCAATCACAATTTAAATCAGCAAGTGAATGAACATAATAGCAATATTGATCATTATAATAAGGGAATCGTGCAAGCTAAAAACCGCTTTCCACCTCATGAATTTCACAAAGGCGTATTTATGGGCAATCAAATTCAAATCTATCAGTTTGATGCGCAAGATGATTTACGCCTAACCCTCGCGCATGAACTGGGACATGCTTTAGGGCTTGGCCACCATGCTGATCCAGAAGCATTGATGTATCCAGTCTTGGGTGAACAAAATTTACAACATTTCAAATTAAAACCCGCAGATCAAAGTTTGCTGTATGCACGCTAAACCGTTGCATGCTGTTGCAAAAAACCATAATTTCTATATGCCTATCCGCATGAATTGAACAACAAAACTTCAATTTCATGCTATTGTGGAAAAGAATAATTTATTTTAAATGTCTGCGAATGGAGAGCATTGTGAGTTACTACCATATCTTAATTGAAGTGAATGACCATATCAGCACAATTGAGCAAACTCGTGATCTCGAAATCTTTGATATTACTGAAATTCAGCCCTATCTCCATTCTGTTTTATTGCCATTTTTTAATGAACAACTGATAGAATTAGAAGATGAAAATTTAGAATTTAAAGATGTCTTGCATCTATCCGTAAAACAAACACTTTTACCCATTCGCGACTTAATTGAAGAAGAACAAAAACTGCTACCAAGTGATACTGATGTCACCATTACCGCTTATGAAGTTTTTAATAATCGTGATTTAAGTCAGGACGTCACCACCATTATTTTTGATCTGCTCGACGCTATTAAACTAGACCCTGAAGCTTAATTTACTTAAATAAAGTCATAAAAAAACCCTCATTTTTTGAGGGTTTTTTTATGACTTTATTAAATATTACATTGAGAATGATGAACCACAACCACAAGTGGTCGTTGCATTCGGATTCTGTACTACAAAACGCGAGCCTTCTAAGCCTTCAATATAATCAACAACTGAACCGATTAAATATTGATAGCTCAATGAATCGACGAGCATTTTTACATCACCATTCATATATTCAGCGTCGTCTTCATTTTGACTTTCTGCAAAATTAAAACCGTACGAGAACCCAGAACAGCCACCACCAGTCACATAAACACGTAGCATCAAGTCTTGATTACCTTCACTATCACGCAATTGACGTACTTTATTGGCAGCATTTTCAGTCAGCACAAGTGTTTGGGCAGTCATGATTGATTCCTCTGTTGAGTTCGAGCATCTTTAAATTGAAAGATAATTTTTCAAGTATAGCATACTCAATATAGGGTCGATTTTGCAGATTAAAAGTCAATTCAGAGTAATTTTATCAAGTTTATTTATAGTTCTCATCCTGTAATGCACATTCAAAGTTTTTAGCATCTTGTTTGCAACGGAATTGCCACAGCAATTTCATCATGCGTTTTTCATATACACCCCGTTTGGTTAAATCAATCCGTGCTTCACGCATCATTTTTTGATAACCCGCTTTATCTGCAGATGGTACATCCATCCAGTATTTTTTAGGAATTTCGGCTTTCATTTTTCCTAAAATATTAAAGGCACGTGGTAGCTGACCTTTAATCCATTCACGTGATTTTTGCCCATATCCCTCAGGAAATTTATCTTGATGAATAATAATATTGCCTGTGACCTGCAAAATTGGATAATTTACAATTGCGCCTTTACTCCCCAATCCCTTATGGAGTTCCAGTGGCTTAAAGACCGCTGCAGGTGCGCCAATAATATCGACCTGACCATTGTTAAATTTAGCCCCGAAATTGGTGACATCTGCACTGACCGCCTGTGCGCCCACTTGTTGCACCATAATTTTCTGCGCTTCGTCATAGTCTAAAACTGCAATTTTCTTTCCAGCAGCTTTTGCAACAGTATTAATACTTCGATCATTTACCAGTAAATAGGCATCACCCACGGGTACCACGCCAACAACTTCATAGCGACCTTTCACCATGCTTTTAGCAAAAGTGGGGCTGGCCAGTCCTTGCATGACTTTAACCGCCAAATTTAAATCTGGAATAGCACCAATGGCATCTAAAGAACCAATAAAGGTATTAAATTGACGACCACGCATCCCCGTCACGCTAATTCCATCACACTTACCTGCTTTAAAATCTTCTGCAATCACAGCTTCATTCTGCCCCACACGAAGTTCAATATCTGCGCCCCAATTTTTGGCAGCCAATTGATAATCTTTCATTAATGCGTAAACATCGCCACTTTTACCAACCAGATCAAATACACAAAGCACTTGTTTGGCCTGTACTGCACCCGCAATTGTCATTAAGCCTGCACTCAGTGCGGCCACTTTCATCCATTGCTTCATCATGATGTCACTTTCCTTATTTCATTATTTTTACTTTTATGGTTTAGGTTTCGATTTTTTATACCCAAAGGCTTACCAGACGAATAGCACTGACAACTCAATGATATTTATTGCTCATTTCACTGCATAACGAGCTGAAAATGCACTTTTACCTACACATCATTACCTGCTTTAAAGCATGACTCAATGGCAACAATGACGAAGATATTCATAAAAAAAAGCCTAGATAAATCTAGGCTTTTTCTTTAAAAATCAAATTATTCGCCACCAAGCGAACATTCAAAATTGGCTTTATCGACAGAACAACGGGCTTTTTTCAATACACTCATCATTGATGCATCATAAATACCGCGTTTGGTCATATCCATACGCCCTTCACGCAACAGTTTTTGATACTTGGTTTTATCTTCAGGTGTTAAATTCATCTTCAATTTCGATGGAATACCCGCTTCTAAACGGCTAATCATAGAGAAGCTTTTTGGTAAATTCTTCACAAACCAGTCACGTGACTTTTGACCAAAACCAGCAGGAAATTGGTCTGGACGAATAATAAAATCAGCCGTCACTTGTAAAACAGGGAAATTAAACATTGCCCCATTGCTACCTAAACCTTTATAAATTTCCAATGGCTTATATGCATAGGCTGGTGCACCGACCATATCGACCTGACCATTATTAAACTTCGCCACAAAGTTAGACACATCAGAAATAACCGCTTGTGCACCTACGCGTTGCACCATAATTTTTTGTGCTTCGTCATACCCTAAGACTGCAAATTTTTTGCCTGCAGCTTTTTCAATCGAATTGATACTTTTATCGCGGACAAAAATAAAAGCTGAACCTAAAGGTGCAATACCCGCAACTTCATATTTTTTGCCACTTAAATTGCTCACCATTTTACTTTCATTGCGTTTATCTAAGGCAAAGGTAATGGCACGTTTAGCAATTTCATTGCTCGGTGCGCCACCTAATGCATCAATAGAACCTGCAAATTTATTGTATTGGCGCGCGCGCATAGCCGTCATAAATACGCCATCACATTTGCCTGCTTTGAAATCATTATCCGCAACAGCTTCATCTTGACGTGGAATCAGATTTACGTCTGCTCCCCAACCTTTGGCAGCCAATGCCCATTCCTGCGCCATTTGAAACGATTCGCCTGACTTGCCGAGCAAATCAAAGACACAGATATCAACTTTGGCTGCTTGTACTGTCCCTGCTAATCCAATTGCAGAGAACGCAACCATAGATAAGAGCGTTTTTTTCATGGTATTGATCCTTTTAAAATCTTTTTTTGTTTGATGGCTATCCATATACGTAGTAAATAATAAGCAAGTTATTTTAATAAAAATAGAGCATTTACTCCATTTTGTGTTGTCATTTCAGCATATTTTGCCAATTTGGTATTATTAAGACACATTTTAAATACATATTATTTATATTTATCAACATATTACGTTACATAAAAAACCTAATAATATTGATACTGAATACTAAAAATTTACAAAGTTATGTAAAAATTTTAGTTATTCCCCACCCAGTGAACATTCAAAGTTGGTTCGCTCTACAGTACAACGTGCTTTTTTCAAGACCGTCATCATCGTCGAATCATAGATCCCTTGCGCCGTGAGATCCATACGACCATCTCGAAGTAGCTTTTGATATTCATCTTTATTTTCTTTGCTCAGGGACACTTTATATTTTGCTGGAATTTCAGCTTCCATTCGTTTCACCATCGCAAAACTTTTAGGTAACTGTTTCACAAACCATGCGCGTGACTGTCCTGCATACCCTTCAGGAAATTTATTTTGGCGCAAGACCAAATCGGCCGTGACATTCACCACGGGAAAATCAATCATCCCTCCTTTTGTACCAAGACCTTTATAAATTTCTAATGGCTTGAAGGCATAGGCTGGTGCAGCCACAATATCGACGTCGTTATGATTAAATTTGCGCACAAAATTAGAAATATCGGACATCACAGGTTTTGCACCAATGCGCTCGACCATGCTTTTTTGCGCCTGATCATAATGTAAGATCGCAAATTTTTTATCTTTAACATCTTGAATAGAATTGAAGTTACGGTCTTTGACAAAAATATAGGCCGATCCAATTTGACCAATGCCTGCCACTTCATAAGTTTCATTGCCAATCTTAGTAACCAGCCGACGGTTATTGCGCTTGTCTAACACATATGCAATGGCTTTTTGGGCAATGCTATTACTTGGCACGCCACCTAGGGCATCAATGGAACCTGCAAATTTATTATAAGCACGTGCACGCATAGAGGTCATATAAAATGCATCACAAACGCCGTCTTTAAAATCTTTATCTACTTTGGCTTCATCTTGATAAGACAATAAATTGACTTCGGCACCCCAAGTTTTACTCAGAAGTGACCATTCTTCCATGAACTTATAAGACTCCCCAGCCTTGCCCAATAAATCAAATACGCACACATTCACTTTGGCCTGAAGCTGTGTGGAACACGTTAAAATTGCCAGTGCCGATAAAGTCAAAATCCTTTTTTGCATTCTCTTTTATCCTCATTATTTTTCATTGGTTTTGTGTCTTGAATATAGGCAGTATTTTAATATTCGACCAGTGAGCTGATCATTTTTCCGACAAATGAGCTCAAAATTACACAGGATGGGGATTGCATAAAAATAAAACTAACGCTTTTTATGTTTTTACTCTGGCTTCCTTTAGAATAGGCGCATATTTTTGTGGTGTTTTGACAATTTCATGATTCAGTTAGATCAACTTTCTATACGTCGCGGTGGACGTGTTTTATTTCAAAAAGCGTCTATGCAGTTACATCCAGGGTGGAAAATTGGCTTAACCGGCGTGAATGGCGCAGGTAAATCGACGCTTTTTTCTGCCTTATTGGGTGGTATGGAATCGGATAGTGGTTCGCTTACACGTCCTGCCACGTGGACGGTGTCCCATATGGCACAAGAAATTAAAGCCTTAGATATGAAGGCCATCGATTTTGTATTATCGGGTGACGAAGAGTTTTGGGATATCCAAAATCAATTAGATCAGCCTGAAAGTTTAAGCGACGATGAACTGGCTCATTTATATGGCCGTTTTGATGAAATTAATGGTTATTCTGCGCCGTCTAAAGCATCTCAGTTAATGGCAGGTCTAGGCTTCTTTGAGCATCAATCTCAACTTGATGTTTCAAGCTTTTCGGGCGGTTGGCGGATGCGTTTGAACCTTGCTCGCACACTGATGAGCCGTTCAGACTTACTACTTCTAGATGAACCGACCAACCATTTAGACTTAGATGCTATTTTATGGCTAGAAGATTGGTTGAAAGCCTATGAAGGCACATTGGTCCTGATTTCGCATGACCGTGATTTCTTAGATGCCATTACCGATCATATTTTACATATCGAAAATCAAGAATTGATTATGTATACCGGTAACTATTCAACTTTTGAACGTACTCGTAGTGAACGTTTAGCACAACAACAACAAGCCTATGAAAAGCAATTAGAGACGCGCGCGCATCTACAAAAATATATTGACCGTTTTAAAGCGCAGGCCACCAAAGCCAAACAAGCGCAAAGTCGTATTAAACAGTTAGAACGCATGCAAGAACTTTCTGCAGCCCATGTTGATACGCCGTTTACCTTTAGCTTCCGTGAACCAACAAAAATGAGTTCACCCTTGCTTGAGCTTGAAAATGCAGATATCGGTTATGGCGATAAACTGATTGTAACCAATGTCGATCTACAAATTACACCGACGAGCCGAATTGGTTTATTGGGGATGAATGGTGCAGGTAAATCAACCCTGATTAAGTCATTGGTCGGTGATTTGCCTTTAATGCAGGGACTGCGTAAAGATTCTGAACTGCTGAACATTGGTTATTTTGCACAGCATCAAATGGATGCCCTAGACGGTAATGCCAGCCCAATGTTGCAATTGGCACGTATTGCCGACAAAAAAATCAGTGAAGCCAGCTTACGTTCCTTCTTGGGTAGTTTTGGTTTTAGTGGCGAACGTATGGATACCCCTAGTGAAAGCTTCTCGGGCGGTGAGCGTGCGCGTTTAGCTTTGGCACTGATTGTTTGGCAACGTCCAAACGTGCTCATTTTAGACGAACCAACCAACCATTTAGACTTAGACATGCGTCATGCTTTAACCATGGCTTTACAAGATTTTGAAGGCGCTGTGGTACTGGTTTCGCATGAACGTCAATTGGTTGCCAGTGTCTGTGATGAACTTATTTTAGTGCATGGTGGTGAAAGTCGTGAATTTGATGGTGACTTGGTGGCTTATGCAGACTGGTTACGTCAAGCACGTATCGACATGATTAAAAATGGTGGGAAGCAACCTGCTACACCCGTCAAATCACAAGTCGAAATCAAACCGACTATTTCTAAATTAGATAAAGAAGCGCAACGTAAAGAAGCTGCACGTCGTCGTGAAGCCAGCCGTCCAATTCGTAAAAATATTGAAAAATTGGAAACTGAAATTGCAAAAATTCAGCCTAAATTAGTTGAAATTGAAACACAATTGGCTGATACCACTTTATATGATGCGAATCGTAAGGATGATTTGCTGAAATTAATGAATGAACAGACTGAACTAAAAGCCAAACTTGCACAGGCTGAAGAAAAGATGTTGGAATTCATGATGGAACTCGAAGAGTTTGAAGGCTCATTTGAAGAATAAATTATCTGTCTCACTCTGCTCAGCAGGGTGAGACTATTTAAATCCCCTCCTCCTGTTCCTCTCTCAAAATTTATCTATACAGCTACTGCTTCAACTCAATGCTTCATATCCATAATACCTACTAAAAAAACATCACTCACTCTTCTTCAACGCCCAAGCCAATAACAACTTTAAAAAAAGAAAAAATGAACAGATAAAATCTAATGTATCTAGAAATTTCAGCTTAGAACTCAGCTCAGGTCTACAGGTCACGCCAAATAAGATCAATCAGTCTATTAAATGACAAAATCAGATGCATGAGAGATCAATATGGATATGCTAAACAGACTTTCTGCGAATCTTAAATAAAAATATAACATATTGAAATTAAAAAAAATTAAGATCATTTTTTTCAAAAAACCCACTGTTTAGTTAATCTTAAAAAGAAAACCAGCACATTGTTTAGTTTTTCTTAACTTGATAGATTTCGAATATTATTCAATTTTGCAAAGTTATCTCTGCACCATAAAGGCTTATGACACAGAAATTTTAGCCCTATAAAACTTTAAATTCAAAAAATGCGCGCAGTGATTCTTTTTAAATTCAAAACCGACTTATTATTTTAAAATTATTCTTTTTAAACCAAGATTGTGGATAAAATTATACTCAGCCTCTCAGGTTTTTAAAAGTTTAAATTTAAAAACCTATCTACAATTGATGATTTTAAGTTGTTTTTTCACAAAATTTTTAATTTTTTATTCACACTAAACTGAATGTGGGACTGTCTTTTTTATTTTTAAAAAGCGTAATTCTTTAATTTTCCAAACACCATCATTCACCCAGAGCTCTCTAATCTGCTGGTGATCTCCTTCTAAAACAATAAGCACCTGACATTCATTTTGGTCATGATTAAACTCAAATTCTTCAGATTCAACATCAGGTTTTTGAGGTTTCCATACCCCATTTTTTACCGCATGTGCAATACGATCATAACGCGTATAATTACTTTCTATCCGCCCATCCTGCTCATAAACCACCTTAAAATGCTCATCTTCATACTGGGCCAAAGTCTCATAATTTCCCGTAAAAAAAGCATTTACCCAAATATCTCGAATTTGTTCTAATTGATTATCCATCATAATGACCTCTCATTTTGCTCAGTAAAAAACCTTATCTTAAGCATCATGACATCGCTATAAGTCAATTTGATAACACACAAATTGACTATAATTCAATCAACTTATTTAACATAGCACAAAAAAAAGCATTCCTAAGAATGCTTTTTTCATCAATTCTGTAAACTATTTACGCATCAATATCCGCATTCAAAGCATTTTCTTCAATGAAAGCACGACGTGGTTCAACATCATCCCCCATCAAACAAGAGAACATACGGTCTGCTTCAATCGCATCATTAATGGTGACTTGCAACATATTGCGGTTTTCAGGGTCCATTGTGGTTTCCCAAAGTTGCTCCGCATTCATCTCACCCAAGCCTTTATAGCGTTGAATCATCATGCCACGACGTGAGTCTTGCAAAATTTGTTGCCAAACCTGATGGAAGTTACTTACAGTAATTTTCCGCTCACCTCTTTGTAAATACGCACCTTCTTCAATTAAGCTAAACCAGCTTTTTGAATTTTTCAATAAGCGCGCATATTCACCTGAACCCAATAAACCTGCATCAAGCAAATAAGCATGTGGCAAGTTATGCACATAGACAGTCAAACGTGGCAAGTAAGTCTGAATTTTCTGTCCGTCTGCCGTTTCTTTTTCAAAAACTTCTAAAGATAATTCAGGACGTAAATTGGGTTGCGTTTTCTCAATCGCAGCCCGAACACCTTCACCCCATTGTTGCACATAGGCTTGATCCGCCATTTGATCTAGCTTAAAGCCTTCAACAGCAATAAGTGCATCTAACAGGCTTGCAGGATAACGTACCGTCAAGCGCGTTATACTTTTTTGCGAGGTTTGATAATCAGCAATCACGTTTGCCAACGCTTCACCACGAATTGCAGGAGCGTCTGCACTGATATGCAATTCAAGCTCATCAATCGCATTCGAAATAAGATAGGTCTCTAAAGCTTCATTATCTTTCAGATACTGCTCTTGCTTGCCTTTTTTCAGCTTATATAATGGTGGCTGTGCAATATAAATATAACCACGTTCTACCAATTCAGGCATTTGACGGAAAAAGAAGGTCAACAATAACGTACGAATATGCGAACCATCGACGTCCGCATCGGTCATGATAATGATTTTGTGATAACGCAGTTTGTCTGGGTTATATTCTTCACGACCAATACCACAGCCCAAAGCGGTAATTAACGTCCCCACTTCTTGTGAAGAAATCATTTTGTCAAAACGCGCACGCTCTACGTTTAAGATTTTACCCTTCAATGGCAAAATGGCTTGCATCTTACGATTACGACCCTGCTTTGCAGAACCGCCCGCAGAGTCACCTTCGACCAAGTACAGTTCAGACAATGCCGGATCTTTTTCCTGACAATCAGCTAACTTCCCAGGTAAACCAGCAATATCTAATGCGCTTTTACGACGTGTCATTTCACGGGCTTTACGCGCTGCATCACGAGCACGAGCCGCATCAATAATTTTACCTGCAATTGATTTGGCTGCTGCCGGATTCTCTAATAAATATTCAGAGAACGACTTATTCATGGCCTGCTCAACAGCAGTTTTCACTTCACTAGAAACCAATTTTTCTTTGGTTTGTGATGAGAATTTTGGATCAGGCACTTTCACCGAAACAATCGCGGTTAAACCTTCGCGTGCATCATCACCAGAAACTGCAACCTTTTCTTTTTTAAGTAGGTTTTCACTTTCAAGATATTGATTTAAGCCTCGGGTTAAAGCTGCGCGGAAGCCAGCTAAATGCGTACCACCATCTTTTTGCGGAATATTGTTGGTAAAACAACGAACATTTTCCTGATAGGTATCATTCCACTGCAATGCCACTTCAACAGTAATACCTGTTTCTGCAGATTCAGTTGTAAAATGGAAAATATCATTCAGATGCGTTTTACCTTGGTTCATGTACTTCACGAACTCAGATAAACCACCTTCATAATCAAAAATGTGTTCTGCATTGACGCGCTCATCACGCAATACAATACGAACACCCGCATTCAAAAATGAAAGTTCACGTAAGCGACGGGCCAAAATATCAACATTAAAAATCGTTTGAGAGAACGTCAGTTCACTTGGCCAGAAACGTACAACGGTTCCCGACACATCCGTATCACCCACAATTTTCAAAGGATAAACAGGATCGCCATGCTGGTATTCTTGCTGATGAATATGGCCTGCGCGTCGAATCGTTAACTCAAGCTTTCTTGAAAGCGCGTTTACAACCGATACACCGACACCGTGTAAACCACCAGAGACTTTATAGCTGTTATCGTCAAACTTACCACCAGCATGCAGAATGGTTAAAATTACTTCTGCAGCAGAAACACCTTCTTCTGGGTGAATATCTGTCGGAATACCGCGACCATTATCTGCAACGCTGACCGATTCATCTTCATGAATGGTCACTAAAATTTCATCACAATGGCCTGCAAGTGCTTCATCAATGGCGTTATCGACCACTTCAAACACCATATGATGCAAGCCTGAACCATCATCCGTATCACCAATATACATGCCTGGACGCTTACGAACTGCATCCAAACCACGTAATACTTTGATACTAGAGGAATCATAAGCCTTTTCTGTGGTTTGTTCTGTTTGGGAAGCAGCTTGTTGATCTTCTGAACTCATGGTTTCTCCCTAATGGAAAATAGGTCTATCCCCAAAATGGGTAAAATCTAAAATCATTGTGTAACAGCTTGGACTTGACCGTCTTCAACGTTGAATAATTGATAAGAAATAGACAAATCATGTAAGTGATTTTTTACTGATTCATGGTCTAAAGTAGTTATAAAAACTTGGCTACCCAGCTGGCTTAATCGATCAATTAAACGCCGTTGGGCGGTTAAATCTAATTCTGCTGTCAGATCATCTAATAATACCACAGTTTCCTTATTACAGGCGTGAAGCATTGCAATCTGTGAGAGTTTTAGCGCCATAATTAAAAGCTTTTTCTGCCCCCGAGATAACACCGCTTCAGCGTCTCCCATTGGGGTTTTTAAACGTAAATCAGCACGGTGTGGACCACACTCGGTATAACGTCGTTCTATATCTTTATAATGACCATTGGTTAAGTCATTTAACAACCCAGTTTCACTATGAAAGCCCGCATTATATTCCAATGTAATATTCAAATCGGGTAGCAAGTGCTTTAAGTCCTGCTCAAAATACCTTTGCCATTGCTCTACTGCACTGGCGCGTTGCACATGTAAAATTTCGCCATAATCACTCAGCATTTTGTTCCACGGCTCGACATCGGAAAGACTCAGATTGCGCTGTGACTTAAGCAGACTGTTACGTTGTTTTAACGCCCGCGAATAATACTGCCAAGCCTGATAAAACTCAGGTTCCACGTGGAACATCATCCAATCTAACAGCTGACGGCGTGGTTTTGCCCCATGGTCAATAATATCAGTGCTTTGTGGATCAATCAGTTGCAAAGGCAGAATCTTCGCCAACTGCCCCTGAGTCGCTACCAGATCACCATTGACCTTAATGAGCTGTTCACCTGACTGCATTTTTTGCATGCCAATCTTATCGGTCGCAGATTGGGCGAAGACAATGGCATCTAAAGCATTATGTTGAATGTAATGTTTGGGGATATGTGTTCTAAAAGATCGGCCTGTTGCCAGTAGATGTACCGCTTCAAGAATGGATGTTTTGCCCGAACCATTGTGCCCATAAAAGACATTAAACGGCTGCAACCCAGAGAGTGCAACCGTTTTTAAGTTTCGAACACGTTCTACATGTAAACGCGTAATATGCATAATCGTTTATATGCTATTAAACACGCATTGGCATGACAACGTAAGTTTGATCTTGCTGGGTCGGATCTTGCACCAACACCGACTGATTTGCTTCAGTCATAATCATAGATACATCATCACCATCTAGCGCACTCAATACATCCAGTAAATACTGCGCATTGAATGACATCTCCATTGGCGTATCGGCGTATTGAATGGCTAAGTCTTCAATCGCTTCATCTTGCTCTGGATTATTAGCACGCAATTGCAAAGTATCTGCATCAAAATTCAGAAACACACCACGTAATTTTTCATTACTTAAAATGGCTACACGTTGCAACGATTGTTTAAATACATCATGTGCAATCATCACGGTTTTATCACCACCACGTGGAATAACACGACGATAATCCGGGAATTTTCCATCAATTAATTTGGTGGTGAAACGCACCGTAATACCCGCTTGCTCTTTATCACGACTGGCTATACTAATCGTCACGTTTAATAATTCACGGCCAATCAGCAAAGATAATTGCTCATCTTCAACACTTAATAAGCGTTGTAATTCACCAACCGCTTTACGTGGCACAATAGCTTGAACCAATTGTGCTGTAGTGGATGAAGCACCTGTTTCACACAGCGCCAAACGGTGACCATCCGTCGTCACAGCACGCAGTTGGTTTTGATCAATTTCAAGCAAGGTGCCTGTCAAATAAAAACGTACATCCTGCACCGCCATCGCAAAAGCTGTTTTTTCAAATAAACGCTTCAATTCACGTTGCGTTACAGTTACTTGCGTGCCCTGGGTGTTTTCAGTATTGAGTAATGGATAATCTTCGGCAGGCAAAGTCCCCAATACAAAACGACTGTTGCCTGATTTTAAAATACAGCGCAAATCTTCAGTAATTTGTAAATCAATTAACGCAGCAGATGGTAAGGATTTACAAATATCCATGAGCTTACGTGCAGGAACTGTGGTTTCTCCGGCTTGTAGGCAAGCCCCTTCCAACAAAGGTGTGCTTGCAACCAATTCAACCTCTAAATCAGAGCCTGTAATCGTAAGCGCTTGTTCAGTAACCTGAACCTTAACGTTGGATAAAATGTTTAAGGTATGGCGACGTTCAACCGCTCCTACGACATGTGATAGAACATTCAGTAAGCTTTCTTTCGCGATTTTCAAACGCACGATACTTTCCTCTAAAAACTGAAGATGAATAACAAATAAATTAATTTTTTAGCAGTGTACTATGCGGCAGTTAATGCCACATTGCAAGAACAGAGTTTAAGCAAAAAATGATCAACTTTGTAGTAAGCGAAGTAAGTTTTTATAGTCTTCATTAAAGATCGGATCTTCTTGACGCAAGCTCTGGACTTTTTCACATGCATGCATAACTGTACTGTGATCACGACCACCAAACGCCATACCAATTTCAGGGAAGCTATCCCCCGTTAGTTCACGTGAAAGCCCCATTGAAAGCTGACGCGGACGTGCATAAATACGGGTACGTTTTGGCCCAACCAACTCTTTAAGCGGGATACGGAAATATTCGCTGACCACACGTTGAATATTCTCTGTGCTAATGGTGCGGGCACGAATAGCCAGAACATCCTTCAAGGACTCGCGTACCACTTCCAAATCAATCGGAGTGCCTTTAAAGCGTGAAATAGCCACGACCTTATTTAGCGCACCTTCCAATTCACGGACATTGGCCACCACTTGTTGGGCAATAAATAACGCACAATTACGTGGCAATTCCACATCATTGCTTTCTGCTTTTTTCAGCAAAATTTCAATACGCGTTTCAATATCGGGTGGTTCAACCCCGACAGATAAGCCCCACGAAAACCGTGAAACTAAACGGGGGTCTAATTCAGTCAACTCTTTAGGATAACGGTCAGAAGTCAAAATAATTTGCTTTGACTCATCCAATAACGCATTAAATGTATAAAAGAACTCAACTAAGCTGGCTTCTTTTCCAGCCAACAAATGAATATCATCAACTAAAAGCAAATCTAAAGAACGGCAGTTTTTCTTAAACTCTTCTACTTTGCCTTGTTGCAATGAACTGACAAAATCTTGTACAAAACTTTCAGCCGTCATATACATGACGCGTGCATTCGGTTTTGCTTGCAACAATGCATTGCCTACCGCTTGCATTAAATGGGTTTTACCCAAACCTGTTGGCCCATAAAGAAACAATGGATTATGTTGAGAAGCGCCCAATTGTGTCAGTACTTTGCGACAGGTTTCCGCCGCCATCTGGTTAGAGCGACCTTCAACAAATGAAGAAAAACTAAATAAGGGATTTAACTGACGCTTACGACCATTTTTAGTTGGTAGCTCATCTTTTTCTTTTTTGATTCTTGGGGCTGAAACAGGTCTAGTTTCTAAAGCGGCTGTTGTGGTAGCCGGTTGCTCGCTGGCAGATAGAATTGCACCAGGACGAGAATCTACTAAAATTTCAACCTTGCGAACACGCCCTTCAGACAATTGTTCTGCCAAAATTGTAATCAGCTCTAAATGATGCTCTTGAATATAACGTGTCCAATAAGGATTAGGTGCAAATAACCGCAAGGTATCTCCAACCTCTTCGGCCACTAGTGGCCTGATCCACATTGTAAAGACATTGCCAGATAACTCTTGACGTAAACGAGTTAAGCAGTCTGTCCAAAGCATATGTGAAACCCCTATTTTCAATCCATTGTGTATAAAAAAATATCTTGCCCGCTCTAGCGGGTCGCCATTCTAACCAAGTTATCCACATCTGTCATGACTAATTCAGCTTTTTCTAATAAAAATTGATTAATTTTAAATTTAAAACCACTTGTGGATAACATTCAGCAAGGGGTGTGGATAAAATATAACACAAAGTTATCCACAAAGTATCTAAATTATAAAAACATAGTTATTCACAAGATAACTTAATGTTATAATTAAATTAAAAGCACTTCCCCACAGAAAAACAGCTCCCTAATAGTAATAAATTTAAATTTATAAATTTGAATTTAATAATAAGAAGCCACTAATTTGTGGATAACAGAGCTATGTTTTAAATTTAAATTCAAAAAGTACCAAGCACAGTTTACTTGTGGATAAACCTGTATAAAAAGATATGGATAACTAATTAATAATTGAATAACAATAACTTAAATTGTGATTATCTTATTTTTTAAACAAAAAGAGCTTTAAACCATTTTTATCCCAAGTTTCAAACAATTTTGAAAGAAACTTTGTTTTTCATTGACAGCTCAAGCAATGAGCACTAAAATCGCGAACCTTTATACAAGATCAATTTTGGAGTTTCAAAATGAAACGTACTTTCCAGCCTTCTGAATTGAAACGTAAGCGCGTTCACGGTTTCCGTGCTCGTATGGCAACTAAAGCAGGTCGTCAAGTTTTGGCTCGCCGTCGTGCTAAAGGCCGCCATAGCTTAACTGTTTAATTAGTTAGAGCTAAACTGAATTGGGCGTCATGACTACGATTTATGGTTTCAGCACAGACGTACGTATACACTGTGCTGCTGATTATAAAAGTGTGTTTGATGGTGCGCTTTTTAAAGTGCATCAGCCCCATTTCTTATTTCTTGCAAAATATACCGAACAGCCGAATAGCCGTTTGGGCATTGTTGTTGCTAAGAAAAAAGTGCGTCGAGCACATGAACGAAATCGAGTAAAACGTCTTGCCCGCGAAAGTTTTCGCTTGCATCAACAGCAATTAGATCAATTAGATATTGTTGTCATGCCAAAAAATGGTATTGATGCTATACCTAATGCTGAATTGCATCAGCAATTACAATTTGCTTGGCAAAAACTTAACCGACTTGCCAAAAAGCATTCAAAAATAGCTCCCTCCCCGCAAAAGTAGAGATGGCCAATGGTACATTTACTGCATTGGTTGATCCGTTTTTATCAGATTGCGATTAGTCCATTACTTGGACCACGCTGTCGCTATATTCCCACATGTTCTCAATATTCATTGGAAGCAGTCCATATGCATGGTGCTGTACGTGGAGTCTGGCTGTCTGCTAAACGTATTTGCCGTTGTCATCCTTGGGGTGGATCGGGTTATGACCCAGTGCCGTGCAAGGCAGTTCGTTTTATTTCATTTCAGCAAATAGATTCTCAAACGCTTCACGTTGCTGTACCCTTTCGTGATCGTTTATCGAACCAAAATCACTCTAACCACTTGGGGTAATAGATATGCAACAATGGGCCAGAATTGCAATTCTCGGGGCCATGTTTGTTGTCGCATATTTGCTCATTTTGGCTTGGCAAAAAGATTACGGCCATGTGGACAGTAAACCTCAGCAAACCGCTGCAGTTGTGTCTCATGAAGTATCTGCTGACTTGCCAAATGGTCAAACTGTTGCAACATCATCCGATGTGCCACAGGCAAATATTGCATCACAGCAGACAGCAGATGCCACTGCACCTGTCAGTCAACAGCTTATTTCAGTTAAAACTGATCTTTATCATCTTTGGATTAATGCTAAAGGTGGCGATATTGTTCGTGTTGAATTACTCAATCATGACAAAAATAAAGACAGTGATGAACCTTTTGTTATGCTGGAAAGCGATGCTAAGCGTACTTATGTTGCTCAGTCTGGCTTAATTGGTTTGAATGGCCCAGACAGTAGTCGTGGTGGTCGTCCAGCATATGAAGTAGAAAAAGCCTCTTATAGCTTGGCTGATGCAAAATCAGTACAAGGTCAGGATGGTAAAACTGAAAAAGTTTTATCTGTACCAATGGTCTTTAAAACGGCTGATGGCGTAGAAATTATTAAAACCTTTACCTTTACGCAAGGTCAGTATCCTATTTCTGTTAGCCACAAAATTGTGAACCGTAGTGCTCATAACTGGCAAGGACAAATGTTCGGTCAGTTGAAGCGCGACAATTCAGATGATCCTGGTAAAACAGATCAAGGCATTTTCACTTTAGGTACATTCCTTGGTGGCGCATGGGGGTCACCAGAAGAACACTATAACAAACTCAAATTTGCCAACTTTAACGAAGAAAAACTAAACGTTGAAGCAAAAGGTGGTTGGGTTGCTATGGTACAACACTACTTCGTGAGCGCATGGGTGCCGGGTCAATTGAAATTGACTCAAGGCAATGGTCAAGAATATGCAGCCAAATTAGAGTCGCGTAAATCAACGGATGATATGAATATCATTGGATTTACCTCACCAACCATCAACGTGCCTGCAGGTACGGCTGCTGAAGTTGATGCGACTTTCTACTCTGGCCCTAAAATTCAGTCTGAACTGAAAAATCTGGCAGTAGGCTTAAACCAAACTGTTGATTATGGTTGGTTGTGGCCAATTGCGAAGTTGTTGTTCTTGGGCTTGCAATTCTTCCATGGTTTAGTCGGTAACTGGGGTTGGTCAATTATTCTTTTGACTGTGCTGGTAAAACTTATTCTTTGGCCATTATCTGCTAAGAGCTACCGCTCAATGGCAAAAATGCGTGTGATTGCACCTGAAATGCAACGCATGAAAGAAGAATTCGGTGAAGACCGCATGCGTTTCTCTCAAGAAATGATGGCACTGTACAAACGCGAGCAAGTGAACCCGCTGTCTGGCTGTTTACCACTCTTACTTCAAATGCCAATCTTCCTTGCGTTGTATTGGGTATTGATGGAATCGGTTGAACTACGTCATGCACCATGGTTGGGTTGGATTCAAGATTTATCTGCAATGGATCCATGGTTTATCCTGCCATTGTTGATGGGTGTAACGATGTTTATTCAGCAAAGTTTGAACCCACAACCTGCGGACCCAATGCAAGCGAAAGTGTTCAAAATCATGCCGATTATGTTCACAGTGTTCATGCTATTCTTCCCTGCTGGCTTGGTGATGTACTGGATTGTCAACAACAGTATTACTATCTTGCAACAAAGCTTGATTAATAAGAGCGTAGCAAAAGAGCGTGAAAAACGTGATGATGCGACCCCAGCAAACTAAGTGTTGCTGATGAGCTGAATAAATCCGCTTAAGATGGTAATCTTAGGCGGATTTTTCTTTGGCCCTTATTTACATATTTTTAGGTGAATGTTATGCAAAATTTAACCACTATCGCTGCAATTGCCACACCGCCAGGTCGTGGTGGCGTAGGGGTCATTCGTCTGTCTGGGCCAAAGTCCTATGCTATTGCCGAGGCATTGACACAAAAAACCTTACCCAAAGCGCGTTTTGCGGGCTTCCGTCAGTTTTATGATGTTACGGGTGAGGTGATGGATGAAGGCTTGGTAATTTGCTTTCCCAATCCGCATTCATTTACTGGTGAAGATGTAGTGGAACTACAAGGCCATGGTGGCCCTGTCATTCAAAATGCACTGTTGGCACGCTTACTCGAGCTTGGTGCAACGGCAGCCAAAGCGGGTGAATTTTCCATGCGTGCTTTTGAAAATGGTAAGCTTGATTTGGTTCAAGCGGAAGCCATTGCTGATTTGATTGATGCAACATCTCAAGCAGCAGCACGCTCGGCAGTTCGTTCATTACAAGGTGCATTTTCAGCCAAAGTGAATGCGGTATTAGAAAACTTAATTCACTTGCGTTTGCATGTAGAGGCTGCCATTGATTTTCCAGAAGAGGAAATTGATTTTTTGGCCGATGGTAAAATTTTAAAACTATTGGATCAAGTCAGTACTTCTGTGACTGCTGTTCAGCAGTCTGCACGCCAAGGTCAGCTGTTACGTGAAGGCTTACAAGTGGTGATTGCAGGTAAACCCAATGCAGGTAAATCATCACTGTTGAATACATTAGCAGGCAATGATCGTGCGATTGTGACTGATATTGCAGGGACAACGCGTGATGTACTACATGAAAAGATTAGTTTAAATGGTTTACCAATTACCTTGACCGATACGGCGGGTTTGCGTGAAACAGGCGATGTAGTCGAAAAAGAAGGTATTCGTCGTGCTATTAAAGAAATTGAACAAGCTGATTTGTTACTGTTGGTGTATGACTTGAGCCAAGGCGAAGACCCATTACAATTGGCACAAAACTATTTTGCTGAACATATTGAGCCAAAGCGCTTGATGCTAATTGGCAATAAAGCTGATTTAACCAATGTAACTACTGAAATTGGGGATGTTCAAGGATTTCGTCATATCACAGTGTCTGCCAAGCAGGAAACAGGCGTTCAAGCGCTTATAGATGCGATTACAGCACATGCAGGCTTCCAACCTGAAGAAGATACCTTTATTGCGCGTACTCGCCATCTGGATGCAATGAAGCGTACTCAGTGGTATTTGGCTGAAGCGCGTGAGCAATTGACTGTGTATCAGGCAGGTGAGTTGGTGGCTGAGTCATTGCGTTTGGCGCAAAATGCTTTAGGCGAAATTACGGGTGATTTTAGTGCAGATGATTTGTTGGGTAAGATTTTTGGATCATTCTGTATTGGAAAGTAAAGTGTAAAGTAATGTTCTGACTAAAAAAGTGCTCATTTTGAGCACTTTTTTATGTTTTGTATTTGAATATTTCTGGTTTTATGGTGCGTTGAAATATGAGTAACCCTAAACACAACAGCCCAATACAAACACAAAAGGTTAAGACACCGATACTTAAACCGAAATGGTCAGATAAATAGCCGACGCCAATAATGGGAACAATAGTACCTAAATAACCAATAAATAAATAAGTCGACATGACTGCAGCACGGTTGTCTATATTGGTCATGCCGTGAATCATGCGAAAAGTACCCAATAAACCTAACCCATGCCCGATTCCGACTAGTATCACGCTGATAAAAAAGAGCGGACTCCATTGTATTTGCATACAGAGGCTCAACAGAACATAACTCAAAATGAATGAAATTAGCCCTGCGCGTACAGCCGAATTTGGGGGGTATTTTTTTGCAATGAATTGCACTAAAGCCGACACCATTAAGATACTGGCAATGGTCGTGCCACTGACCAACGGGCCATGCCAAGGAATGATATCTCTAACAAAAGATGGAGCCAACGATGCAAATAAGCTAAAGGATGCAAAGGCACTAAAAGCCGTAAAACCTGCAATATAAAACAATCGATGGTATTGCAATACGGGCAACTGTAAATGTGGTGCTATGGAAAAAGGTTGCTTTTGCCTGCTACTCTGGGCGAGTTTAATCCGTGTTAACCCGATAAAGCATAAAATCGCGCCGACAATAACGGGTACGTAGGGAATGACCAAAGGCAATGATGAAAATTGAGCAATAATCCCCCCAATAAAAGGGCCTAAGCCAAAGCCAATAACCGTAATAATCGAACTAATTTGTGGTGCACTTTGCTTATGGCTATCGGGAATGGTGTAAATCAGCCCCAACATCGCCGATGTGCTGATTAAACCAGAGGCAATACCAATTAGAAACCGCGCCAAAGACAAAAACAGTGCATTCGGAGAAACCGCAGAAAGTACAAGCCCTACAATGACAAAGAGGATGCCCATTTGCAGTGTTTTTAAGAAACCAAAACTGTTGCTGGCACGCCCTAAAAATAGCAATGTCGTTAGACAGCCGAACATATAGGCCACAAAAATGAGTGTGATCTGGCTGGGAAGTAAATGCCAAAGTTCCTGATAAATAGGATACAGCGGACTGGCTAATGCCGTGCCAATTGTTCCCATAATCAGGGCAAGACTGACCATGATGAAGGGTCGCCAAGACTGAGAATTTGTCATTAAGTGCGTCACAGTGTAGCTCAGCGTATAAAAAGAAAATTCATACTGTGAGAAAATTAGGAGATATTAGTGTAGTTTAAATGTGAAACACTTTAATGGTCAAACCATCACATGTAACGGCTTATGCATCACGTGTTAATAACTTAAGAAATTTTACCCATTCTGCTTCATTGATAACATTGGTATTTGCAATGACATGATGGTGCAAATACGCTTTACTCAGTTCATCCATTAAGTTATTTACAAACCTTTATAGGGTTAATAAAAGAAACGGGAAAACTCGATTAGATATCGAAATGGATCATCCCCATTGTGAATGAAACTTGTGAAGTCATTGAAAATTTATCCATTGATGTCAAAATTACTGATTTATATGTGTGAAACGTCGCGACACGTAAATTTTCTGTATTTTGGCCCTAAAGTCTGAACATGTATTCACAGCGGATCACGTACGCGAAGCATTTTCTATTCATGATGAACTGGTGCATATTTCGATTGAAATGAATACATACTATACGATGGAATATGTTCCACGTGAAACAGTTTAGGGGCTGTTGTTTTTCAGTAAGCAGCTTGAAAAATGATATGTATAAGGCTGTATTCCAAGTAGAATTCGCAGTATAAAAATTTATGTAGTTAACATGATGATGAAAAAAATATGTGCCCTGCTAGTGGCGAGTGTACTTTCACAGTGGGCAATGGCAGATGCAACATCGATACAAAATCAGCTGAAAAGTAAATATCCTACTTTGAATATTGAAAATGTAAAAACGACGGAAATGCCTGGAATTTACAGTGCCACTGTCGCAGAGCAAGTGATTTATACTGGTGAAGATGCAGAACATATTTTAGTGGGTTCGATGATTCGCTTAAAAGATCAGAAAAATTTAACCAATTCTCTTATGTTGATGCAAAATCAAGTTGATTGGAAAAAACTGCCTTTAAAAGATGCAATTAAAAGTGTGAAAGGTACAGGTAAACGTCAGTTGGCGATCTTTTCTGACCCAAATTGCCCGTATTGTAAACAGCTTGAAGTAGAGTTGAATAAGCTCAATGATGTGACGATTTATACTTTTGTCTTGCCATTGAAGCCACAATCTATTGCGCCATCGAAACAGCTTTTTTGTGAAAAAGATCAAGCCTTGGCTTGGGAAAACTTGATTGCGAAAGGGATTCAACCAAGCACCAAGAAAAATTGTACGAATCCGATTGAACGTAATGTGCAGTTGGCCAAAACTTTGGGTTTAAATGGGACACCTGCCATTATTTTTTCAAATGGTACAAAGTTGATGGGTGCATACCCTGCACAGGAAATTGAAAAAGTTTGGAAAGAATTGGGCCTATAATCTTTAAATAAAAAAATCCCCTACTTCAGGGGATTTTTTACAAGAGCAGTATTTTAAGCTGACGTTTTTTTAGAAACCAGATTGTAAATAAACAGAATCACAAGTGCACCAATTACGGATGCGATAAAACCAGCAGCGGAGTTTTCACCATATAAGCCAAGTAAACGCCCGCCATAGGTCGCAAGTAGTGAACCTGCAATACCCAGTAAAGTGGTAACAATAAAGCCTGCTTTATCATTTCCAGGATGAATCGCGCGGGCAATTAAACCTGCTATAAAGCCAACCACAATTGCAACAATGAGTGACCACATGAGTACTCTCCTTTCTTATCATGTATTTATTTTGCATTATGTTCAAAATCTATATTGAGATAGAACGATGAGCAGTAAAAGGTAAATTAAGCTAAAACATGTTGTTTTTTTGTGCATTGCTAAGAGTGGAAATAAAAAAAGTGGCCTTTGGCCACTTTTAAATAGCTTAATAGACTTAAAGGCCAATTTCACCAATAAAAGGAATATGGCGGTACTTTTGATTGTAGTCCAAGCCATAACCAACAATAAATTTATCTTCTATTTCAAAGCCCAAAAAGCGAACATGTAAGTCAATTTCACGGCGTGAAGGCTTACTAATTAATGTGCATAATTCAATGGAGTTTGGGCCACGTGTTTGTAAAATTTCTAAAACTTTACTGAGGGTATTACCTGAGTCAATAATGTCTTCCACCACCAGGACATCTTTGCCTCGAATGTCACCATCTAGGTCTTTAAGAATTTTTACATCACGGCTAGAAACTGTACCACTACCATAGCTCGATACGGTCATAAAATCGAGTTCATGCGTTTTGGTAATGGTACGGCATAAATCAGCCATAAAAATAACTGAACCACGAAGTAAGCCAATCAGTACCAATTCTTTGTCGCTATTGGCATAGTGCGCATCAATGATTGCGCCAAGCGCTTTTACTTTAGCTTGAATTTCTTCAGTGGAAATCAATACGCTCATTTGAACGGTCATGGGTAGATACCTAAAAAATCAAATCAAAAAATAAAAAAGGCGTTGACTGGCAACACCTTTAAAGATAATTCGATTTTAATACAACTTCATTTTTGATGCATCTTTTTTACCGCTTAAAATGTAATCATCACCTTTTTTGAATGCAATTTTCATTGAGTAAGGTCACAACAATCTGTATAAAGATCGCCAATTAAAAGCGCTTATTGTGTCGATGTTGATGCTTTGACATATACGCATTGTCCATACACATAGGTACGGTGAATATTGCGGTCATCCCCCATCATCATCAGCGCAAAAAGTGAATCTTCTAAACCTCTAGCTTTCGATTGACGTAGTTGTTGTAAGGCTGTGGGGTTTAAATCTAGTACAACAAAATCGGCTTCTTTGCCAATGTTAAAGTTACCCAATTTATCGGCTAAATCGAGCGCGTTTGCGCCCCCTAAGGTCGCATGATACAGCGCTTCAAATGCGGATAATTTATTGCCTTGCAGTTGTTGCACTTTATACGCTTCTTGAATGGTTTGCAGTTGATTAAATGACGTACCTGCACCAATGTCTGTGCCTAAACCGACTTTCACTTGTTTGTCCCAAGTGGTTTTAAGTGGAAACAAACCACTGCCTAAAAATAGATTAGAGGTTGGGCAAAACGCAATTGCAGAATTGGTCTTGTGCAGGCAATTCCATTCGTCATCTTCTAAATGTACACAGTGTGCAAAGACAGAACGTGATCCGGTTAAACCATAATGGTCATAGACATCTAAATAACCTTTTTGCTCAGGGAACAGTGTGTTGACCCACGCAATTTCATTTTTATTTTCGCTTAAATGTGTATGCACATAAACATCAGGATATTCCGCTTTGAGTTGGCCTGCTTTTTGTAATTGTTCAGGGGTAGACGTTGGCGCAAAACGTGGCGTAATGGCATATAGGTTACGACCTTTACCGTGCCATTTTTCAATCAGTTGTTTCGATTCGCTGTAAGCTATTTCTGCCGTGTCACATAAGTCTTCGGGTGCATTGCGATCCATCAAGACCTTGCCAGCAATTAAACGCATTTGGTGCTGTTCTGCAACTTCAAATAAGGCATCGACAGATTGCGGATGCACAGTACAGAACACCAACGCCGTGGTGGTACCGTTTTTTAACAGTTCCTGTACAAAGAATTGTGCAATTTTTTGTGCATATGCAGGGTCTGAAAATTGTAGTTCAGTTGGAAATGTATAGGTGTTGAGCCATTCGAGTAGCTGTTCACCATAGGCACCAATAATTTCAGTTTGTGGAAAATGAATATGTGTGTCAATAAAACCCGGAACAATCAGTTGATCGGGATAATGAGCCACTTCAATCTTGGCGGGTAGATGGTGTTGTCCATTTTTCCAATCACCAAACCAGCGAATTTTGCCGTTTTCAGTGATCATTAAACCATCTTCTACATATCGCACTTGGCCGTGAATGTCATGGGCTTGGGCAACTGTATTCTGAATATCCAAGAAGCGTCCGCGGATAGCGGTCAGTGCATTGATAGAAGACATTGAGAACCTATGATTGTTAATTTTTTCAGTTGATTGTAACGTAAAAATTATTACGAAAGATGCATGCTTTACAGATATCTGTTCATTTGATGAGGTTGTAGAATTGAAAGAGGACGAATTATAGAAAGCTATAAAATGCCAAGGTAGCTTTTAAATGATGCTTGCATAAAATATGGAGGATTGAATGGGATGAAAAAAATAGTGCCCTGCCCTGATGCCGAACGGTTGCTTAAATGCCTTTCTGAAAATCGAGTTTTCATGGCATTGTTAAAAGCACTATATTTCATTGAGCCATCCGCTTATCTGGCCGCCGGAGTCATCCGTAATAGTATTTGGGCACATTTGCATGATCAGCACTATGCATTGAATCGGATTGAAGTTGATGTGATTTTTTTCAATCCACAAGACAATGGCTATCATGAACAGCGCATTCAAAAGTATCTTGAAGCCATTTTTCCGAAAATCATTTGGGATGTCACCAATCAGGCCTTGGTACATCAGTGGTATCAACAAGAGAATGGTGAAGGTATTGCACCGCTTACTTCTATTGCTCACGCACTTTCATTATGGCCTGAAACTGCCACGGCGGTTGCTGTACGTTTAAATGCACAAGATCATTTGGAATTTGAAGCACCTTTGGGTTTACAAGATTTATTTGAACTGAATTTAAGATGGAATTCTGCCTTAGTTAGTCAGGCCGTTTTTATGGAACGGATACAGACCAAACAATTTTTAGAAAAATGGCCTCTACTCACGTTAGTTCCTCCTCATTTCACGCAATAAAAAGGCCTTCTTAGAGAAGGCCTTCAATTTAGCTTAATTGAACGTTAAAGCGTGGTTTGATGATGCTTTTTACTATGACGGATAGACAACCATGCGGTAATGCCTAATGTAATAATAATAAACCCGAGTGAAATCCAGATTGGCATATGGAACACATCTAGCATTAGCATTTTGAAACCAATGAACAGTAAAATAATACCTAAACCATAAGGTAAGTAATGCATCTTAGATGCAGCCCCAGACAGCAAGAAAAACATGGCACGCAGGCCTAAAATTGCCATCAAGTTTGCGGTCAGGACAATAAACGGGTCAGAAGTTACTGCAAAAATAGCAGGAATCGAGTCGACGGCAAAAATTACATCCGATGCTTCAACTAAAATCAGCACCAAAAATAGCGGTGTTGCCCAGATTATGCCATTTTGACGAACAAAGAATTTATCACCCTGCATTTGTGGGGTAATACGCATGTGTTTGCGCAGCCATTTCAAAATCGCCATATCTTCAATATTTTTGTCTTCATCGTCTTGCCCTTTTAAGAACTTAAAGCCGGTGTAAACCAAAAATGCGCCAAAGATATATAGCACCCAAGAAAACTCTTGAACGAACCATGCACCAATAAAAATAAAGATGGTACGTAGCACAATTGCACCGAGTACGCCGTATAACAACAGTTTACGTTGTAATGCTGGTGGAATTGCAAAGGCTGCAAAAATCATCAACCACACAAAGACATTATCGACTGCTAGAGATTTTTCTAATAAATAACCCGCAAAGTATTCCATTACCTTGGTATTGGCGACGGTCACTCCTGCTGTTTGCTGTAGATAGAGCCATAAGCCACCACCAAAGAGTGTCGCGACTGAAACCCAAGCAATACTCCAATAGGCTGCAGTTTTTAGTTTAACTTCTTGGCCTTTATTCTGTTTAAAGCCTAAAAAGTCGATGATCAGCATGACGGTAACTAAACCGAAGAATGCTAAATATAGCCACAATGAGCCAATTGTTTCCATGTGAATCCTCCACATCTGACAATCGGCCATAAAAAAACCTTGACCTGCTGTCAGATGAATAAAACATCTGTGACAACATGATCAAGGTCTTGCCTACATTGTTCATCTTGAAGATGATCAATGCTCAGATACCGACTTTTTGCAAAGTGTAATGACGATATTCTGACACGCATTTACTGAATAAAAAGCAAAGCGTTTGGAGGAGGCTACTCCCCTTGTTCAACTAAATTTTGTTTTGGACACTGTCCAAATATGGCCAAATGATGGCAGATTTTTAATTAATAAGCAAATCATCAGTCATTATTTTTGTGAATATCAGGCATTAAATAAAGTCACGGCGTTGCACCAGTAGCGTGGCCAGTATGGTGCCAAAGACAGCAATAATCCCGCCAACAAGGCCAATACTGGACAAGCTATAATGGACAGAAACCATACCCCCCAGTAGCGCGCCGGCACCAATTCCGACATTGTATAAGCCTGAATAAATGGCCATAGCCACATCTGTAGCATCTGAGGCTAAGGTTAATGTTTTTGCTTGCAAAGCTAAACTAAAACCAATAATTCCAATACCCCAAAATAAACACAAGATACTAAAAGTATTCAAGCTGGCTGAAAGAGGAAGCATGAGTAACATTGAAATTGCGAGGCAACTGGTAAAAAATGGAATGGCTAAACGCGGGAAGCGAGCGCCGAATTTACCAAATAAATAAGAACCAATAAAACCTGCTCCGCCGTAAACCAATAAAAGAGCGGTGGTTTCTGATGAGGTAAAGGCTGCAATATTGAGTGAAAAAGGCTCAATGTAACTATAGGCGGTAAATTGCGCGGTGATGATAATTACCGTTAATGCAAAAACCAGTATTAAACTTGGCCGACCTGCGAAATCTTTTAAACTGCGGAGTGAACCTGAGTTTTGACTGGGTAACTTAGGCAAAGTTTTGGCAAGTGTGATACAGATAATCGTAGCGCCTAAGCCAATGAAAGCAAAGGTATTACGCCATCCGTAACTTTCCCCAATCATTCGTCCAAAAGGAATGCCAAGTACCATTGCCAACGCTGTGCCCGTGGCCAATAAGCCCAAGGCTTGAAATTCTTTGCCTTGAGGTGCGACACGCACAGCCAATGATGCGGTAATGGCCCAGAACAAGGCATGTGAAAATGCAATCCCCACACGACTAATCAGAAGGACATTAAAATTCCATGCCAAATACGACAGTAAATGGCTGACAATAAAGACCATAAATAGCGTAATAAGTAGAAAACGGCGCTCAATATTCTTGGTCAGTAGCATTATGGGGAGTGAAATCGGAGCGACTATCCACGCATAGAGCGTAATCATCAGACCAACATCGGTGGCAACCATATTAAAACTTTGGCCAATGTCACTTAGTAATGCGATTGGAATAAATTCGGTGGTATTAAAAATAAAAGCAGCAAAGGCGAGCGTAATCACGCTGACCCATTGCTGTGAACGACTGGGAGCCGTTTCGGGAGAGAGAGCTGACATGGTCATGCGTTCAAAAAAAATCTTGGCTATTTTAGATTTATAGTGATGAATTGTTAAGCGCTATTGAAAACTAACCTCAAATTTAATAAAAACAAAGAGGAATGAAAATAATACGATGAAATTTGAGGTTGATTTATGATCGTACAACAGCGTGATAATGAGCACAAAGGTGAATTTTTTGTAGAACAAGAAGGTGAGCGTTTAGCTGAAATGACTTACTCGTGGGCTGGAACAGATAAATTTATTATTGATCATACCGATGTCAGTGATACTTTGCGTGGTCAAGGTGTCGGACGATATTTATTAGATGCGGCTGTTCAGTTCGCACGTGATCGTCAGGTCAAGATTATTCCGCTTTGCCCTTTTGCAAAATCAGTGTTTCAAAAAGATGCCAACATACAAGATGTTTTAGTTTAAGCCTTTAAAACGCCCTTAACTTGTACAGAATGCTTAAAATTAAGGGAGAAGATAGAGTGAAATATCAATTATTTTACTCAATAGAATGACATTGCTCAGAAACGCGATTTATACATCGAAATTCCAATTAATAAAGCAATGAGCAATAAAAACAGGACAGCAATCAGATAAATATCCATACAACCCCAGCAAATAAAATGATGGTGTTAATCTAGGAGAATACGTCCTTTTTGCCTATCACTAAAATTGGGTATTTTTTTTAAAATCTGGATATAAATCAATAAATAAAAAATCATGTTATATCATAAGTGAAAAGAACAGGAGATTTAGCGCATGCAACACACCGACAATGGTCAAAAAGGTGAATTTTTTAAAGCCGATGCTTCGGGTAAGCGCATGGCTGAAATAAGCTATATTTGGCGTGATGACTCAACCATTGATGCCAACCACACATGGGTGGATGACTCACTTCAAGGTCAAGGAGTCGCTCGTCAATTATTAGATACCTTGGTTGAATTTGCACGTAAAAAAAAGGTGAAAATTGTGCCCACGTGTTCATATGTAGATGTGATGTTTAGGCGCGAAAAAAGCTTTACGGATATTGTGGCTTAGATATATTGTTATATTCAAATAAAATAAAAGGACTATAAAGATAGTCCTTTTATTTTAAACTATATCTGTTGTTATGCTTTTAAAGCACCAATCAGTTTTTGGTGTAGCCCGCCAAAACCGCCATTTGACATAATCACCACAGCATCGCCCTCACCTGCTTGAGTCGCAATCGTTTGAATAATTTCATCCAAAGTACGTGCAATCACTGCATTATTGGGTGCAGCCTCAATCACAGGTTGTAAATCCCAATCTAAACCTTCAGGTTGATACCAAATGACTTCATTCGCCAAACGTGCAGAATAAGCCAAACCATCTTTATGGCTCCCCATACGCATGGTATTTGAACGTGGTTCAATCACTGCCCAAAGTTTTCGTTCACCTAAGCGCTTACGGGCACCTTCTAAAGTGGTGTCAATTGCAGTCGGGTGATGGGCAAAATCATCATAAACCTCAATCCCACGGATTGTACCCAAAAGTTCCATACGGCGTTTTACACCGCCAAAATTCGATAAGGCTTCACAAGCTGTTTCAATAGAAACCCCAACATGCTCGGCTGCGACAATGGTTGCTAAGGCATTGGCAACACTGTGTTGTCCAGTCATATTCCACTTCACTTCACCTTTGACGACACCGTGTTGTAGTACTTTAAAGTGAGAGCCATCTGCTGATAGTTGCTCTGCATAAACTTCAGCAGCCTCGTTGGCATCTAAAGATGTACGAACGACTGGCGTCCAACAACCCTGCTCTAAAACTTCATCAATATTGCTTTCAGTAATGGGGGCAATAATGCGACCTTCGCTTGGAATGGTACGAACCAAATGATGGAATTGCTTTTGAATGGCTGCCAAGTCATCAAAGATATCGGCATGGTCAAATTCAAGATTATTTAAAATGGCGGTTTTCGGATGATAATGAACAAATTTAGAGCGTTTATCAAAGAAAGCAGAATCATATTCATCGGCTTCTACGCAGAAATATTGTCCACCACCTAATCGTGCACTTTCACTAAAACCTAAAGGTACACCACCAATTAAGAAACCAGGATTTAACCCTGCTTGATCCAATACCCAAGCCAACATCGTCGTGGTCGTGGTTTTACCGTGTGTTCCTGCAACGCCTAAGACATGTTTGCCTTGTAGGACGTGATCAGCCAAAAACTGTGGGCCTGAAATATAAGGTAGGCCTGCATTGAGCATATATTCCACGGCATCAATACCACGTTTCATGGCATTGCCGACAATGACTAAATCTGGGTGAGGTTGCAAATGACTACGATCATAGCCTTGCATTAAAGTAATGCCTGCATTTTCAAGTTGGGTCGACATTGGCGGATAAACATTTGCATCCGAACCTGTTACTTTATGGCCTAAATCACGTGCTAACAGCGCCAAAGAACCCATAAAGGTGCCACAAATACCCAAAATATGCAGATGCATATGCTTAACTCCACTGCTTTTATAGACACATCACTTCATTGTTGTGGTGTTGTCGTGATTAATTCGATTTAAAAGCAACGATAGCAAGGGTTTGAGTGAAAAGATAGTTTTTCTTGTATCTATTCAGAGGTTTTAAAACCCTTTTTTATAGCTATATTTTTTCTCTCTTTAAGGCAAGTATCATGGTCAAAAAACACATGTATTCTGCTGAGAACATCGTAAACTATGTTCCAAAATTTTGGATACAAAACTATGTCCCTCCCCCTTTTACTGCTGATTATTTCAAACTGTTTTATGACGTTGGCATGGTATGGGCATTTAAAATTTTTACACGGTGCGCCTTTGTGGCAAGCGATTTTATTTGGTTGGCTGATTGCACTGCTTGAATATAGCTTCATGATTCCAGCAACCCGCATGTTGGCCGCCGATGGTTGGTCTATGGGACAAATGAAAATTACCCAAGAAGTGCTCACCCTATTGGTTTTTGTTCCATTTATGATTTTGCTGTTTAAACAGCCTTTTAAGCTGGATTATTTATGGGCTGGGTTTTGCTTGCTGGGTTGCGTGTATTTTGTCTTTCGGAGCCAATAAGTTATTTATCTGTTTCGAAGCAATGATTTTTCTTAGATTTTTAGAGATTTAAGAGAAAATAATAAAAATGAGCACTTAGTTTGACGGTTAAATTTTGGTGAGATGGAAAATCAGTCTATAATATGGGGCTCTTATTAAAGCTTGGCTCTAGTCGAGATTTATCTCTCTTAACTATTTCTGGAAACATTGCAATGAATGCGGCCGCTTCACAAGACACACCTCTCGTTGGAATTATCATGGGTTCTCAATCCGATTGGGCAACCTTAGAAAACACTGCCAATATGCTTAAACAGCTTGGTGTCCCATTTGAAGCGGAAGTTGTGTCCGCACATCGTACTCCAGACCGTTTATTTGAATATGCTGAAACTGCGCGTGAACGTGGTATTCAGGTGATTATTGCGGGTGCAGGTGGTGCAGCGCATTTACCGGGTATGTGTGCAGCCAAAACTGATCTTCCTGTATTGGGTGTGCCAGTAAAGTCATCTATTCTAAATGGTGTAGATTCTTTGTTGTCAATCGTGCAAATGCCAGCAGGTATTGCTGTGGGAACATTGGCAATTGGTCCAGCAGGCGCAACCAATGCAGCCATTATGGCCGCTCAAATTTTAGGTTTAACGCGTCCTGACATTGCAAAAAATGTTGCCGATTTCCGCGCTGCTCAAACAGATAAAGTGGCAAGTAAAAATATTCCGGGCCAAGTTTAAAAAGAGACACAGATCATGGATAAAACCATCGGTATTTTTGGTGGCGGCCAACTGGGCCGAATGATGGCACAAGCAGCATTGCCATTGAATATTCAATGCACTTTTTTTGAAGCCAATACAGACTGCCCTTCAGAAATTTTGGGTCCTGTATTTTCAACCAAAGCTGAAAACGGACTGCAACAGTTTATTAACAGTGCAGATGTATTCAGCTTAGAATTTGAAAATACGCCATTAAGTGATGTGGATGTATTGACCAAAAGCAAAACTTTGCATCCGCCCCGTCAAGCTTTGGCCATTGCACAACATCGTTTGTCTGAAAAAGCTTTGTTTGATGAATTAGACATTCCTGTTGCGCCGTATAAAGCGGTCAATTCGTTGGACAGCTTAAAGAATGCCGTGACTGTTTTAGGCTTACCGATTGTGCTGAAAACGGCCACTGGTGGTTATGATGGCAAAGGTCAATTCGTTTTACGTAGTGAAGATCAGATTGATCAAGCGTGGATGGAACTTGGCCCTGCTGGTGAATTGGTTGCAGAAAGTTTTGTAACCTTCTCACGTGAAGTGTCGATTATTGCCGTGCGTGGTCAAAATGGTGATGTAAAAACTTGGCCATTGGCTGAAAATCATCATCATCATGGTATTTTGTCACATTCTATTGTCCCTGCACCGAACAGTGCAGATTTGCAACCTGTAGCACAAGACTACATTACTCGCCTGCTGAATCATTTGAATTATATCGGTGTTTTGACTTTAGAGCTGTTTGTTACAAGCCATGGTTTATTGGCCAATGAGATGGCACCTCGTGTGCACAATTCAGGTCATTGGTCGATTGAAGGTGCAGTTTGTTCGCAGTTTGAAAACCATGTCCGTGCCGTGGCAGGCTTGCCTTTGGGTTCAACAGAAGTGGTGCGGCCGACCGTTATGGTCAATATTATTGGTCAATATCCAAAAACTGAAGATGTTTTGGCTTTAGAAGGTGTTCATTTACATCTGTATGATAAGACTGAACGCGAAGGCCGTAAGATTGGCCACATTACTTTAATGCCAAATGATTCGACTAAATTGACAACATTATGTCGTCAATTGGCGAAAATTTTACCCAATCCTTTGTCATTAAGCGAAGATATGACCATTTAAACTTAAGTTTGAATGATAAAAAAGCGGTCATGCCAATGACCGCTTTTTTTGTGTCTATAGTTCAGGCATCATTGCGCCTCTTTTGAAAGACCAACTCTATATTGGATGCTTAATACTTATTGTTGAGTATCAAATGTTCGGCTGTTTATATTAAAAAATAATTTAAAAAACTACTTTGAATTTAAAGTTGAAGAATGAATTTAAAAGCGCGGTTTGAATTCAAAAAGAAATGAATTTGTAAAAATAGTTTGAATTTAAAACAGTTTAGGCGGTTTTTGCTGTAAATGAATTCAAAGTTCGTGATTTTGAATTTAAATTTTGAGAGTTTAAATTCAAAATTGAATGCAATTGTTTTTGTTGAGTATATTTTAAAAATTGTGGATAACTTTGTTTGAATTTAAAGATATTGATTTTTAAATTCAAAACAATTTTCTGGAAAATGAATTTAAATAATCGCTGTGGATAAAATTTTAAATTTAAAAGTGGTTTTTGAATTTAAAACACTAAAATGAATTTGAAATTACAGATCTTCATCTTTTATTCATGTGTAGTGATGCTATGGTGTACTCATCATTTGAGTTTAAAAAGATGAAGGATGTCATGCGCCAATTAGTATCAGTCTTAGGTTTAGCTATATTTGCAATGTCTCAGGCGCAAGCGGAGCTAATTATTAATGGTCAATCTGTTACAACGACAGCCAACCCAATAATGTCAAATTCGCAATCGTCTTATTCTTCTCAAAATAATTTTCAAAACTGTTTAGCAAATTTACGAAGCCAAGCCATCAATTCTGGTGTTTTAGCGAATACTTATGACCGCTACACACAAAATTTAACGCCTGATTATTCAGTGATTGAGAAACTCAACTATCAACCAGAATTTTCCACGCCAATTTGGGATTATTTATCTGGTTTAGTGGATGATGAGCGCGTGCAGCTTGGTCAACAACAATTGGTGCAACATCGTGCTGTATTGAATCGTGTTGCGACCACATATGGTGTTCCTGCAGAAACAGTTGTTGCTGTTTGGGGTGTAGAAAGCAACTTTGGTGGTATTTCGGGTTCTTATCCTTTATTACAGTCTTTGGGTACGCTGAGTTGTGAAGGGCGTCGCCAAGGTTATTTCCGTGGCGAATTTTTTGCAGCTATGCGTATTTTGCAACGTGGCGATTTAACCGAGCAGCAATTGAAAGGTTCTTGGGCAGGCGCATTTGGCCATACGCAGTTTATGCCGTCTACCTATGAAGAACTTGCTGTCGATTTTGATGGTGATGGTCGTCGTGACTTGGTTTCCAGTACGGCAGATGCCTTGGCTTCTACAGCCAATTTCTTAAAAAAGCGTGGTTGGCAAACAGGACAGCCATGGGGTTTTGAGGTAAAAATACCGCAAGGTCTATCTATTGGTGGTGAAAGTCGACGCAATAAAAAATCCTTAAGCAGTTGGGTGGATCAAGGCATTGTGCGAGCGGATGGCTCACCGCTGATTCAGGGGGCTTTAACTGAAAGCTCACAAGCAGGTTTAATGGCGCCAGCGGGTGCAAATGGGCCGGTGTTTTTAGTCTTTAAAAACTTTGATGCTATATATAGTTATAACGCAGCTGAAAGTTATGCCTTAGCGATTGCGCATTTATCAGATCGTTTACAGGGTAACGGTGGTTTTAGTACGCCTTGGCCTACAGATGATGCAGGTACATCACGTGTAGAGCGTCGCGAAATTCAGCAATTTTTACTCAATCGTGGCTATGATATTGGTGCAGTCGATGGTTTGATTGGGGATAAGAGCCGTCAAGCTATTCGTCAGGAGCAAATTCGTTTGGGCTTCAGTCCAACAGGGCGTGCCGGACAGCAAATTTTAAGTGCGTTTCGTTATGAAAATGCCAAAAAGATGATGCGCTAAGTTTTATGCTGAAAAAACCTGCAATTGCAGGTTTTTTCATTTTTATGGGGGGAATATTAAACGGCGGTAATGGTCCCTAAAATACGCTTACCTTTAGCACCTGTCACAGCGGGTAAATTACCACTAAGTTGCTTCATAAAGCGCATGGCCAGCCAAGCAAAAGCTGTGGCTTCTACCCATGTTGGGTTTAAACCTAAGTCTGCTGTACTTTGTACCGTCCATTGGTGTTTGCGTAAACGCCATCTTAATTGTTCTAATAAATGTGAATTATAGGCGCCACCACCACACACATAGACTTCACCCGTGTCCATATCTGAGCGATAAATGGCTTTTTTAATCGCGCGCGTGGTGAGTTTAAGTAAAGTGGCTTGTACATTTTCAGGACTATCTTCTAGCTCATTATATTCTTGGTCATTACGCCAATCGGCGATTTGTTCATCCAACCATTCTAAATTGAAATCTTCTCGGCCTGTGCTTTTCGGGGGCTCTTTAGAAAAATATGCATGGGCTTGCAAGCGATCTAAAAGGTTACGAATAGGCGTGCCATAGGCGGCCCAATTACCATTTTCATCATAGGGTTGGCCGGTATAACGGTGACACCAAGCATCCATTAAGATATTGGCTGGGCCTGTATCGAAACCATAAACAGCATCAGGATGGCCTGCGGGTAATAAACTGACATTGGCAATGCCACCTAAATTTAAAATTACGCGGTGGATGCTGGGGTGTTGGAAAACATCTTGATGAAATGCAGGAACCAATGGGGCACCTTGACCGCCTGCCGCCATATCACGACGGCGAAAGTCAGAGATGACAGGGATTTGGGTCATTTCAGTAATAATGTTGGGGTCGCCAATTTGCAGGCTAAAACCATGTTCGGGACGATGACGAATGGTTTGCCCATGCGAGCCAATGGCTTTAATTTGACTCCGATCTAGGTGATTTTCTTCAATTAAGCGATTAATGCCATGACCAATCATAGTGGCCAATGCCACATCGGCCACACCCATACGGTCAATTTCGTTATCACTGGGCAGTGTGAGCGCCATGAGTTCATCACGTAAATTGGGGTCAAATTCCAGTGTGAGCGTGGCATGAAGTTGTAATGGATCAAAAGAAGTCGCAGCAATATCTACACCATCCATACTTGTACCGGTCATTACTCCAATATAGATCGCTGTCATGATGATTCTAAAGCCTGCAATGTGCTGAAAAAATGTTAGTATATCGCACAAATTGAATAACTGATGTGTTTGGGTTTTGTGATGTCAAATTTCCTGCCGGCTGAAGAACAACTTGCTCTCATTCAACGAGGCACTCACGAAATTATTTCTGAAGAAGATCTTCTGAAAAAATTGAAAGAAAATCGTCCGCTTAAAATTAAAGCGGGTTTTGATCCGACTGCACCCGATTTACATTTGGGTCATACGGTCTTAATTAATAAGTTAAAAGTGTTTCAAGATTTAGGACACGATGTCACATTCTTGATTGGCGATTATACCGCCATGATTGGTGATCCAACGGGTAAAAGTGCCACACGTCCGCCATTGTCACGTGAACAAGTGCTTGAAAATGCAAAAACTTATCAAGAACAAGTGTTTAAAATTCTTGATCCGAAGAAAACCAAAGTTCGTTTTAACTCAGAATGGTTTGCTGAAAAAACCGCAGCTGATTTAATTCAGTTGGCTTCGCAACAAACAGTAGCGCGGATGTTGGAACGTGATGATTTTACGAAGCGTTACAATAATCATCAACCGATTGCGATTCATGAATTTTTGTATCCTTTGGTTCAGGGTTATGACTCGATTGCGCTAGAAGCAGATGTAGAGTTAGGTGGAACAGATCAAACCTTTAACTTGTTGATGGGACGTACTTTACAAGGGCGTTTTGATCAAGAAGCACAGGTATGTATTACTGTACCCATCCTTGAAGGTTTAGATGGCGTAAATAAAATGTCTAAATCTTTAGGCAATTATATTGGTGTGTTTGATGCACCAGGCGCGATGTACCAAAAAGTACTGTCTATGCCAGATAGCTTGATTGAGCGTTATTTTGACCTTTTAAGCTTTAAATCCATTGAAGAAATTCAACTTCTATTAAAAGAAGTGGCTGAAGGGTGTAATCCTCAGGATGTGAAAAAAATTCTTGCACTGGAATTGGTTGAGCGTTTTCATGGAAGTGATGCGGCTGCACATGCGCATAAAGGGGCTGGAAATTTAATTACGGAAGGTGAATTGCCAGAAGGTACACCTGAAGTGACAATTTCTCGTGCAGAATTTGGGGGCGAGCTTTTTATTACCTCTATTCTACGTGAGGCGGGTTTAACCAAGAACGCGGCACAAGCCAAAGATGCGATTGCGCGCGGTGCTGTAAAAGTGGATTGGAATACTGTTGATGCTTCATTTTCGGTTAAAGAAAATGTAACTTTAATTGTTCAAGCCAGTAAAAAAGCCATCGCAAAAGTAATTTTTATCGATTAATTTAAGCTAAAGCATTGAAAAAAGCAGACTTTGGTCTGCTTTTTTTTGAATTAGTATATTACTAAAATAGATAAGTAAATTCAAAAAAAACCTTATGAAAACAAGAGTTAAATTTTGCCAAATGGATTGCATTTTAATATTATTATGTATAAGATTTATTCGTCTAGAGAATGATAGAAAAAAGAAAATCTAGAGGGTGGGAAATAGTACTGACTTCACGATTTAAAGCTTCTTCCCCCAGAAGACTATTTTTCGTAAGTTGTTTAAAAATAACTATAATTATAATGCGATGGATCGATTAAAGATTCAACTCCAAGGAAGAGATTTTGGGAGAGATCTCTTCCTTTTATTTTTCTAAATTTAACAATCCTATTTTTTAACGACATGCTTACCTTATTTTCTTTTGGGTGGTACAGGTTTTTTAAGTCGTGCTCATAATAATATTGTCTAAGGTGCTATCGCTCTGCATTTTCTAAAGTATTAAGGTGAGAAATCTATCTAATGTCAATTGCATCCCTTGTGGTTTTACTTGCGACTCATGGGTTGAGCCTTAATAAATGGCCATACGTCAATAAAAGCTCAGATTTAAAAACCCTCAGTATTGCTGTTTAGGTGTCGCCATAAGTATTGAGTTGATTTGGTTGGAGCAAAAAAAGTAACTCAGGTTTTTGGGATCAAGTGATATGTCGTTTTATCTATATAAGTGGTGTAAGTAAGCTTAGTCAACAAAGTCGTCATTCATGAAAAAATACAAACAACGATATAGATAGAGAAATATTGAAGTGTTTTATCTTAAAAGTTATCAGAGAGAAGTTTTTTGCAATGAATAGGTATATTTGAAAGATAAATTCGAATAAATACGAAATTTTTATAAAAATTGACTAAAAAATAGATAAAAAAGCACTTTTTTTGCCATTTTTGTAGAAAAAAAATACATCCGTTAAGAATAACCTAAATTAGGGGTTGCAATGATTTCTAAATCCACTAGAATGCACCCATACCGACGAGATAGACGGAAACGAACGAAGCATGAAGTGCTGAGTTGTTAAGTATATTGAGTCCAGCTTCTAGCACTGACGAGGTGTTAGAAAGATCATTAAGAGCTTATGAAGAACAACTTGTGTGGATTTTTACTGATTGATTGATCGAAATTATTTTCATTGATTGATGGTAGAAATTACTCGAAGTTTATTTGAGAAATATTTGTCAGAAAATTGATGAGCCAAGATTGGTGCCCTTTA
>NZ_MBDL01000004.1 GCF_001707755.1 Acinetobacter celticus | reverse complement strand
TAGAAATGGAAGTTCGTGAACTTCTTTCTACTTATGACTTCCCAGGTGATGACACTCCAGTTATCCGTGGTTCTGCTCTTCTTGCACTTAACGGTGACCAAGGTCAATACGGCGAGCCAGCTGTTGTTGCTCTTGTTGAAGCGCTTGATTCTTACATTCCAGAACCAGAACGTGCTATCGATCTTCCATTCCTTATGCCAATCGAAGACGTATTCTCTATCTCAGGTCGTGGTACAGTAGTAACTGGCCGTGTTGAGACAGGTATTGTTAAAGTAGGCGAATCAGTTGAAATCGTTGGTATTAAAGATACAGTAGTAACGACTGTAACTGGCGTGGAAATGTTCCGTAAACTTCTTGACGAAGGTCGTGCGGGCGAGAACTGTGGTGTTCTTCTTCGTGGTACTAAGCGTGAAGACGTTCAACGTGGTCAAGTACTTGCTAAACCAGGTGCAATCAAACCGCATACTAAATTTGACGCAGAAGTATACGTTCTTTCTAAAGAAGAAGGTGGTCGTCATACTCCATTCCTTAATGGTTACCGTCCACAGTTCTACTTCCGTACTACGGATGTAACTGGTGCGATCGCGCTTAAAGAAGGCGTTGAAATGGTTATGCCTGGTGACAACGTTGAAATGTCAGTAGAATTAATCCACCCAATCGCAATGGACCCAGGTCTACGTTTTGCGATCCGTGAAGGTGGTCGTACTGTAGGCGCTGGTGTAGTTGCTAAAGTAACTCTATAATCGCTTTATAGTATAAAAAAGCGCTCCTTTTAGGGGCGCTTTTTTTATGAAAAAAATTGAAATAATTGTTAGACAATAATTATAAAAGCTGTCCTGAACTGATATTTTCCTGACCTTCACTGCACTTATAGCAAAATAATAAAAACGTAAGATAAAAGCATGAAAACAAATATAAGTTTTTAAGTGAAAGAAACACTTAAAGGAGTTTGGATATGAATGCTAAAGTAAACATTACCAATCGTGCAGGTGCAAGTTTTCCAGTACGTCGAATGGATTTTGATTTTGATACTGTGCCAGAGTATTGGATGAATAAATCAGCTGGATTAACCCATTTTATGACGGCATTGTCTGCGTTATTTCCCGCAGGTGAAAAATTCTTTATTGATAGTGTACGTGCAGTACGCCAACATCCCTCAATTAAAGATAATCAAGAATTACAACGAGAAATTAGTGCATTTATTGGTCAAGAAGCCATGCACACGCAAGAGCATGTCGGTTTTAATGCATCTGCACAAAAGTTTGGCCATGACGTAGATCGTTTAGACCGTATCACTGATCGCGTGATTCAGAGCACACGTAAAGTCTTTACTTTTTTGGGGAAGCCCGTTGGAATTACCCAAGAAATGGTAGACCTAACGGCAACGACTGCACTGGAGCATTTTACAGCGACCATTGCATCACAACTGTTAGTGAATCCGTATATTCAAGAATTGATGACCGATGAAACCATGAAGACCATGTGGCTTTGGCATGCCATTGAAGAAAATGAACACAAAGCTGTTGCTTATGATGTTTTTGAGGGTGTTTTTGGCAGAGGCTTGAAGGCATATGCACTAAGAACAGGGTCGTTGGTTACGGCAATGGCGACATTATTTGTGGTGCAGAGTTATTTTGTGTTACGTCTGCTACAAGATGATAAACAACTCAATTTAACGTCTCTAAAAGATATTTATATCTATGCATATAGCCCATCGAAAGGGGTTATTACTGGCATGACCAAAGAAATGCTAGTCTACTTCCGACCTAGGTTTCATCCAAATGATTTGGATACCCATGAATTACTTGTGTCGTGGAAAGCAAAATTAGGATTCTAAAAGCGCTGTTTTAGTGTCCTTATTCTTTGAGCGATAAAAATCGCTCTTTTTTTTACTCGATTTTTTTGATAAAGATTTTATAATCCTCCATTCCTTTCATTAAAAAAGATAAATGAACATGATTCGTTTGATGAATGCTTCAGATGTCGCAGTTGTTGCGGAAATTGAAAATTTAGTACAAAGTCATCCGTGGACAAAAAAACAGTTTGAAGATTCTGTAAATACGTATCAGGTAACGGTCATTGAACAACAGGGACAGGTAGTGGGTTTCTGTATTTTACAGCCTGTATTGGATGAAGCAAATTTATTACTGATGGCGGTACATCCGAGTCAACAAGGCAAAGGAATGGGTTACCAATTATTAGAAGCATCATTGGCAATGTTGAAAAATGATCCTGTACAGGTATTTCTAGAAGTGCGGGAAAGTAATATTGCAGCCATTAAGCTATATGAAAAGTCAGATTTTCATCAAATTGATATGCGGAAAAATTACTACCCGCAAGCTGATGGTTCACGGGAACATGCCATTATTATGGTTAAAGCCTGTAGTGATGATTTTTCCAAGTTATTTAAGTAACGTGGTTTAAAATTATTGCAATAAATTGTCTTAAAACTGTGGTTTATTTAATAATGGGATTATTCCAGCCTGAGGGTAGGGTGGTCATTAATGAATCGCCCAATTGTGCAATTTCTGAATGAGTGAGAGCACGATTTAGTTTGCGCCATTGACCATCTAATAATAATTCCAGTGGAATGTACTCAGATTTATAATTCATTTTATTGGAATGAGGAACCCAATAGCCTAAGTAAATATAGTCCAGATTTAAACTTTTCGCATGTTCAATTTGTTTTAAAATGGCGAAAACACCCAATGAGCGTTTATGTTCATCAGGGTCAAAAAAAGTATAGACCGCGGATAAACCATCATCTAAAGGGTCACAAGTCGAAACACTGATGAGACGATCTTCTTTCCAAAGTTCTAAAAAGAAACTATCAGTGCAACTTTGGAGTAGGAATTTTTCAAATTGGTCGTGACTGGGTGGGTACATATCACCATCGGCATGACGTTCATTGATATAACGCTCATACAATGTGTAATGTATGTTTGTTGCATCTTCGGGGCGAGTAATTTTAAGGCTTAAATCTTGATTGCGTTTCCATGCCTTTTTTTGTTTGCTACTCATCACGAAATCTTCGACAGGGACACGTGAAGACAAACATTGGCGACATAAATGGCATTCAGGTCGATAAACAAAATCACCGCTACGACGAAAACCCATGCGTGAAAGTTCTGACAGTGTCACCACATCAATGCGGTGAACGGGGTCTAAAAACACCATACGTGCAGATTTTTTTTCTAAGTAACTGCAATCATGCGGTGGCGTGATGTAATACTGTAATTCATTCAGTAGGGACTTCGGGTGATATGAATTCATTTTCAAATATCCCTCGCTCTTATTGTCATTCAACCAATTGGCTAAATTGCGCTATTGTTTTACTTGAAAATACACTGTCCTGATACTTTTTCCAATCGATAGGGGGCTGTTTTATCACATCTTGTAACGAATTAAGGTATGTCTGGCGAGAAAGTGTACAAGCACCTAAGCTCATCAGGTGATCATTGACCAATTGGCAGTCAATCCAAGGCAACTGATTTTCTTGTCCCAGTAACATCAGGCTATAAAAAGCCATTTTAGAGACGTCTGTTCGCGTACTAAACATCGACTCACCAAAACAGCCTTGTCCAATGGTGACACCATATAATCCGCCAACAATTTTATTTTCCTCCCAAACTTCAATGCTATACGCATAACCTGCATCAAAAAGTTGGCAGTATCCTTCCATAATTTCTTCGGAAATCCATGTTTCATCGGCATAACTACGCGGTAATGCACATGCACGAATCACGTGGTCAAAAGCCTGATTAATGGTAATTTTATAATCTAGCTTTTTCATATTTCGGACTAAAGATTTACTGGGGTGATAGTCTTGTGGGCGGATAACACAGCGCGGTTCAGGGCTCCACCAGCAAATTGGTTCACCTTCAGAAAACCATGGAAATAATCCATTTGAATACGCTTCATATAAGGTAGACGGGGAGAGGTCTGCACCAATGCATATTAAGCCTTGCCCGTCGGGATCTACTTCCATCGGATTGGGAAAGGTATATTCTGAAGGAGGCAGTGTGTACATATGCATTGGGTCGCTATTTATTTCATCACGAATAAGCATACATAAAAAAACCGCCCTATGCGGACGGTCTTTTCAACGCGTTGGAATTACTTCGCTAACGCATCTAAGTATTTTTCTGCATCTAAAGCAGCCATACAGCCTGAACCAGCAGAGGTAATGGCTTGGCGGTATACGCTGTCTGCAATGTCGCCTGCTGCAAATACACCTTCAACAGAAGTTGCTGTGGCATTACCCGCAGTACCGCTATGTACTTGAATATAACCATCGCGCAGGTTCAATTGACCATTAAACATTTCGCTATTTGGCTTATGACCAATGGCCACAAATAGACCTGTGACGGCTACATCTTGTTTAGAATCATCCGTTGTAGATTGTAAACGAATGGCGGTTACGCCTGTTTTATCGCCCAGCACTTCGTCTACTTGGTGATTCCAGATGATACTGATTTTGCCTTCTTTTTCTTTTTCAAAAAGATGGTCTTGCAGAATTTTTTCAGAACGTAAAGAATCACGGCGATGCACCAAAGTCACATGCGATGCAATATTAGAAAGGTACAGTGCTTCTTCTACAGCAGTGTTACCACCACCCACCACCATGACATTTTGGCCTTTATAGAAGAAACCATCACAGGTGGCACATGCGCTAACGCCTTGGCCCATAAATGCAGCTTCAGATTCAAGACCTAAGTATTGTGCAGTCGCACCGGTACAGATAATCAGTGCATCACACGTGAACTCATCCATATCGCCTTTGAGAACAAAGGGACGAACGTTTAAATTCACTTCATTGATATGGTCATATACAATTTCAGTACCAAAGCGTTCGGCATGCGCTTGCATACGTTCCATTAAGGCTGGGCCTGTTAAGCCTTCTGGGTCGCCGGGCCAGTTGTCTACGTCAGTTGTCGTGGTGAGCTGACCGCCTAACTGTAAACCTGCAATGAGTGTTGGCTTTAAGTTGGCACGTGCAGCATATACCGCAGCACTATAACCTGCAGGGCCTGAACCTAGAATAATCAAACGTGAGTGACGAGCGCTCATCCGTGGGATCCTTTTTTTATATAGAAATTTATGAAATTATACGTGAAAGTGTAGGGCTGTTGTGTGAGATTAAAGTCGATATTACTGATCATACAAATCGATTTCGGCTATATTGGTTAAAGTTAACAACATACATCAAGAATCCTGCATCTTTTTTTGAATAACAAGTGCATAATAATGCGCTATTGCAACGTTTTTTGAAGCAAAATAGCAAAAAAAATACTCATCAAGAATTGGCTACAGGACAGTATATGACAGCGGTGTCGAGTGCTTATGCACAGCGCTTAGTAATGACATTATTTTTAGTCTCATTTGGGATTTATTTATTCCTTGCTACGGTAACTTATACGCCATTTGATCCAGGCTGGATGCATATTTCCAGTGATACTCTGCGGGTGTCAAATGCCAGTGGTGTAGCAGGTGCTTGGATTGCAGACTTGCTCTTTGGTTTTCTCGGGTGGGCCAGTTTACTTATTCCGTTGTATTTTTTTGCAGAAGCCGTACAAGTTTGGTGGCCACACAGCTTTTTGAACCGTCCATTTCGTTATGCAGCCCAATTTTTTATTTTATTGGCAAGTGCAAGCTTACTGTTTTTATTTTGGCAAGTTCCTGCGGATACTTTAGATAATTCATCTGGTGGAATTATTGGTTATGAATTAGGCAGTAGCTTAAGCCATTTATTAACAGTTTATGGGGCTGTACCCTTTCTGTTGGTCTTCTGGATTTTGCTCTTTACTTTGGCTTTTGGGGTGAAGTGGAATCGTACTTGGGCGACTTTAAAAGCCTCACCTGCTTACTTACAAGATTTATTTTACCGCAATGTGCCAGAGTCAGAATCTGCATTTGATCGAACCTCACCACAACCGAAGAAAACGGTGGTAGCTTCAACAAGAGCACGTGACCCTATCGAACCCGTTTTAGAACATCAGCCAGTCGATATTGACCCTGTGGTACGTGATCGTGCTGCAGAACGTTTATTTGATGATATTGCACATAAAGAGTGGGCCGCTGCGCAAATGCCAAGCCCAGAAGAATTAGACATCCAACAGCAAGATGAAGATTTAGAGCGAACTTTAGAAAAAGCGCATCGTTTAGAACAAGACAGTCAGCGTATTGTGACAACAGGTGAAGTGTGGCGCGCGTTACACTCGAGTGAAGACCAACGTCATAAACAAGATATTGATGCCTTATTGAAAGCTGCAGAAGAAGAATTACCACAGAACCCTGCAGAACATTTTCAGCATGTGGTACATCCAGAGGCTGGTTTTGAAGAATTAGATACACTCAAGCCGAAAAATGTCGATTGGGATGACGACGAAATTTTTGATGAATTACTGGCTGCTGTACCAAATAGCAAAACCGCGACAGATGTGCATACACCTTTTAATGCACCATCCTCTGCTCCAACTACGACATTACATATTGTTGAAGATGCATCCGTACCTGTAACTGCATCTGTGGTTGTGGCAGCACCTGTTGTTGCACCTACGATTACACCAATGCATACCCCTAAATTAGCACAAGATACTGAGTTTGATGATTTAGATGACTTATTGGTTGATGATATAGAAGTGTCACAAGCACCGCGTACAACCAATAGCTATGCGCAATCGTCTTCTTTGGTCAATGCATCCATTCAAACGCATGTGCCAACAATCGCTGAAGAAATTAAAGCATTGGTTTCTGAAGAAGAAAAAGCCTTAATTAGTTCAAATAAAGATGCTTTTCGTGAAGTTTGGCAAGATACGGCGGGCAAGCCAGAAGATTCGACGCCAGATGCAGCAGACGATTTTGATTTAGATGCACCATTAACAGATGCTGCAGGCCGTCCAATGTCACGTTCAATGCAAGTGGCAAACAGACGTTTAGATTTATCACCTTTACCCGGTTTAGATTTGTTAGATGAAGTGGATTTAAATAAAAAGGTTAACTTCACTGCAGAACAACTGGCGCGTTTATCTGAATTGCTCGAAATTAAACTGCAAGAGTTTAACGTGAAAGCCAAAGTGGTTGAAGCTCAGCCCGGCCCAGTGGTAACTCGCTTTGAATTAGATTTAGCCCCTGGGGTAAAAGCCTCTAAAGTCACCAATATTTCTCGTGATTTAGCACGTTCAATGTCCATGGCATCGGTACGTGTGGTCGAAGTCATACCGGGTAAACCTTATATTGGCATTGAAGTGCCAAACAGCGCACGCGAAATGGTGCGTTTGATTGAATTATTGACTGTTCCTGCATTTACTGACCCGAATAGCATTCTTTCGATGGCCATGGGGAAAGATATTTCAGGTAATCCGGTTATTGCAGATTTAGGTAAAGCCCCGCATATGTTGGTTGCAGGAACGACTGGTTCAGGTAAGTCGGTAGCGGTGAACTCGATGATTTTATCGATGCTACTGAAATACACACCAGATCAATTGCGTTTTATTTTGATTGATCCGAAACAGCTCGAATTGGCCAACTATAACGATATTCCACATTTGCTGACACCTGTTGTAACTGACATGAAAGACGCGGTCAGTGCGCTAAACTGGTGTGTAAATGAGATGGAACGTCGTTATAAACTGATGTCCTTCTTAAAAATTCGTAAGCTCAGCGACTATAACCGTAAGGTTGAAGAAGCGATTGCCAATGGTGAAGATTTAATTGATCCAACATGGAAGGCCAGTGACTCTGTGGCAGGTGAGCGCGCGCCACGTTTAACACCGTTACCATCTATTGTGATTGTGGCGGACGAATTTGCTGACATGATTATGCAAGTGGGTAAAAAAGCCGAAGAGATGATTACCCGTTTAGCACAAAAATCACGGGCGGCAGGTATTCATTTACTTTTGGCAACACAGCGTCCATCGGTCGATGTGATTACCGGTTTGATTAAAGCCAATATTCCAACGCGTGTGGCATTGCGAGTGAACTCTAAGATTGACTCACGGACTATTTTGGATGCGGGCGGTGCAGAGGATTTGCTAGGTCATGGTGACATGCTGTTTCTTGGGCCGGGTAAAATTGAACCAGAACGTGTACATGGTGCTTTTATTGCCGATGACGAAGTGAACCGTATTTGTGATGCTTGGCGTGAACGTGGTGCGCCCAATTATGTGGATGAAATTTTAACGCCATTTGATGAAGAACCTACGTCACGTGGTTTTGAAGATGGAGATGGTGGTTCTGACCGTGATGCGCTGTATGATCAGTGCGTTTCCTTTGTCTTAGAAACTCGTAAGGCATCGACCTCTTCGTTGCAACGTAAGTTTAGTTTGGGTTATAACCGCGCAGCTCGAATTATTGACCAGATGGAAGAGAACGGCATTGTTAGTGGCATGGGCGCGAATGGTAAGCGTGAGATTTTAGTTTAATAGCATGTCCTCTGATTAAGGCGCCACAATAGACAATGGTTTATTGTGGCGTTTCTAAAATAAATAAAGCCGTTAAAATCAAAATCCAAAAAACAATCCCAAATGCAATCAAGAATTTTTGTGGCAGACTGAATTTTTTCATTTGGACGGTATGAAGCTCTTGCGAGTTCAATTTTGCATAATTCAGCGCTTGAAATGCAGGAATGAGAAAAACAAAACTGAATACTGAAATAAGCCAGTATGGATCAGGTAATTTGACAAGTAACGAGCAGGCAATAAAACCGATACACATGAATATTGATGAAAACTTTTGTGTATAGCCTTGCCCTTCAGCATACATTTGAATTTTATTAAAAAGCGAATAGATAAAGAAATAGGCGAGTATTGTCCGCATAGCAGGCATGATATCTAAATGATCTTTCTGCATGAAAAAACGCCACGCTTCAAACGTCCACCAAATGGGATAGAGCCCAAAAGAACCAATAGATAAGAGGATGAAGCGTTTTAGGTTCATGATTTTTTGTGCTTCAACGCCAATATTCAGAATGTGGGCTTCAGTTTCTGTATTTTCTAGATTTTGCATGATCATTATTTTTTTGGTTTATTTTTTAATCAATAGTTTTAGGTGGCGTGAGATTACTTAAAAATCAAAGTGAGTCATCCAGATTCTTATATCCTTTCACTGTTTAAAATAGAACATTTCTTGTGCCAATTGAATAAATGCTTTTGTCGCAGGGCTGATGGACTTTTCGTCTTTCACGGCAAGCCCAATTTGGCGCTGTGTATTTGGTATAAGGGGGCGTTTTACCACATTTGGATGTAAACGTAGGAGTTCAGAGCTCATCGACATATCCGCGACAATGGCAATGCCTTCCTGCAAATTGACCATATTTAAAATGGTCAATAACTGGGACATTTGATATTGAATTTTGGGCTGAACATGATATTGGCGTAACAACTGTTCTACGTGGGTTTGACTGCCAGCCTTGGTCATAATAAAAGGATAGTCCTGCAAGTCTTGAATATTTAAAGCGATTTGTTGTGAGATTGGGTAACTTTTAGGAATAAGTGCGATAAAAATATCTTGCAATAAGGGATAGGTGATTAAGTGAGGGCGAGGTAATACTGCAAATCCAACATCAATTTGTCGTTCTTGAATCCACTGGGATACTTCAAGGTCAGTGCCTTCCTCAATAAATATTTCAATATGGGGATAGCGTATTCGGTAGGCTTTGAGTAATTCAGGCAGTAAGTGAATGGATGCCGATGCGCCAAAGGAACCAATACGTAAGGTTCCTTGCTGAACACCATGCGAGGCTTTGACTTGCTGTTGCATCATTTGTGCAGTATTCAACACCTCTTTGGCATGTAGCAGTAACTGCTGACCAATTTGAGTCAGTTCAATCTGATTTTGCTCACGAATCATTAAACGAACAGCCCAGTGCTTCTCTAAAGATTTTAAAGCATGTGAAACTGCGGATTGGGTAATGTTTAGATGTTGAGCAGCTAAAGTAAAGCTTTGATATTGAGCCACTAAAACAAAGATTTCGAGTTGTGTGAAAGTCATTTTGATATGAGTGTTTACTCATTTTGTTATGAATGTAAATGAGGATTATATTGTGCACTTAGACAAAGTGGAAGTGCATATTATGTGCAAATGGATGTATTCGTGAACATTATCATCGCGCTATTTCCCTTAGTGGCTTTAATTGCACTGGGCTATTTATTAAAACGAACGCAATTCATTCAAGATACCTTTTGGGGGAATTCAGAGAAATTAAATTACTTTATTCTTTTTCCTATTTTATTGTTTAGCAATTTAGCCAGTGTCAATTTAGATTTAAACGCCATAGCAGATATGCTGTTGGCCCTTTGTATCATTACTTTTAGCGTTAGTACATTACTTTGGCTACTCAAAAGAATATATGCTATTCCGCCTGCACGTTTTGGGGTGTATTTACAAAGCCATATTCGTTTTAATACTTATATTGGTTTGGCACTGATGGGAACATTGTATGGCGCTAAAGGTATGCAACTGTTTAGCATGCTGATTGCGGTTGCAATTCCATTGGTGAATATTTTATCTGTGATGTCTTTTTCTCAGGGTGAGAAAGGCCAACTGATGAAAACAATATTCTCTATTATAAAAAATCCATTAATTTTAGGCTGCGTGGTTGGGGTTTTATTTAACCTTTCAGGCTTGAGTCTATTTGCGGGTATGCAGTCACTTCTTAAAATTCTAGCGACCATGAGTTTACCTTTGGGGTTAATTTCCGTTGGTGCCGCCTTGCAGTTTAAATTGCTGAAGCTGAATCTTCGACAACTGACATGCAATACGGTTGGGCGCTTAATAATGATGCCATGTTTAGCTTATGTGGTGTGTTCTTGGGTGGGGCTCGCGACCTTAGAAAGCGCGATTATCACCACATTTTTTGGACTGCCTACAGCGTCTGCAGCCTATATTTTAACGCGGTATTTTCAGGGCGATAGTCAGTTAATGGCAGGGGTGATTAGTATGCAGACTTTAGGTTTTGCAGTGAGTTTTCCATTGATGATGTGGTTACTGTATTAATTTAATTATTGAATTTTTAAAATGAAAAAGCCTGCATATGCAGGCTTTTTATGGCTTGCAATTAGATTATGCAAATTGAGCTAATACTTCTAAGAAACCTTCGCTTTGGCGCGGGTATTGCGCAATGATGTCATGAATGCGCTGACCTTCAGGATTTTGTGCATTTACGTCACGACCATCCGCAGTAAATTGAGTCAACAGGCGTTGATAATCTGCTGGGCGCATATGTTTAAATGCATGCGATAGGACATGAAAGTCGCCATTCACGCCTTCAGGAGGCAGCTGATTCAGATAGGCAAATACACGCTCATCAGACCATTCTTCGTTAAACGTTGCTGGTTGAGATAATGCCATCGCAATCTCCTTGGTATGAATAAAATAAAAAAGGCAAAATATAAGGTCAGTTTAGGAAAGGAGTCCTTTCTTTTGCCAACTTGAAGCCTAGCTTCTTGTCTTGTAACTGAGTAAATACTTAAAGCACTGCTTTAAGTTTGCTAATCCAGTCCACTCGAAGCATAGCTTCTTATCTTGCGGCTGGGCAAAGTAATACTTTGCTAATCCAGCCTCATATTTTGCCTTGATTCAATTTGCTTGACTAATCAGAAATCAGATTATCGCTCTTCAGGCAAATTGATATTCATTTCAAGCATTTCAATATTGGCTTCAGAACGCACCGACATTTGGATATGCTGTTCGTCTACACCGCTTACATAACGGTTCACGACTTGCATAATTTCTTTTTTCATTTGATCAATTTTATCTTGACTCAAACGCTTGCCTAGGCCTTGTTCTGACGCAACAATAACTTTTAATCGATCTTTTGCAGTCTGTGCACTAGATGGTTTTTCATCACTACTGAAAAGTTTACTCCAGAATCCAGCCATTTTACCCTCCAAATAGTCTTGCTAACCAGCCTTTAGGCTTAACAGTGATATGTCTGTATGGGCGTTCCTCACCCAGAAAACGTGCAACTAAGTCATCATAGGCTTGGCCTGCAGATTCCTCAGTGTACAAAATAACCGGCTTACCTTCATTTGACGCTTGCAGTACGCTTTTACATTCAGGAATAACACCCAAAGTTGGAACACGTAAAATATCTTTTGAAATGTCATCAATGGTGAGCATTTCTTGTTTATCTGCACGTTCTGGGTTGAAACGTGTGATGCACAGGTGCTTACGGATACGACCTTCGTTGTTTTCAACTTTTTTGGTTTTACTGTCTAACATACCAATAATACGGTCAGAGTCACGTACTGAAGAAATTTCAGGATTAGTTACAATGATTGCTTCATCGGCATGGTACATGGCTAAAATTGCGCCACGCTCAATTCCCGCAGGTGAATCACAAATAATATAATCAAATTCTTGCGAAAGCTCATCCATTACACGTGCTACGCCTTCATCTGTTAAGGCGTCTTTATCACGGGTTTGAGAAGCTGGCAAAATATATAAATTTTCTATGTCTTTATCGCGAATGAGCGCTTGCTGTAATCGCGCTTCATTATTTAATACATTGACGAAATCATACACCACACGGCGTTCACAACCCATGATTAAGTCAAGATTACGTAAACCTACGTCAAAATCGATAACAACAGTTTTGTGACCGCGTAGGGCTAAACCTGTTGCAAAAGATGCACTTGTTGTAGTTTTACCTACGCCACCTTTGCCTGATGTTACGACAACAATTTTCGCCACCGAATCCACTCCTGTTATGGTAATCCCCCCTATAAGAATGGGGGTTTTGGTGTTTATTTATACATTAAAATTGCAAAGCTTCAAATACTAGCTCTTGCTGATCATTTAAATAAATATGCACAGGTTGCTTTGCAACATGTTGTGGAATGTCATCTGCTACACAATATGTTCCAGCAATCGATACCAGTTCTGCTTCTAATGAATGACAGAAAATACGTGCAGCGGTGTTGCCTCCAGCTCCGGCGATGACTCTACCACGGGCACTGCCATAAATATGTATATTTCCTGAAGCAATTGCTTCTGAACCACTGTTGATGCCTGCTGTGCTAATAATGTCACCATTATTTTGTACAAGGCATTGGCCGGTGCGCAAAATTTCATTGTGATAAGAGGTAATGTGCTGAATTGCTGGTTCAGCTTGGGCGATATTTTCGACTTCATTCTTTTCTGCTGTTGCAGGCTTCGTTTCCACCACTTGTTCTTTGGTGGCTTTGACTTGTTGCAATTGGCGGTCAGAAGGAATCACTGGAAATTGAATGGAACGTGCTTGCTTTGCCAACAGACCTTCAGTGACGGCCATCGGTTGCAAATCTAGACTAATGAGTAATTGAATCAGCTCTATTAGCTCTTGTTCCACGCTACTTTCAATAACGGCTAAAGTACCTGCGGGAAAACCCTTCTGAAGCATGGGGGTGAGTTGCTGGCGGATTGCATTATGATCATGCGTATCTAAGCTAATGCGAATCGCATTGACCATTCTGCCTTTTATCCGTATGTCAGCCATAATTATTCCTTAATACTTCTGAGCTATTGGTTTTATGCCGAAGCGATGTCGTAAATACAGCAAATGCTAGAACAAATTGAACGAATTCTCTAGCACGAAAACAATTATTTTGTTTTGATGTTCATTCTTTGGCTTGATCCTGTTCTTGCATTATTTGTTGCCACTGTTTGACCTTCACTTGTTTACGTACAGCATCCAAACTTTCAAACACTGCCGAGCGAACCAATTCGTCCAAATGTGTATTTTTTTCAACTTCTATTTGGCTAATGCGATTAGATATATCGGCATATAAATTAGGTTGATTATTACTAGAAGGAGTCGGGTAGGCGAAGGGATCAATTAAGCCCTGCGTAATATTTTCACCTAAGCGCTGTCCAATACTTTGAATCTGTTGTTCGATACGACCACCCACAATGGGAATAAGTCTGAGCAATTGGGTCAGTTCAGGTGTATCTTCAATCGCCTGATTGACAATTTGTCCAACATTTTTAGCAATACGCTCACGGTCAGCTTGTAATTCTTTGCTTAAATTCTCTTGCAAAATCTCGGCCAATACTTGTGCAAACATTTCACGGTGATGCTGAACCAAATTACTAATTAAATCTTTGTGTGTGGTACTGGTATTTAATTCATGTTTTAGCCCATCTAATACCGTAATGACGACACGGTCTGATAGCTCTTCCATAATCACTCGATAATAAAACAGTCCTTTGTTCTGCCATGATTTGGGGAAAATTTGATAGCCCATTTCATATAAACGATAAGCAATAATACCTGCGCGGAATAATCGCAAAAAACGTAAATACGGAATAATGGCTAGAATTTCATACCAATGAATAAACGGGAAAAAGAACCACCGTTGATGATGCTGATGGATGATAGCGATTCCCCAGCGCACCAATAACTCCACAATTAGAAAAATAATAAACCAAGCTTCGGTCACAATAACCCATGGGTGTAAATGCCCACGGTAAAAATCCAACACATTGGAAAGATGAATGCTATTCAAAAACCATTCGCCAATATGGCTCATGAGAAAGAAGTTCATGCCCAAGCAGAATAGGTTAAAAATAATAATAAACACCATAAAAATGTCATAGGCCAAAGACAGCTTAAAAGCCATACTGGTTGGGTCAAGATAATGATATTTATGTTTTTTAACCGAATCTCGCTGTGGCATATATAACTATTTCAACCTTATTCAACTGCTGTTTGATATGTGGCTTTCATTTTGCCAATGAGCTGATCTTTTTCAGCCCACAGCGTATCGACCCAATTTTGAAACTTTTCACGGAATTCGGCATCTTCATCATAATGACCTGCTAGTACCCATGCTGGAATCTCAATTTTACGTAAATTGACGGCAATACGTGGCACTTCGCCCAACCAAAATTCACCATAACCGGGTGCGCCGTCTGGGTAGACAATGGTCATGTCGACTAAGGCATCAATTTCATTACCCAAAATGTCCAGCGCCAGTGCTAAGCCACCCGCTTTCGGTTTCAATAAATATTGATAGGGTGATTGTTGCTGTGCCTGCTTTTCTGGGGTAAAACGCGTCCCTTCCAAATAGTTCAATAAGGTAAAGGGCTGGCTGAGTAATTGCTCACATGATTTACGTGCTTCATCCATATCGTGGTATTTCAGCTCAGGATTTTTGGCAATTTGTGCTTTGCTGTGACGCTTCATCATTGGGAAGCCTAAAATTTTAAAGGCTTGACCAACAAATGGAATAAAAATAAGTTCCCATTTGGTAAAGAAACGGGTCAGTGGCATACGGGTCAGGCCAAAATATTGATTGACTGTCGTATCGACCCAACTTTGATGATTACAGGTCATTAAATAACGACCTTGCAGATTTAAATCAAGACGTTCATCTACGCTAATATCCCATTGTGTGTTGGGCAGTACATGGTCAATCAGCCAGTTATTGACCGAGAGCCAACTGTTGGTAATTTTTATATTGGTTTCATCTACTTTAGAGGATGACTTAAGCAGTTTTGTTAGACCCAAAGCTAAAACGGGTGGGCCATGAAAGAAAGTACTACCTGTAATGATGGAGCCGACCGTTAACCCGCGTGTGATTTTTTTTAAGGCTGGTTGCTTCTTGCTTTGACATGACATATAAAAGTCCTAGGATCAAATTGTTTAAAATTTGCCGATTAACATAAATATAGCTACAGTTGAACAAATAAAAAAGTCTTGAAACTCAACAATGGAGAAAATGTGATGAACTTAACGAGATTTCTCCTACTAAATATTATAAAGTGTAAGTAATCGTTTTATTATTAACAAAAAATCAATGGTTGATCCATTTTTTTTAATACATCATTTCACCTATACAACAAAACACCAAACAAGGAGGCATGCAATGCGTGCATTAGCAATTTCAGCAGCGGTAGCAGGGGCATTAGTATTATCTGGTTGCCAATCAACTGGCAATAATATTGGTGGTATGGAATATGACAAATCAGCAATTGGCGCACTTGTAGGTGCGGCAGCGGGTTACGGTCTTTCTAAAGGTAATGCAAATACAAGCGCGCAAAATAACCGTGCTGCAGCCATTGGTGCAGTATTAGGTGGTGCGACAGGTGTTTATCTGGACAACAAAGAGAAAAAATTACGTCAGCAAATGGCTGGAACTGGGGTAGAAGTTAACCGCAATCCAGATGGCTCTGTAGGCCTGATTATGCCTGGTAGCATTACTTTTGATACCAACAAATCTAACATCAAGCCAAACTTCTATTCAACATTGAATAAAGTTGCGCAAACTTTAGCTGAAGATAACAAAAGTGCAATTTTAGTAACTGGCTATACTGATAATACGGGTAATGACAGCATCAATATTCCATTATCACAAGCACGCGCACAGTCAGTTAAAAACTACTTAGCGGGCCAAGGTATTTCTGGTAGCCGTATTGATGCACAAGGTTTGGGTTCTGCAAATCCAATCGCTTCAAATACAACACCTGCAGGTCGTGAACAAAACCGCCGTGTAGAAATTAGCATTTATGCAAAATAGTATTTTTACTCAGTAAGAGAAACCACCTTAGGGTGGTTTTTTTATGAACGTAAAATTAGCTTTTAAATTATGAAAGTCACGCAGAGATGACTATAATCGAGTCCGAATCTGGAAAAGGAAAAACTATGTCACTCGCAAGTCAGTTAAACGACAAGCAACTTGAAGCCATGAAATATACTCAAGGACCCTTGTTAGTGCTTGCTGGTGCTGGTTCGGGTAAAACATCGGTTATTACCCGAAAAATTGCCTATTTGGTGAAACATTGTGGCATTCCTGCGCATCGCATTACCGCCATGACCTTTACCAATAAAGCCGCGCGTGAAATGAAGGAGCGTGTGACCAAACTGTTATCACGTGAAGAATCCAAAGGTCTTTCAGTTTCGACATTCCATACCTTTGGTCTTAATATGTTGCGTATTGAATTAAAAAATACGCCATTGAAAGCCAATTTTTCTATTTTAGATGCCGATGATTGCAAACGCATTTTAATGGATTTAATGCACCGTGATAATTTGTCGGGTGCAGAAAGCAAAGAATTAATTGCCAAAGCCATGAAGATGATTTCGGATTGGAAAAACGACCTTATTCCACCCGAACAAGCGCATACAACGTGTGAAACTGCCGATGATGTGCAGATGGCACATTTGTATCAACTGTATGAGCGGAACCTGCGTGCGTACAATGCAGTCGATTTCGATGACCTGATTGTCATGCCTGCACGTTTGTTACAAGAAAATGCCGAAGTTCGTGAGCGTTGGCAAAACCGTATTCGTTACTTATTGGTCGATGAATATCAAGACACCAATACCGCACAGTATATTTTAGTGAAATTACTGGTTGGTGTGATGGGGCAGTTCACAGCCGTAGGCGATGATGACCAGTCGATTTATGCATGGCGCGGTGCAAAACCTGAAAATATGGCGTTGTTAAAAGAAGATTTTCATAATTTAAATGTGATTAAGTTAGAGCAAAACTACCGTTCGACCAGCCGTATTTTGAAAGCAGCCAATACGGTAATTGGCAACAACCCCCATATTTTTGATAAAAAGCTTTGGTCCGATAAAGGTCACGGTGAAGTCATTCGTGTGATTACCTGTCGTAATGACGATGATGAAGCTGAACGTGTGGTCAAAGATTTAATTACGCATAAGCTGATGAACGGTAAAAGTTGGAAAGATTACGCCATTTTATACCGTGGTAATTTCCAAGCCCGTGTATTGGAAACCCACCTTCGCCAATTACAAATTCCGTATAAATTGTCGGGCGGACAATCATTCTTTGCGCGTTCTGAAATTAAAGACATGATGAGCTATTTACGCTTAATCATTAATCCAGAAGATGACAGCGCTTTTTTACGGATTATTAATACCCCTAAACGCGCCATTGGCCCTGTGACTTTGGAAAAATTGGGCTTGTTTGCACAAGAACAGCGTTTATCGTTATTGACTGCTGCAGGCGATCAGCGCTTGACCATGGCGATTCCGAAAAAAGCCACCACACAATTGGCTGAATTTGCTGACTTTATTGAGCGTTTTACCCGTAACTTGGTAGAAGATGACGAACCTGTGCCAATCATCCGTCAAATGATGTTAGAAGCGGGTTACATTGATTATGTGAAAGAGACAGCGGCCACGCCTGCACAGGAAAAAACCAAGCTAGACAATATCGAAGTGTTATATAGCAGTATTCAAAGCTTGATTAACCGTGCTGAAGATGTGGATGAAAAGAACATTGAAAGTGTCATTCGTAAAATGGTGCTGTTGGATATGTTGGAACAGCAACAAGAAGATGAAGATACTGACAAGGTCAACTTGCTGACCTTACATGCATCGAAAGGTCTAGAGTTTCCTTATGTGTATTTAATTGGCTTAGAAGAAGAGCTTTTGCCCCATAAGAACTCGATTGCTGCTGAAACCGTCGAAGAAGAACGTCGCTTAATGTACGTAGGTATTACTCGTGCGCGTCAGGGTTTGACCATTACCTTGGCGGAACAACGCAAAGCGGGCGGGCAGATGAAGCAAATGACCCCAAGTCGCTTCTTAGATGAACTACCAGAAGATGAGTTGGAATGGTTAGGCCGTAAGAAAAAGCTGGCGGGAAATATCGACCCGAAACAGCAGGCACAGCATTATTTAGACAATTTACGTGCGCTGATTAAGCGTTAATCTCCATTAATTTTTCAACAGGAATGAACCATGAAAGTTCAGGTAAAAGTACTCGACGCACGTTTAGGCAACGAATGGCCAATGCCAACGTATGCAACTTCTGGCTCTGCGGGCTTAGATTTACGTGCATGTGTAGCTGAAACCACAGTGATTGAGCCAGGCCAAACTGTTTTAGTTAAAACCGGTTTAGCCATTTATATTCAAGACACGAACTTTGCTGGTTTGGTTTTACCACGTTCAGGTTTAGGTCATAAGCACGGTATTGTTTTGGGTAACTTGGTTGGCTTAATTGATTCTGACTATCAGGGCGAATTGATGGTTTCTGTTTGGAACCGTGGTCAAACAGCATTTAGCTTAGAACCAGGTGAGCGTTTGGCACAGTATATTTTAGTACCTGTGGTGCAAGCTGAGTTTGATTTGGTTGATGAGTTTGAAGTAACAGAACGCGGTGCTGGCGGTTTTGGTCACACGGGTAAAAACTAAGAAAAATTTGCTCTAGAGCAAATTTTGATTTAAAAAAACGAATTGCGGAGTTTTTCGGCAGTTCGTTTTTTATGGTGTAATTTTAGTAAAATTTATAAAATATGGTGTTATAGAAAGGGGCACTAATAAAAGCAAAGGAATAATGGAATTCTACTTGAAGATGGCATGAGCCTCCCTAAATGACTGATGTTCTTTCTCTAATGTTAAGAGTCAGTGTTGTGAGTTGCAAAGTACATTGTTTTAATTCTTTAACTCAAAACCTGTATAGCCTCGCTATAAAGTTTATCTCACATTATTTTTAGTAGAAAGTGTTGTTTATGATTATACCTAGAGTCAGTTTTACATTTTTTTGCATGATTTGAATTTTTATCCATTTTTTATCCTAAACTATTTTGTAGTATAGAATTATAAAAAGGCGCGGGAGTTTCAAATGAAAACAGCAATCGTATATGCAGTCAGCAGTTTATTACTCCTTGGTACATCTGCTTCAGTTTTGGCTGAAATGCAAATGGGAAATAATTCTGTGGCAAGCATGACGCCACATCGTCCACCTGCACCCATGCACCAACCCAGTTATTCAAAACCTCAGCCGAGCTATCCAAGCCACCGTCCTGGCTATCCAAATCATCGGCCTCATTATCCAACGCGTCCATTGCCTAGTTACCCAAGCCGACCATATCCGCCTTATCCACAAAGTGGGGTAAGTCTTCATTATCAGGCACCGACCACAATCATTCAAAATTCACAAAGTTATAGTTGGGTCAATGGCGATCCAAATGTTGCACATATTGAAAGTTCGACGCATGTGGTGATTACAGACTGGCGTCGTTTAGGTTTGCCTGCACCACCAAATGGCATGTATTGGATTCTTGAAAATGGTCGCTATATTTTAGTGCCGAATGAGTAAAGACTCCTTCGACTTATGCATAGTTTGGAAAGTATTATTAAGCCAATTCATCATCTTGTGGGCGAGGGGTTTTATCTTCAGGCAGTGAGGTTTCACGGTGCTTTTCACGTATAACAGATGGAAAAGTCCAAGAGGCATAGCGCACCACTAAAATGGCGAATGCCATAATTAAAATAGAACCAGTGATAATGACCAAATCCATACTGGCTTTATGTGTATGTTGAATATCGGCAATAAGTAAACGGGTGAGTGCTGTAATGGCAATATAAATGAGAAAGCGAACAGGCATGTGGTTGGTTTTAAAATAAATACCCACCATGGCACCTAATTCTAAGTAGATAAATAACAACAGAATATCGTCAATGGTGGCAAATTTTTTCACGGTCAAAATGTCATAAACGGTATGACCGGCAGACCAAATAACCATACAGCCAATAATAAATAGCGCGACATAATGAAAGCTTTCTACGGCAAGATTACCGAAACGGTCGAGGAGTGTTTCAATTTTTTCAACTTTAGGGTCACGATTTGTCATGATTTTTCCTCCTATTGGTTTTAATGGTTGTGTGCTCATTCAATACTAAGCAAATTTCATGCACATGAACGTGATGCAGTAAAATTTAATATAAAACAAAATAGATAAAAAGGAGGCGCTGTATATTGGTATCCCATTTGGAAAAAAGTAATACAGAGCAGATGTATGAGCTGATTCGCTACTATCCATTAGTGGCTATTATTTTGCAATTTGAGAACGACTTAGAGGTGAATCATCTTTCACTTTATCTAGAGATATTTACAACAGAAAGCGTTGTGCTCCAAGGGTATATTGCAAACTAAATCCTATGGAAGAATGGATTGAGAATGAGTGATGTGCCAAATGATTATATAGCAGAATAATTTGAAAAAATTGCAGCAATTGAAATAGAGGTTGAGTCCTCTGATTGGCAAATTAAAAGTGAGTCAACACTGCACCGCACATAATGCAATGCCTGCAACAGAGGCATTGTGCATTTCAAATCCTGCTTTGGCACAGGTGGCACGTATTGATTAGCCAAATATCCAAGCATCAAAAAAGCCTGCATAGAGCAGGCTTTTTTAGCATCAAGACAATTAAGCTTGATTGGTGAAATAATCTTCGCTGAAGTTCATGACCACTTCTGAGCCTGCTTTAACTTTGGTAATGCGTAATGCAAGTTCAGGCAAGATGCGCTGTACAAAGTACAATGCCAAAGACAGTTTATTTTGATAAAACTCGCCTTCTTTTGCTTTGGCTGCATTGGCAATGCGGGCAAACATATAAGCAAAGCTGAGTAGGCCAACGGCATGTAGGTAATCGACCGCGGCAGCATTTGAAAATTCAGGATTTTCACGAGCAGCTTCAAGAATATATTGAGTCACTGATTCAACTTCAGTGGCAGCATCTAAAGTTGCATCTTTAATGAAGTTTAAGTCTGCATCTAAGCCATTGGCGAAATCACGAATTTCTTGGATATATTCTTCAATAAATGTGCCATTACATTTAATGGTTTTACGGCCAATTAAATCTTGCGATTGGACACCGTTGGTGCCTTCGTAAATTTGCGCAATACGTAAGTCACGAACACATTGCTCCATACCCCATTCACGGATATAACCATGACCGCCAAACACCATTTGTGCATCAATCACTGCATCAAAAGCAGTATCGGTTAAGAAGGCTTTTGCAATAGGGGTCAGTAGTGCCACACGGTCATTGGCAGTTTTAACGGCTTCTGGGTCAGTAGAGAACTTGGTAATATCAAGTTGCTGACCAACATAGACTGCAAAGGCACGTGATGCTTCGTTATTTGCGCGCGCATTGAGCAACATACGACGCACATCACCATGAACCAAAATGCTGTCAGCTGGTTTGTTTGGTGATTTTATACCCGTTACACTGCGACCTTGAATACGGTCAGTCGCGTACTGTGCTGCATTTTGGTAAGCAAATTCAGACGCACCTAAACCTTGAATACCCATAGACAAACGTTCGTAGTTCATCATGACGAACATCGCGGCTAGGCCTTCATTTTCTTTACCGACAAGGTAGCCTTTTGCACCATCAAAATTCATTACACATGTTGCAGAGGCTTTAATGCCCATTTTGTGTTCAATAGAACCAGGGCCAGCTGCATTGCGTTCACCGACAGAACCATCTTCATTGACCATAAATTTAGGCACAATAAAGAGGGAAATACCGCGTGAACCTGCAGGTGCGTCAGGGGTTTTTGCCAAAACCAAGTGAATGATGTTTTCAGCTAAGTCGTGGTCACCGCCAGTAATGAAGATTTTGGTGCCCGTAATGTTATACGTTCCATCTTCATTGCGTTCAGCTTTGGTTTTAATAATGCCTAAATCTGTACCTGCATGTGGTTCAGTTAAGCACATAGTGCCCGACCATTCACCTGAGTAAATTTTAGGAAGGTAGGTTTCTTTTTGCTCTTGCGATGCATAGCTGTTTAAAGCCATACCTGCGCCGACAGAAAGAAGCGGGTAGAGCATGAATGATGGATTGGTTGCGAACAACATTTCATCTGCAAGTACAGTCAGCATTTTAGGCATGCCTTGACCGCCCCATTCTTCATCTGCTGCTAAGCCAATCCAACCGCCTTCTGCATATTGTTTGAAAGCTGCTTTAAAGCCCGCAGGTGTAGTCACATTGCCATTGCTGTAAGTTGCGCCTTCTTCATCGCCCGTGCGGTTCAGAGGATGAGTCACGTTTTGTGCAAACTTTGCCATTTCTTCAAGAATAGCTTCTGCCGTTGCTGCATCTACATGCGCTAAATTTTCATTGGCTTGCCAGAATTGTTCTGCATTAAAAACATCATTTAAGATGAATTTCATATCGGCAAGTGGCGCGTTATAAATTGGCATAGTGTCACCTGTTTTTTGTTTAATTCAATTCGATAGATTCGGCCACATTCATGACATGACATGTGTTGAGCCGATGAAAGGTTAAATCTTGGTATCTTTATAAAGAAAAAGGACTGTCAAAGCTATGACCGTCCTTTCTCTATTTCTGTACTCTAGAGTACAGTTTTTTAAATATCAGATTAGATATTTAAATTAGAATGCAAAATCGTCTGCATCTAATGCCATCAATGGCTCTAGGCCACCCGAAATCACCTCAACGTGTGAACGCACGCGTGGTAAGATTTTCTTGAAGTAGAAACGGGCCGTTGTTACTTTTGCGTTATAGAAGCCAGTTTCAGTAGAACCTTCAGCAAGTTTTTGCTGTGCAACAAGTGCCATGCGCGCCCAAAGGTAAGCAAGGGTTACATAACCTGAGAAGTAGAGGTAATCTACGGCTGCTGCACCCACTTCATCTGGGTTTTGCATCGCTTTCATACCAATTTGCATGGTTAAGTCACCCCACTCTTTATTTAGAGCGGCAAGTGGTTCAAGGAATTCTTTCAAATCTGCATTGTCTTTGTTTGCATCGCAGAATTTATGAATAATCTTAGTGAAGTCTTTCAACATTGCACCTTGAGTACCCAAAACTTTACGACCTAACAAGTCAAGCGCTTGGATTTCAGTTGTTCCTTCATACAAGCAAGCAATACGTGTATCACGTACAATTTGCTCCATACCATGCTCTGAAATAAAGCCGTGACCGCCAAACACTTGAACGCCGTGTTTTGCAGACTCTGAACCTGTTTCAGTCAAGAATGCTTTTGCAATTGGAGTCAACAAAGACAAGATGTTGTCAGAAGATTTACGTTCTTCTTCTGTTGCACCTTTTTCTACGATATCTGCATGTAAAGACAACAAGTAAACCAGTGCACGTGCGCCTTCAGCAAAAGATTTTTGCGTCATAAGCATATTACGTACAGCAGGGTGCACAATAATAGGATCGGCTTCTTTTTCTGGCGCTTTTACACCTGAAAGTGAACGCATTGCCAAACGGTCTTTTGCATAAGTCAAAGCACCTTGGAATGCGCCTTCAGATGCTGCAAGACCTTGTACAGCCGTACCAATACGTGCAGTGTTCATGAAAGTGAACATGCAGTTTAAGCCACGGTTTTCAGGGCCAATCAGGAAACCTTTGGCGTTATCAAAGTTGATGACGCAAGTTGAGTTACCATGAATACCCATTTTGTGTTCAATTGAACCACAACGTACAGCGTTACGCTCACCCACAGTACCGTCTGCATTTAAGTTGAACTTCGGTACGATGAATAAAGAAATACCTTTGGTACCTTTTGGTGCACCAGGAAGACGAGCAAGAACGATGTGAATAATGTTCTCTGCCATGTCATGTTCACCCGCTGAGATAAAGATTTTCTCACCAGTGATTGCATAGCTACCGTCAGCTTGTGGTTCAGCTTTAGTACGAATAATGCCTAAGTCAGAACCTGCATGAGATTCTGTTAAACACATGGTTCCTGTCCAAACACCTGAAACAAGGTTAGGCAAGTAAGCATCTTTTTGTTCAGTTGAACCGTGATGTTCTAAAGTACGAACTGCACCATGAGATAGGCCTGGGTACATACCCCATGCCCAGTTCGCAGTACCGACCATTTCAGAAATCACGTTACCTAAAGAAACAGGTAAAGCTTGACCGCCGTATTGCTCTTCAGCAGACAAAGACGGAAAGCCAAGTTCGATATATTTTTGATACGCTTCTTTAAAGCCTGTTGGTGTGGTTACAACGCCATCGTTCCATGTACAGCCTTCGCGGTCACCGCTTTGGTTGATTGGAGATAATTCGTTTTCACAGAAATCTGCAGCAGCTTCTAAATATTGGTCAACCAATTCACGGCTTACTGTGTCTTGGAATGCAGGCAATTTTGCATAATGTTCTTCTGCATTTAATAATTCATGCAAAACAAATTGCATATCACGTAAGGGCGCTTTGTATTGTGGCATATCGGTTTCCTCAATACTGGTTTAACCAGCTTATAATCTTAATCAACATTTGAATGCATTTTTGTAGATGCATCTTTGAATGGCTTAATCGTGCAACATCTTCTAATAAGGTACAAGCTTTTCTAAGGGTTTTCTTAGTGACTGTAAAGTCAAAGATTTATGGCTTGAAAATGCTAAGTGCATTGAGTGTAAACAGTTTTGCTTGAATTGGAATGATACAAATAGTCAAAAAGCGTAAAAAAATATGTCCAATAAAAAAGACGCAGAAAGCGCCTTTTTGATGTAGGGGAGAGGATTAAGCAATTTTTACTTGCGTAGGTGCTGGCATTTTAGGTTGGAAACGGATTTTACATTTACCGTCAATGGTTTGTGTACCGACTTTAAATTGTACTGCGGTGCCATCAGCTTTACCTTGGCATGCTTTTAAAACGGCTTGTTGTTTTGCTTGGCGCTCTGCTAAGCGTTGATCAAACTGTTTGGTAAGTTCTGCACGTTTAGCATCGGTTAAGGGTTCATCACGATGCATCATCATTGGACTATTTTTATCACGATGCATGGCATGGTGTTCGCCACGTGCGCCGTGTGTCTCTTTCATATTTTTACGGTCAGCTTTAAATACAGTCGTACAAGTACCATCCATCGTTTGATTGCCTGTTTTGATTTGTACTGTGCTACCCGCAATTTTGCCGTCACAGGCGTGCTTAACTTGCTTCATCATTTCATGACGTTCAGCACGCATCTGCTGCATTTGTTCACGTTGTTCGGGCGTGATATTACGGTCATGTTTTTGACTGTGCATTCTTTGGGGCTGATCCGTATCTTTGGTGGTATTGGTCGATTGACACGCGGTTAATGCACCCATTGATAAAAGGCTTGCGCTGACTAAAGCAATTTTTGTTATGTGATTCATTGTAGATTCCCCATTACAGATGCTGTTTATTTAATGCTTAAAGATTAAATAATAATGATGTAGAAACAATGGAGAGTTTTTTGATTCAGTGTTCGTTACAATGGTCAATCTAGAAGAAAAATAGAGATATTGATCTTGAAAATTCGTCGTATCCCCATTGCCTTACGTTTATTTCTAACAGTTTTATTGACCACTTTGGTCATTACAACTGTTAGCCTAGGCGTGCTTCATTGGAATATGCAACGCAATTTCACCAAGTATGTGTCCGATGTCGAAATGCAGAAGCTGGATCATTTAATTGGAAATTTAGCGGATGTATATGACATTTACCATGATTGGGGGAATGCGATTCAGGCACAAATTTTACAGATAGAAGGCAAGGCCGGGCCAGATGATTATGATCGTTTGTCTCGTTGGTGGTTGCGTCGTCAGTATGATATTGCTTTGCAACAGCGCTATTTTCAGGAAAATACCAATCCTTTATTTACTGTAAAAAATATTGAATCACAAGGCACGAAGCATGTTGTGGATCAAGAAGAACTTAAGGCTTTAGAACTGAATTTACCTTCTGAATTTCAACCTTTTGATGGTTTGAGATTTCCATTAAGTGACAATCAAAATGTTTTCCGTCGTTCAAATGACAAAGACGCGAAAAAAGAAAGTACGCCTACCAATACGCCACAAACGGTCAGTGGTAAAAAGCAATTTATTCAAATGCCAGACCGTTTAGGTCTAAGCTCACGCCTATCTTTGTATGATGAGAAGCATCAGTTTGTGGTGGGTGAGCCTTCTGATAATCCTGTGTCTTATCGACCGATAGTCGTCAAGAATCAAGTGGTGGGTTATTTAGGCCTTAAACCAGTATTAGATCAAGATGATGCTTTAAGTATTAACTTCTTTAGTAATCAAAAACGATATTTACTTTTGGTTTATGGCTTAACCATTTTGGCCAGTTTAATTGCTTCATTATTATTAGCGACCTATTTTAAACAGCCAATTCAGCGTTTATTAAACGGCACACGTGAGTTGACGAAGGGTAATTATCAACATCAGGTGAAAGTAAATCGAAATGATGAATTGGGGGACTTATCTCAAGAGTTGAATCAGCTCGCGGTCATTCTAGATCAACATGAAACCTCACGTCGCCAATGGGTTGCAGATACTTCGCATGAGTTGAAAACACCGCTGGCTGTGTTACAGGCACAAATTGAAGCAATGCAGGACGGTATTCGTAAGCCAACGCCAGAACACTTTGCGTCGATGTTGCGTCAAGTCAATAGCCTGAAAAAGTTAACCAAAGATTTAGCCGATTTGGCGCAGGCAGAAGCGCAACAATTAAATGTCTATTTGACTGAAATAAACCCTTGGGATGTGGTGTTACAGGAAATTGAAAACTTTAAGCCGAAGTTCGAACAAGCAGGTTTACAGATTACAGCACAAGGTGAAGGCGAAATTTTACAATTGGATATAGACCGCTTTAAGCAAATTATGGTGAACTTACTGGGCAATAGTATTCGCTATACCGAAGCAGGCGGGCAGGTGCAGGTACATACGGAACAGAATGCAACGCAATGGACACTCTATGTTGATGACAGTCCATTTGGGTTGACTGCTGAACAGTTGGCACGTTTAGGCGAGCGTTTTTACCGCGTTGATGATTCGCGTACACGTGCAACAGGTGGTACAGGTTTAGGTTTGGCATTGTCCGTGAAAATGGCAAAAGCCTTGGGCGGTGAATTGAGTTTTGAGCATTCACCATTGGGCGGTTTACGATGCAAACTGACTTTTCCAAAACAGATGAAACAATAAGGACACTTACATGAAACATATCATGCTGGTTGAAGATGAAGTAGAACTTGCACAACTGGTGCGTGATTATTTAGAAGCGGCTGGTTTTGAAGTCAGCATGTTTCATGATGGACAAGAAGCCTATGAAAGCTTTATGCAACGCAAACCCAGTCTGATGATTTTGGATTTGATGGTGCCACGCATGGATGGTTTGACCATGTGCCGTAAAGTCCGTGAACAGTCAGATTTACCGATTATTATGGTGACAGCACGTACTGAAGAAATAGACCGTGTACTGGGTTTAAACATGGGTGCAGATGACTATGTGTGTAAACCTTTTAGTCCGAAAGAGTTAGTGGCTCGTGTTCAAGCTGTTTTACGTCGTCTAGAGCGGAAAGCTGAACCTGAAAGCAATGATTTATTCCGTATGGACAAAGCACAACAGCGTATTTGGTATCAACAAAAAACATTGAATTTAACCCCGACGGAATTCCGTTTATTAGAACTGTTTTTGGAGCATGTTGGGCAGGTGTATTCACGCGCACAATTGTTAGATCATATTAACCCAGACAGTTTTGATGTGGCTGACCGTGTGATTGACAGTCATATTAAAAACTTACGCCGTAAAATTTCAGATGCTGCCGAAACAGGTAACCGTCACGAGTGGATTCAAGCGGTGTATGGTGTAGGTTACCGTTTTGAATATCCTGAAGATTAATTTTATTTAGGATGTATAAAAAAGCGGATTAGTCATGGCTTATCCGCTTTTTATTTGAAGCAAAAGTTATGAGCGAAAACTAGGATAGGAAAAATACGATGAATATAACAATTAGAGATGAAAGAGTTGAAGATATTGCAACAATTGAAGCCCTAACCAAATCGGCTTTTTTGCATGCAGAGCATACCAGTCATACGGAACATTTTATTGTCAATCAATTAAGAAAACATCATCAGTTAAGCATTTCTTTGGTTGCAGAAGAAGAACAAACCATTGTGGGACATGTTGCCGTTTCGCCCGTTAAAATTTCTTCAGGTGAGACTGGCTGGTATGGTTTAGGGCCTATTTCAGTTTTACCGCATAAACAAGGTTTGGGTATTGGCACAATGCTGATGCATGCTACTTTGGCTAGGCTGAAGACTTTAGGTGCAAAGGGCTGTGTTTTATTAGGCGACCCCAATTATTATGGTCGTTTTGGTTTTCAGGTTGTACCTGATTTAACTTTGCCAGACGTTCCAAAAGAATATTTCCAAGTGATTTCTTTTGTTGGCTCTATCCCTCAAGGGGAGGTGAGCTATCACGAGGCATTTAATGCTACGGAATAGTGGTGTAGTTTTTTCTTGAAGTAGATAAGAGGCTATTCGATCAAATTTAAGCCTATTTCTGATCGAATGGCTCATCTGAACCCAAAAAATGTGAACCAAGAAAAACGATTTCTATTGATGGGCTAGGTTATACAGCACTTAACATTTACAATTCACGTTTTTATACAATGAGAGTCTGTTTTGAACAGCGAGACGCCTAAACTTCAGCGCCGTTTAAAGAACCGTCATATTCAAATGATTGCTATGGGCGGTGCAATTGGCACAGGTCTGTTCTTAGGTTCAGCACATATCATTCAATCGGCTGGCCCGTCCATTATTTTGGGTTATATGATTGGTGGCCTAATTGCATTTTTAATTATGCGCCAACTGGGCGAGATGATTGTGCATGAACCAGTTACAGGCTCATTCAGTTATTTTGCTTTTAAATATTGGGGACGATTTTCAGGCTTTTTAACAGGTTGGAACTACTGGGTGCTTTACATCTTGGTCGTGATGACTGAGCTAACCGCGATTGGAAAATATGTCAATTACTGGTGGCCTCATATTCCTGCTTGGATCTCTGTATTGGTCTTTTTTGTGGTAGTCACCTTTGCAAATTTAGCCAATGTAAAGCTATATGCTGAATCTGAATTTTGGCTGTCAATGATTAAAGTCCTTGCGATTGTGGCAATGATTATTTTCGGTATTTATTTGCTGATGACGGCAGATGTAGGCTCAACGGCTTCTATTAGCAACTTGTGGACACATGGCGGATTTTTCCCACATGGCTTTGAAGGTCTATTTTATATGTTGGCCTTTATGATGTTTGCTTTTGGTGGCATTGAACTGATTAGTATGGCCGCTGCGGAAACAGAAAATCCTGACCAAAATATTCCTAAAGCCGTCAACCAGACCGTCATTCGGGTATTTCTATTTTATATTTGTTCTTTAGCCATTTTGTTGTCTTTGGTGCCTTGGAATCAACTCGATTTGGGTGGCCTAGATAAAAGCCCATTTGTACTTATTTTTAAACAAATGGGCATTGAATGGGCGGCGCATTTACTGAATTTTATTATTCTAACGGCGTCTGTGTCGGTGTGTAATAGTGGGATGTATGCCAATAGTCGCATGCTACTGGGCTTGGCAGAGCAAGGCAATGCACCACAAATTTTTAAGCGTGTTACTCAACAAGGAATTCCTGTTCCTGCCGTTTTATTTTCTGCATTGCTTATTTTTGGCTGTGTTTTATTGAATTACTTTGTGCCTGAAAAAGCCTTAAGTTATTTAATTTATATTGTAGTGGCAGCTGCAGTATTAAATTGGATGATGATCAGTTTAATCCATTTAAAATTCAAAAAGGCCATGAAACAGCAGGGTATTCAGACCAAGTTCCCAGCGTTATTTGCGCCATTCACCAATTATTTGGTCTTGGCTTTTATGCTGATGATTCTTTACATTATGTGGAGTCAGGGATTTATGCTGTCAGTGCTGATGTTGCCCGTATGGATTTTACTCTTGTTTGGCATATTTAAGATATTGCGGGCTCGAAAAGCTTAAGTATTTGTTAAATGTATAAAAGGGCTCAAGTATGAGTCCTTTTTTTTCAAGCTAGATAAGTTTCAATATTGTTAATTCGAACGAATAAAAAATTATAAAGTGGTTTTATTGTGCTCATCATTAGAATGGCTTTATTTATGGCATTAGATTTTTTTGACTTTTAAAAGTAGAGATCAAGCCGAAAAAAGGCATAAAACTCAATCAATCAAATGAGGCCATGCAGATTTTTTTAAATGAATATTGAACATTGTTTGACTTATACAAGTCATCGATGAATCTTTAATAACAAAATTAAATAATGTTGTATAACGTGTAATATATTAATTTTAGAAATATTTAAGAATGAAAAAATTGGAAATCATGATTTTTGTGATTTTAGTCCTCACTATTTTATGGGGGATACAATGGATGTTTCATGGTTTTCCAACAGGAAATTGAAAGCGTATCTCTGTTGTGTTATTTACCCATTAAAATGTCTCTGTTCTCAGTAATTCAATTCTTTGCCTTTCAGCTTTCTTTAATTTTGACACCACTAATTCATAAGAGTTCAGCACTAAATCTTGCACCAAAGATTCATCCAAATCTTCATCTTCAAAGACTGAAATCCAATGCTGTTTATTCATATGCCAGCCCGCGTGGATGTAGGGATAAATATCTCTAAGCATTGCACCATTGTCTGGAATGACTTTTAAATTAATGGCTGCTTTGCCGTTTAAACAAAAGCTCAGCATAAAAACTTTATCCATCACTTTATAGACATCACAGCCTTCACCAAAAGGCTGACTGCAATGGGTTTCAGGCAGAGCAAGGGCAAACTTCGCTGTATATTGATGCAATGTTGTCATAATTTTTTTTCATTTAAAGATGAATATGCCATGACCTAAAGTCATTATGGATGGATTTCAATCACCGTATCATTATTCACCAATTGCCAAATTTCATCTATATCAATATTACGTACAGCGATACAGCCCCACGTCCAATCTTTTTGAGGAAAATAATGCATCAAATTTGGTAACACTTTGACTTGTTTGGTCGTGGCAGAGCCATGAATCATGATATCGCCACCTGCGGAAACCCCAAGTTGCTGCGCCTTTTGCTGATCTTTCGCGTTTGGGTATGAAATGTGAAGCGACTTATAAAAAGAACTTTGAGGATTACGCCAATCAATGACATAGCGACCTTCAGGTGTTTTTCCATCACCTTCTTGGGCTTTATGCCCAATAGGATTAAACCCTAGACGGATTGGGTAACGACGAATCATGTTGTGTTGATGTTCTAAAACCAAGTAGCGCTGACTTTTGTAGACGTGAATAATATCAATAGGGGTGTTTTGACGAATAGACTGTATTTGTACAACCGTTAGCGCCACTGGAAATGCGACATCGCTAGCAGTTGTGGGAAGGTACTTGCCATAGCGGTCATACAATACATAAGCTGAAAGCAGGCAGATGGAAAAAATTCCACTTAAAATAAATATGTATTTTCTTTTCATTTTTGTCTCAAATGATTTATCACCAAAACAAGTATGGATTGTGGATAACGTTTAATTTATCCACAATTTTACAGTTAAGTGTGAGTTACTTTTAAGAAGAACAACTCACCATGATTTCTGGAATATCAGTCGGTAGAGGTGCTAAATCTGAGGCTGTTTCAAGTTCGGGCTGTCTTGTAAATGGTGTACTAAGTAGTTGAAATAAACGTTCAACTTCTGAAAAATCATTACGCTCGGCCAGTTCAATGGCTTTCTGCGCCATATGATTACGCAAAATATATTGCGGGTTGGCAAGTGTCATTTGCGCATCTAAAGCTTCGATATTTTGATGCTCTCGAATACTTTCATATTGTGCGAAGAAACTTTCAAATTGATGACGGTCTAGGCAATCATCTTTAATTTGGTCGTAGTACTTATTTTGCAGACGAATAAAACTTTGCGTGTAATCTAATTGCTCGGATTGCAAAATTCGTAGGAACGCCATTGCACAATCGAAACTGTCTTTATGGAAACTTGGTAAGCCCATTTTTTGACTTAGTCCATGTTTATAATGCTCTAGGAAAATTGGCTCAAAATGTTCTAAACATTGCGCCAAATCTTCTTTCCATTGTTCTTTTTCATAATGGGCAGGGCACAGTGGGACTAAGTTATTGAGCCAATTCCATAAGTTCCAGTGGCCAATGCTCGGCTGTTGTTGATAAGTATAGCGTGCGTTGTAGTCGGAATGATTGTTAATCCAATTCGGGCGGAAGCGTTCCATAAAGCCATAAGGGCCAAAATCTAGCGTTGAACCTGTAATATTCAGGTTGTCGGTATTCATTACCCCATGTGCAAAACCCACCAGTTGCCATTGAGCAATCATCACGGCGGTGCGTTGAATGACTTGCGTGGCAAAAGCCAAAATAGGTTGTTCGGCATCTAAACATTTAGGATAGTGCCATTCAATACATTTTTGGGTAAATTCAGACAATAAAGTAGGTTGATATTGATTGATCCATTCAAAATGTCCTAAGCGAATATGACAATCTGAAGTGCGCAACATCATGGCGCCTAGTTCTAACTTTTCACGCTGTACGCCTTGCTCTGACGTGGTAAAACCTACTGCATTGCTCGAGGGAACACCTAAAGCATTCAAGGCATGACCTGCCAAATATTCACGAATCACCGAACGTAAAACGGCACGACCATCGCCCATACGTGAATAGGGAGTCGAACCTGCACCTTTTAAATGTAGGTCAATGGTTTGATTGTTTTGATCCAAGATTTGCGCAATCAATAAACCGCGACCATCACCTAATTGTCCTGCCCACTGACCAAATTGATGACCTGCATACACCATAGCCAAAGGTTCAAATTCGGCAAAGGTCTTTTGACCGCTACAAATTTCAACCCATGCGCTTTTGTCTTCCTCTGACCATTGCAATTGATTTGCTAAAGACATATTGAAATGACCTGCTTTGGCACCTTTTAAGGGCAAAGGTTGCTGATGGTGATACAGCTTAGAAGAAAGCGTTGGATAGCGTGAATTAAAGTGCATGAGTATGGAATACGAACTAAATTGTGAAAACTATAGCAAAGTTGGACGTCGTGATGTGCTGTAATTACTTAACCACGATTAATCTACAATAAATAGACGTGCACCTGTCTCTGAATAAGAACGGTGCGCTTCCGCATTGTCTGCAACCTGATAGCTCATACCCGCTTTTAAAACAAACAGGCGACCGTCTTTCAGTTCAGTATGTAGTTCGCCTTCTAAGCAATACAAAATATGACCTTTCACACACCAATGGTCAGCGCTGTAACCCGCTGAATACTCTACAACACGAACCCGAATTGGCCCAAAACGTTGTGTGCGCCAAAGTGCGTAGCCTTGTTCACCCTCATATTTTACCGCGTCTATTTCATCCCAGTTGGTCGTGCCAAAGGGAATATTGTTCATTTCCATTTTAAAATGTGCTTTTAGATTGAGGACATCTACTTTTATCGCGTATTGCGCATAAAGAAAAGCCCTACATGTGCAGGGCTTTTCTTTTATTCAAAAAATTAACTAAATGATTAACTCGTGGCTTTTTTCTTTAAGCTACTGACCAATAAATTCAATGTTTGACGATGATGTGAAAGACGTTGTTCAACCAATTGAAATTCAACTTTTAGCTTGTCATCAATTTGGTGAATTTTTTCTGCCACAGAGGCTTTTTTGGCTTGAATTTCTAGTTCTTTCAGTTTCGCCCAGTCATTGAGGGTTTGAGAGAAAGCATCGTATTCTTGTGAAATACGCATTTTAACCGAGGCCATATCTTCATTGACATTGTGACCATATACAGCCAAGTCTTGTTCAGCATATTTAAAACGCATCGCCAATTCTGCTTTTTTAATATTAAAGCTTGGAATACGACGCAAGTTTTTTGCTAAACCAAGTTTTGAACATGACCAAATTAGCCATTTGGTTGGGTCGTACTGCCACCATTTCACACCGTTACGGTAGTCGTATTGGAAGATATGATGATAGTTGTGATAACCCTCGCCCCAAGTGGCAATAGCAAGGACGAAATTATCACGTGCAGTATTTTCGTCAGTATAAGGACGAGAACCCCACATGTGGCACAGTGAGTTAATAAAGAAGGTTACATGATGGCTTAAAATTAAGCGCATGAGACCGCCCAATAACAATACACCCCACATATCACCCACAGCCCAGCCAATTGGTACAAGAATGGCTGCATGAACGGCAATGACGAGCGGAACATAGTATTTGTCTTGGAACATCACCAATTTATCGTTTAATAAATCGGGTGCATTTTTATAATTGGACGCACCGGATGGATAATCACGAAGCATCCAACCAATGTGTGCATACCAAAAACCACGATTGATTGAATACGGATCTTGATCGATATCGTCAACATGGCGGTGATGGGTACGGTGGCCTGAAGCCCAAAACAAAATACTGTTTTGAACGGCAAACGTACCCATAATCATTAAAATAATTTTTAATGGCAAGGTCGCCTCATAAGCGCGGTGCGCCCATAGACGGTGATAGCCTGCCGTGATGCCCAAACTACTGACGCCCAGCAAAATAAACATGCTGATCCAAGCAGCGAAGCTGAAATCATGGTGATAGGCATATAACGGAATTGCAATTATTGCCACAATTGGCAAGAATATCAGAGCGAAGATAGCAATCCAGTTTATTGGGGCTTTGGGTAGGGGAGCGGACATCTCCAGCAGTACTCCTAGAACCTTGGGAGGTTTTAATGGAAAGTAAAAACCATATTTTTAATATGGATTAAGACTTCAGCATATTAGCATGTGCAAATAGCTGTTTACAGTATTTATTGTACAGTTGTATTGTACTAAACAGTAACAGAATAAGACTGACTATTTATTGATTTTATCGAAGGTTAAAACATGTTAATGACAGTTATTCGATCTTGCCGTGAAAAACAGAACAAATATACAAAAACTTGTGGATTTACGGTCACACTCTTTGGCGTAATTTTACTCAGTGCTTGCCAAAGTAACTCACAGCTTTCTAATACCACGGCAGGTGCTAAGTCGGCATCGGTAGAACGGCCTTTACAGGTGAATCGTAGTCTAGATGGTATACAAGATGTACGTTGGGAAATTACCCAAATTCAGGGGCAAAAAGCTAAGTATTTTCATAACCAGCCTTATCTACAATTTAGTTCTGCACAGAAGCAGATTCGTGGTAATACGGGCTGTAATGAGCTAACAGGTACTTATGTCATGGACACAGGGCGCTCAAGTGTGAAAATGAATGCACGTGCAGGATATTTCAGTTGTGACACCGCTTTGGTACAAGAAGCGATGTTGATGGATATTTTAGAAGATACAGTACGCTTTCAAGTGAATGGTAAGCAACTGACATTACAAGATAAACGCGGAGAAACCTTGCTACGAGCAGAAAAAAAGTAGTGCTGAATAAGATTTGATAAATTAACCCTGTAAACAGCAGGGTTAATTTTAAACAAACATAAGTTTAAAGCTGTTGAAGCATAAGCTTCGGAAAATCGGTGATGAGCCCGTCGATGCCTAAATCACGTAATTGTTGTGCGCGTTCAAGGCTATTTACAGTCCATACACTAATCTTTAGTTTTTCATGTTGTGTGGCACGAATTAGTTCAGGTGTTGCTAGTTGATTCATCCAACCAATTTGGCCACACTCCAATTCTAAAGCTTGGTCAATGGCTTTGAGCTGAATATCATCTTCAACCAATAAACCTCGCTGAAACTTGGAATTCATTTGCTTTAAAGCGTGATGGATTTTTAAGTCAAAACTGGTAATGACCGCGGTTTTTTCGAAACCTTTGAGTTGTTGTTCTAAGGCCAGCACCAATTTTTCTGCATCTGCCATAGTTTCAACGGCTTTAACTTCAACCTCTAGATGATTGAAGTCCTGCATAAGGTGCAGTGCATTGCTTAATGTTGGGGTGATTTGTTTGTCCCAATCCATCCAAATATAGGCTTGGTTATAAGCTTCAAGTTCGGTGCTACTACATTCATATAGGTTTTTATCTATGCTTGTTGTTCTTAGAAAGTTGTCATCATGCATAATCACCAGTTCAGCATCTTTAAGCTGGCGTACATCAAATTCAACTGCGCGAATGCCAAGATCATGAAGGTATTGAAAACCAGCTAAAGTATTTTCTGGTGCTTCGCCACGTGCGCCACGATGTCCAATAATTTTCATAATAAATTGGTGTCCATGAGGTTTTAAACCAGTGTAGCGCTAAATAATTTCAATAGGAAAGTGCCTAAAGGAGCAATTCTTTGGAAAGTAAATGGTATAAAACCTGTGTAATGAATGATAGTTCAGGTTGCATTGTATAGATCGATGTATAAAAAATCGCTTAAGTGTTAGGGTGTTTGAATCGTATCCCATTTTATAGATACTTTTCTTTTTCGTTGCAAAAAGAAATTCAGTAACGTTAGTGTCGCAACAATGATGATGCTGATATCTCGTTATTTACCTATAAAATTTTCTCCTCTGTAAAAAGAATAGATTAATTTTTATAGGATTTATTCTAAAATTTTTTAATGTATATAAGTGTCTTGGCCTTATGGATTTTGAGGACGTTTCAACTTTTAGACGTTTGCAATAAAGCCTGCCAATTCAATAAATTTACTTGTATTTATATGTATATACCTTTAACTTTTTACAGCGTAAACTAATTAAAATAAATATTTTATAAATGAGCAATCTATATGTCGAATCCAAAGAAGCCTAAATCTGATTTAGTGCTTTCTATTGATGAAAATAGTCCAATCCCGATTTATCTGCGGGTCAAACAATTGATTACCTCGCAAATTAATAAAGGTGTATGGACCACAAATCAGAAGATTCCCTCAGAAAGTGAATTGGTGAATCAACTGGGGTGTAGTCGAATGACCGTCAATCGAGCGCTGAGGGAATTAACGGCTGAAGGTTTGTTGGTTCGTGTACAAGGCGTGGGTTCTTTTGTTGCTGAAAGCCAAGGGCAAACGGCATTATTTCAGATTAATAATATTGCAGATGAAATTGCATCACGTAATCACCAACATCGCGCTGAAGTATTGGTTTTAGAAAGTATTCAAGCAGATTCGCTACAAAGTTTGCAGATGCAAGTGCAAGAGAGTCATCCTTTATTTCATTCGATTATTGTACATTTTGAAAATGATATCCCGATTCAAGTAGAAGAACGATTGGTTAACTCATTTTTGGTTCCAGATTACTTAAAACAAGATTTCACCCAAATTACACCACATGCTTATTTGATGGCACATGCACCAGTGACTGAGGGTGAACATATTATTAAAGCTATTTTAGTTTCAACTCAAGAAGCGAAATGGCTAAAAATTAATAAAGCTGAACCTTGCTTACTGATTCGTCGTCGAACATGGTCCAATAAAAACCTGATTTCTAGCGCACGTTTGATTTATCCGGGACATCGTTACCACTTAGAAGGAAAATTTACACCATGATCCAAGTGCTGACACAACAACATTATAAAAAAATGCCTTGGAAAAATGGTCAGGGTTTTACATTAGAAGTTGCTCGAAGTCATGGTGAAGGATTGGATGATTTTGATTGGCGCGTGTCGATTGCAGATGTAAAAGTAGATGGACAGTTTTCCTATTTTAAAAACAAGCAACGTATTCTTGGCGTACTTGAAGGAAAAGGCTTGCGTTTGCAGATTGACCAAAATAAAAAAGTCAGCTTAAAGCAAAAACAATTTTTTGCATTTCATGGGGAAAGTGACGTCTATGCGGAATTATTGGATGGGGAAATTAGAGATTTTAATCTGATTTATAACCCTCAGAAAATTGCTGCTCGCTTGCAATGGATTGATACCGTGCAAATATCACCTGTAATTAGTGATGCGAAGAAAATTCTTCTATTTAATATGGGTAAACGATTAGACATTGAAATGAATGGAATAAAGAAATCCCTGCACGAGTATGAAACTTTAGAGATTACATCAGTACTTACTCAAGCCAAATCTTTGAGCTTTAGGTCAGAAGATCAGTTTAATTTTTGTTTGATTGAATTGTTTTCAGCATAAATCCCCTATATTTATACCTTTCAAGATGCGTATTTTTCATTACGCATCTTTTTTTTATCTATAAAAATCATAAATATAAAAAATAATTTTAAAAATGGATTTTAAAGTAGATTTTTATATAGTATATATATGTATATACAAGTTAATACATTTAAATTTTCGTAGTAGATACCACTATGAAACAGTCTGTAAGAAAGGAGTCTGTCATGACCAACGCTGAAATTTTTCGTGATGTAGAAATCCGTGCACCACGTGGCACTAAACTTAATACTAAAAGCTGGCTCACTGAAGCACCTTTGCGTATGTTAATGAACAATTTGGATCCAGATGTTGCTGAAAATCCAAAAGAATTGGTGGTATACGGTGGTATTGGTCGTGCAGCGCGTAACTGGGAATGTTATGACAAAATTGTTGAAACACTCAAAAAACTTGAAGATGATGAAACGTTATTGGTTCAATCGGGTAAACCAGTGGGCGTGTTTAAAACACATAGCAATGCACCACGTGTTTTAATTGCAAACTCGAATTTGGTTCCGCATTGGGCAAATTGGGAACACTTTAATGAGTTAGATGCGAAAGGCTTGGCAATGTACGGTCAAATGACCGCAGGTTCTTGGATCTATATTGGTAGCCAAGGGATTGTACAAGGGACATATGAAACCTTTGTTGAAGCTGGCCGTCAGCATTTCAATGGTGATTTAACAGGTCGTTGGGTATTGACTGCGGGTCTAGGCGGTATGGGCGGTGCTCAACCCCTTGCTGCAACTTTAGCAGGCGCATGTTCACTGAATATTGAATGCCAACAAGCCAGTATTGATTTCCGTTTACGCACCCGTTATGTGGATGAGCAAGCTGTTGATTTAGATGATGCTTTAGCGCGTATTGCAAAATACACAGCCGAAGGTAAAGCAATTTCAATCGCATTATGTGGTAATGCTGCAGAAATTTTACCTGAATTGGTTCGTCGTGGTGTTCGCCCAGATATGGTGACGGACCAGACTAGCGCACATGATCCATTAAATGGTTATTTGCCAATTGGTTGGACGTGGGATGAATATAAAGAGCGTGCGAAAACAGAACCACAAGTTGTGACCAAAGCGGCAAAACAGTCGATGGCAAAACACGTTCAAGCGATGCTCGATTTCCAAGCGCAAGGCATTGCAACATTTGACTATGGCAATAACATTCGTCAAATGGCACAAGAAGAAGGCGTAGAAAACGCGTTTGATTTCCCAGGTTTTGTTCCTGCATATATTCGTCCATTATTCTGCCGTGGTATTGGTCCATTCCGTTGGGTTGCGCTTTCAGGTGATCCAGAAGACATCTATAAAACAGATGCGAAAGTTAAAGAACTCATTGCTGACGATGCACATTTACATCATTGGTTAGATATGGCGCGTGAACGCATTAGCTTCCAAGGTTTACCTGCACGTATTTGCTGGGTTGGTCTAGGTTTACGTGCGAAGTTAGGCTTAGCATTTAATGAAATGGTACGTAGTGGTGAATTATCTGCGCCAATCGTGATTGGTCGTGACCATTTAGATTCAGGTTCAGTGTCTAGCCCTAACCGTGAAACAGAGTCTATGCAAGATGGTTCAGATGCTGTTTCAGATTGGCCGTTATTGAATGCCTTATTGAACACCGCAGGTGGTGCGACTTGGGTATCATTACATCATGGTGGTGGTGTAGGTATGGGCTTCTCTCAACATTCAGGTGTTGTAATTGTCTGTGATGGTACAGATGAAGCCGCTGCACGTATTGCACGTGTATTGACCAATGACCCTGCAACGGGTGTGATGCGCCATGCAGATGCAGGTTATGACATCGCCGTGAACTGTGCCAAAGAGCAAGGTTTAAACTTGCCAATGGTTACAGGTTAATCGCGTAAAAGGCATTAAAAGAGGCTGTTATTGATGCGTTCGGTAACAGCCTTATGAAATTGTGATGATGCAATTTCAACAAAGGATTGGTCTGTTTCCTAAAACATGAACAAAGAAAAAGTAAATCACTGTGTAGAGCTACATTAAAAGCTTAAGGCGGATGTCATGAAAAAACTTTGGCACAATTGTCATGTCGCAACCATGCAAAATGGTCGATATTCCATGATTGAAAATGCGGCTATTGTGACTTTAGGAAATAAGATTGATTGGATTGGAGATCAACAAGATTTACCTGAAGCGCAATATGATGAAACCATTGATTTACAGCAGGCGTGGGTAACACCAGGCTTTATTGATTGTCATACGCATAGTGTTTTTGGTGGCAACCGTAGTGTCGAATTTGAAAAAAGATTACAAGGTGTCAGCTATGCAGAAATAGCGGCCCAAGGTGGCGGGATTGCCAGCACAGTACGTGCAACCCGTGAAGCAACAGAAGAACAATTACTTAATAGCGCATTAAGACGAGTCAAAAGCCTGCTCAAAGATGGTGTTACCACTATCGAGATTAAATCGGGTTATGGACTTGATTATATTAATGAAAGAAAAATGCTGCGCGTTATTCGTGAAATTGGTCAACGTCTACCCATTACCGTTAAAAGTACCTGTCTCGCTGCCCATGCTTTACCACCAGAATATCACGAGCAAAGTGATGCTTACATTGAACACATTTGCACTGAAATGTTGCCGAAGCTACATCAAGAAGGTTTGGTTGATGCTGTTGATGCGTTTTGTGAATATTTAGCATTTTCACCAGAGCAAGTTGAACGGGTATTTAAAACAGCACAAAGTTTAAACCTGCCGGTGAAGATACATGCAGAGCAATTATCTTCTTTAGCAGGCTCGAGCCTCGCAGCACGTTATCAAGCATTGTCAGCAGATCATCTTGAATACATCACCGAAGATGATGTTAAAGCGATGGCTGCCTCAGGCACCGTGGCGGTGTTATTACCTGGTGCATTTTATTTCCTAAGAGAAACTAAATTACCGCTGATGGATCTTTTGAAACAACATCAGGTGCGTATTGCATTATCAACAGATTTGAATCCAGGCACGTCGCCAGTGTTGTCTTTACGTCTGATGTTAAATATGGGTAGCACGTTATTCCGTCTAACACCTGAAGAAACGTTGGCAGGGGTGACCATCCATGCGGCACATGCTTTGGGTCTGCAAGATTCGCATGGCAGTTTAGTGCAAGGCAAAGTTGCTGATTTTATTGCGTGGGAGATTGAACATCCATCTGAATTGACCTATTGGCTCGGTGGTGATTTATCGAAACGCATTGTTTATCAAGGTCAAGAGATCAGCGTTTAACCATACAGAGTTGAACAATGTGGACGAAAGATTTGAGTAGAGAATTAAAATGACCAGTACATTTGATTGGAATGGACGAAATGATGGTACAGCAGTCAACCATCGACGTATTTTTCAAATTATGAATCAATCAGATTCGGCGAATTTTGCCCTGATTGGATTTAGTTCCGATGAAGGTGTACAACGAAATAAAGGGCGTATTGGCGCGGCCGATGCACCCAATGCGATTCGTAAACAACTGGCTAATCTACCTGTGCATCAACCCATCAGTATTGCTGATTATGGTGATGTGATTTGTGAAAATGGTTTGCTAGAGCAAGCGCAAGCGCGTTTAGCAGATCAAGTTGCGCAATCTTTGGCACAAGGTCAACATCCAATTGTTTTGGGTGGTGGTCATGAAGTGGCTTTTGGAAGCTTCAGTGGTTTATTTCAATATTTGCAGAAACATGAACCTGAAAAAAACATTGGTATTATTAATTTTGATGCGCATTTTGATCTCAGAGAAGCTGAGCAGGCATCATCAGGTACGCCATTTTTACAAGCTGCACAATTGTCTGAGCAAAATGCAAAGCCGTTTCATTATTTATGTATTGGTGTAGCCAAACATGCCAATACCAAATTTTTATTTGAAACAGCAGATCGTTTGAATTGTGAATATATTTACGATCGTGATGTACATATTTTACAAATCGAAAGCGTGTTTGAAAAAGTCAGTCGTTTTATTGAAAAAGTGGATTATTTATATATTACGATTGATTTAGATGTATTTAGTTCAAGCATTGCACCTGGTGTGAGTGCGCCTGCTGTAAAAGGCATCGATTTAACGGTCTTTGATCCAATTTTGCAATTGATTAAGCGCTCTGAAAAAATTAAAGTACTGGATATTGCGGAGTGTAATCCAATATTTGATTTGGATCACAAAACAGCGAAATTGGCTGCGTATATTATATTTAACTACATATTTGATTTATAAAGTTAAATAGGTAGTAAATCATATTTAAACAGATGTTTGATTTATAAAGTTGAACAGATTGTAAATTCATTAAGGTTGAATAATGTCTAATTTATCGTATATCGATGACAGTAATGGTGCATGGCAAACTTATTTAGCACAAGTTGATCGTGTAGCACCCTATTTAGATCATCTTGAAGAATATATTGATACTTTAAAGCGTCCTAAGCGTGCTTTGATTGTCGATGTTCCTATCGTGATGGATGATGGTTCAATCCGTCATTTTGAAGGTTATCGTGTTCAACATAATCTTTCACGTGGTCCAGGTAAAGGCGGCATTCGTTATCATCCAGATGTAGACTTAAATGAAGTTATGGGATTATCCGCTTGGATGACCATTAAAACTGCAGTGATGAATTTACCGTTTGGTGGCGCGAAAGGTGGTGTACGTGTTGATCCAAGAACATTATCAGCTCGCGAGCTAGAACGTTTAACACGTCGTTATACCAGTGAAATTAGCCATATTATTGGGCCACAAAAAGATATTCCTGCTCCAGACGTTGGCACAAATCCACGTGTTATGGGCTGGATTATGGATACTTACTCGTCTGGTCAAGGCCATACGGTAATGGGCGTTGTAACAGGCAAGCCGATTCATTTAGGTGGTTCTTTAGGGCGTGTAAAAGCTACTGGTCGTGGTGTGTTTATTACAGGTCAACAAGTTGCAGAAAAAATTCAACTGCCTTTAAAAGATGCCAAAGTTGCAGTCCAAGGTTTTGGTAATGTAGGTAGTGAAGCGGCTTACTTATTTGCTGATGCTCAATCTAAAATTGTTGCTATTCAAGATCATACTGGAACGGTTCATAATCCAGAAGGTATGGATGTTGAGGCTCTAAAATTACATTTAGAACAGCATCAAGGTGTGGCTGGATTTGCTGGCGCTAAAGAAATTAGCAATGATGAGTTTTGGCTTGTAGACATGGATATTTTGATCCCTGCTGCATTAGAAGGACAAATTACTCCAGAAAGAGCACAGAATTTAACTGCTAAATTGGTTTTAGAAGGCGCAAATGGCCCGACTTACCCAGCAGCTGAAGATATTCTGCTTGAACGTGGCGTGACGATTGTACCCGATGTGATTTGTAATGCTGGTGGTGTAACAGTGAGTTACTTTGAATGGGTTCAAGGGATGGCAAATTTCTTCTGGTCAGAAGAAGAAGTGAACCAACGCTTAGACGCACTCATGATTAAAGCGATTCATGATGTATGGCAAACTGCAGAAGACAAAGTGTGTAGCTTAAGAACTGCTGCATATATTTTAGCATGTGACCGTATTTTGAAAGCACGTCAAGATCGCGGGATTTTCCCAGGCTAAATATCTGATTTGGATCACTCACTTTATTTATTTTTACACAAGATAGAGTGAGTGAAAACAAACAGACTGGTGATTAAAATAGGGTAAAAAGTGCAATCTTTTTACCCTATTTAAAAATGAATTTTAGTATTTTATATTATTTATAATCACACCCTCTTTTATACAGACTGATTATTCTATTTCGTTTTCAGCATTTCTTTTTTATTCGATATTTTAGATCAATAGCGATTATTGATGAATGACTGTAATTAAAACGTACAACTTGGAAAGTAAGAGCAAAATATGGACATTATGCTAGGCGATAAAATTGATATAAACACATTTATTCACGTTGCCCGTTTTAAAAAATCAGTTGTATTCTCGGAACACTATATTTCTCGGGTTAAAAAATCGCGAGAAGTTTTAGAAGAGATGATCGCAAGTGATCAATTAATGTATGGTATCAACACCGGCTTTGGTGTGTTATGTTCAGAAAAAATTTCACTAGAGCAAACGGCTGAACTCCAAAAGAATTTAATTTTGTCCCACGCGGTATCCGTTGGTGAACCATTCACTGAAGAACAGGTTCGTGCTTGTATGCTCATGATCCTGCAAAACTTAGGACAAGGCTACAGTGGTGTTCGGATTGAAGTGTTGGACACAATCCGTCAGTTTTTGAACTTAAATCTTATCCCATGGATGCCAAGAGAAGGCTCGGTTGGTTATTTAGCGCCAGAAGCACATTTTGCATTGACCTTAATGGGGCACGGTCAAATTTTTTATCAAGGTCAATTACAGGCAGCAAGTGAAGTTTTACAGGCTGTCGCTATTCAACCAATTCAATTATTGGCAAAAGAAGGTCTAGCGTTAATTTCTGGCACAACCTCAACTACAGCACTTGCTGCTTTAGCGATTTATGATATGCAAAAAGCGGCTAAATCTGCCGATATTATTGCTGCACTGACCTTAGAGTCGCTTGAAGGAATTTTAGTCGCGTTTGATGAGCGAGTGATGCAGGTACGACCACATCCAGAACAAAGCCAAACCGCATCTAACATTCGCCGTTTATTAAAAGATTCAGAATTTGCTTTGCAAAAACATCCAACGAAATTGCAGGATGCGTTGTCTTTACGCTGTATTCCACAATTGCATGGTGCGGTTAAAAAAATCTTTAATGATGCGGTTGTCACGATAGAAATTGAGATGAATTCTTGTTGTGATAATCCAATTGTATGGCATGACTTAGATGAGCAAGAGATTATTTCAGCCTGTAATCCGGATTCATCTTATGTGGGTTTAGCCATGGATACGGCAGCGATTGCTGCAACGAATTTAGCGAAAATGTCAGAACGTAGAAATAACCGATTAGTTGATGGTAGTTTGTCTGGGTTTCCATATTTTTTAATTAAAGAGCCAGGATTAAATTCTGGCTTGATGATCCCACAATATACTCAGGTGGGATTACTCAATGATATGAGAATATTATCTCATCCAGCAACAACCGATAATACGCCTACCTGTGGTAATCAGGAGGATTATGTTGCGATGGGATATAATGCTTCTAAGAAAGCATTATCTATTGTTGATAAATTAGAGTTTATTTTAGCGATTGAGTTGTTATCTGGATATTATAGCCATCAATTTTTATCGAAAGAGAAAAAGCGAAGCTTAGCATGTCAGGAAATTATTAATGTGTTGGGTAAAAGTATTAATATTCCAAGTCATGATACCTATATTTATAGTTTTATTAATACAATAAAAAATATTATTCATGATGGAACACTTATTGAGATTGTGGAAAATAGAATAGGTCCATTAAACTAAATAAAGGTTTTCATTTTTTATAATTTTTGAGTTGACTATTTTAGTCGAAATAGTCAACTCGGCTTCAATCCTCTATGAATATAGATTTAAGATTCTATTTTAATTTTTATTCGAAATGGATCGAATTAAGAATATATATTTATTTTTCCACTTAAAAGAAAAAATAAAACTATAAAACCGTTTAAAAAGGGCAACTTTTTTTTGAGAAAATTTACGCACTCAGCTTGTATATACATGTTCAATCATGTAATGTGATTTATGTGCTACAAGATGATCATTTCTTACATGGATGGATGAATGAATTTGCATAGAAATCATAAAAATATTAGGTAGTTCTTAAAAATTCCTTACCAGTGGGAAGTTGAGCTATTGCCATATTTGATTGATTTTAAAAATAATAATCCATGCTAAGAATGCAGATAACGGAATTTTATTTGCACATAACTCAATTTTTAATGGACTTAACTCCTAATAGATACAAAAGGATGAGTATATGGAAGATGTTTCAAAAGAGATGGAAACAGAACGTTTGGACGGTGTTTCAAACGAGATGAAAACAGTACGTTGGGGGGTGTTTATTCCCATGTTTTTATTGGTTTCTTCTACCGCAATTTTAGGTATCTTTCATAGTGAAGATCTGATCTCGCTGACGAAGTTATTTTTTAATTGGTCTTTACAAAATTTTGGTTGGCTATATCAAATTGTTGCCATGGTCTCACTGATTTTAGTGGGAACATTATTGGTGTCTAAGTTCGGTCAGATTCGTATTGGTGGTAAAGATGCGAAGCCAAGTATGAGTTTTGGTAGATGGTTCGCGATGGCACTGAGTAGTGGTATTGCAACCGGTTTAATTACCTATGGTGCAAATGAACCGTTGATTTACTTTGGTAATATTTATGGTGAACTCAATAAAATTGGTGTCGAACCAAATACCCATGCGACTGCAATTTGGGCACTGGGTCGCTCATTTTATAACTGGAGTTTCATTCCTTATGCAATGTATACCTTGTCGGGTTTAATTGCAGCTTATATGTACTTCAATAAAAAAAGAGGCTTATCTGTTTCGGCAACACTCGAGCCATTGTTGGGTAAGTATGCGCAAAATAAAATTGTGGCTGACGTCATTGATGTTCTTGCAACGCTGGCAATTGTGCTGGGTTTAGCTTCTGGCTTAGGTACAGGGTTAACCGTTGTTGCAACAGGTTTAAAAATTGCGTATGGCATTCAGATTACAACAACTTTATGTGTCGCATTAGGGGTATTCACTACCTTCTTATTTACTTTCTCATCATATTTAGGCTTGGATAAGGGCTTTAAGGTTTTAGCAAGCATTAAATCTAAGGTTTTATACTTCTTACTTATTTTATTATTTATTACTGGCCCTACAATTTATATTCTGAAATCATCCACTGCTGGCATGGCAATTTGGTTGGATAACTTCTTCTTATGGGGCTTAGACACTGGTGATATTGGTGGAGAAGCATTAACGCAGTGGTGGACATTATTTGACTGGGCAATGTGGATTGCATATGCGCCATTAATGGGCCTTTTCTTAGCGATGATTTCTTATGGTCGTACCATTAAAGAATTCATTATTATCAACTGGATTTTACCTTCATGTTTTGCTTTAGTCTGGTTCGCTATTTGGGGGGGGACTGCATTATTTTTACAAGAAAGTGGTGCGGTGAATTTAGTACAAGTGATTAAAGATAATGGCGCTGTATCTGGTTTGTGGGCATTTTTACAACACCTGCCATTTAAATTAGGTGTGGTGATTGTTCCACTGATTCTGGTTTTAAGTTTGTTTGCTTATGCCGTTGCTGCAAATAGTATGACCACTACGATTGCTGGAATGTGTACTAAAAACGTGCCGATTGGAGAAGAAGCACCAGGATACCAACGTATTATCTGGGGTATTTTAATCGGTTCAATTGCGATTATCATGAGTGCATTTGGTGGCGGTGAGCAGGGTATTAACGGCATTAAATATTTAGCTGCTTGTGGTGGATTCTGCGTTCTCTTTATCTTTATGTTGCAACTGGTTTCAATTGTCAAAACCTTTTTCTACGATAAACCTGTTGAGTAATGATCAACATATTTTACTTAATCTAGATTATAGGCTTTCTGCATAATTCCTCGCCCCCTTTTTTTAGGGGGTTATTTAAAGGAATAAACCATATATGTCAGTAAACTTTTAGCTTTGCCCTTCAGGCAAAAATTATTTATTAAGAAAAATTTCATTTAAAACTCATTCGATTCATTCGAAGGGATAAGTGTTATCAAAATATACATGTGTACCGAGATATTTAAGGGAAGAATATGGACATTCAACATGATACAGCTAAAGTAAAATCATCGGATTTAGCCCAGCGTCAGCTTAAATCTGTACCTCTATTACTATGTTCTTTGTTATTTATGTCTGCGGGCTATAGCTATGCAGATGAAAATATGAATGAAACTGAGGTAAAGAAAAATCATATTGATTTTGGAGGGGCTATACGGGCTCGTTTTGATTTTGATCCAGACCGAGATATACGTAAATTAAGTTTTGATACTTTAATTTTGAATACGGATTTTAGTTATGAAAAGTTATCAGGAAGTTTTGAGTATCGTATTTTAGGTGGTGCATATCCTTACGATTATACAGACCATATTGGTGACATCAGTTTTCCTAAAAAAGCCTATGTCGAATATGCCGTTGATGACAAGCAAGCGGTGCAATTTGGTTTGAATCAGGTGCCAATTGGTTTTCAACCGTATTATACAAGTACTGTAATCGAATCTATTGCTTATATTGCAGGTATTGAAGATTTATATCGCGTTGGTCTAAAATATAATTATAAGAATGAAAATTCTGAAGTATTACTCGGCTATTATTTTGCGAATGCTTGGAAAGGTAAAGGGACAACTAATGGTGCGTATTATTCAAATGTAATTGTTTCTGCAAATGAGTCTTTAGAAAATGGTACGCAATATAAAGAGCAGGATGCTGTTGCTTTGCAATATAACTACACACAAAAAAATGAAGACTGGACTGCTAATTATGGCATATCAGGGTATTATTCAAAATTAGATGCTGAAAATAAAAAAGATGATAATGCTAGTCGAAAAATTTATGGCTTACATTATGGAGTTAATAATGATCGTGTTGGTTTGAAGTTAATAACATTATTTAATCATATTGATACTCCATATGATCAAACGACATTTGGTTCTTATGATGGGGAGTTTAATGTTGCCAATAAAGGTGTTATTTATAGTGCCGATTTAAATTACAAAATTCCGGAATTAAATATTAAAGATATTAATGATTTTAATGTTTATGTTCATTATAGTTATTATGATAAAGATAAAAAAGACTTTTTGAATTCTAATCAGTTTGTTGTTGGGTCTGCATTTACCTATAAGAAGAATTTTTATATCGCATCAGAATGGTTGTTTGGAAAAAACAATCCATATATTGGTGGTAGCGATTATGGACAAAGCCTAGCATCTGGCGGAAGTAACCAATGGGAGAATCAATTGAATATTAATATCGGTTATTATTTCTAAAAAATGATGAATAAAATAGGTTGTAATAAAAAGTATCGAATTTTAAAGATGGCTTGAGTCATTTAAAATAAGATTTTTTGTATTTTATTTGTTCATATTTTATTGGTTCTATTCTTGTGCTGAGATCATAAAAAAACCGCCGTTAATGGCGGTTTTTTTTTTAATAAAAAAAAATCTATTTATTATTTAGCGGNATGACATTNCAACTT
>NZ_MBDL01000003.1 GCF_001707755.1 Acinetobacter celticus | reverse complement strand
AGGCACAACGAAGCGTAAGCAACGTAATTAAGACCATAGCGAGTAGTCATAAACAGTTGTGCTGGCGACAATAGCAAGAGTGAACCACCTGATCCCTTCCCGAACTCAGAAGTGAAACCTCTTTGCGCTGATGGTAGTGTGGGGTTACCCATGTGAGAGTAAGTCATCGCCAGCTCATTAATTCTAAAAACCCCCTCAGTCACAAGACTGAGGGGGTTTTTATGCAGGAAAGAAAAATGAAAAAATATAAGAAAACAATTAAAGCCGTGTATCAAAAGTTTCAATAGCATGAGATGCACGTTTTAACATATAAAGTATTTGGCCTAATAGAACATCTTTTTCAGCAAGTACAATAATAATTAAAGGATGCTGAGGTGACGCGACTGAGCTCAATATTGCTTTTCCATTTTCTGCATCTAGAGTTAGAGTTTGACAGCCTGTTAAATGAATTTCCTTTGTAAAGGCAGTTACCATAGCCAATATTGAACTTCCTACAGCGGCAAGCTTACTATTGTTATAATTTTCTTTTTTATAGAGGCTGGTAAGTTCAAAGCCATCATTAGAGCAGACCATAATAAAGTGGATACCACGAGTATTGCTCATTATATTTTGTATTTCAGTTTTTGCTTTTTGAATTAAATGTGGTGGAGCAACCCTATTTTCTTGAATACCAAACATGATTATTCCTTTTAGGTTAATAGGTTGTGATTGATTTCTACAGAGGTAATTAATGCTTCTAAAAGTAATAAAACATCATCTTTTTTTCGTGCATCAATAAAAAAAAGTGGTGAAAATAAATCTTGACTGACTAACCAATCTTTGTAGAAAGCTGTAGATTTAGAAGAGTTGTCAACATGCGTAATCCCTATGGCAATGTTTTCTGTATAATTTTGAAAGGTCTCTAAATATTTCTCTAGTTCTTCGAGTGGTGATTCAGTATTGTGATCAATTAGGATAATAGCACCGATTGCGCCACGACAAATAACAGGCCAAATAAAGTCAAATCGGCTTTGTCCTGGAGTCCCATATAGACCAATTTTAATATTATCTTCTAAACTGACTTCACCATAATCAATACCCACTGTTGTTTCTAACTTGGAATGGCTATTTGTATCTGTATTAAAAGCTTCTGTGAGTAATACAGGGATATCAGACAGTGAGCGGATCGCCTCAGTTTTACCTGCACCCATAGAACCTGCAAAAACAATTTTATACTGCTGAAGAATCATCGAATTTATCCTTTAAAAGCCAAATTTTTTGCGCAACTTTCCAATGAAGCTTTGAATAAAGCTGTTATCTGCCTGAGTCTCGTGAACTTCAGGTGGGGTGTAATGAGTATCCCAAATATTAATTTTGCTAATATTATTGATTGCAATATTGGCGGCAATGAATTGTCGAATAAAATGAATTGGGATATTTTGTTGTTCTGCAATTTTAGAAATTTTTGCACCTTGAATAAAACATGCAGAAAGCTTAAATATTTTTTTTCGTTGGCTTTTATTAATAGGTTTTGGCCAAAAATGAATGCGGTAATGGCCATCTTCAGGGCAAATTTGATAAAATTCTGGAGAATTCCAAAATAAATTCCAAAGCCAATCTTGTAAAATAACACTCTCTGTTCTGTCGACTTTGACTAAATCAGAAGTAGAGGCTAGGTCGTATTTGAAACTAAGATCAGTTGTTGGTTGTAAACGATTTGGATTAGACCAGACAGAGTTATTTTCAATATCAATGATTGCTATCGAGCCTTGATTATCATAAAGATGTAGTTTGTTTTTAGGTAAGTCTGTTAGCATTTGCTTGAAAAAGCGTTCATTAAAATGATGCGGTTGTTCAATCTGCAGGGTCTGTTCTGTAGAATGAGATTGTGCTTGTACCTCATCATTCGTCTGGCTATCTGGTGATTTATTAATAATATGTTGATTCAGCCAATGATGAAGTTCATTTTCCTTTTCTAAAGGAAGATATAAAGTGTTGTCTTGGACTTTTCCACTTAATTGAGTGTTTTTTGATATTTTTAGCCAAGGAAAATTTGTTTTACTCAGTAGGTTTTGTATGCCATCTGTATTAAAAAAGGTTTCATGAATAAATAAGCAATCCAAATTAATATCAGAAGCTTTTTTCCATTGAATAATTAAGTTGTTTTGAATTATATTGCAAAGCTGATTTTTTAATTCAACAGAATCTTGAATATTCAAACCAGTAATAGCAATATTAATATATCGCTTACTCATATTATCCCTCTATTAATTTCTAGATTATGCTATTTGCAATAGTGGGTGTTAAATCCCCTTTATATTGAATAAAGGGGATTATTTTGAATCAATTGAAATCTAGCTCTTTTTCATAAGATTTTAGTTCATGACGAGCCATGGCTAAGTTAGCTTTTGCTCGGTCTAGGACTAAATATAGAAAAACATTTTCATTTTTTTCTAATGGACGGATAAGATGATATTGTTTTCCTAAAGTAATAAGAATATCAACAATATGGTCATTTAAATTAAGTGATTGGGCGACACGTCTTTTAGCTCTTACAACCTCGGTATTACCTGCCGCTGCAAGTTCTAAATCAATGTCTCCACCCCCTTGTGTGGCAAGGGCTAAGCCACTTTCTCCATCTACTAAAGCTGCCGCATAAAAACCATCAATACCTGTGAGTGAATCTAATGAAACTTTAGCCATATTTTTCTCTCTTATTGGTCATACATAATTATAAATTTTATCTAAGCAACGATTTTAAAACTTTTAGTCTTTGCTTAATTTCATTATAGAAAAGGGTAAATAGTTTTCAATAGAAATATTTTATTAGGAGAAAGAGATAATATTTATTTAAAAGAGAGTTGAGTGATTCTAAATTATTAATGTGATTTTGTTATCATTTTTTAGATATTTTGTGCTTTTAAAACTTAAATCTGGACTAGTTAGCTAAGGAAATAAGAGTGTAAATAAATGTAATTTTGAGTATTTTTTTAGTTATATAGTATTGATTTGAATTTAAATTACAAAAAACAAACATAGTATTTTTTTTTTAGACTTAATCTGATCTTTGGAAATTAAAAAAACAGACAAGTCTGTTCTTTTAATTTTTGTTCTTTAGTTCTATTTATGCAAAAATATTACAAGCCATAGAATATAAAAACCAAAGAATGATAAGGGCGACAATCGGCTCTAGAATTTTTGACCAAACAGGTATTGATTGAATAATTTCTACCTGTTTATGATCTGAGTGTTGATTAACCATATCATTAAACTCCTTCATTGATGCCTCTAATGATATCTCATCTTCAATAAAGGGTTTAGATCCTTTTAGTTCTAAAAGATTGTTTGTTGACCAAACCCAATCATCGGCCATGCCGGCTAGATGCTCAACTTGCCCAAGTAGTAATTCGCGAATACTGTGTAAGTTGTGATTGGCTGTATCATGAAGTTGTTTTAATTCAGCTAGTTGTAGACCGAAAATGGCTACTGTAGTCGATTCGAGTTCTGTATGAGGTAAAGTGGACTTATTTTCTTTTGAAGTGGTTAAGTGGCGTGCAACTTCTTGGATGAAAAGCTCATCTGGCTGGGTGATTTCTTGATAAGCTTTTTTATCATTTGCGCGCCATTGTGTAATTAGCTCGCCTAAGGTGAGGGCATTAATTTCTGAAATATAATGTCGCTTTTCCTCTTTGCTAAATTGGCTAAGAAGTTCTGGCCTTTGAGTGTTAATTTGTTCAACAAAATATTGTACTAAGTCAAAAGCCATCTTTTTACTCCATCATTATTAATCTAGTAGCCTTAAGCTTGATTTCTTCTTCGGCTGTTCAGGTTTTTCTTCAGTACTTGATTTTAAAGCATCTTCATTGTTTTGGATATGCTGATACTCACTTGGGTCAAAGAATAAGCCCTGACTATTTTCACGGGCATAGAGACCCAATACAGCAGAAAAGGGGATATAAAGATTACGTGAAACTCCACCAAATCGTGCAGAGAAGGTAATGGCATCATTGCCCATGTTTAGTGCATGAATAGCATGTGGTGCAAGATTTAAAGTGATTTGCCCATCTTGAATAAACTGCTCTGGTACCATGGTGTTGGGCTGCGTGGCATCGACCAGTAAGTAAGGCGTTAATTGGTTATCACAGAGCCATTCATAAATGGCACGGGTCATATAAGGTCGAGTTGGGCTTAGATTCAATTCTTGTTCAGACATAACGTACTCTATTAATTAGTCAGTAAATCACTGTAACGGTTTTTTTCCTGCAGCGTCATAGACTTTACAAAAGCAGGACGGTTAAAAATACGTTGGCAATATAAGTGAATTGGGCGACATTGCTGGGCCGGAAGTTCAATTCCCATAGATTTTAAGCGTAAAAAAATAGGGGCCAGCATACAATCTAAAATACTGAAATGTTCAGACATAAAGAAAGGGAAATGCTGAAATAGTGGGGTTAAAGACACCAAAGTATCTTTGAGTTTTTTCTGCGCCATTTTTTTTGCTGTAGCATCAAGTGTATCTGGGTGACGAAGAATAAGATCGGCCAAACTCAGCCAGTCTTGCTCAAAGCGCCAAATATACTGACGCTGTTCTGCGCGGGGCATTGGAGCATCGGCATACAGTTTATTTTGACGATAACGATCGTCTAAATATTCAGAAATAATATTGGTATTGAATAATTTTAGTTCATTTTCTAGCAACATAGGAAGTTGATTGTAAGGATTCAGGCTGGCTAGATCTTCATCTTCTTCGTCAACGATAATTAAATGATATTTAATTTGCTTCTCTGTAAGGACATATCGGATCCAATGAGATCGAAAATCATCTGCATGACTATACAGTGTGATTCCTTGAGGAGGTGCGGGTTCGACTGACATAAATCCTGAGCAATATTTTTAGAATAAGATAGGATACTAAAAATAGACTATAAAATCACGAAGCAGTTTGGATAATTGGAAGAATGGTCAATTTGACGTTATGGTTAATGTGTATTCTTTCTTGAATTTAGTTTTTTAGGCGGCGCATTTTAAGGTGATATCTCTTTTAATCTAGATCAAAATAATTTGATTTAAAGAACAATGATTTCAAAAAATGATCAGTGGTGCGTTAGTACTAGCATCATTGGTAGATTTTTACTTATTAGATATTAGGATTTTGTATTGATTGAATTTTGCTAAGTATGTGGTGCTAAAGATGAAATGTAGATATAAAAAAGCCTTGGATAAACCAAGGCTTTTTGTCCGATTCGGTAAACGAATTAACGTTTAGAGAACTGAGGACGTTTACGAGCTTTACGTAAACCAAGTTTCTTACGTTCAACTTCACGAGCATCACGAGTAACGAAACCAGCTTGACGAAGAGCAGGTTTTAAAGTTTCGTCAGCAGCGATCAATGCACGAGTAATACCGTGACGGATTGCGCCAGCTTGACCACCAATACCACCACCAGCAACAGTGATGTAAAGGTCGTATTTATTAGTCGCTTCTAAAAGCTCTAATGGTTGGTTTACAACCATACGAGCAGTTTCACGACCGAAATACTGTTCAAGTGTACGGTTATTGATTACGAGTTTGCCTGTACCAGCTGACAAGAAAACACGTGCAGTTGCGGTCTTACGGCGACCTGTACCATAATTAGTAGCCATGTGCTGTTATCCCTTAGATGTCCAAAACTTGTGGCTGTTGAGCAGCGTGTGGATGCTCAGTACCTGCATACACTTTCATTTTCTTGATCATTGCATAACCAAGAGGACCTTTAGGTAACATACCTTTCACAGCTTTTTCTAAAACTGTTTCTGGTTTGTGAGCGATTAACTTTTCAAAGTTAGTCTCACGGATACCACCAGGGAAACCAGTGTGGCGATAGTATTTCTTATCCTGAGCTTTTTTACCAGTCACAGTAATTTCTTCAGCGTTAATAACAACGATGTAATCGCCAGTGTCAACGTGAGGAGTATAAGAAGTCTTGTGCTTACCGCGTAAACGACGAGCGATTTCAGTCGCAAGGCGACCTAAAGTTTTGCCAGAAGCATCAACAACGTACCAGTCGTGTTGAACTTCAGCTGGCTTAGCGCTGAGAGTTTTCATTAAACCACTACCTATTATAGTTGGTTTGGACTATGGAATCTGTCCAAACAAAAGGAGACGCGATTCTAAACGAAAACGTGAAGAATCACAAATGAAAATATTGAATTTCAAGCGCTATATTATAAAGAATTGTTTAATATTTGACTAGTGATTTCTATCATATTTTTATATCGGTTGATTTTGATTGACTTCAGTTTAAACATTTAAAATAAATCCGGTATTTGATTGATGATATTGAATTTATTGGGGTAGCGTTATTCGACGAAATATTATTTATCTGTCTGTATTTGAATTATATTTTTTTGATGGTCGTTGCTTTAAATTTATTGTTTTTCAGGTATATATGATAATGAGGTTATATTTTATTGATCCTATTGGTTTTTATTTGGGGGCACATTGTAAAAAACCGATGAAGATATAATTAAAATATAAAAATCAACGGTATTTATTGGAAAGATTCAGTAAAATAATTTCACTGAAATAAGTCCTAAAAGGTCAGTTATGCTTCCTTTATATGTCACGAGCGGGGAACCCGCAGGTATTGGTCCAGATATTTGCTTGAATTTAGCAGACCGTATTGATGAACGACCAATTGTGGTATTGGCAGATAAATCGATGCTAAAAAAGCGTGCTGAAATTTTAGGACAGAGCGTTGAGCTGATTGATTATATCGGGCAAGAGAGCGCGTCATCTAAGGGACAACTTTATGTAGAGCATGTTCCTTTAGCGCATGATGTGGTTCTGGGGCAATTAGATGTAAACCATGCATCGTATGTACTTGAACAACTACGCCGTTCTGCTGAATATGCTATGACGGGTAAAAGTGTCGGTGTTGCGACGGCACCAGTTCAAAAGTCCATTATTAATGAAGCTGGCATTCATTTCAGTGGGCATACTGAATATTATCAAGAGTTTGCAGGTGTAGCACGTGTTGTCATGATGTTGGCAACTAAAACGCTTCGTGTGGCTTTAGCAACAACTCATTTGGCCCTGCGTGATGTTGCAGATGCAATTACTGCAGAACGCTTGCATCAAGTGATTGATATATTAATTCATGATTTAAACAGTAAGTTTAAGATTGATCATCCTCAAATTTTGGTTTGTGGTTTAAACCCACATGCAGGTGAGGACGGCTATTTAGGCATGGAAGAAATTGAAATTATTAACCCTGTGCTAGAAAGTTATCGTGAACAAGGCATTGATATGAGTTTATGCCTACCTGCGGATACATTATTTACGCCTGAACATTTAAAAGATGCGGATGCAGTTTTAGCGATGTATCACGATCAGGGTTTACCTGTGTTAAAATCTCAAGGATTTGGTGAAGCCATCAATATTACGCTCGGCTTACCGTTTATTCGTACTTCAGTAGATCATGGCACAGCACTCTCCCTTGCTGGTACTGGACTGGCTAAAAGTTCAAGTTTGCAGGTTGCTGTCGATTTAGCGCTTGATCTTGCTGGTCATTGATCCACTCATTCAGTTTCACGTTGGAATTCTTTTATGTATCAAATTAATGCCTTAAACCCAAAAGATGAAGGGCATCATACGCGTAAGCGTTTTGGTCAAAACTTTTTGCATGATCAACGTGTAATTGCCAAAATTGTTCGTTCGGTTAATCCACGCCCAGGTGAAAATGTAGTGGAAATTGGCCCTGGTTTAGCAGCCTTAACTTCACCTTTAATTGGTGAGTGTGATGCACTCACAGTGGTCGAGCTGGATCGTGATTTGGCGGCGGGTTTGCCAGGTCGTGTGCCTCATCCTGAGCGTTTAACCATTATTGAAGCCGATGCTTTAAAATTTGATTTTATGTCATTGTTTCAAGAAGGCCGTCCACTGCGTGTGGTAGGTAACTTGCCTTATAACATTTCAACACCTTTACTTTTCCATCTTTTAGAATTTGGCGCTAAAGTGAAAGATATGCACTTTATGTTGCAAAAAGAAGTGGTCGATCGTATTACCGCATCACCGAATACCAAAGAATATGGTCGCTTATCGGTGATGATTCAGTACTACTGTAAGCCTACTTTTTTGTTTGAAGTGCCACCAGGATCATTCAATCCACCACCAAAAGTAACCTCTGCGGTGTTCCGTTTAGAACCCTATGATGTCAAACCGATTGTGGCAAAAAATGAAAAAGCGCTGGCACGTTTGGTTTCTCATGTTTTTACCCAGCGTCGTAAAACTCTGCGTAATAGCCTAAAAGGTATGTTGGCTGAAGATGCTTTTGAGAAAACAGGGATTGATCCAATGGCACGCCCTGAAACCTTAAGTATGGCCGATTTTGTGGCCTTATCTGATCTAGTGGTGGCGTAAATGGCGCATCAAAATATCCGCTATAACTATGTGATTGGTGATGTGCAAGGGTGTTTTGAAGCGCTAAAAGCATTACTCAAAAAAATTCAGTTTGATCCTGATCAAGACTTTATTTGGTTTGCAGGTGATTTGGTTGCACGTGGTGAAAATTCGATTGGAGCCTTGCGTTTTATTAAAAAATTGGCCGATCGAGGCGTTGCTGCCACGGTTTTGGGAAATCATGATTTAAATCTTTTGGCCTGCGCACGTGGGATCAAAGAGGTTAAAGCCAAAGACAATACGCGAGATGTGATTGACGCGATTGACAGTGACGAACTGATTGATTGGTTACGCAAACAACCATTGTGCCTTTTTCCAAATGAAACCACAGTTTTGACTCATGCAGGTATTCCATGTAATTGGACTGTGGCGCAAGTTGCAGACTTCGCAAAAGAAGTTGAAGCGGTTGTGGGACATGATGACTTTTCGGTGATGGATCAATTCTTAAAAGAAATGTATGGCACACAGCCTGACATTTGGGAAGATGATTTGACAGGTCATGCGCGTTTACGTTGTATTACCAATTATTTAACTCGTATGCGTTTAACCGATGCACAGGGGCGTTTAGAGTTTAGCTTTAAAGATGCCTTAGATGAACCTATGCCAAAAGGCTTTCAGCCTTGGTTTGAGTTTGAATCTAAAGCCACAGAAACCCATCACGTGATTTTTGGTCATTGGGCTGCACTAGAAGGTCAAACCATTAGTGACCATATTCAAAATGTGGATGGAGGCTGTATATGGGGGAATCAGCTGATTGCTTATCGTTTAGAAGATAAGACGATTTTCCGTGTAGATAACCCCGTTTGTTCAGACTAAATAGAGTTTAAGTCCGTAAAAAAAGCCGCAAAATGCGGCTTTTTTTATACTGAATATTAATCTTGACGGATCCACGTTTGGCTTCGACCTAGGGTTGATATGCCCATATAAGCGCGCAGTGTTAAGCGTTTACCTGTAGCATTTACTTTAATTTTTGCATCATAAACTTTTCCAGCAAGCGGATCGATAATACGGCCTCTTTCATAACTAGTCGTCCCAGTTAAAGGCTTTAGACCTTTTAGGATATCCATACCTAAAATAGGTTGATTCGTATAGGGTGCGGGGCAGTTATTACATGTTTTTTGTGGTGTATAACCCGGGCGTGGGGTAATTTTAATGATTTTTCCCGTATAGGTTCCATTGTCTTCTTGGCGAATTTCAATAATGGCTTTAGGTGAACCAGATTTATCATCAATTTGTTGCCAAATGCCAGATAAACTTTGAGCCAAAGCAGACCCACTAATAACAATTCCGAACAAAAAAAGTGCTAATTTAGTGTATTGTTTCATAAATATTCCTGAGAAATTTTAGCAGTATTTTAAACACTTTTTAGTATAAAAAATTATTCTTGACGAATCCAAGTTTGGGTACGCCCAATGGCTGAAATACCGATATATCCTCTTAACAGTAAGCGCTTTCCATTCGAGGTTTGTTTCGCTTTTAAGTTGTAAATTTTACCAGAAAGCGGATCGAGGATTTTACCGTCATTGTATTTATTTTCGCCATCATATTTTAAACCATTAAAGACTTCTAGGCCCAAAAGTGGTTGATTGGTATAGGGTGGGGGGCAATTGATACATTTTTCTTTTGGTGTATAGCCAGCACGAGGTGTAATTTTTTTAATTTTCCCTGTAAAGCTACCATTGTTGTCTTTTTGAATTTCAATTAATGCTTTGGGTGAACCTGTTTTATCATCAATTTGTTGCCAAATTCCTGTAAGGTCTTGTGCCTGAAGTGTCGCATTTGTAGAAAGTAAACTTATAAAAAATGCCCATATAATTTTTTTTTTCATTTTGTATCTTCCTTTTTTATTCACCGATTCAACCTTTGAATCTCTTTTGTCATATTAGGTAATATTTGACCTTTTCGCAACTGAGCTTATACAAATAGGAAATAACAAAAACAATTGAAATTATTGTTTTTGTTATTGCAGAAATTTTATTCGTGTCGAATCCAAGTTTGGCTACGTCCCAGTGCTGATACACCGACATAGCCACGCAAGGTGAGGCGATTTCCATTCGGACTGAGTTTGGCTTTGGTGCTGTAAACATTGCCACTCAGTGGGTCTAAAATTTTTCCATGTGCATAGTTATTATTCCCCGTGGCTTTTAGTCCAGTCAGTACATCTAGGCCCAAAATAGGTTTGTTGTTATAAGGTGCAGGGCACTTAATGCATATTTCCTTTGCTGTATAACCAGGGCGTGGAGTAACTTTAGTAATTTTAGCAGTATAGGTTCCATTTGATTCTTGGCGAATCTCTAAAATGGCTTTAGATGAGCCTGTCTTGTCATCAATATTTTTCCATAAGCCAGTAATGTTCTCGGCAAAGGCAAAACTTGAACATGTGGTCATCAGTAAAGCAGAAATTAGTTGAAATTTCCTCATCAAAACTGTCCTTTTAAAGTATGAAAAAACTATTGCTTAATCATATGATTGTTTTTTATGCAAAACAATCATATCAGAGTAATTACTCAGTTATATGGGTATTTAATGTTCAAAAACAATCATATGGAGGTGGTTTTTGGTTATATTTTCTGTAGAAAAAAGATAAATGAAGGTAACCAGATTGCTGTAAAGACGGCATTAACGGCCATTCCAAAGGCTGCATAGCGCCCAGCGACGCTACCACGTTGCCATGCTTGGGCTGTGCCAATGGCATGAGCTGCCAGACCTAAAGCGAGCCCAGATGCACGCTCATCATTGATGTGGCGTAAAATGAGAGGGGAAAAGGCTGCACCAATTACCCCTGATAAAATGACAATTAAAATAACCAAAGGAATTGGTGAGTGCAGTAAAGTTGCAATATTAATAGCAATAGGGGTGGTCACCGCTCGCGTTGCAAAAGCCATAATTGTAGGGTCTGATAGGTGCAACAGATAAGCTAGACCCATTGGTAATCCCACCGCACTAATACTGGCAAAGACCAAAATGCCTCCGACAGCTTTTAATGGTAAATCGTCATAACGCATGGCGGCTAATGGAATAGCTAAGGCCACCGTGACATAGCCCAGTAGATTGTTAAAGAGCGGATTGACCTGTGCCATATAGCGTTCATAAGGAATGCCAAAGATGTACAACATGCCAATAACAAAAAACATACCAATCACAATCACTGGAATTTGAGGCAGTTTTTGATTGATAGGTTTTGCTAAAAGGTAGGCGACTAGCGTCAGAAAAAATCCGTAGAATATTGCGAGCATGATTTTCTCCTAAAGCCACTTTTTAGACATTTTTGCGTAAACCCACAGCGGGATTAAAGTACTAATGAAGAGCACGACCAAGAAAATGGGCATTTCTTCACCCAGATGCTTGAGCATTAACAGTGAGCCTGCACTAATGGGCAAAAATGCAAAGGCGCTTTCCTTCATAATTTTATTATTGGTATCGACTAAACGTACCGAAATTTTATTGAATTTTCGCCAAAGAGAAAGCACGATGAGCAAGCTGATGAGCCCGACCAAGTTGCCTAATTCAGGGTGATTAAATTGCCCCATCAACCATACTGAAGCTTCGCGGAATATGATGATGAGAGCAATTGTACCTGCCCATGCTTTCCAGTCGAGCGTCTTGATCCAGTCCATTTTGATCTATCATTAAAATTTTACTTATCACGTTTTAACCGATTTAGTCCTTAATTTCAAACTCTTCCAGTGTTTTTTGAAATAGACTGGCGCGTTCACCTAAAAGTTCTTCTATTGGCAAATGTGCTTGTTTAATCAGTTGCTCAAGCTTAGAAGGCGCCATAATGACGTGTAAATGAAGATTACCTTGATCATCATAATTTTCTGATTGAATGACATTGAGTTCATAAAATTGGTTGCGTAATTTTCCATACGCAGGTTTTAAACAAACTTCAAAGCTTTGAATATTGCCCATCAGACACTCGTGTACAGCTTGGCGCAACAAATCTAAGCCTTGCTGGGTATGTGCGGAAACATAGACACGGTCTGGTTGATGTTGCGCTTTATAAATAATTTTAGCCTGTTCGCCTGAGCTATCAATTTTGTTATAAACCCGAAGGATAGGAACATCTGCGCCAATTTCTGTAAGCACTTTTTCTACAGCTTCAATCTGTTCCAGCATATCTGGGCTACTAGAATCAATGACATGTAAAAGTAGATTGGCTTCAACGGTTTCTTCTAAAGTGGCTTTAAACGACTCTACTAAGGAATGCGATAAATTACGTACAAAGCCAACGGTATCGGCTAAAACTAAATTGCCAATACCATCCCAATTTAAGCGACGCAGTGTTGGATCGAGCGTTGCAAATAATTGATTAGCCGCATACACATTGCTATTGGCTAAAATATTAAATAACGTCGATTTTCCGGCATTGGTATAGCCGACTAAGGATACCGTTGGAACGGCGGCTTTTTGACGCGCAACACGACCTTGCATACGGGTTTGTCGAACTTTTTCAATTTTGGCTTTCAGTTGCCCCATACGAATACGTAAAAGACGACGGTCAGTTTCCAACATGGTCTCACCTGGCCCGCGTAAGCCAATCCCGCCTTTTTGGCTATCCAATGTGCCATGACTACGAATTAGCCGTGATGACATATGTTGTAACTGAGCTAATTCGACTTGTAGCTTGCCTTCGTAGGTACGTGCACGTTGTGCAAAAATATCTAAAATGAGCTCGGTGCGGTCCACCACACGACAATGAATAATGTTTTCTAAATTACGTGCTTGCGCAGGAGTAAGGGCATGATCCAAAATGACCAAATCAGCTTCAAGCTCTTCTGCCAATGTCGCAATTTCTTCTGCTTTTCCTGAGCCGATAAACAGTTTTGCGTCTGGTTTGATGCGTTGCACATGAAGATGCTCAAGAATGACCGCTCCTGCAGATTGAGCAAGTAAATTGAATTCTTCGGCATCTAAATCTTCCAGCATTTGCACTGCAACACTGACCAAGATAACGCGCTCACCACCGTGCTGTTTATTGAAATCATCCACTCAGCAAAAACTCCTCTTTAAAGTTCTATTCTAGGTGAAAATAAGCCAGAGCGGGGGATTGCTGAATTTAAATTGTATAGGGAAATGTCAGGGCAAAAATCATCATCATGACAATGTATAAAATAGATCAGCAGGTAACATTTTAAGCGGTTTTGGATTGAATGCGCTCTATGTCGCTGTTCTTGAAAATTTATGCTGAATATTTCATCTAATAGCGCGATAAATAGATGATAATTTATTTTGATACTCGATTGAAATGAGGGCAAAAAATTGAGGTCTTCGGTTTTTATGATCAATGTAAAATGCCTAATTTCAGTATAGTATGATAAAAATAAAGCTCAGAAATTATAATTCTTGTGATTAGTGATCCGTCTATGAATGAACCTGTAAAACCGAAATCATCCCGTTTAAAAGGGTTTTCTCGATTTGCGTTATATGTCAGAAAAATTGTGGCTTCTATTGGCGCGATAACGCAAGGGTTCTATTTGGTTTATCGTTATCAGTTATATAAAGACCCGAATAATCCAATAAATACACGTTATGTGCAATATTTTTGCCGTCGGTTGTGTAAAGTTTTTAATATTGAAATTCAGGTACATGGTGAAATTCCACGTACGCCTGCGCTGTGGGTCAGTAATCATATTTCATGGTTAGATGTAGCCGTATTAGGGTCGGGCGCTCGGGTATTTTTCTTGGCAAAAGCTGAAATTGAAAAATGGCCTTTGTTAGGGAAACTTGCGAAAGGGGGCGGTACTTTATTTATTAAACGTGGTTCTGGCGACTCGGTTAAAATTCGTGAACAAATGACTGAATTTTTAAAGCAAGACAGCCCCGTTTTATTTTTTCCAGAAGCAACCACATCCGATGGGACGCGTATTAAAAAAGTCCATGGTCGTTTGTTAGGCGCTGCCATAGAAGCCCAACGTCCTGTACAAGTGTGCTTAATTTGTTATGTGAACCAACAGGGTGAATTAGATACGGTAGCGCCCTTTATTGGTGACACTACTTTTGCAAAACATGTACAAAATGTATTGGAAATGCCAAATGTGATAGCACATTTAATGGCATTACCCGCAATTGATTCTACAGGGCATAGCGTAGAGAGCTTAACCGAAGAAGTGCAGTCCAAAATGATTGAGGGTTTAGCCCAACTGCAGGCGAAGGTCTTGAAACACCCTGTTCAGTTAGACTGACAGCACAAATGCATTGAAGGTTTCACATAAAACCTTCAATGGGCAACCAAGAAATCATTTTCATCCCTGTGCGTTGCCACCATTTCATTTTAGGCTCTTTGTGATAGATCCGTGTTTTACCGTTATCGAGTTGAATTTTCCAGTTCATTCGTTGATTGGCATCTAACACTAATTTGTAGGCATATTTACTGAGGTTTTCATCCATTGTGTGATGAACGGCGCGTGCCAAAGATGGACTATTTAACAGGACGCCAATTTCAGTATTTAAATAGGCTGAACGTGGGTCAAAATTGAATGAGCCAATAAAAACCTGTTTTTCATCTAAGGCCATAAGTTTTGCATGCAGACTTGAACGGCTTAATCCTTTCATACTGACCTTGGCTTTTTTGGCCAATTCATCGGTATTAATATTTAAATTTTCTACATTTGGATTGAATAAAAATTCATACAGTTGTACATCATTTTCTAATAAGTCTTGGCGGTATTTGCCATAAAATGCGTGTACAACGGGTACATCATTGGCTTTGAATGAGTTAGTCAGCACGCGAACTTTAACGCCATTTTCTGCCAATTGCGCCAGTTTTTTTGTTCCTTCTTTTTCGGGTACGAAATAAGCCGACACAATATCTACACTTTGTTCTGGGGTGTTTAAGTGTTTGATTAACTGAAAATTTAAATGTTCTTCTTTTTTGGCTTTGGCTTTAATTTTACTGGGTGAGTCTTTCACAATTTCGGCTTTGACCCAATCAAATTGAATACGGTGATTCAACCAATTTTCAAAGGCATGAGAACGATTGGCTAAGTCTAAATAATTTTGTACTGTAACTTCTTGATTGTACTGTTCCAGTTGTTGTTTCAACCCATCAAAACGTAATGTGTAATGGCGTGGGTTGACCAATTGTTTGACTGGAAAAGCATAATCATCATTCCAATACTCATCAAAAGAATGAATGATTTCATCGGAAGCCGCACCGACTAACATCACATCGACATCAGAAAATTGATAGTTGTCACTGACATTATAATATTGGTTACTCATATTGCGTCCGCCAATCAATGCAATCTGATTGTCCGCAATAAAGCTTTTGTTATGCATTCGTCGGTTAATCCGTTTTAAATCCAGTACCATGTCCATGGCACGGTAGTGTCGAAAACGGTAGGGGTTATACAGTTTAACTTCTATATTGCTATGTTGATTAAGCGCCAGATAAATTCCTTCCATATGTTTAGAATTATTATCGTCAATCAATAAACGGACTTTTACCCCGCGGTCGGCAGCTTGAATAATGGCGTGTAATGCCATCGCGCCAATTTTGTCATTGTCCCAAATATAGTATTGTAAATCTAAAGATTTTTCGGCTTTATTGATGAGTTCTAACCGAGCTGCAAGGGCTTCCAGCGGATCATACAAGACGTGATATCCTGTTAAACCTGGATTGGCATTGCGCTGTGGAAGCACAATTTTTGCCAACGCTGTTTCTTCTGTGGGAGTACTAAATGCATATTCCATCGGTTGTGGCATTTGTTTAGGCAACGTCGAGCAGGCAGGAATTCCCAAAATTAAGCTACAACTGAGCAGAACCGTCGCCTGCTTTGAGCTTTTGAATGATTTTACAGTGCGAGCAATTTTATATTCTTTACTATTGAGTAAATTCGTCATGCGTACGGAAAATCAGAAAATTAGAATTGAGTATAATTGCCAGCTATGAAAAGATAAATATAGAAACGGTGAAATCCGACCGTTCAAATTGTTGAGTATTGGTATGTGGAATCAAAATTCCGTAGTGATTTGTTTTTATATTGGGATGGGCCTGCTTGCTCTTTGGGGGATCTCTCAGGCATGGCTGAGTCAATCTCGCACGGAAACGATTCATCCTTTTAAGGCCTTTGTACACTTGTTGGCTTTCTATCTTTCTTATTTGCTTATTCCATTATTTTTCTTCAGCATTTATGCAGGATGGAGTGGTTATTATTTTTTACATGAAGCTATTTTTGTGTTCATTGTGTCGGGTGTGTTTTGCTATGCGCGCTTTATTGAACCGCATTTAATTCAGGTAAAAACCACACGCTATCAACTGCATGATGATAAAAAAATGCTCAAACCGGTTAAAATTGCATTGGTGGCAGATTTACATATTGGGCTTTTTTCTGGTCATGAACGTCAATTGAACATGATTGTCGACAAGTTAAATAAAGCCAAACCAGATTTGGTGGTTGTTGCTGGTGATTGGACGTATGAGCCAGAAAATAAGTTAGTAGAAGAACTGGCGGTACTAAAAAAAATTCATGCACCGGTTTATTCGGTAAATGGCAATCATGATGAGCAATATCCAGGGCCACCGATTCAGCAGTTGTTACGCCATGCTTTAGAAGTCAATGATGTTATGGATATTGAAGGGCAAGTCGTCGAATTTAATGAGTTTAGGCTCATTGGAATTGGTGATTTATGGGCAGGGAAAGCCGATATGCGTTTTATGCCACAACTGACACAAGACAAACCGTGGATCATTTTATCGCATAACCCAGATACAGTGGATATGGTTCCTAAACTGCCAACGCGCCCCCTGATGTTGTCTGGGCATACGCATGGTGGACAGGTGGAATTACCGTGGTTAACCGATTATGTGATGAAAAAAGTGTCAATTTTAGGACATAAAAAAGGATTGTATCAGCATGAAAATGCCGATGTTTTTGTGACGGTAGGAACAGGAATGGTCGGTGTGCCTTTTCGTTTTAGAGTCCCACCTACCATTGATATTATTGAATTAGTTTAAAAATAAAGTGCTTGTTATTTATGCGATTAAGGCATTATATTAAAGCTGTTAAAACCTGAAGTTGAAAGCAGTGGCACATTCACATTTTATTGAACGTGTGTATTTGTCGGTTTTAAAGCACAGCCTGAATACCTTGTATGGCGAAGAATAAGAGAAGAAATATATGTCAGAATTTCATAAAGAAGTGGGAACGTTATTTGGGCTCTCTGAGCAGCAGTCTGAGCGACTGGAGCAGGGATTGAATCAGCTAGAGCAGGAATTTGCTGTCGCGTCTAATGTAGAAGACCACACTTTTTCAGCAGATTATTATCAGAAATTTACACAGTTGGTCATGCAAAGTGGTTTGACTGAAGACGATATTGAACCCTTGGTGAATGTCTTATATTTCAGTGATGATCATCAGCAAGTGGCGACCTATATTGTGCCAAGTTATTATAATTCAGGTGGCGATAGAGCCGTTTTCTCCGATACTTATCAGCTCATGATGGAAGAGTTACAGCAGTCGATGTAAGTTGCTTTGAGGATGGGTGCTTATAAAAAAAAGCTGGCGCATGAAGCGCCAGCTTTTTTTTATGGTGTTAAAAGGATTTTAGATTTGGTTGTTTACATCATCATTTTTGGTTTCACGAATCATCAAGAAAGCAATGAGTGACAGAAGAGATGCAGCTGTTAAATAATAACCGACAGCATACAGGCCGTATTCAGTGGCGAGTTTGGTTGCAATTAATGGCGCAAATGATGCACCAAAGATACCTGCTAAGTTAAAGGTTAAAGCCGACCCTGTGTAGCGTACTGAGATGGGGAAGATTTCAGAAAGTACAGTACCAATAGGTCCGTATGTTAAACCCATAATGGCAAGACCCGTACACAAGAATAGGAACACCACAATGGTGTTACCAGATTCAAGCATTGTTGAGAATACTAAGCCAAATAATGCAGAAAGAATACATACCGCAATGGACGTAGTTTTACGACCAAATTTTTCAGCCAAAATGGCAGAAAGTGGAATAAACGCTGCAAAGCAGAATGTTGCAAGTAATTGCAGTTTTAAGAATTCAGCGCGGGTATAACCCAGTTTGGTGGTTCCCCAGTTCAAAGCAAAAACCGTGGTTAAATAGAACACCACGAAGGTACAAATAGCTGCAATTGTACCTAGAATTAGCATCCCCCAATGTTTGGTCATGACTTCTTTAAATGGGATATTGACTTCTTTTTGCTTGTCTAAGACTTTCTGGAACGCAGGTGTTTCATGAAGTTTTAGACGAATCCATAAACCGACAATCACTAAGAGTGAACTTGCAATGAATGGAATGCGCCAGCCCCATTGCATAAAGTCTTGTTCAGACATGAATGCACCTAAGCTCAAGAATGAACCTGTGGCTAAAATAAAACCAATGGGTGCGCCCAATTGTGGGAACATGCCATACCAAGCACGTTTGCCTTCAGGGGCATTCTCAGTTGCAAGCAGTACCGCACCCGACCATTCGCCACCTAAGCCTAAACCTTGGCCTAAACGACACAGGGCGAGCAATAACGGCGCTGCAATTCCAATTTGTGCATAAGTTGGAAGTAAGCCAATACATACGGTAGAAACACCCATGGTTAGCAAAGCAGCGACTAAAGTGGCTTTACGTCCAATTCGGTCGCCTAAATGGCCAAACAATGCCGCACCAATAGGGCGAGCAATAAAGGCAATGGCGAAAGTCGCTAAAGATTGAATGGTTGCCGTGGTTGGATCTGTACTTGCAGGGAAGAACAAATACGGGAAGATTAGTACTGCAGCTGTTGCATAAATATAAAAATCGAAAAATTCGATTGTTGTACCGACAAGGCTGGCTGTAAGTACGCGGAATTTTGAGTTTGTTGCTACTTCTGGTTGTGTAGCAGAATTTGTTGACGCCATGATGAACCTTACACTTACTAAAAATAAAAAAGCTTAGTTTTAAAAGCGCAATCCTTTTAAAAAAGGCGTAATTTCTTAAAAAAATAACAGCGATCTTCTCTATTCCACTCGCTCAGGGTCGCTGAAATGCAGAATGAGAGGATTAAATCACGTATAGATAGATGGACAAGAAGTGTGATCCTGCACCTATCAGTACAAAAATATGCCAGATAGCGTGGGTATATCTTACTCTTTTTAATGCATAAAACAATGCGCCGACGGTGTAAGAAAGTCCACCAATGATGAGGTAGGTTAAAGCTTGAGCACTTAGAAACTGTTGCATATCATCGATGACTAGTAAGGCTAACCAACCCATTGCTAAATATGCAAATAAAGAAATTTTTTGAAATGAGTTAATGAATATTAACTTGAATAGTGTCCCAATTATCGCAATGATCCATAGGGCAATTAACAAATAATGTGCCTTTTCAGTTGGAATCGCGATCGCCAGAAAGGGCGTATACGTACCTGCTATCAAATAATAGATTGCTGTATGGTCTAACTTTTTATAAAAATAGCGACGGTCGGCTGTGGTTGCCATATGGTATAGCGTGGATGCCGAGAATAACAAAATCATGCTTGCAGCATAAACCCAAAGCCCAAACCATTGTCCTGCGGGCAGGTAAGCGCCTTTTATAATCAATAAAATACCCGCAATAATTGCCAGTACAGCGCCTAAACCATGGCTGAGAAAATTTAAGCGTTCTTCAATGTGGTCATAATTAGGAACAAGTGGAGCGTTGTTAGTCATTTAATGTCGCCCAAGTTAAATATACAACTGTATAGTAATTCAATTTTGCTTTTCGTGTAAGAAGATTTAAACTTCAACAGCAATTCTTTTTAGGTTTTATATATGTCTACCACGGCTTCTTTGTTCCCACAGGAACAGCAATTACTAGATGCGTTTCAGCAAGCCGTTGATACACAGGGTTTTGAGCGTTTAATCCTGAGTCAGTATAAAGGTGAACTTGATCAATTGGAAAAAATAACCTTACGCGTCATTTCTTTGCAAAATGAAAAAGTCATGAGCTGTGTCTACCGTTATAAAACCCAAGATATCACTAAAAATTATCCTTTAAATGAAGCTTTAGCTCAAGTAATAGCGTTACTTCCATTTTGTAAGCAAGCCAATTTATTGACTTTAGATGAAGAATTACAATTAAAAAAGAATAAGAAAAAAGCCATGCTGACCATCAGTAAAAACAAATCTGCAGCGAAACCAGCAGTGGAACAGCAAGGGCATGACCGTGTGAAGCAACGTTATGTCGATCAAGACAGTTTGTTTTTGCAACCACTGGGCATTACCGATGCGCAGTCAAAAATTATTCCGAGCATGGCCCGAAAGTGGAAACAGATTAATAAATTTGTCGAAATTTGCGCGGGGGCTTTAGGGCAAATTTCAAATGAAAATCAGCCTCTGCACGTGGTCGACTTTGGCTCTGGTAAAGGCTATTTAACCTTTGCTTTATATGATTATTTGGCTAAAAATTTACAAGTTCCTTTTGTAACGGGTGTCGAGCTGAACCCGAAAATGGTGGAATTTTGTCAGCAGGTCGCAACTGAAGCAAACTTCAATCAGTTGGACTTCTTTCAAGGCGATGTGCGTACCTATAACCCAGAACAGTTAGATGTGATGATTGCGCTACATGCCTGTGATGTTGCCACTGATTTTGCAATTCACACAGGTATTCGGTTAAATGCACAGATGATTATGTGCGCGCCGTGTTGTCACAAAGAGTTGCGCCCACAATTACAAAGTCCAAAGGTACTGGCACCGATGTTGCAATTTGGTATTCATGCAGGTCAGCAAGCAGAAATGCTCACCGACACCATTCGCGCACTTTTACTGAAAGCCTATGGCTATGAAACCAAAGTTTTTGAATTTGTGGCGTTGGAACATACCAGTAAAAACAAAATGATTTTGGCTATAAAACGTAAAGATGTACAAGCGCCAGACCCTGAAGTATTGGCACAAATTCAAGCATTGAAAGAAATGTATGGTATTCAAAAACACTCCTTGGAGTTGCTCATGAATAATCAATGGGATCAGCAGGATATAGGCTGCAAATGTTAAGTAAAAAGATGACTGATTTTAAAATTATTTCGGGTACTTGGCAGGAATTACAGTCCAATGCCATGACAATTCGTGAGCAGGTCTTTATTCAGGAACAGCAAATTGCACCCGAAGATGAATGGGATGATGAAGATGCGATTTCGTTGCATTTTATTGTTTTAGATCATGATCAGCCGATTGCAACGGCACGTTTATTACAAAATAACAGTGTCGGCCGTGTAGCGGTATTAAAAACATATCGTGGGTATGGCGTGGGTAAATTACTCATGCTTGAAATCATTCAGCAAGCCAAACTGCAAGGTCGTGAATTTTTAAAATTGTCTTCTCAGGTACATGCTATTGCATTTTATGCAGGCTTGGGTTTTGTGGTAGAAGGTGCTGAATATTTAGATTGTGGCATTGCGCATATTGATATGCGTCTATGCTCTAACGGATGATCGTGAGTGCTAGTCGCAACCTCATTTGCGTGACTATTATTGGTATAAAAAAGCCCTAATTGAAATTAGGGCTTTTTTATCTCGTTCACTTTAATGACTTTGCTCAGTGCCTGTTGCAGGCTCATGTTGCATATCATTCATATGAGCATGTTCTTCTTTACTCATATTCATTTGTGTAGCTGTATTTGCTGACTCACGTGCTTCTTTTTGCTTTTGCGCTTCGGCTAAATCTGCTTGAGACATTGCAGGTGCATTTTTAAAAGCATGTTGTTGGGTATTTTCTTTTTTCTGCTGACTAGGCATATAGTCAGGTTCATTGCTCATTGCAAGCCAGAAAAAGCCCATAAACAGTGCGCCTAAAATACAGGCAATAATTAGTCCTTTCCAACCCCAAAATGATTTTTCAGGAGAACTTGAATCGGTCATGGTGGATTCCAATAGTGAAAGAATCAAAGATGGGCAATGTTATAACATGAAAAATAATCAAAATGGCCACCTTTCTGTAAATCCCTAAATTTTCAAAGACTTTAAATTTGAAAATAGGATGGAGGTCTAAATGAATTGAAATATTTCGATAGACATTAAGCTGAGTGCAAAACCAGCCATGATGAGTGCAGAGAATTTTCGTAGAAAAAGCTGAAATTGCGGTTGTTTGATGCGTTGTTGCATTTGGATGGCACTGAAAATATATAAGCCACCCACAGCGCCTAGAGTCAGTATGGTCATGGATAAAATAATCAATAACATTGGAGTAGGGATGATTGTAGAGCCAAAAATAGAGGGAACCAAGGCCAGATAAAATGAAATGGTTTTGGGGTTGCTTAATGTAATAAGCAAGCCATCGAGGTAGTCTGTATGTTGGGGTTGTACAAAAGGGCTTGGTTCGGAATGAGTAGAGTTTGCAATCCAAAAGCAGTACGCCAAATACAACAGATATAGGCATGCGACGCAAATCAGTACCGATATAAACTCAGGGGCGAACAATTGATTGACCCAGTGCATTCCAAAAATAGCCAGTAAGAGAAAAATTAAATCTCCAGTAATTAATCCCATTAACATGATTAGGCTGTGCCATGTGCTTTTTGTGAGGGTTTTAAACATCAAACCAGTCATGCCAGGTCCTGGAATTAAGGCTGCAGTCGCTAAGGTAATTGCATAACTGCTTAGCAGAGCAATGCTGTTCATCGTGAAATTCCATGTTGAATATGGAATTTATTGTTGAATAATTTACAAGGTTAGACTGGTCTATTTATTCCCTAAAATATATAAAATAGGGTATAAAATTATGAATAATTGCTAAAATTAGATGAAATATACCTAGATATGAAAATCGACCTCACTGATGAAAAAATTCTTAAAATTTTGCAACTAGATTCAAGAACCACCAATCAGCAATTGTCTGAACAGATTGGCATGTCTGCATCACCGTGTTGGCGAAGAGTAAAACGACTGGAAGATGACCAAGTCATTCGAGGGTATGGCGTATTATTGGATCGTAAAAAATTAGGTTTGGGGGTGATGGTTTTTATCCGAGTTTCTATTGACAGTCATAGTGAAGCTGAAGCACGAAAATTTGAAGAAAAAGTTGCGGAACTGGACAATGTTGTAGCGTGCTATAGCGTCGGCGGCGATGCTGATTTTTTATTGCAGGTGGTTTCACCAGATTTAGATACTTATGCTGAATTTTCGATGTCTATTATTCGTAGGCTTCCGGGAATTAAGGAAATGCAAAGTATATTTGTTTTAAAAGAAATCAAAGCCTTTAAAGGCTTTCCTGTATCTAAAAATGTTTAAAATAAATGAGATATAAAAAAGAGATCATCAGATCTCTTTTTTATTTACTGTGAGTGAGAGGGAAAATTTAGTCAATTTTACCGTGTGGGATTTTATCTATCAGCAATTGTGGTGCTTTAAAACGTGCGCCGTATTTGGCTTCAAGTACATTGGCACGAAGTAAGGCTTTTTCTAAACCATATTGATTGAGAAACTGCAACGCACCACCCGTCCAAGGTGCAAAACCAATACCAAAAATAGAACCGACATTGGCATCGACCACGGATTCTAAAACACCCTCTTCAAAACAGCGCAAAGTATCCAAAGATTGCACAAATAAGAAACGGTCAATCATTTCCTGTTCTGAAATTTCCGTGTCTTTTTTCCAGTGGCTTAAACCATCCCATAAATGTTTTTTGCCATTTTCAGGGTAGTCATAGAAACCAGCACCCGTGGCTTTACCTTTACGTTGAAATTGATGAATCATGGTTTCAATCACATTATCTGCACCTGAGCGTGGTAAGTCTTTGCCTTCAGCTTGTAGGGCTTTACGGGTCTCATTTGCTACATGTTCAGATAAGGTTAGAGACACTTCATCCTGAATGGCAAGTGGCCCTACAGGCATACCTGCTTTAAGGGCAGCCATTTCAATTTTGGCAGGATGCACACCTTCTGCAAGTAAACGTAAGCCTTCTTGTACAAAAGTACCAAATACGCGACTGGTAAAGAACCCACGACTGTCATTGACTACAATTGGTGTTTTGCCAATTTGCTGTACATAGTCATAGGCTTTGGCTAATGTTTCGGCTGAGGTGTTTTTGCCTTTAATAATTTCAACCAGTTGCATTTTATCGACAGGGCTAAAGAAATGTAGACCAATAAAATGGCTCGCGTCTTTAGAGGCTTTGGCCAGTCCTGTAATCGGCAGGGTTGAGGTATTGGAAGCCATAATACCGTCATCGACCAAATAGCTTTCTGCTTCTTGGGTGACTTTGGCTTTCAGTTCTGGATTTTCAAAAACTGCTTCAATGATTAAATCACAGCCTTTTAAGTCCTCAGCAGATGCGGTTGCTGCAATTAACGCTAAAATTTGCTCACATTTTTCCGCAGTCAGTCGTCCTTGGGAGACTTTTTTATCCAGTAATTTTTGGCTATAAGCTTTACCTTTTTCTGCATTTTCCAGCGTCACATCTTTGAGTACAACTTGAATGCCTTTACTTGCCGTTGCATAGGCAATTCCTGCGCCCATCATGCCTGCACCAAGCACACCGACTTTTGTTGCTTTCCATTTTGCAATATCTTGGGGACGGCTTGCACCAGATTTAATCGCATTTAATCCGTGCCAGAAGGTGCCAATCATATTTTTGGAAATTTGACCCGTGGCAAGGTAAGTAAAATAACGTGATTCTATGGTCAGTGCGGTATCGACATCGACCTGAGCACCTTCCACAGCTGCTGCCATAATGGCTTCAGGCGCAGGGTAACAACCTTTGGTTTTATCGCGTAGCATGGCAGGGGCAATCGCCAGTATTTGCGCAACAGCAGGTGTAGAGGGCAGGCCACCCGGAAGTTTATAGCCTTTGGCATCAAACGGTTGTTGCGATATTGGATTGGCTTTGACCCAAGCAATGGCTTTATCTAAAAGTTCTTGTTCATTTTCAGCCGTGTCATGCACTAAGCCGAGTGATTTGGCTTTATCAACACCAAACTGCTTGCCTTCCATCAAGAATGGAAAAGCATTTTGTAGACCGAGTAGGCGCACCATACGCACCACACCACCGCCACCCGGCAGTAAACCTAAAGTCACTTCAGGTAAGCCAAATTTGGCTTGAGCATTGTTTAGGGCAATACGATGATGGCAACCTAAAGCCAGTTCCCAACCGCCACCCAGCGCTGTACCATTTAAGGCTGCAACCACAGGAATCCCACGCGTTTCGATATAACGCAGTTTGGCTTTCATTTCTTCAATCATGTGGAAGAATGTTGTGGCATGACCTGGTTCTGCTTGAATCAGTTCATCAAGGTCACCACCTGCAAAAAAGGTTTTTTTCGCTGAACGGAAAATAATGCCCGAAATTTCGGCATCGGCTTGTAGCTTGGAAACAATATCTTCCAGTGCCACACGGAAATCAGCGTTCATGGTGTTGGCAGATTGGTTGGGAGAATCTAACGTTAAAATGACAATATTATCGGCATTTTTTTCATATTGAATTGCGCTCATAAATTTTTATCCAAATGTTTTTAGAATGAATTTGGTATTGGCAATCGCTGCTTAATTTCAAAATTACTTATTGCAGCGGAGTCTTTCCAATTTCCATTTAATATCGGGCTTAACCTTCGGTTCGACCTACTTTTGTTTCGGCAAAAGTAGGCAAAACCATTGTCATACGCAAAACCTGTTAAATTTCTGCATTCATCCAATTATTCGCAGAAACATGATTCTCATAATTTGGGTAGGTTGCGTATGACCAACGTGTATCAAATATCTATGAGAAAGGGGTTATACCAACTCAATAATGGTTGCGATACCCATACCACCGCCCACACACAAGGTTGCAAGGCCACGTTTTTTGCCTTGGCGTTCTAACTCATCTAGCAATGTACCTAAAATCATTGCGCCCGTCGCACCAAGGGGATGTCCCATTGCAATCGCACCGCCATTGACATTGACTTTGGCAGGATCAACCTTAAGTTCTGTGATGAAACGCATGACCACGGCAGCAAAGGCTTCATTGACTTCAAACAGGTCAATATCATCAATCGTTAAGCCTGCTTTGGCTAAAGCTTTGCGTGCAGCAGGTGCAGGGCCTGTCAACATGATGGTCGGGTCAGTACCAACCAATGCCGTTGCCAAGACTTTGGCACGTGGTTTTAGCCCTTGTTCTTTAACTGCTTTTTCAGAAGCCAGCAAAACGAGTGCAGCACCATCGACAATGCCCGATGAATTGCCTGCATGATGCACATGGTTAATTTGGCCAACTTCTGGATATTTTTGTAGGGCAATGGCATCGAAACCCATTTGTCCCATCATGGTAAAGCTAGGATTGAGTTTGGCTAAACCTTCTGCGGTAGTTGTCGGTTTAATAAATTCATCTTGCGCTAAAATCGTCACGCCTGCTTTGTCTTTCACAGCAATAATCGATTGATTAAAATAACCCTTGGCTTGCGCAGCAGTGGCTTTCTTTTGTGAGTTCTCGGCAAAAGTATCGACATCAGAACGCGTATAACCGTCAATGGTTGCAATTAAATCTGCACCAATGCCTTGGGGAATAAAATCACAAGCCATATTGGTTTCAGGGTCTAGTGCCCACGGGCCACCATCTGAACCCATTGGTACACGTGACATTGACTCTACACCACCTGCAACCACAAGGTCTTCCCATCCTGAACGGACTTTTTGGGCTGCCATATTCACGGCCTCTAAACCCGAAGCACAAAAACGGTTGATTTGCATGCCAGCAACATTATTGTCCCAACCTGCAGCAATGGCAGCAGTTTTGGCAATATCCGAACCCTGATCGCCAATGGGGGTGACGCAACCAATGACAATATCGTCAACTTTAGAGGTATCTAGTTGATGACGGTCTTTGAGTTCATTCAGCAAGGTGGTCAGTAGCGTAATGGGTTTCACTTCATAAAGTGAACCATCTTTTTTCCCTTTGCCACGTGGTGTGCGGATGGCATCAATGATGTAAGCCTCACTCATAGTTTGTCCTTGAATTGCTGTATTAAAATTTTTATGTGCTTTTGAGTGTAATGATTAATTGATGAAGTGCAATGACAAGAACGGCTCAGATCATGTGAGGTTTTTTGCCAAGACAGAGGGGATCAACTTGAGTTTTAATTTTATTTTTTAATTTAAATCTAAAGACTTAATTACAATACGTATTTGGTAATGGGGAGAATCAAATGGGGAATATTCGGGCTAAAGCCGTGTGTTTATTTAGACAGGACGATCGGGTGTTGCTCATGCAGAGCTTTGATCCTGCAAAAAATGAACATTATTTAATGCCAATTGGTGGAGGTATAGAATTTGGAGAGCTTGCAATTGATGCGATTCAGCGTGAAGTGATGGAAGAAATTCAGCAACCCATCTGTAATCTACAGCGCCTGCATATTCTAGAAAATATTTTTACTTTTGATGCCCAACAAGGTCATGAAATTGTTTTTATTTATAGTGCTGATTTTGTCCAGACTGATATTTATCAGATGGAGCAAATCCGAGGGGTGGAAACCAGTGGACTGATTTATTTTGCGACTTGGTATAGCCAAATTCAGCTGGAAAGCTTGGCTTATCCTGTTTATCCAAAGGGAATTGAACCTTTCCTTTTTCAGTCCATCTAATGCATGAGTATAAAAAAGCCCAAGTTTCAGCTTGGGCAATTCAGTTCTACATTCATTTTGCAAAAGTGGATAAGTCAAAACTTATCCACAAATGGTATTAATGATAACCGTGCAACTGACGGTACAGACCCGGTGTAACCCCCGTCCATTTTTTAAATGCACGGTGGAATGTACTAGTTTCACTGAAACCGACTTGTTGTGCAACATCTTCCAAAGTCAGTGCTGGATTCAATAATAAGTGAATGGCTGCATCACGACGTAAGGCGTCTTTGACACCCTGATAGCTTTTGCCTTCAGTCGCTAAGCGACGACGTAAAGTTTGCGGAGACAAATAGAGCATAGACGCCACATCGTTCAATGTTGGCATTTCTTCGCCAATTTGGCTCTTTAATACTTCACGAATACGTGAGGTTAAAGAATTGGTGTTTTTAAACTTCACCAATAACTGAGCAGGGGCTGCTTTTAAGAATTCTTCGAGTGACTCTTCGGTTTGACGAAGTGGTAAATCTAAGTAATCGGCTGCAAAAGTAATTTCTGTACGTGGCATATCAAATTGCATCACAGGTGCAAAAAATAATGCATCATATTCATCGGCATGATCTGGGCGACTGTAGCCAAAATGCACACGTTCTAATGGTAAACGGCGTTCAATTAACCACGATGCTAAACCATGCCAAATCATCAGCATACTTTCAGTAATAAAATGGTCAGGGTCCATATTTTTTGGAATGAGTGGCACCAAGCGCGCTTCGTGCTTATCTCGTTCTAAAGTTACCGACCATTCATCGCCGAATAATTTATAAAACTGTGATGATAGTTCCAGTGCATCACCCAAGGTTTTGGCATGAATGATCAGTTGGCACATGATGGCGAAAGTACCCAAACGACGTGGTTGCGTGTCAAAGCCAACGTGTTCATCTTGAGTCACCATCCACAGCATTTGAATAAAGCGGGTGTATTGTTCTGGTGAAATACGAGCTTTAGGTTGGCGCAGTAATTCTGCCTCAATGCCAACGTGAGACAATAAAGTTTCGACATCCATGCCAAGGCGCTTTACACCAGATAAGGCGGCGTTGACGAAATGGATACTAATCGTATCGCGACTCATGTTAATTCCTTCAGTCTCTTTAATGTTCACTATTGCTTGACCTAAATGACGCTAAAAAATGTGTATATGGCAATTTACAACATAACTTTTACCATTTTTACATGGTAGATTGCCGAAACTATCAAGGTAAATGGCTGAACATGACATTGTTTAAGTTCTTTTATATTTCTAATATGTCTGAAAAAGCAACATAAATAGAGTAAATATTATTATGAGCTACCCACTAAAAGGTTTGAAAGTCCTTGATTTTTCCACACTTCTTCCGGGGCCATTTGCCACAATGTACTTGGCCGATTTAGGTGCGGAAGTTGTGCATATTGAATCACCCACGCGACCAGATCTGCTTCGGCTGATGCCACCTTATGCAAATGGGCAAGCAACTTCGCATAATTACTTGAATCGTAATAAACAGTCGGTTGCTTTAAATTTAAAGGATTCTGCCAGTATTGCATTGCTTAAAACCAAGATTTCAGACTATGACATAGTGATTGAGCAGTTTCGACCAGAAGTCATGCAGCGTTTGGGTTTAGATTATGCAACTCTTGCAGAAATTAACCCCAAATTAATTTATTGTTCAATAACTGGTTATGGACAGACGGGCAGTTATAAAGATCGTGCGGGCCATGACATTAACTATTTGGCTTTATCTGGTATTGCAGGACACAGTGGCCGTCAAGACGGTGGGCCACCGCCATTGGGCGTGCAAATTGCAGATGTGGCTGGTGGTTCACTTCATGCAGTTATTGCCATTTTAAGTGCAGTCATTGAACGCACCCAAAGTGGCTTGGGGCAGTATATTGATATCTCAATGACCGATTGTGCTGTAACTTTGAATAATATGGCTGCAGCCGCAGAGTTGGCTGGCAATGAACGACAGTCTCCTGAAACATCGCATTTAAATGGAGGGACATTTTATGACTATTATCAAACGCGTGATGGTCGCTATTTATCTATAGGCAGTCTAGAACCGCAATTTATGCTGGGTTTAGCGCAATTATTAGAATTACCTATTCTGCTTGAAAAAGGCGCTTCATTTGATGTACATGACCGTAACAGAGTGAAAATTGCCATTAAGGAAAAAATTGCCACCAAAGACTTGGCGACATGGAATGAAATATTTAAAGCGCAAGATGTGTGTGTAGAACCCGTATTAACTTTAGATGAAGCACTTCATTCGCCGTTGGCATTGGAGCGAGGCTGGATTGTCGATGTTCCAGTCTCTGAAGGTAGTACAAAAAAAGAACAACAATTAGCTTGCCCAATCAAGTTTTCAAGGTCAAGAATACGTTATGATTTTATTGGAAAATCACTCGGTCATGATTTATTGTAAATATTTCATAATGATAATGTGTAGATAAAATAAGCAACAGGGTAAAAAAAACATGCATTCCTATATAGGAAAAGCGGAACGTCCCCATAAGTAATATTATGTAAAAGAGGTCGCCAATGATAAATAAATCAAGAGTTAGTTGGTGTTTTAGCCTTGGGGTCTTGACCCTAAGTTTCGGAATTCAAAGTGTTTATGCTAAAGATGCGTTTAGTACCGAAAGTCCCTGGATGTTGGGTGATTGGAACGGTCAGCGTACAGCATTACAGGCAAAAGGTTACGATTTCAGCCTTGGTTATACGGGTGAAATGGCAACATTGCTTGATGCAGAACATTCCTCAAGCCATGGCACTGAATATGCAGATCAATTTGCGATTGGTGCGCACCTCAATTTAGAAAGAATTTTAGGTTGGCAAGATACAGAAGCACAAATCACTATTACTGAACGTAATGGACATTCTTTATCGCAAACGTCCAATGCCTTAAATGGTCATTTGAGTTCTACCCAAGAAGTTTGGGGACGTGGTCAAACATGGCGTTTGACTGATTTTTGGATTAAAAAACAATTTCTTGATCAGAAGCTAGATATCAAAGTCGGTCGTTTTGGTGAAGGTGAGGATTTCAATACTTTTGACTGTGATTTTCAGAACTTAGCTTTGTGTGGTTCGCAAGTCGGTAACTGGGTTGGCGACCAATGGTACAACTGGCCAGTGAGCCAATGGGCGGCTCGGGTTAAATATAATATTCGCCCCGATTTATATGCCCAAGTTGGCGTATATGAATATAACCCTGAAAACCTTGAACGTGGCAAAGGCTTTAATCTAAGTACCGATGGTTCACATGGGGTAATTATTCCTGCAGAAGTGGTTTGGTCTTCCCAATTGGGTGCAGAACAACTGTCTGGTGAATATCGTGCAGGCTATTATTACAGTACAGCCGATGCGGTAGAAATTAATCATCCAGAGCAAAATGCCCATAAACAGGGCGGTTGGGTTGTTGTGAAACAACAATTGGCGACTCATCACGGCGATACATCACGTGGTTTAACTGGTTTTATGAATTTAACTGTGCACGATTCAAAAACCAACAACGTGAGCAATATGCAGAATGTAGGCTTGGTTTATAAAGGCGCATTCGATGCCCGTCCAAAAGATGAAATCGCCATTGGCCTTGCACGTATTAGCATAAATGATGATGTAAATGACAGCAATATTGTCAATAACAGCGTCGATGTTCGTGGTCTGCAAAGTGAAGAATATGATGCCGAAATTTACTACGGCATACACGCCACCAACTGGCTCACCGTTCGCCCCAATATCCAATATATCCGCCATGTTGGTGCATATAAAAATGGTGAAAATGCATGGGTGGGTGGTATTAAATTTCAGACCGTCTTTTAGTTTTTAGATAGATAAGTATTTGTCTTGAGCTATTGGATGTTTTGATACACAAGTTTTTCCGCATATTCAATGTTGGGTAGATACTTAAAATCTAAAAACTGTAAAAACAAGTGCTTATATATATTTCATACGATATAGGCTTTCAACAGAATCTTAGAAATAGGTGGTCAATATGAGTACTCCATCTTCAGGTTCAGTACTGAAAACCATTGCAGCCGTGGTTGCTGTCATTTTTGGTTTGGTATTGCTGATTGGAGGGATTTATCTTGCAGTGCTTGGTGGGTCTTGGTACTACATCATTGCAGGTTTATTCTTCATTGCTACAGCAGTTTTACTGCAAAAATTAAAAAGTTCGGCACTCCTTGTTTATGCTGTATTTGTATTGGGTACAGTGATTTGGGGCTTGTGGGAAGTCGGATCTGACTTCTTTGCACTTGCACCACGTTTAGATATTTTAGGCCTATTTGGCTTATTTTTATTAATTCCTGCTGTGACCCGTGGCTTTAGCAATACCAAAGGTGCAAAAATTGCATTGTCGGGAACCTTGGCCATCACTATTGCTGTGATGATTTACTCGGTATTTAATGATCCGCAAGAAATTCGCGGTGAATTAACCACCAAGCAACCTGCAACAGCACAATCAATTGCGGGTATTGCTGATGCAGACTGGCCAGCCTATGGTCGTACGCAATCAGGTTTACGTTATTCGCCATTAAATCAAATTAATTCAGAGAACGTGAAAAACTTGAAAGTGGCTTGGACATACAACACAGGCGACTTTAAAACTGAAAATGATTCAGGTGAAACCACCAATCAGGTAACGCCAATTAAAGTCGGCGACAACATGTATATCTGTACCACGCATCAAAAATTGGTTGCGCTGGATCCGACAACCGGTAAGGCGAAATGGACATTTGATCCGAAATTAAAAGCGGATAAGACCTTTCAGCATTTAACTTGTCGCGGTGTTTCGTATTTTGATGCGAGCAATACCGCCGGTTTTGAAACCAGTTTAGCTACGAAAAAAACCACTTCAGCAGAATGTCCGAAAAAAGTCATTTTACCTGTCAATGATGGTCGTCTTGTGGCTGTAAATGCAGACACAGGTAAAGCGTGTACTGACTTTGGTAAAAATGGTGAAGTTGACTTGCAAAAAGATATGCCATTCCCATATCCAGGTGGTTATAACCCAACCTCACCTGCAGTGGTGACAGGTACAACGATTATTATTGCGGGCTCAACTACAGATAACTATTCGACTGAAGAACCATCTGGAGTCATTCGTGGTTATGATGTTAATACAGGAGCATTGCTTTGGGTATTTGATACAGGCGCAGAAGATCCAAATGCGATTCCTGCACCAGGTCAGAAATATGTTCAAAACTCGCCAAACGCATGGGCACCTTTAGCTTATGACGCTAAATTAGACATCGTCTATATTCCAACGGGTGTCGGTACGCCTGATATTTGGGGCGGTAACCGTACTGAATTGCATGAGCGTTATGCAAATTCGATGTTGGCGATCAATGCATCTACGGGTAAATTGGTTTGGGACTTCCAAACCACGCATCACGATTTGTGGGATATGGACGTACCATCTCAACCGACATTGACTGATATTAAAAATCAATCGGGTCAGACCGTTCCTGCAATTTATGTATTAACGAAAACTGGCAATGTCTTTGTTTTAGACCGTCGTACGGGTGCCGCGATTGTTCCGATTACTGAGAAACCTGTACCACAAACGGTGAAACGTGGCCCTCAAACCAAAGGTGAACGTTATTCTGCAACACAACCGTTCTCTGATTTTGATCTTGCACCGAAAGAAAGATTAACCGACAAACAAATGTGGGGTGCCACCATGTTTGACCAATTGATCTGTCGTGTGTCTTTCCATAAATTGAACTACGATGGCATTTATACTCCACCTTCAGAAAATGGAACTTTGGTTTTCCCAGGTAATTTAGGGGTATTTGAATGGGGCGGTATGTCAGTCAATCCAGACCGTCAAATTGCCGTGATGAATCCAATTGGCTTGCCATTTGTCTCTAGACTGATTCCTGAAAATCCGAACCGTCCAAAAACAGCCAAAGGCGCGGGCACTGAAGCGGGTATTCAGCCGATGTATGGCGTGCCTTACGGGGTTGAAATTAGTGCGTTCTTGTCTCCATTCGGCTTGCCATGCAAACAACCTGCTTGGGGGTATGTGGCGGGTGTCGATTTAAATACCCATGATGTGGCTTGGAAACGTCGTATTGGTACCATTCGCGACAGTATGCCGGGTATTCCTTTACCGCCATTTAAAATGGGTGTGCCAATGTTGGGTGGATCAATCTCTACTGCGGGTAACTTAATGTTCCTTGGCGCAACGCAAGATGATTACATCCGTGCCATCAATGTCACTAACGGTGATGAACTTTGGAAAGGTCGTTTGCCCGCAGGTGGACAAGCAACACCAATGACTTATGAAAGCAATGGTAAACAATACGTTGTGATTATGGCAGGTGGGCATGGTTCATTCGGAACCAAGATGGGCGATGCACTGGTTGCTTATGCATTACCAGATTAAAAAGAATTGGATGTAAATTAAACGATTTAAAAAGTCTGATTCGTCAGGCTTTTTTTTATTATGAAAATAAATGCTAAGGAATGAATAAAATAATCAATATCAGTAAAAACAAATTAAAAACGGCGCAAAGGCTTTATATCAGTGAAACCTGTAGAGTCTTATCAATAAAATCGCTATTAACTATGTAAAAAAGACATTTTCCTGATAGATGAAATCTGGTTATGCTGTGCACCGTTATAATAGAACTTACTAGCTGTACGCCATGTATTTATATACTGATTTTGACCAGCAACTGGTTAATGAACGTGTTGCACAGTTCCGCGATCAAACGGAACGTTATTTAGCGGGCAAATTAACGGAAGACGAATACCGTCCGCTACGCCTCCAAAATGGTTTATACGTTCAGCGCTATGCGCCGATGTTACGTATTGCTGTGCCTTATGGTCTTATGAACTCCAACCAACTGCGTAAAGTTGCGACGTTGGCAAAAGACTATGACCGTGGTTATGCACATGTATCAACCCGTCAAAATATTCAGTTTAACTGGCCTGCACTGGAAAATGTGCCTGATATGTTGCAAGAACTTGCAACGGTTCAAATGCACGCTATTCAAACGTCGGGTAACTGTATTCGTAACACCACAACAGACCAGTATGCAGGTGTTGTTGCAGGTGAAATTGCTGACCCGCGTCCAACGTGTGAATTGATTCGTCAATGGTCTACATTCCACCCAGAATTTGCTTTCCTGCCACGTAAATTTAAAATTGCGGTGTCTGCATTGGAAAAAATTGACCGTGCTGCGACCTCATTCCATGATATCGGTGTGTATATTGTAAAAAATGCAGCAGGCGAAATTGGCTATAAAATTAAAGTCGGTGGCGGTTTAGGTCGCACTCCCGTCATTGGTAGCTTTATTCGTGATTTCTTACCACGTGAAGATTTAATTGCCTATTTAGAAGCTGTTTTACGTGTCTATAACTTGCATGGTCGCCGTGACAACAAATATAAAGCACGGATTAAAATTTTGGTTAAAGCTTTAACGCCAGCTGTCTTTGCTGAAAAAGTTGAAGCTGAATTTGCACATACCATCAAAACTTTAAAAGTAGATGCAGATACCTTGAAAAAAATGGATGAGAACTTCACACCATTTGATTATCAAGATTATGCCGATGAAGATTTCACAGCACAATTTGCTGCTACACCAAAATTCAAGCAATGGTTCAATATTAATACCAATGCGCATAAAGTGCAGGGTTACCGCATTGTCACAATTTCATTGAAACGTGCGGGTATTGCACCGGGTGATATGAGCACTGAAGAAATGGATTTAATCGCAGATCTTGCGGATAAATACACTTTTGGTGAATTGCGCACAACCCATGAACAAAATATTGCTTTGGTCGATGTACCGCAAAAAGACTTGTTTGAATTGTGGCAGATTCTTGAAAGAAATAACCTTGCTCGCGCACATATTGGTTTCATTACCGATATTATCTGCTGTCCGGGCGGTGATTTCTGTTCATTGGCCAATGCAAAATCGATTCCTATTTCAGAAGCCATTTCACGTCGTTTTGATGATCTGGATACTGTGTATAACCTTGGTCATTTAGACCTGAATATTTCAGGCTGTATGAATGCCTGTGGTCACCACCATGTAGGTAATATTGGTATTTTGGGTGTCGATAAAAAAGGTGCTGAATTCTACCAAATTACATTGGGTGGTAATGCAGACCATGATGCATCTATTGGTGACATCTTAGGGCCATCATTTGCTGCAGACCGTGTCCCTGATGTGGTTGAAGAAATCCTAAATACCTATTTAGACCTTCGTTCAGAAGGTGAAGAGTTTATTGAAACTTACCGCCGTGTTGGCATTCAGCCATTTAAGGAGCGTGCATATGCTTAATACAGCACTTCAAGTTCTTTCAAAAGATGGCGCAGTTGCTGATAACACTTATCAAGTGATTGGTGAAGATGGTATTTTGCCTCAGGGCGATGTCGTTCTGAGCGTAGAACAACTGGATCAATTGGCAAATGTCTCAGGTAAAAAAGCATTATTTCTTACTGTAGATGCATCTCCTGAAGTGAATGAATTTCCATTAGATCAACTCGATACTATCTTTATTGATTTTGCGGGTTTTAATGATGGTCGTGGTTATTCATTTGCTGCATTGTTACGTCGCCAAGGTTATCAAGGTGAACTTCGTGCAACGGGTGATGTATTCAAAGATGTATTGAACTACATGAAGCGTTCGGGCTTTGACACCTTTGTTGTAAAAGAAGGTAAAGATATTCAGGAAGCTGCGATGGGTTTAGGTGATTTTACCAATCCTTACCAAGCATCGACTGCTGTGCCGAAAGCGCATTATCAAACCGGTGCTTAATTTTAATTAAGTCATCAATAAAAAAGCCGAACAATTGTTCGGCTTTTTTATGTGAACTAATGGTCTTCAAGCTGACAATTAATCATCCATTTCACCCCAAATTGATCGGTAAATGCACCATAGATTGCGCCCCAGAAGGTTTTTTCTAAAGGCATTTCAACCTGTCCATTGACAGACAAAGCATCAAATAAGCGTTTTGCCTCGGCTTGCTCACTGGCATCTAAATTAATAGAAATATAGTGATTATTGCCTTTAATAAATGGGGCACTGTTTTGCGCACAAAACTGCTCCGAGGTGTCGGAACCCATAAGTTCTGTAAATGCATTGATCGGCAAAGATACGTGCAGAACATAATCTTTTTCATGTTCAGCAATTTGAGCATCAGCTAAGTCGGTATATTTTTGAAAGTGTGAAAATTCACCGCCAAAAACAGATTTATAGAAATTAAAGGCGACTTCGGTTTCACCTTGAAAATTAAGATAGTGATTGAATTGCATTCGGAATATCCATTTTTGTTGTTTTTCACTTTGCTTATTTTACAAGCCATTTGTAGATTTGAAATAACGAAAGTATAAAAAAATGTAAGCAGAAAAAAGCCCTCCGTAGAGAGCTTTTGAATTTTTTTATTCAGGATTAGAAAAATTCTGTAGAGAGGGGCTGAAATCAATCCTTCTAAATATCTAATTTAAAATGGATATTTATCTTCTCTTTGATGAAAATTATTCTCATCTTAAGAAGGGGTTGAAAAGTAGGATTAAAGTAATTCAATCGCCACAGCAGTTGCTTCACCACCACCGATACACAGTGCAGCAATACCTTTTTTGCCACCAGTACGTTTCAATGCATGAATTAAAGTCAAAATAATACGTGAACCCGTTGAACCTACAGGATGACCGAGTGCACAAGCTCCGCCATTAATATTGACTTTTTCAGCATCTAACTGAAATTCATCAATCGGACACATGGTGACCATGGCAAATGCTTCATTAATTTCCCAAAGATCTACCTCTGCCACAGCCCAGCCCGTTTTATTAAGCACTTTTTGAATTGCGCCCACAGGCGCAATAGTGAATTCTGAAGGATGCTGAGAATTTGATGCATAAGCTACAATTTTAGCTAAAGGTGTTAAACCTTTCGCTGTAGCATTATCCGCAGAAGTTAAGACTAATGCTGATGCACCATCTGAAATAGAGCTGGCATTGGCCGCGGTAATCGTCCCATCTTTGGCAAAAGCAGGGCGCAATGTTGGAATTTTATCAATATTGGCATTAAACGGTTGCTCATCTTTATCGACGATCACATCGCCCTTACGTGTTGAAACCGTAACAGGCACGATTTCATCGGTAAAATAGCCTTCAGTAATAGCCGTTTGGGCACGTTTAAGTGAACGGATGGCAAAATCATCCATTTGTTCACGAGTATAGCCCTTGCTATTTGCCATATCTTGTGCGAATGAGCCCATCAAACGGCTGGTTTCAGCATCTTCAAGGCCATCTAAGAACATATGGTCTTTAATTTCGCCATGACCCATGCGGTAACCTGCGCGAGCTTTTGGCAATACATAAGGTGCATTGCTCATTGATTCCATACCACCGGCGATGACCACAGTAGCTGAACCTGCTTTAATCATATCGGCAGCTTGCATCACCGCTTTCATACCTGAACCACACAGCTTATTGATGGTAACTGCACCTGCAGCATCAGGTATACCTGCTTGGCGCATGGCTTGACGGGCAGGGCCCTGCTTTAGGCCTGCAGATAAAACACAGCCCATAATGACTTCTTCGACATCGTTTGGTTGTAAACCAGCACGTGAAATAGCCGCTTTAATTGTGGCCGCTCCAAGTTCTGGTGCTGTTTGTCCAGAAAGACTGCCTTGAAAACCGCCCATGGCAGTACGAGCACCATTTACAATTACGATGTCTGTCATTGTTATTTCTCCAATCATGTTTTATTTAAAATATTCCTAGCTCCAGCAGTATATAAAAAAATGAGCAGGAATAAAGTCCAATTCCTTGATCAAACTAGACGCATGAGTTTCAACATGTGGTTGGATGCTCGATACGCATATGACCCATTTTACTTAGGTTAAGTTTTTGATGGGGGAGGTTGGCTAAGGAACAGTAATAAAAACCACCATTCGAACCAATAGGTAGCCCAGACCAGGTTTGAAAAGTCACACTAGGGATACTCAGCGTGCCTTTCCAATTTAAGTAACCGTATTTCAGATCCAGTGCCTCTGTTTGTAGAATTTGTTCGTCTGTATCAACGCTTCGGTTTTTATTCATATCGATAAATATAATAAAGCCATTACTCCAAGCATCGGATTTACATTGAGTAAAATCTTTGCTTGGGCAAATCACAATATTGGAATGATGTAATACGGCTAAATTTTTTGCCGAACGGTTGGCGAGGCTAAGTTTGGAAATTGTTGTTTTAACTTCTTGTTCTGCCATAGTTTTTTGGTAATAGGGTAAAGCGATCGCGCTGATGATCGCTAAAACAGCAAGAGTAGTGATGAGTTCAAATAGCGTAAAGCCATTTTTTATTATAGGAAACATGGGATTAGACCTGTTGTTGTATATTGTTTTTATAAAAAACATGATATTAATAAATTGTTTTAATGTGTTCTTATGTCGAGTAGGTAATTATATTACTCAAGATTTGATAAAACTGCTAAAATGCAAACAGGTGACAATAAGCGATTCACAAGAATAATTTGAGTAAAAAATTACCGAATTACAACGGAAATTGTAAGTAATTTTGTCAATAATTTACTTGATTAAATTAATCAAGCACTTGGAAAAAGAATAAAGTGTTTGTATGATTCGATGTGAATAGCTTAAAAATAAGACTGGGGTATTAGAAAGCCTATCTCAGGATAGCCAAATTTAGGCTTAAGCTTGAACAACAATTTTTATCTCTGGAGGATAAATCCATGAAAATGAGTCGTATTGCATTAGCAATGCTCGTAGCTGCACCTTTAGCTGCTGCAAACGCAGGCGTAACTGTTACTCCATTAATGCTTGGTTATACATTCCAAGATTCTCAGCACAATAATAGCAATGGCAACCTTACTAATGGTCCTGAGCTTCAAGACGACTTATTCGTTGGTGCTGCACTTGGTGTTGAATTAACGCCATGGCTAGGTTTCGAAGTTGAATACAATCAAGTAAAAGGTGATGTAGACGTTCAACAGGGCGAATATAAGCAATCTCAAATCAACGGTAACTTCTATGCTACTTCTGATTTGATCACTAAAAATTACGATAGCAAAATCAAACCATATGTATTGTTAGGTGCTGGTCACTACAAATATGAGTTTGACAATGCAACTGCTCGTGGTTTTAACGGTGCTTATCGTGGTACTGAAGAAGAAGGTACTTTAGGTAATGCTGGTCTAGGTGCTTTCTGGCGCTTAAACGATGCTTTATCTCTACGTACTGAAGCACGTGCTACTTACAACATTGATGAAGATTTCTGGAACTACACAGCTTTAGCTGGTCTTAACGTAGTTCTTGGCGGTCACTTGAAGCCAGCAGTTGCTGTAGTTGAAGTTGTGCCTGTAGTTCCAGCTCCAGTAGCTCCAGCTCCACAAGAGTTGACTGAAGACTTGAACATGGAACTTCGTGTGTTCTTTGATACAAACAAATCAAACATCAAAGATCAATACAAGCCAGAAATTGCTAAAGTTGCTGAGAAGTTAGTTGAATATCCAAACGCTACTGCTCGCATCGAAGGTCACACAGACAACACTGGTCCACGTGCATTAAACGAACGTTTATCATTGGCTCGTGCTAACTCTGTTAAATCTTCACTTGTAAATGAATACAATGTAGATCCAGCTCGTTTGGCTACTCAAGGTTTCGCTTGGGATCAACCAATCGCTGACAACAACACTAAAGAAGGTCGTGCTATGAACCGTCGCGTATTTGCAACGATTTCTGGTAGCCGTACTGTTGTTGCAGAATAATAAGCTCAATAATTCGTTATTGAACTGATAAAAAAAAGCAACCGTAAGGTTGCTTTTTTTTATGTTTAAAATTACAGATCCATTTAGAATATAAGTATTCAATTATTGGAACAGCATCAGTTTGGAAATTCCAGAAGCATTATTAAATTTAGAGTCTAATTGCGGTATTTATGCCGTGTGGATGATTTTTCAGCACTATGGTATTCAGATGGATATTGAACGGCTTAAAGATGCTTGTCAGTATGATGAAGAAGATGGGACTTTTGGAATTGGTCTTGCAGTGGCATTGGCTCGCTTTGGTTTTGTGGTCAGTTTCCATACTGATACAGATCCAAATGTGCATGAAAAAGAACAATATTGTTATCAAGACGCTCAAGCACTGGATATTCCAATAGCTGAAGCATTAAGTTATCAAGAGTTAAGGGAGAATGTTGAATCTGGTTATTTTGTCATTGTGTTTTATGACACATTAGATGGCTTAGGCAATCATTCGCTTGTTTATTCGATAGATGAAACAGAAATTAGTTTCTTTGACCATTTTGATACGATGTCAGTAGCGTTATTTGAACAACAACGAAGCGCAGAGGGGATTTGTCGTCAAGCTTTGGTGATTGATGGTCGCCAGTTTATGCAACGCTATTCGTAGTATAGGGTGTTCATTGCAATGCAACATTTAATGTTATGATTGAACTGATGATGAGTCAAAATCAGTATTGATCGGCTAAATATAAAAAAACAGCCCGTAGGCTGTTTTTTACATCTTCAACTTAATCAAGATCGGGATTCATGGGCTTAACGTCCATGTCTTGGTAAGAGACCAGTTTAGTTTTATATTTCCACTTATAACCGAGCCAGATTACAAGGAACAGTGGAATACTGATGTAGGTTGACAGTAAGCCAAGCCAATCAATTTTACCGCCAATCAGTGCTTCGTAGTTTTGACCTAAAATAATGATCGAGCAAAGAATAAAAGCAAACCACGGTGCAAATGGGAAAAATTTAGCTTTATACGCTAAATCTTCAAGCTTATGACCTTGCGCTAAATAGCCTTTACGGAACCGGTAATGTGAAATAGCAATACCTAACCAAACAATAAAGCCACACATCCCAGACATATTGAGTAGCCAGTTAAAGACTTGTTGTTCACCAATAAATGTGGTTAAGAAACAAAGTGCTGCGATAGCTGTTGTTGCATAGAGTGCATTCATAGGCACACCACGCGGGTCTAGTTTCGCAAACCATTTGGGTGCGCTTCCTTTACGTGCCATATCAAATAGCATACGTGTAGAAGAATACATGCCCGAATTACCTGCGGATAGAATGGCCGTCAAAATGACAGCATTCATTAAGCCGGCAGCGAAGGCAAACCCTGCTTTTTCATACATTAAGGTGAAAGGTGAAAGAGTAATGTTTTCACTGGCAGCGGCTTGTAATAAGCGTGGGTCATCATAAGCGACTAATGTACCAATAATGAAAATACACACCACGTAAAACAGGAGGATTCGCCAGAAAATTTGTTTAATGGCAATAGGAATAGTTTTCTTTGGATCCTTTGATTCGCCCGCAGCCACGCCAACCATTTCGGTTCCTTGGAAAGAGAACCCTGCAATCATTGCGACGCCAATCAGGGCTTGGAAGCCTCCAACAAAGGGTGCATCTCCTTTGGTCCAGTTGGCAAAAGTAACCATATTAGGTGTCAGCATAATTTTTACAATCATGGCAATACCAATAATGATAAAGACAATAATGGCAAGGACTTTCACCAAAGAAAATAAGAACTCAGTTTCACCAAAGCCTTTAACGGTTAATGCATTAATGCCAAAAATGATCGCTAGAAAGATCGCACTCCAGTAGAAACCCGGAATATCAGGAAACCAAAACTTCATAATGAACTGTACAGCAACCAGTTCAAAGGCAACGGTAATGGCCCAGTTGTACCAATAATTCCATCCCAAGGCAAAACCAAAACCACCTTCTACATATTTTGTACCGTAGGTAAAAAATGCGCCCGATGTTGGGTTATGTGTCGCAAGCTCACCTAAGCTGGTCATGAGAAAGTAAATCATGATGCCAATAAGGCAATACGCCAGTAACGCGCCACCTGGGCCAGCATTGGCAATGGTTGCACCAGAGGCAAGAAATAATCCTGTACCAATCGAGCCACCAATGGCAATCATATTAAGATGGCGAGCACCAAGCTTACGCTTGAGCTGGGGTAAATCTGTTTCGCTCATCGTTCATCCTTAAGTTTTTTCTGTGTACTGGCAAACAGCACTTTAAAGCCTTGTTGATCGGCTTTGGTTGTACATTTTCCAAAATTTTGTTCAATTAATAATGGATAATTCAAAAAGCGATTTGAAACAATCCAAAGCTCGCCACCCGATTTAAGATGGCGACGTGAGGTTTTACATAAGTTTTCGCTGGCATTGTAATCGGTATGGATGCCTTGATGGAATGGGGGATTACTGACAATTGCATGCAAAAATAGCGGTGCATCTTCAATGCCACTGACGGCTTTAATTTCAAGTTGTTCAGGCAAAAGATTATTTTTAGTAAAGGTCAGTTGTGTCGATGCGAGCGCGAACGCATCAACATCTAGCGCAAAAATACGATTCTTTGGGTTTAGTTTGGCTAAATAGGCGCTAATGACTCCAGCACCGCAACCAAAGTCTGCAATTTTGCCAGAAGTCACTTGTGTTAAATACGGCAATAATACTGCTGTACCTACATCTAAACGATTTTGGCTAAATACACCGGGCAATGCACAAATGCTTAAATCGCCATTTGGTGTGTTGACCGTATATTCCTGTATCCAGCTTTCAATTGGTTTTAGGTCAGGCTGGGTATTGGTTGTTAATTGCCACATTTGGCAATGGCGCGCACTGTCTAACTTAAGAGTATGACCATAAGGTTGTAATTGTTTGGCTGCACGTTCTACGCCAGCTTTTTTTTCACCCACTAAAAAAATAGAAGCACCAATTTTGAGGCGACTCGCTAAATTGTGCAAAATGTAATTGAGTAATTCTTTTGATTTGGGCACAAAAACAATAGCTTGTTCAAAATCTGCTGTGGGTAAATCAATGCCAAAATGGACTGGGTTTTGTTTATTTTGAAAATACAACGATTCGTTGTGATTCCATGTCCAAAAATGTGCATCAACAGTGGCTGGCAACTGAGATGATAGATCATCACAAGGTGCATTGACCAACAGGATAGGGCCAGATAAATAGTCTTGCTGACGAAGAACTACTTCACTTCTCGGATCCATTTTTGCTACTCCTAAGTAAAAACGATGCCCAGACAGTGCTGGGCAAGGTACATACTGAAATGAAATTATTTCTTCGTTTCAGGAAGAATAATATTAAGTAAAAGGGCTGCAATACCGCCTGTTGCGACACCTGAGCTGAAAATGTTGCGGAATAATTCAGGCAGATGCTCAAGAATCTGAGGTACTTGCGCAACGCCAAGACCCAATGCAAGGGAGATGGCAATAATTAGTAAAGCACGGCGGTCTAATTGTACACCTGAAAGAATATTAATGCCTGAAGCTGCCACTGCACCAAACATCACCATCACTGCGCCACCCAGTACCGCTTGTGGAACCGCTTGGATTACACCGGAAACTGCTGGAAATAAACCTAGAATCACTAAAAGTACCGCAATCCAAATCCCGACATAACGACTTGCAACACCTGTCAGTTGAATGACGCCATTATTTTGCGCAAATACAGAACTAGGGAAGGTATTGAATAAACCTGCCAATAATGAGTTTGCACCATTAACCAACACACCACCTTTAATGCGTTGCATCCATTGAGGGCCATCGACAGGTTGGTTTGACAGCTTCGATGTTGCAGTAATATCACCAATGGCTTCTAATGAAGTCACTAAATAGATAAATGCCATTGGAATAAATAAGCTCCAAGAGAAACTTAAACCAAAATGCATAGGCATAGGCACTTGTATTACAGGTGAATCTTTTAAGCCAGAAAAATCTAGATATCCCATAAAGCCAGCTAAAATATAGCCAATAACTAATGCAATTAAAATGGCAGAGCTTTTAATCCATGTCACACGGACACGGTTAAGAATGATAATTAATGCTAAAACAGTACATGACATCATCAAATTGTCAGCATTGGCAAAGGTTTTATCGCCCATGGCTTGATAGCCACCACCCATGCTGATTAGACCTTCTTTAATTAAAGTCAAACCAATGAGCAATACCACGATACCTGTAACTAAAGGTGTAATGAGTTTTTTGATCCAAGGCAGAATACACGACACGCCCATTTCAATAAAAGAACCCGCAATTACCACACCAAAAATCGATGCCATGACTGCTTCTACAGGTGTACCTGCAGCCACCATGGCAGAACCAATACCAATAATGGGGCCAATAAAGTTAAAACTTGTGCCTTGAACAATCAGTAAACCTGCGCCAAATGGGCCAACTTTTTTACACTGAAGAAATGTCGCAATACCCGAAATCACCAATGACATCGATAAAATCATATTGGTGTCTTCTTTCGAGACCCCTAATGCTAAGCAAATGAGTAAGCCCGGCGTAACAATTGGTACAATAATGGCTAATAAATGCTGAAATGCAGCTAGAAATGCAACAAGAGGTTTCGGACGATCATTGAGTTCGTAGACTAAATCGAGTTGATCTTTGGGATGGGGAGATTGATTAAAATCAGACATGTTCAAGGCAAATAAAGGCTAGGTGGCGCTATTCTAATCTGATTACACAGCTTTACAAAACCTAAAAAACCGCTGTTGGTCAAAAAAATCGGTATTGTCAATAAACTGTGACTATAAAAGTTGCGTATTTTTCTGTATAATTTGCCCTCAAATTATATACGTATTGAATTTTTACATGTCAGATATTAAAACTCTCCGTAACATTGCCATTATTGCGCACGTCGATCATGGTAAAACGACTCTTGTAGACAAACTTTTGCAACAATCTGGTGCTCTCGGTGATCGCGCGGGTGAGATTGAACGTGTGATGGATTCAGGCGCTATTGAAAGTGAACGTGGTATTACCATTCTTGCAAAAAACACTGCAATTAAATGGACTGATGCACGTACAGATATCGAATATCGTATTAACATCGTGGACACCCCGGGACACGCCGACTTCGGTGGTGAAGTTGAACGTGTAATGTCGATGGTTGACTGCGTACTTCTTCTTGTCGATTCTCAAGAAGGTCCAATGCCACAAACACGTTTTGTGACATCAAAAGCCTTTGCGAGCGGTCTAAAGCCAATCGTAATCATTAACAAAGTAGACAAGCCAAGCGCGCGTCCAGACTGGGTAATTGACCAAGTATTCGATTTATTCGACAACCTTGGTGGTACTGATGAACAGTTAGACTTCCCAATCGTTTATGCATCGGGTCTTCGTGGTGTTGCTGGTCCTTCTCCAGAAGAACTTGCTGACGACATGACGCCATTGTTCCAAACAATTGTAGACATCGTTGAGCCACCAGCAGTTGACATTGATGGTCCATTCCAAATGCAAATTTCGTCTTTGGACTATAACAGCTTCGTTGGTGTTATCGGTGTGGGTCGTATTCAACGTGGTTCTGTTAAGTTGAATACACAAGTTACTGTAATTGATAAAGAAGGTAAGACTCGTAACGGTCGTATCTTAAAAATTATGGGTTACCATGGTCTAGACCGTGTTGACGTAGAAGAAGCAAATGCGGGTGATATCGTATGTATCACAGGTATTGATCAACTTCATATCTCTGACACAATTTGTGATCCGAAAGCTGTTGAAGCACTTCCACCGCTTTCTGTAGACGAACCTACTGTTACCATGACATTCCAAGTAAACAACTCACCGTTTGCTGGTAAAGAAGGTAAGTTTGTAACTTCACGTAACATCCGTGAGCGTTTAGACCGTGAATTGATTCATAACGTAGCTTTACGTGTTGAAGATACTGACAGTCCAGACCGTTTCAAAGTTTCTGGTCGTGGTGAGCTTCACCTTTCAGTTCTGATTGAAAACATGCGTCGCGAAGGCTTCGAGATGGGCGTATCACGTCCACAAGTAATCTTGAAAGAAGTTGACGGCGAAAAGCAAGAACCGTATGAAAACGTAACATTTGACGTTGAAGAACAGCACCAAGGTTCTGTAATGGAGCAAATGGGTTACCGTAAAGGCGAAATGACCAATATGGAAGTTGACGGTAAAGGCCGTATCCGTATTGAAGCAACTGTTCCTTCACGTGGCTTAATTGGTTTCCGTTCTGAATTCTTGACCATGACTTCTGGTACAGGGATCATGACGTCAAGCTTCTCGCATTATGGTCCAATGAAACAAGGTACTGTTGCGAAACGTCAAAACGGTGTGTTGGTTTCTATGGTTCAAGGCGTGTGCTTGGGTTATGCATTGTTCACATTGCAAGACCGTGGTCGTCTATTCGCTAAGCCACAGTTAGAAGTTTACGAAGGTATGATCATTGGTATCAACTCTCGTTCAGACGACATGACTGTTAACCCAACAAAAGCGAAACAGTTAACCAACGTACGTGCATCTGGTACAGATGAAGCGTTAACATTGGTTCCTGCAATTGAATACACGCTTGAACAAGCGCTTGAATTCATTGAAGATGACGAATTAGTTGAAGTAACACCTAAGTCAATCCGTATTCGTAAGCGTTTCCTAACTGAAGGTGAGCGTAAGCGTAACCGTTCTGGTAAATAAGATTTAAAAATGATGTTGCTCCTACTGGGGCAACATGATTTAAAAATGTCATCAAGTGATTGATGGCATTTTTTTTGTTTAGAATTAGCAAACCCATGTATAAAAGCAGATGATTTCCGAGTAAATTACAAGGAATTTAAAATACTTATACATTATAATTTGTGATGTATATCACTAAAATATTTTAATAAAGAATAGTTACGAACGTTCGCTGGAGATTGAGATGAGTATTGTTCAAGAATTTAAAGAGTTTGCTGTAAAAGGCAACGTAATGGACTTGGCTGTTGGTGTCATCATCGGTGGCGCATTTGGTAAAATTATTGATTCGATGGTAAAAGATATTATCATGCCAATCGTTTCTTGGATTTTGGGCGGTGATGTTGATTATTCAAATTGGTTTGTCGTTTTAGGTGATAATCCTAATAACTTGAATACATTAAAAGCAGCGCAAGATGCTGGATTGAACGTTTTAGCGTATGGTAATTTTCTCACCATTCTGATTAATTTCTTACTCTTGGCTTGGGTGGTGTTCTTGTTGGTGAAAGTCATGAACAAAATACGCCGTAAACAAGAAGAAGAAGCACCTGCACCTGAAGCAACCCCAGAAGATATTGAGTTACTTCGCGAAATTCGTGATGAATTAAAACGTAAAGGTTAATGTAGATTTACATATATAAAAAACGGCGCTTAATGCGCCGTTTTTTAATCCCCTTTTTAAGAGGGACTTTTCCTCCCTTTATTAAAGGGAGGTTCGGAGGGATTAGTAACCCTAATCCATCCGAAATTTAATTTCTAATAAATGCCAACCAAATTGGCTTTTAATGGGGCCATGCAATTCACGTTCAGCTAACGTAAACACCGCTTTATCAATTGGGCCAACCAATTGTCCTTTTTTAATATCACCCAGCTCACCGCCTTTTTTTCCTGACGGACAAGTCGAATGCTGTTTGGCTATTTTGGCAAAATCTGCCCCACCTGTAATTTTCTTTTTTAACTGTTCAGCCAATTCTTTGTCTTTGACTAAAATATGACGCACGATGGCAGATTTCATGCTTTATTTCCTTTGAGTGCTTTCTTCGGCACTATTTTAACCTGTTTTAAGGCTTGGCATTGTGGGCAAAAAACACTGGCACGTTGTCCTAATTTTAAATTTTCTAAAGTGGTCTCGCAGTTCACGCACATTTCCTCCGCGCGACCATAAGCCAATAAGGTTTGCTGAAAGTAACCATTTTCGCCCATGGCATTGCTGTAATCGCGTAAGGTTGACCCCCCTAAATCAATGGCTTGTTTTAAAATGCGCTTAATCTCAATGACCATTTTTTCAACTTGCTGAAATGTCAGGCTAGAGGCAGGCTGGGCAGGGTGAATACCTAAATTGAATAAGCTTTCTGTTGCGTAAATATTGCCGACACCGACCACAATGTGATTGTCCATCATGGCGACTTTTATAGCGGTATTTTTAGTTTTAAATTTAGAGAATAAATATTCTGCATGAAAGGCTTCACTGAGTGGTTCAGGGCCTAATGTATCTATTAGCTTGCTTTGAGAATACTCATCTAACCATAAAATACAGCCAAAACGTCGTGGGTCATGGTAGCGTAATTGCACATCATCCAACTGAAGAATGAAATGGTCATGTTTACGTAGTTCATCGTGCTCATCACAAATTCTAAAACTGCCTGACATGCCTAAATGCCAAAGCATGGTGTCTTGTTCAAATTGCGCCAAAATATATTTAGAGCGACGTGTGAGTTGAATGAGTTTTTGTCCCACCAGTTTTTGTAGATCATTTGGAATGGGCCAGCGCAGGCTAGGTTGATGCACAGTCACCTTAAGTACTGTTTGACCAAGGAGCGGTAATAAACTGGTTTTTGTCGTTTCAACTTCAGGTAATTCAGGCATGCGACATAAGGATGAGATTGAGATGTGCTTAATATTGGGCTAATTGCGTTTGAATGCAAGGTTAAAATGGCATAGATCCTTGGACATTATAATGAATAGAGTACAAGAAAACTGCGAGTAGACTGTATAGCCGAATGGAGGCTTTTCTGACAGTTTTTTGCTCTGGAGAGTATCTGTTTTAATAAGTATGTTTATAATTGTTTGAAATTTAAAAGAATTATTTTTATCCTGTATTTTGGTTATTTATTTCAAATAAATACATAAAAAAAAGTTTTTAAAATGATAAAAATTTTGCAGATATTGGGGTTGAATAATTATGTAATTATTCATGCAATAGTTTTCAATCTTGCCATTGCAGTCTGAAAAAACTCTCTAAAAATCAGGTTTTTCTATGAAAAAATTTAGTCTAACTCTATTGCCTTTATTGATGGCGGCAACCACGACTCATACCTATGCTGAAGATGCATTTTCTCCCAATGGTCAATATTTATTGGGTGATTGGAATGGAAAACGTACTGCACTGGCAACAGAAGGTCTAAAGTTTGACGCAACGATTGCAACAGACGGCGCATATTTAGCAGACGGGGGGTATGATGCGCATCAATCGCCAACCTTCGGTACGCAGTTCGGGCTTGGCACTACGCTAGATATGGAAAAACTAGCAGGTTGGGACGGCACCATTATTCGTGCGTTGGTGACGGCACGCCAAGGGCAAAGCACCAGTCTTGAAGGGATTCAAGACCCAGCTGCACCGCAGTGGGCCAACTCACAAGCAAACTGGGGGAGAGGCAATTCGGGCAGTCGCCTAAGTGAATTTTACCTTGATAAAACATTTAAAGACCAAGGCATTAGCATTAGATTGGGTCGCATGGGGCTTGGGACTGAATTTAATACCATGGCATGCGATTTCCAAAGCAACGCTTTTTGTGCGGCTCAAATGGGCAAATGGCAAGGTAAGCTTTGGTACAACACACCTGTTTCCCAATGGGGTGGCCGTGTGAAATATCAAATAAACCCTGAATTATTTGCGCAAGTTGGGGTGTTTGAATATAACCCTGAAAATGCCTTAGAGCGCCATGGCTGGAATTTAGACACAAAGAATGCAGATGGTGTAAATATTTTAAGTGAAGTGGTTTGGTCACCGAAAAAAGGCTTGAATGATTTACCGGGAAGTTATCGCGTGGGTATGCTGTACAACACCGCCGATGACGCTAAAAACCAATATGATGTTGCCTATAAAGCCGGAACCGTGGGCGAAGACCGCAGTTATGGCGG
>NZ_MBDL01000002.1 GCF_001707755.1 Acinetobacter celticus | reverse complement strand
CCGGGAAAGTTATCGGGTGGGTATGCTGAACAACACCGCCGATGACGCTAAAAACCAATATGATGTTGCCTATAAAGCCGGAACCGTGGGCGAAGACCGCAGTTATGGCGGTTGGATTTCATTTGAACAGCAATTAACTTCTGCTGGCGAAGGCCGTCGTGGTTTACATAGTTTTGCTAACTTTACGTTCCATGACCGTACAACCACCCAAGTGGATCATTCACAACAAATTGGCTTGAAATATATTGGTGCATTCGACGGACATCCAAACGATATTATTGGTTTAGGCGTAAACCGCGTGCATGTCAATGAGCGTTTCCGCAGTACCAAAGAAATATTAAATAAAGGTGAAGAATATAATATTGAACTGAATTATTCGTATTACCCGTTGAAATCATTTATGTTAAGACCACTACTTCAATATGTTATCCATCCTGGGGCAAGCGATAAAGTTGATAACGCCTTGGTGGTTGGTTTAAGCTCTAAAGTAATATTCTAATGATTAAAAGCGGGTGTGCCGATGCAATGTAAAGCGTTTAATTTTCCGATTCAAATGACTTTACTGGGGCTAACGGCAAGCATCTGTCAGTGTTTATATGCAGAAACAGGTTCTACGGAACCTGTTTTACTGCCAACCATTCAAATAGAAGTTACCCGTACAGATACGGCATGGTTAAATACACCGGCTTCGGTGTATCGGATTGAACCCGATAAAAATCAAAATAACGTGGGTGTAAACTTAACGGAAACCTTAAAAGGCGTTCCAGGGTTGCAGTTGAATAACCGTGAAAATTATGCACAAGATTTACAACTTTCGATGCGCGGTTTTGGCGCGCGTTCGACTTTTGGGGTACGTGGCGTTCGTATATATGTAGATGGTATTCCTGCCACCATGCCAGATGGACAAGGGCAAACCTCGAATATTGATTTAAGTAGTTTGAGCCACATTGAAGTGCTGGGTGGGCCATTTTCTTCGCTATATGGCAATTCATCGGGCGGGGCAATTTTAACAACGAGCAAAGAGGGTTCTGGTCAGGACTCAATTGAACTGGGTTATTCGGCAGGAAGTCACAATAAAAACCGTGCAGATGTCATTTTACAAGGTGGCGCAAAAAATGCGGGTGAACCGAGCTATGTGGTCAGTTCATCATATTTTGATACGGATGGTTATCGTGAACACAGCGCTGCTCAAAAGGTTCTAAGTAATACAAAACTGACATGGGACTTGGAAGATGGTTCTAAGATTAACTGGATTGTAAATCATGTGGATATTCATGCAAATGATCCGCAAGGTTTGACGCGTGAACAGTGGAAAGCGAACCCTAAGCAAGTCAATGATGCTAAAAATATATTTGATGTACGCAAAGAAATTAATCAGACGCAAACAGGTTTAACTTGGTCAAAGCCTTTAAATGATCAGCATGAAATTTATGCTATGGCTTATGCAGGGCAACGTGAAGTCACTCAATATCAGTCAATTCCAAATACCGCACAAGCGAATCCACGTCATGCAGGTGGTGTGATTGATTTTAGCCGTGACTATTACGGAACTGATCTGCGTTGGACAGGTAAAGACTTATTGCCCAATACGCGTTTTACGGCAGGTTTAGCTTTTGATTCTATGGATGAAGAGCGCAAAGGTTTTGAGAACTTTGATGCCAATGGGAATTATGGGGTTAAAGGTGACTTACGCCGTAATGAAAACAATACGCTGTGGAATTTAGACCCGTATTTACAAGCCTCATGGACCTTTCTACCCGCCTGGACTGTAGATGCAGGCTTACGTTATAGCAATGTCCATTACCAATCAAAAGATCATTACATCAAATTTGATGCTGATCCAAATAAAAATAATGGCGATGATAGTGGTAAAACCGACTATAGCAAGCTCTTACCTTCTATTGCTTTAACTTGGAAAATGACGCCTGAATTCACTTCCTATATTAGCTATGCCAAAGGCTTTGAAACCCCAACTTTTACGGAAATGGCTTATTCAGCCAATGATGGAATGAACTTTAATTTGCAACCTGCCAGCAGTGACAATTATGAGTTAGGTATCAAAGCGCAAAACGTATGGGGCAATTTCACGGCAGCAATTTTCCAAAGTAAAACTCAAAATGATATTGTCTCCGCTGGTACTGAAAATGGACGAGCAACATTTAGAAATGCTGACCGAACTTTGCGAGAAGGGGCTGAATTGTCTTGGAACAAAGCATTGTGGCGTGACTTAACAGCACAAGCCAGCTATAGCTATATTGATGCCACTTTTGATGCATTTGTACCAGAAATTGCAAATCCATCCGATCCAACTAAGCCGAAAGCAGTAGCAATTCCATCAGGAAACTTGATTCCAGGAATTGCTAAAAATCAGGCTTTTGCTGCAGTCGGTTGGCAACCAGAAACAGGCTTTAATGCAGGACTTGATATCCGCTATATGGATAAAGTCTATGTCGATGATGTTAATTCTGACGTAGCGCCAAGCTATACCGTGGTATCTGCCAATGCAGGCTATGTGTGGACACAAGCGGATTGGAAAGTACGCACGTATGTCCGCGCAGATAATCTATTTGATGAAAATTATATTGGTTCTGTGATTGTAAATGATGGTAATGGTCGTTTCTTTGAACCAGCGGATGGTATGAACTGGAGCGCAGGCTTTAGTGTCACAAAAGTATTTTAAAAAGTAAATCAGCAAGGAGATGAGCGTGTCTTTATTATTCCAACCAATCCAATTTGGCCAATTGCAATTGAGCAATAAAATTGTCATTGCACCCATGTGCCAATATTCGGCCAATGAGCAGGGCGAACTGAGTTATTGGCATGAACAGCAATGGGCCAATTATGCATTGTCGGGTGCAGGGTTGTGTATTATAGAAGCCACAGCTGTTCAACCTGAAGGTCGTATTAGCTATGCCGATTTAGGCTTATGGAATGACTTGCAAGGTGCGCAATTAAAAGCATTACTGGTTAAAGTGAAAAGCCTATCACCTATGCCCATTGGCATCCAGTTGGCGCATGCAGGCCGTAAGGCCTCGACAGATAAACCTTGGGATGGTCGTGGTCAATTGGCACCGAGTCATGCACAGGGTTGGCAAACGATTTCTGCCAGTAATCTCCCTTTTTATCCGCAAGACCATGCGCCACATGCGATGACAGTTGCAGACATTCAGCAGCTGATTGCTGACTTTGCAGCGTCGGCAAAACGTGCCGTAGATGCAGGATTTGACTTAATTGAATTACATGCCGCACATGGTTATTTGCTCCATCAATTTATGTCGCCATTGTCGAACCAACGTACCGATGAATATGGCGGGAGCTTCGCCAACCGTATTCGCCTGACTTTAGAAGTTTTTCAGGCAATGAAAAATGCAGTGCCTGAAGGTTTTCCAATAGGTGTACGCCTTTCTGCTACAGATTGGATGGATGATGTCGCCAGTTGGGATGTAGAGTCTTCTATTGGCTTATCTAAAGCTTTAGAGCAACTGGGCGCAGTTTATATTCATGTGTCTAGTGGAGGCTTGCATGTCGAGCAGAAACTGGACATACATGCTGGCTTTCAAGTGCCATTTGCTGAAGCCATTAAAAAAACCGTGAATATTCCAGTCATTGCTGTGGGCTTAATTACAGAAGCCATGCAAGCGGAAGGGATTTTGCAATACGAACAGGCCGATGCAATTGGCATAGCACGGGTGATTTTATATGACCCTCGTTGGCCGTGGCATGCAGCTGCTGAACTGGGCGAAACCGTGCGTATTACCCCGCAGTATTTACGTTGCCAACCCCACGGGTTAAGCGGTTTATTTCAAGCATTTTAATCTTCAATTGAGTTTGAAATAACGGGTTTAAATTACAAGATCATTCTATGATTTAAGCCCCTTTTATTTTCATCACATAGGACAGTCAAAAATGGTCTTTGAGATCATTGTGCCCATATTTTTTTTATTGGCCTTGGGATATCTTGCTGTTAAATGCCACTTACTGACAAAAGATCAGGTTGGAACAATTGGCTCTTTTGTCATTAAAATTGCATTGCCCGCCTTATTTTTGCAGTCCCTCGCGTCTAAAGACTTACAACAAATTTGGTACCCAGGTTATTTCTTGGTGTATAGCAGTGTGACTTTACTGCTCTATGGTGCAGCCTTTTTTGTAGTTTTACAGGTGTTTAAAAATAATTTTTCACAATCGGCAGTCTTGGCTTTAGGCGCGGGTATGTCCAATACTGGGTTAATCGGGACAGCGGTTTTGACTTTGCTTATGGGGCAAAGTGCTATGACCTATACTTCGCTAGTGGTCATTATTGAAAGTGTTTTACTGGTTCCTACAGTACTCATTTTGGCGGAAATAGGGGCACAGAAAAAAGCCAATATTTTTAAAATCATCCAAAAAACCGTATTGATGCTATTGAAAAATCCGTTATTTATGGGCGTGATGTTGGGTATTTTAGGGGCGGTTTTTCAAATTAAAATTCCGCATCAACTGAATCAAGTATTGGTCTTATTAGGGCAAACAGCATCTCCTTTAGCATTGTTTGCTATTGGCGGAGGAATTGTTGGATTAACACTGAAACATGTTAATAAACAGAGCATCTATTTGGTTCTTTCCAGCAATATGATGATGCCACTACTGGTTTATTTGGGTTTGAAATATTTAACCGATGTCAGTCAGGAAATGTTGTATGCAGGCACAATTATAGCGGCCTTACCAATGCCAACCATGTTTGGTATGTTGGGACAGGCTTATGGTTTGAAGGATGAAACCTTAACACCTCTGTTAATGAGCACTATTTTAGGTTTTATCATCATCAGCCTATTGATTACCCTATGGTGGGCTTAATTTGTAAAAATAAGATTTTTATAAATTTATTGCATAAATAAGAGAAAGGCGTTCATAAAAAATCTCTGCATCGACAGAGATTTTTTATGAACTAAGATTGAGGTTGTTATAGAAAACTTAGCTCTTTTTGGTCGCAGGTTTTGGTGCTTTTGCTTGCTCAGCGAGCATTTTGGTGACTGTCGCCAAAGACTCTTTGGCTTGTGGCACATTTTCTTTCGCTAAAGCGCTAAAAATCTTTTGTGCTTCGGTCAAATTTTGTGGAATGATATTGCCATTCGCAAACATATTGCCTACAGCCATCAATGCAGGAATATAGCCTTTTTTCGCTAAGTCTTGAATGCTGGTCAGGCCTTGTTGAACGGACTTTTCTTCTTTGTTTTTAAAGCCAGCACTGATGTCATATAAAGCCTTGGCATGAATCGCTTGATAGTTTCCTTTTTTAATTAAAGGCTCTAGCTTTGCTAAACCCGCTTTATCTGATTCAGGTTTATTTTCAGAGAATAATAAAATGGCTAAATCGACACTGGCATCATCAAAACCTTGTGAAGAGGCTTTTTCTAAATACTGTTTGGCTTTTGCAGGGTCAGATTTTAAACCCATTGAACCCACAATATAGTTTTTGCCTAAGACATAGCTTGCAACAGGGTAGCCTTTGTTTGACGCTTGTTCATACAGTTGTAGGGCTTTCTTGTCATCTTTTGCAGTACCTTGGCCCGATTGAGTGAGGTAGCCAAGGTTATACAGCGCTTGTGCATTGCCTTGTTTTGCCAGTTTTTCTAGGGCTTGATAAGCCCCCGTCATATTTTTAGCTTTAACTAAGGCTTCAATTTTTGCAAATTCAGGGTCAATAGATTTGGTATCTATTTCTGCAAGTGCAAATTGAGAAGATAATGCAATGATACTAGCAAGTATAATTTTTTTCATAGTGTTAAAAACCTTTTATAAACATGTACATAATTCCATTTATGTATTCAATGGTAGATGTGAAAGACTGCATATAACATCATAAATTTAATTATCTGAATGTAAATATATGATTTGTGGATTGCAATAAGATTTCGTATATATTTGTATAATCGATGTTGAAATTAGGCATATATGGCTTCAATAGAGGTTGAAAAACACTCCATTTTGTTTAAAAGCTGAAGAGCAGACGTAACGTTTTTATTTCTTGATATAAAATGAGTAGCAGAATGAACTTTGCTTTTGAGCCAATGTTTGTTTAAATCTCGGTTGAATTTTATAGCGAGTAGATCCATGTTCATTAAAGGCATTAAGCGTAACTATTTAAAAGTGAGTCAGGATGAATCTATTGCTGATGAAGATAAGATTGATGCGTTATTAATGAAATTGGGCGCTGAGTTTTTAGTGAGTAAAGAAGATCGCGTCTATATTTTTGAAAAAGACGGCCATACTGCAAAATTTGATGCAAAACATGCGCGTGCTTTTCATTTTAAAGACTATTTGTGCAAAGATATGAATAAGCTGTTTCACGATTTTTAATAGACATCATTTACTGTTTTTAAAAGTATTAAGCTAAATGTGTGCTCATTGAAAGTTTCAGAATTTCAATGAGTTCTTCATCCATATAATGATATTCGTCAGGAATATCTAGCACAATAATGCGCTTATGTTTTAATTGCTTGGAAAACTTTTCCTGCAAAGTTTGTTTGTGTTTGTACTCCATCACGACAATTAGATCTGCCCAAAGAATATCTTTGGCTGAAACTTGATGCTTTGCCTGTTTGCTGGTTCCAGCTGAACGTGTGTGTATGCCAAAACCAATAGCAAAAATGCGTTCCGCCGTTGGACTGCGCCATTGGTTACGACTACAGATAAATAGATAATTAATAGGAGATTCCCTAAAGCGATTCTTGCTGATTGCTATCTTTAAATATAGTTAACCCAAAGTATTTGACGATGTACTTTTCATTTAAGTTATATATCATAAAAAAGCTGTTTTCGTAAGAAGAGTCGGGACGGATCTAAAAATGATAAAAATACTGTCGATCTTATTTATAAGTTTAGTATGTGCTATGGCAAGTTTAGCAGGGCAACCAAATCTTGTTCCGCATCCAATTAATTTGAAAAATGGAAAGCATTTTTCATTAAATCTTCCATCCAATTACGACATCATTCCTGCGGCCGAGGGCTTAAAACGAGTTCGTTTTTTTGCTAAAGCGCCTGATGGCAGAATGTTTATCACGGATATGCATGATTTATCTGATAATGAAAAAGGTATCATTTATATTTTGGATAAATGGAGTGCTGAAACAGGTCAATTCGGCAAAATAATCCCTTATCTGACGGGTTTACATAATCCTAATTCAGTGCAATTTTATACAGACCCTCAAGGACAAGATTGGTTGTATATTGCTGAAACGAATCAACTCACCCGACGAAAATTTACCCAAGACGAAATTAAACCAACGAGTAAAGCCGAGGTTTTAGCGACATTTCCTGATTACGGCTTAAGTTATAAATATGGTGGTTGGCATTTAACGCGGACGATTGCCATCGGTGGGAACGGGAAAATTTATGTGTCCGTCGGTTCAAGTTGCAATGCTTGCACCGAGAAAGAAAAAGTTCGAGCGGCAGTCTTAGAAATGAATCCTGATGGTTCGGAACAAAAAAATTACGCAACAGGCTTGCGCAATGCAGTCGGTTTGAAATGGGTGGGTAATTTTTTATTTGCGACCAATCAAGGTGTAGACCATTTGGGTCATAATCAACCTGATGAAACTTTTTATGCACTCAAACGAGATGCAAATTATGGTTGGCCATCGTGCTATTCATCGAAGGGTAAAATTTTGGTAGATCCAAAATTCAAACGTCCCTCAGGTTGTAAAAATGTACCATCTCCTTATGCTTATTTTTCATCACATTCATCTGCGTTAGGTTTTGACTATTTTGATCAACGCAGTACAGATGACACGATTAAAAATTCTTTTTTAGTGGCTTTACATGGTTCAACTGATGAAAAGATTGGTCATGGCTATAAAATTGCCATTATGCGTAAAGGTCAAAAACTACAGACATTTATGGATGGATTTTTAGTGGGTAAAACGGTGTATGGGCGACCTGCAGATATTTACCGTATTGATGAAAATTCTTTTTATTTTTCAGATGATCGGGCAGGTGTAATTTATTATGTTAGGAAGAAGAATTCTTCCTAACATATATAGACTTAAGCAGGTCTTGCGACATCGCCACTCAAATATTCAGGCAAGTTTAAAACAGTTACGTCTAACTCTTCCAAAGCATCGGGACGGGCAACAACTAATGCCATATAACCGTCATCGACCGCAACGCTATTCACCACTTGAACGCCTTTATTCAGCTGTTCAGCTTGCGCAGGCGCAGTGCCCGTAGCTTGAATTAAATGCAACCATGCCTTTGGTTTGGCTTTAAACCACAAACGCGCAATGACTTCCTGACCCAAGTAACAGCCTTTGTCATAGTGCACACCTTCACGTTGGTGTAAACGTAGTTCTTGAGGTTGAAATACATGCTCAATGGCTTGAGTGATAAACGCTTCACCATGGGTAATGGCTTGTACTTTCCATGCCGAAATATCGGTAGCTTCAGTAGAGAACGTGGTACGGTCATGTGTAAAGGTTGGAAAAACTGAACCCGTAGGTTCAAGTTTCATTTTAGAGAACGCTCCAAACTTTTTAATGTGCTTCGCAAATTCTTCCGACTGATCTTCGGTCGTGACAATTTCAAAGCTTTCAGGGTTACGTTTTGTTAGCCATAAACCAAAGTGAATACGACCTTTTAAATCACAAATGACGGTGTACTGCGTTGTATTTTCAGCCAAAGTTTCAACATTGACGGTCACTTGGCCTTGTAAAAATTTGAGTGCATCTACACCAATTAAAGTGAAAGAGGAAAAAGCCAGATCGCTCATGAATTGCTCGCCTACCTTAAAATCTAATACTAAAGAATGAGGGCTATTTTCCGCTATTTTTCAGAAAAAATCCTATTTAGCGTAAATATTTAAAAGTTAATGTAACTAATTGTTTCCAAACCCCCTGTTTTCATACCTAAGCTTATGAAATATAAAAGATTTGGGAAATGGGTTTTCGACAGTGTAGTATGCCTATCAGATAAAGATGAATTGTCTCGTAAAGACAGTGAAGAAAAATGAAACACCAAAGGCAGGAACGCTATGAACAATAATCACCGCAAACCACTACAAGGCACCCAGCTAGAATACTTTGATGTGCGAGAAGCCGTTGAACAGATTCAGCCAGGCGCTTATGCAAAACTTCCATACACATCAAAAGTATTGGCTGAACAGTTAGTGCGCCGTTGTGATCCTGCCATTTTGGAGCAGTCACTGAAAGAACTGATTTTCTCAAAACAAGATCATGATTTTCCTTGGTATCCTGCACGCGTGGTGTGTCATGACATTCTTGGTCAAACGGCATTGGTTGACCTTGCAGGTCTGCGTGATGCCATTGCAGAGCAGGGCGGTGATCCATCGAAAGTAAACCCTGTAGTGCCAACGCAGCTCATTGTCGATCACTCTTTGGCTGTAGAATTTGGCGGTTTTGACCCTGAAGCTTTCGAGAAAAACCGTGCGATTGAAGACCGTCGTAACGAAGACCGTTTCCATTTCATTGAATGGACTAAAACTGCGTTTGAAAATGTTGATGTGATTCCTGCAGGCAACGGCATCATGCATCAAATCAACTTGGAAAAAATGTCGCCAGTGATTCAAAACCGTGGTGGTGTGGCATATCCAGATACCTGTGTAGGGACAGACTCACATACCCCACATACCGATGCTTTGGGTGTGATTTCAATTGGTGTCGGTGGTTTAGAAGCTGAAAACGTCATGCTCGGTCGTGCATCGTGGATGCGTCTACCAGACATCATTGGTGTGGAGTTTGTTGGTCAGCGTCAAGCAGGCATTACAGCAACGGACATCGTTTTAGCATTAACTGAATTTTTGCGTAAAGAACGTGTGGTTGGTGCATACCTCGAATTCTTTGGTGAAGGCGCAGACAGCATGTCAGTGGGCGACCGTGCGACCATTTCCAACATGACCCCTGAATATGGCGCAACGGCTGCGATGTTCTATATCGACCAGAACACTATTGATTATTTAACCCTAACAGGTCGTGAAGCGGATCAAGTCAAATTGGTTGAGCGATATGCCAAAGAAATTGGTCTTTGGGCTTCAGATATGAAACAAGCGCAATATCCACGTGTGCTCCGTTTTGACTTATCGACTGTGACACGTAACATTGCAGGGCCGTCAAACCCACATGCACGTGTATCGACTGCGGACTTAAAAGCCAAAGGTATTGCAGGCAATTTAGAAGCAGCACGTGCGCAAGAAGCAGAAGGTTTAATCCCTGATGGTGCGGTGATTATTGCAGCCATTACCTCATGTACCAATACGTCTAACCCGCGTAATACTGTGGCCGCAGGTTTACTGGCACGTAAAGCCAATGAGTTAGGTTTAGTGCGTAAACCTTGGGTAAAATCTTCTTTTGCACCAGGTTCTAAAGCAGCTGCATTGTACTTAGAAGAAGCCGGCGTACTCACCGATTTAGAAAAACTCGGCTTTGGTATTGTAGGGTATGCATGTACCACGTGTAACGGTATGTCTGGTGCGTTAGATCCAAAAATCCAAGAAGAAATTATCGAACGTGATTTGTACGCAACTGCGGTGCTTTCAGGTAACCGTAACTTTGATGGTCGTATTCATCCTTATGCAAAACAAGCGTTCTTGGCATCGCCGCCTTTAGTGGTTGCCTATGCGATTGCAGGAACCATTCGTTTTGATATTGAAACGGATGCATTGGGTAATGACAAAGATGGCAATCCAATTTACCTCAAAGACATTTGGCCGTCAGATGAAGAAATTGATGCTTTGGTGAAAGTTGCAGTGAAGCCTGAACAATTCAAAAAGATTTATATTCCAATGTTTGATTTGGGTGTGAATGCGAAGTCTGAAAGTCCGTTGTATAACTGGCGTCCGCAAAGTACCTATATCCGTCGTCCGCCGTATTGGGAAGGCGCTTTGGCTGCACCGCGTACATTGGCAAATATGCGTCCGTTGGCAATTTTAGGTGACAACATTACCACCGACCATTTGTCACCTTCGAATGCAATTGTATTAGACAGTGCTTCAGGTGAATATTTGGCGAAAATGGGCGTGCCTGAAGAAGACTTTAACTCATACGCAACACACCGTGGTGACCACCTCACCACGCAACGTGCAACATTCGCCAACCCGAAATTGTTTAATGAAATGGTACGTCGTTCAGATGGTACGGTGAAGCAAGGTTCAAAAGCACGTGTAGAGCCTGAAGGCGAAGTAATGCGCATGTGGGAAGCGATTGAAACCTACATGAACCGTAAGCAACCGTTGATTATTATTGCGGGTAAAGACTACGGACAGGGTTCTAGTCGTGACTGGGCAGCCAAAGGTGTACGTCTGGCAGGTGTAGAAGTGATTGTTGCTGAAGGTTTTGAGCGTATTCACCGTACTAACTTGGTTGGTATGGGCGTGTTACCACTTGAGTTTAAAGCAGGCGTTGACCGTAAAACCTTAAAGTTGGATGGTACGGAACTGTATAGCGTGATTGGTAATATTGCGCCGCGTTCTGACTTAACTTTGGTGGTTGAGCGTGCGACTGAAGATGGTAAGAATGAAATTATTGAAGTTGCCGTGACCTGTCGCCTAGATACCGAAGAAGAAGTGCATGTGTATGAAGCGGGCGGTGTGTTACAACGCTTTGCACAGGACTTTTTAGAAGGGAATGTGGCTTAAATAATTAATTAATCCACCCCAACCCTCCTTTAAAAAGGAGGGAGTTCCCCTCTTTTTAAAGAGGGGTTAGGGGAGATTAAAGTAATTGATATTGTTTAAAAAAGACCCTACTGTTAAGTGGGGTTTTTTAATGGGTTATAGTCTAATGGTTGTAAATTTCGTTGCAGGTACATTATTTAATTTGGGTCTAAAGAAAATTACAGAGCAATTTGATAAATCAGCAGATTCTACGATTTCTGAGATGCAAGAAGCGGCGATGAGAGTTGAAATTCAAGCGAGTGTATTACTCACTCAAGCAAAGGTCGAACAGGAATTAGCAATTTCAAGAAGAATTGACTCAGCAGAGGAGGTTGAAATTGAAGAATACTATGATATTTCAGGGAAAGGTAATATAGGCTTAAATATCGAAAGTGAAACGATTGATTTTGGTTTAAGTGCTAAAGGTCGTAAAGTTACAAAAAGAATTATTAGATTTAAAGGATGTGGTCCATTGATTCAAGTTCCTAAATCATCTGAAGAAATTCAACAACAGTCAATTGAAGATCCTAATTTTATTATGAAGTAAGTTTAATACTTCTTGGAAGGGGAAGTGGTGGCTTGATGTAATTTATAATCTACCTTTTACGAAGCAAACAGAGCTTCTCGTCTTTGAAAAGTGAGGATAATTAAAGTAATTGATACTGTTGTAAAAAGATCCTGCTTTTAAGGGTTGGTTTTTGTAAAGAAATATTGAGAGATAAAAGATGAATTACGATGATGATATAAATGAATTAAAACTGAGTGCTTTTGAAAAAAATGGATTACAAGTATATAGAAATTATAAAAATAGCTTTCACAAACATGAAATAAAACTATTTATCGAAGAGTGCGATAGAGGTATTTACGAAAATTTAAAAGATTTAGAACAGGTTTTAGACTTGATTATTAAAGAAGATATAAAATATTTGCCAATAATTTTGTGTTCTTTTGCTGATGAGTGTTTTGAAAGGCTTCTTAAGAGAATTATACCTGAAGGTGTTCCTGGAGGGGCAAAGTCTATTTTAGATGGCTTTGGGAGTGTATCTAGTTTTTCAAACAGAATTCAAATTGCATACATTTTTGATCTCATTAGTAAAGATATTTTACTTGAGCTTAATAGCTTCAGAAAAATAAGAAATGATTTTGCTCATCAATGGAATCTTGAAGAAAGTAAGAAGAAGTTAAAGAATATAATTAATTCTAGATCTATAAAGATTGAAGAACTGCTAATAGAAAATGGAAAAATTAGTGAAGAATTAGAAGAAGATGAACAATGGAAGTGCCATTTAGTTTTTTTTGTTGGGAGAATCTATTATGAATCAGAGCTTTATTATAATTGTATAAAAAAAGGGTTAAATCCAAGTACTGTACTTTATAGTGGTGAACAAACACCTAAACTCTTTAAAGAAGTAACAAAACTAGTCCATGAGTGCTTACAGAAGCATAGAGTTTAATTCCATAAATAATGTGCAATTTAAAGTGCTAATAGGAACAATAATTGGTTGTAATTTAGAATTTTGCTATCTGTTGTCATATGATAGACAACAAAACTGATGGAGTCGCCCCATGACTACCGCAAAAGTTTTTATGACAGGTCGTAGCCAAGCCATTCGCGTACTCAAAGAATTTCGCTTTGAACGCAAAGAAGTCGAAATCTTTCGCCGTGGTGATGAAGTGATACTGCGTGAAAAACCAGTCACAGCAGATCAGCTATTTAAAGTTTTGGCGCAAATGCCAGTCGACTTTATATGCAGAAGAAAGAGTAAACGAACCACCGCAAGAACGAGAAGAGTTCTGAAACAGATAAAAAAGAATTTCTACGCGTCGAAGGGATACAAGTGGAAAACTGGATCAGCAAAACTCTGTAAAGCAACTAAAATTTCAAGGCGAAATTATGCTTCGCCCAAACGCCACCATCACCTGTCGAAATGATCAATAGACATCCATCATAAAAAAGTTATACTGGTTCTACCATTTCTAAAAACACATGGAGAACAAAAATGGTTACTGCTGGCTCAATCCCCGGAACAGGCTTCTATTTTTGTGTTCAGTGCGGCAAACGCACTTATTTAGAAATTGGTACAGACCGTTTACCCCCGTGTACCAAATGCCATGGCACTGAATTTAAAAAATAAATTTGCCAAAGCAAAACTAATAAAACAGTCAATCCTGTTTTAAAAAAAGCCCTATCATCCGATGGGGCTTTTTGTTCATTGATAATTCAATTAGATAAAAAATAATAACCAATCATAATAGAAAAAATTCTAAACCTATTTAAAATCAATGGATTTCAATACGTGCCGTGACTTTAATTTTTCGGCATTCTTTATCGCTTTCCACTAAAGATCTAATTTTAAACTCATAAAATCGAACTTCTCTGTTGTGCATGGCAAACTGTTCAGGTGTTTTAATTTCTAAGCATTGAAAAGGACGTAGATTTTTTAAAATTGCTTTTTGTTTATCTGTCATGTTCTGTGTAGACAAATACACATAGCCTTTGGTGGTTTTTAATAAAACATCATGTGCTTGTGGTTCACTTGAACTGGTTACTTTTACAATATGTGTTTTTAGTATTTTGCATGAACTCAGTGAGAGTGCCGTGAGCATAATCAAGAGGGTCATTTTTATTTTCATGGTGATAATATTCCTTGAAACCTATGCGACCACTTTACATGAAAACATTTAAAATCAATAACTTTAAAGATGCTTGAGGTTCAATGAAATACTTTTTAAATCTAAATTTTGCTGTCCTTTCTAGCTGTTTTTTAAGCAAAGAGCTGAAGGGATAACCTGATGTATATTATCAATCTTGTTTTGTTATATTGTTCAATGGCTTAATACTTGCAATGGTATCAGGGCGTATGTTTAGCTAAGCAGACTTAACTATTCCAAAAATTAACACATCATGAAAAGTTCGCTTCTTGCTACAGTTTTAATGCTATCCACACTATTGTTTATTCCACGTATCACCTTTGCTGAACAACCCACAGCTGAACAGATTCAACTGCAAAAAGATAAGCTTAAATACAAAGCTTATCTCCCTGCAAAATATGTGCTGTTTGAAGCAATACAAGGCGACCTCAATAACGATGGTATTCAGGATTTAGTCCTCATTGTAAAAGCTACAGACCCAACGCAATGGGTCAATCATGAATATCGTGGGAAATTGGATCAAAACCGCCGTGGCATAATTGTATTACTCGCCGATAAAGGAAAATACAAACCAATCCTCAGCAACCTCAGTTGTTTCTCTTCAGAAAATGAAGAAGGAGGCGTGTATTTTGCACCTGAGTTATGGCTTGAAATTAACAAAGGTTTGCTGAATGTCCATTATGGACATGGTCGCTATGGCTATTGGAATTATAGCTTTAGATTGCAGAATCAGGACTTACGTTTAATTGGGTATGACAGCTCAAGCAATCATGGGCCATATGTCGACAGTGAAACCAGCATTAATTTTTTAACGAATAAGAAAGTCATTCGAAAAAATTTAAATGAAGATCTTGATGGTGATCCAAAATTTAAAGAAACATGGTCAAATATAAAAACACCGCCTATTTATCTGTCAACAATTAAAGATTTTGATGAACTCAATTTTGAATAATAAGAATGATATGCAAGCCATGAAGCACTCATCTATCACGTATTTTAAGGCAAATTAAAAAACAATAAACATGATTGATTTTTGTTCAACATTCATTTAATTTTATAAATACATACTTTTTGTATGGGTTTATTTTTAAGTTGAACTTTCTAAAAAAAATATAGGGGAAACTGTAAATGATTAAATTTATTGTAGATGAGCAAGTGTCAATTAATGGGGGATATTTGATGCATAACGCAAGCTTGGGTTGTGAGGACATGCCAAAATTTGATGAGCAAATTTTAATTGGTTATTTTGCCAATTTTGAGTTGGCTTATAAGCGTGTAAGAATGAATTGGCCAAAAGAAAAAGTAGACGCTTGTAGTAAGTGTTGTAGCGTATAACCTTTATAGACTGTAAAACTCTGCTTGAGAAAAGTAGAGTTTTTGATAATAAGTAGAACATGTTCATAATGAGCGTGTACTAAATAATTAAATCCCATAAAAAAATCGATTTATATTTTGCAAAAATTAAACGCCAATTTTATTTATAAAGACTAAAATAAAAATTATAAAAGAATAGGAGCTTGTGTGATGAACATGACCCAATGGACAAGTTTTCTTGGTTATTGCTTAATCTTAAATTACGCCATTTTAATTATTTGGTTTTTGGCCTTTGTTTTTATTAAAAATTTTATTAAAAAATTACATCTACAGTGGTTTAAATTGTCTGACACACAATTTGATACCATTCATTACAGTGCAATGGCCGTATATAAAATACTCATTTTAGTGTTCAATCTTGTGCCATATATTGCATTAAAATTACTCTAAATTTGCACAATGAATGACGTGAAATTTAACGGAAAAAGAGAGGGTAAGGGATGAATGGAAAAACAGAAACGTATTTATGTTTGGTTTGTAAAAAAAGCTTTCCACTGAAAAGTCTTATTCCATTAGGCACAATCCGTAAAGTCATTACAGAAGAAATAGCGCAGGATTTTCCAGAAAGTACAGGACTAGACTATATATGCCAAGCCGATTTAACCAAATACCGTATGCAGTATGTGCAGTCTATTTTAAGTTCAGAACAAGGTGAGGTGACTAACTTAGAATATGAAGTCATCAATAGCATGCAAGAACATGATCTAATTAGTAAAAATGTAGAAAATAAGCTCGATCAACACTGGACGTTTGGCGAACGCTTGGCAGATAAAATTGCCACCTTTGGCGGGAGCTGGGCCTTTCTTATTTGCTTTGCTTGTTTCTTGGTGCTCTGGATTATCGTCAATACCATCGTTATGGTGAAACAACCCGCAGATCCTTATCCTTTTATTTTATTAAATTTAATCTTGTCGTGTTTGGCAGCCATACAGGCACCAGTCATTATGATGAGCCAAAACCGTCAGGAAGCCAAAGACCGTCTGCGTTCACAGAATGATTATCAGGTGAATTTAAAAGCAGAATTGGAAATTCGAAACTTGCATGAAAAAATTGATCATCTGCTGATGCACCAATGGGATAGATTGGCCAAAATTCAGGAAATACAGCTCGATTTACTGTCAGAAATGAGTAAACGCAAAAATTAGTCGTGATTGGACGATTTAAAATTTCATTAAAAGGCGAGATGTAATAAATATTTTTGTACTAAGGCATTTTAATGCAATAAAAAACTGTTATTTGAGCCTTGTAGGGAAAAAATACTTTTAATGGCTTAATGTACGAAAAAAATTCCTAAAAATAGTGAAAATGAGGAAATCTTCGGAAATTAATCCCTTCGGGTTTTGGCTAATATAAGTCTTAAGGGTGTGACAGAGATCGAAAAGAGCAGCATGCTGTGAGCGGCGCAAAACGCGAGTGCAGTACTTACCCAAAAGGTCTCGATTCGGCTTAGGACGCTATAGATTACAAATTTATAGGCTATAAGATCACGATTTACAAAGTCATGATAGTTGAAGTAAACATTAAGTTTTCTCTTACTCCACCCTCAAAATTCAGTTTTTATCATCAAAAATAATAAAACAATTCAATTCTAACTGTCCATTTTTCTCATCTTCATTTACTCTCAGTTTTAGCATTGCAATAAAACCACATCAAATGATCAAAAAAGTTGATTGATTTCACACATTAATCTTTTTCTGCGTGACGATTTTCTATGATTTATTTAAAACTCTTGATAAAATTTAATTAAAAATATTCAAAGGGCAAATAAAAATGACAGCATTTGATTTAGACCTGAGACATCCGCAACATATTTCGGAAGTACAAACAGAATATTTTCCAGACATGACCGCAGAAGAAGTCATGAATAAATTTAATACGATGAATTGGAAACAGCTGCAAATTCTCATGTTACAAATACCAGACGGGCAGGCGACATTTACTGTGACAGATAATATGCTGAATCAAACCGTTAAAATTAGTCTTATAGAATTGCCTCAGACAGAGGTGCTGGCTTTTCATTTTGAAAGTGATATTGAAGTAGAGGTCGAACAGAAAAACCTCTTTGGTTTGTTAAAATATCATAGGGCTATGGCTGTAGAATTGTCGCATTTAAGTTTAAAAATCACACGTGAATTATTAGATGCCTTTACTCATCAAGAGCTTGAGGTGATTAAACAGCATTATTTGCGTAATGATCAAAAAATATTAACCTCGCTCAAATAGGCTTTTAAAGTGATGGTTTAGCACTTGAACATTTTGATGGTTAGTGCATCTTTTTGAATTCAATTTATTCATTTGAATACACAACATGAATGAGCAAGCGGCTCATATTCAATACATTGACAGGTTTAAATCGACTTGTTATGTTGCGCCAAATTTTCGCCTTCCAAGCGCTTCGTCATGCCTTTAGACCCCAACTTTGTATATATGCCTCCGCAAGACCCATTATCGATCCTTCATGAAGATGAACACTTATTGGTCATTGAAAAGCCTGCGGGATTGTTGTCTGTACCAGGGCGTTTGCCAGAACATCATGATAGTGCGTATTTCAGAGTGTTGGCACAATATCCTCAGGCAAAAATCACCCATCGTTTAGATATGGCAACGTCGGGTATTTTAATGTTTGCGAAGCATCGCGAGGCAGAAGTTGCCGTCAGTAAAATGTTTCAAGCACGTACTGTAAAGAAAAATTATATTGCCTTGGTGCAAGGGCAACTTCAAGGAGAAGGCTGTGTTGATAAAGCGCTGATTACCGATTGGGAAAACCGACCGCGACAAATGGTGCATGATGAACTGGGTAAATCTGCACAAACGTTATACCAAGCGCTGAATTATGATGCCATACAGGATATTACTCGTGTTTTATTGACGCCTATTACAGGGCGTTCACATCAACTACGGGTACATATGATGCATATTGGCCACCCAATTACAGGCGATAAAATCTATCATCCCAATGCGCAGCAGAGTCCATTAAAACGTATGGCTTTACATGCCAGTTATTTGGCATTTATGCACCCTTTAACGGGCAAGACCATTGAAATAAAAGGTCATGTGCCTTTTTAAATGTATTGGGTGAGATATAACGTAGTTTTAAGCTTTATTGAAAAATAACATTGCTGAAAATCTATTTTTTCATGAGGCCATTGGGTAACGGTACAATAAAAAAATTAAGCAAAATACCTTGTAATTAGTCTACAAACTGTAGCAAATTTCGGCTAATCTAAAAGTTGTACAAGAAAAGCACAACAAGGACTACGTATGACACGTGACTACCAACAATTTCCAGATGATGATAACGGTAATGTCTTATGGCAAATGCGTGAAGACGGTGATGACTTAGCAGAAGCGCACGAAATTGAATATTCTCTGGCTTTTCAACATGAAGAAAAAGCCGATCAATGTGCATTATATTTGCTTAAAGAAGAACAGAAAATCAGTCTTTTTGAAGATGAAGAATCTGGTGAGTGGATCATTACCATCTATGTTTATATGGAACCAGAGTACTCAGATATTGTCGATTTAGAAGAGTGGTTTACCAAAATTGCCAGCCAGTTTGGTGGCGAATATGATGGTTGGGGTTGCATGGCCTATGTGTATGATGATGAAGACCTTGAAGGTTTAGATCTTGAAGATGAAAATCTTGCAGAAATTGAACCTTCTAATAAAGCACCTTAAAGATGAATGATGTGTTTTAACAAAAAGCTCAGCAAGCCATTGCTGGGCTTTTTATTTTGTGTGAAATACCGTAATACATGGCATCAGTGATGAAACATTAATGATTAATTATTACACAATAATACCCTGTACAGATTTTTCGTAAAAGACTACATTAAAATAAAACAGCTCAAAGGGTCGGAACAATAATGAGCAATACAGTCAAGCTTCATCGGGTATTTAGTGCACCACCAGAGCGGGTTTATCGCGCATTTACCCAAGCCGATGCCATCGTGAAATGGATGGCGCCCCATGGTTTCACAGCTCATGTTGAGCATTTTGATGTCAGCGTTGGTGGTCATTATCGCATGTCATTTACCAACTTTAGTACTGGAACAAAACATGCTTTTCATGGTCATTATCATCAAGTCATCCCGAATGAATTACTACGTTATAGCGACCAATTTGATATGCCAGAATTGGTTGCCGAGATAGAAGTGACGGTGCAATTTAAAGCCGTGAGCGTGGGTACAGAAATTACGATTATTCAAGCAGGGTTGCCAGACGTAATTCCACTCGATGCGTGTTATTTGGGCTGGCAAGAGTCTTTACAATTACTTTCTTTATTGGTTAATCCCGCAATATCAGATGAATAAAATAGTGAAGCTATGAATATACAAATCAAACGGATTTATGAAAAAATTGATGCTACAGACGGTAAACGAATTTTAATTGATCGATTATGGCCTAGAGGCATTAAAAAAGAGTTGGCTCAATTAGATTTTTGGCCGAAAGAATTGACGCCATCTAATACATTACGAAAATGGTATCACGAAGACATTGAACAGCATTGGCCTGAATTTCAGCAACGTTATGAAACAGAATTGGCTTTACAAGATAGCTTGGTTCAGCAATTTCAGACCCTAGCACGACAAGAAAAAATTACCTTGTTGACTGCAGCGAAAAATACAGAAAAAAACCATGCCATAGTACTTAAACGCATTTTAGAACAATGAGTTATCATTGTTTTTAGGGGCTTAAAATACGTCATGTTACTGAGTCTTGAATAAAACCCTAGAATATATAAGTGTTTTAAGTTTATGAAAAAAATAAAAATGTTATATTGGTCTTTTGCGTAGCATTGTTGCTCGGTTTATTTTTTGAGGTTGTTATGTCTTTACCCCAATGCCCAAAATGTCAGTCAGAATATACATATGAAGATGGTGACTTGCTGATTTGTCCAGAGTGTTCGCATGAATGGAAAGATGGCGAAGATACTGTAACTGATCGTGATGCTGTGATTAAAGATGCGCACGGTAATCTTTTGGCAGATGGTGACAGCGTCACTGTGATTAAGGATTTAAAAATTAAAGGTTCCTCGTCAGTGGTTAAAGTGGGTACAAAAGTAAAAAATATTCGCTTAGTGCCTGATGCTTCAGATGGTCATGATATTGACTGTAAAATTGATGGCATTGGCCAAATGAAACTAAAATCTGAATATGTGAAAAAAGCTTAGTTCTTCGTTTATTCTATTGTTTTTCAATGCGCTGTTTGATGAAAATCGTTCAGCGCATTTTTATTGGGCAAGGCATAATAGTTTGACACTTTTTACGATGATAACCTTATGCCACATATCCATTTAGAATACTCAGATAACCTCCAACCGTTTGATGCACGTCCAGTCTTAGAAGCCTTAAACCGTGCTTTTTTTGCATCGGGTTATGTTAATTCAGCCCTCGATATTAAAAGTCGTGCAGTTTGCCAGCAGGTTTATGTTGTTGGTTTAGAACAAGACCACAAGCAAGCCTATATGCATATTAAAGTGTCTTTGCTGACAGGGCGAAGTATAGCCATACAGAAAGAAATCTCAGCCCTATTATTAAAGGTGCTTCAAGAAAATGTCACAGTACCTGTGGGACTGAGTATTCAAATGTGCGTAGAAATGCTGGAAATGAACAAAGAAACCTATAGTAAGCAAATTGTTGAATAGAAATAATGATACGAGTACGGCCATGTGCCGTATTTTTTAGCCAAAATATTGCTATATCCTATTGAAAAATAAAATATTAAAAATTTTTAATTTGCTGGTATGAAAATACTAAAATTGAGCAAAAAAATATTGTTTTTTTTGATTAAATTCTATTATATTCATCTAAGTAGAATGTTTTTTGTACAATATGGTTCTATCTTAAAAACTTAATAATAAGTGCAGAGGTGTGAAATGGCAGGTTGGTATGAAATTAGTCAAGCAAACGACGGTCAGTATCGGTTTGTTTTAAAAGCCGGTAATAGTGAAGTGATTTTAACCAGTGAGCTGTATAAAGCAAAAGCTTCTGCACTAAATGGCATTGAATCCGTTCAAAAAAATAGCCCTGAAGATGGTCGTTATGACCGTTTAGAGGCCAAAAATGGTAAACCGTATTTTAATTTGAAAGCAGCCAATCATCAAATTATTGGTACCAGTCAACTTTATGGAAGTGAGCAATCACGTGACAAAGGCATTGAGTCAGTCAAACATAATGGAGGCAGTGAAACCATTAAGGATTTAACCATCGTTACTTAACAGCATTATATTTTGATTTAGGATGTTTTGCTTCTCTACGCTAAAAGCATGTTTCAATAACATGCTTTTTTAACTGAAGGGGAAGAAATGAAGGCGCTAAAATTTGGGGTTTCTGGGCTTATATTAATTGGGATTGCGCTGTTCTTTGCTTCACCGTATTGGGTGTTGTATCAAATCAATCAGGCTTATCAGCAAAATAATGCAGTAGGAATTTCAAAATATATCGATTTTGCTCAAGTCAAAGCCAGTTTAAAACCACAAATACAACAACGAATGCATACGGCTATCGGGATTGAGCATTTACCTCAAGCTTTGCAGAAATGGGGAAATCAACTGAATAATGCTTTAGGTGATCAGCTGATTGATGTGGTCATGAATGAACAAACCATTTTACTTTTAATGCAAGGCAAAGAACTGAAAGAGGCCATTGGTGTAAATACACGAGCCACTAAAAATAATATAAATGACGTTCTTGGACTAAAAAACACCTTGGACGCATTAAGTAGCCTTCCTAATATTGAACCTTCCTTACCTGAGCATTTACCGACAAAAGTTGTAAGCCCCGCGAAACGAAAAGCACATTACACGAAATGGAATCAGTTTGACATTGTGATACCAACCGACTCGGGGAGTGCTACCCGTGTGATTATGACGCGGGCAGGTTTGAGTTGGAAAATAACAGCAGTATTATTGCCAAGTTAGAAGCGCACTTTTTTAAGATAATTTAAAGATATAAATATTATGCTCTTTAATAAGGTTATTTTAATCTGAATAATAGTCAGTAGACGCTTTATGTATTGGAGCACACTATGAAAGTGACTGGAAATCAACAAGTGGGGCAGGAAATTATTGCTGTTCTTAAACAATGGGATCAGGCGATTTGTAGCTTAGATCTACATCAAATTATTGCACAGTGTAGTGCAGATGTGAGTCTCTTTGATGTGAGTTCGGAATTGGTCGGGGTGAGTGCTTATCAGCAAATCTGGACGCGCTACCAAGATTATTTTCAGAGCGGACTTCGGGTCTTTCGCGATCGAATTCATATTCAAGCAGAAAGCCAGTTGGCATTTGTTTCTTGCTTTTCGAAAATTGATGTCGAAAGTGGCATTCCTACACCTAATATATTGTGGTGCAGGACGACCATTTGCTTTCGAAAAAAGGGCGATCAATGGAAAATTGTGCATCAACATATTTCATTGCCAACCGAAATTCAAGACAGAGAACCAGTGAAATGGGATTTTTCGTAGATTCGTTGTTATTTTAAAAGCGCATTTTAGTGCCATGGAATACTTGGGGTGGGCAATGCATAAAAACACAATCAATACGCGGTTAGGTTTGGCTGTTGGTTTGGCTTTATTAAGTAACCTAAGCTTTGCTGCTGAAATATCTGGTCTACATTTTATATATAAAGATTGGGAACTTGCCTGTGATAATACGGGAGCATGTCGCGTGGCAGGGTATCAAGCCGATGAGTATCTAGATCGTCCGATATCATTACTTCTTCAACGTGCAGCTGGAGGGAATACACCTGTAGTTGGGCGGGTTAAAATTGTCAAGGAACAGATTCCAATATCATCTAAGCAATTAGAAATTTTGATGTTGGGGCAGAGTTATGGCACGGTATCTGTAGATGAAAAAACAGGTGAAGGGAAATTATCGAAGGGGCAGACAGAAGCCTTACTGAAAGCAGTGCAAAGCACACAGCCTATTGTATGGAAAGCCGATGGGTTGGAGTGGAGATTGTCTACTGCTGGGGCCAGCGCAGTACTTTTAAAGTTTGATGATTTTCAAAAGCGGATAGGAACGACCTCGGCGTTGATACGTAAGGGAACACAATCCAATGATAAGGTTTTAAAAACACAGCCATTACCTTTGACTCAAATGAAGCATTATCAGCGAGGCATGGCGAAACGTCTAAATGTGAATGATGTTCAAGCGAAACGTTTAGCCCTTATACTGAAAAAAACGACCAGTAAAGAAGATTGTTGGGCCTTATATGATCAGAATTTTTTGTCTGAAGATCAAATCACGATTTATCCGTTAAATCGTCAAAATATGGTGGTTGAAGCACCGTGTTGGCTGGGGGCGTATAATTACGGCTATGGTTATTGGGTGATGGATAAATCGCTGAAGCAGATACAGCAATTTGTTACTACATCGGCGTCTAGCTTTAGTGAAGGGCAAATTTTTGCAACGCAGAAAGGACGTGGTATTGGTGACTGTGGTACGCAAGATGAGTGGGCATGGAATGGCAACCGTTTTGTCAAAACTTATCAGGTGATACAAGCACAGTGTAAAGGTTTTGTCGGTGGTGCTTGGGATATGCCTTTGTTGATTAGTAAGGTGCGAGAAGTACAATAAAAAAGCACCAAGTTTGGTGCTTTTTGAGAAAAATCAATATTTCCAACTCGATTGCGTTAAAAACGCTTTGGAATTTTCTGCCCATTCGGTACAGGGGTTTCTGCACTTGTTAAGGCGCCAAACAACCAAACTTCAGCATGATGTACAGCCACTTTTAAATCATCACCTAAGGCTAAACGTCCCGCAATATAACTGGCCAATGAACAACCAGATCCATGATATTCACCGTCCAAACGAGGGCATTGGCTTGCAGAAATGAGTTCGCCTTTTATATATAACGCATTGCGAATAAAGTCTGGCGTATCTTCATGGCCACCTTTCACTAAAACGGCTTGAGCCCCCATGGCAAAGAGCTTCTGAGCTGCTTGTTCTAAGTCTTGTTCACCTGTTAATGCACGTAATTCGACTGTGTTGGGGGTAATTAGTGTTGCCAATGGAATCAGTTCAACAAAGGCTTTGACTAAGGTTTCTTGATTGCCCAAAGAGCCCCCACTATTTGCCACCAAGACTGGGTCTAATACGTATAAATAATTGGGGTGCTCGCGTAGAAATACCGCAAGAGCTGCAATGTTATCGGTTGTTCCGAGCATACCTGATTTAACACAGGTGATGGGTAAATCTTGCACCACGGCATTCGCCTGTGCCAATAACAAATCTTTCGGGGTTGCTGTAAAGCCAAATACCTGTTGCGAATTTTGAACAGTCAGTGCTGTACACGCAATGGCAGCATGTGCACCACTTTGGCCAATCGCTTCAATATCGGCTTGCAAACCAGCCCCGCCAGAGGGATCTAAACCAGAAAAGCACAGTACAGTAGGGCGCACAATCATGTCCTTCTTACACAAAATTTGGGTTAGTATAGGCAACTTTCAGGTAACTCTCGAGTGCATTTTTGCCAAGAGACAAAATGGTACGGGCAATGATTAAAAATATTTTGATTGACTTAGACGGAACCTTAACCGATCCGAAAGTTGGCATTACTGCATCTGCTCGTTACGGCCTCGAAAAAGTGGGTCACCCAATTGCTGAAAATATTAATATTGATTGGATTATTGGCCCACCGCTCAAAGCATCTTTGGCTAAAATTTTAAATGTGGCTTTAGAGCATGATTTGGCTGAACAGGCCTTGTTGGGCTATCGTGAGCGTTTTTCGGTAACTGGGTTATTTGAAAATCAAGTGTATCCCAACGTGGCTGAAACCTTGGCTTTACTAAAACAGCAGGGATTTAAGTTATTTGTTGCCACGGCAAAACCGACCATTTATGCCAAGCGAATTTTAGAACATTTTGGACTGGCAGAATATTTTATTGCAATTTATGGCAGTGAACTTTCTGGCGAACGTACCAATAAAGGCGATTTAATTGCTTATATTTTGCAACAAGAACAGTTGATTGCTTCTGAATGTTTGATGGTGGGCGACCGTGAGTATGACATTTTAGGTGCACGTCGCAATGGTATAGATAGCATTGGCGTGGCTTATGGTTATGGTTCTGCAGAAGAATTGACCCATGCACAACCTAAAATGGTGATTGAAAATTTTGATGCGTTATTACAGGTCATTCCACAGTTATCGTGTAAATCGGCTTAAAAAGTTGGTCTGAAAAATAAAGCGTTACTGTAATTATGCATAAGCTCCGTAGGACGAGACCTATAGTAATAAGACAATAGGATATGAAGGCATAGCTTCCACAATTGGGGTAGAGCATTTTTAATATTGCAGTTATTTTACCCTGCGCTTGATATTTTCGACGTGTGATTTGGCAAAGTCATAGATGCAATATTGAAATAAAAAATCCTGCTTTTATGAGCAGGATTTTTTATTTCAGGGACAATTTTATTTTTGGTGATCATTCAGTTCACTCAAGTTTTGAAATTGTTGAGCATTGCAAGTAAGACACGGCAAAGCGTCGGTCATGTCTTACTGTAGAAAAAAATAAGAAAGCAAATTTAGATGGTTTCATTAATATTTTTTTGCCATAAAACTTCGCTACCACCTTCCGCGCGTTGTAAGGCACGAGATGCCACAAACAACCAATCGGACAGGCGGTTTAAGAGTTGTAATGATGGCGCTTGAATATTTTGGTCGCGGGTCTGTACTGTCATTAGACTGCGTTCAGCACGTCGACAGACTGAACGGGCTTGATGCGCATAGCTACATGACAACGTTCCAGCAGGAAGAATAAAGTCTTTAAGCATCGGTAAGTCTTCATTCATACGGTCAATTTCTTTTTCTAAAAACTCAATCGCGACGGGTTGTACCAAGTGGTAGTTTGGAATGCAAACCTCACCACCCAAGTCAAACAACCAGTGTTGAATTAAGCTTAGAGATTTGTCCCAAATGGCTTTATCTTCAATATTGCTGTTCGCAATTTGTGAACGTAAAACCCCAATGCATGAATTCAGTTCATCGACATCGCCGAGCGCGTCAATGCGTAAATCATCTTTGGCTACACGTGATCCATCGCCCAAGCCAGTTGTTCCTGAATCGCCTGTGCGGGTATAAATTTTACTTAGACGGTGTCCCATTTGTATTCCTTTAAGTTTGGATAGCACAATTGAAAAAGGATAATGCCATAGGCATGGCATTATCCTTAAAAATATTTGTTTAAACTGAAGTGAACTTAGTATTTAAAGGTTACACCAGCAGAGGCAAGGCGACCGCCATCGACATAGTAAATGCCTGGGTTATAAGAAGCAGTTTTGTATTGAACATCACCGACATTTTCCACATTAGCAAAGACTTTGACATTTGGGTTAATGTTCCAATAACCGTTTAGGTCAACGGTGGCATAACCTGGTGTAGTTTGCTTATAATCCTGTGCTTTTGATTTTGCAGAGAAAGATGCACTGATACCATAAACTTCATTTTGTAGACCTGTTGTGACAGTTAGACTGCGACGTGGGCGACGATCAAGTTCTTTATCTGTATCTTCATTCATGGCTTTAACATAGTTAAACCCAGTTTTCAGGAATAAGTCATCTTGTTGCCATTTTGCATAAAACTCACCGCCCCGCATAGATGCTTTGTTAATGTTGATATTTTGATAGACAGGGAAAGTGGTTATCCAATCGCCATTACAGACAGCAACACATTTTGACTCAATTAGGTTGTCAACTTTGGTGTAATACGCAGACAAGCCTGTTGAAATATTGTGGTTCAGCTTCTGATCAATCCCAATTTCGTAGGAAATACTTTCTTCAGGATGAAGATTCGGATTACCACCAAAACCATACATGTCATTTAAAGTTGGTGCTTTAAATGCTGTACCGATGTTGGCATACACACTGGTCAACGGTAGTAATTGATAACGGATACCGCCTTGTGCAACCGTATGCGTACCATATTTTTCATTATCTTCAACACGAACACCCAACTGTGTATTCAAACCATTATTCTGGTATTGGTGCTGAACAAAGTAGCCAGTTGAATCGACTTTTTCATTATATGGAGAACCATAAGAGAGTACATCACCATCAAGTTGCTGATGAGTGATACCAACAAGAACATTTTGATGTGGTGTGAATTTCCATTTCACATTCGCTTCAGCTTCTTGAGTCGTGCTGTGGACGAAATCGGGAGATTTTTTTTGGTCGAGTTGATCTTTAAATTGAGAAAGGCGGGCGTTCAGTTCAACAGCATCATTCAGATTTATGCGACCACGAGCATTAATAATTTCATTTTCAAAATCCTGTGATATTAAAGAACCATTATTCAGATAGGCATCGTATTGACTTGTACCTTCGTTGATACTGTAGTCTATCGATGCTGCATAATTTTGCTTATCTATACCGAACTTAGCACTGTAACCACGTTGATCATATGATGCTGTATCAATATTGGTGCCTTTTAAATCTGTGACTTTTGAACCATCTGTTTCAAGACGCTGACCACGAATTTGGGCGTAGACTCCATTTTCCTTTAGGTCTGCACCAACAACAGTTTTATATGTATTTTGCTCGCCCATTTCAGCCGTCACAAAAGCACCTGTTTTTTCAGGTGTTTTTGAGATAATTTGAACCACGCCACCAATAGCATCTGTACCATACAGAACTGAAGCTGGGCCTTTGAGAACTTCAATCTGTTTAATGTCTGTCGTGTCTAAAAATGCTAAGTTTGCTGCACCTGTCGATGCCGTATTCAGACGTGCGCCATCACGTAAAATCAATGCATGTTCGGAGTTTGTCCCGCGAATAAAAATAGATGCAGTTTGACCGAAACCGCCACTTTGAACCATGTTAATGGATGCATCAGCCATGAGTAAATGAGGCAATTCAGCAATCGGAGATTGTTGTAGGACTATTGGTTCAATAATAGTAATACGCGCAGGAACATCTTTAATTTTTTCTTCACTACGTGATGCAGTAACCACAATCGTCTCTAATGATGTTTTGACGGAAGTTTGCTTTTCTGCATGAGTAACAGTAGAAAAACCCATGGCAATAGCAATAGCACCCACAAGCGCTGTAGGTTTAAAAAGAGTAGACATGTTTTGGCTCCATACATTCACCCCCCGTGAATGATTGAGTTGAGGGGCAACAAGCAGGTTTCCGGACTTAAATGTGCTTATAATAAAGCTACTTATCCACCTTCCCACATGGCTATGCAGTGATGTAAATCTCTATGATTTATGAAAGATAAGCTTTTCATTTTACCGTTGCGGGGGCAGTGTTGGATTTTAACCGACTTCCCTAAAGCGAGTGCTTGGACTTGTTGCATTTTGCGCGCAGTATAAAGTTTGTATGTGGATTACACAATGTATGTAAAATAATATTCAGGATGAACTTTACTCAAGCTTTTAAAATTGCATTACAATGATTTGCCTTAAAAATGGATGAATTGGCGATTCAAATATAAATATCGTCAAAAAAGAGCGATGATGATGCGAACACGTGCCAAAATCTGTGGAATTACTCGAATTCAAGATATTCAATCTGCAGTAGAAGCGGGTGCCGATGCGATAGGCTTTGTTTTTTATCCACCCAGCCCACGCAGTGTAACAGCCCAACAAGCAAAAATATTGGTGCAGCATGTGCCTGCCTATGTCCAAACTGTTGGCTTGTTTGTCAATACATCGGTAGATGAAATTGCATTGGTTTTAAAAGAAGTTGCATTAGACTTGATTCAATTTCATGGTGATGAAACAGCACCGCAATGTGCCAGTATTGCTCAGCAAGTCGGTCGTCGTTGGTATAAAGCCATTCAAGTCAAACCTGATTTAGATGTAATTCATACGATAAAAAAATATCAACAAGCAGGCGCAAGTGCAGTACTCTTAGACGCTTGGCACCCTGAACTCAAAGGCGGAACAGGGCACAGTTTTGATTGGGCACAGTTTCCCCAACTCGATATTCCTTTAATTTTGGCAGGTGGTTTAAAGCCTGAAAATATTGAAGACGCTATAAAGACGACCAATGCTTATGCAGTAGATGTCAGCGGAGGCGTAGAATCCGCTAAAGGTATTAAAGACCAACAACTCATTGAACAGTTTATGCAAGGAGTCCAACGTGGATCAGCAAAATAAGATTGACTATACCCAATTCCCCGATGAACGAGGGCATTTCGGTATCCATGGCGGACGTTTTGTGTCAGAAACCTTGATGGCGGCATTAGAAGATTTAGAAAAACTCTATTTCCGCATGAAAGATGATAAACAATTTCTGGCAGAATTCGACCGCGATCTCGCCTACTATGTAGGTCGTCCTAGTCCACTTTATCATGCTGAACGATGGTCAAAAGAGTTAGGTGGTGCGCAAATTTATTTGAAACGTGAAGACCTGAATCATACAGGTTCACATAAAGTGAATAACACCATTGGTCAGGCTTTACTTGCTAAATTATCAGGTAAAAAACGCATTATTGCAGAAACTGGTGCAGGTCAACACGGTGTAGCAACGGCAACCATCGCTGCACGTTTAGGCCTTGAATGCGTGGTGTTTATGGGTGCAGAAGACGTAAAACGTCAAGCCATGAACGTCTATCGTATGCGTCTATTGGGTGCAACTGTTGTACCTGTGCAAAGCGGTTCAAAAACACTCAAAGATGCCATGAATGAAGCGATGCGTGATTGGGTGACTAATGTCGATAGCACGTATTATGTGATTGGTACAGTGGCAGGGCCACATCCGTATCCACAATTGGTACGTGATTTCCAATCGATTATTGGTCGTGAAGCACGTAAACAAATTCAGGAACAAGCAGGTCGCTTACCTGATGCATTGGTTGCTTGCGTGGGTGGTGGTTCAAATGCAATGGGCTTGTTCTATCCATTTTTGAATGATGAAGATGTAAAAATGTACGGTGTTGAAGCCGCTGGCTATGGCATTGAAACAGGGAAACATTCTGCGCCGTTAAATGCAGGTCATGTCGGTGTACTTCATGGTAACCGTACTTACTTGATGTCAGATGATCAAGGTCAAATCATTGAAACACATTCAATTTCAGCAGGTTTGGACTACCCAGGCGTAGGCCCAGAGCATAGTTTCTTAAAAGACATGCACCGTGTGGAATATGTGCCGATCAATGATCAAGAAGCCCTACAAGGCTTCCGTGATTTAACGCAGATTGAAGGGATTATTCCTGCGTTAGAAAGTTCACATGCCATGGCTTATGTGACGAAACTTGCGCCAACCATGTCAAAAGATCAGATTATTATTGCAACGGTTTCAGGTCGTGGTGATAAAGATTTAATGACTGTTGCGCGTATTGATGGCGTGGAAATGGTTGAGATGTAATGACTTTTTTGAAGCCTTTCCCATTTGGGGGAGGTTTGGAGAGGGGATTTAAAGAATCGTGTTGGGTAAAAGCTCAGCACGATTTTTTTATTTACTTTAATGAAAATGGCTTGGGTAATTTAAAAGAGGGAAAATTTATAAATGCACTTCCTCATTTTAAGTGATGAATTGTGATTGGTTTGCGTAGGGAATATCTTACTTTTGTTTTGGCAAAAGTAAGCAAAACCATTTGTTTTACTGATGCTACATCCTTGTAGCACAGTAAAACGGCGACATCCATGTCGCCTCCGCGTCTCCCATACTTTTAATCTAGCATTATTTTTATCATGACGGAGTCTTACCGTTTACTCATCTTATGGTCGGAGTTCGTAATGTTACTTTTAAAAAAGTAACCAAAATACGATTCATCAGCAAAACTCGTTGAATAGCATCATGTGATTTATACTTCGCAGAAACATGATTTATTTAATTTTAGTCTGACTCGAACAGTTGCTGATGGGTTTGGCGTGTATCCATTATTATCTGTAATCTAATGATGATCTTAATTTGAAAAGGAGCAAAAAATGCCCAGCCTATTTATCGTCATGCTTGGTGGTCGTCATGCCCGTGCCAACACAGAAGTTCATGATGTCGTTTTGGCCGTGGGTGATTCGCTTGAAGAGGTTTATCCACAACTTCAACATGCATGGTTTGGTGAACAAAAAGGCCTGCATATTGATGCTTGGGCGCAAATGAATGGCGTTGAATTTGAAGGCAAAAACTATCAAATTCAATTTACCGATGCACAGCCAAATAAAGCCGAAGAAAAACTCTGGCTAATTAATTTAGGTGGTTACGATGCAAGAGAGTTTGGGGAGTTGCATCGCTATGTATTGGTGGTTGCGCAGAATGCAATGGTCGCAAAACAGCGCGGTAAAGCCTATTTTGCACAGCATTGGCAAAAGCAACATACCGACCGTGTACTAGATGTCGATGATTGTATTGCCATTGACCAGGTGTATGGACACTATATTCAGTTGGTTGAAGGCGCATTCTCTGGAAACTATTGGGAGAATACGTACTTAACCATTGATGCGTCATTGAACTTTAGGCTCTAATTAAAAAATAGATCATAAAATGATGCTTAGATTGAGCAAATGAATGGCATTTTTTTGTACTTTTTTACAGAAATTAGATGCTTAGACTGTTCAGCTTAAAAAATATAGGCATAATAAGTCTAAGGATTTTTCTATAATTTATTCCACGGATTTGAATAAATGGATTTAATAAAACCCAATGGACAGCCCCATTATGGCAGATTTAGTACCTTGCCTCAGTATATTGATTTCAATCAATATATTTATAAAACCCCCTATGGGAAGGTGCTGACGGGTTGGCGTAAACGATTAAAATATAAAAAATTTAAATTTTGTAGCATTCAACATGAACATTACACCATTGGTTTAGCCATTGCAGATATTGCATGGGCGGGGCATGGTTTTGTCTATATTTATGATCATTTAAAAGATGAAGTTACGGAATGGAATACCATTAATTTACTCGCGGCCAATACCGTGCTTGATGAACAACCCCCATATAATCAAAGTCATTTTTCTAAATCGGGTGTGCAAATTGATATTCAGCACGCCAATGGCGTCCGTTATATTCAAGTCAGTAAACATGGTGAGCTACAACTCAGTGCCCGTGTCTTTTGTGCAGGAACAGACCCGCTTAGCATGTGTAGTCCAACGGGTATTAATGGCTGGACGTATACCCAGAAACTCACAACATTGGGCTGTGAAGGTTTCTTTAAAAATAAACAAGGTGAAATTATTCAGTTTAATGAGCGCACTTTTGCTTCATTAGATGATACATGTGGTTTTTTACGTCCAGAAACGGCATGGTTTTGGCTGTCTTGTAATTTTTGGGATACACAGAATAATCGTGTCGGTATTAACCTTGCATCTGGGGTCAATGAAAGTTTTGGCAATGAAAATTGCTTGTGGATTAATGGCGTGCTGTATCCGATGTCGGATGTGTTGTTCCAACAACAGAATGAAAACCAATGGACGATTTGTTCATTAGACAATAAATTAAATTTAATGGTTTCTACCGGTTGGCGCCGTTATGAAAACCTCAACTTAAGATTGGTTGGTAGTCAATTTAGCCAATGGCAAGCAAAAGTCACTGGAACGATTCAGCAAGATGATCAAGAAATTGTGTTGTTAAATGAATATGGATTATTGGAACAGCATTACGCAAAATGGTAAAAAATACGCCATATTACACAGTGAATAGGGCGTATATTTGCACAAATGAAATGCTAAAAAGATAGGTCAGTCTTTGGCTGCGTGCCAAAAGGCTTCGCCCGCTTGAATTGGGTCACCGGTTGCTTCTAGGGTATCAATCCAGACATTGTATTGCGCAATAATGGGGTGTTGATTGGGATGGAAATCGGCTTTAAACCAGTCTCGGTATGGTTTACTCATTGAGGTCAATGTCCCATTTTTGCCAAAAAACCAAGGTAATCCTTTCATATTCATTTGCAGACGTTCCCGCCAACTAAAACCATCATATTTCAGCATAATATTGGTGCGATAGATGGTAAAGCCAAACATCATCAAAGTGGTAAAGGCTAAAGCAAATTTACGTGTAGATTCAGGCACCTGACCGACTTGTTTCATCACGTCAAAGGCCACATCACGATGTTCCATTTCCTCAATGGCATGCCAAGCCAATAATGCGCGCACATAGGGGTGGGCATCTTTTAAGGTGCTTTTGTTTCCAAAGAAAGTCTCGGCCATCAGTGCAGTCAAATGCTCTGCAGCTGCTGTCATAGCAATGTTGTACTGTGCAGAACGGTTCTTTAGCTCAAATTTAAAGATTTTATTTAAGCGTCGAATAAATTGCTCAACAGGCATCCCTTGCTCTTTCATCACTTGATTCATTTTGTCATGTGCCATGCCATGCTGTGCTTCTTGACGAATAAAATCTGCCACGCGTTGTTGTAAATCGGCATCGGTAATTTTGTCGCGGAACAGACGCACGCTTTCAATAAAATAGCGCTCTCCATCGGGAAAGGTCAAACTAAGTGCATCAAACATGCGAGTTATGTACGGGTCGCCACCAAACCAAAAACGGGGCACTTCATCAAGTTTAAAATTTAATTGACTGCGAACAACAGGGCTAACCTGAGGGTATTGAACATGGGCATTCATTTTTTTTACTTAAATTGCCTGTAATGGCTACAGTATGTCGGAGAGATGAGCAGATGTTTTGACAGATATTGCCAATTTTTATACATTTAATGCCATAGTGAAAATTGTCTATGTCAAAATAAAAATGGAGTAGGCTGATGCTGGAATTGCAAATACCCAATGGTTACTTCCAGCTCTGGAAAATGTATCTTTCAGAACAAAAGCTAGATGAAGAGAGTCTAAATTTTCTGTTGCCGTATCAGCGTGAATTACACCGCGTACTAACATTGCCTATTGATTCACAATCTCCGTATCATTTTTTTGAAGCAGTGATTGAGCAGACGCGCCAACACTTAGATTGTCCACAACTTATTTTAGAAATGGCCAAGTTTATTCGTGCTGAACATTTCGGGGTGTTGGGCTATATGGCCACACGCAGTAATAGTGTGGCGGAAGCCTTGCAGTATATTTTGCGTTTTAGTCGTTTGGTGATTGATGGCGCAGAGGTGATTCCTATGCAAATCCTTCATCAGGGCAAAGCAATTTATTTAACTTGGCCACGGTTAGATGAAAAATATGCCATGGTGAATGAGCTAACTTTGGCTTGTATGGCACATTTAGCCAAACAAATTTTCCCTGCATCCTTACAACTGCTAAGTATACAGTTTGCGCATGCACCGCAAATGGTGCGTTATCACTACGAAAAATTCTTTGGTTGCCAAGTTGAATTTTCCCATTCTGAATATTCATTGGCCATTAGTTCAGACAGTTTAGATTTAAAATCTGAATTGGCAGATCCATCGCTAATGCAATTGCTTTTGAAGCAGGCGGAAGAAGCCATTGCGGCCAAGCCCCATTTTGAACATATTTTACAGCAGGTTCATCTACATATTGCTGCGTATATTCGCTTACATGCAAACGTACCAAAAATTGAAATAATTGCCGATGAACTGCATTGGTCGATTCGAACTTTGCAACGACAGCTCAATACACAGAATAGTTCATTTAAAAAAGTATTAGAAACAGAACGAATGAAACGCTGCGAACAATTATTAGTGCAGGGCATCTCTTTCAGCGATATCGCTATGCAGTTGGGCTATTCAGATCAATCGGCCTTGGCTCGCGCGTATAAAGCATTTTCTGGTCAGACCCTTATGCAACGCAAGAAGCAATTGAAATAGTGGTTTTTCTGGTCAATCAATCAAGTTGAAGGCGTTGTAAACCAGTTTAGAGGTATTTTTATTTTGTCATAAACGAAACTAAACTGATCTACAAAGAAGTTATCAACTGAAGGCTTTAGCTCACTTTTTGTGGCAATTGGGGATAGCGAAAAATAATTGCTAAAATGGCAAAGATAGCTAAAACCCAACAGTAGTAAATGCTACCAATCAGCTCTACAGGAGATATTTTAGCAATCGAACAGGCCAAAAGAAGTTGCGCACCATATGGAATTAAACCTTGGGTGATACAAGAAAAAATATCCATAAAGGCGGCCGCACGTTTTGGGTCTACACCATATTCAAGAGCCACTTCACGTGCCATATCGCCAGAAAGAATAATGGCAACGGTATTGTTTGCAACGAATAAGTTGGAAAAAACCACCAAAAAACTAATGCCGAATTCACCTGCTCGTTGTTTGCTGACTTTTAATAATCGAGTGAGGCTATAGATGCGCTGAATAAGCCATTCTAAGCCACCTTCACGTTGCATAATTGCCGATAATCCACCTAAAAACATTGAGAGCATGGCCACTTCAAACATGCTTAAAAAACCATCATAAATGGCATTATTTAGTTTTAATAGGGAGAAATCGGCTTGGTTGGTTAGTCCCATCACGCCGGATAAAATGACACCAACAGTCAAAACGGCCAACACATGTAAGCGACTAAATGCCAAAAAGAACACTGCCACATAAGGCAAAATTAGCCAGATATCGTAATCTTTAAATTGAATGGCTTGCGAACCATGGCTGATGTTCATATAGAGCAGGAGACTGACAATGGATGCAGGAACAGCAATCCAGACATTGACTCTAAATTTGTCACGCAGTTGCACCTTTAAGCTTGTGGTTGCAGCAATAGTGGTGTCCGAAATCATCGATAAATTGTCGCCAAACATGGCACCACCGACCACAGCACCAATGGCGTAGACAGCATCAATGTCCGTGGCTTGCGTAAAGCCAAAGGCAATGGGGGCACAGGCTGCAATGGTGCCCATAGACGTGCCCATAGCGGTGGCAACAAAAGCTGAAATAATGAACAGCATTGGAAGGACATATTCGGGTGAAATAATTGACAGTCCAAGTTGCACGGTTGCATCGACACTGCCAATGGCACTGCTGACACTGGCAAAAGCACCTGCCAACATAAAGACCATGAACATTAAAATCAGATTCGGATGACTCGCCCCTTTTAAAAAGGCGTCAATCCCATCATTTAAGCGACCCTTATAAAGTAGTACCGCTAAAATAATGGCAGGAAGTGCCGCCACGGGCGCTTTAATTTGGTAAAAAGCAAACTCAGTACCAATGACGGAATGATAGATACCACTGCCTAAAAAAATGGCTAAAAAAACAATAAGTGGCATCAGTGCAAAGGCACGTGCCTGCACTTTAGCTTGGGAGTTGGAGGTCATAGGAGATAAAAAGAAAAACAATGGTCATAGTATAAAGCAGGTTTTGCTATTTCAGAAAAAATTAAATGTAAAAGCTAAATATATTATTTATATCAATTTTTTAGCAATAAAATTAACTTTGGTGAAAAGCTTAACATTTTGTAATTTAGTGAATTTAGGCATCTTTGATCATTGTGAAAAAGGCTGAAATATCCGTAAATGTTGCTTTCGGATTGTTCTGGAAGTTATACATGCAATAGAAATACGGACAGAAATGCTCTCACCCATATTCAATGGATGAAAAATAGCGTTACAATGCGATGTCTTGTATTTTTACAAAGCCCACTCGTTTTGAACCATTCAAGGAAAGTATAGTCCTATGTCACGTTTAGCCACACGTTTTGAAGCACTTAAATCTCAGCAGCGTAAAGCTTTGGTTTCTTATGTAATGGCTGGTGACCCTCATCCGCAAGTGACTGTGCCTTTATTGCATAGCATGGTTGAGGCTGGTGTAGATGTTATTGAATTAGGCTTGCCGTTCTCTGACCCTATGGCAGATGGCCCTGTGATTGCGCTAGCAGCTGAACGCGCATTGGCAGGTGGTACCAATACCCTTGATGCATTAAACATGGTGAAAGAGTTCCGTCAAAATGACACAGAAACACCTGTGGTCTTAATGGGCTATTTAAACCCTGTTGAAGTAATTGGTTATGAAAAGTTTGTGGCGTATGCCAATGAATGTGGTGTAGATGGTGTACTTTTGGTGGACTTACCACCAGAAGAAGCAAAAGATTTAGCTGACGTATTACAAAAATACGGTATGGATCAAATCTTCTTGCTTGCACCGACCACGACAGATGAGCGTATTCAGCATGTTGTCAAACAGGCAAGCGGTTTTATTTACTATGTTTCCCTGAAAGGGGTTACAGGTGCAGCCACTTTAGATGTTGCCGAAGCAGCCAATCGTATCCAAAAAATTAAATCGTATACCAATGTTCCTGTTGGTGTTGGGTTTGGTATTAGTGATGCGGCCTCTGCCAAAGCAATGGGTGTTGCAGCAGATGCTGTGATTGTCGGAAGTGCTTTTGTAAAACAGTTTGCCAGCTTAGCCCCAGAACAAGCCGTTATAGCAACGGTGAATAAAGTTAAGGAGCTTCGAGCCGCGCTCGATGAATTAGTATGAGTCAAGACGTGAAATCAGGGAAAATTCTTAGTCCGGCTACACCTTGGACGGACCGTGGCGTACCTGGCATTCATATGCCAGATGAGCAACAAGTGCTGAAAGCCACTTTTACAGAACCTACTATTGAATGCCCTGAGTGTCATGCTTTAGTGACCCGTACAGCCATGTCTTTCAATGCCTATGTTTGTCCGCAATGTGACGAACATTTACGTATGAAAGCACGTGAACGATTAAATTGGTTCTTTGATCAAGTGAAAATGGAATTAGGTCAAGAATTTAAAGCCAAAGATCCACTAAATTTTGTCGACAGCAAGCCTTATCCAGAGCGTATGGCAGAAGCGCAAAAGAAAACAGGTGAAACTGAAGCCTTGGTGGTTATGCAAGGTGTATTAAAAGGCGTGCCTTTAATTGCCTGTGCTTTTGAATTTGATTTCATGGGCGGTTCAATGGGTTCTGTGGTCGGCGACCGTTTTGTGCAAGCGGCAGAACGCGCCATTGAAAACAAACAACCGTTGATTTGCTTTGCTGCCTCTGGCGGTGCGCGTATGCAAGAAGGCATGTTGTCTTTAATGCAAATGGCACGTACGTCTGCAGCTATTCAAAAAATGAAAGAAGCAGGTTTACCGTATATCGTTGTGTTAACACATCCTGTCTATGGCGGTGTAACAGCCTCTTTAGCCATGTTGGGCGATGTACATATTGCTGAACCAAAAGCCATGATTGGTTTTGCGGGCAAGCGTGTTATTGAGCAAACCGTACGCGAAAAATTGGAAGAACCGTTCCAACGCGCCGAATATTTGCTTGATCATGGTGTAATCGATCAAATTGTTCATCGTCATGCATTACGTGATACAGTTTACCGTATTGTCGCTAAATTGATGAACTTGACTTGAACACAGCACCTCTTGCAACCGATTCTTTAAATACATGGCTCGAATATTGGAGCCATGTTCATGTTACAGGCATTGATTTAGGTTTAGAACGCGTGATTCCAGTTGCAGAAGCACTGGGAGTAATGCGTCCACAAGCCAAAGTTTTTACCGTAGCGGGAACCAACGGCAAGGGGTCTACCACCACTACTTTAGCAGCTATTTTAAATGAGCAAGGCTATAAGGTGGGTTTGTATCAATCACCGCATATTTATCGTTTTAATGAACGGGTTAAATTGGCTGGTGTAGAAGTCGATAATCAAACCTTGATTGATGCCTTTGTACAAGTCGATCAAGCACGTCGTCAGTGTGCATTAAGTCTTTCTTTCTTTGAGGCCACAACATTGGCGGCTTTTGTTGTTTTTAAACAAGAGCAATGTGATGTTTGGGTGCTGGAAGTGGGTTTGGGCGGACGTTTAGACGTGGTCAATGTTATCGACCCAAATATTGCCGTCATTACCAATATTGGTTTAGATCATACCGATTGGTTAGGCGACAGCATTGAGCAAATTGCATTTGAAAAAGCAGGGATTATTCGTCCGAATATTCCCGTAGTTTTTGGTGGTGTGCAGGATTTACCTTTGGCCATTCAACATAAAGCCAATGAATGCCAAGCACCCTTATATGCAGTGAACCGCGATTATTTTTATCAATCTACTGAAGACGGTCAGTCTTGGATGTTTGCCTCTTCGGGCACAACTCTAAAATTACCGATAGGTCGCTTAGCACTGGAAAATATTTCTACTGCTGTGGCTGCCATTTTATTGAGTGGCTTGGTGGTTTCACAACAGGCCATTGCACAAGGTATCCAAACCGCACAACTGCAAGGGCGTTTTGAAATTAGAAAAATTGCCGATAAAACTGTCATTTTTGACGCTGGACATAACCCTCATGGCGTTGAATTTTTGTTAAAGCAATTGCGAAATTTTTTAGAATACAATAAACAATATACAGAGGTGATCAGTGTTTTTTCTATGCTTAGCGATAAAGACATCAATTCAGTCGTTAGCTTGTTGAAAAATACTATATTAATGTGGAAAATTGCACCGTTGGATGTGCCACGGTCTGCGGATGTTATGCAATTAGAGATTGCTTTGCAGGGACAGTCGGTACAACAGTATGACAGTGTAAAATTAGCTTTTAAATCAGCTTTAAATGAAACAAAAAATAATCAGCTGATTTTGGTATGTGGATCATTTCATACTTTAGAAGCGGTATGGGAGTATTTGAAAGAATGTCAATGAATAACAAACAGCGCTGGATGGGCGGTGTTGTTTTACTAAGTGGCGGTGTGCTGTTGACCGCATTGCTGTTAAAAGGCACGGATGAAATTCATCAAAATAAATTACACGCACCAGACACAGTAGAAGCTAATCCAAAGAATACCAATAGCAATACTTCTGGGTTGACGGTGGATGTCGAAACTGAAAAACGCTTATTAGAAGCACAGCGTCAAACTCGTGAAAAGTCTGTGGCAGAGCAAGAAGCACGTGCGGCTGAGTTTTTGGCGATGCAACAGCAAGCCGAAGCCGATGCCGCCCGTAAAGCAGCAGAAGAATATGCAGAGCTGAATGCGCGTCGTTCTGCACAGCAAAGTTCAGACAATATTCCACCAGAACTGATTGAAGATGATGCCGTCAAGCAAAAACGTATTGCTGAGGAAAAACTGGCTGCGCAAAAAAAAATAGATCAGCAGAAAGTCGTGCAGCAAAAGGCTGAACAAGCCAAACAAGATGTTGCTCGTAAAACTGCTGAAGCCGAAAAGCGTGTTGCAGAAGAAAAACGCATTACAGCAGAAAAGCGTATTGCAGAAGAAAAACGTCAAGCCGAGCAGAAACAGAAAGCTGAACGTTTGGCTGCAGAGCAAAAAGTAACTGAAAAACAAGCTGCAGATGCTAAACGTAAAGCAGATGAACAGCTTAAGGCAGAAACCAAACGTAAAGAAGATGCCAAAAAAAAGGCTGAAGCTGAAAAAGCCCGTGATTTATTAGAGCATGGCGACAAGCAGTGGATGGTACAAGTTGCACTGGCAGCCAATGAAGCCAATGCAGATGCTGTTGCATCTAAATTAAAAGCCAAAGGCTATCAGGTGACCAAAAGTCCGACTTCCAAAGGGATTCGTATTATGGTCGGCCCATCGAAAGACCGTGATACAGCAGATAACGCACGGAAGAAGATTACAGCCGATGCGAGTTTGGGGATGAAATCGGCGTGGGTGATTGATTGGGTGCCACTCAATAAACGTTAATCTGTGACACCGTGATTTATTAAGATGGATTCGTCAGTTGCTGGCGGATCCATTTTATATTTTCAGGACTGAATAACTTTTCTATATTGACCCAAATTGGATGAAAGCCATAGCCACCATGCTTCATCTCATTGAGCGCATCTTCAGTCGTCCAATTTTCAAAAATAATCCGATACATCGCAATACTGGCACCTGTTCGGTCAGAGCCGTGATAACAATGAATCAATGCTTTTTGCTGATGGTTCTTCGCTTGTTGAATGGCTTGCATCACCTGTAATAAATCTTCACGTGAAATGGCCCATGTATTGATGGGGATATGCACCAACTGAAATTCCTTCGGACTCAGATGTTGTGGATCGCTATCTCTACTGCGTAAATTAATCACCATGTGTATATCTTGTGCTTTTAATGTAGAAATAAGGTTTGCACTGGGTTGCTCACTGCGGTAAACAAAATCGCTGATTTGATAAAGATTATATTGAGCATCAATTGCAGTTCCCCAATGCTGAGGACGTTGTTGATCGGGCCAAGTTGTCGTTGTAATACAGCCTGATAAACTAAAGGTTAAAATGGAAATTATTAATATATTTTTCATAGGGTTTTATAACGTGCCAATTCAACTGGATCATGTGCGCAAATAATTTCAATATGATTTTCTGTTTGAGCCAATATCTGGATTTTCTTGAGGTTGTCTATGCGTTGTCGGTTGTCGACAGCGAACAGACGTTCTAATTGATTCAAGGCTTTTAGGGAAGATTGAGGGTTGAGTTGGAGGTGAGAGTAGTAGGCATCCCCACAAAAAAACAGCCAGCCTTCAGCTTGCCGAATAGCAATGCCACAATGTCCAGTGGTATGTCCTGCTAAAGGAATCATTAAAATATCATCTTGAAAGATAGAAAAACCTTGTACACGGTGCAAATTAAACCAATTTTCACCGCGAGTTGGTTCTAAAAAATTCCAATATTTGTGCTGCTGAAATTGTTGGGGTTTATAACGGGCTTTATTTTTAAGTGAATTTAAGTTTTGCGTTGCATTGTATTCATTTGACAAGACATGCACGGTGGCCTGTGGAAAATCTGAAATTCCTCCTGCATGATCAAAGTCTAAATGAGAGATTAGAATGTGTTTTACATCTTTGGGGCTAAAGCCAAGTTGTTGAATTTGTGCAATTGCAGACAATTCTAAATGATGTTCAATACGACCAAAGCGTGCCACAAAGCTCCCTAAGCGCTGTTTGGTATGTAGGTAATCTTGAATACCTAAGCCAGTATCTACCAGTACAAGCCCTTGATCGGTTTCTAATAGCAGACAATGGCACACTACTGTAGCCAAAAAATGATTTTGCCCAAACAATGGCCCGCAGACTGGACACATGGTGCCACAGTGCAAATGATGAATTTTATAAATCACAGTCATATTTTTTTAAAGATTTTATTCTTTATAGCTGATGCAGAAAATTTCACCAAGTGGAATTTGTTTGGGCTATGTAAGTTGTCGCATAAAATGCATGTAAAAAGCCTGTTCGAAAACAGGCTATAGACATTATCAAGATAGGCTCGTCATGCATCTTGAAGGCTTTTGATCTTTTTTATTCAGGCTGAGGCGTAAGACGTAAATAGGGTTTTACGGCTTTATAGCCTTTTGGAAAACGTTGTTGAATTTCTGCTTCATCTTTTAAAGAGGGTACAATTACCACGTCTTCACCTTGTTGCCAGTTGGCTGGGGTGGCAACTTTGTGGTTGTCGGTGAGTTGTAATGAATCGACAACCCGTAAAATTTCATGGAAATTACGACCTGTAGATGCCGGATAAGTGATGATTAATCGGACTTTTTTATTCGGGTCAATAATAACCAAAGAGCGAACAGTGAGGGTTTCACTGGCATTTGGGTGAATAAAGTCATACAGCGTAGAAACCTTGCGGTCTTGGTCTGCAATAATGGGAAAATTTACGGTGGTGTTTTGCGTTTCATTAATATCGTTAATCCAGCCTTTATGGGATTCAACATCATCAACGGATAACGCAATGGCTTTTACGCCACGTTTTTCAAACTCATCTTTTAGTTTTGCGGTATAACCCAGTTCCGTGGTGCAGACAGGGGTGTAGTCAGCAGGATGTGAAAATAGAATGCCCCAGCTATCACCTAAATAGTCATAAAAATGAATATTTCCTTCACTCGATTCTTGGGTGAAATCGGGAGCGGTATCTCCTAAGCGTAAACTCATCTTCGTGCCTCATTATAGATTTTATGTATGGTGGTAAGGATTAATATGGCGTAGTTTTATGCGAAGGGAAATACTATTTTTGAATTTCTTTATGAATAAAATGAAAAAGATATTGTTGAAAATGGTTAAATATTCATAAAACTCATTCGGCCTTGACTATATACGCTGTATAAAATTTGCTACATTACTTTGCCTTAGGTTACTCGTGCTGAAATGAGAGATGAGATTTTTTTAATGGGTTTTTGTGCAAAGCCCTTGTACTTCAAATTTCAAGCACCATAATAACGACTAAGAAAACATATTCATTTGACAAGCAAGATTTAGAGAGTCTATTCATGTTGGCAAGTCTGATCGGAGGTATCTTCGGTACAAAAAATGAGCGCGAACTCAAACGCATGCGTAAAATCGTAGATAAGATTAATGCGCTCGAGCCGACGATATCTGCACTAAACGATGCAGACCTATCTGCAAAAACTGAAGAATTCAAACAACGCTATAACAAAGGCGAAAGCTTAGATAAATTAATGCCAGAAGCATTTGCGGTTTGCCGTGAAGCGGCCAAGCGTGTCATGGGCATGCGTCACTATGATGTACAGTTGATTGGTGGTATCACACTTCACGAAGGTAAAGTTGCAGAAATGCGTACTGGTGAAGGTAAAACTCTCATGGGTACGTTGGCGTGTTATTTAAACGCCTTGAGTGATGAAGGCGTTCACGTGATTACCGTGAACGACTATTTGGCGCAACGTGATGCTGAACTTAACCGACCATTATTTGAATTTCTAGGTTTAAGCATTGGTATTATTTACTCAATGCAAGATCCGACTGAAAAAGCCCAAGCATATCGTGCAGATATTACTTACGGTACCAATAACGAATTCGGTTTTGATTATTTGCGTGACAACATGGTTTTTTCTCTTGCAGAGAAAAAACAGCGTGGCTTAACTTATACCATTATCGATGAAGTCGATTCGATCTTAATTGACGAAGCACGTACACCGTTGATTATTTCAGGTCAAAGTGAAGACTCTTCACAGCTTTATGCTGCTATTAATTCAATTCCGCCGACATTGCGTCCGCAAAAAGAAGAAAAAGTCGCTGATGGTGGACACTTTTGGATTGATGAAAAGCAACGTACTGTAGAAATGACTGAAATTGGTTATGAAACAGTCGAAGATGCTTTAATTCAAATGGGTTTATTGGCAGAAGGCGAGAGCTTATATTCTTCTGCAAACTTAAACTTGGTTCACCACGTGTCTGCGGCCATTCGTGCGCATTATTTGTATCAACGCAATGTGCAATACATCATCAAAGATGGTGAAGTGATTATTGTTGATGAAAATACGGGTCGTACCATGCCCGGCCGTCGTTGGTCTGAAGGTCTGCATCAAGCAGTAGAAGCCAAAGAAGGTTTGGAAATTCAACCAGAAAATCAAACTTTAGCCACGACAACCTTCCAGAACTATTTCCGTTTATACAAAAAACTTTCAGGCATGACGGGTACAGCAGATACTGAAGCTGCCGAAATGAAAGAAATTTATGGTTTAGATGTGGTGTTGATTCCAACACATCGTCCAATGATCCGTAATGACCAAAATGATTTGATTTATTTAAATCGTAACGGTAAATACAACGCGATTATTCAAGAAATTCAGCGTGTGCATGAAGCAGGTGTTGCACCAATTTTGATTGGTACAGCAACCATTGAAGCGTCTGAAATTCTGTCGGATAAATTGAGAGAAGCAGGCATTACACATGAAGTGTTGAATGCGAAACAACATGAGCGTGAAGCTGATATTATTGCCCAAGCGGGTTCGCCTCGTGCAGTAACCATTGCCACGAACATGGCAGGCCGTGGTACGGATATTTTGCTCGGTGGTAACTGGAAAGCGACGCTGGCTAAAATTGCAGAGCCAACCGCTGAAGATGAAGCGCGTTTAAAAGCAGAGTGGGAACAAAGCCATGAAATGGTTTTAAACTCTGGTGGTTTACACATTATTGGTTCTGAACGTCACGAATCACGCCGTATTGATAATCAGCTTCGTGGTCGTGCAGGCCGTCAGGGTGATCCGGGCGTTTCACGTTTCTATTTATCTCTTGAAGATGATTTGATGCGTATTTTTGCGGGTGATCGTGTAGTTGCGATGATGCGTGCAATGGGCTTGCAAGAAGATGAAGCCATTGAACATAAAATGGTGTCACGTTCAATTGAAAATGCACAACGTAAAGTTGAAGCACGTAACTTCGATATTCGTAAAAACCTATTGAAATATGATGATGTAAATAACGAACAACGTAAAATTATTTACTCTCAGCGTGATGATATTCTTGCTGAAAAATCATTACAAGAATACATCGAAGGTATGATCAGCGATGTTATGAAAGGCGTGATTGAGGTGTATATTCCACCTGAATCTATTCATGATCAATGGGATATTGACGGACTGGAAAAAGCACTACGCGAAGATCTATCGGTGGATTTATCTATTCATGAATGGTTGGAACAAGACCGTCGTTTAGATGAAGAAGGTTTGGTTGCACGTATTACCGATGAAGTTCTTTCACGTTATCACGCACGCCGTGAGCAAATGGGCGAAGAATCTTCTGCACAGTTGGAACGTTACTTCTTATTAAATGCACTCGACCGCCATTGGAAAGAACATTTAGCGGCGATGGATTATTTACGTCAAGGGATTCATTTACGTGGTTATGCACAGAAAAATCCTGAGCAAGAGTACAAAAAAGAAGCCTTTAATTTGTTCGTAAATATGCTGGCAGTGATTAAATCGGATGTCGTGACTGACTTGTCGCGTGTTCATGTACCAACAGCCGAAGAACTGGCAGAAATGGAAGCACAGAAACAAGCACAAGCAGATGCGATGCACTTGAATTTGTCTCATGCTGAATTTGATGGTTTATTGGCCGACGATGTTACTGAGGTTGATACACAATTCTATCCAGTTTCAGGTGATCAAGTCATTTCAGCGCCTGAAAGTCGTAATTCGCCTTGTCCATGTGGTTCAGGTCTGAAATACAAGCAGTGTCACGGTAAAATTTAATTGATACTGAAGGAATCAGAGCCCTCGTGCTCTGATTTTTTTATGGGTATGAAAATATCAAGTACGTAATAGTGTTTGCAGTTCGACAAATTAAGTGTTATTTAGTTTCGTATTGATAACCGGAAAACGGAATAGACAATGAAAAAAGTATTACAGCCATTCATGATTATGGCGCTTGCAATGCCTACTTTTGTATTTGCAAATTCGGCTCAAACGACAACTCCTGGAAAAGTAAAACAGGCCATTGGCCCAACGACAGCACAAGTACAAGTGGGTGCAGACGGACAGATTACCGTTGCTAGCCCACGTACAGGTATTCGCTATACCTTTGCAGATCCGAACCGTCCAATTGTGATGCAAACTGTTGCAATTACTGCAGCTAACTCTGCAAATGCAGACCGAATTGTGGCATCAAATCCTGCATTATCAGATGCCAGTCAGCAAAAAGCCAAGCAAGCATTATTAAATCAAACGGGTCAATTGGCGCGTAATTAATCTTGTGATTTGTAAGTAATAGAAGCCAGTCTTATGACTGGCTTTTTTGTATTTAAAAACAGGTTTAGAAAAACTGGCGAAAAATAAGCTGGGTGCTCGATTTTTGAAGCATTTTGAACTAAGCTGTATTTTTCTTCATTAACTGTAATGGATATTTAAAAATGGCCGTGGGTGACGTAACAATGCCGCAAATGCATGCGGTAAAAGGGGTTAAAATTGGTTCTGCTGAAGCGTATGTACGCTATCAGAACCGACGTGACCTCGTCATTTTTGAATTTTCAGAAGGTACTCATGTTGCGGGTGTTTTTACGCAAAATGCATTTTGCGCAGCGCCTGTACATATCTCAAAAGCCCATTTAGAAGTAACCAATCCACGCTATTTGGTCATTAATACCGGCAATGCCAATGCGGGTACGGGCAAAATGGGTATGATCAATGCACAAGCGGCTTGCGCCAAATTAGCAGAACTGGCAAGTGTGCAGGAAGTAGAAGTTTTACCATTTTCAACGGGTGTGATTGGTGAACAACTTCCAATTGATCGTTTAGTTACGGGGTTACAACCAGCCTTAGATTCTCTTAAAGCAGAGGCTTGGTTAGATGCTGCAACAGGTATTATGACCACGGATACCACGCCAAAGGGTGCATCTGAACAGTTTGAACTGGATGGTGTGACTTACAGCATGACCGGTATTTCTAAAGGTGCGGGGATGATTCGCCCGAATATGGCCACCATGCTGAGCTATGTTGCAACCGATGCACCAATCAGCCGTGATTTAGTACAACAACTGCTTAACAATGCGGTGAATGTTTCATTTAACCGGATTACGGTGGACGGTGATACATCCACCAATGATTCATGCATCTTTGCGGCTACGGGACAGGCAGGTGGTTCCGAAATTACTTCTCAAACTGATGCACGTTATGCCGTGGTTGAAGACGTATTGACACGTGTCATGAAGCGTTTGGCACAGTTAATTATCCGTGATGGCGAAGGTGCAACAAAATTCATTACCATCGCGGTAGAAGGTGGTGGAAATACTCAGGAATGTTGTGATGTGGCGTATAGCATTGCACATTCCCCTTTGGTGAAAACGGCAATCTTTGCTTCTGACCCAAATTGGGGGCGTATTTTGGCCGCCATTGGTTATGCGGGTGTACCAAATTTAGATGTTGAACACATTCAAGTGTGGTTAGGCGATGTGCAAATCTGTAAAGATGGTGGTGCCGCCACGGATTATACAGAAGAAGCGGGTGCGCGCGAAATGTCAAAGTCTGAAATTACAATTCGTGTAGACTTGGGGCGTGGTCATGCTCAAGACACGGTATATACCTGTGACTTGTCCTACGACTATGTGAAAATTAATGCAGATTATCGCTCTTGAGTTTTAAATGATTTTAAAAAGCCTCCGTTGTGAGGCTTTTTTATAAAAATAGCTTTCTAATGACTGGTCAAAATAACCAATATGTCATTTTTGATAGCTAAGTTAGATGCCGTCCAGCAAATGGTGTGGACACTAAGGACAGAGAAAATTTTGTTATGAACGACTCAAACAACTTAATTGCCAACGAAGCAAAATCTATCGTGCAAGCGCATTTGGACCAATTGGGTGAAACAAAGGCACATCTTTTAAGTCAGGAAGCGAAGCTTGAAAAATTTGCATTGATTCAAGCAGAATTAAAAAAGCGCAATGCTGTGCTGGTGGCGCATTATTATTGTGATCCTGAAGTTCAAGAGTTGGCTGAATTATCAGGCGGTTGTGTGTCTGACTCTTTAGAAATGGCGCGTTTTGGGCGTGATCACGAGGCAACAACACTGGTGGTTGCTGGGGTGAAATTCATGGGTGAAACCTCAAAAATTTTATCGCCAGAAAAAACAGTGTTAATGCCAACTTTAGAAGCCACTTGTTCTTTAGACTTGGGTTGTCCTGTTGATGAATTTACCGCATTTTGTGATGCTCACCCAGATTACACGGTTGTGGTCTATGCCAATACATCTGCAGCCGTTAAGGCACGTGCGGATTGGGTCGTTACTTCTAGCTGTGCAGTGGAAATTGTAGAGCATCTAGATAGTTTGGGTGAAAAAATCATTTGGGCACCCGATCAGCATTTAGGGCGTTATATCCAAAAGAAAACAGGCGCAGAAATGTTGCTGTGGGATGGCGCATGTATTGTACATGAAGAGTTTCGTGCCCGCGGTATTGCCAATATGAAAGCGCTGTATCCTGAAGCTGCGGTTTTGGTGCACCCAGAGTCTCCTGAGTCGGTTGTTGATATTGCAGATGCTGTAGGCAGTACCTCTCAGTTAATTAAAGCGGCGCAAACCTTACCCAATGAACACTTAATTGTGGCGACAGACCGTGGTATTTTTTATAAAATGCAACAAGCTGTTCCGAATAAAATCCTTGTTGAAGCACCAACAGCGGGTGAGGGTGCAACATGCCGTTCGTGCGCGCATTGTCCTTGGATGGCCATGAATGAATTAGATGGTATTTTGCAGGTTTTACAGCAAGGCGATCAGGAAATATTCGTTGATCCAGCGTTGTCAGAGCGAGCTAAATTGCCTTTAGACCGCATGTTGGGCTTTAGTGCCAATCTAAAACGTTAAAATTTGATTAAAAAATGCTTAAAGTGCTTGCTAAATAAGCAGTTGAGGTGGTTTTTTGATTTTTTTTAAAGATAGGTGTTGACGTCTTAAGGCGTCACGCCTAGAATGCACACCGTACCGCATGATATGCGATACGGTAAAGCTGAGATGAACGGAGCATGGCGCAGTCTGGTAGCGCACCTGGTTTGGGACCAGGGGGTCGTAGGTTCGAATCCTACTGTTCCGACCAATTCTTCAAGGCAAAGGGATTTATGATATTAAGTATCATTGTTCATGCGCCTGTAGCTCAGTAGGATAGAGCATCCGCCTTCTAAGCGGATGGTCACAGGTTCGAATCCTGTCAGGCGCACCATTTTGGTGGCTTGGTATGTAGAACCCAATGTGTAATGGTGGATGTAGCTCAGTTGGTAGAGCCCTGGATTGTGATTCCAGTTGTCGCGGGTTCGAATCCCGTCATTCACCCCAACTTTAAAAGTTGAAATCGGAGCATGGCGCAGTCTGGTAGCGCACCTGGTTTGGGACCAGGGGGTCGTAGGTTCGAATCCTACTGTTCCGACCATTTATTAAAATGGTCAATAAAGGATACCGCGAAAGCGGTTTTTTTATGCCTGAAATTTGACAATATAATCTTGTGATAAATAAAAAAGCCCCCGCAATGGAGGCTTTGTGAATAAAATTCCTATTAAGGAATAATTGTAATATTCACCCGTCTATTTTTCGCCCGATGTTCATCTGTATCATTATCAACCAAAGGTTGCTCTGCACCTCGGCCAATAATGTGAATATTCTGTTGCTGGAAGCCATTGGCTAGGAATATTGTTGCAACACTTTGTGCGCGCTTTTCTGAGAGCTGTTGGTTATAACTGGCTTGGCCGATATTATCAGTATGTCCTACAAACTTCACTTTTTCTAATTGATAGGCATTCAATTGCTTTGAAAGGGTTGCTAATTTATGTTTTTGATTTTCCTGAATTTGGAAATCATCAAAATTAAATAGCAGACGTTCAGGCAGGGCCAGTGTCCATCCCTCATTACTCAAGACAAAACCTTCTTTCTTGAGCATATGTGCTTGTTTGTAGCTTAGGTTTCCTAAGCTCATACATGCAGTTAAGACTGTGCTGAGGGTGAAAATAGAAAAAATGATGAATGTTTTTTTTAACATGTCGAGCCTATGGTTTGCTTGGATTGTGGGGAGATATACCACTTTTCATTCAGTTTCTTTGCTTTGGATAGCGCATGATCAACGCTCGCAATTAAATCTTCAGGCGTTTTGGCAAGCTGTACCAATGCGATACCCATATTGATGTTTAACGAGATTTGATGCTGTTCATAAACAAAGGTTGATGTAAAACACTCTTGAATACGCTGACAGTGTGATTCAATTTCGACTGTGTTGGTGACATTGGGAATGATTAGCGCAAATTCATCTGCACCTAATCTTGAAAAAAATGCATTTGATGGCAAAATTTGTTTTATACAGTATGAGGATGCACGTAAAACGGCATCTCCTGTTAAGCGCCCAAATTGAGTATTTACTTTGCTAAATTGATTTATATTTAAAAAAATTATCGCCGCGTTTTGTGGTTGTGGGCTTTCAAAGAATTTAAATAATACTTCGTAAAAATAACAACGGTTAGGGAGTAAAGTCAGTAGATCGTGTTTGGATTGATGTATAAGTTTGTCATTTTCAGAGATTAAATTTTGATTGGATTGTTCAATTTCACTTAATAAGCCGTTAAAGGCGGTACTAAGTACTTGGAGTTCTTGAATATCTGAGTTTGAAACCCGTAAATTATAGTTTTTTTTGATACTTATGGTTCGTGCGGATTCGACAATTGATTGAACAGATTGCATTAAATACTGATAGACCGAATTAACTGACCAATACACCGCGACCAAAAGTAAAAGAAAACCAATCAATAACGCCAATAAAATTTTATGAAAAAAACTGACCAGTTCGGAAGAATTACCATAGACCATTAAATTGCCATAAAGCTTTTGATCGTGACGAATTTCCATGCGAATGGGCTGATGGTAAAACACATAGTCAAGAAAGGATTGGCTAGAAAAATATGTAAAATTACTTTGCTTAGCGTGCGCCAAAACTTGATTTTGTAACGAACTGATTTCAATATAGCGAATCGGGTACTGCTGAACATATTCGGTTAGGATTTGATTCATGGTGATCTGGTCATTGAATACCACAGCAGGTTGAACTCTTTCATTTAGTGTTGCAGTTAAAATTTTTAAGCTACTTTTCGCATAAGCATTCATGGTGTAGGTTGAAATAACCAAAAAAATAGCTGAGCAGATGGTAAAGGTTAAGATAAAGATCGTGAGTTGGGAGCGTGTGAAGAGTTGATGTAATGTTATTGGCTTATAGAGCTGTTTCATTCTTTAGGCTCCGTAGGCTTTGCAAGCAATAGGACACGCGGATCAATATGTACTTTGGATTGCGTAAGGCTGTCTAAATTTACTTTGAATGCGATATTTTTATTGCGCTTATATAGGCAGAAAGTACTTCCAATTTCGCAATCAGTATTATTGATACTCATAGAGAGCGCTGGAAAGTTCACAGCTGTATTTAGCAGATGTTGTTCTTCTTTAGGTGATAATGTTGAGAAGATTAAAACCTGACAGAGTGAATGTTTGATATCGGTAGTCTGAATAGCTGAAATTTTGTAATTGGTATGCTCTGGTTCATTGTTTCGAAATTGTTGCGACAAAGTGGGGTTATTGATGACACATATTTCAGGTGTTGGTGTATTCCATTTTGCATAGCTTAGAATGGAAAATGTAGTGTTATATAGGTTGGTGGTCGGTGCAGCATAAACACTACTACATAAGCATAAAATGACAGTAGGGAAGAGAAATGCACTTTTTTTTAGCTTATAAGCCATGTCAAAGTAATGAAATAAATGTGTGAAAATAAGTGTATCTAAGTTTTAAAAATAAACCTAGCGCTAAAAATAGTCTATAAACGCGCATTTTTGCGGAATAAATAACCATTCGAGTTATTTTTAATAAAATAATTAAAAAAGGGGGTTGTGTTGGATTGGGAATACTGTAGAATGCACATCCATCGGCGGTGATGTTGATTAAAACTTGTTGAGAAACAAGGGGTTGGCTTAAGGGTTAATTCTAAGGATCTTGAAGGAGTTTGAAAATAATCAATAAAACCTGTTGACTATTCTCTGAAAGAGAGTAGTA
>NZ_MBDL01000001.1 GCF_001707755.1 Acinetobacter celticus | reverse complement strand
TCAACTCAAATAACATTCTGTTAATAACTCTTTTGACCAAAGCTAGGCACAACGAAGCGTAAGCAACGTAATTAAGACCATAGCGAGTAGTCATAAACAGTTGTGCTGGCGACAATAGCAAGAGTGAACCACCTGATCCCTTCCCGAACTCAGAAGTGAAACCTCTTTGCGCTGATGGTAGTGTGGGGTTACCCATGTGAGAGTAAGTCATCGCCAGCTCATTAATTCTAAAAACCCCCTCAGTCACAAGACTGAGGGGGTTTTTTTATGCAGGAAATAAATAAAAATAAGAAAACAAATGGATGAAGGGATAAAAATATACAAAGACCTATTCCGTACCAAACGGAAATGTTAAGACATGATTGAAGTTCAACGATCCACACCCAGGATTCAAACCACCCAATTTAAACCTGAGATTAAAATAACCTTTTTTATTGTTTAGAAAAAGTGGATAAATATAGAAAGATTATTGGCTCAAAATACGCATAAAAAAATATGAATTAAAAGATAAAAACTGATATTTAGATAAAATAAAACAAATATAAAGCTTTGAAAATTATAAGTTATAAAATATTCTTAAGCGCTGTAAATGGGCTATACGTAGGTCTAATTGCTCATGGAATTTGACTTGTGTATATTGCGCCAAAATTGAGTTTTACTTAAAAATTTACAACAAATTTGGGCAAGTACTCATGGGAGATGAGAACGATGACAGCGGAAAATTTAGATATTAGTTCTGTAGTCGATAAAGCGAAATTTACCCCGTTCCACTTCAATGTTGTGGCTTGGTGCTTATTGATTATTTTATTTGATGGCTATGATTTAGCCATCAATGGTGTAGTGTTGCCACTTTTAATGCAAGAGTGGGGCTTAAGTGCAGTACAAGCTGGAATGCTTGCCAGTACAGCGCTGGCTGGGATGATGTTTGGTGCGATGTTTTTTGGCTCTTTAGCTGACAAAATTGGCCGTAAAAAAGTCATCATGATTTGTATTGTACTGTTTAGTGGATTAACTTTTGCTGGTGGTTTTGCATCAAACCCGACTGAATTTGGTATTTTGCGCTTTTTAGCCGGTTTAGGGATTGGTGGTGTTATGCCAAACCTTGTGGCACTAACTTCTGAATATGCACCGCAGAAGATGCGTAGTACTTTGGTGACAACCATGTTTAGTGGTTATGCCGTAGGTGGTGTGATGGCTGCATTATTAGGCTCATGGTTTACGCCAAATTTTGGTTGGCAGGTGATGTTCTTTATTGCAGGTATTCCTTTATTTTTATTGCCATTGATTTGGAAGTTTTTACCTGAATCTTTGGCATTTATTGTCAAAGAAAATAAACAGGACAAGGCACGTAGTATTGTTCGTCGTTTGGCGCCTAATTTAACAGTCAATGAAAACACTGCATTTACTTTGCCAAAGGTTGATGTACCTGAATCTGCAAACGTGGTGAGTTTATTCCGTCGCGGTCGTACGACAAATACGTTGTTATTTTGGTTGGCTTTTTTTACTTGTTTGCTAACTATGTATGCATTAAGCAGTTGGTTGCCGAAGTTAATGATGGCTGCTGGTTATTCAATGAATAACAGTTTGATGTTCATGCTGGTAATGAACGTGGGTGCTGTTGTTGGTATTGTCGGTGGTGGTATTTTAGCGGATCGCTTCCATTTGAAGCCTGTGTTGATGTGCCTTGGCATGATGGGTGCAGTTGTGATGAGCTTAATGGGCTTCCAATCGAATCAGTTCCTGTTATACATTTTGGTGTTCTTGGCGGGTGCAGCTTCAATTGGTTCGCAAATGCTACTGTATAGCTATGTCGCACAGTTTTATCCATTGGCGATACGTTCAACAGGGATTGGTTGGTCGTCTGCTATTGGCCGTATGGGTGCGATTGTAGGGCCAATTTTAATTGGTGGTTTGTTAGGAATGAACTTACCTGCACATTTCAACTTTATAGCTGTGGGTTTACCTGTACTTATTACTGCAATTGCAGTTGCTTTAATTATGCATGATGATGAACCTGAAAAAATTGGTTCAAGTAAAGCGGTAGTAGCGAAAGCTTAAAAATTTTAGTTTAAAAGAAGCCTCCGTAAGGGGGCTTTTTTATGCAGATATTCTCTGTGTTAACATCAATAACAATAATTTTTTATTAGCATAATTATGATAGAAGAATATTTTAAGCCTTTAACATTGCAAATTGATTCAGGATTAGGCTCTACAGCTGATTCTTTTTATTATGCAGCTCAGACATTAGAAAATAATCAAGAGAGTAAATATGGATTCGGTATTGGAGGAGGGAAACTACCTCTTTTATACCTCTATCGTCATAGTATAGAGTTATATTTAAAATCAGTAATCACCTTAATCTATAGGGTATGTCCTTCTCAGAATAATAGATTGTAATCTGATGATAATTTGCCGTTATTAATAGAGAACAATAAAGAAAAGAAAATTTTCAATGTACATTCAATCAATACTCTATTTATAAATTTTTTAAATTTTCTTGAAGATAATAAGAAATATATCCTTGCAACGTGCGAAACGAATTGGTTTGATATTCCTGATGAAATCCCACAATTAATTGAAATTATTGAGGAGTTTGATAAAAATTCTACTATGTTTCGATATCCAATAACTATGAATAAAGACTTCGATTACAGAAAAACACCTTTAAAAAAATTTACTTTTACTCAGGATTCAGGAGAAAAAATAGATAAATCAAAAGGATCTAAAATTATTCTACTTGTAGAAAATCAAGACAATGAGATAGTGGAGTCTTATGTAAGTGATGATAATATTTTAACTGGAATTCATGAAGCATTAAAAGAGCTGGCAACTCAAGTTTCAGGACTTCATTTTGGTCTTAAATTTGAGTTAACAAAATAAAGGTAATAATTATGAAACTCAACTCATTCTCCCCAATCCCTGAAGATGATAACGAACTCCATCTTCCTGAACTTGTGTACTGGGCATCGCTGGGCGAAGTCGTTGAAGTTGAAAAAGCATTAGCCAATGGCGTAGATGTCAACCAAACTGACGATGAAGGCTATAGCGCTCTTCAAGCAGCAGCAGAAAATGGCTATTTAGAGGTTGTTCAACTTCTTGTGAGCAAAGGTGCAGATGTACAACACAAAGCGCCACATACGGCTTTAGAACTGGCAGAAATGGCAGAACAACACCAGATAGCAACTTTTCTAAAAAGCCTTTAATAGGCAATCAAAAAATGACTTTTCTAAATGATTAAAGTGCTGAAAATGAGCTTTAATCATTTAATTGTGGGTTTCTAATTCTTGTAAAATTGCGTTATTAAATACTGGAATATCTTCAGGACTACGCGATGTAATGAGCATCCATCCGTCTGTATTACAATGATGTACATCTGCATTGACCCATTTCCCACCTGCATTTTCTAAATCTAATTGAATACTTGGATAAGAGGTCAGATGTTTATTTTGAATCCGATTGGCATTAATCAGTAACCACGGCCCATGACAAATGGCCGCAATGGGCTTTTTAGCATCTGAAAACTGTTGTACCAATTTCTGTGCGTCTTTATTCATTCGTAACGTACCAGCATTAACCGTACCCCCAGGAATGATCAAAATATCATAATCATTCACATCTACTTTGCCCAGTAGTGCATCTGGATCATAACTTTGAGCAGGGTCTTTATCATGTCTCACGGTTTGCACGGGCTTTTGTTCAAGTGCAGCATGAATACATTCAATGCCTTTCGAGCGTAAAAATGCTAAAGGTTTGAGTAACTCATCCTGCTCTACACCCACATTTGAAGTAATGACTAAGGCTTTCGGAGTCATGTGTTGATCCTTTTTGTCTAAGCATTGATTTACCTTATCAAGCCGCTTTTTACTTGTATGTCGTGATTTGGCATAAAACTGTAAGAAAATTTGTCGATATTGAAAGTTTTAAATCATTTATTTTAAGGATGAACAGGATTTACTCATTTACAAATCAACAGCATGAGATAGTTTTTAGCTCACTTTTAGAATAAGGCGGAAAAAAGCACTGAATAAAGTGCCAGATACGAAAAAGCCCCATCATCCTGATAGGGCTTCTCGATATTTCGTATTTAGGTATAACTCCTGTCGTACCTGTCAGCATCCTACTGCAATTTATTTATTGTTATTCTCTTAAGACATCCTGTCTTGTATAACTGAACTATAAAAGGAAATGAAAAGATTGAATAGAGTGCTATTTCTACATCTGATGTAAGCCAAAACGGACAAAATACTATTTGAGGGTTTGGGTGCGAGAGTAGAGCATCATTTTGTATTGCTTTAGTTAGTCAAAAATGAAAGTGTTGAATACATATTTTTGCCATACATTAGTTGAATAGTATATTAATTTATCAGGCATTAAAATTTCATTATAAAAAATGATAGGAACAGAAACTCATGTCAAAAACGGTTAATAGTAATCAGCACTTTCGTCCATTCAGCCTCACTTTAGGGGTGGCTCTGGCTTTGAGTACGATGACAAGCTGGGCAAGTTCGCCACAGGAGATTAAAAAAACTGTCGAAACTCAGAAGCAAAGTTATTTAGAGACATTAGAAACACTGGTCAATATTGAGTCTGGAAGTAAAGATATTGAAGGGGTAAATCAAATTGCCAAAGCAGTTGCAGAGCGTTTAAAAAGCACTGGTGCAGAGGTTTTAATCATTCAGCCGAACAATCGCTTTAAATTAGATGATACACCTGAGCACACTGGCCCGATGGTTAAAGGAGTGTTGAAGGGCAAAGGAAAAAGCAAAATCATGTTGATTGCGCATTTGGATACTGTCTATCCAAAGGGCATGTTAAAAGATCAGCCGTTTCGTATTGATGGAAACAAAGTTTATGGTTTAGGAATCTTGGATGACAAGCAAGGCGTTGCGGCCATCATTCATATATTAGAGGCTTTGAAAAAATTAAATTATCAAGATTACGGTACTATTACTGTATTAGTGAATTCAGATGAAGAAATTAGTTCACCGGGTTCACGTCAGCTGATTACCGAAACTGCTCAAGACCAAGATATTGTTTTATCTTTTGAAGGCGGTGGTAAGGATGGCAGTTTACGTTTAGCGACCAGTGGGATTGGAGCTGCGTATCTGGAGATAAAAGGGAAATCCTCTCATGCAGGGGTGAAGCCTGAAGAAGGAGTCAATGCACTGACTGAGCTATCTCATCAAATTGCTCAGATGCAAAATTTATCTAATGCTAAAACAGGGTTAAAGTTAAATTGGACTGTGGCGACTGCGGGTAAAACCCGTAATGTGATTCCAGATGTCGCTTCAGCCCAAGCGGATGTACGTGCTTTACGCGTTGAAGATTTTGATAAAATTGAGAAAACCTTACAAGAGAAAGTCAAAAATAAAAAATTGGCAGACAGTCAGGTTGATGTGAAGTTTGAAGTTCGCAGACCGCCTTTAGCCGCCAATGAAAAAGCCAAGAAGCTGGCTGAAAAAGCACAGTCCATTTATAAAAATGAGTTAGATTTACCAATGAATATTCTAACGACGGCTACTGGTGGAGGCACAGATGCTGCATTTGCTGGAGCGAAATCGAAAGCGGCTGTCCTTGAAGGAATGGGCTTGTCAGGTGATGGAGCACATTCAAACAATGCAGAATATATTTTAATGGAGAGCATTGTGCCACGTTTATATTTGGCAACACGTCTGATTATGGATGCATCTAGTCAGTAATAGGTAGATAATTTACAGAGGCTTATATCTGATGAGATAGAGATAAGCCTCTGTTTATCTTTAAAATAATAATCCAATCAGGTCACTCTAAAATGCCCAATGTATAAATTGATATACGACGACAGTATCCAGAGGCCATTGAAATAGGGATGATCAATGCTGTGCATAATTAATGCCTTAAATAAAAAGAAGTGTTTCAACTCTCTGAAACAGACCGTGATGTTTGTTTAGTGGTTCATGAACCACATCGGTTTTTTGTGCCCCCTAATTTATTAAAACCTGAACTCTTTACGGTCATCCGTATTGATTGTTTTACTGGACGGTCATTAGATACCAAACGTTATTTATATCGACTGATTATTGAAAAATTACATCATTTTTCAATTCCTTCAGATCATATCAAAATTATTTTAAGAGAAAGCTCTTTGAATAATTGGGGCATACGTGGAGGGCAAGCTGCGTGTGATATTAATTTGGCTTTTAAGGTCAATTTTTAGGATAAGAAAAAGGCCCTGACGTCCTGTCAGGGCCTTTTCATATTCATTCTAGCAGTACAACTCCTGTCATACCGTACGCATCCAGCGTCTGTTGCTCTTATGATTATTGTTTTAGGCTTTTGAGACTTCCTGTCTCTATAGGTCTAATAGTAAGGTCAATTACATCAAGTGAAAAGAGGAAATTTCCTCCATTGCTTGTAAGCCATGGATTACATTTTATGGTGTGTACTGAATGAGTTTATCAACAATCGCCTTTAAACCCTTTTCATCAAAAGGATTGGCTTCAAATTGCGTGCCTGAATTTCGTGAAAAAATATCCCGAATCTCAAGGACTGCATTGCTATCTATAAGGCCAAGTTGCGTGGCCACTTGACGAATTTGGTCAATAGAGCGTGAACCATTGGTTGAACCATAACTGACATAGGCTGCGGGTTTACCTCGCCACTCTTGGCCAATATAGTCCAGTGCATTTTTTAGTGCAGGACTATAACCATGATTGTATTCAGGACTAATAAAAATAATCGCATCGGCTTGTACAATTTGATCAGCCCATAGCTGTTGTTTCGGCTGATCATAAATACCTGTTGCTGGTGGATGGGCACCTGCAAAAAAAGGTAAATCCCATGTTTTTAGATCTACAATTTCAGTTTCAATAGTCGAATAGCCATAATTTTGAATGGCTTGATGAATCCAATTTGCTACTTTGATGGCGATACGACCTTCACGGACACTACCGACAATAATTTGAATTTTCATGAATTGACCTGATTTTTATTAAAGTTCATGACTACGTTAATCTGAAATTAAATAGCTGAATATAATCAATTTGTATCTATTATTTTGACTGACTCAATAAAAAAGCTCCCGTAGGAGCTTTTTATATATCATGCAGTTATATGATTTTAATGCCTTGTTGACCGGCAGGAGTGACTTTAAAGATTTCCACTTCAAAGGTAATGTTCTTACCTGCAAGCGGATGATTAAAATCGACTTCGGTAATGTCTTCACCGATCGTTTTAATCACACCAAATAAGCTTTGTTTGGCTTTATCTTCAAATTCAATCATATGACCCACAACAGGTGCAGGATCAAATTTGATCGTATCAAATTTTTGTACATTTTCGATATTCCACGGGCCAAAAGCATCTTCTGGCGGTAGGCTAACAGTACGACGGTCGCCAGCGCGTAGGCCAAATAAGGCTTTTTCAAAACCAGGCAACAAACTACCATCACCCATTACCAAACTGACAGGTTGCTCACGGCTACGGGTGTTGTCAATTTCGACACCATTTTCAATGGCAACAGAAAAGTGTAAGTCTACTTTTGCGCCATCTTCAATACGGGTTTCTTCATTTGGATTAATAAAATCAGTCATTTTTTTGCGCTTCCGCACGCTGGATACGCTGCTTTTCTAAAAAGAAGGTATCAATTAACAATAAGATTGTGCCTAGGGTAATGGCACTGTCTGCAATATTAAATGCAGGAAAGTGGCTGTTGTTGTAATACAGGTGAATAAAATCGACCACATAACCTAAAGAGACACGGTCGATTAAATTGCCAATCGCACCGCCTAAAATCAGGGCAATTGCGATAGGTAAAATTTTCACAGTTTTTGGCATACGCATCAGCCAAAATACAAAAATAACAGACACTAAACCTGCCAATGAGGTAAAGAAATAACGTTGCCATCCACCGGCATCGGACAAAAAGCTGAAGGCTGCGCCATAGTTATGCAACAGTGTCCAATTTAAAAAGGGCAGTACCGGCACTGGATCTGCATAATTCAGATGAGTGCTGGCAATAGATTTGGTCCATTGATCCAAAATAATCGCAACAATGGATAACCCCACCCACACTAAATTGTGTGGGTAGAATTGGAATAAGCCCTTTTTATTTTGCGGATTAGGCATATTTTCTCTCTTCGCCTTGACCTGTAGGAAGGTTAATTATACAACGAGAACAAAGACCTGGATGTTCATGATGTGTATTTACGTCAGGCAAGACATGCCAGCAACGTGCACATTTTTCACCATCTGCAGCTGAAACTTTAACATTTAAGCCTTCAAGATCAGATGCTTCACCTTGAGTTGCATCAAATGCATTCACAATCACTTGCGATGTAATGAGAACAAAACGCAGTTCATCCCCTAAGTTGTCTAATACGGCTTTGAGTTCTGCATTGGCCCAAAGCTCAACCTTGGCTGACAAGTTTGAACCAACGGTTTTTGCGGTACGGGCTGCTTCGATGAATTTATTCACCGCAGATTTCACCAAAATGAGGGTTTGCCATTCCGCTTCAGATACCACATTGGCCGTTGAAGCAACAGGAATGTCGTACCATTCAGTGGTGAACACGTACTTCTCAGATTGCTCCGGAATCAGTGGCCAAGCTTCTTGCGCGGTAAAGGTCAAGATCGGTGCCATCCAGCGAACAAACGCTTGCACCAAGTGGTATAACGCTGTTTGCGCAGAGTGACGAGCTGCTGAATCCGCTTTGGTGGTGTACTGACGGTCTTTGATGATGTCTAAATAGAAACCACCTAAGTCATTAATACAGAAATTGGTCAAAGCATTGGTGACGATATGGAAGTTCATATCTTCATAGGCTTGTTGGATGGTTTTCTGAACGTCGCTTGCACGTTGTAAAATGTATTGATCCAGTGCGATCAATTGATCGACAGGCAATGCATCTGTTGATGGTTTGAACCCATTTAAATTGGCAAGCAAGAAGCGAAGCGTGTTACGAATACGACGGTAACCATCTGATGCACGGCTAAAGATTTCTTTACCTGCGGTCATTTCATAACGGTAGTCGGCAGAGGCGATCCAGAAACGTAAACCATCTGCGCCCATATCTTTAATGATGTCTTGCGGTGCAATGATATTACCCAGCGATTTAGACATCTTACGGCCTTTTTCATCGACCACGAAACCATGCGTCAATAAGCCTTTGTATGGTGCACGCTTATTGATGGCAATAGACGTTAACAATGAAGATTGGAACCAACCACGATGTTGGTCTGAACCTTCAAGGTACAAATCAGCAGGATCAGTGAGTTCTTCACGTTCACGCAGTACAGCAAAATGCGTTGTACCTGAATCGAACCAAACGTCTAAGGTGTCACGAACGGCGTTGTATTGCTCTGCATCTGCACCAATGAATTCAGACGCATCACGGTTATACCACCCATCAATACCTTCTTGCTCAATCAGTTTTGCAACCATTTCGATCAGTTCAGGCGTGCGTGGATGTAATTCGTTGGTGTCTTTATGCACGAAGAACGGAATTGGCACACCCCACGTCCGTTGACGTGAAATACACCAATCTGGACGGCCTTCAATCATCGATTGAATACGGTTTTTACCCCAATCAGGGACAAAATTAATATCATTTTCAATCGCGTTGAGTGCGTTTTGACGCAAGCCTTTTGCATCCATGCTAATAAACCACTGTGGGGTCGCACGGAAAATAATTGGCGTTTTATGACGCCAGCAATGTGGGTAGCTATGTTTAATCACCACATGTGCCCAAAGTTTATTGCAATCGGTCAGTGTCGCAATAATTTTTGGGTTGGCTTTATAGATGTGTTCGCCTGCAAAAATAGGAGAAGTTGGTAAATACACACCGTTTCCGCCAACCGGGTTTTCTACTTTTAAGTTGTACAATAAGCCAACTTTATAATCGTCTACACCATGGCCCGGTGCGGTATGGACTGCACCTGTACCACTGGTTGCAATCACGTGCTCGCCTAAAATAACAGGCACTTGACGGTCGCCAATTAAAGGGTGTTGTAATTGTAGATTTTCAAGTTTTGTACCAGTGAAATCGGCCAGGACTTCAAAAGATTCGAAGCCATAGCGTTCAGTTGCAGACTGAACTAAATCTTTGGCAAGAATAAGATTTTGCGCCACTTTATTTTCAGCAATGGCTTTCACCAATTGGTAGTCAATATCAGCGTGTAGGGCAACGGCTTGGTTGGCTGGTAGCGTCCAAGGTGTGGTTGTCCAAATCACGATATCTGTTGAATCGATAACCGTGATACCAAGGCGAGCAGATAAATCAGCAAGGTCTACGACGCTGAAACCAACATCGATGGCATCTGATTTTTTATCTTCATATTCAACTTCAGCTTCAGCCAAAGATGAACCACAATCTAAACACCAGTTCACTGGTTTAAGACCCGGCTCAATATGACCCGCTTTGGCAATTTCACCCAGTGAACGCACAATGTTGGCTTCTTGTTGGAAGTTCATGGTCAGGTAAGGATTGTCCCAATCGCCAAACACGCCCATGCGTACAAAGTCTTTTTTCTGTAGTTCAACTTGGGTATACGCATACTCACGGCAGGCTTTACGGAAGGTAGATGCATCTACTTTAACGCCCACTTTACCGATTTTTTCTTCGACTTTGAGTTCAATCGGCAAGCCGTGACAGTCCCAACCCGGCACGTATGGGGCATCAAAACCATCCATAATACGGCTTTTAATAATGATATCTTTTAAGACTTTATTGACCGCATGACCCAAATGGATTTGACCATTGGCATACGGAGGGCCGTCATGCAGTACATATTTTTTCTTGCCAATACGCGACGCACGAATCTGCTGATAAATATTGTCGGCATACCACTCTTCTAACCATTTAGCTTCACGTACTGCAAGATTTGCTTTCATGGCAAATTCAGTACCTGGGAGGTTTAGCGTGGCTTTATAATCCACAGCATTTTCAGTAGTTTGCTTATCGCTCATGCAAGTTGTCTTCCAATTTAATCGGCTCTTATACCGACGCGTTTTACATTAAAATAAGGGGGATGTTAAAAGGGGAAATTGGCTGTATTGCGACGAAACTCAAGGAGTTTCTCAACATCATCATCAATTCCCGCTTTTAGCGCTTCAAGCGAAGGGTAGTTCTTTTCGCCATGTAAATAGTTTAAGAATGTGACCCGCATTAATAAGCCATACAGATTAGCAGAAACATTTGGGAAATGTACTTCTAATCGCCATTCTGGCTGGTCTTGTTTGATTGCTGGACGCGTGCCCACATGGCCTGCGCCAAACAGTGCGGTGGGTGCATAGCCCGCAATGCCATTTTGATTCGGATTGTCTGTTTGAACTTTATCTTTTAACGATGTCGTTTCACAAATAACCTCGACCCCATAAATACCCTGTAAGCAGGGTTTGTGGCGGTTTAAACGGACATTAATGGTGGGGAAATTGAGGGTACGACCAATTTGATCGCCATACTGTACACGACCCGTGATGCTATAGGGACGACCAAGTAGTTTGGCGACCAGTGCTAAATCGCCTGTTGCTAAGGTTTGACGAATACGGGTGGAACTGACGCGTTCATCATCTAGTGCAATAGTTTTTAAATTAGTGACGTCAAAACCGTACTGGCGTAAAAATTCACTGTTACCTTGACGATTTTTGCCAAAATGAAAGTCATCACCCAATACCAAAGCAGAGGCATTCAGTTTATGTTTTAGAATTTCAGCAAATTCTTCGGCGCTTAAGCTACGGAAATAATTATCAAATTTAGCAACGACAATATAGTCGACACCCAGTTCAGTTAAATATTCGACTTTTTCACGTAATGAACTGATACGGGGCGGGGCTTCATAACCTTTGAAAAACTCTAAAGGTTGAGGCTCAAAAATTATGACCAAACTTGTGGCGTTTTGTTGTTGTGCAAGCTCTTTAAGTTGAGCAATCATGGCCTGATGGCCCAAATGCACACCGTCAAAATTGCCAATAGTTACCACTGTTTTGGGTAACTGAAAATTAGGCGCTAAAGCATTCAGACGGAGCAGCTTCATGGACGATCAATACATTGAAAATTTGTAAGGGCTATATATTGCCATAATCTCACAGTTTCGTCTTGCTGTTGTGTTTTTACTCAAAATTTTTAATGAATAAAAGAAGTTTTATATCAATAAAATTGATTATAACAATAAATATAAATCAATTTTACTTATTAATAATCGCGATTAGAATCAATTTTAATGATTTTCAGAGCATAAGATGATGCAAAAACCCTTTGAACAGCTTGGACAGATGCGAAATATTGTTCGACAGTTTACCCCCAACTGGTTCGCGGTGACTATGGGCACAGGTGTGGTTGCATTAATTGTCTCCGAATTTCCAATAATGAAATCATTGACATGGCAATTAGGCACTGGGCTTTGGTATCTGAATATCATCTTATTTGTGCTGTTTGGTGTGCTGTATGCACTTCGATGGATTTACTTTCCAACTGAAGCCAAACAAATTTTTCGTCATCCAATTATGAGCTTATTTCTGGGTGCGATTCCAATGGCACTTGCCACGATTGTGAATGGCTTTTTAAAATATGGAACAGTCCTATATGGTGATGTGGCAATTCATATTGCAGAAACTCTATGGTATGTCGATGTTATTTTGGCGTTATTGGTGGCGTGGGTAGTACCTTTTGCGATGTTTCAACATCAAGAGCATGCACTACAGAATATGACGGCAATGTGGTTATTACCCATTGTAGCTTGTGAGGTCGCTGCGGGGAGTGGTGGTTTATTGGTGGGGCATTTGCTAGCGAATACGCATGCAGTTACCATTTTACTCGGAAGTTATGTGCTGTGGGGAATATCTGTTTTGCCCGCTTTTGCGATTCTTAGCTTGTTGATGTTACGTTTGGTTTTACATCGAGTTCCTGAAAAAGAACAGGCGCTCAGTAGCTGGTTGGCTTTAGGGCCAATTGGGACAGGGGCGTTCGCATTGTTGGTTTTAGGTCAGCAAGCACCTACTGTTTTGGCCAGTGTCGGTTTTGCTGAGTTGGGTCAGTTCTTTCAACATGCCGGTATTTTTGCCAGTTTGATTCTATTGGGTTTTGGCTTGTGGTGGTTTGGGGTCGCTGTGATAAGTACGGTGTACCATGCCCTGCAAGATTTACCTTTTAATTTGGGATGGTGGGGGCTTACATTCCCTTTGGGGGTGTTTACTTTGGCAATTTTAAATTTGGCCCAACAGCTTCAGCTCGGATTTATTTATACCCTTGGCTATGCCTTTGCTATGTTGCTGATGATGCTTTGGCTTTTGGTTGCGACTCAAACTGCACGCGGTTTTTATCAAGGACACTTATTCTTTTCGCCTTGTTTAAAAAACTATTTAGAGAAGGGCTAATGCTTAAACCGCTATCGTGCCGATTTGCTACCTGAGCAATTTTAGGATGCAAACATTGCAGGCAATTCGAATTTCATTTTTAATATCTGACATTGTTATGTTGAATTGAGTACCCCGATGTCAGATTTGGCTTTAATTATGGCTTTGCCAAACGAATCTAAAGGATTATTTGAACAGGCTGGTGTCCATGTTCATTATAGTGGCATAGGCAAAGTGAATGCGGCGTTTAAAGCTTTTGAGGTCATTCAGAATACGGGATGTCATACGGTATTAAATTTGGGGACTGCTGGCAGTTCTTATTTTGATGCACATAGCTTGGTTGAAGTAACTCAGTTTGTACAGCGCGATATGGACGTGTCCCCACTTGGTTTTGCGGTTGGGCAGACACCCATGGACACAGATCATCCTGCAGAAATTTTACTTGAGCCTTATTTTCAGCATTTGCCTGTAGGAATTTGTGGTACAGGCGATAGTTTTGAAACAGGCGTGCCCAAAGTACCGTGTAATTTAGTCGATATGGAAGGCTATGCGATGGCCAAGGTCTGTAAAAAATTGGGTGTAAGGTTTGTGTCAGTAAAATATATTACAGATGGTGCGAATGAAACTGCACATTTAGATTGGGAAGAAAACTTACTTTTAGGTGCTCAGAAACTACTTTCACTTTATAAAACGGTTTAATTCAGGTCAAAAAAGGTTTGGCGACCATAGGTAAGCTATGGTCGTATGCCGAATGACTACTTTTGTGTGGTCGCTTCTTTTTCAGGACGTGGAATTGCGCCGTATAACATCATATGTACCGTGTGCTGAATAACACGCTGTACCATGCTACGGTTGCGCAGGGATTTACCCGTAACCATTTCCATTTGTATTGAAAAATCTGCATAGTTTTGTGTAATGGCCCAAATATTCAAAATGAACAATTCAGGATCAATTTCTTTTGAAATTTTACCTTGCTCTTGCCACATCAGAATAACTTTGGCTTTACGCTTCACTAGTTTTTTCAGTGGCCCTTTCAAAATTTCCAAAATATGTGGCGCACCTTGAATCAATTCAAGCGCAAAAAGACGCGACGCTTTCGGTTGGGTACGAGATACTTCAATTTTTTGAATCAGGTAATTGCTAATCGCTTCTTCAGGTTCGAGTTCAGATTCAAGCGTTTGCAATGGAGCCAGCCATTTTTGTAAAACAGTCGTCAAAACTTCGACATACAGTGCTTCTTTATTTTCATAATAATAGAAAATATTCGATTTATGCATTTCTGCAATTTGGGCAATTTCATCGAGACTTGCCCCACTAAACCCATAAAGGGAAAAAACGTCTAAGGCTGCATTGAGCAACTGCTGGCGTTTTTGGGTACTCTTTTTTTGTTCCATTGGCACTCTAAAACATTAAAAAAGGGGAATCTACAATTGTACGGCAAATCATCAGATTTGTGCACAGTCAAAACTTGTAATTTTTTGAAAAATGGTCATTTATGTTCTAGATTGCCATTTAAAATTATGATGGTTTTGGGAATCAAATCAAATTAAAAAATGTATGCTGAGAATTGAGAAAATTTCTATTCATTCAAAAATAATAAGATCGAGAAACTTAATTTTTAAAGCGTATTAAAAACATGAATAAAGTGCATTTTTATGATCATTCTGCTTAAACGTCATTTATCGGAATAATGGGTTTAGATATATTGAGATGAGAAAAGTATGAATAAGTACTCATATATTTTCTCAGTTTTAAGCTGTTTTAGGTGACTAAAATGGCGGTAAAGCTTTGCTCAGTCCAAAGCCTCTCAATGAGATTTTGTATGTCTAAACAGGTGAGGGCGTCTAGCGCACCTAAGGGTTCATTAAGTAGCAAAATGTGTGGTCTATACGACATACACGTACTAAAGTCGTTTGTTGGTGTTGCCCGATTTGTGTTCCACGTGAAACCTTATTTTCAATAAAGCTTTTAGTCAAAACTATTTTTTGATGTCTAAATTGGCATATTTTTGAATGCGTTCGCAACAGTTTGTGGGTCACCAACAGGTGTATCTGCATTAGAGGTGAAAAAATAGAGAAGATATAAGTTGAGTATTTTAATGACTTGAATTTATTTTTTCTACAACAGACAATAATCTTATCTATCATTATACAAAAACTGGGCATACACGCCCAGTTTTTGTAGATAAACTTATTCAAAAAATGCGATGTCTACGACCTAAAACTTATGACAAGATTTTTTTACAGACCAAAGAATTACGCTGATAGTTGTAGAGCGCTTGGCGTGCATTGGGTAAATCATCCACACTGGCTTTTTCAAAGCCATGTTCTAAAAACCAATGCGCCGTGCGGGTAGTCAAAATAAATAGTTGTTGGATACCCATGCCTTTGGCTTTTTCTTCTAAGTAATGCAAAATTTGACTGCCTCGGTTAGATTTCCGATAGCTCGGATGTACCGCTACACAGGCAATTTCTGCCGATTTGAGTTCCCCTGCTTTGGCAGGCACAGGGTAAAGTGCGGCACAGGCTAAAATTGTGCCATCACGTTCAATCACGGCAAACTGGTGAATTTCATTTTCTAAACGTTCGCGTGAGCGGTAAACCAAAATGCCTTCATCTTCTAATGGACGAAGCAAGCTAATCAGACCACCGACATCTTGAATATTGGCGGTGCGGACTTCTTCATAGTGGGCATCGGTAATCATGGTGCCTGAACCATCACGGGTAAAAAGTTCTTCTACCAACGCACCATCATAGGCATAGGAAATGAGATGAACACGATGCACACCTTGTAATGAGGCATCTTTAGCACCACGCAAATGCAATGCAATATCTGGATTAGAATCTTGATATTGGAAAATGTGTTGATCTAACTGATGTGGGGCGACTTCACGTTGTAACTGTGCATGTTCGTTCAGCAAGCCATGCTGTTTACCTAGAAAAATTAGTTTGTCGGCTTTAAGGCTAATCGCAGTTTTTGTCGCAACTTCTTCAGCCAAGAGGTTAAAGACTTCGCCTGTGGTCGAAAACCCCGTCGGGCCAAGTACGACAATATTTTGACTGTCTAAATGGCGTTGAATCGCTGCTGTATCCACTGAACGCACTTCGCCTGACAGTTGAAAATCGACCCCGTCACGTATGCCATACGGTTTTGCAGTGACTAAATTACCCGAGACCACATCAATGCGTGCGCCATACATGGGCGAATTGGCAAGGCCCATCGATAGCTGTGCCTCAATTTGTAATCGGATAGAGCCGACAGCATTCATTACAGCACTGAGCGACTCGCGTGTGGTAATACGTCGATGATTGTGAAAAGGAGTGACCAACTGACTGCTTTTTAAATTTTGATTAATTTGTGGACGTGCGCCATGCACTAAAATTAATCGAATCCCCAAAGAATGGAGGAGGGCAATATCGTGAATAATATGTTGAAAATTTTCATGTTGTACGGCTTCACCGTCAAACATAATGACAAAGGTTTTATTGCGGTGTGCATTAATATAGGGTGCAGAATGCCGAAACCAATGCACATATTGCAAAGTTGTGCTGTCTGATGGTTCTAGTGAATTCATTTGCATGCCTATCTCAAATTTAAAAACTGAAATGTCCTGTCTCAGATTCTAATCAAAAAAAAGCAAGGGGGAAGCGAAAATACGGCCTATATATAAAAAAACCTCTAAACCTTGTCCAAATTTAGAGGTTTGAATGGAATTTGTCTTTTAATGAGCTTAGCCAACGATACGAAGAATACGGTCGGTACGCTCATTCACTAGCACGTAATCTCCATTGATTTTATACCATTGCTGATTGCGTCCAACGTTTGGTAGACGGCGCGCATCGCGATCACTGACTTTATAACGCGGTGAATGAAATGTTTGTGGCAAGAATTGACCTACACGCCACTGGCGACTTGGGTTAACCTTTTGGTTGTTATAGCGATTGTTGTGCTTATGGTCCCAACGATTATCGGCGTGGTTTGGTGTAGAAGCATAGCTATGGCTAGGTTCATTGTAACGATGCTCTGGTGCTGCCATTGCCGATGTTGTAATGAAGCCTGTTAATGCAATTGCGCTAGCGATTAAAAGTTTATTCATGGCGTTGATCTCAAGTTTTTAGAATCTGATTTCGATAGTTCAAAATTAGTCGAAAAGATGAGAGAAAGCATGAGGCTACTTTATGTGAATTGTGAACTTTATGAAGATAAAGAGTAGAACATTCAAATCTGCGAAAAGCACCAGCTGTTAGGGGTTGAAAAGAATCGAACAATAAAAAGCCCAAACAATGTTGGGCTAGATGAACTGGCGTTTATTACATGCCACGAATACGAATAATGTTGTTATTTTCAGAATTGACTAAAATATAGTCATTGTTAATTTTGTACCACTGTTGCTTACGATCTGGGCGCGGTAAATCATGATCTTGATATTCGACTTTATAGCCATTGCCACGGTAGTGCTGAGGCATGACATAACCCGTTTGCCATTTATGCTGTTGTAAGCGTTGCACACCACGTTCTTCACGCATACGGCGTTTTTCTTGCATGCGCTCATCGTTATCATCACCATCTCTAAAATTTTGTTTTTTATCTGAATTAAAATTTCGAGGATGGTCATAGCCACGGTCTTGATCATGATGAGGCCCAGCAGTCGTTAAGCTACTTGTCATCAAAGCACTGAAAGAAATGGCTAATACAGTCAAAATCTTTTTCATGTTCAACCCTCATCAAAACATTTCATTTTCAATACAGCTACTGTACGCAAAAAATGCAGAGAAACTGTGAAGAATAATTGTTTATTTTTTAAATAAAGTGTAGATATTGCGGATATTATGCAATATTTTCAGTGCTTCGAAAAATATTACTTGCTCTTTTTTATTCTGAACAAGAAGAGTCCGCGCTAAAAGCATAGCAAATTTGTGCACATGCTGAAAACAAAATAAGCCCAATCGTTAGGCTTATTTTAGGAAAAATAACATGATCATTGGGTATTAATTCCAGTGTTGTGTAAGTTTTTGTAGTGAATGAATCGCTACTACAATAGATTCGGCTTCTTCTACATTTTCTAGGGCATGAATTAAATTTTCAGTGAGTTGTAATGATTGAATGGAGTGAATCGTTTCAATTTTACGTTTTTGATCTGCCATTTTGAGCCTCTTTCAACGAGAGATTGGGTTATGTGACAAAGCATAAACCTAAAACATTAATCTCAAAAACCGAATATATTTATTATTATGATTTAAAAATACGATCATATGGTTTGAGCATTTTTTATTTGTACGAAAAAAAGGCCTATTAATATAAGCCTTTTCACACAACAGATAAGAATTAATAGGCGTAATTTAAATCGGTATAGTCGGTTAATGCTTTACTAAGATGTGCCTGAATAAATTCATGGACATCGGTTGCCGACATTGCTACACCTTGTTTGGTAATGACGTGCTCAATAGCTGGTTGGCCCGATGCAGTAATTTTATATACAAAATTTTTGCCGGCTTTGTAGCGGTCATTTTCTTTGATAATAACCAAGGTATAGCTATAGGCATGCTCAAAGTTCAAATCACTATGTGAAAACACAAATTGTTCAAATAACTTCACATTTTGTCCGACTTGCAATGCTTTTAAATCATCGGCAATGCTAGGGTCAAACTTCATACCATATTTTTCTGACAATGGCTGACCATCAATCAGCAAGGTAATCATGCCGTCTTCAGTAGGGGTAACGGTAATATTATTTAAGTCCGACATCAATTTTTCAACACTCAAAAAGATTGCCGCTTAAGTATCCGTATATTGGGCAGAAAAACAAGCAGACTTTGATGGGCGTGGTCATACGGTTAAGGGCGAAATAAAAAAAGGAAGCATAATGCTTCCTCTTCTATTTTATTGAGCATTAGTCTTGTGCATCAATGCTTTGGCCATTCATCTGTAGACTGTCATCACCCATTAAATATAAATAGGCAGGCATAATCTGTTCAGGTGTCGCTAAAATTTTCGGATCTTCATCTGGATAGGCTTTCGCACGCATAGCCGTACGAGTTGCACCAGGGTTAATGCAGTTGAAACGAATATTTGGATGCGTATTTTCTTTGGCAAATAAAGTGCTGACGGCTTCAATGGCTATTTTAGAAACTGAATATGCGCCCCAACGTTCACGGGCCTCACGCCCTACACCAGAGCTGGCAAAAACCACAGAAGCATTTTCTGACTTTTGCAACAGTGGGAGCAGTTCCTGTGTCAAGATAAATGGGGCGCGTAGGTTCACGGCCATCACATCGTCCCAAACATCGACAGGATAGTGTGCCAATTCTGTCCGTTCACCCAAAATACCCGCATTATGTAAAATACCATCTAAACGGCCAAACTGGCGTTCTAGCGTATCGACTAATAATTCGTAGTCTCGAGGAGAAGCACTGGACAATTGCAACGGTAAAATAGCCGGTTGTGGTGCGCCCAAACTTTCAATTTCATCATAAATGACTTCCAGTTTGTTCAGGGCGCGCCCATGCAGAACCACGGTTGCACCATGAAGTGCATAACTGAGTGCTGCCGCACGACCAATACCATCGCCCGCACCTGTAATCAGGATAATACGATCTTTTAACAGATCGGGGCGAGGTTGATATTCTGAATATTTCATAGCAGACCTCCTCGTTTTATTGTGTTTTTAATTTTGTTATGAAGATAGTATATCGATTGTTTTCGGTACGATAACCAATTGTCGAAGCACTTGATGTAATTCGGACACAGTGTTCACTATACAATCTGCGTGCCATGCTGTTAAGTCATCTTTGTACTGGAGCGGTAAATAACCATAAGCGGCCAATATGGTGTACATCTGTGCATCACGACCCGCATCAATATCACGTGGATGGTCGCCGACATAAATGCAGTCTTGCACATCAATACTGATATTTTTGGCAGCCAAATACATAGGTTCTGGGTCTGGCTTAGTTTTGCTGACATCTTCTGGACAGACTAATACCGCACAGCGTTCAGTTAAATTTAAAGCATTGAGTAATGATTCACTTAACCAACGCGGTTTATTGGTCACAATGCCCCAAGGAATCTGTTGGCTTTCGAGTTCTTCTAATAGGGGATACATGCCATCAAATAGGTCTGTATCGACAGCAATATTCGCCCCATATACGTCTAAAAAACGTTGGCGATGGGCAAGAAATATTGGGTCTTCAACATCCAGTTCTGGATAAACCAATTTGACCATAGCACGCGCACCCTCAGACACTTGGGTACGAATTAGGTCGGCATCGACAATCGCACAGCCTTTTTCACGACACATGTCTTGTAGAATACGAATAAAATCTGCAGCAGTGTCAATTAAAGTACCATCTAAATCAAAGAGAATGGCTTTCATTTGGTACCTTCATTCACCGTATGGACCATGTAATTGACATCAACATTTGGGGCCAACCAATAGCGTTTGGTTAATGGATTGTAGTGTAGGCCGGTCATGTCTTTTAGGCTTAAATTCGCTGAGCGAATGTCTTGTGCCAATTCAGAGGGTTTAATGAATTTTTGATAATCGTGGGTGCCTTTGGCTAACATGCGTAGCACGTATTCAGCCCCAATAATGGCAAATAAATAGGCTTTAGGATTGCGGTTGATGGTCGAGAAAAATACATGACCCCCCGGTTTAACCAGTTTTTGGCAAGCTTGAACAATAGAGGCAGGATCTGGTACGTGTTCAAGCATTTCCATGCAAGTGACCACATCATATTGTCCTGCTTGCTCTTCGGCCAATTGTTCGACTGGAATTTGACGGTATTCAATATTGTGTACATTTTCTTGTTCAGCATGCAGACGAGCAACATTTAATGGCGCTAGGCCCATGTCAATCCCCAGTACGTCTGCGCCACGGCGTGCCATACTTTCTGCCAAAATACCGCCACCACAACCGACATCTAGCACTTTTTTACCACTGATTCCCCCTGCATGTTCATCAATCCAGTTTAAGCGTAGTGGATTAATCATATGCAATGGGCGGAACTCAGAATGCTGGTCCCACCAGATCGCTGCAAATGCTTCAAATTTGGCAATTTCTTGCGGGTCAACATTCAATTGAGACATCAGAGTCACCTCAAGTTAAGTCATTATATTTAAGAAGGTCTATCGGGGCTTAGTGTAGCGGTTATTCTAGAAAAAGCGATAAAAGCTGTAAAAAAGTTCACAGAATGAAAACGAAATTTTGTAGATTTGATTTATAGTGTTGTCATAAGCTCATCATAATGATTTATAGGACTATAAGCTTCATGAAAAAATTCCTTTTCAGCAGTGCTGTTGCTGCTCTTTTCGCTTTTTCAGGTAGTGCAATGGCTGCACAATTTGTTGCAGGCAAAGACTATACCGTTATTCCGAATCCTGTTGCTGTTGAAAAGCCTGGTAAAATTGAAGTGCGTGAGTTCTTTTGGTACGGCTGCCCACATTGCTTTACTTTAGAACCGCATATGCAGGCTTGGTTAAAGCAAATGCCAAAAGATGTCCGTTTTGTCCGTACACCAGCGGCCATGAATCCATTATGGGAACAGGGTGCACGTGCCTATTATGTGTCTGAAGCTTTAGGTGTACGTCAAAAAACACATATGACTTTGTTCCATGACATTCACGCCAATGGTAAAAATATTTTAGATCAGGCGGCTTTTGCTAAATTCTTTACGCAATTTGGTATTCCAGAAGCAAAATTCAACAGTACTTATAAGTCTTTCCCAATCACGTCTAAAATTGCGCAAGCGCAAGATTTAGCAAAGCGTTACCAATTGACAGGCGTGCCAGCGGTAACCGTGAATGGTAAATATATTATTCAAGGTGAAGATGCCAAAGTGACGGCAGTATTAAATTATTTGGTAGAACAAGAACGCAACGCCAAATAAGTTAAGCTCAAATGCATTATTGATCATTTTTAAAAACCTACATTGAATGTGGGTTTTTTTAGGCTTGTCCCATATCGGGTGCAAGCAATACCGCGTGATGATCTGCTGGATTCCAATGGAAAATACCATGAAACAGCAACTGTACTTGCGTTAGGCTTTGAGCCTTAAATCGTGCTTGCTGTTCTGCTTGCAAATGAGGTTCAAAACGACGACGAATTTCAATCCAGCCCATGGCCCAATCCAGCGCTAAATGAATTAGCATTTGCGATAAAACCAAAAGGTCTTGTGGCCTGTGTAGGTGTTGCATGGTTTCGATCTGATGTAGCTCGTTGGCGAGGTCATGAATTAAAAAACTTATTTCACGGTCAATGGCTTGGCGAAGTAGAGGTGAACCGCCCCAACGTTCTGAAATCAAAAAAATCCAAGGTTCAGGATAATGTTCGACCGCTTGAAAGAATAAATCTAAACTGATTTTTATTTTGGTATTGGGCAGATATAGGTAAGCATGGCCCAATTGATGCAATACACCTTTTAAATGTAAGGCAGTTTGATCGACCAGTTCTAGGCCAAGTTGATGCATGTCAGAAAAATGACGATAAAACGCAGCGGGTACCAGTCCAACATGGCGGGCTATTTCCCGCAAACTCATACTACTGAACGCCCGCCCAGACATACTAAGCGTGAGCGTCGCATCTAATAAAGCTTGTCTACTTTGTTGCTTGCGTTCATCGCGTATGGACATGCTTTTTCCCTAAAAGCCAATTCAAATGAGTCTAGCAAAAAAACAACCTTGAAACGATGCTCCGTCAGTGAGATTCGACCAGAGCGCAGATTTTTTACGTCATGATTGGGCAGGATGATGTTGAAATGCGTAAATGCTTGAGCACGCTTAGAGGTGTCATCTGTTATACTTGTGCGCAATAAATTTCTGTCAGAATAAGGACTCGCTATGCGTATCGACCAACGAACTTTAGATCAATTACGTGACGTTAAAATCACCCGCAATTACACGCGTTATGCGGAAGGTTCAGTATTGGTTGAATTTGGTCATACAAAAGTTCTTTGCACCGCCAGTATTGATAACTCAGTTCCACGCTTTTTGAAAGGAAAGGGCCAAGGCTGGGTAACAGCAGAATACGGTATGTTGCCACGTTCAACCCATACCCGCAGTGACCGTGAAGCGGCACGTGGTAAACAAAGTGGTCGTACACAAGAAATTCAACGTTTGATTGGTCGTAGCTTACGTGCCATGGTTGATTTAAAAAAATTAGGTGAAAACACCATTACCATTGACTGTGATGTGATTCAGGCCGATGGCGGGACACGTACAGCAGCCATTACTGGCGCTGCGGTGGCACTGATTGATGCAATGAATGTGTTGCTTGAAAAGAAGAAAATTAAGCAGGATCCATTAAAAGGTTTAGTAGCGGCTATTTCTGTGGGTATGTACCAAGATGAAGCATTACTAGATCTTTGCTATGAAGAAGATTCAAGCTGCCAAACAGATTTGAACGTGGTGATGACCCAAGCAGGCGAATTCATTGAAATTCAAGGCACAGCTGAAGAGAAACCTTTTACCCGCACACAATGCAATGAAATGCTTGAGTTGGCAGAAAAAGGCATTCAAGAGCTCATTAAAAAGCAACAAGAAGCGTTAGGTTGGTAAAACTACGGCTTGCATAAAAAAACGCACCTATGGGTGCGTTTTTTTATGTGGTCTAATATTATTCAGCATTAAATCGCATGGATAAATCCACGGCTTTCACATCTTTGGTGAGGACACCCATTGAGATGTAATCGACCCCTGTGGTTGCCACTTCACGTAAGTTTTCAATAGTAATGTTGCCAGAGGCTTCAAGTTTACAACGGCCTGCAACATGCTTGACGGCATCAATCATGTCTTGTTGGCTAAAATTATCTAACATGACAATATCTGCTTTAGCCTCGAGCGCCTGATTCAGTTCATCCCAAGTTTCAACTTCAACTTCAACCAATTTACCCGGTGCAATATGGCGGGCTTGGGTAATAGCCTGAGGAATGCCACCTGCCGCCATAATGTGATTTTCTTTAATTAAAAAGGCATCAAATAGGCCCAAACGGTGATTTTGACCGCCACCGATGGCTACGGCATATTTTTGTGCAATACGCAGACCGGGTAAGGTTTTACGCGTGTCTAATAATTGGGTGTGTAAACCATCTAGTTGTTTAACGTATTCAGCGGTTTTGGTGGCAACAGCAGACAAGGTTTGTACAAAATTAAGGGCAGGGCGTTCTACCGTCAGCAAGCTACGTGCAGAACCAGATAATTTTAAAAATACTTCATTGGGTGCAACACGGTCGCCATCACTTTTTAACCAAGTGACTTGCACAGACGCATCATACGATTGAATCAGGGCATTCACCCAAGGCTGACCGGCCAACACCATATCATCGCGGCTAATAATGCTGGCCGTGGCTTGTTCATGTTCAGGTGTAAGTAGCGCGGTGATATCACCTTCGCCTATATCTTCTTGTAAGGCTTGTTGAATGTTGATTTGGATGGATTGTTCAAGCAAAGATTGCGGTATGCTCATAAAAATTCCGTCTTTTTTAACCCAAAGAAATTTGCGCATTATATTAACATTGTTCCTGAAAAATGAGCCATTTTTCATACAGCAACATAAGGCGAATTGAGATTTATCAGGGAAAGTTTTAGCATGGCAAGCAATATTGGGTTGCCTATTGGCAAAATGACATAAAAAATTAGGATTTAAGCATGCCACACACTGTGAAATTTCAGGTTCATGACGGAACGTTGATCGGCGCACGCCAAATGTCATCGCCCAATTATAATCAGCGTCCTGAACACACTGAAATTCAGTTAATTGTGGTTCACAATATTAGTTTGCCACCCTCACAATTTGGTGGAGGTTATATTGAGCAATTTTTTCAAAATCAGTTAGATTGGTCGGTACATCCTTATTTTCAAACCATTGAAGGCATGCAAGTCTCTACTCATTTGCTCATTTTAAGGACAGGCGAAGTATTACAGTTCGTCAACTTCAAAAATCGTGCATGGCATGCAGGTCGCTCAACGTATCTTGGACAAAAAGAATGTAATGATTATTCCATTGGAATTGAACTTGAAGGCAGTGATGATTTGCCCTTTGAAGAGGTTCAGTATATGGCGCTGAGCGAAGTCACGGCTTGTCTACAGCAGACTTATCCTCAAATTCAGCAGCATCTTGCAGGACATTCAGACATTGCACCAGGGCGTAAGACCGACCCCGGCCCATACTTTGATTGGGTGAAGTTTAGGCAACAATTACATCATTTTAAAAACAAATAAATAAACTCAATAGCACTCAATTAACCAATGAAAATTCAGATCGAGTTTCATTACAATAGCCACAATTTAAACATTAGGTGAATACGATGGCGCTTTGGCGATCGACAGTCATTGTCAGTGCAATGACCATGCTGTCACGGGTCTTGGGTTTAGTCCGAGATATTGTGCTACTAAATGTATTTGGTGCAGGGAAAGACTTCGATACCTTCGTGGTGGCTTTTCGTATTCCTAACTTTTTCAGGCGACTGTTTGCAGAAGGTGCATTCTCTCAGGCCTTTATTCCGGTTTTAACGGAATATAAAACGACGCGTACCCATGCAGAAGTGCAAATTCTGATTAGTCGGGTATTTGGCTGTTTAGCAACGTTCATGAGTGGCTTAACTTTTATTGCGATGGTGGCTGCTCCCGCCATTATTTATATCTATGCGCCGGGTTTCCATGAAGACCCAGAAAAATTTACATTGGCCGCAGACATGTTCCGTCTGACCATTCCTTATTTATTATTTATGTCACTGACGGCCTTTGCCAGTAGTGTATTAAACAGTTATGGCTCATTTACCACACCCGCATTTTCACCTGTGTTACTTAATTTGGCCATGATTGCAGGCGCGATATGGCTCACGCCGTATATGGCCGAGCCTATTATGGCATTGGGTTGGGCTGTACTGATTGCCGGTGCATTACAGTTGGCCATTCAGATTCCTGAACTGTGGCATAAAAAACTGCTGATTCCACCCAAAGTCGACTTTAAGCACGAAGGCGTCGACCGCATTTTAAAATTGATGTTGCCTGCTTTATTTGGTGTCTCAGTCACGCAAATTAACTTATTGCTGAATACCATTTGGGCATCCTTCATGCAAGATGGTTCGGTTTCTTGGTTGTACAGTGCAGAACGTATGACCGAATTACCTTTGGGATTGATTGGTGTCGCGATTGGTACGGTGATTTTACCGTCTTTGTCTGCCCGTCATGCCGAACAAGATCAAGCCAAATTCCGTGGCATGATTGATTGGGCCGCCAAAGTGATTCTTTTGGTGGGCGTTCCTGCCAGTATTGCGTTATTTATGTTATCAACCCCAATTATTCAAGCCTTATTTCAGCGTGGTCAATTCACCTTACAAGATACACAAATGACAGCGCTGGCTTTGCAATGTATGAGTGCAGGGGTGATTTCATTTATGCTCATTAAAGTTTTTGCCCCAGGTTTTTATGCACAGCAAGACACCAGAACCCCTGTACGCGTGGGTTTAATGGCTGTTGCGGCCAATGCCATTTTAAACGTGGTGTTTATTGGTTTCTTTAAGCTGATTGATTGGCAAGCAGAACATATGGCATTGGCGCTGGCCTCTTCTGGTTCGGCTTTAGTCAACGCAGGAATGCTGTACTTTTATTTGCACAAACGTAATATTTTCCGTTTTGGCGCACATTGGAAAAGACTGGGTCTGCAATATGCAGTCGCTAATATCGTGATGATTGCCACTCTTTGGTATGCACTGACTTGGTATAATGGCGATGTTTCACAGTGGATTCGTGTGATCGAAGTGATTGGGTTTTGTGTTGTTGGCGTTGTTGCTTATAGTATGACTTTGCTGGCGGTCGGTTTTAGACCTCGTCATTTAAAGCCATAATATAGACCGAATCGCCATAAAATAAGCGCCATCAAGGCGCTTATTTTTATACATAGTGCTTTTAATAATATTTTAGGCAGAGCTATACTTTCCCTCGCGATAGAAAACCAACAAGCGCAAGAATCGCGGCAATGACCAGCAAAATAATCGCAAAATCTTTCGATAATCCTGCAACACCACCAAAACCAAATAAGCTCGCAATGAGTGCGATGACTGCAAATATAATGGCCCAACGGAACATCATCATTCTCCACGTATTTTTATTCTGATTTTTAGTATAGGAGTATGGGTTTCAATGCACTGTTATTCCTTTGTAGGGAACATTTGATTGAATTGTGATCTTTTATATCAGAAAGATGGAATATGCTTACATGCCTATAATCGTGTCAAGGCTGTTATAATCGGGCAAAGACCTAGACAGAATCTCAGATTACGATGGACGCTCTTCGCCCGCAATTTTGGAAAAAATATTCCTTAGCAGAAATGACCCATAGCGAATGGGAAGCGCTGTGTGATGGTTGTGGTCTGTGCTGTTTAATTAAATTAGAAGATGACGAAACACAAGAAATTGCCTATACCAAAGTGGCTTGCAAGTTATTAGATTGCAGTACTGGGCATTGCTCAGATTATCAAAATAGAATGCTTTCGGTTCCAGATTGCATTCAACTCAGCTTGGAAAAACTCCAACACATTCGTTGGTTACCTCCAAGTTGCGCCTATCGTCGCTTAAACGAAGGCCAAAAACTGCCTGCATGGCATTATTTAAATACAGGTAGCCGTGACAATGTCATTAAAGCCAGAAAGTCAGTGGCAGGACGCTGTGTAAGTGAAACAGATATCAATGAGGATGATATTGAGGACTATATTGTACGTTGGGTGCGCTAAAGATCAGTCAAACGTGCTAAAAATTCCTCTTCAGAGCAGACTTCAAAGCCATGTTGCAGTAAAAGTGTCGCGGTAACACCTGTACCTGCAAGCTTTGTAGCACTGAAACGACCATCATAAATAAAGTTGCGTCCACAAGATGGGCTATTTTCTTTTAATACAGCGGTTTTAATTTGATGTTGTTGCGCCAATTCTAAAGTTTTATAGGCGCCGATGATAAAGGCTTGAGTAACATCCTCACCTTGTTGGGTCATCACTTTGGCATGACCTGTTAAGACATCCTGCGCCGTACCACCAATAATTTCTGCGGGCTGACGCGGACAAGCCAGTCCTCCTAGCATTTCAGGGCAGGCCAGAATCACCTGTTGATGGCGCATAAGCTTTTGAATAGCCTCATAGTGATAGGCTTTAGCATCGTAACGGACGGGTTTTCCGGCTAAGCAGGCGCTGATTAAATACATCATATAGGTCGCAAATAAAAATAAGGGATATCGGTTCAGTGAAAGGCTCATCGGGTAAGAGGAGTGCCTTGGAATCTACACCTGTTCATAATCTTGTAGCGTTAAATATAAACCTAAATATTGACCATCGCACGGTTTAAATAGCGGATTGTCTGTTGTATTTCAAACCAGATGAGAAGATGCAAATGCTTTGTTATTCAGATTTAAGTAGAAAAAGTAGCCGAAAATACCTGCATGAATAATAGGTATCGATTTAAAATCCTAGTGTTAGAATGTAGCCAGACCTATTGTTAGCCTTTAATGAAATTATAAGATGCCAGATAGCCATATTCCGCTTCCAGAACGCCTCAGACCTCGAGATTTGTCAAAAATTATTGGGCAAGATCATCTGTTAGGCCCACAAGCACCTTTGCGCCAAATGATTGATCAAGGACATTTACCTTCGATTATTTTTTGGGGGCCTCCAGGGGTGGGTAAAACCACCATTGCCTTGTTGTTGGCACAAGCTGTAGATCGGCCATTTGTGAGCTTATCTGCGCTGAATACTGGGGTGAAGGAATTACGCGAAGTCATTGCCGATGGTGGAGATTTACTGACGCCTGTGGTTTTTATTGATGAAATACATCGCTTTAATAAAACACAACAAGATGCTTTGCTGAATGCTGTCGAAAAAGGAAAAATCACCTTAATTGGCGCGACCACTGAAAATCCATCATTTGAAGTGAATAGTGCATTATTATCGCGTTGCCAAGTCTATACCTTAAATGCTTTAGATGCAGATGCCATTCAAATTTTGCTTCTACAGGCTTTAGAGCAGGATGATTTTCTTAAAGAACGTAATATACACATTGAAGAATTTGAGGCACTGATACAATTCGCTGCTGGAGATGCACGTAAAGCGCTGAACTTATTAGATTTAATTTCCAGTACTTTTGAATCTGATGTGGAAAATATTGTAACCAATGCTGTTGTGGTGAAAGTTGCACAACAAAATATTGCTCGTTATGACAAGTCAGGTGAACAGCACTATGATTTGGTGTCAGCATTTATAAAATCCATTCGAGGCAGTGATCCTGATGCGACTTTATATTGGATGGCACGTATGCTTAAAGGCGGGGAAGACCCAACCTTTATTGCACGACGTATGCTGATTGCCGCTTCAGAGGATATTGGGAATTCAAACCCCAATGCATTGCTTTTGGCGGGAGAATGTTTCCGTTCGGTACAAGTGATTGGAATGCCTGAAGCCAGAATTATTTTGGGACAGTGCGCGGTTTATTTAGCAACCAGTGCCAAAAGTAATAGTACTTATTTGGCGATTAATCAAGCCATGAGCTTAGCTGAAAAAACGGCAAATTTGCCTGTGCCTTTACACTTAAGAAATGCACCGACCAAGTTGATGAAAGAGCAAGGTTACGGAGTCGATTATTTGTACCCACATAATTACCCAGAGCATTTTGTATTACAAGACTATTTACCACCCGAGTTAAAAGGCACAAAATTGTATGAATCTGCCCGTAATAAGCGTGAAGTAGAAGGGGAGCGTCTGCAACAACGCCGTTGGGTGAAAGAGCAACAGCAACAATAAAAAAGCCCAGCACGAAGGCTGGGAAAGTAGGATGTCCTTGGGGAGATACATCCTAGAGGGTCGTTGGTTGGCAAAGCTTTAATGCTTAAGCTACTGATGTCGCGAGATATGAAACTTATTTTATGTGATCAATAGTGTTTTGTAAAAACGATACTATTTATGGCTACAATTGATTTTTTGAATTGAAAATACGTTCATGGTTATTTTTATTCTGTATAAAAAAACCGAGCTTAAAAGCTCGGTTTTTTGCAGCAAATACGGATTAAATATCAGAAAGATCTATACCTAAACGTGTTGCAACTTCTTCATAAGCTTCAACCACACCGCCTAAACCTTGACGGAAACGATCTTTATCCAGTTTTTTCTTAGTTTCTTTGTCCCATAGACGGCAACCATCTGGAGAGAACTCATCACCTAATACAATACGGTCATGGAACACGCCAAACTCAAGTTTGAAGTCTACCAATAGCATGCCACCCTTATCGAATAAATCTTTAAGAACTTCATTTACTTGGTAAGTAAGAACTTTCATTTGTTCAAGCTGTTCAGCATTCGCCCAACCTAAAGCAATGGCTTGAGATTCGTTTACCATTGGGTCGCCAAGCGCATCATCTTTAAAGAATAATTCGAATGTTGGTGGAACAAGCTCTTTGCCTTCTTCAACACCTAAACGACGGCACAATGAACCTGCTGCATAATTACGAATGACGCATTCAACAGGAATCATCGCTAACTTTTTCACAAGAACTTCAGTCGGAGAAAGAAGTTTTTCAAAGTGAGTTTCAATACCAGCGGCTGCCAATTTTTCCATGATAAAGGCGTTAAAACGGTTGTTCACCTTACCTTTACGATCCAGCTGTTCAATTTTTTCGCCATTAAATGCAGAAGCATCATCGCGGAAAACGAGGATAAGGTGGTCAGCATTATCTGTTTCATAAACAGATTTCGCTTTACCAGTATAGAGCAAGGTTTGTTTTAACATGGGGGAACCTTTTGCAAAAAAAAATGCCTAGTACGACTAGGCTGGCCAATTTTGGTAAATTTGAGCTAACAGGTCTGCAGCTTTTTCTTTGTCTGCAAAACTGTTATCGGCATTGAATACAGCGAGATTATTGCTAGATCCAGCAGATGAAAGTCTTAAAACATAGATTTTTTGGTCGATTTTAATCGTCACTTCGTGGCGATTTTTGCTTTGACTAATAACGGTATGGTTAAGACTGCTGAGTGTAGCAAGGGTATATTGCCAAATTGTAGCAGAATTTCCATTGATTTTGAGCAATGGATTTTGATTTCCATCCGTTACAAGTTCAGGACGGCCAATGCTTTGATCTTCAGTTTGGCTGTTTTCTGCAGGATTCGCTGTATTTTGAACGGCATCTGGTCGAGGCAAAGAAAAACGGTTGCCTTTTGGGTTTTCCAACTTAGGTGCATGTTCAATTGCAAGCTGGTCAACCGCTGGAGCAGGATACAGTGGCGTTGCAGGACGCATCACCGCACCTTCAGGATATTGCAGTGGATTTAAGTCGGTTGTATTTTTATAGTCTAAAGTGCCGTTATTAACAGCCAGTGAACTGCAACCGGCGAAACTGAATACTGAAAGCGCAAGGGTGAGCCCTAAACGTAATTGCATAATATTTGCTCTTTATTAAATGACGCCCGCATCAGCAAGTGCTTCATGAAGCGGTGCGCGATATTGTTCTGCTAGCGGTGTTAATGGTAAGCGGATGCCTGTACCAATTAAGCCCATGTCATGAAGTGCCCATTTCACAGGAATTGGGTTCGATTCGCAAAATAGAATATTGTGTAAATTTGCAATTTTAGTATTAAGTTGTTCAGCAAGTTGAGCATCACCTGCCACGGCAGCGGCACATACTTCACTCATTTCTTTAGGTGCAACATTTGCTGTTACTGAAATATTGCCTTTCGCACCGAGTGTAATTAGTTGATAAGCTGTCGCGTCATCGCCTGAATAAACAATCATTTCTTTGCCTTTTAGGCCTTCAAGGAGTGCTTGACCGCGAGGCACGTCACCCGTGGCATCTTTAATACCAATAATTTGTGGAATATCGGCAAGACGGATCACAGTTTCGTTTTCCATATCTACGCCTGTACGACCAGGTACATTATAAAGAATCATTGGCATATCAGCAGCTTCGGCAATAGCTTTGTAGTGCTGAAATAGACCTTCTTGTGTAGGTTTATTATAATAAGGTGTAACTAAAAGCGCCGCATCTGCGCCTAATTCTTTGGCTTCTTTGGTCAGTTCAATGGCTTCGTGTGTCGAGTTCGCCCCAGTACCCGCAATAATAGGAATACGTTTGTTGGCGACACGAATAATTTCTTTAATGACTTGAGTGTGTTCAGCCATACTTAAAGTTGATGCTTCACCAGTTGTGCCAACCGCAACAATGCTGTTTGTGCCTTGTTGGATATGCCACTCAACGAGCTTCTCTAGACCCTTCCAATCTACGCTTCCATCTTCAAACATGGGGGTGACGATTGCGACAATTGAGCCTTGAATGGTCTGTGCTTGCTGAGTCATTTTAAAAAAAATCCTATTTGTCCATCCGAAAGGAGTTGGGAAAACGTAAATTTGGATGGGTTCGTATTTTGATTTATAGCGAATTCAATGCGCTTATGCTGTATTGAGTAATGCTTACGCAAATTATGACTGATCGTAAGCATAAGAACAATATGCTTTAGTCAAAGCCATAAAAAACTTTATACAAAGCATATTTAAAATAATCAAGTAGATGTGCTGAGAAAAGCTATGTAGTTTGTGTTTTATTCAGTTTCAAGAGAAAAAAAGGATCAGGATTGTTCTAAAACTCATTTTTTTGAATCTACCTTTTAATAAAATAACCCATAAAGATGCTATGAAAAAGTCTAACAGTCAGGCTTTTTTTATTGAGATAAATGATATGTTTTATGATTGCTGGCGCTTAATAGTAGCCACAGACTCAACTTAAACAAAGAAAAAGACCCGGTTATTTTACCTTGAAACCTAAATAATCATGTGTTCATTGTCATTTGAGATGTTGATTGGTTTTAATAAAAATTTAGATAAGAAGATGGATAGATATTTATGCTGAAAAATAGCGCGCTTATTATTGTCGATGTGCAAAATGGGTTTACCCCAGGGGGAAACTTGGCGGTTGCTCATGCGGATCAAATTATTCCTCAAATTAACCAATTGGCAGAAGTTTTTGAAAATATTGTGCTGACTCAAGATTGGCACCCCGAAAATCATGTGTCTTTTGTCGAGAATCATGTTGGATATCGCCCTTTTGAGACGATTCAGTTGGCCTATGGCCCGCAAGTATTATGGCCCGCACATTGTATTCAGGGGACGCAAGATGCCGAATTTCATCCAAATTTGAAGGCATCAAAAGCACAACTGATTATTCGTAAAGGTTTCCATACCAATATCGACAGTTATTCGGCTTTTATCGAAGCAGATCATCAAACTTCAACAGGTTTGGCGGGCTATTTAAAAGAACGAGGAATTAATCGGGTCTTTATTGTGGGGATTGCGACAGATTTTTGTGTGGCTTGGACGGCAATGGATGCCTGTAAACTTGGCTTTGAGACCTATGTCGTTGCAGATGCAAGTCAAGGCATTGATTTACAAGGGTCATTACAACAGGCGTGGCAAGAAATACAGGCGCACGGGGTCAAGCGAATTTATGTAAAAGACATTGTTAAAGTGTCAGAAACGGTATAATTTCAGAAAAAATATTGGCAGATAGACAACAGGCATCTTTGATGGCTTTTTATTTGCCTTCACACTAGGTTAAATGGCATGGCAACATTTTTTAAATTTAATCAATGGATTCAAAAAACTTTTGCGTTATGGGTAGTGCTGTTTTCAGGTATTGCACTCTGGATGCCTGAAATTTTTGTCTGGTTAAAAGCGTATATCCCGTGGATGTTGGGCATTATTATGTTTGGCATGGGTATGACCATGACCGTGTCTGACTTTAAGGGGGTCATGCAAAGCCCAAAAGCGGTATTTATTGGTGTGGCTGCCCAGTTTATTGTGATGCCTAGTTTGGCCTATGTGCTCTGTAAAGTTTTTGCGTTAGCACCAGAAATTGCGATTGGGGTAATTTTGGTGGGATGTTGCCCTGGGGGCACGGCCTCGAATGTCATTACTTATATGGCAAAGGGCAATACTGCGCTGTCGGTGGCGTGTACATCAGTATCGACCTTACTGGCACCAATTTTAACCCCTGCAGTGTTTTATCTTTTGGCCAGTCAGTGGATTGATATTAATGCGCTATCGATGTTGGTGTCTATTTTGCAAGTGGTGCTGTTTCCTATACTTTTAGGGCTAATTGCACGAAGCTTATTTAAAGCCCAAGTTGAAGCTTATATTCAGGTAATGCCTCTTATTTCTGTCATTGCGATTGTCGCGATTGTGGCTGCCATTATTGCTGGAAGCAAAACACAAATTTTTGAATCGGGCTTGCTCATTTTAGGGGTAGTCATGTTGCATAACGGTTTGGGTTATTTATTGGGTTTTGGTGCTAGTCGACTGTTTAAATTACCGTATGCAGACTGCAAAGCTGTCGCCATTGAAGTAGGCATGCAAAATTCAGGTTTGGGCGTAGCACTGGCAGCCACACATTTTGCTGCATCGCCTATGACTGCTTTACCTAGTGCAATTTTTAGTTTATGGCATAATATTTCTGGCCCAGCTTTAGCCAGTTATTGGGCCAGTAGAACGCAAGCACCGACAGATTCAATCGTGAATAAAAAATAAAGATCATCAAAGAGCACTGAAATGCTCTTTTTTTGCAATAGAGATACTTGAAAAACGTACTTCCATTTAGCACCGATGATTGCGATGTAACATGACTGTCATAATGTCTGCCTAACATGCCCTATCGAAAGCTTTATAACCGACTGTTGCAAACATCATTGAGAGCACATGCAAAATTTTCAACATTCATCGGAAACCTATTTTAATCGTGAATTGTCACTTTTTGAGTTTAACCGTCGAGTGCTGGCTCAAGCACAAGATATTCAGTTGCCCTTACTTGAACGTCTTAACTTTTTAATTATTTTTGCTCGAAATTTAGATGAGTTTTTTGAAATTCGCATTGCGGGGTTAATGAAGCAACGCGATTTAAATGCCATTGCTCGTACTCCAGATGCCATACCCACTGAAGTGGTATTACAGGCGCTCTCCCAGGCAATTCATACTGCGGTTAAACAGCAGTATGAAATTTTAAATCATAGTGTTTTATCGGCTTTGCAAAGTCAGGGCATTCAATTTATTCAATATCAAGACATATTAGAAAAACATAAAGCCTGGATTGCCAAATATTTTGCCAAAGAAGTCCAACCTGTACTGACACCCATTAGCCTAGATCCATCGCATCCTTTTCCGCGTTTAGTTAATAAAAGTCTGAATTTTATTGTCAGTTTAGAAGGTAAAGATGCGTTTGGTCGTGAAATTACCATGGCGATTGTGCCTGCACCACGTTCTTTGCCACGCTTAATTCATTTACCGGCAGAGGTTGCAGGGTGTGCAGATGCACAAATTTTTCTCACTGCCATTATTCAACAGCATATTAATGATTTGTTCCCGGGCATGCATGCGACTGGTTGTTATGCTTTTCGTGTGACCCGCAATGCGGATTTAATTTTATCTGAAGATGTTGATGATTTGGCGGTGGCGCTCAAAGATGAGCTGTCATCGCGACGTTTTGGCCGTGCAGTGCGTTTAGAAATTGAAGATGATTGTCCAGCACCGATTATGCAGTATTTGCTAGATGAGTTTGATTTAACTGAGCAGGAGTTGTATCGAACCAATGGCCCGATTAATTTATCACGCTTAAGCAGCAGTTTTGACCGTCCTGAGTTGAAATACCTGCTGTTTACACCGGTTATTCCGAAAATTTTCCGTCAGTCACAGAGCATCTTTGACATCTTAAAAGCACAAGATGTATTGCTACATCATCCGTTTGATTCATTTCAACCCGTCATTAGTTTACTCAAAGAAGCAGCCAAAGACCCGAAAGTTTTAGCAATTAAACAGACGTTATACCGCAGTGGCCCAGACTCTGAAATTGTACAGGTGCTAGCTGAAGCCGCCAGAAATGGTAAGGAAGTGACCGCAGTCATTGAGCTACGTGCCCGCTTTGATGAAGAGTCCAACATTATGGTCGCCAATATTTTGCAAGAGGCGGGCGCAGTGGTGGTGTATGGCATTGTGGGCTATAAAACCCATGCCAAAATGATTTTGATTGTCCGCCGTGAAAATAACCAGCTCTTACGTTATGTACATTTAGGTACAGGAAATTATCATGCGGGCAATGCGCGTATGTATACCGACTATGGCCTGATGACCACGCAGCCTGCAATTTGTGAAGATGTACATCGCATGTTTCAAGAACTGACGGGGATGGGGAAAATGGCCAAATTAAAAGCCCTATTACATGCCCCTTTTACCTTGCACAGTGAACTGCTTAAATTGATTGATCAGGAAATTGCATACGCCCAAGCAGGCAAAAATGCACGGATTATCATTAAAGTTAATGCGCTGAGTGAACCACAATTGATTGCTGCTTTGTATCGTGCTTCTGAAGCGGGAGTAAAAGTGGATTTAATTATTCGCTCTATTTGTTGTTTAATTCCGAAAGTGCAGGGCATGTCGGAAAATATTCGCGTACGTTCTATTGTGGGACGCTTTTTGGAACATACCCGCGTATATTATTTTGAACATGCAGGGGAAAAACAGCTCTACTGTGCCAGTGCCGATTGGATGGGCCGTAACTTATTTTCTCGGGTTGAAACTTGTTTCCCTATTTTAGATATCCGTTTGAAAAAACGTATTATTAAAGATGGTCTTTTGAATTATTTACAAGACAATCAAAATGCATGGGATTTACAAGCCGATGGTCATTGGGAAAAAATGACCTGTCAAACCTTGGAACAGCAACATAATGCACAGCGCTTGTTGGTTGAGCAAAAAATGCTGAAGGTTTAACCCTCTGCATCATATAAAATAAAAAAGCCTGATGATGATCAGGCTTTTTTATTTTAGAAACAATACGTTGTTTAAGAGGCTTTAGATTGCTTCGATTTTAAAATTTCTGTACGGAAATTCTGTGCCATTTCGGCAATTTCACTGTCCATACCGTTAATCATAAAGGCATGACGGGTCAATACATTGGTTGGGTTTGGTAGGCTCACCAATTGGAAATGATCCGAAATTTCTTTCAGTAAAGCATTTGGTACATGTACCGCAGTTTCTTTTGCTGACAGTTGTTGTACTAAACGTTCAGCGGCTTGTACGGAAGACAATTGCATCGCTTCGACTGAGCTAGAAATGGCACTACGGGTTTGTAAAACAAAACGTTTTTCTTCACGGTAGCGTTTATACAATACATCCGATAACAATTGGAATACCGCACTAATAGTGGTAAGGCATTGTAAGGCATTTGGCGTATCGGCAGAGATGCTGATGGTCGCACCTTTGTCATCAAATTTATGTACAGTACAAATGTCTGAGTGATTGAGTTTGTAGTGCTGTACGCATAATTCAGCCGTTTTATTTAAAAAGATTTGGCACAAATTAAAATAAGGCCCAGAGACGGTACTGTTGACCGAGTCTAATAACTGTTTTGGGTCGTAGAATTGAATATTCAGCGCCAATTCATTACTGTTGATCACCACAGGTTTACTTTCTTTGGCCTTGACTTTGCTTTGTGCATTTTGCTGTGCTTGAGCAATGGCAACAGCCGCATTATGCTTTTCTTGTTCTAAAGCTTGTGTCAGGGTTTGAATTTCATGTTTTAAGCGTGATTCATTATTAATACGTGCTAAATACTCAGTACGGCTTGGACGGGCAATACCACGATAAGCCAACCAGAGCAGGCTATGAATGATCAGCGATACTAAAATAGCCAACCACTGTGTACGTAAAATTTCGCCAATACTGGGCTGAATTAAAGTAATTTCGACCGTACCGACTTTCTTTTCATTTTGTAATGCATCACGAACAAAAACTTCGCCTTCACGAGTTTTAGTCTGACCACCCGTTGCCATCACTTGATTATCTGCATTTAAAATACGGATAGAGGCAACACTTGGGTTTGTGGCATAACGGTCTGCGAGCAATGCCAATGATACCGTATTGGCAGGTTCCATTTCAGTCATACTGTCCGTAACCAGTTGACTGGTCATGAGTTGACCTTGGCTGGCACGATTTTCATTCAGCTGGTGAGTGGTCGCCAATACCAATAAAAAGGTATGGAAAGCAAAACTTACAATTAGTAGGCTAGCAAATAGCCCTTGTCTAGGCGCATTCAACGTAAACTTCCAAGGCAATTCTGTTCAATTTCGATTATGATTCTCACATTAGTTGTCGCTCAGAACCCGAGTCAATTCATGCAAGAAATCCTTCTTATTTCCTTTTTAGGACCAGACCAGCCTAATCAATTCACACGATTAATGCAGGTCCTCTCCGTTCATTCCTTACAAATTCTAGATGTTGGACAAGCCGTCATCCATAACCAGCTGACTTTAGGTATTGTTGTGTCGTCTGATGATCAAACTGCGACAGCATTAGCCATGAAGGAAATTCTGATTCTAGCACATGATATCGGCTTAACTGTGCGCTTTAAACCAATCTCTGTAGCAGAATATGATCAATGGGTAAGTGAGGGAGGACGTACACGCTATATCGTGACAGCCTTAGCGCCCGTACTGAACGCATCTCACTTACAGGCCGTTACAAAAATTGTGTCAGATCAGGGTTTCAATATTGAAACCGTCACTCGTTTATCAGGTCGTCCTGAGCTAGATGAACAAGCCGATAGCCCTAAACGTGCCTGCGTGCAGTTTGGTTTAAAAGGGCAAATGTTAGACGCAACGGCTATGCGTGCGGCTTGTCTACGCTTATCGTCAGAGCTGAGCGTTGATGTTGCGGTACAAGAAGATAATGCCTACCGTCGTAACCGTCGTTTGGTTTGTTTTGATATGGATTCGACCCTCATTGAACAAGAAGTCATTGATGAGTTGGCGATTGAAGCAGGTGTTGGCCAGCAAGTGGCAGAAATTACTGAGCGCGCCATGCAAGGTGAGCTTGATTTTCAGCAAAGCTTCCGTGCACGTGTTGCCTTACTGAAGGGTTTAGATGCTTCAGTATTGCCTAAAATTGCAGAACGCCTCACCATCACTGAAGGTGCTGAACGCTTAATTTCAACCCTGAAAGCATTGGGCTATAAAACGGCTATTTTATCTGGTGGATTCCAATATTTTGCAGAATATTTGCAAGAAAAATTGGGCATAGATGAAGTCCATGCCAATGTGTTGGATGTGCACGACGGCAAAGTGACAGGGGACGTGAAAGGTCACATTGTGGATGGTGCACGTAAAGCATTACTACTTCGTGAACTTGCAGAAAACATGGGTATTTCACTTGAGCAAGCCATTGCGGTAGGGGATGGCGCAAACGATTTACCAATGTTGTCTATTGCAGGTTTAGGGGTCGCATTCCGTGCCAAACCATTGGTACGTCAAAATGCCAATCAAGCTATTTCTAGTGTCGGTCTAGATGGCGTGCTGTATTTGATTGGTGTGCATGATAAAGATTTAAATCGTGCCTAAGTACGACTAAGACTTTAAAAATGCGGTGTTTTCACCGCATTTTTTTTCATCAAAACAAAGCAAACCCGATAAGTGGTGGCAACAGAGTTGCTGAGAAAAACAACGATTAAACCAATTATAAAAAATATTTTTTCAGGCGATAAAAGCCACATTTTTTTTGTAATGACACGCCAAGCGTGATGGAATCATTGTTCTAGAAAAACCACAAAAAGAAAAAGTGTAATGACAAAATAATATTGCGACAAGGTGTGTCGCTTTATCAAAATACAAGACTTTTCTTATCCAAAAAACTCCGCATAATGCATCCATAGAAAGTGAGATTGACAATAATTCCATTTATTCATTTAACGGTAATCCTTGGTAGCGTGAAGCATCATTTGATGGCTTACTCTGCCAAATGACGGAGGTTTTTATGGTAACAGCGAATTTAGCGACCATCGTTGGCATGAGCTTTATCGCCATGGCTTTGATTGCTGTTTTCTTCTCGCCTTATCGTCGCTGGTTGAGTTTTATGCTGGCTGGAATGCTGGTTTGGGGGCTCATTGAAGTCATTCGTTTTGGTACGCAAACCGTGTTTGAGTTACCCATGACTTACAGCTATTTAACTGCAATCACCTCTGCGATGGTGGTATTTACCTTGATTTTATTGGGTGAGGATCGCCGAGCAGAACGTGCACTGGCCAAGCGCCGTTGTATCGAACACACGCCTGTGTATGACGATGAACAACAGTGTTCAAGTCGCTAATACCGATTAAAGTATATCGATTTAAAAACTGCGCCTGAGGGCGCATTTTTTAGGTCTGACAGGTTGATAATTGTTATACAAAGGTTTGCGTCTAAAAATAGAAGTTATGGTAGGATGATGCAGTCAATTTTCCAACAATTACAATAGGCTCAAAGTCATGAAACTATCGTCAATCCCTGTCGTAAAGTTACCTCTGGTTGATGTCAGCACGGATCCGCTGGATTTACTGGTTGCTGGTTTAGCACTCAGAATGAAACAGCTTGCGCGCACCAGTCCAAAATTCATTGAGTTAGTGCATGAACGTCAGTTCCGTATCCAAATTGGGACAGACTTGGGCGTAGCGCGTCAAATTATTGTAAATAATGGTCAGATTGATACTGTTGCTGGTGATGCAGAAAAAGCAGATTTTATTTTGCAATTTGCAGACAGCGAACAAGGTGTAAAAACCTTAATGAAAGGTGATCCGACTGCATTTATGACAGGAATGCAAAACGGTAGTATTAAAATGGAAGGCGATTTTGGTTTATTGGTGTGGTTTAACCAAGTGGCTAAATTGATTCCGCCAAAGCTTCCAAAACCTATCAAAGAAAAATTAAAAGCAGCACGCCGTTTCTTAAAAGAGAAAACAGGTAAATAAGCTTGCACTTAGATAAAAAAGCCTTCGTTTGAAGGCTTTTTTATCTTGAATTATTCAATCTCTAAGTTAAAGGTCACAGGCCCATCATTGACCAAATGAACTTTCATGTCGGCAGCAAAAATACCTGTTTGCACATGAGGGAATTGGCTTTGCGCATAAGTCACCAATTGCGTATACAATATTTTTGCTTCAGCGGGAGGCATGGCAGGGCCAAAGTCAGGACGTAAACCTTTTTGCGTGTTGGCCATCAGCGTAAATTGTGAAACCAATAATAAACTACCCTTGGCCTGTGCAATGTTCCAGCCCATTTTGCCTTGCTCATCGTCAAAAAAACGATATTTCAAAATTTTATCAATTAACTTTTGGCCTTTTTCGAAAGTATCTTCTTTAGCAAAGCCTAAAAACACCAAAATACCGTGCTGAATTTCTCCCGTGGTTTCTCCTTCAACCACCACTTTCGCTTCTAAAACCCGCTGTAATAACGCCCGCATTTCTCATCCAATAGAATATCTTTAAGGTCAGTATTGTAACAAATCCAGTAGAGATGGCTTTGAAAGATGCTAGAAACCAAGGCCATCTGATTCATGGCTCTATATAAATGTTAATCACGAACTTCAGTTGATTTTGCTACTAAAACAGAATAAAAGGCGACAAGTAAGAGAAAAATGAGGTCTAAGATGGAGCAAAGAACATTGGACAAAAGTGTAGTTTGCTTTGAATAAAGCGCAGTAGGTTTTTTCTATTTAGGCCCATTGAGCAATATTCTTTTAAAACAGCGTAGCCCAGCGCAAAACTTGCCATCTTACCTAAGAAAATATGCTTTAATGCAAGAAGCACAGCGAAATTCAAATAGATATGGCTCCAATCATTCAATCCCTGCTTGATACTGACTTGTATAAATTCACCATGCTTCAAGTGGTTCTGCATAAATTCCCACAAACGCATAGTGTTTACCATTTTCGTTGTCGTAATTTAGATGATACGGTTTATCCCTTAGCAGATATTTTGGATGAGTTGAATGAGCAGTTAGATTATCTTTGTCAGCTTAAATTTGCTGAAGATGAACTGCTGTATTTGCGTAGCTTGCGCTTTATTAAAAGCGATTTTGTCGATTATTTAGAGCTGTTTCAGCTGAAGCGCCGTTTTATTAAAGCGGGTATCGACAGCGAAGGTCGTTTAGATATTTGGGTGGAAGGCCCGATGGTTCAAGCCATGATGTTTGAAATTTTTGTCTTGGCCCTTGTGAACGAATTGTACTTTAAACGAATGCGTTCGGATGAGGTTTTGGCTGAAGGTGAGCGCCGTCTTTTGGCTAAAACTGAACTGCTAAAAAAATACCAAGCAGAACAAAACCCCAATGATCCACCTTTTTTAGTGTCCGATTTTGGCACACGTCGTCGTTATAGTTTTGCATGGCAAAAACATGTCATTGAAGAGTTTAATCACGCTGCACCGTATATTTTCCGTGGTACCAGTAACGTCCTCATTGCGAAAGAATTGAACATTACCCCAATTGGCACCATGGCACATGAGTTTTTACAAGCATTCCAAGCGCTAGATGTGCGTTTACGTAATTTTCAAAAATCGGCGTTGGAAACTTGGGTGCAAGAATATCGTGGTGATTTAGGTATTGCGCTGACCGATGTGGTCGGTATGGATGCGTTCCTGCGTGACTTTGATTTGTACTTTGCCAAGCTGTTTGATGGGTTGCGTCATGACAGTGGCGACCCGTATGAATGGGGGGATAAAGCCTATGCCCATTATAAAAAGCTAAAAGTAGACAGTAAAAGCAAAATGCTGACCTTTAGTGATGGTTTGAATTTAGAAAAAGCATGGTCATTGCATCATTATTTTAAAGATCGTTTCCAAGTGAGTTTTGGGATTGGCACAAACTTAACCAACGACATGGGGCAAACCCCCTTAAATATTGTGTTGAAATTGGTGGAATGTAATGGACAATCGGTGGCAAAAATTTCTGACAGTCCGGGAAAAACCATGACCGATAACGACACCTTCTTGGCTTATTTACGTCAGGTTTTTGATATTTCAGAAGCCTAAGCGACCATTTCGTTAACTTTGCTATTTTCTACGGTCAGACTTTGTTCTGGCCGTTTTGTTTATATCTAAAATTTTGCTAACAGAATGCAAAAAATCACCATAATCGTAAAAATGACTTGTGCTAAGATCAAGGCATACTTATTCAAATACCCTACGAAATGACCATGACTGAATCTGCCTTAAACCTCGGATTGCTGATTGATGCAGAAGACTTAGTGCCGTATTTAGGCCATGAAAAATTAAGAATTATCGATTTGAGCCGTCGTTCCGTCTATGAGCAATTGCATATACCCTATGCTATTCATGTCAAACCAAACCTATTGGTACGTCAGGATGAACAAGCAATGGGGCTTTTACCCGATCAAGCGGGTTTAGAAGCTTTAGTTCGCCATTTGAACATTTCACCTGAACATCATGTGGTGGTTTATGATGATGAAGGTGGCGCATGGGCAGGGCGTTTAATTTGGAATTTACATTGTTTGGGTTTTGAACGCACCAGTTTACTCAATGGTGGGATTCATGCATGGCTAGGTGCGGGCTTAGTAACCTCATCAAAGGTCGATCCCATCATTCCTGTAGTACCTTTGTTACCAATCCATTTGGCTAACAAAAGTCAGTATCAAATTGAATATGCTGAACTTTTAGAAAAAGTGCAACAAAATACAATTCAGGTTTGGGATTGTCGTACCGAAGATGAATATACTGGCCTACGTTTAGCGGCTAGACGAGGCGGTCATATTCCTACTGCACGACATTTTGAATGGAGTACTGCCCTTAGTAGGGAAAATCATTTAAAATTGCATCCTTTAGAACGCATACAACAACGCTTAGAACAACTGGGATTCAATCTTCATGAACCCGTGGTGGTGTACTGCCAGTCCCATCACCGCTCAGGACTTGCCTATATTTTAGGGCGCTTACTGGGTTGGAATATTCGAGCTTACGATGGTGCGTGGAGTGAATGGGGCAATCGCCTCGATAGTCCTATCATAACCGGAGAGTTGCCGTCTTGAGCATCACATCACGATTAAAAAAACAAATTTTCATTCAAACACAACGCCTTGTACCACAGCACAAGTTGTCTCGTGTGATTGGTAAAGTTGCTGCGAGTGAAAATCCATTGGTTAAAAATGTGGTGATTAGTGCCTTTAAAACCCAATATGGCATTGATATGTCCATTGCAGAACAAAGCAATGCCTTAAAATTTAAATCATTTAATGAATTTTTTACCCGCTCTTTAAAAGATGGGGTACGTGAAATTGATACAGATAGTCGCAGTATTGTTTCGCCTGCCGATGGTGCCATTTCTCAATTAGGTAAAATTGAAGCGGGTGATATTTTTCAGGCTAAAGGTCAAAGCTTTTCGGTGGAAAAACTGATTGCCGATCCGCAATTAGCTGAACCATTTAAGAATGGTGAATTTGCTACGGTGTATTTGTCGCCAAAGGACTATCATCGTGTGCATATGCCATTTGCGGGGACATTGACTGAAACCCTGTATGTACCAGGTGAATTATTTTCGGTGAATCAAACCACAGCCGAAAATATTCCAGGTCTATTTGCTCGCAATGAACGCATGGTGTGTTTATTTGATACTGAATTGGGGCGTATGGCCGTGGTATTGGTAGGCGCTATGATTGTGGCGGGTATTGAAACTGTGGCTACAGGAAAAGTGAAGCCAACAGGCCGTTTAGAGCTAAACCAGCACAATTTATTCTTAGAAAAAGGGGCGGAATTGGGCCGTTTCTATTTAGGGTCTACGGCAGTTATTTTATTTGAAGAAAATAAAATCCAGTGGGATGAAACTTTTAAAGCCAATTCTACAGTCGTGATGGGGGAGAAATTAGGTAATTTACTTTAATTTTCAATAAATAAAGTTAGAATGAACCCTCCTATAAAACTATATGCGCCCTATGTGAGGTGCATAAATTATAAATCTGGAGGGTTCACCTATGTGGATGTGGATTTTATTAGCGGTTGTTATACTGATAATTTATAAGGTTCTACAGTCTTACAATAATTTGCAACGCAATGCTCACGAAATTAAAGAAGCATTATCTAATATTTCAGTTTCTATCAGTAAGAAAGTAAATTTAATTAATCAGTTAATGGACGTGGTTAAAGGCTATCAGGCCAGTGAGCAATTGGTTCATTTAACGATTGCTAAAGAAACTGGAATGAATGCGATTTATTCTAATTACCAAGACAGTAATATGATGTTAACCAATCTGCAAGGTTTAGCAGAACGTTATCCTGACTTAAAAGCAGATCAACAATATCATCGCTTAATTTCAAATATTGAGCTATGTGAAGCAGAAATTGCACAGTGGCGTAATGAATATAATGCACGTGTGAAAGGGTACAACACTTTACGCTCTTCAATTCCAACGATCTTTATTGCTAATGGTTTGGGTTTTTCTGAAGCACCTTATTTAGATTTATCTGTCGAAAATGCTGAACAAAACATTTTGAAAGATTTTAAAACTGATGATGGCGAACGTCTTAACGCATTATTTAAATCAGCCAAAGATAATATTGTTGAAGGATCTAAATCTTTAGCATCAACTTCAAAAATTGCTTTGGATAAGGCGACCGATGCAGGTAAAAAGATTGCTACTAGTGATCAAGTACAAAATTTTGTAGAAAAAGCCAATACATATATGGGTAAACCCAATGAACCAAAATTCTTTTATATGCTAACTGAATCTGCACCAAAGGGCCCAGTAAGTTTAGATGAAATTGTGGAATTGGCCCAAGATTTGAATTGGGTTGAGCAAGTACGTTTGTCTGAAGTAGGCTCAGATCAATGGTCTAGCTTTGAAGATTGGGGTAATATTTATTTGAAAACCAGTGTTGTATCGACTCAACAGATCAGTTGAATATACATATAAAAAAAAGCGCCTACTGGCGCTTTTTTTAGTTTTAATTTTTTAGCGTTTAACCACAATGGAATCAATACCACTATGTTGTAAGGTTTGCTGTGCAATGATGGCAGCATCTTGTGAATCATAAGGGCCTGAAACAACACGATACCAAACTTTGCCATTTTCTGTACTTTGTATTACATCTGCAGATAAACCATTCAAAATAATTTCTGCACGACGGGCATCGGCTTGGTCGGGGTCGTCGTAGCTACGTACTTGTAAAATATAATTGGCAACAGGTGCGGGTTCACTTACCTTCAAGCCTGATTCAGTCGCTGTCTCAGCTTGTTCAGGTTTTGGTGCTTCCACAATTACAACTGCGTTTTGATTCTTAGCTTCAGGAATCGCCTGTTCAGGAATAGGTGTGACTTGCTGCTGTGGGAGTAGATCATAAAAGCGATAGTCTTTATTGGTTTCTTCTGTCGCATGTTCAGCAGTTATTTGATTTTTGGCTTGAACAGGTTCCCACGGTTTCCAGAGGATTAAGGCAACCAGAAAACTAAGGATGATCAAAATAATGGCCAAAGTTCCCAGCCATGCTGGAATTAAGGGTTTTTTCGGCTTATTGGGCCGTTCCGATACACCGCGTTGCGTTTTTCCAAACACAGAGGAACCTCATTATTTTAATTAATGTCAAAAATAACATTATTTTCAGTTCAATTATAAAATTATTGGGTTTTGTAAGACAGCACTAAAATGTATCTTACAAAACCCATCTTAAATGTAAACGGTAATTAGAGACTGTTTACATTGATTCTGGTGCACTAACACCCAGTAAGACTAAGCCATTACGAATCACTTGCTGTACGTTTACCGAAAGCAATAAACGTGCTTGAGATAAAGCCACATTTTGTTCATCTAAAATTTTAACATCTTCTTGAGCATACCAACCATGGAAAGAGGCTGCCAGTTCTTTCAAATAGTTACCGAGTTGGTGTGGTTCATAGTTATTGGCTGCACGTGTAATCACTTCAGGATACGCCGCCAGTTTTGACAAAATTTCAGTTTCAGTATCTAAAACCAACAGAGCAGGGTTATAACTTGTTAATTGATTGCGGTCAAAAGCAATGTTTTTTTCAGGAGCACGGATATCTACCATGCGGTTCACACGTGCATGTGCGTATTGAATGTAATACACCGCATTGTCTTTGCTTTGAGACACAGCAAGGTCTAAGTCAAAGTCAATGTGCTGTTCAGACTTACGCATTACGTAGTAGAAACGTGCTGCATCATTGCCGACTTCTTTACGCAAGTCACGTAAAGTCACAAATTGACCTGAACGAGATGACATTGGCACCATTTCGCCACTACGCCATAAGCTGACGAACTGAACCAAAAGCACGGTTAACTTTTTAGAGTCATAGCCCATCGCGTCAATAGCGGCTTTCACACGAGCAATATAGCCGTGGTGGTCAGAACCCCAAATATCAATAATATCAGTATAGCCACGTTGTAGTTTGTTCAGATGGTAAGCAATGTCTGATGCGAAATAGGTGGTTTGACCATTACGACGTTTAACAACACGGTCTTTTTCATCGCCAAATTCAGTCGATTTAAACCAGATGTTGCCGTCTTTTTCGTATAAGAAACCACGTTGATCTAGAGTTTGAAGTGCTTCATCAATTTTTTCAGTTAAGCTGGCTTCACTGAACCATTGATTGAAAGTTACTCCAAATTCGCCAAGGTCATCTTTAATATCATCTAAAATCGCTTTTAAAGCAGCTTGATGGAAAACACGGTAGCTTTCGCCTAAATATTTTTGTGAATTTTGGATGAGACCATCAATGTGTTTTTCTTTGTCGCCAGATAAAACCACTTTGTTGCCATCAGCATCCAATTCAGGAGCAAATTGCACATCTTCTGGAACATCTTGATAAATGTCTGCCACTGGACGTACATAAGCATCGCCATTTTGGTCAATAATGCTTTGCGCAATTTCTTTGACGTAGTCGCCTTGGTACGCATTTTTTGGAAAAACCAGACTTTGGCCGGTTAATTCTAAATAACGTAGGTAGGTAGATGTCGCTAAAATATCCATTTGACGGCCTGCGTCATTGACATAATATTCGCGGTCAACTTTTGCACCTGTTGCTTCCAAAATATTCGCTACAGTCATCCCGTAGGCTGCGCCACGACCATGGCCTACGTGTAGGCTTGAGGTTGGGTTTGCAGAAACAAATTCTACTTGAATGCGTTTATTGGCATTGATTGACGTGCGACCAAATTGATCTTTTTGTGATTGAATTTGTTCAAGAATTGCAAAGCGTTGGTCTGCATTTAAGAAGAAATTGATAAAACCAGGACCTGCAATTTCTGCTTTATTGATGTCTGCAACTTCTGGCAAATGTGCAAGAATTTTTTCCGCCAAATCTCGTGGCTTCATTGCTGCGACTTTAGAACCAATCATGGCAATATTGGACGCAAAGTCACCATGACTTCGGTCTTTGGTACGCGTCAAAGTGCTGGTGTTTTGCCAGTCAGATGGGAGTACACCTTCAGCTTGAAGGGATTGTACTGCATGGTCGAGCGCTGCTTGGATTGCCGTATTCATAATCAGTCGAAAAATAAATGTCGCGGAAAAACAGTAAATATAGCAAATTTCCGACTCTTTAGGTGAACCCATTTGTCGTGAATAAATAATATTCGATAGAAATTAAAGAATTGCTTGAACTGAATAAAAACAATATATATTAAGCACAGGATATTACTGCAATTTTCTGAGTTTATTGTTATGTCAAAGGAAACGCCCAAAATCATCGGAAATATTTCGAAATTGTCACCTCGTTGGGCGCTCATCGTTGTGCCTTTTATTCTATCGTTTTTAATGAGCGGGATTATTTCTTTTGTGAATATGCTACGCACATTGGGTTGGTTTGATGGATTTATGACGCTTTGGGGATATAACTGGATGATTTCTTGGGCAATAGCATTTCCTATTGTGGTCACGCTGTTGCCTTTTGTACGCAAATTTGCGGGCTTATTTGTGGACATGCGACTGCCGAAATAAACCCTGAATTGAGTGGCAATATTTAGAAGGCAAATTCCACAATTGCACGAATAATCCCTAAAACCAATCCAATAAATGCGCCGACCACTACGCCATTGACCCGAATCATATGAAGATCGCCACCGACTTCATTTTCAATTTTGTCAATCATTTCACTTGAATCCCATTCGTGAATCCGTTCACTGATAAAGCGAATCACTTTTTCACTGTATTGATCGGACAAGTTAATGGCGACATCACTGAGTTTTTCATTCAAAAGTTGGCGTACAGCAACGTTCGAGACCATATTTTCACCGACTTGTTGAATGGCTACTCGTAGGTTCTGTGCAACACCTGAGTCAGGTTTCTGTAGGTCAGATTTGATGGCATCGCACAAAATAACCACGGCACCACTAATGAAATTTAACATTTGTGGACTGTCCAACAAGGCATCTTTGGTCTGATTCAGACGCATACTGGCGGAACTATGACTGTCTGCCAGTTGTAGCATTAAATTTTGGCCCGCTTCTTCAATTTTTTTGCGCCATGGATGATCAGGGTCGGCCAGCATGGATTCAACCCGCTCAATCATTGAATCAATGGTACGTTGTTGTACGTCAATGCCAATCCAACTGGCGCCTTTGGCCAATTTCCACACCCCCAGTTCTTTAAATAACTGACGGGTAAGGTCTTGGCTTTGTTCAGGATGATGCACCATCCATTCATGGGCTAAATCTAGACCACGTTGCAACACGTCTTGATGGAAGTCATTTTCCAGTACGGCGCGGAGCAGTTCACTGGCAAGATGGTTGACCTGTGTGTTTTTAACCCATTGCACGCTATTACTTTGAATAAAGCGCCCAATTTGCTCCTGTCCGACAAAGTCAAAAATTTTCGGTACTGTTTGCTGAATGAGCTCGGTAACCTGACGGTTATTTTTTGGATTGGCTAACCATTTCCCTACGGCCAGTGAAAGATCTGTATTTTGTAGACTGCGCTCCACCACTTGTGGCGATAAAAAATTTTCTTGGACAAAACGACCCATAGACTCTGCGATACGGGCCTTATTGCGTGGAATAATTTCCGTATGATCGCGTAAAAATCGTGGAATCGGCATTTTACCGAAGGGATTGCGAAACAATACAGTAATGGCATACCAATCTGCTAAACCACCGACCACACCTGCTTCTGCAGACAGCATTAAAATATGGATCAGCCAAACATGCTCTGGCAATACTTTGGCAACCACCATTAAGGCCAGCCAGGCCAGTACTGCCATTACAAGAGCAATCATGGCAAAGCGTTTACTGCGCTGTAAATTTGGCGAAGTCGTAACGTGATCCTGATCCTGATCCTGATCCATATCCATTTGGTGGTCTATGCTCCTATTTTGATGGCGCTGGGGCAGTGGCAGTCGGGGCAGGTAGAATCTCGCCAGTTGGACTTAACCCATATTTTGGCCCTAAAGATTGTAAGATCAAGCGCGCATCAAAAGCGTCTTTGGGTGCCGTTTTTTCAGTTTTAAAGCACTCAATGGTATAAGCGACTTGAACAGGATCAAGCGTGACCACTTGAGGCATGTCATAAAATGGGTCAGGCCAAAATCCTGGATAACGACGGTAATAGCCATATGGGTAGGGCGGTGGAGAAGGATAAACCACAGCTTGTCTTGGCGGTTGTTGGCTACGATTGCTTGGATCATCCAACACTTTAAAAAACAGAAAACCTTTTTGCACGGTGGTTTGGGCTGCTTTAACCAAGGTGATTTCTTCAGCTGTTCCATAGCTCATATTTGGGCTGGTTTTAAAACCAATCCGGAAGGTCTGGGCATTGAGTGGTGTATTACTGAATTGGCCCAATTGATCAAAAGTTAAAGGTTTAGATGGCGTTGTGGCACATCCTGCAAGCGTTAAGCTGGCAACAACGGCTGTAGCGAGTAATAAATTCTTCATGCTCAACCTCCTAAGAGTGTTTATACGCAAGGGGAGTAGAAATAACATGCCCTAAAAACTGGAATTTGGTTGCATTAAAAAGGCAGTTTCTTCGGCAGTGGAACACCGCCCTAAAATCTGGTTACGGTGCGGGTATCGACCAAAGCGGTCAATAATGACTTTGTGTCTTTTTTCAAAATCCAAGTTAATTGGATTATTCAGTGCTTCGAATAATTTTAACGCATGTTGATGTATTAGAGGGGATTCACTGTGCATAAAAGGCATGTACAAAAATGCACGCTGTTCTGCAGTCAAGGGTTGATCTAGCCCCAAGCTGATGGCTTCTTGGGCCAAGACCACAGCCTGTGCATCTTGTGCAAAGGCCAAGGGTGAATCGCGGTATAAATTTCTAGAAAATTGATCTAACACAATAATTTCAGCCAAACGACCTTCTGGCGTAGTCCGCCAGTGCCAAAGTTCGGCTTTTGAAGCACTGAGTAATGTGGTTTTAAATTGCATTTCAATGCTTTGATCGAACGCATCACTTTGATTAAACCAATTTTTCTGGTTTTCAGTCGCAAACCAAAAGTCTAAAATATCTTGATAATTCATATGTTTTACATGTTGTTAGCATTTATTATTCAATAAGATCACAAATTTTGAATGTCATATAGTGGTACTTTGTGATAAAAATTTGAAAAAATCAAATAGTCGATTGCCTGAACCACACGCAGAGTATAATGTGCAGCAGATAAATCACGTTATACTGCTATAAATTGATGATTTTATTTTATTAGTCGTTCTTCCATTTAAGCGAGATTGCAATGAGTCAACCCGAATCGACCTCTAAAGATACATTACCGGCTTGGGTAGATTCTTCGCATATAAGCGGGATGCTTCGGGGGATTGAGCGTGAAAGCTTACGTATGCAAAGTACGGGTTTTCTATCTCAAGCGGATCATCCAAAGGCATTGGGTGCGGCGTTGACACATTCGCATATCACCACCGATTATTCAGAAGCCTTGATGGAATTCATCACGCCACCGAAAGAAACCATTGGTCAGGCGTTAGATGAATTAAAAGATATTCATACTGTAGCGCATCGTTATTTAGAACATGACGAAAAATTATGGCCGTTATCGATGCCATGCATGTTGGATGATCACGACGAAAATATTCGTTTAGCACAATATGGTTCTTCGAATATTGGTCGTTTCAAAACCTTGTACCGCCATGGTCTTGGTGTGCGCTATGGTCGTCGGATGCAAACCATTTCTGGTGTACATTATAATTTATCTTTCCCTGATCATTTTTTTGAAGCACTACAAGCGCATGAAACGGATGAACAGCTCAAAACACTCAGCTTGCAAGATTATCGTAGCCACCGTTATTTTGGCTTAATTCGTAATTTTATTCGTTTAACCCCGTTGGTGATGTTTGCAGTGGGTGCAAGTCCTTCGGTTTGTCAATGTTTTATGACAGGACGTGAACATCATTTGTTGCCGTTATTGAGGGGCACCTTATATTTGCCTTATGCGACTGCGTTAAGAATGGGGCGTTTTGGTTATCAAAATTCGGCGCAAAAACAGTTGGGTATTCACTACAATAATTTAAATGATTATTTAGATGGTTTGCAAAAGGCCGTGAAAACCCCGTATGCGCCGTTTACTCGTTTAGGTTTAAAGAATGCGCAAGGCGAACCGATTCAAATTAATGATCATGTCTTACAAATTGAAAATGAATATTACAGCTTAGTTCGTCCTAAACAGGTGCCACAAGATGGTGAAACACCTTCAGAAGCCTTGAAAAATCGGGGGGTAAGCTATGTTGAACTACGCGCAGTCGATGTCAACCCGTATAGCTCGATTGGGATTGACGAAAATACGGCAGGCTTTTTAGAGGCGTTGGCATTGTATTGCTTACTCAAAGACAGCCCGAATTTATATGATGATGAACAAGAAGTTATTGAAAAAAATCAGGCTGAAGTGGTTAATCGCGGGCGAGCACCCAATGCTGAAATGCTAGAGAATGGCGAAAAACATTTCATTGAAGACTGGTGTCGTCATTATTTAACAGAACTGCAGCCAATGGGCGCTTTACTGGACAGTGCTTATCAGACAGAGTTGTACCGCAATGCTTTGGAAACCATGCTGAAGCGAGTCAATGACGTTGATACAACCCTATCGGCAAAAATGATTGAAGATACTTTAGCGCTAGGTGGTACATGGAGTTTTGGCAGTCATATGGCGCAGCTTCATGTTGCCGAGTATGAACAACACCAACTCAGTGCTGAAAAATGGGCATATTTTGATGATATTGCTCAACAATCGTTAAAACGCCAGCAACAACTCGAACAAGATAATCAAATTAGTTTTGAACAATATCTTACCCATTTTAGATAATAATTAAGAGGATACGCCATGCAATGGAGTTATCGCTTGGTCAGTGGTTTTTTATTTTTAGCCAGTGTTGTGGGTATGGCATTTGCGCTGTATTTAGAGCATGGTCAAGGTTTAAACCCTTGTCCACTTTGTGTTTTTCAGCGCATTGGTTTAATCGGATTAGGCTTAATTTCACTGATTGCCTTTTTACATAACCCAGTTTCTAATGTTTTGAAACGGCTCTATGCCTTTTTAGGTACGCTGGCAATTTTATGGTCTGCAGGTGTGGCTGCTCGGCATGTTTGGCTACAAAGCTTGCCACCTGAAGAAGTACCCAGTTGTGGTCCTGGTTTAGATTACTGGCTAGATACACTGCCACTGAAGTCGGTATTTCAACAGGTGTTAACAGGGTCAGGCGAGTGTGCTCAAATTGATTGGATGTTGTTCGGTCAGTCTTTACCTGTTTGGTCTTTGGTTTTCTTTAGTGTATTGGCTGTGATGAGTTTATGGCAGTTATTGCGTAAATATCAGAGCGCACCTGTAAAACGCCTCAGAGATAAATACTAAGAAGCGCTGGATTAAAACTAAAAAAAGCTCTACTGTTAGAAAAGCCAGTCCATTTCTAAATGGACTGGCTTTTCTTTTTTAAATTTATTAGGTTAAAGCAATGCCTTCAATGCTGTTTAAATCCATCATAAATTCATGAATCTGTGTGCGTTTTAGGTCTTCAGCGTTTGGATAGAACCAATGCACAATTTGTTCTGCAACCAAGGGATGATGATGAATGTCAAAATGATTGATCCCATAAAAAATGGCTTTATGTGCTTCGGGAACTTTAAGCTGATAGCGTACATTGGGATGTTCACCCAAAGCACTTTTCACACTGACTAAATAGTCGCCAATCGCTTGTCTAGTACGGTTTTTACGATGTGGAAATTCGATGGTTCCCGCCACTAAATAGGTGTTGATGTGAGAAGGCAGTGGGGCAGGTTTACGGTTATCATCAATAAGACCAATCCGAATATTATTGTGTTCCCAATCGTCGTCGCGCACGCTACCGTAACGTAAATCTAAAATACCGTTACTACGAATATTGGCAATATGGCCAAAAATTTTACCAAGAGGAATATGACGTAGGTTCCGTTGCAAACTAAAACCAAGACGTTCTAATACAGCACCATGATGCGGTGAACCTAAACAGACTAAATTTTCTACCCGATGCATCCAACTGTATACGTTCTGCTTACCGTAAAACAACGCACTACGTGAAACAAGCCCGCCCATACTATGCCCAATCAAATCAATGCTGGTAATATCAGGGTTACGTCGCACAAGATCTTCTAAGGTATTCGACAAACTGCGTCCATTTGCAGAAATACGTCGGCCAGTATTGTAGTTCAAATACAGCATGGTGTTATGGTCACGCTGTGCAAGAAGCTTTTCTCCAATACCGCCATATTTTCGAGTTGTCCAATCCAAATGGTTCATACATAAACCATGAACGAGCAAAGTAATACGACCCGTCAATTCACCTTTTTGCACTGCACCATAATGGTCATAGACCACCATAGGTAAGGCCATCGGGCTATGTTGTTCGAGTAAATAGTCTCCCAACACGCCATTCAAAGCACCGACTAAAAAATGTAAAGATGGGGTGAGAGGCTTATCATGCAATTTGGGAAATTTTTCAATAATGCTCCGCAAAACTGGTGCCAACAGATAGTTGCCATAATTGAAAAAAGTTTCATATGAAAACTGATAAAGCTTAGCGATAGATGGAATTTTATGAAATTTTTGTGATCTTTGTTCACTCATGCCAAAAATACTAATCAGCAATTCACGCTGAATATTTTGAATCAGGTCATGGACAACATCACTAAAGCGCATGGTCACCAATTGCGCCAAACCTTCTAAAAGATCGGCTTGGCTGGGTGGCGTGCGGTCCCATTTACAATAGGTCTCATGCAGTGGCGTTAAACTTGGCATTGTTTCCTACCTTATTCTTTCCCATACATATTCAGTTCGTTTTGAATGCTGTATGACATGGGTTTTTTTATTAACATTCTATTATTCGTCTCGAATAATTTTTAAAATACATAGAATTACAGATTTTTTAAGCTTTTTTTGTCTAACAATGTGAGATTAACCAAATTTCAATAAAGTTTCATTAAAATTACCATACCCGCTTGTTGTTGCAAAAAATTTAAATTCCCATTTGGATGGTGAAATGAATATTATTTATTTGCATGGTTTTCAAAGTAATAGCCTCTCTGCCAAAGGACAACTGCTTCAACAATATTGTGAGCAAAAAACGAATTTTCAGGTACATTTACCCGATTTAAACGTGCCTCCGTTGCAGGCACTGCAAGCGATGTCTACATTGATTCAGCAGTTGGAACATCCTGTATTGGTCGGTAGCAGTTTGGGGGGATTTTATGCCATGCAACTGGTGGTTCAGCATGCGCTTCCTGCGGTGTTGATTAATCCTGCCATGCAACCTTGGCACTTGTTTAGACAGCTATTTGCTACGGCACAATTGCCTTATGCAGTGACTGAACACTGGTCATTAGATGAATCTCAGTTGGAAGATTTGGCACACTTGGCTGTTTCAGACGTGCCTAATGCCCATCAAATCTTGGTCTTGCTTCAGCAGGGCGATGAGGTTCTAGATGTAAAAGATGCACAGCGTTTTTTTAGCCAACCGAAGAACTGCGCCATGATTATCAATGAAATGCAGGGCACGCATGGTATGGATAATTTTGCCGAAAAAATTCCCATGGCATTACAGTTTTTATCCGATCATTTGAGAAAAATGTAAGGCTGAAGAAGCCACTTGATCTTAGAGCAAGTGAATTTATTTGTTAGGTCTCGGATGATATGAAGTATTTCAGCCCATTTGCAGTTATTAAAAAAATTGAATAGCCAGTTTTTGAGCATTACGACATGATTTGACGCTTTTCATGGCGAAAGCCAAGATGAGCAAAGCAGGATAGATATGCTTTTTACCGAAAAAGCATATACTGTAGCGCTTGATGTAAAAGTTTTTAACCATAATGCAGGGAATTTGGCAACGTGACGCAATATACGGCTCAATCACTTGAAATTTTATCTGGTTTAGATCCGGTTCGCCGCCGTCCGGGTATGTATACAGACACCTCTCGGCCCAATCATTTGGCGCAGGAAGTGATTGATAATGCTGTCGATGAAGCATTAGCAGGACATGCAAATAAAATTACCGTCAAAGTCTATAAAGATGGTTCATTGTCTGTAGAGGACAATGGTCGAGGTATGCCTGTTGATATTCACCCCGAGTATGGTCAAAGCGGTATAGAAATTATTATGACCAAGCTCCATGCGGGCGGTAAGTTTAGTACAGATAACTATCAGTTTTCTGGTGGCTTGCATGGCGTGGGTATTTCCGTGGTCAATGCATTGTCGACCCGTGTTGAGGTTGAAGTACAGCGTCAAGGCAATCTGTATAAAATGGCCTTTGAAAAAGGCGAAGCTGTTGCCGCACTAGAAGTATTGGAAGGTAAAGCACCAAAACGTGCCAGTGGGACAGTCGTCCATTTTTGGCCTGAAGCAAAATATTTTGACTCTCCTAAATTTGCTTTAAAAGCCTTAAAACACAATTTGAAAGCCAAAGCGGTTTTGGCTGCTGGCTTACAAATTATTTACATTGACGATATTAATAACGAAAAGATTGAATGGCAGTTCGAAAATGGTCTAGTCGACTATTTAATGGACGAATTACAAGATCGTGAAATTTTACCTGCACCTGCTTTTGTTGTAACAGGTGATGCTGAGCGTGCCAGTGCTGAATTTGCCATTTGTTGGAATGTCGAAGGTGGCGAGCAGGTTCAAGAAAGTTATGTCAACTTGATTCCTACCGCACAAGGTGGCACGCATGTGAACGGTCTGCGTTCGGGGGTGACCGATGCAATACGTGAATTCTGTGAATTACGTAATTTGCTCCCTCGTAACCTCAAACTCTCTGCAGAAGACGTTTGGGATGGCGTGAACTACATTTTGTCATTGAAGTTTCAAGAACCACAATTTTCAGGTCAAACCAAAGAACGTTTATCTAGCCGTGAAGCCTCGGGCATTGTGCTTAATATTGCTAAAGATGCCTTTGCTTTATGGCTAAATCAAAATTCAGAGGTTGCTATGCAATTGGCTGAAATGGCCATTTCTAAAGCAGGGCGTCGTCTTAAAGCCGCTAAAAAAGTCGAACGAAAAAAAATCGTAGCAGGGCCAACATTGCCGGGTAAATTGTCCGATTGTGTGGGCCATACCCTTGAAGAGTCTGAATTGTTTATTGTGGAAGGTGACTCTGCCGGTGGTTCTGCAAAGCAAGCCCGAGATAAAAATTTCCAAGCGATTATGCCAATTCGCGGAAAAATTTTAAATACATGGGAAGTCTCTTCAGATGAAGTGCTGACCTCTCAGGAAGTACATAATATTGCGATTGCCATAGGTGTCGATCCGGGCAGTGATGATTTGTCTGAACTGCGTTATGGCAAGGTTTGTATTTTGGCCGATGCCGATTCTGATGGACTGCATATTGCAACTTTATTATGTGCATTGTTTGTCAAACATTTCCCAACATTGGTAGAGGCAGGGCATTTATTTGTTGCAATGCCACCGTTGTATCGGGTTGATGACAATAAAGACGTGCATTACGCCTTGGATGATCATGAACTTGAAGGCATCCTCAAAAAATGCAAAACCAAAAGCCCGCAAATCACTCGCTTTAAAGGCTTAGGTGAAATGAATGCAAGTCAATTACGTGAAACCACACTTGATCCGGATACGCGTCGTTTGGTTCAATTAGATTTAGATGATATGCAATTAACAACAGGTTTATTGGATAAATTGTTGGCAAAAAAACGTGCCGGCGATCGAAAAATATGGCTGGAGCAAAAAGGAAACTTGGCTGAATTAACGGCTTAATTGAACCAATTTTTGCTTAGAAAAACCTGCATTTTTGCAGGTTTTTTATTTTAATTTGGCTAAGTTTTATTTAAAATTCATACGATATTATCCCAATACGAAATTTAAGACTTATAGAAGAATAGCTTAATTATTTACATGAAGAAGTAAGATGGTTTTTAAAATTTACAACGTCTGTATACAATTTTTCAGCATATCTTTCATTCTAAACAGGTTATGTTGAGAGTAAATCATACCAAGAAGATCAAAATGCAAGCCAGCTTATTACTTATTCATCCAAATGACTTAGAAACTTTAATTATAGAAGCCGAGACCATTCAATATGTGCTGGAATCTTCTTTTATTCGACAGTCATTTTATTTAGGAAACGTGTGGGAGGCGCTCAATCAAGTGTTAAACCCTGCGAATCAACAGGCAGAAAATAGCCTGAAATTTATTATTCAGACTGAGCATCCGTTGTCGGACAAAATAAATCAGCCAAGTTTAGTGAGATATAACACAGTGGTTCGCGTTGCTGAAATTCAGAAAAATTTGCAACATTTAACCGTTGATGAAATTAAAAAACGTTATCAGTTTACGGTCGCCAATACTGCACCAGAGGCATTGGAGCAGGAACTTCGGTTGGCAGAATTGAAACTGATTTATTTACAGCTACAAGATTTTTATCGGGAAGCCATACGGAATAATTGGGCAGTAGTGAGTGTTTTTCAAGAGAAAATTCAGCCTGAAAAATTAATCTAATTGTAATTGCATCAAGAGCAGATCATGCCATTCAACACATTTTTGTCCATGTGGCATATAGTTTGTGAAAAATCTGCTTGCTGAGGGCATAAAAAAAGCAAGACTGTTGTCCTGCTTTTTTCGTTTAATTTAATGTGGCATTAGAAGTGGTATTTAACCAATGCACTCACGTTGTTTTCGTCTTGGCCTGAAGCCCCGAATTTATTATTCCAGATTGAATGCTCAATACCCAAATATAAACGGGTTTCTGGAGAAATGTGTTTACCTGCATTCCATTTATATTGGGTTGTCCAGTTTAATTCGCTGGCATGAGACTGAGCAGGATTGCTGTCTTTTTCAGCAGTTGACCAGTCAAGGAAACCATCGACCAAGAAGTCTTCAGAGCCTAATTTAAATGGCACAGCATAAGTGATGGTCATTTGGTAATCATCAGCAGTCTTTTCATTGCTTGCGCGGTAGAAATTGACACTGGCATATTGTGTATAAGGAATAGCAAGGTCAAAACCGATACCGTATAAGAAGTTGTCAAAATTATTGCCAAAATTATCTTGATTGCCTTCCCATGTTGTCGCAATTAAAACATCTTTAATTGGGCCAACAGAAAGCTTCTTACCTGATACTTCACTTAGGCTTAAACGTGGTGCCAACTCAAAGTAAGTTACTTTGTTATCATCGCCACCGCGCATACGGTCCATAAAGAAGAATACATCTGCATATTTTACTTTCGCTGCATATTCAACAGTTAAAGTGCTTTGCTGGTCATGAACAATTTCATAGTTCTCACCATAAAGGCCTGTAAGACTAAAATCTTGCCAGATTGGTGCAGCTTGTGTGAAGGTTGCTGTTGTAGCCAATGTACATGCAGTTACTAATTGTGTAAGTTTCATTAAAAAATATCTCCCCCGAGAAGGACTGAAAGCATACAGATTCTTTAGCAAAAATAAAGCCAAAAGTGATTGCTGGTAGAAAAAATTCGAGGGTAGTAGCAGATGTCTTACATTTTTTTAATGAGCGCACATCTCAAAAAGTAAATTTTGTCTTAAAAAACAGATTTATTATAAATAGTCGTATTTTTACAAGAAAATTCACGTGGTGTAATTAAATCAATTTGGCGAATACAGTAAAAGACTTAGTTTTTATAAGACATTTCAAAAAATATAAAAAATAGCACTTGCATATTTTTCTATTAGGCCCGATATTCGAAGTATAAGGACACAGTTCTGCAGACTATAAAGTGTTCATCGTTCAAGGTGGAGGACAGCGTTCCAAACTAAATTGAAGATGTTCTAGCTGTATAAAACAGCAAGTGTGAGTGTGCCAACATAAGAAAGTTTTGCACAATTTTTGATAGATAATCCAGATGGTTAGAGGATGATATTATGAACATAGAAATCCGTACAGATAAAAACATTCAGAATAATGAGCGCCTAATAGAATACGTTCGTGCAGAACTCAATGAGGAATTTCAGCGCCACAGTGAACGTATTACTCACTTTTCGGTGCATTTAAGTGACGAAAATGGGGACAAAGGCGGTAGCGACGATATTAAATGTATGATCGAAGCACGTCCAGCTGGCTTAAAGCCAGTGGTAGTCAATCATAAAGCTGGAAAGGTTGATCTTGCAATTCATGGCGCGATTGACCGCTTAAAACGTAGTTTAGAGCATGTTTTTGAGAAGAAAGAAAATCCTCGTGCTGTTCAACCTGCATTTGCTGATGCAGATGTGAATGATGCTGACCTTGATGATGATGACGCTTAAAAATGTGTGTAAAAAAAGCCCATTATGGGCTTTTTTTTATGCGTAAAAAATTAACGTTGTTTTACATTATGATAAAACAAATGTCCGTTTATTCGGCATAATACTGATTAATCATTTAAAGAGAATTTCCCATGTTAACAGCACAGCAGCAAGTTTTTGTGCAAGCCTTAGAAGAACTGAATCTTGCTCAGGTGAAACAGCTTTTAGCAACTGGTTTAAATCCAAACTTTGTTGATTTTGAAAAAGGGCCTGCTGTTTCTGTTTGGTCCGATGGGTTGTTTAAATGGTGGGAAGAGATTTGCGAAGCCTATGAGGCAGGTACACCTTTGTCGAATGAGCAAAAGCAGGAGCGTTTGGCAGTTCATTTAGAGATTTTAGAAGCCTTAATTGAAGCCAAAGTCAATTTAAATTTATGGGATGCAGAAGAATTATATGGCCCATTATGGGATGCCGCCAGTTCTGCATGTGTGCCAGTAGTAAAGCGCTTATTAGATGAAAAAGTAAATCCGAATACCAAAGATGGCGAAGGCTTGACCATTCTTTCATCGATTAGTGATTTGTTCTTTGATTGTGATTTTGATGAAGTTGATTGGTCAGAGTCGCTAGATGAAGAAAAGCAAACCTTAGAATTGCTCCGTAGCCATGGCGCAAAAATGAGTAAAGAATTAGATGAATAATAAGGGGTTTTGCATGACTATGATCAAAATTTTAGGATTCGCAACTTTAGCAGGGCTGAGTTCATATACGCTGGCTGCAGATTTTTCCTTTGACCGTCCAGGTGCAGGCTTTGGTACGGGTATTACTCCTGTAGGTCAATTGGCATGGGAACAAGGTTTACCAAGTGCCTCGTATCAAGAAAGCCATGAAAATGGTCAAAAGATCAAACAACTGACGCTCAATGGTGACATGTTATTGCGTACGGGTTTGGCAAAAAATCTTGAATTACAATTGGGCTGGCAAGGCCCAGCGTGGACAAAAACTAAAGTTGGCGGACGTAGTGTTGAAGAAGATGGTTTAGGCGATGTCAGCATTGGTTTGAAAAAAGCCATAGACCTTGATGATGAGAAACTATCGATGGCTATTTTAGCGGAAGCTATTTTAGCCACAGGCAATGATGGTTTTACGAACGAAGATGATATTTATAGTCTGAGTTCAGCAGTTGCTTATGATTTTAATGACTTACTGGCGACATCAATCACGATGCGCTACGAAGTGCAAAACAGCGATTGGGCCGTTTCTGCAATTCCAACTCTGGAATATAAAATTGCAGGCAAGCTTTCAGGCTATTCAGAATTTGTATTTCACAAAGCTGAAAGTGAAAATAATGAATATGCTTTGGGTACGGGTTTAGTTTATGCGGTTAATGATCGTATGCAGTTAGATGCTAGCATCGGTATAGATTTAAATGGTAAAGATAAAGGCTATCAGTCAGGTCTAGGTGCATCTTTCTTATTTTAATGCGTTGTTTAACATTTGATTTTCTTAGGATAAGTTGATTGGTATGAAAATATTTGCTTATGGCGCAGTGGTTGCAGTGCTTTCACTTGGGACTGCGCTAAAAGCAGAATCTGAATTGCTTTCTCCAGAGAAAGCTTTTCCTTTAACGGTGGTTTCCAGCAGTGATCAGGAAGCTGAACTCAGCTGGAAAATTCCGCCTCAATATTATCTGTATCAACACAAAATTGAAGTTAATCAAGGCAATCAGCCTGTGACCTTCAAGTTACCTCCTGCTGAAAAATTGCATGATGAAAATTATGGTCAGGTACAGGTTTATTATCAGCAATTAACTTTGCATGTTCCAACTCAGGCATCACAACAGTATCAAGTGACTTGGCAAGGCTGTGCACAAGACCGTGTGTGTTATCCACCACAAAGTATGACTTTTCAGACCGATATCAATGGTTTGGTGAGTGTACAAAATCAGGCCAATGGGACGAAACGTCTGCTTGATTTAGCTCAAACTGCACCCTTAGGTGCAACATCTATACAAAAAAATGCGGAAGAACCAAGCCAAGGGCAATCGTCTTTATCGGCTGATGGTTCTACAGCGTCAGTCACTGCGCAAGATCAAATGTGGTCTGAAAAACTAGCAGAAAGCTCATTACTGTACGGATTATTGCTGTTTTTTGGTTTGGGTTTATTACTGGCATTTACCCCGTGTTCATTGCCCATGTTACCCATTTTAACTTCGCTGATTGTTCGTGAAAGTAAAGGTTTAAAAGCATGGATGATTGCTCTGACCTTTGTTTTTAGCATGGCAATGGTGTATGCAATATTGGGTCTGATTGCCTCATCGGCAGGACTGAATTTTCAGCGCTGGTTACAACAACCTTCGACATTAATTGCCTTTAGCTTACTGTTTGTGGTTTTTGCTTTAAATCTTTTTGGACTTTTTGAAATTAAGTTGCCTCAACGTCTGGTACAACATTTAGACCATGCCCAGTCCATGCAAAAAGGGGGCAGTCTGGTCGGTGCTGGGGTTATGGGGATGATTTCAGCGTTGCTGGTTGGCCCATGTATGACTGCGCCACTGGCAGGTGCTTTGTTATTCATTTCACAAACGCAGAGCCAATGGCAAGGTGCATTGTTGCTGTTTACCCTTGGTTTTGGTATGGGTACACCCTTATTGCTGGCCAGTGTATTGGGTTCCAGTATTTTACCCAAAGCGGGTATGTGGATGAATCAAATAAAAGTGTTATTTGCTTTTATTATGTTGGGATTGGCCTTGTATTTTGTTCGACCATTGCTGAGTGAAGCCTGGATGCAATGGCTATCTTTGGCGCTAGAACTGAGTTTTGTAGCCTATGTGTTTTGGCAAGTTTTACGCGGACGTACCCAATTAAAATGGCTGTATATTTTTGTACTCTGTTTGGCTATACCTTATGTGGTGTATAGCCAATATCAGCAAAGTCAGCGATTCTTTTTTGAGACCAGTGCAACGCAAGCGGTTTGGCATCATGCGCAAACAGCCACAGAGTTTCAGCAACTTTTACAGCAAATTCCAGTGGGTCAAAAAGCAGTCATTGATGTGTATGCCGACTGGTGTATTGCCTGCCAGCCGATTGAACATCGTATTTTAAAATCGGCCAAAGTCCAGCAAAGTCTGGCGTCGTATTATTTAATTAAATTAGATTTGAGCCATTATGATGCCACGCATCAGGTATTACTAAATGAATGGGATATTTTGGGGCCTCCGACGTATTTGTTCTTAGATGCCTCGCATCAGGAAATTCGTGGACTGCGCTTAACAGGGGCATTTACCGAGGCAGAGTTACTCCAACAATTACAACGTTTTGATGCGTCAGGAGAATAGTTATGCAACTGTTTATTGCCAATAAAAATTACTCTAGTTGGTCAATGCGACCGTGGTTGGTATTAAAAGCATTTGATCTACCTTTTGAAGAAGTCATGATTGCTTTTTCAGAACAGCCTTATGGTGGTGCATTTAAACAAAAAGTGTTGGCGGTTAATCCGAATGGCAAGGTACCCGTACTATTAGATGAAGGTCAGTTGGTTTGGGATTCTCTCGCGATTTGTGAATATTTAGCTGAACAATACCCCAATTTAGCTCTATGGCCAGTCGATAATGCCATGCGTACCCGCGCACGCTGTATTACTGCAGAAATGCATAGTGGCTTTATTAGTTTACGTAATCAATGTGGCATGAACATTCGTGCAGACTTAACCGCACTGGGTCAGAAACTTTGGCAGGCGGATGAAAGCTTACGTCAAGATGTTGCGCGAATTGAGCAAATTTGGACAGCACGTCCGCACCCAGATGGTTTTTTGTGTGGAGACTTTAGTATTGCAGATGCATTTTATGCACCCGTGGTCACTCGATTTATCACCTACGGTTTACCACTGAGCAAGTCAACACAACAATATATGCAGACCCTGTCGGCGCACCCTGCGGTAAAGGCATGGGTAGCAGATGCACATGCAGAACAAGCACGTGTGGCATTTTTAGAGGCGCAACTTTAAATTTCTGTAAGTAAAATTGGACTCGAATGTGCCGAGTAAGTTTTTACGATATTTCGCCCACAAGCTTTGGCTTCATACAGTGCTTTATCTGCGCGACTGAGCAATTGTTGCGGTCGTAATTCAGTGGTCGAAATGGCAATACCAAAACTGGCAGTAACTAAAATAGTTTGACCGTCATCGTCTTGTAGCTGAATGTTTTGAATGGCCTGACGGCATCTTTCTGCAATGTGCTGTGCTTGAGTTAGAGTTGAATGATACAAAATTAGAATAAATTCCTCACCGCCAAAACGCCCCACGACATCATGATCTCGCAAGTTTTGATTGAGTATATTGCTTACCTTAATTAAAGCTTCATCACCTTTATGGTGTCCATATTGATCATTAATTTGTTTGAAATGGTCTAAATCGAGCAAGATGAGGGCATAGCTTTCATCGGTTTTTTGCCCCAATTGCTCTAAGCATTGATTAATCCGGCGCCGATTAAATAAATTGGTGAGTGGATCAATTTGACTTAATTTTTGAATCAAGCGTTCACGGTGGCGCCACTGGCTCAGTAAAATTTCAAACAGTGCCAAACATGTCCCCAAAATAGGCACCATGAAAAATAGTATGGATAAAATCCAAAAGAGGTTGCTATAGCTCTCGTTGTTTATTTGAAACAATGGGGCATAATCTAAAACACCCAAATAACTGAAATAGCTACAACCAATCAAATACAGTGTCGCGGGGATAAATGCACTATAGACAATCACACGTGGCAGAAGCACCAAGCCGACTGTGACCAAGCTGATATATGAAATGAGGGTGGCTGGACTGAGGATACCAATTAAGTAGCCTTCACGGCAAAGTGCAATGACAAAGAGCCCAACGGCTAAATAGGGCAATATGACTTTAACCCAGCGCTTATTACTCCATACATAACAGGGCCAAATGAGACAGATTAAAAGCACCAAAAAAAAGCTATTCAGCATCAACTGAGATTTAAGTAAAGGAAGATTGACCCAAGGCCATAGGGCTGGCGTAAAGAGAATAAATGACTTCCAGATAATCCAAGTGAGATGAACCATTGCCCCTAAAATGAGCATCAACATACATTTTTTCAGGATATTCCAGTTCATTACGACTTCATCTTCAATCAGATACTTGCCCAAGTTTTTCTTGAGTATCGTTTCATGAATGGTGAGCTTTTTCTTCATACCTTCAGCTTTGCCTTTTTATCTTTATGCTTATTTTTAATATGATGATGTTATCAAAGGGTCGGTTCTAAAATATCATGCTTTTATGGGTTTGATAATGGTTGAATTTCACTCAATACATCAGGTGAGATCAATGCAATCTTGAAGTGTTCTATTTTTAAAACAGTACGTTTTAGAATTGATGATTATTTCATTTATGCAATTAAGTAAACTGTGTCTAATCAAGAAATAATAGCCATAGGTTTTAAGCATGAAAGTTTTACATATTGATTCAAGCATTATGGGTGATGCTTCAGTATCGCGCCAACTGAGCCAAGCGATTGTGACGCAATTAAAGGCAAAGCATAACAACGCACAAGTTGAATATTTAGATTTAGCACAACAGACCATTCCTCATTTAACTGCTGAAATTCTCATGGGGCAAAATGTTGAACAAACAGCACTGAGCGAAAAATTGATTCAGCAGTATTTAGATGCTGATGTGGTTGTGATTGGGGCTGCAATGTATAACTTTGGTTTATCATCAGCGTTAAAAGCATGGATTGACCGGATTAGTGTGGCGGGTAAAACCTTCAAATATACTGAAAATGGCCCTGTGGGTTTAGCTGGTGATAAAAAAGCCTATATTGCCAGTAGTCGCGGTGGGGTTTATGGCGAAAATAGTCCAGTCGATTTTCAAGAAGGCATGTTGAAAACCGTCTTTGGTTTTACAGGTGTCAATGATGTAGACGTGATTCGTGCTGAAGGCGTCAACATGGGTGCAGAGATGAAAGATAAAGCCATGGCAGATGCGATGGCTAAAATTCAAGTGATTTAATATCTAGTTTTATTTTTTCAGGCTGAAGTTTCCTTCAGATGATTTCTCCCAATGGTCAGCTTCGGCTGGCCATTTTTAATCACAGTAGCAATATGTGAGAAGATTGAGCTTAGTCTTGATCTAAACGATGAGCAAAATCAGATAAATCGGCAAGTGCGCGCCGACCTTCTTCAAACCATGTGCTGAACATTTGAAAGTTATGCCACATGCCCGTATAAATCTTAAATTCAACATGAAGTTTTGCTTCTGCTGCTTTGTCTTTAAAGCGCTGTGCATCATCGAGCAAAATTTCTTTCGAACCGACTTGTAGATGAATAGGGGGTAGGCCAGATAAATCAGCAAAAAATGGTGATACTTCAGGATCTGCACGATCGACCGATTTCGGTACGTAATAATCAATCCCAGTCTCCAGTGCTTCAATACTGAGCAATGCATCATGCTTACGGTTATAACGTAAAGATTCACTGCTAAGCGTTAGGTCGAGAAAAGGCGACATTAAAATGAGGCCACTGACTTGCGGTAAGAGTTCTTTTTTAATTCGCAGTGCCAAGGCCAAGGCTAAGTTTGCGCCACAAGAATCTCCCGATAAAATAATATCTTTGGCTTGAATTCCTTGATCTAATAACTGGCAGTACACATCAAATAAAGCATCTAGTGCTTCGGGGTATGGATGTTCAGGTGACAGTGGATAATCTAAATGTAAGACCTGCATTTGAGTACGGGCTGCCACTTGGGTCAAAAAACCACGATGAGTCTTCATCGAACCCAAAAAAAAGGCACCGCCATGAATATGTAAAATCAACTGTGTTGATTTTTGTTGTGGTTTGAGTTCTTCTGCCCGTAGACCTGCTAGGCGTAAAGGACGAATCTGAATATCAGGGTTTTTAGGAATTGCACGACACAGTTGCTCTAGGGCAAAACGTAAGGTGTTAGGAGGTAAATTAAACTGGCTCGGTGCACGCACGGCAGTTTTCAAAAAATGTTCTGTAATTAATTGTTTTGTCAGTGGTGATATCTTCATACTGCTTCCATCTTTTTCTGTTTTTTAGTGTGTATTTGCTTATTTACCAACACAAGTTACAAGGTTACACTAAATGGTCACATTCAAAAATTGCAAATTTGTTGTGAGTTTTTAATACTGTAAACTGTCTATACCAGACTAGGGAAATAAACAAAAATGAAAAAAATTGCATTAGCATTAGGATTGCTGGGATTAACTGCGTTGGCAAATGCCGCAGACCCTTTAAATGGCACATCGTGGAAGACAATTGATGATAAAACCAATCAGCCAAAAGCCATCGTTAAATTCACTGAACAAAAAAATGGCACATTGACAGCAAGTATTCAACAAATTTTAACCAAGGGCGAAGAAAATGCCTGTACCAAATGTGAAGGGCCGTATCACAACAAATCTTTAAAAGGCTTACGCATTGTAAGTGGTTTGAAAAGTGCGGGCGATACTCACTATGACAGCGGTACGATTCTAGATCCGCAATCAGGTAAAACTTATAAACTTAAAGGTAATATTGTTGAGGGCGGTAAAAAGCTTGAACTACGTGGCTTTATTGGTTTTGCTGCGCTAGGCCGTAACCAAACGTGGATTCGTGCTAACTAAGTTTATTGGATGTGGCGAACGCGTTAAATAGACTTTGAATAAAAAAGCCTGACCGATGTCGGGCTTTTTCATATTAATATTTTGAAATTATCTGCTAATTAAGCAGATTTTAATGTGCGATAAGCATTTTCATCAAAGCCAACAATTAACCCTTGTGCTGTTTGTAAGACGGGGCGCTTGATCATACTGCTGTGTGTCGTGAGTGTTTCAATCAGGTGTTCTTCACTGGAAAGAGCCGTTTGCTGTTCGTTTTCACTGAGTTTTTTCCAGGTTGTGCCTTTTTTATTCAAAATAACGTCTTGGCCTTTGCTGTCTAACCATGTTTTAACCGTTTTGGCATCAATACCTTGTTTTTTATAATCATGAAATTCATATACCAAGCCTAATTCATTCAGCAAGTCGAAAGCTTTTTTCATGGTGCTACAGTTTTTAATACCGTAAATTTTAAGCATAAGATAAATCCTGAATGATATTGAAATGGGACAATGTGCAATAGGTTAACGAAAAATGTCGGAAAGCTCTATGGTTGGTATCGACAGGTTTTAATACTTTCATCATCTTACTGTCACGAAATAGACATGAAGTCTGCTTAGTGAGCTTAAAGAACAGCAGTTGAAGAAAAATTGCAGAATAAAATTAAAGATCATTTAATCAAAAAAATAAATAAAGCACAAAATATGCACAGTATTAAAATATAAAAAGAACAGTAGAAAATAAAAAAAGCTGTGCCACTTTATTTTTTATAAAAATAACGATTTAGAAAAAGAGAAAACCCGCATTTAATCATCCTGATCATGCGGGTCTCAGTATAACGTCCAATGTCACATCCTTGAGAAACAAGCTAAATCTTTTAGTTTGTTCCCGTTTTCTTCCTACGGCGTCCTATCCTTTTATGTCATCCTGACATGTCCCTGTGCCGTGGAAACATAATGCGCTACATTGGATTTGAGATAAATCTACAAAAACGCCATGTATTGTAAGAAATTGTCGTTAATTAAGTGAACGATTGTTCACTCAATAAGCAATTTTCTTATAATTTATAGTCAATAATGACAGGTGCATGGTCGCTAAACCAGGTCTCTTTATACACCCAAGCATTGACAGTACGGGCTTTCCAGTCTGGTGAACACGCTTGATAGTCAATGCGCCAGCCAACATTCTTCGCGCGCGCTTGACCGCGGTTTGACCACCATGAATACAGTTCAGCTTCTTGGCGTACCTCACGGAACGTATCGACATAACCCAAATCATCATAAATATGATCAAGCCATGCGCGTTCATGCGGTAAACAACCAGACGATTTTTGGTTGCCCGACCAGTTTTTAATATCAATGCGTTTATGCACAATATTGTAGTCGCCACAGACAATGACTGATTTATTTTCTTCGCGCCATTGTTTTAATATTTGCTTATATTGATCTAAAAAGTGGTCTTTGCGTGCTTGCGCTTCGTCACCAGATGAACCAGAAGGTAAATAGAGTGAACAAATGTGCACATTCTGTTCTAAACCTAAGTCAAATTCGGCACTGATAAAGCGACCTTGAGAATCCGCCAGTTCAAAGCCCAAACCGTCTTTGACAGAAACAAAGGGTAAGCGGCTGTAAATGGCTGTACCTGCATAGCCTGGACGTTCTGCGGGAAAGAGATGGGTATACCAGCCTTCAGGTTTGAATTTATCTGTCCATTGGGTATGTGTAATACGACTTTCTTGCATGCAAACCACATCTGCATCGGACTGTTCCAGCCATTCAAGCAAGCCTTTGGTCACAGAAGAACGTAAACCATTGACGTTAATTGAAACCACTCTTAGAATTTTTTGATCACTTGGATAGCTAGTCTTTGGTATCATGCTCAGGTTTAACCTCAACTTTAAAAAATGGAGCACCCCATGACAACGCAAGCGGCATTTAACCCTCAGGCTTTTATCGAACTCGCATTATCACGTGGTGTGCTTAAATTTGGTGAGTTTACTTTAAAATCGGGCCGTGTGAGTCCTTATTTTTTTAATGCAGGCTTGCTCAACGATGGTGAGGCATTGTCATTATTGGCTTCGGGCTATGCAGACAAATTAACTCAGTGCGATCACGTTGAAGTGGTTTTTGGCCCAGCTTATAAAGGGATTCCATTTGTAGCTGCAACGGCAGTGGCTTTGTCACAAAACCATGGTGTGAGCGTGCCTTGGGGGTTCAACCGTAAAGAAGCCAAAGACCATGGTGAAGGTGGCGTTTTGGTTGGCGCATCGGTTGAAGGCAAAAAAGTTTGGATTATTGATGATGTGATTACGGCAGGTACGGCCATTCGTGAAGTTGTGACTATTTTAAAAAATGCAGGCGCACAAATAGCAGGTGTTTTGGTTGCATTAGATCGTCAAGAAAAGGGACAAGGAAGCTTGTCTGCAATTCAAGAAGTGCAACAAGAATTAGAAATACCAGTGCATGCTTTAATTACCATGAAAGATTTGATGGACTTTTTAGAAGCCAAAGGTGAAACAGAAGCTTTGGCAAAAATGGAAGATTATCGTGTGAAATACGGCATCTAATATTTTTTAGATTTAAAAAAGGAAGCGTAAGCTTCCTTTTTTAGTTTAGGCCCAAGCAGAACTGTTGAGTGTAAGGAATGAAAAGCGTGGAATGTGAATAAGTAAAGGAGCCATGTGATCGACTTATCCACTGCTTAAATGATCCCGTATTTTTGCGGATAAACCGTGGGATGGAATTTAAGCGACTTTGTACGCTGTGGCGTACATGGATTCAAGCGCTTTGCATCTATGCCACCTTGTTGTAATTGCTTATGATGGGGACATAGAGAGCAGGATGCTCCAGCAGAATAACAATAAAGATCAGCACAAGGATGAGTAAGGTACGACAGGAGTTATACCGAAGCATCAAATACGAAAAACCCCGACAGGATGTCGGGGTTTTTTTATGTATGAAGATGAAGAGCAATGAACATTAATACGGTTCTGATCGATGGATAGAATTCATTTCATGTCTGACTTGACTGATACGGTCATAAATAACTTTGCGCATACGGTTGATTGCACCAAGCGGTTTATGTTCTAGCTGTGCATGCCAAGGGGTAAACGAAAGATTTTCACAAAATTTATTTTGATCAGGCGTATCAAAAATTTGTTGCGGAATACGAATAGTTGCCACCTTGTAGAAAGGCGCTTGGCCTTCTTTCCATTCAGTCATGGAGTCTTCAATAGACATTGCGTTTGATGTTCTGGGCTGTACTAAAAATTCCATACAGGCATCCGCTTTTTGCAAATCACTTTGCATGGTTTCTCTTAAAAAATTAGGATGAGGCGCATGTGGCATAGGCGTTGTAATCGTTGAACAGGCACGGGCAGAGTATTTAACGGCCTGACGCTCAGTGCCTACCCCTAACTGATAAGGCACCATCGACCAATATCGTGTTTGCAGTGGATTTGAAATTTTGCTCTTGGAATTGAAGGCAATCCAAGTGCCTTTCATCCCTAAGGCAAAAGGAAGATGAAGTTTTTTTAAAAATCCATCGCTATTGATATCCTGCATGAACGAGATATATCGATCTGGATCATTCACAAAAAAAACCGGATGATTAATCATTATGAAATCTTGTGTCGCGGGTGCATCTGCCAAAAGCTTTTTCCCAGGCACATCTAATAATTTGATGGCCATGCCTCGGGCATCGCTTTTGATGTCTGCCTGTGTCGCGTCACGAGATGCATTCGAGAAACGAATCCATGCTTGATAGGTTTTTCCAGGAACAAAGACCCCTTGAGCCAAATTTTTAGGCAGTGTTTCATTGATCTTGAATTCTGCACGGACACAGCCATGTGCTTTAGGGTGCGCATCCCGTAGGGCGAGGCTGGTGGCATATTGTTTCCGAATGGACGCTTCAATGATGTCGGCAATTTCTGTAGCTTTGATGGCTTCATTGGGGGGAAGTCGTTCACCTAGATCATGGTCAACACTGGGATACACGATATTATTTGTTGTCTTTAGTGCGATAGGTGGCGTATTGGCATGTACCACCGTGCAAACACTAATCGCCATGAGCGTCTGGAGTAGCGGGTTTAGGCACATAGGCCGTATTAGGTTCGGCATTGATTGTCTCCTTGCCCGAAGGCGTGCATCCATTTTAGTTTTGATGAGGTGATAGCGCTTAAACGTATTCTTCAATACACATCATCATTAGACGATCTGTGATGTTTTTCATTCCTTGTTCATTTTTTGAAATAGCGGGTAATTTCATGAAAATTTAAAAAAGATGCCCGCTCATATAAATCATTTTATATCAGGCCATGTTCTTCACATTTCTTGCACTCTAATCGTACGCCTAATTTTTCTGTACGCCCTTGCTCAGTCATCACCCAAGGGCGGTTTTGCCAAGGTGGATTATGCCGAACATGTTGCCCGTGTCCGCAGGCAAGGTCAGCGACCCAATGGTTTTCATCATCTAAATGAAACCCAATTATGGCTTGTTGCATAAAGAAGCCTCATTCAAGTTAAGAGAACCGGTAAAGCTTTAGCGAAATTCAGAAAAACAAAAAGAATAATCTCCGTTATACTCCCAAACAGATCATTTTTAAAAGAGCGAAAATATGCGCGTACTTGTTGTGATGGATCCCATCGAAAGTGTCAATCTAAAAAAAGATAGCTCTATGGCAATGCTGTGGGCTGCATCTCGTCGCGGTCATGAATTGGGTTATGCATTACAGCAAGATTTATATATAGACCAAGGCAAAGCTTTTGGTCTGATTTCACCGCTCAAAGTTTTTGAAGACTCGAACCATTACTATGAGCTGGGCGAAAAAAATAAAGAATCAATCGCCAGTTATGACGTGGTATTGATGCGAAAAGACCCACCATTTGATATGAATTTCGTTTACACCACCTATATTTTGGAACAGGCAGAACGTGAAGGCGCATGGATTATTAACAAACCGCAAAGCCTGCGCGATTGCAACGAAAAATTATTTGCGACACAGTTTCCAGAGCTACAAGTGCCGACTTTAGTGACCTCACAAGACAGTTTGATTCGTGAATTTCTGAAAGAGCAAGTGGATGTGATTGTCAAACCATTGGATGGGATGGGCGGTACAGGCATTTTCCGCCTCTATCAAGATGGTATCAACATCGGCTCTACGATTGAAATGCTGACCAATAATGGGACGCAACCGATTATGGCACAGCGCTATATTCCAGAAATTGTTGAAGGTGACAAACGCATTTTAATGATCAATGGCGAACCTGTTCCCTATTGTCTTGCACGTATTCCACAAAATGGCGAAGTCCGTGGTAACTTGGCGGCCGGTGGCTTGGGTGAAGCCCGTCCTCTGACTGAAAATGATAAAGCCATTGCAGCCAAAGTGGGCCCATTCCTACGTGAAAAAGGTTTGGTTTTTGTGGGGTTAGATGTCATTGGTCATTATGTGACTGAAATTAATGTGACTAGCCCAACGTGTATACGGGAAATTGATGCACAATTTGGCACATCAATTGCCGATGATTTATTTGATGTGCTGGAAGCCGGTTATCAAGCCTAATAGGTAACAGATAAAAAAAGGGCTGAATCAGCTCTTTTTTATCATTTGAAAAAACTCAGCCAGTGAGCAAAAAAAATAAATTTTCTGGTTTTAAGGTTTCAAAATGTATAAATTTTGACAATTTAGCCCGATTCATAATAAAACTAGTTTAAACTCCAGTTTCTGCAGAAAAAAACAATGATGCGACCAGTGAAAAAAAGTAATTAAACTTTCACGGCAATGCGTTTGTGATTACAATTGTCTGCTTATAAAAGAAGTTTCACTAGCCTTATTTAAATTGAAGAATTAGACCGTGACTGATGCACAGCAAAAACAGCCTAAACGTGTAATGATGATGGCCGCAGGTACGGGTGGACATGTTTTCCCAGCGTTGGCCGTAGCAAAAGAATTACAGCAAAAAGGAATTGAAGTGTCTTGGTTGGCAACACCGACAGGCATGGAAAATCGTTTGCTTAAAAACCATAATATTCCAATTTATCAAATCGATATTCAAGGTGTACGTGGTAACGGTATTTTACGCAAAGTATTGGCGCCATTTAAAATTTTGAAAGCCACTCTTAGCGCTATGCGCTATATGAAACAATTGAAAGTTGAGGCTGTAGTCGGGTTTGGCGGTTATGTTGCAGGGCCTGGTGGTTTGGCTGCGCGTACGCTTGGTATTCCTGTCATTATTCATGAACAGAATGCCATTGCTGGTTTTACCAATACCCAATTGTCACGTGTCGCCACAGTGGTTTGTGAGGCATTTCCGCAGACTTTCCCTGCGCAACAAAAAGTAGTTACAACGGGTAACCCTGTACGTAAAGAAATTACTGAAATTTTAAATCCATCTTGGCGTTACCAAGAGCGGGAAAAAGCGGGTCAACCCCTGCGTATTTTAATTGTGGGTGGTTCATTGGGTGCGCGTGCGCTGAATGAATGTGTGCCGGAAGCATTAAAGCAATTGAATGTACCGTTGCATGTGTTTCATCAATGTGGTCAAGACAATACAGAAGCGACGCAAGCACGCTATGCCGATGCTTCGGATGGTCTTCAAGTTGAAGTGTCGCCGTTTATTGATGATATGGCGAAGGCTTATTCAGATGCTGACCTAATTATTTGTCGGGCAGGCGCGTTAACGGTTACAGAAATTGCGACAGCAGGTCTGGCTGCCGTGTTTGTTCCATTACCATCTGCCGTCGATGACCACCAAACGGCCAATGCTAAATTCTTGGCAAATATCAATGCTGCGAAAATTTGTCCGCAAGCGGAAATGACACCAGAAAGTTTATCTACACTGTTGATGCCTCTTATGAACCGCCAGTTATTGCAAGAAATGGCAGTGAAGGCACGTCGACAGGCACAACCAGATGCCACACAGCACGTGGTTCGTTTAATTCAAGAATTGTAAACCGAGTAATCTATGTCTCTTTCAACGCCTGCTGATCAAGCGAAAAAGTTAATTAAAGTGCCTGAAATGCGCCGTATCAAACACATTCATTTTGTGGGGATTGGCGGTGCGGGTATGTGCGGTATTGCGGAAGTCTTAAAGAACCAAGGCTACAAAGTGTCGGGTTCGGACATTAAAGCGTCTAAAACTACCGCTCAGCTTGAAGAAAATGGCATTAAAGTTCATATCGGGCATCGTTCTGAAAATATTCAGGGTGCCAATGTTTTGGTGGTGTCTACTGCTATTGATGCTGAAAATCCCGAAATTAAAACTGCAATTGATACCCGTATTCCAGTGGTACGTCGTGCAGAAATGTTGGGCGAGCTCATGCGTTACCGTCATGGTATTGCTGTGGCAGGAACACATGGTAAAACCACGACCACCAGTTTAATCACGTGCATGTTGGCAGAAGAAAATTTAGATCCAACTTATGTGATTGGGGGGTTGCTGAACCGTACTGGCGTGAATGCCGCTTTAGGTGCGAGTCGCTATATTGTTGCAGAGGCGGATGAGTCTGATGCAACTTTCTTACATTTACAGCCAATGGCTGCCATTGTCACCAATATTGATGCCGACCATATGGATACCTATGGCGGTAGCTTTGATGTTTTAAAAGATACTTTTATACAATTCTTACAAAAACTACCATTTTATGGTTTGGCCGTCGTTTGTGGCGATGATGCGAATATTCGTGAAATTATGCCCCGTATTGGCCGTCCATTACTGACCTATGGTTTTAATGAAGATAACGATATTCGTGCCATTGATGTTAAACAAGATGGTATGCAGTCGCACTTTACGGTATTGCGTAAAGACCGCGAACCATTAAATTTAACCATTAACATGCCAGGTGCACACAATATTTTAAATGCTTTGGCTGCTATTGGTATTGCAACAGATGAAGGCGTTTCAGATGCCGCTATTGCACGTGCATTAGAAGGTTTTAGTGGTGTCGGTCGTCGTTTTCAGGTGCAGGGTCAATATGCGCTGGAACATGGTGATGTGAAGTTGGTCGACGATTATGGTCACCATCCCAAAGAAGTGGAAGCAACCATTAAAGCGGCTCGAGCAAGTCATCCAGATCGTCGCCTTGTGATGATGTTCCAACCTCACCGTTTTAGTCGTACCCGTGACTGTTTTGACGATTTTGTTGACGTATTGTCACAAGTCGATCAATTGCTCTTGTTGGAAGTTTATTCTGCGGGAGAGAAACCCATTGTTGGTGCAGACAGTCGTGCTTTAGCGCGTAGTATTCGATTGCGTGGCGAAGTTGAACCGATTTTGATTGATCCTGTAGAAGGCAATCTTCAGAACGTCATGAAAAAAGTGTTACAGCCGGGTGACTTGTTATTAACACAAGGCGCAGGTAATGTGGGTGCTATCTCTACTGAGCTTGCTCAGAACAACTTATATTTAAAATAAGCATCATTTTTGATGTGAAATTAGATTGATCGACCAGTTTTAAAGTTTAAGGATATAAACGTGTCAAATGCTTCAAAGTTCGGCAAAGTTGCCGTGTTGCTTGGTGGTAAATCTGCTGAGCGAGAGGTTTCTCTAGATAGCGGTAAAGCGGTACTTGAAGCATTAGTCCGCTCAGGGGTAAATGCAGAAGGATTTGACCCGCAGGAACGCAGTGTAACGGAACTGGTTGGTTATGATCGTGCATTCATTGTTTTGCATGGTCGTGGTGGAGAGGATGGCCAAATTCAAGGCGCTTTAGAATGGCTGAATATTCCCTACACAGGGACAGGCGTTCAAGGCTCTGCCATTGGTATGGATAAAGTCAAAACCAAGCAAATTTGGCAAGGTTCTGAACTTCCAACTGCGCCATATCGCATTATTGCCAAAGATACGAATTTAGATGAAGTGATTGCCAGTCTTGGTCTGCCTTTGATTATTAAACCTGTCCATGAAGGCTCAAGTGTCGGCATGAGTAAGGTTGAAAAAGCCGAAGATTTGGCAGGTGCTGTTGAAAAAGCAACTTTGCATGATGCTGTGGTGATGGCTGAACAGTGGATTACAGGTCGTGAATATACTATTTCATTTTTGAATGGTCAGCCTTTACCTGTGATTCGTTTACAACCACCTGCAGATGTCGCATTTTATGACTATGAAGCCAAATACAATCGGAATGATGTGGAATACGGCATTCCTTCTGGTTTAGCGACAGACGTTGAAAAACAACTGCAAGAGTTGTGTTTGCGTGCTTTTCAGGCAGTGGGCGCTAGCGGTTGGGGACGTATTGATGCCATGCAAGATGAGCAGGGGAATTTCTGGTTGCTGGAAGTAAATACAGTGCCAGGCATGACCAGTCATTCTTTGGTGCCTAAAGCTGCCAATGCAGTGGGGTATAGTTTTGATGATCTGTGTCTAGCAATTTTAGAACAGACTCTAAATGGTGTGGCTCACTAAGATATGGCTCAACTCCCTGCCTCTATGCGGCGTAAGCGAGCTGCAGTGACTTCAATCCATGACAAGCTTCCGACACGAAAGGAGAAGCTTGCAAATGCGGGTGGCTGGCTTTTGCTACTGGTTGCTGTCATTGTTTTGGCAGTGGGGTTGTTTGGCCTTTATCGGGTGATGACGGATGCACAAATTGCGACTTTGGATGTGGTGGGCACTCGTTCAGATGCAGAGCGCAGACAAGTATCGACGCATGTCGCACCGACAGTGACAGCAAATTATTTCACCTCAGATTTAAAAACCATACGTGATCGTGCTCTAGAAATGTCTTGGGTTGATCGCGTGGTTGTATCTCGTGCTTGGCCAAATGCCATTCGTGTGCGCGTGATGCCTCGTAATGCAATTGCACGTTGGGGAACAGGGCGATTGCTAAGTGATAGCGGCGATGTGTTCACAGAAGTGACACCTCGGAATTATCAAAATTTACCGCTACTGCATGGGCCTGTCAGTCATTCTAAAATGATGATGCGCCGATACAACGAAATTAATCAGTTATTCCTTCCAGTTGGCGTTCGATTAAAAGAATTATATTTAACAGAGCGCATGACTTGGTTTATGCAGTTTGACTCAGGTCTACGAATTATTGTCGATCAAGATCAAACCATGAGTAAACTTCAACGCTTGAGTCATCTGGCAAATAGCGATTTAAAACCAGTATGGTCTAATATTTCAGCAATAGATTTGCGCTATCGAAATGGTTTGGCAATTCAATGGAAAAATTCCACAGCACCTAAAATAGTAAATGGTCATTTTGTTGTAACGATTAATGACACAAGCATTGCAGATGGAAGCACTGTAAAGCCATAATGTTTGGCTATACACCTAGAGGCTTCGAGCCATAAATTAAACGAACAGTGAATGGTAGTAGTAAATAATGAATGAAGCTGTTCCCTCGGTTGTTGCGATTGACATTGGGACACATAAAGTTTCAGTTTTGATTGGTAAGGTACATGCGCCAGATAATATCCAAGTAATCGGCATGGCTACCGCTCGTAATCGAGGCATGAATAAAGGGAAAATTGTCAGTCTCGATAAGGTGATTACTGCCATTAAAAATGCAGTACAGGAAGCTGAAGATATGGCTGAGTGCCGTGTGCATTCCGCCTGGATTTCGATTCCAAGCGCAGAATTAAAAAGCTTTTATGCTTCTGGTCGCACGCCTGTAGAAAATACAGAGCATACTATTACAACCAATGAAGTGGTGCGTGCATTAGAGCTGGCAAAAGCCAGTCATTTAACTTCTGACCATTATTTAGTCAGTGCTGTGCCCCTTGGTTTTGAATTGGATGATGCACCAGAGTGGGTGTTAAATCCTATTCGTATGTCTGCGCAGAGTATGACGGGGCATTATCATTTAATGATGTTACCGATTAGCACCATGCAAAATATTGACCGTGCATTAAAAGGCGCCAATATTGGTGTTGAACGGATGGTCATCTCAAGTTTGGCAACAGCTGAAGCCAGTCTGCTGAAAGATGAACGTGAATATGGTGTATGTTTGGTCGATATTGGTGCTGGTACAACCAATGTTGCGGTATATTTAGATGGTCGTTTAGCCATGACACATACCTTGCAACGCGGTGGTGAGCATGTTACTCGTGATATTGCCGCAGTTTTGCAAACGACCACTGAAGAAGCTGAACGAATTAAATTATTATATGGTTGTGTCGATTTAAAAGTTGTAAAACCTGATCATATGATTCAGTTTCAAGGGATTGATGGTCCACAAACCATGAGTCGGATTGAGCTCACTGAAATTATTATTGCGCGTTATGACGAAATATTTGGCATGGTGCGTGAAGTGCTTGAACGTAATGGTGCAATTCATGGTCTGTATCATGGTGTGGTTTTAACTGGCGATGCTTGCCAGATTGAAGGCATGGTGAGCTTTGCTCGGAAGACTTTAGGTGTTTCTGCACATTTGGGTAATCCACCAGTAGAAGTTTTTGCAGAAGAACAAAATCAGGCAGCATTACGTCGTTCGCAATATGCGACAGCTGCAGGTTTGCTGATGTTTAGTCAGGGCGATACGCAAGACACCATTGTCGAACAGGATGATCCAGAGCGATTGTCGTTGGTGCAACGTGTTAAGCGCGCATGGTCTGGCTTTAATGAGACACTAAAATCCATCTTTTAAGTGGAATTTTTTGGGAATATTGTTGGGAAGTTGTACGGAATTTTGCTTGGACTTGACAAGCTCGGGCTTGGACAGCATTCTAAAAAACAATTTTATTAAGATCAAGGCAGTATACGGGCTGAAGTGACTGCCGATTAGGATTAGGAATTTTACAGGCATGGCCTCATTTGAATTTTTAGAAGATGATCAGAGCGATAGCATCGGTCAAGCCCGTTTCACTGTATTCGGTGTAGGCGGCGCAGGTGGTAATGCTGTACAGCATATGCTCGAGTCAGATATTCAAGGCGTAAAATTTGTTTGTGCAAATACAGACAAACAAGCCTTAGACCGCATGAATGCACAGTTTAAAATCCAGTTGGGTGAGCAAGGTACCCGTGGCTTAGGTGCAGGTGCCAATCCTCAAGTAGGACAATCGGCTGCCGAAGAAAGTCGCGAACTGATTCGCCAACATCTTGAAGGTACAGACATGGTGTTTGTCACTGCAGGTATGGGTGGCGGTACGGGTACGGGTGCAGCACCTGTGGTTGCTGAAATTGCCAAAGAAATGGGTATTTTAACGGTTGGCGTGGTGACTACACCTTTTAATTTTGAAGGCAAGCGTCGCCAGCAATCTGCAGAAAAAGGCATTGAAGCTTTAGAAGCGCATGTGGACTCGTTAATTATTATTCCGAACCAACGTTTGCTGAAAGTATTCCGCGATATTTCAATGAAAGATGCGTATAAAAAAGCAGACGATGTTTTATTGAATGCTGTACGCAGTATCTTTGATTTAGTGGTTCGCCCAGGTCATATTAACCTTGACTTTGCGGACTTAAAAACCGCAATGAGCACACGTGGTTATGCCATGATGGGTGCGGGGTCTGGTCGTGGTGAAAACCGTGCGCGTCAGGCAGCTGAACAGGCCATTCGCAGTCCATTGCTTGATAACGTCACCATTATGAATGCCAAGGGGATTCTAATTAACGTAACAGGTGGTGATGACGTAACTTTCGGTGAAATTGAAGAAATTACCGATGTTGTGAATCAAATTGTTGATCTAGATGAAGGCCAAGTTTTCTACGGTACAGTGTTCGATCCAGATGCACGAGATGAAATTAGCGTGACCGTGATTGCAACAGGCTTAACGCGTAATTCTGCAGACTCTGTAGAACCAGTGAAACGCCCAACTGCGCAGACGATTCGTCAGCAAAGTACACCAACAACTGTCGATGAAGATGATGTTCCTGCAATTCAACGTCAGCAGGCTGATGGTACAACAGGGATGCCAGCGCCGACAACAGCGTCTGTTTCAAATTCTCGTCCTACGCCAATGAGTATTCAAGATTATTTGAAAAACCAGCAACGTAAATAATCAAAATCTTTTGATTTTCAAATAAATAATATAAAAAGGTGACAGCAATGTCGCCTTTTTTGTTTTTTATCAATAGCTAAATATGCTAACGTATAATGGTTTTATATACTGATGAACGAAAGCATGTTGAAACAGCGTACCCTACAACGTATCGTGAAAGCGAGCGGAATTGGTCTTCATAGTGGGCAAAAAGTCATGATTAACTTTGTGCCGCATCATGCAGATGGGGGGATTGTGTTTCGTCGTATTGACTTGGATCCACACGTGGATATTCCTGCGGATGCGATGCTGATTCAAGAAGCTTTTATGTGTTCCAATCTGGTGCAAGAAAATGCCAAGGTGGGAACTATTGAGCACATTATGAGTGCGATTGCAGGTTTAGGAATCGATAATTTAATTATTGAAGTATCCGCCTCAGAAGTTCCCATTATGGACGGCAGTGCTGGGCCATTTATTTATTTATTGATGCAAGGCGGTCTTGCTGAGCAAAATGCTCCGAAAAAATTCATTAAGATTTTAAAACCAGTTGAAGCTTTAATTGATGATAAAAAGGCTACATTTAGCCCACATCAAGGCTTTCAGCTCAACTTTACCATTGATTTTGATCATCCTGCATTTAAAAAAGAAGATCAGTCCGCTTCTATTGATTTCTCTACAGAAACTTTTGTTTATGAAGTCAGTGAAGCACGTACTTTTGGCTTTATGAAAGATTTAGATTATTTAAAATCGAATAATTTAGCTTTGGGAGCGAGTTTAGATAATGCGGTTGGATTAGATGATACGGGTGTGGTCAATGAAGAAGGTTTACGTTTTGCCGATGAGTTTGTTCGTCACAAAATATTAGATGCGGTGGGCGACTTATATTTACTGGGTCACCAGATTATTGCCAAATATGATGCATTTAAATCGGGTCATGCCTTAAATAATCAGTTACTACGCAATGTTAAAAGTGATCCAAGTAGCTACGAAATTGTAACATTTGATGACATAGATTCATGTCCAATTTCTTATGTCAGTGTGACATAAGTCATTGTCTTTTGGTTGTTGTGTTATAATATAACAAAATAAAATGATAGATTCGTCACAAAAATAATCAATCTAAAAATTCTGTTGAACCCACAGTTACTTTTTTTTGCTTGCCAAACGCATCATGGCTTGGCTAAGCTTGGGGTCGCTCACAAAGTCAGCAGCATTGCGTAACATATCCTGTGTTTCTGAACTAAGTGATCTAGAAAGCTCTTCAGGAGCCGAAGGTGTTTGATAGGAAACTCTTAAACGAACTTGGATCTTGTTTAGTTCTTTCAATTCATGTAATTGTGAAAGTTGGGCAATGTATTGCTTTTGAAGATAAGCCAGCTGGCTCACCAGCGCTTGATTTTCGCCAGTTAGCATGAGTACACCATTTTGATAACAAACGACTTGCCATTGCTCTGGTTGGGGCAATATAGGTTGAATAAGTTTCGTAAGCTTCTGCCAAGCCACAACTTGTGCAGAGAGAAACGACAAGTTTCCTGTTTTTAAGTGTTTTCTTGTTTGTTGAAAGACGTTCATTGGTTCTGACATACATCATTCCTTCATGTTTATGTTTTAATCTTATGCGCTTCTTTTAGTGAATATCAAGGAAGAGATCACTCAAGGAATTCGATTAAGAACAGTTTTGATGAGGTTTTTTATGCATTTGCGCCGTATTTTATTGGCATTTTCACTTGCTGCTTCAGCAGCATCAGTTGCTTTCGCGGACTTGGTTGAGTTGAATCAGGATGGTTCATCTGACCGTATTGAGCAATTGACCCGCACTTTAGCTCAAGGTGCTTATTCTGAATCCAATGACATGGATATTCCTGCCGAAACGAAATTGAATGTGAAATTGCGTGAGAAGACTGTTGAACTCAACAACGCCTCACTTGCAAAAAAATACGGTTCAGGTAGCACAACTCAATATTCTACATCTTCTGCTAACCCTTATTCTTGGTTAATTACACATCCACTGCCAAATTTGAAGCGTGTGAGCTCAGACTTTGGTGGTCGTACCATGGGTGGCCGTGCCGAAAACCATTCAGGTTTGGATATGTCAGCACCGAGTGGTACGCCTATTTATGCGACAGGTCCTGGTATTGTGACCAAATCGGGTTGGGGTACAGGTTATGGCCAATATGTCGAAATTAATCATGGTAATGGTTATTTAACTCGCTATGCACATGCGTCGCGCTTAATTGCCCGTGTGGGTGACAGCGTTCAGGCGGGCGAGCAAATTGCCAATGTTGGCTGTACAGGTCGTTGCACTGGCCCACATTTACATTATGAAGTGGTGAAAGACGGTCAACGTAAAAATCCATCGACCTATTTAGCAATGTTGCCTTAAGCATCTAAAATATTAAAACCTTGTATTCTGCATAGCCTCATAAAAATATAAAATTGTTTCTTTGAAAAAACCATTGTGAGAGTTTAGCTCTTGCCTTGGTTTTTTACATTTCAGTACTACACCTCTCGCTCTATCATTCTATAGAATAATTTTTGATGAATATTTAAACATTATTCGCTATTTTTGTACTTTTGTGTGGTAAATGGTCAATAGCTATTTATTTACTAAATAATGATCCATTGTCGTATTCATCTGTGACCATAACCGAGCTTGCAGAAAATATGATACATATATAAGTATAAAATTAGGCACATAGGATAGGTGAAACATGGCGTTCTACAGCGATACAGATGCGCAAGAAACCCAAGAATGGCAAGAAGCATTTGATTCAGTTTTACAGCATATGGGAACAGAGCGAGCTGCGTTTTTGCTTGAAAAACTTTATCAGCGCGCAATTGCTAAGCATGTTCCTATTCAGCGTCTAAATACTCCTTACAACAATACAATTTCTGTTGAAGAACAACCTGCAATGCCGGGCGACCCAGATATGGAACGTCGTATTCGTGCGTTGATTCGTTGGAATGCTTTGGCGATGGTGCTTCGTGCCAATAGAACAGGCGATGATTTAGGTGGTCACTTGGCCAGCTTTGCATCTTCTGCAACGTTATATGATGTTGGTTTCAACCATTTCTTCCGTGCCAATAGCGACCACTTTGGTGGCGACATGATCTATTATCAAGGTCACTGTGCACCAGGTATTTATGCGCGTTCATTCCTTGAAGGGCGTTTGACTGAAGAGCATTTAAATAATTTCCGTCGTGAAGTCGGCGGTATTGGTCTTCCAAGTTACCCACATCCGTATTTAATGCCAGACTATTGGCAGTTCCCAACGGTATCTATGGGCCTAGGTCCAATCATGTCAATTTATCAAGCACATATTCAAAAGTATTTGATGAACCGTCGTTTGATTAAAGAAGAAGACCGTAAAGTTTGGGCTTATTTGGGCGATGGTGAGATGGATGAGCCAGAAAGTTTAGGCGCAATTTCACTGGCAGGTCGTGAAAAGCTAGATAACCTGATTTGGGTGGTGAACTGTAACTTACAGCGTCTAGACGGCCCTGTACGTGGTAACGGTAAGATTATTCAAGAACTTGAATCATTATTCCGTGGTGCAGGCTGGCGTGTGATTAAAGTGGTTTGGGGTCGTCATTGGGATCCGCTACTAGATAAAGATGAAACTGGCGCGTTACAAGCGATTATGGAAGAAGCCGTTGATGGCGATTTCCAACGTTATCAAGTGAAAGGTGGCGCATATACACGTGAGAAGTTCTTTGGTAAGTATCCTGAAGCTGCGGAACTGATAAAAGATTTAAGCGATGAAGATATTGATAATCTAAACCGTGGTGGTCATGACCCATACAAAGTTTTTGCAGCTTATGCGGCAGCAAGCACAGCCAATGGTCAGCCTACGGTAATTCTTGCGAAAACAGTTAAAGGTTATGGTTTATCTGAAGAAATTGAAGCGGTGAACAAAACGCATCAAATTAAAAAGATGCAGATTGAATCATTAAAATATGTGCGTGATCGTTTCAACTTGCCATTTAACGATGAGCAATTAGAAGAAGTACCTTTCTATCGTCCAAGCGAAAACTCGCCTGAAATGAAATACATGAAAGCACGCCGTGAAGCGCTGGGTGGTTACTTACCTGCACGTCGTAAAGAAAGTGAACAACTGGCTATTCCTGAGTTGTCTGTATTTGATGCCGTGTTGAAAGGCAGTGGCGGTAAAGAGCAATCTACGACTATGGTAATGGTGCGCTTAATTTCAGCATTGTTGAAAGAAAAAGCCATTAAAGACCGCGTTGTGCCGATTGTTCCTGATGAAGCACGTACTTTCGGTTTAGAAGGGATGTTCCGTCAGTTGGGTATTTATGCTGCGCATGGTCAAAAATATACCCCTGAAGACCAAGAACAATTGATGCATTACCGTGAAGCAAAAGACGGTCACATGTTACAAGAAGGGATTAACGAAGCTGGTGCGATGAGTGCATGGGCAGCGTTGGCAACCAGTTATTCAACCAATAACTTGCCAATGATTCCAATGTACATGTACTACTCGATGTTTGGTTTCCAACGTATTGGTGACATTGCATGGGCAGCAGGCGATGCACAGGCGCAAGGTTTCTTGTTAGGCGCAACCGCAGGTCGTACTACGCTCAATGGTGAAGGTTTACAACATCAAGACGGTCACTCGCACATTCTTGCCAACACCATTCCAAACTGTATTTCGTATGACCCATGTTTTGGTTATGAACTCGCGGTGATTGTACATGACGGTTTACAACGTATGTATGTTAATCAAGAGCGTGTGTTCTACTACTTAACCGTGATGAACGAAAACTACGAGCATCCTGAAATGCCACAAGGCGCTGAGGAAGGTATTAAACGTGGGATGTACTTGCTACAAGAAGATGAAAAAGCCACTGTTCAGTTGATGGGTTCAGGTGTGATTCTTCGTGAAGTCATTAAAGCAGGACAAATTTTACGTGATGAATATCAAATTCATTCTAACGTTTGGAGTGTGACCAGCTTCAATGAGTTGGCACGTGATGGTATGGCGTGTGAAGAATATAACCGCTTACATCCACTGACAGAAAATGCCAAGCAATCATGGGTTGCACAGCAACTTATTGGTAAAGAAGGTATTGTTGTTTCGGCAACAGACCATATGCGTGCTTATAGCGAACAGATTCGTGGTTACCTTCCAGACAATCGCCCATTTGTTGCACTTGGTACAGACGGTTATGGTCGTTCAGATACTCGTGGTAATTTACGTAGCTACTTTGGTGTCGATGCCGCGCACATTGTGGTTGCGACCTTGAAAAAATTAGCAGATGAAGGCGAAGTCGATGCACGTTTGGTGAAAGATGCCATCTCTAGCTTCGAGTTGGATACAGACCGTCCAGTGGCTTGGTTGCCACAAACGCATCCAGAACTTCATCCAGTTGCTGACTACAAAGAGGAGAACTAATCATGCAAATTACGACTCCAGATATTGGTGTAGATAAAGCAACAGTGGCTGAAATTTTAGTCAAAGTTGGCGATACCATTGCGGTAGATGACAGTATTGTATTGCTCGAGTCCGATAAAGCCTCTGTTGAAGTGCCTAGCACTTCGGCAGGCGTGGTTAAAAGTATTTTAGTTAATTTGGGTGAAGATGTTGCCGAAGGTGCGGTTTTAATCGAACTTGAAGCAGAAGGTCAAACTGAAGCACCAGCTGTGGTTGCAACACCTAAAGTGGAAGAGAAATCTGCCCCTGTTGCAACAAAAGTAGAGGTAGCACAAGCTACTCCTGTAACGGCTTCACAAGTGGTCGATGTACAAGTGCCAGACATTGGTGTTGAAAAAGCGATCGTTGCTGAAATTTTAGTGAATGTTGGCGATGTGGTCGCGGTCGATGACAGTTTGGTCTTGCTTGAGTCGGACAAAGCATCTGTTGAAGTGCCTAGTCCTGTGGCTGGAACTATTGAAGCGATTGAAATTCAGGCCGGTGATAGCGTTAAAGAAGGTGTGGTGATTCTGAAAGTCAAAACTGCAACTACAGCACCAGTCGTAGAAGCACCCAAAGCTGGGGCCGTATCTGCATCAGCACCAGTAAAAACTGAAATTGCTCCTCAAGCGACTGTTGCTGTACAAACCGGTGTAATTGAGATTGCTGTGCCTGATTTGGGTGTAGACAAAGCCACGGTTGCAGAAATTTTAGTACAAGTGGGCGACACGGTTGAAAAAGACCAAAGTATTGTGGTTGTTGAGTCAGATAAAGCGACTGTAGAAGTACCAAGCACAGCAGCAGGCGTGATTAAAGCCATTCATGTTCAGCTTGGACAAAGCGTTAGCGAAGGCATTGCTTTAGTAACTATTGAAGGTCAATCATCTGCACCAGTTGTGGCTCCTGTCCCAACAGAAGCACCGAAAGCCAGTGTGAAGGCGCAACCTGCACCGATGGCATCTGCAAGTAAAGCAATTGAAGTTGTTGCTTCACAGGGCGCGGATAAGCTGACCAAAGCGCAAAATGATGCAAATGCGAAGGTCTATGCAGGCCCAGCTGTCCGTAAATTGGCGCGAGAATTGGGCGTGGTACTGTCTGAAGTAAGCGCTTCTGGCCCACATGAACGTCTGATGAAAGAAGACTTGGTTGCTTATGTAAAAATGCGTTTGACCGCGCCTCAGGTTGCTCCAGTCGCTCAAGCTGTTGCTCAGGTTTCTGGTTTGCCAAAACTGCCTGATTTCAGCGCATTTGGTGGCGTAGAAGAGAAAGTGCTGACACGTTTACAGCAAGTGTCAATTCCACAATTATCTTTAAATAACTTTATTCCACAAGTGACCCAGTTTGATGTGGCAGATATTTCTGAGCTTGAAGCATGGCGTAATGATCTTAAAGGCAACTTTAAGAAAGAGGGCATTAGCCTGACCATTATGGCATTCATTATTAAAGCGGTGGCGCATCTACTGAAAGAAGAACGTGATTTTTCAGGGCACTTGGCCGATGACGGTAAGTCAGTCTTGTTACGGAATGAAATTCATATGGGCATTGCAGTGGCAACCCCAGATGGCTTGACCGTACCGGTATTACGTCACCCTGACCAAAAATCAATTAAGCAAATTGCAGTTGAGCTGGGTGTACTGGGTCAAAAAGCCCGTGACAAAAAACTGTCTCCGAAAGATCTTCAAGGCGCAAACTTTACCATTACGAGTTTGGGTTCTATTGGTGGTACAGCGTTTACTCCATTGGTCAACTGGCCTCAAGTGGCAATTTTGGGTATTTCACCAGCAACCATGCAACCGGTTTGGAATGGCGAAGGTTTTGATCCGAAACTGATGCTTCCATTGTCATTGTCTTATGACCACCGTGTGATTAACGGGGCAGATGCTGCGCGTTTTACCAATAAATTAACCAAATTGTTGAAAGATATTCGTTCATTATTAATCTAATGGCATCGCATTATCTTTGACTATGAAATAAACCCTGCTTTGGCAGGGTTTATTGTTTTATGGGGGCTACTGAGACCAATATTGATTTCAATAGAATGTTGTGCGGTCTTTTCTTTGCAGAACACGACGAATAAAGTTTTTCAGGTTTCGCTATTCAAAATACTGTTTGTTATATCTTTTTTAGCTTAGTTCAAGGTGTTTGCTTTATTTTCATAATGCCCTTAAAATGACTACACTTCATTGGGGAGTAGCCGCTGTTTACGCACAGTAAACAGGTGATGGTCAACATATTTGCTCAACAGAGCATGGTCATCATAGCAAAAAACCAAGTGAGCTTTTCTTAAAAAGTTTTCTTTTGTTGGCAAGACCTTTGATTTACCACTCTGCAGATTTGGCTAGCAGGAGCGGTGAGTCATTGGTATTTATTTGCTAGCCAGAGAAACACATCATGCTTTCAGCTTTTCTGATTTCTTTAGCAGTTGTTGCCTTATCTGAAATGGGCGATAAAACTCAGCTTCTTGCATTACTTCTGGCGGCTAAATTTCGTAAGCCTGTTCCTATTTTAATTGCTATCTTCCTTGCCACACTGGTCAATCACGGTGTATCTGCTGTATTGGGTCAGTGGATTACTACGGTACTGAGTCCAATTGTACTGTTATGGATTGTTTCTTTGGGCTTTATTGCAATGGCTGTCTGGATGCTCATTCCCGATGAGTTGGGCGATGAGTCTGAAAGTATCAATAAATGGCAAAAATATGGGGTCTTTAGTGCAACCTTTGTTTTATTCTTTTTGGCCGAAATTGGTGATAAAACCCAAATTGCGACAGTGGCATTGGCTGCGCGTTTTGACAGTATTGGCTGGGTAACTTTGGGTACAACTTTGGGTATTATGCTGGTTAATGCCCCTGCGGTGTTTATTGGTAATAAATTGGCAGAAAAACTCCCTATTTCCCTCATTCATAAAATTGGTGCACTGGTCTTTTTAGTGATTGGCTTAGCGGCATTGGCACAACATTATTTATTCTAAAATAAAAACAGAATTTTGACTAAAACCTGAGTATTTTGCTCAGGTTTTTTTATGTCAATTGTTTTACAATTAATTGATATTTCTAATGATATTTGTCTTAAATTCATTGTAAGTTTGTGTAAATCCATATATGTTGTAGGGTAATAAAAGTCTTTTAAGAAAAACAGAATTTCTGGGGAATAGGTATGGCATTTGACCGCACGACGTCGCAGGTTTTATTCGATAATGGCATTCATAAATGCATCAGCTTTACCAGTTTAGTAAAGGGTGAAGGTGTTCAAGCCAACCAATTTTTGATTATCGATAATAATCGAGCTGCGGTGTTAGATCCAGGAGGCGACTTGACCTACGTGCCTCTGACCATGGAGCTGAATAAGTACACGCGACTGACCAACCTTGATTATGTGATGGCATCACATCAAGACCCCGACATTATTACTTCTATGCCACGTTGGTTGGTGTATACCGAAGCCAAAGTGGTTGCATCTAAATTATGGGCGCGCTTTCTGCCACATTTAAACTCAGCGTTTATGAGTGACCGGATGAAAGGCAACTGGCTCGATCGTTTGGTGGAATTGCCAGATCATGGCCAAGTGATTCACTTGGGGGAAAGTAAAATTATTGCAGTACCTGCGCATTTTTTACATTCTGTGGGTAATTTTCAATTTTATGACCCGATTGCAAAGATTTTATTTTCTGGTGATATGGGGGCATCAATGGTTGAGGATGCATCGAAACCCTTAGAGAATTTTGCAGCACATATCCCTAAAATGAAAGCGTTCCATCAGCGTTATATGTGTAATAACAAAATTATTCGCTTATGGGTCAACATGGTGCGTAGCATGGATGTTGAAATGATTGTGCCACAGCATGGCACACCCTTTATTGGTAAAGAGCACATCAACCAATTTTTAGATTGGATTGAAACTTTAGAATGTGGCACGGATTTGATGGATGAAGGTGTATTTACTTTCCCCACTTAATTAACTGAAAAAAACCTTGTTTGAGATTACAATTTTTTTTAATATTTTCGTTCAAAAACTAGTTTAGATAACGAGAAAACTAAGAATGTTGTCTCAAGTTCCAACAGAAGATGCATGTTTAAGCTGCGGCGCATGTTGCGCCTTTTTTAGAGTCTCATTTTATTGGGCGGAAGGCATTCATATGCCAGAGCGCTATACTGAACCTGTGACTCCAGTGTATTCATGTATGGTTGGAACCAACCAAGCCAACCCTCGTTGTATTGTGCTAGAAGGGACGATTGGGCAACAGGTGAGCTGTGGTATGTATGAGCAACGTAGCTCATCTTGCAAAGAAGTCCAAATTGCAGATGATCAATGCAACAAAGCGCGACATGCACACAATATGATTCCTTTTGTGCAATTGGATGTAGGCCCATCTACGAATGATGAGAATTTTGACCAAGTGTGTTAATCAGTAAAGGTAGAGTTTAGGCTCTGCCTTTTTCCCAAAAGGAATGAGCTATTTTATCGGCCAAAGAGACCGTATGCGGGTCAATCAGCCGATTTCAACTTCAGTTACGCCGTTGTATCTCTTTATTTTAAAAAATATAAAAATATATTTTGTAATTGCAATGAAATTTTGACTTAGATTTGTTTATAATAACGCACGGAAATTACCAGTGAGACTGTTATGTTGACCATCGTTCAAGAAGCGCTAACCTTCGATGATGTCCTATTACTGCCTGCCTACTCAACTGTTCTCCCAAAAGATGTCTCGTTAAAGACACGTTTAACACGCGGAATTAATCTTAATATCCCTCTCGTTTCTGCTGCCATGGATACTGTGACTGAATCACGTATGGCAATTGCAATGGCGCAGAATGGCGGTATTGGTATTCTGCACAAAAACATGGATATTGCACTGCAAGCTGCAGAAGTACGCCGTGTGAAGAAATTTGAAGCGGGTATGGTCAAAGATCCTATTACCGTGACACCAGAAACCACAGTTCGTGAACTAATCTCAATTACCCAAGCCAATAATATCAGCGGTGTACCTGTTGTAAAAGACGGTAAAGTTGTTGGTATTGTGACAGGGCGTGATACACGTTTTGAAACCAATCTTGAACAGCCTGTTAGTAACATTATGACTGGCCAAGATCGTTTGGTGACTGTTCGCGAAAACGAATCAAAAGAAAATATCCAAGCACTTTTACAAAAAAATCGTATTGAAAAAGTGATTGTTGTTGGTGCAAACAACGAACTGAAAGGCTTAATTACGGTCACAGACTTCCGTAAAGCTGAATTGTATCCAAACAGTTGTAAAGATGATTTAGGTCGCTTACGTGTTGGTGCTGCCGTGGGTACAGGTGTAGAAACACCAAGCCGTGTGGAAGCATTGGTAGAAGCGGGTGTAGATGCAATTGTGGTTGATACTGCACATGGTCACTCTGCTGGTGTTATTGAACGTGTTCGTTGGGTAAAAGCCAACTATCCACAAGTTCAAGTTATTGGCGGTAACATTGCAACAGGTGATGCTGCATTGGCTTTACTTGATGCGGGTGCAGATGCTGTGAAAGTGGGTATTGGCCCAGGTTCAATCTGTACAACTCGTATTGTTGCGGGTATTGGTATGCCACAAATCTCTGCGATTGACAGCGTTGCCAATGCACTGAAAGATCAGATTCCACTCATTGCAGATGGTGGTATTCGCTTCTCTGGCGATATTGCTAAAGCGATTGGCGCAGGTGCAAGTACCATCATGGTGGGTTCATTGATGGCCGGTACTGAAGAAGCACCGGGCGAAGTTGAATTTTTCCAAGGTCGTTACTACAAAGCATACCGCGGTATGGGTTCTTTGGGCGCAATGGCGGGTGCAACAGGTTCTGCGGATCGTTATTTCCAAGACGCTAAAGCGGGTGCTGAAAAACTAGTGCCAGAAGGCATTGAAGGTCGCGTACCTTATAAAGGCCCAATGGGCAATATTGTGCATCAGATGATGGGTGGTTTACGTTCATCTATGGGCTATACAGGTTCTGCGGTAATTGAAGATCTTCGTCAAAATGCGAAGTTTGTAAAAATTACCTCAGCAGGAATGTCTGAGTCTCATGTGCATGATGTGACGATTACCAAAGAAGCACCGAACTATCGTGTAGGTTGATTTTTAGTCACCACGACACTGAAAAGGCCGTCATTTATATGACGGCTTTTTTGTTTTTGGTGTAAAGTAATTCTAGTTTGAATCGGATGATGAATATCACCGCACGTTAATAAGAAAGTGAGTAGAAGATGAGTTATTTTGGTACGGACGGCATTCGCGGAAAATTTGGGGAACTTCCGATTACACCTGATTTTGCTTTAAAGCTAGGTTTTGCTGCAGGTAAAGTCTTAAAACGCACCAGTAAAAAAAGTAAACCCATTGTTGTTTTGGGTAAAGATACCCGTCTGTCTGGCTATATTTTAGAAGCCGCTTTACAAGCAGGTTTAAATGCTGCTGGGGTGTATGTCCATTTATTGGGGCCGTTACCGACACCTGCCATTGCTCATTTAACCCGTGCTTTGCATGCCAGTTTAGGGATTGTGATTTCGGCATCGCATAATCCTTATTTTGATAATGGGATTAAGTTCTTTTCGAGCGAAGGCAAAAAATTACCCGATGAATTGCAAGATGCTATTAATCAAGAACTTGAAAATGATATGGTGATTGAAGACACCGCAAACTTGGGTAAAAGTGTGCGTGTGAAAGATGCCAATGGGCGTTATATTGAATTCTGTAAATCAACTTTCCCCTACCATTTAGATTTGTCACATTTAAAAATTGTGGTCGATTGTGCCAATGGCGCGGCGTATAGCGTTGGCCCTTCAGTGTATCGTGAACTTGGTGCCAAAGTGGTGGCGCTATACAACGACCCAGATGGTTTAAATATTAATAAAGACTGTGGTTCAACGCATCCTGAAAGTTTACAGAAAGCTGTGGTTGAACATCAGGCCGACTTAGGCATTGCTTTCGATGGTGATGCAGACCGTGTGATTTTGGTCGATAAAAATGGCGAGCAAGTCACTGGCGACCATATTCTGTATATCTTAGCCACACAAGGTCGTCAGAAGCCTGTGGGTATTGTGGGTACAGTCATGAGTAATATGGCTTTGGAAATTGCGTTAGACAAAGCGCAGGTGCCCTTTGTCCGTGCCAGCGTGGGTGACCGTTATGTTTTACAAGCCTTAGACGATAAGGGTTGGGTGACTGGTGGTGAACCTTCTGGTCATATTTTAACTTTAGATAAGAGCACCACGGGTGATGCTATTATTGCATCATTACAAGTGCTTACGGTTATGGTTGAACAGCAAAAAGCCTTACATGAGTTGACGGATGGTTTCTATTTATTGCCAAATGTTTTAGTGAATGTTCGTTTAAGTCAAATGTTTGACCCTTATACTGTCCCTGCACTGGTTGCTGAATTTGAAAAAGCTGAACAGCAATTAAAAGGCCGTGGTCGTTTATTGATTCGTAAATCAGGTACGGAACCGGTCATTCGCGTGATGGTTGAAGGGGATGACCTAGCAGAAGTGACGCAACTTGCAAATTCATTGGCGGATGCCGTTCGCGCAAATGCAATTTAAGGTGATGCAATGAGTGATGTAATTCAAGATTTAAGTGAGCTACGCCTGAGTTATCAAAAGGGTGAACTTCGTGAAGACCAAGTGAATACCAACCCACATGTGCAATTTTTAAATTGGTTTAATTTGGCTTTAGAAGCCAAATTACATGAGCCCTACACAATGTCTTTGGCGACTGCCAATGCACAAGGCCGTCCGCATGTACGCACGGTACTTCTACGGGGCGCTACCGATGCAGGTTATGATTTTTACAGCAATTATGATAGCCAAAAAGGTCTAGATTTAAGCGAAAATCCCTTTGCAGAATTATTGTTCTATTGGCCTGAATTAGAGCGTCAAGTTCGTGTTAGCGGTCGGGTAGAACGCATTTCTGAAAGTGAGTCGACCGAGTATTATCATAAACGACCGCGTGACAGCCAAGTTGCGGCCCATATTAGTACGCCACAAAGCGGTGTGATTGCCAGTCGTGAAGAGTTACAAAGTCGCTTTGAGCAGTTATATGCTTCTGTTGCAGATAAAGCTGAATTGAGTAAACCAGTATTTTGGGGCGGTTATCGCTTAGTTCCTGATTATTATGAATTTTGGCAAGGCCGTCCAAATCGTCTACATGACCGCTTATGTTATGAAAAAACAGATGGGCAGTGGAACATTCAGCGATTAATGCCTTAAATGTCTAAAACTCTAATTCAACAAAGACCGTTTCTGACCCGCCCTGAAATTTTTCAGGGCGTATCGCCTTTTATTGCGCAAATTTTAGCGCGACGCGGAGTGGAATCTGAGCAGGAACTTGAGCTTAAACTCAAGCACTTACTGGCCCCGACAATGAAAGGTCTAACTGAGGCAATTCAGCTGATCGATCAGGCCATTGATGCTCAAAAAAAAATAGTCATTGTCGGCGACTACGATGCGGATGGTGCAACCAGTACCGCGTTAATGATTTTAGTGCTTCGCGATTTGGGTGCTCAGGTTGATTATTTGGTGCCAGACCGTTTTAAGTATGGCTATGGTCTTACGCCTGCCATTGCTGATTTAGCTTTTGTGACCTTTTCGCCTGATTTACTGATTACTGTCGATAATGGTATTTCCAGTCATGCAGGTGTCGCGCAGGCGCAAGCACATGGCATGCAAGTGATTATCACCGATCATCACCTGACCACCAAAGAAACCCCTCAGGCTGAGGCAGTGGTTAATCCAAATCAATTGGGTTGCGAATTTCCAAGTAAGGCTTTGGCAGGTGTAGGAGTGGCTTTCTATGTTTTGGCAAATTTATCGAGTTTGCGTGCAAAACAGGGTAAATCTTCCGCCAAGATGGTTCAGTATTTAGACTTAGTGGCTTTGGGTACGTATGCCGATGTTGCCAGTTTAGATTATAACAACCGTATTTTAGTTGATGTGGGTTTGAAACGTATTCAGCAGGGGCTTTGCCGTGCAGGGATGAGTGCTTTGCTTGAGATTGCTGGTCGTGATCCTGCACAATTAAAAGCGCAAGATTTGGGTTTTGTCTTAGGGCCACGTATTAATGCGGCTGGTCGCATGGAAACCATGGACATTGGCATTGAGTGTCTAATTGCGCCTGATTTGCACACCGCTTATCCTTTCGCGACGCAGCTAAACCAACTAAACGTTGAACGTCGTCAAGTCGAAACACAGATGAAGCAAGAAGCTTTGGTAGCGTTAGAGCATCTACAATTAGATCAAGAGAACATTCCTTCTGCTTTAATTTTATTTGAACCGCATTGGCACCAAGGGGTCATTGGAATTGTTGCAGGGCGATTAAAAGAACAGTTCCATCGCCCCGCAATTGTGTTTGCTGCAGACGAAGATGGTCAACATATTAAAGGTTCAGCCCGTTCTATTGAAGGCATTCATATTCGTGATTGTATTGAACAAATTGCAGAACAGTATCCGCATTTGGTCAGTCATTTTGGTGGACATGCGGCTGCGGCAGGTTTAACTCTTTTGAAAGAAAGTTTTGAAGAATTTAAAGCCAAGTTTGGGCAATTAATCGCAAAGCAAGATGACAGTCTATTTCAAGAGGTATTATGGACTGATGGTGATTTACCCGATGATGCCTTTCAAATTCATACGGTTGATACACTGCAACAGTTGACACCTTGGGGACAAAAATTTCCTGCGCCAATTTTTGAAGGTCAATTCAAATTATTGGATTACCGTTGGTTAAAAGACGTGCATTTAAAACTTCGCTTGGCGCTGGCTTCGGGACAGATTATCGAGGCCATTGCATTTAATGCAGCTGATAAATACACGTTTGATCCGTTGCAAGATCAAGTTCGTCTGGTTTATGAATTGGATAAAAATACCTTCAACGGCACAACCAGTTTGCAACTTCGTATTCTGTATTTAGAACAGTGAAATGATCATAAAAAAACCGCTCATGTGAGCGGTTTTTTTATTCATTTTGCTATGTGTTAGAAACGGAAAGTACCGTTAATACCAAATGAATCAGCACCATCTGTCGTCGTATAGTTTAAACCGACCGCAAGGGCGGGCGTAAAGAATTTTTGCGCACGAATAGACCAAACTGTGTCAAATTCATTTAAAGTTGTATCCATGAATGACACACCAACACTTAATGTTGGATCGATATACAGATCTGCACCTAAGCGATATGCAGTTTCATCCCCGAAGTATGTCGCACCTTCAAAATTAGTAAAATGATTACCAATTTGCGTTACATATTTAGCGCGTAATGTCACAGCAGTCTCGTCTGCTACAGATGAAATATTTGAGAATGTATCAATGAAACCATTCTGTGATAAGTAGACTGGATCAAGATTTTCTTTGGCAACACCAGCGGCAATGAGGAGCCCATCGACTGGAAGATAACCCGCTTCTAATGCATAGCCCACATTATCATCTGATACCTTTCCAAACTCACCTTCAATAGTCGCTTCAGAGCGATTTAAGCTACCAGAAACATAAAACTGAGAATTTGGGATGAAAAACTCACCATTTAAACCGATGGTGTCAATTTCTAAGTCAGCTCCGTCCTCATCAATACTTGAGTTTGCATAAGCTAGACCAATATTGCTGGCTTTGCCTAAAAATGCTGCTTCAGCAAGAGGACTATTTTGACGCTGTACACCATTTAGGTAATATTTGCCGCTGATGCCAAAAGTATCAAGATCTTCATTATCGCCATCAAAGCTTGTATTCTCGTAACTTGCCTTGATTTCTGCTTGGTAAGCGTGTGCAACTCCAAAAGTAGCAACTAAAGTAGTTGCGAGCGCAATTTGTTTTAACATTTTAAAGTTTCTCTGTTTATTATAAAATGATAACTGTCAGATGACAGCTGAAAGCGATTATACAGATAACAGACGAATTTTTAATGGGAAAAAATACCGAAATACGTTTATTTAGGTCAATAAAAAAGCCCATCCGAAGATGGGCTTTCATTTAATTGTATTCAATTAAGAATTAGAAACGATACTTCGCAGCAACACCAAATGAGTTGTAATCATTGTTGCCTTGCTCACCAAAGCCGACACGGCCTTCTAAGCTTACTTGCTGATTGAAGAATTTACGTGCATTAATACCGACTTCACTTTGATCATTTAAATCATTGTTGTAGTAGTCAGCACCCACGCTAAATGTTTTGTCGATGAAATAATCCGCTTTTAGATTGTACTCATCTAGATCGCCGAATGCTGCACCGGCTTCTAAGTTAATGTCTTTGCCATTGCTTAGCGTCGTTACATATTTAGCGCGAAGAGTTGGGTCTACGCCATCATCGTTGTCGTTGTCATAACCTTTTAAACCGGCTGCAATTAAGAAGCCAGGCGCTGCCAGATAACCTACTTCTGCTGCGTAGTAAGTGGTATCAAAATCGTGCTTATTACCAAAGACATCACGTACTTCAGTGTTGTTACGGCTAACATCACCGCTTAAATAAAAATCTGAATTTGGCACATAATATTCTGCGCCAATTCCATAATTATTGTCATCTACATTACCGCGGTCAGCAAAGTTTGCATGTGCACTGACGTTGCTAGCACGGTCAAGGAATGCTGCTTCTGCAAGCGGTGCATTACGGGTTTGTACTGGGTTAAAGTAGTAAGTACCATTCACACCGAATTCACTACCAGAGCTACCGTTATCTGGGTCGATATATCCTGCTGAAGCACCAACTTCTGCTTGGTATGCGTGTGCTGTGCCTGTGATGGCTAAAGCAGACAATAATGCTGAAGCGATTGCTAATTTTTTCATGGATCATACCCCTCTGAAGCTTGGTTTAATAAATACATTTTTTGTTACAACTTTTAGTCTAGAGTAAAAAATGCCCACGTCAATTTTTAGAAAGTTACAGAAATGTGTCTAAGGTAACTTTGTGTAAGTTTTGGTTTGTAATGAATTGAAATAAATCATAATAATTTAAATGTTATGTTTTATTAAAACTGTGTGGATATTATGGATTTATTAAAATTTGCTTAATTTTTCGTCTTAATTTGAAACAAATATGAGCAGTCAGAAAAATGACATCTAGCGTTGATATGCCATTTGACCCAGAAAATGTTGAATTTCGATTACATTAAAAGCGCAATGTGCCATTAATATTCAGTAGGGTCATATCACCAAATCCAGCTGAAGCGCCAACCGCAATATTGGGCTGAAAGAAATATTTTGTGCGTACTGTGAATAGGTCTGCATTATCTTGACCATTGTTTATAATTTCATAAATAAGACCTGCGCTAAATGTCGAATTAAAATAATAATCGGTGGCAATAACCAGATTGTCGGTATGACCGAGTAAGGCATTTGCTTCTATATTAATGTATTGGCCTGTACTCAGGGGAGCCACATATTTGGCTTTTAAGAGAAGGCGATTGTCGTCATTATCTTCATGGTCGCTTTGGTAACTAGAGGTTCCAGTAGCCAACAATAAGTTGGACATTGGCATATAACCTGCCACTGCACGGTAGGTATAAATATCTTCTTGAGCCGTGTTACTTAAAGTGCCAATGGGCATGGCTAAACGATCTTCGACTTCAAGTTGGCCGAAACCCAGTTCAGCATTCAGATAAAATTTTTCTAGGTAATATTCAAGGCCAGCATTGAAATGATGGGATGTCACATCGCGCGATGCGGTTCCTGCCTGAATGGAAATATCTTGGCTTTCTACATAATTATAGCTGTAATCCGCATAGACATTGCTGTTATGACCTAAAAATGTAGCTTCATTGAAAGGGCCTTTGATGAGGACAGGACTAAAATAATAAGTGCCTGTCACATCTGCTTGACCGTTAGAGTCAATGAAATTGTTGTCATGTTCGAAGTTGGTAAAACCCGCCTCTATTTGAGCATTATAAGCAAAGCTTGTAGATGAGATGGCCAGAAGACTGAATGCAAAAAAAGATAATTTCATGTATTTAACCTGATGTTATTGTAAAGAAAATGTAATATTTATTATGAGTGAACATATTTTTCATCAAGTATGTATTGGTGTCGATTGCTCTAGCGTCGTAAACAGGCTGAAATTGCGCAAACGGTCTGTGATATAATTATCGGCTATTTGAGCCAAATTTTTGTTTGAGAGAATTTCACGTGGAAATTAATCCCTATCTAAACCAATTAAAAGACTTAAACGACCGTGGTCAAACACTACGGGGGTATCTTTGACTACGATCTAAAAAAAGAACGTTTAGAAGAGGTTCTCCGTGAGCTTGAAGATCCAACGATTTGGAATGACCAAAGCCGTGCGCAAGCCATGGCCAAAGAAAAAGGCGAGCTTGAAAACGTACTGAATGTTTTAGAGGGTTTATCGGCGCAACTTGAAGATGCGCAAGCGCTATTAGACTTAGCTGTTGAAGCTGATGATGAAAGTTTGTTGGAAGATGTACAAGCTGAATTGACCACTGCTGAAGAAGAATTAGCAAAACTTGAATTCCGTCGCATGTTTAGCAATCCAATGGACCCGAACCCATGTTACGTCGAAATTCAGGCGGGTTCAGGCGGTACAGAAGCACAAGATTGGGCGTCAATGTTACTGCGTATGTATTTGCGTTGGATTGAGCGTCATGGCTTTAAGGCCGAATTGATGGAAGAATCAGACGGTGATGTGGCAGGGATTAAATCTGCAACCATTCGTGTCGAAGGTGAGTATGCCTATGGCTGGTTACGCACTGAATCGGGTGTACATCGTCTAGTCCGTAAGTCGCCGTTTGACTCAGGTAATCGTCGTCATACCTCATTCTCTGCGGTGTTCGTATCGCCAGAAGTCGATGATAATATTGAAATTGATATTAATCCTGCGGATGTTCGTACCGATACTTACCGCGCGTCAGGTGCAGGTGGTCAGCACATTAACAAAACTGACTCTGCGGTGCGTTTAACGCATGCGCCAACAGGTATTGTGGTGGCGTGTCAAAACCAACGTTCACAACATGCCAACCGTGATCATGCGTGGAAACAACTCCGTGCAAAATTGTATGAACGTGAAATGCAAATTCGTAATGATGCTGCTAAAGCGCTGGAAGATACTAAATCTGATATTGGTTGGGGCAGTCAAATTCGTTCATATGTTTTGGATGACTCACGCATTAAGGACTTACGTACCAGTGTTGAAAGTTCAAATACGGGTGCAGTACTTGATGGCGATTTAGATAAATTTATTGAAGCCAGCTTAAAGCAAGGTCTTTAATTTAAATTTCATTTAAAAACAAAGCACTATTATTATTTTGATGATATATCTAAAATAATCGATATTGAAATCGTAAAAATACGATATATTGGTTCTCAAGATGTTGAATAGTGCTTTGTGGTTTATTTTTTATCATATTGGATTAAACCTGTCTGAATTATGGATATCGATTTAATTTTTAAAGCCTTAGCAAATCCGACTCGTCGGCAGATTTTGGAATGGTTGAAACATCCCAAACAATTTTTGTCTGAAGAGCAATGTGGTGGCTTTAATCGTGGTGTGTGTGCAGGAAATATCGAAAAGCTCGGTAGTGTTTCGCAGTCGACCATGTCTAATCATTTGTCTGTGTTGCAACAGGCCGGTTTAATTCAAGCCGAAAAATATGGTCAATGGTCATATTTTTCTCGCAACGAAGCACTTATTCAGCAATATATCGATTATTTACAAAACTCACTTTAATCCATTATGGTGAGCAAAGAGACGACGATGGCTGAACTAAATTCTCCTTTGATCCTTGGCGATCTACACTTAAAAAATCGTGTCATTATGGCACCGTTAACCCGTAGCCGTGCGACGGCTGATCGTGTACCAACTCTCATGATGGCTGAACATTATGCACAGCGTGCAAGTGCTGGCTTAATCATTTCTGAAGCGACGGTCATTTCTGAAGAAGCCAATGGTTATTTAAATACCCCTGGACTTTTTACCGACGCGCAAGTTGAAGGTTGGAAAGCCGTGACCAGTGCGGTACATGCCAAAGATGGTTTGATTGTGGCGCAATTATGGCATGTAGGTCGTGTCTCGCATCCAGATTTATTACAGGGTGAAACACCGGTTTCTGCCAGTAATGTTCAACAGGCAGGCCAAGTGAGTTTGTTGCGTCCAAAACGTGATTATGTCGTGCCTCGTGCTTTAGAAGTTACTGAAATTAAAGCCATTGTTGAACAATTTAAGCAGGCGGCGATTCGTGCCAAAGATGCAGGCTTTGATGGTGTGGAATTACATGGTGCCAACGGTTATTTAATTGATCAATTTTTACAGAGTTCAACCAATCAGCGTGAAGATATATATGGTGGCTCGGTCGAAAATCGTGCGCGTTTGTTATTAGAAGTAGTTGATGCTTTAATTGACGTGTGGGGCGCGGGCCGTGTTGGTGTGCATTTAGCACCGCGTGGTGATGAGCATGATATGGGCGATGTGGATCCACGTGAAACATTTGGCTATGCTTTAGAGCAACTTGGTCAACGTCAAATTGCGTTCTTTTTTACCCGTGAATATTTAGCCGATGACAGTATTTCTGAATATATGAAAGAACGTTCGAACGGGGTGCCTTATATTGCCAATATGAAACTGAGCCGTGAAGATGCAATTGAATTGCTCCATTCAGGTAAAGCAGATGCCGTGTCTTTTGGTAAGGCTTATATTGCCAACCCAGACTTGTATGAACGCTTGATTGCAGATGCTCCTTTGAATGAATTGGTGTTTGACAATATGATTGGTTCACAGACCGCTGAAGGTTATATTGATTATCCAAGCCTAGAACAACTGGCTGATGCAGGCGTAATCGACGCTTAATCTGAGTATTAGCATGCATTATCCATTTAACATGTGGATAATGCTCTGATATATTCTGCCGAGAGAATTTCGATCAGAGCAAATTATTTGGCCACTCCTTTTTGGTATAACGTTGCACTTGCACTTCTTAAGCCTGTATATCAAAGGCGGATCAAGCAACGTGCGGAAAATGAAGCGCAATATCAGCAAGAATGCCTTGAGCGTTTTGGGCCATTTCAACCTGTTAAAAATTCGAATGCTATTTGGTTTCATGTGGTTTCTGTCGGTGAAACCAATGCAGCCCAACCTTTAATTGAACATTATTTAAAAGCAGGCCATGCCGTTTTGGTGACCAATACCACCAAGACAGGGCAAGCACGCGCCAAATCATTATTCTTAAAAGCACCGTATGAGCATTTATTTCAAGCGGTGTATTTACCCGCCGATCAAAAAAAATTAGTCCGTACATTTATTGAAAAATATCAACCTAAACTTTTAGCTTTGGTCGAAACTGAATTATGGCCAAATTTAATTGATCAAGCCAAACAGTTATATGTGCCGTGCTTATTAATTAATGCCCGAATGTCTGAAAAATCGGCTAAGGGATATAGTAAAGTTCCAAGTTTAACTCGCCCGATGTTGCAAGGTTTAGATCAGCTCTTGGCGCAGGATCAGGCAACGTTATCGCGCTTTATTCAATTGGGTGCAAATGCGCGACAGAGTCAGGTCGTCGGCAGTATTAAATTCGATATTCATGCCCCTGAGCAATTTATCAATCAAGCTCAACAGCTTCAGCAAGATTGGTCACTGGCAGACCGTAAAATTATGACCCTTGCCAGTACGCATGCCCCAGAAGAGCAAAAGTTACTTAGCGTTTTAAAGCCGTATTTATTACAGCATCCTGAATTACTGTGTATTGTGGTGCCTCGTCATCCAGAACGTTTTGATGAGGTTTTTGCCGAAGCACAGAAATTGAATTTACGTACACAGCGCAGAAGTTTAGAGCAAAACATACAGGCTGATACGCAAGTGTATTTGGCTGACAGTATGGGTGAATTGTGGTTGTGGTTGGCGTTGAGTCAGGCTTGTTTTGTTGGTGGTTCACTGAATGAACCCGGTGGCGGACATAATATTTTAGAACCTATTGCTTTGAATGTAGCGACGGTGGTCGGGCCAAATTATTTTAATTTTCAAACTATTATTGATGAGTTTGTACAGGTCGATGCCGTTTGCGTGGCCACAGATGCGCAACAAGTGGCTGAACAGCTGATAAAATTTGTGTTTAAACCTGAAATGGCTGAACAGGTGAATGCGCGTGCACAGAAAATTATGCAGAAAAATACTGGATCACTTAAAAAGCATATTCAAGTGATCAATCAGTATCTTTGATATTTTCAAGCTTTTCATTTTTGGTTTTTCTATGAATATTGTGCTTTTAGACCCACGTCAAACTGAATCGCCTATTTGGATGATTAGTGCCAAACGTCAGTTGGAGCATTTACGCACCCATGTCAATGTACAGGTGGGGGATTCGCTTAAAGTGGGGATTCGCGGAGGCAAACGCTATTTAACTGAAGTGCTTTCAGTCACTGAACAACAGATTCAGCTACAGCCGATTCATGAAGAAACTGTACCTAAAAAACTACCTGTGACACTCATTGTTGCCATGCCTAGGCCGAAAGTATTGCGTCGCTTGGTGATGGATAGCGTGACTCTCGGGGTAGAAAAAATTATTTTACTACACAGTTACCGTGTCGATAAAAGTTATTGGCAAACGCCTTTTTTACAGCAATTGAATCAATATATCGATTTAGGACTAGAGCAGGCAGGCGACACCATAGCGCCCAAAATAGAAGTGTATAAGCGTTTTAAACCTTTTGTTGAAGATATCTTACCCACACTGATCCGTGCAGATTGTCCGGCTTATGTGGCCCATCCTTATGTTGAAATGAAAATGCCAGCAGGTATTCAGCAGGGCTGTACGGTGGTCATTGGCCCAGAAGGGGGCTTTATTCCTTATGAGATTGATTTACTGATAAAAAACGGCTGCCAAGCAGTCAGCTTAGGCAACCGTATTATTCGAACTGAAACAGTGATTCCTTATGTGTTGGGACGCTTATTTAGTCACTGATGCTTCTACTGGCGATGTTTCACCGCGGAAAATTTTAACTTCTTGTACAGGGTAAGGAATAGAAATGCTCTGGTCATTGAAGGCGTGAATAACGCGCTCTTGAATCTCACTGATAGACCCTGACGTACTGGTTTCTGAGGTGTTCACCCACCAACGTACAGTGAGGTTAATCGAGAAATCTGCAAGTGCGCTGACATTTACGCTAAAACCGGGCTGACTTAAAATAGTCGGGTCACGGTCTAAAATATTTAAAATCACGTCTTTGGCTTTTTGCACATCATCTTCGTAGCCAATTCCGACTACAAACTCACAACGACGACGCGGATAAGCGGTATTTACAGTCACAGCACTGGTGTAGACGGTGGCATTTGGAATAACAATACGACGACCATCTGGAGAGCGGAGAAAAGTTGCGCGAATTTGAATATCTTCAACGGTGCCTTCCATACCAGACACAATAATGTCATCGCCAATTTTAAAAGGTTCGCTCAGTAAAATTAAAATACCTGACAGCAAGTTCTGGAAAATATCTTTAAATGCAAAACCGATAGCGACAGAACCAATTCCCAGTGCGCTCATCAGCTGAGCGGGAGTAAAGCCTGGAATGGCAATGACCATGGCAATCAGGAAGCCGAAAAAGATGATGGCGGAGCTACCAACACGGTTTAACACCAGAACGAGGTTTTGTTTGGTGTAGCTTTTATCAGCCAGTGTTTTACGCACAAAAAATTTAAATAGTTTTGCCAATAAAACAAAAATGGTAAATACAACCAAGGCAATGCATAGATAGGGAACACGTTCCCAAAATCCATCCACAAATTTGTCGATGGTGCTATAGGCATCATTATATTTTGCCGTATGTGCAATGACAGTTTGTGCCGTCTTTTCAGTTGCTTCTTGTAAAAGATGGGTGGTGCCTTGAGTTACTTCATTCAAAGCGTTGTCTTTTTCAGCCACGAGGGTTCCGAATAATAATAAAAAATTTGCGCTATTTTGCCTGAAAATGGACTAAGTTTTAACAAACAAAATACAGTGAATTGAAGTGTTTTGTACAAATGAGTCCCATTGTTTTAAAAATGCTCAGAAGGCTAATGATAAGATCAAAATACAGGGAACACCCTGAATACGACATAAGCTAGTCCCGCTAGTCCTGAAAGAACACTGATAAATTGGTGATCGAAAGGCAGGGTACTCAGGTTAAAGGACCGAACAAGCCCAGTGTAATGGCAGTAAAGAAGCTCGTAATATTTAAAAAAGCATATCAAATAATAAAGTTTAAGCATCCGAAACGGCCACTAAAAAGGCAGTAGATGATCTGAGGCTGGTACAGGATGATATGAAAAAAATGGCGCAGAATCTGGTGATTTTATCGATGAAGCCGGTCCAAAGGAGGAAGGTCATTGAGGCCTCATTGTACGCACGCCGAAATTTGAGCTTTAGTGTAGAAGTAAATTGTAGACCCAGATACGCAAATAAGACAGGAAATTCTTGAATTTAACCTCAAGTCTAGTTTTAAATAGAATGATTAAAATACGACCAAAGCATGATTGTTATGCTGAAAAAATAATCGCCATACTGGCGCTATGCAAAAAATATAAAATCAAAAACGTGGCATACATCTCGTGATGGGATGAAGAACATAAGGAAGTAGCATTATGAATGAAATTTATCCTGTACCTGAAAGTTTTAAAAAAACCGCGCGTATTACTGAAGCCGAGTACTTCGAACGCTATCAAAAATCTGTCGAGCAACCTGATGCGTTTTGGGCAGAGCAAGCCCAAAAAATTGATTGGATTAAGCCTTTTACTCAAGTCAAAAATACCAACTTTAACAAAGATAACTTTAAAATCGAATGGTTTGCAGATGGCGAACTGAATGTGAGTGCGAATTGTTTAGACCGCTATTTAAAAGAGCATCCGCATAAACCCGCTATTATTTGGGAAGGGGATCATTCATCACGGCATAAAATTATTTCTTTTGAATCATTACATGATGAAACCTGCCGTTTTGCCAATGTATTGAAGAAAAATGGTATAGGTAAAGGGGATCGTGTGGTGTTGTATATGCCAATGGTGCCCGAAGCAGCCATTGCCATGTTGGCATGTGCTCGCATTGGTGCGGTACATTGTGTTGTTTTTGGAGGGTTTTCACCCGATTCATTGGCCAGTCGGATTGAAGACTGCCAAGCCAAAATGGTGATTACCGCTGACTCAGGCATGCGCGGCGGGAAACCTATTCTGCTCAAAGCTAATGTAGATCAAGCACTCACTGCTACAGGAACTGAAACGGTTCAACATGTCATGGTTGTCCATCGGACGGGGAATCCCATTGAAATGAAGCCAAATCGGGACTTGTGGTATCACATGGAAATTATGTCAGTCAATGATATTTGTCCACCAGAGCCGATGAATGCCGAAGACCCTTTATTTATTTTGTATACCTCGGGTTCAACAGGTAAGCCAAAAGGGGTGTTGCATACGACAGGGGGCTATTTAACCTATGTGAACTGTACATTCCGTGAAGTCTTTGACCTAAAACAAGATGATGTTTTTTGGTGTACCGCAGATGTGGGCTGGATTACAGGACATTCTTATGTACTGTATGGGCCATTATCTAATGGTACAACAACCGTGATGTTTGAAGGAGTCCCCCAATACCCATCATGGGCGCGTACAGGACATATTGTTGATAAACACAATGTGACAATCCTTTATACAGCGCCGACGGCTATTCGCGCGATGATGCGTGAGGGAGATGCTTTTGTCCGCGAAAGTGACCGCAGTAGTTTACGTCTCTTGGGTTCAGTGGGTGAGCCGATTAACCCAGAAGCATGGAATTGGTACTACAGTGTGGTGGGTGAAAGCCGTTGCCCAGTTATAGATACATGGTGGCAAACGGAAACGGGAGGTCACATGATTACCCCATTACCCGGTGCCATAGACATTAAACCCGGCTCTGCTACTCGACCTTTTTTTGGTGTGCAGCCTGCAATTGTTGATGCTGACGGAAATGAGTTAGAGGGTGTCGCAGAAGGTAATTTGGTCATTAAAGATTCATGGCCGGGTCAGATGCGTACCATTTGGGGAGATCCAGAACGCTTTATTGAAGCCTATTTTTCAACTTATCCGGGAACCTATTTTACAGGGGATGGCGCGCGTCGTGACGCAGATGGCTACTATTGGATTACTGGACGAGTCGATGATGTATTGAATGTATCGGGTCATCGTCTAGGCACAGCAGAAATAGAAAGTGCCTTGGTGGCACATGAACATGTTGCAGAGGCTGCTGTCGTGGGGATGCCACATGAGATTAAGGGACAGGGGATTTGTGCTTTTGTGACCTTACAGGCGGATATCGCTGAGTCGGACGAATTACGTACAGAGCTTATTGCATGGGTGCGTAAAATTTTAGGGCCAGTGGCAACACCAGATGCATTGTATTGGGCACCCGCTTTACCTAAAACGCGTTCAGGTAAAATCATGCGTCGTATTTTAAGGAAAATCGCGGCCAATGAACTGGATACCTTGGGTGATACGTCGACATTGGCTGAACCACAAGTGGTGGAGTCCTTAATTCAAACGGTTTATCCAAACCGCTAAACATCTAAGGGATAAATACTGTCTGATGTTTAGGCAGTATTTTTGTTTGGGGAATAAGCACTCACGGTCAGAGACTGCATTAAGCTAAAAAATCATAAAAGTGTTAGATCAAATGATGAATGTATGGACTGCATTAACTATCGATCTGCTATTCATTACGACGATGCAATGGTTTTCATAACTCAAACAGTATGGAGAAGTGACTATTGCCACAGTCAAAATGCATCCACGAATACATTATTCTATATCGCAAAATCTTTCAGGTTATGGAGGCATGAGCAACCACGGCCAAACGAAATATTGACCATTTTTAGCACTCTGTGTACCCAAACTTTGCATGATCCTGTGGATGATAAATATTGAAAATTTGGCGAATGGGGATTGATGAACAAAAGGCTCAAAGCCAGTTTTTATGCGTAATGGCCAGATAAAAAATATAAGCACGTATTCTAAGAGTATTAAAAAATACTATACGTATAAAAGGGTGCACTGCCATATAGGCAGCTTAGATAAACATCAATATATTTGAGTTAAAAAATAAAAAAAGCCCCCATCTTTCGATGAGGGCTTTTTGAATTTGGAGCGGAAAAAGAGACTCGAACTCTCGACCCCAACCTTGGCAAGGTTATGCTCTACCAACTGAGCTATTTCCGCAGGGTTACCCAATTTTTTAAATAAAAAAACTGAATGAAAAAATTTGGAGCGGAAAAAGAGACTCGAACTCTCGACCCCAACCTTGGCAAGGTTATGCTCTACCAACTGAGCTATTTCCGCAGGGTTACCCAATTTTTTAAATAAAAAACTGAATGAAAAAATTTGGAGCGGGAAAAGAGACTCGAACTCTCGACCCCAACCTTGGCAAGGTTATGCTCTACCAACTGAGCTATTCCCGCATAGCGATGTATAATACATTAAGAATTTTCAAGGTCAATCACTTTATGAAAAAGCTGAGTTTAATTGCATAAAATAAAAACAATTTAAAGGTGATTGATAATTATTTGATCAATTTTTTATAAAATTTGACTGTTGATCGTATAGGAAATGGATTTCTTCCACACAGAAGCTGAACACTGATCATTATTACCGCTATACTTAAAACAGTTTATTTTGATTTTTTGGAGCGCAGTCATGAGCTTAGAACAGCAACTCATAGAGCGGTTACAACAGTTATCACCTAGTCATTTAGAAGTCGTTAATGAATCTGCAGGGCATGGGGGGTATTTCCCAGATAAAGAATCACACTTTAAAGCAGTGATTGTAAGTGAAGCTTTCACTGGATTGCGTTTGGTTCAACGTCACCAAAAGATATATGCTGCAGCTGGTGATTTATTAAGTCCAGGGAATATTCACGCTTTGGCTATTCATGCCTTTTTACCTGAAGAGTGGAAAGAACAAGATACGTCTAGTCCAGAATGCGCACATGCTCCAAAAGCGTAAAGGTGATTAAAGAATTATGGAAACACAATTACTGATTAAAATCATTCATATGTCTGGCGTTGCCTTGGCGTGTTTGGCTATTTTCCTTCGGGCTTTTACGCTGTTTAAAGGCGTGCAGGGCAATCAACCCAATCCTGCTGGTCGTACCATGTTTGTGGCATTACAGCATGCGTCCATGACTTTAATTGCCGGCACAGGAATCGCCTTATTGGTGATGAAGAATTTTGATGTACAGCCATGGTTCTATGCCAAAATTATCTTATTCTTGGTTTTATTGTCATCTTTAAGTAAAGCTTATAAAAAAGGCGACACGTTTTTATTGGTACAACGCCGTGCAGGTTTACTCATTGCAGTCGTGGTTTTTATTGCGATTCTTGCTCTTGTGATGATAAAACCAAACTTTGGCTAATTGTTAGACATAATTAATTGTAGCGAAATGGTTCTCGGGTAGACTGAGCGCCATTGAAATAATCATCAAATATTGGGGTTTTTAATGCGTACACGGGTGGTGTTTAATCAAAAAGGTGGTGTCGGGAAATCAAGTATTACAGTAAATTTGGCGGCCATTAGCGCACATCAAGGCTTGAAAACACTGGTCATCGACTTAGACCCTCAGGCCAATTCTAGCCAGTATTTACTTGGAGAAGATGCCACTTATTCGGCCGATAAGCCTGCATTAGAACCCAATATTGAAAATTATTTTGAAGAAGTTCTTGGAACACAACCGGGCAAAGGTCTATTGGGCAATGCCATTGGTTCTATTCTAAAAAACCGTTCTAAGGGGTTGGAAAGTTATATCCATCAATCACCTTTTGAAAACTTGGATGTGATTCCTGCAAGTCCTAATTTAGGAGCTTTGGCCTATGCGCTGGAATCTAAACACAAAATTTATAAACTACGCGATGCTTTGCAACAGTTGAATGGCAAATATGACCGTATTTTTATTGATACACCGCCTGCGTTTAACTTTTTTACCTTGTCGGCACTGATTACTGCTGATCGCGTACTCATTCCTTTTGATTGTGATGTATTTTCTAAGCGTGCATTACAAACTTTAATTGAAAATGTGATTGAAACGCAGGACGATCATAATGATCGTTTGGAAATTGAAGGCATTGTGGTTAATCAATACCAGGCACAGGCCAAACTGCCACGTGAAGTCGTCCAACAGTTGAAAGATGAGGGCTTGCCAGTATTAAACAGCATGTTACCGCCATCCATCTTGATGAAAGAATCTCATCATAAAAATCGACCATTGATTCATTTAGCAGCAGATCATAAATTGACGCAGGCCTATCAATCATTGTTCAATGAAATTGAGCAAAAATAAGATCGAGAACTCTATGAACGCAATTAAATTAAGCTTATTGGCAACCTGTTCAGTATTGTTAGGTGCATGCGCCACGACAGTCAAACCGACTTATGTATCGCCAACGCAGTATCAATCTCTGAACTGTACGCAATTACAAAGTGAATATAATCGAATTCAGCAGTATTTAAACAATGGTGTGCAACCTGCAAAACGTACAGGAATGGGCGTAGGCGTTGGTTTAGGTGGTGGCTGGGGGAGCGGTGGCGGTTGGGGCATTGGCCCAAGCGTTTCAGTCAATATGGGGCAGTCTTCAAATACCAAAAAGACCGAAATTTCACGCTTAATGGGCGAACAAGAAGCGGTTATGCAAGCCGCAAAATTTAAGGGCTGCCCCATGATTCCACGCAGTGTACCACAACCTTAATTGGGGTCTAGTGGTGGATGTATTTTGTTCAGTTCACTGTGCATTGTGAGCTGAACAAAAAGAAAAGTGTAATAAAACTTGTCGATATAATTTTATATTTAAAGTCGGTTTTACCATCTTTGCGATAGATTATTCATAAGTTATTAAATAACTGAAAATTAAAAATAAAGAATAAACCCAGCACGCAGGTATTTCTCTATTTCATGCTTTCAATTGAGTCTAAATTTGCAATTATTGAGTGAATTAAATTAATTTTTTAGTTGGCGATAGACTTGTATTTATAAATTCATTTCGGCTAAGGTGTGCCCACTTTTGGGGAAATTCAGGTGCTTATGATTGAGAGTTGGCTTTTTGTATTGGCAATGATTGCTGTCCTTATGGCACCAGGATTGACCAATGCATTACTTGCAAGCTCCGCACATCAACAGGGCATCGCAAAAACCAGTTTATTTATTCCTGCAGAATTTTTTGGTTACTTCTACGCCATTAATATGTGGGCATTGTTGATTCATCTGAGCGCGCCGATTTGGCCAAATTTGATTCATATCCTGCATTTTTTAAGTATGGTGTATGTGTTTTGGCTGGCTTTCCATTTATGGAATTCAAACGATTTACAAAAGCATAATCAGAAAAATACCGCTATTCGCCCGCGACAACTGTTTTTTTCAACCTTAAAAAATCCTAAAGCTCTGTTATTTGCTGCGGGTATTATTCCGTTAGAAACATGGGAAAACACCACCAATTTTGTTTTGGTTTTTGCTATTTTTAGCTTAATTTTATTGCCGACAGCATTGTTTTGGATGTCTTTTGGACGGGCAATTTTGTCGGGTAGAGTGAAGCAAATAAAAACCGATCTCTTGTATAAAGGATCGGCTACAATGTTGGTGCTGTGTATGTTTCCGGTGATTATCCGTTTTTTCTCATAAGTGGTTTAGTCTGTGGTTGAAGGTGACTTCTTCAGTTTTTGGCGGATAAAACCAATAATGCCTGGTAAAATACTAATAATAATGATACCGAAAATTAAATGCGTGAAATTGTCTTTCACAATCGGCAGGTTGCCAAAAATATAACCCAGAAAAATGAATGAACCTGTCCAGCACAATGCACCAATGACATTGTAGCTGAGGAAAAATTTATAATTCATACTGCCTGCACCTGCCACAAAAGGGGCGAAGGTTCGTGCAAAGGGAATAAAGCGGGCAAAAATAATAGTTTTACCGCCATGCTTGGCAAAAAACTTTTGCGTTGCAATTAAATGTTGCTTATTGATAAAGCGTGATTCAATTTCAAATACTCGTGGGCCAATATATTTACCAATATGATAATTTAAGGTATCGCCCAACACGGCCGCAATAAATAGCAAAATGAATAAGATCCAAGGGTTCATAGCCCCTGTAGAGGCCGCCAATGCACCAGCAGCAAATAGCAAGCTATCCCCAGGTAAAAACGGCATAACCACTAAGCCCGTTTCTACAAAAATAATCAGGAACAGAATCGCGTATATCCAAACACCATAATTGGTAATGAATTCCAGCAGATGGTCATCTACATGTAATATAAAATCAATAAGTTCCATGAGTAAAAAACAAACAAAAATGTAGTGGAATGCTATCAGTACAGTCTTGTAAAGTCAGTATTAAAAGGGAAATTAATTGCATTATATATTGTTTTAAATATGGAACGCTGAGTATTAAAAACTCATATTTATTGTATAAAAGCAACGACGTATCATTTACACATCTTCAAAATAAAATTCAAAAGGTGCCAGTATGTTTAATCCCAATGTTGTTGTTAAAAATCTTGTTCATCAACCTGCTACCAATGCGACGATTGCACTGATTGCTCGTATTCTTATGGCGTATATTTTTCTTGTCGCAGGTTGGGGGAAAATCATGGCTTACAATGCAACGGTCGGTTATATGGAATCCATGGGTGTACCTGGTGCTATGTTGCCTTTAACGATTCTGGTTGAGTTCGGTGGTGGTTTGGCATTGCTATTTGGTTTTCAGGCACGCTTTGCAGCTTTTGGTTTAGCCATATTTAGTTTGATTACGGCATTCTTATTTCATGGCGGTGCAGAAGATGGCATTAATTTCATGAAAAATTTTGCCATGACAGGTGGGCTATTTTTCTTAATGTTACATGGTGCGGGTAAATTCAGTATCGACCATATTATTGAAAAATAAGTTCAAGAGATCCATCGATATTCAAGTGGTTCATTGCATTTGGATAAAATGAAACTGCGTTGAATACAGCATGATTGTCTATTCCATAGATCCTAGAAATTTCACTAAAATTAAGCGTTTTTAGGCTCTGTCCGAATAGTGTGCGTATTGCGTGGAAAAATGTTAGAATGTCGCGCTTATATTCGTTGCCTGCATAGTTGTTTACCCATGACTACCAATACCCAAATTACTGAAGATCGTATCCTAATTTTGGATTTCGGTTCTCAATATAGTCAGCTTATTGCACGTCGTGTACGTGAGGCTGGTGTTTATTCTGAAATGTATGCCTATGACATGTCTGAAGAAGACATTCGTGCGTTTAATCCGAAGGGTATCATCTTATCTGGTGGCCCTGAAAGTGTGCATGAAGAAGGTAGTCCACGTGCGCCAGAAGTTGTATTTAACTTAGGTGTTCCTGTTCTAGGTATTTGTTATGGTTTACAAACCATGTCAGAACAACTTGGCGGTAAAGTAGAGCCGGGTACTGTACATGAGTTTGGCTATGCTGAAGTTAATATTCAGGTTCGTGACAAACTGATTGGTGATCTTGAAGATTCAAAAGATCAGTTAAAAGTGTGGATGAGCCACGGTGACAAAGTAACCCGTATTCCGGCCGGTTTCCAAGTGACTGCAAGCACACCAAGTTGCCCATTTGCCATGGTTTCTGATGAAGCACGTCGTTTCTATGGTATCCAATTCCACCCAGAAGTAACCCACACTGCAAAAGGTGCAGAGATTCTGTCTAACTTCGTACACGGAATTTGTGGTTGCCGTAACCTTTGGAACTCTGAAAACATCATCGATTTACGTGTTGAACAACTTCGTAAGCAAATTGGTGATCAAAAAGTTCTTTTAGGTCTTTCAGGTGGTGTCGATTCATCGGTTGTAGCAGCACTTTTACACCGTGCCATTGGCGATCAGCTCACTTGCGTATTTGTAGACAACGGCTTACTTCGTTTGAACGAAGGCGAGCAAGTGATGGACATGTTTGCGAAAAACATGGGTATCCGTGTGATTCGTGCCGATGCTGAAGAGCGTTTCTTAACTGCGCTGAAAGGTGAAGTTGATCCTGAGAAAAAACGTAAAATTATTGGTCGTGAATTCATTGGTGTATTTGCTGAAGAAGCACGTAAGCTGGATGGCGTAAACTTCCTTGCTCAAGGCACAATTTACCCAGACGTGATCGAATCTGCTGCCACTAAAAATGGTAAAGCACACGTGATTAAATCGCACCACAACGTGGGTGGTTTACCAGAAGATTTAGCTTTTGAATTGGTTGAGCCAATTCGTGATTTGTTTAAAGATGAAGTACGTCGTTTAGGGACGACTTTAGGTTTACCATTCGAAATGCTTTATCGTCATCCATTCCCAGGTCCAGGTTTGGGCGTGCGTATTTTGGGTGAAGTGAAAAAAGAATATGCAGACATTCTACGTCTAGCTGATGATATTTTCATGCAAGAGCTTCGTGCAAGTGGTTGGTATGACAAAACTGCGCAAGCCTTTGCTGTGTTCCAACCTGTGAAATCTGTTGGTGTAGTCGGTGATGGTCGTCGTTATGCATGGGTGATTGCGTTACGTGCAGTTGAAACGGTTGACTTTATGACAGCGCGTTTTGCACATCTTCCATATGATTTAGTAGACAAGATTTCTACTCGTATCATGAATGAAATTGCTGATGTTTCTCGTGTTGTTTATGACGTATCAAGTAAACCACCTGCGACGATTGAATGGGAGTAATTTCCTGCGGAAATTACTAAAAATAAAAAAGACGCTTAAGCGTCTTTTTTATTTTTAGCTACCCATCCGATAGCATCTTGAGGTGGGTTTTCTTCATCTATCCAAATGAATTCAAGACCAATTCCTCTCATTTCATCTTTGAATTTGATTAGACGGATGCCATTGAGACCAATATCATCTAGTTTTTGTGAAGTTAGTAATTCTCTTTCTTTTAACTGGAAAACTTCCCATAAAATCCATCTCCCTAAAATATCCTGATTATTAATGGATTGAATTGCCTTACCTGAATCTTGATTTATATATGATTCAATTACATTACCCGATGGAATAAATTCTAGTTTGAATTTACGTTGATCTTTGGGTAAAGCTAATTTTGAACTCTGAGTTTCAAATGTACCTATATTTTTTCCAAAAAAATCTGGTCTATTTTTATGAAAATTTTTAGATTCAGGAATAGGGATATACATTTCTGTAGAAGAACGAAAAACTAATTTTTCAATCTCGTTTAATAATGGCTGATTTTTTAATAGATTGGTGTCTTGAATTAAATTTAAACGTAGCCCTTTTCTTTTATCAATATCTTCTGCTGATTGTGTCCAAGACGTTAATAAAATTCTTTCTAAAGATGAAATAATGAGGTCAAGTTGTGGCTTTGGTATTAATGGTTGATACTTTACCTGAATTGTATTAATTCTATCCTGTCTATCGACTGTAGATAACTTTGTAGACCCATCAAAAGCATTAAAGCCTGAACTAGTTTCTAATTTACCATCTTCATTGGGTATCATCCAACTCACAGAATCTGTAATTTCATCTTTGATTTGAGTATTATCTTCCTTAATTGGTGTTGTTATATGACTCGTTGATGTACTAAATTGATGTAAATTTTCAAAAAAATAGAATGGATTGTTAAGATAGTTGATATCCCATGTTTCTACTACAATTTCCCTATTTTTAAAGTCCATAAGCAATTGGCTATCTGATGAAGTATATCGATAGTTATGTTGACCATCAGTAAATTCAAAATTTTGAGGGTATTTATTATTTTTATTTTTGATAATACAAATATTATTAGTATCAATAGGTAAATAAGGAATCTGACCTACTAAAATTTGCGGTTTATTGTTTTTATTGAAGGGCATTAGTACATGATAAATAACTTCTACATCAATATCTGAACCATTAAATCCTTTCGTTTGTGCTTTAGATGATGCAATTCGAGCATTTCTTAAACCTGCTACTTTTAGAGCTAGTTTTTTGTATAAATTTTCATTTAACTTATTTGCTTCGGTTGCTTCTTGAGTTTTTAAATTTTTTTTAATATCGGTTAACAAAGTTGACCAATCATCAGATGCGCTATCACTTTTAAATTGAGCAACTTTTTGGTAACCAGATGTGTGACCAAAAGATTTAATACCTACTAAATATTTTTTCTTATTCGTTAATTTAACTGAAGCATCATAAGAAGTATTTGATATATCCTCACTGATCGCATCAAAAGCTTTCTGAAATGCTGTTTCTTGAAATTTTGAGTTAACGATAGGCGTAATTTCATTATCGTTTGATTCAGAAGATTTTTGAGAAAATACTTTGCTTAAACTAGCAAAGTTTGTAATTAATAATTTATATTTTTCTTTTTTTTCGGTTGGAAGTTCTGACCACATGACTATTATTCCAAATAAATGCTTATAAAACAAAGATATCAAAATTTCTATATGATTCCTGAAAATTCAAGAATCATATATTAAATGAACATTACGAATTAAGGACTTTTAAAATCTGCTCACCAATTTTTTGAATTAATGGCATCGTGACCGAATTTCCTGCTTGCATATACAGCGCACTATTGGACATTTTTTCAGGAAAAACCATTTTTTCTACAGGGTAACCTTGAAACGCAAAACACTCTTTTGGGGTCAATTTCCGGATACCGTAATTATCTTTAATTAACGGTACATTATGACCACCTGCACCCATATTTGCTGTTAAAGTTGGGCAGACATTGCTTTTATTTTCACGTACATATACACGACGCCACTGATATAAAGTATCACGAGAGGTCATACTTTCTTTCAATGTTGGGTAATACATGTGATCAGGTTGGTAATAATATTTATCATCCACTTTTTCTTGCTCTAAGACGTCATGGATTGTTTTTGTTAAGATGATTTCTTCAGGAAATTGAAACTCAGCATGATTTGGCACCAATGCTTCATGAAAAGCCACAATAAAAATACGCTCACGATTTTGAGGTACATTGGCATGCGTCATACTATTTAAAACTTGAAAATAAACCGCATAGCCCAGTTCTTTTAACGTATTTTTGATGACTTCAAACGTGTTGCCTTTGTCATGGGAAACTAAGTTTTTAACGTTTTCTAAGAAAATAACACGTGGTTGATGTTTTTCAGCGATGTCTGCAATATCAAAAAAGAGCGTCCCACGGGTTTCTTGAAACCCCTTTTGATTGCCCGCAATTGAAAAGGCTTGGCACGGAAATCCGCCACACAAAATATCAAATTGTTCAGGGATTTTCGCTTTGGTTTCATCAAGTGTAATGTCACCATCAGGAACTTCACCATAATTAGAAAAATAGGTTTGTTGCGCGTGCTTATTCCATTCACTAGAAAATTCACAGCGTCCCTTGAGGTTTTGCAAAGCCATCCGAAAACCGCCTACGCCTGCAAAAAGGTCTATAAATTTAAACTTATAGTCATGTGGTTGCGGGAAAGGAGTGGGCAAAAGATCAGATTGCATTAAAAACTCGACAATAGCGATAAAATTTTATTGGGCCTCATTCTAATTCAAATCACCGAAAGATTCAGTGAGAAACTCAAAAATTGAATCAGGTGGATAAAACTTTATAGAATTGACCAAGTGGATTTTGTTCTCTCTTTTTGATGTGTTTGAGACTTTATGATTGGTACTGGTTTTTTCATTTTGGCTGAGGTGAGTTTTGATGGAATACTCATTGATGGCTCATAACGAATCACACAATTTCGGCCATTTTCTTTGGCTTGGTACAGTGCAAGGTCGGCTTGTTTAATCAGTTCATCTAAATTTTGCTTATGTGACTTGAGCTCAGATATGCCAACTGAAACGGTAAAACACAGTGGAATTTCAGGCTTTAGAAATAGACACTTGTTTTGAATTTTGTTACGGATACGCTCAGCAATAGTTAAGGCATCTTGTATCGCGGTTTCGGACAAGAGCACAATAAATTCTTCGCCACCAAATCGGGCCAATATATCTTGTTGACGCATTTCTTTACGCGCGATATCAGCAATAACCTGAAGTACACGATCACCAATATCATGTCCGTATGTGTCATTAATTTTCTTAAAATAATCGACATCAAACATCAGGAGGCAGGTACTGGCAGGCGTGGGCCATTCATGAATTCGGCGTTCAGCCATATCAACAAATTGACGCCGGTTAAAGAGTTGAGTCAATTCATCGGTATGCGCCAAGCTTTTAAAATTATGTAAATTCCAGTCATCGAGTAAGCTTCTTAAAAAATATCTGCGTGCGTTGCGTGTACTATTCCAACTGATATATAAGCTAAACAAAACAATGGGAATAAAGGTTAGAAAAAATAGAAAGGCTTCTTGGGGGTTGAGTAATTTTTGTATAGCAATCAGCACAAATAGACTCATAAAGATGGTGCTATATAGGGCCGGTTTAAAATGTACCTGTATGCCCAAATTGGCAATTAGGATGAAAATTACAGCGGTATAAAGATAAGAACTGGCCCATGGGCTATCAGACTGTAACAACAAAAAAATCCATAGTGCCAGACCACAGGCGGTACTGATCGGGAGGATCATATCCAAGAGACGGATATCTTTTTTATACTGAAATAAGTAAAAACAGACCATTAAGGAAATTGCGACACAGCCTAAGCGTAGTACCGCAGATAGATAGTACACATCTTGTATAATAAAATAGTCTACAAAAAAGTAGATAAGCATGACCAATTGGGCAATGTAATTGATATGACGCAAAAAAAAGTGTTGTTGCTGATATTGGAAGTCTAAAAAAGCCTGTCGAAAGTCTGTCGGAATACGTGCTTGCTGGTCAGTTAAAGCTTGTTCAATGACGACACGGTTTTGCAGGCTACATTCTGATGGTTTTAGTAAGTGTTGCTGTAACGTACCTTGAGTCTGTATTCTCGAAAGGTCTTCCCCCCCCATTTGAATATCTACAGTCATGGCTTGACCTCTATGATTAACAGTAGTGCTAAGCTAATTAACAAGAAGTATGCACAACTTAACTGAAAAATAAACTCACCAAATTTGGGTATTTTACGATCTAATTTATTACAAAATGTGAATTTGTAGGTGTGTGTTTTTGGATTTATTTAGTATGTGTACGCTGTGGGGGGGGAGGCTCTTTATATAAAAGTGAGTGAAAAAAAACAAAAAATATATTGTCCTATTTATGATATTCAGCATATTAAGAGAAGCATAGGCTTAGACAAAATAAGCCGATATGATCGTAAAGTAGCGATATAAAGACAATATCCAGCACCAGAAGCTAGATTAGCTAGATTTAGGATAGAACGATGACCAATACTAATTATACCGAGTTGTCCTATTCGGACGACTGTGAAAAATACATCAATCAGTTTATTCAAGATTTTACTTTGCGTACTGCAGAAATTGGGCAAGGTACGGTCATTAAACGCGCTTTGCCTAGCCGTGAAAAACGGATGATTGGAGCATGGTGCTTTTTAGATCATGCTGGCCCTGTGACGTTTCCGCAAGGAGATGGTTTAGATGTCGGCCCACATCCACATATCGGTCTACAAACCTTTACATGGATGATTGAAGGCACAATGATGCACTCAGATAGTTTGGGTACAAAACAATTAATTCGCCCCAAACAGGTCAATTTGATGACCGCTGGATATGGCATTTCACATACTGAAGTTGCGCCCGAAACAGAAACGAGAATGCATGCTGCTCAATTGTGGATTGCCTTGCCAGATGCCAAAATTAAGATGGCACCTCGTTTTGATCATTATCCTGAACTCCCTGTCGTGCAAAAAGATGGTATCGATTTTACGGTATTGGTTGGCGAGTTTCTATCAGTGACCTCACCTGTGCAGGTACATTCAAAATTACTAGGGGTAGATTTGGCGACGCAAGAGTCAACCCGAACACTTCTACATTTAAATCCAAAATATGAATATGGTTTCATGGCGTTGGAAGGCACTGCTTCAATTAATGGTCATGAACTGACTGAAGATAATATGGTGGTGTTAGAACCGGGCTTAGAACAGGTTGATATTGCAATTCATGCCAACAGTCGTATTTTATTGCTCGGTGGTGAACCGTTCGAATCACCTATTTTACTGTGGTGGAATTTTGTTGGTCGTACTCAGGAAGAATTGAATATTGCCCGAGAGCAGTGGATGAACAGCGATGAACGTTTTGGTCAGATCCCTGATTATGATGGCCCGCGTTTAAAAGCCCCGATTTTTCCAGATAAAATGCGCGCTTCAAAATAATGCAATAAAAATAAGGACAATGAGATGGGATTGATTTCATCAGCAAAAGTACAAAGTTTAGCTGCACCTTGGGCAGGTCAGGTCAGTAGTGGTCAACATCAGCTACTGACAGATAAGCCCGCGTCATTTGGTGGTGGTGATACCGGTCTTGCACCCTATGATTTTATTTGTACAGGCTTAATTTCTTGCACCATGATTACGTTGCGGATGTATGCACAGCATAAAGGCTTAGATTTAGGTGAGTTTAGCGTTCAGGCCGATTTTTATACCAATAAAGAAGGGCATGAATGGATTGAACGCCGTGTACATTTTGAAAATCAGTTGGGCGCTGAACTAGAGCAAAAAGTACTGGATATTTGTAGTAAAACCCCAGTCACCAAAACATTGCTACGCAGTTTGGAAATTCAGACCAGCCTAATTTAAGGGTGTTGCTGACACATACACGATATGGTGCATTTGCTTTTTTGGATGTCACTAAATAAATCATACGGCACATGAACAATAAGGATAAATATGCTGACCTTGCATCACTTAGAACAATCGCGCTCTTTTCGTATTCTATGGGCATTAGAAGAATTGGGACTGGAGTATCAGATTAAGCTTTATAAACGGTTACCAACTTTTTCTGGCCCGCCAGAGCTAAAAGAAGTACATCCGCTGGGTAAAGCGCCTATATTGACCGATGATGATCAGTGTATTGCAGAATCCGCCGTCATTTTGGAATATTTGCAGGAGCACTTTGATGAGTCTGGTCAGTTTGCACCGCAAACGGCCTCTGAACGTCAGCAATACCGTTATTGGATGCATTATGCCGAAGGGTCACTGATGCCACTGCTGATCATGCAACTGGTAATGGAAAATGTACTAAAGTATGTACCATGGCTGATTAAACCCATAGCCCAAAAAATTACGGGTGGAGTAAAAGGTGGTTTTATCAAACCGCGTTTAAAAGATCATCTCGAATTTTTAGAACATCATTTATCTTCCAATGATTATTTTGCAGGGCAATTTAGTTTTGCTGATATTCAAATGAGCTTTCCGTTGCAGGCCTTGCAGTCACGTATAAAAGGAAAATATCCACATATTCAGGCTTTTGTTCAGCGTATGCGTAGTCGTTCTGCATTTCAGCATGCGTTGCAAAAAGAACAAGCGCTGAATTAAACCATCGTTGTTGCATAGATAAAAAGCCTGCATTTTGAGCAGGCTTTTTTGAGCGCTTGATGGATTCAATCTAAAGATCAACTGACGTGATATAAACGTTCTTTCGGGAAAACCACTTTAAAAATTGAACCGCGGTTTTCTTTGGACTCAACTTCTAAATGTGCCTGATGTTGCATTAACACATGCTTTACAATCGCCAAACCTAAGCCTGTCCCGCCAGTTTGACGGCTACGAGCGCTGTCGACACGATAAAAACGTTCAGTTAAGCGAGGAAGATGCTTAGGATCAATGCCGATCCCTGTATCTTCCACAGTAAAATAACCATGTTCGGTATCATCATGCCAGCCAATGGTGACTGTGCCTCCCTTGGGAGTGTATTTGATGGCATTGGTCACAAGGTTACTAAAGGCACTGGCCAGTTCCGTGTCTGAGCCAATTAAGTCACAGTGACTGTCAATTTCTAAATTCAGTTCATGGCCATAATCGACATTATAGGCATGTGCATCGTCATACAATTGATTCATGAGACTTGGCATATCGATAATTTGATTTTTTGCAATTTTCTTATCATTTTCTAAACGTGATAGGAGCAATAAATCATTCACCAAAGCATTCATGCGCCGTGTTTGAGATTGCATCTGGTCAAAGGCACGTTTCCAACGCGGGTTTAAATCTTCTTGATCGGTAAAGGTTTCAATATAGCCACTTAATACCGTCAGCGGGGTGCGTAGTTCATGAGAAATATTGTCCACGAAGTCTTTACGCATTTGCTCTAGATTATGCATGCGCGTGACATCGTAAGCGACCAACAAGCGACTTTCGCCACCAAATCGGGTCATTTTGACTTGTACATAATGCTCATCGAAACCCGTCGATTTCATTTTTAAACCGTCAGGTGCTTGATCGATATTGTTAAAATATTCAATAAAACTAGGTTGACGTAGAATGGTCAGAATACTGCGCCCTCGGTCGGTAGACTGAATGCCTAACAGGTTTTCAGCCGCAGGATTCCACCATTCAATTTGATGCATTTCATCAATTAAGACCACCGCTTCCGCTAAGGCAACCAAGGACGATTGTGCGCGGTCAATCAGCCCGACCATTTCTGCCTGTACGATGCGTTCTTGGCGCTGTGCACGATAAACATTGAACAGTAATGCCCCCCAAATACCATCTAAATTGGGAGGAACATCGTAGGGGCGGTTAGAAATCCATTCATTGACCAAATACAAGGAGCGCAATTGCAACGCAAAGAAAATACTAAAGGCGAGAAAAATACTGACCCAAAAATACCCGATCCCAAGGCCAATAAAGCCACCGATCATCAGCAAGAACGCCAGCTGGCGTAAGTCCTGCTTGGCAAAAGTCCATAAACTACTGTAGCGGAATTTTTTATGTTCACGCGCCAGTTCTGGGACGGGATATGGTTCGTACATAAAATGCAATTAACCTAAAAAACACTAACCGAAAGCGGCATCCGCACGGGTAGAAAAACGATAGCCTGTACCGCGAACTGTTTGTACAAAGCGGTCAGCACCATAAGGTTCTAATACTTTGCGTAGACGACGGATATGTACGTCAATGGTACGGTCTTCAATATACACGTTTCCGCCCCAAACTTGGTCGAGTAATTGAGCGCGTGTATAAGCACGTTCTGGATGGGTCATAAAGAATGCCAATAGACGGTATTCCGTTGGGCCCATTTCTAAAATACAGTCACCATGGCTGACGCGCTGACTGACTGGATCTAAGATGAGGCCATTGGCATCAATGGTTTTTTCACCCCCCAAGGCATTTGAGCGACGCAATACCGCTTTAATACGTGAAACCAGCTCACGGGTAGAAAACGGCTTGGTCATGTAGTCATCTGCACCAGCGTCTAGACCTTGTACTTTATGGTCTTCTTCGCCACGAGCAGTCAACATAATGACGGGAATTTCAGATAAGCTTTCATCTCGTTTTAGACGACGGCATAAATCTACACCGCTCACACCGCCAGGCATCATCCAATCTAATAGGATAAGGACAGGGCGCTGATCTACGATCATTTGATGCGCTTGTTTCGCATCTTCTGCTTGTTGGCATTGAAAACCTGCCATATCTAAAGACGTATGGATCATTTCCCGAATTGGGAGTTCATCGTCGACAATCAAAATGTAGTCATCTTTCACAGCGCAATACCCTATTTCATGTAAACGGTGGACCGTTTTATATTTATGACAGGCTTATTACAAAGATTAATTATGACAGTATCATTGCAAAAAGGTAGGGGAACCCTATTTTTGAAAGCTTTTGTGACAAATATTTGAGTGAAAAACCTATTTTATTTAAAAATAACCAATTGTTTTTAAATAAATTAATGAAAATATTTTTAGCGTCACAAATCACGACTAATTTTTTTTCAACGCGAGGTTATTTTCAGAGAAAACATTCAGTAAAGATAAGAATACCAGACTACACGAAGATAAAACCTCATCCATCGATTGTTTAAATCCACTCATGACCCAACGAATGGCAATTTGTGTGACATAACCATTGAGTCCTGTCGCGACCAAGGAAATTTCGCGTTCCGAACGGTCAATATTGGGCATCATCAGCATGACAAAAGCATGAATCATCCGGTCAAAACGGGACATGGTTTCATGAATCGTGGCTTGGTTATGCAGTTCTTGCACCAACATGGCATCAATATAAATAATCCGTGCCATACGTGGATTATCTTTTAAGGTCGTCAATAATGCAGTTAAACCTGCTTCAATCATTTTTTTCGGATCGGTCGATGCTTGCATAATGGCTTGCATGACGTTTTGTTGCAGTTCATCAATCAATTTTAAAAAAATGGTTTGAAATAAGTTTTCACTTTTTTTGAATGACTCATAAAAATAGCGTTCGGTCAGCTTGGCTTCATTACAAATATCTTTGACCGTAACAGAGAAAAAACCATGCGTGCCGTAGGCTTCAATGCCTGCTTCAATGAGTTTTTCACGACGCAATTGTTTACGTTCAGTCAGTGACATGCCTTTGAACTGGCGCTCTTTTTGGCTATTTTTCTGCGGTGTTGTCGTTATCGGTTGTTCTGTCATATAAAACGTAAGCCAACTGGGTGCGATGTCTGTTGGTATATTAACAATAAATGTGACAAAGACCTATGCCATTTGCTTTGAAAGTCCCTGTGATTGTTCAGTCCCAAGATGATATTGACAATGTGTATTGTCAAAACTATATTGGAGGCCAGAACTGCAATAAAAATAGTGCAGTAAATGCATGGTGCTGAAGCGTGAAGCGGATCACTGGTTTAAGCCAAAGGAAAAAACAATGAAAAATTTTAAAAATAAAGTGGCCGCAATTACTGGAGCAGGTTCAGGCATTGGTCAGCAGTTGGCGGTATTATTGGCAAAACAGGGTTGCCATTTGTCATTAAGTGATGTCAATGAGCAAGGTTTGGCCCAAACAGCAGAACTGGTTAAAGGTAGTAATGTGCGGGTCACAACCCAAAAAGTGAATGTGGCGAATTTGGAAGAAATGCGTGCTTGGGCACAGGACACCGTACAGAATCACAGTTCAGTCCATATGATTTTTAATAATGCAGGCGTGGCGTTGGGTTCAACAGTAGAAGGTGCAAGTTATGAAGAATTGGAATGGATTGTAAATATTAACTTTTGGGGCGTGGTGTACGGCACCAAAGAATTTTTGCCCCTGATTAAAAAGTCAGGTGAAGGCCATATTATTAATATTTCAAGTTTGTTTGGTTTGACTGCGCAACCGACGCAGTCGGCGTATAACGCGACCAAATTTGCAGTGCGGGGTTTTACAGAGTCTTTACGTCAGGAATTGGACATGGAAAACTGTGGTGTGAGCGCGCTGTGTGTGCATCCAGGCGGGATTCGTACCAATATTGCCAATGCAGCCAAAATGAATGATAGTTTGCGTACTTTGGGCATGAACCCTGAAAAATCAGCCCAGACGTTTAATAAATTATTACGTTGCCCGCCTGAAGAAGCGGCCCGCCAAATTTTAGAAGCGGTACAAAAAGATAAACGCCGTTTATTGATTGGTAACGATGCCAAAACTTTAGATTTAATCCAGAGGATTTTACCGACGGGCTATCAGAAAGTCACCGCCTTGGCGACGAAATGGAGTCAAGGAAAAGGAAAATAAACTGTTTTGGTGTAAAAGAAGAGTCCGCATGATGCGGGCTTTTTTATTGGAAAATAAAAGCCTTAGATACGGTACAAAATGACGTATTGAAGTCATTTGGTGATAATTTTATCCGCATCGTATGGTCATTCCTTTGGGGGCTTAATGCTGTTTTTAATTTTTATATATCTAAAATGCAGTATAAGAATGTCAATTTTTTGACAGATTTGAATAAGTAAATTGTTCATGATGACTTCACAGACAACCAGTCTATCCAATATCAATATATGAGGGCGTGATCATGAGCAAGCAATATCAACACATTCAAGTTAAGCCAGTAAATGGTCGCATTGGTGCAGTGATTGAAGGCGTAACGTTATCTTCAAAACTTGACGATGCTGTGGTGCAAGAAATTAATCAGGCACTGCTGATACATAAAGCAATTTTCTTTAAAAATCAGTCACATTTAGATGATACCGAGCAAGAAGCTTTTGCTACCCGTTTGGGTACACCATTGAATCATCCGACTGTTCCTGTCAAGCAAGGGTCTAATCACATTTTAGAACTTGATTCGCGTGGCGCACGTGCAGACAGTTGGCATACCGACATTACTTTTTTAGATGCCTATCCAAAAGCGTCAATCTTACGCAGTATTGTTGCACCAGAAGTCGGGGGAAACACCGTTTGGGCCAATACCACGACGGCATATAATGATTTGCCAGAAGAGTTAAAAACTTTGGCAGACAGCTTAAGAGCCATTCATAGCAACAATTATGATTATGCTGCCAAAGCCAGTGTACCTGCTGAAGTGTTGGCAAAATATAAAGATTTTTTTAATTCGACTGAATATGAAACGGAGCATCCTTTGGTGCGTGTACATCCAGAAACGGGTGAAAAGACTTTATTACTCGGACATTTCTTCAAAAAATTTGTCGGCTATAGTGCCGCAGATTCACGCCGTTTATTTGACTTATTTCAGAACTATGTCGAAAAGTTGGAAAATATTGTCAGCTGGCGCTGGGAAGCAGGTGACGTTGCCATTTGGGATAACCGCGCAACGCAGCACCGTGCAATTAATGATTATGGTGATCAGCACCGTGTGGTGCGTCGTGTCACTTTGGAAGGCGATATTCCAGTCGGTGTTGATGGTCAATTGAGTCAAGTCATTCGTAAAGACGTAAAGCGTGATGTATCGGATTTCCGTTATGTTGTAGCTGAAGGCGCTTATAAAAAAGTTTCATAATAAAAGCAGATTCATTGACAAGCTTTGCAGATAAAGCGAAAACCAATGAAGAATAAATGATTCGTCTGTCCAAAATAATCCATCTAATATGCATATTAAAAGTATTAGATGGATGAATAATCAAAATGCATGATTTAAAAGATCAGACGAATGGTCAGGTTTTAAAAAATATATTTAAAAATTTATCTGAGCATGAAATTAATTTTATTTTAAAAATGTCATTTATAAAAAAATATCAAAAAGGTGATTTAATATTAAACAAAGAAAATTGTAGAGATGCTGTTTATATTTTACTCGATGGAATTATCCAAATTGGATATTTAAGTCCATCGGGTCGTTTTCATGCCTTTAATTATTTTTCAGAAAAAAGTCCGATTAATTTACTGGCGTGTATCAATGAACAGGTCATTGATTATGATTATTATGCGTTTAATCAAGTTAAAATCTTGCATATTCCGATCGCTATTTTTTCAAAAGAAATTGGTAATAACAATGCTTTAAAGCAAGATGCTTTAGATATTTTGAGCCTGCGCATGCAATATCTTTTACAGCAAATGAAGTTTTTGCAAGTTGCTAATTTGCACCAAAAAATTTGTAAAACCTTACTCGACTTGTCTCATCAATATGGTCAAAAGCATCCTTTAGGTACCGAAATTAGATTGAAAATTTCACAGCATGATTTGGCTGATTTATTATCTTCTTCTAGGCAAACCATTAATAAAGAGATTAAGAGTTTAACTTCTCAGGATGTGATTTTTTGGCAGTATGAAAATATTATTATTAAAAATTATGAATATTTGAAATATCAGATAAATAGAATTTAAAATCACTTTTTATGATTTTATAAAATCAGATATAAAAATCAAATTATATTATTTTTATGGGTTTAGTAAATAGGTCATATTGGTTTCTAACAAAAAATCAGGAATTTAAAATGACTATTCAATCTATTAATGTACGTAATCAAATTAAAGGCACTATTCAGGAAATTGTCAAAGGAGATGTAGTTTCTGAAGTGGATGTCGTGACAGCATCGGGTGTTTTTACTTCCGTCATAACCACTCGTTCAGTTGAAGAATTGGATTTACAGGTCGGCAGTCAAGTGATTGTGCTGATTAAATCGACCGATGTGTCACTTGCCAAGCTGTAGGTGCACCGTTTCCATGAAAAAATTTATAACAAAAAGTGCAGGTGTATTGACCTTACTGAGTGCCAGCATTGCTATAAGCCATGCAGATACAGATGTCGCGCAGTTACAGCAACAAGTCAGCCAGCTTGAGCAGTCACTTAAGCAATTGAAGACTGAGTTGAGCCGTATACAGGGGCAGAGCCAAATAGTAGCCGTGTCAGCTGATGCCGACAGTGTGGATGCTGAATTGGCATCAGAAGGGGAAGATGATCAAAGCTTTGTGACCCGAGCAGAATTGCAAGGGCTACAGAGTGATATTGAAAACTATAAATACCAAGTCCAACGTGAACGTGATACCAAAACAGCATTATCCACCCGTCAATTGCTGATTAATGGAGTGGTGCAGGCCAAAGCATCTTATATCGATGAACCCCAAGTGGTACAACCGCAAGGTCAAAATACGGGTTCTGCGGTGAATAATCGTCGTTCATCGTTTGATTTAGGTGCAGTACAAATTGGCTTTGCAGGGAACCTGTTTAAAGATTATGAACAGGGAAAAAACCTAGATTTTAATTTGCGTTTCGGAACTTCGCCACAAACAGGAACCAATAATAGTTATCTGAATTTATTAGATGCGCAGCTGATTTATAACGTACTTCCAACTTTCAGTGCAGATACAGGGCGTTTGACTGTGACTTTGGGGCAACAGTTATTGCCTTTTGGACAAGAAGTACAAGCCACGGAAGATTTAAAACCGACCATCAACAATGCCTTATTTAGTTTGCCTGGCTATGGCTATGGCTTGGCACTGCGTGAAGTCGGGCTAATTGTCCGTGGTGATGCCTTACCAACGGTCGATTATGGCTACAACTACCGTTCGCCAATGATCAGTTATGCCTTTGGTTTAGTGAATGGTAATGGCGCCAATAAGTCGGATGACAATGACGATAAAAACTTTATTGGTCGCCTGCGCTATACCTTGCCTGCGCAATACAACTCATGGTTGCGTGAACTGAGTTTTGGCGTGTCATGGTATCAAGGCAAGAGCAATTTGTTTGATACCTCAGGTGTTTCAGCATCTTTTGCTGGCAAAGGCGATGTGTTACGGAAAGGTTTTGATATTTATTATAACCATCATCCTTTTGGCGCCACCTATGAATATGTACAAGGTGAAGATGAGACCTATAGCAATTCAACGGCAACGGTGTATACGCGCGAAAGTGAATCACATACCGGCACATTGTTTTGGAATTTTGGTGAACAATTTGTCAAAGGGTTTCGTAACCAAGGTCGCTATGACGACTGGTGGCCAAAGTCTTATCAAGCGTTTTACCGCTTTGACAGTATTGATCGTGACACCAATGCATCGAATCAAACCATTGATATTCACAGCTTAGGGCTGAATGCATTTTTTGCAGAAACCACCAAGTTACAAGTGAATGTAAACCGCGTCAATAATGAAATTACCAATAAGACATATAACGAGCTGGTCGCACAGCTTCAATACGGTTTCTAAATTTTAAAAATCAAATTCAGAGGAAAGTTAGAGATGTACAAGTGGACTAAGATTTTATTTACAGGTGTTGTTGTTGCAGCCACTTTGGTGCCTGCTGTACAGGTGATGGCTACCGAAGCAAAGCCCAGTGTGATTCGTTTGGCATCACCTTATGTTGGCAGTGGTAACCGTCCCGTGGGGTATGGTAGTTATTATGCCACCACGCAAACCTTGGGCTTAATTGAAAAAGAATTCCAAAAAGATGGCATTAAAGTGCAGTGGAATAACTTTAAAGGTGCAGGTCCTGCCATTAATGAATCCTATGCCAATGGTTTAGTTGATATTACGTGGTTAGGAGATTTGCCGACACTGATAGGCAAGGCCAGTCGCCTAGATACTAAATTGATTGCAGTCGGCGGTTCACATGATAATACCTATTTGGCCGTCGCCCCAGATTCTCAAGCGAAGACATGGGCTGATTTGAAAGGCAAGCGGATCGGTTTCTTTCGCGGTACCAGTATTCATCTCGGACTGTATCAAATCATCAAAAAATATGGCTTAACTGAAAAAGACTTCCGTTTTGTTAATGTCGATGGCCCTGTGGGATATGCCGCTTTAGCCAGTGGGGATGTCGATGCCATTTTCACTAATCAGTCGATATTTCCAGTGGTTGACCGCGGTATTGCGAAAATCATTTACAGTTCGAAAAAAGAGCCGAGCCAGCTACAAAGTTCAGGCTACATTTTGGTGAGTTCTAAGTTTGAACAAAAATATCCTGAAACTGTACAGCGTGTCGTAAATGTACTGGTCAAACAGGCCGCATGGGAAAGCCAAGCCAGTAACCGTGAAGCATTATTTAAATTGTGGTCGAAATCGGGATTGTCTTATAACACCTTTGTTCGTGCCAATTCAGGTGTCGATTTAAAAGCGCACAGCGCACCGATTCTTGATGCTTATAACGTGTCTTTAATTAAGCAAAAGCTGAAAGCAGGACAGGACTTGAAACTCATCCGAGGCACGATTGATGTCGACAGCTGGATTGAGCCGAAATATGTCAATAATGCGTTAAAGAGCCAAAACTTACAGAATTTTTGGACGCCTTTAAATGCCAGTGGAAAATAAGCCATTGGCCTGCGAAAGGAGCGGAACAGATGTTACAAGAACTTGAATTCGGTGTGGCTAAATCAGAACCGCAATCCACGGTACAAAGCACCCAAACTATTGGGGCATGGCTGAGGCAAAGTCACATAGTACAGTGGGGCGTTGGCCTTATTTTCCCTCTTGCGTTGCTTTGGTTGTGGCAGGTTTCTGTGGCAAAAAACTGGGTGAATCCGTTGTTGTTACCTGCGCCCGAATTGGTCTGGACAGCGTTGAAGGATTTATACAGTAGCGGTGAGTTATGGAGCAATCTTCGGGTCAGTTTAACTCGTATTGCATATGGATTCAGCGCAGGCATCTTGCTGGCCATAGTTTTGGGTTTGACGATGGGTTTATCGCGTCGCGCCGAAGCCTATATTTGGCCAACCTTTAAAGTCATTAATTTGGTGCCAATTGTCGGCTGGATTCCCTTACTGATTTTAGTGGTCGGAATTGACGAAGCTTTAAAAATTATCCTGATCGCCAAAGCGGCGTTGGTGCCGATGACCATTAATGTCTTTAAAGGGGTTCGTAATATTCCACAGCCCTTAACTGAAGTGGCGCAGGTCTATCAATTGGGCACCTGGTCAAAGTTTAAAAACTTGGTTTTACCGGGTGCATTTTTAAGTTTTATTGGTGGCTTGCGCTTATCGTTGGCCAGTGCATGGGGCGCGTTGGTGGCGGTAGAACTCTTGGCATCTAGTGAAGGCATCGGCTATGTCATGGTCTATGGCCGTCAAATTTTCCAGCTAGATGTTGTCATGGCCACAGTCATTGTGATTGGTTTGGTGGGTTTTGGTTTTGATGTGTTAATCAGCCTTTTACAAAAACAATTTCGTGGCTGGGACAAAGCCCAATAAACAGGTGAGTGAATGAAAAAACTTGATTACCGTGGTGCAGTGATTCCACTGATTTTATTTGGGTTGTGGTCATGGGTAACAGTAAAGCAATGGATCGACCCTGCACTATTACCCCTACCGAAACAGGTTTGGCTGGCATTTTTAGACGGGCTTCAATCTGGTGAACTATATGAAAATGTGATTGCCAGTTTGTTGCGCAATACCACAGGTTTTATTGTGGGTGGCGTGATTGGTGCTGGTTTGGGCCTACTATTGGGTTTAAATGTCTGGCTAGATCGGTTTTTCTCACCGACCTTAAATGCCATTAAGCATGTCGCGGTTTTTGCATGGATTCCTCTTATGATCATGTGGTTTGGTCATGGTGAATTATCCAAAGTGATTTTCATTGCTTTGGTGGTGTTCTATCCCGTGTTTTTTAATACCTATGATGGAGTAAAAAATGTGCCCAATAAAATTAAGGAAGTGGCACAGATTTTCCAATTGAGTCCTGTCAGCACCTTCTTTAAAGTCATTTTACCGGCAGCAGCCCCGAGTATTTTTGCAGGCTTAAATATTGCGTTGGTGTTTTCTTGGGTAGCCACCGTGGGCGCAGAATATTTCTTTGTCTCGGCCGTTGGTGTAGTGAACCCAATTTTGGACGGGCAGAATTTATTTAAAATGGAAGTCGTATTGTATGGCATGGCCGTGATTGCGGTAGTAGGGTTGCTATTTTCCAAAGCAGCTCAGTTTTTCGAAAATTATAATTTACGCTGGCGTCAGGCCGTGAATAAAAAAACTTGAGGTATCAAATGAATCAGCCAGTCAATATTTTGGGTCATGTTGAGATTCAGAAATTAGATAAATTTTTCCCCCATGCGGGAGAAGACTTACAAGTGCTTGAGCAGATTAATTTAAATATTCAGCCAGGTGAGTTTATTAGTATTGTGGGCAACAGTGGTTGCGGAAAATCAACGCTCTTGCGCTTATTGGTGGGTTTGGATGCAGACTTTCAAGGCCGTATTTTAATTGATGGTCAGCCCATTCAAGGTACCAGTTTAGACCGCGGTATTGTTTTTCAAGATCACCGACTCTTTCCATGGCTGAATGTCGAACAGAATGTGGCGTTAGCACTTGAAAAGAGTCCACTGTCTAAAACTGAAAAGCAGGAATTAATTGATTATCACCTTAATTTGGTACAACTCAGTGCATTCAAAAAAGCCTATCCAAGCCAATTGTCTGGAGGCATGAGTCAGCGCGTGGCGATTGCCCGTAGTTTGGTGAATCGTCCACAAATTTTGCTGTTGGATGAGCCTTTTGGGGCACTAGATGCCTTAACCCGTGCCAATTTACAACAAGAGCTACAACGTATTTGGCAGTCTGAAAAAATCACCACCATTTTAGTGACCCATGATGTAGAAGAAGCTGTGCTTTTAGGGGATCGGGTGGTGGTGATGCAACCGCATCCCGGGCGGATTAAACGGATTGTTCCTGTGCATTTAGAACGACCGCGTAAGCGTGAAGATTACCGTTTGGCCTCGATTAAAAATGATATTTTGCGAGATTTTCAAGAACATGCTGACGTGATTCCACATGAATTGGATCAGTACAAATTGTCATGGTAAGTGCCAAGCTACAATTAAAAAGCCTGCAATTTGTAGGCTTTTTTTTGATCTGGTTTTTAGACATTAAAAATGGAAGGCTCATCCGTTTGATATTCGGAATTAATAGATGAATTTTATTCCAATTTAAATTAAAGCAGTGACCGTTTTCTTCTTCCAGAAGAATTGATAATACAGTCCTTGTAAAATACACAGACTGACAAATGCCAAGGCATAGGCATACCAAATACCTTTTAAGCCCCACCATTCACTAAACAGGTAAGCAAAAGGCACTTCAATGAATAAAATGGCCACAATATTAATAATCATGGGAACGGTAACGGTGCCACTGGCGCGCATAATAGAAGCAAAAATAGCACTCGCACCAAAGAATAAAATCGACCACAGCACAATAAACAGCAGTTGTTGACCTAAGGCCACCACTTGCGGGTCAGTAATAAACAGTGCCATTAAGTACTTCGAAAATAAATAAGCCAAAGTCACTAAAGTACCGGTAATGGCAATATTCATACCCAATGCTGTACGCGTAACTTTGTTAAGTAATTCTGACTTACCTGCGCCAATGGCTTGGGCTGCAAAAATAGAGGCCGCAATTGAAATAGAGAGTGCAGGGAATTGAATATAATTGAGTACCTGATTGACTGCACCATAGGCCGCGGTCGCATCGGCGCCATAACGGTTCACTAAGCCGACAATCACTAAACCTGCAATTGAAGTGGTCATCATTTGAATACCGGTTGGTATGCCTAAGCGCAGAATAATTTTACTCAGCTCAGGCTGGTGACGAATATGTTTGATTAAAGCCAAATCTGGACGCAAAGGATGATTGGTCTTATTTAAATAAAAATATAAAAAAATCAGGGCAATCAAAAAACCAATGATGGTGGCAATTGCAGGGGCAATAATCCCTAATTTGGGAAAACCAAATTTACCTAAAATTAGTACAGGTGTAATGATTAATCCTGTGCCAATGGTCATGGCTGAGGCAATGAGTGGGGTGGTGCTGTCACCGACACCGCGCAGAATCGAGGTATAAATAATATAGATAAACAGCAACGGACTACCAGCAAGCATCCATTGCACATACGGGACAGACAAATGTAGTACATCGGGCGCCGTACCCAAAGCCTGCAAAATATATTTGGTAAAAATTACCCCCAATAATGCAATCAGCGTACCGCCAATGAGGGTCATAAATAATGTTGAGCCCACCACGCAACGCACTTTTTCTACATTTTTTGCACCCCAAGCCTGTCCAACCAGCACGGTTGCCCCCGCTGATAGACCAATCACAAAGGCCATGAGACAAAACAAAATAGGAAAAAATACCGCCACAGCGGCAATAGCATGTACGCCTAGCATTTGCCCAACAAAGACAGTATTAATGGTGCCTGACAGATTTTGTAGAATATTGGTGGCGATTAAAGGAAGCAGAAAAATTAAGAAGGTTTTCCATAATTTTTGTTGATTTACGAGCGGTTGATGCTCTGACATATGCAATCCTTTGATATTCTTTTGTTGGCGGTGTTTTGCAGTCTACACTAGCATACTTACCATAAAAAAAGCCTTAGCTTTTAAGTAACTAAGGCTTCAATGGAAGGTTTCACTGACGCCATTAGACTGCAGATAAAATTTGTCCTGCTTGTTGTAAGGTGTCGTGTTTTTTCGCAAAACAGAAACGAATTAAACGTAAATCTTCAGGTGTCTTTTGATAGAACGCAGAAACAGGAATAGCAACAATACTGTGTTGTTCTGCTAAATATTGACACATCTCGATATCATTTAAATCGGGGCGGATGGCGCTGTAATCTAAATTTTGAAAATAAGTGCCTTGCGATGGCGTGAACTGGAAACGTGATTCTTTTAAGCCTACATTGAATAGATCGCGTTTGGCCTGATAGAAACCAGACAGTTGCGTAATATGTTCAGGATGCTTGGCCATAAAGGTCGCCAAAGCCATTTGCACAGGGGTAACGCCGCAGAAATTGGTGAATTGGTAAATCTGACGAAACACTTGCATCAGGGCCGGTGTTGCAATGCAGTAACCAGTTTTCCAACCGGTGACATGAAAGGTTTTACCAAAAGAGCCAACCACAAAACTACGTTCACGGAGTTCTGGAAAAGACAGCGCTGAATAGTGGCGCTGTCCATCATAAATCAGGTGTTCATAGACTTCATCGGACAGCACAATAATATTTTTATCTTCAATTAAGGCAATGAGTTGCAACCAGTCCTGCTTTGACCAAATTGCCCCCGTTGGGTTGTGGGGGGTATTCACAATGATCATACGGGTTTTATGATTAATGGCTTGTTCTACGATATTCCAGTCCACATTAAAATGCGGTGTTTGCAAAGGAATATGCACAGGAATACCACCAGCCAATTTCACGCTAGGGGCGTAACTGTCATAACTTGGATCAAAAATAATTACTTCATCACCGCTATTGACCACGGCATGAATAGCACTAAAAAGACCAATGGTTGCACCTGGGGTGATGGTTATTTCATTCATCGGGTCAAGCTGCAATTGATCGCGCTGTAAAAATAATTGGGCCAGTTGTTCACGTAAGCTCAGTAATCCATCACCTGATGCATACTGATTAAATCCATCCTGCGTTGCTTGAGTTAAGGCATCTAATAAAGCGGGTGGGGCAGGAAAGTCTGGAAAGCCTTGAGACATATTTAAGGCATTCAAACGCTGTGCCATCGCACTCATGACGCTAAAAATAGTGACGCCTTGGGCAGGGATTTTGGATTCAATCTGGATCATGGCGAAAATATTGAAAAGGAAAGATAAACAACAGTGTAGCAGTCCGTTTTTAGTGCTGAAAGTTTTATCGGCTATATTCTTCGGCCATTTTGAAGCAGAACATCTGTTACATAAAATATAAAATGTAATGAAAAAATGACTGGACTAAAAAATAGACATTTCCTAGAATGCGCGTACAAATAAAATAAATTTATAAAAAAAAGATGATTAATAATATTTATTCCCTCATTGAGACTTTTGGGCTGAGTGTACAAAAGCGCGCTTTGCATATTCAGTTTTCAAATGAAACTTTAAACCCACAAGTTTTTCTTCAGCGTATAGAAGGTCAACATCAAATCAATCAAGGCTTACGTGCCGAAGTTATTTGTTTATCTACACATGCTTATATTCTGCTCAAGCAATTTATTGGCGTACGTGTTGCGATTGATCAAGTGACCGATACTGGTCAGCTTTATCGCATGACTGGGATAATTACGGGTGCAAGTCAAGGCCAGAGTGATGGTGCGCTGACTCTTTATAAGTTGGTTATTGAGGATGCGACGGCACTGTGGCATAAGCGCCGTAACAGTCGTGTTTTTATGAATAAAAGCGTGCCAGAGATTACGGAAATACTCTTTAGCGAATGGCAACATAAAAGTGCGTTATTTGCTTCAAGTCTAAGTTTGAATTTGGCAGGATTGAGCCGTGATTATGCAGTACGCCCTTTTGTTATGCAGGCCAATGAAACCGATTATGCATTTTTAACCCGACTGTGGCGCAGTGAGGGCATTAACTGGTTAATTGATGAAGCGACCTTGATGGTTCCAGCTTCGATTGAGCCGATGCAGGCACAGAAATTACGGTTAATCGATTGTAATCAATCCTTTGAAGCGCTTGAGCGCCAGTCCATACGCTTTCATCGGAGTCATGCAACTGAATGCTTAGATACCATCACCAGTTTTGTGGCACAGCGTTCTTTGCAGTCCGCTATTATTCAGACTCAACGTTGGCAAGCTCAAACATTAGCACAAGATCAATCTAGCCCGATGTTAAGTGCACATCAACACAGTGATGCACAAGACAATGAAACTTTAAGTTTAGAACAGGCGTGGACGGTTAGTTCAGCATGGACAACCGATTTAAATGGCGAAGATCAAGCCACAACCGCACATTCAGGGCAATTAGAGCAGTTGAATCAGCAATTGAATCAATATCAAGAATTACAGTCTAAATATTTTAGGGTGCAGAGCAGTGTACGTGATGCGCAGGTTGGTTATTGGTTTGAACTACAAGATCATCCTGAAATTAATCAGCATCAAGGTTCAGACCGAGAGTTTTTAATTTTAGGCAAAACTTTTTATAACCAAAATAATTTACCTAAAGATATTTTGGCACAGTTGGATCAATTGCTCAGTACAAGTCGCTGGACATCTTTGGGCGATGAACGTCAAGCCAACGAATTATATGTGGTGCGCCGTCATGTGGCCATTGTTCCTGAATATGATCCGATACAACACCGTACCATTGCTTATCCGCAACGGGCTAAAGTGGTGGGGCCTGAAGGTGAAAGTATTCATGTGGATGCTTGGGGGCGAATAAAAGTTCGGTTTTTATTTACCCGTAATGATGACCATAGCCATGATGGCGGTGCTGGAAGCAATGACAATGATACAGATTCTGCTTGGGTCGATGTATTAACGCCATGGGCAGGTGAAGGTTATGGGGCACGTTTTCATCCACGAGTTGGTGAAATTGTGGTGATTGACTTTTTTGAGGGCGATGGAGATCGCCCTTTTGTTGTTGGGCGGATTCACGAAGCGGAACGTCATCAAACCATGTTTGATATGAAAGGTCAGCTTCCAGATACTCAAAAACTAAGTGGCATTCGTTCACAAGAGGTTAGAGGGGCAGGTTTCAATCAACTTCGCTTTGATGATACGACAGGCCAAATTAGTACCCAATTGCAAAGTAGTCACGGTGCGAGTCAATTAAATTTGGGTAACCTCAGTCATCCCAAAGACAGTGAAAGTAGTCATGGGCGAGGTGAAGGTTTTGAATTAAGAACCGATGCATATGGCGCAGTTCGCGCAGGCAAAGGCATGCTAATTAGTACCTATGCTCAGGAACATGCAATTGCAGATCATTTGGATGCTACGCAGGCGCAATCTTTGCTGAATCAAGGCAATGAGAGTATGAAAATACTGAGTGGCATTGCAGTGAAACAGCAAAGTGATGCATTAAATGTGATTGGCCGTTTACCGAAGCTTATACAATCCTTAGAACTCAAAAGTAGCTCACAAGCAATGTTGGCCACCTTAAATTTATTTAAGGATGATTTGAGGCGAGACCCATTGAGTGCATTGAAAAACTGTAAAGGTTTTATCCAAGATATTGGCTCAATCACCCAAGATACTACAGGCACGATCCAGCAATTTAAGGCATATTTTAATGATACAGAAGAAGCTTTTAATAATCTAAAAGAGGTGATTCAGAACTTAGAGGATCATGGGGCTGACCAGCTGCAGGTGCGTATTAGCCGTTTAAGACATCAGTTAAAAGATGATCCGTTGAGCGTATTAAAGGAGGTTAGTAAGATTGTTGAAGAGATTGAAATTAACCCTGAGGATTTAATCATAGGTGGTTTTGGTCAGCCAGAAATTTTTACGCCAATGAAAGCATTAGAGCATGTTAAAAGCTTTATGGATGGTTATGCACAAGAGTTGGAAAGTTCCAGTAATCCTAAGCAATTGGAGCAAGGTAAGTTATTTCGTCAGGCATTAATGTTATTGGCATCCCCAAATGGCATTGCTTTAACGACTCCAGAAGACATTATTTTACAAGCCTCACAGGATATTGCGCAAAGTGCACAGGGTTCAGTCAATGTCAGTGCGCAAAAAAATATTGTTATGCATACGCAGGACAAAGTGAGTTTATTTGCGGCTCAAAAAGGGTTAAGTGCTTATGCTGCAAAGGGCAAAGTTGAGCTACAAGCGCAAGATGATGCAATTGAAATTATTGCTCGTAAAGTGATTAAGTTAATTTCAACAGAAGACAAGATTGAGTTAACCAGCCCAAAGGAAATTGTACTGACGGCAGGTGGTTCGCAACTAAGAATTAATGGGGACGGTATATTTACTACAACAGGTGGCAAGTTTGAAAGCAAGGCAGGGCAGCATAGTTTTGTGGGGGGGAAGGAAATCAAAGCAGAGATTGTTTCCTTACCTAGGAATAACAAGAATGTATTCACAAATAAATGGGATTTTTATGACTTATTCTATAATGCCGATTTTTCAAATGTTCGATATAAATTAATCAATAATGAAAATAATACCTATGTTTCTGGAACCTTAGATAAACATGGTCGAACTCAACGAATGAATACATCCAATAATGAAAATCATGACATTCTCATTGGTACTGATGATGACTGGACTGTGTCATTAGATGATGGAAATGAAGATGATGATTTTGAGTTTAACTGTAGTTGTAGTTCACACCAAGATCATGAGGATGAAATATAATTATGGATTGCTTAGCGAATATTAAATTTTTGGATGCTCTTGATCAGCCGATTAATGGCTTAGTTCATCAACTTTGGGTTGATTCAATATTAATCTCCGACCATATTACGATTGATAATGGTGAATCTGTATGGATTAAGCGTCCGGTCAGCACAATTATCGATGTTCGAGTAAGAAGTATAACTTCAGGGGAATACGAATCCAAAGTTAAGATAAAGCTTATTGGTGAAAAAACTATTTTTATTGTTCGTAGCCCTAAGGTTTTATTAAAAGGGGTAAATCTCTCAGCCAAGGACGTAGCAACGGGCACATATGTCAGGTCGACCTACATTGTTGCAGAAGGTGACTATTTGTCTCGAATCGCAGATGATAATCATACCACTACAGCAGAATTGATTAGAATTAATAATCTAAAAAGTGATACAGATATTCATCCTGGCCAAGTGTTAAAAATTCCTGTAAAAAAAGTGGACGTATCAACGCCACCATCTGAAAGTAAACCACAACAACAAACGAAACCAAGTTCGCAAGACAAAACCAAGATTATTGTTGTTCAACAAAAAGATATTCTACCGTTGATTGCTAAACTCACTGGCAATACTGTTGATGAAATTAAGAAATTAAATGGATTAAGTAATGACAAGCTGAGCCAAAATCAAAAACTAAAAGTTTATGACCGTAAGGTGGCATCTCCTGTATCTAAACCACAGGCTGAGAAGAAGAAAGAAGATAAAAAGCCAGTTACGCCACCAACAGTAAAACAAGATGCATCAAAGAATAAAGAAGAGACTCCAGTGGCTAAGGTTGAAACCCCTACTTCAGTTAATGTAAAAGGCTTGTTGCCACAAGCGTGTGGAGGGGAAAAGCACTATAAGAGAACATTAGCAAAAATTGCTGAACTTCACCCTACTTATCAGCCTTATGTCATTAGATTGATTAATACAGCATATACAAAATTAGGAATTACTTGGGCTATTACAGATGGTTATAGAAGTCCATCTGCACAAGATGCTTTACCAAGCGCCAATACTAATGCAAAAGCATTACAAAGTTATCATCAGTATGGTTTAGCAATAGATATTTGCTCTGTAAGGGATGGTGAGATTGTTGCTTATAATATAAAAATTAAGAAAGCTGACCGTGAAAAAATTGCAATAGATGATGTTAAAAAACTAGGGGAAATAGGCGGAGAACTTGGATTAGTGTGGGGAGGGATATGGAGAAGAAAAGATTACCCTCATTTTGAATTGCATCCTAATGGAAACACATGGCGTGATTTGAAGCCACAGCTTCTTAAATTAGGTGTAAGTAATTATAAAAACTTAACATTCTAATGAGGAAAATGTAATGAGATACTTAGTTATCATCACTCTATTATTTAGCAGTTGCATTGCTCAAGCTAAAATACAAAATAAATATACAGGTTATGAGATTAATCATATGTTTAAATCATTACAAAATTTTATTGTTGACTACGAGGTGGAGAATGGGGGGCCTGTTTTAGATAATAAAGTAAGTATTTATAGGATTAATAAAAATCATTGTGTAATTATTTCAAAAGTTGATGGTGATTCTGGCGGTTATGGTAGTGAGGATCTATTATATTTTTATAATTCCAAATTTTTATCAGGTTATAGTCTTAGTTACAGCTATACATATTTAAATAGTAAAGGTACAAAAAAATCCAATAAACCAAGTTATATGGAAATTATAGATGATAGTGAAAATGCAAATGTACTAAAAACTGACTTTATAAAGTATCTAGGAGAATTTAATAAAAATACCTTAAGTAAATGCTCATCCAAAAATCAACAAAAAAAGTAAGATCAATATTAAGAAAATAAAGATCATTTATTGTTTTAAGCTTAATTTTTTCTTTCTGTTTTTTAGCTATGGATGTTTGGAGGGTAATATTTTTTATTTTAAAAATGTGTATAGTGATAAGAATGAAGTTATAAAGAATAAGTGAATATAATCTGAATCTCAGATAAGGTTTAATTATGAGAGTTTTTTTAATATTATTTATTGTTTTTGGGTTTTATTTTATATATGAAAAACAAACTAATTTGATTGGATCTTGGGCTGTAGAATTACTCAAAAGTGATAAAAATATACCAATTTATATATTTAAATTAAATATAATTGAGCAGAATAAGAGAGTGTTAGGAGAGTATTTTTATATTTTAAATTATGGCAATAAAATTGATTTTAATAATAATTTTATTGGGAGTTGGGTTTCGGATAATAAATATAGTATATTTTTTTATAGTGGTTTTAGTTGGAATTTTGGATTGGTTGATTTAATTTTAACTCAATATAGTAAGTTGTTATGGAAAGTTACTAAAATCCCTGAAAAGGGTGAGTATTTAATTCCAAAAATAGCGATTTTAGATAAGAAAACATTGACGGATCAGGATGATGTTGTTAACCAGGGAAAAGTTTTTATTTCTAATAATCCAGATGTTTTATCAAAAACAAAACCTTATTCAATGGAATTAGATAAGGTAACTATAAGTGAGGGAGAAGATAGAAATAAAATATTTGAACTGGATTTAACTGATGAACAAATAAGTACAGAAGGAGGTGTAATTGAACTGAAAAAGGGTAGAAATAATTGCTCTCTTATACTTAATATTTATAGTGAGTTGGGGCAGGAACGTTACGATTTTAAATTTAAAGAAAATAATTTGATAAAAACATCTTATCTAACTTATAGATATCAGAATGGTTTATTGGTTACTGATGATGACTTGAAAGATCTTATTGCTGATGATAATACTGATTTAGATGGTAGTGATATGGAACTGATTAGTAGGAAATATTTTATTGGAAGTGAAAGTGATCATATTGTTAAAAAGTTCATATTTTATAAGCAAAAAATCCCTAAACCTATTTTAATTGAAAGTTGTAATTAATCTAAGCCATGAAAAAAATAAATATAAGAAAATTATTGATATATACATTTGTATTTACTATTCCTATATGTTTTTCAAAAGATATAGATTTTTTTGGAGATCTAAAAGAAGACAGTATTCAAGTAAATGAACCAGTTAAATTTATTGATGAATATAATGGTTATACAGTTATCAACAAAAATAAAAAAATAAAATTAACAGATTTTGGAAATATCGAAAAAAATAAGAATGGAGTTAAATATATATTAAAGAGTTATGGTGTTCAGATTTTAAATAATGGCAAGGTTTTTAATGTATTTAAAACTACAACACCTGTAAAATCAAATGTAGACTTTAATTTACTATATCATGATGAAAATATTGTTGCTTTCAGAGTGCGTGACAATAGTACGATTGATTATGTAAAAAAACCATTCAGAAGTTTTGTGGTAAATACCTATATATATAATTTAACTTCGAATAAATTCTCGACGGTCCCTGTTTTGAATTTTGAGAGTGAGCTAGATGGGAAAAAATTAGATTTATTACAAGGAGATCAATTTACATTTAATCCTAAAAAAGGAACTTATACTTATCTCGCAAATATAAAGTATGCCAATAATAGAAAAAAAGAAACATTTCAAGTGGACTTAAATGTTTCTTTAAAATGTATTTCAGCTTCTCTAGGGTGTGACAATGTCGGACTTTCTTTGGCAGAAATTGATGTGGTTGGTAAATGAGTTAAGATGATGCAGAGTGTATGGAAAGTACACTCTGCATAGGATCATCCTTCCAGCACTTCTTCCAACAACTCTTCACTCGGTGCAAAATAATATGCACCATCCATCGGTGTTACAAAGTGCAGTAAACGGTCATGAATACCGTCACCGCTAGTACCAAACATACGCAATAACATATTATCGATAATGCTGAGGTCATTGGTATAGGCAATAAAAAATAAACCTTGCTCACCTTTACCATCACCATAAGGCAATGAATGGCGCAAAATCGCCATTTCTTCACCTTCATTATCTTCAACAACTGTACGTGAAACATGTGAATTTTCAGGCTGTTCATCTTCATCTAATTCAATAGATTCAAGCTTAGTCCGCCCAATCACCTGCTCTTGTGTATCAACTTTGAGCTTTTTCCATTTTTCTAAATTGTGCGCATAGCGCTGTGCAAAAATAAAAGAACCATCTGCAAAAACTCCAACATCATTTTGTAGTAAAGCGGTTTCAGCACGGTCATCTGGAAATTGCGGATTTTCAGTACCATCAATAAAGCCAGTTAAGTCGCGCCCATCAAAATTGCGGAAGCACACACGCTCATCTAGTACTTCTACTTTGTCCTGAATACCATCAAAAAAAGACTGGCTGAGTGCAAAACAAATGTCGGTACGCTGTGCCGCAATATGAATCAGTACGTCGGCTGGCACAACGGGCATGTGAAATGAACCAGAAATTGGATCTAATTGCTGAAAGCCTGTTGGTGTTTGTGCATACAGTTTGGCCCAAAGTTCAGGCCCAAAGGCCACAGCTGTTTTAATCTGAGCTTGTGGGTATTGGCTGATCAAACGGTCGCGTGTGGTAAATAAATCCCCAAGTTTTTCTTTGAGTTCTTCAATCGTTAAATTTTTTAAACGAAGAACAATAAAGCGCGCATGATCTGAAGGTAGTGGCAAAATTACAGATTGGGCGGTCATTCATGGCTCCTAAATATTGGTATTTTCTATGTCGCTGTTTCTATTGTGCCTTATTGATCTTGTAGAGGATAGTTTAGATCTGAATATTTAATTGCTAATTTTTTATACGTTTAAACGCTGTAAATATCATATAATTAAGATCTTCTTTCTGTTTCAATAATTTTATGTCCTTCCAAATTTGGCTGGCTTATATGTTAGCGTGTTGGGTCATCAGTATCTCTCCGGGCGCAGGTGCTATTGCCTCTATGTCCAGTGGTCTGAACTATGGTTTTAAACATGGCTATTGGAATGCTTTGGGCTTACAGCTGGCGCTATTGGTACAAATTGGTATTGTTGCCGCTGGGGCAGGGGTGTTGTTTGCAACCACACCTTGGGCATTTTGGGTAGTGAAATGGTTTGGGGTGAGCTATTTATTATATTTGGCCTATATGCAATGGCGCGCACCTATTCAGACAATTAAAATTCAGCAAGATTCACGGCCGAAGTCTCGTTCAAAGTTGGTGTTGTACGGTTTCTTGGTGAATATGAGTAATCCGAAAGCTATTGTCTTTTTGTTGGCCGTATTACCCCAGTTTTTAGATTTGTCCCAACCACAGTGGCCTCAATATATAATCATGGCGATGACCATGGTGATAATTGATTTGATTGTTATGGCGGGTTATACGGGTTTAGCTTCCAAAGTTTTAAGGCTTTTGAAATCACCACAACAGCAAAAATATATGAACCGAACTTTTGCGGTATTATTTGCCTGCGCTGCCAGTCTCTTAAGTTTGGTACATCAATAAGTAGATCATGTGGTTGATACCGCTGATGAAAATGTTGGCATCGGTATTCGATTTTTAGCGTTAATTTTATATACTGTAGAAAAATAATACGAGAAAAATAAATGTCGGTAATACTGTGGATTGCAATCTATACCATTTATTCATTGGTCACAAAATGGATTATATCGTGGGGCGGGGCAGGATATATTCAGGGCTGGAAAACTTGGTTTTTCTTTAATATGTCTCAATCTGAAGAATGGACGAAAGATCAGGTGATTATGATGGCATGGTTTTTCTGGATTCTATATACGCTTTGGTTTCTGCTAGGCTTGTTTAATCCTGAACTCAGATTTTATCAACTCAAAAATAGCCCATAACAGATTGGTTTTTTATAGGCTATTTTATGTATTAGGCGAGTTTTTTGATTTTTTGTATCGTAAAAATCACGGCAAAAATAATCGCCATGGTCAGTACAATACTTAAACCGGTAGAGATATTTAGACCTGCACTAGACCATAAGCCAACGCTAATCCCAATTTGTGCAAAAATAAATGCCCAAAGCACCATTTGTCGAGGTGAATGCGCCATTAAACGTGCGGTTAATGCAGGAATCACCAGTAAAGCGCCCATAAGTAAAGAACCGACTGCGCGTAAAGCCAAGACAGTAAATAAAGCCAAAAGCATCATAAAAATGAGACGCTGCCATTTGGCATTAATCCCTTCGCTGACTGCAATATCAGGGTCAATCGCAATTTGAATTTGTGCCTGCCAGCTTTTATATAAAACAGCTAAAGCAATTAAAATGACTGTCGCAAAAATGGGTAAATCTGACCAAGAAATGGTCAGTAAATCGCCAAATAAATAGCTGAGTAATTCAGGTCTTAAATTAGGTAAATGTTGAATTAACAATAAACCTGAACACAATAAGGTCGCAGAACATAGTGCTAGCAACGCATCATTAGGTAGGCGCGGATCATGTAAGAGCCATAAAATGCCCACTAACATCACAGCCAATAGCGTGACCCCCAACCACAATGGCAGACTGAGTGCCCCTGCAATTGCAACACCGAGCAAGGTGCCATGTGCCATGGTGTCAGCAAAAAAGGACATCCGTCGCCATAACATCAGGCAACCTAAAGGTGCTGTAAGAAACACCAATAAAGTGCCCATAATCCATGCGGGTAATAGTAGTTGTAACCATTCCATCATGGCTTAAGCTTCCGGTTCGGGGTGAATATGCGGGCGAGAGTCGTGCTGACAGGCGGTTGCCGAATCACCATGCGCACAGTGTTGATGGTGATGTTGATAAAAGACGCGGTTAGTCCCAAATATCGCTTGATATTCAGGATGTTGTTGTATGTTTTCTGGCAAACCACTACAACAAATATGTTTGTTTAGGCAGACCACGCGGTGCGTCCCTTGCATGACCCATTGCAAATCATGTGAAACCATCAGCACAGCACAACCATATTTTTCAGGCAAACTACGGACATAATCATACAGTTCAGCTTCAGATTGAATATCTAGACCTTGCATCGGTTCATCTAAGACCAACACATTCGGCTGGCGTAGCAAGGCACGCGCAATCAGGACTCGCTGACGTTCTCCACCAGACAGCTGCTGAACTTTCGCGTTTTGTAACTTTAAAATTCCTGTATCACGGATAATCTCTTCCTTTATAGAGGCTTCACATTTTTCTAAAGCCAAAAGGTCACAAACTCTTAAAGGAAGGCTGTGCGAGGGATTAAATTTTTGTGGCACATAAGAAAACGTTAAATTCTTAGCGGTAATAATTTGGCCCGAATTGGGCTTATGAATGCCCAACAAGACCTTAATTAAGGTTGATTTACCTGCACCATTGGGGCCAATCAAGGTCACAATTTCACGTTCATGTAAGGTGAAATCAATATTTTTTAAGATATCGCGCTCATCTATGCGCACATAGATATTTTTCAGATCAATTAAATGTGCTGAATTTAAGATTTGTTGCACTGCTGACAGATTCCTGAAATTTCAATAATGCTGTGATGTGCGGTGAAATGATCGGATGCAGATAATTCATCAAGTTGTTGTAACAGCCCTTGAGCCGAAGCTTCTTTTACCGACTTACATTCCGTACAAATCAGAAATGCTGCTTGGTGGCCTCCACGTGGATGGCAACATGGAATATAAGCATTAATTGATGTTAAACGGTGGATTAAACCTTTTTCCAGTAAAAAATCCAGTGTTCGATACACTGTTGGGGGGGCAGCAGGGCGGTCTGATTCACTTTTGATTTTCGCCAAAAGATCATAAGCACCCATTGGGCCTGTTGCATTTAAAATCAGTTCTAATACTTCCTTGCGTAAAGGAGTGAGGCGTGCGCCCGTTGACGAACAAAGGCTTTCAGCTTCTGCAAGTCGTTGTGCCACATTGGGGTGGTCATGTACGCCATGCAATGCATTGTGATGTTCGTGCGAACAAGAGCTCATCATTAACCTCAAGTACGAAACTATAAAAAGAAAAAGACTTTAAATCTTAGCATGAAGCGAAACAACTTTCGATCAGCCGTAGGTATTTTTGAGAATTTGTTATATTATAACACTATTCAAATTTTAGCGATCTTTCCCTCATGTCCCGTATCTTGGCATTTTGTGCTTTTGCATTTTTCAGCTCAATGAGCTGGGCACAAGGATTGGTAGTTTCTACACATCCGATCTATCTGATTGCCAAGGAAGTGACCAAAGGGGTAGAGCAACCAACCTTATTGTTGCAACATCAATCAGGGCATGATGTCAGTTTAACGCCGATGCACCGAAAAATTGTGCAAGATGCAAATTTGGTCATTTGGCTAGGCAAAGCGCATGAAGCACCGCTGGATAAACTGTTGTCGGGTGATGATAAAAGCATCGCGATTTTAGACTCAGGCATTGTTTCTACCTTGCCACTACGTAATCCACGTGGTCAGGCACTGCCAAATACCATAGATACACATGTGTGGTTAGAACCCAATAATGCAGTGCGTATAGGCTTCTTCATTGCGGCTTTACGCTCTCAGCAATTTCCTGCGCACCGTGAACAGTATTGGGCCAATGCCAGAGCATTTGCACATAATATGTTAATAACAGCACAGCGCGTCAATATGAAAAATAATGCCGAACCGTATTGGTCTTATCATGATGCTTACCAATATTTAGAACGCTCATTGAATTTGAAATTTGCAGGTTCATTGACTGATGACCCGCATGTTGCACCGACCATTGCACAAATAAAATATCTGCAAGATAGTCGTCCACGAGCGAAAATGTGCTTATTGGCTGAAGGTCATGCCAGTAAAAATCAATACCAAAAATTAAATCCAATCATCTTTGAAGCGGTCGATGAAAGCATGAGTGCAGAGACCAGTTTTATCCAAGCTTGGAAAAAATTAGCTGATCAAACACAGAGCTGTGTGCTAAATACCCGAAAGTGATGCAAAAAACAATCAATTATTGTTTAGTTTGAAAGCAATTTACACATTTAAAAAAACCAGACTTAGGTCGGGAAAAGATTGCATGTTCAGGGGTGTAACTCTATAATGCCTGCGATTAAAAATAATCATCTGTTAAACTTGTCAAGCATAAATGCTGTGAGTGAGTAAAAAATGAGCCGAACTAGTCGCATGATTGATCGACGATTAGCGAAAGCTTTGGTCATCTTACAAGCATTAATGATTCCTGTTTCAGCCTTAATAGGGTGGGTTCTCAAAGACTCAACCGTAGCATTAAGCGCAGCCTTGGGTGCGTTGGTGTGTTGGCTGGCAAGTTGCTATTTTACATGGCAGTCATTTCGAGCCGCTGGTGCTCGAGCCACGAAACAAGTACTGTTAAATATGTACCGTGGCATGATGGGTAAGTTTGCAATTGTGATTGTTGGATTTATTTTAATTTTGAGCAATGTAAAGCCACTATCACCGGCAGCATTGTTTTGTGGATTTATTCTTGTTCAATCCATGTCGTGGGTCGCTCCATTTTGGGCGTCACGTCTGCAGAAACGAGTATAAACGCAACAAAAATTGAAAAGTTTTTTCAGGAACGAACGAGATATCAAGCAGCACGCGATATTCGTGAGTTCCATTAGTTTTTTGACATTGACCAGGTGTGATTTATGGCTGCTGAAGAACATGCCCTTACTTCGACCGAGTATATCAAGCACCATTTGACCAATATGACCTATGGCAAAATGCCAGATGGTACTTGGAAATTGGCTGAAAGTGGTGCTGAAGCTCAACAGATGGGGTTCACTGCAATTCACTTGGATTCAATGGGTTGGTCTATTGGCCTTGGTGTGATTTTCTGTTTGATGTTTTGGATAGTTGCGAAAGCTGCGCAAGCGGGCGTTCCAACAAAATTCCAATCAGCAATTGAAATGATTATCGAGTTCGTAGACTCGAGTGTGCGTGATACTTTCCATGGAAAGTCTCGCTTGATTGCACCCTTGGCTTTAACCATTTTCGTGTGGATTTTCCTCATGAACTTAATGGACTTAATGCCTGTAGATTTTATTCCACATCTTGCAACTCTTATTGGTAGCAATGTATTTGGTATGGATCCACATAGCGTGTATTTCAAAATTGTTCCTACAACAGATCCTAACGTCACTTTAGGGATGTCTTTATCTGTATTTGCACTTATTATTTTTTACAGTATTCGTGAAAAAGGTATAGGTGGTTTTGTAGGTGAATTGGCACTGAATCCATTTAACCCAAGTAACCCAATCGCTAAAGCGCTTTTAATTCCATTTAACTTGCTTTTGGAATTGGTAACTTTTCTTGCGCGTCCGATCTCATTGGCGCTTCGACTATTCGGTAACATGTATGCGGGTGAATTGATCTTTATCTTGATCGCGCTACTACCGTTTTGGATCCAATGGGCATTGTCTGTGCCTTGGGCGATTTTCCATATTTTGATTATCACCCTGCAAGCTTTTATTTTTATGATGCTCACCATCGTTTATCTAAGCATGGCAAGCGAAAAGCATTAATGGTATTGCCTAACTATCAATGGATGGTTGGGCACAGATTTTTTAACTTAACTTGGTATATACCTAACCTCCGAGGAATTTTTCATGGAACTCACTTTAGGTCTAGTTGCAATTGCATCTGCTATCTTGATCGCTTTTGGTGCTTTAGGTACTGCGATTGGTTTTGGTCTTCTAGGCGGCCGTTTTCTTGAAGCTGTTGCGCGTCAACCAGAATTGGCTCCACAACTTCAAACTCGTATGTTCTTAATCGCAGGTCTTCTTGATGCTGTGCCTATGATTGGTGTTGGTATTGGCTTGTTCTTCATCTTCGCTAATCCGTTTGTAGGTTAATCAGCTTAATTCCTAAATTAAACTATTGAGGAATAGCAATGAATATTAACCTCACATTGATTGGTCAAGCGATCTCGTTTGCGATTTTTGTCGCATTCTGTATGAAGTTCGTATGGCCACCACTAATCAATGCGATTAGTGAGCGTCAGCGCAAAATCGCTGATGGCTTAAATGCAGCTGAAAAAGCGAAAGCTGATCTTGCCGATGCGCAAGCTCAAGTGAAAGCTGAATTAGATGCAGCTAAAGCACAAGCGGCTCAATTGATTGAACAAGCGAACCGCCGCGGTGCACAATTGGTCGAAGAAGCGCGTACTCAAGCATCTGCTGAAGGTGAGCGTATTCGTCAACAGGCTAAAGAAGCTGTTGATACTGAAATCAATTCTGCTCGTGAAGAATTACGTCAACAAGTTGCTGCTTTGGCAGTTACTGGTGCTGAGAAAATTCTTAGCCAGCAAGTTGATGCAGAAGCTCACAATGCCATGCTGACTCAGCTGGCTGCTAAACTTTAAGAGAGGCGATTATGGCTGAACTCTTGACGTTGGCACGCCCATACGCTAAGGCAGCATTTGCTTATGCTTCTGAGCAAGGTGCAGTTGACTCTTGGTCAAATGTATTAGAATTGCTTAGTGCAGCAATGCAAGATGAAGCATTTTCAGCTTACTTGAATCGCCCTGAGCTTACTCCTGCAGAGCAGGTAAGTATTTTTGCCAAAGTTTTAGGTGAAGATCAGACCGCTGCAGTGTCAAACTTTTTGACATTGCTTGCCGAAAATGATCGTCTGGCGCTTTTACCTGAAATTGCAGAAGAATACGAGCAGCTCAAGTCACAGAATAACAATACTGTGGATGTTGTGATTGAATCAGCATTCCCATTGACTTCTGTACAGGAACAATTGCTGGTACATGCGTTGGAAAAACGTTTTGAAGCAGCTGTAAATGTTTCTGTTGAAGTTAAACCAGAGTTAATTGCTGGTGTAGTTATTCGTGCAGGCGACCAAGTGATAGATGATTCTGCGCTTAACAAGCTTGAGAAAATGCGGACACGTCTTCTTGCTTAATTGCATTGAAGACTGAACTTAAAAAAGATTGAGGTATAGCGCAATGCAACAACTGAATCCATCCGAGATCAGTGCGCTCATTAAACAGCGTATCGGCGATCTGGACACCAGCGCGACCGCTAAAAACGAAGGGACCATTGTTATGGTTTCCGACGGTATTGTGCGTATTCACGGCCTAGCTGATGCTATGTACGGTGAAATGATCGAATTCGACGGCGGCTTATTTGGTATGGCACTGAACCTAGAACAGGATTCAGTGGGCGTCGTTGTTTTAGGTAACTACTTAAGCCTTCAAGAAGGTCAGAAAGCGCGTTGCACAGGTCGTGTATTAGAAGTTCCGGTTGGTCCAGAACTTTTAGGCCGTGTAGTAGATGCTTTGGGTAACCCAATTGATGCTAAAGGCCCAATTGATGCTAAATTAACTGATGCTGTTGAAAAAGTAGCACCAGGCGTAATTTGGCGTCAATCAGTGGATGAACCTGTACAAACTGGTTATAAATCAGTAGATACAATGATCCCTGTAGGCCGTGGTCAACGTGAGTTGATCATTGGTGACCGTCAAACTGGTAAAACAGCAATGGCGATCGATGCGATCATCGCTCAGAAACACTCTGGCATTAAATGTGTATACGTAGCTATTGGTCAAAAACAATCGACTATCGCTAACGTTGTACGCAAGCTAGAAGAAACTGGCGCTATGGCGTATACAACTGTTGTCGCAGCAGGTGCATCTGATCCAGCAGCAATGCTGTATTTGGCTCCGTACTCTGGCTGTACAATGGGCGAATACTTCCGTGACCGCGGTGAAGACGCGCTTATCATTTATGATGACTTGTCTAAACAAGCTGTTGCGTATCGTCAAATTTCATTGCTTTTACGCCGTCCACCAGGTCGTGAAGCATACCCAGGTGACGTGTTCTATCTACACTCGCGTCTACTTGAACGTGCTTCTCGTGTATCTGCTGACTACGTTGAGAAATTCACTAACGGTGAAGTGAAAGGCCAAACTGGTTCATTAACTGCATTGCCGATTATTGAAACTCAAGCGGGTGACGTATCTGCATTCGTACCAACGAACGTAATTTCGATTACTGATGGTCAGATCTTCCTAGAAACATCATTGTTCAACGCAGGTATTCGTCCTGCTGTGAACGCGGGTATCTCTGTATCTCGTGTTGGTGGTTCTGCTCAAACCAAGATCATCAAAAAATTGTCTGGTGGTATCCGTACTGCTTTGGCGCAATATCGTGAATTGGCAGCGTTCGCTCAGTTTGCTTCTGATCTTGATGAAGCAACGCGTAAGCAATTAGAACATGGTCAACGCGTAACTGAATTAATGAAGCAAAAACAATATGCTCCATATTCAATCGCTGACCAAGCTGTTTCAATTTATGCATCTAACGAAGGTTATATGACTGACGTTGAAGTGAAGAAAATCGTAGACTTTGATGCTGCGCTTGTTTCTTACTTCCGTTCAGAAAATGCTGCGTTAATGCAAAAAATTGACGAGTCTGGTGCTTGGGATAAAGAAATCGAAGCAGCATTCAAAGCAGGTATTGAAAGCTTTAAAGCGACTCAAACTTACTAATTTTCAATTGATTTGAAATTTAGTGTCGGTTTGGTTCACGGAATCAACCTTCGGAAGCTCGAAAGGGCTTTCGAATACTAGGTTAAGCGTATGGCAAACTTAAAAGAAATTCGCGCCAAAGTAGCTAGTATCAAAAGCACGCAGAAAATTACTCGCGCGATGCAGATGGTAGCAGCTTCTAAGATGCGTCGTGCGCAAGAGCGCATGGCTCAGGGCCGTCCGTATGCCGAAAATATGCACCGTGTAATTGCTCATTTGGTTCAAGCGAATCCTGAATATAAACATCGTTATATGGTTGAACGCCCTGTAAAACGCGTTGGCTATATTATTGTTTCTTCAGATCGTGGCCTTGCTGGTGGTTTGAACATTAACTTGTTCAAAAAAGTGGTCAAACACGTCCAACAGCAACAAGAGCAGTCAATTGAAGTTCAATTTGCTTTAATTGGTCAAAAAGCGGTTTCGTTTTTTAAAAACTACGGCGGTAAAGTACTTGGTGCAACGACAAATGTCGGTGATACACCAAGTCTTGAACAGTTAGCTGGTTCTGTACAAGTGATGTTGGATGCTTATGATAAAGGCGAGTTAGATCGTATTTATCTTGTGTCAAACGGCTTTGTTAATGCCATGACTCAAAATCAAAAAGTTGAACAACTTGTTCCTTTGGCAGCAGCTGATACGGACAAGGGTTTGAACCGTCAATACGGTTGGGACTATCTGTATGAGCCAGAAGCTGAAGAGCTTTTAAATGGCTTATTGGTTCGCTATATCGAGTCTGTGGTGTATCAAGGTGTGATTGAAAACATCGCATGTGAACAGTCTGCACGTATGGTTGCAATGAAAGCTGCAACAGACAACGCAGGCGACATCATTAAGAGCCTACAACTTATTTATAACAAGCTGCGTCAAGCCGCGATTACTCAGGAAATTTCTGAGATCGTTGGTGGTGCCGCTGCCGTTTAACATTATTTTGAATTGAGGAGACAGCAATGAGTAGCGGTCGTATCATTCAGATCATCGGCGCGGTTATCGACGTCGAGTTTGAACGTAATAACGTTCCTAAGATCTATGACGCTCTCCAAGTTGACGGTACTGAAACTACTTTAGAAGTTCAGCAACAACTTGGTGATGGTGTAGTTCGTACAATTGCAATGGGATCTACTGAAGGTCTTAAACGTGGTTTGAACGTCGTTAACACTGGCGCGCCTATTTCTGTACCTGTAGGTACAGCTTGTTTAGGTCGTATCATGGACGTTCTTGGTCGCCCAATCGACGAAGCTGGTCCAGTTGCAACTGAAGCGCGTTTGCCAATTCACCGTGCAGCACCTTCTTATGCAGAACAAGCAGCATCTACTGACCTTTTAGAAACTGGTATTAAAGTCATTGACTTACTTTGCCCGTTTGCGAAAGGTGGTAAAGTTGGTTTGTTCGGTGGTGCCGGTGTTGGTAAAACTGTAAACATGATGGAATTGATCAACAACATCGCGAAAGCTCACTCAGGTTTATCTGTGTTTGCTGGTGTTGGTGAGCGTACTCGTGAAGGTAATGACTTCTATCATGAAATGAAAGATTCTAACGTTCTAGACAAAGTAGCAATGGTCTACGGTCAGATGAACGAGCCACCGGGTAACCGTTTACGCGTAGCGTTGACTGGTTTGACCATGGCTGAATATTTCCGTGACGAGAAAGACGAAAACGGTAAAGGCCGTGACGTACTATTGTTCGTAGATAACATCTATCGTTATACACTAGCGGGTACTGAAGTATCAGCACTTCTAGGTCGTATGCCATCTGCAGTAGGTTATCAGCCTACACTTGCAGAAGAGATGGGTGTTCTTCAAGAACGTATTACATCGACTAAGTCTGGTTCTATTACGTCAATTCAAGCGGTATATGTACCTGCCGATGACTTAACAGATCCATCGCCTGCGACAACATTTGCTCACTTAGACGCAACTGTTGTATTGAGCCGTGACATCGCATCTTCTGGTATTTACCCAGCGATCGATCCACTAGACTCAACTTCACGTCAGCTAGATCCTTTAGTTGTTGGTGCTGAGCATTATGAAATTGCACGTTCTGTACAGAACATTCTGCAACGTTATAAAGAGCTTAAAGACATCATCGCAATTTTGGGTATGGATGAGCTTGCAGAAGAAGATAAATTGGTTGTTTACCGTGCGCGTAAAATCCAACGTTTCTTCTCTCAACCATTCCACGTAGCTGAAGTATTTACTGGCGCGCCTGGTAAATTAGTATCTCTTAAAGAAACGATTCGTGGCTTTAAAGGTCTTCTAGCTGGTGAATACGACCACATTCCAGAACAAGCGTTCTATATGGTTGGTGGTATTGACGAAGTGATTGCTAAAGCTGAGAAACTTTAATTAGCAACTCTAATTTAGGGGATTCTCATGTCTACTATGCAGTGTGATGTTGTAAGTGTAAAAGAGTCTTTGTACTCTGGCACTGTAACGATGCTAATTGCAAAAGGTGCTGGTGGTGAGTTGGGTATTATGCCTGGTCACGCGCCACTAGTAACTTTGCTTCAACCGGGCGCAATTCGCGTTCTGTTGGAAAACGGTACAGAAGAGTTAATCTATGTATCTGGTGGTGTTCTAGAAGTTCAACCGCATGTTGTGACGATTCTTGCTGATACAGCAGTTCGTGCAGAAAACTTAGATGAAGCTGCAATTTTAGAAGCGCGTAAAAACGCTGAAGCTTTGCTTGCTAATCAAAAGAGCGATTTGGACACAGCTGCAGCACTTGCTGTTTTGGCAGAAACTGTTGCTCAGCTAGAAACGATCCGCAAAATCAAAAACCGCGCTCAATAAGCGACTGTTTAAGATTTAAAAAAACCACCCGAAAGGGTGGTTTTTTTTGTGAAAAATAAGAGCAAATATAGGGTTTATCTAAAGTTGCATATATTTTGTGCGGAACTTAGATTACTTTCAATCAATTACAATTTTTAATTAATTTATATGAATTTGATTGCCTTTGAACCGCATTTTTGGGAACTTTATCAAGAAGATATACATTATTATCTTAGTATTGCGGTAGATATGAGTTCCGTAGTGTCATGTTGGGATTTGGTTTTAACCAATGATGAGATACAAGCTTATGAGCATCATGGTCGCACTGGTATTGATGAATTAGCGAAATCCATTATTGCTTCTGCCTACATAGGTGATTTTTCGAGTATGGAAAGCCGATTGGCAAAACCGTATGAACGCAATGCAATGCAAGCCACTTTCAAAGCATGGCAAAACAGTCAAAAAATACCATAAGTATTAATCTGACATAGGCAGAATAGAAAATTCGCCATGACCTATAATTTTGACCTGAAAAATTTCAGAAAATCCTTCGCTTAAATGGGGGATCTGTATTTTTTTATAGGTTGCTCGAACGCCAATTTCAGGAATATAGGCTTTGCCTTGACGTTGCTTATTTCGTTCTAAAGTACTGTTTAAATCGGTTTTAAAATAATATGCAATCACTTCAAAGCCTGCATCTTTGGCGCGTTGAATATAACGTGCCCGAGATTCATCGTCAGGGTTGGTATTATCAATCACCATTTTAGTTTTAGAGGCTAAACCCGCTTCAAAAATTATATTTTCACGATGCCGTGTTTTTAGCATGTCTAGATTAATCCGTAAATGTGTACTGCTAAAATACTGCTGATAAAAGGTCGATTTTCCAGAGGCTTGAATGCCTGTAAAAATAATCAGTTGCATGCGTATTGGCTTTAAAAAATGAGCTGGAATGCAAGCAATAGTGTATCCAAAAAATTAAGCGTTATTTGAGTTTTTCTGAAGAAAGATCTGTTTTATAAATGATCTGTTTTTATTTTAGAATTTAACTTTAAAGTAATTTGATGTCGATTGAACGTAGTGATAAAAAGCCCATAGCAAAGATGCTATGAGCCTGAGTTGAGATTTTCAGTATTTGATGTTTTAGGATTCAGAATTTTCAGAAGAGTTGCTGTGGTCACTGTTGTTTTGAAGCAACATAGATGCAAGTTTCAGCATTTCAGATTGAATAGAACCCATTTGTTGCTCTATTTTTTTCAAATCGACTTTACTTAGGTCAACTTGACCATTTAAAAATGGCGTTGCTAGGACTTGCTCATTGGCCGTTAATAGGTTTTGACGGATGTCTGAAATTTCTTGTGTTTTTAAATTGATACTGGTTAAAGCCTGATTGAAATCAGTCAGTTGCTTTCGTAACTGCGTTGCCTTGTGTTGCAGTGCTTCATGATCTTGTGCATTTACTGCACTTTGTAAATCTGTTTTGGTTTGTTGCAGTTGCCCAATATAATCGCCAGCTTTTAGCTGTAAATCAGCAACATCACGAATCACATAAAACATATTGCCATTTTTTAGTTCAGTCTGCGCGGTGGTATTCGTTGTGTCAGGAGCTGTATTCATTTGATGGGTTTCAGATTCTTGATTCTCAGATTGAGCCACTTGATCGCAACCCAATAGCGTCATACCTGTAATAAAAATACCGAAAGGAAGTAAAGCGCCTTGCAGGAATTTTTTCATAATGCTGTTTAATCTCTAAATATTAATTAATTTTGACTCTGAGTGAATATAAGGGTGAAATGTGAATTAAAAATAGATTGTTGCAAAGTAATAACAAAAAGCATTCTTTTACGCGCATGGTGCTACTGTCGAATGATGAAAATAAGAAAATACGTACTGTGCATCAATAAAAAAGGAAGTGATGTGCTCACTTCCTATAAGATGTTGGATTACTTGGCTAATTCAGCGTTAATAGCATCGACAAGACGGGCATCATCGGCCTGAATATCGGGTGCAAAACGACCAATAATTTCTCCTGATTTATTCACTAAGAACTTTTCGAAATTCCACAGCACTTCAGGGGCTTCATTTGGGGTTAGGCCATAATCAATCAGGTCCTTTTTCCATGGGCCTTCGCCAAGACGTTCAGGCACGGCACTAATCAGTGCGGTGTAGAGCGGATGCTTATCTTCACCTGCAACAGAAATTTTTGAAAATAAAGGAAAATCAACTTGATAGTTTAAAGAACAGAATTGTTGAATTTCTTCATCTGAGCCTGGCTCTTGTTCTAAAAAGTTATTGGCAGGGAAGCCTAAAATTTCTAAACCTTCGGATTTTTTATCTTTATAAAGTTGTTCTAAGCCTTCATATTGCGGGGTTAAGCCACATTTAGACGCCACATTAACAATGAGAAGCACCTTACCTTGATATTGGTTTAAGGTAGTTTCCGTACCATCAATGGTTTTTACGGGAATGTTATATGCTGATGTTGCCATGAAAAAACCTGTTTATATGTTGTTTGACTTGAATGTTGTAACTGGAAAATGGATGAGGAGCAAGTATTGTTCGTTTTTGTTTTATCTTTTTTATCGGCTTTCTTTCTGGGTGCTGAAATGAGAGTGAAAATAGGTTTTTTATTCAAAAAATGCATGGTCGAATTTTTCTTATAAAGGTTTGAGGCGATGATATTTAAAGCGCTTAGACCATAATGCTCATTTTGTTTTTGTACTGGTTTTTAGTTGAGCAGGTGTTTGTCCCGTATAGCGTTTAAAAAATTCAATAAAATTAGAACTGTGTTGATAACCTAATTCTAAACTTAAGGCTTTAATTGAAAGACCTTGGCGCAATTGGGTAATGGCATATAAAACTTTTGCTCGGTTACGCCACTCGGACAGACTGAGTTGTAATTCTGTCTGACTGATTCTAAGGAGTTGCCGTTCACTGATTGGGTATTGCCTTAAAATTTGTTGCAGGCTTTTACTGAAGTATTTTGGCGATGATAAGTCGGCAAGTATCGGTTCTAACAGAGAATGGTGAGATTGAGGTAAGTAGTGATTGTGCTTTGGCGCGACTTTCAGCTGATCGAGTACCACTTGGAGTAAATGCCTATAAGACTGTAAATCATCGCCTTGATGTTGTAGTCGAAAAATTTCTTGAATTAAGTGGCGAAAGAATGGGGTAATACTGAGCATTTCAGCTTGCGTAGAAAAATCTAGGCAGAGTGCAGGATCAAGGCGAATAGCCACATAATGTGTCGTGTGTTTATCGACAGCAATGGCATGGTGTGCCACACGTGGTGGAAGCCAAAGTCCATAACTCGGGGGAGACAAATGAAGTTGATGATCTACTTCATATTCTAAAACACCATTTAGGCAAAAATTAAAATCGCCCCAAATACAACTGTGTGGGTAAGCGATATCGTGCTGTTGATAGAAAAGTTCTGTGATTTCAATTCGATGTTCTAAATCATTTTGCATAGATTGAAGAGACCTGAGTGTGTATTGGTTTGGGCATGTCGGTGAAGCAATATAGAAGTCTGAAAATCAATATTTAATTTATATCGGACATCGGGCAGTATAGATACTGAAATTGAGTAAAGAATCGAATCATGGAATTAAATCCAAAATTAGCCAAATGGTCTGTCCTCTTGCCTGTGATAGCCGTATTTTTCTGGTCATTAAACATTGTGGTGACACGTTATGTTGCCGAATTTATCTCGCCCGTTAGTATTAGTTTTTACCGCTGGTTCATTGCTTTTATATTATTAACACCATTTGTCTGGCCACAATTAATTCGTCAACGCAGCATGGTGGTTCAGCATTGGAAGCAGCTGGCGGTTTTAGCGGCTTTTGGCATGGTGCTGTATCAAGGCTTAAGTTATAGTGCCGCGCATTATACCAGTGCAACCAATATGGGCATTATTAACGCCTTTATTCCTGTATTTACTATTTTCGTTTCTATTTTTATTTTGAAGGAATGGCCAAATCGCTTTGCAGTGATTGGTTGTATCATTTCATTTTCTGGTTTGTTATTGGTTATTGCCAAAGGAAACTTCGCCAATTTAGTGTCTTTAGGAGGGCATTCGGGCGATATTATTATGATATTTGCGGTTTTCTTTTATGCTTTTTATGGCGTTTTTTTGAAGAAATGGCAGTTAAAAATCCCTTTATTTACCAGTTTGTATGTGCAAATATTTTTTGCTTTGTTATATCACCTGCCATTCGTTTTATGGTTAGGCTTAGACCGAATTGATGCACAGAATGTGGGCAGTGTTTTATACGCAGGAATATTCCCTTCATTGGTCGCACCTCTGGTCTGGATAATGGCTGTGCAAGCGATGGGGCCAAATAGAACCAGTGTGTTTATGAACCTCATGCCAATTTTTACTGCGGTGATTGCTTATTTTTGGCTTGCAGAACAGTGGAGTATTTATCACACGATTGGAACAGTTTTGGCTATATTGGGTGTCATACTGGCGCAAAGAAAACCACTATTGGTGTTGGAAAAATGAGCTAAAGCGGGATGTAAATAGCATTTAACTAAATTATTTTTGTAAAAAAATTATATTAATAGCTAGTTTTTACCTAGTAAAAACTAGCTTAAACTGTAATTAAATTGATCAAAAATAAAAAGTTACATTTAATAAGGTACTGTTTTTAAATTGGATAATCTATATAAACTCATTTGTTATAGGAAAAATCTATTGGTTTTAAAAAGTGCTTTATCACATAATAGCGCCATCGAAAGTGGTGAAGATATTCTTAAGAATACCTTCAGTGTTTTCTCTGAAATTATCAGACCCTCTGGATGTGATTTTATGCACATCCTTTTTCATGCTCAGCCGATCCTATATGGCTGAGCTTTTTTTTGCCTATCGCAAAAGCAAAGTTGCATTATGCACGAATCACTTCACCTGTTTCGGCATCAATAATTCGGCTGGGTTCTTGACTCAAGCCTAAATCGCCATTTAAGTATTGTAATTCTTGGGCGAAGTATCGAGTGGCTTCTTGTAGCGAGCGGGCAGGAGAAAGCCCAGCAGGGTTTGCACTGGTAGAAACAATAAAGCCATTAAAGGCCTGACAAAGAGCGACGCAAAGCGAGTGTGTAGTGACTCTGACAGCAACTTTAGAATGGTTGCCTTTAATCCAACTGGGAATTTCATCTCCTGCAGGCAATAACCACGTGGTGGCTCGTTCAATTGCACTATGGTTGCTCCATGACGCAATGACTTGTTCACGCATTTGAGAGGGCAGTGTTGTTAATAAGTGCTCGATTTGTGAAATATTGGCAGCCAACAAGATGACTCCTTTTTCTAGAGGGCGTTGTTTTAATCTTAAAATTTCATGAAATGCATGCTCGTTATAAGGGTCACAACCTAAGCCCCAAACGGCCTCTGTAGGATATGCCAAGACCTGTCCTTTTTTAAGGCAGATCGCTGCTTTGGCAACAGAGGTGGTAATCATCAGAGATAGACCTTATCAAAATAAATAAGCTCTATTGTGAACCTTATTACGTTGGACGACAACGCAGATAGCAACCAGCTTGTTGCATGGCCAATCCTAAAAGTTCCAATTCCATTAATTGTGCTGTTAAGGTCGCCACATCAATATGCAAATGTTGAGCCAGTCCGTCTAAGCCTTGACCTGTCCAATCCAACTGGTTATAGAGTGAGATTAAATGTTCTGGAACATTCAGACTGATAGTTATTGGCTCAGATTTTTCTGCGGTAATGTGTGTGGATTGCCACTGTGTCGGTAAGGCTAAATCTTCAATGACTTGTTGTGGATGGTCAATCAGAATGGCGCCTTCACGAATCAGTTGATGACAACCTTGATGAAACTCACCATAAATATGTCCAGGAATGGCAAAAACCACTTTTCCTTGTTCGGCTGCAATTTTGGCTGTAATCAATGAGCCACTTTTTAAGGCTGCCTCTGCGACAATGACCCCAAGACTTAAGCCACTGACGATACGGTTGCGTCGTGGAAAATGGTGTTGCAATGGGGGCGTCTGAGGAAGAAATTCCGTAATAACAGCACCGCCATTTTGCAAAATGTCTTCTCTTAAAGCTTGATGCTGCGTGGGGTAGGTTTGATCGAGTCCTGTTGCCATTACTGCAATGGTACGTTGATTTTTTAAGGCAGCTTGATGCGCTGCTTGGTCAATGCCTTGGGCTAAGCCACTATTAATATAAAAGCCTTGTTCACTTAAATAAAAAGCAAAGTCATAAGCCACTTGACGGCCATGTGGGCTTGGTTTACGACTTCCGACAATGGCGACCTGAGGTTGGAGCAGTACTTGAGCATTGCCCTGACCAAAAATAAGAGGTGGTTTATCTATATAAGGGAGCAGTTGTTGTGGATAATTCGCTTCTGAAAAAATCAGAACAAAATCACTCGATTGTTGAATCTGTTGTAGGCAGTGTTGAAAGTTTTTCTGACCTTCAGATGTGTGAAATTCTTGAAACCGTTGTAAATGATTTTTATGAATGCCTAAAGCTTGCCAAATAGCCAATTGATTGGGCGAAAAGGCTTCGGACAAAATCGGGTAATGGCCTTGAATTTTATAGAAACTGGAGAGTGAATGCTGAACCAGATACCACAAGGTAATTGTTTCAATTTGCACTTGTGATAACGGGTTTAGCATAAAGTAACCTAGGTCAGATTAATCATCCAAAAGTGGTGGCAAAATTGCAGCACCGACTTTAATTGGTAGTTCACTGTCAAGTACGTAAGCATAGCTTAGGTTATCAAAGGTTTTGAATACCATAATATTGGCAATACGTTGATCAGGAAGATGAATTTTTTCTTTGGTTTTTTGATCGGTGACCAGTTGACCTTTTTGATTCACATTGAAGACATAGCCAGTTTGAACGCCTTGTAATGAACCACGATCAATCGCGACCACGCTACTGGCTGCAGCCATTCCAATCGAACCAAGAACACGGACAATACTACCACCTGCAGTGATATTTTCAGCACTGGTCGGATAAAACAGTGTTGGAAGCATTGGATCGTATTCAGGCAATACATGATCGCTTCGACGTACTTCTTCATTATAAGTATCTGTTAATTCAAGGGTGGTAATATTGTTTTCACCACGAATTGCAATCCCAGAAGCCACTTGCGTCAGTTCAGTACCTGCATTAAATTTTTTACCAGTGGCATCTGTTAGCATATACGGTTCACCTTCGCGATAGACCGCATAGCGTTGGCCGACCGTCATGCCATTACCGCGTGCGTAAACAGTTTGGCCTTTGGCAGCCAATACACGGTCATCGGAAGCACCGACAATATAAGGCGTGTTTTGTAAGGCATCTGGTGAAATGACCATACTGCGTTCAAGCCATTTCACAATATGATCTAGTGGAATCACAGGAATGGCATTGTTGAGCGATTCAATGCGAACCTGAGGTTGCATTTTGGTATGACCCGTATAGCGACGAATGATGCCTTCACAACCATCACCTTCATCTTTACCAATAAGGGGTTTGCCATTGTGTGTACACATGAGTAAACGATCGCCTGGGAAAATCCAGTGTGGGTTTTTCACATGTTTATTGCTTGCCCAAATTTCAGGCCAACGGACTGGATTTTTTAAAAATCTTTTGGAGATATCCCAAAGCGTATCGCCTTTTTTTACGATATAAACTTGAGGTGCACTGGCTTTTAATGCGGGTGGATTGACATTGCGCGCAGGTGCCGCTTCGGCAGTGGTTACAATTCCAGCCCCAACACTGACACAGATGGCGAGTGCTAATAATTGTTTTTTAAACCCCAAGGCACTAAAAGTTGGCATGCCCTTCAAAACCTTTTTCATTATCATAATTCCTAAAATTATGTATGCAGTTGCGTTATAATAACGATATTACACACAATTTTTTAATGAAGCATTCCTTCATTTTGTTTTTTGATCAATGGCATAAGTGAGGACGTCGTATGGCCTTATTACCTATTTTAAGTTTCCCCGATCCCCGTCTTCGTACCATTGCAAAACCAGTCGAAGAAGTCACTGATGAAATTCGTCAGTTAGTCGCAGATATGTTTGAAACAATGTATGAAGCACCCGGCATTGGTTTGGCTGCTACACAAGTCGATCAACATATTCAGCTGATTGTCATGGATTTATCTGAAGATAAAAACGAACCCATGGTTTTTATTAACCCCAAAATTACGCCATTGACGCAAGAGACACAGCCGTATGAAGAAGGCTGTCTGTCAGTGCCTCAAATATACGATAAAGTTTCGCGTCCGTCACGTGTAAAAATTGAAGCAGTGAATCTTGAGGGGCAGACATTTGAGCAGGAAGCTGACGGACTTCTCGCTGTTTGCATTCAGCATGAAATGGATCACTTAAACGGTAAGCTGTTTGTGGATTATCTTTCGCCATTAAAACGTCAACGCGCACGTGAAAAAGTGGAAAAAACTGTGCGTCAACGTCAGAAAGATCAAGTGGCGGTAAAACGTTAAGCGGAGTGGTTTTTTCAACTTTATTGTAAAATCAACAAGATCAAGCTCAATTTCGATTGGGCTTTGTTATACTTGTGGCCGACAAATTTTAGGATTTGCCTTTGTTTCTACGTAGTGCTCTGCTACTTTCTTTTGTAGCCGTATTTTTACAGATTGCTGTTTTTCTACAGCCTTTGCTTCCGACGCAATATCAAATTGCACCGGTCTGTGAAACTATTACGCGTGCACTTTTATTAGATACATCAGATCATCATGCATCGCAAAGCTCATCGGCACATCACACTTCTCATCATATTGTTGTGCAAGCAGACCATGCACATGCTTCTGAATCTGCAGGGCACGAGCATGATGCGAATCACCATTGTCAGTATTGTACCGTGTATGGCAACTTGGTTTTACCACCCGAACTAGATGTGAAAGAAGTATTAGATCGAATTCAAATTCGTTTAATTGCTTTTCAGCAAACATTTAGCCATATTTGGTTTGCGTTACAACGCTTATTTCTCTTGCCCCAAGGGCGCGCACCGCCACTTTTTGCATAAATCAACGTTTTAAAAATTTAAGGGTCTGGGTTGACTCCAGACCAGTTGTATTTATGTTTTAAGTGAGATTTTAAAATGGCTCAGCCACAATTTTTTTTACAGCCTTTAGCCGCTGCAATTGCTGTCGCCTGTGCATCAGGTGTGGTGATGGCAGAAACATCAACCGATGCTTTAGCAAAAGAAGTTCATACCCTAGCACCAATTGTAGTAACAGCACAGCAGGGCAATGATGCCAATGGACTGATTGTTCGGGCAGATCCTAAGCAACCTATTCAGCCTGTGCCTGCAACAGATGGTGCTGATTATTTACAAAGTATTATGGGCTTTAGTGCCATTAAAAATGGTGGAACCAACAGTGATGTGACCTTCCGTGGCATGTTTGGTTCACGGATTAAAATCTTGGCAGATGGCACTGAAAATTTAGGGGCTTGTCCAAGTCGTATGGATGCGCCAACCTCTTATATTTCTCCTGAAAGTTATGATCAAATTTCTGTGGTTAAAGGCCCGCAAACCGTGCAATACGCCAATACAGGTTCAGCGGCAACGGTTATTTTTGAACGAAAAAAACCAGAACTCACTGCTGAAAAACCTTATCAAGGTCAAGCCAGTGTGTTGATGGGTTCATTTGGTCGTTTAGATCATAATATTGAAACAGCACTAGGTGATGAAACCAAATACATTCGTTTAAATGCTAATCGTTCTGAATCGAATAGTTATCAAGATGGTGATGGTAATACAGTACCTTCTGCTTGGGAGCGTTGGAATGCAGATGTCGCATTGGGTTGGACACCAGATGAAAATACGTGGCTGGAGCTGACGGGTGGAAAGTCGGATGGTGAGGCTTTATATGCAGGCCGTGATATGGATGGTTCACAATTTGCTCGTGAAAGTCTGGGACTGCGTTTTGAAAAGAAAAACCTGACCGATGTGATTCAGAAAGTCGAAGGGCAGGTGAACTATAGTTATAACGACCATGTCATGGATAACTTTAGATTAAGAACGCCACCGATGACACACGACATGATGACGCATCAAATGGTCGCGAATCCATCAGAGATGCAAGTCACCCGCCGTACTTTGAATACCCGTTTCGCCATGACCAGTGAGTGGGACAAACTGAATTTAATCACTGGAATTGACTCTCAGCAGAATAATCATGCAGGAAGCATGATTATGTATGTCATGCCTTCAATGAATACACCATTGACCACCAATATGAAATTTCAGTCTTATGGTGCATTTGGTGAACTCGGTTATCAATTGAGTGAAAACTCAAAGCTGGTGACAGGTGCACGACTGGACCAAGTCAAAATTGATGCGCTGAAGCTCAATGATGACCGTTCAGAAACTTTACCTAGTGGTTTTATTCGTTTGGAAAATCAACACCCTGAACATGATGCCAAAAGCTATATTGGTTTAGGCTATGTTGAACGTGTCCCTGATTATTGGGAGTTATTCAGTACTGCGCATGGTAATTCAGGCATGTCAAAGCCTACTTTTAATGATTTGGACACTGAAAAAACCTTGCAGCTAGATATGGGTTATCAACATCAGCATGGTGCTTTTAATTCATGGGTTTCAGCTTATGCAGGTTTGATTAATGACTATATTTTAATGAGTTATCATAATCATCCAACCTCAGGCGGGCATGGTCATGGCTCAAGCTTCAGTGCAGGGGCGAAAAATATCGATGCCACCATTGCAGGGGCGGAAGCAGGATTAGGTTATCAATTTAGTGATGCTATTCAGGCGGATATGAGCGCTATGTATGCATGGGGTGAAAACACTACAGACAACAAAGCATTACCGCAAATCGCGCCGTTAGAAGGACGCTTTAATCTGCGTTATGTTCAAGATAAATATACCTTGGGCATGTTGTGGCGTGTGGTGGCGAAACAAGATCGTATTAGCTTAAATCAAGGTAATATCGTGGGTTATGACATGAATGAGAGCAAAGCGTTTAGCACACTGGCGTTAAATGCCTCTTATCACCTAATGCAAGATATTGATGTGGCTGTTGGTGTGGATAACGTTTTAGATAAAACCTACACCGAACACTTAAATAAAGCCGGAAGTTCAGGTTTTGGTTTTGCCAGTAATGAGCAATTCAATAATACCGGTCGTAATTATTGGGCACGCATCAGCATGAAGTTCTAAGTTTTTGATGTGCAAAAAACCGAGTTCAAATACTCGGTTTTTTGTTTTTGAGCGATAGGAAAGTATCAGCAAAGAAAATAGTGCTATTGATGCATACTGGCCAACTGTTTGGCTTTGCTTTGATATAAAGCCAACCCTAGTTTTTGAATATTGCGACCACGATGTTGCAGGCGTTGACTCAATTTAGGTGAATATTTGGCACTGGTATACAGCACAACATTTCGCGCAATTAAGTAATAAGCAAACCACGCTGCTGGGCGATGCTTTAAACCCAGTTTTTGCATCTTTTGACGACCAATAAAAAATTGCGTCACTTCTAAATGCTGGCGATATGCTAGTTTTTGTTGTAAAGGTTTTAAATAACGATACTGACGTTCAAAAGGTTCTTTGGATAGACTCGAACCTAATTCAAAACTGGAGTGATCCGATTGCGGATGTGCATGTTGCATCCAATAAAGCAGTTTCCATCCATCAGACTCTTTATGGACCAGCCATTTTTCATCTACGCCCATGAGCCAGCCAATATATTTCCAAAAATGCAGAAAGCTGTCGACTTCATCTTGATTGGGAAAAACCCCCAGCGCACGAATGCCAATCAAAACCACACCACTAAAAGCAATATTGGTCATGGCTAGATCGAACTGATTGATTGGCGTGCCCCATGTCTCAGCATCCCAGCGTTCCGATTTTTTTAATTGATGACGGACTAGGGCATGAATGAAACGTACATAAAGGGTTGAGGTAAAACCGGCATTAAAGCGTTGTAAGCCATCAGCTTCAGTAATGTCGATCCACCATTTCGTGGTTTCAGCTAAACGTGTGCCAGCCTGTTTTTTTAGTGCACCTGTCAGCACTAGCGGCTGATTAAATCCAGGATATAAATAACCGGTCATTAATGATAAATCACGCAGAATAAAACCATTGTTGATGCCTAAACGATGGGTGAAGTTAAGCGCCTGTTCAATTTTAGCTTGATCGACCCAATTGGGCAGAGTTTGCACCGTATTAAAAAATGCGATGAGTTCGGGAATGGGTTCAGCCAATTGATCTAATCCTTTAAACAATGCTGTTTCAAAATATTGTTGGTGTAATTTAGGATTTTGCATCATCCAAACGATGACTTGATCCATAGCTGTATCGCCCTTTTGCAACGCTTGATTCAAAGACAAGTATTCTGCATAAGTGGGCTGCAAATGCTGTCCTGTGAGCAAACTCAGTATTTGGGTTTTCCAGTTGGAGTTAAGCATTTTTTCAAATGGCGCTAATCGTTTGAGAATCGTGATCGTTGACATTGCAGGATCATCCTGATTATTGTTTAATCAAACTCTAATATGAATATTTATTCGTATTCAATTCGCATTCCTAATGTGAGTCAAAGCATGAGAAAAAAACCACAACAACAACGAGCAAAACTGATTGTTGATCATATTTTACAAGCCGCCCAAATCTGTATTGTGGAGCAGGGCTTAATGCAAATCACCACACCCAAAATTGCAGAAAAGGCAGGCGTCAGTGTTGGCTCTCTATATCAATATTTTGAAAATAAAGAAGAGATTATTCAGGAACTATTGCGCCGTAAAAGTGAAAACTTAGGCTTGGCGTTAAAACAGATGGTGGTTACACAAGCGCAATTAAGCATTCAGGAGATTATTCCTTTAAGTATCCAATTTGGCTTTGATGTGATGCGAGCGGAAAGTGGTTTCTTTATTGAAGTATTAAAACATTGGCATGGCTATAACAATTCAGAAGCAGCACAAATTTTAGAAAAGCACTTTTTTGAATTGGGAATGTATCTATTTAATCGCTTTTATCGGCATTGGGATTTTGAAACGCTTAAACATAAGTCGTTTGTCATCATTAATAGTACTTTGTTTACCATGATGCGCTATGTGAGTAATAATGGTTTTCTTATTTCAGAACAACAGCTTAGAGATGAATTATCGAATATGATCTTGGCTTATTTAGCACAAAAATAGCTTTTAAAAAGAATGTTAAAATAAATTATTTAATAAAATCATGTATTTATTGTTTTTGTGGTTTGAAAAATGAACGGCTAGTTCGTTTAATTTAAAAAAGGGGTTGTATGAGAATTTTTTTCACCTATAATGCGTATCCATCGGCGGTGATGTTGATTAAAACTTGTTGAGAAACAAGGGGTTGGCTTAAGGGTTAATTCTAAGGATCTTGAAGGAGTTTGAAAATAATCAATAAAACCTGTTGACTATTCTCTGAAAGAGAGTAGTATAGCCGACCTAGCTTGCTGGTGACGAACCAGTGAGAAGATCATTAAGAGCTTATGAAGAACAACTTGTGTGGATTTTTACTGATTGATTGATCGAAATTATTTTCATTGATTGATGGTAGAAATTACTCGAAGTTTATTTGAGAAATATTTGTCAGAAAATTGATGAGCCAAGATTGGTGCCCTTTAAGGCACTAAGCAATATTAAACTGAAGAGTTTGATCATGGCTCAGATTGAACGCTGGCGGCAGGCTTAACACATGCAAGTCGAGCGGAGATGAGGTGCTTGCACCTTATCTTAGCGGCGGACGGGTGAGTAATGCTTAGGAATCTACCTATTAGTGGGGGACAACGTTTCGAAAGGAACGCTAATACCGCATACGTCCTACGGGAGAAAGCAGGGGACCTTCGGGCCTTGCGCTAATAGATGAGCCTAAGTCGGATTAGCTAGTTGGTGGGGTAAAGGCCTACCAAGGCGACGATCTGTAGCGGGTCTGAGAGGATGATCCGCCACACTGGGACTGAGACACGGCCCAGACTCCTACGGGAGGCAGCAGTGGGGAATATTGGACAATGGGGGGAACCCTGATCCAGCCATGCCGCGTGTGTGAAGAAGGCCTTTTGGTTGTAAAGCACTTTAAGCGGGGAGGAGGCTACTTAGATTAATACTCTAGGATAGTGGACGTTACCCGCAGAATAAGCACCGGCTAACTCTGTGCCAGCAGCCGCGGTAATACAGAGGGTGCGAGCGTTAATCGGATTTACTGGGCGTAAAGCGTGCGTAGGTGGTCTTTTAAGTCGGATGTGAAATCCCTGAGCTTAACTTAGGAATTGCATTCGATACTGGGAGACTAGAGTATGGGAGAGGATGGTAGAATTCCAGGTGTAGCGGTGAAATGCGTAGAGATCTGGAGGAATACCGATGGCGAAGGCAGCCATCTGGCCTAATACTGACACTGAGGCACGAAAGCATGGGGAGCAAACAGGATTAGATACCCTGGTAGTCCATGCCGTAAACGATGTCTACTAGCCGTTGGGGTCTTTGAGACTTTAGTGGCGCAGCTAACGCGATAAGTAGACCGCCTGGGGAGTACGGTCGCAAGACTAAAACTCAAATGAATTGACGGGGGCCCGCACAAGCGGTGGAGCATGTGGTTTAATTCGATGCAACGCGAAGAACCTTACCTGGTCTTGACATAGTAAGAACTTTCCAGAGATGGATTGGTGCCTTCGGGAGCTTACATACAGGTGCTGCATGGCTGTCGTCAGCTCGTGTCGTGAGATGTTGGGTTAAGTCCCGCAACGAGCGCAACCCTTTTCCTTATTTGCCAGCGGGTAATGCCGGGAACTTTAAGGATACTGCCAGTGACAAACTGGAGGAAGGCGGGGACGACGTCAAGTCATCATGGCCCTTACGACCAGGGCTACACACGTGCTACAATGGTCGGTACAAAGGGTTGCTACCTAGCGATAGGATGCTAATCTCAAAAAGCCGATCGTAGTCCGGATTGGAGTCTGCAACTCGACTCCATGAAGTCGGAATCGCTAGTAATCGCGGATCAGAATGCCGCGGTGAATACGTTCCCGGGCCTTGTACACACCGCCCGTCACACCATGGGAATTTGTTGCACCAGAAGTAGGTAGTCTAACCGCAAGGAGGACGCTTACCACGGTGTGGCCGATGACTGGGGTGAAGTCGTAACAAGGTAGCCGTAGGGGAACCTGCGGCTGGATCACCTCCTTAACGAAAGATTGACGATCGGTAAGAATCCACAACAAGTTGTTCTTCATGACAGATGTATCTGAGGGTCTGTAGCTCAGTTGGTTAGAGCACACGCTTGATAAGCGTGGGGTCACAAGTTCAAGTCTTGTCAGACCCACCATCCTGACAACTGAATGAGCCATTTATGGTTTATAAGTACAGAATTGAAGATACATTGAATCTAAATGATAAGCTGGGGACTTAGCTTAGTTGGTAGAGCGCCTGCTTTGCACGCAGGAGGTCAACGGTTCGACTCCGTTAGTCTCCACCATTTATTACGAAGTAATAAGCTAAGTGTTTAGATTATAGAAATTAATAAGAAGTAAATATTGATTTACATTTTATTAACTTCTGTGATTTATCACAGCATCTAGACCTGACGAAGGCTAGATCAATCATTAACAGAATATATTTGAGTTGAAATAAATTGTTTAAACTCAGAACTAATTAAACACAACAGTGTGACACGCAAGTGACATGTTGGGGTGGTTAAGAAGAACTGAGCACTAGCGATTAACTGAATCAAGCGTTTTGGTATATGAATTAGATTGAAGCTATATCGTGATTAAGTTCACAGACAACAAACTGCATGATTAATGTGATTTATCACATTGATTTGTCTTAATCCTGCTTGTATGGATTAACGACTGTTTGGGGTTGTATAGTCAAGTAATTAAGTGCATGTGGTGGATGCCTAGGCAGTCAGAGGCGATGAAAGACGTAATAGCCTGCGATAAGCTCCGGGGAGGCGGCAAATATCCTGTGATCCGGAGATTTCTGAATGGGGAAACCCACCCGCTAAAAGGCGGGTATTGCATGATGAATACATAGTCATGCAAGGCGAACGAGGGGAAGTGAAACATCTCAGTACCCTTAGGAAAAGAAATCAATTGAGATTCCCTTAGTAGCGGCGAGCGAACGGGGAACAGCCCATTAAGCTGTTGAAGCTTTAGCGGAATGCTCTGGGAAGTGCAACCGTAGAAGGTGATAGTCCTGTACACGAAAGGGCTTCAACAGTGATGACGAGTAGGGCGAGGCACGTGAAACCTTGTCTGAATATGGGGGGACCATCCTCCAAGGCTAAATACTCCTGACTGACCGATAGTGAACCAGTACCGTGAGGGAAAGGCGAAAAGAACCCCTGTGAGGGGAGTGAAATAGATCCTGAAACCGCATGCATACAAGCAGTGGGAGCCGGCATTGCGTCCGGTGACTGCGTACCTTTTGTATAATGGGTCAGCGACTTACATTCAGTAGCAAGGTTAACCGAATAGGGGAGCCGTAGAGAAATCGAGTCTTAATAGGGCGTTTAGTTGCTGGGTGTAGACCCGAAACCGGGTGATCTATCCATGAGCAGGTTGAAGGTTGGGTAACACTAACTGGAGGACCGAACCCACTGTCGTTGAAAAGCCAGGGGATGACTTGTGGATAGGGGTGAAAGGCTAATCAAACTCGGTGATAGCTGGTTCTCCCCGAAAGCTATTTAGGTAGCGCCTCGGACGAATACCATTGGGGGTAGAGCACTGTTTCGGCTAGGGGGTCATCCCGACTTACCAAACCGATGCAAACTCCGAATACCAATGAGTACTATCCGGGAGACAGACTGCGGGTGCTAACGTCCGTAGTCAAGAGGAAAACAATCCAGACCGCCAGCTAAGGCCCCAAAATTATAGTTAAGTGGGAAACGATGTGGGAAGGCATAGACAGCTAGGAGGTTGGCTTAGAAGCAGCCATCCTTTAAAGAAAGCGTAATAGCTCACTAGTCGAGTCGGCCTGCGCGGAAGATGTAACGGGGCTAAAACTATATGCCGAAGCTGCGGATGTGCAATTTATTGCACGTGGTAGGGGAGCGTTCTGTAAGCCGATGAAGGTGGATTGAGAAGTCTGCTGGAGGTATCAGAAGTGCGAATGCTGACGTGAGTAACGACAAAACGGGTGAAAAACCCGTTCGCTGAAAGACCAAGGGTTCCAGTCCAACGTTAATCGGGGCTGGGTGAGTCGACCCCTAAGGCGAGGCCGAAAGGCGTAGTCGATGGGAAATTGGTTAATATTCCAATACTTCTGTGTAATGCGATGAGAGGACGGAGAAGGTTAAGTCAGCCTGGCGATGGTTGTCCAGGTGAAAGGTTGTAGGCATGTATCTTAGGCAAATCCGGGGTACTCTATGCTGAGAACTGATAGCAAGCTGTACTTGTACAGCGAAGTGGCTGATACCATGCTTCCAGGAAAAGTCTCTAAGCTTCAGTTACACAGGAATCGTACCCGAAACCGACACAGGTGGTCAGGTCGAGTAGACCAAAGCGCTTGAGAGAACTCTGCTGAAGGAACTAGGCAAAATGGTACCGTAACTTCGGGAGAAGGTACGCTGTCGACGGTGATGGGATTTACTCCCTGAGCGGTTGACAGCCACAGAAACCAGGCCCCTGCAACTGTTTATTAAAAACATAGCACTCTGCAAACACGAAAGTGGACGTATAGGGTGTGATGCCTGCCCGGTGCTGGAAGGTTAATTGATGGGGTTAGCGTAAGCGAAGCTCTTGATCGAAGCCCCAGTAAACGGCGGCCGTAACTATAACGGTCCTAAGGTAGCGAAATTCCTTGTCGGGTAAGTTCCGACCTGCACGAATGGCATAATGATGGGGGCGCTGTCTCCAGCAGAGACTCAGTGAAATCGAATTCGCCGTGAAGATGCGGTGTACCCGCGGCTAGACGGAAAGACCCCGTGAACCTTTACTGCAGCTTGACATTGAACTTTGATCTTACTTGTGTAGGATAGGTGGGAGGCTTTGAAACCGAGACGCTAGTTTCGGTGGAGCCAATCTTGAAATACCACCCTGGTAATATTGAGGTTCTAACTCTGCTCCATAATCTGGAGCGAGGACCATGTCTGGTGGGTAGTTTGACTGGGGCGGTCTCCTCCTAAAGAGTAACGGAGGAGTACGAAGGTGCGCTCAGCGTGGTCGGAAATCACGCGTAGAGTATAAAGGCAAAAGCGCGCTTAACTGCGAGACCCACAAGTCGAGCAGGTACGAAAGTAGGTCTTAGTGATCCGGTGGTTCTGTATGGAAGGGCCATCGCTCAACGGATAAAAGGTACTCTGGGGATAACAGGCTGATACCGCCCAAGAGTTCATATCGACGGCGGTGTTTGGCACCTCGATGTCGGCTCATCTCATCCTGGGGCTGAAGCAGGTCCCAAGGGTATGGCTGTTCGCCATTTAAAGAGGTACGCGAGCTGGGTTTAGAACGTCGTGAGACAGTTCGGTCCCTATCTACCGTGGGCGCTGGAAATTTGAGAGGATCTGCTCCTAGTACGAGAGGACCAGAGTGGACGAACCTCTGGTGTACCGGTTGTGACGCCAGTCGCATCGCCGGGTAGCTATGTTCGGAAGGGATAACCGCTGAAAGCATCTAAGCGGGAAGCCTACCTCAAGATAAGATTTCCCTGTGACTTTATGTCACCTAAAGAGCCGTTGAAGACTACGACGTTGATAGGTTGGATGTGGAAGTGCAGTGATGCATGAAGCTGACCAATACTAATTGCTCGTGAGGCTTGACTATACAACACCCAAGCAGTTGTAATAGCATCATTTGATTCATATCTGATCGAAAGATCAGTCAAAGACTTGATTCAGAATACGCTAGAACATACAATTCAACTCAAATAACATTCTGTTAATAACTCTTTTGACCAAAGCTAGGCACAACGAAGCGTAAGCAACGTAATTAAGACCATAGCGAGTAGTCATAAACAGTTGTGCTGGCGACAATAGCAAGAGTGAACCACCTGATCCCTTCCCGAACTCAGAAGTGAAACCTCTTTGCGCTGATGGTAGTGTGGGGTTACCCATGTGAGAGTAAGTCATCGCCAGCTCATTAATTCTAAAAACCCCCTCGGTCAAAAGACTGAGGGGGCTTTTTTTATGCAGAAAAAAATAAAAATAAATAAAATGAAGGAAATAAACATAAGGAAAGGACAAAATAGCACGACATATTCAGCAGAAATGTTGAGGTTTACGGAGTGTTGAAGATCAATGATCCACACCCAGTATTCAAACCACCCAATTAAAACCTGAGATCAAGATAATCTTTTAATTGTTTAAGATTAAAGGATTCAGTTTATTAAGAAAAGCCATATAAAAGAGACTCAATTTAGTCTGTACTATTGTAATTGGTCAGTTATTTTTGAAATTCAATAATTATATTTTAACGAAAAATAGAAAAATGAGCGGTTAAATCTAACAATCTTTAGATCAAATCATCTATTGTCTGATTGCTAATACTTGATTTTTAACTCATTGATATTATTCATAAATAAAACTAACCTCTAGGTTCATTACTTAAAGGTTAAGTAAATATTTCTAATTTCTATGATTTTTTTTCATCTTTAGTGACGAAATATGATGTAAATACTCAAAAGGTATCAAGCTATACTTTTGAAATTTTGGACAATATCTATCCAAACCAGCATTGTAAGCCTAAATTACGCTCACAATTGGAGGTGAGGTTTCATGTCGACAAACACAATGAATGTGAATGATGTCGTAGATAACGCAAAATTTACCAAGTCTCATCTGAGTATTATGCTTTGGTGTTTAATTTTAATTTTATTTGATGGCTATGATTTAGCTATTAACGGGGTTGCTTTACCTTTATTGATGAAGGAATGGGGGCTTACGACCGTTCAAGCAGGTATGTTGGCGAGTACTGCACTGGCTGGCATGATGTTTGGTGCGATGCTGTTTGGTACTTTGGCTGATAAAATTGGTCGTAAAAAAGTCATTATGATCTGTGTGTTTCTATTTAGTGGTTTTACTTTTGCTGGCGGTTTTGCATCAAATCCGACCGAATTTGGTATTTTGCGTTTTCTAGCAGGTTTAGGGATTGGTGGCGTATTACCTAATTTAGTGGCTTTAACTTCTGAATATGCACCCAAAAAATTACGCAGTACCTTGGTCACCACCATGTTTAGTGGCTATGCCATGGGGGGAATTATGGCAGCATTATTTGGTTCTTGGTTTACGCCAAATTTTGGCTGGCAGATTATGTTTTTTATTGCTGGTTTTCCATTGTTATTATTGCCTCTAGTATGGAAATATTTACCAGAATCTTTAACATTTTTAGTGAAAGTAAAGCGTGATGATGAAGCGCGGAAAATGCTTCAGACGATTGCTCCAGATCAATCTTGTGGTTCAAATACTCAGCTTGAGTTATCTGAAGTTGTTGTACCAGGTGGTACAACAGTAAAAGCGCTTTATCAACAAGGTCGCGGGCCAGGTACAGCATTGTTTTGGCTGTGCTTTTTTATGTGTTTATTAACCCTGTATGCATTAGGAAGCTGGTTGCCAAAATTAATGATGGCTGCAGGATACTCGTTAGGCAGTAGCTTGATGTTCTTGTTGGCAATGAATATTGGTGCCGTTATTGGGACTGTCGGTGGGGGTATTTTGGCAGATCGATTCCATTTAAAGCCCGTTATTATTACGTTATGCTTGGCGGGTGCAGTGGCATTGTCATTGTTGGGCTTTAATTCGCCACAGCCTGTTATTTATTTCTTGGTTGCTGTTGCCGGAGCTTCTGCAATTGGGTCTCAGATCCTACTTTACAGCTACGTTGCACAGTATTATCCGTTATCTGTACGCTCGACAGGGATTGGCTGGGCATCGGCAATAGGTCGTACCGGGGCAATTGTGGGGCCTATTTTAATTGGCTTTTTATTAGCAAAAGAATTGCCACATCAAATTAATTTTATGGCCGTAGGCCTTCCTGTTGTGATTGCAGCAATTGCAGTATTCTTTATTGGTAAAAGTGAAACCGAAAAAGAGACGACTCAAGTGCTTGCTTCAACGGAAAAGACTTTAAAAGCTCAGCGTGTATTGAGTTAGTATATTTTTTATCTCTAAAAAGCTCATCTTGTATGGGCTTTTTTATAAAAAAGTGCTGTGTATTAAACTTTAAGCAAAAAAGCCCAGACATCCTGTCGAGGCTTTTTTCATATCAGTGAATGGCGAAACTCCTGTTTGGCCTAAGCATCCTACCTTACTTTCATTTATTATTTTTGTTTTACTTTTATGAGACATCCTGTCTCTGTATAACTTAAATATAAGTAACTTTAGATAAGCTGTATAGTTTCAATTCACTCGATTAAAAATGTGCTTCTAGACCAAGATAAGGCCCTTTAAACTTCATTTTCACTTCTTGTGGGTGGTCTTGCTCTAATTGAATATCTAAAACACGATAGCCCAAAGTTGCCCCAAAATCGACTAAAATAGAATCAATAAAATTGTATTTTAATTCTGCTTGCACATCAGTAATTTTCGCATCATTCAAGCCCGCCATACTGATTTCTGTATTGGCACTTAGCCCAGTGAATGGTAAATTTAGGCCTGCTTGTGCGTAAAGCATAGGAAGATCTGTGCCAATATCTTGAGTGTTGGTAAAGTGATAACGAATATCGCCTTCCAGATGTTTTAGTCCAAAGCCTGCATCAAGGTCGATGATATTGTCTAAAATTTCATAATACAAAATAAAGTCGGACTGATTTAAATCAATTTGGTTCCGTTGAACGCCAGAAAGACGTTCATCGCTTTCGGCTTGAAGATTGGTATGTTTAATTTTGAGATTAGGTAAGAGTGGAACAGGATGTTCAAGAGCAACGGAAAAGGAGAAGGCATGATCATCATGAAGTGGTGAATGAATGTTGGTATCACGAGGATGACTGAGATCGGCACTATAATTCCAAAACTCTACGCTACCTTTTGCCGCCAGAATATCAGCATGGGCCGTATGTAGTGCGCCGAGGGCGATCATCATCGCGAATAATTTTGATACTTTCATGGTATGTCCTGTGATTTTTTCTTTTAAAAATTTGGCTTTTGCAAGAATGAGTTTTTAACTGCGCGCATCATAATTGAATGTCTTTAAATTGCATAGAAAATAGAAAAAAAGAGAACAAATATTAGAATGAGTACCTTTGATATTGGAATATTTGAAAAGATGATTTAAAAAATTAGATATTGTTGGTTATATGAACAATCAAATGAAAACAGATTATAAAATTAGAATCTTTAGTCCAGAAATTACAGAAAAATTTTTAAAAAGTCAGTATTGTTGACACATACAAAGGGTAAAGTTATATAAAAAACTTTAAGCAAGATTTTATGTACTTTGCCTGTGTGCAAATTAGAACACTGCACCCAAAAGGTGAACTCTAACTTCGAACACAATAATTATTTTTTGAATGGCACTTTCTTGTTTGCGTAATAAACCCTACAACAAGCAACATGAAAAGAGGCCTAAAGTTTTAGGTGTTTTATGACAGATACTCGTGAAAACTGGACATCACGATCGGGCTTTATTATTGCTGCGATTGGCTCAGCCGTAGGATTAGGCAATATTTGGCGTTTTCCTTATGTCGCGTATGAAAATGGGGGAGGCGCATTTTTAATCCCTTATTTAATTGCATTAATTACTGCGGGTTTACCTTTATTATTTTTAGACTATGCCGTAGGTCATAGAAGTTCGGGCTCGCCACCGAAAGCCTATCGGAAACTTTTCCGAGGTGGCGAAACCTTAGGTTGGTGGCAAGTTTGTGTTTGTATTATTATTGGCTTGTATTATGCCAGCGTACTGACATGGGCTGGAAGTTATGTGTATTTTTCGATTGGCCAAATGTGGGGCAGTGACCCAGAAAGTTTCTTCTTTAAAACCTATTTACAAACCACCGACGCAACCAGTTTTGATATGCGCTTTGTTGGGCATATTTTCTGGCCACTGGTGGGTATTTGGGTTTTAACCTTAGTAATTTTATATGGTGGTGTAAAAAAAGGGGTGGAGCTGTCGAATAAAATCTTCATGCCTTTGCTATTCGTACTCTTTACTATTTTAGTGATTCAAGCTTTGCGCTTGCCAGGTGCAGCCGATGGTTTAAATGCCTTTTTTACCCCAAACTGGACTGCCATGATGGATTATAAAGTCTGGTTGGCCGCTTATGGTCACACATTCTTTTCGTTATCTGTTGGTTTCGGGATTATGGTGACTTATGCATCGTATTTAAAGCCAAAAACCAACTTAACGGGCTCTGGTCTTATTGTTGCTTTTGCCAATGCGTCAACTGAAATTTTGGCGGGGATTGGTATTTTTGCGGCCTTGGGCTTTATGGCGTATACAGCTAATTCTAATGTTCAAGATGTTGTGAGTGGAGGAATTGGTTTAGCCTTTATTGCTTTCCCTAAAATTATTTCAAGTTTAGGTTCTGGTGCAGATTTATTCGGTATTCTATTTTTTACTTCGCTATTTGTTGCCGGTATTTCGTCTATGGTCAGTATTTTGGAAGTTCCAATTGCAGCCATGATGGATAAGTTGAAATGGGGTCGTAAAAAAGCCGTGACCATTGTTGGCGGTGGTAGTGCTGTTGTTTCTATTTTCCTATTCTCAAGTGTTAACTCAATTAAATTAGTCGATATTGTTGACCACTTTATTAATAATATTGGCATTATTGGGGGCGCATTGCTGTCAATTATGTGCATAGCTTGGTTCAAGCGTTCGGCTTTGCAAGAAATTAAAGATCACGTTAATGCAATTTCAACAGTAAAATTAGGTAAAGGTTGGGACTTCACCCTGACAGTGATTACCTCTTCCATTTTATTGATTACCTTAGCAATGACGGTTTACCACTTGTTGATTAAAGGCTATGGTGATTACAGCGCGAGCTTGCAATGGGTTTTTGGATGGGGCTGTGTGATTTTCTGTGCGGTTATTGCTGTCATTTTATCGCAAATAAAAGACCGAGAGGAACGCTAATATGAATACTTCTGCAATTGTGATGATGATTATTTCAATGGTGTTCTTATGGGGTGGATTGGCTTTGTCCATTTTGCATTTGATGAAGAACCCAGAAGAATTAGACGATGTATTGGAAGATGTGAAAGATCAACATACGCTTTAGTAATATTCTAAGATTTTAAAAAAAGCAGACCTTATGTCTGCTTTTTTATATTTTTTAACTAACCCGAATCCTGCTTAAGGAAGTGAGATCATTTATCTTGAGACCGATTCGCTATTTTGATTGTGAAAAATTTATGATCTGATCGCATTAAAACTGGATTCAAATGAGCCAGAAACTTATCCTTATTTCATAATTTAAAAGAAAAAAACTTTATCCGGGATCCGAGTGATATCGGGAAGTGCATAGTTCCATAAATTTTTATATGTTTATGGAGTTTATCTTAATAATTGTCGCTTAATATGCATATTCATTGATGAGAATATATATAAACCAATCTAATTTTAATGTTCATTCTTATGAAATAGTAGATATTTGTGTTTTTAGTTACTTTTATTTGGTTTTGTGTGATGCCATTATTGTTATTTGTGTTGAATTTTAATTAATCAATTGATTTTAAATTAAATTTTGTTTTGTGATAATACCAAAATTCTCAATTGTATTTATCTGAACTGTAGTTAAATAAAATTTAGTTGAGTATTGCTTTATTGTAAATATTAAAAAATGTAATTTTGTGTTTGTTTATTTTTTTTTATGTGGTCAAATTGTATGGAATATAATCATTTTAGTTAATTTCGTATGCTTACTCAATTAAAAAATTCCCTTTGTGTAGTTTTTCTTTCAATGTCTGCATTAACTACAACACATTTAGTATATGCCGATGACCAGCCATTAAAAGCTGAAATGAAAGTATTTCAGTTAGATACCAGTAAAAATACTAAAAAAGAATTAAAAGCGACTGATCAAGTTAAACCAAATAGTGTGCTGGAGTACCGCGTTGATTATTTAAATACTTCTGCTAAAAATTTAAAAAATTTAAAGTTGAATTTACCTTTACCAGTATCTGTTAATTACACTGGGCAAAGTTTTCCTAAAGATACATATGCTTCTTTAGATGGGAAAAATTTTGCTAAGGCACCACTGACTCGTCTAGAAAATGGCAAAAAAGTTAATATTCCATTGCGTGAATATCGTGCATTGCAATGGAATGTAAGTGAGTTAAAACCAAAACAAAAAATTTCGGTTTCAGCTCAAGTTCGTGTCAATACATCTGAATAATTTTTATCGTTGTTTTAAACAATTTTATTGTTGAGTTATTTTATGAAACACAGTTTTCAATTAAGTAAACTTGCTGCATCTTTAGCAGTAATTGGTGGGGTGTCACTGTTTAGTAGCCAAACTATGGCGGCTGTACCGTTGGCGGGGACTAATATTAGTAACGTTGCAACAGCAACTTATACCGATAATACAGGTACTGAACGTGTTGTTACTTCAAACGAGGTGAAAACCTTGGTTGCACAAATTGGTAGCTTTACGCTTGAAGCGAACCGCAGTGCACAGACCACGCCAAATGGACAAGTGTCGTTATCACATATTTTAACGAATACAGGTAACGGAACAGATAAGTTCAAGATTGAGCTTGATAGTGCTTATGCTGGTACTTTTAGCTTTGATATGACTAAAGTTGCGGTGTATCTTGACCGCAATAAAGATGGTATTGCGGATAGTAATGTTGCATTACAGTCTACAGATTTGATTGAGCTTGCATCAGGCGAGTCGGTTGGGTTGGTGATCGTGGCGACGACACCAAGTACAGCGACAAAAGACCAGTTAGATCAGATTAAAATTACAGCAACTGCAACACAAACTGCGCTATATAGTACTGTAAGCAAAGAAAATGATGACACTGTGACGATTACCACAGGCGCAGTGATGCAAATTACCAAAGCTGCCAGTGTCAGTGTAACGCAAGCAGGTAAAGAAATTGAATATACTTTAACCTTTAAAAACACGGGGAATGCTACAGCAACCAATGTTGCCATTTTTGACGTATTGCCTGCTAGTGTCGAGTTCGTAAAAGACTCAGCACGTTACAGTGGGTCTAGTAACGGCCTAACTGATCTCAGTACTGATGGTGATAACTTTGAATATAACGATACTAAAAAAGCATTCTTGTTTAATATTCGTGAAGTCAAAGCCAATACGACAGGTACTTTGAAGTTTAAAGTAAAAGTGAAGGCTAACACACCAGCAAGCGATATCAAAAATACTGCCTATGTTGATCCAGATGGTAAGTTAGTAGATCCAACTGATCCAACTGGTCCACGTGAACCAATTAAAATTGGTGATCTACCACCAAATCCAAATACACCACCAATACCAGAAGATCCGTCAAACCCAACCACAGTGCCATCGAATCCATCTATTGTAACTGTTGAAGGTACGTATAGTGGTTCAGTCAACGATGCATTGAATGATGGATTTAAAGACGGCGAAACCTCGACCAACGGTGACGATTTAATTACTGTTGCAGGTCAGCAAGGTGTACCTGTCTTATTTGGTGATGCAGCATCAGAACCAGTTGTGGTGCATAACCGCGGTAATGCGACCGACACTTATAATTTAACCATTGATAAAACAGCATTTGATGCATATGGTGTGTTACCCGCAGGTTCTATTGTTGAAATTTTAAAAGCTGATGGTCGTACGCCAGTAACTGATACCAATGGTGACGGTATTGTCGATACTGGCCCGATTGAAGCAGGTAAAAATGCGCAATTTGTGGTCCGTATGACGTTACCAACAGGCGAAGTTATTGCTGCATCAGGTGTGGGTGTTAAATTAGTCAGTACTTCAGTTAAAAATGCTGAAGTAGATACCTTAAAACTGGTTATTTCTGCTTTAACTGCAAATAGTGTGGATTTAACTAGTAAAACCCCAGAGGATACAACTGATCCTGTAAAAGGTGAGGGTGTAGGTGTTCCTACCTCAGTTGTAGATAAAACGACACCGCCAGCAACACCTGCTATTTTTGATATTACCATCAATAATACTGGCAATATTCCAGACAACTATGTGATTACACTACCAAATGTTCCAGATGGTTGGACGGTAGAGGTATTTGAAAAAGACAGTAGTGGGAACTGCACAACGACTAAAGTCACCAATTCTGGCAATATTAAAGCAACAGAATCAAAAAGCTTCTGCTTGGTGGTGACACCGCCAGCTGGAACACCTGCGGACACGGCTCATGACATTAAAGTTGAAATTAAGTCACCTGCAACAGGTACTAAAGATGATATTACTTTTAATGTGAAGGTTGAAGAACAACGTCAATTGACCTTTACTCCAGACCGTCAAGGTCAGGTTGCACCTGGCGGTACTATTGTCTATAGCCACGTTTTAACCAATACAGGTAACATTCTCGAAGGTGATAAAACCACTTACCCACTAGAAATAGATTGGTCTTCTACACTGGCGGGTGTAAATACCTCAATTTATGTGGATATTAACAATAATGACATTACTGATGCAGGTGAGTTGGTCACAGGTACAACCGCTCTTGAACGTAATGCATCATTGGCAGCATTGTTAGCAAAAACTAACGGTGCAGGTTTATCACAAAATGAAGCTGTTAATATTTTGGTGAAAGTTGAAGCACCTGCAACAGCTACAGCCGGCGAATCTGATACTACGATTGTGACTTTTAAACCAACAGGTAGTAATAATAAGCCCGCTGATGTACTGATCACCGATCGTACCGTGATTAACTTAGGCCAAGTTCGTTTAACGAAGTCACAAGCGGTATCAGCTTGTGGTACAGCGCCTACGACTTATGTCACCACAAACCTAACCGCAAAACCGGGTGAATGTGTCTACTACAAAATTGATGCAATCAATGATGGTAATGTTAATGCAAGTGATGTCGTAATTTCGGATACGGTGCCAAGCTATACCACTATTTATCAAGGCTCTGTTAAACCAAATCCAGGTGCAAGTGAGTCAGGTGGTAAAGTGAGCTATACCGTGTCGACACTTACCCCAGCTGCAACAGCAACACTAGAATTTGCAGTGAAAGTTGATCAATAAAACTGACCAATAAATAAGTTGTGTTATCGACCTTTCTTCGGAAGGGTCGAACTTTATATTTTTTATGTTTGGGTTGGGGTTATGTCACTTAAGAAAGCCATAAATATTAAGGTCAATGCCTTATCAGTCTCTGCTTTTGCTTCCACTTTGTTGTTTGCACAACAGGGTCATACTGCGATGCCTATGGCAGGACAAATGATTCAAAATATTGCATATGCATCGTATGAGGTGAGAGACCAAAGTGGTACTCAACTGATTGAAACAGTGCAGTCAAACCCCGTTAATGTTGAAGTTGCAAGCTTATATGGCTTGAACTTACAGCCCGATCAGTTACCACCCGTTGAAGCTGGCTCGAAAGTCATTTGGTTAAATGAAGTACATAATTTAAGTAATACTGTTGCTTGGTTTGATTTTAAGACCAGTGCTGTCAAAGATTTATCCAATATTAAAATTTATTTAGATGCTAATAAAGATGGTGTGTTTGATTTATCAGATACGTTGCTGACCGATGGTTTACAGTTACAGTCAGGTGAAAAAATTCATCTTTGGGTGATTGCAGATACATCTCCGAATACCGCAGACCAGTCTGAACTCAGATTACCTTTAATTGCACAAATACGTGAAGATTCAGAACAACAAAAAACAGTTGACGATTTAGTCACGGTATTGCAACCGAAATTAAAAATAGAAAAACAAGTCGATCAGGCACAACTAATTGTAAATAATCAGGAACAAACATTAAACTATACCTTAACGGTGACGAATTCGGCGACTTTAGCCGTGACACCAACAACGGTTATGGTTGACGGACAATCACAATCTTGGGTGATTGTTGAAGATCCTTTACCAGCCAATACTATTTTTGAAAAATTAGAAAGTTCGGACCAAAGTTCAGATATTGTTATTTTAAATAAGCTATCAGAAGGTCAATATTCACGACAGCTACCTAGCGATAAATCTAAAATTGGTTACGCGGTTGTCGCATATAAAAAGGCATTCGTAGCTGGTCAAAAAAGTATTATTCATTTAACTGTGAAAACTCAGCCGACACTCAGCTATACCACCTTAGTCAATGAAGCTTATGTGCTCCATCAAGTGGGGCAGTTGGATAAAAAAACTCCATCGGATAAAGTAGAAACCAAAGTTGTGGGTAAAGCGACACTAGATAGTACCACCGAAGATTTTAAAAATAGTTTGTATACAGGTAAGGTGAACGAGCCAATTTATATTAAAACCAATGCTGCTATTTGTAATGCCAACCGTTTTAATACAGAGCAGGTGCGCCTACAAATTATATCCAAATTAACGGGTGATATTGTCGATGTAGATGCAACTGAAACAGGTGAAAATACAGGTATTTTCCATTTTAGTTTAGTCACTGAAGAAAATGCTGAAAAAAATCTAAAAGATTCAATTTTACAAACTTTAAAACGTGATGACGTTACAGTGAATCTGTTGGGGTGTGTCGATACGCAAGGTCAAATTAGCACACCAATTACAGATGTATCTACACAGATTTTAATTGATCCTTACGGCATTGTTTTTGATGCAAAAACTCAAAAGCCTGTTGCCGGTGCAACGGTAACATTGGTCGATGAACACGATCAGCCTGTCGGTAATAATGTTGCATTTGAAATTGATCGTGTCACGGGTGAATTACGCCCTATTCCTGCCAAACAAATTACAAATGCGAATGGCGAATTTATTTATCCACAGGTGATTGCTGGCAATTATAAATTATTAGTAGATACATCCACGATTCCAGCAAAAAAATATAACTTTGTGAGTGATCAAGTGGTTTATCCTATTGATTCATTTAATACCATGACGGTGCATTCACAGTATTCATATGGTGGCGTATTTACGCTCGCATCAAATAGCCCTGCCTTAAATGTGGATATTCCAATTGATCCTGTGTTCAGTCAAACAGGTTTAATGGTACAAAAAAATGCGCGTGATTCATCTGTTGAATTGGGTGATTTTACCAATTACAGTATTACTGTAAGTAATCAGGGCGATGTGGTCGCACGTGATGTTAAATTGCAGGATACACTGCCACGCGGATTTAGCTATGTACCGAATACCATGCGTGTTGACGGTAAACCTGTGGCGGATCCTGAAGGTGGTAAAGGCCCGTATTTAACCTTAGGTTTAGGTAATTTAGCGGTGAATAGCAGTGCTAAAGTTGAATATCGGGTGTTAGTCGGGCCAAATGCTTTAAATGGTGATGGGATTAACCGTGCACGTGTTATTGAAAAATCAGGTTTAAGTTCGAACGAAGCGCAGGCAAAAGTCAAAGTGCGTCCAGGTGTCTTTAGTTCGGATGCCTTTGTAGTGGGTAAAGTGTATACCGATTGCAATCGTAACGGTATGCAAGATCAAGGTGAACTAGGTGTACCAGGTGTACGTTTGTACATGGAAGATGGTAGCTATGTGATTACCGATCGAGAAGGGAAATACGACTTTTATGGTATTTCGCCAAAAACGCATGTACTCAAACTAGATCGCACCACACTACCTGCTGGTGTAGAACTGATTACACAATCGAATCGAAATGCAGGTGATCCATCGAGCCGTTTTGTCGATGTGAAACGGGGTGAATTACATCGTGCAGATTTTGCTATGGCAGATCAGGCAGAAAGCTGTTCCACGCCTTTGGTTGAGATGGTCAAAGAACGTCAGAGTAAAATTAATAGTAATAACTTTAATCTTGAAAAAGCCATTAATAAGCAACTAACGATTGATGTACCATCCTATACTGAAACCAGCACTCGTTCTGAAAATGTACAGGGCTGTTTGGCCAGTGATAATGATCAAAATTGTTTATTGAATAAAAATGAGCAGGATATTTTAAAACAAAAACAGTTGGTGATTGACCCCGTCAAACCACCTGAACTGATTAAACTTGAAGAGCTTTTAACCCGTAGCGATAGCAATGCTTTAGACATATTAAACTTAAATGAAGGTCAAGTTTTACCCTTTGCTCAAACCACAATCCAAGTTCAAGGCACAGCAGGTGCAACGCAACGTATCTTGGTGAATGGTCAGCCGATTGATGAAAAGCGACGCGGTAAATTGGCGATATTGGACGAGCAAAGAAAGCAAGGTGTTGAGTATGTTGGGATTGAGTTAAATAAAGGCAAAAATAATATTCGTGTAGACCAACTCGATTTTGCAGGAAATGTACGTGAAAGCCAACAGGTCAATGTGATTGTACCTGGTGAGATACACCATCTTAAACTTCAGCAGAATCAAACCATCGTGATGGCCAATGGCCGTGATGTTATGCATTTGGTCATTAAACTAGAAGATAAACAGGGTGTTAAAGTTGCTACACGGACTTCAATTACTTTGGAAAGTGACTTAGGTGTTATTGATTTACCTGATTTAAATCCAAATGAACCGGGTCTTCAAACCTTTATTGAAGGGGGTGAAATGATTGTACCGATCATCGCACCTAATGTCCCTGGTCGTGGCAAGTTACGTGTGAGTAGTGGCTTATTAAAGCAAGAGATTGATATTCAATTTCAAGCAGATTTACGTCCACTAATTGCGGTGGGGTTGGTTGAAGGTAGTATTAATTTTAATAACTTTGATCAAAATAAATTACACAGCGTCAATCGTAATGATGGTTTTGAAGATGAGTTGAATGAGATCGCCGATTGGGGTGATACTTCACTGACAGGCCGTGCGGCCCTATTTTTAAAAGGTAAAGTAAAAGGCGATTATCTTTTAACCTTGGCTTACGATTCAAATAAAAGCTCAAAACAACGTTTATTCCGCGATATTCAGCCTGACGAGTATTATCCAGTCTATGGCGATGCAGCGGCTAAAGGTTTTGATGCTCAATCGACCAGTAAGTTATATGTGCGGGTTGATAAAGGCCGTACTTATGCGATGTATGGAGACTATATTACGCGTACTGAAAAAGATGAAGGCTTGGCACTGGGGCAGTACAATCGGTCATTAACAGGCGTTAAAGTGGGCCACGAAGGAGATAAATTACAAGCTTCTGCATTTGTTGCAGAGACTAAGTCCCGACAAATTGTCACGGAAAACCGTGCTATGGGCATTACTGGGCCATATAGTCTGGGCAATATCAGCAATGATCAAATTTTAGAAAATAGTGAGAAAGTTGAAGTGTTAACGCGTGATCGCAATAACCCTGGTTTAATTATTGCTCGCCAAACATTAACGCGTTTTTCTGACTATGAAGTCGATACATACAGTAATAGTATTTACTTGAAAGAAGCAGTTGCCAGCGTCGATAAAGACCTGAATCCGAATTTTATTCGTATTACTGTGGAAGCGGATGAAATTGGTGAAGAATATCAAGTTGGGGGCGCAAGCTTTAGTTATGCAGTAAAAAATAATGTGAAAGTGGGTGGTTCATTTGTACAAAGCAATGACCCCTTACAAGAAGAACAAATTGCCAGTATCAATACTGTGGTGAAAGTAGGGCAACATGCTAAGTTCATTGCGGAACTTGCCCAGTCTAAAAACACCAATGCACTCGCAGATCAAATCACGCAGATTAATACCGATCCTATCAGCGATAAAGAAGAAGGAACGGCAGCGCGTATTGAATTTGAATACAATCCAAACTTTGCCAATATTCGTGCATACCACCAACAAGCCGAAGATGGTTTCCAAAATGATGCAGCCACTATTAGTGCAGGACGTAAGGAAAGTGGCCTAAAAGCTTCTTTCCCTGTTAAAAAAGTTGGTTTGGCACGTATAGAAGCCATTCGCACCGAAGATCAAGATAATCAAGGTGTACGTACAGGCCTTTCAGCAAGTCTAGAACGTAACTTATTTAAAATACTGGCGGTAGAATTAGGCTTACGTCATTACGATGAAAGCAGTGCCGCAGCTACGTTGGCCACTGAAAATTTAGGGTCTTACAACGGTACCACCGCCCGTATTAAATTTACTGGCACTTTGCCTTGGAAAGGCGCTAGCGTTTTTACTGAATATGAGCAAGATATTGCAGATTCAGAGAAACAAGTACTCACCCTTGGGGGCACGGTGAAAGTCCTACCAAATACTGAATTATATGCACGTCATGAGGTCATTTCATCGATTGATGGCTTGTATTCGCTAAATACCACTGAACAAACCAACAGTACCATCTTTGGTATTTCTAGTAATTATATGAAAGATGGCTCTGCTTTCAGTGAATATCGTGTTGCAGATGGCATGAGTAATCGTGAAGCAGAAGCTGCACTTGGTTTACGTAATCGTTGGCAGATTAAACCGCGTGTATATTTAAGTAGTAGTTTTGAGCGTATTCAGTCACTCTCTAAAAATGTTGAAAATATCAACAATGATGCGACCGCAGCGACTTTGGGAGTAGAATATTTAGTCCATGATAATTGGAAAGCCATGACACGTCTGGAAGGGCGCCGTTCAGACAGTGCAGACTCCTTTATCAATACTGTCGGGTATGCACGTAAGTTAACTGATGATGCAACCGTTTTAACCAAAAATACGCTTAATTTTGTCGATAATAAAGATGCAGATCAGGGTGATCATTTAAGAAACCGTTTCCAACTCGGTTTGGCATGGCGTGATTTTGATGAAAATAAGCTCGATGTCTTGTCTAAGTTAGAATATTACTATGAAAATAATGCAACTGATTTAGAAGCAGAATTTAAACGTGAGTCTTATGTTGCGTCGGTGCATAGTAATTATCATCCGCAACGTAAATTGACATTATCAGGTCAATATGCCGCAAAATGGTCAGTCTTAGATGAATATGATGTTTCCAGTGATGCATTGACTCAGTTGGTGAGTGGCCGTGTAATTTATGACATGAATGAACGTTGGGATATGAGTGTTCAGGCAGGTACTTTATGGGCTAACCGTGGTGCAGGTACACGTTATTTAGTCGGTGCTGAACTGGGTTATCTCTTTGCGACGAATCTTTGGGTTTCGGCAGGCTATAATTTCTTAGGTTATCAAGACAATGAACTTGCCAATACTAGTTCGACAGGTGAAGGCACGTATTTAAGATTTAGATTCAAGTTTGATGAAGATTTATTTGGTCGTCGTTCGGCAAAAACAAATCTTGCTTTAGAGCCAGAACAGGGACGATAAAAGATGAAACTAGGTGTGATTTTACTGGCAGGTTTATTTTTGAGTCATGGTTCGGCTATTGCAGCACCGACCACTGCGCACACTTTTCAACAACAGGTGAACAGCTTATCGAGCACTTTGGCCCATTATAACAATGCTGATGCAGCAACTCGTTATCACGCTTATAAAGCGAAAATGTGGCTAAGCTATGCAGTCAATGAACATTCGGAAAGTAGTTTGACCGTGGCAGGTCAAGAAGCCATGCAACATGCACAAGGCATTGACGATGCCTTGAAAAACCATCAAGCCGTATCATTGACTACACCTGTACTCAGTGTTTCTCAGGTAATGCGTCGCGATTTATGGCAACAAGCTGAGTATTTAAAACAGCATGGAGCTTTAGAAAAAGCGCCAGAACGTTTGGCACATGCAGAAGTGATGTTGGTCTGGGCAGCTGCCGAGTATTGCGAACTGGGTTGGCGTCATGCCAAAGAGCATTTTAATGCTGCTGAGCAAGCGTTATATCAAGTGGTTGAAGCGACAGATTTAAAAGTCAAAAATATTGAATGGAACCCTGATCAATTGCCTTCATTACAACAACTCAATGGTCAAGGTTGTTCTGGTGTTAATTCGACCTATTGGCCGTTACTGAAAGAGATTGATCTGCCAGTTGCAAAAAATAGTTTAACTGTACCGAATGTGGTGCATTTTGCTTTGGATCGGGCTGAACTGAGTTTAGAAAGTCAAAAAGTGCTTGATCAATTTATTACGGTGTTCAAACAGTATCCAGAATTATCAGTCACACTTTTAGGTTATACAGATAGTCGGGCTAATCAGCATTATAACTTAAGGTTGGCACAGCGCCGTATAGATGCTGTACAAGCGTATTTGCTGACACAAGGCATTACAAAACAACGGATTCAGACTGGGGCCAAAGGTGCGACCGACTTGCAAATAGATGAAAAATTGAAACTCGCACATGCGAAAAGTCGTCGTGTGGTTCTGCAATTAAATGATGCAAGCCAAATTCAAATTGAAACACAGTGGCAAGATTTACAGCTAGAGTTAGAGCAACAGAAAGTGAAGGTGAACTGAAATGATGAAGCAATTTTTACCTCATGTTTTGGCATCTTCACTATTGTTGATTGGGGCCGTGACGCAAGCATATGCAACAGATGTCCCAGCAGATACCAATAAAGTTAAAATTCAGCGAAGTTTTGTCAATTTAAGTTTTAATCAACCTGCTCTTACAGGAACGGATACTACAAATCAATTTAATGAAAGTGCAGTTGAAGGGTGGTTAACCACGCATCCTACCCCAAAACTCATTGAAATCTGGCGAGGTAGAGGCGCTGCATCTAATACAGATTATCCTGCGTGGAATACTGCTAATACTTCGCCTCTTGTGAATCAATATGCAGAGCTAAATGCAAATGCAAGATCGGCTTTATATCAGACAGTGTGTTTGTTTAAAGATGAAGAATTTATTTGGAACTTTAGACATGCTGCTCGTTCAAGCACAAAAGAGCAAACAACGTTTTATATTGGTACGGTTTCAGCAGATCGCTTTAATTTTACGACGGCGCAAACCATAGGTTCAAGTCAAACGGTGACAAGTTTATTTGAATGGAAAAATGCAAATGCCTCAAATGCCAAAGCAAAAGTAAATGTAACGAGTGGTATTTATCAATTTATTTTTGATGCAACTAAATTTGGTTCAAATGCAACACTCGGTAACTTTATTGATGATATTCACCTTGGATTAAAACCTGCGGTTGAATTTACAGCGGCTTCTGGTAATTTTTATGAAGGTGCAGACAGCACAGAGGGTAAGCAATATTCGGTGCCATTCAATATTGTCGGGCAAATCTTAAGCCAGAGTGATATGCCAACGTTGCAATTTAAAATTGAATATCCGACAGCATATGCGCAGGCTAAAGCTGTTTATGCTACAAATTATCGCTTATATAAACAAACTGGGTCTAATTTGAATGTAGTGGATAATTTAAATTCATTAAATTCCAATAAAGTAACGTTTAGTTATACGCCAATATACAACCCTGCTTTGGATTATACCAAGGGCGTTCAAGTGAATGACTTGGTTATTAAAATTTTTGGTAATACACAAGTCAATAGTAATATGACAGTGCCTTTTGAGTTTGCGCTAGATGCAAATAGTAAGTTTGTTCCTACTGATTTAAGTACCTGTGGTAATGTCACTGCCGATGTTAAGTTTGACTTAGTCATTCAAGAAGATGATATTGACTTGGCTGTGGTTAAAACATTGAAGCCTGACTCTGTTGTTTTGAAAGATAACTTAGTGTCTTACCAATTGGATGTAGTAAATAATACGGCTGTACAAGCAGATGGGGTTTTACTTCGAGATAATTTTCAAAATTTACTGAAAGTGACCAGTGGCAATGTTGCTGATCAGACCAGCTTGCTCTGTGAGGATTTAACCAGTGGTACAAGCAAAACTTGCCCCGCGACATGGACGGATGCAAATGCATTAACTTCATTATTGAGCAATACTGCAGGTAGTGGCTTAAGCCTTGGAAATATTCCAGCGAATGCTAAATATAGATTTACAGTTCAAAATTTAAAAGTAACAGATACAGACAATACCAGTGTGGGCTATGTGGTCAATACAGCAACTGTTGAAACCACTAAGATGACTGATCTAGATTCTACAAATAATACATCGACGGTTAAAACATTATTGGCAGCAAAAAATGATTTATCAAATAATACAACTAGTGCATTAGCCACTGAAACAGGTATTGGTTTATTTAATATTGCGAAGGAAGGGCGAATAGGTACAACTGCGTTAATAACGAAAAATGCAGATAGTAGTCAAAAAGCTTATTTCCCATTGAATATTCAAAACTATAGTAATTTAGAACAAGATTATCAATTATATGCATCGAGTACATCGGTTACACCAACCCAAGCAACAGGCGATTATTCAACACTAGTTAAGGCAGGAATTACCCCATTTACATCGGGTTTAAAAATAGAATTTTTTAGTGCAAATTCAACGCAATGTACAGTCGGGATGAGTGCGAAACAAATTACGCAGTTAAAAGTTGCTGCCAATACAATTGGACAAGTTTGTGCAGTCGCAACAGTGTTGCCATCGGCTACGGCTAAAACCAATATTTGGTTTGCTATAGAATCTTTACAGTCTGGTCTAGGTGATGTAATTCTTGATGCTGTTACTACAGATCATTTATCGCAACGTTTATTGGAACTGGTGAATGGCCAGACCGCACAAGTGAGTGTGGGCGGTACTTATGTTTTTCCGCACCGTTTAATTAACCATGGCAGTGTTGAAGAAAAAAATATTACTTTTACATTAACCCCCGTCCGTGCAGATGACTTCTTATATACATTATTTCAAGACACTAATAATAATGGTGTATTAGACACCGCCGATATCATGATTAGCGAAAGCTTATCTATCCTCGCTAAGGCTGAATTGGCTCTGCTAATTAAAGTTCAAGCACCAGCAACGGCGACCAATGGCATAAGTAGCCAAGTCAAATTGGAAGCAAAACCTGATAATAGTGGTCAAAGTACTATTCTTGCCGTACTTTCAAATTTGGACAGCATCACTGTAGGGGCAAATCAGTTACAGATTCATAAAACTCAGGTGAAGCAGGCGGGATGTACTGCAATGACTGAGGCATCTGTAAAAAGTGCGACATATTCTTTGGAAAATGTGACGTTGGGCTTATCGGATTGCCTGATTTACCGTATTACTGTGACCAATACGAGTGATTCTAAACTGAATAATGTGGCGGTAAATGATATGTATCCAGCTTATACCATTCCATGGAAATCAGGTGCTGTTTTACCAATGACCAGTAGTGCAGAAGCGGTGCAAGATGATGGTTCTAAAGTTAAAACTACGTTCTCATCACTGTTGCCACAAGAACAAAAGTCGCTGTATTTTGGAATTAAAATGCAATAATTTTGTCCAATCATGACAAAAAAAGACGGCATATTTGCCGTCTTTTTTATATATTTGATTAAGCCGTTTTTGTCATACGGCAATAATAGAAACCATCACCTTGCCCTCTGCTTGGTAATAGTTGGCGACCATGGATTTGTTCAAGTCCCCAATCTGCCTCAATTTTAACTTCTTGTGCATCTGCATGCGTTGCAAAAAATTCAACCATTTGCTGTTCATTTTCTGCTTTTAAAATAGAGCAAGTTACATAAAGCAGTGTGCCACCGACTTTTAATTGCGACCACATATTTTCTAAAATTTGTTTTTGCAAAACAACCGTTTTGGCAATGTCGCTTGACTGACGGAGTAAACGAATATCGGGATGACGGCGAATGACACCTACTGCAGAACAAGGTGCATCTAATACAATGCAATCAGCCTGTTCAGGTGCTGTCCATTTCACTGCATCTGCGGTAATAATTTCAACATGTTTACCATTCAACATTAAACGTTCTAAGTTTTCATAAACACGTTTGAGACGCTTTTCATCTTGATCAAGAGCAATTAGTCTTTTTGGTTGGTACATTTCTAAAATATGAGCTGTTTTACCGCCCGGTGCTGCACATGCATCAATGACCAACTTGCCGTTTAAGTTAGGGACTAAGGTCGCACAAATTTGCGCATGTTCATCTTGAACGGAAAAACCGCCTGCTTCAAAGCCCGGTAGGCTCGGAATGTGCAAACTTTCATCCATTACAATACCGACATCAGAAATTTCACAGCGATGCGCATCAATACCTTCATCTTCTAAAATATCAAGATATTCATCACGACTGACTTGGCGTGTGTTGACGCGTAAGGTGAGTGGTGCTACTTGTTTAAGTTCATAGCTGAGTTCTGCCAGTTGATCGCCCCAGTCTTTCTTTAAACGCTTCGCTAACCAACTTGGAAGATTCGATGCATTTTCTAAAACGTCATAGAATTGTTCAGACTCACGGGTTGCGCGACGTAAAATGGCATTGACCACACCACTTAAACTCTCCATGCCCAATTGTTTTGTGGCTTCTACTGTTTCAGAAATGGCCGCATGTGCTGCCACGCGGGTACACAATAATTGGTATAAACCCACATACAAACAGGTTTCAACAATTTCGTTCTCAAGGGGTTTCGCTAATAAGGGGAGTGTGACTTGTTTTAGGGCATGCCATTGACGTAAGCAACCCAAAACCAATTCATGGTATAACGCGCGGTCTTTATCTGACACGATGTTAATATGCTGTGCCAACACGGACTGCAATGACTGACCATTTTGGACAGCCAATAACGTTTTCACAACCTGAGCACGTAAATTTAAAGTTTTACCTGAGGCATGGGGAGATGGCTTCATTATAGAGTTTGTCCAACAGTAAGTTTTTGAGTTTGATTAATTTGTACAGGGTTTAAAGGTTTGCCACCTGGCCATTGTAAACTGGTCAAGCAAATGGCTTTTTGATCGCCACAGGCCACATGAACACCTTGTTTATTCATTGCCAGCACTGTGCCAGCCGTTTGGCCTTCGGCATTTTCTACAGATAACAATGACCCCCAAACACGCAGGTTATTTTGTTCATCAAGTGGAATAAAAGCCACAGGCCACGGATTAAAGGCACGAATATTACGGTCAATTTGCACAGCGTCTAGCGACCAATCAATTTGTGCTTCAGCTTTCGATAATTTATGTGCATAGACTGTCAGCGCTTCGTCTTGGACTTCGCGGTGTTGTAAATAATGCAGTAGTTTTTCTTCAGATTCGAGTACAGTCGTAAGAGCTTCCGCACCTTGTTCTGCTAATTTGTCATGTAGGCTGGCAGAAGTATCGTGTGCTTCAATGGGGCAAAGGGTCTTGTACATCATGTCACCAGTGTCTAAACCCGCCGCCATTTTCATAATGGTCACACCAGTTTCGGCGTCGCCCGTGGCAATTGCACGTTGAATAGGTGCAGCCCCACGCCAGCGTGGCAATAAAGAGCCATGAATATTTAGGCAGGCAAACTTAGGTGTGTCTAAAACCACTTGAGGTAGAATTAAACCATAAGCGGCTACGACCATTACATCTGCGTTTAAATCGGCAAGTTCTTTTTGAGCAGTCAAACCTTCTTCAGTGGACGATTTAAAATGTAAGGGTTGATAGACAGGCAAGCCATGTTCGAGAGCCAATTGTTTGACAGCTGATGCTGTTAATTTTTGCCCACGTCCTGCTTTACGGTCAGGCTGGGTATAGACCGCAACAATTTCATGTTCTGTTTGTAGCAATGCTGATAAAGCAACAGCTGCAAATTCGGGTGTACCCGCAAAGACAATTTTCACACGAATGACCTGAAAATAAATTGCAATTATACCTTATATCGGTTTTTTGAGTTCATTTGACTAATTAATAAAAAATAATCAATTTATAAGGTGCGTTGGGGGCATAAGAAAAAATGATGCAACTGTTCAAGGTACAGTGGCTGGAACAAATTCAATACAGTCGCTCTGGTACTAAAAATTGTATTAAAACGTTGTGTGAATGTTATTTTTGATCCTGAATTATTCCTAAAAAGAGGAGTATCTAATAAAAGCTGTGCTCTTTTTTGTTAGTTTTCATAAGATAAAAAAAAATTATGCAAATTGTAAAAATTATTCATGAAAGTTTTGTATTGAATGCTGATTGATAGCGTTATAGTGGTTTTATTAAATGATTTTTGCAGGTAGATCATCGAATTTACGTTCAAAATACATTCATTGTTTTACCTTGAAAAATTAGCTCAAGTTAAAACAATGACTTAAATTATGATATGTTTAAAATTCGACTGATTTATGCTCTCAATCAGTAAAATTTAGCCAGAGCAAACTTATATATTTGGCTCAAGCTCCTATTTTGTTGGAATAAAACAATGCCTGACTATCGTTCAAAAACATCAACACACGGAAGAAATATGGCTGGCGCACGCGGTTTATGGCGTGCCACAGGAATGAAAGACGAAGATTTTGGTAAACCAATTATTGCCGTGGTCAATTCATTTACCCAATTTGTTCCGGGCCATGTGCATCTTAAAGACCTTGGCCAATTGGTGGCACGTCAAATCGAAGCGTCAGGTGGTGTAGCCAAAGAATTCAACACCATTGCGGTGGATGATGGGATTGCGATGGGGCATGACGGCATGCTGTATTCATTGCCTTCACGTGATTTGATTGCAGACTCAGTCGAGTACATGGTCAATGCCCATTGTGCAGATGCCATGGTCTGTATTTCTAACTGTGACAAAATTACCCCGGGCATGTTGATGACAGCAATGCGTCTAAACATTCCAGTGGTTTTTGTCTCTGGCGGGCCGATGGAAGCGGGTAAAGTCAAAATTCGTGGCAATGAACACGCGATTGACCTTGTCGATGCAATGGTTGTTGCAGCCGATGACAGCTTTACAGATGAAGAAGTTGCGGCATATGAACGTTCAGCATGTCCAACCTGTGGTTCATGCTCAGGTATGTTCACTGCAAACTCAATGAACTGCTTAACTGAAGCTTTGGGTTTATCGTTACCAGGCAATGGTTCAACCCTTGCAACGCATGCCAACCGTCAAAAACTTTTTGAACGTGCAGGCCAGCTGATCGTTGAAATTACCAAACGTCATTATGAACAAGACGACTACAGTGTTTTACCACGTTCAATTGCCACCAAAGCAGCCTTTGAAAATGCCATGACGCTAGATGTTTCGATGGGCGGTTCAACCAATACGGTATTGCATTTATTGGCAGCAGCACATGAAGCAGAAGTCGATTTTACCATGACCGACATCGACCGACTTTCGCGTAAAGTTCCTGTGCTGTGTAAAGTTGCACCGGCAAAACAAGACGTACACATGGAAGATGTGCATCGTGCTGGTGGTATTATGTCCATTTTAGGTGAGCTTGACCGCGCAGGATTATTAGATACGTCAGTACCAACCGTACATGAAAAAACCTTAAAAGATGCTTTGGACAAATGGGACATCATCCGTACTGAAGATGCCGACGTGTATGAGTTCTTCCGTTCAGCACCGGGTGGCGTTCCAACGCAAACGGCATTTTCACAAAATCGTTATTACCAAACTTTAGATGGTAACCGTGAATCAGGTGTGATTCGTAACGCAGCCAATGCTTTCTCACAAGACGGTGGTTTGGCGGTACTTTACGGCAACATCGCGTTGGATGGCTGTATTGTAAAAACAGCAGGGGTTGATGATTCAATCTTGAAATTTAACGGTACAGCACGGGTTTTTGAAAGCCAAGATGCTGCAGTGGAATCAATTTTAGCGGGCAATATTGTTGCAGGCGACGTGGTTGTCATTCGTTATGAAGGTCCACGTGGTGGTCCGGGGATGCAAGAAATGTTGTATCCAACCAGTTATTTAAAGTCGAAAGGTTTAGGCAAAGACTGTGCCTTACTGACGGATGGTCGTTTCTCTGGTGGTTCATCAGGTCTGTCTATTGGTCACGTTTCGCCTGAAGCGGCTGAAGGTGGTGCAATTGGTTTAGTTGAAGATGGCGACCGCATCGAAATTGATATCCCAAACCGTACCATTCATTTGGCTGTAGATGAAGCAACCATGGCTGCACGTCGTGTTGCACAAGAAGCCAAAGGTTGGCAACCTGCTGAACAGCGCCCGCGTAAAGTATCTAAAGCTTTAAAAGCCTATGCCAAGCACACCACCAGTGCTTCAAAAGGTGCGGTACGTGAAATCTAAGTTCTAGATTTTTTAATAAAAGCACTCCTCATGGGGTGCTTTTTTTGTTTTAAGGTGTTGGATCAGCACGGCAAGTAATGAAGATATTCATTTAATTACCGGATATAACCTTCGGTTCGACCTGCCTTGCGAAATATATTTCTCATTTGGCAAAATGAGAAGCGAAGCTTCGCAAGGAAACCATCTTACGGAGCATTGTTCCTCACTGCAAAATTCGTCAAATACCAACATTTTTTAAGTTAATCACAGAAACATTAAATATTAATTTTAGTCCTGCCTCGAACAGTTGCAGATGGTCTTGTAGCGTATCAAATATCATAAATGACTTTTGTGCTACAGAGGGGAAATAATGGATGTTCCCTCTCCTTTTAAAAGGAGAGGGCTAGGGAGAGGATCTATATGGAAAAAACCTTCATCCTCTTGCGGAGCATGCTCCTCATCCCAAAGAAAGAAGATACTTTCAATATTCATTTTATGAGTGATTTAGTGATCATTTTGGATTTTCGAAAGAGGTTCACTATGTTGCGCTGTCTTATTTCTATACAATCAAAAGAATAATAATTCGCCATGACTTTATTTAAATCAAAATAAGTCTAAGCCACGGAGCGCTTCATGAGTAAAGATAATATCCGCGAACATTCAGCACCTGTTTACGATGGTATTGAAAATGCACCTGCACGTTCAATGATGCGTGCTACAGGATTTAACGATCAAGACTTTACTCGTCCCTTTATTGGTATTGCATCGACTTGGGCCAATGTCACGCCGTGTAATATGCATATTGATGGTCTTGCCCGTGAAGCCGAAAATGGTGTCAATAGAGCAGGTGGCAAAGGCATTATTTTCAATACCATTACCATTTCAGACGGTATTTCTAACGGTACTGAAGGCATGAAGTATTCATTGCTTTCACGTGAAATTATTGCAGACTCTATTGAAACTGTGGTGGGTTGCCAAGCCTATGATGGAGTGATTGCCATTGGGGGGTGCGACAAAAACATGCCCGGTTGTATTATGGGATTAGCACGACTAAACCGCCCAGGCCTGTTTATTTATGGAGGTACCATTAAACCGGGTGCAGGCCATACCGACATGATTTCAGTTTTTGAAGCCGTCGGACAACATGCCAAAGGTGAAATCAGCGCCATTCAAGTCAAGCACATTGAAGAGGTGGCATTGCCGGGACCGGGGTCTTGTGGAGGCATGTATACGGCCAATTCGATGGCTTCTGCCATTGAAGCTTTAGGTATGAGCTTACCGGGGTCATCGGCGCAGGAAGCTGTTTCTGACGAGAAAAAAATCGACTGCCTCCGCGCGGGCGAAGCGGTGATGAATTTACTGCGTTTAGACATTAAACCGCGCGATATTATGACCAAAGCAGCATTTGAGAACTCCATTAAAGTGCTGATTGCTTTGGGTGGTTCGACCAATGGTGTGCTACATTTAATTGCTATGGCACACACGGCAGGGGTCACATTAACTTTGGATGACTTTGTTCGTATTGGTAAAGACATTCCAGTGGTGGCAGACGTGCGCCCTTCAGGTAAGTATTTGATGTCCGAATTAATTGCCATTGGTGGTATTCAACCGTTGATGAAACGTATGTTGAACGCAGGTATGCTTGATGGTACCTGTATGACTGTTACAGGCAAAACTTTGGCAGAAAACTTAGCCGAGGTTGAGGACTATCCAGCAGGGCAACAAATCATTTTACCTTTTGATGCACCGATTAAAAAAGATTCGCACTTGGTGGTGCTGAAAGGCAATTTGTCACCTACAGGCGCCGTGGCGAAAATTACCGGTAAAGAAGGTTTGTTCTTTGAAGGTTCTGCGCGGGTATTTGAAGGTGAACAGGGCGCAATGCGCGGTATTTTAGATGGCGAAGTGCAAGAAGGCGAAGTGGTGGTGATTCGTGGTGTTGGGCCAAAAGGCGGGCCGGGTATGCCAGAAATGTTAAAACCAACGTCTGCCATTATTGGTAAAGGGCTAGGTCAGTCTGTTGCGCTACTCACGGATGGGCGTTTTTCAGGAGGGAGTCATGGTTTCGTTATTGGTCATGTCACACCTGAAGCTTATGAAGGTGGGCCAATTGGTTTGGTCCAAAATGGCGATAAAATTTCCATTAATGCCGAAACCCGTGAACTGACTTGGCATGTTTCCGAACAGGAAATAGCCACACGTAAAGCTGCTTGGGTGAAACCAAAACCCAATTACACCTATGGTGCCTTAGCCAAGTTTGCTAAATTGACCTCAGGGGCAGAGAAAGGGGCAGTTACGGATCTGGATTTAGATGTATAATTGATCATTCTCTAACATATTGCTAAGAACCCTTGTCGTATTGCAAGGGTTTCTTTCGAGGCCAATCTCATGTCACTGTTACGCCGTTGGTTTGATCCACTCCGATCGAGCTGGTTTTATCAAAAACCAATTCGTCAAGCGGTGTTACCGACGGACAAAGGCTTAAGTATTTATTTGCGCCTAGATGATGTTTACAGTTATTTGGCTGTACAGCAGTTACCGCAACTGGAAGAAATCCTCAGTGACGAGCTAAAACCATTACAAGTCATTATTTCCAGTCAGACGGCAGAACCTCCCAATTTTATGTCTGCTGTAGAGTGGCAACAATATTGTTTAAACGATGCCAAAATTTTATCGAAACAACATCGTTTTAGTTTTCATGAAACCCCAGAACAACCTACGCCAGAAGCCTTACAACAAGCTGAAACCATTCTGCGAAATACTCCCTTACGTGGTCAAGATTTTCTGTATTTGCTAGAAGATGTTTTTCATATGCTTTGGCAGAAGCAGTATGGCAAATTACGTACTTTACATGCCATGGCCAGCCGTCATCATAAACCGCAAAATTTCCCAGAACGTATTTTTAACCAAACCCCCGTGCTGGTTAGTTTTTTTGAATTTGGCGAACGTAAATATTCTGCAGTAGATGATTTATTGCGGTTAACCCGTCGTTTAAAACAGCAAAAATTATTGACCGATAATCCGATTTTTCTGATTAATCATATTGAATGGCGTGAACATGTCATTAGTGATGCAGAAGAATTAAATGAAATTCAGGCTTTAGATCCTGAGCTAGATTTATATATTGCCTTAGAAGATCCAGTGTCTTGGTTGTTGTTGGCTTATATTAAAGAAGAATTGGCCGATTATTATAATATTCAGCTGAATGTTTATCCGCTGAGTTATCACGGTCGAGATTTATTTGATTGGAGTTTGGCAACACGGTTATCGAAACGAACTGAAGTTGCATTTACGCCTTTTTGTCGTCCGACCGAAACTGCGACACAGAACATGGCGCAACTGTATTACAGCGTGCCTGAAGAACAGCGCATTGAAGCGATGTACCAAATTTTGCAGGCCGTTTGGACACAAGGTAAAGATCTTTCTTATAAAGCGCATTTTCAGCAGCTACAACAAGCCTTGGACGTGCAGGAACTGAGCACAGCAGATGTGAGCGCAAAATTAAAAGAAAATGATATGCATTGTGAAATGAAGTCCCAACCCGATTTTCCAGTACTGGAATTGCGGATAGATGGCCAAAGCTATGTATTCAATAGCTTATATCGTGTTTGGATGATTGAAAGTATTTTCAGTAATGTGTTAGAAGAGAAGTACAAGACTGAAAACATAACTGAAAGTGAATTAAGAACCAATGAAAAAAGAAAAAGTTGAGTCATTAGAACAAGCGCGTGAGCAGATAGACGCAATTGATCACGCCATTATTGAACTGATTGCAACACGTCAGTTTTATGTCGATCAAGCCGTTCGTTTTAAGCATTCGGTTCAAGATGTTCAGTCTCCAGAACGCGTTGAGAGCGTGATTAGTAAAATCCGTTTGTTAGCGACAGAACAAGGGGTCAATGAAGATATCGTAGAGCGTTTATACCGCGATATGATTCATCATTTTATTCAGCGTGAACTGAAAGAAATTCGTCCTTAATTACATTTTGTGTAGAAATGACATGGAATCCGTACTTATCAGCTTTGAGTGATAATGCCGACAGGTTACTCGTATCAACCATATTTAAACCAGTCACAGGTCAAATGAACCTAAGCGAATTGGAATAGTTTTATACAATACTGACTGATCTTGCAGAACATTCATGCATAAAAAAGCAGCCTTTCGACTGCTTTAATCTTTACAACAGAATTTATTCTGATTTATCGGCAAGGCTAAAGAACCAATTGAGAATCAGTGCTGCAAACGTTGCAGTACCAATGCCACCTAAGTTAAAGCTACCAAATTGCAGGGCAAAGTCGCCTGTACCTAAAATAATCGTGACTGCAGCCACCATTAAATTTTTATTTTTAGAGAAATCGACTTTGTTTTCAATCCAAATTTTAGCACCGGCAATGGTAATTAAACCAAATACGACAATGGATGCACCCGTTAAAATGGCACTGGGAATGGTATGAATCACTGCACCGAATTTAGGAGAAAGACCTAAAAATACAGCAAAGAGGCCCGCAATGACAAAGACAATGGTCGAATACACGCGAGTTACTGCCATCACCCCAATGTTTTCACCATAGGTGGTCATACCAGGGCCACCAACACCGCCAGACAATGTGGTTGCAATACCATCTGCGACAAAGGCTTTACCAATATGCGGGTCTAGATTTTCACCTGTCATAGCACTGACCGCTTTAATATGGCCCAAGTTTTCAGCCACTAAAATTAAAGCAATTGGGGCAATAATCAGCATGGCATTGGCATTGAATGCAGGCGCATGAAATTGTGGAATCCCGAACCAAGTGGCTTGTTGAATAGGCACAAAATTAATAGCAGTGCCGTAGCCCATCACATTCGATACGATAAAGTAAATGAAATATGCCAGTAATAAGCCAACCAAAAGCAAGAGGCGTTGTAGCAGACCTTTGGTAAACACGGCAATTGAGCCCATGCAGAGTACTGTGACCAATGACATCCACATATTGAATGGGTTGCCCATTACGCTTTTCACGGTCACTGGTGCAAGGTTAAGACCAATAATCATGACGACAGCACCAGTCACGACTGGTGGCATGAGCTTCTCAATCCAGCGCGTACCTGTTGCCATCACAATCAGGCCAAAAATGGTGTACAAAACACCACAAGCAATGATCCCACCGGCTGCCATGGCAATATTGGCATTCGGTGCGCCCGTACCTGAGGCTGCATAACCTGTTGCCGCAATAACTACTCCAATAAAGGCAAAACTTGAGCCTAAGTAACTTGGAATACGGCCACCGGTCATAAAGAAGAACAGAATGGTACATAAACCTGACATTAAAATGGCCAGATTGGGGTCAAAACCCATTAAAAATGGTGCAAGAACAGTGGCACCAAACATGGCAAAAGCATGTTGTATGCCTAATACAGCACTTTGTACTGGCGGAAGATACTCATTCGTGCCTACAGGGCGTGCATCGATACTGCCGTCATACGGGCGCCATTGGGGAAACCAACTGGACATAAAATGAGCACTCAAAAGATAAATTGTGCACATCATACGCTTCTTTTTTACAAGATTTAATCACTACAATAAAAAAAACAGTCAAACTAATTTACTGAATTTTCATTATTTTTTACCTTATGGTAAATTTATTTTGTTTTAAAAGTGGTGTTAAATCAGTCTCTAATCGTAATTGGTTCTTGCTGATGGTTCTTAAATATTTCTGATTTAGCTTATAAAAAAAATATTTATTTTGGAATAAATGGTTAATAAAAAAGCGCACCTTAAATGATGCGCCTTTTATTTGACTTGAGGTGTTTAGCCTGTATTACGTAAGCCGGCTGCAATTCCTGCAATACTCACCATGAGCGCATGATCGACAGGGGTATTTTCTGCCTGACATTCGGCTAAATAGGCGCGTCTGCGTTTCATCAATTCAGCTTGTAATAAATGTAGTGGCAGTAAATACGGTTTTCGAACTTTCATAGACTGGTCGAGTACATCATTACTACTGAGCAATTGTGATTCGCCTTTTAGGGCCAATAAGGTTTGCACGGCATCTTTCAGGCGTTGGCGTAATTCTTCGCCCAATGCTTTTAAGTCCTCATCTTGTGTCAAATGCGATTCGTAATATAACGCCACATGACTGTCAGATTTTGACAAGACCATTTCCAACATATCAATTAAGGTTTGGAAATAAGGCCATTGTTGCAACATTTCATCTAAGGTATTTTTTTGCCCTTGATTGATAACTTGATTAATGGCCGCACCTGTACCCAACCATGCAGGAAGCATCAAGCGAATTTGAGTCCATGCAAATACCCATGGAATCGCCCGTAAAGATTCAATCCCACCACTGACTTTACGTTTGGCAGGACGTGAACCTAAAGGCAACATTTGCAATTCAAGTTCTGGTGTAACGGTACGCAAATATTTCACAAAATGTGGGTTTTCACGAACTGTTTGACGGTAAACCTGTACCGAAAGGTCGGTCATGCTGTGCATCAACTTGCGCCATTCTGCTTTGGGAACAGGTGGGGGCAATAATGTGGCTTCTAATGTGGCGGCAGTATAAATTTCTAAATTTTGTAGGGCAATGCCTTCTAAGCCAAATTTAAAGCGAATCATTTCACCTTGTTCAGTCACACGGATGGCACCTGAAATTGAACCAGGTGGTTGTGAAAACAGGGCTTGCTGTGTCGGTGCGCCACCACGACTGATAGAGCCACCACGACCATGGAACAAGGTCAATTGTACGCCGTATTTTTTTGCAACATCGGTTAAGTCTTCCTGAGCACGGTACTGGGCCCAGTTGGCAGACATGAAACCTGCGTCTTTGGCCGAGTCCGAATAGCCAATCATAACTTCGTGTTTACCCTGAATATGCTGTTTATACCAGTGCATACTGAACAGAGTATTCATGGTACTGGCGGCACCATCTAAATCTTTTAAGGTTTCAAATAAAGGCACTACTCGAAGTGGATGCTGAATACCGGCTTCTTTTTGTAGCAACAACACAGCCAAAACATCACTTGGATATTCCGCCATAGAAATAATATAGGCCCCTAGACTTTCAGTCGGTTGCTCTGCCAAGGTACGCATGGTCGCAAACACTTCTTGTACATCGGGATGTTCAATCAGGCTTTGTTTAGGTTCCTTCAGGAATTTAGGCAACAGCGGGCGTTTACTTTGCAATTCTTGAAGCAAGAAGTTTTGACGTGCTTGTTCAGTCCATGTTTCAAAGTTGCCCAGACCTAAGTATTCGGTAATTGCTGAAATGGCCTGACGATGGCGCCCCGATTCTTGACGGATATCCAGTTTGAGCAATTCAATGCCAAAGCAGTTCACGCGGTGAATAAAGTCCAGCAATTTACCATTGGCAATTTCAGGTAAATTACAGTCTATAAGGGAGCGGTAGCAGAGCAATAACGGTTGTAGCAATTCATCTTTGCTTTTGATGACCTGACTTTCATCGGCATCTACACCACGCAGTTTTTCAGACAGCCAATGGCGAGTCGCCTTTAAGCGTTGACGCGTGTCACGTAAATATTCACGGTAAGGTTCAGCATGTGTTTGGCCTAAAGCATTTTTTAATTCTGCACTACATTGCTCAAGTGATAATTCCCAACGCAAGTCTTCAATATCACGCACATATAAATCGGCTGCTTTCCAGCGCGATAACCACAGCACTTCTTGGGTAATGTCATGGGTCACATTCGGGTTACCATCACGGTCACCGCCCATCCATGAGGCAAAGCGCACAGGCGCAACATTGAGGGGTAAAGCCTGACCACAGTGATCTTGCACCATGCCATCGAGTTCACGCATGAACTTAGGCACTGCATTCCACAAGGTTTGTTCAATTGTGGTAAAGCCCCATTTGGCTTCATCGACAGGGGTTGGGCGATGTTGACGAATTTCGTCGGTTTGCCATGCAGAGCAGATCAATTGTTTTAGGTCTTGTAGTACCGCTTGGCGTTCTCGTGGCGTGAGTTTTTGTTGATCCATTTTAAATAGACAGTCATTAATGCCGTCATATTTTTGAATCAAGGTACGACGACTAACTTCTGTTGGATGTGCCGTCAGCACCAATTCAATTTTGAGTTCACAAATTTGTTGATAGAGGATGTCGGAAGAAATCTCATGATCTTTAAATTTTTGAAATAAGTGATCGAGCGGATTTGGAGAGGGCGCTTGCTCATCAAATTCACTTTGACGACGACTGCGCACCACATGGTATTGCTCGGCAATGTTGGCAAAATTCAAAAAGTGCGTAAATGCGCGGGTCAGTGGCAGAATTTCATCATCTTCTAAACTTAAAAAAAGTTGTTCGAGTTGTTTTTCTGCTTCGACTTGACCATCACGTGCACCTTTAGAAAGTGCACGAATTTGTTCAACCTGATTAAACAAATCTTGTCCAGCATGCTGTTTGAGGGTCTCGCCCAGCAAATTGCCCAGTAGGCGCACATCGTCACGTAATGGAGCATCAATTTGTTGAATCATTTTTTAGCACTCTCCGTTGTCCTTTATTTGACTATACCCTGAATCTATGACTGTCCGAGTAGGCACAGACAAAAGTCGGATTCAGTTTGCTTAGAAAATAGCACAGCTTATGCCACATTCAGTTGTAAACAGAGATTTTTTAAATGAAAGCAGTTATTTCATAACGCAGTAGAAACAGCTCAATACTGTCCTGAATAATCTGTTGTCGTTCGGCATGATTTGGAACGTTTCGAATCCCCATCAGGACTTCATGATGGCGCAGACCCAGCAGGAGTGAAAAAATTAGCATGGTTTGAGTGCGCGGTACATCTGCACGAATAAATTTAAGCGAAATCGCTTGTTCAAAGAAATTTTCCCATAAATTACAGAGTTTCTGATGGGATGCATTATAAAATTGCTGTGCCAATGGGTTCTGTTGCGAAGCCAATTCGAGCAATAGATATTCCATTTTTAATGCTTCAGGCAAATTCACAATATTTAAAGACAATTCACAAGCATGGTACAAAGCGTGTAAAAAATTGCTGTCAGCGCTTAAATGAATGGGCTGGGCGTTAATCAGTTTGTCACAGGTCTCTGCAATGGCTGCCATAAACAGGCTTTCTTTGTCCTGAAAATGGTTATACACCGTTAGCTTGCTGGTATCGGCTTTTTGCGCAATTTTATTCATGCTACAGCCATGATAACCACATTCTAAAAACAGCATTTTGGCTGCCTCTAAAATACGCTTACGTTTTTCTAAGTCTTTTGGACGTCCAGCATTCATGTGCAAAAAAATTCCAAAAATGTCATTAAGGTCATTGATTTTATCTAAAATTAACAATTAATGTACCGCATGGTTTATTAATTAAAAAACAATCAATTTAATACAGCCTATTTTGCCCTAAAAATCAGATTTAAATAAGAGCGAACTTCATGAGCACGATAAAGACCGCCACGGCCAGTATGATCATTGTTTGCTGTGTGACCCTCTGGGGATGCAGCAAAGATGTTGCGGAAACCGAACAACCACCTTTTGTGATGGTGGCTCAGCCAAGTAGCAGCCATAATGAACAAAAAAGCTATGCAGGCGAGGTACAAGCGCGTCAGCAAACCGCTTTAGCTTTCCGTGTCGCTGGTCAAGTGACTGAACGTTATGCCGATGTGGGTGATCGCGTGAAAGTCGGTCAAGTCTTAGCTAAGCTTGATGTGAAAGATGCACAATTACAGCTCAATTCTGCACGTGCTCAATTAGACAGTGCTCAGTCTGCGGCTAAGGTCGCCACAGATGAATTAAAACGCTTTCAGCAATTATTGCCAATTAATGCAGTCAGTCGCTCACAGTATGATGCCATTAAAAATCAATCTGATGCAGCACAAGCCAGCTTAAAGCAGGCGCAGGCAAATTATGATGTGTCATCTAACCAAACAGGTTATAACCAATTAATTGCCAATAAAAATGGGGTGATCACACAGCGCGATATAGAAATTGGGCAAGTGATTGCGGCAGGGCAGGCAGCTTATCAGTTGGCCATTGATGGTGAGCGTGACGTGGTTATTGGCGTGCCTGAACAAGCTGTATCGAGTATTCAAGTCGGGCAAAATGCATGGGTCACGTTGTGGTCAGCACCAGAACAGAAGTTTGCAGCCTATGTCAGAGAAATTTCTCCAGCTGCCGATCAATCACGAACCTTTAGTGTCAAAGTCGCGTTAAAAGAAGGTCAATCTGCCATTCAATTGGGACAAAGTGCCCGAGTCTTCTTCAATCAAAATATTCAAAATGTATTAAGTGTGCCACTTTCCAGCGTTTCAGCAGTCAATAATCAAGCCTATGTGTGGGTCGTGAATCCAGATCAAACCCTACATAAAGTGAATGTGACGTTGGGGGCATATGGCCGTGACAGTGTTCCAGTATTAAGTGGTTTAAGTGCAGGGCAGTGGGTCGCGGTGGGAGGGGTACATTTGTTGCGTGAAAAACAAAAAATTAAACCGATTGATAAAGAAAACCGCGCGGTGACTGTGCAACAAGGGGCAGGCCGATGAGTGGATTAATGAAGTTTAATCTATCGGAATGGGCCCTTCGAAATAAAGGCTTAGTTCTGTATTTGATGATCTTGTTGGGCATTGTTGGTATATTTTCTTATGCCAAATTGGCGCAAAGCGAAGACCCACCTTTTACTTTTAAAGTCATGGTGATTCAGACCTATTGGCCGGGGGCAACAGCGCAAGAAGTGTCGTTGCAAGTGACCGATAAAATTGAAAAAGAGCTGATGAGTACAGGCACGTACGATAAAATCATGGCGTATTCGCGTCCGGGTGAATCTATGGTGATGTACATGGCCAAAGATTCGCTGAAATCAGCGCAAATACCCGATGTTTGGTATCAGGTACGTAAAAAAGTTGGTGACATTAAAACTCAGTTACCTGCTGGGGTTCAGGGGCCCTTTTTTAATGATGAATTTGGCGATACTTTTGGTAATATTTATGTCCTGACAGGCAATGATTTCGATTACGCCACCCTGAAAGAATATGCAGACCGCTTACAATTACAACTACAACGTGTCAAAGATGTCAGTAAAGTCAATTTAGTGGGTTTGCAAGATCAAAAAATTTGGATTGAAATTTCAAATACCAAAGCGGTGCAATTGGGTGTACCTGTTACCGCAATTCAAGAAGCGCTCTCTAAACAGAATAGCATTAACAATGCAGGATTTTTTGAAACAGGTTCAGACCGTATTCAACTTCGGGTCAGCGGTGCTTTACAAAATATTGATGATTTGAAAAAAATGCCTTTGCTGGTGGGCGACAAAACCATCCAACTAGGCGATGTTGCTGAGGTTTACCGTGGTTTTAGCGAACCTGCGCAACCGCGTATGCGCTTTATGGGCGAAAACGGCATCGGTTTGGCCGTCTCTATGCGTAAAGGCGGTGACATTATTGCCTTAGGTAAAAATTTAGAAACAGAATTTCAAAATTTACAGAAAACGTTACCTTTGGGCATGGAACTTAAAAAAGTCTCCGATCAGCCTGTGGCGGTGCAACGCAGTATTCATGAATTTATTAAAGTACTTGCTGAAGCGGTCATTATTGTACTTTTGGTCAGTTTCTTTTCTTTAGGTTTTAGAACTGGCTTGGTGGTGGCATTGTCTATCCCATTGGTACTGGCCATGACTTTTGCGGGCATGAATTTATTTGATGTTGGGCTACATAAAATTTCTTTGGGTGCCTTAATTTTAGCGCTCGGTTTATTGGTCGATGATGCCATTATTGCTGTCGAAATGATGGCGATTAAAATGGAGCAGGGCTACAGCCGGATGAAAGCGGCGGGCTATGCGTGGACCAGTACCGCATTTCCAATGCTGACAGGAACATTAATTACCGCAGCTGGATTTTTACCGATTGCGACGGCAGCCTCAAGTACTGGCGAGTACACACGTTCTATTTTCCAAGTGGTGACCATTGCTTTAATGGTGTCTTGGGTGGCTGCGGTACTTTTTGTGCCTTATTTGGGCGATAAATTATTACCCGATTTTAACCATGCTCCGCAGAAAGCGCCGTGGTATCAGCGCCTGATTGCACGATTGCGCAAACAACCTGAACCTCAGCCCGTAATGCATGCTGTCGGAGAGCATTTTGACCCTTATCAAACCAAATTTTATCAAAGCTTCCGTAAAGTCGTAAATTGGTGTCTGAGCTATCGTAAAACTGTAATTGCCATTACTGTGGGGGTGTTTGTACTGTCTGTGGCCATGTTTAAACTGGTGCCTCAACAATTTTTCCCACCGTCTAACCGTGCAGAAATTTTGATTGATTTAAAATTAGAAGAAGGCGCTTCACTGACTGCCACTGAAAATGCCGTGAAAAAAGTGGAACAGTTCCTGTCTAAGCAAAAAGGCATTGATAACTATGTGGCTTATGTCGGTACGGGCACCCCACGTTTTTATTTGCCGCTTGACCAGCAGATGCCACAAGCCAGTTTTGCTCAGTTCGTGGTTTTGGCTTCATCTTTAGATGATCGCGATGAGATTCGTCAATCGCTCGATCAGCAAATTCGTCAGTTATTGCCTCAAGTGCGTACGCGGGTTTCGCTATTGGAAAATGGCCCACCAGTTGGTTATCCATTGCAATATCGAGTCTCTGGTGAAGACGTGGCCATCGTACGCCAACAGGCGCAGCAGGTGGCTAAGTTGCTCAGTGAAAACCCAAATACCACCAATGTTCATTTAGATTGGGGCGAACCGAGCAAAATTATTTCACTGGATATTGACCAAGACCGTGCTCGTCAAATGGGTGTCAGCTCACAAGATTTAGCCAATTTCCTGAGTAGTTCAATTACTGGGGCGACGATTAATCAATACCGTGAAAAGCGCGAGTTGATAGATGTACGCCTGCGTGGTGATCAGGCAGAGCGCTTTGATGTGGAATCTTTAGCCAGTTTATCGGTGCCCACAGCCAATGGGGGCACATTGCCTTTGGCACAGATTGCCACCATTCATTATAAATTTGAAGATGGCTTGATTTGGCATCGTAACCGTTTGCCAACCATTACTGTTCGCGCAGATATTCGTACGCATTTACAACCTGCAAGTGTCGTGGGGGAGTTAGCTGAAAAAGTTGCGCAATTGCGTGCCCAGCTTCCCAATGGTTATTTGGTTGAAGTTGGAGGCACGGTAGAGGAATCTGCCAAAGGCCAAGGTTCAGTCAATGCAGGCATGCCTTTATTTTTGGCTGTGGTCTTTACTTTGTTGATGATTCAACTGAAAAGTATTTCTCGCTCATTTATTGTATTTTTAACCGCACCTTTAGGTCTCATAGGGGTGGTTTTATTCCTACTGTTATTTAATAAACCTTTTGGTTTTGTGGCCATGTTAGGCACCATTGCGCTGTCTGGCATGATTATGCGTAATTCGCTCATTTTGATTGATCAGATTGAGCAAGATATTGCCGCAGGGCAGAATCAGTGGGATGCCATTTTAGATGCCACCGTACGTCGTTTCCGTCCTATTATTTTGACGGCATTGGCTGCCGTGCTGGCCATGATTCCACTGTCACGCAGTATTTTCTTTGGCCCGATGGCCGTTGCGATTATGGGTGGACTGATTATTGCGACCTTGTTGACACTCTTTTTCTTACCCGCTTTATATGCACAGTGGTTTAAGGTGAAAAAAAATCAACAGAATGCATAAAAGTGTCATAATATCGGGTGCGAAATATTATTTTTTTTAATATAGTAGCACCTGATCTTGATTGATAATTTTAATAAGCAAGTCACTGCAGACATTTAGTCATTTTGGAGCAGTGTATGGGGTTAAATAAGACATGACGACAGATAACCTTATCAAGTATCGCCGCTATATTGCGATTTCTTATGTCTTCATGTTTCTTGCGCTGTTTACAGTCATCAGTGGCGTATTTGCCTACTGGTTTGCCCGTAAAGTGAGTCAGATCGATTCGACAGAAGTCTGGATGCAGGCTCAAGCCTTTTGGGTCATGCGCGCCATTGTGATCTACAGTATTTTGGCTTGCTTTGCAGCACTTTGGTTTATTCCTTTATTTTTCTACTATTGGGACACCTATTTATGGGTGACTAGTTGTACGGTTGCAGGTGTGATTTTTTCTTGTATCGCCTTCTTATATTTACTCAATACTTGGATTAAAGGCATCACTAAATTTTTTAAAAATAAAGCGGTTTTTTAATTCTACTCACTTTTTTTGAGTATTCCCCTTGTAAAACTGGGTTTAACCCCAATTTCACTCCACAGTTAATTATTAAACAAATTCTGTGAGGAGCATCGCCTGACATGGCTAAACGTGATTATTATGAGGTTTTGAGCGTCGCTAAAACCGCTAGTGATGATGAAATTAAAAAAGCCTACCGTAAGTTGGCGATGAAGTATCACCCAGACCGGAATCCGGACAATCCTGAAGCTGAAGAAAAATTCAAAGAAGCTGCCGAAGCTTATGAAATTCTTTCTGACAGCGAAAAACGTAGCATGTACGACCGTATGGGCCATCAAGCATTTGAAGGCGGTATGGGCGGTGGTGCAGGTGGCGGTTTTGGCGGCTTCAGCGCAGAAGATATTTTTAGCCAGTTTGGCGATATTTTTGGTGGCGCATTTGGCGGTGGCGGTCGTGGTGGTCAACAACGTGCGCGTAGCGGTTCCGATTTACGTTATGTTATGGAACTGACGCTAGAAGAAGCAGTCCGAGGCGTTAAAAAAACCATTACGTTTACAGCACCTGCACCGTGTGATGCATGTGATGGCCAAGGGTCTAAAAACCCGAAAGATGTGGAAACCTGTAAAACCTGTCATGGCGCAGGTCAAGTGCGTATGCAACAAGGTTTCTTCTCTGTACAGCAAACTTGTAGCACCTGTCGTGGTCAAGGCAAAATCATTAAGAACCCATGTGGCAAATGTCATGGTTCTGGTGTTTCAAACCGTCAGCAGACCCTTGAAGTCACCATTCCAGCGGGTGTGGATAATGGCGACCGCGTTCGTTTAAGTGGTAAAGGTGAAGCGATTCGTGGTGGTCAACCAGGCGATCTATACGTCGAAGTGGTTGTGCGTGAGCATGAAATCTTCCAGCGTGATGGTGCAGATTTATATATGGATGTCCCAGTGAGCATTGCCGATGCGGCTTTGGGCAAAGAAATTGAAATTCCAACACTTGAAGGTCGTGTAAGTCTTAAAATTCCTGAAGGCACACAAACCGGCAAAATGTTCCGTTTGCGTGGCAAAGGGGTAAAACCCGTGCGTACCAGTATGCAAGGTGACTTACTGTGCCGTATTGTGATTGAAACGCCTGTAAATTTGACTGCACGTCAACGTGAATTACTCAAAGAATTGCAAGAAACGATGGATGGTGAAGACAGTAAATCTTCTCCAAAGAAGAAATCATTTTTCGGTTTATTTGATTAAGTCATTTCCCTTCTATAAAAAAAAGCCTGCATATGCAGGCTTTTTTTTATTGTCGATTATTGTGGCATGTCTTTGATTAAATCCTGATAGCTCAGTTGTTGCTTGTGAATTTTTTCTAAACGAGACAATTGATGTTTGGCTTCATTTTCATCGCCATTGTAGGCCAGCATTTTGGCATACTTAATTAAATGATATTTGGTTGGATAACTCCGCACCAATTTTTCGACGTCATCTAATTCGGCTTTGGACATTTTCTGATAAGGATTTTGTTGAATCATATCGATACGATGTTCAAACTCGCTCAACAGATAAATTTGATCGTGGCGGGTAATTTTTTCTGGCGTATATTCATAACGCATCGTTTGACTCAGTCGAGGCACCAATACATCATAATCACGATAAATCACCGCTATTAAGATCACCCCAATTGCAAAAACAATCCGCATAAAAATAGGGGGAAGGGTAAAAACAGCCGTATCTGATTTTTGGGCTTGAATGCTACCCAAAAGAAAGCCAATAGGTAGAAGAAAATAGGCGTAGTTCTGTGGAAACTCTAGCATCGTATGGACGAGAAAGATTCCGACCATCAATAGGCCAATGATTGAGGCAACTGAATGGGCATGTTTTTGTAGCTGATAGAGCCAATAGGCAATATAGACAAAGAAAGGCACCGCAATGAAAGCACCATTCCACAGTAAAAAATCTAAAATAAAATTATGTGCGCTACGAATCCAAACAGGCCCTTGAACGGTATCTGAAATACTCACGAAAGCACTGCTGGTTTGATACCAACCATAACCCAACCAAGGTTGTGCCATGACCGCATGAGCCATTTGTTGCCAGATGGCTAAACGTGACATATCACCTCCAGCACGCTCTGCCAGTTCACGGCTTTCAATGATTTGTAAGCTAGAAGATTGCGCAATCCATTGGCTAATTTCTGGCAGGCAAAAAATAAGTCCAATAAAACTCAATAACCAAACCCAGTTATATCGCCATGGCAAACGAATAAAATGGCGGTATTGCTGATAAGATAAATAGAGGAAAATACACAGACATGCCACCCATGAAGTCCGTGATTGGCTCAGCGCAACGCCTATTAAAATAGGAAGAGTCGCAACAACCAACCATTTGGTCGCGAGCGCTTTTTTCTCATATAAATAGAGGCAGGCCATTAAGGCCATAAGCAAGAAGGTACCCATATTATTGGGTTGTGCAAAATTGGCAAAGGGTCGGGTTGAACCGCTGATATTCATCATAATAGCAGTCAGTGAAGCATCTAAATTTAGCCATTGGCAAATAGCCACCAATCCCGTACAGACGCCACCAACTAAAAAGGTATAGCTTAAATAATCAAAGGTTTTATCTCTATTGTGCGGACTTTTGCTCAGGCTAAATCCAATGCAAACCGACAACCAAAAGGCAAAGACATATAAAAAGCCCAGCAAGGCAATACTAAAATAATAGACTTGGCCAAAGGCAAATTGAATCAGTGGGATTAGGGCAACGCCAACCAAAGGGAGTGCAATTTTGGGCAACTGAATCTTTTCTTTTAGAAAGACAGCGGCTAAAGCAAATAATGCAAAAAAAGCATACAGTTCACCTGTATAAGTTGCCCATGGCCGATAGTGAATGGGAAGCATCCAAGCTAAAAACATGCACAGTGCAGCGCAAGCAAACAGTAAGTTTTTCATGCCTATTCATCGTAGAAAAAACCGGCTTATGATACATCGAAATGCAGTCAATATTTTAAAAAGCCATGTATTGCCCCACAAGCTTTATCAATCCAATGGGTTCTGCTAAAAATGACCTTAGATTTTCAGGATTTTTTGCGTACTAAACTTAGCCAAACTCAGGAGTTTTGCTATAGTAAGAGCAATTTCGAAACAGCATTAGGAACATGTTATGTCAGCAAACCCACGCATTGGCGTATTAGGTGCCGGCGGCCGTATGGGACGCATCTTAATTCAAGCCGTTCAACAAGCAGGCTATCAGTTGGCCGCTGCAGTTGAACGCCCAGAAAGCAGTTTAGTCGGTGCCGATGCGGGTGAGATTGTAGGTATTGGTGCTGTTGGCGTAAAAGTTGTGGGCAACTTAGAAGAGGTTTTAAAAGACTGTGATGTGGTGATTGATTTCACTGCACCTGTAGCAACAGCACATCATCTTGAACTTTGCCGTAAAGCGGGTGTGGCCATTGTCATTGGCACCACAGGCATGAATGATGAACAAAAAGCACATTTAGATGAAACAGCACAGCATACACCTGTGGTCTATGCAGCGAATTATTCGGTGGGTGTTAACGTTTCGATTAAATTATTAGAACTTGCGTCTAAAGTTTTTGGCGATACTGTAGATATTGAAGTGATTGAAGCACATCATCGTCATAAAGTAGATGCGCCATCGGGTACTGCTCTGATGATGGGTGAAGCCATTGCAGATGCATTGGGACGTGACTTAAAACAAGATGCTGTGTATTGCCGTGAAGGCCATACAGGGCCACGCGAGCGTCAAAGCATTGGTTTCCAAACCATTCGTGGTGGAGATATTGTCGGTGAACATACGGTGATGTTTATTGGTGAAGGCGAACGTGTCGAAATTACCCATAAAGCGACTAATCGTATGAACTTTGCGTCAGGTGCAGTACGTGCAGCTGCGTGGGTGGTGGGCCGTGATGCACGTAAATATGACATGAAAGATGTACTGGGTTTTAACGATATTCAGTTTTAAAACATCGTTTACATCGCAATAAAAAATAAAACACAACTAAAATAAGATGAAAAGTGGAATGAAAAAAGTCATGTTCATGGCATGTGCTGTGGTTTTAAGTACCGCAGCATGTGCCAAACCTTTAGAAAATGCCAAACTAAGTATTAATAAAAATAATATTAAGGTCTGGACGTATCAGGACAATCAAAACCCCGTGTTTATGTATAAGGCAGAAACTACGCTGAACGTCCCGATAGAGCAGGCAGTTGCCTTAATTTTAAATATCGACCATGCCGTAAGTTGGGTGCCTTATTTATCTCAAGTTAAGATGCTTTCTCGTGATGATAAAAAAGGGGAGTTTCAGCTGTATATGGTGCTAGATTTTCCATTTCCACTGAAAGATCGCGACTTGGTGGTGCAAGGGAAAATGACGAAAGATGCACAAGGAATCATCACGATTCAAAATAAAGCCATTAAAAAAAATTATCTACAGAATAGTCAAAATGTACGTTTAACGCATTATGAAGGGGATTGGACTTTTCAAAAATTAGGCCCACAAAAAGTTAAAGTTTCGACTTCTGGTTTTGCCAATCCGGAAGGATCTATTCCTTTGTCAGTAAGCAATATGTTTGTGCAACAACAACCCTATCAAATGCTTCAGAAAATGAAAACGGAGTTAGCCAAAGCCACTGTGGTGTCGTCTTTACCTGAAAGTTTAAAATAAATGCATGGCTAGAAGCACAGCGTTAAGGCTGTGTTTCTGATGGTTGAGGCAAACGAAATGCGGTCATGGTTTTTAGTTGGGCAGGCTCAGGTAGCTCTATACTCAGATATGCCACGCTATTGCCCTGTTGTGGGTCGGACAAATGCAACTGAAACTGACGTGCAGATATTTTCTCGCAGGCAAAGCGTAGTTTTTGTTGTTGTGGCAATACCCCCATATTGGCTGTTTGAGCCTGATAAATATATAGGCGCTGATGAGAGTTATGCTCAAGAGTCGGTTGAATACTCCAAAGCTGATAATGCGTTAATTTTTGTGCCTTTAAAAAGCCATCAATTAAAGCGCTACAAATCGTATTTTGTTGTTGTGCGAGGGCATTGGGTTTTTGTGGTTGGCAGGCTATTAGCCCAAAACTCAGACCGAAAATAACTGAAATGATTGTGGTTTTTTTCATGAATCGCTCCTCTAGTAGATTGAAAAAATCATAGAGCAAGCTTAGATCTGTTAAATTGTTGGGTACAGATACAGCAAAATTTAAAAAATAGGTACAGATATGGCCTTTCAGTATCAGTTATTGGCACAGCAGATTGCGCAAAAAATTTATGCAGGGGAAATACATGCAGAGCAACGTCTGAGTTCCTTGCGTCAATTTGCCACGCAACAAGGGACTAGTTTGAATACCGCAAAAAGTTGCTATGAATTGTTAGAAGCGCAAGGTCTGATTTATGTCAAAGACAAGTCAGGCTATTTTGTGCAAACTCAAGCTAATAGCCAGCCTATAGGTGTGCCTGAGCATCCTGACTTTCAGTCCAATATTAGAGAAGTTTCTAATTTAGAATTACAAATTCAGATCCATGAAGCGGCCATCAACAGTCAATTGGTTCACTTAGGATCTATTCAGCTTTCACCGAATTTAGTCCCTGCAAAAGCATTGAGTCGATCTATTCAACGCGCTTTAAAACACTGCAAACCTCAGGATTTTTTATATAGCGATCGTCAAGGGCATCAGCAACTTAGAGATGCATTGGCTATGCATTGGGCAGAAGATGGCTTTCATATTGCACCAGAGCAGATTTATATCAGTAATGGTTGTATGCCAGCCTTGTCCGTCATGATCCAAAGTCTGACAGCAGAAGGAGACAGCGTGATTGTACCGACTCCGAATTATAATGGTCAGTTGCAATTATTGGCGCTTTTAAAGCGTAAGATCATTGAAATCCCTGCCAATACGGAAGGCTTCGATTTAGAGCGTTTAGAGCAAGCCATGCAATTTTCTGGTGCTAAAGCATGTCTATTGACTGCTAATTTTCAGAATCCATTGGGTTTTTGTTTAAGTCATCTTGAAAAGGAAAAAATCGCTCAGTTGGCCGCAAAATATCAATGCTATGTAATTGAAGATGATATTTATGCCGAATGCAGTTTTAGTGTCGATCGACCTTTACCCATTCGCTATTGGGATCAGCAGGGCTATGTGATTTATTGCGGATCGGTATCTAAATCATTGTCTTCGGCTTATCGGGTAGGGTGGTTCTGCATCTCACCGCGCTTGAAACATTTGCATGCTAAATTGCTGATGCAAAATGTTTCTGTCAATACACCCCTACAGTTAGGTTTAGCGGATTTAATTTATAGTCGTGCTTATCGACAACATTTGAATCAGTTGCGACCAACCTTGATGCAGCAAGTCGAACAGTATCGACAGTTTATTGCGCAGGCCTTTGATGGTGTGGATGTGCGAATTAATCGTCCGCAAGGAAGTTATGCGTTATGGCTACAATTTCCACAACAGGTTGATGGTTTGGCCTTGTATTATCATGCTTTGGCGCAGGGCATTAATATTGTACCTGGCGTGTTGTTTGGGGAAGATCGACGCTATAACAATTGTATTCGCTTAAATGCAGGGCATGAACTGTCAGAAGATGTGCAACAGGCTATTTTGCAGTTGGCCATGTGGGTGCGAAAAACACTTATTTTGACATCTGAAATAGAAAGTGTTGGTTCTTAAAGAAGCCACACTGTCGTAATATGAGCAATAAAAAAGCCTGCTTAGGAGCAGGCTTTTTGGCTTAAAAGTCCGCTTTTAACACAATACGATAACGCGCTTTACCTGAATGTAGGCGTGCAATAGCGTCATTTATTTGTGACATTGGATACAACTCAATTTGTGGGGCAATATTTTTTCGCGCTGCAAATTTTAGTAATTGGCGTAGGGCAGCAGGTGAACCTGTAGATGACCCCGTCACCGATTTTGCACCACTAATCAGTGAACCTGCTGGAATTTGCATAGGCTCTAAAGCCAAACCTAGCATATGTACCGTACCATTTGGGGCCAAAGCTGCAAGGTAGGCTTGCCAATTCAGCGTGACATTGACGGTACTTAAAATCAGGTCAAATTTTCCACGTTGTGCTTTTAATGCATCCAAATCACGGCTATTCACTACATGGTCGGCCCCCATCGCTTTTAATTCATCCGTCTTGTCTAGGCTAGATGTGAATGCGGTAATTTCACAGCCCCATGCTTTGAGAAGTTTAATAGCAATATGACCTAAACCCCCAATGCCAATGACTCCGACATGATGAATGGCTTGAACTTTATGCGCCAAAATGGGGTTAAATACGGTAATGCCACCACATAATAATGGCCCTGCTGATGCTGCGTCTAAATCGTCTGGTAAGGGGATCACCCATTGCCAACCAGCACGAACTTTATCGGCAAAGCCACCTGCATGATTGACGATGGTTGCAGTCTTGCCACCTGTACACTGCACGTGCTGACCTGAAATACACGGGTCGCAATGCTGACAACTTTCTGCTGTCCAGCCAATCCCCACACGTTGCCCGACTTTTAAACCTTTGGCTTCTGAACCAAGCTGTAAAATGGTGCCAATAATTTCATGACCAGCAACCACTGGATAAACTGAAGATTCCCATTCATTATCAATGATAGAAAGATCTGAATGGCACAAACCACAATATTCAACTTTGACTTCGACTTGATGAGGCTGTAACTCGCCAGCATCAAATTGGTAAGGTTGTAATGCTTCACCCGCATGCATGGCAGCGTAAGCGTGGAAAATATGGTCACTCATTTCAGCATCCTTTTATGAGGTGGTGGAGCAATGTTTAAAACTACAGTGATTTTCATGATCATTGACCATCCCTACGGCCTGCATAAAGGCATAGCACGTGGTCGGGCCAACAAATTTAAAGCCTTTTTTCTTTAAGGCTTTGGACATGAGCAGGCTGGTTGCCGTTTGTGCAGGTGCGGTTTTGTAATCGGGTACATCATTATTTATGGATTGATTTTCGGTAAATGACCATAACCAAGCCATTGGATCAATCTGTTCTTGTTTTAATTTTTCCCATGCAATGGCATTGTCCCGAATCGCTTTTAATTTTCCAATATGGCGAATAATGCTGGCATCTTGTAATTTTTCCTCCAAGCTTGCATCATCCAGAGTTGCAATGTCGGCAATGCGATATTGGAAAAAATGTTGCCGATAAGCCTCTCGTTTTTTTAATACGGTAATCCAAGACAGCCCCGCCTGTTGACCTTCTAAACACAACATTTCAAATAAATGCGTTTCGCGATATTCGGGCCGACCCCATTCAAAGTCATGATAGGCCACATAAAGCGGGTCATCGGAGCACCAGCCGCAACGTTGTATGGTCATTAAGTATTCCTGATCGTTTATAGCTTAAATTCAGCCCATTGATCTGTTTGATTATCCCAGTAAGACAGCGTCGCCTGATCTAGATCGGAAAACGGAATCCAAATATCTTTACCCGATTTATCTGCATAGCCTGTGCTAATCAGTAAGGCTTCTTCGGTAATTTCCATAATCCAGCCTTGATAGCTTTGTCCAGCTAAGACAATTTTTTGCTGATTGCCTGATTCTGCAAATTCGACTAGACGGTTGATCAATACTTCTGACATGAATAATTCCTAACAATTAGCGTAAATAGGGGAAGGGGTTGACGGCGCCACGTCCTTTACCATTTAAATAAATTCCATAGTGCAAATGTGGTGAGGTATGACGTGCGTTGCCTGTATTGCCGACATAGCCAATAATATCGCCTTTCTTCACACTGTCACCGATATTTAAACCACGTTTATGTGCATCTAAGTGGGCATAGTAGTGCCACGACCCTGCTGGCCCCATGACCCAGATCACTTTACCACCCAAATTGTTATTGCGTAAGTCAACAATCAGGCCATCGGTTACACTAAACACTTTTGTTCCACGTGGAGCCATAATATCAATGCCTTCATGGGCACGGCCTTGGCTTCTGGATGCGCCCCAAGTGTCTTTCAATGCTTTGCGTTTAATGTCGTCTACAGGAACAGGCAAACTATTGGGTAAATGCATGTTTTTTAATTTTTGAATTTGGTCTGAGGGCAAGGTGCTAGAAGGAGGATGTTTAGGGGCCGTGGTACAGGCTGCTAACAAAATAATTTGAACGATGAGAAAGACAATTGTAATTGGGCGCAACACAAAATTTTCCTTCATTTTTTATGATGAACGTCTCATCGGGCGAACCTTGACTATGTCATAGATTTACGGCCGAGATCAATTTTTTCATGGCGGTTGGAAGACCTAAAGCGGTGGCTTGTGTCGCACTGAGCCATTGCCCATTTAATTCAATAGCCAAATGCTCTTTTTGATCTTTGGTGACTTCAAAAATTAGCGTATCGAGCAACCATGTAAAATGGGTAAAACTATGCGAAATACGTGCTTGCTGAACCACTATTTTTAAACCCAGACGTTGGGTCGTTTGTTGGAATTCATGTGGTTGTTCAAAAACAGGTAGGCACCATAATCCCCCCCATAAGCCCGTATTTGGGCGTTGCTGCCAAAGCCATTCATCACCTGCACGAATCAGCAGAACTTGAGCTTGTTTAATGGGCACAGCTTTTTTGGGTTTTTTAAAGGGTAATTCAGTTTCAATCCCTTGCTGATGCGCTTTGCAATGTTGTTGCATTGGACAGTATAAACACAAGGGTTTTTTCGGCGTACAGACAGTGGCGCCTAAGTCCATAATGGCTTGAGTGTAGTCATGATTACGCTCTTCTGGACAAAGCTGTTCGGCTATGGCCCACATTTCACGTTCATGTATAGGTTTGGATAAATCAGTATCAATCGCTAGAAAACGCGACAGTACACGTTTGACATTGCCATCCATAATCACGCCGTATTGGCGTAGTCCTAAAGACATTAATGCACCAGCAGTGGACGGGCCAACTCCCGGGAGGGCAATCCAACCTTCTAAGGTGTTTGGAAATTGATTTTGATGGGCAACGATACCTGCTGCTTTATGTAGGTTACGCGCACGGGCGTAATAGCCTAATCCTGCCCAATAAGGTGCAACATCGTCCCAACTGGCTTGACCTAAGTTTTGAACCGTAGGAAAGCGCTCAATAAAACGCTCAAAGTATTGTAATACCGTTTTGACTTGTGTCTGTTGCAACATAATTTCAGACACCCAAACTTTGTAAGGGTCATCGGCTACTTGCCAAGGTAAATCATGGCGACCATGTACATCAAACCAAGTCAGTAAAGCATCTGAAAACACAAACATAGAACAGGACAGTCAACAAAAAACTGCCTCAGTATACATGGAATTTTTGCGTGATTTTTGTCGTTACACAAGAATTGGAAAGAGCACAGCAATGCGGGGTATTAAAAATGTAAAGAAGGATCTGAAGATCCTTCTTTTAATTACTCAATGAGCTTATTGGTTAAAGCCCCAGCGCTCATCCAGTACTAAGCTTTGATTTTCATAGCGTGGAATAATATGAATATGCAAATGTGTTGTAGATTCACCGAAAACCGTTCCATCATTAAAGCCAATATGGAAGCCTGTTGGATGATGCAATATATTCAGTTCATTACGAGCTTGTTCTAAGAGTGACATTAAGCTTTTTCGTTCTTTGTCGGTCACTTCAAAAAAAGAACTGACATGGCGTAAAGGAATAATGACGCAATGGCCCTTAGAAAGACTATTGGCTTCAGGTAACACAACACCAAAATCATTCTTCGCAATGACATCATATTCGTCAAAATTACAATATGAGCAGTTATTGTCAGTCATCATTCTATCCTCCAAATGATTATAAAATTTAAGTTTAAATCTGGTTTTATTCGTTTTTAAGTTGGCGTGCTAATAATGCATACATCGCATCTAAGCTTTGCTGTTCGGCAGATGCGTTATAAGCTAAATCTACACCATTTGCTTGAGCGCGTTCATCGGCTAAAGGATTACTAAAACCATGTTTGGCATTTTCAAATACAATCACCTCATGATCGACTTTGGCTGCATGCATTTCTTGACGGAAAGTAGCCACATCATCTAAAGTCACCATGCTGTCTAGCTCACCATGCATCACCAAAATTTCAGCTTTAATGACGCCTTCTTGCGCAGGGGCTTTCGGTGTTAAAACGGCATGAAAGGTTGCCACCGCACGTAAATTTGCACCAGAACGAGCCAAATCTAAGATGACTTTACCGCCGTAGCAAAAACCAATTGCGCCCAGTTTATCTGCATTCACTTCAGGTTGTTGCGCTAAAGTCGTTAATCCAGCAGACGCACGAGTCACAATCGTCTCTGAATCTTCAAAAGTTTGCATCATCCATGCCGATGCTTCACTGACTAAGGTTGTGACTTTTTTATCGCCATACATATCAATTGCCAAAGCAGCATAACCATGTTCTGCTAATTCACGTGCACGTTGTTCGGTATACTCATTACGGCCCCACCATTCAGGTGCAACAATAATACCTGCAACCGGTGATGCAGTTTCAGGTGCTGCAAAGTAGCCAATCAGTTTTGCACCGTCAGCAGCGGTATATTCAATTTCACGTGTTTTGATTTTCAGTGCCATGGATCAATCCTTGTTCGATGAAGTTAATAAGTAAAGCATAGCTAGATGATTTGATTTATGAAGGTTTAAATAAAAGCAAAATAAGTTGTGCTAAAAAATGAAATAAAAAAAAGTATAAAAGTGTTGCAGATAAAAGCATACAGCGCATTGATGCGCTGTCGCAGGAAAAATTGTAATGATTTATTTAGAGGTGATTTCGAGTAATTCGACATCAAAAATCAGGGTGCTATTGGGTTCGATGGCATCACCTGAACCAATTTGACCATATGCTAAATTTGCAGGAATAAAGAAGCGGTATTTTGCACCTTCTTTCATCAGTTGTAGCCCTTCAGTCCAGCCTTGAATGACTTGGCTTACTTGAAACGTAGCAGGTTGATGGCGCGCAATTGAGCTGTCAAAAACAGTGCCATCAATGAGACGTCCTTCATAGTCCACTTTGACAGTTGAATTGGCCTTAGGTGTTTTGCCTTTTCCTTCTTGAAGGACTTGATACTGTAAGCCAGACTTGGTGATTTTAATTCCATCTTTTTTTGCATTTTCGGCTAGGAACGCATTGCCAATTTGTGCATTTTTATCTGCTTGTTGCTTGAGTTCAATTAATTGTTTTGCTTCGGTCTGTTTTTTATATTGTGTTAACGCACGGGTCATTTCTTCATCGCTCAGCGATGCGCTTTTGCCTTGAGAAGCCGTTTTTAAGCCTGTAATAAAAGCATCGATGTCCATATCTTTCATGGCGTCGGCATTACTACGGCCCATGAGATAGCCAAAACTGTAGCCCACTTGTTCTGCAGCACTACTTTTGGTGTTAATGTCTTTGGCAAATGTGCCATTGGCGCAAAGTGCAAGACAAAGCAGGGTCATTTGAATTTTCATAGACGTCTCAATAAAGATAAAGAAAAGGAGAGCTGATGGGCTCTCCTGAGTTTTTTGTTATTTCACTTTAATTAGTTCAACATCAAAAATTAAAGTACTGTTTGGTGGAATAGTTCCCGGAACACCTTGTTCGCCATAACCTAGATTTGAAGGAATATAAAGTGTTGCTTTACCGCCTTCTTTCATCAGTTGTAGGCCTTCAGTCCAGCCAGGAATCACTTGATTCAGTGGAAACTCAATGGGCTCGCCACGATCAATTGAGCTATCAAAAACTTTGCCATCAACCAATTGACCTTTGTAATGCACAGTGACCATTGAATTTGCAGCAGGTTGTTTACCTGTGCCTTCTTGGGTAATTTTATATTGCAGACCCGATGCCGTAGTTTTTACACCCGATTTTTTCGCATTTTCTATTAAGAAGGAATCACTGGTGCTTTGAGCTTGTTGAGTTTGATCAAGTTGCTTTTGTTGCATTTCTTTTTGGAATTCAACATAAGCTTGTTGCAATTCCTCTTCTGTATAAGCTGGTTTTGCACGTGCGTGGCCTGCGCGAACACCTGTCACAAAGCTGTCAATATTCAGTTCTGGTGGTGTTTGGTGTGCAACTTCATAACCCAATGCATAGCTAATTTTTTCTACAGCAGATGCATTTGCAGATGGTTGTGTTGACGTTGCAGCCTGTACTGCAGGTTTTTGTGTTGCGTAGTAAACAGGAACAAGTGCAGCACCGCCTAGAAGAACAGCGACAGCAATGGGTAGGGCCTTACTCATATATTTTCCCACAATTATTTTATATGTAAAAAGTTGCTGAAATTTTAGCAGACTTCTCTGTACTACAGGTTCTTAATCTGTCTGTAGATCCAAAAAATATCATAGTCATATTTCAGTTTTTATTCTATAAAATATTGAATATATAAAACATTTTTTATACAAAAAGAAAGATGTAGATTGGTTTTATTTATTTTTTAAAATGAAAAAAGCCAGTATTAAATACTGGCTTTGTAAGATTAAATCAATCAATCTTGTTCGGTTGATGCCTTGTAGCCATAAGAATAGTTATAGCCATAACCACCAGCACTGCGCACAATATCATTCAAGATGATACCGTTCACTTTCACACCCACCTGTTCAAAACGGTTGATGGTTATCTCTAGTTCTTTCATTTGTGTTTTTGCATAGCGTGCAATGACTAAATTTACACCGGTATATTGTGAAATAATAATCCCATCTGTCACAGCCAGAATAGGCGGTGTATCAATAATCACATGATCATACAGTGGCGAAAGCTGTTCTAATAAAGTCGCAAATTTTGCAGAACTGAGCAATTCAGAAGGATTGGTTGGGCTTTTACCGCGGGTAATTACGCTTAGCCCTGTAATTTCAGTTGTTTTAATAATTGTGTCCAAATTTTGCTGGCCATTTAAATACTCAGCAAGACCTGCCTGATTGTCATGATTGAAATATTTATGTAAATAACCACGACGTAAGTCAGCATCAATAATTAGAACACGTTTTTCACTTTGCGCCAAAATGGCTGCTAAGTTAGTTGAAATAAAGGACTTACCCACTTCAGGTGCAGGACCCGAAATCATAATTAAATTATTTTTTGCTGCACTTAAGGCAAAATGAATAGCAGTACGCATACTCCGTAGGCTTTCAATGGCAATATCATCGCCATTCTTAACAGCTAAAATGGGGATATGCTTTTTCTTTTTTAATAATTTAATGCGACTTTCTTGTACCGGTGAGCGCGGTACGGTGGCGTAAACGGGTAAATCCAATTCATTTTCAATTTGTGAAGAATCTTTAATCCCTGAACGCATCATATTACGCAGTAATGCCAACAAGGTACCTAAGAACCCACCTACAAAAATAGATAGAACAAGGATAATAAGCTTTTGAGGTTTAATTGGCTTTACTGGTTCAATTGCCGTGTCAATAATTCGCACGTTACCAATTTCACCTGCATTGGCAATTTTTAATTGTTGGTAACTATTTAATAAAGACGTATATAACTCCGTATTTACTTTAACATCACGATACAATTGCAAATATAGGCGTTGGGTTTCAGGCAAACGCTTAATAGCCTGACTGAGCTCCTTGGATTTCTGATCTAATGCATTAATTTGTGCATTAATTTCAGTCATTAACGGGTGATCTGCAGTATATTTTGCTGAAAATTCAGCCTGCTTTTGTTTCAGCTCAATGCGCATTTTTTCAAGCTCAATATTTTGTTTGAGCATGAGTTCAGACTCTTGAGTTACATCAACTGTATTATATTTTTCGCGAAAATCATTGAATTTTAATTCTGATTTTTCAAGTTGTTGTTTTAACTCAGGAAGTTGTTGATCAAGGAATCCTAAAGTTTGCTTAGATTCTAATGATTTTCGTTCAATATTTTGTTGATGATAAATTTCTAAAATATGGTTTAAGACATTGGTGATATGTTGCTGATCTTCACCTCTGTAATTTAAACCGATGACACCGGTCATTTTTCCTTTTTCAGCGACGGTATAATTTAACTTAAGCAGTTCAACTGCTGTTGTGGCTGACAGTTTAGTAAGGAAAAAATCTTGCTGGAAAGGACTATTACTTACAATATTAACTTTCCAAGTACCTTTGGAATCATTTGCTTGGTTAAGTTTGTTTAAATCGCCTGAAAAAATAATTTGATCTTTATCGCTTAAAGTGAATTTAGCATTATCTTCAAATTTTAATTTTAATTTTTTGTCTAAATAGAAATTAGGAATATCCAGCTGTTTGACTAAAAATGAGTGTTGTTTAGAACTAAAGCTTACACCCTGCGTATCATATTTTAGTTGAGTATTCTCTAGTGAAAAGAGTCTATTGAATGGCGTATCTTCACTATCTTTAATTGTAATATTAAGATTCAAATCATGGATCACTTTACCTAGAACCATTCTTGAATTTAAAATTTCAATTTCTGCTTCTGCTGGTGATTTTTGTCCTAATCCCCCTGAAAAGTCTTTCAATTCACCAAGTAAAGCAGCTGAGGCCGCGCCCTTACCATCTTCAACTTGTACTAATGCATCCGTCGAATAAACAGAAGGTGTAATGCGGATATAGAAAATTGCACAAATTAAACTTAAAATGATACAAAGAGCAATAACTTTCCATTGTGCAATAAGTGAAAAGAAAAGCTCTTTCAAATCAATAGTATCATCGTCAGATTTTGCATTTTGATTCATAAGTTAACAACTAATTATTTAATTCAAATTAAAGATGTGGAAGCCAATCTTTGACATAAGTTTGGATGTTTTGACATGATTCGTTAAAAAAGTTTTGATCATGTTTATATGGGTCAGGCACGTTTTGTCCTTTCCAATGTCCTAGCCTAAATACTTTTCCTTTGGCTGAAGGCCATTGTTTCTCAATATGCTGAGCTTGATTGTTGCTCATCACTAGGATCAAATCTGCATTTTTTATTAATGTAGAGTTTATTTGTTTTGCCACATGGCTACGCATATTAATGTTGAGCTGATCCATGCATTGGATCGCTTTTTCATCGGCCCCGTGCCCAACCATTGCAGATAAACCAGCAGATTCAATTTGATGGTTTAGACAATTTTCTTTAAGAAAAAACTCTGCCATAGGGCTACGACAAATATTACCGACACAAACAACTAAAATATTTTGAAGTTTCATCTAGTTATTTTCCAAGCTGGTCAAAACTATATAAGGCGCTTGAAAAAGGAATAATCTGATTCATGATACGCTGCCAACGTGCTAAACCAGTGGCATCAATATAAACGATATCATTTTTCTTCATTTGGAATTGGTTAGCTAAAGCTAAATTACCAATGTCGCTTAAATTAAGGTGATAAATTGTTGATTGCTTACTGCTTAGGTCTGTACGCATAATATAAATTCGTGCTGCACTGGCAGAGTAAGGGCTAATCCCTTCACTTTCACCAAGGACATCACTTAAGGACATACCTTGTTCACGCATGTTGACGGCTTGACTTTTGTTTGATTCGCCCATGACATAAAGCTTTTGATCTTGTTTTGTATTCACAAAAATTGTGTCATTGGGTTGAATAAGTAGATTGTGTAAAGATAATCCACTTTTTTCTAATTGAATGGCATTTAAATTATATGTGTGCCCATTACGAATCAACTGAATATTGGTTGTATCTCCAGTTTTTGTATCAATACCACCGGCTTGACCAAGTGCTGTATATAAACTGATAGGTTGGTCAGAAAGAGTGTATTGACCACTTTTTAATACCTGACCATTTACAAAATAGCGATGACCTTCATAGGATAAAACACGTACGACAACATCAGGGTGTTTTAGATATTTGCTGAATTGGTTGCGAATAAAGACATTTGTTTCTGCAAGTGTTTTTCCTGCAATTTTAACCGAGCCAATGAGGGGAAGTTGTACGTTGCCATTTAGATCGATTGGGTAGCCGACGGCTTTAATATTCGTTACATCTTGAATAGGTGGGGTGATTTCAGGATATGCCCAAAGCTGAATTGAAAGTACATCTCCAGCACTTAGCCGATAAACATGTTGTTGATTGCTGAATAAGGATTGGATGTTGGAAAAATTATTTAGATTAAATGGTGTGATCGGAGGTATATTATTTTGATTAAGTTGAATTACATTTAAATTAGCGCCCTGTTCTGTCTGATATGCCCCTTGATCGGGTAAATCATAAGTTTGTAGACCAGAAGTAATGGCACAGCCCGTCATTCCTAGGCTAAGTGTTAACATGATGCAGAAACGGTAGTAATTCACTCTAAATAAAATCCTATTTATAGATATAATTTTAGTAATAAATGATGGGTCTAACATACCCAAATTATTAATTTAAAACGCAGTAATTTTATACTAATAACCACGATTAATACAGTAAAAGATGCGACACACTCGTAAAGTATACAGCCTTGTAAAGATAAAAATGTTAGGGACGGTAGCCTTATAATTTAAAGCTTTTTTAATTTACTTAAAGTTAAGATATAACTTGGGTATAGAGTCTACCTAACTTCGGTGGATTTTTAAGCGAGGCTCTCCATGAAGTACTGTACATGATTTTGAATTATTTAGATGAAGTCTGAATAAGATTCCTTTCGGTTCTCTCCTCTTCGCAGGTAAAGATTACTAGGATATCTGCATTTTGTGCCCAGATAGTGTTTTGCCGTTAAAAACTAAAAGAGGGAGATGGTAAATTGAACCCTGAAAATAAAAATTTATAATCAATAAAAGAAAAACAGGGATTAAGCGTGTATTTGGGAGTCAAAAATCTTCAAAAGACTTGCTGAGTGTTATCGAAATAGAGGTAAAAGACTGGGATTGAGATTTAATTTAATTGCTGGAGCATATAACTTGGGGCTGAGCAAAAATGATTTATAAAAAAGGTCTAATATATTTCAAAGTAGGGTCAAAGACTCACAGGTCATGCACTCACAATATTTAGCAACATCGCTTGGGACTTATTTTTGTTATATTATAGGGCTCTTCACAATATAACGATGATTCATAATCCATCGATGGTATAGGCTTCTAGTATGTTACAACTTTCTGAACTAAAAATAGCCATTATTGGTCTAGGATATGTTGGGTTACCTTTGGCTGTAGAGTTTGGCAAACACGTTTCAGTGGTCGGTTTTGATATTCATCAAAAGCGTATTGATGAACTCAAAAACGGTCAGGACCATACCTTAGAGGTAACACCTGAAGAATTAAAACAATCTATTCATCTGAGCTATACCACCGATTTACAGCAACTGAGTGATTGCAATTTTTTCATTGTCACCGTCCCTACGCCGATTGATGAATATAAGCAACCCGATCTTAGCCCATTGGTGAAAGCATCAGAAAGCATTGCTAAAGTCTTGAAAAAAGACGATATCGTGGTGTACGAATCTACGGTATATCCAGGGGCAACTGAAGAGGTTTGTATTCCTGTACTGGAAAAAAAATCTGGCTTGAAATTTAATCAAGATTTTTATGCAGGCTATAGCCCAGAGCGTATTAATCCGGGTGATAAGTTGCATCGTGTAACTAATATTCTGAAAATTACTTCAGGCTCTACACCTGAAATTGCAGAATTTATAGATCAAGTTTATAACCTGATTATTGAAGCGGGCACACATAAAGCGACCAGTATTAAAGTCGCAGAAGCGGCAAAAGTCATTGAAAATACTCAGCGTGATGTCAATATTGCTTTAATTAATGAGCTTGCCATTATATTTAATAAAATGGGCATCGACACCGAAGCTGTTTTACAAGCTGCAGGCACCAAATGGAACTTTTTACCCTTCCGCCCAGGTCTTGTTGGGGGGCATTGTATTGGTGTAGATCCTTATTATTTAACGCATAAAGCACAAGCGATAGGTTATCACCCTGAAATTATTTTAGCAGGGCGTCGTCTAAATGACTCTATGGGGGCTTATGTTGTCACCCAGCTGGTAAAAGGAATGATTCAGAAAAGAATTCAAGTTGAAGGTGCAAAAGTATTGGTACTTGGTTTGAGTTTTAAAGAGAATTGTCCAGATATTCGTAATACTAAAATTATTGATATTGTGACAGAGCTGAATGAATACCATATGGATGTAGATGTTTACGATCCTTGGGTAGATGTGCAAGAAGCAGAACATGAGTATGGCATTACACCAGTACAATCTGTCAATACAGATACTTATGATGCCGTTATTTTAGCAGTGGCTCATGATCAATTTAAAGCAATGGGTGCAGGTGAGATTCGTGCTTTAGGGAAAGAGCAACATGTTTTATATGATTTAAAATATGTACTTGACGCAACAGAATCTGACATCCGCCTTTAATTGTTAAAATAAGGAAGACAATATATGAGCCAATATCAAACGGTATGTGAACAATTAAAAGCTACCCCTAAAACTTGGTTAGTTACGGGTGTGGCTGGTTTTATTGGCTCTAATTTATTAGAAACCTTATTAAAGCTGAATCAAACTGTGGTGGGCTTAGACAACTTTGCCACAGGTCATCAGTATAATTTAGATGAAGTACAGTCTGTAGTTACCACTGATCAATGGGCAAAATTTAACTTTATTGAAGGTGATATTCGAAAGTTTGAAGATTGCCAAAAAGCCTGCATGGGTGTGGACTATGTGCTACATGAAGCGGCATTAGGTTCGGTGCCACGTTCAATTGCCGATCCAATCACCACCAATGAAACCAATATTAGTGGTTTTTTAAATATGTTGACTGCGGCACGCGATGCGCAAGTCTCAAGTTTTACCTATGCAGCCAGTAGCTCAACCTATGGCGATCATCCTGCATTACCCAAAGTAGAAGAAAATATTGGGAACCCACTTTCACCTTATGCAGTAACGAAATACGTCAATGAATTGTATGCAGACGTATTTGCGCGGACATATGGCTTTGAGTCGATTGGTCTGCGTTATTTTAATGTCTTTGGTCAGCGTCAAGACCCGAATGGTGCATATGCTGCAGTGATTCCAAAATGGACAGCGGCCATGATTGCAAATGATGATGTGTTCATTAATGGTGATGGTGAGACCAGTCGAGATTTTTGTTTTATTGATAATACGGTTCAAGCGAATATTTTAGCCGCGACTGCAAGTAACGATGCGAAAAATCAAGTCTACAACGTTGCAGTAGGTGACAGAACGACATTGAATGACTTATTTAATGCGATTAAAACTGCGTTAAATGAAAATAAGGTGAGTTATACAAAAGAACCTGTATATCGTGACTTCCGTGCCGGAGATGTGCGTCACTCGCAAGCGAGCATTGCTAAAATTGAAAAAGCACTGGGCTATGCGCCAAAATTTCGCATTGATGCAGGAATTCAGTTGGCGATGAAATGGTATGTGCAAAATCTAAAATGAGGCTGATGCATTTAGCCCGAAAATATCAATCTATTGGGTTGATTACTCTTAGTTTATTAGTCGGTGCGATAATGACATTTATCGCACTTCCTTTTTTAACACGACTATATTCAGTTCATGATTTTGGTCAATATGGCGTAGCGCTGGCCTTCGTTAGTGTGTTGTCTACAGTAGCAAATTTACGCCTAGACCAAGCTTTATTGGTGGCAAAGGCAGAGCATCAAAAAAGTTTGATTTTTGAAAGTAGTGTATTTTCACTACTTTTTTGCACCGTTATTGCCGTTGTTATTGCATATGTGTATAACGCAGAAATGGCGATTGCGATTGCTTTGGGGGTTTTTGCCAATACCTTAATTCAAAGTGTTTATAATTATAAATTTGCCCACGAAGCAGAATGGTTTTGTGCAGGGTTGAATATTTTTCGCAGTATAACGGTTGTTGCGGTACAACTGATTTTACCACTTATTTTTACGATAAATTTACTGAACAGTTATAGTGTGAGCTCACTGCTGTTAGCCGTTGTCTTATTATTTTATGTGCTCAGCCAGCGTCTTTATGAGGTGAGTTGGCAAATATTTAAAAATTATAAAGACTTTATTTTTAGCAATACGCCACATGCCTTACTCAATAGTTTTTCACACAATTTGCCTTATTATGTGGTCGTGCATTTTGTGGGCTTTCAATCCGTTGGCTTTTATTCAATTGTTGAGCGGACTTTACGTGTACCGATTAATTTAATGTCACAAACCATTCGCCAGTTTTTTATTCGGAAATATAAAAACCAAAATACCCCGCGTGAAGCTTTTAAAAGTAGCATTTTTTTAAGTGTCTTATCATTGCCTTTTTTTGCGATTTTTTTCGTTTTACCTGAATCATTCTATCTTTTGATTTTTGGCCAAGAATGGGTAGGGATTTCTTTATATTTCCAAATTTTAGCTTTGGGTTATTGGGCAGTATTTTGTAATCCGCCAAGTTCAGCTTATTTGATTGCGAAGCGACAAAGTAATGTGTTATTTCAGTTGCAAATTGTCGAATTGATCATTAAGTTTATATTATTCTTAGGGTTATATTGGTTGTGTGCGGATAAATTATATATGTTGGTGGCTGTACCAGTAGCGTTGATTTTTTATAATTTTTCCATTTTAGCTACCGTGTGGAGACGTCCGAAGTGATCTTTTTTAAAGGTTTAAAACTGCTGAATTGGTTTTCTGCGCAGTGCCGTAAAATGCTCTATAACATGGCATTGGGCACACAGCTTAAATATTTTGGACGACGTACTAAACTCGAAGTTTCAGGGCAAATTCGCATTGGAAAAAATGTTTATATTGGTGATGATGTCACGTTAATTGTAGAATCGGATGCGACCTTAATTATTGGTGACAACAGTTTTATTGGTGAAAGTTGTTATATCAAATGCTTTGGCGGAAAGATTGAAATTGGTCATGATGTGAGTATCAATTCTAAATCATTTTTAAATGGTTGTGGTGGGCTGAAAATTGGTGCTAATACTCGTATTGGAACGCAAACCGTGATGATTGCCAGTAATCATACATTCAATAATCCAGAGGTTTTAGTGAAAGATCAAATCACGAAACAGGGCATTGTGATTGGTGAAAATATCTGGTTTGGCGCTCGGGTCACTGTATTAGATGGTGTCACAATTGCAGATAATTGTGTTGTTGGTGCGTGTTCTTTGGTGAGCAAAAATATTGCAGAGGCGGGCGTCTATGTCGGTATTCCTGCGAAGAAGCTAGAAAAGTCTGTAACTGTATCTGAGGTTTAAGTCCTTTAGTTAGGCGGTATATGTTGAACTCATTTTCAGTTAAAATGTATTGTCAAAAAATGGGCTGATGGTAGCTCATTGTCTTTTGTAGTTTCACGTTACGTCTTGCTTTTTAGGTTGTCACATAGGTTTTAATTATGAGCTTTATCCGTGCCGTTTTTAATACTGTTTTTGATTTGACCTATTTTTTTGCCAAAGGCAGTGTGGCATATGCAAGGAAGAAAGGCGTCACGATTGGTCATAATTGTAGAATCTATATTCGAAGTTGGGGTTCAGAACCGTTCTTAGTAACCATCGGCGATGATGTTACTGTTACTTCTGGGGTGAAATTTATTACCCATGATGGCAGTACTTGTTTGGTCAAAGATGAACAAGGTGAACGTTATCAGCGTTTTGCCAGAATTACTGTGGGCTCACAGGTCTTTATTGGTGTGAACAGTATTATTATGCCAGGTGTAAATATTGGCTCAAATGTAGTGATTGGTGCGGGTTCTGTCGTGACCAAAGACATTCCAGATAATACAGTAGCCATAGGCGTTCCTGCAAAAGTGGTGTCTAGCTTTGACGCTTACCACGCAAAAATTAAAGCCACTTGTGTTAGCGATACTGAACTGAAGGGTATTCAGGGGTATGCGGAGCGTGTGCAACATGCAATTGAACTGCAAAATCAAAAACAACTTTAATCTCCCATCTTTTAGGTTTTGTTATGCTGAATAAAGTCATGTTCTTTTTACCGACGTTAGGTGGAGGTGGGGCGGAACGTACAATCATTCAACTTGCCAATAGTTTGGTCGAACAAGGCTTAAATATTGATTTAGCGGTGTGTAATTTAGAGGGCGAAAAAGGCAAATTATTGCCCGAAATTCATCCAAAAATTCAGTTGATTAATTTTGATTGTGGGCGCGTGGTTAATGCTTTATTTCCGTTAAAAAAACGATTACAAGAACAACACTATGACTGTATTATTGCGACGCAAACACATAGCAATGTGATTTGTGGGTTTGCCAAAAAATTGGCACATGTCAAAACCAAGCTCATTTTTCGTGAAGTATCAACTCCTTCAAAAAATATGAAAAATACAGGTTTATCTAAATTTATTTTAAAAAGTTTAGTGAACTTGACTTATCCGCTGGCAGATAAAGTGGTGTGTGTCTCGAATGGTGTTTTGCAAGATTTTCGTGAATATTATGCGTATAAAAAGCAAAATCTCATCACCATTTATAACCCTGTCATTGACGATGCTTATTTTGAAAAATTAAATGCCCCTGTGCAACATCATTTTTTTAGTGCCGAAAATAAAGTGGTTATGGCTGTTGGGCGTTTAACTGAAGCCAAAAATTTTGCTTTTCTGATTCGTTCCTTCCAAAAGTTATATCAACAGTACCCTCAAACGCGCTTAATTATTTTAGGTGAGGGCGAATTGCGTACCGAATTAGATCAGTTATTAAAAGATTTGAATCTGTCAGATGTCGTTGATCTTTCAGGGTTTGATCCAAATCCATATGCCTACTTTAAATATGCAGATTTATTTGTACTTAGTTCTAATTGGGAAGGTTTACCCGGCGTTTTAATTCAAGCACTGGCATCAAAAATTAAAGTGGTGAGTACCAATTGTCCAAGTGGCCCAATGGAAATTTTGATGAATTCAAAATTTGGACTATTGGTGGAATGTAATGATATTGATGGTATGAGCCGTGCAATGCAACATGCAATGTTTGAAAATTATGTTGACTATAGCAATGATGAATTTGAAAAGCATTGCTGTCAATTTCACAAAAAAAATGTCTTACAGAGCTATTTAAACTTGATGGAAAATTTAGCGTGAGTAAAGAGACGATTGTTCATGTGATTACCAATTTTGCAGGGGTTGGTGGCGCTGAAATGATGCTGTCACGCCTAATTCAGCAAACGCAAAATGAATGTGATCATGTGATCATTTCATTAATGAAAACCTCAGCTGTTTATACTGAAACTTTGGCGCTATGTCGGTCACATTATGCTTTGAATTGGAATGGTTTAAATACTGTATCGGTAATTTTTCAATTAAAAAAACTACTGCAAAAACTGGTGCCTAAAACTATTCAATGTTGGATGTATCATGCCAATGTGTTGGCGACATTAAGCACTTTAGGAATGCAACATAAACCGAATGTTTTTTGGGGAATCCATCATTCTTTAGCATCAACCAAAGAAGAATCTATTAGTACCAAAGTCGCTTTGGTATTTAGCAAAATGTTATCAAACATGCCCAAAGGCATTATTTATTGTGCACATTCAGCTTTAGTGCAACACCAAAAATTTGGTTTAGAAAATGCCAATTCGCATGTCATTGCTAATGGCGTTTCACTTACCAAATTTGGGCCTAATCCAATTTTGCATGAGCCTTGCACAATAGGCTTTGCTGGACGTTATCACCTTGCAAAAGGTTATCCGTATTTATTTGCCACCATTGCCAAATTAAAAGATCAGCCGATTATTTTTAAAATTGCAGGTAGTGGCGCAAATATCGAAAACCCTGAAATAAAAGCCTATTTTGAGCAATATCAGCTTGATGAAAAGAAGGTGCAATTGCTTGATCAAATTTCAGATATGCCTAGTTTTTATCAGTCGATTGATGCCTTTTTAATGACTTCGATTACTGAAGGTTTTCCAAATGTTTTGGTGGAAGCGATGGCTTCAGGTTTGCCATGCATTAGTACCGATGTTGGCGATGCCAAATATATTGTGAATGATTTTGGCACGATTGTCCCGCCCCGTGATGTTGAGGCTTTGACAGATGCAATTTTAAATTATGTTGCAAAAACAGATGAAGAAAAACGCGCTTTAAAACAAGCCACACGCCAACGAGTGGAGCAAAATTTTGGTATTGAAAGCGTGAGTCAGCAATATCTTGCACAGTGGAGACAAGACAGATGAAATTTTTAATGATTAGCAGTTTTCTGCCTTCTGTTTTGAATTTTCGTGGCAAATTATTGGAAGCGATTCAGACCAAAGGCTATGAAATTCATATCATGGTACCTGAATTAGCAAACTTCCAAGAGGAATATCAAAAGCTCATCGCATTAGGTTATCAGGTGCATGAAATTCCAATGCAACGCACGGGAACGAATCCGTTAGCAGATTTGAAACTGTTGAAAAATATGTATCAGCAGATTCGTCAGATCCAGCCCGATGTTGTGCTGTCTTATACCATTAAACCTGTGATTTACGGTACGCTGGCAGCAGGATTGGCAAAGGTGCCAAAGCGTTTTGCATTGATCACAGGTTTAGGCTATGCCTTTCAAAATGTTGAAACAGCTAAGCGCAGTATTTTTCAAAAAATGGTGCATGGTTTATATGCGCAGGCCTTAAAATATGCCCATAAAGTTTTTTTCCAAAATCCAGATGATTTAAAACTATTTGAAGAGATGCGCTTACTTGAAGCCAATAAACCAGCGGTTGTCGTGAATGGTTCTGGCGTGAATGTGCAAGATTTTGAGGTTATGCCATTGCCTATTAATGAGCAAGGTGGAGTAAAGGCCTCATTTTTGCTGATAGCACGTTTATTGGGTGATAAAGGTATACGTGAATATATGGCTGCTGCACGTAGTATTAAAGCTCAATATCCAGAAGCTGAATTTCATTTGGTGGGATGGATGGATGACAATCCTTCAGCCATTTCCCAGCAGGAACTCGAGACTTGGGTAAATGATAAAATTGTCAATTATTGGGGCAAACTGAGCGATGTTCGCCCTGCAATTACAGCCAGTTCCGTGTATGTCTTACCTTCTTATCGAGAAGGGACACCACGAACGGTGTTAGAGGCCATGGCCATGGGGCGTGCGGTCATTACCACAGATGCGCCAGGGTGTCGCGAAACGGTTTCTCATGGGGTAAATGGTTATTTGGTGGCAGTAAAATCGGTCGATCAATTGGTGCAAAGCATGCAGTATTTTATTGAAGACCCGAAACTGATGATTTCGATGGGGCAACGTTCACGAGAAATTGCGCTAAATAAATACGATGTCCATCAAGTGAATAAGCATATGATGACTGAAATGGATATGTAAAAAAGATGATTGATTCTGCTCATCTCGCATTATGTTTTAAAATAAGAGGATTAACTCTTCAGGGGCAGTTGTATGACTTTAAAATATATAAAAAGTGATTTATATCGTTATACAGGAAGCCTGACGTTTAAATTATTTTTGAAAAATTATTTTTTTAATCGTGGCTTTAATTTTTCTTTTTGGCTACGTTTAGCAAGCACAACATCACTGCTGTCTAAATTTGCGTATCCTATTTATTATTATAAGAAAAAAAAATACGGGATTGATATTCATCCGTCTACCCAAATTGGCTATGGCTTATATATTGGCCATGGTGGCCCATTGGTGGTGAATCCTTCAGTGGTGATTGGTCATAATGTAAATTTATCTCAATTTACGACCATTGGTGCGAATCAGGGACGAAAAGCTGCAGAAATTGGCGATAATGTCTATATTGGCCCGAATGTCTGTATTATCGGAAATGTTAAAATAGGTAGTAATGCGACCATTGGTGCAGGTAGTGTGGTGACCAAAGATATTCCAGAGTGTGCAACTGCTGCTGGAAATTACGCCAAAGTATTACATCTGAATAGCGCAGGAAGTTTGGTCAATAGACGCTGGATGGATCTCTAATGCTTCGAAATGGTAGCGCTGTGAGGCTCAGCTTGGTCGTCAAACGACTGAACAGATCAACATATTTATTTTATTTGGCATTTTCAAACGCATTTATCATAAAGCCGAATAATCTAAAAACAATTTTCAAATGAATTCGATGAGTAAATAAATGTTAAAGCGTGTACTGGATATTGCGATTGCCTCGACTGCACTGGTGATTTTGTCTCCCGTGTATGCTTTCGTGGCGTATAAAGTGCGGAAAAATCTGGGTTCACCAGTCTTGTTTCGTCAGGTACGTCCAGGCTTGTACGGTCAACCATTTGAAATGATTAAATTTCGTAGTATGAAAGATGCTGTAGATGTGCAGGGGAATCCTTTGCCAGACAGTGAGCGCTTAACTCCATTTGGCAAAATGCTTCGTTCGAGTAGTTTGGATGAAATGCCAGAGTTGTGGAATGTGATTAAAGGCGAGATGAGCATTGTTGGCCCGCGCCCATTATTGACTGAATATTTACCCTTATATAATGCAGAACAAGCAAAACGACATAACGTGCGCCCAGGTATGACAGGGCATGCGCAAGTGAATGGGCGCAATGCCATTTCTTGGGAAGAAAAGTTTAAACTCGACACATGGTATGTTGAAAATCAATCACTTTGGCTGGATTTTAAAATTATGCTTAAAACCGTCAAAAAAGTGTTGGCCAAAGAGGATATCAGCGCAGAAGGCGAAGCGACCATGACTAAATTTACAGGCAGTCAACATGACTAAACTGTATGCGATCTATGGTGCTTCAGGCTGTGGGCGCAGTTTGATGCCTGTGGCGCGTCAACAATTGGCACGTGAACAGGATTCATCTGAAGTAGTTTTTATTGATGATGCCTTCACGGAAATTGGTGCGATCAATGGTCATCGTGCCATGAACTATGCTGATTTTTTAAATGAATCTGCTGCTGTAAAGTCTGTACAAATCGCCATCGCTCACAGTCATGTGCGTGAAAAAATTGCCCATCGTTTAGCGCAAGATGGCATTACACTTTGGTCAATTTATGCAGACAATGTTGTGCTTATGGATCAGATTGAAATTGCTGAAGGTTCGGCTTTAAGTCCATTTGTCACCATTACCTCTAATATCAAAATTGGTAAATGCTTTCATGCCAATTTATATAGTTATGTCGAGCATGATTGTATTATTGGGGACTTTGTGACCTTCGCACCAGGTGTAAAATGCAACGGTAATATTCATATTGAAGACCATGCTTATATTGGTGCAGGCGCTGTCATTAAGCAGGGCACACCAGATCGGCCTGTAGTAATCGGTCGTGGTGCTATAGTGGGAATGGGTGCTGTGGTTACAAAAAGCGTGCCCGCAGGTGTGACTGTTGTGGGTAATCCAGCCCGTATTCTCAAGTCTAAATAGATATTTCAACTAGGAAAATTCCATGTTAAACACTGCATTTGAACCGTGGCCAAGTTTTACGCAAACTGAAGCGGACGCAGTTTCAAAGGTTCTATTGTCAAATAAAGTGAATTATTGGACAGGTCAAGAATGCCGTGAATTTGAAAAGGAATTCGCACAGTTTGCAGGTACTCAATATGCGGTGGCTGTTGCAAATGGCACAGTGGCATTAGATTTAGCCTTAAAAGCATTGGGTATTGGGGCAGGGGATGATGTGATTGTTACTTCACGCACTTTCTTGGCGTCAGCAAGTTCTATCGTAACCGCTGGTGCCAATCCGATTTTTGCCGATGTCGAACTGGATTCACAAAATATTTCACGCCGTACTATTGAAGCGGTGATTACACCCAATACCAAAGCGATTATTTGTGTGCATTTGGCAGGTTGGATGTGTGATATGGATCCAATCATGCAATTGGCTGAAGAAAAGGGTATTTTCGTGATTGAAGACTGTGCTCAAGCGCATGGTGCTTTATATAAAGGCAAATCAGCAGGTTCGATTGGTCATATTGGTGCATGGTCATTTTGCCAAGACAAAATTATGACCACAGGCGGTGAAGGCGGTATGGTCACGACCAATGATGAATCCCTTTGGAAAAAAATGTGGTCGTATAAGGACCATGGTAAAAACTATGACAGTGTGTATAACACACAGCACCCGCCGGGGTTCCGTTGGTTACATGATTCTTTTGGCACCAATTGGCGCATGATGGAAATGCAAGCAGTGATTGGTCGTCTGCAATTAAAGAAAATGCCTGAATGGACTGAAAATCGTAATGCCAATATGGCACGTATTCAAGCTATCTTTGAAAATAACCCTTATTTTACAGTGTCAAAACCATCTGATGATGATGTACATGCTGCCTATAAATGCTATGTACAAGTGAATATTAAAGCCTTGCCTGAAACTTGGTCACGGGACCGTATCATGGCAGAAATTAATGCTTTAGGCGTACCCTGTTTTAGTGGCTCATGTTCAGAAGTTTATTTAGAAAAAGCGTTTGATCAAACACCGTGGCGCCCGATTGAGTGTTTAGCCAATGCTCAAGCCTTAGGTTTAAGCAGTTTAATGTTCTTGGTACATCCAACTTTGTCAGAGCAAAGTGTGCAAAAAACGGTTGATACGATTGCACAAGTCATCGCAAAAATCTAAACCGCAAAAGAGCGTATAATCATGCGCTCTACCTCACGTCATTTGACCCTATTCGAGCACGTTGTGAAAGACATTATTCGATCTATAGCATCATTACCGCGTCGCCAAAAACAAATTGTTTTGGTGTTGATAGATCTTTGTATCTTGCCACTGATGATGTGGCTCGCTTATGCGGTCCGTTTGGCTCGCCCAAATGTGCAAGTGATGCAAGGGCTTGATGCATGGTATATCTATGTGGGTATCGTCGGGATTGCAATTTTTGCTTTACTTGGCATTTATCGCGCAATTGTTCGTTCATTTAATGAAGATTATTTACTACGTATCTCGATTGCCACTTTTATTCAAATTGTTATTTTATATGCCATAAAAAAATTAAATTTAGCCTTTATACCCATGAGTATTCCGCTCATGTATGGTTTTTTATTGTTTTCATGGATGTGGTGGAGTCGTGCGGTGATTCGTTACGCAACCCTTAAAACGTTCGCTAAAAAACACGTGCGTAAACGTGTGGCAATTTATGGTGCAGGCCTAGCAGGACAGCAAATTGCTGCTGCTTTAAACCATTCAGATGATTATTTGCCTGTGTGTTTTATTGACGATAAAAAATCATTACAAGGCCAATCTTTAAGTGGATTAAAAATTTACTCAACCCAACGTGCTACGAAAAAACTGGGGAAGTTTGCAATTGAAGAAATTTTATTGGCGATGCCATCTGTTGGGCGTGCACGTAAAAAAGAAATCATAGAATCTTTTGACTCTGCTGATGTCAAAATTATGGAATTGCCGGGTGTGACTCAATTGGTCGATGGCCGGGTGAAAGTTTCAGATATTCGTGAGGTTGATATTATTGATTTACTGGGTCGTGATCCTGTACCACCAAAGCCCGAGCTTTTAGAAAAAAATATTAAAAATAAAGTGGTAATGGTGACAGGGGCAGGGGGGTCAATTGGTTCGGAGCTTTGTCGCCAGATTGTCAAGCATCAGCCGAAATGCCTTGTGCTTTTTGAGATGTCCGAATTTGCGTTGTATTCAATTGATCGTGAATTACAAAATACGAATATATCAATTATTGCAGTTTTAGGTTCGGTAACTAATCAGGCTAAATTGGAACGTATATTGCAACAATATGCTGTGCAAACGGTTTACCATGCGGCTGCTTATAAGCATGTGCCATTGGTTGAAGCGAATCCTTTTGAGGGAATTTATAATACATCTATTGGGACAGCACGCAGTGTAGATGCTGCGGTGAAGCAGGGTGTGGAAACCTTTGTTTTAATTTCGACAGATAAAGCAGTGCGTCCAACCAATGTGATGGGCGCGTCTAAACGTATGGCAGAGTTGTATTGTCAAGGTTTAGCTTCAACGAATCCGAAAACACAAATTAGTATTGTGCGTTTTGGCAATGTATTGGGTTCTTCGGGTTCTGTTGTTCCTTTGTTTAAAAAGCAAATTGCCCAAGGTGGGCCTGTTACTGTGACGCACCCTGACGTAACTCGTTATTTTATGACGATACCAGAGGCGGCGCAGTTGGTGATTCAGGCTGGTGCGATGGGTACGGGGGGGGATGTGTTTTTGTTGGATATGGGCGAGCCAGTAAAAATTGTAGATCTAGCCAAACAAATGATTCGTTTAAGTGGTTATAAATCAATGGATGAGAATGGTTTGGGAGATATTGCCATTCAATTTACGGGACTTCGATCAGGTGAAAAATTGTATGAGGAATTACTCATTGAAGCTGAAAATATAGAAAAAACAGATCATGAGCGGATTTTAAAATCGTACGAAAACTTTTATCTTTTTGATCAAATACGTAGCGTGTTTATAGAGTTGTCAGATCTATCTGAAGAAGGTGATAATCACGTGAAAATTAAAAATATTTTACAAAATTATGTTGAGGGTTACAAAGCTGAAAAATTAAACAATCATTGATACCATTTATTAATGCAAGTTTGATAAAATCAAAAATGTTCTATTATATTACTTATACAATTATATGTTTTGAGTAAAATATTAAAATCTTTTTAGTATACAGATACATCTTATTACTTATATTTATAGCTACTTAAAATTATTTTGCTATCAATTAACTTAAACTAGAAGCAGGACAAGATGAAATTATTGGTAACAGGTGGAGCTGGTTTTATTGGTTCAGCAGTAATACGACATATTATTCAGAATACACAACACCAAGTACTTAATGTAGATAAATTAACTTATGCTGGAAATTTAGAATCATTAACATCGATTGATAATAATGAACGTTACCAATTTTCCCAAATAGATATTTGTGATCAAGTCGAACTAGAAAAACTATTTCATGAATTTCAACCAGATGCAGTCATGCATTTGGCCGCTGAATCGCATGTTGACCGCTCTATTGATGGTCCTGCTGCATTTATTCAGACTAATATTGTGGGCACTTATAGCTTATTGGAAGCCGCACGAAAATATTGGTTAAGTCTAACCTTAGAAGCAAAAGAAGCTTTTCGCTTCCATCATATTTCGACCGATGAAGTGTATGGTGATTTAGAGGGAACCACGGATTTATTTACTGAAACAACGCCCTATGCACCAAGTTCACCATATTCTGCAAGTAAAGCCAGTTCAGATCATTTGGTTCGTGCATGGCAGCGTACTTATGGCCTGCCCACGATTGTGACGAATTGTTCAAATAATTATGGTCCATATCATTTCCCCGAGAAATTGATTCCTTTGGTTGTTCTCAATGCCCTAGATACGAAACCTTTACCAATTTACGGCAAAGGTGATCAAATCCGTGATTGGTTATTTGTTGAAGATCATGCGCGTGCTTTATATCAGGTTGTCACAGAAGGTATTGTTGGGGAAACTTATAATATTGGTGGACATAACGAAAAACAAAATATTGAGGTCGTAAAAACAATTTGTAAGATCTTGGATGAACTAAAGCCTCAGTCTAATGGACAGAAATATGAAGCGCTGATTACGTTTGTGAAAGATCGACCTGGGCACGATTTGCGTTATGCGATTGATGCGGTAAAAATTGAAAAAGAACTGGGTTGGATGCCACAAGAAACATTTGAAACAGGTATACGAAAAACTGTTGAATGGTATTTAAATAATTTAGATTGGTGCCGTCGAGTCCAAGATGGTAGTTATCAACGTGAACGATTAGGTGTAAACGCATAATGGTAATAACAACAAAGGGTATTATTCTGGCGGGTGGCTCGGGTACACGTTTGTATCCAATTACAAAAGGTGTTTCAAAGCAACTTTTACCTATTTATGATAAGCCGATGATTTATTATCCACTTTCTGTCCTCATGTTGGCAGGAATTCAGGATGTACTCATTATTACAACACCAGAAGATAAAGAGAGTTTTGAACGTTTACTGGGTGATGGTTCACAATTTGGTGTTCGTCTCCAATATGCCATTCAACCAAGTCCAGATGGTTTGGCACAAGCGTTTATTATCGGCGAAGAGTTCATTGGTAATAGTAATGTGTGTTTGGTGTTAGGCGATAATATTTTTTATGGTCAAGGATTTACACCAATGTTAAAACAAGCCGTTGCTCGTGCAAAAGGCGCAACAGTCTTTGGTTATCAAGTTAAAGATCCTGAACGTTTTGGTGTAGTTGAGTTTGACGAGCAGAAACGAGCAATTTCCCTAGAAGAAAAGCCTCAGTATCCGAAGTCTCATTTTGCGGTAACGGGGCTGTACTTCTATGACAATCAAGTGATTCAAATTGCCAAACAAGTTGAGCCTTCTGAACGCGGAGAATTAGAAATTACTACAGTGAACCAAATGTATTTGGAGCGTGGTGATTTAAATGTAGAGCTTCTTGGGCGAGGTTTTGCATGGCTTGATACAGGGACACATGCAAGTTTGCTCGAAGCGGCGCAATTTGTAGAAACCTTAGAGAAACGCCAAGGCTATAAAGTAGCGTGTCTAGAGGAAATTGCTCTTAGTCATGGGTGGTTAAGCAAAGAACAAGTTTTATCCATTGGGCAGAGCATGAGTAAGAATGACTATGGCCAATATTTAATCTCATTGGTAAGTGAATAAAATGAGTTTAGTAAAGTTAATTGATCTGCCGAACTTTGGTGATGACCGTGGTGGGTTAGTGGCTATTGAGTCCAATCAGTCCATTCCCTTTGACGTTAAGCGTTTATATTATATTTTTAATACAGTCGATAAGCCTCGTGGTTTTCACGCACATCTTAATTTAAAACAAGTGGCCATTTGTTTAAAAGGGAGCTGTCGCTTTATTTTAGATGATGGTCATCAAAAGGAAGAAATTGTATTAAATTCGCCTGCTCAGGGCTTGCTTATTGAAGGTTTGATTTGGCGGGAAATGCATGATTTTTCGGAGGACTGTGTTCTACTTGTTTTGGCAAGTGAGCATTTTACTGAATCTGATTATATTCGTGATTATCAAGAATTTTTAAAAGAAGTACATAAGCCTTTTATTCATCCTTTATCAGACGTGAAATCCCAAAAAATTGGACAGAAAACCAAAGTTTGGCAATTTAGTGTCATTTTACAGCGTGCCATAATTGGTGAAAATTGTAATATTTGTGCGCATACACTCATTGAAAATGATGTCATCATTGGCAACAATGTCACCATAAAATCAGGCGTTTATGTATGGGATGGAATCACATTAGAAGATAACGTCTTTATTGGCCCATCTGTTACGTTTACAAATGATAAAAACCCCCGTTCAAAACAGTATCCAGAAGAATTTCCTCAAACGGTTGTTGAGCAGGGGGCAAGCATTGGGGCCAATGCCACCATTTTACCTGGAATCCGTATTGGCCAAAATGCACTGATTGGTGCTGGTGCTGTGGTGACGAAAGATGTCCCAGCAAATGCAATAGTGGTAGGCAATCCTGCAATCATTAAAGGTTATATATAAGAATGATTCCCTTTTTAGATTTAAAAAATATCAATCAGCAGTATCGTGAAGAGTTGATTGCTTCCTGTACAAGAGTTATTGATTCGGGTTGGTATATTGGTGGTAATGAGTTAGAGCAATTTGAACAAAATTTTGCAAATTATTGTGGGGTCAAGTTTGCAATTGGTGTGGCCAATGGTTTGGATGCATTAATTTTAACCTTACGTGCTTGGAAAGAGTTAGGTAAGCTTCAAGATGGTGATGAAGTTATTGTTCCTTCAAATACCTATATTGCCAGTATCTTAGCGATTACAGCAAATAACTTAACGCCAGTTTTAGTTGAGCCGGATATTAATACTTATAATCTTGATCCAAAAAAGATTGAAGCAGCAATTACTCCTAAAACAAAAGTCATTTTACCTGTTCATTTATATGGTCAATTGGCTGCAATGTCAGAGATTATGCGCCTTGCAAAAAAACATAATTTATTGGTTTTAGAAGATTCGGCGCAAAGTCATGGTGCACAAATAGACTATAAAAAAGCGGGTAACTGGGGAGATGCTTCAGGTTTTAGCTTTTATCCAGGCAAAAATCTAGGTGCACTAGGAGATGCGGGGGCGATTACGACGAATGATGCTGAGCTAGCACAGATGTTAAAGGCCTTACGCAACTACGGTTCACACGAGAAATATAAGAACTTATTCGTGGGTGTAAATAGTCGATTAGATGAAATCCAAGCGGCAATGCTTGATGTCAAATTAAAACATTTAGATGTTGAAGTTAACCATCGTCGTACAATTGCAAAAATGTATCTCGAAGGGATTAAAAATTCTGAATTGATCTTGCCTTTGTCAGATATAGATGCTTCTCAATATGACCAACACGTTTGGCATTTATTTGTCATTCGTTCAAAAAATCGGGAAGAATTACAGCAATATTTATCAGAAAACGGCGTACAAACGTTAATCCATTACCCAATTCCTCCACATAAACAGCAAGCATATAAAGAATGGAATGATTTGAATTATCCGATCTCAGAGAAAATTCATGATGAAGTAATGAGCTTGCCTATCGGCCCTACTATGAGTTTGGAAGATGTTAAAAAAGTAATTCAGCTTTGTAATTGTTTTAAAGTCTAAAATGAATTTACTTAAAACCAGTGTACTAAATGGAGTGGCTGTTTTAATCAAAACAGCCACTATGTTTTTATTGAATAAAATACTAGCAGTATACGTCGGGCCTGCTGGCTACGCCGCTATTGGTCAATTCCAAAATTTTATTCAAATGGTAACAACCTTTGCTGGAAGTGCGGTAAATACAGCAGTGGTCAAGTACACAGCTGAATATTATGACGATGAAAAAAAGCAAAAAACGGTTTGGCAAACAGCTGGAAGTATTGTTTCAATTTTTAGCTTTATTTTTACTTTTCTGGTTTTAATCTTTCATCAGCAATTATCATTTTGGATATTTAAAACTGAAGATTATGGTTCAGTTTTAATTTGGTTTGCAGTATTTCTTATTTTCTTTAATTTGAATGCCCTTTTGCTAGCCATTTTAAATGGTAAAAAAGAAATACTAAAACTAGTTTTTGCAAATATTGCAGGCAGTTTATTTTCTCTATTTATCACTGGATTCCTTGCAGTTAAGTTAGGACTGTATGGTGCACTAGTTGCGTTATGTATTTATCAGTCCTTAAACTTTATTGTCACCTTATATTTATGTTATAGGTCAGAGTGGTTCAATTTTTCCTATTTTATTGGAAAAATTGATTCAGATATTGCAAAAAAATTTCTGGCATTTGCTGCCATGGCCTTAGTGAGTGCCATTTGTGTACCCTTATCTCAAATGGTTATTCGTAGCTATTTGGTTCATGAATATAATGTTGCATATGCTGGTTATTGGGAAGCGATGATTCGCTTAAGTGCTGCATATTTGATGTTGGTGACGACCACCTTAAGTGTATATTACTTACCAAGGTTATCCGAGCTTTCAAATATTCAGGCAATAAAAGCTGAAGTTTATTTGGGCTATAAATTTATTTTTCCTTTGGCTGTGGCTGGAGGAGTGGCTGTATACTTGCTGAAAGATTGGATTATTCCATTACTTTTCAGTTCTGCCTTTTTACCAATGAGAGAATTGTTTCTGTGGCAAATGATTGGTGATTCACTCAAAATAGGCAGCTGGATTTTAGCTTACCTGATGTTGGGTAAAGCAATGACGAAACTGTTTATTAGTACAGAAATAATTTTTGCCTGTAGCTCTATAGTTTTAACCTATATATTTACACAAGTTTTTGGTTTTAAAGGTGTTTCTATTGCGCATGTAGTCAATTATGCATTGTACTGGAGCGTTATGGGTTATTTTGTATTTGCAGTATTAAAAGATCGAGAGAGTCGTTTTGGAAAAGAATAATCAGCCTTTGGTATCTGTGGTTATACCATGTTATAACCATGAGCATTTTGTTCAAGATTGCATTCAGAGTGTTATTGATCAGACGTATGAAAATATTGAACTCATTATTATAGATGATGGTTCTAAAGATAATTCGGTAGAAAAAATTAGTCAAATGATTCCGAAGTGTGAAAAGCGCTTTACTCGTTTTGAATTTAGATGCCGTCCTAATAAAGGTCTAAGTGCAACATTGAATGAAGCTATACAGTGGTGTAAGGGAGATTATTTTTCAATTATTGCATCTGATGATCTTATGCTTGAAAAAAAGACAGCTATACAAGTTGATTTTTTGGAAAAAAACTTAGATACAGTGGCTTTATTTGGAAGTGCAGATTATATTGATGAAAACAATAATATAAAATCTCAAAACTCCTTAAAAGAAAAGGAATATGTATTTGATAAAATATTTCTTAATGAATGTGCTTTTTTTGCTCCGACACAGATGTTGCGTATGAATACACTACTAAAAATAGGTGGGTTTGATGAAAAGATATTGGTAGAGGATTGGTATATGTGGCTTAAAATGGCCGAGGAAGGCAGAGTTTATTGTTTATCAGATAAATTAGCTAAGTATAGAATACACTCAAATAATTCAACTAAGAATGCAAAATTTATTTATGATAATAATTTAAAAACATTGAATAATTATAGAAATTATAAATTATATGATAAGGCTTATAATAAAATACGTTGGATATATATTACATGGACGGGGCAGGTTGATAAGAAAAAATCGGTAAAATTGATGCTAGATTTTCTTAGAGAAAAGCCTGGTGCTATTTTTTCTATTTATTTTTTGATGTTTTGTAAGTATTATATTTTTAAAATGAAAAAATGGTTTTAATCATTAAGGATAAGAGAAATTTTTAATGATTGAACCTGTATATATTTATTTTATATATTATTTAATTGGTATGTTGTACTGTTTTAAGATTAAGCCAAATATTAATTATTTTTTAATTTTTTGCTTGTTGTTGATATGGTCATTCGCACTAAGAAGTTATGGTTTAAGTAATGATTTTGTTACGTATATTTCAACATTAGACTTGGATTGGTATTATTATTATGATACTTATTATTTAAGAGAGCCATTATACTGGCTCTCTAGTAAATTTATATATGAAAATATTTCAAACAATCCAGTTTATGTTTATTTTATATTGGATACGATTTTTTTCTTATTTTTCTGTATGTTTTGTAAGAAAAATAAATTACCAGAATATGTTTTCATTGTTTTTATTCTTTTTTTCCCATCAATTATGGGTTTTCAGAATGTGTATAGACAATTTTTAGCAACTTATTTTATTCTATTTTCAATATTTAATAATAGTGAGTATGATAAAAAAGATCTAATAAGTTATTTTTATCTGCTTATCGCATTTCTTCTGCATAATACAGCTATTTTATTTCTTCCATATATTTTTCTGAAAAAAAAGAAGTATCTTTTAACGATTATGAGTTTTGTCTTTTTGGTTGTTGCATTTTATTTTTTTGGAGATGGGGGGCGGTCTAGTTCTGATACGGGTGATGTTAATCCACTAGTCTATATGTTGGCTATTTCTATTTTATTTCTATTTTATTTATTTTTAAATAATTTTAAAATAAAATATAAAGATAATTTTTTCCTTAACAGTTTTGTTTTGAGTATTGGCTTGTATGTATTTTCAATAATTATTATGGCTGGTGGGCAAAGTAAGAGGGTGGGTATGATTATTTTATTAATAAATTTATTTGCATTGTTGTTTTTTTTAGAAAAGGATTTAAGAATAAAAAATTATAACAAGGTGATAATACGGTTGATATTGTTTTGTGTATTGTCTTTGATTGCCGTTTTGGTTCCATCATCAAGAGATATGTTAGTAGGTACTTAGTTTATGAAAATTGCATTTTTATTACCATCTTTAAGGAATTTAGGTCCGATTATAGTTGTTAAAGATATTGTAGATAGATTGTCTTGCAAGACTGGTGTTTCGATCGATATTTTTTATTTTGATGATTCTAATGATGATATTTTAAAGTTTAATGCTAATTGTATAAAAATGGATTTTTTTAAAAAATATGATTTTGAAGAGTATGATGTATTGCATTCTCATGGGATTAGACCAGATTTATATACAAGGCTACATAATATAAAATGTTTTTTGATCTCGACACAGCATAATATTATTTTTGAAGAATTTAGGATTTCAAACTCCTATATGAAATCTAAATTAATTGAAAAAATTTGGTTTTTTGGTTTGAGGAATAAAGATATTATTGTAGCTATTGGGAATACTGCTGAAAAGTATTATAAAGATAGTTTAAGTGTTAAAAATATTATTAATATACCTAATGGTAGGGATTTAAATATAAAAGAGTGTGTTAATGATGATGATGTACTGCTGATTAAGGAAATGAAAGAAAAATACATATGTATTGGCACATGTACTAGGGTGATAAAGAGGAAAGGTCATGAACAGATAATAAAAGCTTTACCTAGCCTTACAAATTATTGCTTCATATTAGTGGGTGATGGTGATTATCTAATGTATTTAAAAAAATTAGCAGAAGATTTAGGTGTTTCTAAAAGGTGCCTTTTCCTAGGTTATAGAAGTAATGCAATGGCTTATTTGGAGTATTTTGATATTTTTTCACAAACTTCGTATGCTGAAAGTATTTCTATTGCTTTGCTTGAGGCTGCATCAGCAAATAAAGCAATAGTCTGTACTGACATTCCTGTAAATAGAGATGTTTTTAATGATAAAGAGGTTGCTTATTTTCAACCAAATAACATTAAAAATCTTATCAGTGCAATAACTAATTTATCTGAAAAATCAGATGAATTTTCTAAAAATGCGTATGAAAAATACTTATTCAATTATACTCAGGAAATAATGGCTGATAATTATTATAATTTATATAAGAGCGTATTTTATGAAAATTAGTATTCTTATGTCATTGTACATTAAAGAAAATGAAAATTTCTTAAATGATTGTTTGAAGAGTGTCTGGGAAGAACAAACAGTTCCTCCAGATGAGATTGTGTTGGTTGTAGATGGGCCAATTGGAAAGGATTTACAAGATAGCTTGATTTTTTGGCAAAAAAGAATTGGTTCTTCACTTAAGATTGTACCTTTAGCTGTAAATGTTGGCTTAGGCAAAGCTTTAAATGAAGGTTTAAAGCACTGTTCAAATGACTGGATTTTTCGTATGGATACGGATGATATTTGTACACCTGATCGCTTTGAAAAGCAGATTAAATTTATACAACAAAATCCAGATATAGTCTTGTTTGGTGGTCAAATTTTAGAATTTGATCAAGAAATTTCAGATGCAAATGTATTCAAGGCAGTACCAGTGAACTACGGGGATATTAAGAAGTTTGCACAAAAAAGATGTCCTTTTAACCATATGACGGTGGCCTATAGAAAAGATATTATCGAGCATTTAGGTGGGTATAAACATCATTTATTTATGGAAGATTACAATTTGTGGTTGCGTGTAATAGGTGCAGATTATAAAGTTGCTAATTTAGAGGATGTGGTATTGTATGCACGTGTTGGCAATGGGATGCATGCTCGTAGAAAAGGTTTAGAATATATTAAAAGTGAAAAACAATTACTAAATTTAAAAAAAGAACTTAAAATTCAAAACTCAATGCATGCTAATATTCTGTTCTTAATAAGGTCTGCTTTTAGGCTGATGCCGAGTCCGCTATTAGGTAAAATTTATAATACTTTTCTTCGAAAAAAACTGAATAAATAGAGTGGTAATTTTAGTAATGAAAAGACTTGTTGACATAGTTATCTCGCTGATTGCTCTTATCTTACTTTCACCTATTTTTTGTTTCGTTACCTTTAAAGTCCGCAAAAATTTAGGTTCTCCGATCTTTTTTCTACAAGAGCGGCCAGGTAAAGATGGCAAACTTTTCAAAATGATTAAGTTTAGATCTATGAAAAATGCGGTGGATAAAAATGGTGAACCATTGTCAGATGAACAACGCATTACACCATTTGGTCAGAAGTTACGATCTACTAGCTTAGATGAAATGCCACAGTTAATTAATGTTCTTAAGGGGGATATGAGTATTGTAGGTCCTCGGCCAATGCTCAAAGAGTTCGTCGAATTGTATTCACCTGAACAAGCCCGTCGTTTAGAGGTGCACCCAGGCATGACAGGTTTAGCACAAGTGAGTGGTCGTAATGAGTTGGACTATGAAGAACGTTTTAAATGCGATGTATGGTATGTAGACAATCATAATATTGGGGTTGACTTTAAAATCATGTGGAAAACGGTAGGTGTCATGACTAAAAGAGAAGGCATTAATGCCCCAGGTCATGTGGGTCCTTCTTTATTTAAAGGCAATGATCCGAAAGAAAAAGCGGATGAAGTAAAAACTTCTTAATGTAATATTTAAACTTAATAGTAGAAATTTGATGATCAAAAAAGCCATTCTTCCAGTTGCGGGCCTAGGTACTCGCTTTTTGCCTGCAAGTAAGTCAATTCCCAAAGAAATGGTCACTGTCGTCGACCGACCTGCTATTGAGTATGTTGTGAAAGAGGCTGTAGCGGCGGGTATTGAGCAGATCATTTTAGTCACACATTCATCTAAAGCATCCATTGAAAATTATTTTGATCGTAATTTTGAGCTAGAAACGACCTTAGAAAATAAAAAAAAATATGATTTATTAAAATTGATTACAGAAATAGTTCCCGCTCACGTCAGTATTGTCAGTGTGCGACAACCACAACCCCTTGGTTTAGGCCATGCTGTATTGTGTGCAAAAGATATTGTGGGTGATGCACCATTTGCAGTGTTACTTCCAGATGTATTGGTTAAAGATTCAGACCCTGAAAATGATATTAGTCTTATGATTAAACGGTTTAGCGCATCACAAGCATCACAAATTATGGTTGAAGCTGTGCCAGATCACTTGGTTGACCAATACGGTATTGTGGATGTTGCTTCTAGTCCAGCAGAAGGCCAAAGTGTCGTCATGCAAGGGATTGTGGAAAAGCCTGCTGTAGGAACTGCACCTTCAAACCTGTCTGTGGTTGGGCGTTATGTACTGCCTGCCAAAATTATGCAATTACTTGAGCAAACGCCCAAAGGTGCGGGCAATGAAATTCAACTGACTGATGCGATTGCTGCGTTGCAAACGACAGATACAGTTGAAGCTTATCGTATGAAAGGTCAAACTTTTGACTGTGGTAGTAAGCTAGGTTATTTAAAAGCCGTGCTACATTATGGGGTAGCTCATCCACACTTGGGTGAAGATTTTAAAGCGCTGATTAAAGAACTTGCATTATAAGTTGGTGAATATATGAAGGTTGCAGTATTTGGACAAACTCTTTATTCAGGTGTATTGGCTGCTTTATTGGCCGAATGTGGTCATCAGGTTTTTTGGTGCGAACTGCTTGAAAAACCAAGGCTTGAACAAGCTTATATACAAGATGAAGCGGTTAAACAACTGATTGATAAACAGCAGAATAATGGTTTTCTAAAATACTGTACATTCGAAGATATTGATTTAGATACCCATGCCTATTTGTTTAGTTTTAATCCGACTGAAGAAAATCAAGCGCTTGAAATTTTAAAACAACTGAAACAGCGTCCGATTATTCATCCGAAATTGATGATCAATGCTTCAACTTTAGGTTTGCATGGCACTGCAAAATTTGAAAAAATCTTGCCAGAAGATGATTGGGTCTATTTGCCAGATATGATTCAAGAAGGCAATGCACTGCAAAGTTTGATTCAAACCAAGCAATTGATCGTCGGCTGTGCTTCTGATTCAAATCAAAGCAAAATAAGAGAGTTACTACGCCCATTATTTCCGCGTGAGCAGCAATATTTGTTTATGCCAGTCTTGGATGCTGAGTTCACCAAATTGAGTGTGTCCGGTATGTTGGCAACGCGGATTAGTTATATTAATGATTTAGCCTTGGTTGCAGAAAAATTAGGGATTGATATTGAACATGTCCGTCAGGGCATGGCAGCCGATAGTCGTATTGGTGCATCGTATTTGTACCCCGGTGCGGGTTTTGGTGGAGAGAATTTCTCGCATGATATACAAACGCTGACCAATACTGTTTTTGGTGCGGGTGCAAATAGCCAATTACTTTCTCAAGTTTGGGCGATTAACGAGCAACAAAAAGAGCTTTTATTTCGTAAGCTTTGGAATTATTACCATGGCAATTTAGCGGGAAAAATCGTTGCAATTTGGGGGGCTTCATTTAAAGAAAAAACCGCCCGTATTCAACAGTCGCCAATTCATGCCATGTTAAAAGCACTTTGGGCACAAAATGTGACGGTTAAGCTACATGATCCGCAAGCTTTGCCTGAAATAGAAAAAACATATGGACAGCGCCCAGATTTAATTTATTGCACAGAGCAATATGAGGCGACTCAAGATGCAGATGTCTTATGCTTATTAACGGCATGGAAACAATATTGGAGTCCGAACTATGCTGAATTACTCAAAATAATGAAGCATCCCCTAATTTTAGATGGGCGAAATATTTATGATCCGAGCTATGTGAAGGCACAAGGTTTCGCTTATATGGGAGTAGGGCGCTAATGATTGGAAAAATTCAGCCTTATTCTGTAGAAAATTTAAGCACAGTGATAGATGGTTTAAAGGCTTTAAAAAATCAATTTGAAGCTAAACATTTAACTGAATTATTTGCCGAAGACCCACAACGATTTCTTAAATTCTCAGTGACCTTAGGTCCTCTGGTTTTTGACTTTAGTAAACATCGTGTTGATGAAAAAATTATTCAAGCTTTAGTGCAGTGGGCCAATACGCAAGACTTAGCACCATGGATTAAGCGCTTATTTTCTTGCGAAAAAATTAACTGTACGGAACAACGTGCAGCCATGCATTGGGCCTTACGCCTACCTAAAAATGATCAACAACATCCAAAAATTGCAGAGCAAGTTCATCAGCAATTAGACAGAATGTTTGCTTTAGTGAATAAAATTCATGCAGGTCAATACCGCGGTGCAACGGGTGAAGCCATTCAAGATGTGGTCAATATTGGGGTGGGTGGCTCAGATTTAGGACCATTGATGGTCAGTCATGCTTTATCTGACTTTAAAAAAACCACATCGAAGCCACTCAATACACACTTTGTTTCAACCATTGATGGTAGTCAGCTTTCAGATTTGTTACATCAACTGCGTCCTGAAACCACCTTATTTATTATCTCATCCAAGTCCTTTGGTACTATTGATACTTTATCAAATGCCCAAACGGCACGTCTTTGGTTAGAAAAATCATTTGGTCAGGATTCTAAAATTTTAAAACATCATTTTATTGGTGTTTCGACGAAACCTGAAAAAATGACCGCTTGGGGTATTGCACCTGAAAATCAGTTCTTGCTGTGGGATTGGGTGGGTGGGCGTTATTCACTTTGGTCATGTATTGGTTTACCTATTGCTTTAACTGTCGGCGTAGAGGGTTTTAAGCAGTTTTTAGCGGGTGCACAGGCCATTGACCAGCATTTTCAAACAGCATCCTTTGCAAAAAATATCCCTGTATTAATGGGTTTGTTAGGTGCTTGGAACAATAATTTTTTAGATATTCAAACCCATGCTGTCTTGCCATATGATGGTCGATTAAAGTATTTCGCTGCCTACTTACAGCAACTTGAAATGGAATCCAACGGCAAATCCATTCAACGTAATGGTGAAAAAGTTCAATTCGATACTTGCCCGATTATTTGGGGGGAAGTTGGACCGAATGCACAACATGCGTTTTATCAATTGCTCCATCAAGGAACTCAGTCGGTGAGCAGTGATTTTATTGCTCCTGTACATCGTTATAAAGCAAAGCAATTTACCTATGTTGATAATGCCGATGCCTTGATTGAGCAACACCATTTGGCATTGTCCAATTGTTTGGCACAATCGCGCTTACTGGCTTTTGGCAATCAGGCTTTAGACCCAAGCGAAGTTTCAACTTTACCAGAGTATCAAAAATACGCAGGTAATCAGCCCAGTAGCACAATTCTATTGCAAGAGTTGAACCCATATAGTTTAGGCATGTTGATTGCAATGTATGAGCATAAAGTATTTGTACAATCTGTCCTTTGGAACATCAATCCATTTGATCAATGGGGCGTTGAAAAAGGTAAAGAAATTGCCAATCAATTGTTGCCTATTTTAAATGGTGAACAAACCGATGTATCGTCATTAGATGCATCGACACAAGGTTTAATTCAGATCTTAATGGGAAAAAATCATGTCTAAAATTTTAGTGACAGGTGGGGCAGGCTATATTGGTTCACATACTTGTATTGAACTTTTAAATGCAGGGCATGAGGTTGTTGTTCTCGATAATTTATCCAATAGTTCAGAAGAATCATTAACGCGTGTTCAAGCACTTACGGCTAAAAAACTAGATTTCGTTGAAGGTGATATTCTCGATCAACATATTTTAGATCACATTTTTCACAGTCATCGCATTGAGGCCGTAATCCATTTTGCAGGTCTAAAAGCGGTCGGTGAGAGTCAGCAAGAACCGTTGAAATATTTCGACAATAATATTTCAGGCTCTATCAGCTTAGTGAAAGCCATGGAGCGTGCTCAGGTCTTTAAGTTGGTGTTTAGTTCATCTGCGACCGTTTATGATGAAGCCAATGTATCCCCGTTAAATGAAGACATGCCAACGGGAATGCCAACCAATAATTATGGTTATACCAAACTGATTGTTGAGCAATTATTACAAAAACTTTCCATAGCAGATACGCGTTGGTCAATTGCACTATTACGTTATTTTAATCCTGTTGGTGCGCACAAAAGTGGCCAAATGGGTGAAGACCCACAAGGGATTCCGAATAATTTAATGCCTTATGTCACGCAAGTGGCGGTGGGTCGCCGTGAAAAATTGTCTATTTTTGGTAATGACTACGACACCATAGATGGAACAGGCGTACGTGATTATATTCATGTGGTCGATTTAGCCAATGCACATTTATGTGCTTTAAATAATCGTTTAAATGCACAAGGATGCCGTGCTTGGAATATTGGCACAGGCAATGGATGTTCTGTTTTGGAAATAGCCAAGACCTTTGAAAAAGTGAATGGAATTCATATTCCATTTGAGTTTTCGCCTCGTCGTGCAGGTGATGTTGCAACATCTTTTGCCAATAATGCACGTGCTGTGGCTGAACTTGGTTGGCAACCGCAATATGGATTGGAAGATATGCTTGCTGATAGTTGGAATTGGCAAAAGAACAATCCAAATGGTTATCAAGATTAAGCAATAAATGAATTTTTTGCTAAGTGGACTCAGTATCTTACTCAAGTGGAAATTTTTTTAGATTGTAGTTAATACCCTGTAAATAGAAAATTTGGAATTAGATCAGTTTTGTTTAATAAATTATAGTTAAAATAAGAGAAGTTCCATTAGCTGAAATTTCTCTTATTTTTGACTATAGTGAATTAAATACATGCCTAATGATGAAATTATTGTTGTTATTTTACTAAGTTAATTGCTATAGATAGCAGTTAATTTAGATTTTATTATAACTTTCCAACCTTTTAAGGTTTACGTAATCCATAAAGATCTATCTGCCAAATATAGTTTTCGGACGTAACGACGTAAAGAATCCATTCGATAACAGCAAGGCCAGTTGCATTATTACAATGATGAATATACTGCCAAGCGCTACTCTCGTTAATGAAATCAGAGTTTGATCGTAATAACCGATTGTCCGTGGTTGAAGCGAATAGAATGTCACTGTAAGAGGCCATTGCATTAATTGTTGCATCTCCTGCAAAAAATGTCATCGCGTTCCAAGATGGTATTGATCGCCTTGCTGGCGTTCTCCACAGCATACCGACTCCATCAACTGCATATAGCATGCCGCCTGCTGCGGCTAATGCCTTGCTTCCACCACTTGGTCCAGTTCCAATTGAGACCCAATTGGTTTCTGTCTCTGTAATTGAGCGCCACCAAAACTGATTGTCACTGGTAACGCAGAAAAGTGTATCTTCTATTCCCGCCATTGCGATAACATTGTTTGCGTGACCAATGTCTCGCCAATTTACATCTGCACCGATAGGATAGCGCTGTAAAAGTCTATTCTCTAGCGTTGCCATGAAAATTTTGCCATTCAGCGAAGCCAATGCGCAACCGTCATCCGCATGCCCGATATTTTCCCAATCCCATTGCGCGCGTTGTTTGAGACGACTAAAGACATTGCGTGTAACAATCGTAACAACTGGATCAATGCCCAAAACATTTAGCCAATCAGTGGTCGCTGCATTAAAAACAGTGCCGTTACGGGAATAAATCCCCATTGTTGCTCGTCCAGGTTTGCCGGTCCAAGAACTAAGGTCAGCGGTGGCAAGTATTGTGAATGTAAGTGGCGTGCCTTCATAACCAGTAGCACGAGGATAATTCTCTAGTTCATCCACGTAGGCGGTTGCATCCGCCTCGTAGTTCATAAATGATGACGTTGCTGTGGCCGAAACTCCATTAAATACCCAGTGCTCGGGTAAACGAATTGTATACGCGACATTAGGGCCACCATATGCACCATCTGTGAATCCAACGCCGAGAAGTAAGTTTTGTGGCCTATTTAGCGGTGGTTCGGCCCATGCTATTGTCGTTTCAGCAGCAATTGGGTTTGGGTCATTCCCTGCATATTTGTAGAAGACGACCAATCGGTTTTCTTGTTCTAGTCGGACTGCACGATAGCAAGTATTACCTGAAAGTATGATCATGTTGCCGCCATTAGCAACGAACTGCTCTGTTTGGTCACGCATGGCTTTTGTCCAGTATTCGTCGTGACCTGCGATTATTAGACAGTCGTAATTAGTGAGCAAATTTAGATTAGTATGCAGATCGATACTGGAACAATACTCAATTGCTATCCCCTCAGTTTCAAGCCAGTGAATTAAGATCGCTTCTGGCCCCAAGCTCAATGGTGTTCCTCCTGATCGATCAAGTGAAACTTTATTGGCGCGACTAGCTTCTCCTCCGCTGTTAAAACCATAGAGGCTTTTTCCGCCTGCTGCATTGTACGCAACAGGGGTCAGAAAAGAGACTTGAAGAAGAATTTTAGAAAAAGTGCCTGGCGTTGCTGACCGGACAACAAAGGTCAGTATATCATCAGATAAGTGAGCAAGCTTGTATAGACCTGATGGCCATGTTGCGGGAATATTAAATGATAATGCAACTGGCCAATTGAAGCCTTCCCATGGATTTAATGAGGGGAGAGCTAGACTTGATAGAGTCGCAGAAATAGTTGTCGAAACTGAGGTATTGCCTATACGTTCAATAGTTAGATTTGTTAACCCAGGCGAATCTGTACTAAGGTGAAAACTGACAGAATCTCCTGCCATAACCGATGTAGTTGATGAATAACCAGAAACAATCATATTGCATCTCCTTCATTATGAAAAGATGGCAGATTAGCTTCAATACAACCTTATTCTAAGAAGCCTAGAAAACCCTTTTCTGACATCTAGTTAAATTTAAGCTTGTTTATAAATGTAATGTAATTGAGCATTATATGATTATTTTAATGCCTATTATATTTTAGGATATAGCATCTTTAAGGGAATATCACAACATATTGATTCCATAATAATTTACATTTTCTCAATAGACTTATTTAATAAATTATTTTACTCAATTCCATGTTGAAAACTCTACGGTACAGATAATCAATAACATGTAGATCGATTTTTGATTTATGAAAGAGATTTAATGATGAACTATATTAGATTTATAATGCTTTTTTATAGAAAAACATCACCTTTTTGTGAAAATTTACTGGATGAGTTGTTGATAAAAATTAAATACTAATTTTATATTGTAGTGTATCTAGGAGTGCTGGCCACAATTTCAGAAGATTTTGGCGAAATATGCCAAATGTTTTTTTACTTGACTGGTTATTTTAAATTAATTTGAAAGATTGTTAGATATTCAATACCTTGTACTGGATAAGCTTGTTACGTTTTTATAATAGTTGCAGATCATGTATCAATTCTGCAAACATTAATATTCCAGTGCATCGAAGGTGTAAAATTTCGCTATGATGTATGAAAAAATAGCTAGGACTAAAGAACGTTGATGAAACACAAATATTTAAAATTTATTTCTACGGCAGTTTTGTCGGTTGTTTCATTACCTGTTACGGCACAGGGAGTTATCTTAAATAATGAAAATTTACGTACAGATTTAAACTGGTTGAACCATCAAGGTGTAATTCAAATCAGTACTTCAACATGGCCACTGAGTGGGGATGAAATACAGCGCGTATTATCTGCTGCGAAAATTAAAAACTCTACTCAACAAAAAGTTTTAAATTCGGTGAAAGCTAGTTTAGTGATAGAAAATGAACCACTGAAGTTAGCTTTATTTGCTGAAACAGATCCACAAAATGTCCCACAAAAATTTGCAGATGAGCAAAAATCGCAGTATCAAGCATCACTCGAAGTGAATGCAGGTGGAACACAGTGGGATGCTAAATTGCGAGTTAATGCAGAGAAGGATCCAATCATTAACCATGGGCATGATGTTAATGTTGAAGGTTCGTATATTGCGGGGAAATTGTGGAATCAATGGTTGATCGCAGGCCAAATCCCGACTTATTGGGGACCGGGACATGAAGGAAGTTTGATCCGCGGTGATGCAAGTCGTCCTGTTTATGGTTTTACGGCGCAACGCGCTGAACAACAAGCATTTGATAGTAAATGGTTATCTTGGATCGGCCCATGGCAATATCAAGCTTTTGCTGGTCAGTTAGATGATTACAGTGCAATTCCAGATGCTAAATTATTAGGATTTCGTTTAACTGCTCAGCCCTTGCCTTATTTAGAGTTGGGAGCTTCGCGGATTCTTCAATGGGGAGGAGAGGGCCGTTCAGAAAGCTTAGATTCATTGTGGAATGCCATTAAAGGCAATGATAACTTTTATGATGGTGATTTAGACAAGTCTAATCAGATTGCAGGTTTTGATGCACGGCTCAATTTAAATCAATGGGGTGGTATACCCATTAGCCTTTATGGGCAATATGTGGGAGAAGATGAAGCAGGACTATTACCTTCGAAAAAAATGTATTTGGCAGGTATAGATTATTCTTCACAGTTCAATAATTTACCACTCCAAGTATATGCCGAATGGGCAGATACACGGACAAATGGAGAGGTTAATGGCATTTCCTATAATCATTACATTTATAAAGATGGTTATTATCAACATGGTTACCCTCTAGGTCATGCAATGGGGGGAGATGGCCAAATGTTGAGTTTGGGTGGGGATATTCGCTTTGATCCCATGAACCGTTTGAATGGTAGAGTGTTGGTCGCGAAAGTTAATCAATCTGATTCATTAACAAATCATGCTTTTACTCAAAAAGATGAAATTAAAGCGATAGATTTGACATGGACACATTACTTAAAACCAAACGCACCATTGAAACTTAATGGATGGGTGAGTGATTCTGATGTTTATGGTCAAGATGCTGGGGTTTCACTTAGTGTGGAAATTCCTTTAGATCGCTCGTTATTTTACTAAGCTATGTGCTTCGAGCTACACATATTCAAAAAAACCATTCAACTAACAACTGGTTGAATGGTTTTTTTATTTTGGGCAAAAGAGAATTAGCCTTGAATGAGCTGCGTAAGCTCTTCGATATAAAATTGCATTGGCTGAGGGTTTTTAGATGCAGTACTTTCAATATTTAAACGTAAAAGTGGCTCAGTATTGGATGCACGCACATTGACACGCCAAGTACCAAAATCTAGACTCACCCCATCCGTTTGGTCAATTATTGGTTTTTGATCAGCAAAATGATCAAAAATTTTCTGAATAGTTTTTTGCGTGTCTGCCACTTTAAAGTTAATTTCGCCAGAGCATGGGAATTTGGCAATCATGCCTTCAACCAGTGCAGAGAGATTTTTCTGGGTTTCAGACAGTACGGCAATAGCCAATAACCATGGAATCATGCCGCTGTCGCAGTAGGCGAAATCACGGAAATAATGATGCGCAGACATTTCCCCGCCATAGACAGCATTATGTTCACGCATGACATCTTTAATGAAGGCATGCCCAGATTTTGACTGTACCGTTTGGCCTTGGTATTGATGAACAATATCTAAAGTATTCCACACCAAGCGAGGGTCATGCACAATTTTTTCACCTGATTGCTTCAGCAGGAAAGCTTGCGCCAAGAGGCCGACAATATAGTAGCCTTCAATAAATTGGCCTTTTTCGTCAAACAGGAAGCAACGGTCAAAGTCGCCATCCCATGCAATGCCCATATCAGCACCGTGTTCAAGCACCGCATTACGAGTGCTATCGCGGTTTTCTACCAAGATTGGGTTAGGAATACCATTGGGAAAAGTGCCATCGGCATCATTATGAATTTTAATGAATTCAACAGGAATACTGAGTTGTTTAAATTTGGTTTCAATGGCATCAACCACATGACCTGCAGCACCGTTCCCTGCATTCATCACCAATTTCAGTGGACGAATTTTTGCAGGATCAATATAGGTCATTAAGTGTGCAATGAATTCAGGCAGAATGTTGTAGGGCTGTATTGTCCCTTTTTTACTCACATCTTCAAATGTACCCAATTCGGCAAGGGCCTGAATGTCTTTTAAACCTGTATCTGCACTGATTGGACGGGCATTTTCACGCACCAATTTCATGCCATTATAATCCATAGGATTATGACTGGCTGTGACTTCAATCCCACCTTGAACATCTAAATGAAACGCACCAAAATAGACTTCTTCTGTTCCCGTCATACCTAAATCAAGAACATTCACACCTGCATCGTTTAAGCCCTGAATGGTGGCCTGTTTCAGCGCTTCACTGCTTAAACGTATATCACAACCAATCACCACTGTTTTGGGCTGGTAAATTTGACCATACGCACGCCCAACTTTATAGGCGATATCTTCGTTGAGTTCTGTGCCTAATTTTCCACGAATATCATAGGCTTTAAAGCAAGTGAGCTGTGACATCTTAAATTTTCTTCTTGAGTAAAGAAAAAAGACTGAAAATCACCAGCCTTTTTTCAAATTATTATTCAACAGTAACTGATTTTGCTAAGTTACGAGGCTGATCGACATCGGTACCACGTAAAACTGCAACATGGTAAGACAACAGCTGAACAGGAACGCTGTAAACAATCGGAGATAATACCGCACTGACATTCGGGACATGCACGACATGTTGACGATCTTTGCCTTTAATGCCACTGTTTACGTCTGCAAAGACAAACAATTCACCACCACGGGCTTGAACTTCTTCCATGTTCGATTTCAACTTATCTAACATGTCATCTTGTGGTGCAAGAATCACCACAGGCATCTCATTGTCAACCAAGGCCAATGGGCCGTGTTTTAGTTCGCCTGCCGCATAACCTTCGGCATGAATATATGAAATTTCTTTTAGTTTCAATGCACCTTCAAGTGCGATTGGGAAATTGGTACCACGACCTAAGAATAGACAGTGTTGCTTCTCTGTGAATAATTCAGCCAAACGTAAAATGGAGTCATTATGTTGTAGGGTATTCAAAATAACTTTTGGAAGATGCCATAACTCGCTGGTAATTTGTTCAACTTGTTCGGTTGAAATAGAGTTCTTCACTTGACCAATTTTCAGTACCAACAACATTAAAGCAGCAAGTTGTGTGGTAAAAGCTTTGGTTGAAGCCACGCCAATTTCTGGGCCTGCCAAAGTCAACAGGCTATAATTGGTTTCACGTACCATTGATGATGTTGCAACGTTACAAATGGTGAGTGTTACAACGTCTAGACCTTTGGCCACGGCACGTTTTTGTGTATCGCGAAGCGCAGCCAAAGTATCGGCCGTTTCACCTGATTGAGAAATACAGACATATAAGGTATTGCCCACGATCACTGGCGAACGATAACGGAATTCACTGGCAATTTCGACTTGGCAAGGGAGATCAATCAGTTGCTCAAACCAATATTTGGCAATCATACCCGCATGGTAGCTGGTTCCACAGGCAATAATTTGGATTTGCTGAATTTTACTAAAATCGACTTCTGCATTTTTTAGGAAATCAGGGCGCAGGGCATTACCATTCAATGCTTGAGAAATGGTTTGTTGAATCGCCTCTGGCTGTTCATAAATTTCTTTCAGCATGTAATGCTTATATTCACCTTTAGACGCATTGCTGACAGTTGCATCCAATTCTTTGACTGGACGCTCAACACGGTTTCCATTGGCAAAAACTTCAATACTGGTACGGGTTAAACGTGCAATATCACCTTCTTCAAGATACATAAAACGATTGGTGATTGGCAATAAAGCCAGTTGGTCTGAACTGATAAAGTTCTCACCAATACCGACACCAATCACTAAAGGTGAACCTTCACGTACCGTAATCAATTCATTTGGATGATCGGTATGTACAATACCTAAGGCATAAGCACCCTTCAGTTGTGGTACGACTTGGCGAACTGCTTCGAGTAAGCTAGGCGTAGATTTCAGTGCATCATTGACCAAATGCGCGACTACTTCAGTGTCGGTTTGTGACGTGAATACATAACCTAATGCTTCAAGATCATCTTTTAATTCTTGATAGTTTTCGATGATCCCATTATGTACAACGGCAACATTACCAGAAATATGCGGATGTGCATTTTCCTCAGTCGGTTTGCCATGGGTTGCCCAACGGGTATGTGCAATACCCAGCGAACCAGAAATATGTGATGTTTCTACTGCTTCTGCAAGATTAATCACTTTACCTACACGGCGTTCGCGTAGTACTTGGCCGGCATTGATCAATGCCAAGCCCGCAGAGTCGTAACCACGGTATTCGAGACGTTTTAAGCCTTCAATTAAAATATTTGTAATGCTGCGTTCAGCGATGCCACCGACAATACCACACATAGTAAAACCCTCTTATTTCTTCATCTTTTGTGGACGCTGGTAATCTTCTTTAGCGATTTGCTTTGAACGCTCGAATGCCAAACTATTATCTGCGACATCATGCGTAATGACCGAACCTGCGCCAACTGTTGCACCATTGCCAATTTTGACTGGGGCAACTAGTGAGCTATTTGAGCCAATGAAGGCAGCATCACCAATAATGGTTTTGAATTTATTGGCGCCGTCATAGTTACAGGTAATAGTGCCTGCGCCAATATTTGAACCCGCACCGATTTCTGCATCACCTAAATAGGTAAAATGATTGGCTTTAGAACCCAAGCCAATACTGGTATTTTTTACTTCAACAAAGTTACCAATATGCACTTCGTTTGCCAGTTTTGCACCTGGGCGTAAGCGTGCAAAAGGGCCAATTTGTGTATTTTCACCCACAATGGCACTATCAAATACGCTATAGGGTTGTACTTTAGTGCCCGCTGCGATTTTGGTGTTTTTAATGATACAGCCTGCGCCAATTTCAACATTGTCACCAAACTCACAATTGCCTTCAATGATCACATTGATATCAATGCGTACATCTTGTCCCACGGCTAAAGAACCACGCAGGTCAAAACGGCTAGGGTCAATTAAATGTACGCCTTGTTGCATCAGTTGTTTGGCTTGAAAAGCTTGATATTCACGCTCTAATCTAGCCAATTGCACACGGTCGTTGACGCCTTCAACTTCAAAGGCACGTTCAGGTTCTACAGAAGCAACCTCTAAGCCATCTTGAATAGCCATGGCAACAATATCGGTTAGATAATATTCACCTTGTGCATTGTTGTTTGATAATTTGGGTAGCCATTGATGCAGTTTGGCATTGCTGACACAGTAAATACCGGTGTTAATTTCTTGAATTTTGCGCTGTTCGTCAGAAGCATCTTTATGCTCTACAATGGCTTGAATATTGCCATTTTCACGCACGATACGACCATAACCTGATGCATCGGGTAGGGTCAATGTGACTAAGCCAATGCCTGAAGCTTGCGATGCATCTAGCAGTTTTTGTAGTGTTTGCGTTGTAATGCACGGTACATCACCTGATAAAATCAGCGACAAACCATCTTTAGCCAACACGGGTAAGGTGACTTTGACTGCATGACCTGTGCCGAGTTGTTCTGCTTGTTCGACCCACTGTACTTGCTCTTTGGCAAATTCATGTTGAACGAGCTCACCACCATGTCCGTAAATAGTAATAATATTATCAGCTTGAAGCTTTTGGGCAGTCTCAATCACATGTCCAAGTAAAGGGCGCCCTGCCAAAGGTTGCAAAACTTTTGGCAAGCTAGAACGCATACGTGTCCCTTTGCCTGCTGCTAGAATAATAACGCTAATAGACATGTTAAATCCTAAGGGTATTTGTCATATAGAAACAAAATAAAAATAGAGATATATACAGAGCGCAGCCCATATCCCCGCAATAATATCATCCAGCATGATACCGAAACCGCCACCCACTTTTTGGTCTGCGATACGGATAGGCCAAGGCTTCCAGATATCAAATAAGCGGAATAGACCGAATCCAATCAAGACCCAAAGCCAATTCATTTGGCCCAAATATAAAATGGGTAAAAAAGTGATCGATTGTCCTGCAAATTCATCCCAGACAATACGGCCATCGTCGTGGACACCCATAACTTTTGCCGTTTGACCACAAATATAAATCCCCACGAGTGACATGAGAATAATCACAACAATGGTGCTGGAAAAGCCAATTGCAAGCCAGAGTGGAATAAACAATAAAGCAAAAGCGGAGCCGAAGGTGCCTGGTGCTTTAGGAGCAAGCCCAGAACCAAAGCCAACACCGCAGAACACAATGAAGCGGTTGAACCAGTTCATTTGCTTAAAGTTAATTTCTGGTTTATGCAAAATGTTGATATCCATGAAATTGAATGGAATAATCTATGCCATTCTGTAAAAAAGTTAATCCCAAATTTTGGGTAATTTTTCCAATAATTGTAAGATTTACATCTAATTTTTGTTGAGCAAGCAAATGATAATTTTGAGGGCTTATTGTAAAGCATAATTCATAGTCATCGCCACCCGCTAAAGCCACTTGCCATTTTTTTTCTTGTTCAAGTTTGGCTATATCTAAAGAGACAGGAAGTTGATCCAATTGTAAAACGGCACCAACACCCGAGGCTTTTAAAATGTGCCCTAAATCTTGGGCTAAACCGTCAGAGACATCAATCATACTAGACGCCAAACCTTTCAGCTGTTGTCCAAGTTGGCAACGCGGCGTTGGGTAATCTAAGCGTTTTTGTAAGGGGTGGCCCATATGTTGCAAAGCAAAGGCAGCATCGCCGACTGTACCACTGACGCAAATTAAGTCACCGACTTGTGCGCCAGCGCGTGTCACGGCTTGGCCTGTTTCAATCCAGCCCAAGGCAGTAACCGTAATGGTTAAATGTGGGCTTTGGGTGGTGTCACCACCAATTAAACTCACACCAAATTGATCACAGCAGTCGTATAAACCCTGACTAAAGTCTTTGAGCCAGTGATGATCGATTTGGGGTAAACTCAAGGCCAATAAAATACTGTGTGGTTTCGCACCCATGGCGGCAATATCAGACAGATTAACGGCAACCGACTTCCAGCCAATGGCATGAGGATGAGTATCAAGCGGAAAGTGTCTGCCAGCAACTGATGTATCGACACAAATGACCAATTGTTGCTGTGGCGGGGGGGTGAGCAGGGCTGAGTCGTCCCCAACACCTAAGTCGACTGAATTTGCATTCTTTCGATTAAAGTAGGTGTCAATAATTGAGAACTCAGCCATCAGCGCAAATCAACTTAATTATTGAGCTTGTTGCTTTTCTGCTACACGTAGAGTCGTTGCTAAACGGTCTAATACACCATTGATGTATTTATGGCTGTCTGCACCGCCAAAGTGTTTAGCAAGCTCAATCGATTCGTCTAGAACCACACGATATGGAATTTCAAGATGTTGTTCCAATTCATACGCGCCAAGACGAAGGGTTGCAAGTTCGACACCATCTAGGGCATCAACATCGCGGTCCAATACAGGAATTAAGAGCGCATCCAATGCTTCATGATTGGCAACCACTTGAGTCAACAATTCATGATAATAGCTCAGATCCACTTTGTGCATGGCATTTTCTACACGTGTACGTGCTTCAATCTCATGGACTGGATTGTGGCTCATTTGCCATTCATAAATTCCTTGTACAGCAAAGCGACGTGCTTTACGTTTCGCTGCATAAGTTGCTTGAAGTGTTTGCGACATAGCGTTAAATAGCCTTTAACAAGTTAACCATTTCAATAGCAGTAAGGGCAGCTTCACCGCCTTTATTACCTGCTTTTGTACCCGAGCGTTCAATCGCTTGTTCAATACTATCCGTAGTCAATACACCATTAATGACTGGCAAGCCAGTGTCTAGGCCAACAACGCCTAAACCTTTGGCACATTCGCCAGCAACAAAATCAAAATGAGGTGTGCTACCGCGAATCACTGCGCCTAATGCAATAATGGCATCAAAACGTTCAGATGCCGCTAATTTTTTTGCAACAACTGGAAGTTCCCACGCGCCTGGTGCATGAACAACAGTGATATTATCCTCTGATACACCATGACGTTTCAATGTATCAATTGCACCTTCTAATAGATGTTCAACCACAAAGCTATTAAAACGACCCACTAAAATCGCATAACGGCCTTCGCTAGCGAGATGTAACATACCTTCAATACGGCGAATTGCCATAGCAACCTCGATTATTTATCTGATGTTTGGTTTGCGGTGATGTATTCCACCACTTCTAAATTAAAGCCTGAGAGTGCATTAAAGCGTAGTGGAGAGCTAAGTAGCTTCATTTTTTCCACGCCTAAATCACGTAATATTTGTGCACCAACACCAATGGTTTGGTACTGCTGCGATAGTGCAGTATTTGACTTGCTTGGTTTTGGTGTATTTAGGTTGTCTAAAGCAGGGCCTAAATCTTGTAAGTGGCGCTGACCAATCCACACCAAAACGCCACGATCGCTGTCAGCAATGGTTTTCAATGCTTTATCTAAATTCCAAGCGGGTTCACCATCTTGTTTATTGAGTTTCAGCAAATCACGAACGGGATTGAAACCATGCACACGTACAGTCGTTACGCCTTCTTTCGGCTGGCCTTTGACCAAAGCCAAATGAATATCTGGGTTACCTAATTCACGATAACGGAACAATTCAAAAGTGCCGTATTCGGTATTTAGCGTTTGTTGATCAATACGTTCTACCGTTTGCTCATTGGTCATACGGTAGTGAATAAGATCAGCAATTGTACCAATTTTTAAACCGTGTTTCTCTGCAAAAACTTCTAAATCTGGACGGCGTGCCATGGTGCCATCTTCATTAATAATTTCACAAATTACAGAAGCTGGTTCAAGGCCCGCTAAGCGAGACAAATCACAGCCTGCTTCTGTATGACCCGCGCGGTGTAATACACCACCGGGTTGCGCCATTAATGGAAAAATATGTCCAGGTTGTACAATATCTGTTGGTTTTGCATGGGCCGCCACAGCCGTTTGAATGGTGTGCGCGCGTTCTGCTGGCGAAATACCTGTGGTAATGCCATGGGTCGCTTCAATTGAGAGCGTGAAGTTCGTGCCATGTTGTGCGCCGTTGGCATCGACCATTAAGGGCAACTTTAACTGTTCACAGCGTTCGCGACTCAGGGTTAAACACACCAAACCGCGGGCATGAGTAATCATGAAGTTAATATCTTCTGGACGAACATGAGTTGCGGCAATCACTAGATCACCTTCATTTTCACGGTCTTCATCATCCATCAGGATAACCATTTTACCTGCACGGATATCTGCTACGAGCTCTTCAACGGTATTGAGCGGCATCAACCTTCACCTTTTTGTTTGTCTCAAAAGACATATTGCTTGCATTGATTGTCGCATAGTCTAACGTTTTTTTGCGTCCTTTGCCTATGCTTATCATGTTCTATGACTGGTTCATTGTTATACACAGTCCGCGCGCACATGAAAAGATGGCTTTATTTTAAAAGTGATGCTATACGCACAATCTTTAAACAATTGAAAAGAATAGAAAATGACAATGTCATCGATCTCTTGTTCAAAACAGCAGAAAATTTGTGGTGTATATCGCAAAAGATACACATGATCTCTTTTATTGAGAGAGAAACTTCTCTCGATTTTGAGAGTGATTATTTTATTTGTGGCTGATGGGTGACATAAAATTTTTAAATTTTTGGATGAGTGTCATCACACTTTGCTCAATCACCAGATCATTTTGTTTGTTCCAAATTAGACAGACACGCGAAGGTTCGGGTTGTGGCTGTATGGCAACCAGTCGAACATTGGGGGGCAAAATACTTTGGAACTCTTCAGGGACGATACAAATCCCCAATTGAGCCGCCACCAAGGCCAGTTGAGATATTTTCCGAGAACGTAGCGCTGATTTTTGTGGATAAAAGCCATGGCTTAAACAGAGGTTCGATACCAAGTAGCTTAAACCACCCCGTTCTGCATGTGGTGTAGACACAAATTTTTGTTCACGCAATGTGGTTATTTCAACCCAGTCTTTCTGATTAAAAAATGTATCATCGACATGTACAGCAACATATAAGGGCTGCGCATACAGTTCGGTGTAATGAATGTCTTGTAATGTCTGTAAAACAGGTGGGCGGATAAAACCAATATCGACAGAACCGTTTAATACCGCATCTATTTGTTGCTCTGAGGAGAGGGTATTCAGTTCAATTTCAATTTGATGTTGCTGACAAAGGTCATTTAGAAATTGTAGTTTTTTCGCATCCATGACAATACTACTCGAATGGGCAATGTGCAAACAGCGCCCTTGTCCTTGCGCAATACGCTGCGCCATTTCGACTGATTGATCCAGATTCAGCAAATCTTTTTTAATTTTTTGATAGAGCACTTGCCCAGCGGGTGTTAGCTGAATTTTCTTTTCGGTGCGGTCAAATAAAGTAAAGCCAAGTTGATCTTCTAAAATTTTAATTTGACGACTTAAAGCAGACTGGGCAATAAACAGGTGCTCGGAGGCTGCTGTGAAACTGCCATGTTCAACAATGGCGATAAAGTACTGAAACTGTTTAAGGGTTTTCATATCTTAAAATGAGATAGATTGGGCTAAATTCTATATTAGATGAGATGAATGATTTTAAATATGCTGTATACAACATATTTTTAGTGATTCAGATAATGTCGCGTTGGATTTGTTTTGGGTTGTTAATTGTGGGATGTATTGGTGTGCAATCTTTTGATATTTATGTTTTGGGAAAAGCGCCAGATTCCGCCATAAAGGTATGTGCTGATTAAAGCATCAGGGCACACTTTTGTTGTTTGTCCGAACCATAAAAAAGCGAACCGAAGTTCGCTTTTACGCTTTGTAGCATTCTGTTTTAACTTAGAAGAAGCCCATAGCTTTGGTTGAATAGCTCACTAACAAGTTTTTGGTTTGTTGATAGTGATCAAGCATCATTTTGTGATTTTCACGGCCAATCCCTGATTTTTTATAACCGCCAAAGGCCGCATGTGCAGGGTAGATGTGATAGCAGTTGGTCCAAACTCGCCCTGCTTGAATTGCACGGCCCGCACGGTATGAGGTATGTGCTGAACGTGACCAAACCCCCGCGCCTAGACCGTAAATCGTATCATTGGCAATTCTTATGGCATCATCAAAGTCTTTGAAAGTGGTTACAGACAGCACTGGGCCAAAAATTTCTTCTTGGAAAATTTTCATGCTGTTGTTGCCTTTGAAAATAGTCGGTTCAATATAGAAACCTTCGCCGACTTCTTGACGTTCACCGCCACCTGTCAGCACTTGCGCACCTTCCTCACGACCTGTCGCAATACAGCCCAAGATTTTATCTTGCTGTTCTTGCGAAGCCTGCGCACCAATCATGGTATCGGTATCGAGCGGATGACCCGTTTTAATACGTTTTACCCGTTCAATGGCTTTTTCAAGGAATTTATCGGCAATGCTTTCATGTACCAATGCACGAGATGGGCAAGTACAAATTTCACCTTGGTTTAGAGCAAACATGGCAAAGCCTTCAAGTGCTTTGTCTAAGTAGTCATCGTCTTTGTCCATGACATCTTCAAAGAAAATATTTGGCGATTTACCACCCAATTCCAAAGTTACAGGAATAATATTTTCAGTTGCATATTGCATAATTTGCTGACCCACAGCGGTAGAACCCGTGAAGGCAATTTTGGCAATGCGTGGGTTGGTTGCCAATGGACGGCCGACTTCTACGCCGTAACCATTGACAATATTCAATACGCCTGCTGGCAATAAATCTTGAATGAGTTCAGCCAGAACTAAAATACTGGCAGGGGTTTGTTCCGCAGGTTTTAGGACAATACAGTTGCCTGCGGCTAAGGCCGGTGCCAATTTCCACGTTGCCATTAAAATAGGGAAGTTCCACGGAATAATTTGTCCAACCACACCTAATGGTTCATGGAAATGGTACGCAATAGTATCTTCATCAATTTCTGAAATACCGCCTTCTTGCGCACGAATACAGCCTGCAAAATAACGGAAGTGATCAATGGCTAAAGGAATATCGGCGGCCAATGTTTCGCGCACTGGTTTACCGTTGTCCCATGTTTCTGCCACGGCCAGTAGTTCCAAATTTGCTTCTAAGCGATCAGCAATTTTTAACAATAGATTAGAACGAGTCGTAGGTGAGGCACTATTCCAAGAGGCTTTGGCTGCATGCGCAGCATCGAGCGCAAGTTCAATATCGGCTGCCGAAGAACGCGGAATTTTTGTAAATACTTTGCCATCGACAGGGGAGATGTTGTCGAAGTATTCTCCATTGACTGGTGGAACCCATTTGCCACCAATAAAGTTTTCATATTGTGATTTAAATTGAATTTTTGAACCGGGTTGATTTGGGTCGACGTAACGCATATAAAAATTCCTTTGCTTATTATGGTGTTCTTAATCACAAAGCATTTGCTGCTTTGGTATAAGGTACTTTTGTACATTATTTAATTAGCATACCGAGTATAAGGTTGGAAAAAGGTTGGTTGAAGGGCGGTTTACAACCTTTAGACAAATGGTTACAAGGATAAAAAGAGCAAGGACAGATCATTGGTTGTAACTGACAAGCTAAAGGATGGCACAAATGCGAAATTTAGTAGAAAAAAGAAAACAAATAGAACAGTTTAGGCAAAGTAGCAGTTTGTCGCCCACTCATGCAGAACTACTTGGACAAAGCATTCTCAGTTCATGGAATCGCTCTAAAACTGCTGAAATTCCCAAAGACCGTTCAGCAGCACCGATGCAGACCGTGGCGAAGCAAACCCCGAATGCACTAGAACATGCGTTGAGGCTTTGTGCAGAAGATTTAAAACATATTGCCCAACAGTCTTCTATGGTGGTGGCTGTAGGCGATGTGGGTAGCACGATTATTTGGACCGCTTCTAGCCAGCAGATGCAAAGTGCAGCTGAAAGTGTGCATTTTATGCAAGGTGGGCAATGGAAAGAAGAATTGGTGGGTACCAATGCACTGGCATTATCACTAAAAACCCAACAGTCGAGCTGTGTGTTTTCCAATGAACATTATATGTCGTCTATTCATGATTGGGTCTGTTATGCAGCACCGATTGTTGACCCATATTCCAAACAAATTTTAGGGGTAATCGATCTATCGACGACATGGAAAAACCATAATAGTTTGGGGTTACTGGCTGCGGAACGCTGTGCTTCAATTATTCAATCGGCCTTGCAAGAACAGTATAAGCAACAACTCTATATTCGGGCTTTTTCTGCGTCTCAGGTATTGTTTAATGGGAGGGTATTGGTACTTACACCCCGACAAATTGAGATTCTCATTATTTTAGCTTTATGTCCTCAGGGCATGACTTTAGACACTTTGCATCAAGCCTTATATGGTGAACGTAAGGTTAGTATTGGCACACTCAAAGCTGAAATGTCACAGCTACGAGATGTGTTAGGAGGAATGTTAGGCTCACGGCCTTATCGAATTTTAGCCAATGTCGAAGCCGATTTTTTACAAGCCGAACAGGCATTAGATGCCGGTTATATGGAGTCTGCTTTAAAACTATGTTCGGGGGTGTTTTTGGCGAAAACAGAAAGCCCATTTTTATGTGCATGGCGAGATTGTTTAGAATCACGTTTAAGCGATGCCATTTTTAAGGCCAATGAAACCGATGTGCTACTTCGGCATATTGCACGTTTTCCAGAAGCCATTGATGCAGTAGAGCGCCTGATTGAGCTTATGCCCAAACAGCACCCTGTACATCAAACTTTACTGAAATATAAAAATTACATGGCCAGCTAGGGCTATTTTTATAATCCCTTAGTTTCTAGCCAGCTGAATAACTGTTGGTAAACGTTGTCACGTACGGTTTTTTCTGACAACACCAAGTCATGCAAACCATTGGGTATTTCACGAATGGTGACATCGCCCTGAATTTTCTTTGCGTATTTTTGAATGTCTTTCACCCCTAAAATTACATCGCTGCTTTGAGCATCTTTGCCCCATTTGCGTGGGTTCTTGGTTTGATGTGAGTGCATCACAAAAACAGGGACATCCACACGTACACCTTGGTGAATTTCTTTTTGCGCCTCATAAATAGCACGGATAAAGCTAATTCTAACCTTTGGATAGCTACTCTTTTTCCAATCCAGATTAAAATCCCATTCACCTTTCAAGTCTTTATGCAGGCTAGCTGCATACCATTTATTTAGTTCACTTGGGAATTGCAAGTTGGGAAATTTCTGCGCTAAACGACTTAAACTAGGCACGCCGACAGCGCGTTTAATCGGGTTCATGTTGAAGTCATAAAATGGGCTGTTGACCCAAAGCGCTTTAATGAGGGGATGATTGGGGTGATGAGCGACATACAGTGTGGTGGTCAGACCGCCTGTAGAGTGGCCACAGAGCAATACAGAATCGTGGTCTTCAGCACCAATAATCTCTAAGGCCTGAGTAATTTCTGCATTGTATTCAGCAATTTCGCGAATGTTGTAATATTTTTGATGGGGCAGGATGGAGCGACCATATTTTCTTAAATCGAGCGCATAAAAATCAAAACCATGTTGGTTAAATTGCTCGGCCATTTCGGTTTGAAAAAAATAGTCAATAAAACCATGGATGTATAGAACGGCTTTATTTGTATTTTGTGAGGCTTTTTTACGAATGAGGGTGGCAGTGACTTTGCCTTCATAATCGTCTGGAAAATTTAAGGTGGCTTGCTCATAGCCTTCGCCTAAGATGTCGGCTTGATATTGTGGGGCTGATTGCTGTGTCATTGTTATACTCATCAGGACTTTTTAGATTGTATTTATCCTTGATGAAGTCTGAAATTTTGTCAACCACAAATAAAAAAGACAATTTAAGTGCACAGATAAGCAAGGATGGGCTTATCCGAATGAAACAGCATGAAGATCTGTTTCATTGCACTCAAATTGTCCAAGCAAACAATCAAGTTAAGACGGGAACTTAGACCGCTGCTTTAAAATCTAATACTGAAGCACCTGATTTGAGAGCGGCTGTAAAGATACCAACCACTTGAGCATGAGTTGCTTTACGTGGGTTGGTCAGCATGCAGGCATCTTTCTGCGCGTTTTCAGACATAATGGCCAAATCTTGTTCTTTCACACCTAACTCTGAAAGACTAGATGGAATACCAATGGATTGTGACAATTCACGGATGGCATCAATGGCTGAGAATGCCGCTTCTGTGACAGTTAGTCCTTCCGTATTGACACCCAGTAGTTGTGCAATGCGTGCATAACGGTCAGGGCAAGCAATTAAGTTAAATTCACAGACGTGCGGGAGCAAGACTGCATTACACACGCCATGTGGCAGGTTGTAGAAACCACCTAATTGATGTGCCATGGCATGGACATAGCCTAGCGAGGCATTATTAAAAGCCATACCTGCTAAGTATTGTGCATAGCTCATTGCATCGCGTGCTTCTAAGTTTTCACCATTGGCGACCGCAGGACTTAGCCATTCGCTAATCATACTAATAGCTTTTTCTGCGCAGGCATCGGTAATAGGCGTGGCCGCCGTAGACACATAGGCTTCAATTGCATGGGTGAGTGCGTCCATCCCTGTGGCAGCAGTTAAGGCTGCGGGTTTAGCAATCATCAATTTCGGGTCATCAATAGCAATCAGCGGTGTGCAACGCCAATCAACAATGGCCATTTTCACGTGCGTATCGGTATTGGTAATAATACAAAAACGGGTCATTTCAGAAGCTGTGCCTGCCGTGGTGTTAATGGCAATCAGTGGAGTCATAGGCACTGTACTTTTATCAATACCTTCATAGTCACGAATATGACCACCACCCGCAGTGACTAGACCCACACCTTTGGCGCAGTCATGCGATGAACCGCCACCCAGTGACACAATAAAGTCACAACCGTTATCGTTATATTCTTTGACGCCATTATGTACATTAATATCGGTTGGGTTCGGTTCTGCACCTGGGAAAATATGACTGTCTACGCCAGCATCTTTCAAATAGCCTGCAATAACATCTGCAACGCCAAATTTAAATAAACCTGCATCGGTCACAATCAGTGCTTTTTTTGCCCCTAAATTTTGTGCTTTGCCCCCAATTTCTTTGGCACAGCCTGGGCCAAACAGCGATACGCAAGGGATATAAAAACCGTTAGTTTGATCTGCAATATTTTTAAAAGCCATGGTGCGATTCCTTCTACCATTTATTTGTCGTCATTGTTATGGGTGCTGTTTATTTCACCTTGACTTGAGTATTCAATAGGGCGAAAAAAAAGCATACCTACCAAAGACCTACCATGTATAAGGGATTCTTGTTTGAATAGGTTGTTGGATTTTAAGTTAATGAAATTAAATAAAAAATATTTATAGAGAGTCGGTTTAAATACTTTTTTAAAACCAATGTTGGATAAAATTGAAGTCGTATGATTTTAATTTTTGCTCATCATGTAAAAAATGAAAAGCTCAAGAATAAAGCGTCAATATATGACGTGATTGACTGAAACTTGGTTTAAATAGCAATTAGAAAAAGATATTTTAATTATAACGATGACTAAAAATGGATGATAAGAATGGAACAACTGAATCCATAGGACTTAAAAGCAATATTACATTCTAAGCGCGCCAATGTGTATTACCTCGAGTATTGCAGAGTAATGCAGAAAGACGGTCGGGTTTTATATTTGACTGAAGCTAAAAATGAAAACCAGTATTGGAATATAGGCAGCTTAGAAAATTGAATGAACACCACCAACTTGTTTAATACGGTTCATTGCCATGTAAAGAAGCATAGATTCCAGCCAAATAGCCTGCGAGCCTTACTGGTGGCCAGAGTGTATTTTTCTTTTAATCAGCTGAATCAGATTTTTATTTTATTACGTCGTTTTAAGTGATATTCATCTGTTTTGGATAAACGACCACTTGCCTGTTTTACGATGAGAGGTTACCAATATCTTGATTCTTTCACTTTGATTTTAGTTCTGAACTGATATACCTACGGTCAGCTTGTAGCCAAAGAACCATCTCATTGAGTTTTGCCTCGAAAAAATAAGTAATTTTATACAGCCAGATAAAATTTATATCAAAAAATGATTTAAATTGAACAATAAAAGAAAAAAATCAAAACCGAATATTTTGTATGGTTAATCTGCATATTAATTAAAAAATAGTTATAACTTGCGTATCCTTCAAGCCCCATGTGTGGTTAGAATAGGCTTACTGTGCACAAGATCTTTCACGCTGCTTATGAACATACTAATCGTTGATGATCATCCGCTGTTTCGTCATGCTTTAATTCAAGCTGTGCGTTATAGTTTACCACAAGCCCAAATTCATGAAACGGCTGCAGTAAATGAGTTTTATGAACGTCTAGAAAAAGGTCCAGAACCAGATTTAGTCTTGTTGGATTTAAATTTACCAGGTGCTTCTGGTTTTTCTGCACTAGTTCATGTGCGTGCACAACATCCATCACTTCCGATTGTTGTGGTTTCTGCTCACGAAGAAACCTCTATTATCCAGCGTGCTATTGCACATGGGGCAATGGGTTATATTCCAAAATCTGCACATCCAAGTCATATTGGCGAAGCTATTCGTCATGTTTTGGAAGGTGAAATCTGGTTGCCGCCTAATTTCCCAAGTAACATGAATTTTGACCCGCGTGCTGCAGACGAAACAGCCTTGGCTGAACGTATTCAGTCGTTAACACCACAACAATTTCGTGTGTTGATGATGGTGGCGGAAGGCTTGCTAAATAAGCAAATTGCTTATGAACTCGATGTTTCAGAGGCGACGATTAAAGCCCATGTGACTGCAATTTTCCGTAAATTAGGCGTGCAAAACCGTACACAGGCTGTATTGGCAATTAATGCTTTAAATATTGATGAAAAGAAAATCTAAGCCAAAATTAGTGATAAAAAAGACCTCTTATGAGGTCTTTTTACGTTTATATATGATGGTTTATGCAATATAGTTTTGCTTAGGGGTTAAGTCGGTGCAAAACAGTGGGTTTAAAGCACATTGTAATTCATCAATTTGATCTGCCGTGACATAACCTTTGCTCTTTAAGTAGTCTGCGACGTGGTCATCACGTAGGCTGAGAAAGGCTGCATCATATACACCTAAATCGACAAATAAGGCTGCGGTTTCTAGACTATTGAACCGATCTAAATAGACATCATTGCCATACATTAAAAAGATATGGTCTTGTAATGAATGGCTGTTAATACCTAGGCGTTCAGCCAATTCAAAAGGTGAATTTTTAATAAACAATAGATCGGACAATTCATCGAACTGTGAGGTGTCTAGCTGGTCTTGTCCCGTTTTTACTTTGCCTAGCCACGCTTTAAAGACCAAGACAGCACCACCACGAAGTAACATACTCCAAATTTGGTGACGGGTATTGTCATCTAGATCTTTAGATTCAGCTTCTAAACGGCTGAGTAAATTTTCTTCCTGCTGGGCTAAGCGATCAAACAAACCTAAGCCATGAGGTTCATAGGCAGAGGGTGCAAAAACATCAAACTCAAGCTCATCAAATACTTGTAAAGCCAAAGGTACGGCACTTTGATAGAGCGTCTCGAGGGCTTGCAGATGGGTATCATTCAGCTTGCTGAATTTAAATACATCGGCCCATTGAATTGCGGGCAACATGGCATTTGCCCCATATTCGCGATGAAATTGTTGTGTTCGGTGGATACCATGGGGAACAGTTTCAAAAATATTCATATTAAACTCCGATTGATGCATTCAGATCAGCCTCAGTTCTGAAAAGGAGTATGCACTTTTAAGGCTGCAAGAAACTGACCGTTTCATGATCTATTTTTAGAGCGAAATGCAGGTGAATAAATATACGACTAAAGTTCTATTTTGCATTTTTGATTATAATATTGTTATTTAAAACAATGCTTTTTGAAATTGTAACTAAGTATACAAATGTTCACTTAAGTAACGGTGAGCTTTTGCCATAGGCAAAGTTATTTTGATCTTTTTGGTCATTTGTTTTTGCCTTGAAAGGCTACTTTTTGAAGTATTTCGCCTATGCTTGAAAATAAATTGCAATGAAGGTAATCGAATAGATTTTATGTGTATAAAAAAAGCACATTTCATGTGACTGAAATGTGCTTTTGCATTACAAATTTTAAGCCAATTTAGTGCTCTGAAATTTTTAAACCAGACAACCAAGATCGCAGTGAAGCCGGTTTTAAGGGTTTTCTAAGTAACACGATATTTAATTCCTTCAATTGTTGTGGCAATTCAGGGTCTGAATCCGCGGTAATTAAGGCCACAGGCACTTTTTCTTGGCGATTTGCCAAAATAAAGTCTAAGCCCATTTTATGGTTGTTTAAGTGTTGATCGACCAACCAGACTTGAATATTTTCCTGTTCAATCATTTCAAGTGCTTGCTCAGGTTCTGTGGCTTTAAACACTTGATAGCCCCATTTGGTCAGTAGCGTCGACATACCTTCTAAAATGGTTTCATCATTGTCTAAGCACAATATTTTATAGGCCTTGGTTTTTAATGGAACGGCTTGGATCGGCACTGCTGTAATTTTCGGTGCTTCTACAATCGGCACATCAATCATAAAGCAAGAGCCTTTCCCCTGTTCTGAATAGACATGCACTGGGTAATTAAGCAGGCTGGTCATTCGTTGTACGATGGCTAAACCTAGCCCTAGACCTTGCTCACCCCACGGTGAAGTATGGCCACAACGTTCAAACTCTTGGAACAGTTTAATGCGTTGTTCTTCTGCAATGCCTGGGCCAGTGTCCCAAACCCCAATTCGGATGTGGTTGGGCCGGCGAGCAGAACGTAATACGCCAACAACGACTCGGCCACGTGCGGTGTAGCGTAGTGCATTACTCACAAAGTTTTGAATAATACGACGAATCCATTGTGGGTCTGTGTCTATCCAGAACTGAGCATCATGCACACTAAATTTGATATTCCGTTGTGCCGCAATCGATTTAAATTGGAGTTCTAAATCACTCAGTAAATCATGCAGTGGATAAGATTGGCGTTTGGGTTGAATGGTGCCACCTTCCAAACGCGCAATATCCAGTAGGGCAGAGAGCATGCTTTCTGCGCCATGTAATGCGCGATCCAGTTGTTGCAGGGTTTTACGGTCTTCTTCGCTTTGTACACTTTGTTCTAGCGCGGTACTAAATAGGCGTGCAGCGTGCATTGGTTGCAGTAAGTCATGACTGGCTGCCGCAATAAAGCGACTTTTAGACATATTGGCTTTGTCGGCAATTTCCCGTGCCAATTGTTGTTCTGCAAAGGCATTTGCCAATTGTTGCGTCCGATCTTGCACTCGTCCTTCAAGGACTGCCTCATTTTCACGGAAAGCGGTAATATCGGCAAAAGTGGTCACAAAACCACCACCTTCAATGGGGTTACCCCGCATTTGAATCACGCGACCATCTTTACGGATGCGTTCAAATTCGTGTGAACTACCGAGTTGCATCCAGTGAATGCGCTTACGTACATGTTCTTCGACCGAACCAGGGCCACATTCACCACGTTCTGCGTTATAACGAATTAAGTCTGCAATCGGGCAACCGACATAGACAATATCTTTTGGGTAATCAAATAGCTTTAAGTACTGATTATTCCAAGCCACCAGACACATATTTTCATCGACCACACTCACCCCTTGGGTCATGTGGTCAATCATGGTCATAATTAGATTTTGGTTAAAACGTTGCCATTGCGACGCTTGATCCAGAATATTGGCGACTTGACCCAATGCCAAACCATTATTCACCATTGCCGTGGTCAATAGAGTGCGCGCAGAGGCTGCGCCAATCGTGCCTGCCAAGTACTGCTCGGTAAATCGCCACCACATCCCATTGGCACTGCTGTTTTCATTCAGGTTGACATTATTTTGTAGACAAAACTGCTGAAAGGCACGAGTGGCCGCATCTTCACCAGTAATACGTTTGGCAAGTGTAATTAAATCACCGACTTTTAAGCGTGCCACATCATGATGTAAATAATTAATCTCACTTGTGGTGTTATGCGATGGTAAGGGTTTGGTTTCGTAATAGAAAAAACTTTCAGCTTGAATTTGTTCAGCAATACTGGGGCGAAAAATTCGAGACACCCAAATGAATAAAATAATATTTAAGCCCAATGACCAAACGACGCCATGGGTCAAGGCGGCAAAAGACTCAAACCCTAACAGCGCTTCTGGGCGAAGCCAGCCAATGCCTAAAGGACCTAAATTTAAGAAACTTTCGGTATAAGATTTAAATTGTTCGGGCAAACTGCGTAATATGGTTGGTAGCAATAAGGTATAGGCCCAGAGGGTAAATCCTGTTAATAGCCCTGCATAAACCCCTTGTTTACTGCCACCACGCCAGTACAAGCCCCCAATTAATGCGGGCGAAAATTGTGCGACAGCACTAAAGGCCAATAAACCAAAGACAGACAGTTGATTAATATCATTGAAGAAATGGAAGAACAAAAAGCCCAATAGCATGACCGCTAAAATACATACGCGTCGAGTAAATTTAAGGACCAGGGGTAAGCGCTTGTCATGACGCGACAGTAAATTGGTGCGCCAGAGTGCAGGCATGATTAAGTCATTACTGAGCATAATGGACAAAGCGACAGATGAGACCAATAACATGCCTGTAGACGCTGAAAAGCCCCCTAAGAAGGCCAGTAAGGTTAACCAATCTTGGTTATAGCTTAATGGCAGAGACAGCACTGCAACATCAGGAATCGCCAAATACTCAGGGGCGGCATGTAGAGCCCAACTGGCAATTGGAATAATGGCAATAATGGTTAAAATCAGATAAACGGCAAACCAGCGTCGGGCACCCCGAATATGCTTTTCATCACGCAGTTCTACCACTGCAACGTGGAATTGGCGAGGCAAGCAAATAATGGCCAGTGCGGCTAAAAGCGTTTGAACCCAAAAGCTTTCAGGTACGCCAAACAACTGAACATCATGAAACGTTGAGCTAATGTCGGCACTAATTTGGTGGATATTTTCGGGCGCTTCAAAAACAAAGAAAAATGCCACAGCCAGTAAAGCAAAGAGTTTCACAAAGGACTCAAATGCGACGGCCAACATCAGACCACCATGTTGTTCTGTATTGGCAATTTGTCGTGTGCCGAACATCATGGCCAAAATCGCTAAAATACCAGTCAGAAACAGCACACCATTGGTGGTGCCTGAAATTCCTGCTGTGGGTTCTAAAATGACAGTCGCACTGAGTGCAATGGCGCGAAGTTGTAAGGCCAAATAGGGAATAATGGCAATGACGGCCAAAATAGTCACTAAAGACGCCAAAGGCCCACTTTTACCGTATCGGGCAGCGACAAAATCGGCAATGGATGAAATAGCATGATGTTGACGGACGCGACCTAGGCGACGCCAAATATCATAACCCAGTGCCACAAATAATAAGGGGCCTAAATAAATGGGTAGAAAAATAATGCCTTCACGAACTGCAGCCCCAGTTGCGCCGTAAAATGTCCAAGATGAACAATACACCCCAAGTGTTAAGCTAAACAAAAGCATACGACCACGGGTACTTAGTCGGCTGGCATGTTTTTCGCCAAAGAAAGCGCAAATAAATAAAAGTGCAATATAGAGGGCCAGTACCCCCATGATAAGCCAGCTGTTCATATGACCCAGAGCAGTATAATCTTGGGCTTATGATAACCTATCCGTCAGAATGTGATGGAAGTTGATCAAAATTTAACGACCAAAGTCTAAATTACAAATACCCCACAAGATTGGTAACGTTAACAGCGAAATAATTCAAATTAAAAAAATGCGCCCATGGTTGGGCGATGACAGGAGTAGAGTTATGGATGAGACACAGGTAGAGCGTATTCTACAAAATCCAAAATTTAAAGAAATGGTCAGTAGAAAAAGTAAATTAAGCTGGACGCTCACAATTATCATGTTGATCGTTTATGTAGGCTTTATGCTTTTGGTTGGCTATAACAAAGAATTTTTAATGACTTCAGTGAGTGGTGGCGTAACGACGATTGGTATTCCACTGGGTCTAGGCATTATTGTACTGTCTTTTCTTTTGTGTGGTGTGTATTCGTATATTGCGAACAACAAACTTGATGCATTAAATGAAGAAGCAATGCGTGAAGTTGAAGCGATTACTCAAGGAAAAGGACCGCACTAAGATGAAATGGAATTCATTGAAAGCACAGGCACTAGCCATACCAGCACTATTGATGTCAAGCATGGCAATGGCAAGCCCAGATTTAGGCGCAGCTGAACAGCAAGCGACCAACTGGCATGCCATTATTATGTTCGCAATTTTTGTCGGCTTTACGCTACTTATTACCAAATGGGCGGCAAAACAAACCACAAGTACAGCTGACTTCTATACAGCGGGCGGTGGTATTTCTGGTTTCCAAAATGGTTTGGCAATTGCGGGTGACTATATGTCAGCTGCGTCATTCTTGGGTATTTCCGCAATGGTATTCAGCTCAGGCTTTGACGGCTTGCTGTATTCATTGGGCTTCATGGTCGGTTGGCCAATTGTATTGTTCTTGGTAGCAGAACGTCTGCGTAACTTAGGTAAGTTTAACTTATCTGACGTGGTGTCATTCCGTTTGGCTGAAAAACCAGTGCGTACCCTTGCTGCAGTAAGTTCGCTTGTTGTGGTTGCATTCTACTTAATCGCTCAGATGGTTGGTGCAGGTCAGCTCATCAAATTATTATTTGGTTTGAACTATAATATTGCAGTTGTGATTGTTGGCCTTCTTATGATGGCTTATGTAATCTTCGGCGGTATGTTGGCAACGACTTGGGTACAGATTATTAAAGCTGTGATGCTTTTGTCTGGTGCAACGTTCATGGCCTTCATGGTAATGAAAGGTGTGGGCTTTAGCTTCTCTGAAATGTTCTCTCAAGCAATTGACGTATTCGCGAAAGTACATGATGTCAGCTTAGCAGACGCGGGCAATATCATGGGCCCTGGTAAACTGGCAGCCAACCCAATTGATGCGATCTCACTTGGTTTAGCCTTGATGTTTGGTACAGCGGGTCTGCCACATATCTTGATGCGTTTCTTCACAGTAAAAGATGCAAAGGAAGCACGTAAATCAGTAGTTGTTGCAACAGGTTTCATTGGTTACTTCTACCTTTTAACGTTCATTATTGGTTTTGGTGCGATCCTTTATGTATCGAACAACCCACAATTCCTTGATGTTGCTAAAATGGCGGTTACTGGCAAGCTAGAGCTTGTTGGTGGTAATAACATGGCTGCAGTTCACTTGTCTGATGCTTTAGGCGGTGACTTGTTCATGGGCTTCATTTCAGCAGTCGCATTCGCAACAATTCTTGCGGTTGTAGCTGGTTTGACATTGTCTGGCGCTTCAGCAATTTCACATGACTTGTATGCTAACGTATTCAAAAAAGGTCAAACGACCCCTGAATCTGAACTTCGCATGTCTAAAATTGCAACTTTAGGTCTTGCGATCTTTGCAATGATTTTAGGTATTGTATTTGAAAAGCAAAACGTTGCCTTCATGGTTGGTTTGGCATTCTCAGTTGCTGCGTGTGCAAACTTCCCAGTGCTTGTACTTTCAATGTTCTGGAAAGGCTTAACAACGCGTGGAGCTGTCATTGGTGGTGTCGCTGGTCTAGTTACAGCAGTAACCCTCATTATCTTATCTAAAGCAGTTTGGGTCGATACATTGGGTATTTCTGAAACACCAGTTAACCCATTCAATGGCCCTGCAATTTTTGCGATGCCATTGGCGTTCATCTGCTGCTGGTTGTTCTCTGTAACTGATAATTCAGCGCAGGCGCAAGCAGAACGTAAAGCATTTGATGCTCAGTTTGTACGTTCACAAACTGGTATTGGTATCTCTGGCGCATCAGATCACTAATCTGTTGATTCAGTCAAAAAAAAGCTCCGTAAGGAGCTTTTTTTATGTTCATAGAAGATAAAACATGAAGATCAGAAAAATTGGGTAGAAACGATCCAGTGAAAAGAGTCTGATAGAAAATGTGAGCGCATGATAAGGCAACGCATATCTCTTGCAATGTAGATACAAAATAATGTCTATGCCGATCAGCATCATGCTAAGTTAAAAGCCAAGAACAATAAAAATGGGCTTATTTTATCATCGTGCGACATTTTCAAATGTGCGCTCAAAAAATGAATAAGACTGTGTCCTCACAAGCCGTAGCTATTGGAATGTATACATGCAAGCAGTGATCGATTTTTGGAAAGGTTTTCGTTTGCTACCATCTGCGTGGCTTTTGTTGCTTCAGGTTCTAATTTTAATTTTAACCGCAGTACCTAATAACAGTTCGGCTTATCGTGCATTGCTTTGGGTATTAGGTGTGTTGGTACTTCTGTTAATTGCCAAGGTTATTCGACATACGCCAATGTTCACAATTTTGGGCCTAATTTTTGTGGGAGGAGCCGTATTTTTTTCCACACTCATTATTTTGGGAGCGACAGACCCACGTATTCAAATTATTGCCCATAGTTTTGAAGCTTTGGCCTACTTCAGTGCTGCCTATGGTTTACTCCGTTATATGTTTGCAGACCGTTACTTAACCAAAGATGAATTATTCGCTGCAGGTGCCGTTTTTACCTTAATCGCGTGGGGATTTGCTTTTTTATATAGCGTGTGCCAACAAATTTATCCAGGTAGTTTTGAAAATCCAGATGTATCAGGCCCACAAGCTTGGCTTGATTTGCTGTTCCTTAGCTTCAGTTTGCAATCTGCGACAGGGCTCTCAGATTTAATGCCAGCGAGTGCACCTGCACGGGTATTGGCGATGCTACAAATGTTCTGCGGGGTCATGTATTTGGCACTGGTTGTATCGCGCTTAATTGCACTACATTATGTTGCGCATTTGCCAGAACCGAAGGATGAAAAGGACTAATGTCTGTTACGAGAAAGTAACAGGAGTCTAACGTACTTATTTTTATCATTAATTTATGATGGCTTTGAGTTTTTCTTTTTTACTGAACTCTTCTTTTTGTTCACACCCAGTGAATACTTCTTGACCTTCGGGTCTGTCTGATAAACAAAATAATCAAGATGGGGTCTTTATGTCTTCCAAACAGACATCTTGGTATTCTAATGTGAATCCCAACGTGTTTCTTAGTACGGTCATTTTAATTGGTGTATTTCTGGTCATTGTCATACTGGCACCCAATTCATTTGATTTAATCACCAAACAGCTAAATCAATGGGTTACAGATTCTTTTAGCTGGTTCTATGTTTTATCTGTCGCGGTTTTTCTGATCTTACTGATTTATATCGCCATGTCGGACATGGGTAAAATTAAGCTTGGACCTGAGCACAGTCAACCTTCTTATCGTAATACCTCTTGGTTTGCCATGTTGTTTACCGCAGGTATGGGTATTGGTCTGATGTTTTTTGGCGTTGCTGAACCCATCATGCATTATGTGTCTCCACCGGTCGGAGATCCTGAAACGATAAATGCGGCTCAACAATCTATGCGTGTTACCTTTTTTCATTGGGGGCTACATGCTTGGGCCATTTATACCATTGTGGGTTTATCGTTGGCTTATTTTGCGTATCGTCACAACCTACCTTTAAAAATTCGTTCAGCACTTTATCCTCTGATTGGTCAGAAAATTTATGGCCCCATTGGTGATGCTGTCGATACTTTTGCCACGATTGGTACCGTATTCGGTGTGGCAACCACACTGGGTTTTGGTGTGACACAAATCAATTCAGGTCTGAATTACTTATTTGGAGTGGAACAGTCCGCACATACCCAAGTGATTTTAATCATTGTGGTTAGTACGATGGCATCGTTATCGGTCTTTTTAGGTTTAGATAAAGGGATTAAAAGGCTGTCTGAACTCAATTTAGTTTTGGCTTTGGTGCTTTTGCTGTTTGTTTTCTTTGCAGGCCCAAGTATTTATTTACTGCAAACCACCATTCAAAATTCTGGGCAGTATATGTCCAATTTATTCAGTATGACTTTTAATCTATATGCTTATCAACCCAATGGTTGGATTGGTGGTTGGACGATTATGTACTGGGCATGGTGGATTTCATGGTCACCCTTTGTCGGCATGTTCATTGCGCGGGTTTCGGAAGGACGAAGTATTCGTGAATTCATTGTCGGGGTATTGCTCATTCCATCAGGTTTTACCTTGATTTGGATGGGCTTTATGGGTAATGCTGCCCTGTACAGTATTTTACACGAAGCCAATACGGGATTGATGGCTGCCGTGCAACGTGATTCTTCTGTTGCCTTATTTGAATTTTTACATAGCTTGCCATTTTCTGGCGCCATGAGCGTACTGGCGACCTTATTAGTCATGCTCTTTTTTGTGACTTCTGCCGACTCTGGTGCACTGGTGACGGACTATCTAACTGCTAAATCTGAACATTCGCCAATTTGGCAACGTCTATTTTGGACAGTGCTCATGGCGCTTTTGGCAATTGTATTACTGTTGGCAGGTGGCCTGAGTGCGCTACAGTCTGCAACAATGCTGAGCGCCTTACCTTTTACCTTTATTATGCTCTTTATTTGTTGGGGCTTGCTACGGGCACTGCGTTTAGATGTCGTTAAAATGCATGCTTTACAGGATGCACGAATTACCCCTAGAGCCATTAAAAATCCGCGTAGTTGGCAACAACGGTTGGGGTTGATTATGCATTACCCACATAGTAAAGCAGAGGTTGAGCAATTTATTCAAGAACAGGTGTTGCAGTCGTTTAACAGTATTCAACGTGAATTTAAGCGCCGTGAATTAACCGTAGCCATTGTTCAGCTTGAAGAAGGGCTGGAGCTTCGAGTAGATCATCATAATGAAATTAACTTTATTTATCAGGTGATCTCGCGTGACATTGTCCCACCCAGTTTTATGGCAGATTTACAGGCTGAACATGCCGAATATTATCAAGCAGAAGTCTTTTTAAAAGAAGGCGGTCAAAATTATGATGTGATGGAATGGACGCAAGACGATTTGCTACAGGATATTATTGATCAATATGAACGTCATCTGCACTTTTTAAATTTAGTACGACTACCTGAATAGATGGTTGTACTTCATCTGAGAATCTAAGCAATAAAAAAAGGACGCTTTAAGCGTCCTTTTTTATATTCGATTTCTAAAATAAATTAGAAACGGAATTTTGCATTTACGCCAACAGTTTCTGTATCGTATACAGAACCTTTTTCAGCATTAGCATTTACATAAGATGCGCCAACTGCAACAGCAGGAGTAATGAAGTAGTTTACGTTCGTACCCCAAGCTGAGTTAGGTGATTCAGTAAAGTTAGATTTCATGTAAGATGCGTTAACGCTTAATTTAGGTGTAACGAAAAGAGTTGTACCTAGGTTATAAGCAGTCTGTTCACCGTAAACTAAACCAGTTTCAAAACCAATCGCCATGTTAGTGCCGTCAATTGCGCCAACATATTTAGTACGTGCAGTGATTGCGTCTTGGTCATCGTTAATAGTCGCTGATTCTAAAGCAGCTTTAGCAACACCGTTATTCATGATGTTGAAAGCGTCTAAAGAAGCTTGGTCGGCAACGCTAGTATAACCTACCGCAACCAAGAAGTTAGGAGCAACAACAGCACCAAGTTCTAATGCATAACGGTCGCCTTGATCATCCGCTTCACCGCCTTTACCATCAAGTTTAGTATGGTTATAAGAAGCACTTACGTATGCAGGAACAAATTTAGTCGGAATATAAGCTTCAGCTTTAGCACCATAAGTATGAGCTACGAAGTCGCTATCATCAGCATCAACGTCATATTCGCCATAGTTATAAGCAACAGAAACGTTAGAAGCTTGGTTTAAAAATGCTGCTTCAGCCAATGGACCTTTAGAAGAGTCAACATTTTTGAAGTAATAAGTGCCTTGTACCGCACCAGTAAAGTTTTTGTCATTTACTGTGTTGTCGATGTACTCAGATTGACCTTGTACTTCGAATTGGTATGCTTGAGCACCGGTCATGGCTAATAATAAAGCAGTGGCTAAACCGAGTTTTTTCATAATAGTTACCAGTTATGTTGCAAATGGATTAAACATTGGGCATTGTATTGTAACAAATCATTAAGTCAATGATCTTTAAGTGATTATTTTGAGGTAGTTATTTTTGTTTATTCTTTAGCCAAAAGAACACTGAAAAGAGAAAATCATGTCAACCTTAAAAAAGTTGATTCAGAACAAGGACTCTGTGCAACCTTTTTATTCAAAAATAAGTAAATAAACGGGAAAAAATGAGTATTTATTGATTGTAATAAACGATTGATATTTTATTTTTAGTTGAAATAACAATTTAGCGATAATTAATTTTGGTGTGAAAAACGTGCAGTAGTTTGCCATTTAAAGAACAATAGTTAGATTTTGGCAATAAAATAATAGAATTAGCTTATTAAATATTCATTTATGTATTTATAGGATTTGTAAATTAACACAAATCATTTTAAGTGTGATTTTTATCACAATAAAAGTAGATTAATTAACTTTACTTATTTTACAATTTTTACCATAATCTGTTGATCAGATTCGGTTACACATACAATTATGTGACCAATGACAGATACTCCACAAGTTTTGTTTTATCGGCCCAGCTTTCCCCAAAGTTGGGCTTTTTTTTATCCAAAATTAGGTAGGTAGGAGTAAATGAAGAGAATTTTGTACAGTTATTAGTCTGAAATACAGAAAGTAATTTAAATAACGCACAATAATGGTGCTTTAATATAAATTAGAAAATAAGAAAAAAAATAAATCTAAAAAAAACCCCAGTTTTTATTCAAAACTGAGGTCTTTTAGCCAAAACTTTCGGATAATCTAAAATTTCTGCTGAGGAAAATTTTATAATGCCCTAATGTGGTGCATTATGCACTAAATTGTAGCGCGTGTAAATAATTTATTAAAAGCATAACTAAAAAATGATTAATATTTTTATCTATTTGAAATATATTGAAAATTAAAAGCAGATGCGCAATCATTCCAGCCTTATGAATAAATATGTGAACAATAGAAAAGAAATTGCACTAATTGTGATCAATTTATAATTTATTGATATAGTCTACTACTGTAATAAAAAATGTCGAAATTTTGCTCTTTTGAGCGTTGGTTGATTTGATGATGGGGCGTAAAAATTATTATGAGTGCTTTACGCTCGGAACATATTAGCCACCGCTTATGGTTGGCGATGTTGATTATTGTTTTTTCAGTGGTGCTGATGAGTTTACCGTTGATATTGAATAACTATCGCGATTATCAAAAAAGTTCAGAAGTACTGTTAGAAATTCAGAGCTTAAAAATGGTGGCTGAACTGGTCAATAAAGTGTCTAGAGAACGCGCCCCTGCAAATAATGTAATGTCCAGTGTGTGGAATGAGCATTTTAAGAGTCAAGAAGCTTTAGAAAAATATCGAAAAGATGTGGATATTCACATCCAACAAACAATAGATGTACTGAATGAAACGGGTTTTGAGCTCGCGGCTCAGGAACTCCAACAACAATTTATTCCTACTTTAATACTCGGACGTCAAGCAGTCGATGATTATGTGGCTGTACCGAGTAAGCACAGGAAAATGCAACAATTAGATGGGGCTATTTCTGCCATGTTTAAGGCATGGGATAAAAGCCATGATGTTCTACAACATGTGATTGAGCAATCTAAAGGGAAAAATTCAATATTTTCAAGTAACTATACTTTGATTTTCTTATTGGCTGATTTGAGAGATCAAGCAGGGCGCGCGGCCTCGAATATTATGGCAGCAGTCACTTTTAATGAAACGGTACCTAATGAAAACTTAGCTCGCTCTTTGCAAACGCAGCGCCAAGCGCAGTATTTATGGGAATTGGTGCATATTGTTCAACCAGAGCAGGACAAAACGCCTGAATTTCAGGTTTTGCATCAACGGGTGAAAACTGAATTTTTAGATCAGGCATTGCCTCTTATTAATGAATTAATTAATGAAAGCTTAAAAGGTCAATCTTATCGGATGATTGGGCCACAATTAACCGAAGCTATGTTGAATAAGTTCACATCGGTCATTGATTTACAAAACTATATTTTAGAGTACAGCGTGCATAGTGCACAAATTGAACAGGAATATGCCAGAAAAGAATTAATTTATGCCATTTTAATTTTACTGGTTTCATTATTCACCATTTTGCTCACGATGATTTATGCAAAAAAATGGGTCTTTGAACCTTTAATTCTAGCAAGAGAACAATTGTTTGCCTTGGCTCAATTTGAAGATCGGTCTGTACAAGTCAATAAACGTAAACAGGGGGCGAATATTTTTGATGCGATTGGTCGAGTACAAAAAAAATTGCAACAACGTGAAGCATTGGAATTTCAGTTAAAGCATGTTGCTCATTCAGATTCGTTAACGGGGGTTGCCAACCGTTTTGCTTTAGATGAATACATTAAAATGCTAGAGAACCAGTCAGCCCAATTTCAGCAGTCATGTTTAATTATTATTGATATTGATAATTTTAAACAGGTAAATGATAGTTATGGGCATATTACAGGTGATTTAGTTATTCAGGCGGTGGCAGAGTCTTTAAAAGAATCTGTGAAGACATCTGATTTGTTGGTGCGCTATGGCGGTGATGAATTTTTGGTTTTAATTGAAAATATCAGTATAGCAACAGCATTAAAAATTGCAGAAAAAATTCGTAAGAGTGTCGCGAAGTCTGACGTTTTTCAGCCAGAAAACTTTGAACGTATACAGGTTTCCATTAGTGCAGGAGTGGCTGTCGGTGCAGGAAGTTGGATGGGGCTTTTAGCCAAAGCAGATGAAGCTTTGTTTCGAGCCAAGGCAAAAGGAAAGAATACGGTTTCGAGTTGATAAAATTAAGGTATTTATGAATCTATTAGAAAAAATAAAGTATTTACAAGAACACCTTGAGCATAATATTACAAATGATAAAGTTGGTAGTGCAATAGCAATTACTGGTTCATGGGGTGTTGGAAAAACATATTTTTGGAATAAGTTATTAGAAGATATTAGGGTGAGTGATTCTGATAATGTTCTTTCAAAAAGAAAATATGCCTATATTTCATTGTTTGGTATAGAGTCATTGAGTGATTTAAAAACCCAAATTTATAGCAATATTGAAAATCATCATTTACCAATAGAGGTTCCTAGATGGTTAAAGAGTTTGCCTTCAATTTTTAAGGATACACGTGTTACGCAGTTAGGTATAAATGCTCCTGTAAAACTTATAGATAATTTGCTTTTTAACCAAGTTAAAGACGCAATTATTTGTTTTGACGATTTTGAACGGATGTCGAATAAGTTAGATATTAAAGATGTTATGGGCTTGGCGAATCAACTCAAATTAGAGAAAAATTGTCAGGTTATTTTAATTCTTGATGAGTCAAAAGCAGAAGGTGAAAATAAAAGTAAATATGCTGAATACAAAGAAAAGTTAATCGATGAAGAAATAAAAATTACTTCCGTAGAACCTTTGATTCGTGCAAATACAAAAGATATAGATGAGCCTTTGATTGAATTAATGGTGAAATTTGCAGATGGTTTGGAAATTCATAATTTTAGATTTTTCCAAAAAGCTATAAATCTATATAGAAAATTTAGAGCAAAATTACCAGAAGTAGTTGCAGAGTCAACGAAGGAAATTATTTTAATTAGAATTTTGCAAGGATATTTTATTGAGGATTTTGGAGAAAAATTTGAGTTTAAATAGGGAGATATCAAATTGGTCATCGAGGAAAGGCAAAAGGATTGGTCTGGGCGAAAAACTAAAACTTATGAAGCTCTACGGACGATTTCCTACTATTTTATTCGCTCTGACGAATGGCTTACTGAGTTTAAAAAATGGTTTGATCAAGTAGGTGAGCTAGATTTTACTTTATTGAATGATTTAGCAAATTCTACGTTGATTTCAGAACGGAATAATAAAATTAAGGGCGATTTTCATAAGTGTTGTGAAGATTTTTGGGGGCTTCAAGTTAATAAAAAATTTCCAGAAATTTTTTATGAAAAAACTAGAAGAGTTATTGGTTTGGAGAACTTAGGTAATCTGAGCTTTGCTTTACAAGTATTAGAACTTTTTGCAAAAGATGTTACCGCTTTAGAACAAGAGATTATTGACTGGCTCAAGGAAAAAATGGAAAAACCCCAATCTACTTTCCGCATACATGAAAGTTTTGGAGAAGTAAGACCCATATTTAAAAAATTCATAGAAACTTACGAATTAGATAAAGAAAAACTACCTCATTTAATTGATGCAATCTTTCACATTTATGTTAAACAAGGATGGAGTAATAAAGATGAATTGTCTGTGAAGAAGGCAAGTAACGAAGATTGGGAAAAAATGTTATTTGATGAAATATCTCAGGATTCAAGATTTGACTCAATACATAGTAGTTATATTGTTAAAAAAGTATTAGAACGAGAAAAAGACTCTGAGTTAGGTAAACAGATTAGTAACGTAATTACTGAAATTTATAATGAAAAAGCACAAGCAGATGAATTTTATAAAAGTTATATGGATTTTCTTATTTTTAGATTAGATAACTAAAAAAGGGCTCTTTCGAGCCCTTCTATTCTTACTTCAATAACGCTTTCAAAAACTTCGCAGTATGTGAAACTTTGGATTTAACAACCTCTTCAGGTGTACCTTCGGCAATAATCATCCCGCCACCCGCACCACCTTCAGGGCCTAAGTCTACAATCCAATCTGCGGTTTTAATCACATCTAAATTGTGCTCAATCACCACAATGGTATTACCTTTGTTGCGTAGCTCATGCAAAATGTCGAGCAGTTTTGCAATGTCATGAAAATGCAGACCTGTGGTTGGCTCATCTAAAATATAGAGCGTTTTGCCTGTATCGCGCTTGGCCAGTTCACGTGCTAATTTTACCCGTTGTGCCTCACCCCCAGACAGTGTCGTGGCAGATTGACCCAAACGGATATAACCCAAACCTACTTGATATAAAGTTTCTAAACGGCGGTGAATTACAGGAATGGCATCGAAGAAATGCATGGCATCTTCAACAGTCATTTCCAAGACATCGGAAATGTTTTTGCCTTTATAGTTCACTTCTAGCGTTTCGCGGTTATAGCGCTTGCCATGACAGTTATCACAAGGCACATACATATCGGGTAAAAAATGCATGGCGACTTTAATCATCCCGTCGCCTTCACAGGCTTCACAGCGTCCGCCTTTGACATTAAATGAGAAACGTCCTGCAGCATAACCACGTGCTTTGGCTTCTTGGGTTTGTGAAAATAATTCACGGATCGGGGTGAATAAACCAGTGTAGGTTGCAGGGTTAGAACGCGGTGTACGACCAATTGGGCTTTGGTCAATATCAACCACTTTATCTAAAAATTGCAGACCATCAATCGAGTCAAATTTTTCAGCAGTTAACGTTGTTGCACCATTCAGTTGGGTGGCTGCCAGTGGCAATAGGGTACGGTTAATCAGAGTAGATTTCCCTGAACCTGAAACACCTGTTATACAGGTCATAACACCCATTGGAATGATCAAGTCGACATTTTTTAGGTTATGCCCAGCAGCCCCCATCAACTTGATTTGTTCTTCAGGTTTAGGTGGTTGTGTCCGAACTTCAGGAATGGCAATTTTCAGCTTACCTGAAAGATATTGTCCTGTGAGTGAGTTCGGGTTAGCCAAAATTTCTTCATAAGTGCCTTCAGCAATAATGTGACCGCCATGAATACCTGCACCGGGGCCAATATCAATAATATGGTCGGCGGCACGGATGGCATCTTCATCATGCTCAACCACTAAAACGGTGTTACCAAGGTCACGTAAGCGTACCAGTGTTTCAAGTAGTCGGTCGTTGTCCCGCTGATGTAAACCAATTGAGGGCTCATCTAAAACGTACATCACCCCCATTAAGCCTGCACCAATTTGCGACGCCAGACGAATCCGCTGTGCTTCACCGCCAGACAGGGTTTCAGCGGAACGCGATAAACTTAAATAGTTCAAACCGACTGAAACGAGGAAGTGCAGGCGTTCGCGAATTTCTTTAAAAATTTTATCGCCAATTTCGCCTTTTGCACCTTCTAGATGCACATCTTGATAATACTGCTCTGCATCACCAATCGACATTTTAGTAATTTGCGCGATGGTTTTATCTAAAATTTTCACATTACGCGAAATTTCATTTAGACGTGAGCCGTCACAGGCATCGCAAGCCGCATTGGATAAATACTGTGCTAAATCTTCACGAACATAATTACTTTCGGTTTCACGGTAGCGACGTTCTAAATGAGGCAAAATCCCTTCAAAAGGTTGCACACGTTTATGCGAACGACCACGTTCATCAATGTAACTTAAATCAATTTTGTCTTTGCCCGTGCCATAAAGAAATTTCTTTTTGGTTTCAGCATCCAGCTCATGCCACGGCGTATCTAAAGAAAAGCCAAAATGTGCTGCGACTTTTTCAATCATGCTGTAGTAATACGGACGTTGTCTGTCCCAACCACGAATCGCCCCTTGGCTAATCGATACTTCATTGTTTGGAATTAGTTTATCCGCACTGAAATGGCTACGTGTGCCCAAACCATCGCAAACAGGGCAGGCACCAAACGGGTTGTTAAAGGAAAACAGGCGCGGTTCAAGTTCACCGACAGCGCGTTCACATTCAGGGCACGAGTGCTTGGCAGAGAAGGTGCGGTCATTTTGTTCGCCGTCCATCCATGACAAAACGGCAATGTCGCCACCCAAACGTAAGGCAGTTTCAAAACTTTCTGCAATACGGTTGCCTAAGTCTTCACGGACTTTAAAGCGGTCAACCACCACTTCAATGGTGTGTTTTTTCTTTTTGTCTAATTCGGGTGGGGTTTCAATTTCGATAATTTCACCATCGACCCGTGCGCGGACAAAACCCTGACCTTGTAACTGTTCAAATAAAGCGGTGTATTCACCTTTACGGTCGCGTACCACTGGTGCAAGTAGCATCAGTGCCGTACCTTCTTCTAATACTTTAACGGCATCGACCATTTCAGATACCGTCTGCGCCACCATTGGCAAGTCATGTTCTGGGCAATACGGGGTTCCGACTCGTGCATACAATAGACGTAAATAATCGTAAATTTCAGTAATTGTGCCCACAGTTGAACGTGGGTTGTGGCTGGTTGATTTTTGTTCAATGGCAATTGCAGGGCTTAAGCCTTCAATGGAATCGACTTCTGGTTTTTCCATTTGCGAAAGGAATTGGCGCGCATAGGCAGACAGGGATTCGACATAACGGCGTTGGCCTTCTGCATATAAGGTGTCAAAGGCCAGTGACGACTTTCCAGAGCCTGAAAGTCCCGTAATGACCACGAACTTGTCGCGTGGAATATCGAGTGACACATTTTTTAAGTTATGGGTACGTGCGCCTCGAATACGGATATGACTTTGACTCATAAAGCTTTCTCGAAATTGTACAAATGAAGAGTTATATATGATAGCGATTTAAAATTGTTCAAGCTGTATTAATTTATTTTTTAACGACATTTTATGTCGGCTCAGTTCAGGATTTAAAATAAACGGGTGGTGATGATGTTTTTTATACCTGTAAGTCAGAAATTTAAATGTCAAAATTCAGTATTTCGACTGATTCATGGCTAAAATGCAAAATATGGTCTGAAAAATAAAAAGGAAATCACATGCTCGTTGCTCAGGTTCTGATTGCTATTATTGCAATTTTACATCTTTATTTTTTAATTTTAGAAATGTTCCTGTGGGATAAACCTTTAGGAATGAAAGCCTTTGGCAATACGGCTGAAAAGGCAAAACTCACCAAAGTTTTGGCACAGAATCAGGGTTTATATAATGGTTTTTTAGCCACAGGATTGATTTGGTCACTCTTTGCATCTGCACCCTTTGCCATTCAACTCGCCAATTTCTTTTTAGGCTGTGTTTTGGTGGCGGGTCTTTATGGTGCAATGACAGCCAGTAAAAAGATTCTTTATATTCAGGCGATGCCGGCATTGATTGCTTTAATTGCGCTAAATGTGTTTTAGGGAGCACGATTGGCATAAGCTTAGTTGCTTAAAGCTTTTGCTGTTGGATTTGTGAATATGTTGTCTTTATTTTTGAAATGTATGTTAGGTGCTGTTGCGGTACTGGTGATTTCGATATTTTCTAAAAGTAAGGCATTTTATCTTGCAGGTCTGGTTCCACTTTTGCATTAATTGCACATGTCATTGTTACACAAGAAAAAGGTGCAGAGTCACTACGTCAAACGGCATTATTTGGTCTATGGTCTTTAATTCCTTATTTTATTTACTTGTTCTTGGTCTATCTGTTGGCGTTAAAACTCCCCTTGTGGATGTGTTTGGGCGTAGCTACAGCAGGTTGGATTGCTGCTACAGCTATTTTGATTTATGCATGGCAAAACTTTATGCATTAATCTGCCGAAGCATTAAAGTGGCCAACCGCGTTGATGGTAAGCACTTTCCCAGAACAACCATTCTAATTCTGCACCACGGGTATAGGCTTTATGCATTTTTTCTAGGGTGTCGGCATCACAACGGGCAGCAACTTTATCAATGGTTGCAATGACGTTGCGTACCGCCGTATGGAAGTCTTCACCCGAATAGGTATCAATCCATGCTTGGTAGGGGTTATTGGGTACAGAATTGCCTACAATATCTTTACCCACTTCGGCATAAATCCAAAAGCAGGGAAGCAGCGATGCCAAAACCACAGGATAGCTTTCAGACCAAGCCGTTGCTGTTAAAAATGACGTGTAATGATGGCAGGCAAGGGTCAGTGGCGTATTTTCAAATTGAGTTTTCGAAATATCAAATTCTTTCATAAAATCATTGTGTAAGCTACGCTCAACCACAATGGCAATTTTTGCGCCTTCTGAAAATTGAATGATATCATCGGCATCAAATGCTTTGGCGGCACAGACGGCTAAAGCACGTCCATAGGCCAATAAATAATGTGAATCTTGAATAACATAATGGCAAAAAGCCGATTTGCTTAAGGTGCCTTGGGCCAGTTCTTGGTTAAACGGCAGGGCTAAGGTTTTTTGATATAACGCAGTATTACGTTGCCATACTTCTTGGGAAAAGCGCATAAATATAGATCCGAATAACAAAGCTAAAGAGAAAATAATTTATTCGCTACGGACTATAGCAAGACTCTAGGGTTGAAGATATTCCACACCATCATTCAGGCACGCTGATTCTATAAAATCATACGAAGTCCTTTGGCATCGTCAGTAAAAAACGTCATAATTAGGTCATTCAAATTCAGACTTGCGTTGCATATTCTGCTCAAGTCCTTTTTTCTGGTAAAAATGACCTAGCGCAAAAACATAGAATCAACAGCTAAATAGTTTGTTGATCGTCAGTATATTTTTGTTTTATATATTTTTATTGGATATTTCTACTCCATTATCTAAGGTCGATTTTTCATGATGAAACATTTTGGTTTCTCAATCATCTTTACGATTGTGTGTTTGGGTATCGCAGCATATTGGGGCTTTAGCCATGGCCCCAATGCTGGTGTTCAAGCCATGATTACTGCACTGACCATTACCGCAATTTTAGCGGTCATGGAAGTGTCACTTTCATTTGACAATGCTGTGGTCAATGCATCGGTACTACGGGGTTGGGATCATTTCTGGAAAATGCTCTTTTTAACCGTTGGTATTGTGGTTGCTGTATTTGGTATGCGTTTGGTGTTCCCAATTGTGATTGTGGCTGTAACTGCAGATATGGGCATGTTTGAAGTGGTCAAAATGGCACTGAATAACCCAATTGAATATTCAGCCAAACTAATGGCACATCATGCAGAAATTGCGGCTTTTGGTGGTTCATTTTTATTGTTAGTTTTCTTGAATTTCTTTTTAGATGATGAGAAAGATACCCATTGGTTCCGTTGGTTAGAACGCCGTTTGGCAAATTTAGCCAATGTTCCAGCAATGTCAGTTTTTCTTGCACTGATTGCTCTTTTGGTGATGGCGACCAATATTGATGAAGCAAAACGCTTAGTTGTAACAATGGCAGGGATTTGGGGCATTGTGGTCTATGTTGGCGTACAAGTGCTCAGCCACATGTTAGGTGGTGAACCTGAAGTAGATGAAGAGGGTAATGCAGTTGGACATGATGCCAATGGCGCACCAACTGGCTTAATTAAAGCGGGTATCGGTGGCTTTATTTATTTAGAAGTATTAGATGCTTCTTTCAGTTTTGATGGTGTGATTGGTGCATTTGCAATTACCTCGGATGTGGTGATTATTATGCTCGGCCTTGCCATTGGTGCAATGTTCGTGCGTTCAATGACCATTTACTTGGTCGACAAAGGCACATTGGATGCCTATGTGTATTTAGAACATGGCGCACATTATGCCATTGGTGCGTTGGCATTTATTATGTTGGCCAGCGGTACAGGCGTGCACGTACCTGAAGTTGTGACGGGTTTAATTGGTGTGGCATTAATTGTCTGGGCCGTGATTGCGTCTATTCAATATAAAAAACGTCAAACACAGCACAGTTAATATTGGCTTCATAAAAAACATGAGAATGAAAGGGTGCAAATGCACCCTTTTTTATTGGTACAAGGAGGCGAATACATCAGCACTGTGATCTGGAATGATGTAGGATATCTCCATCCATTTTCCCTTTTAAATTACGCTTATTGATATGATGAATGCTTTAGAACGTCGCTCAACTTTTGCCCTAAGCAGTATTTTTGCATTGCGCATGTTGGGCCTGTTCATGATTATCCCAGTATTTTCGGTGGCAGGGCAGTCTTATCAATATGCAACACCTGCTTTGATCGGTCTTGCTGTGGGGGTATATGGTTTAACACAGGCCATTTTACAAATTCCATTTAGCTTAATTGCTGACCGTTACAGCCGTAAACCTTTGGTGGTGATTGGTCTGTTATTGTTTGCATTAGGTGGTGCAGTGGCTGCCATGTCAGACACCATTTATGGGGTGATTATTGGCCGTGCAATTGCAGGGGGCGGTGCCGTTTCTGCTGTGGTTATGGCCTTACTTGCCGATGTGACCCGTGAAGAACAGCGTACCAAAGCCATGGCGATTATGGGCATGAGCATTGGATTGTCTTTTGTGGTGGCATTTAGCCTCGGGCCGTGGCTTACAGGATTGGTCGGTATTTCAGGCTTATTTTGGGTCACCACCATTATGGGCTTAGCAGCCATTGCCACGTTGCTTCTGGTGCCAAAAGTCACGCGTCATCACCGCAACTTTCAGCAAGGCTACATGACGCAGTTGAAACAAGTACTGAAGATGGGCAATTTAAATCGCTTGCATGTTTCGGTCTTTTCACTGCATTTGTTACTGACCGCTATGTTTATTTATGTGCCGTCACAGCTGATTGATTTTGCAAAAATTCCATTATCGAGTCATGGCTTGGTGTATTTGCCTTTATTGGTGATTAGCCTGTTTTTTGCCTTCCCTAGTATTATTTTGGCGGAAAAATATCGCAAAATGCGTGGCATTTTCCTGACAGCCATTGGCGGTATTATTGTAGGACTTGCCGTTTTAATTTTCGGTTATCAATCTAAATATCTTTTGTTAACAGGCTTAGGGCTGTTCTTTATTGCCTTTAACGTGATGGAAGCATTATTGCCCTCTTGGTTGTCTAAAGCGGCACCGATTCAATCGAAAGCAACCGCAATGGGTGTGAACGCTAGTAGCCAATTTTTAGGTGCATTTTGTGGCGGGATGTTGGGCGGTCAATTGTTAGGGCTGAATAATACCGCTATAGGGTGGGGGATTTTAACCGCCATTGCCATTCTTTGGTTATTGATTAGTTTTGGCTTAGCACAGCCCCGTTATTTGTCTTCACTGGTGTTGCGCTTGCCAGAAAGTGAACAAACAGATGAATGGACTTCTCAACTTTTGGCAATTCGTGGTATTGAAGAGGTCGTGGTGATGTCTGACCAGCAAGTGGCGTATGTGAAGGTTGATAAACAGCAAATTGATGATGCTGCGCGACAACATTTAACGCTGTTGTTGGGGAAAGAGGTAGCCATTTAAGCATAACTCTTATAAAGTAAATAATAGAAATAGATAGGAAGAATACGTCTGATGCGTGGTGTAAATAAAGTTATTTTAGTCGGTACTCTAGGTAAAGATCCAGAAACTAAAACTTTTGCGAATGGTGGCTCACTGACCCAGTTCTCTATCGCGACGAGCGATTCTTGGACAGATAAAAGTACGGGTGAACGTAAAGAGCAAACGGAATGGCACCGTATCGTATTGCATAATCGCCTAGGTGAAATTGCACAGCAATATTTACGTAAAGGTTCAAAAGTTTATATTGAAGGTTCATTGCGTACACGCCAATGGACAGATCAAAATGGTCAAGAACGCTATACCACTGAAATTCGTGGCGAACAAATGCAAATGTTGGACAGCAACAACCGTTCACAAGGCGAGCAACAAGGCCAAGGTTTTGAACAACCTCGTTTTAATAACAACCAGCAAGGTGGTTATAACAATAACCAACAAAGCGGTTATGGCAATCAAGGTGCGAATAACCAAGGTGGTTATGGCAATAGTAATCAAGCAAGCAACAACCAAGCGAACAGCAATCAAGGCAATGGCTATGCCAACAATAACCCAAGTGGGTTTGCACCAAAAGCCCCAGCAGCTCCTGTAGCACCAGCTCCATCAGATTTAGATGATGATCTTCCGTTTTAGAAAAAAGCAGAAGTTCATATAAGTCATCACTGAACCCTTTATGAAAATAAAGGGTTTTTTATTTTTCAGATGAATTAAGCAAATAGATTTATTCATTAATACTTTTGTTATCTATTAATTCGATTGTTTTTATAAAAATCTACTGTTTTACCAATTAAAATAAGTTTCGTATTCTTATTTCACACAATAAGCACTCCCCAAAATGAAATAGAGGAATACGTAATGAGTTTAATTAATACTGAAGTCAAACCTTTCAATGCCACAGCCTATAAAAATGGTCAATTCATCGAAATCTCTGAAAAAGAGATGTTGGGTCAATGGTCAGTCGTATTTTTTTATCCAGCCGATTTCACTTTTGTATGTCCAACTGAATTAGGCGATCTTGCAGATCATTATGCTGAATTCCAAAAAATGGGTGTTGAAACCTATTCTGTTTCAACAGATACGCATTTCACGCACAAAGCTTGGCATGATTCTTCTGATGAAATTAAAAAAATTCAATATCCAATGGTGGGTGACCCAACATGGACTTTGGCGAAAAACTTTGATGTGTTAATTGAAGCAGATGGTTTAGCAGACCGCGGCACTTTTGTGATTGATCCAGAAGGTAAAATTCAGATTGTTGAAATTAACGCAGGTGGTATTGGCCGTGATGCATCTGAGCTGCTTCGTAAAGTAAAAGCTGCGCAATATGTGCATGCACACCCAGGTGAAGTTTGCCCAGCGAAATGGCAAGAAGGGGATGCAACACTTGCACCTTCAATTGACCTTGTCGGTAAAATTTAATCTAAAAAACCCAGCAATCAAATGCTGGGTTTTTTGTCTAATTTAAATATCCATCGCTTTTCGCTGCAAAGCCACGTAGACCTTCAATTAATACATCAATTAATTTTTCCATCACCAGACGTTGGCCTTTTCTCGACGCATAAACCAATTGCACCGTGCCGACATTGGAACACCAATCGGGAAATAGGTGAACCAATTTACCTGACTGAATGTCATGTTCTACAGTCAAATAGGGTAAATCTGCAATGCCTAAACCATCAAGTACCGCAAAATATGCGCCCATTAAATCATTACTTTTAATTCGAGGTTGTAAGGGAATATCAATTTCTTCTTGTTGTTTTAAGTTGTGTAAATGCCAACGGTATTGCTGTTTTTGAGTACTTAGGACAATACATGGAAATTCATATAATTCAGTAATATGTTCAAGGGTACGGCCTTGTAACAGTTCGGGACTGGCGACCAAGCAATGGGCGGTTTTAATGATGTCGCGAACAATAATACTCGAATCTTCATTGGCGCTGAAATTGGTTCGAATGGCAAGGTCGATATCATCATGCAATACATCGATGCGGCGACTGGACAGTTCCATTTCAACAGTCACTTGAGGGTAATCTTTTAGAAATTGGGTCAGTAAAGGACGAATTTGGTGTTCCATCATGACCGGTGGGCAACTAATTTTCACCAGTCCTTGAGGTTCATTTTTTTGTTTTAATAACACATTTTGAGCACTATCAGCTTGCTCAATCACTTTACTACAGGCTTCAAAAAACTCTTGCCCTAAGGGGGTGACTTTAAAATGCCGCGTTGAACGTTGAATGAGGGTGATATTGTATTGGGTTTCTAAATCTAAAATACGTCGACTTAATTTAGATTTGGTAATATTCGAGGCTTCACTTGCAGCGCTAAACCCACCATGTTTTACCACGAGATAAAAATAATAGTAGTCGTCAAATGAATGCATAGATCACCTAAATAGCAATGCGAGTTTCTTTTCTGTGTTCGATCATACGTGAATATAAGATGCTATAAAATGCAAAAAGCGACCCAAAGATCGCTTTCTGTAGCGCAATAAACTTATTTCTTTTCAGTATTTTTAATATAACTTTGAATTAAGTTACTGTAGTCAGGAATATGCGCGCCAAATAATGCACCTAAACCTTCAATATCATTACGCCAGTCGCGGTGTAATTCACACGATGCGCCGAACCAAGTCATCAATTGAGCACCTGCTTGAGACATACGATCCCATGCAGAATCACGTGTTAAAGGGTTGAAAGTGCCCGAAGCATCTGTAATAACGAAGACGTCGAAATCTTCTGCTAATGCAGAAAGCGTTGGGAAGGCCACACAGACTTCAGTGACAACGCCTGCAATGATTAATTGCTTTTTACCAGTCGCTTTGATGGCTTTTACAAAGTCTTCATTGTCCCATGCATTGATTTGACCTGGGCGGGCAATATAAGGCGCGTCTGGGAACATATTTTTAAGTTCAGGAACCAAAGGGCCATTTGGGCCATCTTCAAAGCTTGTGGTTAAAATGGTTGGAAGATTAAAATATTTTGCAGCGGCGGCAAGAGCCAATACATTATTTTTAAACTTGTCAGGATCAATATCACGGACGAGCGAAAGTAGACCTGTTTGATGGTCGACCAAGAGGACGGCTGCATTGTCTTTATCTAAACGAACGTATGGTTTACCCATTTTATTTCCCTCATGATGCTATTAAAAAATACGATTGATTGATAATCCATGGCTTGAAAGTCTGGATTTATCATGAATTGCAGTGATGATGGTAGTTTTAAAAATGAGATAAAGTAAATGCAGATAAAATCATTTATGTAGGATTATTAATCTCAAATATGAGATATTTTTGAATTTAATGGGATGCTATTTTGATTTAGAGGTAGTTATTCTTTTTTTTAATCATTAGATTCAATTTAAATTGCTTATTGTCTTGTTTATGAGATTTACAATATTACTCTGCCTCTATGCGATGAGCGCTTAAAAGCATAATATTTATTTCATATTCATCCTATGAGAGATAGGAGTTAAGAGATGAAAAAAATTATTGGTGTTTACCGTAATCAAAGTATGCATTGGGTCGGAGATGGTTTTCCTGTAAAAAATCTATTTTCTTATGATCGCTTAGGACAGGCCATTAGCCCATTTCTATTGTTAGATTATGCTGCGCCGTATCAGTTTAAACCGACCACCGAACAGCATGGTGTAGGTTCTCATCCGCATCGCGGTTTTGAAACAGTCACACTGGCGTATCAAGGTGAAGTGACACATCAAGATTCTGCGGGCGGTGGCGGAACCATTCAAGCAGGTGATGTGCAGTGGATGACTGCGGGTGCAGGTTTGGTGCACGAAGAGTTTCATTCTACAGCATTCGCGCAAGCGGGTGGCTTGTTTGAAATGGTGCAACTGTGGGTCAATTTGCCCGCCAAAGACAAAATGACTGCGCCCCAATATCAAGGCATTCAAGCCCAAGATATACCCATTATTCAGTTTGATGACGATGCAGGTCATCTGCGTATTATTGCTGGTAAATATGCAGATCACCGTGGCCCAGCCAGCACTTTTAGTCCCGTAAATGTTTGGGATGGTGTTTTAAAAGCAGGCCATACCGCTGAATATGTCCACGTTCCTGTGGGACATAATGCGCTTGTTGTGGTGCTAGAAGGCGAAATGCTATTGAATGGAACCCAACAAGTGTTGGACAGTTCAATTGTGATGTTTGATAAAGATGGCGATTCTGAAATTCAACTAGAAGCCGTACGTGATGCAAAATTTTTAGTGCTCACAGGTCAACCACTAGATGAACCAATTCAAGGCTATGGCCCATTTGTTATGAACACCAAAGATGAAATTGTTCAAGCGTTTAATGATTTTAACAGTGGTAAATTTGGTGAAATTCCAGTATCGGCTTAATACTGTTTTGCATGATCTTTAATCATTAAAAAAGCCCCCGAATTGATTCGGGGGCTTTTTTTGTGCCGTAGTTTTGTGGGCTAGGCATCGATGTTTTTCCCATTTATATTGTTTTGTATCCACTTTGGAAAAAGGCTGAATCTGGTAGTTTTTAATACCTTGTTTTCTACTGGCATGGTTCATAATTTTATGAAAGTTTAAAATATGGAAGAGCAGATTGGATATTGCAGTCATTGGTAGCGGCATGGCTGGGCTTGCTGCCGCAAGAATTCTAAAAGATGCAGGGCATAGCATTACCATTTTTGAAGCCTTGCCTGGACGTGGTATGGACAGCCATAGTACTGAGTTTGAAGGTGGTTTGATTGACGCGCCATTACGTGTAATGAACCCGCACCTTTGGAACAATACATTAAGCTTAGCTGCATATTTAGGTATTAAAACCTTTCCTGTACGTACTTATATGGCGTGTAGCTGGTTGTTTGAAGACAAAACCGAAACATGGCTGACCACAACACGTAGTCGCATTGGTAACTTTCCAATCATTAATAACCGTAAAGGCATCCAACAGTACGGATGGCGTTTAGTGAAAGGTATGTTGCAATTGAAAACGGCCATTGGTAAGTTTTTCAAGTCAGATGATCAAGACATTACTTTGGCAGAATTCATTAACCGCAACGACATTGAAGAAGTGTTTTGGCATGGTGCAGTGATGCCTGTTCTGTATACTATTTGTACGTGTAACCCGAAAACCATTGGTGAATGGCCAGCCAAACCACTTTTGGTATTTTTACGTCAATTGACCGATGGTGATGCACTTTTACGTCTTCAGGGTGGTACACCTGCTTTGGTCAATAAGCTGATTGAAGGTCTTTCAATTGTCAGCGGTTCAGCCATTACTTCAGTCAAAGAACAGGACGATAAAGTTCTCGTTACTAACAATGAAGGCAAAGTGACTGAGTTTGATAGTGTGGTTGTGGCAACACCCACCGCAAAAATTGAAGAATTTTTAGATCCAACTCAATTTGCAGATGATATTGCGCTACTCAAAAAATTCAAATTTGAACAGGGCGATTTGGTCATTCATACCGATCAAACCGTGATGCCCCCTAAACGTAAAGATTGGGCGGTACTGAGCTATATGATGGATCGTAAATTTACCCGTCAGCAATTTACAGTATGGTTAAATTCCATTGAACCGAGTCTTGTGGGTAAAACGCCAGTGTTCCAAACTTGGCGTCCAGTGACTCCGATTGACCCTAAAAAAATCATTTCAACGGTAACGCTGACCCGTGCTGTGGTCGATTCGCAAACAGTGGCTTTAAACACTGAATTGCAACAACGCCATAAATCACAAAATCGTAAAGTATTTTACTGTGGTTCATGGTCGTGTGATGGTTTACCAATTTTAGAATCGGCGGTGACGTCTGCAATGCATATTGCTGAAATTTTTGGTGCCCCATTGCCGTTTGTGGGATTAAAACCTAAAGTAGAGGTTGCCCCACAGCTCGGCTACTAATAGATGAAATGGCTTCAAGCATTCCGCAATTATTTTCCTGAACATAAATATGCAATTAACAGTAAATTGCTAGGAGATAAGGCTGAATTGGCTTGGAGCAACTTGGGCTATTGGCAGGCTGATACAAGTTCGTATCCACAAGCTTGCCAAGCACTTGCAGACCAGCTGGCACAGGCGATTGATTTAAATAAAAAAGATCGACTGTTAGATGTCGGATGTGGCCAAGGTGCGAGTCTCGTGCATTGGCATTCTACCTATCAGATTCAGCAAATAAGTGCAGTAGAAATACAATCTGCTTGCGTTACTTATCTTCAAAAAAAATTAACTTCAACCGTAGATATTCACTGTGGTTCTTTTTTAAATTTAAAGGCTATTTTTCCTCAAAAGACCTTTGACGCAGTGCTGTGTATCGATGCTGCTTATCATAGCCCATTAAATTCATTTCTATTTTCTATGCATTCCGTTTTAAATTCACAAGGGCGCATTGGTTTTCATTATTTAATGTGGTCTGATAAATACCAAGATTTAAATACATGGCAAAAACTTCGTTACCAAGCCTTACTCAAAGCAGCAGATGTCAATATTGAGCATTTATTACTTCAAACCGACTTACAGCACAGTCTAGAACATTTTGAATTTCAGAATATTCATATTCAGGACATGAGTCTTGAAGTGTTTGCTGGATTTGAAAATTTTGTTGCGACCGATTTAAATTCAAAAATTCAAAGTCAGGGAATGGATGCGTTTAAAATTCGAATGACTGCAAAATTGTGTGGTGTTTTATATCAAGAAGGTATGGTGAGGTATGTGCAAATTACTGCGCAGAAGGCTTAAAAGAAAACACATACTATAAAAACATCAAAGCCTCACTAAAAAGCGAGGCTAAGATATGGTGCCGACACACGGATTCGAACTGTGGACCTACTGATTACAAGTCAGTTGCTCTACCAACTGAGCTATGCCGGCGTTATGATGAGCATTTTACAGATTTTTTTTCAAGGTGCAAGCCAAAAAATGAACGATTGAATTCATTGCATTATTTCGTTTAGCTATAACCTATCTTGGTCGCTTATGGGCAATATTCAGAAAACGGTGCTAAAAATGAAGGTGGTACTTTAGGTTTAGAGCTCCATTGGTAAACTTAGAATAAAGAATTGCTTAAAAAGGCAGGTGCTTAGACACCTGCCTTTTTTAATGATAAATATTAGACTTCTTTCATAAGTCATTTTTAAACAATATTAATTTCACTGCCAATGGATGATGATTTGTTGATTTATGAAAGAGGTCTATTGTATGTTTTGAAGTGTTATTCTTATCCATAGATCCGATCTATTTATTGCATAAGAAGGAATGGATCGTATTAGACATGAAAAAGGCCTAAACCATGATGATTTAAGCCTTTTAGGACGCTATGAGATCTCACTGCAATCCATTTTAGTCAGAGATAATGACATTTTGATTTGAAACTATTGAAAATAATATGAATAAAATCATAACTTTATATTTTACCTTCAATCCACAAAGCTCGTATCATTTAAATGATTGGCAAACTTAAATTTCAAAAATTTAAATCTTGAACTGTCCAATCAGGATTGAGTGTACGAGTCTCTATAGATGATTTTAGGCTGACAAATTTACTTTTCAAAAATTTCTTTTAAATCTTTTGGCATGCCTTGAGCCGATTGAAAAGACCCTTGGCTGTCTCTCCATACCATGGAAGGTGTTGAGAAAAACCCATATTTATCCATTAACCCCTGATTAAAATCAATTTTATCTGCAATTTCTGTAGGAATGGTTTCCGCCTGTTTTAAGCTTTTTTTCCCTTTATTTTTATTCATCTCAGTGAACACCGCTTCAGGGTCTTTTGACATGAGTAAAGATGCAACCTGAGCACGACTTTCTTCACGTATTACGCCCACTTGAATGTGACGTAATTGTACTTTTCCAGCGTTAACCCATGGACGCGCTTGCTGCCAAAATTTATGACAGTACGGACAGTTTGGATCTGAAAAGACATACACAATACGTGGCGCATTTTTTGGGCCATCTTGAATCCATGTCGATTTTTCTAAGGTTTTCCACACGTCATCTAGTACGGCATCTTTGGCATGTTCATTAATAGCATCAAGGGAGAGATTCGTTCCTTTCGCATTGTATAAGTCACCGACAATGTAATATTGCTCATCATTTGCAATAAATACGGTCGCAGGGTGTTGGTTGTTATGTCCCACCCAACCGGTCAGACCTGTTGGTGCAGGAATTTGCTTAATGAACTGAAACCCTTCTTGCTCAATGTGTTTTTTGATATCGGTCTTGGCTGCAACCAATGTTGTACTGCCTGCAAACACCATGGCAATGAGTATACGTTGTATCAATATATTCATAAAATTCACTATAAAATTAAGGTTGTGTTGAGATCTTTTTTAAATATTGCTGCAACATTGCAGGTGTCAGTTCGCCCATATGACGCGCGATCAACTGGCCTTGTGCATTAAAAAATAAAGTGCTGGGTAATCCATGCATATTCATTTGTTGTGGCATTTCACCCTGTGGATCCAGCAGGACATCTTTAAAATTCAGGCGATAACGTTTTAAGTACTCGTGTACGGTGACTTGATCTTCTCCCTGATTCAGCATGATGAAATTCATCTCAGGGTGTTGATCATGTGCCCGTTGTAACACAGGCATTTCGCGGTGGCAGGGTGGGCACCAACTTGCCCACATATTGATGATGGTCGGTTGCCCAATAAATTGCTTGAGTGGAATTTTTTTTGATGTTTCGCTACTTTGGGTTAAGGAAGAAAAATTTAAATTGGGAAAATGTACGTCCTGTTTCAAACTGCTTTGAATCGCAATGCCGATGCTGAGTAGCACAGTAAAAATGAATATAAATAAGGCTCTAGATTTTCTAGATAAGCCTTTATTTTTCCAAAAGAACCATGCACTACCTGCGACAGTACCACCGATTAAATGAAACCCCTGATCTTGAATTTTGACAATGTCGATTGGAGAGGCGAAATACACATCCCAATGCAACAGCACGAAGGTGATACGTGCCCCAATTAAGCCAATCCAAAAACTGGTCCATAAGGAATCCCAAAAAACTTGGCTTGTCGCTTGTTCCCACCGTTGTTTTTGACCCAGCACTTGACCCATGATTTTCATCATAATCATAGATAGCAAAATAATGACCAGTGTCCAAGGCAAGATAAATGGCCCAAGGTGTAAGGCTTCAGATGAAATCATTGCGGTTCCTTGGCCTGTAGTTGCGCTAATCGCGCGATCAACTGGCTTGCGCTAAATGTGCCCGTCAGTCGAAGTTCACGCTGTTCTTGGTGTGAAGGATCCAACATGATCATGGTTGGGGGGCCAAGAATCTGCCATTCTTTTAACAAGTCATTTTGGCTTGGATGGTAATGGGTGATATCAAGTTTAATCCTGACAATATTACGTAGCGCATCTTGCACATCTTCACGGGGTAAAACTTCGTGCTCAATGGGCTGGCAGGCCACGCACCAGTCCGCATATACATCAATAATCACGGCTTGGCCAGTAGCGCGAGTGAGTGCACGACCCAGTTCATCCGCAGTGCTTACTCGTTGCCATGCTAAGGTTTGCTCTGCTTGAGTCACACTCATTTGGCTGATGGCTTGGTAGAGATGCCAGAGACCTCCAGAACCAATGGCTAGACTAAGCACAATGATCATGGCTTTGGTGATGATTCGCGTTACATTGGGCAAAATTTTCAGGAGGCAGTAGCCTGCAAGGAACAGTAAAGTAATGCCGAACAAACTGAAATACAACACACTTGGAACAAGAGGACGTACAAAATAAATAGCAAGAATCAACATGACAAAGCCAAAGCTAAACTTAAGACGATCCATCCATACGCCGGGCTTAGGTAAATATTTTGATCCAAACACTGAGGCAATAAATATGGGTAAACCAATCCCTAAACCCAGTACAAATAAGTAAGTGGTTCCCATTAAAGGATGATTCAACTGTGAAACAAATAATAAGGCTCCAGCAAGTGGTGCACTCATACATGGCCCAACAATGAGTGTCGCAATCATGCCCATGAGTAAGGCACCAAGTAAGGTGCCACCTTTCTGTTTTTGTTGCCATTGATCAAGGCGATGTAACATTCCTTGCGGTAAGGACAACTGAAAGGCACCAAATAAATTAAACGCAAATATAATAAAAAGCAGGGCAAAGAAACCAATAAAAATAGGGCTTTGGAACCATCGCTGAAAGTTATAACCCAGTTGTGAAACAGCCAACCCCATTCCTGCATAGACCATTGCTAAGCCAAAAACAAAAGCCCCTGCAATGAAGGCAGCCCGATAACCACGATGACGCTGGACTAAAATACCCGATAAAATGGGAATTAAGGGCAGGGAACAAGGTAAAAATGCCAATAAAATCCCCAGTCCTAAAAACACCAACAGGTTCAATATGATGTTTTGATCGGATAGCAAATTAAAAAAGAATTGGTCATTATTCCACTGTAATTTAATTGAAGCTGCATTCTGCTCAGGTTGTGCCTCAGATGCAGATTGAGCACTGACTTCATTTGATGATGGCACCATGATTTCATTTTGTGGCAAGGTGTTTTGATTGACTTGTACTTGGGCTTTAGATGCTTCTTCGGCGGGGTCATCTGCTAAATTTTTGGGTGCTAAAGCTTCTTTTTTTTGTGGCGGTGTTTCAGTTTGTTCAGCGAGCGGGATGGGGGGCAATGTCGAGGTTGAGATCACCTTTAATAGTTTTGTTCTTTCGTCGAGTTTTTGTGCAGGCAATAATCCTTCTTCATTGCTTTGAATTGTTGTACGTTGTACGGGGTAGCACAAACCGCTGTCTGCACAGCCTTGCCACTGAATATTCAGCTGCTGATTTGGCTGTACAGGAATATGTGTCTTGACTTGAGCATAATAAACTTGGGTCATCCCAAAGGTTGGGTCGTCTTTGTCTTGTGGTGTCGGTAGATTGAGTTTGAGTGCTTTCTGATTGTGGCTCACTTTAATTTGATCATGATAGAGATAATAGCCGTCGGCAATTTTCCATGTCAGTTCAGCGCCATTTTGACTGGTTGAGACCGCCTGAAACTGAAAGGCTTGATCAGGTGAAAGAAAATCTGCATGCGCTGTCTGTATCAAAACAGCAAGCGTGATAAAAAATATTTTCAGCAACCTTATCATCATCAATTTCAGTATCGTATTTCATTTTAGGGACTCTATTATTCAAAAACTAAAATTAAGAGAGCATTAACAGCAACAATCACTTATAAAATAAATGCACAACGCATGGGGAACTGTATGTTTGTCGTTTTAGTGGAAGATGATCCGTATATTGCACAAAGCATTTGCGCGGCGTTGAATTTTTTAAATATTTCTGTAGAGCATGTCAGTACAGCCAGTGCGGCAGATTATTTTATCCGTCATAGCGCCGTAGATCTGTGCTTACTTGATTTAGGGTTGCCCGATCAGGACGGTTTGGACTTACTCAAAAAATGGCGACAAGATCAGATTCACACCCCTGTACTGGTACTGACTGCACGAATCCAGACCCAGCAATGTATTCAAGCACTGAACGTAGGTGCAGATGATTATCTGACAAAACCTTTTGAACTGGATGAGCTGATTGCCCGTATTCATGCGCTTACACGTCGTCACCGTGGTTTTTCATCGAATGTATTGCAGTTTGAAAATTTGAGTTTAAATCGCGACACCCAAGAAGTCTTTTATCAACATCAACCGGTTCAGTTATCAAGGCGTGAATACAGCTTGCTTGAGACACTGATGAGTCATCCCAATCAAGTGCTGAAAAATGAGCAATTACTCGACAAACTGTATGGCTATCAAGACAGCATCGAAAGTAATGCATTAAATGTGCATATTTACCATTTAAGGCAAAAATTACATGCCGATCTGATTCAGACCATTCGTGGAATTGGTTATATGTTTAAAGTGCCTGAGTCAGCATAGATGCGAAGTTATAGTTTGAAATGGCGTTTGGTCAGCAGTTTATTGCTAGTCTTTCTTTGCCTGTGGAGTCTTGTATTTGCTTGGTTGTATGTTGACCTGCAAAAACGCTTACAAGATACGCTCGATCAACGGCTTTTTGCTTCAGCACAGATGGTTGCGCGGTTAATTCAACAGCTCCCGATGCAAGCGCTGAATAACGAACTGAATCAACACCCCAATAAGCCAGCAGATGCTGAAAATCTGATTGCCTGTGAAGTTTCTTTATTTAGCTCAGATATTTCTATTGGTCAGCATGTGGTCGCAAAAACGCGCGGTGCGCCACTGAACTTAAGTCAGCAACAGCTTGGCTTTAGTACTTGGCAACAAGGCGGGGTGGAATGGCGCAGTTATGTGCTGCGTAAAAATGATATTCAGGTTGTGGCTGCGGAACGGTTATTCTTGCGCGATTCACTGTTACAGCAGATTTTGCAATCTATGCTGATTCCACTGATTTTCTCCTTGCTTATTTGTATGGCATTGATTCTTTTAATTGTACGTAAAGAATTTAAAAGTCTGGATGCCCTTGCGCAACATTTGAGTCGCAAAGATTTATCACTTGCTGAGGCAACGACCTATTTAAGTAATCTTGACCCCAAAAATATTCCGCAAGAGGTACAACCTTTTGTTGATAATTCAACGCAGTTGATTCAAAAATTACATCATAGTTTGGAAAATGAGAAAGTCTTTACCGCATATGCGGCACATGAATTACGTAGTCCTTTAACCGCAATTAAAACCCATGTGCAACTTGCACAATTGATTGCACAGCAACAACAAACGCCGCAAAATTTACAGGACAGCCTGCAGCAAGCCAATATCAGCATTCGCAGATATGCACAGTTATTGGAACAACTTTTAGCACTGACAGCGGTAGATCAAGAGGTCACGCAGAAGTTAGAAGCCACAGATACGACATCTGTACTGCAACACGTTATTACAGATTTAAGGCCAACTTATCCTGAGCTTGATCACAGTTTAGAGATTCATTGGACCAGTTTAACAACCATTGATTTGCCGTATTTTGCACTGTATACCGTACTTAAAAACCTCATTGAAAATGCAGTGTTACATGCACATGCCAATGTCATTTCTGTCAGTATGCAGGACAAGGCACTTTTCATTCAGGACAATGGAAATACGTTAAGTGAACATGAAGTGGAACACTTGGGACAACGTTTTTGGCGCAAATCAGCCCAACAATCAGGACACGGATTGGGGTTATCTTTAGTTAAAATGATTCTGAGTAAATATGGCTATAGCCTTGAGTTCCAAGTCACACAGCCTCAGGGTTTAACGCTTACATTGAGTCCGTACACTGCTGCATAAAGGGTGAAAATGCTGTGTTTAGAAAATTGAAGAAACCTATTTTTAACTGTCCAAATTTTCAATTTGTCGAAACATTAAATTAATCCGTGTAGTAGTAGTAATGCGCTGATTCACCTGTTATTGAACATCATCAGTTTAATATTTTCATGTCTTTTTAATGCAATTTTAGCTAATGCTTTTGCGGCATATAACAAAAACCCTTTGCTGAGTGAATCAATCGTTTTTGCGACAATTTTTGGCAGTCGATCTGCATTATATTGGGTTGACCAAGTCACTAAAGTTCCATTTTCCACGGCATCAAATTGCATTCTGCCACCAAGATGTTGAACTGGGAGAGGCCATTTTAAGAATAAATACTCCCAATAAAATGGATAGTGCATATCCGTAACGACTTCTTTTAATGACCCACCCACGAAATGAATTTCTCTGATCGCATTTTGACCATTTGAAGGGTGAAGCTTTCCTTGTTGAATTAATTTTGTATTTAAAACAAGGGGAATCTGCCGATAATTTTCATGATGGGTGAAAATATCGAATACTTTTTCTGGCGGTAGACGCATATGTAGTTGAACTCTTACTTCAGAATTTTTCATTGTTTTAAGCTACTTTGGCCAATTTAAATTGTTGAATAAAGTTCGTCATTGATTCGGCAATCCCTTGCGGTTGACTGAGTATGCCCCAATGCCCAGCCTCAATATCCGTACGTTGGAATTGAGCATTGGTACTTTTTTCTAATCCAATTAGCAGGTGTTGTGGCACAAACGGGTCTTGGGTCATTGATAGTAAATGTACAGGAACAGAGGTCATGCGGTTTTTGGGAAAGAAGAGATGATTGAATAAGTTGTTACGGTAGAGCTCTAACCCATTCACCCCATTTCTGAGTTGATGAGGCGCTGTTTCAATATCGACTTTTTCCAACCTAGACAAGATGGATGGCCAGCGTTTTGCCAATGCAACTTTCCAACTCAACTCTGGAATAAAGGGTAAATTAAAAAATGCCATATAACTTGAGGAAAGTAATTGTTTGACTGCGATGAATTGCTGACGCGGCTGTAAGCTTCGTAGCTGTTGATGAAACCATGCCCGAACATGATCAAGACTGGGTGCAAGTGCAGTATAACTTTGAATTTTGTGTTGAATATTGGGATCGAAAACAGCCTCCCAGCCCTGTAAAGCGCCCCAATCATGTCCGACCAAATGGACTTTTTTATTTGGACTCACATGTTGTATGACATGCTCAAGATCGGCAATTAAATACTCAAAGGCATAGCCTTTACGAGATAAAGGGGCTGTAGAAAGACCTGTACCACGGACATCATAGCTTACAACATGGTGGGTTAATGCCAGTTGTTCTGCCAGTTGATTCCAGACACTGGCATCATCTGGATAGCCATGAATAAAAACAATGGTGTGTAAATGAGATGAACTCTTTCTCCATTCATAAATGGATAATTGAACATCTCCAGCATTTATAAAAGTTTGGTTTTTTTTTAATTTTTTGGGTCATTTGAGAATACCAATTGCTGTTCGAATGCTTTTACAGCGGGGGAATTATTAATGTAATCCAAAGCCATTTGAGTTGAGGCTTCATAAATCGGATGATAATCAGGTTTAAAGAAACTGCCTGATGTAGTGATAAACCACGATAGACTCGGGATGAGATTTTGCTGACTTGCAGAGGCCCATTCTTTCCAAAAGCCTAATCGAGTTAAACTTTTTTGCGATTTGGATAAAACTGGATCGGTCGTCGCTAGCCCAGCAGTACCTTTAATCATTAGCATGGTTAAAATAGGAACAACGGGCAACATCACCAAGCAACGCATCGCGTAATTGCCTTTATTTAAGTATTGGAATAAATCGTAAGCAACCGCACGATGTTCTACTTCTTCAGCGCAATGCCATGTAAATAAATCGCTTACTTCCGGGTTGCATCCCTTTGCTTCCCAATGTGCTTTTTCTAATACGAATTTACCCAAGGCACAGGTGTAATGTTCCGTAGCAGCCACAAAACCAACACGTGCAACCAACCACTGTTTTTGTAAAAATTTAGGTAATTTCATCCCAAAAGGTTTATCTGCTAATGCGTGATCAAAAAGATGAATGACGGTTTCATATTGTTTTTCAATGTCTACACCATATCGTTGAAGGTATTGCTCGATAGAGTCTTTATGTGCTTGCGCATGAATCACTTCTTGGCGAATAAAAACCTTTACATGCTCTTTCAGTTTTTCATCTTCAATCAAAGGCAATGCTTTATTAAACATGCGACAGAAAAAGTATTCGCCACGCACAAGGCTAAAACTAAAATGATTGATGGCATGACTGGCTAGTGGCGATTGAGGGATCCAATGTAATGGTGTGGTTTGCCAATCAAACATGACTTTACGTGGAAATAAGGGCCAATAGGTTTTTGAGGATGATTCTGTAATCATATTATTGTTCACTTTATAGGATATTTAATTGTTATTTTTATTATGGGTTCTTTTTTGGAACTTAGAATATCATCAATGTTTGAACTAGTATCATTTAAGGTCAACTCATACATTCTGTGTTTTTAAGATCAGCAGGATGACACGAAGCTTAGACACTTTAATTGGGTTTTAATAAAAAATGAGGGCTTAGGTAAGTGCTAGAAAACTTAAGGGAAGGAAAGAGTGCTTCTTTTTATCTTATATTTCTGAGTCTAAAAGAGGTTTGAATAGAAAAAAATACTGAGAATTGGCATGATTGATTTTTAAGTGTAAAAATCAAAATAGGTGTACTTGGGGTTTAGGCATTTATGATGTGGGTTAAAGGCGTAATTGTTTTCATTCTAATCAGATATAAAGTATATAAAAGTTTGAATTGCTTTAATTATATTCTAAATTAAAATAATTCATGATGAGGGATTAATTATCAGGGATTGTTGGGATGATTACCGATTTTCAAAAAAACATTGATGAAACTTTGGGAAGCCAAGTACTGTTTGGGCTTTTTAAGCACTTTCTTGAGCATGCAACGCTTTATGGCATCAATAGAAGCGAGCTACTCTTACAAGGTGGTTTGACTGAAGAGCAATTAGGGGATTCGAATCAGTGCATTCCACTCAGTTATTTTGAAAAGGCGGTTTCATATACGTATGGTATTTTAAAAAATCCATTAATTTCTCTAAGTTTTTCTAAAAAAATGGACTCCACGGCGTATGGTGTTTTAGGACATCTGGTACCGTTATCTTCAACTTTAAGTAAAGCAATTTATACCTTAAAAGAATTCCAACCCTTAATTGGCTGTATCGGCGATATTTCTATTCAAACAGAATCCGATATCGTGTATTGGAAATGGAAATGTAGATCGACAGATCCTATTTTTATTCGTTGTGCGACAGAATATAATTTGGCTTGGTGGGTGAGTTTAGTCAGATTAGTTCATGATGAAGGTTATGCTGTACTCAAAGCGGTTCATTTTTCCCATACATTGGCTACACCTGAATTACAGACAATGTATGATGAGTTCTTTGGGTGTCCTGTCTATTTTAGCCAAAAAGAAGCTGCTCTGTTATTGTTGCCTAAGTCACTGAATATGACCTTAAAAACGGCAAACTCTGGCTTGTATGACAGTGTTAAAATATTTGCCCAGAAATTGCTTGAACAACAAAAAGTCGAAAAAACTTTTACTGAACAAGTCAGAGCACAAATTTATTTATTGTTGCATCAAGAGCGCCTCTCTCGTGAAAACGTTGCCGAGCAGTTGGCTGTTAATGTCAGAACATTAAGTAGAAAATTACATCAAGAAGACAATAGCTATAGTACGATTTTAGATCAAGTTAGATTTGAATTAGCTGAAAATTATTTAGCGAACTATCAGCATTCCGTTGTATTTATTTCGAAGGCACTTGGTTTTTACAATAGTCATTCATTTATTACATGGTTTAGATTACAAACCAACTTAACACCAACTCAGTATCGTAAAAAATTAAATAATTCAAACATATAGTATTTTTTTTGGCCGTTTTGGCTATTTCCTAAAATGATTTGTCCTAAATTCGAAACTCTATGACTCAGAAGCGTAATTTTTTTATTCTTCGTTCAGAATATTATCAAGAGAATGATCAAGCAGATTTTTTAAAAATCCTATGATTTGTAAAAAATTAGATGATCTACGATTTGATTTTTGGGTTAAGCCTGTTTCTTACAGTATTGAGTAAGCAGGAAAGGGAATATAGATAAAAATTACTCATCTGGCTAAACGCGAAAGCTGACTTGTGTCAAATACAAGAGCTTGCGATGAGTAAACATCAAGGAAAAGATATGAAAATTCATCAAGTGTATAAACATTCTCTGGGTCTTATTTTACTTAGTTTTGCTGTTACAGGTTGTGGCAGTGATAACGACAGTGTCTCTAGTACACCTCCAGTAGTGGAAGAGAGCTGTCCGGCGATTATGGATGAACAGTTATTTGCAGACGCTGAAACTTTAGAAAAAATGCTAGCAGTTGGGCCAGAGTTTGGTCAGTTACGCACTACTGGGAGTCAGGCACATCAGCAACTGGTTGATTGGATTGAAGTAGAGACAAAAAAAATACCAGGTATGCGAGTACTGTCAGACCCCTATGAAATTGATCGTTGGCAACCCACAGAGCAAGCTGAAAATGGCAAGGGACGTAGCTTATCACTATCAGCGAACCTATCAGCCAATGGATTAGATATTCCTATTGCTGGAGCAGTCCCTTATTCATTGGGAACGAGTGATACAGGGAATAGCGGGGAGTTAATATATTTACCAAGCAACCAACCGATTACTGCAGAGCATAAAGGTAAAATCATTATTCGTGAGATTCCAACGGCTAACGATCCTGATCCTAAAATTGCAAATAGAGTGGCCCCACCTTATGCATTTTTATTGCAATTTTCGAAATACGTCAGTCCTATACTGAATGGCATGAAAGATCAAAGATATGATCGGCCATTTATGGCTGAAGCCTTTATGAAAAATGATTTAGTTGATGCTGGCAAGGTCGGTGCTGCTGGGCTTATTCTTGGTTTTTATGTACCCCGAGAGCAAATAAAAGATTATTTTGATCCTCATAGTGGGACACATTTTCGACTTCCTGCTGTTTTCCTAGGTTCGGATGAGTTTGCCGAGATTAAAGCTTTGGCAGAGAAATCAACGGTTGCACGTATCGTTGTTAAAGCGGAAAGAGATAAAGCGATAACACGGAACTTAATCGCGACCTTACCTGGCATGAGTGATGAAAAAGTTGTATTTGTTACCAATACTGACGGTAATACTTGGGTTCAGGAAAATGGTGTCGCGGGTATGGTTGCTCTAGCACAATATTTTTCCAAAATGCCTCTGAAATGTCGTCCAAAAACCTTTGAATTTGCTTTTAATACAGCACACCTTCACATGTCTAAAGAAGGTACTAATCGCTATATGAAGAACTTGAATAAAGAATATGAGGCGAAAAAGGTCAATTTTGTATTTGCTGTAGAGCATCTTGGAACTCGTGAAATATTGGCTAAACCTAGACAAGATGGTAAATTTGGTCGGACTTTAGAATTTTCTGGCACAGCGGAGCCACAAGGTTGGTTTGTTCCTGAAGATCATCCTTTAATGCAAAAAATTGCCACTGATGCAGCGAAAAGACGTCAATTGCCAAGTGTTTTTGTCGGCACAGGCCAAGATGCACCAGTTGCAAATCGGTTACCAAAGCAGTGTAGTTTTGGTGGTCTTGGCAATATTTCACACAGTTATATGATGCCGACAATGGCGACCATCTCTGCCTCATGGTCACTGTGGGCACCATCTTTTGGGAAGGATGCGATTGATTTTAATTTAATGCGAAATCAATTGTTAGCAATCGGTGATTCAGTTTTAGAATTGCAAAACCATTCTCAAGCTGAAATCGAAGGGCCTTATGCAGATTGGAAAGTTGCGCGTGATCAAGGCAAATTAGTCTGTAAACCCGCCTCCATCACAGGTGTAGAGGATGCACCTCTTTAGTAACAGGCTGTTTTGTTAAAGCTTTCTAGTTAAATAGGTATCTAAACATGCTTTGAATGTTTAGATACCTTAACTTAGATAATTGAATAGCCACCAAAACTCTAGACACACTTAACACTCTTTTGATGGACCTTTCATAATATTTAAATATGTCCTCTCTAGTATTTGATTTTGAAACATTGATTTTCTTCTTAATACGCTCTCATTTTAACAACTGAAAAAAGCTCTCAGCGACAGCATTATCATGGTATGAGCAGTGTACTGTGCAAGTGGCGACTCATACTGCTTTCAAGATTATGAGACTTGATAAATACCAACTACTCATGACTTGTATATTGGCGACCTTGGTCTGAGAGGATAAATTCCACAAGACTTGTAATCAGTTCTGAAAGCCTTTACCGTTTCTTAGCAGTCTTACTGATGGGTTCCTTAACCCTGCATAAATGAACAGCGTATTCAGTCGTAATATTTTAATGATCGTTGTAACTCTAACGCTTACATAAAATTAAAGCGACAATCTATTTATATACAACCAACTCACTTGCATCTTTTTTTATTTTTTATACGACGTTTCCTAAAATAGCTACTAAGACTTATATAATGACTAGAATTAAAGTTAGTAATTTCAATGAATTAAAAACCGCTATAGACTATGGTGCGCAATATATTATCATTACCCGAAGTTTTCTAAGCTTACAGAGCATCACGCTTCCTCCATCCGTTCAACTGCTTGGCCAAGCACAAGAAAATGGAGCATTCCCGAGCATATCATTCTCTCATAGTGATGGATTTGCGATCACATGTAATAATCATATTCACAATTTAGTTATTCAAGCACCTAGCGAACATCGCGCCATTTATAACATCACCGCTGATGAGCACTTAGGGACATTCGAATTTAGTAATCTCACGTTAAGTGGACAATTTTCATTTATTGCTCGTAGCGGTGTAAAAAATGCACGTATTAATGTGAATAACTTAGATATTATTGCTGCCAATACCTGCCACTATCTTGAGCAACCACAAAAATACGGTGTGAACGTGTTGCAAGGTGCATTCACTGTCTACAATTTCAATAGTGATGCCGATAGCTTGATTGAATTAAATATAGAAGGCCTTACGATTGGTCGTGAAAATGCACCAGTCATCGGTTCAGGAATGTTTATATCTGGTTTCGGTGATCAAGGGGGGCGGGTACTGTCAAATAAAATCATCACTCAAGCGGTTTACAGTAATGGGAAAATTCCATACGGTGTCGCTAACCTCATTACCGCTGCAATCTTTGTGGTTTATGGTGCAGAGGTGAAAGAGTTGGTACACGAAGGAGATATCGTGACTTATGGGGTCAACGATATGGTACTCGACACTTGGGGCAGTGTCGAAAATTGGCTAATTAAGCGAAATGTGATTTCTTATGGCCCGAGCGGTGTTGGCTTCGTGAATTTTGGTTATGTGAAAAAATTTATTGTAGAAGGTGCTGTAGAAACTTATGGCTTGGGCGCTCGTGGCTATAACCAATATGATGGCACAGTAGATCATATTGAATTTCAATCGATTACAACCTATGGTGATGGCTCAGTAGGAATCCAAATTAGCAAAAAAATTGGGAAATTGACTGTCCACGGCGATGTTCATACGCACGGAGGAATTGGCAATTCATTAGTCAAAGGTCTAAACGTAACTCTGCCTGCCATTCCGTTAAGTATTAAAGAAGGAGGAGATGTCGAGGAAATTAACATCGGTGGTAACATTGAAAGCAATGGAAATGATATTGTTAGTTATCAGGTTGATACTGGAATAGTGCGGGCATTTAATCTCAAAGGAAAAGTGCTTGCTACAGGAAAAAATAGCCAGACTGTAGTCATTCTCAATGGTGGTCAAACTCCGGAAATCATATGATTATGAACATTTCAATTGAATACGCCATATACTAAAAACGTGGATTTTACGTCCACGCTTCGCAATATAGCAGTATTGTGTAAATTACATAAAATAAGAGATTTTATTCGGCATAGCCAACACAGTAAAACTTTGCATATCCAATTGCTGTAATCAATCTATGTAATTTATTATCACTTAAAAATATTATCAGATTCGAATAAATTAATCGGATTTTTTCTAAAAAATGGACATAAACTGTATTTTTATTCATGAGTAACGCTATATTTAGCTTTGTTATTTATACCAATTAAAATAATTACTATGAATCTATATTCACCCAGCCAGACGTTTGAACTGGAGATTCGTCAGTTTCTGTATATCAATATATTTCATGCATAAATTATGCATGAAATATCAAAAACTCCTTTTTTTAATATGTTAGTTGATGAATTTTTTACTTTTCCTGAATCTACAAGTAATGCGAATTTTTATAAGCAAGCTGGAAACAGTGTTGTTGTGCCAGTCGTTTATCAAATTGCTAAAAATTAAAAAAAGTGCTGTTAATTAAATAGATAGTGTTTCAGTACCATTTTAATGAAACGGTAGTGATTATTTTTTTATTTGTCTAAGACAACCACTTTGTACGTAATAGTTTGATGCGTCCATACCTTGTATTATTGCCCCAAATAAACTGCCTTGAGGGAGGATGTATTTATTCTCTATGATGTAGACTAAGTCTTGATTTGAAATATACCCTACAATTTCAGTTAAAATATGCATGTTTTTTATGCTTTTGAAGAAATAACTTTTTAGTTCAGAATCACTATAATTATTATAAACGTCATTTTGGATCAAAAGATTTATTTCTGATTTAACTCGAGCAAAAAATAAATAATCAAAGTGTCCTACGTTATTTGATTGTTGATTGGGAACGTAGATTGCTTTTCCATTTTGTATAATCCAATCATCAGTTTCAAGTAAAAGTAAATTTCCAATATGTTTCGTCGTCTTGACTGCGATTTGGAAAGTATGGTTATAAATGTTACGTATAGTAAAATCCGCATCATCCCACATTGTTAGTCCATAACATTCAAAATCAAGAGGTGATATTTCTTTTATAAGCGGTCTTTGTTTGAAAATATTATAAAAGGCGAGTTCGCCTAATTTCCCAATGATTACATCACCAAATTTGTTTAAGTTTTTTCTACTTATTTTGCCTCCTGTTCGAGTGCTTCTATGTTCTCCTTTTGCTCCATAAGTCATATCCCAACTAAATTCTAAAATTTGTATTAACTGTTGAGAGTCATATGTGTTTAACGTTTGAGTCGTACTGCTTTCACCAAATTTTTTTTTCTGAGTTAATTGATATCTATCAGTATTGTTGTCGTAATACAGTTGTTCAAATGACATGATATTTATAAAGATATAGTGTTATTGAATACGATAATAACCTAAAATTTTATCTTTGATATGCTCGGTGATGGTTTATGCTTTGTATAGCCACAGATTTTGTAAATACCCTTAGTTAGATATAACTAATATACAAAATTAAGTTATTAATTTTTGATATTTAAAGGGGAGGATGTTTTATAGTTTGTATTTTAAGGAATAAAAAATTCATAAGTCTATTCAATGTATAGCGGTCCTTAGAAACATGATAAGCAAAAACAGTTCAACTATACAAAAAACAAATCAAAGGAATGTCTTTTTAACCAATTTTTTGTTTAGTAAAGGGCACAATCTTATTTCTTAAACTATTAATTTAGACCAATCCTGCATCATCTTGATTTTATAATCCGTATGTTGAGCATGGTTGTAAGTTTGAGTACGGTATAAGCTAATTGACCTTCAATCGCATCGCGCGCTATAGCCTTGTTTATACAGTGTGGTTGATGCTAATCCATGAAGCCGTGTCCAGTCATTTTTCCGTTAGAATCCATTGTGCGGATTGCACATAACAGTGCATTATTACTTATTGGTTTCGCCGTGCTTGAACGAGCGTAGCCTCTGGATACCTGCCTACTAAAAATATTTTCTTTATTATTGAAACGAAACTTCATTCGCCAATGCATACCACCAGATACATGCCTTTCTAATCAGAATATTTGATTTTCTTTTCTAATGGTTTGATCTTTCTTTTACATCTGTAAGCATGATGGGATGGCCTATTGAGTGTTTGGGGGTATAAAAATAGAGATATAAATATTTACCCCCATTGATACTCTCAATAGGTATAAGATTTCAATAGATGCTGTTAGATAGTATTAGACAACAAAAAGGCTTGAACCCTTTAGATTCAAGCCTTTCACACTACGGTATAATCCCGTAGAAAACAATTTTGGCGGTGAAAGAGTCCGTCAGGTTTAATATCTAAATATCTGAATTATTTAAACATAAAAAATCAGGACTGTAAATGTACCGCTATTTATACCGTCAATGGAATTAAAGATGGGTATACAGTTGGGTTGTCTTTGTTATATTACTTTTTTTGCGTAGAATCTACTCATATAAAGCTTTAAAAAAATTAACAATATAGTGGGGTAAAAATGAGTTTTGATTTTAAGGTCTTAACGGATGAAGTTGCTGAAAATGATCTATTTACTGATAAGACTCATGAAAAGTCAGCCGAAACACTATTTAAAGTAATTAAATCTACAGATAAAAATATAACAGTAGGTTTGGAAGGTGCCTGGGGAGCAGGTAAATCGACTGTTATTAATATGTTTAATCAAAAGTTACAACAAGATACTGAATCAAAAACACTATTCTTCTTATTTGATGCATGGGCGCATAAAGATGATCCTTTAAGAAAAATTTTTTTAGAGTCTTTCATTGAAAAGATTAATCTGGATAATTCTAATAGTGAGAATTTAGATAAGGTTCATAAGGAAATTGTTGGTAAAGTTAAAACGATTGATATAACTGCACATAAAACAGTTTCGCCTTTGGGGAAATATTTAGCCTTTAGTGCCATGGTTGTTCCTCTAGGTACTGTTTTAATAAGAACAGTAAAAGCTGATAGTTTAGGGGCGTTATCGTTAAGTAGCTCAATTAATTGGATATATAGCTTCGGTTTATTATTGGTTGTAGCTCCTATATTAGTAATAATTTATTGGTTTTTTTGCGGAGAAAACCAAACTCCAGAACAAAAAATTTGGGGGATTGTGAATAAAAAAAATTGGGATTTCTTTACTAAAGAATCTACTGAAACTATCAAACAAGATATAACCGAACAAGGTGAAAAGACTTCGATTGAATTTCAAAAGTATTTTAATGAAATTATAAAAGTTGCATTTGAAAAGCATAACTATAAACAAGTTATTATTGTTATTGATAATTTAGACAGAGTTGATTCAGAACAAGCAAAAAGTGTTTGGTCAACATTACAAACATTCTTTCAGAGCCGATCCTTAAGTAGTAATAACACTCAAAGCAACAAAATTATATTTGTTGTTCCTTATGATAAAGAGGGTTTTTCCGCTATTTGGTCAAAAGGAAATGATTCTAATCATGATGTAGCAAGTTCATTCTTAGATAAATGTTTCCAAGTTCGTGTTGAAGTTCCGCAACCAATTAGTTCAGGATGGTTAAATTACTGTGAACAATGTATTAATCAAGCTTTAATTGGATGGGATACAGATAAAAAAGTACAAATAAAAGAAGAATATTCTCGACTTTTAACTTCGAAGAATATAATTCCTACTCCACGACAAATTCGATCTTGGGTCAATCAAGTGGGAATGAATGGATATAAATGGAAAGATAAAGTTTCAGCGAAAGCATTAGCTATATATTCTTATGAGCGGTTACATTTTTCAGAAAAACTATTCTTAAAGGAATTGTTAGATTCTGAATCATCAATTTATAAAATGGCTAATGGTTCAGATTTGGTTTACGAAATTTCTGGGTTGTTATTTGGGGTGAGTAAAGAAAGAGGTACAGAGATACTACTTCATGGCATGATTGAAAAATGTTTTGAGGATATTGAGAAAAATAAGGAAGTTCTAAAGGGTATTGCTGAACAGCATAAAGCTGTTTTTAGGTTGAATTGGGAAAATATTAAAGGAAGTATTATTTTAAAATATAATGCATTTGAAGATGCAGAAATTAATAACCTTACAGATTACATAATTTCTGAACTAGGTAATTATGATATTCAAGAAGATCTAAAAACTATACTAAATATTTGGAAGAAATCTTCTGAGAAAGATTGGAGGCTGAATCAAGGTTGGGAATATGCTGATACTATGAGAGTCTTGCTAGACAGTTTAGATGATAAGGATTCTGCTACAACTTGGTTAAGTGATTTTGTAAAAAAATTATGTACTCATGTTATTAAAAATATAGATACATTAGATACTGATACAGTTAAAGAATTAAGAAAATTAATTGATCTTGTTGAATCTTACAATAAACCTATAGATATATTGCAATATACAAGACTGAATAAAGAAAATTGGTCTAAATGGTTAAATGTACTAAAAACTGTTGATTTAAAATTCCTAGAAATTTTTCCTAATAAAACAGAATTTGAACAGTGGAGTATTGAACTTTTTAATGATCCGCAAACCTTAAATAAAGATGATTTTAGTTTGTTAATATCAACCTTAGATGTTATGGATGACACAAATTACTGGCTTCCTGTGATGGAAAAAATGGCAAGTATGTTTGAAAATAGTGCCTATCATCAGCGAGTCTTGAACATAAATGAAATTTATCATTTTACCTACTTGTTATTGAGTAAATTTGGTCATCAAGATCTTGAAAAATCAATCAAATCTCCGATGTTCTTAGAGACAATACAGCAAGAAGATCTAAATGTTATTCCTTCAATAAATTACTTATTAGCTTTAGTGTATGAGGAACAGTTAATAGCAAGCAAAGATGCTATTAGGTCTGAAATTAAGGATTATTGGTCTACAACTAATGATATAAAAGCGAAGGAAGTATCTGAGTTTTTAGAGGAAAATTCGGATATAGCTTTGATTTCAAGATGGGCAAGAGATGAAAATAATAAACTAGCGCAACAAATATTAATTCAGCTTAAAGAAGATAGATCGGTTACATCAAACAGTGATGATTTTAGATACATTGATGAAATTAGCGACAATATGACCGATGAAGATTTCTTGGGGGTATATATTCAAAGCTTATGTAAAAATAGTTCGATTGAAGAAGTTTTAGATAGTTTTCAAGAAGATCCTATTATTTATGCGAAATGCTTAGAATTACTGCTTAAATTTGGAACAGAACATGTCAGAGAAAAACTATTATTTACTATAAAGAATATATCGACTGAAATTTGGAAAAAAGACTTAAGGGCTAATAAAAAATTAATTAACTTATTTGAATATGATTTAAACTTAGATCACAAGTTTTCGGAAGCTTTTACTGATTGGTTAGAATTTAGTATACTAAATCAAGATAAGCATCAAAATAAAGTATGGAATTTATTTCCAATAATTGAACGAAAAATTCTTGATAAGCAAAATGTTTATGACAAGTTGAAAAATATTTATTTTGAACAGAATTCTATTCACTGGTCAAGTGAGAGCATTCCATATGTAGAAAAATTTTGGACGGATATAGATGATATTGATGAACAATATATTATTCGTAAGTTAAATCAATGGATTGATGCTAAGGAATGGGATCAAATTGCTTGGTTAACTAAGTTACTTTCAAATGAAAGTTTAAAAAGTGAACTATTGGAGTCAAGAGTTGAAACTAATCTAGAGAATGAACAGAATTCCGCACAAATAAAACAAATACTAGAAAATTTACTGCAAAAAATTGTTGTTGATATAGTAACTTAGCCATCTACCGAAGATTAGTAGAAAATATTTTTTGATTTAAAAAGAGACTTAACATTTTGTTAAGTCTTTATTTTTTTAATTTTTAAAATAGTTAAATAATGTATTTAAATAGGTAAGTTATAGTTATGTTTTTATAAGCAATAAAGTATAAGAACTTTATTTCACCTCCAATTTTTATGAATGGTATCCATGCCATAATTCTTTAAATTTCTAGGACTTCGCTCATTTATTAAGAAGGATCTCGGCAGAATTGAATTGTTAAGGCAACTTTGATTATGAAGGTAAATTAGAGATTTATTATTGTGAGCATTTTTGTAAAAGTTCCAACTTTAGTCATTAATATAATATATAGGTGTTATATAGGTATTAGGGCGTTACCATTCTAAAAAATGGCTACAAGCCTTGAGATACAAGGCTATCACCATTTTGCGGTGAGAAGTATTGAGAACAATTTTACGAATTAGAACTGTCTACACTGATTAGCAATAGCTTTTGAGACAAGACTATTTAGTTCAGAATATGTCTTCACGCCATTCGCTAAACTCCGCTTATTTCTATTTTCACTTGTTGTATCTTTCTCCATTCCAAAAGGGTCAATATGTTGGCTATAGTCTGCTTTCATTTCTTCAGAAGCTTTTTCATCTAACTTGGTAAAAGTTAAATATTTAAAGCCAAGTTTGATGATGTTAGTTAGATTGGAAAGATGACAATCTATATTTTTTAGCATGTCACTATTCAATGTAACTTCTGCACGTAACCGATGCTCATTGATCTGCAAAGAGAGTTTGTTACTATCAGTTGTCTTAGGGTATAAGCGATAACATAATGGTGATCCTTTGGGATTAACGCCTAAACACCAATCATTGTTAAACCGATTAAGAAGTAACAGCGGTGAATTAGGGAGAAGGGTAAGCTTATTCCGTGTGTCATCTTTCATATATTTATAGATACGAAAGTTTTCCGCTGTTTTGCTGTACTTAACTGATTTGTGTAATGCACTCAGAAATGCTCGGCTTGGAACATTATAAAAATCGAGTGACAATTCAATGTTTGAGATTTTCATTTGTAGATAATCTGCACCGTACTGTGTAGCAAGAAGATGTGTAATCTTTAGCAAATCCTCTTTATTTCGAATGTCATGTAATCGAATAGTGAAAGCTAGTCCTTGTTGATCAATATGACTTTCATCATATTTTACATAATGCTTTGTACCTGTTTTAGAAGTAAGAAAGCTTTTGATATAGCTTCGTGCATTTGATTTATGTGCAAATTTACAGATACTCGGATTTACTTCAAAAGACAGGTCTAACCAATCAATAACAGCTTTAATTTTGATAGGCGTAAATTTAATTGAATAGCCTTTTTGATGGAGTTCATCATTTTTGAATTCCATGTGTTTATCAAAACAGTAGTTAGAAATATTGCTTAAAAACTCAGCTTCAACATGAGTCCAAGCATCAGCATTAACTTGAATGCGTTGCTGATAAGAGTCTAAAAGTATATTCATATCTTCTGTTTTAGTCTTATCTAAGACGGTTAAAAATTTGCCTGAGGAATTTACAAGCATGTCTTTATACATGGAATCAAACACAAGATTGGCTTCATTGTTTGATGTATATTCATCACAGGTGGCAATGGCATCATAGAAAGAATTTAAAGATGTATCCAATTGAATAGAGCTTGTCATGGCTGTCCTTTTTTTGACACGGCGAAAAACTAAGCCAATTCGCCAGAGTTATTTATTGGTGATTTAATGAGAAGGGGGGATGCGATTGCATCCCCTATGTTGTCGTAGTTATACAGAGATCAATAGAATTTCAATTGTTTACGAAATTCTTTCACTACAATTTTGGGTTCAATAACAATGTTTGTGTTCATTGTTAAGTAATCTACAATCCTTTCGCTCAATTCTTGAATATCTACTTTTTTACTCAAATCGTACTCATCATCAATTTGAGCAATCGTGTTTGCCACTTCTGAAGCAATTAACTTGTCCATGTGATTTGAAGCCAGACCTGTAGAACCATCTTTTAAGATGATCTCAACATTGTTTTGTGTATCCATTATTAACGTCCTTGGGTAATGAAATAGTTTTCGAATGCTGTATTAATGAGTACAGCTTCCTGACCTTGAAAAATCAGGTAGTAAGTTGTAGATGAACGTGAACTATCTTTCATTATGATTTCGCTGTCATCCAGTAACTCGGCAAATTGTTCAAGTGAGACAATGGATGCTTTCATTGAATTACCTCATTTGAGTTACCCTGCTCAAGAACCTGAATTTCATTGTTCTTGATTTTCTGCTGTAGCAGACTGTCAACGGTACAATTCACGGCGTAATCAATACCTTTCTCTGTGCTGAGGTCAAATTGATGCTTTTTAAGCATAAGTAAACTTTGAACCGTTTCTTTAACAAGTGCCGTTTTAAGTGTTAGCAGAGCATCTGTATTCACTGTATGGCTGATCATGTTAGTCATGTGGCTTTCCTTTGAGTTGTAGCTCATTTCCGTTTCGATGAGCAGTTACGAACGCTACGAGAGCGAATTTTGTATAACGTCTTTCACCATTGATGACGTGGACGTTAATTTTGTAGCCGTTTTGGTTTAAGTAGTCTTTTGGATTTTTATAGAGATACCGATACCAAGCTTTTTGAGAGCGAAAAGGTAGCCAATGGGCTAGAAACTTTGATGCTTCCCATGTGGTGAATAATTCGGTTTGCATTACTGTTTAGACTCAAGCCACTTGATAATGTCGGATTTTCGCCAACAGGTGATTCTTGGAGATATTTTGATTGGTTTTGGGAATTCACCACGGCGTACTTTTTCCCAAATAGTACTTTCACCCATTGGCAGAATGCCTTTTTTTGAGGGTCTCGCTTTGATAATACGATCACGACCTTGACGGTCTTTGAAGCGTTTCTCTTTTCGCTCAGCCGTAGTTGATAATTGAAACATGTTAAGTAGGGTGGAATCGGAATGTAAATCCGTGTTAGTAATTTGTGGGTTTGTCATGGGTTTCTCCGCAACGTTTGAGAGTATCTCGTTGTGTAGCGAAGATTAAAAAAATGAAGAGGAACAAGCATCCCAATTAGGATTAATAAATTCCTAATTGGGATCATTTATTTTTTATTTTCTTGTTCAAATGAGATGGTTTTCGATAGCATCATTTGCTTTTGAGAAGACCTTCTCAACTGTTTTATTTCCTAATCGAAGCTTTTCTAAATCAACTGTCCTTGTCATCAAATCGTAAAGACTGTTTTGAGTTAGGTCACCATATCGTTTAGACTTGTCCAAGCCTGCAAGGATGCTACCAATGATCCTTAGTAATTTTGTATTTTCAAGTTCAATTGATCGATCACTTCGAGATTCATACAAACTGTTGATATTGCAAAGACTCTCAAATTGTTCTTTTTCAATTAAAAGATCTCCCGTAGTGTACAACTTGGCAAGATGTGTAATATCAAAGCTTTCGGTTTCAGTCGGTATTTTCCTAAGTAGTGTATAGATCTCATTATCGATAGTTGCATAAATAATGGTATTCAACTGTCCTTGAAGAAGCGAAACAATATCTTGATTAAAAATATCATCCAAAGGTTCAATTAACCCACGATGAGCTTTTACTGAATCAGGAGAGTAGCTGTTAACCATTTTGGTATTTGGATTGATAAAGTTTTTTACAATCAATCCAGTATGATTTAAATAAATTTTAATTTCTTTTGATATGTAAGCATTTATAAAGTCATCCATATCATACGATTCATGATCAGTAATTTTTTGATGCACTTCTTTAAAAGTTAAATACTTCATTCAGATTAAGCCACGCTATATTTAGTAAATTTGATTAGATTGTCTTCTTGATCAGGTTTAAAGATAGATACATCTCCACCTTGACGTAAAGTGTCCAAATAGTCCGCCCACAATTGCATTAGCTCACGTCTACGGCGTAAAAACTTAGTACGGTTGTAAGCTGTACCATTTGGATCACGTACCGTATGCGCCAATTGGTGCTCAATAATATCGATTCGATATTCGAGTTCTTCACCTAAAATTGTTCGTGCTGTTGCACGAAAGCCATGCGCCGTGTGCTTGCCTTGATAGCCGATTCTATTTAAAGCTTGGCGAACTGTATCTGAACTCATACTTTCATTTGATGTTTTGATACTAGGGAAAACGTATTTTGATGTAGTCCTCATATCTTCAAGTTGCTTCAAAATATCAAAAGCTTGGCGAGATAGTGGGACGATGTGATCTTGGTGAGTTTTGCTTGCACTGAAACAAAGGCGATGATTATCAAAATCAACATGTTCCCAAAGCAATTCACGAATCTCATTAGGGCGTTGGTAAATGTATGCAGATAGCTTTAATGCCATTTCGGTGCGAATACGCGCTCTAGGGTTGTCCGTATGATAACGCCAAATTTTTTGAAGCATTCCTTTTAACTCAGCTTCGTTGACGATTGCATTATGATGCCCTTTGATAGGCTTCGGTAATGTGATGTCATAAGCAGGGTTATAGGTAATCAAGCGCTTCTTAAATGGCAGTTTTAAAACCATTCCCATGATTGATTTGACACGGCGAGCCGACTCAAATGCACCACGTTCTACAAGGCTATTTGTGACATCGTATTCAAGTTGTTCAACGGTCAAGTCTGTAATTGGTTTTTGACCAATAAAAGGTAAAATATCCTTATTTAGCTTTCGAATGGTTTCTCTATCAACTTTACCTTCAAGTTGACGGATTCTCAGCCATTCCGCTGAAAACTTTGCAAAAGTATTCTCAAGTTTCTTTTTTTGCTCATTTCGATGATTGTTACGTTCTTCAGCAGGGTCGATTCCATTAGCAAGTTTACGTTTGGTTTCATCACGTTTGAGACGAGCCTCTTTAAGGCTGATATTGTCTACAGTACCTAAAGCTAAAGTATTGCGCTTTTGAGTAATAGGACGGCGATAATCAAAACGCCAATACTTTGAGCCATTTTTATGAACTAAAAGATATAGTCCACCACCGTCCGTATATTTGTTTGTAATATCTGGGTCGAAGGATAAGTTCTTAATGGTTTTAGCATCAAGCTTGTTAATTTCTTTAGCCATTTGTGAGTCTCATTTGACGGTATAGATTTCAGGAATCACCTGACTCACTCCTTATTATAGTCATCTGCGAGCAGATACCGTCAAAAGTACCGACAAATATGTCGGGATACTACTAGATTATCTCGTAGTGTATAGGCATGAAAAAAGGCTTGAACCCTTTAGATTCAAGCCTTTCACACTACGGTATAGTCCCGTAGAAAACAATTTTGGCGGTGAAAGAGGGATTCGAACCCTCGAAACGCTATAAACGTTTACACACTTTCCAGGCGTGCTCCTTAAGCCACTCGGACACTTCACCATGGCCGAGGATAATACCCAAAAAACATTAGACTGCCAAGCTGAAACAATTGATTTAGAGAAAAACTTTTAGCGTGGTGATATGATTCGCAAAAATACTGTCTAAATTGAAGACAACCCTATGCAAAGTACTGCAAAAAAAGCCGCATTGCCCGCGATCACCCTAGCTGCACTTGGGGTCGTATTTGGAGATATTGGAACCAGTCCGCTTTATGCGTTACGCCAATGTTTTCTGACCGCACATCTTGCAATATCAGAAGCATCTGTTTTAGGCATTCTGTCCCTTATTTTTTGGTGCATGATGCTGACCGTCAGCTTTAAATACGTCACAATTATTATGCGAGCAGACAACGATGGCGAGGGCGGAATTATGTCCTTACTGGCACTCAATCTGCGAACCACACTCATCAGTGACAATAAGAAAATTTATCTCATTGCACTGGGGTTCATTGGTGCATCACTATTTTTTGGTGACGGAATTATTACCCCTGCAATTTCAGTGCTTTCTGCAATTGAAGGTCTCAGTATTGCTACGCCAATCTTTAATCAGTGGTTAGAGCCTTTATCTATAGGGATTATTACTGGGCTATTTTTGATACAGCGCCACGGTACAGGCACCATGGGGAAACTCTTTGGGCCATTAACCCTGTTGTGGTTTTTATCCATTGGCGCTTTAGGGCTTTGGAGTATTTTTCAGACTCCGCACGTACTGTTAATGGTTAATCCGTATTGGGCATTAAGTTTTGTCTTTAACCAACCTTATGTGGCATTTTTAACCATGGGTGCCGTGATTTTGACCATGACAGGCGGTGAAGCACTGTACGCCGATATGGGACATTTTGGTCGTCTTCCAATTCGTTTAGCGTGGTTTATTATTGTTCTGCCGTGCTTATTGTTGAATTATGCAGGACAAGGCGCCTTGTTATTGCGTGATGCCGATGCACTCGCCAATCCTTTTTATATGCTTATTCCAGAATGGGCGTTATTTCCAATGATTGGTTTGGCGACGGCTGCTGCGGTTATTGCATCTCAGGCTGTTATTACAGGCGTATTTTCTATGGTCAATCAGGCCATTCAATTACGTTATTTACCGCGTTTAGCGGTACGCCATACCTCCGATGTAGAACGTGGCCAAATTTATTTGCCATTCATTAATTGGGCACTGTATATCTCGGTATTGATTTTAATTCTACTGTTTGAAAATAGTGAGAATTTAGCCAATGCTTATGGGGTTGCCGTCACCATGACCATGTTGTGTGGCACCATATTAATCGCTATTTTGGCCTATGGTTTATGGCGCTGGCCGATGTGGAAAGTTGCATTATTTGCTGTACCATTTTTGCTCCTTGATATGATTTTTGTTGCCTCGACATCGCTTAAAATTTTATCAGGTGGATGGGTGCCAATTTTAATTGGTGCAGTGTTGTTCACTATTTTAATGACATGGAAAGATGGCCGTGCATTGGTGTTAAAGCGTCTTGAAAAAGATTCATTGCCAATCGATTTATTTATTAAAAGTATTAGCATGGGCACTGAAACCAAGTTCGTTCCAGGCGATGCTGTCTTTTTGACTGGCACACCCAATATTGTGCCACATGCCATGCTTCACAATATTAAGCACAACAAAGTCCTACATGAACGCAATATCATGGTCACGGTGATTACACGTGATATTCCGTTTGTTCCGTCACAAGAACGCAGTAGTGTTGAAAAATTGGATGTCCGTTTTTATCGTATTACCTTGTATTACGGTTTTAAAGATCAGCCGAATATTCCGCAAGCATTGGAAGCCGCTTATGCTGAACTTGGTTTTGAATATGATTTAATGCAGATTAGTTTCTTCATCTCGCGTGACCGCATTATGCATACCTTGGGTGAGGGCATGTCGCCGTGGCGTGAAAAGCTATTTATTTCCATGCAGCGCAATACCAGTCCAGTCAGTGATTTCTATCAAATTCCAACCAATCGTGTGGTGGAGTTAGGCAGTCAAATTGAAATTTAAGTAGCACGATTAATCTGTTCACTATAAAAAACCAGAGCATGTCTCTGGTTTTTTTTATACAGATAAATTGAATCACTCAAAATTGATTGAGCAGTGAAATCTACAGATACGTTCAGAACGTGCTTGAATGGTCTTATTCATTGCTAAATTCAGGTGTGGCGCCCACTGCGCTGTCGATCAGCGTGACATTAGGTTACACTGACTGCTGTATTGTTAGACAATTTTTGATGCTTTGTTGACCAAAGCAAAGAATGTTCCATATACTTCGTAGAATGTGCTTGCTAAGCTCGTGAAAAATAGTCCTTTTTAAATGAAATGTTGTAAATAATGGCAAGAAAGAAACGCAGTTCAGTCAACGCCTTGACCCAATTGTTTAATCGAAATGGCGTCAAAATGGTTTTAGGTTTAGTGGCTACGGGAAGTTTTGCCTTTGCATTTGGACAAGAAAAAATTCAGCAGTTTGTTTCTTCGGCAACGCCATCAAATTCGGCATGTCTCGATCAGTTTTATCGCGATGTCCCGCCATATTTAATGAAAGAGAGCCTGAATAAGCACAGTTATCCGTTGTGTTTTAATGGTTTTAATGTGATGTATTCAGGTGTTTCTAAAACCCCACTTTGGGTAGCAGAAGCCCTGACACCGACTCGCCTGAGCCAAAAAATTCCGCGTGAAGACAGCTTCCATGAAGAAACCCGTGTGAATACATCACATCGTGCATTATTGTCAGATTACCGCGCTTCAGGCTATGACCGTGGGCACATGGCCCCAAATGCCGATATGCCAACCAAAGTATCTCAATTTGACAGTTTTTCATTGGCCAATATGGTGCCACAAGCACCCAAAAATAATCAGCAAGTGTGGCGTGAGCTAGAAGAAGCGACGCGGGCTATTGTGACCAAGCAGAAGTTGGATGTTTATTTGGTCACAGGGCCTGTTTTTGCTTCTAAGAAGCTCAAGACAATTGGTAAAGGCGTGATTGTGCCAACCGCAACCTATAAAGCGGTGTATATCCCTAAAACAGGGGCTGCTGGCGCATATTACGCACCCAATGATAATTCTTTACAGGTGAAAGTGGTCAGTATTTGCTATTTAGAAGAGCAATTGAGCATTAATTTATTTCCACAACTGAGCGAAGAACAAAAGCGCAATACGTATCAGCTACCGTTGAAAGCCACGGCGGTAAAAGCCAACAAACCCATTGAATATGCAAACTGGGATGCAGAAAGCCAATGTGCTGAAGATGTCGAAAACAGCAAGTTACAAGCCATGCAAAAGCAGTTTAGTCGCTCTGGTGGTTCAACTACAGATACGGCACAAACGAAACCCAATGCGGGTGCTGTTGTAGACGCAAATACGCAAGATGCCATTGTGAAGCAATTAATTGAATCCTTATTGCAATATATTTTGCAGTTGTTGAAATAATCTGCCTGCTTTAGGATAAGTTGAATCTCTATTTGAAGATAATAATAAGATGAGTGAGGAATGTATGTTTAAACCTTATATGAATGACACAGAATCTCATGCAATTCATGACTTAACTGTAGAAAATTCAACTGATTGCATTAATCTTTATGGGAATTTACAGCTGACTAAAGATCAGGTGGGATTAAAGGCGGCCAAAGCACTACAAGCCCTATTGAATGAGGTGGTGCGTAGTTTGGAAAGTGAAACGGATTTACCTGAAATTGTCATGAGAGCCGAGGCTGGAGAAGTGGAAAATCCATTTCTTTAAGACGCAAGATATATAGCGTATAGGCTTTTAAAAAGCCTGTTATTGAATATCAGACATGATATCTAATAAAAAGTCAGTCCAGTTTTTTCTGGACTGACTTTTATCTAAACCCTAAAAAAGGCATTGTTGCGTTTTATTGACTTTCTTTTGCTATAAATTTATAAATCAGTGCACCTAAGACTGCTCCAATAATCGGTGCGACCCAAAATAACCACAATTGGCTTAATGCTGCGGTTTCTGCAAAGAATGCCACGCCTGTACTTCGTGCAGGATTCACAGAAGTATTAGTCACTGGAATACTAATTAAATGAATTAAGGTTAAAGCCAAGCCAATGGCAAGGGGAGCAAAACCGACAGGAGCACGCTGATCTGTTGCACCCATAATAATCATGAGGAACATTGCTGTGAGCACGACTTCAATGATCAGTGCAGAACCGAGCGAATACTTCCCTGGTGATAATTCGCCAAAACCATTACTGGCAAAACCACCTGTACCTGCAAAACCAGCCTGACCACTGACAACGAAGTACAACACCAAAGCCGCCAAAACAGCACCAATAATTTGGGCAATAATATAGGGAATAAGGTCTTTAGTATTGAAGCGTCCACCCACCCATAAGCCAATGCTTACGGCAGGGTTAAAATGTCCACCAGAAATATGGCCCAGTGCATAAGCACCTGTTAATACGGTTAGACCAAAGGCCAATGCCACACCAACAAAACCGATACCCAGTTCAGGAAATGCGGCTGCAAGTACTGCGCTACCACAGCCACCGAGGACCAGCCAGAAAGTCCCAATTAATTCTGCAAGATATTTATTCATACACTCTCCTAGAGCGATTTGTTTTATGATTTATTTTTATTCACATGAATTTGTGAAATTTAAGGTAATATTATTGTTTATAAAATAATCAGAATAATGTCATATTACAAAAAAAAATACGAAAAATTTATTATAGCTTACATTGTCGCCACTGTTGTGGTGTCTGTTGGAGCCATTGTTTAAAGGCACGTTGAAAGGCACTTTGCTCCGAATAACCCAATAAAAGAGCAATTTCCTGTAAGCTTAAATGCGGGTCGCGTAAATACTCTTGAGCCATCATGCAGCGAACCTCTTGCATCCGTTGCTGATAAGTTGTGCCTTGTTGTTGTAAATGCCGTTGCAGTTGTCGTATTGAAAGGTTGAGTTGACTGGCAATATGTTCAATTTGGAAGCGGTTTTTTTGTAGGCCAGTTAAAATAGCCTGCTGCAAGCGCTGATCAGTTTGGGTGCTATGTGGCAGTTTTTCCAATAAAGCATGTGCTTGTTGCATCAGTAAATGTTGTAAGGTTTGATCACTTTGCAAGAATGGTTTGGAGAGTTCCTGAACAGCCATCAATACCTGTGAACATGGTTGAGAAAAACGTACTTTACAGCGAAAAAATTGTTCATAGAGCGCTATATTTTTGGGCGCTGGATATTGAAAATGAACTTCATGCAGGCAAATATCTTTAAAATCGATAAAGTGTTTTAAAAAACCCACCATTAATGCAATTGCAATTTCATCGGTAATTTGTGTGGTCATATTAGGTGGTAAATCTGACCAGCGAATAGAGATAATTTCGCCATGGGCTGCCACATGCAGAGGGCCACCATCATAAATTAATCGATGAAAATCATGATAACGGTGCAAGGCTTCGCCTAAGTTTTCACAAGACATTGCAATATAGGCAATAATGCCCAAATGCTTGGGTTGCACTAATGCTGCAATTTTCAAACCTAAAGCAGGCTGTTGCAATTGAGTATCCAACGCCATCAATAAATCACGCCAAAGGGTGTAATCAAATCGTTCCAAGTTTTGGACTTGAAGCAGTTTTTCTGGAATGGCTAGTTCTTGCGCCTGATAATAGGCATATAACAAGTGACCGAGCCCACCATAAACTGAACCTGTGTAATCCTTGAGTGCTTGCATTTTTTATTCTGGAGTTTTGTCGCAATTTGTCAATCATATTGGAAAATAGGGTCAAGATCTAGTCTTAAGCACGCGCTATATTGTGCTTAAGATCAGGGAGGATACACAAATGTGGAAAGGTTTTTTAGCAGGTTTGGTTGTTGCAAATGGTTTTGAATGGTTTGCGCATAAATATATTCTCCATGGAACGCATCGCGCTGGAAAGTCGCGTTATAGCCCTGTACCCGACAGTATGAAATCGCATTGGGAACATCATCGTGAAGTGCGTAAAACGGACTTTTTAGATTATGGTTATGTCGAAGGCGTGAGCAATTGGCGGACGAAGAATGAGATTGTTTCTTTGGCTGTGGTTGCAGGTGTATTCGGTACTTTATTTTATCCTGTATCAAAGGGTATGAGTCTGTCGGTGGTATACAGTGCCTGCAATTATTATTACATTCACCGCAGAGCGCATTTAGAACCAGAGTGGGCCATGAAAAAAATTCCATGGCACTATGACCATCATATGAACTCCAATCAAGATGCCAATTGGTGTGTGACCAAGCCATGGTTTGATTATGTCTTGGGAACGCGGGTCATTTCATCAGCAGATTTACAGGAACAAAACCCTTTAGGTATTGCATTGCCTCAGTTTATTTCAGAGCGTTTAACACAGGCGGTGAATAAAGTCCGCCCTGCCAAATGGGTCGAACAAAAGCTCAAAATTGCTGAAAAAGTGTAGTTCGATGAGCTTTGTACTTGAGGACTAAAAAGATGTAAAAATGGGTTTGCATCAAAATGTTGTCGCATTTGGTCAATAATCTATATTTATGCTGTCAATATTTAGGTTCAAATGTCTTTTATAGTTAAAGCATCAAAGATTTCAAAACTCCTTGATCAAGTGTTTTGTATATTTCATGAGTCATTTAAATCACTGAGCGCTGTAATTTTTCTTGGTTTACAGGAGTCGAAAGACTCCTTTTTTTTTGTCTGCTATTTTTGTGTAGATGGATATTTTATTTTAGGTCTAGCAATGTGAATGCCATCAAAATATAGCGACCCTGCTCATCTTGATATTGTGGCGAAAACTGTAAACAAATTTGATCCTTCGATTTTATGGTTTTTAGTTCAGGAAATTGTTGTTTGGCTCGAAGGCTATTGCTAAATAAAAATCCCTGATGATCATTCTGAAAATAGAATGCTTTTTCTTTAATAATGCTTTGCCGAGTTTGTTGTTCAACCTCAGCCCATTCAAAGATTCCGCAATAACGAATTTGTTCAGGTGAGGTTATGGGTGATTGGATTTTATTTTTGAAAAACTGACCGTGATAAAGAACAGCAATAGTCCCTAAATTATTAAAATTTTACTTAAGTTTTCCATTATGTACTTAATACGCTGGAGGTTTAGGGTTAAATTGCAGGTCAGTTAATAGATAGTGCTTGTATTGATCTTGCACATTTTGGGCATAGCGAAAACAGACGGCATCTCTTAATTTGAGTTGATTTAACAGTGGCAAACGTTCATGGCTTTTGGTATCGCCATTAAATTCTATAAATTGCCAGTTTTCTGTTCTAAATTTATAAGCCTGCTCTGAGCGACCTTTGCGATAATTAAATGATATTTTTTGCTCTAACCAACCACAGCCGTTTATCTGTGAAGTCGATTGCAAGGCTCTCTTGTGCATAGATAAGCCGTAATAATAGACGTTTCCTATATATCCAATAATTAAAGGAAGACTTATTAATAATATTATACGTTCAATGGTTTTTTGCTGAAGGTTGAAACACAGTTTCAGCATTAAAAAAATGAAAAGTAGAGTCGGTATAGCAATAAATAAAATGTTTTGATGATTCATATTCTTATAGGTATAAAAAAGAGCGCCGAAGCACTCATTTTTAATCAAATAATTTCATGCTGTCAATTATAGACGCATTTCAATGCCTTGGGCTGCAAGATATCGTTTGGCTTCAGGAATGGTGTGCTGACCAAAGTGGAAAATAGAAGCAGCCAGTACTGCATCTGCACCACCTTGTAAAATGCCATCGGCTAAATGTTGTAAACATCCAACACCACCAGACGCAATGGTTGGAATGGTGACACGGTCGTTAATATTGCGCATTAACGCTAAGTCATAGCCCGCTTTGGTGCCATCAGCATCCATAGAAGTAATCAGTAATTCACCTGCGCCAAAGTCAGCCATTTTCACCGCCCATTCAATCGCGTCAATACCAGTTGGCTTGCGACCGCCATGGGTGAAAATTTCCCATTTATTATCGCCCGTTTTTTTTGCGTCAATGGCCACCACAATACATTGTGCGCCAAAGCGTTGCGAAGCTTCTTGTACAAATTCAGGATTATAAATTGCTGCCGAGTTAATACTGACTTTATCTGCGCCTGCATTTAATAATAAGCGAATGTCTTCAACTTTACGCACACCGCCACCAACAGTGAGTGGGACAAATACAGACTCTGCCATACGTTCTACCGTGCGGTAAGTCGTGTCACGGCCATTTGAGGTTGCGGTGATGTCTAGGAAGGTAATTTCATCGGCACCTTGCTCATTATAACGACGAGCCACTTCAACTGGATCACCTGCATCACGAATATCCAGAAATTGAACACCTTTCACTACGCGGCCATTGTCTACGTCTAGGCAGGGGATAATACGTTTAGCAAGCATAATTTTTTCCAATAATTACAGCCGATTATGAAACTCACCCACACAAGCGCTACACCTTGGCAGATTGAAACGGTATTCTATCAAACTTATGTAAGATTTTTCGCAGGTTTTGTATGTCGGTTTATACCACTTTGACTTTAAAGGAAGTTCAGGACTTCACAGCACCATATGGATTAAAGGTGATCGACCTGATTCCCATTCAAGGAGGAATTCAAAATACCAACTATTTTATTGTCTGCGAAAATCGTCAGCAGTATGTTCTAACTATCTTTGAGGACATGGATGAGCAAGGCGCAGGAGAATTGGTTCCTGTTCTTGAACATTTGGGTAAAGCGGATTTAGCTGTACCCGTACCGTTGTCGCATAGTGGTAAAGCCATTCATACTTTAAAAGATAAACCTGCACAAGTTGCCCCACGAATGCAAGGTGAACACCCGATGCCTTCTACCGTTGGGCAGGTTCAAGCCATTGCAACAGCACAGGCTAAAATTCATATGGCGTTGCAAGGTTTTCCACTTCAACGAACGTTTTATCGTGACCATGCTTATTGGCGCCAAGTTTCGCGTGAGATTAAGCCAAATTTAGACGTTGCTGATACGCAGCTGTTAAACACCTTGTTGGGGCTTTACGATGCTTTAACCGAGATGTATCCCAACCGTCCAAAAGGCTTTATTCATTCAGATTTGTTCCGAGACAATACCTTGTTTGAGGGGGACGCGCTGAAAGGGATTTTAGACTTTTATGAGTTGAATCAAGACGAACTTCTTTTTGATATTGCGATTACTTTAAATGATTTCTGTACCGAATATCCTGCTGTCACTTTGAATGAAGAAAAAGCGCTGGCCTTTTTAAATGCCTATGAAAGCGTGCGTCCTTTAACGGCCGATGAGAAGTCGTGTTTAGAGCTGTATTTAGCTATGGCCGCAGGGCGTTTTTGGATGATGCGTTTACAAGTCGCACAAAAGAATATTGCCGAGGGCCGTACGAGTGGCGATATTTTGCAGAAAAACCCAGATGAGATGCGTAATATGTTGATAGAACGCTTAAAATTTGTGACTGCTTAACATAAATATAGGAGAAAAAGATGCGCGATCAAGGGCGTTTAGTAGAATGGTTTGATGATAAAGGCTATGGCTTTATTCAGCCTAGTGACAGCGCCAAAGACCGCGTATTTTTGCATATTAAAGATTTTTCTCGAACTGGCCCGCGCCCAATTGTGGGCTGTGCTTTAGAATATTTAATTATTTTAGATGAACATGGGCGATATCGCGCACAACAAGTGACGTATTTGAAAGCCAGTCAAGTGCAGGCAAAATCGAAAAAAACGAAAGACAATATGGTACGCATGCCCCAGAAAATTTCTCCCATGCAAATTCTTTGTATTGTCTATATTTTGGCTTTGATGGTTTTAAGCATGGTGGGTTTACTCAAGGGCATGGCTTTATTGGCCATAAGTTTAGTCAATGTCGCAACGTATTGGTTTTACGCACAAGATAAAGAAGCGGCGCAATTGGGTAATCGTCGTGTGCCCGAAAATACCTTACATATTTTGGCTTTCTTAGGAGGATGGCCTGCTGCTTGGTTAGCACAACAAAAATTGCGACATAAAACACAAAAACAACCGTTTCGCCAAATTTATTTTTGTACTATAGCTTTTAACATACTTTTGATTTTATGGCTGATTTCGCCATTTAATCCATTTAGAAGCTAAAGGTCTAATAAAATTTAAAGGGGGAATAGACATGAATTATTCAATCGATAAAGACCCAAATCGAAGCTTAACCATTGCGTTGTACGTGTTGTATATTGTGGCCATTTTCACCGCGGGTATATTGGCAGTTGTGGCGTTGATTATTAATTATATAAAATTCAATGACGTCAAAGGTTCTATTTTCGAAAGTCATTTTACTTGGCAAATTCGTACCTTTTGGTGGTATTTATTTTGGAATGTGATGGCTTTCGTTCCCTTTTTCTTTGTGTTTTTTACGGGTGAAAATCCGAATGCATTTGTCGGGGTCGCTTTTGGAGCTTCAGTCTTTTGCGTAGCGGTGATTGGCCTATCATGGGTTTGGATCGTTTACCGTGCAATTAAAGGTTTAATTCGGGTGAATGATAATCAGCCGATGTATCACGAGTGATGCTCTCAGTTTAAAAAAGCAACTTCGGTTGCTTTTTTATTTTGTACCTTATTTTTAAGAAGGCATAGATACCTTCTTTTTTTTCTTCAAAAATTGAGGTCTCCACTCACTGATGATCACCCCAAGTACAATCAGACAACCACCAATTAATGCCAAAGCGGGTAGACGCTCTCCGGCAACACGTCCGATAACAGCCGCCCAAACAGGTTCGCCTGCATAGATAATGGCCGCTTGAGCAGGATCGACCATACGCTGTGCCCAATTCATGACCAATTGAATGATTGCACTGGCTATTCCCAAAGCGCATAGCACGGCAAGTAGAGGCCATTCAAAAGTCGGAAGTTGAGTTTCACCATTGAAAGGGGCAATGATAAAACACAGCAATGAAGCGAAGGCCAGTTGTAACACTGTGACGCGACGTAAATTCACTTTATTTGCAAAATAACTAATGAAGATGATTTCAAAGGCAATTGCAACTGAACCTAAAAGAGTAATCAGTTGTCCGAAATTCAGCTGTATAGCACCAAAGCCATTGCCCGTTAAAAAGACCAAACCCAAGAAGGAAAATATCACACCAAGCCCAGTCATCAAGTGTGGACGGCATTTAAAACACAACCACATCAGGAGGGGAACAAGTGGGACATATAAAGCGGTAAGAAAAGCCGATTCACTGCTACTGATGCTTTGTAGGCCTATTGTTTGGGTGCCGTAACCTAAGGCAATGGTTGTACCAATACAAAAACCGGCAAAGACCTCATAGACATTAAAGCCTTTTAAGTATTTTAAAGACAGCAGACCGATAGCAAAAGCTGCTGTGGCAAAACGCAGTCCGACAAATAGCATGGGTGTACTGAAATTTAGACCATATTGCACTGTCAGAAAGCTAGCACCCCAAATAATGGTAATCAAAATAAGCGCAATTTGTGGGGTTTTGCTTTTAAACTAAGTGGGAGAGAAAGTCATAGGTAGATTTAAAATTGAATCAATAAAAAAGAGGTCCGAAGACCTCTCTAGACTGTCGCCATACTTTAGATGGCTTGGTCATCCCAAAGTGATTGAGCTTCACGAAGGTTGAGTGTGCCTTCGTAAATTGCACGACCTGTAATTGCGCCTAAAATGCCTGGTTGGCCTTTTAAGTTGCGCACGTCATCTAGGTTTGTGACACCACCAGAGGCAATCACAGGCAAACCTGAGTAAGTGGCAAGATTGACAGTTTGTTCAATGTTGACGCCTTGCATCATACCGTCACGGGCAATATCCGTATAAACAATACTAGACACGCCTGCATCTGCAAAGCGCTTCGCTAAATCAACCGCTTTAACATCGGTGACATTGGCCCAGCCATCGGTTGCAACCATGCCGTTGATGGCATCAATACCGACAATAATATGGCCTGCAAATTTTTTACATGCTTCTTCAACAAATGCAGGATCTTGCACTGCTTTAGTACCAATAATCACAAAAGAGACGCCAGCATCTAAATAGTGTTCAATGGTTTCGAGTGAGCGAATACCACCACCAATTTGGATGGGTAATTCAGGTTGTGCACGTGCAATGGCTTCAACCACGGGTTTATGGATAGGCGTACCTGCGAAAGCACCGTTTAAATCAACCAGATGCAAACGACGTGCGCCTTCATTCACCCAGTGCTGTGCAGTTGCAACGGGATCATCAGAAAATACGGTATCGTCTTCCATACGACCTTGTTTTAAACGGACACATTTACCATCTTTCAGGTCAATTGCTGGAATGATCAGCATGTTTGCGCTCCTAGCCAAATCTTATAAAGAATGTATTGTGCGCAATCTTAGCAAAATATTGCTAAATAGCTAAGCATCAAGGGCATTTTTTATTCAGCGTTATTGATTATTTACCTGATGTGTTGGGAGCTAAGCCTAAACGTCGCAATTCTTCAAAAACCAGTACTGGTGCATATGCATCTGCCGTTGCATACGCAATTTGTTGTGGACTTAAATGTTTTTTAGACCAGTTGGAGGTGCTAATACTTTTACTTTTGGGAAAATTCACTTGAAATAGAAGTGCCATAGCATTTTTCAAACCCACAGCATTGTCTAAGCCAAAGGCTTGAAAGCATTTGGAAAGTTCGACTACGCTATTGAGTTCTATGCCTTTTTTTCGAAACAAATGCGCATCATTTTTTAGACCAAAGCCAACTTTTATTTGTGCACGGTTAGCAAGAATAGGTTTTAAAAAGTCCCAAATTTCAGGTTTCATTTGAAACAAATAAGCTTGATCTATTGTGGCAAGTTGGATGAGATGAGGCCCCGTTTGTACTTCTCCTTTATTAAAGGTCGGTTTGGACTCGGTATCAAAACCCAACAGGTAGGCGGTTTTTAATTCCGCTTCAATGGCATGACACTGCTCTAAATTTTGGATGACGTAAATATTTTCGGCTGGCAAATTTTTAAACAGCGGAAAAGTCTGTATGTGTTCTTTACTTGGAAGTGTAGCCGTAATACGAAGATCATTCATGTTGTGTTTACAGGGTGCTTTTCTTGCAGACTAGCGTTTTTAAATTTTAAAGGCAAAATAAAACCTGCTGATTGCAGGTTTTAAATGTTCAAGCAGTACTATTTATTGCCCCATAATAGCAGCACCAATACCACCAACAAATACCAATATTATTAAGATGATATAAAGCCAAGCCAATACACTTTCCCAGCCTGCAGTCGCGCGTGGAGCGCCATAGTTATTACTTTGGGCATCGCCTGGTGCAAAGACTAAATAAAGAGCAATTAGGATGTTGGCAATGGGTACAAAGAGTAAGAGTGATAACCAGCCCGAGTGATTTCGGTCATGCAAACGGCGGATGGCGAAAATGAAAGAGAAATAGAATACTACGAGATAAATAATAATGAGGATAATTACGCCAGAACCAAAATTTCCTGTTTCCATATCCATGAATAGATTTGGAAAAATGGCCATTAAGCCTCCTCCAATAAGGACGGTGACAATAGCGACCAAGCAGTTCCATGCCAAATAGGAAAAACGTCCAAAGCGTCCTGCTGCACTTAAGGCTGAATCATGAGTTGAATTATTCATTATGATGTTCCTATGATTTTTTTAATGAGTTTTAATAGTTGTTTAAATCATAATCGGTTTTGCTTGCAGATTAAAGAATAAATCTCTAATAAATCAAAAGCCCGCATGCTGCGGGCTTTTGAGAGGGAAGATAGTTAAATATTCCATTCCACAAAATTTTTCAGTAACTGTAAGCCAGCGGTGTGACTTTTTTCAGGATGGAACTGGGTTGCAAATAGGTTTTCTTGATGAATTGCTGTGCAAAACTCTAAACCATAATCACAAGTGGCAGCCACCAGACCTGCATTTTTCGGTTCTACATAGTAGCTATGTACAAAGTAAAAGCGCGCATCTTGCTCAATGTCTTTCCACATGGGATGGCTCGGGTCAGCCTGATGCACTTGATTCCAGCCCATATGAGGGACTTTTAGGCCATCTAGATGAGGGAAGTGTTTTACTTCACCTTCAAAAATACCCAACGCGTCTGTACCGCCATTTTCTTCAGAACGTTGCATTAAGGCTTGCATACCCACACAAATGGCTAAAACAGGCTTATTAAAGGCTGCTTTACGCACCACTTCATCAATTCCTGCTTCATGCATACCTTGTATGCAGTCACGCATGGCGCCCACACCAGGAAATACAATTTTGTCTGCTTGCGCAATCAGTTTTGGGTCATTGGTGACATCAACCGTAGCACCGACATATTCTAAAGCTTTGGCTGCCGAATGTAAGTTTCCCATGCCATAATCAAGAAGGGCAATACGGGTCATTACAATGTCCCTTTGGTAGAAGCAACAGTATTGGCAGCACGTGGGTCAATTTCACATGCCATACGAAGAGCACGTGCAAAGGCTTTAAATACGCTTTCAATTTGGTGATGGCTGTTTTTGCCTTTTAAATTGTCGATGTGAAGCGTCATTAAAGCGTGATTCACAAAACCTTGGAAAAATTCAGAGAATAGATCCACATCAAAACGACCAATCATTGAACGGGTAAATGGAATATCCATAAATAAACCCGGACGGCCAGACAAGTCCACCACGACACGGCTTAAAGATTCATCTAATGGTGCATAGAAATGACCATAGCGTTTTAAGCCTTTTTTGTCGCCCAAAGCTTGTGCAAAAGCTTGTCCTAGGGTAATACCACAATCTTCAACAGTGTGATGATCATCAATGTCTAAGTCGCCGTCACAGTGAATATCAATATCAAATAAGCCATGACGCTTGATTTGATCAATCATATGATCTAAAAATGGAACACCAGTGTTTAAAGTACCTTGACCAGAACCATCGAGATTCACACGAACTCGGATTTTGGTTTCGTTGGTGTTTCTTACCACTTCACTGATACGATCGGTCATAGACACGTTCCTCAAATACGTCAAAATGATTGATGTAAAATGTTTTTCGCTGTGACGAAAAAGTCACCGCATATTAGATTGCTCAGGAGGGTTTATCAATGCCTATTACCGTACATGCCTATACTTCTTTGGAAAATGATGAAGTGCGCAACCAACTTAAGCGACTGTATGACACGAGTCCTGAGTTTAGTGACGGTGCAGATGCTATTGAACAACTAGAGCAAAATCTAGCCCAGTATACCTTAGTTTATACCGCAGAATTTAACACAAAATTGATTGGCGCCATTTGGTGCACAGGGCAAGGTGAAAGCAAAACTTTAGAATATATTGTGGTACATCCAGCGAACCGTGGCCGAGGGATTGCAGAAAGATTAGTGAGCGAAGCTTGTCGGATGGAAGAAGACAAAGGGGTAAAAAGCTTTGAACCGGGCTGTGGTGCAATTCATCGCTGCTTAGCGCATTTAGACAAAATTTAAATTAAAGGATGATAAAAAAGCAACCAGAGGGTTGCTTTTTTATGCATGGAAGATTGAAAAAACCGAATAGCACCTTGAGTTTTAAACAAAAAATAAGCAAACACATGATTTTTTGCTGTAAAAATAAACAAATGAAGAGAAAACCAAATCTGATACTTGACGGCATGACGGTTAAATTGTTTAATACGCGACATTGGCGTGATAGCTCAGTCGGTAGAGCAACGGATTGAAAATCCGTGTGTCCCCAGTTCGAACCTGGGTCTCGCCACCATATTTAAAAACTTATTTAAAGTTTCAATCCCTGATTCCCATCAGGGATTTTTTTTGCATAAAAAATATTCAGTCAGAATAAATATTGATAATTTTGATTGACTAATACAGTCAGATACGGCTTAATACACCGCAACGGCGTGATAGCTCAGTCGGTAGAGCAACGGATTGAAAATCCGTGTGTCCCCAGTTCGAACCTGGGTCTCGCCACCATATTCGAAAAAACCTCAAACATTGTTTGAGGTTTTTTTTCGCCTGAAAATTTTGATTGGACATTTGATTGATTATTTCCGCATCTAAAATGCGCGAATGGCCTTATTTAGCGCACCGTATACCCGACGAAAATATACTATTTGTGCTGACCTATTTACAGTTAGGCTAAGTGACATGTTCATTGAAAGGGATGTTTTGTGCCATGAAAGATTTATTCTCTGATAATAGCTTGCTTTATAAGCAGGCTCGCCCAGATTATTCTGATGCGATTCTTCAGGAAATTTTAAAATATAGCTCTGGGCGGGCATTGGCTTGGGACTGTGGTGCAGGTTCGGGGCAGTTTAGCCGTTGGTTAGCCCCCTATTTTCAGCAAGTGATTGCAACTGACCTGAGCGCGGCGCAATTGGCACAGGCCCCAAAATTGGCAAATGTCAGTTATTGCACCGCACCTGCCGAAGTCAGCCCTTTATTAGATGGCAGTGCAGATTTAATTACAGTGGCACAAGCGATTCATTGGTTTGATTTTGACGCTTTTTATGCTGAAGTGCGTCGTGTATTGAAACCGAATGGCTGTCTGGCGGTGATTGGCTATGGCTTGATTGAAGTTGAAAATACAACTTTAAATCAGCTGATTCAGCAACTGTATTTCGAAACACTTAAGGGCTATTGGGATGCAGAGCATCGCTACATTGATGAAATGTACCAAACCATTCCTTTTCCTTTCCAAGAACAGACGGTGTCACCATTGTCGTTGCCGTATTGTTGGTCGAGTCAACAACTGCTGAATTATTTCAATACATGGTCAGGCTTAAAGCATTATATGAAACAGCACGAGTACAGCCCATTGCATCCATTAGAACAATTCTTTGCGACACAGCCAATGCAGACTTATCAGGTTCAATTTCCAGTGTTGCTTAGAATTGGGATATTAGGGTAAAACGCAAGCGTTATCGGTGGGAGAATTAAAGCTAGCCGTTTATCTGACGATAACTGAAAGTGTGATGATTTATTATACAATAATCACTCTCCAATCGTTATTTTTCATCTTTTAGTCTTTAGCATTAGGTACAGTAAAATGAATCTCTCTAAACAGTTCATCTTAATGGCAATGGCTTTGGTTGGAACGACCATGGCGTTCCCTGCTTTTGCCGAAACCGAAGCTGAAAAAGAAGTGGTACGCTTACCTGTTCTGACCGTGTTGGCAGAGCCTGAATTACGCGAAGAAGCGGGTGTTGTACCTTATCAGGAAGAAACTGCGCGTCGTAAGGCCTTACAGCATCGGATGATGCAAATTGAAGCAGGAACGCGTGCAACGGTGATAGACCCAACTGTAGTGGCAAATTTAGATATTTTACCTATAGTGCCTGCGCCGAATTTATCTAATTTACCGCCTTTGCTACAACAGCATGTTTTAGATATTGCGCATGGTTTACAGTCTTCTGACCCACGCAATGGCCTTTATATTATGCTTCAGCCTTTTGGTATAGACCGTAATACGATGAATGTGCAAATCAGCCGTGAACAAATTAATTTAGGTAATATTGACCGTTCTTTACCAAATGGCATGCCACAAAAATAAATGACAAAGTTTTAAATTCAAAAAAACCGCAATCTTAATGCGGTTTTTTTATGTTTTACAGGTTGATTTAACTTTGAGCAGAGTCATTTTGTATTTTAAATTCAAAGTTTTTGCCGATATTTTTTTAAATTCAAACTTTTTAAAACGACAAAAAGAGTTTGAATTTAAAACCTGAACCTTTATGGTTTGTATATTTATTCGCCATTTTGTTGTTTTAGAATTAAACTGTAAAAAACAGGATTCGGAGCCTGATATGCCACGTATCTTTATTATTTTAACAGTTGCCACTGTTTTAGTTTTTGGTGGCATGTTTTATCAATATCGTGTGCAACAAAAAGAAGTCGAGCAGTTGCAGACCTATCAAGTGGTTTTGCTTGAAAAAACCGAGCAAATTTTTGACCAAGCCAAAAATCCTTCCAAGCTCATTCAGGTCGATGTCACAGACCCTCGGCTAGAAGGCGATTATCAAATTATGGCAAATTTTATCTTGACGCAAATGATTCAAAGTGCAGAAGCGCGCAATAGCTATATTCGTGATTTAAAAGCACTACAGTGGGATAAATTTTTAGATATTAATCGCTTGTCGGCAGATAAAAAGAAAAACTATCAGGCAACAGAAAAAATGTTGAAAAATGTCCATGCCGTGGTGGATGCTTATGAACTTAAAACCAAAAAATTTGAAGAAAACAGCTTAGAACAAGCCAAAAATTTACCCATTAAAAGTAAGTATCGGCGCCAGCTCACAGAAAGTTTAAGAGACAGTCAGCAGAGTGATGACGCAAACGCTTTGTTTGAATTAGAAAAGCAAATTTTGGCCAAAGCAGATGCTATTTTTGCGGTACTGAAAAATAATAAATGGGAACAACGTAATAAGATTTTTATGTTTTATGAAGATGAACCTTTACAACAGTTCAATACGCTGTATAAAGAGATTTTGGCCTTGAATAAGCAAATGAAGCAAGTCAGTGTTCAAAATCAAGAGGAGATTGCTGAAAAGTTATAATTGAATATTGTATGCACGTGTCATGAAGTTTTCAAAATTGTATTTTAGAGTAGAAAAGTTACCTCATATTGGCATCAATTAAGCAGGTGAAGTCATGAAAACAGTACGCGCAATGGATGATATTCAGCCAGCCTATTCCGCTTTTTTAGAAAATAATCATTATCCAAAATTAGAAAGCCTAAGTAACTGGGGAAAAAATCGTTTTTTCTTTAGTTTATATTTTAAGCTCATTGAAGATTGGCATTTGACGGAGCAAATTGTCATTGAAATGGATAAACATTTTTATCGTTTAGACACCAGTGAAGCACCCGATTTTTTGGATGAAAAACCCTATTTGGCTTGGCTCAAAGGTGCATTGCTACATCAATATGCAGTTTAATTGGCAGAATTAAAAAAATGCCCCGAAGGACATTTTTAAACGCTGGGCTTAATTAGAATTAAGCAGCACTTTTTTTGAACCAAGAGAAGAAACCTTTTTTCTCTTCAGTTTTTACATCAGCAGTTTGAGCAATTGCTTCGTCTTTAACTTCTGTAACTTGCGCAACAGCAGCATCTTTAGCTTCTACAGTTGTTGTTTCAATCGCTTCAGCTTTCGCAACAATCGCATCTTTAGCATCAGTCGCTTGTGCTACGGTTTCAGTTTTAACTGTTTCTACTTGAGTTGCGACAGCATCTTTTACTTCTGCAACTTTAGCAATTGTTGCTTTTTCAGCATTAGCCGCTTGAGCTTTAACTGCATTTACAGTTGTCGTTTGAACTTGTTCTGCTTGAACTTTTGCAACGTCTGCAATTGTCGCTGTTTGTGGTTGAACAGCAGTGGTTGCCATAGCTGAAGTTGTAGCAGCAACTAAAGCAATTGTCAGAGCAGTTTTAATCGTATTCATGGGTAGCATCCTGAATTTAATGATTAGGTTAAAGTGAACTGACTATGTTAGCGTTTATGAAACAAGAATGAGGGGGATTGCTTGCGAATTGGTCTAATTTTGTGTGAATAATCAACCAAAATTACACAGAGATAACACAATGTTTCAAATGGTTTACATTCTGAGTTTATCTTTTGGAATATTTATCTACATATTATTTATTCATTTTTTTTCATTTCAATATAAAAATTCCATATTTTTTTGAAATTTTTATATTGAGAATGAATATTTAAATACGATTAGTCGAAAATTTTTTCAGCAGCTTGAAAGGGCAAGCTTATGACATCAATTGCAACGGCAAAGGGAAATAATACCAATTTTTGTAAAGGGTTGAGTCCAGACTTACTTTGATAACTTTCCTCTTTCATTGTATAAATATTGACTTGATAGGGTTTGCTGAGTGCTTTAAGGGACGCAATGTTTCCAGCAACGGGATAAACCACTCCAGCAAGTTTTAAATTAAAACAAAAGCGCTGTGCATTCATTCGTTTATCACTTGAGGTTGAACATTCCTCTGCGCCGTTTTCAATATAAAACTCCAGATCTTTTTTATTAATATCTTCCTGTAATTTGACATAAGACAAAGGTAAAGTTCCTGAAAAATGCCCGTCATTTTTTTCTGAATAGAAGCTTAGTTCCTTGGTCATTTGAATATTTTTGGCATCTAATTTATTGATTAGTCGAATAAACTGTGCACCACCTTGGGTTAAAACGTAGCTGTTTTTGTATCCAGCAATCACAAGACTATCTGCCGGCAAATGACTTTGCACTTGCGCAAGTTTCCCAAAAGCCACCACTTGATCATCAACTAATAAGGTTTTAACGTCACGTGTATGGGTACGGTGATCTTTTTGAATTAAAGTAGAGGTGGCACAACCTGTTAAAAAAGTTCCAACCATTGCTAAACTCGCGATGGTTTTTATTAGTGATGAAAGCATCTGTCGACTCCAAATCATTTGAAATTTATAAAAATGTATTTTTATTGTCCTCAAGCCTAACATTAAAATTTCAAAAATAGCGACAATATGATTATAAAATAGTGTGATTGAAATATATTCACTGAACAACGCATTGTGGGAAATAAGCTTATGCAAGATTTGATTTGTTATAAAGAACTTCCAGTGTGGACAGCAGGTACTATTCCACAGGGATTTAAAAATCAACATAATACCAAAGCGGGTACTTGGGCCAAGTTAAAGGTGTACAAAGGCGAACTGAAGTTTACTTTTTTAGATGAGGCAGGTGCTGTGCAGTCTGAGCATATTTTTAGTGCTGAGCAACAGTCGCCGTTTATTGAACCGCAAGCGTGGCACAAAATTGTTTCGACCAGTGATGACATTGAATGCCAACTGCAATTTTACTGTATGCCACAAGATTATTTTTATAAAAAATATCAGCTGTCTCCTACGCACTCAGAACTTTTGGCTGCTGTGCCGTATTTGCAAGGCGGTCGTGCTTTAGATGTCGGTTGCGGACAGGGGCGTAATACACTGTACCTAAGTCAGCTGAGCCAGCACAATTTTGAGGTGGACGCTTGGGATGTCAATGCGAGTAGTTTGCAAAAGTTACAGCAGATTATAGCGACTGAAGGTATTGAAAATATTCAGGTGCAACAGCGTGATTTAAATGTTGACCCTAGTATTACAGGCAAATATGACTTTATTTGCTGTACCGTGGTGATGATGTTTTTAGAAGCTCAAACGGTGAAACCACTGATTGCTCAGATGCAACAAGCAACTGAAGTGAATGGTTTTAACTTAATTGTTTGTGCGATGGATACCGATGATATACCTGTACAGGCTGATTTTCCTTTTGCGTTTAAAACAGGGGAGTTAAGTGCCTTATACGAAGGTTGGAACATTGTGAAATACAATGAAAACGTAGGTGAGTTGCATCGGGTCGATGAACAGGGCAAGCGGATTAAACAGCATTTTGCGACGTTGTTGGCGCAGAAAGTTTAGAATTACCATTAAAGGTACTTCGATCAAAATAATTTTAAGCAGATTTCTAAAGTACTAGTACCAGCTTTTTTCTCAGCTTGCACAACTGCTCAAAATTTTTTAAATAACTTAATTAAGTTAAAATTTCTTGATAAATTCTAATTAAATAGCTTAAAAGGATACGAAATTTTATGAATATATATTCTGAAGAATTATGGGGGAATCTCAGTAATCTTAGTAAAAAAAGCCAATTTAGGAGAGCTGCGATTTCGTATGTTTCAAGTGATGAAGATTTAGAGTTTTTAGAAGGTGACCTACTTATTGTCAATGCATCAGATCATGTAATTGAAAGTGGTGGCACATCAGCTGATTTATTAGAAAAACTATTGGAGAAAGGTGTAATACTTTACTCAAATCCTACTTTACATACTAAGCTAATTATTTTTGACGAATATATTTACATAGGATCAGCAAATATTTCTAAGAATTCTAAAGAAAACTTAATAGAAGCGGGTGTAATAGTTTCTTATGTAGATCAGCCACATCTACTCAATAAAGGTCAAGAAATTTTAATATCAATACAGAAAGACAAAAAAACTATTTTACTTAATAGTGATGAGGTTAGCCGTTTAAAAGCGTTACCAGTAAAGCAAAAGATGGTAGTTCCCCGTGAGAGATTTAAGCAAACTGAATTAATTAAAAAATATTGGGCTCTAGGAACTTATGAAAAGGATTATAAGGGAGATTATGAGCAGATCGAGGTTCAATCACAGACCTTAGTAAATGATAATAATAGTGTTGATTGGTTCTTTATAAAAGAACGTCATGCGAAACAACTTTTTCAGAATTGTGAGGCAGGGCATTCAGTCATTTTATTTAAAAGAGAACAACATAATGATTTGATTAAATATATAGAACTAGTTTCAATTCTGCATATCTCTACAGATGAGCAAAATAATAAAATATATTTCTACAATTCACTAAGTACCTTTTGTGTCAATGAAAAAAGAGAATTTTTAGAGAGTAAATTAGCCAAAACATATGCCACAAAATGGATAGGTAGAGAGTTATATAAAAATGAAGTAAAAGAAATAAAAGAAAATCTTTTAAATAGCTTTTAAGAAAACCCCGCAATAAGCGGGGTTTTCTTTATCTCACGTATTTAAGAATTAAACACGTTCGATAATCGTTGCGATACCTTGACCAAGGCCGATACACATGGTCGCAAGACCAATTTGTGTATCTTGTTGTTCCATAACGTTCAACAATGTCGTCGTGATACGTGCACCAGAACAACCCAGTGGGTGACCAAGCGCAATTGCACCACCATTTAAGTTAATGATGTCTTGCTTATCATATACGCCTAAGCCTTTCATAACAGATAAGCCTTGAGCAGCAAAAGCTTCGTTTAACTCGATGGTTTGAATATCCGTCATGGTTAAACCCGCACGTTTAAGTGCTTTTTGCGTTGCTGGCACTGGGCCATAACCCATAATTGCCGCGTCACAGCCTGCAACCGCCATAGAGCGAATCACAGCACGTGGCTTAAGACCTAAAGCTTGAGCGCGTTCAGCAGACATCAATAACATTGCAGAAGCACCGTCAGACAAAGCTGAAGATGTTGCTGCAGTTACAGAACCACCTTTCGGGTCAAATACAGGGCGTAATGAACGGAATGCTTCAATGTTGGCATCTGGACGAATTACTTCGTCGATGTCACACAGAATTTTGAAGCCATTTTGGTCATGACCTTCAACACCCACAATCTCATTTTTGAAACGACCTTCTTGCGTTGCAGCCCAAGCACGGCGGTGAGATTCCACACCAAACGCATCTTGTTCTTCACGCGTAATGCCGTTCATGCGACCTAACATTTCAGCGGTTAAGCCCATCATGTTAGACGCTTTTGCATAATGCTTAGACGCTTCTGGGTTTAGGTCAACACCGTGCATCATGCCCACGTGACCCATATGCTCTACACCACCAATGATGAACACATCACCTTGACCCGTCATGATTTGCGCTGCAGCTGTATGAATAGACTGCATAGATGAACCACAAAGACGGTTAACAGTTTGACCTGCAACAGTTTTTGGTAAGTCAGCCAATAACGCAATGTTACGAGCAATATTCAGACCTTGTTCTAGGGTTTGGTTGACACAGCCCCAGATCACATCTTCAACTTCATTGGTATCAAACTGGTTACGAGCAACTAAAGCACGTACCAATTCAGCTGATAAGCTGTCTGCACGTACATTACGGAACATACCATTTTTGGTTTTACCCATTGCAGAACGTACACCATCAACGATGACAACGTCACGCGGATTTAAAGTAGCCATTCACGTTGCTCCTTAACCGTAGAATTTTTTGTTGTTAGCTGCCATGTCACGCAACATTTGCGGCGCTTCATAAGCTTTGCCAAGGTGGGCATATTTGTCGCAAAGCGCAACATATTCAGCAACACCTGTTTGATCGATGTAACGGCATGGACCACCGCGGAATGGAGGGAAACCTACACCCATAATCATGGCCATATCTGCTTCAGAAGCAGTCGCGACGATGTTGTCTTCTAGGCAACGAACAGTTTCGTTACAGAAAGTCAGCATCATACGGTCAATGATTTCTTGTGCATCAAACTCATGCTTTTCAGCAGTTGCCATTGTTGCAACAAGCTCATAAGCAGTCGCATCAACAACCTTGGCTTTTTTACCTTTACGGTCAAGCTCATACTTGTAGAAACCAATGTCGTTCTTTTGACCCAGACGTTTGTTTTCATACATGATTTCGATTGCGCCTTTGTAGTCAGGCTTCATGCGGTCAGGGAAACCTTCTGCCATGACTTCTGCACCGTGAACGCCTGTATCAATACCAACAACGTCGATAAGATAAGCAGGGCCCATTGGCCAGCCGAATTTTTCCATGACTTTGTCGACTTGCTGGAAGTCAGCACCGTCTTTCAGTAATAGGTCAAATGCGCCGAAGTAAGGGAACAACACACGGTTCACAAGGAAGCCCGGGCAGTCGTTAACCACGATTGGTGTTTTACCCATTTTCTGAGCAAGAACAACAGTCGTTGCAATGGCTTCAGCAGATGTTTTCTCACCACGGATCACTTCAACCAATGGCATCATGTGTACTGGGTTAAAGAAGTGCATACCGACAAAGTTTTCAGGACGTTGTAAGCTTTCTGCCAAACGTGTAATTGAAATTGTCGATGTATTTGACGCAATAATGGTGTTTTCGCGCACTGATTTTTCAGTGTCTGCAAGTACAGCAGCTTTGATTTTTGGATTTTCAGTGACTGCTTCAATCACGATATCTACATCTTTAAACTCATCTAAGCTTAAAGTTGGACGAATGCGAGACAGTGTTTCACCCATTTTTGCAGCAGTCATTTTTTTGCGTTCAACTTGTTTGGTCAACAATTTGGTCGCTTCAGACATACCCAATGCAAGTTGCGGGTTACCAATATCTTTCATGATAATTGGTGTGCCTTTGCTGGCGGCTTGGTAAGCAATACCGCCACCCATAATACCCGCGCCCAATACAGCAGCTTGGTTGACAGGGTGCGCACCTTTTTCATGCTTTTTAGAAGTTTTTTTCACCACTTGGTCATTGATGAATAAACCAATCAATGCACCTGCTTGTGGTGTCACGGCAGCTTTGGCAAAACCTTCGGCTTCTACTTTTAATGCTTCATTACGTGGAAGGCTTGCACCTGCTTGTAGCGAATCAAGAAGAAGTTTCGGCGCAGGGTATTGCGCAGGATTTGCTTTAGCAAGAACCGCCCCTTTTGCCGAATTGAACGCCATCATTTGTTCTAATGGGTTTAATTTAATTGGGTCTAGTTTTTCTTGGCGTTTTGCTTTCCAGTCTACACGGCCAGCAAGCGCTTGCTTCACTAAATCAATGGCAGCAGCTTGAAGTTTGTCGGCAGCAACCACAGCATCAACAGCACCATCTTTCAGTGCGGCAGCAGGTTTCTTCGGATTGGCCATCGCCATCCATTCAACTGCATTGTCGATACCAATGACACGACTTAAACGAACTGTACCGCCAAAACCAGGGTAAATGCCCAGTTTGATTTCAGGCAGGCCGACTTGCGCCGCTTCTGACATGACACGGTAGTCACAGACCAAGCACATTTCAAAACCGCCACCCAAAGCCATACCATTAATGGTAGCAACTTTTGGAATGTCTAAGTCTTCGAAGCTGTTGAAAATGTCGTGAACAGGCATTGCCCACTCAACAATTGCTTGTTCGCCCTGTGCAAAGTTTTCACCGAATTCAGTGATGTCTGCACCAACGATAAATGTAGATTTGCCTGAAGTTACGATTAAGCCTTTAACTTCGCTGTTGTTTTTAACAGCAGCAATCGCAGCTTTAAAATCTTCAATCGTTGCACGGTTGAATTTGTTGACCGACTCACCTTGTAAGTCAAAGCGGAATTCTGCAATTCCGTCCGAAAGCATTTGGACGGTAATCGCATTGCCAGCGTGGATCATGCCTGATCTCCTTATTTTGGAGGACTTCTAAGTTGATGTTTTGAAGCGTGTACGCAATTCCAGCGCACTTTATGCTTCGCTAATCTTACGATAACTATATCCAAAAAGAACATAACAAGTTATATCAAGCCGTGACGCAAGGGTCATCAATTTTTATTGGAAGATTCCTTGCTATTCAATGCATTTGCTGTGGTCTTCAGGTACATCATATATAGAAATATCTGTTTCAACTCATATTTTTATTTCTAATATGTAATTAGCTACAGTCAAAAATAACCAAAAAATTAAAATTCCAAGCCTAAAAATTGGTCAAAAATGTCAATACTCATCAAAGAGGCAAAAAAAAATATGTCGTTTTTATGCCGTGCATTGTCATTTTAGCGTGGAGGATTCGCCTGCATTTGATTTCAATTTTTTAAACCGCTTTTTTATGCAGAAAGGCATGCATATATTTGGAATTTGGGTAAGATGAATGAATAACTAGGGGAAATTATGCAAATTTTTCGTTCAAAAATAGATTGGTGGGTGCTTGGTTTTTTAATTTGTTTAACGGGGCTGTTATTGCAACTGCTTTTGACCATGCAGGCCAAAGGGACGTTATTGCAATTTCCAGTACATGCGGCAGTTTATGTCATGACGATGGCGTTTGTTTGGTGGCCTGCGTGGAATACCAAATATACAGTAGATGAAGAATATCTCAGTATTCGTTGCCTGTTTTTAACATGGAAAATTAAGCGTTCCGAGATTCAAAGTATCAGCAAAACCAATAATTCGGTGGCTTCACCTGCATTGTCTTTAAAACGGCTAAAAGTAGACTATTTAAAAGAAGGTGAATCTAAATTTGTCTTGGTTTCACCTAGAAATCAGCAAGCTTTTTGTGATGCATTGAATCAGCCTTTAAAGGTCTAAGAGATAAGGTCAAATAGAGCAGGCTAAGTCCTCTATTTTTTGCCACGGACTTGGCTGAATGCCCCAAATGCTATTTGCTTTCGCTGAAGTTAATAGGTTTTTCTGGGTCATTCAAAAAAATTAGCACTCAACTGGGTTCAAGCTCTATGCGTACTTTATGGGCCAAATGACATGCGCCATAAGGAATATCGTAGCTTTGATAAAAATAGGCTCTGGTTTTGTCTGTGAGTCACACACTGCATTTTTTGCAATAAGCATGTTTTAGTAATCAAGCGCTTGTTCTGCACATGGCGAAATTGCTTTTAGTACGCATTGAAAATGCGCTGAAAAGCATCACATTATATAAGATGTGGTTGCGACCCGAATATTTTAAAATGAATGATAGGTAGCCAGTGAACGAAAATGCGCGTGAAAATATTGAAAAAATTTTAACCCATATGACCACTTTGCCCGGGGTTTACCGAATGTTGGGCAAAGACGGCGAACTATTGTATGTCGGCAAGGCCAAGAATTTAAAAAACCGCGTGTCTAGCTACTTTGTCAAAACCATTGAACATCCAAAAACGCAGGCCTTGGTTGCGCGTATTTATGATATTGAAACACTGGTGGTGCGTTCAGAAACAGAAGCCTTATTATTAGAACAAAATTTAATTAAGTTACATCGCCCGCCGTATAACATTATGTTAAGGGATGATAAGTCCTATGTGTATATTTTTATTTCGGCAGACAAACCGTACCCGCGAATAGCCAGTGGACGAGGCAAAGGTAAACATCAAGTGGGGAAGTTCTTTGGCCCTTACCCGAGTGCGCATAACGCCCGCGACACCTTGGTGGTACTACAAAAATTGTTTAATGTGCGCCAGTGTGAAAATAGCTACTTTTCACAGCGTAAAAGACCGTGTTTGCAATATCAAATTAAGCGCTGTTCGGCACCCTGTGTCGGTTTGATTTCTGCAGAAGATTATCAAGAAGACGTGAATAACTCGATCCGCTTTTTACAGGGTGATACAAAGGAACTGAACCAAGAACTGATTGCCAAAATGGAAGAGGCAGCCGACGCTTTAGAATTTGAAAAAGCAGTGTTTTATCGTGATCGTATGGCTTTGCTTCGCGACGTACAGGCGCAACAGGCGATTTATAAAGTGAAAGGCGAGGCCGACATTATTGCCATTGCCTATCATGCAGGGGTGACTTGCGTACAAATTATGCATGTGCGTAATGGCAAAATGTTGGGTGGAAAAAGTTATTTTCCTGACATGTTGGGTGATGATTTAGCACAAATGCTGTCTGATTTTATGGCGAACTTTTACTTTCAAGTCGCCGATGAAGTGCCATCTGAACTGATTGTAAATGTAGAGCCTGTGAACCGTAAAGAATTAGAAGAAGGTCTACATCAACAATTTGAAAAGAAAATTCAGATTAAACACAAAGTGCGTGAAACCCGTGCGGAATGGCTAGAACTGGCAGAGATGAATGTGCAACATGCCATTAAAGGCAAACTGGCCAATCATTTTGAGTTAAACGAGCGCTTTCATCAATTGGAGCAAGTCACAGGCCGTCCAATTGACAGCATTGAATGCTTTGATATTTCGCATACCATGGGCGAAGCCACCATTGCTTCTTGCGTGGTCTTTGACGCAGGTGGTGCACGCAAGCGCGATTATCGTCAGTTTTCTATTCATGACATTACCGAAGGCGATGACTATGCAGCGATGCGTCAGGCACTGACCCGACGTTATAAGAAGCATATGTTACCTGATTTATTATTAATTGATGGCGGTAAAGGTCAGTTGCATATGGCCATGGAGGTCATGCAAGAGCTCGATTTAGATGCATTTATGGTGGGCGTATCAAAAGGAGAGGGACGTAAGCCCGGACTGGAAACGTTACATTTTACTGACGGCACAAAAGTTCAGTTACCTGAAGATCATAAAGCCTTGCATTTAATTCAACAGGTGCGGGATGAAGCACATCGTTTTGCTATTACTAAACATCGTGCCAAGCGTGACAAAAAGCGTGGTTCGTCTGTGTTAGAAGTCATTCCGGGGTTAGGGCCAAAACGACGTCGTGACTTACTTACACATTTTGGTGGCATTCAGGGCGTGTTAAAAGCCTCAGAAAATGAATTAAAACTGGTGCCCGGATTGGGAGATGTCATGGCGCGAACCATCTATAAAGTTTTGCATGAATAAAGGGTTCGTAAAAACGTTGGCAAAAAAGCTCAATGACCCAAGGGTCATTGATCATTCACATCACCGCTTAATGCGCTAAATATACTGCAATAAGACATGAGCGAGGAAGGATGATGGCATTAACACACTTATATCAACAAATTAATCAGTCGGAATGGGTCGATATTCCAACGGGTTGGTTACAAGGGCGTACAATTTTTGGTGGTTTGGTTGCGGGTATGTTGATGCAAAAAGCCGTAGCCAGCATTGCCGATGACAGCAAGCGCTTGCTCAGTGTCAGTATCACTTTTGTCGGGCCAGTTCAGTTGGCAAAGGCGAAACTAACGGCAGAAATTTTGCGACAAGGGAAGTCGGTGACCACGGTTGAAGTACGTTTATGGCAGGACGATGCCGTACAAAGTATTTTGTTGGCGAGTTTTGGCACGCAACGTGAATCAAGTATTCAAGTCAATCAGGAGTGTACAGCACCTGATTATCCATCTGTAGAACAGCTCAAGATTGCACAGCATCATCCTTTAGCACCTGAATGTTTTAAACAAATGCAAATGATATGGGCTGAAGGTCAGTATCCATGCACAGGAGCAAAATCCCCTGATTTTGGTGGATGGTTTAGATTTGACCCTGCACAACATGAAAATAGGCCAATGCATGATGCAGATTTAATGGTGGCTTTTGATATGTGGCCACCGGGTGTATTGCCGATGTATAAAACTATGGCCCCTGCCAGTTCTTTAAATTGGCATTTGACTTGTGTACATCCATTGCAGGCTGAATTACAAGACTGGTTAAAATATAAAGTTTTTACAGACTATGCTGGAGATGGCTACGCGACTGAATCGGCCTATTTGTGGGATGCCAATAACCGTTTGATTGCAATTTCAAGGCAGACCGTTACTGTGTTTGCCTAGTGACACTTTCGGTCATTTCGTATAAAGTGAGCTGTATTAACGAAGGGTAAATCCTCAATCTATTGTGCATTTACATCGTGCATAAAGGGGAAACATTGGCGGTGTCTATGACTGCAGGTCGAATCCTGAATATTCCAAATATTTTAACTTTAGCGCGAATTGCTTTAATTCCTGTATTTTTAGCTGTGGCGTATTGGCCACCAGTGATGGGAATTGAAGACCATGGTGCCGGTATGAGCAGACATATATTGCTGACTGGGATCTTCGTCGTTGCTGCGATCACTGATTGGTTTGATGGCTATTTGGCTCGAACGCTGAATCAAACCTCTGCTTTTGGTCGTTTTCTAGATCCTGTTGCAGATAAACTCATGGTGGCAGCTGCACTGATTGTTTTGGTTCAGTGGCAACCCAGTATTTCGATGGCCTTCGCGGCTATTGTCATTATTTCACGAGAAATTACGGTTTCGGCCTTACGCGAGTGGATGGCAGAGCTTGGTGCACGTACCAGTGTGGCGGTTTCGACGGTGGGTAAATATAAAACGGCTTTTCAGATGATTGCAATTTCAGTGTTCTTATTGAATTGGCAACCTTTAGAGATGTTGGCGTATGGCTTGCTATACACCGCGGTTATTTTGACATTGTGGTCCATGTTTATTTATTTAAAAGCGGCATGGCCTTATTTGAAACAACCTTAATTGTGAATTTAAAATAAGCTCCTGAGATAGGGGCTTTTTTATGGTCTGAATATTTTTTATAAAATAAACCTAAAATAACAGACAAAAAAATTCCCAGATTTTGGGGGAAATCTGGGAAGAAAATTGGGGTATTTCCTATTATATAGAGACGTTTCCATCTCCTTGGCATTGATTATAGGAAATTCAATTTTTAAAATCATGTGGGTTCTTGTAGTGTAATGTTGCGTTTTTTTGAGAAATGTATCGTTTATTTACATTCAGACCTTTTAAGATAAATATTAGTCAGAGATTGTTGATGATTGAATTTTTAAACGTGTTCTCAACTGTCTTCTAATAAATAGTATGTGTAGATAAGGTTTTAGTGTTTCGATAAAAGCGCTACTGTTTAATTTTAGAGTTATGCTGATGCACGAGTTCAGTTGGTGTTATTTTAAGGCATAGCTATGTTTTTAATGGAAAAATCCCAATAGAGACTCTTTTTCAGATTAAAGCCCACGCTAGAACAATGTATAAAAAAAGAATCCCCACAATATGGAGATTCTTTTTTTAATGAAAGCCTATGTAGGCTTCGTCGCTGTCTTGAGGAAAAAGTACTTTTTACTCAGGCTTTAGGCCTTCAGCTTTTTCTAAAGTTTCATCATTGCTAAAGAACTTTTCACGCTGTTCTTCAAGAAATTTCTTAGCATCTGCTTCAAACACATTTAAACGTTTTTCATTAATTAACGTGGTTTGGTGTTTGAGCCATTCTTGCCAAGCCTGTTTGGAAACATTGTCAAAAAAATCTTGACCCTTAGCACCAGGGAAGGGTGCAAAGTCCAAACCTTCCATTTCTGTTTGATACTTACGGCAAAAAACTTGTCGAGACATATCAGTCTTCCTTAAGCGTAGAGTTTTTCTAAGCGAGTGTAAGCACGTTCGATGGCAGCAGCAACCTGAGTCGGCGCCGTACCACCAATGTGATTACGTGCATTGACTGATGCTTCAAGTGTCAGTGCTTTTTCAAAGACATCGGCTTGAATTAAGTCAGAGAATTGTTGTAGTTGCTCTAGTGTAAGTTCAGACAAATCTTTGGCTTCTTGAACACCGAGTGCAACAGCTTTACCCACAATTTCATGTGCATCACGGAAAGCCACGCCATTTTTGACCAAATAATCTGCAAGATCAGTCGCAGTTGAAAAACCACGTAATGCGGCTTCTCGCATAATTTCAATATTTGGAACCAAGGCTGGAATCATGTCTGCAAATGCCATGAGTGAGCCACGTACGGTATCAATCGCATCAAACAAAGGCTCTTTATCTTCTTGATTGTCTTTGTTATATGCCAAGGGTTGACCTTTCATCAGCGTTAAAAGGCTCATCAAGTCGCCATAAACACGACCTGTTTTACCACGGATTAACTCAGGAACATCTGGGTTTTTCTTCTGTGGCATAATAGATGAGCCTGTGCAGAAACGGTCTGGAATATTGACAAATTTGAACTGTGCCGATGTCCACAAAATCATTTCTTCAGACATGCGTGATAAATGCATCATGATGAGTGAGGCTGCAGCATTGAATTCAATGGCAAAATCACGGTCAGAAACAGCATCTAGAGAGTTTTCACAGACTGCCTCAAAACCTAAAAGCTCCGCAGTGTATTCACGCTCAATCGGATAAGTTGTACCTGCAAGTGCGGCTGAACCTAATGGTAGACGGTTAACACGTTTACGGCAGTCAATCAGGCGTTCAGAGTCACGTACCAACATTTCAAACCATGCCATTAAATGGTGGCCAAACGTCACAGGTTGTGCTGTTTGTAAGTGGGTGAAACCCGGCATAATGGTATTGGTGTTTTTAGCCGCTAAACCCAAAATACCTTTTTGTAATTTTTCCAGTAATTGTAAAATTGCATCAATTTCATCACGGACATATAAACGAATATCCGTCGCAACTTGGTCGTTACGACTACGGCCAGTGTGCAACTTTTTACCTGTAATACCAATACGCTGGGTTAAGCGAGATTCAATATTCATATGCACATCTTCAAGGTCGATGCGCCATTCAAAATTGCCTGCTTCAATTTCAGCTTGAATGGTGTTTAAGCCATGAATAATATCATCGCGTTCTTGAACGCTTAAAACGCCGACTTTTGCCAACATGGTTGCATGTGCAATTGAGCCTGCAATATCTTGTTTATAAAAGCGTTGGTCAAACTGTACAGATGCTGTAAATTCAGCAACAAAAGCGTCAGTTGCTTCAGCGAAACGACCGCCCCACATGCCCGAAGTTTGGGGTTGTGACGGATTTGAGGAATTATAAGATGTGGTCATGTCGGCTCAATAAGATAAAAAGCAGTAGAACTGAAAAGAGTATAGCAAATTCAAGGTCACTTGCCGAAGGGCAAGTTCATCTATCTTTTGAGTTGGGTGAGGCCTAATGCAGTCCGTATATTTTTTTACCCGTGCAGGACGTTGGCAATATTTGCTGGAACTGTTTATTGCTGGGAATATTCTGGCCATGGTTTTGGCTTTAGCGCAGGCACAGTCTTGGGGGAATCTTAGTTTTAGTGGCTTAATGCAGTACGTTTTATTTATTAATTGGGTGCTCTTGGCCTTTGCTGCTTTTACCGAATATTTTGAACGACGTTTATCGCCTTTAGGGCTAAGGCTGACATTAATTTTGGGTTTTGTGCTGTTACAGAGCATTGTGCTCTTTACCACCATTGGCTTAAATATTTTAGTGTACTTTGGCCAAAATTTTACGCTTTCAGCTTTAAGTGCTGAACGTATATTTGCACATGTGAGCTTGAATTTAAGCTACGGTGTGCTGTTGGGGACATTTTGTTTTCGTTATTTATACTTGCGCGAACAATGGGGACAAAAGCAACATAGTGAACTAAATGCTCGGGTTCAGGCTATGCAAGCGCGTATTCATCCCCACTTTTTATTCAATAGTTTGAACAGTGTGATTAGTTTAATTAGTCTTGATCCAGACAAAGCAGAACAAATGTTGCTGAATCTTTCACGTTTATTTCGTGCTAGTTTTCAGGAACTAAAGTTGGTGAGTTTGCAGGAAGAAATTGAGCTGAGTCAGCGCTATTTAGCCATTGAACAGATTCGGTTGGGAGAGCGCTTAAGTGTAGAATGGAAATTGGTCAATCCAGAAATTTACTCTCGCGTACAAATTCCACTTCTGACTTTACAGCCTTTGATTGAAAATAGTGTTTTCCATGGTGTTGAAAAAATTCTAACAAAGAGTACGATAAGCATATTGATCGAAATATTGCAAAATCAAGTCAATATCGTCATTACTAATCCTTATTCACAGGATAAAATAACTTTACGTCAAGGACATGGTATTGCGGTCGAAAATGTAAAACAGCGACTTAAGGCTTATTATGGGCGCTCTGTGACTTTTCAGACTTTTGCTGGGGATGGTATGTTTACCACTGTAGTGCAGTATCGATATAAGTAAAACAACGCAGTTAACCAATAAAAAAAATGATGTTAGCTGAGGAAAGGAGGAGAAATGGAGATCCTAATTTGTGACGATGAGCCACTTGCATTAGAGCGATTGTCACGTTTAGTAACACAATTGGGACATCAGGTGTCGGGTAAGGCGACACATGGACAGCAAGCCATTGATTTGGCTCAGAGCCTTGAACCAGATGTGGTGCTCTTAGATATTCAAATGCCAGAAATGGATGGGCTGACCTGCGCCAGTTTTTTACGCCAATTAGACCCAATGCCAGCAATTATTTTTTGTACGGCTTATGACCATCATGCATTGGATGCATTTAAATCAAACGCAGAGGGATATCTGCTCAAACCTGTCATGCAACAAGAATTACAACAGGTTTTAGATCATTTAATAAAACTCACCCAAGCTCAAATGAGCGATATAAAACAAAAAGAACTTATGGAAGAACTCAAAATTAATCGCCATCAGATTGCGGCCAAAACCTATCGTGGTGTGGAATTGGTGCCCGTCGAAAATATTTATTATTTTCTGGCAGATCAAAAATACGTCACTGTGCGCCACAAAAATGGCAGTGTTTTAATTGATGAAACTTTAAAGGACTTAGAAACAGAATTTGGCGATCAGTTTATCCGTATTCATCGTAATGCCTTAGTCTCTGTGAGTTTTTTAGATGGTTTAGAAGTAATTAGTTCTGGCCAATATCAAGTGCGTTGTCGTGAATTAGAGGAACGTCTTGCGGTAAGTCGCAGGCATTTGCCCAATTTGCGCGAGCGAATTCATAAATTATAAAACAGTAAATATGAATAAGTGTTGTCATTAGGCCTAAATTTACTTGCATTTTAATATCAGCAAGATAAGTTTAGAATCATATTTATTCTGATAGCTGTTAAAAATTTATGAAGACCCTGAAAATTGCAACTCGACAAAGCCCTTTAGCACTTTGGCAAGCAGAGCATATTAAAGCTCGCTTGGAAGCTTTACATGCCGATGTCACTGTTGAATTAGTCACATTTGTGACACAGGGCGATAAAATTTTAGATACGCCTTTGGCAAAAATTGGCGGGAAGGGCTTATTTGTTAAAGAACTTGAAGCTGCATTACTGGATGGTCGCGCAGATTTAGCAGTGCATTCAATGAAAGATGTGCCGATGGCTCTGCCTGAAGGTTTAACCTTGGCGGTCATTTGCGAGCGTGAAGATCCTTTAGATGCATTTGTATCGAATACCTACTCTCATTTTGATGCATTGCCACAAGGAGCCAAAGTCGGCACTTCCAGTTTGCGTCGTAAATGCCAAATTTTAAAGCAACGCCCCGATTTAAATATTATTGACTTGCGTGGCAATGTCGGCACTCGTTTATCTAAACTCGATGCGGGCAATTATGATGCGATTATTTTGGCCAGTGCGGGTCTCAAACGTTTAGGCTTAGCAGAGCGTATTCGCCATACGCTTACCCCTGACATTAGTTTACCTGCCGTAGGCCAAGGTGCTTTAGGGCTAGAATGTCGTGAAGACGATCAGGCCGTCTTAGACTATATTTTGCCATTAATGCATGAGCAGACAGATGTGTGTGTCCGTGCGGAACGCGCTTTCAATGCCTATTTAGAAGGCGGTTGCCAAGTGCCGATTGCAGGTTATGCCACATTGCAAAATGGACACATTTATTTAGAAGGTCGTGTCGGTAGTGTTGATGGTGCAATTTTATTGCAAGCCACACAAACAGGTGCAATGACCGAAGCTGAACAACTCGGTGTGGCTTTGGCTAAAGACTTGGTGTCGCAGGGTGCCGATGAATTATTAAAAGCGCTTTATTAAAAGATGTTGTTTCTGAACACCCGTCCAACAGATCGGGCTTTGAACTTGACACAGGCTTTACAGTCTAAGCAGATTGAGGTGTTGGAATTGCCTTTGCTGGAATTGCATCCCACACCTTGGTCTCAAGCGTTAATGCAATTGTACGCGCAGCTCATCACGGCTCAGGTGATTGTGGTGGTGAGTCCTTCGGCTGTGCATTATGGTATGGCGGGGCTAAAGCAAGCTGGTTTGTTCATTGAGGATTTATCTCATGTGCAGTGGATTGCGGTGGGAACAGCAACAGCCCATGCCTTAGCCCAATATGGTATTCAGAGTCATGTCCCTGAAGTGGAAACTTCAGAAGGGATGTTGGCTTTGCCCATTTTAAATCAGTGGCATACACCCACATGCATGGCTTTTTGGCGCGGTGAGGGTGGGCGACAATTTATGATGGAGTCGCTACAGGCAAAGGGTGTACAGGTATTAAATTTTGTCTTATATCGAAGACAATGTCCTGAACAAGCTTCAAAAATACTGACAAAAAATCTTTTACGGCTTCAGCAAGCAGGGCGTTATTGTATGCTCGTGACCAGTGAAGCTAGTTGGATCAATTGGTTAACATTGATTTCAAATCACCCTGATGTATTGAATCGTGCGCATTTTTTAGTTTTGGGTGAGCGTTTAGCCCAATTGTTGGCACGCTATCAGCAGACCTATTCTTATACTTTTTCTTATTTTCAGTTACAAGATTTACGAATGGAATCTATTTTGAAGCAAATTGACGTTGTGCAAGGAACTCCATGAAAAAATTGCTAGTTCTCTTATTGGTTTTGAGTGTGCTGTGGGTGGTAAAAATCAGTTTTGATTTACATCAGCTGAGCGTGGGGCAGGACACATTGATACAGCAACAGAGCGCACTTGAGCAACGCAATGCGAGTTTGAATGATCAGTTGGCTGCTATAAACCGCCAATTAAGTGGTGTTGCACCAGTGGAGGGAAATACCACAAGTGCCAATACGGTATCTGTTGTTGGAGGACTACAACCCACGGTTTTAATTGCACAGCAATTAGATTTGGTTGAATTTGCTTTGCAACAACAACAGTATTCTTTTGCCGTAGATAAACTGAATCAGCTGAATTTAGATGTTCATACCTATGAACTTGCACCTGCATTAAAAGCCAGCTTGCACCAAGTTCTAACAAAAGACCAAAAGATCGTGATGCAATTTGTTCAGGCTAATTTGGAACAACAAAATAAAATTAAAACTGTTCTAGATCAAATTGATCTAGCGATTGCACAAGAAATAAAAAACCAATATACCCAGCCAGAACCGCAACCAGAACACTCTTTTTGGCGACGTTGGATTCAAATTGAGTCAGTACAACAACCCAATGCCGTATTAATGCAACGCGCGATTATTTTAAAAGAAGCTCAATTGGGTTTAATGCTTGCCCAGCAACAACTGCAAAAAGGCCAATATATTGCATTTCAGCAAGAACTAACAGGAGTGATTCAAACCCTTAAGCAACTCCCTGATGCTAAAACTCAATATTTTATTCAGCGCTTAAGTGAACTGAAAAAAATCCCTGCCAATACTGTACCGGCTTTAAATACACGCGCTTTACTTGGGTAATCATATATGAAACAAATTTTACTCGCGTATTTATTCCTGAGTTTGCTGGTTGTTGCATTATTTAGTGTGCTCAGTTTTGGCTATGGCCCTGGCTATGTTTATTTATATTGGCGTGAATGGCAAATTCAAACCAATCTTTGGTTTTTTATTCTTTTATTAGCGCTTCTAAGTTTTATCGGGCAGATACTTTGGTTGCTCGCTAAGCGCTATTTGAGTCGTGAAAAGCGTAAGCGTGAAAATGTTTTTAGTTTTAATCAACTTCATCCATATGAACAGTTGGCGGTGGTTTGGTTATTAAATGCAACACAAGATCAGCGTCATTTTATCCAGCAAATGTTTACTGAATCTGGACTATTAAAAGGGATTATGGATGCACGTTTATATTGGATGCGTCAAGAATATAATGAGGCACTGACTGCCTTAAATACAACCAACCCAATGGCTTTTGAACTTGCTGAATTGCAACGGATTGAAGTGTATTTAGCACAACAAGATGGTGAGAAAGCTTTAACTCATTTAGAGTTTTTGAATCAACATGAACTTTCACCGTGGTTATATAAAGTTCGTACAGCCTATGAACAACGTTTAACTGCACTGTGGGGACAGTTTGTACTCCAATTTCCATGGATGTATTTACGTTCAACCAAATATGGCCATTTAGATGAGGTTACTAAACAAGTTTGGTTAGAGCGCTTGTTAGAGGCTTTTGATTTGGCCGATGTTGATGATTTAGAACTACTAAAAGAACGTTATCACGGGTTAAGCGATCAAATCTTTAACCGTCATTTTAATATTAAAGTCTTGTGGCTTAAAATACTGGCGCGGATGCCAGAAATGAGTGAGGCACATGAACAGCTGAGCGTACATTTATTGGCAGAGCAGTTTAATCAGGAAGTCTTTTACTTATGGTTTCAACAGCAATTACTGAAACAGCAACCAGATTATGCAGATATTGAAAATCATATTAATGCGTGGGAAGAAAAGTATCCTGCTTTACCTGTTTTTAGTTTTACAAAATGGCATGTTTTTGAAGCAACAGGACGTTTAAGTGAAGCGCAGGCTTTATTAGATTTATATCCTGATGATGTGCTGATGAGCTATTTAAGAATTAAATCGACTTTATTGGGTCGTGATGATTTAATCAAACAGTTAAATTTAATCTTTGAAAATAATTCAAATTTTGTAGAAATGAAAATATAACTGGAAAAGACCATGATGGAATTAATCGACTACCCAGTCATATATAATCAAAATGTCGCTTGGGGTGATATGGATGCTTTTGGGCATGTAAATAACACGGTTTATTATCGTTATATAGAAAGTGCGCGGATTTGTTATTTTGATCAGTTGAATATCTTTGAGCAAGATGTTTATACAGTCGTGGCATCTAGTCAGTGTAAATACTTAAGTCCAGTGGTCTATCCAGATCAATTGAAAATAGGTGTTCGTATTGAAGAGCTTCGGAATAGTGCAATTCGAATGAGTTATGTATTATGGAGTACAGCGCAGCAAAATAATGTTGCGATTGGTGAGGCGGTGATTGTTTGTGTTGATAAAATGAATATGAAGAAAACCCCAATACCTGAAAATATTCGGCATAAAATAAAAGAGATTGAATGGCGGGTGCAGCATACAGTTTAAAATATGGCTTTCGTGGTTTTATTTAGTTGAACTGTTGGATTGTTGTTTTACAGCTCATTTATATATTGAATATTTTTATTAATATAAATATGATGGGTCTGTTTTAAGAAACAAAATAATATAAATCCGTTTTAAGGACTGAATATCATGCCAGACATCAGTAATCTATCTGTTGAAGAGTTGAAGAAGTTACAAATTGAAGCTGAAGTGTTAATTGCTTCTAAAAAAGACCAAGCAATTGAAGATGCTTATACACAAATTTTAGCAATTGCAGAAAACCTTGGTCTGAGCATTGAACAGATTTTAGAATTTGGTACAAGCAAACGTAAAAAAACCACGCGTAAGTCTGTAGAGCCACGTTATCGTAGCAAAGCTAACCCAGAAGACACTTGGACGGGTCGTGGTAAACAACCACGCTGGTTGGTTGCAGAGTTGGAAAAAGGTGCGAAGTTAGAGAGTTTTTTAATCTAAAGCTACTTGAGCGTCACTGGCTTGTCATGAAGTCGGATTAATATAAAAAAACCAAGCAATACGGCTTGGTTTTTTTATATCTTTGAATTGGCGACACCGAAAAAGTGTGCATAATGTAAGGATAAAAGAACTAGAGTTTTAGGGAAGAATAATTGAAATATTGGTTGGGGTGGGATGAGCAATAAGCCAAAACAAATTCGATGGCTGATCTTTGCTGTCCTCACATTTTTAATTTTTGTTATGCTGCAAATACCAGCAGCATGGCTGATTTCAAAATTTTATAAAAACAATCAAACATTACACAATATTAGTGGCAATATCTGGCGCGGACAAGCAGATTGGAATAAAGGACAACTGCGTGGTTCCTTGAGCTGGAAAACCAGACCATTCGATTTACTGCTATTGCGTTTGGGTGCAAATATTGAAGTACACAGTGGCAATACTAAATTAGCAGGGATTGTAGGCTACGGTTTGGGTCAAACCTTGATTGTCGAATCACTGAATGGTCAAGTGGCCCCAGAAACCTTAAAAACGTTGGCAGATTGGCAATGGCCAAATAATGCGATTCAACTGAAAGAAATTGCATTCAAATATAAAAAGACGCAGGGTTTTAGCCAAGCGGATGGGCAATTGCAATGGGCAGGTGGTGAATTACTGTATACCTTTGCACAGCGTCAAGAGCGAATGACCGTTCCTGCATTGATGGGGACACTTAGCGATGACGCAGGTAATTTAAAATTTGATATACGTGATGCACGTGAACAAAAAATGATGAATGTACAGCTTGATGCAACACTCATGATGGACGTTCAGCTGACTCAGCGCTTATTGTTAAATATTCCTTCATATAACGGGAAAGCGGGTTTAGATACCTATGCAATCAGTTCGCGTCAACCCTTATTGAAAGGGAGCTTCTGATGCGCGATTGGATCGACAATTTGAAGCAATATAATGTGCAGAGTATAGATCGCTTGGCACCAGTAGTGCTTGCCGTTCTAATTCTTTGTTTGTGCTGGAAAATGGCCTCTATGCTATGGTTGCTTGTAGCGCCGCCACAGGCTTTACAACTGCAACGTGTGGAATTGGGTTCTCAGCAAATTCAAGTTCCCAATATTGGTGCTTTTTCATTATTCCAAGAAGTTGGGCGTGCATCGAGTGCCGATGAACAATTAAATATGATACTTCAAGGCGTGGTTGTCGGTTATCCCAGTCAGTATTCATCTGCGGTCATTAAAGTGAATGAGGTGGCTGAACGTTATCGTGTTGGAGATATTGTCGAAGGGTCATCTTATCGCGTTTCTGAAGTGTATTGGGATAAGGTGATTTTACGGAGCCAAAGCGGTGCAGTCCGCGAGTTGGCATTTAAGGGTATTGAAAATGGTTTGAATCAGCCGATTGTTCCTTTAAATGGTTCCAATTCGCCAGCTAACAATAATCAGCACAATAACTCAGACAATCAAGCTATGCCCAATGCACTGGGTCAAGCGGTACAACGAATTCAAGAAAATCGTGAACAATATTTACAAGAAATGGGGGTGAGTGCGACGGCTGGTGGCGGTTTTGAAGTTACAGCACGCACGCCTGTGGCATTAAGAAATAAGTTGGGCTTACAACCTGGTGATCGCATTATGTCTTTAAATGGGCAAACTGTGGGGCAAGGGCAGACTGAAGCACAATTATTAGAACAAGCTCGCCACGAAGGTCAGGTGAGACTGGAAATCAAACGTGGTGATCAAGTGATGACCGTACAACAGGATTTTAAGTGATGTGTCATCACCTTAGTAGGTTAGGAAGTATCAGAGTTCATGGCTTTATTTAAGAATAATCGACCGATATTTGCTGCATACGCTTTAGCACCTTTAGTTGCAATGGCCAGTACAGCAAGCTACGCACAGACATGGAAAATTAATTTACGAGATGCCGACCTCACTGCATTTATTAATGAAGTTGCTGATATTACTGGTAAAAACTTCGCAGTCGATCCGCGTGTACGTGGAAACGTAACGGTTATATCCAATAAGGCACTGAATAAGAATGAAGTCTATGATCTATTTCTTGGGGTCTTAAATGTTAACGGGGTGGTGGCTATTCCATCGGGTAATGCCATAAAACTCGTTCCCGACAGTAATGTGAAAAGTTCGGGCATTCCATACGATGCAAGACACCGTGCCAGTGGTGATCAGGTGGTGACGCGGGTTATTTGGCTAGAAAACACCAATGCCAATGATTTGATTCCTGCTTTACGCCCTTTGATGCCACAGTTTGCCCATTTATCGGCAGTGGGAGGAACCAATGCGTTAATTGTTTCAGACCGCGCAAGTAATATTTATCAACTTGAAACGATTGTTCGTAATTTAGATGGCACAGGGCAAAATGACATTGAGGCAGTGACGCTTCAATCGAGTCAAGCGACAGAAATGATTGGCTTATTAGAGTCGATGACTTCTACAGGCTCAGCAAAAGATTTAAAAGGGGCACGTGTTCGAATTATTGCGGACAACCGCACCAATCGAATTATTATTAAAGGTGATACGCAAACTCGAAAGCGCATTCGCCAAATGATTGAAACTTTGGATACACCATCTGCAGACCGCCTAGGTGGGTTGAAAGTTTTTCGTTTAAAATATGCAAGTGCAAAAAATTTAGCAGAAATATTACAAGGTTTAGTGACTGGGCAGGCGGTATCGTCGTCATCAAATTCCAGTTCAAGTGGTTCATCGTCAAGTTCGAATAATGCAAACAACAATATGATGAGCAACTCGAATTCTGAGCATTCATCATCAGGTTCATCGACAGGAATTAATCTAAATTCAGGTACGAACAATAATAATCAAAATGCCATTAGTAGTTTTAGTGGCAATGGAGTGAGTATTATTGCCGATACTACGCAAAATTCTTTATTGGTCAAGGCAGATCCGCAACTGATGCGGGAAATTGAATCGGCAATTCTGCAACTGGATATTCGCCGTCAGCAAGTGCTGATTGAAGCAGCAATTATTGAAGTTGAAGGCAGTGACACCGATCAGTTGGGTGTACAGTGGGCGTTAGGTGATTTGAATAGCGGTGTCGGCCTGATTAACTTTGACAATATTGGTTCAAGTTTGAAAAATATTGCGGCGGGCTATTTAACGGGTGGTGCTGCAGGCGCAGCTGGTGCTCTTGGTACAGGCTCATCGTTAATTTTGGGTGATTATAAAGAAAGTGCAGATGGTTCTCGTAAACTGTATGGCGCTATGATTCAGGCCTTAAAAGAAACAACAAAATCTAACTTATTGTCTACACCGTCTATTTTGACTATGGATAATGAAGAAGCCTATATTGTGGTTGGTGAAAATGTTCCCTTTGTGACAGGGTCGGTGACCACAGCAGGAGGGACAGCCAATCCTTATACTTCCATTGAACGTAAAGATGTCGGGATTACCTTGAAGGTCGTTCCTCATATTGGTGAGGGCGGTTCGGTGCGTTTAGAGGTCGAACAAGAAGTTTCAGACGTCAAAGCCAGTAAGGGGCAAGCGCAGGATTTGGTCACCAGTAAGCGTGCAATCAAAACTGCAATTTTGGCTGAACACGGACAGATTATTGTATTGGGTGGTTTGATTTCAGATAATACTGCGTATTCGCGCCAATCTGTACCCGGTTTGGGGGCTATCCCTGGTCTAGGGCGTTTATTCCGTTCAGATGGAAAATCGAATACAAAACGCAATTTACTTATTTTTATTCATCCCACCATTGTCGGAGATGCAAAAGAAGTACGAGCACTCTCTCAACAACGTTATAGTCAGTTATATAGTTTGCAATTGGCCTTAGATCAAGATGGTAATTTTGCAAAATTGCCTGAAAATATTGAAGATGTCTATCAGCAGCGTATTCCTGTATCCAAGTTGCCTGTTAATGCAGGAAAAACCAGTTATCAAAAAGTGCCTTCTGCTACAGTCACGCAACCAGCAACCATCTCTACACCTGTGGCCATTGAACCACCAATACAGCGCCAAAGTGTGACACCTGCTCGTTCAGTACCTCAAACAGAGAAAAAGATTGAGGTGAAGCCGACGGCTCCGGTGGGAAAGACTGAGAAAAAGACCGTTATGGCGGTACCCAAAGCACAAAGTAATTTGTTAGATGTTGGTAGCTTAGCGACTCCAGTAACGTCTTATGAAACCATTCGATTAACCCCTGATAATATGCATGATTATTTAGGGGTGACGTCTGCAACAAAGTTGCAAGCAGACTGTAGTAATGGGACTGGATATTCAATATGTTATGATCGGAAAAAATCACAATAGGATAGGTGGCTATGACTTGGGTAATACGGGCTATTGCAGGCGATTTAATCGGGCAAGAAATTACGATTGATCGTGATATGTTGGTTGGGCGCCATCAGTCTGCTGATATGGTGTTGCAGTCTGCTGAAATTTCACGTAAACACGCGACTTTTCTTTTAAGAGAACAGGCACTGTGGGTACAGGACTTAAGTTCATCGAATGGTACATTCGTAAATAATGAGCGTCTTGAAGTCGCTGAAGTGATGTTGAAAGAAGGCGATATTGTTCAGTTCGCAAGCCTAAAATTTTCTGTATTGGCACCGCTGAAAGTCCTTGAAGATACAGTTGCATCTATTTCAGCAACTCCCACGCCAGTTGTAGAAACATTGGTACAGCCTTCAGAAGCTGTTGCAGTTTCTGAGACAGCTCAGACAGAAGTCCCAGTAAGCACTGTAGCGCAACAAATGAATGAACAGGGAATGCCTGAATTAACACAACGCCATGAAGGGGTTGAGTTATCACGCGATGGGATGCCACAGCATGTTGCCGTACCTAAGCCTGCACCCATTCCTGAAGGTGTAGACTTGACGTCAGTCAAGCCTGACCCTGTGCCAATGCCAGTGGAGCAACCGATTAGCCACGTCGCATTGGAAAAGGAGCAACAGAAGAATGCATCTGTTGGCTTGATGAGTGTGATTGCTATTGTAATTTTAGCCATTTTGGCATGGCTATTCTTTAAATAAGCCTTGCTCGAATTGCAGTTAAGGCATGCAATCGCATGCCTTCATTGTTTGTGGTGGAAAGAAGTGAAAATGAGGATGATATGTTGAACGTAAATCTGGCAGAGCGAACACTGATTTTATTTGATCTGGATGGCACCTTGGTGGATTCAGCGACAGATTTATATCGTGCAATGAATATGAGTTTGAATGCGCTACAACTTCCATTGGTTACAGAGGCGCAGGTTCGTGATTGGGTGGGTAAAGGCACCGCTATTTTTTGTCAAAGTGTGCTAGAACACCTGACAGGCCAAGTTGATGCTGCACAACATCAGCATCTTCTTGATACCTTTTTAAGTATCTATAATGCAGATCCATGTGTAGAAACCCAGTTGTTTGATGGGGTACAAGCTTTTTTAGATTGGGGGATGGCGCAAGGCAAGACCATGATTTGTGTGACCAATAAGCCTGAACAACCTGCACGCTTAATTGTAGATGCACTGGGGATGTCACATTATTTTGCTGATGTGATAGGTGGTGATCGTTTTGAAGAGCGTAAACCACATCCACGTCAGTTATTGCATTGTGCAGATTATTATCAGGTTGAAAAAGCGCAAGTGCTCATGATTGGTGATTCATCAAATGACGTGGAAGCGGCCCATCGTGCGGGTATTGATTGTATTGTGGTCAGCTATGGCTATAATCATGGTGAAAATATTCAAGATTGTCAGCCTCAACTTGTGGTCGATGATCTTCGAGAATTGCTTGCGTAAGAAAATGTACTGAAGGAACAAACATGAGCAACAGAATGGTTTTTCGATGGCGAAACTCAGTTCAATTTTTAAATACAACTGATGCACGCCAATAACCATAGAGAAACCGTATGACCACGCAAAGCCAATTCGATCACTTAAAAGCTCAAGGCTACAATTTAATTCCAGTTTATCGTCAACGTTTAGCTGATACAGAAACGCCATTGTCGGTTTTTGCTCGCTTGAAAGCACACAAGCAAGCCTATTTATTTGAATCTGTAGAAGGTGGTGAAAACTGGGCACGCTATTCTATTATTGGATTAGGTGAGTCTACTGTCTTTTCATGTAATGAAGGCATGTTAACTATTCAGCAAGCGGATGGCACGGTCAATCAGCAAAAATGTGCAGATCCTTTTCAATATATTCGTGATTTTCAAGCACAATTTCATGTACCCACCCAGCAAGATCTTCCTGCCTTGCCAAGCTTTACGGGCGGTCTGGTGGGCTACTTTGGCTATGATGCTGTGCGCTATATTGAGCCACGACTGAATAATGCGCCAGAAGCAGACCCAGTGGGTTTGCCAGATATTTGGATGATGTTGTCTAAAACAGTGATTGTCTTTGATAATCTAAAAGACACGTTGTTTCTTATTGTACATGCAGATGTGGATGATACCGACGCGTATCAGAAAGCCCAAACTCAATTGGATGTACTCGAAGATACTCTTGCTCTGCCTATTAGTTTAAAGGCACAGAAACATACAGCACCTCATTTTGAATCTTTAACGGGACATGACAAGTTCATTGAAACCGTTGCAAAAGTAAAAGAATACATTAAAGCGGGTGATGTGATGCAAGTGGTGCCAGGTCATCGTATGGTGTCAGACTTCGATGGTGACCCATTGCAGGTCTATCGTGCGCTTCGTCATCTGAACCCATCGCCTTACTTGTTTTTGGTTCAGGGAGAAACCCTAACAGATGGCAAACCCTTTCACGTTGTAGGTTCATCGCCAGAAATTTTATCACGTTTAGAAAATGGTATTGCAACGGTTCGCCCACTGGCAGGAACACGCCCGCGCGGTAAAACCAAAGAAGAGGATTTAGCTTTAGAGCAAGACTTACTGTCCGATGAAAAAGAAATTGCAGAACATTTAATGCTGATTGATTTGGGGCGTAATGATGTCGGTCGTGTTTCTAGAATTGGTAAAGTTCAAGTGACAGATAAAATGGTGATCGAACGTTATTCACATGTCATGCACATTGTTTCAAATGTGCAGGGTGAAGTACGTGATGATGTTGATGCTTTAGATGTGTTTAAAGCCACTTTCCCTGCGGGAACACTTTCAGGGGCACCTAAAATTCGGGCCATGGAAATTATTGACGAAGTTGAGCCTGTAAAACGCGGTATTTTTGGTGGTGCAGTCGGATATTTGGGTTGGCATGGTGAAATGGACATGTCCATTGCGATTCGAACCTGTGTTATTCGCGAAAATAAAGTTTATGTACAGGCTGGAGCAGGCGTAGTTTATGACTCAAATCCTGAATCTGAATGGAATGAAACCCAAATAAAAGCGCGCGCAGTGATCAAAGCGGTTGAATTATCATCAAATGGGTTAATTTTATGAGTTTTTTGCAGTTTTTTTGAAAAAAACACTTGCAAGGATTCAGAGTTTTGCTAAACTGCACACCGTTCCGATACGAAACGTACGAAACACTAAGAAACGCCGGCATAGCTCAGTTGGTAGAGCAACTGACTTGTAATCAGTAGGTCCACAGTTCGAATCCGTGTGCCGGCACCATCTTAGATGGTTAGAGTGGTTAAGTAGAAGAATAACACTGAAAGTAAGTGTAAAATGGTGAGGTTCCCGAGCGGTCAAAGGGGGCGGACTGTAACTCCGCTACGAAAGTTTCGAAGGTTCGAATCCTTCCCTCACCACCAATTTTAAGACTTCAATAAGTGGTTTAGTACCAACATCGTGCGGGAGTAGCTCAGTTGGTAGAGCGGCAGCCTTCCAAGCTGCATGTCGCGAGTTCGACCCTCGTCTCCCGCTCCATTGAAGTACTTATTTTGCTCTTATAGCTCAGTGGTAGAGCACTCCCTTGGTAAGGGAGAGGTCTCGAGTTCAAATCTCGATAAGAGCTCCAGATTACAGTTTAGCAACATTGTTGCACAAGATTTCCAAAAGCAGGCTTATTAGTCTGCTTTTTAAGTATTTAGGTGTCTAGTTTTTTTAGGCGGCATGTCGAAGCTGAGTCTTACTCAGAATTGTGTTCGACGTAAACGAGGAAAATAAGCATGGCTAAGGCTAAGTTTGAACGTAATAAGCCACACGTTAACGTGGGCACAATTGGTCACGTCGACCATGGTAAAACAACTTTAACAGCTGCAATTGCAACTGTATGTGCTAAACAATTTGGTGGCGAAGCGAAAGACTACGCTGCAATTGACTCTGCACCTGAAGAAAAAGCACGTGGTATTACAATTAATACATCACACGTAGAATACGATTCAGTTATTCGTCACTACGCTCACGTAGACTGCCCGGGTCACGCCGATTATGTTAAAAACATGATCACTGGTGCTGCTCAAATGGACGGCGCGATTCTTGTATGTGCGGCGACTGATGGCCCTATGCCACAGACTCGTGAACACATCCTTCTTTCTCGCCAAGTAGGTGTTCCATACATCGTTGTATTCTTAAACAAATGCGACCTTGTAGATGACGAAGAGCTTCTTGAATTGGTAGAAATGGAAGTTCGTGAACTTCTTTCTACTTATGACTTCCCAGGTGATGACACTCCAGTTATCCGTGGTTCTGCTCTTCTTGCACTTAACGGTGACCAAGGTCAATACGGCGAGCCAGCTGTTGTTGCTCTTGTTGAAGCGCTTGATTCTTACATTCCAGAACCAGAACGTGCTATCGATCTTCCATTCCTTATGCCAATCGAAGACGTATTCTCTATCTCAGGTCGTGGTACAGTAGTAACTGGCCGTGTTGAGACAGGTATCGTTAAAGTAGGCGAATCAGTTGAAATCGTTGGTATTAAAGATACAGTAGTAACGACTGTAACTGGCGTGGAAATGTTCCGTAAACTTCTTGACGAAGGTCGTGCGGGCGAGAACTGTGGTGTTCTTCTTCGTGGTACTAAGCGTGAAGACGTTCAACGTGGTCAAGTACTTGCTAAACCAGGTGCAATCAAACCGCATACTAAATTTGACGCAGAAGTATACGTTCTTTCTAAAGAAGAAGGTGGTCGTCATACTCCATTCCTTAATGGTTACCGTCCACAGTTCTACTTCCGTACTACGGATGTAACTGGCGCGATCGCGCTTAAAGAAGGCGTTGAAATGGTTATGCCTGGTGACAACGTTGAAATGTCAGTAGAATTAATCCACCCAATCGCAATGGACCCAGGTCTACGTTTTGCGATCCGTGAAGGTGGTCGTACTGTAGGCGCTGGTGTAGTTGCTAAAGTAACTCTATAATAGATGTTATTCAACAAATCGGGAGTTAAGGCTCTCGATTTGTGTTACAGGTCAGTAGTTCAATTGGTAGAGCGTCGGTCTCCAAAACCGAATGTTGGGGGTTCGAGTCCCTCCTGGCCTGCCAAATTTTTTAAAAAGAAGCTTGATGTTGGTTAAACTGGCCATATAATAAGTCGCGAATCCTACGACGAGTACAAAAATGTCGAATGATAAATCGCGTGACGCATTAAGCGACGCGCCAATTCCCCAAAGAAATAATTCTGCTGAAATAGTTAATTCTGGTTCCCCTTTAGATATTGTTCTATGGGTTATCGCTTTGATTTTATTGGTCGGAGCGATGCTAGTGAATCAGCATTTACCAGCGTATTGGGCACCAGCGAACGATGTTTGGGTGCGCGTTGGGGTAATTTTGGCTTGTGTCATCGTGGCTTTAGGTTTATTATACGCCACCCATCAAGGCAAAGGCTTTATTCGCTTATTGAAAGATGCGCGAATCGAGTTGCGACGTGTAACTTGGCCGACCAAACAAGAGACTGTGACCACATCTTGGCACGTTCTTGCGGTAGTGGTCGTTGCATCGATACTTTTATGGTGCTTTGACTACGTGTTAGGCTGGTTAATGAAGTTTATTATCGGGTAAGAGAGCTATGAAACGTTGGTACATTATTCATGCCTATTCAGGTTATGAAAAACAGGTGTTACGCTCACTTAATGATCGAATCCAGCGTAGCGCTGTAGCCGATAGCTTTGGTGAAGTTCTTGTTCCGACTGAAGAAGTCGTAGAAATGAAGGATGGCAAGAAGCGTAAATCAGAGCGTAAATTCTTTCCTGGCTATGTGTTAGTCGAAATGGAAATGAATGATGACACTTGGCACATTGTTAAAGAATGTCCAAAAGTACTCGGTTTTATTGGTGGTACTGCTGAAAAACCAGCACCGATTACGCAAAAAGAAGCTGATGCGATTCTTGCGCGTGTACGCAATACTGGGGAAGCACCTCGTCCTAAGACGATGTTTGAACCAGGCGAAGAATTACTCGTTATTGACGGTCCATTCACTGACTTTAGAGGTGTGGTGGAAGAAGTTCTTTACGAAAAATCGCGCTTAACGCTGACGATTAATGTATTTAACCGCCCAACACAAGTTGAATTGGAATTTCGCCAAGTCGAAAAATCGTTTTAATTTAGGCTGGCTGGTAAACGCCCGATTTGTTATGAGTCGGGCATTGTTGTTGTAACAGTAGTGTTACTTTAAATGATGGGGAGCCTAACGGCGTTAGTACCCAGAGGTAATTGAAATGGCTAAGAAGATTGACGGCTATATCAAGCTGCAAGTTCCAGCTGGTAAAGCAAATCCATCTCCACCGATTGGTCCTGCACTAGGTCAACGTGGTGTAAACATCATGGCATTCTGTAAAGAATTCAATGCTGCTACACAAAAACTTGAAGCTGGTCTTCCAATTCCAGTAGTGATCACTGTGTACAACGACAAGTCGTTCACATTTATCATGAAAACTCCACCTGCTGCGATTCTTCTTAAGAAAGCTGCTGGTATTCAAAAGGGTTCAGCTGTACCTAACAAAACTAAAGTTGGTAAGTTGACTCGTGCTCAATTAGAAGAAATTGCGACTACTAAAGAGCCAGATTTAACTGGTGCTGATTTAGACGCACGTGTACGTACCATTGCTGGTTCTGCGCGTTCTATGGGCTTGGAAGTGGAGTTATAAGACATGGCTAAATTAACTAAACGTCAAAAAGCCATTGTTGCTGCTATCGAAGCAAACAAAGTTTATACTTTGGATGAAGCAGTTACAGTTTTAAATGGTCTTCCTGCAGTTAAATTCAAAGAATCTTTGGACGTAGCTGTAAACTTGGGTGTAGACCCACGTAAATCTGACCAGGTTGTTCGTGGCGCGACTACACTTCCTGCAGGTACTGGTAAAACTGTACGTGTTGCTGTGTTTGCTCAAGGCGCTGCTGCTGAAGCTGCTAAAGCTGAAGGCGCGGACATCGTTGGTTTTGAAGATCTTGCTGAAAGCATTCAAGCGGGTAACCTTGACTTTGATGTCGTAATTGCTGCTCCAGATGCAATGCGCGTTGTAGGTAAGTTGGGTACGATTCTTGGTCCACGTGGCTTAATGCCAAACCCGAAAGTGGGTACTGTAACTCCTGACGTAGCAACTGCTGTTAAAAATGCAAAAGCTGGTCAAGCACGTTACCGCGTAGACAAAGCTGGTATTATCCACGCTGCGATCGGTCAAGTTGGCTTTACAGCTGAAGCGATTCGTTCAAACCTTGAAACTTTAGTTGCTGACTTAAAACGTTTAAAGCCAGCTACTTCTAAAGGTATTTACATCCAAAAGATCACTTTGAGCTCAACTATGGGTCCTGGTCTTGTTGTTGATGTAGCTAACGTTTCTAAATAAGTTTCGACTTATTACAGAATTTTAAAGCCCTGAGTAAGTTTGAAGGCACTGCTTTGAAACTTACGCAAGAAAACTATTTATAGTTGTTTTGCAAACTTAGGCAAACTTTGAATTGATAAATTTATTTATCAGCGTCAAAGACCTCAGGCGAAAGTAGTTTCGACGACTTTCTTAATTTTCCAGCCTGCGTAGACGCGGTGGTGTGATTTGTTCATCCTCCGCGTGTAAGTTCAGTGATGAACTTACGAATTGGGAGTGTACTTTGCGTAAGTACATAAATCACCGTTAGGAGGTTTTACAATGGCTCTTCTTATCGAAGACAAAAAACAGATCGTTGCAGAAGTAACTGAAATTGCTTCTACTGCGTTTGCTGCTGTTGTTGCTGACTACCAAGGTTTAACTGTTGAGCAATTAACTGCTCTTCGTGTTGAAGCTCGTAAGTTAGGTGTTGCTACACGTGTTGTACGTAATACTTTGGCTAAACGTGCTCTTCAAGATACTGCATTCAATATCTTGAACGATGACCTTGTTGGCCCAACAATCTTAGCTTTCTCAACTTCTGCAGACGACATGGGTGCTGCTGCACGCTTGTTCGAAGAATTTGCGAAAACTAATAAAGCATTTGAACTTAAAGCTGCTGCATTTGATGGCAAACTTTATCAAGGTGCTGAAGTTAGCGTTATCGCGAACCTTCCAAACCAAGAAAAAGCGCTTACTATGCTTGCATCTGTTCTTCAAGCTCCTATTTCGAAATTGGGTCGCTTACTTACAGCGCTTCAAGAGAAAAACGAATCTGGAACTACTGAAGCAGAAGCGACAGAAGTTTAAATTTACACACACACTATTCAATACCCATTTGGAGTTACTCTCATGGCTTTAACAAACGAAGAAATCCTAAACGCAGTTGCTGAAAAAACTGTTCTTGAACTTGTTGAACTTATTTCTGCTTTCGAAGAAAAATTCAACGTATCTGCTGCTGCTGTAGCTGTAGCTGCAGGTCCTGCTGCTGCTGTTGCTGAAGAGCAAACTGAATTCAATGTTGAATTGACTTCTTTTGGCGCAAACAAAGTAGCGGTAATTAAAGCAGTTCGTGAAGCAACTGGCCTTGGCTTAAAAGAAGCTAAAGACATGGTTGAAAGCGCTCCTGCAGTTCTTAAAGAAGGCGTTTCTAAAGAAGAAGGCGAAGAACTTAAGAAAAAACTTGAAGCTGCTGGTGCTGAAGTTAAACTTAAGTAAGCTTAAGGGGAGTCGGTTTTTTTATAATCGGCTCCACAAATTGGCTGATGCCCCTTGGGTCATCAGCCTTTTTGCGTTACAATTATCGGCTCGATTTTTGTTTGCATGATATAAAAATCATACGAATTAGAAATAAAGACAATAATCAAACGCTTACCAATATTTTTCCGTTTAAAAAATATTGTTAAGCGTTTTAATACCACTATAAATTGCAGCATTTGTAAAAGTGGTGGCCATATCGGCCTGCGTAATTCCTTCTGAACCCGTTCTGCAGGCGGGTTTAGTTTACTTTCCGAGGACTCCAGATGGCATACTCATATACCGAAAAGAAACGGATCCGTAAGAATTTTGGTAAATTGCCCAAGGTAATGGACGTTCCGTACTTGCTCGCGATTCAAGTCGACTCGTACAGAACTTTCTTGCAAGATGGCAAAACTCCAAAAAACCGCGAAGATATCGGTCTCCAAGCCGCATTTCGTTCAGTTTTTCCTATAGAAAGTTATTCTGGCAATGCTGCTTTAGAATTTGTTGAGTATAGTCTTGGTAAGCCTGAGTTTGATGTGCGCGAATGTATTCTTCGCGGTTCAACTTATGCGGCGCCAATGCGTGTAAAAATTCGTTTGATCTTAAAAGATCGCGAAACTAAATCAATTAAAGACGTTCGTGAACAAGAAGTCTACATGGGCGAAATGCCGCTCATGACAGATAACGGTACCTTCGTTATTAATGGTACTGAACGTGTAATCGTATCTCAATTACACCGTTCACCAGGTGTGTTCTTTGACCACGATAAGGGCAAAACCCATTCAAGTGGTAAAGTACTTTATTCTGCGCGTATTATTCCTTACCGCGGTTCATGGTTAGACTTTGAATTTGATGCAAAAGACCTTGTATTTGTTCGTATTGACCGTCGTCGTAAGTTATTAGCGACCGTTATATTACGTGCATTGGGTTATAACAATTCACAAATTCTTGATTTGTTCTATGAAAAAGTACCTGTATATCTAGATATGGGTAGTTATCAGATTGATCTAGTGCCTGAACGCCTGCGTGGCGAAATGGCTCAATTTGATATCGTAGATAATGATGGTAAAACCATTGTTGAGCAAGGCAAACGTATTAATGCGCGCCATGTTCGTCAAATGGAAGCATCTGGTTTAGAGAAACTCTCTGTTCCTGATGAATACTTGTATGAGCGTATTATTGCCGAAGACGTGGCTTTACGTGGCGGTGATGTGATTGCTGCCAATACAGTATTAAGTCATGAAATTATGGTGAAATTGGCTGAAGGTGGTGTTAAACAATTTAACATTCTATTCACCAATGATATTGACCGTGGTTCATTCATTGCAGATTCATTACGTGCAGATACCACGACGGGTCGTGAAGAAGCACTGGTTGAAATCTACAAAGTGATGCGCCCAGGCGAGCCACCAACAAAAGAAGCTGCTGAAAACTTATTCAACAACTTATTCTTCTCTTCTGAACGTTATGATTTGTCACCTGTTGGCCGCATGAAGTTCAACCGTCGTTTGGGTCGTCCTTACGAAGTAGGTACAGATCAGAAGTCTCGTGAAGTTGAAGGTATTCTTTCGAATACAGATATTACTGACGTTCTAAAAACATTGGTTGAAATTCGTAACGGTAAAGGTGAAGTCGATGATATCGATCACTTGGGTAACCGTCGCGTACGTTCAGTTGGTGAAATGACCGAGAACCAATTCCGTGTGGGTCTGGTTCGTGTTGAACGTGCAGTGAAAGAACGTTTAAGCCAAGCTGAAACAGACAACTTGTCTCCGCAAGATTTAATCAATGCGAAGCCTGTGGCAGCTGCAATCAAAGAATTCTTTGGTTCAAGCCAATTGTCTCAGTTCATGGACCAAAACAATCCATTGTCTGAAATTACACATAAACGTCGTGTATCAGCACTTGGGCCCGGCGGTTTGACACGTGAGCGTGCAGGCTTTGAAGTACGTGACGTACATCAAACTCACTACGGTCGCGTATGTCCAATTGAAACGCCTGAGGGTCCAAACATTGGTTTGATCAACTCGCTTTCAGTTTATGCAAAATGTAATAACTTTGGTTTCTTAGAAACACCATACCGTAAAGTTGTTGATGGTCGCGTAACGGATGATGTTGAATATTTATCTGCCATTGAAGAAGTAGGTACTGTGATTGCACAGGCCGATTCTGGTGTAGATAAAGACGGTAACTTATTAGAAGACTTCGTATCTGTTCGTCACCAAGGTGACTTCGTACGCATGCCTCCTGAAAAAGTAACGCATATGGACGTTTCAGCTCAGCAGGTTGTATCTGTTGCTGCGTCACTTATTCCGTTCCTTGAACACGATGACGCGAACCGTGCATTGATGGGTTCAAACATGCAACGTCAGGCTGTGCCTACACTTATTGCTGACAAACCGCTTGTTGGTACGGGTATGGAAGCACACGTAGCGCATGACTCGGGTGTATGTGTACTGGCTCATCGTGGTGGTCGTATCGAATTTGTTGACGCTTCACGTGTTGTGATTCGCGTAAACGAAGATGAAATGATTGCGGGTGAAGCAGGTGTAGATATCTACAACCTGATCAAATACACGCGTTCGAACCAGAACACTTGTATTAACCAGAAAGTGCTTGTGAAGCTTGGCGATAAAGTTGGCCGTAATGACGTACTGGCTGATGGTCCATCAACAGATGGTGGCGAGTTAGCACTTGGTCAAAACATGCGCGTTGCGTTCATGACGTGGAATGGTTACAACTATGAAGACTCGATCTTACTTTCAGAACGTGTACTTCAAGAAGACCGTTTAACCTCGATTCATATTCAAGAATTGTCATGTGTAGCACGTGATACTAAGTTAGGTGCAGAAGAAATTACTGCGGATATTCCTAACGTGGGTGAAGCTGCACTGTCTAAATTGGATGAATCGGGTATCGTTTATATCGGTGCTGAAGTCACTGCTGGTGATATTCTTGTTGGTAAAGTAACACCGAAAGGTGAAACGCAATTGACACCAGAAGAAAAATTGCTTCGTGCAATCTTCGGTGAAAAAGCGGCTGACGTTAAAGATTCATCTTTACGTGTATCTTCAAGTGTTAAAGGTACTGTGATTGACGTTCAAGTGTTTACCCGTGATGGTCTTGAGAAAGATGATCGTGCACAAGCAATTGAAAAAGCACAACTTGATGCTTACCGTAAAGACTTGAAAGAAGAATACAAAATCTTCGAAGAAGCAGCACGTGAACGTATTGTTCGTTTGTTGAAAGGTCAAGAATCGAATGGTGGCGGTACTACTAAGCGTGGCGATAAATTGTCAGAAGACATGTTGTCAGCTTTGGAACTTGTTGATCTGCTTGAGATTCAACCGAATGACGAAGCAATTGCTGAGCGTTTAACTCAAATTCATGTGTTCTTGAAAGAGAAGAGCTTTGAAATTGATGAAAAATTTGCTGAGAAAAAACGCAAACTTTCGACAGGCGATGAGTTAACAACGGGTGTATTGAAAGTTGTTAAAGTTTATCTTGCTGTGAAACGTCGCATCCAGCCGGGTGATAAAATGGCGGGTCGTCACGGGAACAAAGGTGTTGTATCAAACATCTTACCTGTAGAAGACATGCCACATGATGCAAACGGCGTACCTGTTGATATCGTGTTAAACCCGTTGGGTGTACCATCACGTATGAACGTGGGTCAGATTCTTGAGACTCACTTGGGTATGGCTGCAAAAGGTCTTGGCGATCAGCTCGACAAAATGTTGAAAGAGCAACGTACTGTTCTAGAACTACGTTCATTCTTAGACAAGATTTATAATAAAGTTGGTGGCGAGCAAGAAGATCTTGATAGCTTAACTGATGATGAGATCTTGGTACTTTCAGGTAACTTGCGTGCAGGTGTGCCTTTAGCAACACCAGTATTCGATGGTGCTGAAGAAAGCCAAATTAAAGATTTACTTGAACTTGCGAACATATCACGTACTGGTCAAACAGTACTTTATGATGGACGTACAGGTGAACGTTTTGACCGTCCAGTAACTGTAGGTTACATGTACATGTTGAAACTAAACCACTTGGTAGACGACAAAATGCATGCGCGTTCTACAGGTTCTTACTCACTTGTGACTCAACAGCCGCTTGGTGGTAAAGCACAATTCGGTGGTCAGCGTTTCGGTGAGATGGAAGTCTGGGCACTTGAAGCATATGGTGCTGCGTACACACTCCAAGAAATGCTTACAGTTAAGTCGGATGACGTTGAAGGTCGTACCCGTATCTACAAAAACATTGTAGATGGAAACCATTACATGGATCCGGGTATGCCTGAGTCATTCAACGTATTGACCAAAGAGATCCGTTCTTTAGGTATCAACATTGAACTGAAAAATGGTGACTAAGTAACCATTCAATCCCCCCTTAGCCCCCTTTGAGAAAGAGGGGAGTCCCTGCTCGTAATGAGTTGGAGCTTCCCTCCTGAGAAAAAGGAGGGACTGAGGGAGGATGTTCAGTTAAAAAACAATATTTGTGACCCAGTCGAAAAGTGAAAATCTTATCGGCACACGGAGAAAAAAATTGAAAGACTTGCTCGATATCATGCGCAAAAAGACGGATTCAGACGGTCATGCTCCTGTAGAGTTTGATCGCATCCGCATTGGTCTTGCGTCACCAGAAATGATTAAGTCATGGTCTCACGGTGAAGTTAAAAAGCCTGAAACCATTAACTACCGTACGTTCAAACCAGAACGCGATGGTTTATTCTGTGCCAAAATTTTTGGTCCAGTAAAAGATTATGAATGCTTGTGTGGTAAATACAAGCGTATGAAATACAAAGGCGTCATTTGTGAAAAATGTGGCGTTGAAGTAACAACTGCGAAAGTTCGTCGTGAACGTATGGGTCATATTGACCTTGCATCTCCAGTTGCACATATTTGGTTCTTAAAATCATTACCAAGCCGTATTGGTTTATTGCTTGATATGACGCTTCGTGATATCGAACGTGTATTGTATTTCGAATCTTATGTTGTCACCGATCCTGGTATGACTCCGTTTGAGAAATACCAACTTCTAAATGATGAAGAATACTTCAATGCATTAGAAGAACACGGTGATGAATTCAGCGCGAAAATGGGTGCAGAAGCAATTCAAGACTTGTTGAAAGACATTGATCTTGAAGCTGAAATTTCTCGTTTACGTGAAGAAATTCCACAAACAACTTCAGAAACGAAGCTGAAAAAAGCCTCGAAACGTTTGAAGTTGATGGAAGCGTTCAAAGAATCGAACAACAAACCAGAATGGATGGTGTTGACAGTACTTCCAGTACTTCCACCAGATCTTCGTCCGTTAGTTCCGCTTGAAGGTGGTCGTTTCGCGACGTCTGATTTGAACGATCTTTATCGTCGTGTGATTAACCGTAACAACCGTTTAAAGCGTCTTCTTGACCTTTCTGCACCTGATATCATTGTACGTAACGAAAAACGTATGTTGCAGGAATCTGTAGATGCGTTATTAGATAACGGTCGTCGTGGTCGTGCAATTACAGGTTCGAACAAGCGTCCGTTGAAATCTTTGGCCGATATGATCAAAGGTAAACAAGGTCGTTTCCGTCAAAACTTGTTGGGTAAACGTGTCGATTATTCTGGTCGTTCAGTAATTACTGTAGGTCCAACTTTACGTTTGCACCAATGTGGTCTTCCGAAAAAAATGGCGCTTGAATTATTCAAACCATTTATTTTTGCGAAACTACAAGCTTCAGGTCAAGCAACCACCATTAAAGCTGCGAAGAAAATGGTTGAGCGCGAAACCCCAGAAGTTTGGGACGTACTTGCACACGTGATTCGTCAACATCCAATTATGTTGAACCGTGCGCCAACCCTTCACCGTTTGGGTCTTCAAGCATTTGAACCGACCTTAATTGAAGGTAAAGCGATCCGTCTGCATCCGTTAGTTTGTGCGGCGTTTAACGCCGACTTTGACGGTGACCAAATGGCGGTACACGTGCCATTAACACTCGAAGCTCAGTTAGAAGCACGTGCGTTAATGATGTCGACCAACAACATTTTGTCTCCAGCGAACGGTGAACCAATCATCGTACCGTCTCAGGACGTTGTGTTGGGCTTGTATTACATCACGCGTGATGCAATCAATGTCCAAGGTGAAGGCATGGTGTTTGCAGACACGGATGAAGTTAACCGTGCATTGGCAACAGGTCAAGTGAACTTACACGCTCGCGTTAAAGCACGTGTACACCAGACTGTGATTGATGAAGATGGTAATCGTGAACAACAAACGATTATTGTTGACACGACTCCAGGTCGTTGCTTACTTTGGGAAGTTGTGCCTGAAGGTATGGACTTCCAGCAAATTAATGTAGAGATGACTAAAAAGAACATCTCTAAAATCATTAACTCTTGCTACCGTAAATTAGGTTTGAAAGATACTGTTATCTTTGCGGACCAATTGATGTATTTAGGTTTCCGTCAAGCGACACGTTCAGGCGTATCGGTTGGTATGGAAGACATGCTTATTCCACCGCAAAAACAAGCAATTATTGACAAAGCTGAAATTGAAGTTCGTGAAATTGAACAACAGTTTGAACAAGGCTTCGTAACTGCTGGTGAGCGTTATAACAAAGTTGTCGATATTTGGGCGCGTACAAACGACCAAGTAGCGAAAGCGATGATGGATAACTTGTCATTCACGACTGTTAAAAATAAACAGGGTGAAGATGAGAAGCAAAAATCATTCAACTCAATCTACATGATGTCTGACTCGGGTGCCCGTGGTTCGGCAGCACAGATTCGTCAGTTGGCAGGTATGCGTGGTTTGATGGCTAAGCCAGATGGCTCGATCATTGAAACCCCAATTAAAGCCAACTTCCGTGAAGGTTTGACCGTACTCCAGTACTTCATTTCAACACACGGTGCACGTAAAGGTTTGGCCGATACAGCACTGAAAACAGCAAACTCAGGTTACTTAACACGTCGTCTTGTAGACGTAGCGCAAGATTTGGTGATCACTGAGCCGGATTGCGGTACATTTGACGGTCTTGTGATGACTCCATTCATTCAAGGTGGCGATGTAATCGAAAACTTGGGTGCACGAGTTCTTGGTCGTGTTGTTGCTGAAGATGTGAAAAAAGTAGGTACTGAAGAAGTTCTGCTTGAACGTAATACTTTAATTGATGAAAAATTAGCTACATTTATTGAAAATGCAGGTATTGATGAAATTAAAGTACGTTCAGTTGTAAACTGTGCGTCAACATTTGGTGTATGTGCGAAATGTTACGGCCGTGACTTGGCTCGTGGTCATCAGGTGAACCCTGGTGAATCTGTTGGTGTAATGGCAGCGCAATCAATTGGTGAACCTGGTACACAGTTAACCATGCGTACGTTCCACGTGGGTGGTGCGGCAAGCCGAACATCTGCTGCCAATAGTATTCAAGTACGTAATAAAGGTACTGTACGTTTCCATAATGTAAAAACTGTACAACACGCTAAAGGCCATTTGGTATCAACTTCTCGTTCAGGCGAGATTGGTATTGCAGATGACTTAGGTCGCGAACGCGAACGCTATAAAATTCCATATGGTGCGTCTATCATCTTGAAAGATGGCGAATCTGTAGAAGCTGGCGGTATCGTGGCGACTTGGGATCCGCATACACATCCATTGGTAACAGAAGTTGCAGGTAAAGTACGTTTCAGCCAAATCGCTGATGGTGTAACTGTAACCACGAAAACTGATGATGCAACAGGTATGTCGACAATCGAAATCTTGCCAGTGACTTCACGTCCTGCGTCAGGTAAAGATTTACGTCCTGCGGTTGTATTAGACACAGTTGATGGTGGTGAACAGTTCTACTTCTTACCACAAAACACCATTCTTTCTGTCCGTGATGGTGAAACCATTGGTGTGGGTGACGTTATTGGTCGTGTACCACAAGAAACATCACGTACACGTGATATTACCGGTGGTCTACCGCGTGTAGCTGACTTGTTCGAAGCACGTAAACCGAAAGAGCATGCAATTCTTGCTGAAGTTTCAGGTGTTGTAAGCTTTGGTAAAGAGACCAAAGGTAAGAACCGTTTAGTCATTACACCAGATGATGGTTCTGAGATTTATGAAGAGCTTATTCCGAAATGGCGTACCATGAACGTGTTCGAAGGCGAGCATGTAAACCGTGGTGAAACCGTTTCTGATGGCCCACAAAACCCACACGATATTTTACGCTTGAAAGGTGAAGTGGCGTTGACGAACTACATCGTGAACGAAGTTCAGGACGTTTATCGTCTGCAAGGTGTGAAAATCAACGATAAACACATCGAAGTGATTGTGCGTCAAATGTTGCGTAAAGTAGACATTACCGACGGTGGTGATACGAGCTTCATTAAAGGCGAGCAAGTGGATTACATTCGTGTCGTTCAAGAGAACCAAGCTGTGAATGCACAGAATAAGTTCCCTGCGAAGTTTGAACGTCTATTGATGGGTATTACCAAAGCATCGCTTTCTACTGATTCGTTCATCTCTGCTGCATCGTTCCAGGAAACCACACGTGTGTTAACTGAAGCGGCTGTTACAGGTAAAGAAGATGAATTGCGTGGCTTGAAAGAGAACGTTGTAGTTGGTCGCTTAATTCCAGCAGGTACTGGTTTGGCGTATCACTTAGAACGTCGTCGTCAAGAAGCAGAAGCTGCAGAGCTAGAGCTTCATAATGACTTCTCTGATGTTGATCAAGCTTTAAGCCAAGCATTCAGCGATGAGTTTAACGGTCTATAAGTCGTTCTTCATTGATTCATAAAAAAGGCACCTTCGGGTGTCTTTTTTTATGAAAATATAGTGAGGGTGAAAAATGAAAATTACCGCTTTCTTCTTCGTAGAAATTTGCCTATATTAAAAGAATAACAAATGAATTTATTGACTTTATTTTAATAAAAGAAGGGGATACGTTTTATGAAAGCAACTCAGAAAGTTTTAGCATTTATGTTGTTATCAATGTCTGCAAGTGTATTTGCAGTACCTATGCCAAATACTATTCTTGTGGAAGACAAAGCAGTTGTACCTGTGTTAAAAACGGAAGTTATTCGTAAAGTAGCAGGACAAGAGCCTGTACGTCAGGTTGAAGCAACGATCTTTGAAGTAACGAATAATGGTCAAGATATTGTGGCTAGAGAAATTAAGTTACAAGATAATCAGGCAGAGTTTTCAGACAAACAATTATCCGTACCTGTGATTAAAAAAGGCAGTGTAATTGTTCCAACGTCAAAAGTTGAAGTGAATAAAACCATCAAGCAAGATGGTCAAGTTCTGATGCAAATCAAAAGTATTGACGCAGAAGGTGTTGAATTTAAAAAGGGTCAAGAACCAGTGAAACGTACTTTACAGTTAGAGCAAGCAAAAATTCCTGAGAACAGTGCGAAAGTTTCACATGCGGTATTGACTGAAAATGGCGTAGTAACTAAAGATGTGACCGTACTCAGTGAAGATGAATAAGAACATTGTATTTTATTTGGTTTTTCACCATAAAAAGCGCTGATTGATTCAGGGCTTTTTACAAATTACTGCAAATCTTTTCTTAGCGCTAACAATCATTCGCTTTTAGTTTCATAATATAGAAATATAATGCATTTAAAGCGTAATGGGGAATAGAGATGAAAAAAGTATTCGGTGTTATGGCTATAACGGCTATGTCAGCAATGTTATTGGCGGGCTGTGAAAGCATGTCTGCAAATGAACAGCGTATTGGTGCTGCCGCTTTGGGTGGTGCAATTGGTGGCGGTGTCGGCAATAGCGTCGGTGGTGGTGCAGGTGCTGCAATAGGCGGTGGTGCAGGTGCTGCTGTGGGTAGTAAAACTCAAAACGGATCAAATCGTAATGCTACATACAGTGGTGTTGGTGGTGCAATTGGTTCAGCTGTTGGTAAAAGCATTTTTGGTGGTAGTTCTGGTGCGGCCATTGGTGGCGCAATTGGTGGTGGTGCAGGTGCTGCGATTGAGCAGAAACGTTAATTTACAGTAGATTGATGAAAAGCGCTTAATGATAAAGCGCTTTTTTTATGGGTGAAGTTTAGATTTTTTATGTCAGATATAGAGTGTTTTTTCTATTTCAGCAATCCACAAACCTGCTTCATTAAAAATATTGAGTGAATAGCAACGAATCATAGGTGTATAGTTTTTATTCAGGGTCTTAATTTATTCGACTTTCTGAAAGTCTAGGCGGATGTCAGCATAAACCGTACCTCTGCCAGGAATGCGAGACTATACCGTTGCGGTCTTATCCCAAACAATATATTTGGGCCCCAAATGATGTATGAAAAGCAACATATAAAAGGGGGCGACCATTGAATATAGACTTCCGCCGAAATGGACACCAACAATATTTGGGTTTGTGCGGGTAAGTGGCATTTTTACCTGAATATGATAAGTTGAAAGGTCAATTTTCGCAATTTCTATACTTGCACCTGTGTAAAGTGCGTAATGATTCAGCATGAATTTTGAGACAATGGGAATTGTCATTATTTTTTTGATCAAGCTCATTGGGGTCAATTTCTTTTTATTTGATTTTTATCATACTAGACCAATATTAAAAATGCGGCATTGATCACATTGCCCGCACATGATAATAAAAGGTCAATGGAGAGGATTATAAGATGGATGTACGTGCGCAATGGGTAAATACCACTGATCAGCAACGACTGTATGTAAAAATATGGGGAAATGAGCAAAAGCCGGCTTTAATTTTGGTTCATGGTTATCCAGATAATCAGGACGTATGGGAACGCGTGATTCCTTACTTGGTCGATGATTTTTTTGTCATCACATATGATGTACGCGGTGCGGGTCAGTCTTCAATACCAAAGCGGGTAAGTGATTATCGATTGGCACAACTTTCTTCTGATTTAGACAGTGTGGCACAGGTTGTCTTGGCTGGACGCAGTTTTCATTTGGTTGCACATGATTGGGGTTCTATTCAGTCTTGGGAATCTGTTACGGAAGCTAAATTTCGTGGACGAATTTTAAGTTATAGCACCATTTCAGGACCTTGTTTGGACCATGCTGCGTATTGGATGCGGGCACAGTTTAAGCATGAAAAACCTCAATTTTTTAAACAACTGACCAAGTCTTGGTACATTGCTGCATTTCAATTGCCTTTTCTGGCACCGACAGCATGGCGGTTTTTTAGTCCAGAGCGTTGGGGGAAAGTGGTCGCCCAATTGGAACGAACGGCAGATCTGCCTTTAAATACCAATATTGCAAAAGATGGGAAACATGGTGTGGGACTGTACCGTGCGAATTTTATTCCCTGTTTATTGAAACCACGTGAACGTTTTGCCGTTTGCCCCGTACAAGCCATTGTTCTTAAATATGATCAGTTTGTCAGCCCCGCGCTGATTGATGAAATGCCGAAATGGGTAGAGCATTTTTCCCGTGTAGAGGTCGATGCTAATCATTGGGCCGTTTTGAGTAAACCTCAGAAGATTGCTGAACTGATTACGGCTTTTATACAGCATCCACCCCAATCTGATGACAAGGTAGCAGACAACTGAGGTAAATTTATTCAGAAACTCTGATAAAATGCATTTTTTTCAAAGTTTCATATTTCCCTATGTTTGCAATTATTGCTGCCATTGCAGTCATGTTTGGCTTAGCTTTGGTTCGTGTTCCTGTGGTCTTTGCCTTGGTTATTGGTGCAATGACAGGCGGCTTATTGGCTGGTTTAGGGCTTCAAGGCACCTTAGACGCATTTAATAATGGTTTGGGTGGTGGTGCAAAAATCGCTTTAGCTTACGGTATTTTAGGTGCTTTTGCTTTGGCGTTGGCGCGTTCTGGATTGCCAGATTTATTGGCGTATAAATTAATTACCGCGCTCAAAGGCACCAGTACTCAAAAAGCACAGAATCGAGTTAAATATCTAATTTTCTTCACGGTTTCATTGTCAGCTGTTTTTTCACAAAACGTGATTCCTGTGCATATTGCATTTATTCCTGTATTAATCCCGCCGTTATTAAGTGTATTTAATCATTTAAAGATAGATCGTCGCCTTATTACTTGCCTGCTCACCTTTGGTTTAGTAGGTACATATATGTTGCTACCTGTTGGATTTGGTGCGATTTTTCTGAATGATATTTTGGGGCAGAATATCAACACCTTTGGCAAGCCATATGGTTTCCAAATCAGCTATGAGCAAATTCCAGCAGCCATGGCTATTCCAGTGTTTGGCATGTTCATTGGTTTGCTGGTTGCTATCTTTTTCAGTTACCGTAAGCCACGTGAATACCAAGACTTTCAGCTAGAAGCGCCAAAGCAAACTATTTCTGGGGAAATGGACAGTCATGCGCCAGCTAAGCCTCAAATTGCTAATTTCACCATTTTCATGGCAGCGGTTGCAGTTGTTGTGACACTTTCAGTGCAATTGTACTCAGATTCGATGATTTTAGCGGGTTTAGTGGGGGTAGCGATTTTAAGCTGTGCAGGTATTTTTAAATGGAAAGAAGCTGACGATGTCACGATGACTGGTATGCGGATGATGGCGCTGGTGGGCTTTATTATGATCTCTGCACAAGGTTTTGCTGCCGTGATTGAAGCGACAAATCAAGTTCCTGCATTGGTTGAAGCATCTGTCGAATGGATTGGTAACAGTAAGGCATTGGCAGCATTTCTGATGCTCTTGATTGGTTTACTGATTACTTTGGGCATTGGCTCATCTTTTTCGACTGTGCCTATTCTGGCGATTATTTATGTCCCACTGTGCATGCAATTTGGTTTCAGTCCTGCCGCCACTATTGCCATTATTGGGACAGCAGCGGCCTTAGGTGATGCTGGTTCACCAGCATCTGATTCGACTTTGGGCCCAACGTCAGGTTTGAATATGGATGGTCAGCATGACCATATGAAAGATAGTGTGATTCCTACTTTTATTCATTTTAATATCCCGCTACTTATTTTTGGCTGGATTGCAGCCATGGTACTTTAAACCAATTAAAATATAAAAAAGGCGATTTAAAAATCGCCTTTTTTATTAAAAATTCAGATTAAAATACTTGGAATAAAATAAAATAATTTGCGAATAAACCTGAGTATTAACGTTGGTATAATGGTGAATATATAATATATTTACTTGTTTTTTAAAACCTAGCTGTGGCGTTGGTTTAAAATAAATAGTTACTATAAACAATATCTTATAAAATAATATAAAATTATGATAATTAATGGTATTGCATGATATTTAAATAAACGGTTAGTATTTAATTGTTTATTATAAAAGGTTGTTTAAAATGTTAAAACAAGCTGTTCTTGTTGTGTTATTGGGGATGTCTGCTTCAGCGATGGCGGGTCAATGGCAGGTAAAAGTAGGGGCTTCTGCAATTGCACCAACGGGCGACTATAAACTTGGTAATTCTACAGTAGAAGCAGATAGCGAACTGGCATTTACGCCATCAGTAGAATACTTCTTCAATGACAATATTTCTGCAGAATTACTGCTTGCTACACCAATTAGTCATGATGTTTTATTAGATGGGCAGAATGCTGTAAAACTTAAGCATCTTCCGCCGACAATTACTGCCAAATATAACTTTAAGAATTCAACACGCTTTACACCATATATTGGGGTTGGTGGTACGGCATTTATTGCTTGGGATGAAAAATCTGATTTAGGTAAAGTGAAAGTTAAAGAAGACTTTGGTTTTGCAGGTCAAATTGGCTTTAATTTCCAGCCAGCAGATGCGAAAAACTGGGGCGTATTTGCAGATGTACGCTATGCACAAATTAGCCCAGAAGTGCAAATTGAAGGTATTCCTAATTTTGATTTAGATATTGATCCAATTATTTATACACTGGGTTATAGCTATAAATTCTAATTTTAGTCTTTCAAATCGCTTTAAGGCCCTATCATTTTGATGGGGCTTTTTTATGGATCACAACAAAATATAAACCATGAAGGAAAGCATTTTTATTGAGCTTAGCTGAAATACAACGTACTGTAATTAAAAATAGGATTGAAATAAATCAAAAAATATAGAGGGTATTTCAGAATGAAAATTGCGCAATTCTTTGTTGTAATATGGTTAAGTAGTATGGGCTTTTCAGCTCAGGCGGCCAGTTTTGATTGCAAAAAAGCGCAAACCGTGACGGAACATGCTGTATGTGATCACCGTCAGTTAAATGATGCCGATGTGAAAATGGCGACAACCTATACCATTATTAAACGGCTTGTTCCTATGGGAACCCGAGGAGCGATTCAAGATCAACAAGTCAAATGGTTGCAAATGCGAGATCAGTGTCAGGATAATGTCAGTTGTTTAGGTGATGTTTATGCGATGCGTCAGCAAAAACTCGATTTATATATGAATCGAGTCTATCAACAAGGGCCATTTTAAATGTTCAATTTTAATCACTTTAGCATTGAAAATTTGTGAAGTTGCTCCATTCATATAGCAGTGAATAAAAAACTGTTCTATATCTTTAAGGAGTAACTGATGAGCGAACAAAACGCACAAAAACATAGCTTTCAGGCAGAAGTGGCTCAGCTACTACATTTAGTTACGCACTCGCTTTATTCTAATCCTGAAATTTTCTTGCGCGAGTTAATTTCAAATGCTTCAGATGCCTGTGATAAATTGCGTTTTGAAGGGATTAATCACCCTGAATATTATGAGAATGATCCGAATTTACATGTTCGCGTTAGCATTGATAAAGAGCATAAGACGCTCACTATTTCAGATAATGGTATTGGTCTAAGCCAGCAGGAAGCGATTGATAACCTTGGTACGATTGCCAAGTCGGGTACTAAAGACTTTATGTCAAAATTGACTGGCGATCAAAAGTCAGATGCTCAGTTAATTGGACAGTTTGGTGTCGGTTTTTATTCGGGCTTTATCGCTGCCGATAAAATTACCGTCGAATCGCGTCGTGCAGGTCTAGCTGAATCTGAAGGGGTACGTTGGATCAGTGGCGGTACAGGTGAATTTGAGGTAGAACAAATTACTAAGGCTTCACGTGGAACAGATATCATTTTACATTTGCGTGATGATGCACTGGGCTATTTAGAAGCGTATAAAGTTAAGCAGATTATTAATAAGTATTCAGATCACATCAGCCTGCCAATTGAAATGCAAAAAGAAGTTTGGCAAGAGGAAGAAGTGGCTGAAGGTGAAGAGCCACAAGGGGGGCAGTACGTCAAAACAGATGAATGGGAAGCCATTAACTCTGCCAGTGCGTTGTGGACACGTAATAAAAATGAAGTGACTGAAGAGCAGTACATCGAGTTTTATAAAAATTTGAGTCATGATTTTGAGGCCCCATTGGCTTGGGCGCATAACCGTGTTGAGGGCAGTACTGAATATACGCAGTTGTTGTATATTCCAAGTAAAGCGCCAAGCAATATTTTTACCCGTGAAGCCAAAGCGGGGATTAAATTATATGTAAAACGCGTATTTATTATGGATGATGCAGATAACCTCATTCCAAATTATTTGCGTTTTGTGCAAGGTGTAGTTGATAGCGCAGATTTGCCACTGAATGTAAGCCGTGAATTGCTACAGGAAAGCCGTGATGTAAAAACCATTCGAGAAGGCAATGCACGCCGTATCTTGAATTTGTTGGATGGTTTGGCGAAGTCTGAAGATGAAGCGGAACAGGAAAAATTCAAAACGTTCTATGCTGAATTTGGCTCTGTGTTGAAAGAAGGTTTAGGCGAAGATCAAGGCAACCGTGAACGGATTTTGAAATTACTACGCTTTGCCAGTTCGGTAAATGATGATGTTACAACGTCATTGGCAGATTACAAAGCCCGTATGAAAGAGGGTCAAAAAGCGATTTATTATGTGACAGCAGACAGTTTGAATGCCGCTAAAAATTCGCCGCAATTGGAACTGTTTAAAAAGAAAGGCATTGAAGTCCTTCTCATGTCTGACCGTGTAGATGAATGGGCAATGGAGTTCGTGAATGAATTCGATGGCTTAGTAATGCAAAATGTGGCCAAAGGCGCGGTTGATTTAGGCGACTTACAAGATGCAGAAGAGAAAAAAGCGCTAGAAGAGGCTGCCGAACAATTTAAGCCTGTAGTGGAAAAATTGTCTGAAGCATTAAAAGCCAAAACTAAAGAAGTTCGTGTGACCACCCGTTTGGTTGATTCACCTGCATGTTTGGTAACAGGCGAGGGTGAGCTTTCACCACAATTGGTGCGTATGTTGAAACAGGCAGGTCAGCCTGTACCTGAAAGCAAACCAATTTTGGAAATTAATCCAGAGCATCCATTGGTACAAAAATTGGCAGGCGCTGAACAGTTTGATGATTTGGCCAATGTGATTTTTGACCAAGCTTTGATTGCAGAAGGTGGATTACCAGAAGATCCTACAGCATATATCAAACGGATTAATAGCCTATTATTAAAATAATGGATTGATGTTAAGACATAAAAAAACCTCCTGATGGAGGTTTTTTTATGTCTTAACGGTTATTAGAATAAGGCTTCTAAACGCACCAATGCACCCATAAAATGGCTCCGGTCATCCCGATGATTATTAAGATAGTTTAAATCACCCTGAATAAAAAACCATTCTCTGAAAACAGGTTGACGCCAAGACACGAAAGGCCCATAGCTATTTAAGCGTAGATCGTTGTTGTTTACAAAACCACCTAAGTACATACCATAGCTGAAGGTATTATTATGGAAAAACTGATGTTGCCGAAAGGTGAAGTTATCCCAACTTAAGTCATCATCCTGCGTATCGGCATAGGTCAAATTAAACTGATTCGATAAAATTGGTTGATTCGGGCGAGCATGGACTAACTCTAAATTGGTTCTTAAATAATTTTCACTGTCTATGCCATAGCGATAAATTTGTTCGGCATGAAAAGTAAAATCATTTTTGAGATCCCAATCTTTTTTGGCTTTTAAGCGCACATAAATGTCATCACCTGAACGCACCCCTAAATCTAAATCGGTTTCAAAAGGAATATGTTTAGAAAAATCAGACCAGCGCAAAGCCAGAGAGCCGTTATCATCTTTGGTACGTTGACCATCTACAGTTTTATCTGTTTGGCCAGCAGGATTTTCGTTGGTAATAGCGACATTATTTTCAAGTTCATTATCTAGACTGTCATCACCAAAAACTAAACTCACTTTACGTTCTAAGGTGGGGAGCTTTAATTTCCCTCGAATACGAGGTTTGATTTCATAGCCGTCGTGTTTATTCCAACTATTGTCAATTATCACCCTTAAGGTGGCAGAAGCGGGTTGATTCGGGTCAGGTTCGCCAAACCAATTGTCAATTTTATTGGCAGTTTTTTGAGTCCAATGCCGAATGCTTTTTTGCTGACGATCAGTCCAAGTACTGTCTTCTGTTTGTGTCGTAGGAGGGACGATGTTCTGATCAGACTGTTCGGGTAAAAAAGTCGGCACAGCGTCCATCATTCTTGGAATTTGGAATAAGAATGTTTGATCATCATATTCTAAATTTTTATTGTTTTCCGCATCGGGTATGGGCGATGACGGTTTAACCTCATTGGCTGAAGCAGAACACCACATTCCCCCACAGGTTGCAATGATGAAAATACTCTTGGCAAAGCTCATTCTGATTCTAGGCATATTCTAAAGCTCTTATATATCCTTTGCTTAGTTATAGTTTTGTTAAAATTTCATTAAAAAAGCAAGGACTAGCTGCAATAATACTACCATTTGTTTTTGAATATCGTTTATTTAGGCATCTGTTGTTGAATGCTTTGATACAGTTCATGGACATTGATAGGTTGTGGCATATTGGAAATAATGGATTGGATCATTTGCCAATTCAGACCATGTTGCCTATGTAAGATTAGATAGGGAAATGCGATTTCAGTTTGAGCAAGATGAAGCCTTTTTTCACCATGAATGACCCGAATTTTTTGTCGTTCTTTGAGTAATAGCACTGGGGTGCGACAATCGGCTTCTTGTTCAGCAAATTGAATAAATTTTTGGGTATGAATGGCCTGTATAGGCATATAAGGATGATACTGATCGGTATTCCAAACGGTCTCAGCCTGCTCTAGGCATTGAAACAATGTTTCAATCTGCTGATATGCTGAAGCAAGTGTCTCCCACTGGATTTGTTTTAATGAAGCAAGGCTATATTCAAAGGGCGTACTAAAAAGTTTTACAAAACCAAGTGCCTGAGAAGGGTCAATAGCACCTAAAATAATTAAATGTTTAATCAGCTGACCTTTGGCATTGACTTGTTCGGCAATATAGACAGGATGGTTTGGCCAGGTGTCTAACACTGAATAAGGTAAAATAAAATCGGCATGCAATGAAATTTCAGGCGCATTGGGAAAGCTGAGGGCATACAGGCCTTGTTGCTGTGCTTCGGGTTGTGGTAAGGCATGCAATTGGGCGTATGTGTTGTTTAGTAAAATTTGCTCTGGAACAGCGACTAAAACCTCTTCTAGCGACATTGAAGTCTCATTTTCAGGTGAGATTTGTTTCTCTGCGGAAATATGTAGAGGTGCACTTTCATCGGGTTCCGGTGCAGAAGATTTTTCACAGTGGCTTGGAAATGTTATTTCGAATGTATCAGTGTATTGATCAACATCAACATCAACATCAACATCAACATCAACATCAACATCAACATCAACATCAACATCAACATCAACATCTGGTGTTAATGTTTCAATTATTGATTGATCCGTGCTCGGCGTGATGGATGCAATCTCATGGCTAGAGGTTGTTGTCGGCCGTTGTATCTCTGATTCTAAAATATTGGATAGTGTTGCAGATTGGGTTTCTAATTCGCTATCACTCAACAGGCAAGTGTAATGCTTTTGCATTTTGAGCAACCAGGCATAGCCTTCTTCGAAATTGCCCCAGTCACTAATTAAAGCAGTTCGATTGGGCGCAGGAATCAGCCAAATTTGCCAACCCTCTTGCAATGAATGCAAAAATGCCCAGCCAGATTCAGGGGTTGTGTACAAAATATTTTCTAGATTCAATTCCTCGGTAAAATAACCACGGAAGCTCTGAGAAAAAGGGGTGCTTTGAGCAAAAGAATAGACCGCATTTTGAGGCTCAATTTGAGCCTTATATGCCAAAATATGTTTTTGAAAAATGGGTTCATCACAGAGGGCGAAAATATCTTTAATACGCTTCTTCGATTTTGCAATTTCATATAAAGATAATGCACGATGTTCTAAATCATGAATGAGCTGATTGAGTTCTTTAATGAGCAACGCTTTTTGTAACGCATTCATTGCAATTGGTCCTCTAAAGAAATTTTTGTGCTTTCTCTAAATATTTTGCTAAAACCATATTGGTTGCCAATTCAACTAATTTATATTCCGCAGAATTGGGCTGTTGATATTGTTTAGTCATTTCAATGAGTTCATCAATATTGATGGTCTGAAGTGAAATTTTCCCTTGAACCAGTGCTTGAAGTTTTTGCATAGGAAAACCTATGTGGCTGACAAAATAAATGAAATTCTTTTGATTATAGGGATTTCAATAAAAAATGCATGAAAATTAAAGTCATTTTTTGACAAGTAGTTTACAAAAATGACAAAAAATAGGCTTTTGGGGTGAAAAAGGAGCACATTCTTTCGTCATATGATTAAACCACTTAAATATGAAAGGTCAGAAATAACAATAGAGATATGTAATTTATGTAGAAATATGAGCGTACGAAGAGAAAAAAATTCATAAAAAAAGACAGAAAAATTCTGTCTTTTTTTGACTAAAGTGACTTAATTAAAGGGTTAAGCGACTTTATTTGATTTTACAGTTTCTTGAGTAGAAGTATCTGAAGCAGGTGCTTGAGTTGCATTCGCTACTTGTGTAGGTGTAGCTTTCTTTGTAGGAAAATCGGGGATATAAACAATTTGTGCAGAAACAGTTGCAGAAAGTGCCATAACGGCCACAGCGAATACAGATTTAAGTGTGTTCATTACTTTATTCTTTCCAAGAAATAAGACCCGATTTAATTGGGTACGGAGAGATGCAGGAATGCATTGAATTTCATGAAAATGATAGCAAAAACCACCCAATAAAAAATGATCGATTCGGCAAGATGAAGTAGATATTTATTTTTTTAGTTTTATAAAACAATATATTAGAGTATTTATTCTAGGTTTTTTTTAAGTAGGTTTGCAATTTACAAGCCTACTTGGTGGATAACTAATATTTGAAAACTATACACTTTTTAAGCATTTTTTCTGATAGATTTTGCCAGCAATGGCTCCAATAATTGCGCCACTAAAGGTGCCGAAAACAGGCAGAATGCTCCCTGCAACGGCACCAATGAGTGCGCCTTTAACCGTGGGTGAAAATTTTGATGCTTTTGCACAACACTTAGGGGAATTTGTCGCTGCTTCCAAAGGAGCGGAGTCTAAAGCAGATGATGAATTTTCTGTTGTCATTGTGCTCTCGATTGCTAATGAAAAAGAATGTTTAGTGTAGTGAATAATTGATTTTTATGCTGTCCAACGCATGTAAGAAAGCGAGTGATATTTGTAAGCTGAATGATTAGAAATGATAAATGGTGACTTATGTAAATTGTTGGTGGGGAAATTTTAACATTGACCATTTTTCTTGTAATTTGAATGATGATGATTCATCTATAATAAAAATTGAGGGATCAATTGTATGCAATTGCAAAGATTGTAGTAGTCAGTTCCTGTAGTCGCCAAAGTTTTGAAGATGCCATTCAAACAGCAATTACAAAGGACACAGGAACTGTAAAAATGTGCAAGGTGCTTGGGTAAATGAGAAAAAAGTCATGATTAAAGATGACAAAATGATTGAATATCAGGTCAATTTAAAAATCAGTTTTTAGTCGATTAAACCCAACCATCCACATAAAAAAATCCCCAATTGGGGATTTTTTTACCAGAAAATAATCGAGTTTTTATTTTTCTGGAACGTCACAACTATCATCTGCACACACAGGCGCAGGTGGTTGCTCTGGTAGTGTTTGTGCTTTCTCAATGACTTGCATAAAGACTTCTTTAGGTTGTGCGCCAGCAAGCGCAATCCGTTGTTCAAAGACAAAGAAGGGCACACCAGTCACTTTGAGTTGTTCACGTGCAACTTCTTCATCGTATTTAACGAAGTCAGCATATTCATCAGAGTCCAGTAAGTCATCGACTTCAACTGGGTTTAAACCAATGCGAGATGCAACATCTTCTAGTGTTTCACGTTCGCCAATAGGTAAACCTTGTGTCATATAGCTAAAGAAAAAGGCTTCTTTTGCTTCATTACCCAAACCTTTGCTTTGCGCCAAATGAATTAAACGATGTGCATTAAAGGTATTGCCCGAATTTGCTGTTTGCCAGTTAAATTCAATACCTTCAGCTTTGGCCATTTCAGCAATGTTGCGTTGCATTTCTTCAACATCTTCAATGCTACGACCATATTTTTGTGCCAGACGTTCCGTATTTGAAATTTGCTGACGCGCTGGTGCATCGGCATCGAGCTGGTAGCTATGCCAAAACACTTCAAGTTCTACTCCTGACTCTTCAGCAGCCGCATCTAAGCGTTTTTTAGCAATATAACAAAATGGGCAAACGACATCTGACCAAATATCTACACGCATGGGGAATCTCTTTTCAATGTTCTTTTTATTTCATGGGGGCGATGTGAAAAATTTAAAGCATACCGTTAAAATCTAGTTTTAAATTTAGATGGTTTTCATTTTCTGATGAGATATAAGAGATTGAGTTGTGATAGCTTCTAGAGAAAATAGAGAGATAAAAAAACGCCCTTTAGGGCGTTTTTTTATGAAGCAACATTAAGCTATTTTAGCTTCTTGTTGTTGTGCCAACATATGGCCACTTTCTTCAAAGTTGACGTGCCAAGACAACGCTTCACGAAGAAGATGTGGCGTTTGACCGCCTTTTTCACATGCACGCTCAAAGTAATCATTCAATGCATCACGGTACATTGGGTGAGCACAGTTGTTAATTACGGCACGAGCACGCTCACGCGGTGCTAAACCACGAAGGTCAGCCAAGCCTTGTTCAGTCACTAGAACGTCAACATCATGCTCTGCATGGTCAATATGCGATGCAAATGGTACAACAGATGAAATGTCACCACCTTTGGCAATCGACTTAGTTACAAAGATTGCCAAGTGTGCATTACGCGCGAAGTCACCTGAACCACCAATACCGTTCATCATTTTAGTACCACATACGTGAGTCGAGTTTACGTTACCGTAAATATCAAACTCTAATGCAGTATTAATACCGATAATACCTAAACGACGCACAATTTCAGGATGGTTTGAAATTTCTTGTGGACGAAGTACCAATTTGTCTTTGTATTGTTCAAGGTTATTGAATACTTTTTCGCCATATTTAGCAGAAAGTGTAATTGAAGAACCAGAAGCAAATTTCATTTTGCCTGCATCGATTAATTCAAACGTACAGTCTTGTAGAACTTCTGAATACATCACAAGGTCTTCGAAGCTAGAGTCTTTCAAGCCAGTCAATACTGCATTTGCAATAGAACCGATACCTGCTTGTAATGGGCCAAGGCTGTTCGGAAGACGACCTTCAGCGACTTCTTTTTCAAAGAATTCGATTAAGTGATTTGCAATCCCTTGAGTTTCATCATCTGGTTCAGTCACAGTAGACGGAGAGTCATGCAATTCGCTGTTAATAACGATACCGACAATTTTAGAAGGATCGATGTTAATCGCTTGTGTACCAATACGCTCATCAATTTGAGTCAATGGAATTGGTTGGCGTGTTGGACGATATGATGGAATATAGATATCGTGTAAACCTTCAAAAGCAGGGCTTAAGTTGGTGTTGATTTCAATAATGACTTTTTCAGCAAAAATGGCAAAACTTGCAGAGTTACCAACAGACGTTGTTGGAATGATGCCACCATCTTCAGTAATGGCAACAGCTTCAATGATTGCAATATCAGGCTTTTTCAGTTGAAGATTACGCATTTGTTCAACAGTTTCAGACAAATGCTGATCGATGAACATAACTTCGCCGTTGTTGATGGCTTTACGTAAAGTGTTGTCTACTTGGAAAGGTAGACGGCGTGCAAGCACACCTGCTTCTGTTAATTTTTTGTCGAGGTCGTTGCCTAAAGATGCGCCTGTAATCAACGTGATTTTTAACGGATTCGCTTGTGCTTGTGCTACCAATGCTAAAGGCACAGCCTTCGCTTCACCTGCGCGGGTGAATCCGCTCATACCTACCGTCATGCCATCTTTGATAAATGTAGCAGCTTGCTCAGCGCTAATAACTTTATCGTGAAGTGATGCTAAACGAATGCGATCTAAAGACATGTTTTACTCTCGTGGAATTCTTAAAACTGATAGGGATTGTACCGATCAAGAAGACCATTTTGCATACCTGTTAGGCTAAGGTCTAATTTTTTGAAAAAATGTGGGTATAAGATATTTTGATGGTTTTCAAGATATTGTTTTTAAAAATAAAAAGTAAACCTGATTAAGGAGTGCACGAAACTGTTTGTTGGTTATTTGTACATACACTAGAAGCGTTCACTCAAAGTTTGCTTAATTTTCTCTAATGCAGAGTTGTTTAAAACTTCATCAACTTCGGTTTTGCTTAGAGGGAGGGAAATGATCGCTTCTAAACCGCCTTGTTCACGATTTTGGATTAAAATTTGACCGTTGTGAATATCAACAATGCGTTTGACAATGGCTAAGCCAAGTCCGCTACCTTGAATCGTCCGAGCATCATTACCCCGAACAAAGGGTTGCATTAAATCTTCAATTTGGTCGGCAGGAATACCCTCACCATGATCGGCCACACTAATCAGTAATTGATTATTTTCAACTTGTGCGGAAATTTCAATCGGTTCTGCACCATAGCGTTTGGCATTGTTAATCAAATTACCGATGAGTCGTTTAAGCGACAGACTACGCGCTTGAATGATGGGTAATTCTTGTGCTGTAAATCGAATATCAAGTGGTTTAAATTGAATCACCAACTCTTGCAGCAGTATATTGATATCGGTGTCTTGTGGTTCTTCATCTGAGCCATCACGCATATACGAAATAAACTGATTGAGGATTGCATCCATATCTTCGACATCATAAATCAGACCTTCTTTTAAAAAGTCATCATCGGGCATCATTTCAGCACTCAGACGAATACGGGTTAATGGCGTGCGCAGGTCATGAGAGATGCCTGCCAGCATAATACGACGTTCCCGTTCGGTCTGATCGAGCGTATAAATCATATGGTTAAAAGCCTGATTCACTTCGCGAATCTCTTGCGGACCATGGTTGGTTTCTAAATAGGGTGCAGTCCCATTTTTACTATAGCTATTGGCTGCATGTTGTAAGCGACGTAAGGGACGATTGAGTTGGCGAACCAAGGTTAAAATAATGGCCGCTGAAATTAGCGGGACACCAAGCAACCAGCCAAAAACCAATTCAGAACTATAATTGGCATAGGTTTTAAGCGGTTCACGTACCCAATTGCCGTTCATTTCAGGCGTTTGGATCCAAATGCGTGGGCTAGGTTTGAATTGAAAATAAACCGTTGCCTGTTCGATTTTTAATTCATTGGATAGTTTTTGTTCAATTTGGTTGGTAAAAAATTCAGCAATCACTTTTTCCCGAACATTGGGGAATTCTTTCGGATCAGTGACATATTCAATGCCAACGCGATTTTTTAGCCATGCTTCAATATCGACTTCAGCATTGTTATGAAACATGCGCAGGTCAGGATTATTCAGTACTTCTAATTCTAATGCCAAATAACGTGCGTGTTGCTGAATTTCAGGGAGGTACAGGGTGCGCCAAAAGAACCACAAAGACATAAATAAGCTAAAAAGCACCACAAAAAGTACCAACACGGTCGTGCGCATAGCTGCAGAGCGTGGTTTTACCTTATCTAAAAAACGTTCCCAATGCGTGCGCTTTTTTTCTTGGTACGCTTCGTATTGAGTAAATTTTTGTGGGTCAATGGGGTCGAGTTTCACGGATCAATCCTGAATTGATGTTTATGCTTTTAATTTTATTTGATGCTACTTGTTACGGTGAAGTCTTGAGAGCATGGGTTTAAATCATTGTATAACCTTTGGTTTTGCCTATTTTTGTTTTCGGCAAAAGTAGGCAAAACCATTTCATTCGCAAAACTCGATCTATATCAGCAATTGATGATATTCATCGCAGAAACATGTGCTACGGATGCCTCCTGCCTCGAACAGTTACGAATGAGTGGTCACGTAATAAATAAAAAACAGAGTTTTATTCGACTTCTTTCATCAGTCATTTTTAAACAATAAGAAATTCACCATGATATTCCATCTCCTTTTTAAGGAGAAGGAACGTTCAATATTAATTTCACTGCCAATTGATGATGCTTTGTTGATTGATGAAAGAGGCCTATTTATTACGTGAAAATAATTATTCCGCGCCATCTGGAACAAAAACATAGCCCACGCCCCAAACGGTTTGGATATAACGTGCACGAGCAGGATTTTCTTCAACTAGACGACGTAAGCGCGATACTTGAACATCAATTGAACGCTCCATTGCACCCCATTCGCGACCGCGCGCCAAATTCATTAATTTGTCACGGGTTAAAGGTTCACGTGGATGTTGTACCAACGCTTTTAATACGGCAAATTCACCCGTCGTCAATGTCACCACTTGGCCTTCACGCGTTAAAGTACGTGTAGAGAGGTCGAGTGACCATGGGCCAAAGGAAACCACTTCCATATGTTGACTTGGTGCACCAGGGACTTCGCGGACTTGGCGACGCAAGACAGCACGAATACGTGCAAGTAATTCATTGGGGTTAAATGGTTTTGGTAAATAGTCGTCTGCGCCTGCTTCAAGTCCTGCAATACGGTCAGAGTCGCTACCACGCGCAGTTAACATAATAATAGGCGTGTCAATATTAGACTGACGTAAACGGCGACAGATACTTAAACCATCTTCAACAGGCAACATGAAATCTAGCACGATCAGAGAAAACAGTTCCCGTTGCAACAGACGATCCATTTGAGTTGCATCGTGTGCGGTTTTAACCACAAAGCCTTTATCTTCTAAAAAGCGTTGTAGTAGCGTACGCAAACGCACATCATCATCGACAACCAATATGCGTTCGACGCGATCAGTTTCTGCGTGTACGGCATCAGTCTTTTCAGCAGGTACCACTAAACTCATGATGTGCTCCTTATTCTTTATTGTCTTCGTAACCAAAGTTGGTATAGCTTGAGTATACGATTCATTTGTATGTCTTTACTATGTTCTAAAGCAACAAATATTGCAGTTAAAATCAAGACATAGATACTAAATGTATACATGTATTGGCGAAATATTTATGGTTAGATTCTTTGTTAAATTCATGTTTCCTTAAAACTTTAAGCCCAAAATGTGAAATTGCAGTGAATTGGCAATAAATGTTCAGTGTAAATTAATAAAAACAATTGTGGATTTTATGGGCTTGGTCTTTATAATCATGCCATTTAGTACTTATCCTTGTGGGATCACATACGATGACTGACTTAGTTCAGCAGTTGGCAAAAGAAATTGCCGGACGTCCAAATCAAGTTGAAGCTGCCATCAAACTTATAGATGAAGGTGCCAGCGTTCCATTTATCGCACGTTACCGTAAAGAAGTAACGCAGGGTTTAGACGATACGCAGTTACGTCAACTCGCTACGCGCTTATCGTACTTACGTGATTTGTATGAACGCCGTGACAAGGTGATTGAATCACTAAAAGAACAAGACAAATTATCAGATGATTTGCTTGCACGTGTGAATGGTGCCGAAACCAAAAATGCATTAGAAGAAATCTATGCGCCATATCGTCCAAAACGCACCAGTAAATCATTTAAAGCCAAAGAAGCAGGATTAGGCCCAATTGCAGAGAAAATTTTTGCAGAAGCGGTTGATCCAGCGGAAGCGTTGTCTGGTTTTAGCCATGAAGATTATGCAGATATTGAAAGCCAGTTAGATGCGATTCAACATATTCTAATTGATGATTGGGCGCAAAATATTGCGTTAACTGCTGAGCTGAAAAACACCTTTGCAAAAACGGCAATGTTGAAAAGCTTAGTGGCTTCTGAAGAGAAAAAAGAAGTGGGTAAGAAATTCCGCGACTATTTCGATTTTTCAGAAAACCTGAACAAAGTTCCATCACACCGTTTATTGGCAATGCTTCGTGGTCGTCAAGAAAATGTCTTGGGCTTAAAAGTTGATGGCGATGACCATGCACCATTGGCGCGTATTGAAACTGAATATGACTTAGAGACGATTCAACCTCAATCACGTCAAGACTATTTAAAGCAAACAGCTAAATTGTTCTGGTTAGGCAAAGTTCGCCCTGCGATTGAACACTCATTGTTGACTGAAAAACGCATGGCTGCTGAAACTGAAGCCATGAATGTATTTGCTGAAAACTTACGTCATTTGTTGCTTTCTGCACCTGCAGGCGCACGTTGCACATTGGGTGTAGACCCAGGCATCCGTACAGGCGTTAAATTGGCTGTTGTTAATGCATCAGGCGATGTTTTGGCACACAGTACAATCTATCCATTTGCGCCAAAAGAAGACAAAGTAGGCTCTCTTGCAGAACTTGCGCGTCTTTGCCGTGAATTCAATGTGGACTTGATTGCCATTGGGAATGGTACAGCCAGTCGTGAAACTGAAGCGCTGATTGCTGAAATGATGACAGCGAATGCCGATTTAAACTTGACGCGTGTTTCTGTTTCTGAAGCAGGCGCATCGGTGTATTCAGCGTCTGAATTGGCATCAAACGAATTACCAGATTTAGATGTTTCTATTCGTGGGGCAGTGTCAATTGCACGTCGTTTACAAGATCCGTTGGCGGAATTGGTAAAAATTGATCCTAAATCAATTGGTGTAGGTCAATATCAACATGATGTTAACCAAACAGGTTTAGCCAATACACTAGATGCTGTAGTTGAAGACTGTGTGAATGCGGTGGGTGTCGATGTGAACACCGCGTCTGCAGCCATCTTGGGTTACATTGCGGGTCTAAACAAATCAATTGCACAGCAAATTGTCGAATTTCGTAAAGAAAATGGTCGTTTTGACAACCGCCAATCATTGAAGAACGTCCCTCGTCTTGGCGAACGCACGTTTGAACAAGCGGCAGGTTTCTTACGTATTCAAGATGGTTCTGAACCTTTAGATGCGTCTGCGGTTCACCCAGAATCTTATGCCTTGGTTGGTAAAATTGTTGAAGCGAAAGCAACCACAGTGAAAGATATTATTGGCAACAGTGAAATTATTCGCCAAGTAGAGGCATCTGTATTTGCTGATGATCAATTTGGTTTGCCAACTATTCAAGATGTGTTGTCTGAGCTTGAAAAACCAGGTCGTGACCCACGTCCAGAGTTCCGTACTGCGAAGTTCCGCGAAGACATTACGCAAGTTTCACAATTAACTGAAGGCTTACAACTGGAAGGTGTGATTACCAATGTCACGAATTTCGGTGCCTTTGTAGATGTTGGCGTGCATCAAGATGGTTTGGTGCATATTTCTGAATTGGCCAATGAGTTTGTGTCTGATCCGCATAAAGTGGTGAAGCCGGGTCAAATTGTACAAGTACGTGTATTGGCTATAGATGCTGAACGTAACCGCGTGAATTTGTCAATGCGCCCTGAAGGTTCAGAAGCACCTGCAAAAGCACCACGTCAACCACGCCGTGAGCAAAGCAATGAGCCACGTGGCGAACGTAAGCCACAAGCGAAACGTCCGCAGCAAGCACGTCCGCAAGGTGATCGTCCACAGGGCAAAAAGCCACAGGCGACTAAAGCTCAAACGGCTAAACCACAAGAAAATAAAATTGGTGGTTTAGGTGCATTGTTATTACAAGCAGGAATTAAAGGTTCAAAGTAATCTTTAACTGTTAAAAAAAACCTCCCCATTGGGAGGTTTTTTTTATGGCATTATTTTTATGAATTAATGATGGGGACAATCCAGCTGGTAATAATCAATAAAATACCTAAATGACCCAATTTACGGGTGACATAAATCAATTTAGACGGTGGCTGCTCTAGCTGTTTAGCATATTGTTCCAAGCTCACCCCTTGACCTGATTTATTGCTAAATAAGAAGGTCGCTAAATCAATACAGATGAAAATGGTGCCGACATCTGCGACAATTTCCATTAAATCATATTCAGGAGACGTTAGTGCCATACCGATTTGATAACACAGGAATAATGCAAAAGCCACGCACGCATATTGTAAAACAATCAAAAAAATCCGCATAAAACTCTAATATATTTAAAATTAGAACAGAGTATACAAGTCTATTCTCACCTGTGCATTAGTCCTTAAAGTGGTTGTAGCATTTGTGAGAAATTCTGCTTTTCTACCATTTCTAGAAATTCATCGCCTAGACGCTGGCTTTCTGCAACGCATTGATTCCACATTTTAATGCGCTGTTGTTGGTCTAAGCTTTTTAAAGTAAAGTCTTTACGGTCAGGTAAACGCTCCAAAGGTAAGCTTTGGAGGTAGGCTGCGGAAGGAGAGAGTAATAATGTTCGTGCCTGATTTTCAGGATTGGCTTTACGATTTTTAAACATTTTATCGAACCAGCCAGCGGTAATGCAATCGGTAAAATGCGGATACAAAACAATACCCTGACTGTTAAATGGTAAGTCTAGATGATAGTCGATGAGCCCACCATCGCGATAACTACCTTGCGGTGCATCTTGAATATTACGAACGGCAGTCATTACCCCAGGGATAGATGCTGAAGCCATAAGCCAGTCCATGGCATTGTTGGAATTTAATGTTTGGTAATGGGTGGTGAAATCATCATGTACTTGAAATTGCAACCCAGAAGCAGGTTGACTAATGACGCGTTGCATAAAATGTCGACTGTGTTTACGCCCTAGAGCGTTAGTTCCGATAATGCCTGCAACCGAGGTCAGGAGTGGCAAGGCCTTGTCACTTTCAAATAAATGGCGAGCTTTGACAGACAGTACGGTTAAATGTAATTCAGGATGATGAATTAATTGTTCTTGTTGTCCGCCAATTAAATCGGTCAGCATATTTTTACAGGTTTCAGCGACATCAACGCGTGACATTTTTTTATGAAAATGCAGATTGGTATACAGATCTGCTAAGCGTTCTGTACCCACTTTTGCTCCCCATGCCACAATACTAGCAAAGCGCCATGCACCAATGGATGAGCCAATAACGGTGCGCTGTCGTGGTGAGCGAGACAGAAAGTCACCAAAAATGGCTTGATCAAGCCCTTGAATGCCAATCCCTTTAGGACCGCCGGCAGCACCTGGAATAATATCGACATGGCTGGCCTGTAGACCTTCTTTTTCAATCAATTGGCGTGCAATAGCACCAGCACGCAGTGTTAGGGCCGGAGGGCGCTTTTGCAGAATTTGGGTCATAGCATCATCTAAAAATACAATTGTGCATTTATTCTAAATGAACCTAGCCCAGACCCAATGGCGAGAAAGATCCAAGGGTGACTTCACAGTCATTTAGCATATAGAATTTTGACTATCGAAATGTCCTAGAGCAGTTTTTATGGTGTTCGCTGAATATTTTTTATTGAACTACTCACAGCTTACTTTTGGAAGTAATTCAATCCTCTTCCCGCCTTAAAGAGAAAAGACAGGAAGAGAATCGGTTTATATGATCAATTTAAAATGAGTTACTTAATAATGCGCCATATGGCCAGTAAACTGGAAAGAACAATCAGTATAATAGAGACATACCATGGGGCAATAATGGCAATTGCCAACAAAATTGCCATGATGCTACCAAAAATCCAACTACGCTTTTGCTGATGTTCCATTTGTAGACGTATAGTTTGTAGCTCATTGAGTTGTTTGGCATGCCATGCAGATTGGTTTTTTAGTCCGTTTAGGCTGTCAATCATGAGCGTTGGGAAGTCCTGCGCACCTAAGAGCAAATCAGGAATTTTTTGTCCTAATTCTTTTAAATTTTTCTGCGGGTTCATTTGCGCTTTAATCCAATCGGTTAAAATTGGTTTCGCTAAACTCCAAATATCCAGTTCAGGATATAAATCTGTACCTAAACCTTCTACATGCACTAAGGTTTTCAGTAATAACATCAGTTGGGGCGGAATTTCTAAATGGAAACGACGAGCAATATCCATCACCCCAATTAAAATGCCAGCAAAGTCCAACTCATGCATAGGTTTGGACACCATTGGCCCAACCGTACGACGCATTTCACGTGCAAGTGCATCTTGATCTGTGCCAGGTGGAATCCAACCTGCTTGATGCACAATTTGAATCAGTTGCATAAAGTCGCTGTTCATTACTGCCAGTAACATACGAGCAACCGTCATTTGGTCGTGCTTAGACAGCTCGCCCATAATTGCACAGTCTAGTGCAATAAAACGTGGATTTGCAGGATTGATGGTTTCCACAAAGACATTGCCGGGATGCATGTCGGCATGGAAAAAGTTGTCGCGGAAGACTTGGGTAAAGAAAATGGTTAAGCCTTTTTCTGCCAAGTCCTTACGATCCATCCCTAATTTTTCGAAGGTCGGAATATCTGAAATTGGAACGCCCGTAATACGCTCAGCAACCATCACATCTTTGCTGTCCATATACACTTCAGGCACATACATCATGCTTGAGCCAGTAAAATAATGGCGCATACGACGTGTGTTTTCTGCTTCTAGGGTTAAATCCAATTCTTTTAAAATAATTTGGCGATAGTCTTGAATAATTTCAGACAAATGTAGGGCACGCGCGGCTTCTAAACGCTTTTCTAAAAAATGACCAAGCCATTCTAAAATTTCAAAATCTTGCAAAATTTGATGGCGAATATCTGGTCGAGTCACTTTTACCACGACTTCGCGACCATCATGTAGCGCTGCGGTATGCACTTGAGCAATAGAGGCGGCCGCCAAAGGCTGTTCATCAAAACGAGAAAATAAAGTATTGATATCCGCTTTGAGGGATTCCTGAATGCGCGTTTTTGCCACATTAGAATCGAAGGGTTTAACACGGTCTTGAAGTAACACCAACTGTTGTAATACTTCTGGTGGAATCAAATCACGACGTGTTGATAATAATTGCCCAAGCTTAATGGCTAAGGGGCCCATATCTTCCATGGATTGTTTGAGCTTAAGCGGGTTTTTTCGCTCTTTGCTTGACCAAGCAGCAGGGTGCATGCGAATGATGCTGAGCACATGACGGGCTTTTTCAGGAAGCTCTTCCGCAGGAAACAACGTGTCGAGTCTATAGTGCGCGGCAATGCGCCAAAGGTCGAGTAAACGTGTAAGATGCGGAATCATATGAGCAAATACCTAGGGTTGTGTTGTATCTTGTGAGGCGTCAATTTTCGTTTGGAGTTGCTGAATTTTAGCTTCAACACGATCCAAATTTTGATTTAAAAGACGCGTATCTTGATGTAAGTCATCCATTTGCCAGCGTGGTGCAAATAGACCTGTATCTTCTTTTAAAGCATCTTCGGCAAAAAACAAATGACTGTGCAAAGAGCGCTTTAAATGTTTTGGCACCAGCTGCATTTTAGCAATTTCATGTGCCAAAGTTGGGCCAATCCAGGGTGATAAATGCGAGGCTAAATCAGGTTCGGCCTGCGCAATAATCCGTTGGATATCCTGTAGTAGGTGATAGTCACCTTGCACAGGAATATTGCCAGTATCATCTGACAAAAGTAACTTTAGCAGTTCTACAGTATTTTTAACATGTAGCACTGCAGTGGCTTCAGTGGTTTTTGATGATGGGTCGAATGGTCGTTGCTCGAACAGTGACGGCGTTTCGCTATGACCTGTGGCCGTGGCTTCTAAGCGGACTTTACCATGATCGAACACAGTATCGACGGACAATTGCGGTGAGTCGATCACTACGCGCAAAATTTTCCCTTGCAGTTGATTGAGCTGAATGCGGGTAATTGCATCCAATTCAATCACATGATGAATCAATCGCTCAACCGCACCCAGTGCAAGAATCGACCACATAAATCTGACCTTTATTGCTTACAGCTTAAAGCCGCGGTGAACCGCAACAATACCGCCTGTGAGGTTGTGATAGTCACAGTTTTGGAAGCCTGCATTTTCCATCATGCCTTTAAGTGTGCGCTGATCTGGATGCATACGAATTGATTCTGCAAGGTATTTATAGCTTTCAGCATCATTGGCAATAAGTTTGCCCATAATTGGTAGTGCGGTGAACGAGTATAAATCGTAGAGTTTAGAAAATGGTTCAAAAACAGGTTTAGAGAATTCTAAAATAAGTAAACGACCACCTGGCTTAAGCACACGGTACATGGCAGCAAGCGCAGCGTCTTTATCGGTTACGTTACGTAAACCAAAGCTGATGGTGAGTAAGTCAAAGCTGTTGTCTGCAAACGGTTCTAAAGTTTCAGCATTGGCCAAAACGAAATCGACATTGGTGCAACCTGCATCAATTAAACGATCACGCCCTACATTAAGCATTGATTCATTAATGTCTGAAAGAACCACATGACCTGTTGGGCCAACTTCACGGCTAAAGACTTTGGCTAAGTCGCCTGTACCGCCTGCAATATCTAAGACATGTTGTCCGCGACGCACGCCAGACATATTAATTGCAAAACGTTTCCACAGACGATGAATACCGAAAGACATTAAGTCATTCATGATGTCGTATTTGCTGGCCACCGAATGGAAGACTTCAGCTACTTTTTGTGCTTTGTCTTCACTGCTAACAGTTTCATAACCAAAATGTGTTGTTGCACCGACATTGCCAGTATTTGCACCGCGAGGTAAGTTGTATTTCGGGACTGAGCCTGTCACAGGGGTATCTGTTAGACGTTGCTCTAAAGACTGTTGTTGACCTTGTGGTGCGCCTTGTGGCAACGGCTCAGTTAAGAAAGGACTCGCTGTGTCTTTATTTTGTGCCGATGTTGGAGTAGGGGTCGGCGTTTGATTTTCATTAGACATAGAGTCGCTCCTAACAGAAAAATAGGTGGATGCTGCGGTGCATGCATGATGACAGATTCTCTGTTGTTATACAGCAATCAGCAGGCAATTGTTATGAATAATATACAGAAAAATTTAACTTCTGCACGGGCCATTAGAAGGGCTGTAAGTCGCCTGTATGGACTTTTTCAATAATCTGTCGTTCTACCGCGGTAAAATCTTTAACAAATTTCTCTGCTGACTTTAACGGTTTCATGGCTAAAAAGCCATCCTGCATAAAATCGTACATGACATTAAAGTTGTATTTGTTGGCTGCACCTTTACACATTTTAAAGGCCGCATAGACGACAAATGAGCGCATGTACTTATCTAAACTTTTGCCCAATTGATCGAGTAAATCAAGTTGTTTTAAACGGCCTTGCATCTGCTCGAGTTTTAAATAAGTCAGACGCATCATTTCGTCTGTAAGCGGTTCATACGGATGATAATCTGCTAATAATTGTATTGCGACTTGTTCATCGAGTTGCACCGCCAAAATAGCCAAAGAAACTCCCGCTGTTCCCGTTTTAATGGCATTGTCTGGAATGAGTTTTTCCGCTTTGTGCGCATATTTGGTGAGGCGGGCAATTTGCTGTGCCAGAGCATCAAAATCTGGCCCGCCATATAGGCGGTTTAAAAAGTATTCGGCCATCAAGATATTCTGCTTTTCTGCAAATGCTTTTAGATGAGTGCATTGCATCCGTTGTTTTTGCCACGCTTGAACGTCTTGTAGGCGCTGATAAATTTCTGGGTTTTTATGATAGTTCAGCTGGTAATACAGATCTAAAAGATCATCTAAAATGGCAAGCTTGGACATTAAGTGTCTCAATTATTTTCAGGACTGCACAAATCTTAGAGCCTGTTGGCTTTGCCCGCTATGACAAATTAACAAAAAATAGTCAGATAAAGGGTCAGTTTGTTGCAGATTTGAGCATCTATTTGCAGTATAAACTTATAAGTACAGGATTTGGCGTGTTTTTAGGGTAACGCTTGAGCGTAAATGAAAACCAAAAGGCTAGAGAAAAATATGGTTGCACAAGACAATGAAATGAAATTGATGGATCCAGAGCAATTGTCGGTTGCCTTGATTGAAGCGCAATATGCATTGAAGGAGAGCAAAGGGAAACCCAATGCTAAAAGCGTGCTGATTTTAGTCAGTGGGATTGAGCTTGCAGGTAAAGGCGAAGCCGTGAAGCAACTTCGAGAGTGGGTCGACCCGCGGTATTTACGGGTTAAAGCCGATGCCCCGCAAACCTTCAATCATAAGCAAACTTTTTGGCAACCTTATGCGCGTTTTATACCTGCTGAAGGGCAAGTTATGGTGATGTTTGGTAATTGGTACAGTGACTTGCTGACTACGGCTATGCACGTGTCCAAGCCGATTGATGAAACCATGTTTGATGAATATATTGAAAGCATGCGTGCCTATGAGCAAGATCTGAAAAATAATAACGTGGATGTGATTAAAGTTTGGTTCGATTTGTCATGGAAGTCGTTACAGAAACGTTTAGATCATATGGACCCTGGTGAAGTCCATTGGCACAAGCTCCATGGTTTAGATTGGCGCAGTAAAAAACAATATGACAGCCTACAAAAACTTCGTCAGCGCTTTACCGATGATTGGGAGATCATTGATTGTGAAAAAGAGATCGAGCGTGATCAGCAGTTTGCACAACATATTTTACGTACACTGAAGCATTGCCCAGACCATTTAAAGAAGGCCAAAGGGCAATGGAAACAGGCCAAAATACCTGAAAGTTTACTGAGCCCTTCGGAAGATGTCTTACCAAAAAATCAATATAAAGATGAATTAAAACAACTCAGTAAAAAAGTGGCGGAAGCGCTACGTTTTGATACGCGTAATGTGGTAATTGCATTTGAAGGGATGGATGCTGCAGGGAAAGGCGGTTCGATTAAACGAATTGTGAAAAAACTCGATCCCCGTGAATACGAAATTTATACCATTGCGGCGCCTGAACCATATGAGCTACGTCGCCCGTATTTGTGGCGTTTTTGGAATAAAATTCAGCCTGAAGAAAAGATCAGTATTTTTGATCGGACGTGGTATGGGCGAGTTTTGGTTGAGCGGATAGAAGGCTTTGCCAATGCTGTAGAGTGGCAACGCGCTTATGAAGAAATTAACCGTTTTGAAAAAGACCTATATGACAGTCAGACACTGGTTATTAAGTTTTGGTTGGCCATTAGTAAAGATGAACAAGAAGCACGATTCAAGGCGCGGGAAGAAACACCGCATAAGCGCTTTAAAATTACTGAAGAAGATTGGCGTAACCGTGGACGTTGGGACGACTACTTAAAGGCTGTTGCCGATATGTTGCAGCGCACGGATACCGATTATGCACCGTGGCATGTCATTTCAACCAATGACAAGAATACGGCACGCGTTCAAGTGCTGGAAGCCATTTTAAAACAACTCAAAGCAGAGTAATCCAGTCGTAAAAAAAAAAGCGGGTTGTTTTTGTGAAAGTCACCCGCTTGATGATGGATTTAAATACTTTTTAAACCTGTACAATTTCTTGGCTATGTTGCTTGCGCTGAATGCTTTTGGCCAGTTTATAGCAGTCTTCAACATGTGCATCGGCCACGGTTTTCATCACAAAATAGCCTAGTCCTGCAGCAATGGCTTGTCCACCTAAGGGAATGAATTTAGTGATTTGCTTAGTAATGTATTTGGCTGCCACATTATTAATGGATTTTTTAACAGCGGTACGCGCTACCACCAAACCAGAAAACTCTACACCGCGTTTACGTAGTTCATTCCAGTGAATTTGTTTGGTTGCAGGGTCATAAACGCTAATTTGTTCAGGTGATAAACCAAAACGTGCATTAATTTCAGGAATTAATTGTGACAAAATACCGACATCAATCACGACATCAAAAAAAGGGACAGGGATGATGGCGGCGCCCGCAGAGAAGTAGGCGCGTTTTTTGGCAAGTTCCAAACACTCTGCGCGAATAATTTCTAAATTAAGATTTGGGTCAATAGAATCTGGAATATTGTCGATCTTCATCAGTAGTACCTTCAGTTATTTGTTGAATTTTTCTCATAAAGTATCATTAAGATACTTGTTTCAAAGTATTTTTTGAACTGAATATTGTTTTCAAAGTGGCATAGACAGTCTAAAAAGTATAGTCAATAATTTTTATGTTTTTGTAGTTTATACAGAAGGAAAGAACATCAAGATGGCCATACATGTCATTCAGAGTCAGCGTATTGAAGTGTTACTGGAAGAGATGCTACGGGTCGGCCATCAGCCTTCTAAGAGCCCATTTGAGGCGTTAAAAACGCAACATTTTATTGTACCTTCGCCTGCGGTACAAACATGGCTAACGGTTAAATTATCTGAACATCAGGGGATTAGTGCGAATAATTTGTTCCATCAACGTATTCGTGCATTTCAATGGTTTGCCTATCAGGCTGTGTTAGACGATAAAGAAAAAGTCCGCAAGGCCAACATTCCGCGCATGATTTTAAAATGGCGCACCTATCAGGTTTTAAAACCTTATATTCAAAATACGGACAATCCATTAGCGGTCGATCATCCGTTACACAGTATTATTCAACGGATTTATGACAGCGCAATGCGCTTAAGCGATCACACTCAGCAACAACTCAAAAAACAGGGCATGTTGTATTGGGTGTCAGAGCAAATTTCACGTTTATTTAGCAATTATATGGAATACCGCGGGCATTGTTTTAAACAGCATGATGCGGGACAAACTTGCGATTGTAGTAGTAACTGGCTGAAAGATTGGGGGCAGAACCAAGCACTTGATTTAGAGCAACAGTTTTTTCAAACACAGACCGTATTTCCAGGTTTAGACAGCAAAGAAGCACTACAACAACAAACGCAGGTATCTGATTTTGCCAAAGCGCAGGCCACGCAATTAGAACAATGGCAACGTTGGTTATGGCATCGTGAATTTCATGCAGACTTTGAATTAATGCAAAGCATTGATGATGATTTTTGGCAGATTTTGGATAATCCAGAAACTCGTCCAACAGCCTTGGCTCAGCTTCCCAAACAAGTGGTGTTATTTACTGTACTGGATTTACCACCTAGCCAATTGGCATTTTTACGTCGCTTGGGGCAGTACATGCATGTGCTGATTCTGCATTTTAACCCCTCGCAGGAATATTGGGCCGATACGGTCGATGCCAATTGGAAAAAGCAGTATGACGTTAAGCTCAAACAGCGTTTTAAAGACAAACATCCGAATGCGTCCGATGTGGAAATAGATGCTTTTTTTGAAAAATATACCTTGGAATATGGTCAACTGAAAGAGTCACGACATCCTCTATTGACCCGTTTTGGTAAACAAGCCCGCGATCATTTTTCACTTTTGGTGAATTTGGCAGCAGGTGAAAATGGTGAAGAATGGGATGATCAATTTCCGCAGAATTATGCCAATAATTTATTGGGTAAAGTGCAATACGACATTTTAAACTTGGCTGAACCCGAAGCAGATAGCATTGAATTACAACGTGATGATGATTCCATTCGGATGCATGTGTGTCATTCTGCTTTACGTCAATTGGAAGTATTAAAAGATCAACTCACGCATTGGTTGTCACAAGGCACAGCAGAACAGCCTCGTTTGGCCAGTGATGTTTTGGTGCTGAGTTCCAATTTAAAAGATGTAGAGCCACTGATTCGTAGTGTGTTTGCACCCCCGCCACGTGAACAGTATTTTGATGATATGTTACGTTCAGAAGCAGTGCGTCAAGACAGTGTGTATTTACCGGTTAAAATTGCAGGGGTATCGCCGCTGGATGCACAGAATGCATGGCGAGCAGTACTTGGGCCGATTCAGTTGCCACAAGGACGTTTCACATTAGAAGATTTTGCAGATTGGCTAAATTTAACGGCAACGCAAACCCGTTATGCACTGAACACAGAGCAAACGGCACGTATTATTGAGTTACTCAGTGAGGCTAAATTTAAACGTGGCTTAGATGAAGAACATCTGCGTCGGACTTTAGCGCCAAATGATACCGACTACCGCTATAGTTTTAAATTTGCTTTAGACCGTTTGGTTTTGGGGGTCGCTGTACCTGAACATGCCATGTGGCAAGACACTTTAAGCTATGCTTTTGTGCGCCGTGAAGATTTTGAATTGGTGAATATTCTCATCAGTGTTTATCAGGACTTTGCCGAGCGTCGCCATTGGATTGTTGAACATGAAATGGGGCAAATGCGCAATGTCGAAGAATGGCTGCATTTATTACTACGTGATTTAGAGCGCTATCAAAAACAAGGGGTCACTGCGCTTAAAGCCATTCGTGATGTCATTCGTAAGCAAATCACCATGCTGACTTTATCTTATTATAACGATGACGATGAGAGTCAGGATGAACGGGCGCATTTACTCAAAGACATGCAATTGCCATTGCCTTATGTCTTGCAAGAAATTCAAAATATTATGGACAGCCAGTTAGATCAGGCAGTTCCTTCAGGACAAATTACTTTTAGTCAAATTGGTCAAATTCGACCAGTGCCTTATAAATTGATTGTCATGCTGAATCTTGATAGTGGCAAGTTCCCAAGTCGCCAATCACATTTGCCTTTTGATTTAATGGACGTATTGAAACCCCATTTGGGTGACCGTTCACGTTTAGAAGATGATCAGGGCGCATTTCTAGACGCCTTACTATTAGCCAAAGAGAATTTATGGCTGTTCTATAACGGCTTTGATATTAATGACGGTGAAGTCCGTGAACCCTCTAGTGTGGTGCAAGAATTAATTCGCCATTTGGCCTTAATTGTACAGGGCAGTCGTACCCATCCTAATTTACCTAACCTAGTCAAAATAGAAGGTGATGTTGAAGTTCCTGAAAACTTGCAATCTTTATATTGTGTACATGAGTTGCAACCTTTCGAGCAACGTTGTTTTGATGCCGAACGTTCTTCAGCCAAAATCCGTTATCAAGACCAATGGTTTCATGTTGCTCGACAACTTCAACAGGCCAAAGGGGCACGCCAGCCTTGGACAGCCCAAAGCGTTAGCCTACCTGCGACAACAGAAATTTTACTGGACAGTGCGCAGTGGATTAAGCAGGTCACATTCCCTGCAGCGCTGTATTTAAAAACGCTGGGTATTCATAATTTAACAGCGGAAGATGGCCTTGCGACGGATGAACCCTTGTTGTTGGATGGCTTAGAGCAATATGCACTGCGGGATTTTTTACAGGATCAAACCGAGCAAAACATGCAGACTGAGTTGTTGCTAGACCAATTGCCAGTGGGTAAATTCAAAGAGGCAGCGTGGGCGGTCAGTCAGCAACAACATGCTGATTTATTGGAACGGGTTAAACAAATTACTCAGACGGAACAGCCTGAACTGACGGTCATTACCCAACGCCAATTAAAAATAGATGCTCAGACACTTATGCAGATTACGGTGCCAGCACAGCCTGTTCAGCAATGGATTAGCATGACAGCTTCAAGTGCCAGAGGTCGGCGCCGTGCACAAATTTGGTTGGAATATTTATTGTGGTTGGCATCCTTACCTTCAAGTGCATCTACTTTGGCTTATGAACGAATTGAAGTTTGTAATGATGTCACCATTCGTTGTTCAGGTATTACCCCTGAAGATGCGCCAATTTATTTGGCACGTTGGATGCAAGCATGGCGTTATGGTCAACAACATCCTTTGGTGTTACCTGCAGCTTTAATGTTGGCCACGAAAGATGGTGCACTGATTTTGCTAGAAGGCAAAAAAGGTGAAGAAATGGAAGTGAAATGGTTGGAAGACGAACAGGGCATTCAGCGCTTGAATCAGATGGATAAATTGATGACGAAATGGACCGAATCTGGGGAGTATGCTGCCTTTGATGTCCGTCAAGATGAAGCCAATCAGGCACATGTCGATTGGGCCTTTATTTTACGCGATCAAGACAGTTTGAGCTTGTTAATGCAAAGTTGTCAGCAGTTTGCCTATGCCTTGTATCAACCCATTTACAGCCATCAAACGGCGGAGAAAACGCATGCAGATTAAAGAAATTGAAAACCCGATTGGGCGCATGCATTTTCAAGGTTTACATTGGATTGAAGCTTCGGCAGGTACGGGAAAAACCTTTACCTTATCCAGTTTAATGGTTCGAGTTTTACTGGAAAAATACTTACCGCGTCAGGTCATTGCCACCACCTTTACCCGTAAAGCAGCTGCTGAACTAAAACGCCGTATTCGCCAACGTCTATATAGTATTTTAAGCCTACTTGAAACATTGCGAACGGAATTGCCCAGTAATATTGAAGCTCGCGCCAAAGGTGAAGAAGATGAATTGGTACAGGTGATACTTGAGCGCAATGCCAGCCAAATAGGCTATGCCTGTGAGCGTCTACAATTGGTATTAGATCAGCTTGACGAACTGTTTGTCGGGACTTTGGATAGTTTTAGTCAGACTTTGTTACGTGAATTTGCTTTTGAAAGTGGCAAAATTGAACGTGCCGAAATTACCAACGATGACAAGGCTTATGTGCAACAATTGGTGCATGATATTTTGCGCGAATGGACACAAACCCAGCCTCAAGAGGCGGTGACGTGCTTATTGCAACGCAAGCAAATTAAGTCAGTGAGTCGTTATGCCGAACTGATGGAAAAAAGTCTGAATTTCAGTTCTGCGAAATTGAATCCTGTGACGCAACCTGAATTTTCTTTAGTCGGTATACAGCAGGCCCTTGATGCATTACAGCAAGTAGATTTAAGCAATCTCCATGCCTTAGAAGATTTTACGCCCAATGGTGGCTATGCCAAATTATTGATTCTGCCGTGGTCACGCCATTCTGTTGTAGACGCCATACGTCAACTGCCAAACTTATTGGAACGTATTCAACAGTACGGCCCACAAATTTTAGTCAATGGTCAACAGCCCGAAAGCTTTCAGCAATTACAGCAGTTTTTTAAAAAAGATGAGCCACGTAGCGCCAATGGGAAAAAGAAAATTGCAGATGCTGAAGTCGTCGCACTGTATCAACATCCCATATTAAGTGCTTTTAAAAACCTATTAGATCAGGTGCAACAAGCCTCTACGCATTTGAATGGTTTGGATACCTATCTGCAATATCACATTGCACAAGAAGTCAAAAATCGGCTACCACAGATGTTACAAAGCAAAGGTGAAACCACATTTTCTCAGCAGATTCGTACCTTGTCAGAAGCCTTGCAAGGGGAACAAGGCAATCAATTTGCAGCCTTTGTACATGCACGTTATCCACTAATTTTAGTCGATGAATTTCAAGACACGAATTTAGATCAAGACACCATGTTGGCGCAAATTTGGCGACATCCTACACGTTTGCAAAATGGTTGCATGATTATGGTGGGAGACCGTAAGCAGGCGATTTATGGTTTTCGTGGTGGCGACATGCTGACCTTTTTAAAAGCACGAGATGATGTTTACCGTAAACAAGGTCAGTTTTATCAACTGAAGAAAAATTTCCGTTCTATTGCACCCTTGGTCGAAGTGGTCGATGCGCTGTTTCAATGCCAAATGGACTTTGGTGAAGATGTGGTTTATGTCCCTATTACCGCAGGGGCCACGCATGCAGATTTGTATGATCACAAGCACATTAATCCAACACCATTGCGTTGGCTTCAGCTTGAACATAAAGATCAAGAAGCTGAACAAGTGGCGTGGCAAATTCAACAGTTGCTATATCAGTCTGCGCAGCAACAGGTGTATTTTGCCAAAACACAAACGGACACGGCTTTAGCTTCTGAACAAGAAGCGTTAATGGATCAAGATATTGCCGTACTTGCCACCAGTCATAGTTCCTTAAATGCAGTGCAACAGGTGTTATTGTCTTTAGGCATTCGGGTTAATCGGGCCGCCAAGCGCAGTGTTTTTGGCAGTGTGATTGCACAAGATATTGGAGCGATTTTAGCCGCTATTTTATCGCCTTATCAGGAAGCCAAAGTGAAGCGTGCCTTACTCGGGCGCTTATTGGGTATGCAGCTGAATGATTTATGGAGTGCAGATTCGCAGACTTTAGACCTAAGCCATTATATTGCGCAGTTTGATCATATTCGTGAGTTATGGTTAACGCAGGGTTTTTTACCTGCGTGGCATTATTGTCTCAATTATTTTAAAATTTGGGAGCGATTGGTCGAACTACACAGCCGTGATAATGAAAGAGATGTGGTGAACTTGCGTCATTTAACGGAAATTTTGAGCGATCAAAGTGAACAATTACAAGGTGCGCAGCATTTATTCCATTGGTATTTAAAACAACTACAATCACCCAAAAGCCATGATTGGGAGCTAGAACGACCTTTAACCAATGCCGAAGGCGTGAAGCTGATGACCATTCATCAGTCTAAAGGTCTAGAATTTAAAGTGGTGTTTTTACTGAATGCCGATGGGAGTCCCAAAGTAGACAACAGTCTGATTTTTTCCTATGAAGATGTACAGACCGATGTCTCGGCACCCAGTGAAAAGCGCCGTGTGATTGATATTGGCGGATCGAATGATCAGTTAAAAAAACAGCAACATGATGAACGACGTTACGCAGAACAGCATCGCCTTTGGTATGTCGCTTTAACTCGCGCTAGCCACCGTATTTATGCTGTATTTAGAACATCTGAACATAAATCTTTATATAGTTTGCCTTTTTGGAAGGGGCAAGGTAACAGCGCATTTCAACATCCGAACTGTGCCGTTGAACCACTTATTGCAGAATGCCCATCGCCTATTCCAATCTCTGACGATCAGCGTTTAACGCTCGAAGCTTTGAGCTTACCAACGATGCGTTTTTACCCACGAACAAATACCAGTTTTACGGGTTTATCACAGCATTTGGCTTATCGTCAGCGCTCTCAAGATCAGTTGGTCATGCAGGCAATTGCTGAAGATAGCGCAGAGGATGAAACCGATATTGATGCTATGGCTGCATTGCCTGCGCAGGACATTGCTTGGATTAAGCAACATTTCCCTAAAGGTACAGTTGCAGGAACATTCTTGCACAGTATTTATGAGCAGATTGATTTTCAAGCACCTGAGAGTTGGAAAATTGAAATTTTACGTCGTTTTAAAAACGATGGCCCGCAATTGTTAATTGAACTTCGGCAAAAATTTCAGGACAGTTTTGCTGTGTGGAAAACCTTCACACAGGCATGGAAATCGACCTATATTGAATCTACACAGGTCTTGTATCAAACTGCGCTACAACAGTTCGGCCCGCAAATAAATAGCCATGAGCAACACAAAATCGTGCGTGGCCTTTTTATAGGGTTCAATCATGCGTTGATGCAACAATTTTTGCAGAATGAAACAGCAAGTGCAAAGTGGCCTCAACGCTTTCAGGATGCAAGCCATTATCAGCCTGAACATTTTTGGCAAGATTTAGAGACCTTTATTCCCAATTTTCATCAAGTAGATACACAGGACCTACAACAAAAATTTGTGCAAAGCGCGACGAGTTTAAAAAATACAACGCTCTTTACTCCCGCCATTGAGGTGAAAATGACCCGTGATTATGTTGATATGGGCTTTGGTTCATTGGTCGAAAATATGCAGAATGAAATACTGTATACACTCATGACCCAATGGATGCATGACGTGGTTCATACACCTTTGCATCAAGATCAGGTCTTTTGTTTAAGTTCATTGCCGAAGAATAGCCATTTACCCGAATTTCCTTTTCATTTGGCATTGTCAGATCGACCTGTTCCAATTCACCCAATTCAGCGTCTATTTAAGCAACAAGGCATTCAAATAGAAGCTTTGAATGAAGCCAATTCAGCGCGTTATTTAATCGGTGCTATTGACTTGGTGTATTACGATGGTCAGCGTTACCATATCGCGGATTATAAAAGTAATTTTTTGGGAAAAACCGAACTTCATTATGCTGAAACTGAAGTGAAAAATAACATGAGTCAGTCCAGTTATTGGTTGCAGGCCGCTTTGTATTTGGTGGCTTTACATCGGTATCTTCAGGTGCATTTGCAAGATTATTCGATTCATCAGCATTTGGGGGGCGCAAGTTATTTGTACTTACGTGGCATGTGTAAGCAGTTTGGTTCAGGTGCTTATCACTGGCAACCCCAAGCCGCGTTTATTTTGCAACTTGATGAAATATTGGGTTATTTGTCTGCTGATTAACTAAACGAAATTCTGTAAATAACGCTATAAATTTACGTATAAACAATAAATTATCCTGTGGATAAGCTTGAGGGTAACTGTGTGGAAAATAACCAGAGCCGTTTGAATATGCAGACGTGGATTAACAGCTTGATTCAGCTGTACATTACGCCAGAAGCACAGGTGCAATCTGCAGCATTGATTCAACGGATTTTTCAAGCGATTGAGCAGGGTGATAGTTGTATTACATGTCATAAAGATGAGGCGCTGCTTCTACAAAAACTGGTGCATAATTCTGATCCTGATGCTTTAGAGAAACAAGCAATTGCCCCTTTTATCTGGGACGATCAGCGCTTGTATTTATATCGCTACTGGCGATTAGAAAGCCAATTGGCACAGGCCGTAGTTCATTTAAAACAACAACACATAGAAGTGCTACAACTGACCGCGCAACACCACGCTTTATTGACGGATACGCAACAAAAGCTAGCCTTACAGATGGTCGCATCACAGCCTTTGAGTATTATTACGGGTGGGCCGGGCACAGGTAAAACCTATACGCTTGCACGAATTATTGCGGTATTAAATCAGGCTATTCCAGATATTCGGATTGCGATGGCAGCCCCTACAGGCAAAGCTGCACAGCGAATGAAAGAAGCGTTACAAAATTCATTTGCTGATACCAAGCTGAACGATTTGGTGAGTGATGATTTGAAGCGCTTAGCGCCAATTACTATTCATCGTTTATTGGGTTTAGGTGAAAATCAACGCCCACGCTTTCATGCCAAACGCCCCTTGCCTTACGATGTCATTGTGGTAGATGAAGCTTCCATGTTGGATTTAAATTTAGCGACTATGTTGTTTTCAGCGGTTGCACCGCAAACGCGTTTGATTCTTTTGGGAGATGCTAATCAATTGGCTTCGGTTGATGTTGGTTCCGTACTTGCCGATTTACAACAAGTTGAAGCTTTGTCCGAAAATAGAGTGAACCTGATTACCAGTCATCGTTTTGATGGCAAAAAATTAATTGGTCGAATGGCCAATTTTATTCAGCAAAATAACACCAGTGAGGGTGTCTTAACGTGTTTTGAGCAGAATTTGGTACAGGCTGGACGCTTACAAGCAGTGCCATTAATACCGAATATGCAAGATTGTATCCAGTTGCAATATTTATCTGAGCGTTTGGTCGAACCAGAGCAACTGAGCTTGGGATTATTTAGCGCCGATATGACAAATAATGTCGATTGGAATGAATATTACGATCAGTTGATGTTGGGTTTTGATGCTTATATTGCTGTATTAAAAAAATATTTATCTTCTGATTTTAACCCACAATTAGAAACTGAGGTGGTTAAGGCATTTGACGATTATCGGATTTTAGCTGCGGTACGCCATGGAAATCTAGGTTTAACAGCATTAAATGAGCAGATGGAATATCGCATTCTTCAAGCCACAGCGCAGATGAAACAGGGCGAATGGTATGCAGGTCGCCCAGTGATGATGACTTATAATGACTACCAGCTGGGCCTTTCGAATGGTGACATTGGAATTTGTTTTAAACGACCACATGAAGGCAAATTACAGTTCTCGGTTTATTTTCCGAGTTTGCAAAAATGGGTCATCAGCGCGCGTTTACCTAAAAATATTGAAACGGCCTATGCCATGACCATTCATAAATCGCAGGGTTCTGAATTTACCCATACTGCGGTGGTTTTGGAAGCACATGCTAAAGCGCTGTTAAGTAAAGAGTTGATTTATACTGCCATTACACGGGCGAAAAAAGTAGTGAGTTTGTTGGTTGCACCTTCTGCTTTTTCGGTCGCAATGACCGTTATTACAGCACGTAAAAGTGGTTTATCTGCACTTTTAACCAAGCAACTTGGCAAAAAGTATAAATTGTAAGACATCTTCTTGTACGAAATATCTTACAAGGATTCGAGAAATTAGCGCATAGAGCTTTGTTTCAGATTCTGACAAGATGGCTGTACATAAAAAAACACTCAATACGGATCGTTGAGTACAATCGCAAAAATATAACAAGAACGTCAAAAGACAGCGAACTTACAGTGACGTAAGGAAAAGAGGAAACTTACAGCCGCTAAGCCTTGCAGTTTTGGGAGAGACTGCAGGGCTTTTTTATATTTTGAATTTATTGAAATATATTGTGAATCTTATTATTTGGATTAATTTTTGTACGAAATGGCGTACAAGGCACGGCGAAAAAAGCGTCTTCTTTTAAGAATGCATTCTGGCAAAATCTACCACATAAGGAAGTGCTAGTTAAAACATGGAATGTTTTCTACAAAAGACGCGAAAAGCGCCATAAAAACACAATAAATAATAAAACTATAATGAAAAAAGAAGAAACTACAGCGCAAAAAAAAGCCCGAGCTCTGCTCGGGCTTTTTTCTATTCTAAAATGGCCAGAGATGCCCTATTTAAAGAATAGTATAGGAGGATGTCTAACTTCTGATAGGTGCTTAAAGGGCGAAATGGTCCTTTCTACTTCTAAGAGATGGGCAATAGTTCACTGAAATTTATTAAATAAAAATTCTGTCTATAAAATAAACAACTTAAAGATAAGCCGATTAAAGGAAATTAAACGCTTATTCAGCGAAAAGACGCGATCTAATTTTGCAATCGAGGCGCTTTTCCCTTAATATAATGCACTTGCTGTAGTGATGCACGGCAGTCAAATTGGTTTTGAAGAATCAATTTGATTCGTATCAAATGTAACTTAATTAGGCATCTCGGAGAAATCGAATGGCTTTAACAAACGCAGATCGCGCAGAGATCATTGCAAAATTCGCTCGCGCTGAAAACGACACTGGTTCACCAGAAGTTCAAGTAGCTCTTTTAACTGCGCAAATCAATGAATTGCAAAGTCACTTTAAAGAACACAAACACGACCACCATAGCCGTCGCGGTCTTATCCGTATGGTTAACCAACGTCGTAAGCTTCTTGATTACCTTAAAGGTAAAGATGCTACTCGTTACAGCGCATTGATTGCTGCTTTAGGTTTACGTCGTTAATTCGATTTAAACTTTTATTTTCGGATTATTGCATGTTGAATGCTGTATTACTGAAAACTAAAGTCTATCCAGTTTTGGCTGGATAATTGAGAAGGGGCGATGATTCGCTCCTTCTTTGCGTCTTAAAATCATTTTTTTATGCTCTGGTGAGGTCGGCTTCTAAGCTTTGTCATTTACTTAAACAATGTAATGTTGTGAATGCCAAACCTTAGGGGTCTCCACTAGAATAAAATCAGGAAAAAAATACATGTCGATGTTTAATATTATTCGTAAAGAATTCCAGTACGGTCAGCACCAAGTTGTTTTAGAAACAGGTCGTGTTGCTCGTCAAGCAAATACTGTTGTGATTACAATGGGTGGCGTAACTGTATTGGTTGCAATTGTTGCTCAACCAAAAGCAAAAGCAGGCCAAGATTTCTTCCCATTGACTGTTAACTATCAAGAAAAACAATATGCTGCTGGTCGTATCCCAGGTGGTTATGGTAAGCGCGAAGGTCGTCAAACTGAATCTGAAACTTTAATTTCACGTTTAATTGACCGTCCAATTCGTCCGTTATTCCCAGAAGGTTTCTATAACGAAATTCAAGTGACAGCGACTGTTATTTCTTCTGATAAAACTATGGATGCTGATATTGCTGCAATGTTGGGTGCTTCAGCTGCAATGTCAATTGCTGGTGTTCCATTCCGTGGCCCAATCGCAGGTGCACGTGTTGGTTTAATCAACGGTGAATACATCCTAAACCCGAACCACGAACAATTGAAAGAATCTGACCTTGACCTTGTGGTTGCAGGTACAGAATCTGCAGTGCTTATGGTCGAATCTGAAGCGAAAGAACTTTCAGAAGACCAAATGTTAGGCGCTGTATTGTTCGGTCACGACGAAATGCAAATTGCGGTTCAAGCAATTAAAGAATTTGCAGCGGCTGCTGGTGCGGTTGAATCAACTTGGGTTGCTCCAGTTAAAAACGAAGCACTTCTTGCTCAACTAAAAGAAGCTTTCGAAGCAAAAATTTCTGAAGCATACACAATTGCTGTGAAGCAAGACCGTTATGCGGCGCTTGATGCACTTCATGCAGAAGCTGTTGCGCAGTTCGTTCCAGAAAATGACGAAACGGGTATTGCAAATGAAGTTGACGAATTATTCGAAGATTTAAAATACCGTACAGTCCGTGACAACATTTTGTCAGGTAAACCACGTATTGATGGTCGTGACACCAAAACTGTTCGCGCTATTGATGTTCAAGTCGGTGTATTAGGCCGTGCTCACGGTTCTGCATTGTTTACACGTGGTGAAACTCAGGCGTTGGTAACAACAACTTTGGGTAATACACGTGATGCATTGATGGTTGATAGTCTATCAGGTACGAAAACTGATAACTTCATGTTGCACTACAACTTCCCTGCATATTCTGTAGGTGAAACAGGTCGTGAATCTGGTCCTAAACGTCGTGAAATTGGTCACGGCCGTCTAGCGCGTCGTGGTGTTCAAGCGGTACTTCCACCAGCTGATCGCTTCCCGTACGTGATTCGTATTGTATCTGACATTACTGAATCTAACGGTTCATCTTCAATGGCTTCTGTATGTGGTGCTTCACTATCACTTATGGACGCAGGTGTTCCATTGAAAGCACCAGTTGCGGGTATCGCAATGGGTCTAGTGAAAGAAGGCGAGCGTTTCGCAGTTCTTTCTGACATCTTGGGTGATGAAGATCACTTAGGTGATATGGACTTTAAAGTAGCAGGTTCTGCAAACGGTATTACTGCGCTTCAAATGGACATCAAGATCGAAGGGATTACTGAAGAGATCATGGAGTCTGCATTGAACCAAGCGTATGCTGGTCGTATGCACATCTTGAACGAAATGAACCAAGTGATTTCACGCGCGCGTCCTGAAATTTCTATGCACGCACCAACCTTCCAAGTGATCAACATCAATCCGGACAAAATCCGTGATGTGATTGGTAAAGGTGGCGCAACAATTCGTGCCATTACTGAAGAAACGAAAGCTGCAATCGATATCGAAGATAACGGTACAGTTCGCGTATTTGGTGAAACGAAAGCTGCTGCGGCGGCTGCTGTTGCAAAAATCCAAGCGCTTACTGCTGAAATTGAGCCAGGTACAATGTATGTTGGTAAAGTAATCCGTATTGTAGAATTTGGTGCATTTGTCAATATTCTGCCAGGTACTGATGGTTTACTTCACATTTCACAAATCTCGAACGAACGCATTGCGAACGTTTCAGACGTGTTGAAAGAAGGTCAAGAAATTAAAGTACAAGTTGCGGATGTAGACAACCGTGGCCGTATTAAATTGACCATGAAAGACATCGAACAAGCTTAATTGCCCAGATGTTTTGACGTTGTTATAAAAAAGCCTGCTTGATGCAGGCTTTTTTTATGGCATCATGCCAGTGAGTTAACAAAATAATAAATGTGGCAATGCAAATCTATTCATTTTTTCAACAGCCTGCTGAACCGCGGATTTATGTGCAAAAAGGCTATCTTGATGCCAATATTGAACCTGAATTCATTTGGCTAGATTGTGTCCGCGAAGATGTTGTAAACCGAGCAGAAACTTGGCAACAAGAGATTTTTGAAAAAACCAATGTTTGGTTGAATGAATATCATCTTAAAGATATTTTGAATTTAGAACATCCGTGTGCATTTGATACCATGGATGACTATGATTTGTTGATTTTTCGAAAACTGATTACCCCAGATGACAACGTTAAAACGGGTGAGAATGCATTGGAATTGCATGAGCGGGTATTTGGTTTATCGACCACGCCAATCAGTTTTATTATGACACCACAGGTATTAATTACCGTTCGGGAAAAAGGCAACAAAGCTGTCGAAAATTATATTGCACGGATTGAAACCATTTTAACCCGTCACGCAGATGATCAAAATAGATCAAGAAAACTACCCACAACAACTTTGGATTTGACGCTAAGGCTTTTAAATAGCATGGTAGATGGTTATCTCGATTTACGTGTGCCATTAACTCGACGCGTGGAATATTGGCAACAAGAATTGTTGCAGGGACATCGCCGTTTTACTAAATGGCAACAATTATTGCAAGAGAACATGGCATTTCAACAGGTCGAAAATTTGTGTGAAGAGCAAATTGAATGCTTACAGGAATTGCATGACGAAATTGTGGATAATTACCCGCATTTAAAAGGTAAAAAGAAAACTGAACGTCAAGATATTATGCTGGTACGCGTAGATGATTTAATTAGTCATATTGAGCGCATTCAAAAACATACCATTCGGCTTAGAGCGGCGGTTCAGGCCGCTATGGATTTGCATTTTTCTGCAATTTCTAATCAAACCAATGAAAATATGCGTATTTTAGCTATTATTACCGCGGTATTTGCACCTTTGACTTTGTTGACAGGCATCTATGGAATGAATTTTGAATTCATTCCTGGCTTAAAGTCGGAGCAGGGGTTTTGGATTATGCTGATGATTATGTTGATGACGACAGTATTGCTTATTTACTATTTTTACCGTCGCCATATGGTCGGTAGAGGTGAGAAAAGTGTGATTGATATGTTGGCACAACAACATCAAGATCAGCACATGAGTTTATTGTGGTTTTTAGATTATGAACCCTTGAAGCAAACCGTCAAAGGTACACTCAAAGAAGTTGAGAAATTCACTAAGCTGAAATAAGGTTTAATCCATATTGTGGATACCATATCTATTTCAGCTGAATTTAAGTTGTACCCTAGCCTAGGCCTGAATTGCCAATATTGCGATGATTGTGCATCGTTTTTCATGGCGTTCAGCCTGCCTTGGGGTCTGTTGTAAAAAGTGAGCCAAAAAAATTCTGACTGACAAATGTTGTACTGTTAATACAGATTAAAGTGCTGATCAATAAATTTTATTGATGGAAAATATCCATCTAAAATTAGCCATATTCATTTTTAAATAAAAAGAACATAGCGAGCCAGCACAGTTTTGTCAGTCACTTTATATCGAACAAAATAATTTAGAATGCATACTCATCATTTTGATTCTGTTTCAGTAAGCGGTAAATTTCATCTTTAAGCTTCAGTTTTTTTCGCTTTAGCGTTTCTATATCAATATTAATTTGATTCACGGGACATTGTTCCAATTGACATATTTCCTGATCGAGTTCTGCATGACGCTCAAAAAGATGGGCGAAGCGGGGGTTGTGCTCGAGTAGTTGCTGAATCAGATCTTTAAATTCAGGAAACATATTTTTGATCTTTTTATTACATTCTTTCGTTTTCATAAGCTTGAACAGTTCTCTCAGGTAAAAATGAAACAAATATCCAACTCCCCCATAGTAGAACTACAGGGAAGAGATGAAAAATATTAATGAGATTGGAATTGATGATGTTTTACTTCTCGGCGTAAATTTTGTACTTCATCAATTAAATCTAGCATCATTGCGACAGCGGTAAAGCTTGCATCGAAGTCCCTTTGTAGGCGGTAGGCGCGCCTTGCACGGGAAATATCATCACCAAAAAATTGATGAACGCGACTGTCAGGACGGTCGGGTAATATGTCATATTCTAGAAGTTGTAATACCCATTCTGGGCTTTGCCCACACGCTTGAGCAAAATGTTGTAAGTCAAAACTGCGCTGTTCGTCGACAATTTCTGTCTGTTCACAGCCATTCGATACAATTTCACGGTAATAAATTGTTGTCATGAGTTCTACTCCTTAAGGCTGTCTAGGCTTAAATTGCTGAAATGCTTCAGCAAACGCTTGATATGCCTGCTGCTCTTCGGCGCTGTGAGCAGGAGGGTTTACTATATTTAATACCAAATATAAATGCCCTGGTGTTTTATTTGGTATCCCTTTATTTTTTAAACGTAACTGCTGACCCGTATGTGCATTTTTAGGAAGGCTGACTTGTACTGTCGTATCATCTAAGGTCTGGATATTAATATTTTGGCCTAATGCGGCTTCCCAAGGCGCAACATCAATAGTCATATAGACGTCCGCTTCTTTTACATGCCAGCGTTCAGTGGCACGGTAATGGACTTCAAGATAGAGGTCGCCATTGGGCCCACCATTGACGCCTAACTGACCTTGACCACTTAAGCGAATTTGCTGACCATCTTTTAAGCCTTTAGGGATTTTTACCTGCAAGGTTTTCCGCTGTACTTCAGGTTCTCCATACGCATTGAGTGTTGGAATTTGTAAGGTAATATTCTGAGTTGCACCACGGTAAGCAATGTCTAAATCGACATCGATGCTGGCATGTTGGTCTTCACCTTTATAGGGTTGCTGAGCGCGATTCTGTTGTTGATATTGATAATTACCACCACCAAAGCCTGAGCCAAAGCGACCAAATAGATCTTCAAAACCACTGAAATCAGCCTGTTGATTATTTCCTTGTTGATAAAACTGGCTATCATTAAAACCATGATGTGCTTGATCGCCAAATGTACCAAAACCTTCTGGATGATCTAATTGAAAGTCATATTCTTTCTTTTTTTCTGCATTACTGAGTGTGTCATATGCAACATTGAGTTCCTGCATATGGGTTTCAGCATCCGCTTCTTTACTAATATCTGGATGATATTTTCGTGCCAATTTACGATAGGCTTTTTTAATTTGATCTTGTGGAGCATCCCGTGATACGCCTAACACTTCATAATAGTTTTTTGCCATATCTCGTTATCGACTCGCTATATATTTGATTATCTTTTAATCAATATAAGAGCCTTCAACGAAATGGAGTAGTACTTATTTGTCGCATATTGTTTCAAATTATGACAATGAAAAATCTTTAAATAGAGGCCAGTTATTGTCATGCAAAGCAAAATTAATATTTTAGCCAAGTCACACTGCGCCCAATAACAGAAACATCAACATAGCCACCTAAGGTTAAGTGTTTTCTGGTAGCGTTCAATTTGGCTTTAGTTTTGTAGATTTTACCGCTAATCAAATCAAAAAAATTACCGTCTAGCATGCATTTAATTAGCTTTTATTGGCTTTAAAGTCCCCAGTAAAAGCTAAGCCAAGGCATGGTTTATTTTTTAATGTTTCTGGGTAATGTGAAAAATACCGAGTTTATATTTATTCGATACGAATCCATGACACTGTTCGACCAAGGAAAGTTGTTCCAATGTAGCCATGGATAGTCAGTACATTACCTCTGGCATTGAGATGGCCCTTGCTTTGGTAGGTGTTGCCAGAGAGTGGATCAAGAATCTGACCATTTACATATTCATTATTTTTTTCTGTATTTTGTTGAAAACCTGAAAGAATAGGCAGTCCAATTAAGGGGCATTTTTTAGCTTTCCTGCACATTTTTCACAGTTGCTGACCGCAATTCGGTTCGGAATGGAGTGAGCCTTAATAATCTTTCCAGCAAAACGCTCATCTTTAAGTTTACTGATTCTGACTTCAGTACGCGCATATCCAGTTTGATCATCGATGGTTTTCCATGTCCCTGTAATATCGGTCGCTTGAACATGGATAGCTAAGACTTAAAAAGCAGATGAATAGGCTGAAAATGAAGGTGTTATTCATAAGGTTATTCCAAATTTTATTTAATTTTTTATATTTATAGGTCTAAAGCTTTTATTATGTTGATGGCTTTATTTAGGCACAAAGTGTACAACAACATTTACAGATAGCAAGATCACTTCGTCCGTTTTCTTCATAGAAATCATGGGTTGTTCTTGGGTTGAAATGACGTTGTATGTCGACATAAAAAAGCACCCAATATGGGCGCTTTAATAATTGATGCGTTTGCAATAAAACAAATGGTCACTTAACTGAGATGTTCGCCAAATAATCCTAAGGCTTCTTCTGCACTAAAGCTGTAATGAGTATTACAGAATTGGCAATCCATATTGATTGGATTTTCATGTTCTAGTGTTTCACGCACTGCAACTATACCAATTTGTTGTAATGCAGTTGCACAACGTGCTTTAGAACACGTACAACCAAATTGGAGGACTTCAACTTCAGGTAAGCGCACTTCTTCTTCATTGTATAAGCGATATAGAATTTCACTGGCATTTAAGTCAGTTAGTTCTGCAGGTTTGATGGTTTCGGTGAGCATGGTCAGACGTGGCCACAAATCTTCATCTACACGTTGCTGTTCTTCTTCACTGTTACGAGGAAGCAGTTGAATGAGTAAACCGCCTGCACGTTCTGCCGTGCTTGCCAAGATAATGCGTGTTGGAATTTGTGCAGATAAGTCATAATACTGCATGAGGCAACGTGCCAAAGTCGGTTGATCCAAAGGTACAATCCCTTGGTAGCGTTCACCAAACTCAGGTTCAATATTAATAAAAAGAACAGGGTTTTGCAGGGTTTTTAATACTGTACTACTGTTTTCTGCCTGTAGAAAATGTGGGTCTTCTTCATAGTCGGCTAAGGCGCGAATTTCACCTAAATGGTTACACTCTGCCATGCCCCATTTAAAGGTGCCAGATGCTTGAATTTGTAGGCTGATACGGCCTTTAATTTTTAATGTACTGGCCAACAATGCAGTCGCACTCAGCATTTCACCCAATAAAACTTGAATGGCAGGGGCGTAATCTCGCTGTGCAAGAATTGTTTGCAAAGCGTGTTCAAGGTGAACTACTTCACCGCGTACAGGGCTGTTTTCAATAAAAAAACGTTGGCGTAAATCAGACATAAAATTCTCCATAACCCTGCATTAATGGTGACAATATTGTAAAACACAAGTCATTGCAGATCATCTCTTGCGACATCAATGCGGTCGCGCTGTAAACTGCGCTGTAAGTCAACACCAACAGGGGGTTGGCAGATTTTAACATCACTTTCAAACAGATGTTCCAATTCGGCTAAAGCGTTACGATGTGTTTCATAAATTTTTTGTTCATCGGTATAAATATTTTGTTGTTGAGCGAGCATCTTTTCATCATAGTCACGGAATAATTCAATGCTTTTATAAGCATCGTCTTCATTAACACCGACATTTCGCAGGACATGATAAGCCATACCCAACGATGACAAGTAGGTTTCACGCCAAATGTGTTCAACCCCTAGATCACGTAATAAATGAACATGGTGACGATCACGGGCGCGAACCAGTATTTTTAAAGTGGGATAATTTAGACGAATATGTCGTGCTACATTCATTGAGTCTTCAATATCATCAATTGCTAAAACAAATACTTGGGCATGTTCTATGCCTGCTGCCCGTAAAATATCGGGTTGGGTTGCATCGCCATAATAGACATGTCCACCATAGTTTCGGACGAAATCGACCTTATCTAAACTACTGTCAATGGCAGTGAAAGGCTGGTGTTGAATATGCGCGACACGGGCAATAATTTGTCCAAAACGACCAAAGCCCGCAATAATAATCGGAGCGTGGTCATTGGGAATATCATCATATTGTGGGGCAATATCCGTTTTCTGAAAACGGGGCACAATTTGCGATGAAATAAGCCAATACAGAATTGGGGTTAACACCATCGATAAAGTTACAATGAGCGTAATGGGTTCCAAAATCGCTTGAGTCAGCACTTTTTCACTTAAAGCAACATTGAGTACTACAAAAGCAAATTCACCACCTTGTGCTAAGCAGGTTGCCAACATCAAACTATTGCGCCATGAATGTCTGAAATAGCGTGCGATAGCAGTGAGGGACAACATTTTCACGAGCATCAGCACCAATGTACCGCCAATGATCAATTCAGGCATACTAATAAACAGAGAAAGCTGTGTTGTCATACCGACGGTCATGAAAAATAGACCGAGTAAGAGGCCTTTAAATGGTGCAATACTGGCTTCAAGTTCATGGCGGAATTCGGAATCTGCGAGCAATACTCCAGTGAGAAATGCACCCAATGTTGTACTGATTCCTAATACATCCATTAGCATCACCACGGCCAGTACAATAAATAAGCCAACGGCAGTAATCAGTTCATTGGCTCCACTTTTCGCAACAAAGCGAAAGAAGGGGCGCATGAGGTAGCGACTGAATAAAAACAGGCCAGTAAAGGTGGCAATAATTGCTGCAAAATAGGCAATACCATGATGAGTAGATTCAGTTCCTGCCAGTAACGGAATGACGGCAATTAGCGGAATAGCGGCCATATCTTGAAATAAAAGAATTGAAAAAGACTGCTGACCATACGTGGTATTGAGTTGCTGTTTTTCTGCCAGTAGTTGTAAAACAAATGCAGTTGAAGAAAGTGCCAATGTAAAGCCAATTACAAAACTGGTGGCAATGCCTTGTTGTAGCGCAAAGAAACTAATAACTGCTAATAGTAGACCAGTAATACCAACTTGTAGGCTTCCCATACCAAAAATAGATTGGCGCATTTGCCACAGACGTTGTGGGCGCAATTCTAAGCCAATAATAAACATCAATAAGATTACGCCAAACTCAGCCAATTCTTGAATGGCTTCTGGGTCACTGGCAATGTTTAAAACGCTAGGGCCTAGTAAAATACCAGTAAAAAGATAACCCAGCACAGTGGCAATGCCTAAACGCTTGAGCAATGGCACTAAGAGCAAAGAAGCGCCTAAGAAGATGGTGATTTGCAGCAGTAGCGGCATGCGTCGTCCTGATCTATGTTTAATATTACACATTTACTCAGTGGCTGATTCGAGTATCAGCATTGATTTAACTGAGTTCTTGCGGGTCAATGTCTAAGCTGAGTTTCATACTGGACGGCTTTTGATGCAACATATTTTGCCACCAGTGCCGAATAAAAAAGTGTAATCGGGCACGGTCTGTAGATAACAACACCATATGTGATTGATAGCGCCCCGCTTTACGTTCCATTGGCGCAGGAATTGGTCCCCAAATATCAATTGTATTTTCAGAACTCTGCCTTAAAAATTGGGCATGTTGCTGTAGAAAATCTGTGTTTAAGTTTTGATCTTTCGATTCACAGCGAATAAGAGCTGCATAACGAAAAGGGGGCATCAGTGCAATTTGGCGTTCTTTTAAGGTTTGTTTGGCAAATTGACGATAATCTTCTTGTACCAAGGTGTTAAGAAGTGGATGGTCTGGACGTAATGTTTGCAAGTAAACATCGCCTTTGCGTTCACCGCGACCAGCCCGACCAGAGACTTGTACCACCAACTGTGCAGTACGCTCTGTGGCTCGAAAATCGACACTGAGCAAGCCTGAATCAATATCCAAAATAGCCACTAAAGTCACGTAGGGAAAGTGATGCCCTTTGGCTAACATTTGTGTGCCAAGCAAAATGGCAGGCTCACTTTTTTGAATTTTATCGTAAATTTTTTGCCAGCTTCCCACTCGACTGGTTGAGTCACGGTCAACACGAATCACTTCATAATTTGGGAACATTTCATTTAGGTTTTCTTCGACTTTGGCTGTGCCCATACCAATGGGTTTAAGTTCGGTATTGGCACATTGTGGGCAATGGTCTGGCATGCGATGCACTGTGCCGCAGTGGTGGCAATGCAAGTGCTGATATGGCGTGCGATGTACAGTAAAATTAGCATCGCAATGTGGACATTTGGCCTGCCATGCACAACTGTCGCAAATGAGTACGGGTGCATAACCACGACGGTTTAAAAACACCAAAACCTGTTCTTTTTTATCTAGTCGCTTTTTGATTTCATCTAACAAGACTTGGCTGATGCCATGCTGTTTTTGCGCAACTTTTAAATCCAATACATGAATTTTTGGCATGAGCGCTAAACCTGCCCGTTGATTCAATTCCAAACTGGTCATCTTGCCATTTTGCACCAAGGCATAACTATCAATACTTGGGGTAGCAGAACCCAATATTACGGGGCATTGTTCTAAATGCGCGCGGTACAGCGCAATGTCTCGGGCGTGATAACGAAAACCTTCTTGTTGTTTAAAGGACAGATCGTGTTCTTCATCTAAAATAATCAGGCCTAAATTGGGCATAGGCGTCAAAATGGCAGAACGGGTGCCTAAAATAATGGAGGCCTTACCGGTCTGTGCGGCTTGCCATGCTTGCAAACGCTTCGAGTCGGTTAAGCCTGAATGAAGCAGGGCAATATTGCAGTGGAAACGCGACTGGAAACGGCTGATGGTTTGTGGCGTTAGACCAATTTCGGGGACTAAAACCAAAACTTGTTTACCGCGTTTGAGCACCTCTTGCATAATTTGTAGATAGACTTCGGTTTTGCCACTTCCTGTTAGACCATCTAATAAAAAGGCTTGATATTTTTTTTGCGCTTTTAATACCGTGTCTATGGCTTTTTTCTGGTCTGGATTGGCGGTTAAGGGCATTTGCGCCATGGTTATCGGCATTGGGCTGAAATCTTGAGCTTCCAGTACACATTCGCAAATTTGTTTATTTGCTAAAGCCTTGAGTGTGGCTGTTTCAATTCCTGCTAAATTCAGTATATTTTCTGAGGTGCCAATAGGATGCAATTTCAAGATTTTGTAGGCTTCTTGCTGTCGCTCGGAACGTTTGAGTTTGTCTTCAGCATGAGCATCTAACAGTTTCCACGTTCTGGCCAGCAAATTATAAGGTTTGCCTTGACGCAGTAAGGTGGGCAACGCGCTTTGAATTACTTCCCCCATTGGAAATTGGTAATATTGTGCGGCCCATGTCAACAAACTTAAAACTTTGGCGTCTAAAATGGCAACATCATCTAATAATTCACTGATGGCTTTTAATTTAATTTTAGGATCAATAGGTGCATCTGGTGCCAGTTTTTCAACAATCACCCCCACTAAATTTTGCCGACCGAAAGAGACAGCTACCCGTGCGCCCAATTGCGCCTGCTGGTACTGTTCTGCGCTGAGGCTATAGTCAAAACAGTCATATAGATAGACTGGAACGGCAACGCGAACGCGGTAAATCGGAGATGAAGCAGGGGCTGAAACTTGCATAGAAAATTGATGTCATCCTATTTTAAATGTCGTCGTGATCAATATGGAGTTATGCTAAAGTGAAGACCGTCTTTATATCTACGAATATGAATGATTTTAAGGGGTGGGTGCAACTCTGTGGCCCCAAATATTTGGAAAATTAGAGCATTACAATGCCAGCATATCAGTTTACTGCCATCGATACTTCAGGGAAGCAACAGAAGGGTGTCCTTGAAGGCGATTCTGCCCGTCAAATTCGTCAGCAATTACGCGATAAAGCACTTATTCCTGTGGCTGTTCATCCTGTCGAACAAAAAGATAAGCATGCCCAAAATCAGTGGTTTCAAAAAGGCATTAGTTCTTATGATCTTGCACTACTGACACGTCAATTGTCTGTGTTGGTGGTGGCCGCTATTCCTTTGGAAGAAGCGATTCGAGCCGTGGGAAAACAAAATGAAAAAGCCCACGTGCAAAATTTGTTGATGTCTGTGCGTTCCAAAGTGTTGGAAGGACACTCTTTGGCCAATGCATTAAATCAGTCGGGGCGATTTCCTGAATTGTACATTGCGACCATTGCCGCAGGCGAACGCTCAGGGCATTTGGACTTAATTTTAGACCAACTGGCCGATTACACCGAAAACCGCTTTGCCATGCAAAAGAAAGTGCAAGGGGCCATGATTTACCCCATTATTTTAATGTTGATGTCCTTTGCCATTGTGATGGGACTGATGACTTATGTCGTGCCCGATATTGTCAAAACCTTTGATCAGGACAAAGGTGCATTGCCATGGATTACTGTGGCATTGATGAAAGCCAGTGATTTTATTCGGGTGGCATGGCCATTTTTATTGGCAGGAACGGCTTTGGGTATTTTCCTATTAATTCGTTTTTTAAGAACAGCAGCAGGGCATTATGCTTTTGATCGGCTGACTTTAAAGTTGCCTTTATTGAGTCGATTATCTAAGGGAATTAATGCTGCTCGATTTGCCAGTACGCTGTCGATTTTAACCAAGTCGGGCGTGCCATTGGTCGATGCCTTAAAAATTGGCGCGGCGGTTAGTAATAATTGGGTGATTCGCGATGCTGTCAATGTCGCGGCTGAAAAAGTCACCGAAGGTGGCAACTTGGCAACCCAATTGGAGCGAAGTGGTTATTTCCCACCAATGATGGTACAAATGATTCGAAGCGGTGAAGCCTCTGGTGAACTAGACCGAATGCTAGAACGTGCGTCAGACATGCAAGATCGGGAAGTCACCACGCTAATATCAACGCTATTGGCTTTGCTTGAACCGCTGATGTTGGTTTTAATGGCCAGTATTGTTTTGGTAATAGTCATTGCGGTGATGCTGCCTATCGTCAATATGAATAATATGATTTAAAAAAGATACATTTAACCGCGAATAGAACACCCGATTAACGAGAGTAAATACATGCAACGCAATGGATTAAATACGAAGCAAAGTGGTTTCACCTTAATTGAAGTAATGGTGGTGATTGTTATTTTAGGCGTTTTGGCTGCCTTGATTGTACCCAATGTCATGGGACGCGGTGAAAAAGCCAAAGTCGATACTTCTGAAATTACCTTAAAAAGTGTGGCGGGTGCTTTAGACCAGTACAAAATGGACAATGGTAAATTTCCCTCTATGCAAGATGGCGGTTTAGGTGCATTAGTGAATAAGCCGGAGTCTGCAAAAAATTGGTTACCGGGTGGCTATGTGAAAGGTGGCTATCCAAAAGACAGTTGGGAAAATGATATTCAATATGTTATTCCGGGTTCAGAGGGTCGCCCATATGATTTGTATTCATTTGGCGCAGATGGTCAATCGGGCGGTGAAGGGAATGATGCCGATATTTTTTATGAACATTAATCAAAGATAATCACTTATTTGGTTTTTATAGAATAAAACACTTCACTGAATGGGATAATTTAATATTGAGTGAAGTGATAATCAATCTTAGTTATCAATAATAATATAAAGTACTGATAATAATTAATATATTAAAATAAATGCGATTTGAGATTTATAATAAGAATTATTAGCAAGATTATTGATTACAATATTTTAAAAATATGAAGAAATATAGTCTGTTAATTTAAATGAAACCTTGCATAATGTTTCATATGGCACTTTTTTCGCCAGAGGAGGAGAGAATGAAAGCATTTATCTTATCGGATGAAATTAACCAATTTCATTGGACGATGCTGAAATCTGTACTGCTCATTTTAAGCATTCTTCCGATGAGCCAAGCTATATTGCATTTGTGGCACAGCACTGAAGGAAGTAGCCAAATTGTCGTGGGCTTTTTTGCATTGAGCCTATTAAGCACGTTATTGGTGTTAAGTTTTTGCTCTGCATTACAGGCGACTGTCGCAAACTTAAAACAGCAAGATGAAAATGCTTTTGAGCAGGTCATTGTGCATATGTATCGTTATCTTCCGATGCTGTCTTTAGCAGGAATGATTTCTTACTTAGCCACCCAAATTTAAAAATACAGAGTATGTTTTTTTCATCCATGTAAAAACAGCAGTGCTAAAAAATAAAAAACCGAGGTCATAACCTCGGTTTTTTATTGGATGGATTTTTTGGGTTCACTTTGTTGCAGTCATCTACATAGATACTGTTGTAGAAGAACACTCAGCAAACCGCTATACCTTAACGCCGTGACTTAAAGGAAACATCAACTTTACGTGGACGGTAGATCCAACCCAAAATGAGCAACAACACTGCAAAGCCTAAAATAGGCCAATCACTCAGGCGCATATATAAGGTTTCGCCTTGCATGGCAGGAAGTTCACCGCGAAGTACGGCTTCTTTGTCCTGAGGCGCTTGTTTCACAATATGGCCTTCATGATCAATGAAAGCGGTAATACCTGTATTGGTCGCACGGATAAACCAGCGTCCATTTTCTTTGGCGCGCATTTGTACCATTTGTAAATGTTGCCAAGGGCCCGCAGTTCCTGTAAACCACGCATCATTTGAAACAGTCACTAAGAAATCACTTTGCTGTGCATTGCGACGAGTTAAATTCGGATAAGCCACTTCATAGCAAATGGCCGCGCCTAAATCATGATTTTTAACCAGTAAAGGTTTTTGGTCATTGGCACCACGGGAAAAACCACTCATAGAAGGGTCATTTTGCAGGGCTGGAAGCACCCAACTTAGTAGACCAGAAAGTGGAATATATTCACCAAAAGGCACTAAGCGCTGTTTCTTGTAGAGACCTTCAGAGTGATCGCCAGTCGCCATAATACTGTTGTAGTACATTGGCTGGCCCTGAATTTTAGATTCAGCCTGATCCCAATACGGAATGCCACTAACCCATGCCGTACCCGATTTTTTAGCCTGAACGTTCATGGCATCTAAAAAAGGTTCAATATCGGTTTGGAACAAAGGAATAGACGATTCAGGCCAAACAATTAAGTCACGTCCCCATTCTGTTTTACTCAAATTGGCATAAATGAATAAAGTCTTCATTTGATATTCCGTTAACCATTTTAAGTCTTGCGGAATATTGCCCTGAATTAAGGAAACTGAAAGTGGCTTTTCTGCTTTTTTCTCGACAAAAGTAAGTTGTGAAGCTCCCCATGCGCCAAATAATAAAATAGCGGAAGGGATCATCCAGAACAGTTTTTTGTTTAAGATTTCAACCAAGGCACAGGCTAATACAATGACTACAAACGAGACGCCAAATACACCAAACAAGGGTGCATAGTGATCTAAATAGCGTTCGGTAAATGCGTAACCTGCAAACAACCAAGGGAAACCAGTAAATACCCACGTTTTAGCCCACTCAAATAAAATCCAGAGTGGTGCAAAGGTTAAGGGGGTTTCTGGGAAAAAACGACGATATAACCAAGTTTGTGTGGCTGTAAATAACCCCATGACCAAAGCCATAATGGTAATCATCAAAACACTTAAAAATGCATTGGTATCGCCATATACATGAATGGAGGTGTAAAGCCAGAAGGCACCTACAAACCATAAACCAATGCCGTAAACCCAGCCAAGAGCAAAAGCTTGTTTGGCACTACGATTGCGTAAGCATGCATAGAGCAAAGCAGGCGAAAGAATCGCCAGCCACCAATAATAATAAGGTGCGAGTGCAAAGCTAAAAATTGCCCCTGAAAATAAAGCAATCAGTAATGGATAGATAAAAGGGAGCTGTTTTTGTTGTTTTGATGGGTTTAACAGCTTATTAAAATAAGTTCTCATTTACGGACAGCTCGAATCAGATGAATGGTGCGTGCATCTGCTTCTAGAATCGTAAATTCCCAATTTTCAATTTCAATCACTTGACCTTGCAAATCGCTCACTAAACCAATTTCTTGAAGCAAAAGACCGCCGACAGTTTCTACTTCATCGTCAGAAAAATCTGCATCTAAAACATTGTTAAAGTGTTCAATTGGTGTAAGTGCTTGAACCCGCCATGCATTTGCAGTTTTGTGATCAGGGTCTGGAATAATAAATTCGGCTTCTTCATCTATGTTGTCGTGTTCATCTTCAATTTCACCGACAATTTCTTCTAGAATATCTTCTAGCGTGACTAAACCTGATGTGGTTCCATATTCATCAATAACAATTGCAATATGCGTCTGGGTATTTTTTAACATACGTAAAACTTGGTCTGAACGGGCACTTTCTGGCACAAACAGCGGTTGACGCATCAATGCACGTATATCCACCTTAGTACTACGTTCAGTTAAAAACGGTAAGAGGTCTTTGGCAAGTAAAATACCCACCACATTATCGGGCTGATGAGATGAAAAAACCGGAAAGCGAGAGTGAGCCGATTCAATCAGCACATGCAAAATATCCAGCAGTTCATCATCTTCTTGGAGGCTAATCATTGCAGTACGCGGGGTCATAACCTCGCGGATTTTGGTTGCAGGAAGGTCAAGTACACCTTCCAACATTGCAACAGTATCGGGTTCTAAAAAACGACGTGAATCTTGTACTAATTTTAGCAGTTCGTCGCGAGTTTCTGGCGCAGTACCTAACCATTTACGTAAGCCGCGCATACCCCAGGACGGGCCTGATTCCTCGTGCATGATCTTTCCTAAAGACTCTTAATATCTAAAAAATGTGATTTTATCATACCTTAGAAAAAGTGCTTGTCTATCTGTATGCGTATGAGTTTTTTTGAAAAGCTTAGCCGTTCATGATGAGACTGAGGTTGAAGCTAAAATGAATACATTAGATTATGCTACATAGAATGAAATTGAGATGAATGGCTATCCACGCTTGAAACTGATTTTTGGCAAAATTAGTAAAATAGGGTGATAGATATTCTCAAGGCAAAAGTGGACTATAAACGCGTGGTGCAAAAAACGGTTTGCACTATGATAAAATAAGTCAGATTTTATTTATTGAGTTTCGCAATGTCTGAGTCCGCGATTACGCCTGTAATTCAACTGAATACCCGAGGGCTACGTTGTCCTGAACCTGTGATGATGTTGCATCAAGCCATCCGCAAGTCTAAATCGGGTGATGTGGTTGAAGTATTCGCAACAGACAATTCAACCTCATGGGATATTCCAAAATTTTGTATGCATTTGGGCCATGAATTGCTCCTGCAAGAAGAACGATTAGACGAAAATGGTCATAAAGAATTCCATTATTTGGTGCAAAAAGGTTAAGGTCTTTTTGCTCTAAAATAAAAAATCCCTGCATATGACAGGGATTTTTTATTGGAAAAGTAAATGCTCTTCCATCTTGCGTAATGACCGAGCAACGCTCGATCATTACTTATATCCAAATTACATGTTTGGATAGTTCGGGCCACCGCCACCCTCAGGTGTTATCCAAGTAATGTTCTGTGACGGGTCTTTAATGTCGCAAGTTTTACAGTGCACACAGTTGGCTGCGTTAATTTGGAAACGCTTTGAACCGTCATTCTCTTCCATAATTTCATACACACCCGCTGGGCAGTAGCGCTGTGCAGGCTCGTCCCATTTTGGCAAGTTGACATTCACTGGAATTGAAGCATCTGTCAGTTTTAAATGCGCGGGCTGGTTTTCTTCATGCACGGTATTTGACACAAATACTGAAGACAAACGGTCAAAAGTTAATTTGCCATCTGGTTTTGGATAGTTTGGTTTAAAGGTTGTTGCATCTGTGGTTTTTAGCATACTGAAATCTTGTGCAAGATCACGTAAGGTAAATGGCACTTTAAAGATGTTTTGGTCAATAAAGTTAAATGCACCACCTAACCATTGGCCAAATTTATGCATAGCAGGGCCGAAGTTACGTGAACTATGTAACTCTTCTTTTAGCCAACTGCTGTTGAATTTTTCGGTATAAGCGGTCAATTCTTTGGCAAAGAAATCTTCGCCTTCAGTGACACGTGCAACGGCTAAGTCACCACCTTTTTCGACACCGGCAGCAATGGCTTCAAATACGGCTTCACCGCAGAGCATGCCTGACTTCATTGCCGTATGAGAACCTTTAATTTTAGCGAAGTTGAGGAAACCTGCGTCATCACCAATTAAAGAGCCACCTGCAAAGGTAAATTTAGGCAGGGAATTCAAACCACCTTTGGTAATCGCACGCGCACCATAAGAAATACGCTTACCACCTTCTAAATACTGCTTAATCAGTGGGTGAGTTTTCCAGCGTTGCATTTCCATGAATGGATACATGTGTGGATTGGTATATGACAAGTCAACAATCAAACCTAAAGTTACTTGGTTATTTTCAGCGTGATATAACCACCAGCCACCTGAAGAACCTGTTTCATTTAACGGCCAGCCTGCACCATGCATGACTAAACCTGGTTTGTGTTTTGCTGGGTCAATTTCCCACAGCTCTTTAATCCCAATACCGTAATGTTGCGGGTCAGCATCTTTGGCTAAATTGAACTGTTCAATTAAGCGTTTACCAAGATGGCCACGGCAACCTTCAGCAAAAATGGTGTATTTGGCATGTAGTTCATAACCAGGGGTAAAGTTATGGGTAGGTTCGCCATCTTTACCAATGCCCATGTCACCCGTTTGAATGCCTTTAACCGTGCCATCTTCATGGTACAAAATTTCAGAAGCAGCAAAGCCTGGGAAAATAGACACTTCTAATTCTTCAGCTTTTGTTCCTAACCAGCGAACCACATTGCCTAAAGAGATAACGTAGTTACCATCATTGTGCATGGTTTTTGGCACCATCCAATGTGGTGCTTCTTGCGACTTTTCATCAGATAACAAGAAGTAAGTGCGGTCTTCAGTCACGGGTACAGTTAAAGGTGCACCTTCTTCTTTCCAGTTCGGGAACAATTCATTCATTGCACGAGGTTCAAGAACCGCACCTGATAAAATGTGTGCACCGACTTCGGAGCCCTTTTCCACGACACAAACGGACAAATCGTTCAGGTTATTTTCAATTGCAAGTTGACGAATTTTAATTGCAGCAGAAAGGCCAGCAGGGCCTGCGCCAACAATTACTACGTCAAACTCCATCGATTCACGTTCGATGTGTTCCATGTCGGACTCCTCATATGGTTTGAAGGTGGCAACTGTATTTGACTTACGCCAACAGTGCTGCCATGAGTGTTCTTAAGGCCTAGACACAAAATTTATTATTGTGTCTTTATATTGTGGGCTAGTATAGTTTTAAACCTTGGTCTAGCCAATTGGCTGAATCATCTTATTTTGCCGTCATTAGGGTCTTCTGCCATGAATAATCACGAAAAAACTCCAAATTTGGCAAAATCTGCACTCAGCAGTGATCATAGAAATTTAATAGATATTGCACAATACTTAAAAGATGGACAGTCCGGTCACAAAAAGTCAATTCCACCTTTAGAACAATGGCACCCAAAGCATTGCGGTGCAATGGATTTGACGGTAAAAGCCAATGGTGAATGGTGGCACGAAGGTCAATTGATTAAGCGCCAAGCTCTGATCAACTTATTTTCTACCGTGCTTTGGAAAGAGGATGGAAAATTCTATTTAAAAACCCCTGCCGAACAGATTGAAATACAGGTAGAAGATGAACCTTTATTCATCAGTCAAGTGGATCAGGTTGAAATTGCAGGTAAACGTTATATTCAGCTCACCTCGACCACACAAGATGAAATTATTGTAGATGAAGCTCATCCCATTTTTATGCGTGAATTTGCAGGAGAATTTCGACCTTATATTGCTGTTCGCTTTGGAATAAACGCCTTAATTCAACGCTCGACTTTTTTTCATTTGATTGAAATGGGAGAGCTTTTTGAGAATGAGCAGGGTGAAGCAGTCTTAAGCTTGAAAAGTGGCGATTTTTACTTGCAATTAGGCACCTGAGGTTTAAGATTTCAGCATCTGATATCAACTTCTGAACTTGAAGCTATGACAGCCATTCATCCTCGTTATCCACTAAATAATCCGATGCGAAAAGCCACGGCAGAAGCACCAATTGGTATTTTTGATTCGGGAATTGGCGGGCTGTCTATTGCGCAAGAAATTGCCCATTATTTACCGCATGAACATATTGTTTATTATGCAGATACAGCGCATGTACCATATGGCCCACGTGAAGATCAAGATATTCGCGAACTGACAGCACAGGCCATTGAATGGTTGTACCGCAAAGGCTGTAAAGCCGCGGTGGTTGCATGTAATACCGCTTCGGCCTTTAGTTTGGATTCTTTGCGGGCGCATTATGGCGAAAACTTTCCGATCATTGGTTTGGTGCCTGCTTTAAAACCTGCCGTTTTACAAAGTCAAACCAAAACGGTTGCTGTATTAGCGACACCTGCGACATTTCGTGGACAATTAATTCAAGATGTAATTGAACGTTTTGCCAAACCTGCGCAAGTAAAAGTCATCCCTATTACCAGTTTAGAGTTGGTGCCTTTTGTGGAGGCAGGGGCACAGATGAGCGCAGCATGCTTGCAAACCTTACAAGAGATTTTACAGCCTGCAGTTGACCAAGGCGCTGATTTTTTAGTTTTGGGTTGTACACATTATCCCTTCCTTAAAACGGCAATTTGGCATATTTTTGGTCATAAACTGACATTAATTGACTCTGGAGTTGCCGTTGCGCGTCAAACTGCCCGCATTTTAATAAAAAATGAGTTATTATTTGAACAAGTTCGTAAAGATATGGTTCGTATAGAGTGCTACGTGAGTGGCCAGAATGCGACATGTTTAACACCAATTTTAACGCGTTTGATTTCAGCTGATTTGACTTGGACGATTCGTAATCTTGGTATTTAATGACTAAATAAATTAAATTAGTTTTTTTGGTTACTTATGTAATAACTATTTCTTATATTGGGGAAGTCATGGTTGTCGCTAGACTATGCAAGATTGATTGCATAACGGTGCAAGTATGCAATTGGAAGGGGATAACCAATGCTCGATAAGCGTTATCAGGTTTTTATTTCTACATCTGGCAGTGAAATGCAGCCAGAACGGATTGTTTTGGCTCAGACTCTGGTTGGTATGGGTTTTTTCTCATGGGGCTTGGAACAGCGAACACCGCTCAGTACCGCCTTTGCACGTCGCCAAATTGATGATTGTGATTACGTCGTGATTTTACTGGGCAGTGCGTATGGAGAGCAATCTGTTTCGGGTGTGGGCTATATGCACTTGGAATATATTTATGCAGTCACCAAACAAAAGCCGATTATTGTCTTTATGCATGAAGAACCCTCTGCACGTGATGGGGCTTTACATGATGATAAACCTGAACTACGCGAAAAATTTCAAGAATTTAGAAAACTACTACAAAATGAAGTTGATCAGGTATTTACCTACCGTTCAATGCGCGATTTAGAAATGGCAGTACGGTTTAATTTGCCACAAATGTTGGAGCGTTCACCTGTACTGGGTTGGGTGCGTCCGCAAAATATACAAGTCTTACAAGATGAAATTGACCATTTAAAAAGTAAACTGGAGCAATTGGAAACAGAAGCAGGCAAACGTGAAGTCGATCCGTTCCTAAGTTTACCTAAAGTTTCTATGCATGAGCCGTTCTCTTTTGAATATAGAATGCATGCCTATCAAGATGGTAATTTTAAAGAGTTAAAAATTCAAAAAAAGCTGACTTGGGCGCAGTTGCTCTCCATTTTGGGCACCACATTTGTGCATCCAACGCCAGAAGAATTTTTCTCTAAACGGATGAATGAATATTTGAATGAAACAGGTATACAAGACGCCCGCGTAGAAATGCCACGAGCACATGCTGTTGCCCGCGCTCAAATTAATATTCGTGCTTTACATAGTATTAAAATGCAAATGCGTCAAAACGAGTGGATTATTCAGTCTGGTCGAGATGACCGCCAACGTATGTTGTGGCAAATTACCCCCAAAGCACAAAAATTAATGGAAAGTAATTTATTGGATGAAAATCGGGTTTTTCAATTTAAAACCATGTACTAATCCATGTATTGAAATGGGATAAAGCTGTTAAAGTAGTTTTGTTCATATAATTTGGGATGGTTTGATGTCTGCTGTGTCTAAAGCGAAAATCACGGTTATTTTGGCAAATTTGGGCACGCCCGATGAGCCAACAGTTCCCGCAGTACGGCGATTTCTAAAGCAGTTTTTATCTGATCAGCGGGTCATTGAAATACCAAAACCAATTTGGCAATTCATCTTGCGGTTATTTATTTTACCATTTCGCCCTAAACGGGTCGCGCATGCTTATGCCATGGTATGGAATTCAGACTCGCCAATGCGGGAAATTTTATTGCAACAGGTGCAGGGCGTCAAAGCAACTTTATCCAAGCAATATCCTGAATTTGAATTAAATATTGTCCCTGCAATGACCTATGGTAACCCCGGTATAGATGCTCTTTTACAACAGTTATCACAGCATCCCCAAGATCATATTGTACTCTTACCCTTGTTTCCGCAGTTTTCGGCCACATCGACAGCACCATTGTATGATGCCTTAGCAAAATGGATTCTAAAGCAACGAAATTTGCCCGGTATTTCGATTATTCGTGACTATTATCAACATCCTTTATTTATTCAATCTTTGGCACAAAGTGTGCGCGATTATCAAGCAGAGCATGGTCAGCCAGAAAAACTACTCATGTCATTTCATGGAATTCCACAACCTTATGCCGACAAAGGCGACCCGTATGCAGAGCGTTGCCGAGTGACTGCGGCACTGCTAGCGTCTGAGCTGGGTTTGAGTGATGAACAATGGGCCATCAGTTTTCAGTCGCGCTTTGGTAAGCAAGAATGGGTTAAACCTTATACAGATGTTGTACTGAAAGCGTGGGGTGAACAGGGCGTACAGTCTGTGCAGGTGATTAGCCCTGCATTTTCAGCTGATTGTTTGGAAACGCTAGAAGAATTAGCCTTGCAGAATGCTGAATTATTTCAGTCGTCTGGTGGTGGTCGTTACCACTATATTCCTGCATTGAATGCGCGAGCAGATCATTTACAATTGCTCAATACATTGCTTCAAGCTAATCTGGATGCCGTAAAGCACACATTAGCCCACTAAGGTTCTGAGGTTTAGCCAAATGTTGCAAGTCAAAATTGTGCCGGTTACGGCATTTCAGCAAAATTGTTCAATTCTTTGGGACTCTGAAACCAAAGAAGCCATATTGATTGACGCAGGTGGTGAGCCTGAAAAATTACAGGCTGAAATTGAAGCTTTGGGTTTAAAGGTTCAGGCACTTTGGCTAACCCATGGTCATTTAGACCATGCGGGTGCTGTCGGTGCATTAAAAAAATTATGGAATGTGCCTGTTATTGGGCCACATAAAGAAGATGCATTTTGGCTCGATATGATTCAAGAGGTTTCCGCACGTTATGGATTTCCTATTCCTGAAAAAGTTGAAGTTACTACGTGGTTGGAAGGAGGCGAGACGTTAACCTTGGGCAATGAAGCGTTTGAAGTTCGTTTTGCACCGGGTCATACCCCAGGGCATGTTATGTTCTATAACCAAAATTACGGTTTATTATGGACAGGAGATGTACTGTTTAAAGGCTCTATTGGTCGGACGGATTTTCCACGCGGGAATCATCAACAGTTATTGGATTCTATTCAGCGTGAATGTTTTAGCCTACCTGATGAAACGCAATTTATTTCAGGTCATGGCCCGATCAGTACCATTGGTTTTGAAAAGCAACATAACCCCTTTGTTGCCAGTAAAGCGGGTTAAATGAAATAAAAAAGACTGATGCTGGCATCAGTCTTTTTGAAAGGGATTGGCGTATTCTTTACGTATTTCTAAAAAAATTAAAAACGTTGCGCATATGAGTAATAGGCCAATGGCACAAATTAGTCCATCTGTTCGATAAAGTCCTATAAATAAGCCACTTACACCCAATACTGCAAAGATGAAACACATCGTATACATGAACCCCAGTTTCATGCTGAAACCCTTTAAAAAATCATCATTTTTATAAAGTGAGGATACCGACAGTTAATGTCGCTTAGATGACACAATGAAAAGTATTTGAATCAAAATAGGAAACGCAGTTTTATGGTTAATCGTTGTCAGAACCATGATCTGCTTGTGGGGCATCTTGAGTTGGTAGTGCGTATTCATCACTGGCCCATGCACCTAAATCGATGAGTTTACAGCGTTCAGAGCAAAATGGGCGATATTCATTATTTTCCCAAGTGGTTGTTTTACCGCAACGCGGGCAAATCAGCGTAGTAGGCATAAAAAGGCTCCAAGCAAAAATAGATGATTCAATTAGGCAATTACGGTCACAATTGTTAGACTTATGCCGTTTTTATTAGTTTGATCTGATTATGCCGATTCGTCAATTTCAAGCACAGCGTATGCATGCGCCTCGTGATTTTCAAGCCATTGCTCAGCAACCCGTTTGTGTGGAAATAGGCGCAGGCAAAGGCAAGCATGCTTTGCTGTTTAGTGGTCAAAACCCAGAAAAGCAGTTAATTGCTGTAGAACGCACACGTGAAAAATTTCTTTTCATGCAAAAGCAACATGTATTAGAAGGTGCGAAAAATTTACAACCAGTACATGCCGATGCGTTGCCTTGGGTAGTACATGCATTGTTTCCTGCACAAGTTGAACAGTTTTTTATTTTGTACCCCAACCCAGAGCCACATAACCCTGCACAGCGCTGGTTGAATATGCCTTTTTTTGAGTTTTTACTATCGCGTTTAAAAACTGGGGGCAGTATTACCTTAGCCAGTAATATTCCTGAATATATTGCCGAAGCAGAGCAACAATTAATTGATGTTTGGAAATTGCCGTTTATAAAAGAAGTGATTCCAGCAGATTCTGCACGCACACATTTTGAAATTAAATATTTAGAACGTGGGGAACTTTGTCAGCAACTGATTATGAGCAAGCCCGAAGCCTATGCGACGCGCTTTGATGATTTTCAGCCTTTGCTTGGACAGTCTGTTGACGTGGCAGCAAAGTAAATGAGTAAACGCATTGCAATTATTGGTGCAGGCCCCGCTGGTCTTATGGCTGCTGAAGTGCTGAGCCAATATGATTATGAGGTGCATGTGTATGAGCAAAAGCCTTCGGCTGCCCGTAAGTTTTTAATGGCAGGAAAAACGGGGCTTAATATTTCGCATGCAGAACCCATTGAGCAATTTGTGCAACGTTATGATCGGGCAGAATGGCTTGGGCCTTGGGTAGGACAATGGGATGCCAATTGGATTCAACATTGGATGAAAGACCTTGGCATTGAATCGTATATTGGTTCATCGGGGCGTGTTTTTCCATTGGAGATGAAAGCGGCCCCGTTGCTTCGTGCATGGTTAAAACGCTTGGCTGAACATCAGGTGAAATTTCATTACCGCCATCAAATCACTGCATTAAAGCAGCAACAATTAAGCTTTAAACACTTGGTGCAAGACCAAGAATTTACCGAACATTTTGATGCCATTGTGATGGCATGTGGTGCTGTGTCTTGGTCAAAACTGGGCAGTGATGGTGCGTGGCAGCAATGGTTAAGCCCTGAACAAATTGAACCCTTTCAAGCCAGTAATGCAGGGGTGGAAATTGCGTGGTCTAAATTTATGCAACCTGTTTTTGGTGAACCGCTCAAACGGGTTGAAGCATGGGTTGCAGGGGCAGAAAAAACCGCGGGTGATATTGTCATTAGCCATTATGGTTTAGAAAGTGGCTTAATTTACAAGCAAGGTCGGGCACTGCGTCAACTGGCAAAGAAGCACCAGCCGATGCAATTGTTTTTAGATTTATTTCCAGATCAGAGCATTGAGCAACTGGCGAAAAAATTACAGCCCAGTAAAAAACAGTCATTGAGCAATATATGGCGTAAAGCTGGACTAGAGGGTGCAAAAGCCTATTTAGTCCGAGAGTTGGTTACCAAAGAACTTTGGCATCAGCCTGAGCAATTGGCTAAGCAGATGAAGTCGCTGTGTGTGCCATTAACAGGTTTTCGCCCAATAGAAGAAGCCATTAGTTGCGCGGGCGGGATTCGACCAGACGCGCTGACCGATCATTTACAATTGAAGACGCATCCTGCGGTATTTTGTGCAGGGGAAATGCTGGATTGGGATGCACCAACGGGTGGCTATTTACTCACGGCCTGTTTTGCAACAGGTCGGGCAGCAGGGCAAGGCGTGCATACTTATTTAACGGCAACAGCTTCATCTTAAAAATATTTTTATTGGGCTAGACATGCTATTTTCATATTGAGTTTTTAGTCATTAGAAGAAGAAGGGCGTCATGGAAAAGTATACGGGCAGTTGTTTATGTGGTGCAGTGCACTATGAATTGAATGGTGCAATAGGTGAAATTGTACAATGTCATTGTTCAAAATGTAGAAAAGCCAATGGTACGGCTTACGCCACCAATGCGCCGATTGCAAAAGCCGACTTTAAGTTAACCGCAGGTGAAGATGTATTGAAACGTTATGCATCAAGTGCGGGAACACAGCGCTGTTTTTGTGGAAATTGCGGTTCGCCTATCATCAGTATTAAAGCCGATACGCCTGATTTTTATCGCTTACGAATTGGTACTTTAGACACCAAAATTGCGCAGTCACCGGTCTGCCATATTTTTACCGCATCCAAAGCAGAATGGGAACAGATTGCCGATGATTTACCCCAATATGCAGAACGACCTTAAAAATATCTAACGCACAAGGGTTCAATTGAACCCTTATGGTGGTCGATTGATTTTATGGTGTTGGAGATGCTTTTTTTGTTTCAGGATATTGTGTTTGCCAATGCTCTAGCTGTTCCTGTGCATGAATAAATTGACCTAAGCCCTGTATATTTTCACTGGGTTTTTTATTGTCTGCACTTGATTGGGACTCGAGAAGCTTGCCTTGATGATCCCAATATTGATACATCAAGCCTTGAATATAGCGGCCTTGCTCAGTTTTTAAATCCAGTTCTTTTAGCATGTTGAGTGCAGAGTGAATATTGTCTCGTTTGCGTGCGGTGGCAAATTCAGGCGTCAATGAACCCTTTTCTTTCATTTGCATCAGTTCATCTTCCATCTCATCGCTGACCGCGGTAAAGCGCTGATCAAAGTCAACCAATGCTTGAATGTCATGAACATCATTGGGGGTTTTTGCAAATACTTTGACGGGTTCAGAAGACAATTCACGCATGATTTGGTCATCTTGGCTAATATCAGATGATGGTTTTTCTGCTTCTTGGCTACGCTCACAGCCTGTCACGAGGAGCGTCGTACTGACCAATGCAGAGAGCCAAAAAGCATTTCGTATAAATCGCATAGGGCACCTTATTTTTCCGTTATTTTCTTAAAGACATAAACAAAAGTGGTGTAAGGAAAGTCAATTTCATCCTGTGCTTGTTTGCCTGTCAGCTCAAAAACAGTCTGTTCAAATTGTAACTTCAGCTTGTATTGCTCTGCTTCAGGTCGGGCTGCAATAAAACTGGTCGATAGCAAACGTTTAGAAACCACTTGCTCAACTGTACCATGATGTAATTGCTTAAAAGTGGTTTGTTGTTCGAGTTCAAACCATGTCTGTTGTTCAAAGGCTTTTTTCCATAATCCACTGTGGTAACGAGGGGTGTCACCTTCCAGTGTCGAAAGCGTGTCTGCCAAGGCTTTGACCCAATTGGTTTGAATATCCCGCTGATTCCAAATTAAAACTAAATAACCATTGGGCTGTAAAATGCGTTGAATTTCAGCTAATGTTTCATGGGTTGCAAACCAATGAAAAGACTGAGCGCAAAACACAGCTTTAACCGACTTTTCTGGAAGAGGAATCGCATGGCTTGGGGCTTGAATGACTGAAATATCGGGATGTACTTGGCTTAATTGTTGTAGCATTTCAGCGATTGGGTCAACAGCAATTAATTGGGTGCTAATGGCTTTTAAATACGGGAGGAATTTTCCTGTACCAGTACCTAAATCAACTAGCGTATCTGTTATGCCTAAATGTAAATGCTGTTTCAACCAGAGACTGATTTCTGCAGGATAATTGGGACGAACTTGCTGATATAGCGCCGCAGCTGCGCTAAACCCTTTTTTTGCTGCAGGATGGAGTGATTGTGTCATATTCTGCACTTTTTAATCCCTGACTCCTCTATAAAATAGCATACTCTCCTGCATGCTAACTTTTGGCGACGTATTGAAATTGATGAATGATGCACAAGGACTTGAAAACGGTGTAATGATGGATAAACAAATTATTTTTGAAGATGAACAAATTCGTGTCATTTTCCTTAAAGGTTCATCTGAAGAATTAATTTTTTCCTTTGGAGATTTAATTACGCGTGCGAAAGGCTTAAACATTAATGCAGAAAAGTCACTGCATAAATTCAATTTTAACGTCATTGGTATTATGCCTAAGCAAAAATCGTGGTTTCCAGAGTCATCTATTTTGGCCATGTTGGACAGTATTCAGGCTGTGATTGCACCTTTTACAAAGCGGATTGCGTATGGCGGTTCAATGGGGGCTTATGCTGCCATTAAATATTCGAATGTGTTCAATGTGCAACGTGTTGTTGCCATGGTGCCACAATATTCAATTAACCCCGATGATGTGGAAGATACGCGCTATAACATGTTCTATCAGCCAGAACTAAACGGCAATATGAAGGTGAAGCCTGAAGATGTTTCCGCGGATTGTGAATACATTATTATTTTTGACCCCTATTATGCAGCTGACCGTGTGCATGTTGAGCATTTAAAACCAGTGTTGCCCCATGCACATTTGTTGCATTTACCCTATACCGACCACGATGCGATTGCTGTTTTAGCCAGTTCAGAACTGGTTCATGACTTTTTACTGCATCCTTTTGAAGACAGTTATTTTTATAAAAAAATGCGCCAAGTAAAAAAGAACAGCAAATTTTATTATCGTAAAGTCATTGAAAATCTGTTGCCTCGACATCGTTCAGCTTTAGGTCATATTTTAAAAACCAATGCCTTGGCTTTAGATGGTCAGTTTTTTGATGCCAAACAAAAGCAAGTATTGCTACGTGAGTTGTTCAGTAATAAACAGGTCGATCAACAAGATTTAGCCAAGCTGGGCATTGAAGTTAACATGCCACAAGAAAAGCGTAATTTATTGCAAGACCGTTTTGGACATGGTTTGGTGTTTAATATCATCAGTCAAAAAGTCGAAAGTTATGCGAAGGGAGCTATTGCCCTAAATCATAAATTTTTGATTCCAATTTATGCCAAAGGCAATGGTTTGGTACAAATTAACTGGAATGATCAACCTTATTTGGTCACGATGAATGACCGCCAAATGATGAAATTACTAGAATTGCACGATGATTTGTCGATTGGTATGCATCCTCTAATTATGAAAAAATATGCCGATTATTATGTAATTAGCTATAAAGCACTTAATTTAAGTACGGACGAATTTGGTGCTGTAGACTTTATTGAAAGTTTGGATGAGTACAGTAAATTTATCTCTCAACCAGAAAAAGCGTAACTTCAACTTTGCTTTGTTCTTCGCACATGATCGAATAACCAATATGAACCCGCCAAGTTGCGGGTTTTTCATTTATAGATGGGTATATTGCCTTGAAATTGTGCACTGACTTGGTTTAAATGCTTGATGTGCTGTATTTGAGCGCAATGGATGATGATTATAAGAGGGGATGCAATGAAGGCCGTATATTTAGACTATCAATCATTAGATAAAAATGATTTGGATTTCAGTGGACTACATGCAGTTTTTGATGAGTTGATATTGTACCCAAGTACTTCTCAGGAACAATTAATAGAACGTATACAACATGTCGATGTCATTATAAGCAATAAAGTACAGTTATCTGCCACCACGCTAACGCACTGCACACAGCTCAAATTGATTTTAATTTCGGCCACAGGCACCAACAATATTGATTTAGCTCAAGCCACACAACAAGGGGTAACGGTGTGTAATTGTCAGGGTTATGGTACAGCTGCAGTTGCACAACATACCCTCATGCTGATGCTCAATTTAGCCACATCTTTTCGTCAATATGACCGTGCTGTGCAGCAGGGCAATTGGAACACGTCTAGTCAATTTTGTTTGCTCGATTTTCCTATTATTGAACTTTCAGGCAAAACATTGGGGCTGGTGGGGTATGGCGAATTGGGTAAAGCAGTCGCAAAATTAGCCCATGCATTTGGTATGAAAGTGATGATTGCATCATTACCGAACCGCCCTGAAATGGCCGAACGTGTGCCTTTGTCAGAGCTGTTACCTCAAGTCGATTTTTTAAGTTTGCATTGTCCTTTAACGCCAGATACACAAGATTTAATTGATACCAAAGCTTTAAGCCAAATGAAAAAAAGTGCTTTTTTAATAAACTGCGCACGCGGTGGCATAGTGAATGAACAAGCTTTGGCGGATGCATTACGTGCAGGTGAAATTGCGGGTGCAGCCACAGATGTGTTGACTGTCGAGCCTCCAAAAGCGGGCAATGTATTGCTAGACAGTAGTATTCCAAACTTGATTATTACCCCACACAGTGCATGGGGCAGTGTCGATGCCCGTCAACGTATTGTGCAGCAAATGATTGAAAATACGGAAGCATTTAAAGTAGGTTTAGCTATTCGTAAAGTAAACGGATAATCAGATTATTTTGACTGGAAAATGAATAATTTCCCCTCAAAAAGCACAGCGTAAATACTGTGCTTTTTGAAATTGAAAGGGATGAAAATGGGTTTATAAATCAGTGACAGGATAAGCGGTGGTGGTCGAACTGCTTGGTATTGCTGTATGAGGCACAGCCTGATTGCTGTTTAATGAAGATGATGACTCACTTAAACTATGCTGTTCAATGGGTGCCACTTGACTAGGTTTGCCAGCTAAGGCTTCTTTGGTTTCCTGAATTTTAGTATTGACACTTTGAGTGGCTTTTTGTGCACCTGCATCGGCTTTTTGTACGGTGTTGCCTGCAATGTCTTTGGTATTGTCCCAAGCTTGGCCGACTGAAGGCTTAACTTTAGCAATGCCTCGTTCAGCAGCAGTTCCGACTTTTTCCGCTGTATTTAATACACCTTCTTGGGTTTTATAGGCCCAAACGTGAAAAATATTCGGATTTTTTCCGTAAGGTTTTACAGGCTTTTCAGTGGGTTGTTGTACGCAAGCATCTTGCGCCCAAAGTGAGGCAGAGGCTAAAACCATACCTGCACAAAGTGTAAATGTAGTGATATTTTTGAAAATTGGCATACTGTTGGCACCTCTATCGATGTTGTTCTGGCAGAGGCGATGAAGCCCAAAATAAGGAATCATTATAGGCATGCTTTTTGGAGTTACTAGAACATGCAACGAAATTTATACAGCTTTTAAAAGCTTGGTTGTAAAGTCATTTGTAAAAGTAGTCTGCAATAAAAAAAGGCCCATAAAATGGGCCTTCCTGAAGCGATCTCTGGAGAAGATACATGCTTAAAATCAGGTTATTTTGTTGCTATAGATGCACTTTTTCCAAAAAATATGCGTCTAAGCCACAGGGGGATTTAAATTTACATGGGTTTTTCCATTTATACCTGCGTGCGTTGTAGAGGTAGTAGGTTTGAGACAGAAATCTATTTTAGAGATAATTTTTTAAAAAAGTTGATTTGTGTTGAAAGTTACACAAGGGTTTACATGCAAAATACGTTTGGCTTATTTCTGTAAGTTTTAGATCGTGCTATGTGAAATATGTAAGTATTTGAAAGTCTATTATTATTTGAATTTCTATTTTTTTTGAAGTGCCAGATATTTCATCACCTGTCAAAATTGATGAAACAGGTGATGAAAATAAAGTGTGATTAGTCACATTGTGCTAAAGCATCTTTATGGAAATTGCTACGTAGTGAAAGAAAGTTCTTTTGTACGTCTGGTGCATATAGGTCAAAGTTGTTTGCGGTGCTGGTGCCGTCTTTGGCAAAGGTTGCTGAACCGCCAGTCATCAGGGTTAAGCCTTTAAATGACCATTGTTCTACGACTTTGTCTGCTTCTAGGTTGCCTGTAAATTCAATGACGCATTTGTCGTCAAATTTAGTCAGTTTGGCTTTGTTTTTGGTGGTAGTGGGGTAGACGTCTAAATTATTAACTTCTTGTAATACGCCAAGGTCTAGGTGTTGGACTTTTTGTGCCGTTGTACATGCTGTAAGTGCGATACCCGCAAGACCAGTCAAAATGAGTGTTTTAAGTTTCATATGGTTCTTTCTTGTTGAGTGTTGTTAGTTTGAGTATAGGGATTCAAATTAAAGTTGGCTATAAAAACTAGTTTTCAATTCTTTTAAATGTCGCTTCACCATAATTTAACTGAATCAATATTTTTTCACCCTTTGAAGTTGGTTCAATTTTAAGTAAGAAAAGTCCGCTATTAAGTATTAAGTCGTTAAGATTTTTGAAGCCATATTCTGTTTTGATTTTTTTATTAGCATCAGGAAATTTCTTGCTAATTAATATACCTATAGTTGTAAGTGAAATCCAACCGCCATTTTTATTATTATCGTCTATTAATATTTGAATTTCCTTGTAAATTTCCTCTGCAGGAAAAATGAAATGAGTTTTAAATAAGTTAGATTTTAAGTAGGAGATTTGAGTATCGACTCCTTCTTGTGCGCTTACACAATACTGCTCAAATTGATCTAAAAATGGTTTGTGCTTTTTTTCCAATTCTAATAAGTAGTTGATTGCCTGTTGGCATTCATCCAGTTTTGATAAATTGAATTTTTCTTGAAATTGATGTGCTAGAAAATTACGATCCGCTACAAATTCTTGTAATTGAAAATTAAGTTCTTGGTGACGATGTTCGCATAAATTAAATGATATGTTCATATCAATACGCAATGTATTTGTCGTTTCATCTATAACTTTATTTTCTTCTTCCGTTCCACTTACAAAAATTGAATTTAAGGCTTTTGTAGTTAATCCACCTAACGTTTGATTTTTAACAGAAGGCTCTATGACTAGTGGGGATGACTCATTTTCAAAAGTAATTGTACGATTAAGCTTTAATAAAGATTTTAATCTCATTTCTACAGTCTGAAAGTGAATTAGATGCTTGCCTAGTAGTAAAAAGATTTTATCTCTTAATTCTTCGATATTTTGCATAGTGACTTTAAATAAAAAACCCCGCTAATTTATAGCGGGGTTTTTCTTAAATTACAATCACTTAAGACTTTAGTGCTGCAATACCGAAATATCAGCTACTTTCGTAAACAAGTCACGTAACTGAGCCAATAAACGTAAGCGATTGGCTTTCAATTCAGCATCATCTGCCATGACCATTACGCCTTCAAAGAATGCATCAATTGGTGCACGTAATGCTGCAAGTGCAGACAATGCCGCGGTGTAGTCTTTAGCAGCAAATAATGGTTGAACCACTGGGTTAATTTTTGCAAGTTCAGCGAACAATGCTTTTTCTGCATCTTCAACCAAGTTTGCTTCAACCACTTCACCTGTAGGCGCAGTTTCTTTTGCTAAAATATTTGCAACACGCTTATTGGCTGCAGCAAGGGCCGCAGCTTCTGGCAGGTTACGGAAGTGATTTACTGCATTGACACGTTTGTCAAAATCTAAAGGAGACTTAGGTGACAAGGCTTGAACCGCTTGAATCACATCAACTGCAACGCCTTGGTCTTCATATTTGGCACGGTAACGACCTTCAAGGAAGTTAACAGCATCTGCCAAAGTCTTAGCGTGATCTTTGACAACATCGCCATACGCCGCTAAAGCCAATTTGATTAAGTCTTCAATCGACACATCAAGGTTGTTTTCAGTCACTAAACGTAAAATACCAATGGCAGAACGACGTAAAGCAAACGGGTCTTTAGAACCTGTTGGTGCTTGGTTAATACCAAAAATACCTGTGAGCGTGTCTAAACGGTCGGCAAGGGCAATGGTTGTGCCTGTTTTGGTTTGTGGTAAAACATCGCCTGCAAATTTAGGTAAATATTGTTCGCCTAAAGCTTCAGCCACTTCATGGTTTTCGCCTTCAAGACGTGCGTAATACGTTCCTGCAATCCCTTGAAGTTCTGGGAATTCACCCACCAACTCAGAGGTTAAATCGCATTTTGCAAGCAACGCAGCCTTTTCAGCATCCGCAGGGTTTGCACCTGTGATTGGCGCTAAAGCCACGGCCAATTTGGCAATACGTTCAGACTTGTTCCACAATGTGCCAAGTTCTGCTTGGAATACCATGTTGGCTAATTTTTCTTTACGCGACGCAAGTGGTTGCTTTTGGTCTTGTAAGAAGAAGAATTCTGCATCTGACAAACGTGGACGAACTACTTTTTCGTTACCTTCAATAATTTGAGCAGGGTCTTTAGACTCAATGTTAGAAACGGTAATGAAATACGGTTGAAGTTTATTATCAGCATTCACCAAACAGAAATACTTTTGGTTGTCCTGCATGGTGGTAATTAAAGCTTCTTGTGGCACAGCTAAGAAACGTTCTTCAAAACTCGCACGAAGCGCAACTGGCCATTCAACCAATGCAGTTACTTCATCACGTAGGTCACTTGGAACAATCGCAATCGCATTCACTTCATCAGCCAACGCTTTCACTTGACCGTCAATGATGGCTTGACGTTCTTCAAAGTTTGCAATCACATAAGCAGTTTTTAATTTAGCAAGATATTCATCTGCATGCGCTAAAGTAATCGCTTCAGGTGCATGGAAACGATGACCATAAGTCACATTAGCTGCTTGATGATCTTGAATTGTTGCATCAATGACATCGTTATCTTTAAGTAAAACAACCCATTTTACAGGACGGACAAATTCAGTACGACTTGCCGCTGAACGCATACGTTTAGCAATTGGCAGATTGTCCAAAGCAGCTTGTAAAATTTGTGGCAATAAAACGTCTAAGCTTTGACCTTGTACATCTTTTAAGTAGCAAACTTTTTCAACTTTACCAGCTTGGAACGTTGTCACTTGATCTGCGGTAATACCTTGACCGCGCATAAAGCCTTCAAGCGCACGTGTCGGTTTGCCTTCAGCATCAAAAGCTGCTTGAACAGCGGGGCCGTCAAAACGTTTTTGCGTATCGGCTTGTGCACCGTCTAGATTGACAATTTTTAAAGCTAAACGACGTGGCGCTGCATAAGCTTCGATTGAATCGAATGCTAAGCCTGCGTCTTTTAAGCCTTTTGCTGTTTCAGCGTTTAATGCATCGCGTAATTTTTTGAGGCTTTTTGGTGGAAGTTCTTCACAGCCTAATTCGAACAATACTGTATGTTTAGACATTATTTGCTCTCCTTAGATTCTACTTTTGCTTCTGCTTCAACTTGTGCTTTTAACTGTGCTAAAACTTCATCGCGTAGTTCTGGTTCTGCCATTGGGAAACCAAGTTTTGCACGGGCTGCCACATAACTTTGTGCAATTGAACGAGCCAAAGTACGCACACGTAGAATATAACGTTGACGTTCAGTCACAGAAATTGCGCCACGTGCATCAAGCAAGTTAAAACTATGCGATGCTTTAATTACTTGCTCATAGGCAGGCAGTGGAAGTTCAGCTTCTATTAAGCGCGTCGCTTCAGCTTCGTAAAAGTCGAAAAGCTCGAACATTTTTTCGACGTTGGCATATTCAAAGTTATAGGTCGATTGTTCTACTTCATTTTGATGGAAGACATCGCCATAAGTCACTGTACCGAATTGACCTTTAGTCCAAACCAAGTCGTAAACAGAGTCGACACCTTGCAAGTACATTGCCAAACGTTCAAGACCATAGGTGATTTCACCTGTTACTGGGTAACATTCAATACCACCGACTTGTTGGAAGTAAGTAAACTGAGTCACTTCCATACCGTTTAGCCAAACTTCCCAACCTAAGCCCCAAGCGCCCAGTGTTGGTGATTCCCAGTTGTCTTCAACAAAACGAATGTCGTGAACAAGAGTATCAATACCAATGGCTTTTAAAGAGTCTAAATAAAGCTGTTGGATGTTGTCTGGGTTTGGTTTAAGCACCACTTGGAACTGGTAGTAGTGTTGCAAACGGTTTGGATTTTCGCCATAACGACCATCTTTCGGGCGACGTGACGGCTGAACGTAAGCTGCGTTCCAAGTTTCAGGCCCTAAAGCACGAAGGAAAGTTGCTGTGTGGAATGTGCCTGCGCCCATTTCCATATCGTAAGGCTGTAAAATAACGCAACCTTGTTCAGCCCAATAGTTTTGTAAGGCAAGAATTAAGCCTTGGAAGGTATCAATATGTGATATGGCGCGACTCATGGTCATCCACTTAAAATTAGAGAAAAATTGGCTCTAAGTATAAGGATTTTGCAGGAGAGTGGCAAAGGGTTAAGTATTGATACTTACTTTTAAATTTTCAATTTTTTGTCTAATCTCTATTGAACAATTTGGCTTAATATCTTCGGCAAGCTCAGTTAGTTTTAAAGAAAAATCTAGAAACAATTGGGAGTTAAATGATTCAAAATACTTGAGTGAACTTTTTACGATTGTGTTTCATTGATTTTATAAAGTCATAAATTTATCTTTATATTACGGTTAAGTTTATATTTTTCAAATTTTATTTTTAACTTAAAAAAATAACTGATAATCAAAAGATATAAAATCAATGCATCTTATGAGGTGATCACTTTATAATACCCCATTCGTTAAAACAATCAGTAAGGCAAACAGTGTTTCACTCTAAAGCAGACTGGCTCAATACGCTCAAACCTAATTTTAAAGTCCTTCCCCTAAAAGATCGTTTACTGTGTGGTCTCGGCGCATTTATTGGTCTCTTACTGTCTTCATTTATTAGTTGGCTTGTACTTGGGGACTTAAACGCATGGTATATCGCACCAATGGGTGCATCATCGGTTCTGTTATTTGCTGTACCCGCCAGTCCCTTGGCACAGCCGTGGAATATGGTGGTGGGCAATACACTGGCTGGAATTATTGGGGTAAGTTGCGCTTTATTTATTCCTAATTTGACCCAGGCATTTAGTGTGGCTGTCGCTGTTGCTATTTTTTTAATGATGACCACAGATTCTTTGCATCCACCAAGTGGGGCCGTGGCAATTACCGCAGTCTTGGGCGGTAAAGCTGTGCATGATTTGGGGTATTTATTTGTATTCTATCCTGTTTTACTTAATTCAATTTTGCTGATGTTTGTGGCTATTTTCTTTAACCGCGCTTTGGGGAAACAATACCCTCAAAAGGCACAGTTAAATACACGTACGGCCAGCCCTACACCCACGCAAAAAGTTACCATTCAGCCTGCCGACATTCAAAATGTACTAGAGCATCAAACTGAACTGCTAGATATTAGTGAATACGATTTACAGAAAATTATTTTAGAAGCACAAGAGCTGGCCAATGCCCGTGCGGTGAATCAATTTACTTGCCAAGACATTATGACCAAACAAGTCATTTCATTGCGTGCAGAAGATGATATTCAATCTGCCTTAGATAAATTCAAGCAAGTGAATTTAATGAGTTTACCTGTCGTGACGGACTTAGATCGATTGGTGGGAACCTTAGCATTGTATGATGTGGTTGAGTGGTTTAGGCGAGCTGCCGATCCTCATGCGTCTTGGGAAAATCATGTCTATCAAATCATGCACCCTCAAGTGGTGACGGTTCAGCCACAACAACCCATTCAAAATTTAATTCCATATTTTGTCGAACGTTCTTTTAACTACATTCCTGTGGTTGAACAGCAACGTCTGGTCGGCATTATTAGCCGTGCAGATATGATTGCTGTACTGAATCAACAGCTAAATTTAGCCAGTCAGCAGTTGGAATAAATTAAAAAAACAAACTAAAAAAAGCTACGAACCTTTAGGGAAAAGGTACGTAGCGACCAAAAAACAGTCCAAGAGATAGTCTTGTAGCGTATTTTAGCGAAGTGGATCATCGCTTACAGTACGCACGGGTTTTTTATAGCCATGCATATTGTTATAAGATGATTTTTCTTTTGGCATCACTAACCACAGCACCAAATAAACCAAAATGCCAGGAAAGGCTGCGCTCAGGCAGGATACAATCACAAAAATAATGCGTAATAAATTCGCATTCCAACCAAAACGTTCAGCAATACCTCCCATCACACCCGCAATCATATTTGAGCGATTAGAACGGTATAAACCAACATTGGCCATTTAAGTCTCCTTAAAACTTTAAAATAGAATGAAGCTAAAATCATTTTGCTTATATTAAGAAAATGGTGATATTGCCTCTGATTTAAAGGGGTATTTTCAAAGAAAAGGTAAAAATATGTAAAGGCATCTCAAATGTTCACGATGAAAAAAGGGCAGTATCGCGTGTATTTTGAATTTTTGATCAGATGGCAGAGTGCGCCATAGTATTATTCATTGTGGTAAATCATTTGTTAAAACGCCAAATTGTACAAAACCGGTGCGAGAGCAATTCTGAGCATAAGGACGTCTTGCTACATCGTAAAAGTGAGATGAATTTTTATTTTAAAATTAAAGCTCACAACCATCTAATGAAGACCTTAGCTAAAATTCGTAAGAGTCATCAGGTGAAAAATACGACAATATTTAAAGAAAGTAATCTAGCATTGAGAGCAGTACATGGGTTTGTTTCAGTTATAGCAAAGAATATAAGGAGGATAGGACTTTAGTGGGTTGTGAACCAGCGACCAATAGATTAAGAGTCTTACTGCTCTACCAAGTGAGCTAACAACCCTGAACGCACGTAAAAAATCTTAAATGACGGACAAGTTTTAAATTTAGCAGAATTTTGATGAAAGCAAAAGAGAACCAGCAGTGTGGTTTGATCGAGACTTGCAGTTTTTATTTCTTTTTCTGTTATGGAAGAAAAAGCCCTAAGAAAATGGTGGGTCGTCCGCGATTCGAACGCGGGACCAATAGATTAAAAGTCTACTGCTCTACCGACTGAGCTAACGACCCTTAGAGATACTGCAAATTGTATTCTAAAATGAGAATTTTAGAAAGATGGTGGGTCGTCCGCGATTCGAACGCGGGACCAATAGATTAAAAGTCTACTGCTCTACCGACTGAGCTAACGACCCATCATAAGATATCAATAAAGTGGTGGGTCGTCCGCGATTCGAACGCGGGACCAATAGATTAAAAGTCTACTGCTCTACCGACTGAGCTAACGACCCTGAACCAATATTCAAGCTAGGCTTAAATATGCAGTGCAAGAAAAATAAATTTCAAACACCACTTCATTTGATGGAGCGTATTGTAGCAAGATCTCATTCAAGCGCAAGTAAAAAAATGCGATTTTCTTTTTGTTTGATTATAAATACAACAAATTGCCTGTCTTATTGATAAAACAGGCAATAATTAGGCTTAAAAACGGTATTGATAAGCTTGAATGTTGTCAAAAATCTCTGCACTCAAGTCGCAATAAGCGTCACTGTTTGGTAAGAGGACTAAAATCCGCTCATCGGTATTTTCGGGATTAAAAGACTGTTCCTTCAAGTTGTTTTTCTGATATTTGAATGTTCCTGTGGTTTCCACTTGCGTTTGTACCCGTAAAAATAAGGGTACAGCATAGGCGGGTAAGCATTTTTTAAATGTTGTTGCCATTTTTTGACAGTCTTCCGCAGTTAACTCTGCATGGTCGGCTAAGGTAATGGCTGCCATGCCTGCGCGACCGTTGGTATTTGGAATTTCTACGCCATAGACCACAGCTTCAGCAATTTTTTCATACTCACTGACCATGTTTTCCACTTCTGTGGTCGATACATTTTCACCTTTCCAGCGGAAGGTATCGCCTAAACGGTCTACAAACTGTGCATGACGGAAGCCAATATCACGGACTAAATCGCCTGTGTTGAAATAAGCATCACCCTGTTTAAATACATCTTTAAGGATGACAGATTTGTTTTTTTCAGCATCGGTATAGCCATCGAAAGGTGAGCGACGGGTAATTTTACCGACCAATAGACCGACTTCACCTTTTTTGACTTTTAAGCACCAGCCTTTGGCATTGCGAACGGGCTCATTTTTTTCTTTATCAAATTGAATAATGGCATATGGGGTCGGAGAGAAGCCAACCGTGTTGTCAAAATTAAACACATTGCTGAACCCGACATTGCCTTCGCTAGATGCATAGAGTTCCAGAACTTCTTCAATCCCAAAGCGTTGTTTGAATTTGTCCCAAATGTTGGGGCGCATGCCGTTGCCAATCATTTTTTTAACTCGATGCCCTTTTTCTAGCGGACAAGGAGGGGCATCCATCAAATAGCGACACAGTTCACCGACATAACCAATGGCAGAGGCATCAAATTTTTGGACATCTTTCCAGAACGACGATGTTGAGAATTTACGACGAATAGCCAGTGCCGATGCTCCTGCAATAACACCACACCAGCACACCACCGTGCCAGTGGCATGGTAGAGCGGTAGGGTGACATACATCACGTCATCGGTATTTAAATTCAACACATGGCCATAAGTGCCATAGGCCAAAGTCCAACGACTATTGGTGAAAATTACCGCTTTAGGCAAGCCCGTCGTGCCAGATGTGTAAATATAAAATAAACCGTCTTTACCTTTTACACTGTGTGTCGTTGGGGTGTTAAATGTTGGGAAAGATTGAATTGCTTCAGCAAGGTTAATATAGCCTTGTGGTGCTCTACCGACATTTTGACGTGTGGCTTGATCGGCAAACCAATAAAAGCGATCTTTAGGTAAATTGAGGTCTTGACGAATATCATCGACTGCTTGACGGCATTCATCGCCCACAATAAGCGCAATTGGGTTCACTAGATTGACGCTATGTGCCAGTACTTTACCAATTTGTGCGGTATTGACGAGCGCAGTTGTCACGCCAACTTTGGCTAAAGCAACAATGGTTGCAACTAATTCAGAACGGTTTTCTACCATCACCGCAATAACATCACCTTTTTTAGCACCTAAGGCTAAATAGTAGTGAGCAATTTGGTTGGCCCATTGATTGAGTTCTGTGTAAGTATATTTTTGATCTTCAAATAAAAGCGCATATCCTGTTGGATTGCGTTTTACTGCTTTTTCAAAGGCAATGCCTAAACCTGCAGGGCTATTAGGGGTGCGTAAATAGGCTTGTTTTAGACCACTTAACAGGTTTGGAACTTTAGAGATAAAGCTCGGAATTTTTGCTACGACCTCGGTCATTCCAATGAGATCGTGTTGTATTGTTTGGTTCATAGTCATCCTATTTATTTTTCGTCGTCCAGTATTGTTAATTTCTGTACAGAATTTTATTCAATCCACAGATGTCTTTTAATCGTTTCGTTCTAGTGCAATCAACCTAATCTGACCAAAGTATCAAAAAAAATCCAGTCATTGAAATGACTGGATTTTTTTATTTACCTGCAACTGAGCAAATTATTGCTCAGTGGTCGGATTGGCTTTTTTAGGTGGACGGCCACGTGGACGACGCGGGCGGGCTGGTTTTTCACCATCTATTTTTGCCTGATCAGCTTCTGATAATGTTTCGTTATCAGTTGCTTGAGTTTCTTCAGTGGCTTTTTCTACAGTTTCTTTCGTCGCAACTTCAGCCTGAGGTGCAGCTATAGGAAGCTCTGTTGGTGCAGGTTCTGCAGGTACGTCAACTGGAGTGATCACTTCGTCTGTTTTTTCAGTGCTTACAGGTTCAGTGCCCATTTCTGGTTCTGCTACAACCACCTCAACTGGCGCTTCTGAAGCAGCAACTACTGGTGTAGGTGCTTCAGCTTCCGTCTTTACAAGAGCTTTTGTTGCTTCTTCAAGATGCGCTTGTTTGGCTTGTTCCAGTGCTTGTTTTGCTAAACGGCGACGCTCACGCGGGTCGTTGGCAACACGGTTTTCTGAAACTGCTTGTGGTGGGTGTAGATCCAGCACGGGTGCAGGTTCTGCCTCAGGTGCAGATTTAGATACTTCAACATCACGTGTTACAGGTTTCTTTTCTGTCTCAGTGCTGATTGGCGTTGCTAAACTTGTAGCGTACTCTTCGGTAAACTTCAACAATGCACGATTAAACGTTGGAATAAGACCAAATTGTTCAATCAAAACAGAGCAGTCATCACCATAGATATGACGAATTAAGCTACCGACCGTGTACTGTGAAAGGGTTGGTACCTGTGAGGGTGTAACCTTGGGTGCTACTGGTTGACGAGATTGCGCTTCACGTTGTTGACGGCGATTTTGACGTGGATCATTGCTGGCACGTTTTACTGGCTGTTGTTGGTGAGGCTTCGCCGCTTCACGTTTATCGTGCTGTTTTGCAGGTGTGGCTTCAACAGGTGCTTTTTCTGCCTTCTCTACCGCCGGTGGAGCTGTTTTTGCAGGCTTTTCAGCTTTTACTGTTTCAGTCGGTTGTGCTTTTGGGGTCAGTGCAATGATTTCGCTTTGTGCTTGATCAATATTGACCACCAATGCAGTCGGCATGATGTCTTGATGTGGAACATCAATAACTTCAGCTTTTAACTGATGCGTTACAACAGGGGTGACTGTTTCTGTCGGTGCTTGTTGTGGTGCAGGTGCTTGCTCATTTAACACGCTTTGGTCGCGGTGGCGATTTGGGCGGTTCGGGCGTTGGCTGTTACGGTCACGACGTGGGACAGCATTTTGCTGTTCAACGTTGTTTTGAACCTCTTGTTGTAGTGGCTCACCATTGTGTTGACGACGTGAGCTACGTTTATTTTCACGTGCTTCTTGGCGTTGCTCTTGACGTGACACTTGTACAATTTCTTCATGTACTTGATGTGCTGTATTGTCTTGAGGCAACTGCTCACGAACTTCTTTAGGTTTATTGTGAGTCGTGTTGTTGGTACGCTTTTTATTGTTACGTTGCACTCTTTCGTCTTTATCAGCAACGGGCTTTTCAGCTTCACGACCTTCAGATTTAAGTGCTACGGTAGATGGTGTCAAGTAGGCATTGTTCGCAGGAACACCTGTGTTTGCAGGAACACTTGTCGCAACGGGTGCTACGCTGGTTGAAACTTGACCCATTTGGCCACGACTAACTGCACCGCCATTGACCATTTGCTCAATGGCTGCCGCTGCGTTATTTGCAGTGCGACTTTGATCAATGGTAGTGGCTTGCTTTTGAACAAACAGATTTTCTAACCATGCACATGGACTAGCAACGGCTTGCGCAGGTGCTTGAACGGCAACTTGTGGTTGCTGTGGCGCAGATACAGGTTTGTTTGGTCTTCTTGGTTGGCCTTTGTCTTGTGGCTGTATAGAGGCGTGGGCAGTTTGCTCACCTTCTAAATGCCACTCAGCTGCTTCATAACCCAACTCTTTTTCGCTTGAACGTGTTGCTTCTGTACGTTCGTAGCTGGTTGGTGCAAAGCCTTCTGGGTTGTACGAAATTTCGTAATGCGGTGTTTCTAAGTGCGGATGAGGAAGCACGGTAACACGAGCACCAGATGTTTGCTCTAGATATACTAAGCTATGACGCTTTTCATTCAATAAGAAGGCTGCAATTTCTACAGGTACTTCAACTTGTACTTCGCCATGGCGTTCGCGTAGCGCAATTTCTTCTACTTTACGCATAATAGACAAGGATAGTGAACGTAAGTCACGTACCATGCCTGTACCGTGGCAACGTGGGCACACATAGCCTGTTGCTTCTTCTAATGATGGACGTAAGCGTTGACGGCTCATTTCCATTAAGCCAAAGCGTGACAATTGGCCAAATTGAATACGTGCGCGGTCACTTTGTGTTGCTTCACGTAGTTTTGCTTCAACCATGCGCTGGTTGCGGTCTTTGGTCATGTCGATAAAATCGATCACCACTAAACCACCAATATCACGTAAGCGTAATTGACGTGCAATTTCTTCGGCTGCTTCTAAATTGGTATTTAAAGCCGTATCTTCAACATCGTGACCACGTGTCGATTTTGCAGAGTTGATGTCAACTGATACCAAAGCTTCAGTTTGATCAATAACAATTGAGCCACCTGACGGAAGTTTTACTTCACGTTCATAAGCGGTCTGAATTTGACTTTCAATGCCAAAATGCGCGAATAACGGCTCATTGAGTGTATAGGTTTTTAACTTATCAATTTGACGAGGCATTACTGCTTTAACAAAGTTGTAGGCTTCGTTATAGGCTTGCTCAGAGTCAATAAGAATTTCGGCAACATCGTCACGTAAGTAATCACGAATGGCACGTGTTACTACACCTGCTTCTTGATGGACTAACATTGGTGATGGGCCTGAACTTGAGGTGCTTTGAATTTGCGCCCAAAGGTCTAACAAATGTTGTAAATCAAGCTGTAGCTCTTCTTGAGAACGACCAATACCTGCGGTACGTACAATCACGCTCATACCACGTGGCACGCTTAATGATGCCAACATTTCTTTTAGTTCTTCACGTACTGAACCTGAAATTTGACGGCTAATACCACCACCTTTCGGATTGTTTGGCATTAGAACCAAATAACGACCAGCAAGCGAAATGAACGTAGAAAGAGCTGCGCCTTTGTTGCCACGTTCTTCTTTTTCGACTTGAACCAAAAGCTCTGTGCCTTCAGTAATTAATTCGCGAATATTCGATGTTTGGCGTGGGTCTGCCTTGTAGTAAGAATTGGCAATTTCCCGCATAGACAGGAAGCCTTGACGGCCAGCACCATATTCTACAAACACAGCTTCTAATGAAGGTTCTACGCGAGTCACGTGACCTTTATAGATATTGGATTTTTTTTGTTCACGGGTGCGGTTCTCTAAATCAAAATCGTAAAGACGCTGACCAGTGACGAGTGCAACGCGAATTTCTTCGGCATGTGTTGCATTAATCAACATACGTTTCATGGGTGTAACACCTAATAGTGATACACAACAAAACATCGCTATACACGTAGCGGACATCAAACATCACGGATCAATACTCAGACATCAAATTAACCGCTTGCGGTCTGAGTTTTTTTACCAGCCTTTTGATGGCTTTGGTTTATGATTCACGTATTGATGATGACAATACGGCTTCAATCTTTAAACGATTAAAGTCACCTAATAAACTCACTGGCAGTAAAGCGGTGTATTGGATGTGATTACTTTCACTGTCACATTGCTCGAAGATCATCCCTTCATATTGATAGAGCGTCTTGATACGGAATTATCATCGTATCTTTACAAATTGTGCAGATCCAATACATCAAACGCTTTTGCCTGAATTTGGTATCAGGGTGCGACTAATCTGATGTGTATCAGTTTACGTTTAAAAAACCAACTTTAAATTGGTCACATATTTTTTTGGGGCAAACTGATTTATGTACTTGAGGTACAATTAAACGCAACAGTTTGCGGTTTTTGCCGATATAATAAGCCTTCGGCGTCGGCATAATTCTTTAGGGACCTTCCCGCTTAAGGTGAGTATTGAGTTGAATGTTCATGTTCAGATGAATCTGAAAAGAACCCACTTTTACTCACTTACGATGGTTTCCGTGCGCTGACTATATCAAACCTTGCACCATCTGCCTATGGGCTAAGCTTATGTTTCTTGTGTAAAGCATAGCCTAAATGGTCAATATTTAATCAATTTCGGTATTTTTTGGATCACAGTAACTGTATGAATTCTACACAGCAATGGCAAAACGTCACTTGGTTTGAAGTCGATGAGTATCAAGTCGGTCAGCGGATTGATAATTTCCTGTTTAGCCGTCTAAAAGGTGTGCCGAAAAGTCGCATTTACCGCTTGATCCGTGAAAGCCAAGTTCGTGTCAATAAAAAGCGCGTCAAAGCAGAAACTAAACTGGCGCTTGGCGATCAAATTCGTGTTGCACCTATCCGCTACGAGCAAAAAGAAGAAGCCGATGCGCCTGTGTCAGATAAAGTTGCACAGAGCTTATTGAGCCGTGTGGTGTATGAAGATGAAGGCTTAATGGTGGTAAATAAGCCATCGGGTATTGCAGTCCATGGTGGTAGTGGCGTGGCTTATGGCCTGATTGAAGGCTTAAGAGCTGCATCAGGTAAGAAATATTTAGAGCTGATTCACCGTATTGACCGCGATACGTCGGGTCTGGTGATGATCAGTAAAAAACGCAGTACCTTAAAAACACTACAGGATTTACTACGCGAACATAAAATTAAGAAAACCTATGCAGCCGTCGTGAAAGGGCAAGTTAGCCTAGACCGACAGTTAATTGATGCGCCTTTATTGCGTTATGAATTGGCCAATGGTGAGCGTCGCGTGCGAGTGTCTAACGACGGCAAAGACTCTAAAACGCAGTGGAATGTGGCAGAGCGCTTTATGCATGCAACGTTGGTGTATGCACAACCGCTTTCGGGTCGTACACACCAAATTCGTGTGCATGGTTTAAGTATTGGTCATCCTTTAATTGGGGATGATAAATACGGTCATGAAACGGAATATAAAGGCCCTAAACCACGTCGTTTGTGTCTACATGCTATGCGTTTAGAAATTCCTGGTTATCCAGTGATTGAAACACCATTGCCTGAAGATATGCAGAGTTTGGTGGCACAGCTTCGCGCACAAAAGAAAGACAAAGAAACAATTTCCTAAGTTGCGCAACTGAGCAAATGCGCTGTCTTGAATGTATTCTACACAGTGCATTCTCTTCTTTAAAAGAAGAGGGTGGGAAGGCAGATACAGATGAATAAAATCAAATATTGGACTTCAACATGAAAAAAGCGGTAGAGCTGATTATTTTTGACTGGGATGGAACACTATTTGATTCGGTGGGGCAAATTGTTGCGAGCTTACAGTTTGCTGCACAGCAGTTTGAACAACCATTGACTCATGCCGATGCAAAAAGCATTATTGGTTTGGGTTTGCCTGAAGTGGCGCAGCGCCTATTTCCCACAGTGCCTGAATTACATACAGATATTTTGCAAAGTTATTCAGATCATTATGTGGCAAATTCTAAAGGTGATGCTTGGTTTGCTGGTGTGTCAGAGATGTTGCAGGATTTAAAGATGCAAGGTCTGCAACTGGCGGTTGCCACGGGAAAAAGTCGTAAAGGTCTAGACCGCGTATTGGCACAGACTAATAGTACGGCATTGTTTTCGGTGACACGTGCAGCCAGTGAAACCAAATCTAAGCCAGATCCTTTGATGTTGTCTGAGATTTTACAGCATACGGGAATTTCAGCTGACCGTACGATTATGGTTGGCGATACATCTTATGACTTACAAATGGCAGAGAATATTCAGATGCCACGTGTGGGTGTAGCTTATGGTGTACATAGCGTTGAAGTGTTGAATCAGTACGCACCTTTAAGCATTGCACAAGATGTGCGTGAACTACATGCTTTTTTAAATTTACAGGTCAAGATGTCGGAAGCTGTTTAGGTTTATTCAAGCTTTAATCTGATGAAAGGGAAAGTGCGCTTTCCTTTTTTTTGTTTTTGAAAATCAATTTTTTGCGCTTGTTTTATTTTTTGAAGCTAAGGCTGAATAAACCCTGCAGCCACGTTAATACAAATGGCCAAAATTGTGGTGTTAAAGCCATAGGCCAAAAGAATGTGCAAAATATTTAAAATCCGCATTGGGCGCGAAGTAATCGAGACATCGGCCGTTTGTGCTGAAGTTCCAATGACATAGCTGAAATATAAAAAATCGGGATAAGTCGGATACGTGGTTTTTGGAAAGTCCAGACCGCCATCTTGAGATTCGGCTAAGGCCAGATAAAAGTCATGCGCATAGTGAATTGCAAAAACACTATGAATAAACAGCCAAGCGCAGAGAATAGTGATGATGGATAGGCTTAAATGGGCAATACGAATGGTGGTGTCTTGAGGCAAGTGATTGACCTCAACCACAATAGCAATAAAGCACATCAATAAAGTGAGAAAAACCAAGAGTAAAATCAGCCATTTACTGGCATCTTGTTGCTGAGCACGTTGTAAAATATGAAAATGATCGGCATGCCAGATTGTTTTCATACTCAAAATTAAATAACTTGTGACAGCCAAATTCCAACTGATTAGTAAACAGGTTGACCACGTCCACGGGCTCAAAAATTGTAAAATTAAGAATAAGAACAGGGTTAAAACAAAGGAAATAAAGAAGTAGGGTCGGTATTGCAACGCAACTTTAAAGTTGGAAAAAAACTGAATCTTCATCTAAATTCCTTTTTTATGGATTCTATGGACGATTATTTTTAGTGTATGACCTTGAATATTTTAATTTGCATGAGTAAATCTTATTAGATTTCAGTGGTAATTGGATATAGATAATTTATAAATTTACCAACTAAAACTTATAAATTATTCCCAATTAGATGAATACCAATGATTGGTAAATCACGTAAGGCTCTATTGCTGAATAAACCGATATTGAACGTATAAAAAATGCCACTTTTTCCAAAAAAAATAATGGCATTTTTGTTTTTAAAACAACTTGGAAAAATTAGTCTTGGTCACGGGTAATATCTAAGTAAAAAACCCGTTTAAGTAATTCTATAAACTCTTGTACAGCGACCGATGGATTATTTTTACGATAGTTGACATATAAGTCGAGGTAGGGAAGTTCGACATCTAAGGGACGAATCACCGTATTGTCCGTGGTGAGAGGGGCAATATAGCTAGGTAGAATGGCACAGCCTAATCCCATGGCAATAGCGTTGATATTTAATGAAATGTTATCATTTTTTTGTACAATATTGAATTCAATTTGATTGGTTTTGGCGAAGTCTAAAATGGCAGTGTGCAAGGTTGAAGACTGTTCAGCGGCTGGAATAATAAAATCTATGCCATTTAGTTCTTTAACTGGAATTCGTTCGTATTTTGCTAACGGATGATCTTTGGGTAAAAGAAAAATGAGTGGCTCACGTAAAACAAATTGGCTTTCAATTTCTTCATTATGAAAATTATGACGAGTAAAAGTGACATCTAATTCACCTTTTTTAAGCAACTTCATTTGCTCGACATTATTTAAGCTCAATAACTCAATTTTTAACTCTGAATTTTGCATTCGCAGATTAGGCAAGACATAAGGGAAGATTTTCATCTCTGCCACAGGTACAAAACCAATGCGTAACATTTGCTGTTTGGCCTTTAAAACCTGACGTGCCATGGCAATGGCTTTGTCTGCTTGTGCCAATGTTAAACGGGCTTGTTCTAGAAATACGGTGCCTTCGTCAGTGAGTTCGACTTTACGTTTGGTACGGTGTAATAACTTCACGCCCACGTCTTCTTCTAAGTCTTTAATTTGCTGACTAAGAGATGGTTGAGCTGTAAAAAGTTTAAGGGCCGCTCTGCTGAAATTGAGTTCTTCAGCAACAGTAATAAAGTAGCGTAGGTGTCGTAATTCCATATATTCAGCCTAGTGAGTAATCCAAAAAATGTCTTATTATGAACTCGGGGGCAGTATAATCTATAAACAACTATGCCGTGAAGATGATTTTGATATTTATAAAATAAATGGGTTAAGCGTTTTTATAGACGTTTTAGTATATGGCATGACTATTTTAATAAGCGCTTAAAACTCTTAATTGAAATAAAAAATATGCCACCAAAAGTCTGTGAAAATCCATTATCGATGAGCAGTTAAGCCTAATTGCGTTGTAGCGTTTTTGGTCGTTGGGGTGCTTTGATGAATGGATGTGCGCGAAATTGATACTTCAGTCAATGCATAAAATGGGTGTATCTCAGTATTTATGACAGTGTTCCATATGGAACGCATTTTGGCTGAAGCCACTCTATTTTTACATGGGTAAATATCAAAAAAACGGAATAATATGGGGCTAAAACACAATAAAAAATAAAACTTATTTATTTATGCTTTGGTGAAGAGAGGCAAGGCAATTACGGTTACTTTGAAGCTTGTCGCCACAGTAAAGACCTCACCGTTTTTATGGTGCTGTTTGAAGATACAGCAACTTTAATTGGTTTATTTATTGCCTGAATTGATATTTATTTAGCACATATGTTGAATATGCCTGTGCAGGATGGTGTAGCATCAGTCATGATTGGTGTGGTTTTAGCCTTTTCGGTATTTACTGGTGCGAAACCAAAGGTTTGTTGATGGGTGAAGTAGCAATTCGACCTTGCGACAAAATGGAATTGAAGTTGCACAGCAAGATTTTGCGGTACAATCTGCCTGTGGCGTATTGACGGAACCAATGGGTGCATATCTGGTGATTGCTTCTTGAAGCTGAGTGTTTAAAGATGAGTTAGCCTTTGATGAGATTGAAGCGTGTATAAATTGAATTGAAGCACAAATTAAACAAAGTTATCCTGAAATTGTGGCACTCTTTGTCAAACCGCAATTACAACAGGTTTGGCAGGAACATATGCAGGGCCGTTTAGGTTCATTTAAACTGCATATTCTATTGATATTGTTTTGCTAAAATTTTGAAGAATTTTGAATGTCCATGAAGCACGATTCGGAACAAAAGCATTTTCAACTGCCGACAGAGGCGTGTTGGTCACATACTTGGTGTCAGCCAGTCTTTCAATTTCTGGCCTCCGAACATTCTGACGGTGAACGATTTTTTAATCCAATTCGTCCGCCAGAAGGGCGGTCTCGTGCAGATTTATTCAAATGGCTATTGAAACGTAAATCGAATACATGGGGAGTGAACCGCGAGCAGGAATATGAACAATTCCATAAGTCGTCGCGGTCTTTGCCACAAGCACGTCCGAATGCCAGTTTAGATGATTGGCAAATTTGGTACGTGGGTCATGCCACCGTCTTAATTCAAATTGGGCCGTATAATTTATTGACCGACCCCGTCTGGGCGGAATATGTCAGCCCACGTCAGGGCAAAGGCCCGCGCCGTGTTTGTCCTGCGGGTATTGCTTTAGAAGAACTGCCAACTATAGACGCCGTATTGTTGAGCCATAATCATTATGATCATATGGATATTGCGACACTGAACTGGTTACATGAGCGTTTTGCCATGCCCATTTATACTGGATTGGGAAATCGTTATTATTTGCCTGAACATTTGCAAGTGTATGAATTGGACTGGTGGCAAGCAGCATTGTTGGGCGATTTAAAATTGGTGTATACCCCAGCGCAACATGGCTCAGGACGCGGTTTCCGTGATCAGAACTGTGCATTATGGGGTGGTTTCTCTGTGTTAAATGGTAAGGATCATTGCTTCTTTGCAGGTGATACTGGCTATTCACCGCATTTCAAAGCCATTCAAGCCAAATATGGTGCACCACGAATTGCATTACTTCCCATTGGGGCATATGAACCACGTGAATTGATGCGTTATATGCATATGAATCCTGAAGATGCTTACCAAGCACATAAAGATTTACATGCAAAATGCTCCTTGGCTATTCATTACCGAACTTTCCAATTAACAGATGAAAGTCGTGAGCAGCCAGAAGAAGACTTACATAAAGCACGAAGCAAATCTTCAAAGTTGATGAACCCATTTATCTGCGTTCGTGAAGGTAAGCGTTTAACGGTTTAATCTATTTAGTATGTAGTGCTGTTTTGTTTCAGCTGTTTGATCAGTTGAATGGCTGTTAGGGAAAGCACAGCCATGGCAACATTCATTACGAATGGATTAAAGGCGTTGCTGAAATAATGAGGATCAACCCATAAAATTAGCAAGCTTAATCCGACCATTCCAAATATATTGAAATAATGCAGAAGTGTGGCTGACTTAAAAATGAAAAATAGCATCCCAAAAATAATTTCAATGACACCTGAAGCTTGCATCATGATGGATGCCAAACTCTCACTGAAACCTTGCAACTGCCAAATGCGTAGTTCGTCTTGCGCTTGAAATAATATTTTCGGAATGAAACCTTGATATATCCAGAGTACGGCCAAAGCGTATTGAATGCATTGTAAGGGGCGATACAGGCTAACGGATTTATTCAGCAATGGCATGTTCCAAAAAATGTTGTTTATTTTCGGCAGAAGGCAAAAGACAGTATTCGGTTGTACCAAATAATTGATAGCGGTTTAATACCACACGTCGATAGAGAAAATCCCGAATGGGGCGAGGAATGAAATAGCCCGCATTCATGATTGAAAAGGGCAGGCCTAAGTGCTGCATGACTTTTAGCAGTGCCGTAGATTCGGTATACAGTTGCCCGTTAATAATCACGATCATGGTGGTGTAATGCGTGGTTGACATGCCATAGTGCTGTAAAATTGCGACACCTAGCTCAGATTGCGCGGATGCCAGTTTAAATTTTAGTTGCTGATCATTTCGAATTAAAAAGTTTGCCCAGCGATTGCAGACCACACAAATGGCATCAAATAAAATGATGTCATGTTGCTGAATCAGTTGTTGAACATTCAGTTTCATCTTTTTTATTTTTATGACTTAAGTCGTTTATTTATAGCACAAAAAACCGACAGAAGGCGGTTTTTTGTGCATTTAAAGCGTATTTACAGTAAACCCGGATTTCCTTGAGCAGGGTCGGTTGCACGTGCTGCCAGTGCATCTGCGAGTGTTAAGCCCAGTGCTTTTGCCACACCTTCGCCATATGCTGGTTCACAGGCATAACAGTTACGAATATGACGATATTTGATGAAATCGAGTGCATCGCCCATGGCCCCCGCGGTGTTGTTAAACAAGGCTTGTTGTTGTTCAGCTGACATTAAATTAAACAAGGCGCGTGGTTGGCTGAAGTAGTCATGATCATCTTCACGATAATCCCAGAAATCGGCATCTCCGGTGATTTTTAAAGGTGGTTCTTTGTATTGCGGTTGTTCTTGCCATTGGCTGAAACTGTTGGGTTCGTAATGTGGTAACGAACCATAGTTACCATCCATGCGTCCTTGACCATCGCGGCGGTTAGAGTGAACAGGACAACGCGCTGCATTGACTGGAATTTGTGAGTGGTTCACACCGACACGGTAACGGGCTGCATCGGCATAGTTGACCAAACGTGCTTGCAACATACGGTCTGGTGAGTAGCTAATTCCTGGAACCAGACTACTTGGTGCAAAGGCGGCTTGCTCGACGTCTTGGAAATAGTTTTCTGCATTACGATTCAGTTCAAAGACACCTACGTCTATCAGTGGATAATCGCCATGAGGCCAAACTTTTGTCAGGTCAAATGGGTGATACGGTACTTTTTCTGCATCGGTTTCTGGCATGATTTGAATTTGAAGTTTCCATTTTGGAAAATCACCACGTTCAATGGCATCAAATAAATCGGTTTGACTACTTTCACGGTCTTTGGCAATTAGCGCTTCGGCTTCTGCATCGGTTAAGTTTTTAATTCCTTGTTGCGTACGGAAATGGAATTTCACCCAGAAACGTTCATTCTTGGCATTAATTAAACTATAGGTATGACTACCGAAACCATGCATATGGCGGTAACCATCTGGAATCCCGCGGTCTGACATTACAATAGTGACTTGATGCAAGGCTTCTGGAAGCAATGTCCAAAAATCCCAGTTGTTGGTTGCGCTACGTTTATTGGTTTTTGGATCACGTTTCACTGCCTTGTTTAAGTCAGGGAATTTACGTGCATCACGCAGGAAGAAGACTGGAGTGTTGTTACCAACTAAGTCCCAGTTGCCTTCTTCTGTATAAAATTTTAAGGCAAAACCACGAATATCACGTTCTGCATCGGCTGCGCCACGTTCGCCAGCAACGGTAGAGAAACGTGCAAACATCTCAGTTTTTTTGCCAATTGCAGAGAAAATATTTGCGCGGGTATATTGGGAAATATCGTGGGTTACTGTAAATGTACCAAAAGCACCTGAACCTTTGGCATGCATACGACGCTCTGGAATCACCTCACGAACGAAGTTTGCCAGTTTTTCATTCAACCATAAATCTTGTGCAAGGAGTGGCCCGCGAGCACCTGCCGTCATACTATTTTGGTTGTCTACGACAGGCGCACCAAAATCAGTAGTTAAGTGGGTTACAGGACATTTTTTTGAGTCGTCGCTCATTTTTGATTCTCCATTATTATCATCATGCTATTAAGGAAGGTTTACCCAGATAGGGATAACATGCTTCGTTAGGCATAACATTAACCGTTTTGTTAATGCATTCTAAAGTGAAAATATTGCAACGAATTGACTGCAATGAATGTAAGAAAACTCGTGTTAAAACCAGTTAGCCGAACCTGAAAATACGTGGGCTTTTATAGTGTTACTTCTTCAATGTATCGTTTGATTGTAGGATTTACAAATAGATAATGCAGGTTGCTATGAATGAAATTTTCGATAGATTGATAAATTATGCTTATAAAGCACCTTTTAAGAGGTTTTTTTTTATTTTTCTGATTTTATAATATTGATTTATATTCATTATTTTATTCATGGTTTTAATGGAAGCTGAAATAATCCGTTACTTTTTTGATGATTTTTATACGAGAGAGAGCATGTTGCTTGACCTCATAAGAGGTGAATCTTAAAGCCAATACGCTTAAGAATACTTGAGGTGAGTGTTCTTTGGTGGTTTAAGTGATTGATTTAAAGTATATATTTAAAAAGTAATTAATCATCATAGATTAAGTCATTTTCATCCACATTGATAAAATCAGCTTGAGGGTCTATTTCAAATTGCACAGCAGAAATAGTGTCTTTGCCTAAAATTTTTGCTTTCCCTACTCGATGCATGCCATCCATTAATCTGCCTTGAGAACACAAGATGATTGGATAAGTGAAATCAGCCTGTTGAATTAATTGCATATGTTCAAGGATGTTTTGTGTTGTTGGATGAGTATCTGGATACCAATAAGCTTCTTCGAGCTCTTGGATGTCTGAGAGCGGAATTTCTTTGACTTTAAAATGTTGAGTGAACGCTACTAGGTTGTCGACATCCCAAATATACGTATCATTTTCAACTTTTCTAAAATGATATTGCTTTCTCATTACAATAAACCCGCCTCAAAATACACAGTATTAAAGCACACAGCGTCACTTAACATTAGGGGGCGCGATTCAAAATTTGGTTTTAAAGATGATATTTTTTAGATCTCTAATATTTTAGACCTGCTCAAAAAGATACCCAGACCCACACTAGCCAAGTCAATAATTTTTCGAATGGTGATTTTATCTGCCGAATGTTCATGTAAGAGCCGAAAAAAATTGTCTTGTAAGGCTTCCTGAGTGCGCTTAGCTCTGGACTGACGTGGCTTGCGCCGTACTTGGGTATCGACTTTTCATAAAAAATGAGTCTAAATAAAGTTGAATATTTTCTAGCGATTTTTTGTCTATACTGAAACCAAATACAGATAAGAACAAACAGGAACGATAAACGATGAATACATGGATGACGCATCAAATAAGTAACCAATTTGATGAAAAGCAAGACTATAACTTGTTTGAAACCGATACAGTGCTGAAAGAAATTTTGACTCGCTGTGGAAGTCATAATCAGCAGGTGCTATCTGAGATGGGACGGCGAGCAGGTTCTGCGGAATATTATACCTATGCAGACCTTGCCAATAGGCATACGCCTATTTTACATGCCTTCGATGCCCGTGGTCGTCGCAAAGACGTCATTGAGTTTCATCCTGCATGGCATCAATGGATGGCGCTTAACCGTCAATTTGATACGCATGCGCATCCTTTTAATCAGTCTAATTCAACCAGCAAATGGGTCGAATGGGCTACACGTTTTTATTTGGCGGGACAGGTCGAATGTGGCAACTTATGTCCGAATTCGATGACTTTGGGCAGTATTCCGCTGATACAGCGTGAACCCGAACTATGGGCCAAAATTGGCGATAAGCTACTGTCTACTCAATATGATGAGCGCGATGTGCCGATTGCTCAGAAAAAATCTATTTGGTTCGGTATGGGGATGACCGAAAAGCAAGGCGGTTCCGATGTGCGTGCCAATGAAACGATTGCAGTTCCAGTTGCAGAAACAGGTCGTGGCAAAGCTTATTTATTGACGGGACATAAGTGGTTTTTTTCTGCGCCAATGTGTGATGCGCATTTGGTTGTGGCCAAAACCGAACAAGATGGCTTGGCTTGTTTTTTTGTTCCGCGCTGGCGAGAAGATGGCACAAAAAATAATATTCACATACAGCGCCTCAAAGAAAAAGTCGGTAACCGCAGTAACTCCAGTTCTGAAGTTGAATTTAAAGATACTTGGGGACTTATGATTGGTGAGGCAGGGCGTGGTATTCCAACCATTATTGAAATGGCAAATTATACGCGTCTAACCTGTTCGGTGGGCAGTACTGCCATGCTCCGTCAGGCGCTGGTTCAGTGTATTGCCTATACACGTCAGCGCCAAGCTTTTGGTAAACCTTTGGCTGAACAGCCCCTAATGCGAGCGGTACTTACAGATTTAGCCCTTGAAACCGAAGCGGCCATGCACTTGAGTTTTCACTTGGCACAGTGTTATGAGTCAGAGGATGAATTGTCGTTGGCATGGAAACGGATTATGACTCCTGCATCGAAGTTTTGGGTGTGTAAGCGGGCAGTAGAACTGACAGGTGAAATGATGGAAGTCTTCGGTGGCAATGGTTATGTCGATAACGGCATTATGGCGCGTCTTTTTAAAGAAGCACCCGTCAATACCATTTGGGAAGGCTCAGGCAATGTCATGTGCTTAGATGTCTTACGTGCCATTACCCGCGAACCTGAATTGATTGACGTCTTATTGAAAGATTTGGCATCGACTGCCTTACAAGATGAAACCTTAAAAAATGAGTTTCAAAGTCTCTTTAAATTATTTCAGCAATCGCCCGAAGATTTGCAATTTATGGGGCGAAGTTTGGTAAGTCGTTTGACCCTTTTAGCCCAGTCCGTTTTACTTAAACGCAATGCCCCTGACTTTGTTGCCAATGGTTTTATTCAAAGTCGTTATGGCCAGTTTCATGGTCGGGTTGTCGGTATGGTTGAAGCAAAACAGGTAGATGTCGATCAGATTTTACAGCGAGCCCTCGCGCTTTAAATTATTGTTCCCTCCCCCAAAAGGGAGGGAGTGAAAGTAAGTGTATTTTGAAGCAGTAGAAATATGACAAAAAGATCAACCTTGAAGTGATAAAGCCTCGATATGCATTTTAAAATGATTAGAGATAACCAATCACAAGCCACTTGAAAAATTTAAAAATGAGCGCAATATAGGCCCTAGCTTTACCCAAGCTTAAAACTGAAAAATAGGTGAGAGAAATGGCGAAGAAAAAAGCGCTACCAGAGGTGGTTATCAACAACTTTGTGGCAAAACACATGCATGAAGTTAATAAAAGCCAAGTGTTTACAGACCGAAAGAAAGATGTAAAACGCGGTTATAGCAAGCACAAAAAAGGGAGATATTCAGATGATTATCTCCCTTTTTATTTTTGTTACTTCAATATATTTAACTTCGCCTAAGCACTCACGATACGTGTCGCTGCTTTCACCATATCGCCAAGACCATGGGTTCTAAAGTAATACTCCATCCAACTTTTTACCATTAATGGGTTACTCATCTTCAAGACGTGTTCAAGCAGTTCTTGTGCATCGCTCATAGGCACATGACAAATGGCTTTACGCACGCGTAAAATATTACTTGAACTCATTGATAGGGTATTAAAGCCCATCGCCATCAATAGGATTGCCGACACAGGGTCGCCAGCCATTTCACCACAAATACTAATAGGTCTGTCGTACTTATGACAATCTTGCACTAAGCGCGTCAGTGCACGAAGCACAGCGGGGTGTAAGTGTGAATAGACATTCGCTACACGTGGATTGTTCCGATCTACCGCCAAAAGGTATTGGGTTAAATCGTTTGAACCGACCGAGAAAAAATCGACCAATTCAGAAAACTCTTCAATTTGTAGCAAAACACTGGGAACTTCTACCATAATGCCAATTTTAGGCTTAGGAATTTTAACCTGTTCTTCTTCTTGTACCGCTTGCCAGTCACGATCCAACAAATACAGCGCTTCTTCTACTTCACCGACACTGGTCACCATGGGCAGTAAAATATGTAAGTTATTCAGACCAATACTGGCTTTGAGCATGGCACGAATTTGTGAAGAAAAAATTTCAGGATGATCGAGCGTAAAACGAATACCACGCCAACCCAAAGCAGAGTTTTCTTCTTCAATTGAAAAATAAGGCAGGTCTTTGTCTGCGCCAATATCTAAAGTTCGCATTACCACGGGTTTATTGGCAAAGTGACTGAGCTGCTGACGGTAGATAAGACGTTGTTCTTCTTCACCTGGAAAGCGGTCACGCAACATAAAGGGAATTTCAGAGCGATAAAGCCCAACCCCTTTGGCCCCACGTTGTACGCCACGAACCACATCAATCATTAAGCCTGTATTGACATACAGTTTGACCATCACGCCATCAGGTGTAATGGAATCTTTGGTTTCGTACTGTTTTAAATCCTTTGCCAGTTGCTCTTCTTCTTTTTGAATTTCTTTATAACGGGTACGCAAACGACGTGGCGGGTTAATGAAGACCCGTCCTTGGTGTGCATCCACAATCATTTCTACATCATCAAGGGTATTGATGGGCAGTTCAGTGACACCGACAACAGTTGGAATTCCAAGGGCACGAGCCACAATCACCATATGTGAATTCATTGCGCCTTCAGTCGTCACAATGGCGGCAATTTTATCGACGGGTAATTCCACCAAAGCGGCGGTTGAAATTTCTTCACCAATTAAAATGCTTTCATCGGTGAGTTCGCGGTGGCCTGAATCGGCTTCTTGTAAGAAGGCTAAAATGCGTCGGCCTAAATCTTTTAGGTCCGCAACCCGCTCACGTAAATAGTCATCTTCCATTTGTGCAAATAAAGCAATGTGCTTGTCGATGACATTACGCACTGCGCCTTGCGCCCAATTGCCATCACGAATTTCAGCTTTAATTTCAGCAGGCAGGGCATTTTCGTCCAACATGCGTAAAAAGACGCTGAACAATGCACGTTCTTCCGCCATTAAGGCATCCTGCATTTTATCATCTAGTGACTGAATTTCTTGGCGTACAGCATCGATAGAATGATCCAGCAGGGTTAATTCTTCACTGATGTCATCGGCTTCACGGTCAGGAACAGCACCTAAATCTGCAGGGGGATAAAGAATGACGGCACGACCAATGGCAATACCGCCTGAACCTGAAATCCCTTGGAAGGTTTTATATGAGGGTAAGCTGTTGGGTTTACGAAATACATCAATATTGCCCACTGCATGCGCATGGGCAATAACGCCCGATAGTTGCGCGCACAGTGTGACTAAAAAGGATTCCGCTGCTTCGCTAAAATCTTGGGATTCTTTATTTTGAACCACCAAAACCCCCATCACTTTGCGACGGTACATAACTGGTACGCCCAAAAACGAATTGTAAATTTCTTCACCTGTTTCTGGAAGATACATAAAACGTTCATGTTTGGGTGCATTGTCTAAGTTGACAATTTCTTCTCGCTGTCCGACTAAGCCGACCAAGCCTTCACTGGTATGTAGAGAAACATGCCCAACCGACTCTGGGTTTAAGCCCTTAGAAGCCATGAGCAGATAGCGATGGTTACGTTCGTCTAATAAATAAATAGAGCAGACATCGACATGCATGGCGGTTGCAACCTGATTGACCATGATATCTAAAGATTCATGCAAACTGGTGGACGCATTAATCTCTTGGACAATACGTCTTAAAGTATCCAGTTGCATATTCGACATCGTGTCTACTCCTAAAATGTTCTACTTTTATTTATAACAAGAGTCAGCTCAAAAATCTGCAGCTTTAATGCGATTTTTATGGTTTTTGAGGCAACTGCTGACACAGCTCTAGCATGGCTTTGCGATAAACATCACGTTTAAAATTAACCACTTGACCTAATGGATACCAATAGCTGACCCATTGCCATTGATCAAATTCAGGTGGGTCAGACAAATTCAGCCGAATATGTTGCGTTGACGCTGTAAGCTTCAACAAAAACCACTTCTGTTTTTGACCAATACATACAGGGTCTGAATCTGGGCGTATATATCGATTTGGCAAACGATAACGCAACCAACCTTGGGTTTGCGCAATAATCTGGACGTGTTCGGGCAATAAGCCAACTTCTTCTCTTAGTTCACGAAAAAGTGCCTGTTCGGGGGTTTCACCATATTGAATACCTCCTTGCGGAAATTGCCATGCATTATGACCAATGCGTTTTGCCCATAAAACTTGTCCAGCCTCGTTTGCCAAAATGATCCCGACATTGGGTCGGAAACCTTCTGAGTCAATCATTTGGCTACCTAATATATTGTGTAATTTATAACTTTGTATCCGGGGATTGTTATTTCTGCATCCAACTCGGAAAAAGCAAAGTGTAAATAATGTTAAAATTGCTATGATCTTAACGAATTTCTATCGACTAGCGGAGATAGATTTACAATTTTTTTCTTAAATTTCAGCTTTTACGAGTATTTTTATGAAATTGGCGCTGTTTGACCTAGACCACACCTTATTAAACACAGACTCAGACCATTCATGGGGGGAGTTTTTAGTCAATGAAGGCTTGGTTGACCCAATTCGCCATCGTGCTATGAACAATAAATTTTATGAAGATTATAAGGCCGGACAACTTGACCCAATTGCTTATAATGAGTTTGTTTTCGAATTTTTAACGCAACATGACAATGTTTATTTGACTGAATTACATCAGCTGTTTATGCAAAAAGTCATTCGTCCACAAATGCGTCCAGAAGGTTTTAAGGCCATACAGCGTCATAAAGATGCAGGGCATGCGTTGGTCGGCATTACTGCTACATCAGATTTTATTACAGCGCCAATTTTTCGTGAATTTGGTATTACTGAAATTATTGCGACCAATGCGGAAGTGGTTGACGGCCGCTACACGGGTAAAGTGATCAATATTCCATGCTATCAACAAGGTAAATTGGCACGGTTAGATCAGTGGTTAGCAGGGCGAGAGGTTACTGAATCTTGGGCTTATTCAGATTCGATTAATGATCGTTTCTTATTGGAATATGCAGACCATGCTTTTGCGATTAATCCAGATGACCGTTTAGACATTTTAGCCAAAGCGCAGGGTTGGGAGATTCAGGATTGGTCTATTTAAGCTTTTAATTGTTGACGAAAATAGAATCAGCATGACAAATTTAGAGATGAGATGTTGTGCTTTAAAGCCCTAAACCCATGCAAAAATTAAGAAGATTAAATTGAAGATGAAGAGTGAATTGTCCAGACCCGAGTTGTTAAATGCCTTTATTGGTTCACGTGCGCCGTCCTATATCGCTGTGCAACAAGGTCAAAGTGCTTTGAGCTGGGCAGGCTTCATTTTTGGTCTGTACTGGTTACTGTATCGAAAAATGTATGCGTACTTTTTTTTGATTGCGCTGTTTGGCCTGTTTATCGGTCTTATCTTATTAATTATTGGTGTCCAACCCCAAAATTTGGTGTGGTTGGGACTATTGCCTCATTTAATTTTAGGCTTAATGGGGAAGCGTCTTTATCTAGATTTTGCCGAAGAAAAAGTTAAGGCTTATCAACATGATCCGAAATACAGTGCAAAAGTTTTTGCCGAAGCGGGCGGTACGGCGGTCAGCTTGCCATTCTTGTGGTTATTTACTCAAATTGTTGTGGTATTGATGCTTAGTACGCCATTCTTAAAATATTGAGTGGCCTTTGGGGGAATTGAGTATGACTGATTTCCGTGTTATATCCTTTATGAGATGAAAAAAATGCCTAGCAATCAAGCGAATCGAATAAGGAGAAAGCAATGAGTGTCCGCCCAAGAATGACCAACCTTTTTGAACAATTAGGCTTAGACTCTAGCGATGAGGCTATTGCGCTATTTATTGTCACCCATCAACTCAGCGCAAAAACTAAAATTACAGAAGCTGACTATTGGACAGATGGGCAACGCCAATTTTTAGCTGAAAAGATTAAATCGGATGGCAGTTGGGCCATTATTGTCGATCAGCTAAATGAGTCTTTGCATGAAGATTCTATTGCGAAATAAGTGAACACACTAAAAAATGCCAGCCAGAAGAGCTGGCATTTTTTATGCGCTTAAGATTGCTGTTTCATGTCATGGACCAAGGCTTCAGCTGCTTTGGACTGTGTACGTCCCGGATGCCAAACCATGCCCAACTGACGATTCATTTCTAAGGGAATATCTAATTGTTTTAAGTCTTGATTGAGCAAGGTTTTGGGTAAGACAGACCAGCCTAAGCCAATGGAAACTAACATTCGAATAGATTCCAAGGGATTATTGCTCATGGTGACTTTGGGTTTAACCCCTTGTTTTTCAAATTCTGCCAAAGTGATTTGGCTGGTATACGTTTGTGAAGCAGGCAACAGGCTAGGGTACTGAATTAAATCTTCTAAACTTAAATTTTGTTTCTCTGCCAAAGGATGAAAAGGTGCGACCACAAAGACCAATGGATCATTCCAAATGGTGACATAACTGAGTCGTGCATCGCCTTGCGGTGGCAATGTTAAAAATGCCAATTCTAATTCGCCTGCAAGTACTTGCTCATGCGCCTGTTCAGAGTCAACAAAATGCACATCTAAAGTCACTTCAGGGAAATTTTGCACATAGCGTGTTAAATGGCTTGGAAGATGATGCAGTCCAATATGGTGACTGGTGCCAATTTTAAGTTTACCTTGAACTTGGCTTTGTTCGTGACTTAATGTGTGGTGAATATCACCCAGCTCATTCAACCAACCTTTTACTTTAGGCAAAAGTGAATTTGCTGCATGTGTGGCTTGAATACCACGTCCTGCCGATTCAAATAATTTGACACCAAAGTAATCTTCTAAACTGTGAATACGTTTGGTGACGGCAGGTTGGGTAATAAAAAGCTGATCGGCTGCCAAAGAAATAGAACCCGTTTCCATTACTTTAACGAAAGCTTCAAAGGCGGCAAGATTCATCTTAAATTACCTATAAATATTTTTTATGAGAATTTTATTATTTAGAAATTTTAAGAATTAATCAAAGGAAAAGTTGTATCTATTGATGTAAATATAGACATGTATGAACAATACAATCTCAATGAAGGCTAAAACACTGAACAAAGTGTAAATGAGAAGGGTGTTTCTTTGTGAATGTAAAAGAAAAACTGCACATAAACGGTTTGGGCACAACCAAGGCAAACAAATTTTATTGTACGGCATTTCTTTCCCAAATTTTTTCATGGAAGAAAAAAGCCACAGCCTGAACAGTCGGTTCTATCAAGCTTAAAGCAATAGCCATTGCTAAACTGCCTGTTACAAAGTAGCCGACCAACATGGCAACAGTGATGTGCATAATGTAATAGCTCAAGGTCTTTTTTAAGATTTTTTGGTTGTAGTCGATAAACTTTTGAATATTAGCCATGGGGGTGTCCTTGGTGATTGCCTTGAATGTTTTTAAATAATAATGATTATCATTTAAAATGTAAAAGCGAATTTTATTCTATTGAAAATCGTTTTTATAAATGATGAATTGAGTGCTTGATATAGGAAGGAAAGTAATCGATTCGAAAGACTTTTCTTGCAGGGTGAATACAATGGATATTAAACATATTAAAAATCTTCTGGATATTTTTGAAGGAACAGTAGAAAGACGCTGTGCTATTTATGAAATTGCAGATGACGAAGATGATGAAAACAGGGCTGCAGCTGAATGTGGTGCGGCCAAAGCAGAACTTATTCGGGCAATTGAACAGTTGGTACAACATCAAGCAGGTTCATCGACTTAATCGGTTCGTCTCTATGCGGTGAGGGCAATTCACCGTGTAGAGGTAAATTTTTTATATAAAATAAATGGTTTGTGGGATGAATTGGATTCGAATATGAGCATTAGTAGCCATTTAAAATAATGATAAAGAACATAAATTGAGTCAGTACAATGGGCTATACAACAAAAAAAATAAGAAATAGAAGGCTAAAATAATAATTCCAAAAAGTTTGTAAACTAATAAAAATGATAAATTAGATTTATGTGAAATCGTGGTTATAATCCATTAAATGATAGAATTACCCCAGTCCAGTGGAGCAACATCGACATGGCAGGCGAGAACCCAAAAGCAAAAACATTATATGACAAATTGTGGGATGACCATCTAGTAAAACAACGAGATGATGGCTCCAGCTTACTGTATATTGACCGTCATTTATTGCATGAAGTAACGTCACCACAGGCCTTTGAAGGCTTGCAATTGGCAGGTCGTCAACCTTGGCGTTTAAGCGCCAATGTCGCCACGCCAGACCATAATGTGCCAACGTCTAAAAAAGAACGTTCTGAAGGCATTGCGGGTATTGAAGATGAAACATCACGTATTCAAGTGCAAACCTTAGATGACAACTGTAAAACGTTTAATGTCGTGCAGTTTGATATTAATGATATACGTCAAGGCATTGCACACGTGGTTGGCCCTGAACAAGGTTTAACCTTGCCAGGGATGACCGTTGTGTGTGGCGATTCGCATACAGCCACTCATGGTGCTTTTGGTTGTTTGGCACATGGTATTGGTACATCAGAAGTTGAACATGTATTGGCGACGCAATGCTTAGTTCAAAAGAAAATGAAAAATATGTTGGTACGCGTTGATGGTCAATTAGGCCAAGGCGTAACTTCTAAAGATGTGGTTTTAGCCATTATTGGTAAAATTGGTACTGCGGGCGGTACGGGTCACGCAATTGAATTTGGTGGTCAAGTGTTCCGTGATATGTCGATTGAAGGACGTATGACGGTATGTAACATGGCGATTGAAGGCGGTGCGCGCGTAGGAATGGTCGCTGTCGATGAAAAAACCATTGAATATGTCAAAGGTCGACCTTATGCACCGAAAGGTGAACAATGGGATACCGCCGTTGAATATTGGCATACTTTGCATTCAGATGAAGGCGCATACTTTGATACCGTAGTGGTCTTACAAGGTGAAGAAATTGAGCCACAAGTGTCTTGGGGGACATCACCTGAAATGGTCATTCCTGTGTCTCAAGCAGTGCCAACCTTAGAACAAGCCAAAGATGACATTCAGCGCAATGACTGGACGCGTGCATATAACTATATGGGTTTGACCGCAGGTCAGGCCTTGGCAGACATTCAGTTAGACCGCGTATTTATTGGTTCTTGTACCAACTCACGAATTGAAGATATTCGTGCTGCTGCTGAAATTGCCAAAGGTAAAAAAGTTGCGAGCACCATTAAACAAGCTATGGTGGTACCGGGTTCTGGCTTAGTCAAAGCACAAGCAGAAGCAGAAGGCTTAGACAAAATTTTAGTTGAAGCTGGTTTTGAATGGCGTGAGCCAGGTTGTTCAATGTGCTTGGCCATGAATGCAGATAAATTACAGCCGGGCGAGCACTGTGCATCGACGTCTAACCGTAACTTTGAAGGTCGTCAAGGCAATGGCGGTCGTACACACTTGGTGAGTCCAGCAATGGCAGCAGCCGCCGCAATTGCAGGTCATTTTGTCGATGTACGTTCATTCTAATTCGGGCTAAGAGGAGCAATTAAAAATGAAAAAATATACCGTTGAACAAGGTATCGTTGCACCATTAGACCGTGCCAATGTTGATACAGACTTGATCATTCCAAAACAGTTTTTGAAATCGATTAAGCGCACTGGTTTCGGCGATAATTTATTTGATGAATTACGTTATTTAGATGAAGGCTTTTTGGGGCAAGATATTTCAAAACGCCCAAAAAATCCAGATTTTGTATTGAATCAAGCGCGTTACCAAGGTGCTTCGATTTTAATTTCCCGCGCCAACTTTGGTTGTGGTTCAAGTCGTGAACATGCGCCGTGGGCCTTGGAAGAATATGGTTTCCGTACGGTAATTGCACCGAGCTATGCAGATATTTTCTTTAATAACAGCTTTAAAAATGGCATGTTGCCAGTCATTTTGTCTGAAGAAATTGTCGATCAGTTATTGAAAGAATGTGTGGCATCTGAAGGTTATCAATTAACCATCGATTTAGAAGCGCAAGAAGTGCGTACTCCAACAGGAGACGCTTTCAAATTTGAAGTTGAGCCATTTCGTAAACATTGTTTGTTAAATGGTCTTGATGACATTGGCTTAACTTTACAAGCTTCGGATGATATTCGTGCTTATGAAGAAAAAACCAAAGGTTCACGCCCTTGGGTTTTTGCGGAGTTAAACGCCTAAGTTATTGCTGTATTGAACTATAGTCAGCTTGATGAAGACTTGTTAATATCGGTGAGTAATTATAGTCACATATTGCCCGTTTTTGTCAGGTTGAGTTCGTGTCATGAATAATCTGTTAGGAAGGTTTACTTTACTTGGGGCTTTAGTTGCTTCATTTTCAGCTTGTCAAAGTATAGATTCTTCACACCTTAAAAATGTGAAGGAAACAGAAAGGACAAAAAAGAATGCGCTGATTTATTGCGCGGGAACAGAGAATTGCGAATTTGAGCGTTTTGATAAAATTCGTATTTCAAATGCTGAGAGTCGGCGCTTAGAAAAAGTAGCCGTGAAATCGGGTATTTTACGTCTGCAAACACAGTCACTGCGTAACCGTAATCCAATTTATCTTTCCGTTCCTGCCGGTCAGCATGAAGTGGTCATTCGTTTTTATCCTATTTCTAAAGATAAAGCCGAAGAGTTGAATGTCATTCATAAGTTCAATGCCAGTCAACGCTATACCTTTAAGATGTACCGTAACCGAAGTAAACAGCAGGGTAGTCTGCTGAATGTTTCTGCACCTGATCCACTTTGTGTAGATTTGATTCAGGAACGCACAATAATTCGACGTTTTTGCAAGCCATACAATGTCCTGACAGGACTGGGTGAATTTGCAGAAAAAAAAATGTAAAAATCTTGTCAGTTGAATCACTGACGTTATAAATGGAACCCCTCATGTCAAAACAAATCTTGATTTTAGCTGGCGATGGTATTGGCCCAGAAATTGTAAAAGCCGCTGAACAAGTGCTTACACGCATTAATGAAAAATTTAATTTAGATTTGACTTGGGAACAGGGTTTGTTAGGTGGTGCCGCAATTGATGCTCATGGCGAACCGTATCCAGCGATCACTGCTACACAAGCAAAAAAAGCCGATGCAATTTTATTGGGCGCTGTGGGTGGTCCAAAATGGGATAACATTGAACGGTCAATTCGTCCTGAACGTGGTCTATTAAAAATTCGTAGTGAATTGAATTTATTTGCAAATTTACGTCCAGCTATTCTTTATCCACAGTTGGCAGATGCGTCAAGTTTAAAGCCTGAAATTGTCTCTGGTTTAGATATTTTAATTGTGCGTGAATTAACAGGGGGTATTTATTTTGGCCAACCTCGTGGGATTCGTGAATTAGAAAATGGCGAGAAGCAAGGTTTCAATACCGACGTTTATTCAGAATCAGAAATTAAACGTATTGCCAAAGTTGCGTTTGAAATGGCGAACTTACGTGGCGGTAAAGTATGTTCTGTCGATAAAGCCAATGTTCTAGAAGTGACTGAGCTTTGGAAGCAAACAGTGACGGCATTGAAAGAAGAAAAATATCCAGAAATTAATTTATCCCACATGTATGTAGACAATGCAGCCATGCAATTGGTGCGTGCACCAAAACAGTTTGACGTGATTGTAACAGGTAACTTATTTGGCGATATCTTGTCTGATGAAGCTGCGATGTTGACAGGTTCTATTGGTATGTTGCCATCGGCGTCACTAGATGAAAATGGCAAAGGCATGTACGAGCCTTGTCATGGTTCAGCGCCCGATATTGCAGGTCAAAACCTAGCAAACCCATTGGCGACCATTCTTTCTGTAGCGATGATGCTTCGTTATACCTTCCGCGAAGAAACTGCGGCAAAAGCAATTGAAGATGCGGTAGGTACTGTTTTAGACCAAGGTTTACGTACTGCGGATATTATGTCCGAAGGTATGAATAAAGTAGGAACTGTGGAAATGGGTCAAGCTGTTGTAGCAGCTTTGAACTAAACACCAAGTTTTAAGCAAATAAAAAACGCAGTCTAAAGGCTGCGTTTTTTTATATCTCCACCTTTATAAGTCATGTGAGGGTGGTTTAACAAGTACGCCCAGTCATTTGTAGCGCTTTGGCAATATCATGTTCTAAAATAAAGCTAATTTGACAGTTTAAGTGAACATCATAACTTTGCGTTGCTGAACCTACAGGTATAGGTACGACCGTTCCTGCCCCCATTCCCATTGCAGGGTTTTGCGCCATAGGGATTGGAATGTTAATGGTACGCGCCACTGTATAAGTTAAACGATGAGCACTTAGCACAGGGGCATCGGCTTGCTGATAACCGATCTGGTTTAAATTCAATTGTGTACGAATTTCTTGGCTAGACTTTCCAATAAATTGCTGTAAATACGCTTCACGTTGCGCTGTAGACAGTGTTGGCGAAGATGCGCAGCCGATGAGTAAGAACAGTACCGAAAGTAGGCCAAGAGGCCGTTTATAAGAGAGCGTGAATTTCATCAATCATTCTCACACCAAATAAAATAAGTTTAGGCAGATATTTGATAGACGATTGTTGTGATTCGATACACGGTATAAAGATCTAAAATTTTTACTTATTGGCTGAAAGAGGAATTTTGAGCGCAGATGTTTTTGTTGATATGTCTATGCTGATTTTTGATTGATTGAAATATACTATTGAAATTGGCTTATTGTAAAAACTAAAATAATTTATACACTCAAGATCAAGAGTAAAAATAAAGGAAGAAACAATGAAAAAAATGCTATTGCTGGTGGCGGGTATTATGCTGTGTCAATTGTCCTTTGCGGACAATTGTGAAAATGCGCGAAACACGTATGATGATGTGTATTGCACGAATAAGCTGTATGCAAGTGCAGATGAGGAATTAAATAAAAACTATCAAGCTTTACGTGGCAAGCTGTCAAATAATCAAAAAACGATTTTGAAAAAATCACAATTAGCATGGATTCGTGATAGAGATGCAGCTTGTACAACACCGACAGGAATTGATGTGCAGTGCCGTTTAAGTACCACACAAGAACGTAATAACTGGCTTCGTGAACGCTTAAGAGAGTGTGCAACCATTGGCTGTAAAACCAATGCATTGAATGAGCACTAACCGATTCAATAAATGATGAGTATAAAAAAGCCACTTTTAAAAAGTGGCTTTTTTGCTTTCACTAAAACTTAACGCGCACGGTAAGTAATACGACCCTTAGTTAAGTCATAAGGTGTCATTTCTACTTTCACACTGTCGCCAGTCAAAATGCGGATATAGTGTTTACGCATCTTACCAGAGATGTGGGCAATCACTTCATGACCGTTTTCTAAACGTACACGAAACATAGTATTAGGAAGCGTCTCGGTGACAACGCCTTCGAACTCGATGAGTTCCTCTTTATTGGCCATAGCCTACCTGAATGAATAAATTGGAAAGGCGCAAATTATAGTCAATTTTTTTGCTAAAAACAAGATGAAATGGCCGTTAGAATGACCATCTGCCAGTAAAATAGGCGAACAACCCTGTTAAATTTTTTCTACAAAAAAATGCTTAAGTATGTTGTCAGTTCGGTCAATCACAGTTAATCTAAATTCAATCTTTTTAAGTATAAACTACGTACATACAAGGAAGGTTCTGGAGTGGGGCAACTAACTGATGCATCCGTCGTATTGCGATTGGGTTACCAAGCAATTCGTCGTGCAGGTTTACCAACGGAAGAAATTTTAACGAAAGCGGGTGTCGCCTTAGGACAAGTCGAAGCCAATGATCGTACACCACTAAATGCCCAGTATGCATTTTGGGTTGCTGCTGAAGAAGTCAGTAAGGACTCAGATATTGGCTTACATTTGGGGGAATATTTGCCTCTTTACCGTGGCCAAGTCATAGAACATTTGTTTGTTTCATCCGAAAATTTTGGGGAAGGGCTTAAACGGGCGCTGGCTTACCAACGTCTGATCAGTGATGCTTTTCATGCAAAATTAATTTTGGAAGATGGTCGCTGTTATCTCACCAATGGTGTACAACCTTGGGCTGAGAATATTGTGAATCGTCATTTTTCTGAATGTGCTATGTCGGGTATTTTGCGCTTTTTTAAATTCATTACAGAAGGTCATTTTGAACCGATCTATATTGATTTTAATTTTGCACAGGGCGCGCCCGATGAAGAATATTTCCGTGTTTATGAATGCCCTGTGAGCTTAGGTCAGAAAGAAACTCGTTTGTATTTTGACCCAAGTATTTTGGAACATCCATTGTGGCAAGCAGAACCTGAGCTATTACAATTACATGAGCAATTGGCAATAGAAAAGTTACAAGAGCTGGCACGTTATGATTTAGTTGGGGAAGTGCGCCGTGCAATTGGCTCGACGCTAGAAAGTGGGGATACCACATTAGAAACGGTGGCAACGCAATTAAGCATTACGCCACGACGTTTGCGCACACAATTAAGTGAAGCCAATACTAGTTTTCAGCAGATTTTGTCCGATTACCGTTGTCGTTTGGCGAAAAAATTATTAGCCAATACCGCCGAAAGTGTAGAACGAATTGTTTATCTGACGGGTTTTTCTGAGCCAAGTACTTTTTACCGTGCTTTTAAACGCTGGACCAATGAAACGCCTGTGGAATATAGAAAACGTAAGCAGCGTTAATTAGATAAAAGCACCCACCCTAAGTCCCTCCTAAAAAGAGGGATTTTTCATTTCTATTTTAAAAAAGGCGTGACACTGAAATGTCCTCTCCTTTATTAAAAAGAGGCTGGGCGGGGAATAAATTTACACAATAAAAATAAATTACTCAGGCATATTCAGCCAATGTGGCCCCAATGGCATTTTGGGTAATTCAAATTGTTCTGGGTAATCTGCATGAATAAAATATAGACCATCTGGTGGTGCTGTCACACCAGCAGCTTGGCGATCTTCAGCTGCAAAAATTTCGTCAATATGGTCAATGCTATACATATTTTGACCAATTTCTAAGAGGCAACCCATGATATTTCGAACCATATGATGTAAAAAACCATCGGCCTGAATATCTAAAACTAAATAATGGCCATGCTGAATTAAACGACAATGTGTCACATGACGGACAGGTTGATTGGACTGGCAGGCTGCTGCTCGAAAGCTTTCAAAATTGTGAATACCTTCAAATTTTTTGGCTGCCTCAATCATCTTCTGAGTATTGAGTGGCGAATATACATGCGTAACTTGCTTGTGCAGTAAAGCTGGGCGCTGTGGATGATTGTAGACCACATAACGATAACGACGTGCTTGGGCTTTAAAGCGCGCATGAAAGTCGGAATCCATGGCCTTAATCCATTGAATTGCAATATCCTTGGGTAAGATGCTATTGGCACCCATTAACCAGCCTGTTAAGGGGCGGATTGCATCAGTATCGAAATGTGCGACCATATTGGTGGCATGCACACCTGCATCAGTGCGCCCTGCACCATGGAGTAAAATCGGTTCATTAGCAATTTTGCTCAGGACTTTTTCTAGAGTTTCCTGCACGGTAAGTACACCTGCTTGTTGGGTTTGCCAACCTTTGTACTGCATGCCACAAAATTCTATACCCACTGCAAAACGCTGCATATTCACCTCAGTTTGAACTTTCATCGTGCCAATGTATCTGCCATTGGTCTACAGTGTCATATTGTAAATACATTTTTAGGGCTTTTGCATAAAGATCTGCATGACTATGGCAATTGCTGATCAGAATTTTGGCATCCACCATCCACTGGCTGACGGCATAGCGCTGATCTATCCCACCAAATGGCACTTGTGTCGTCATAATGACGGCACAATCCTTTTGTCGTAACTTTTGTAAGAGCGCAATAATTTCAGAATTGACTGCAAAATTGCCTGTACCAAAACCTTGAATAATGAGTGCATGCGGTGGATGCTCAGTAATGGCTTTTAAATTGTCATACTGTAACTTAGGTGAGATGGGCTGTAACATTAAGCTTAGGCAGTTAAAGTGGCGTGCTTTTTCAATATATTGCTCATGTACAATAAGTGGATGTAAATCAACTGTCAGCGCTTGGGTGCTCTCTGTTCCTGCAAAAGCATTCAAGGCTGTGGTATGTACTTTTAGAGCTGTTGAGGCGTGTAGGAGTTGGTGATGAAACGCCAAATAGACACCGGCAGGTGCTTGCACTACTGCATCTAAAGCGAAATTAAGATTATCAATGGCATCGCTAAATTCACGATTGTCCGTACTGTGAACATTGAACAACGGATATTGGCTTCCTGTGAGTACAATGTGTGCAGAATGCCCCGTAAGGCGCGCAAGAACGGCACTGGCGTAGCTGAGGGTGTCTGTGCCATGAATAATCACAAAATAATGATACTGTTGCTGTCGCTGTAATTGCTGAATTTGTTCCAGTAACTGTAACCAGTCGCTGGCAATGCAGGCACTACTATCGCGAATAACAGGGGCAGTAAAACATTCAATTTCAAGATGCAAAGGTAGGACATGCTGAAGCTTGGGGATAAATTGTTCAGCAGGCATGGGGCTTAGGGGATCACCAATACAGCCAAAGGTGCCGCCCATGTAAATCAAAGCTATTTTTTTCATCATAAAAAAAGCAGTCAAGGATGACTGCTTTAGTTTAAATGGAATTGATTTAAGATGCGATTTGATTCAGTAACAAATCTGCTTGCTGGCGTTGCTCAGCTGAATACTCAGCTTCCTTTTCTGCCAGTAATTCACGCATCGCGTCAAAAGCACCTAATTTGAGATATTGCTGTGCAAGTTCCAAATTCATTGTAATTTCATTCGCTTCAACAAGCTCAGGGAATGATTGCACCAAAGGATCATTTTGGTCAGCAGTAGAGACTGGAGTTACCTGCGCATGGCTAGTCTCAAAACTGAGATCTGTAGATGTTGTTTTTTCAACGTCTGGCGCTATTTGAACAGAAGTTTCAGTGTCCAACGAACTCAAATCAAAACTGAGTGGAGAAGGGCTGATAGCTGGTGCTTCTACGGGCTCAGTTTTTTCAACTGCAAATGAAAAATCCAGAGGTTGGACTTGTTCTTGAGCAGAGCTTTCTGGCTCAGTTTTCGCTTCAGGTGCGAAACTTAAAGAAAAATCTAAAGGTTTAACTTCAGCAGTCGGTGTTTGCTGTTCTACTTGTACTTCTGGTTGAGTTTCTTGAACAGAGAATGAGTCAAAATTAATTGAAGGTGCATCGATTGGTGCAGGTGCTTCAGCTTTCGGTGCAGAATCAAATGATAAATTGAAATCTAAGGGTTTAATGTCATTGGTTACAGGCGCCACAGATTGTGAAAAATCTGTCTTTGGAGGTGCTGTATCCTGTACTTGATCAAAACTTAAAGCCGTTTTTTCTTCAGCAACTGGTGCCGCGCTTGCCATTAAAGCATCAAAATCTGCATTGTTTTGTTGCTTTTGAGCAATAGATGCAGATTCAGTATGCATTGATGGGCTAACAAAATTAATTGTTTCATCTGCTTTATTTTGAGACTGCTCAAAATTGGCTTTTTTTGCTTCAGCTTGCGGTAAAATTTCATCTAATTCTAATGATTGTAGATGGTTTAACAGCTGACTGATGGCAAATTCATCTTTTTGCAAAATATGAATATCTAACAAATAGAGATAAAGCTCATGCTGAGAATTGTCTTTCTTTAATGCCTGATTAATTTGTGCTTCTGCTGAAAAGAAACTGCGCTCTTGAATTAACGCTTCAATTTTGGCGCGAGTATCCTCAGATAATGCACTAGATTTTTTCTTTTCAATGACTGTGTTTTCAACAGGCTGAGTTTTGTTCGGTGCAATTTTTGCGGACGAGCTGGCTTTTTTTGCCTTGGCTTTTTGTGTCGCAGTTGTTACAGTTGCTTTATCCGATCCTTGCGCATCTTGGCGTTTTTTTAGAAGCACCAAAACAACCAGTAATATCAAAAATGGAATCACATAAATCAGCATGTTATTACCCCTTGAGGATAGAGCGTTGCTAGGGTGTGCTCATCCTTTTGAATCATCATATGTAACATTTAGTTTGTTGGCTTTTTCTCTACCTGGCGTGCTTTCAGTTGTTGCTGTAGCTGGGCAAGTCGAGTATTTAATAATTGAATTCTATGATCCTTCTGATTTAACGCCAATTCTAAATGGGTTACGTTTCTCTGTAATTTAACGGTTTTTTCACGAGCTGTCATAACTTTTAATGATAACTCGTTTGAGGTTTGGTTGGTTTCTGTGGTTTTATTTGCAGAAGCGTGAGCCGAATCTTGTATTTTCTCTGCAATCAGACTCATTTCCGCCTGATTCAAACGGTATTTGGTTTTCCCTGCTTGTGTCGATGGGACTTTGGCTAACTCTGCAGCAGACACTTTGGCGCGTTCTTTAGGCATGGTATTGGCATCGAGGTTGAGTGCAACTCCTCGTCGTAATAGGTTGGCATTACCATGAATAAAGGCATGTTCATTATTGGCCTTAATTTTTTTCATCACCTCTGCCACAGGGCGATTTTGTTCCGCTGCAATACGTGAAGCAATACCCCAAAGAGTTTCATTGGATTGAACAACATATTGTGGTGATGCTTTCGAAGGCGTTGTTAGGTCAGTTTGAGTGGCTGATTGTTCTGGAGTTGGTTGTGCTTGGGCCGAAGGCGTCGCCATTTTTTGGGCCGCCATTTCATCTGCAAACTTTCTAACCAACGGGTCATTCGACACATTGCCAGAAGCATTATTTACTGTACCCGATGCGTTGGTTGCGTTTTCTGGAGATGTCAGGTGTGGTGCTTCACTTTTAGGTAATGGTGATAATGCAGAGGATTCTGTTTGTATTTGTACCGAGTTCGATACCTCCCCAGTTGGTGCATTGCTATTATTCATTAAATTGGGTGGTGTTGCTCGATTTACTGCAAGTGGTGATTCACTCGTTTTTAACGATGTAATAGGTTTGATGGCTGCATATTGCGTACTTGTTGGTAAATTTAGCGCAATATCTTTCTCATTACGAATAATGATGGGTGCTAGAGCTTGCTCATTGCGCCCAAGTAGTCGCTGCGAATTGGTCGTGCTACGTTTTAATGGGGTTTTAATATGTTGCAGGCGTGCAGAAGTACCTTCCTGAATTTTCACAATAATATTCAGTTCTGCATCGGTCATAGGGCGTGATGACGTAATGGTAATAACGCCTGCACCTGTGCCATCTCTGCGGGTAAAAAAGTTTAAATGCCCTGGAGGTTGATGCCCTGTACCCATAGCAATCAGATCTTCGGCAGAAGCGAGCCCCGCTTGCAAAGATAAATCTGGATCTGCATTACGAAAATTAATTTCTGCATACAAAAGTTCCCCAGGTTCCGACTGAATTTGAATCGGGTCAAGCATAATTGCATGAATGTTCTGCGAAGCAATAATGGCTAAAATGGCAATCTTTAATTTGTTATATACATTCATCTTAATCTTTAGCTCAGGCGCTGCCGCATAGCGAAAATGATAGATTAACGGCATGTTGGAGAATTGTAAAATATTAACAAGAATTCCACATAAAAAAGCCGATCAATTGAGATCGGCTTTTTTAGCTATAAATATTATTTACATCAATTTAAGCATTTTTATAGTCAATTAAGATACGTAACATACGGCGTAAAGGTTCTGCCGCGCCCCAAAGTAATTGGTCGCCCACAGTAAATGCGCCAAGATATTCTTTGCCCATATTGAGTTTACGTAAACGTCCGACAGGGACAGACAATGTTCCTGTTACAGCCACAGGAGTTAGATCCGTCATAGACGCTTCACGAGTATTTGGAACCACTTTTGCCCATTGGTTCGCACTACGTAACATATCTTCAATTTCGTCTAGTGGCACATCTTTTTTCAGCTTTAAAGTTAAAGCTTGAGAGTGACAACGCATGGCACCAATACGGACACAATGACCATCAATTGGAACAATCTGTTGGTTGCCTAAAATTTTATTGGTTTCAACTTGACCTTTCCATTCTTCTTTCGACTGACCACTGTCCAGCTGTTTATCGATATAAGGAATGAGTGAGCCTGCTAAAGGCACGCCGAAGTTTGCCGATGGGAAACCTTCACCACGTTGTAATTGTGCAATTTTAGAGTCAATGTCCAAAATTGGTGAACGTGGGTCATCCAGCAAATCTTTAGTATTGTTATATAAATAACCCATGCCGTTGATTAGTTCACGCATGTTTTGCGCGCCCGCACCAGAAGCAGCTTGGTACGTCATAGACGTTGCCCATTCCACTAAATTATTTTGGAATAAACCGCCCAGACCCATCAACATTAACGATACTGTACAGTTACCGCCAACAAACGTTTTTGTCCCGTTGATTAAGCCATCTTTAATGACGTGCATATTTACTGGGTCAAGTACAATGATGGCTTCATCATCCATACGCAGGGTAGATGCGGCATCAATCCAGTAGCCATTCCAGCCTTCAGCTTTGAGCTTTGGGAATACTTCAGTGGTGTAGTCGCCACCTTGACAGGTAATAATGACATCCATTTGCTTCAGACTATTAATGTCTGATGCATCCATAAGTGCTGGGGCAGTTTTACCGCCAAACGCAGGCGCTTCACCGCCAGCATTACTGGTAGAAAAATAAAACGGCTCGAAATGAGCAAAATCGTTTTCTTCAACCATACGTTGCATCAGGACAGAACCAACCATCCCGCGCCAACCGACCAGACCTACTTTCATGTCACTTTGCCTCGGTGCGTTAAAAAATAAAGAGGGGTTTGAGTGTATCAAAAGAGCGCGCAACTGCAAGCGCTACAGAATGAAAACATCATTTATATTGTGCAATATATCTTGTTTATGTTACATGCAAAATTGATATAAATTTATGAATCACTCAAAAATTAAGAATATTAAGTTGAGCGAAGAAGATGATTTGGATTGAGATTTTGGCGGGAGTGGTCATCTGGTTGACGTTTTGGTCATTGATTCCGCGCGATGAATGGTGGTTCCGTGGAGCTGATTTTCCACGCTTACAAATTTTAGCTTTAGGTATTATTGCATTAGTCTTGTTATGGCTTTGGCCCCAAGCTTGGGATTTAAGCCGTGAAATACTTGTGATCGGACTGATTGTGGCCTTGCTCTATCAGTTGAAAATGGTATTGCCTTATACTTTTTTATGGAAAAAGCAGGTTAAAAAAGTCAAAAAGACCCAGTTAAATCCTGAACGCCAAATTTCATTGATTGTGTCTAATGTACTCACCACCAATACTCAATATCATTTATTACGCGCTGAAATAGAAAAATATCGACCCGATTTAGTCCTGACTTTGGAAACGGATCAGACTTGGCAAAATGAATTAGCCACACTTGAGCAAGATTATCCATACCGTGTACCTGTGCCCTTAGACAATTTGTATGGTATGCATTTATATAGCCGCTTAGCTTTACAACAGACAGAAGTGAAATTCATTTTAAGCGATGAAATTCCCTCAATTTACACCACGGTTATCTTGCCTTCAGGCGAACCTGTGCAACTGTATTGTTTACATCCGAAACCACCGAGTCCAACCGAAGCGAAAGACTCAACCTTAAGAGATGCCGAGCTTCTTATTGTTGGGAATCAGATTAAAGATTTAGATAAAAGTTGTATTGTGATGGGCGACTTGAATGATGTGGCATGGTCACGAACCACGCGGTTGTTTCAGCGTATTAGTGGCTTACTTGACCCGCGGGTAGGTCGTCATTATGTCAATACCTTTCATGCGGACTATCCGTTCCTACGTTGGTCGCTCGATCATGTTTTTCATAGCACAGATTTTGCTTTGGTTCAAATGAAACGCCTACCACACATAGGTTCAGATCATTTTCCAGTTTATGTGGTTTTACAGACGGGACGTATTTTTGAGCAGATACAACAGCAGTTAGAGCAAACGGATGCCGATGAGCAAGATGCGCAGGAAGCGATTCAGGATGGTATTGAAAAAGCAGAAAAAGAAGAAAAAAGAGTGACTGATGAAATCGCCCAAAATTATAAGGATGGCTAAAATATCATAGCTGTTGAAAGGCATGTAATAGAAAAGTGTAAGAAATGGCTTACAACAATTTCGGTTGATAGCGAATAGGCAACGGTTTAAAAATATCTTATTCTTGCTTCATCGGCATATGGAACAGGGAATGGAATATCCCACTAAGGAAGACGACGCTGATCGAAGCCATCATGGAGATGATGCAGGGCAGGAACGCCAACCAAAAGAATAATAAGACTTGTGAAAGCACAACCTCATAGGCCCGAGTTTTGCAGGATGCAGAACTCGGGTTTGGTTTATTTAAGCGTGGAAAATGAGGCCGTATTTATTGATAACAATGCAAGAATTTAAAAACTATATGGTCAACGTTACTGCTTGAGCACACGATGCTTGACTGAAAAGCCTTTCAACTGCTCCGTTCGTCCAGATACTGATAAACTAAGCAAAGTAATTGGGAATGGCATTTACTTTAGAATTTGTTTGTACACATCTAAAGTTTGATCACACATCTCTTTTAAGCTAAAGATATTTACAGGTTGGACTTGTTGCGGTTCATCAATATGCTTTTGTATGGCCTTCAATAACGCCACTTGATTATCTACATCAATTAAACCTTGTGGGTAAAGTTGAGATAAAATTTCTGCAACACCGCCACGGTTCCAGCCAATCACAGGCGTTCCCACAGACAGTGCTTCTAAGGCTGTACGTCCAAATGTTTCTGCCTGATTGGACAGCGACAAGACAACATCGCTAAAGGCTAGCCATTCGCGGATATCGGAACGATGGCCAACAAAGGTAATTCTGTTAGTTAAACCTTTGGCTTGAATGGCATTTTGCATTTCTTGTAAATAGGCCACTTTTTTCGGATCTGCACCGCCAACCACGACGGCATGTAACTGTGGATACTGCTGATGTAATTGTTGGATGAGTGCAATTAAGCTTTCATGTCCTTTTAAACGTGTAATGCGACCCGGCAGACACAGCAAAAATTTATTTTCCAATTCAGGAAAATCTTTAATTGTTTGATTGAGCCATTCTGCTGAGGGTTGATAGCCATGTGGAAAGGCTTGTGGATCAATCCCACGATAAATACGCACAATATCTTCAGCTGGGCAATTTTTGTAATAGTCTTGAATGTACTGCACCACACTGTCCGAAACAGCAATGACTTTTTCAGCCTGCGTCATAATTTGGCTATAGCGATTAACTGAATAAAAACCGTGCACCGTACTAATCAGGTGTGGACGTTGATTGGCAGGAATACCTTTTAGAGCAAAATGGGTGAGCCAAGCGGGCACACGCGAACGGACATGGACAATATCAGGGCGATGTTGCTGAATCAGTTTTCTGAGTGGACGAATTTGCCAAAGACTAGATAAGGCTTTTTTATGGATAGCTAAGGTTAAGTGTGTCGAGCCTTCAATTTCTAATTGATTCACTAGACGCCCCCCATTTGAAACCACAAGAGATTCATGACCATCGGCAATTAATGCCTTAGCAATTTCAAGGGTGCCACGTTCCACACCACCACTGTTGAGTTCGGGTAAAAGTTGCATGACTTTCATGGCACTATTCTCTCTTGTTTTGTGGGGTTAGAACTTAATAAATTTTTTCAAAGCCTTCAGGACGGGTTTTAAAACGACGGTGAAACCACATGTATTGTGTAGGTGCAATACGAAGCTGTCTTTCAATAATTTGATTTACGCGGGTGGCATCTGCAACTTCATCTTCACTTGGGAAATTGTCTAAAGCAGGTTCGAGTAACACATGATAACGTGGGTCTTTAATGTCCCCATCGCGGTAGAAATACAGCGGAACCGCAGCTGCTTTTGATATTTTCATTAAACGACGGTGTGCAGTGACAGTAGCTGCAGGTACACCAAAAAATGGTGCCATCACCCCTTGTTTTAAACCAAAGTCTTGGTCGGGGCTATACCAAATGGCTTGCCCATTTTTCAACAAGCGAATCAGGCCACGCATATCATCATGGTCAATCTGATGCTCAAAAATATTTGCACGACAACGGTAAACTAACATGTCTAAAAGCGGATTGTTTTGTGGACGGTAAACCACCCCCATTTTAAAGAACTGTTCACAGAGATAACCGCCTGCATCTAACAGCGTTGAATGCGTGCTTAAGAGTAAAGCGCCTTGACCTTCTGCCTGCACTTTTTGTAGATGTTCTAAGCCTTCGACATTAAAGCGATTTTTAAACCATTCAGGGCAATACCATGCATTCAGTGTTTCAAAAATACCAATCATTTGGTCGATAAACACTTGGCGCACTTTGTCCTGTACTTGTTCTGCTGACCATTCAGGAAAGCAGACTTCAAGATTGCGTACTGCAATTTTTCGACGCGATTTTAAATATTTAAATGCTACATTGCCCAGAACGGTAGCCAAGCGGTATTGAATGGCCCAAGGGAGTATCGCCAAGATCATCAGAAACACGATGCCAATCCAGATACCCCAATATTGGGGTAATAAGAATGACCATTGGAATTGACCGGGTTGATAATCTGGCTTTTGACTCATATGCGCGAAATCAGATACTGAAAAATAGAGTTTAGTTTAGCATGAAGCTGAATTGAAAGAGAAAATTCAGCTTGTCTGATGCAGGTTATGGACTTGTTCAGCTTAGCCTTTGACCAGCCCGCCATCGACAATCAGGTTTTGCCCGGTGACTGCACGTGAGTAAGGCGATAAAAACATCATGATGGCAGAGGCGAATTCTTCTGGTGTCGTCACGCGGCGTAGTGGGGTAGAGGCTGCAATAATCTCAAACACGGCATCGGGTGTGGCTTTACTGGCATCTGTGGTTTGTAACAGACCACCTGACAGCATATTCACATTAATGCCATATTGTCCTAAATCTTGTGAAGCCGTACGGGTGAAGGCCAAGAGTGCGGCTTTGGCAGCGGTATAGTCATGATAGGGTACAACAGGGTTTTGAACCAGATTGGTACCAATATTCACGATACGTCCGAAATGCGCTTGTTTCATGTCGTCCAGTGCAACTTGCAGGGTGTTTAAAGACGCCAATACTGCACCATCAAATTGGCGTGTCATGGTCAATGCCGTGAGGTCTTCAATTTTAGGACGGGCATCACCATTAAATTCGAAGTGAATGAGCGCATTATTAACAATGGAGTGAATAGCCGAACCGAAATGCTGTTTTGTGGCAGCAAATAACTGCTCAACTTGTGCTTTGTCTGTGACATCGGCTTGAAAGGCAAAAACTTGGTTTGGAAATTGTTGTGCCAATTGTTCTGCTTGTACTTTACTGGACAGATAGTTCACCACCACGCGCGCGCCTTCAGCAATGAGGGTTTGAGTGATGGCTAAACCTAAGCCACGTGCTCCACCAGTGACTAAAACAATTTGATCGCGAATTTGCATAATTCAAGCCTGTTTCAAAAAATTAACAAACCTTAACAAGCTTGCCAGAAAAAGCCAAAGGGAAATGATGAACCCAATTCAATTTTGCTTTTAATCTTGCACAGTGTGCATAAGAGGTCATCATGGTGCTTATAAAAATAAGAGACAAAAATGCCGTATCGAAATACGGCATTTTTTAAGCGTTTTGATTGTTTGAGGTGTCAGATTAACCTTTAGATAGGTTTTCTAAAGTTTCCCAACGCTCTAGTTTTTCTAGTAATTGCTCATCAATTGCCGCTAGACGTGCTGAAAGTTTCATGGCTTGGTCGTTGTTGGAAACAAACAAAGTACCATCAGCAAGTTTTGCGTTAATTTCAGCTTGTTCTTTTTCAAGCGCTTCCATTTCAGCAGGTAACTGTTCCAAAGCGCGTTGATCTTTGTAGCTCAATTTGGCTTTTTTAGGTGTCGCGGCTTCTGCTTTGGCAAGCGCTTTTTTTACATCACTTTTTTGATCAACGGCTGTTTGGTCTGGACGCTGTTCAAGATAATCTTGATAGCCACCGACATATTCATCAATATGACCTTTACCATCAAATACCCAAGTCGATGTTACGACGTTGTCCATAAAGGCACGGTCATGCGAGATGAGCAACAATGTACCTTTGTAGCCACCGAGCATTTCTTCAAGAAGCTCTAACGTCACCATGTCTAAGTCATTGGTTGGCTCATCCATCACAATTAAATTTGATGGTTTAAGCAATAATTTCGCCAATAAAATACGGTTACGCTCACCACCCGACAATGCTTTGACAGGAGTACGTGCGCGTTCTGGTGAAAATAGGAAGTCTTGTAGATAGCTGTAAATATGACGACGGCCACCATTCACATCGACAAAATCTGAACCTTCAGAAACGTTATCTTTCACTGATTTTTCAAGATCAAGTGCATTACGCAATTGGTCAAAATAAGCCACTTCAAGTTGCGTACCTGTTTTGACAGTTCCGCCATGCTCAAGTTCGCCTAAAATGGCTTTAATGAGTGTGGTTTTACCGACACCGTTGTCACCGACTAAACCAATACGGTCACCACGTAAAACCAATGCAGAGAAGTCTTTAATGATTGGCTCTTGATTGCCAAAAGCAACACTGAGATGTTCAATGTCAAAGACCAATTTACCTGAGCGATTGGCGTCTTGCGTTGCCATACTGACTTTGCCTTGCTGTGAACGGCGCGCTCTTGATTCTTCACGTAAATCTTTTAATGCGCGAACACGACCTTCATTACGGGTACGACGCGCTTTAATCCCTTGGCGAATCCAAACCTCTTCTTCAGCCAGTTTTTTATCAAACAAGGCATTTTGCTTTTCTTCCGCTTCCATCTGCATGGCTTTTAGCTCAAGGTAGCGTGAGTAGTTACCTTCATAACTACGCAACGTGCCACGATCTAGCTCTACAATACGGGTCGCAATGCTGTCGACAAATGAACGGTCATGCGAAATAAATAATAAAGTTAAATTATTTTGGTCGAGGAGGAATTTCTCTAACCATTCAATACTTTCAACGTCCAAATGGTTGGTTGGCTCGTCCAGTAATAAAACGTCAGGTTGAGTTAAAAGCGCACGAGCCAAAAGCACACGACGCTTACGACCGCCAGATAAATCGGCAAGATCAGCATCTGGGTCTAAACCCATTTTGCTTAAAATAGAATTGACTTTGGTTTCTAAAGCCCAACCATCCAGCTGATCCATTTTATGTTGCAGATTACCCATACGGTCACAAGCGTCCATATCACCCAGTACGCAAGCATCGCTGGCTGCGTGATAGGCTCTAAGCACTTCAGACGCTTCACCTGCGCCATCAGCCACAATGTCAGCCACTTTGCCTGAGTCCATCGGTACATCTTGCGCCAACATAGAAATGGTAATGCCATTTTGCAACGAAACTTCACCTGAATCGGGCAATAAGCTTCCCTCAATCAGTTTAAGTAAAGTAGACTTACCTTCACCATTACGGCCAATCAAACACACCCGTTCGCCGCGTTCTAAGCTAAAACTCGCGCCGTCGAGCAGGGCAGGTCCACCAAACGCAAGTTGGACATCCCTTAAAGTAATATAGGCCATAATGTTTCCTGAAAAATCTCAAATGAGGACTTGAAGTGTCTAAACAACAGAATATTGATAATCAAGCGCCATTGTCCGCACCCATTGAAGATTTGCAAGTCCGAATTGCATTTTTAGATGATTTAGTTGATCAATTAAATGATCAGGTCGTACGTCAAAGCATCGAAATTGCTGATTTAAAAGCACAAATGCAACTTATTTACCAACGTATCGAATCTGCCGATTTATCTGAGGGAATTGCTACTTTCGACCCAATGACCAACCGTCCGCCACATTATTGAGATAACTGGTATCCATGGTCAATTTAAAGGTTGTTGGTCTTGCGGTCAGAATGAGCCAAATTTATGGCGTATTGGGTTCATGAGCTTGAGCAAGATTTCTGCAGAAGATTGCTTGAAAGCACTTTTTTATTATTGACCTTTTTCACGCAAGCCGTTGTAATGCACGGCATATCGCCTCTTTGCCAAATACTCCAATTTTATGACTGCTCAAGCCGTACTGCTCGATCTGCAAAACAATATGCCTACTGCGCAATTATTGCGTAATATCATCGAGCATTATCCAGTGCTATATCTGTTTAATTGCCAAGGGAATTTTGAATATTCTCTGCAAGATTTAACAGAGTTTTCGAGTTGGATCAGTAGTGGGCAGGTGGTCATTTTAGATACGGCTACGTCTCCTCAGAAAGAATTTGAATATGCGGTGATTGTCGGGCAATTAATGGCATTACTTGAAGACGACACGCATGTGGAAATTATTTCTGCGCAAGGTAGCAGTGAAATGCTACTCAACATGATGCAAGAAACGGGTATTCAGGCGAACTTAATTCAGGTGCAGCCAGCAGAGTCTGCGGTTGAACTATCTAAATATAAAATGCCAAGTATCGAAAAAATTAAAACTGCACCTTATTTGCAAATGGTCAAACAATATTGTGATGCCATTGCCAAGACCACAGCTAAACCACAAACCTTAGACTCACTGAAAAACTCTGTTGCGAATATTTTGCATGTGCTCCCTGAAAAGGCGCAGCATCTTGTTGGCATGTTGATTAATCTAAAAATAGTTAAACGTTATGATGAACAGATCAATTTTCGTAAAAAAGTACTGAAAAAATGGTCACAGTTACGTTTAGATGAAGATGCCGTGCCAGTATCAAAAAATATGCAGGATGCATTTTCTCAACTGAATTTACCGCAAGTCGTGGAAGAAAAAGCAACTCCAATTACACCAAATGCCCCGCAAGATTTATATGCCAATTTTAATAAAATTGATTTGCTCCAGCTTCAAGTAATGAAAAAACTACATGAATTAAAAGAAAAAAAACCTAAAGACATTTATGCTTTACGAGATTTACTGGAACAATTATTTCCAAAATCTGATATTCGTTTATTGTTAAAAGAGCTGATTGATAAAGGCTATATTTACTGGAATGGTCACGAAGTATTGTACAGCCATGAAATGTTCTTGAATTAATTTTTGTCGCCGTAACTTGCCTTTTATATTGCGCTTATGCAACTCTAATAAAGGAAGATAAAGGTTGTAGTATGGAAAATACAGGTATTTGGGTCGTTGGTTTCATCATTTTTTTTGTTTTAGGCTCAATTTTAGGGCTTCGGGTTAGCCCGAGAGAAAAAGCCTTGGGTCTAATGCGCGAGAAAGCACGCAAGATGGGGCTACATCCACGTTTAGTGGTTGCGCCCGATTGGACAAAAATTCCAAGGGCCTCTGAAAGCCGCGCCAGTATGGTTGCATATTACAGTGTATTACTTCCAAATGCGCGCTTGCCATTAATGCGTGCACGGGTGGTGGATCAAAAATTACAGCTTGTACATGGCGATGACAAGTTTAAAGATTTACCCGTCGTATTAAAGGGCATTTATGCTATTGATATGCAGGCAAACTGTGTAGGACTCTATTGGGAAGAAGAATCCGATTTGAGAGCGACCCAGTTGGACGATATCAAGGCGTATTTGCATTCTTTGGCAGAACTTTAATTTTATACCCATTAAAAACAGGATTAACGGTCAATTATGGCGAACGCTCCTCGGTCCACATCCAAAAGTGCGACAGCAAAATCATCTGATGCTGGGAAGAAACGTGCTTTAGTGATTGTGGAGTCGCCTGCAAAAGCGAAAACAATCAATAAGTACCTTGGTTCTGACTACATTGTAAAATCATCGGTTGGTCACGTACGTGATTTGCCCACTGGTGGTTCATCTAAAACGGCAGAGAAAAAACCAACCGCCCGTGCTAAATTAACTGATGAACAGAAGGCAGAAAAAGCCCAATCAGCATTAGTGAACCGTATGGGTGTAGACCCTGAACATGACTGGAAAGCGCACTATGAAGTGCTTCCAGGCAAAGAACATGTCGTATCAGAACTGAAAAAACTTGCCTCGCAAGTGGACGAAATCTATCTCGCAACGGATATGGACAGGGAAGGGGAAGCTATTGCTTGGCATTTAAAAGAAGTGATTGGTGGTGATGATTCACGTTATCAACGTGTGGTCTTCAACGAAATTACCAAAAATGCCATTCAAGAAGCCTTTAAACACCCTTCACGCTTAGATATTGATAAGGTCAATGCACAGCAAGCACGTCGTTTCTTAGACCGTGTGGTTGGCTTTATGATTTCACCTTTACTGTGGGAAAAAATTGCCCGTGGTTTGTCTGCGGGCCGTGTTCAGTCCGTGGCAGTAAAGTTGGTGGTTGAGCGTGAACGCGAAATCCGTGCTTTTATTCCTGAAGAATACTGGCAGGTTTTTGCAGACACTCAGTCAGAAAAAGATCAGATTCGTTTAGAAGCCGTGAAACAAGGTGGGAAAACTTTAAGACTGCAAAATAAAGCTCAAACAGATGCTTTATTAAATATTTTAAAAGATGCGGAATACAAAGTTTCTGTTCGTGAAGATAAACCCACCAAGGTGAATCCAAGCGCGCCGTATATCACTTCGACTTTGCAACAAGCAGCCAGCACACGTTTAGGTTTTTCTGTAAAGAAAACCATGACCATGGCACAGCGCTTGTATGAAGCAGGTTTTATTACCTATATGCGTACCGACTCAACATTCTTAAGTGATGATGCGGTGAGTATGGTACGCAGTCATATTGAATCTGAGTTTGGCGCCAAATATTTACCTGCCCAACCCAATAAATATGGCAATAAAGCCGGTGCACAAGAAGCCCATGAAGCCATTCGCCCATCGAGTGTTGCGCTAAAAGGCGATAGCTTGGTTGGGGTAGACCGCGATGCACAGCGTTTATATGATTTGATTTGGCGTCAGTTTGTGGCCTGTCAAATGACATCTGCGCAGTATTTATCTTCTACCATTTTAGTCGATGCCAATGGCGTAGAGCTAAAAGCCAAAGGCCGTACTTTGGTGTTTGATGGTTTTACCAAAGTGCGTGGCGCCAATAAAGCCGATGACGATATTTTATTACCAGCAGTGAAAGTTGGCGAAGTCTTAAAGCTTGAGAAGTTAGATCCATCTCAACACTTTACCAAGCCACCTGCACGTTTCACTGAAGCATCATTGGTGAAAGAATTAGAGAAGAAAGGCATTGGCCGTCCATCGACCTATGCAGCGATTATTTCGACCATTCAAGACCGTGGTTATGTAAAAATTGACAACCGTCGTCTTTTTGCTGAAAAAATGGGCGAAATTGTCACGGATCGTCTGGACGAAAACTTTAATAACTTGATGAATTATGCGTTTACTGCAGATTTGGAAAGTCAGTTAGATAAAGTTGCAGACGGCGAACGCAATTGGAAAGAGCTGTTAGATAACTTCTATGGTGACTTCAAAACGCGTTTAACCACAGCACAGGGCGAAAACGGGATGCGCCGTAATTTACCTGTAGAAGTGGAAGCGGTGCATTGTAAAGAATGTGATCGTCCAATGCAGATTCGTACAGGAACGACGGGCGTGTTCTTGGGTTGCTCAGGCTATAATTTGCCACCTAAAGAACGTTGCAAAGGCACTTTAAACTTAACACCAGTTGAGTCACTTGCCGCACTTTCAGATGACGACAGTGCTGAAACTGCAGATTTAATGTCGAAAAAACGTTGTCCAATTTGCGAAACCGCTATGGATAGCTACGTGATTGACGGTGGTCGTAAACTGCATATCTGTGGGAATAACCCTGATTGTTCTGGTTTTGAACTGGAAGAAGGCGAGTTTAAAATTAAGGGTTATGACGGCCCGACCATTCCATGTGATAAATGTGAGGGTGAAATGCAGTTAAAAACAGGTCGTTTCGGCCCGTATTTTGCCTGCACCAGTTGTGACAATACTCGTAAAGTCTTAAAGAGTGGTCAGCCTGCGCCACCTCGTGTTGACCCAATTAAAATGGAACACTTGCGTTCAACCAAGCACGATGACTTTTTTGTGCTTCGTGATGGTGCTGCCGGTTTATTCTTGGCGGCCAGTAAATTTCCGAAAATTCGTGAAACGCGTGCACCGAAAGTGGCCGAATTACGTACTGTGGCAGAGCAAATTGATCCGAAGTACCAATTTATTTTGCAAGCGCCAGACCAAGACCCAGAAGGGAATCCGACATTGGTGAAATTCAGTAGAAAGAATCAAACTCAATATATTGGTTCTGAAAATGCTGAAGGCAAGCAGACCAAATGGTCACTGGTTTACCAAGACGGTAAATGGGTTGAAGCTTAAGCTTTAAAATGATTGAAAAAATGCTGACGAAAGTCGGCATTTTTTTATTGTTGATGAGATGGATATTTGGACTAGAAAAACTGAATAATTGAGGGCTTATAGTTATACAGCACTGATTCTGGACGGCTAAAAGTAAAAGACAATATTCAATGTATCTGTTCTAATAGCCTTCGAAAATAATTTTAAAAATAGAGAACTTGGGGCTATGTGGAAAACAATACGTGTGCTGTGTTTATTACTCATTTTGTTTATTGTTGCAGTGAATGCATGGAAAGATCGTAATCAAGATTGGAGTAAACCCATTTTTGTTTTATTGCATCCAGTAAATGCAGATGGTCTTCTGTCTACCCAGCACTATATTCAGCAGTTAACGGCCAATGATTTACAAGGCGCACAGCAATATTTACAGGGGTATGCACAACAATATCGTCATCAACCAACATATTTTTATTTTAATTTAGGACGTGAACTTAAGCAGGTTCCACCCAAAGTGCCAAATGATGCCAACATGTTGGGCGTGATGCTGTGGAGTTTAAAATTTCGTTTCTACGCATGGAAACAACGCCAAAGTTCAGATGGTGCGCCGAGTGTGACGCTGTTTTTAAATTATTATGATCCGTCACAGACCAAAGAACTGAAGCATTCGACTGCTTTAGAGAATGGCCGTATTGGTTCGGTGAACTTGTTTGCATCGAAAAAGCAATCTGCACAAAACAAAATTATTATTGTGCATGAATTGCTACATGCCTTTGGTGCCACAGATAAATATGAGCTGGCGACAGGACAACCGATTTACCCGATTGGCTATGCCTTTCCAGATCAAAAGCCACTATTTCCTCAAGCTAAAGCAGAACTAATGGCAGGCCATATTCCAGTGTCTGAAACCAAAAGTAAAATGCCAGAGAATTTAGAGCAAACGATTATTAATCCACAAACCGCAGCTGAAATGGGCTGGATTAAGTAAATTGGTCGGTGCGGATAACCCAACATTTATCCACAAATGACGTGGTCGGAGTCGCTACAGAATGAATAACTTTTAGACTTTAGCTTGTCAAAAAATCATGTTAAAACTAAATCATCCTTACTAATACTTGAGAATAAATATGAAAACTGTAGGAAATGATTTGGTTCGTCGTCAGTTGCATCATAACCGCAAGTGGTACATTGGCTTAGGTTTTTTACTGACCATTTTTGGCCTTGTATTGTTGGCTTCGCTCCCTTTTGCGACCTTATCCGCTGTATTTATTTTTGGTGTGCTAATGATGGTGGGGGGCATATTACACTTGCTTGCAGCCTTCAAAATTTTTGAGGGTGGGTTTCGGTGGTTTTGGGCGCTGTTTGGCGTATTGTATTTGGTTGCAGGGTATTATGCGTTTAGTACCCCTGTCAAAACCGCGATTGTTCTGACCAATGTCTTGGCGATTATTTTAATTATTGCGGGTGTTATTCGTATTTTTAACGCCATTTTATTTCGTGGTTTACAGGGCTGGGGCTGGACATTGTTCTCTGGCTTATTGACCTTGGCTGCCGGTGTGATGATTTTAAAATCACCAGATGCGCCGTTTTGGGTATTGGGTTTGTTCCTTGCAATTGATATTCTATTTCAAGGCATTAACTATCTTAGTTTTGCGTCCTATATTAAACATGAAGTACCTAAAAGTTCAGCCGAAACAAAGTAAATAGTATGTATTGAAGCTTTTGTTTCATGATTGATCTATAAAAAAATGCCCAAGTTTGATGACTTGGGCATTTTTTATTGCAGTCATTTTACGATCAAGGTTTGACGCTATAGCGACTACTGATGGCAATACGGTTCCATGTATTAATCACAATGGCTAACCATTCAATCGCGCTAATTTGCACATCAGTTAGAAAGGGAAGAGCATCTTCATAGATCGCATCTGGCACTTGACCTTCAGCAACTAAAGTAATGGCTTCTATCAAGCTAAGCGCAGCGCATTCAGCCTCATCATAATATTCAGTTTCACGCCATGCATTGAGTAGGCTAATCCGTTCAGCTGTTTCACCACTTTTTAGTGCATCCTGAGTGTGTAGGCGTATGCAAAAAGCACATTGGTTGATTTGCGATGCCCGTAATTTCAGCAAATGCGCAAAGCCTTCATCTAAATTGGCTTCTTGCATTTTATGCATGGCAAGACTATCCAGTTCAGCAACTTTTTTATATAAGTCAGGCGCAGATTGACCTAAATTGATTCGAGACATGAGATTTCTTCTGGAAATAAATTTTATTGAGTCTAAATGAAAATGTAGGGTAAAACATGCTTAACTCACGATAGCACTTACATAGCCCACCTTCTATGAAAACATTTATTCTTGCCCCTGACTCATTTAAAGAAAGCCTGACGGCTGAACAGGCCTGCATTGCCATGCAACGTGGTATTCAGACTGTTTTTCCAGACGCAGAATGTATTCATGTGCCGATGGCTGACGGCGGCGAAGGTACAGTCGATGCTGTGCTTATGGCCATGCAAGGACAGCGGATCAACTGCGAAGTGAAAGGGCCTTTGCCCCCGCAAAAAGTACAGACGTATTTTGGTCTGATTGAACAGGGCAAAACCGCAGTGATTGAAATGGCCAAAGCCAATGGTATTCATTTGCTTCAGGCAATAGAACGCAATCCTTTACTTACCTCCACTTTTGGCACGGGAGAAATGATTATTCAGGCTCTAAATACAGGTGTTTCTAAAATTATAATTGGGCTGGGCGGTAGTGTGACCAATGATGGTGGCGCTGGAATGGTACAGGCGCTGGGAGCTGTTTTTTTAGATATTCATGGGAATGTCATTCAAGGCTGTGGTGGGGAACTTAATCGTATTCATAGTATCGATTTAAGCGCCTTAGACCCACGATTAAAGCAGGTTGAGATCCTCATTGCCTCCGATGTGAATAATCTGCTCTGCGGGCCAAATGGAGCATCTATAGTTTTTGGCCCACAAAAGGGTGCTTCAGCTGAAATGGTGCAACAGTTAGATTCGAATTTAAGGCATTTTGCAGATGTGGTGAAACATACGATGGGTCAGGACTTTCGTGATGTTTTTGGTGCAGGAGCAGCAGGCGGTTTAGGTTTTGGTTTGATAGCATTTACCCATGCCAAAATTCAGTCGGGTGCAACATTAATGATTGAACACACGCATTTAGCTGAAAAAATTGCGCAAGCCGATTATGTATTGACAGGTGAGGGCAAAATTGATTTTCAGACCAAGTTTGGTAAAACGCCGTGGGCTGTAGCACAAGTGGCAAAGTCATTGAATAAACCTGTGATGGCTTTTGCGGGGGTGCTTGGTGAAGGAATTGATGAATTATATCAACAAGGCTTTAGTCAAATTGTTGGTATTAACCCAGCCGACTGTACCTTGGAAGAGGCCATGAAAAATGCGGAAGTGAATTTGGAAAATGCAGTCGCGAACAGTTTAAGAGCGTTTGGGGAAATTGCTAAGCAATAGAGATTTCTTTCAAAATGAAAAATTTCTTTTGTGCAGGCTAGATTGAAGGCTATCCCTAAATCTCAATCTGGTGGATGGCATCTTTATTTTCTTCATGTGAGGTTGAATAGATTTGGCCTGATCATTGTCATTTATGTCTTTGCTAAAGACTCAGTGGTGTTTTTCGCATTAAGCTTTCTGCTAGTAGCTCTGTTAAACTATCCGCCTCCCAAGCACGATGAGACACCATGAGTTTAGCCAGCCTGATTGACGAATTAAATCCTCAACAAAAACAAGCCGCCACCACAGACAGTAAACATAGTTTGGTCTTGGCAGGTGCAGGCTGTGGCAAAACCAAAACCATCGTGGCACGGGCAGCCTACTTGATTGATCAAGGCGTACCAGCCAATCAAATTCAAATTTTAACCTTTACTCGTCGCGCAGCCAGTGAAATTGTGGCGCGGGTCGAATTGGCATTGGGCGAACAAGCCAAAGGGTTGCGTGCATCGACTTTTCATACTTTTTGTATGTATTTATTACGTCGTCTTCCAAAAGCCTTTGGCCTAGAGCAGTTTTCAATTATTGATCGTGATGATCAGATGATGCTGTTTCGTCTGATTCGCGGGAAAGATGATAAAAATAATCCAAATCAACTACCTAAACCCAAAGAGCTATGCGATTTATATTCTTTTGCGCGTAATACCCGCCAAAAACTCAGTTTGGCTTTAGAAAAGCAAATGCCTGAATTTCTGGACATGAAAGATGAAATTGCAGTCATCATGAAGGAATATGAAACACGGAAACAGGCCCGTAGTTTTTTAGATTACGATGATATTTTGGCGGTGGTGGCATCTGCTTTAGCCCAGTCTGATGGCTTGGCTGAGTATGTCGCTTCGATTTGCCAACATATGTTGGTTGATGAAATGCAGGACACCAATCCCTTACAATGGGCTTTGTTAGAACCGCTAAAAGAACGTACCCATTTATTTTGTGTGGGCGATGACGCACAGTCCATTTATGGTTTTCGTGGTGCAGACTTTGAAAATATTCACCACTTTAAAGAACGTGTACCTGATGCGCAGATTTTTAAATTAGAAAAAAATTATCGTTCGACACAGCAAATTTTAGACTTATCAAACTGGTTGTTAGAACAAAGCCCAATTCAATATGACAAACATTTAGATGCTTACCGTGGTGATGGCATCAAGCCCAAAATGCATGTGTTTCCCAATGAATTTGATGAAGCCAAGTGGATTGCGATTGATATTAAAGAACGCCATTACCTAGAAGGTGCAAAGTGGAATGAGCACATGGTTTTGGTACGCTCAAGCTTTGCGGCTCGTCATATTGAAGCAGCCTGTATTGCCGCCAATATTCCTTATCGTTTTATTGGTGGCATGAAATTGCTTGAAACGGCCCATGTGAAAGACTTACTGAGTTTATTGCGGGTGGTGGCAAATCCACTTGATGATATTGCTTGGATGCGTTTTTTAACGTTATGGAATGGCGTTGGTGACATGGGCGCTAGCAAGTTATCACATCAGTTATTGCAAGAACCCGAAATGGATGCCATTACCCAAAAGCTAGAAAAATTTGGCAAAGTACCTGATCGGGCCATTTTAATGATGAAACAGATGATGGTCATTCGTCATGAAGTAAAAGAGTGCGTTAGTCTTGCGATTCAAGCCATTGAAGAACAGCTTTCTGAAAATTATAAAAAAGACTGGCACCGCCGTCAGGGGGACTTTGAATTGGTCAAGCAATTGGCTTCTAAACATGCTCAGCTGAGTGAGTTTTTAGAAGAATATGTGCTCGATCCTGTATCCATCAGTGAAATTGAACGTCAGTCAGAAGATGATGTGGTTACTCTCATCACCATTCACTCGGCCAAAGGTACAGAGCAAAACGTTTGCTACGTGGCCAATGTGACAGCAGGACAATACCCGCATGCGCGTGCGCAAGGCAATTTTGATGATGTGGAAGAAGAGCGCCGTGTACTGTATGTGGCATTAACACGTGCAAAAAATGAATTGATTTTGACCAAACAAAATTTAAATTTATGGGCCCGAGATACCGTGGATGAGCAAGGCCGTAAAGTTGAAAGTTATTTTTTAAATGATTTAACCCGAAATTTATGCACCACAGAAACTCATTATAGACCCCGTCAACAAACAGTAAAAAGTGCCTTAATTGAACGACAATCGATTAATTTAGATTTTGGTATTGATCTCGATTAAACTAGTACAAAATCGTTTTGTGCAAAAAGTAGAGTAGGCGCGTGCTTTTTGATATTTTTTGCCTATCTTCTTAAGGTTATCAGATGAAAATTTTAGTTCGTAATTTAGAGCGTACCGTTGGCGAAGCAGAATTGCTTGAACTATTTAAAGCATATGGCACGGTAAAATCATGTACTTTGGTCATGGATCCGACAACAGGTAAATCGAAAGGTTTTGCTTTTGTAGACATGCCACATGGCCGTGAAGCGGTGAAAGCCATTAAAGGTTTAAATACACTGCGTTTGCATGGACATGGTATTCGAGTAAAACAGGCAGAAAATAAGCCTGAAGTGAAAGCTGACGTTAAGTCAGAAGCAAAATAAAGATAAAAAGGAGCTATGGCTCCTTTTTTATTGGGTGGAAAATGAAAAAGACCTATCCAACACTGTCGATTGTGTAGCCCGCAAAATCTATTTTATTGAAATCGATCATGCATAATATTTATTGTGATTTTTTGATATTTGCGTTTAAGCTAAATACTGTACTAAAAGCCAAAATTTAGGAAATCTATTCATGTCCCGTGTTGCTCGTTTTCATGCTGATCGCACCAATCAAAAACTGTATTTTGCCCGCCTTGCATGCCAACAGGCAGAACAGGTCGATCATATTCAGCAAGCACAGGCATTGCGTGAGTCGGCTGTATTTCATTTGCATGGCGCTATTTTGGCTTTCTTGCAAGAATTGGTGCGCTACTATCGCTTAAATGATGTTTCACCGACGCTAAAGTCAATTGAAGAGCACATGGCTGACAAAGGTCAAGTATCACCTGAAGTTGCAGTGATGCAACAATTAGCAAAGCACGGTTTTATTGCGGAACTTAAACGTGCTTATCGGATGTGCCAATATGCACCAGAGCCTAGTACGCCTGAACCAGAAGAAGAAACATCTTCAAACTTGATTATCAAAGTGACACAAACGCCTCAAGCTTGGTTGCCCGATACTAAAATTTTACGTGAATGGCACCGTGATTTGACACAGTTGATTGACGGTTTTCGTAATGAGATGGTTGAATTTTAAGTCGATGCTTAGCTCTTGAATTTACAAATTTGATCCCGATATATAATAGTCTAAGCAATGCAAAGCGCTCATGCCTTTGCCACCATGTTGAGCATGGAGGAACTATGTCTATACAACAATTGAAAGAATTATTTGGAAATCAGGAAGCGGTTTTGGAACTGGTTCAGCTGGAAGGCGGTGAATTAGCATTGCGCAATGCGGGGTCAGAAAAAGAACCTTTGGTTGTCATCCATTTTAATGAAGAAGTGAAAGCCTTATTGGGGGATCAGACCCCCGTGGTTGCACAGCAGATGATTCAAGCTGCGCTATATAGCTTGCTGGAAAAACAAGTCAATGAATGGCAAGCTGAAGTTATCGATGAAAAACCGCAATTTATGAGCTAATACGTTGAAAAAACGCACCATAAGGTGCGTTTTTTATTGCGACTTTAGTTAAAGTTTTAATTTGTACTGAGTTGTTCAGGCGACATAAACATTGCCCCTAAAAATACAATAAAAATACAATAAAAATACAATAAAAATACAATAAAAATACAATAAAAATACAATAAAAATACAATAAAAATACAATAAAAATACCAATGAGCTGTAAGAAAAACGGATTTTTAGCATCTTGCCAATACAAAATTAAGAATACAATGGAGATGGGATAAAAGAACAAACAACCCAGTCCCCATAGAAGGCTATTTTTAAAGGCAGCAATAAAAAAACCAATGCCACCAATGAGTACGATAGCGAACCCCAAATAGATCAATAACATTTTTTTTCTCTCTATAAGCGCAACCCAATGTGCTGTCGTTTTTTATTTATTTTATAAAGTTTTAAAATAAATTCAATGCTTTATATTTTTAATTATTTTTATTGGAAAATTGTTTCGCTCGTAATCATCAACCTAAGACAAAAAATAAGGTTGGACTTAAACAGTACAACCTCACCTTTCGCCTTGCTTGAGCGTTTAATGCGTAGGCGCTTCATGATGTGCAAGTTGAATTTGATTCAAAATATGATTGCTCATATTTTTGGCCATTTCCTCTTTTGCAAAATAGACTTCGCCAATGTTGTCACGGCGAATAACCTCAGCTTCTTCTTTGCTGGCTGCACAGACCAATACTTGAATTTGAGGGTTCAAGGTCTTAGCAATGTCCACAATTTTATGAATATCTAAAATATCCATGGGGGACAGCACCAACAAGCGCGCATGCTGAATATGTGCTTGAATCAGTACGCTTGGTTCAGTCGCCATACCAGAAACAGCAGCAATGCCTTTTTCACGCAAGTCTTCAACAATTTCACGGTTTTCTTCAGCAATAACCACCTTAATGTTTTCTTCCATTAAGCTACGGGTAATTCGTCGACCGACTTCACCATGACCGACAATGACCACTTGATCACGCAGGTAATCTTGTGGAACTTCATCTGGAAGCATGGCTAATGGGTCACCACTACGTTCTAGCATTCGTGCCAAATTCGAGCGTTCACGAATCCATTTTTGAATAGGTTCAACTGCCGAAAACACAAATGAATTCAAGGTGATTGAGATTAAAGCACCTGCCAAAATCAGGTTTTGACCTTCTAGTGACAAGAGGTTTAAAGAAACGCCTAAGGCTGCCAAGATAAACGAAAACTCGCCAATTTGCGCCAAGCTTGCGCCCACAGTCAGAGCTGTATTGACGGGGTAGCGAAAAAATAAGACCAAGGCCATGGCGGCAATGGTTTTACCAATCATAATGATGGCGACCACAGCCAGCACATGCAACGGTTGCTCAATAATGATGCGCGGGTCAAACAACATACCAACGGCAACAAAAAAGAGAATGGCAAAAATTTCACGTAAAGGGAGCGTTTCTTCTTCCGCACGATGGCTGAAGTCTGATTCTTTGACCACCATACCGGCAAAGAAAGCCCCAAGCGCCATGGAAACACCAAAGAATTTATAGGCACCAAAGGCAATAGAAACAGCGGCAGCAACAACGGTTAAGGTGAAAAGTTCACGTGAACCTAAGCGCGCAACAATTTGCATAATCATTGGAACTAAACGTTTACCAATAATCAACATAAAGGCAATAAAGCCCACAACCTTTAATAAGGTGGTGCCAAGAGTAAGCCAAATGTTTTCATCACTAGCAGCATCTGCCAATGGTTGACCACCTAACAGAACAGCTGTTGCAGGCAGTAATACCAAGGCCAAGACCATGACCAAGTCTTCTACCAATAGCCAGCCCACGGCAATTTTCCCGTTAACGGAGTCTAATAAACCACGGTCACCAAGGGCTTTAAGTAATACAACGGTACTGGCGCAGGACAGGCTTAGACCAAAAACGAGGGCAGAACCAAAGCTCCATCCCCAGATAATTGATACCCCCATCCCTAATAGCGTGGCGACTGCAATTTGCAAAATAGCGCCAGGTAAGGCAATTCGTCTAACTTGCATTAAATCATTGAGTGAAAAATGCATGCCAACGCCAAACATCAGAAACATTACGCCAAGTTCAGCCAATTGATTGGCTAAATGAATATCACCGACAATACCTGGAGTGTTTGGGCTGATAATGATGCCAGCGATTAAATAGCCAATGAGTGGAGGGAGCCGTAAACGGGCGGCGATATAGCCAAAAATAAGGGCTAAACCAAAGCCTGCAGCGAGTAATATTATGAGATCTACATCATGAGGCACTAAAAACTCCTTAAGCCAAGGTTAAGGGGAATAAAAATAAGCACAAGCTGTGCTAAAAAGACTCAGAAAGTGTAGCAAGCTGAGAAAAAAAAATGCAAAAAAAAACGACCTAGAAAGGCCGCTTTTTTCAAAAAACTAAAATTATTTAATTTTAGCTTCTTTAAAAATTACGTGTTGACGGATTTTTGGATCAAATTTTTTGATTTCCATTTTTTCCGGCATAGTGCGTTTGTTCTTAGTAGTGGTATAGAAATAACCTGTACCAGCAGAAGAAACTAGGCGAATTTTATCACGCATGGTTCAGACTCCTTAGATCTTTTGACCTTGAGCACGAAGGTCAGCAATAACCTTTTCAATGCCCAATTTGTCGATAATACGCATACCTTTAGGGGTTAGACGAAGACGTACAAAACGTTTTTCGGTTTCTAACCAGAAACGGTGGTGGTGCAGGTTCGGCTCGAACCGGCGTTTGGTTTTGTTATTGGCGTGCGAGACGTTGTTGCCAACGACTGGACGCTTGCCGGTAACTTGGCAAACCTTAGACATGGTGAACTCCATTGCTAGACAGTGTCGATTGTGCTGCTAGTCATTAAAAGTAAACGGATGAAATCATTCAAGGGGCGTTTTATACCAAAAATACGCTTAAAAGACAAGCGATTTATAGTAAAACTGTGCATGAGGCCGTTCAATAGCTCATGCCTTGATCAGTTAGCGTAAAAGAGTCTTTGAAATCAGCTTGTGAATCGGCTTATTAAACGGTGGGAGAATGAATTTCAAGCTATACAGCTTTGGATTAGACATTACTGACCGTTCATGCGACAAACTGAAAAAACCTTCTGGACCGTGATATTTTCCCATACCCGATGCACCAACACCACCAAACGGCAGATCGTCCTGTGCAACATGAGTCAATACGGTGTTTTGCCCAAAATGCCCTGAATGAGTACGCTGTGCGACATAATCGGCACGCGCTTGATCAAAGTCGAAGTAGTATAATGCAAGTGGACGCGGTCGGCTATTAATAAACTCAATAACATCGTCGATTTGATCATATTCCATGATGGGAAGGATCGGCCCGAAGATTTCATTTTGCATAATGGTCATGTCTGGCGTAATGCCAGTCAGTAAAGTGGGTGCAATTTTTCTAACTGTCGCGACATCTTCATGTTGTGGGTTCAGTTCAATGATTTGTGCGCCTTGTTCGCGTGCATTGTCTAAATAGCCTTGTAGACGGTTATATTGTTTATCATTAATAATAGACGTGTAATCTTGATTGTAGGCAAGGCTAGGATACATCTCTGTCGCGCAGGCCTGAAAGCGTTCAATAAATTCGGCTGTTTTACCACGTGGTAAGAATAAATAGTCAGGGGCAACACAGGTTTGACCTGCATTCCACAGTTTACCAACAGCTAAGCGCTCTGCAACGTCTTGTAAATCTATTGAAGGATGAACCAAAACGGGTGATTTTCCACCTAATTCTAAAATGACAGGCACCAAATTTTCAGCGGCGGCCGCCATGACAGTTTTTCCGACATTGGTTGAACCAGTGAAAATCATTTTGTCAAAAGCCAGATGGCTAAATGCATCAGATATCGCACCGCCACCATTAATGACGGCGACTAATTCTTGAGGAAAGGCTTCAGCCAAGGCTTTTTCGAGTACGCTACCAAAGCGCGCGGATGCACTAGAAATTTTAATCATGGCATGGTTGCCGGCCGCCAATGCACAAATGAGTGGGCCAACAGACAGAAGTAAAGGGTAGTTCCATGGTGTAATAATGCCTACTACACCTAAGGGTTGATACTGCACCCATGCTTTAGCAGGTTGATGAATAATACCGATATGACGCTTGGATGGTTTCATCCATTGGGTTAAATGCTTGCTATAATATTTAATCTGTTCAAGACATGTGAGTAACTCGCCAATTTTAGTTTCACCAATTGAGCGGTTACCATAGTCTTGATTAATTGCTTCGGCAAATTGATCTTGGTACTTAACTAAGATACGCTTAAGTCGCGCTAAACGATCAATACGCTCTTTTGCTGTCGGCAATGGATAGCGTAAATAGGCGTGTTTTTGTTGTTCTAGCACAGTATGCATGTGTTGAACGTCAAAAGAATGTGGTGTCATTGATGTTGTTTTTGTCTGACTGTTCATGTTTCACTGCCATTTTCAATAAGCGATTCATTATTTTTTAGAGTAAATACTCTAAATAGTCAAGCTACTTTATGTGTTAGTCTGCTAATGCATTGAACTTATGGTTATTTTAGAATGTCCCAGACCAAAACGCTGAAAACCAAAGAACGTATTTTACAACTAAGCCTACAGTTGTTTAATGAGCGTGGAGAACGTTCTGTTACGACCAATCATATTGCAGCTGAACTGGGCATGAGTCCAGGGAATTTGTATTATCATTTTCGCAACAAGAACGAAATTATCAAAGAGTTGATGGAACAATATCAACGGGAAACCCTAGATATGTTGGCTTTGCCAGATGACCGTCTGCTAGATGCGAATGATAAAATTCGTTATTTTCAGGTGTTGAGCAGCCAACTTTGGACATATCGTTTTTTGCACCGCGATGTCTATCATCTGGTTGAAAATAATATTGATTTCAGAAAGATGTATCCGCGTTTTGCCGGTCAAGTGATGCAACAAGGGCAGAAAATTTATAAAGCCTTTGTTGATGCTGGCTTAATGGAAATGACCAATTCTGAGATTGAAGCACTGATTATTAACTTATGGATTGTACTGACCAACTGGACTAACTTCCTGTATATGTCGGGTCATATTACCGATTCGAACCATTTGGAAGAAAAGTGGGTTTGGCAAGCTTTGCGTCAAATGGTGTTTTTGGAAGGCGCATACTTACGTGGTGAAAGTCGTCAAACTTATGAACGTCTGTTGGAAACCATGGGTGAGTCGGACTTGTTTGCCAGTCTTTCCTCTAGCAAAGCCTATGACACCGAATAAGACTATTTAGTCTGCCTTCAAAAGGCGCTAGAATACTCGGCTTGTTTTTATAAATTGAATGAGTGATACACACCCAAATGAATATGTCGACGGCTAACACTGCTCGCTTGCTCATTACCTGTGAAGATAAGCCGGGTATTGTGCAAGCTGTATCGAGCTTTTTGTATCATCATGGAGCAAACATTACCGCACTTGATCAATACGCAACTGAAGCTCAAGGCGGACGTTATTTCATGCGTGTTGAATTTGAATTGGATAGTTTGCAAAGCCGTAAAGATGGCTTGCTACAGACTTTTGAAAGCAATGTTGCGACTCGCTACAATATGCATTGGCGTTTGGCGTTGGTCAGCGATGTGAAAAAAGTAGGTCTTTTGGTTTCCAAAGTAGACCATGCCTTGCTGGAGTTATTGTGGCGCCATTCACGTGGCGGATTACCTTGTGAAATTACCAAAGTGGTTTCTAATCATGATACGTTGCGTACAGCAGTAGAAAACTTTGGTATTCCTTTTGAAGTGGTACCGGTAACCAAAGAAAACAAACGTGAAGCTTATGCAAAAATTGATGAGTTGATGCAGGGTAATGATGTGTTGGTTTTAGCACGTTATATGCAAATTCTAGATGAAGAATTTGTGAAAAAATGGGAAATGAAAGTGATCAATATTCACCATTCTTTCTTGCCAGCTTTTGTGGGTGCAAACCCATATAAACAGGCCTACGAAAAAGGCGTGAAATTGATTGGTGCAACAGCGCATTATGTCACCGCAGACCTAGACCAAGGCCCAATTATTGAGCAAGATGTAGAACGTGTGAATCATGACTTTACCGTAGAACAGCTTCGTGAGTTAGGACAAGATGTAGAGCGTAATGTTTTGGCACGGGCAGTAAAATGGCATTTAGAAGACCGTATTATTGTTGATGGCAATAAAACTGTCGTCTTCCAATAGTATTTTAAATTCTATAAATAAAAGGCATACTTAAAGTATGCCTTTTTTGTTTAATTCAAAAAAGCCATAAAAATAGACAAATTAATAGTTGCAAATGAAAACACTTCTCATTTATGATTATGCCACTTTATTGTGCTAAGCGATGAGCCTCATTGCAACTTTATATAAAGATGTGATCGCTTCTTCAAGGTAACTGATTTTAATGAGCCAATCTTCTACTCCTATGATACAAGCCCCGAATCCGATGAAAAAGAAAGTTATTACAGCATTGGCTGTGGTAGCCATTGGACATATGGGTCTACTGTGGGCGGTCGGTCATATGAAGACACCTGAGCTGAAACCAATAAAAAAAGACCCTATCCAAGTTCGTTTTGTTCAATTAGAAGAAGTACCTAAACCCTTACCTCCGAAGCCAAAGGCAGAGCCGAAAAAAGAGCCACCGAAGCCCAAAGAAGTCAAAATTGTAGAAAAGCCTTTACCACCACCTAAAAAAGTGGAAAAAGTACAACAGGTGAAAAAGGCGGATTCGCCAAAGCCTGCTGTGAAACCCGCAGAAACGCCGATAAAAAGTTCGGTTGTTTCCACCGTAGTGTCTGAAACCAAAGTGGCTAAGCCTGAGCCTGCACCAGTTACCCCTCCAGCACCTGTTGCACCACCAACACCTCCTGGCCCGAAAAGTCCTTCCATGGGTGATGGTGTTTCTTGGCTGAAAAAACCAAAGGTCAGTTTTGCTCCAGGCGAACTGAAAGTGTCTTGCTCGCTTGTCGTGGTCATTGGCGCGAATGAACAGGGTAACATTACTTCGACTTCGGTCAAAAATTCGAATTGTAGCCCTGCTGTAGAGCGTAAAGTCGCATCTTCTGTGAAACGCAGTGGCACATTGACTAAATATGTAGAAAATGGAGTGGCTTATCCGCTGGCCAATGTGGAAGCACCATTCAATTTTCAGCTTAAATAACCGGCTAACCCATAGGAGTTCAAATATGAACTTTTCAGTTTATTGGCAACATGCTGATGCAGTCAGTAAATCGCTATATTTCATTTTACTGGCGATGTCGATTGCGACATGGACAATTTTTGCATTACGCATTATGGGTACGCGTCAGCTGAAGCAAGTGGCTTTTGCTCATCTTTCAGACGCATTGTCTGCATTAAAAGCAAAGCTTGCACCCTTAAACTTTGAACAACGTAAAGCAGTCGCTGAACAGGCACTACTGCGCCAAATTGCTGTTGAAAAAACCAGTGCTGAAAAAGGTGTATCTGTTTTGGGTACAATTGCTTCTTTAGCACCGTTTGTGGGTTTGTTTGGTACAGTTTGGGGTATTTTTCATGCCTTAGTTGCGGTTGGTAAAAGCGGTCAAGCTGGTTTAGCGCAAGTGGCGACGCCTGTTGGTGAAGCACTGATTATGACAGGCTTGGGTTTAGCAGTCGCCATTCCAGCGGTATTGGCTTACAACATGGCAGTACGTTTTAACCGTACGCTAAGCAATGAATTGCAAGACCAAGCGCATGGTTTATTAATTGACACGATGCTACAACAAGAATCTGCAAAAAAAGTTGAAGTAAAAACGGCACATGAAGGATTAGTTGGAGGTCAAGCTTAATGGCCTTTCAATTGGGTGAAGATAACGATGCTGGCATGACTGAGATGAATCTCATTCCGCTCATCGATATTATGCTGGTATTGATGATCATCTTTTTGGTGACTGCAACCGTTGCCAACCCATCAATTCCATTAACTTTGCCAAAAACGACCGCGGATATTGTCGATTTGCCACCTGAAAAAGTGCAGGTCAGCATTAATGCCAATGGTGATGTTGCTTGGGATGATCAGGTGATTAGCCTTGAGGAATTAGAAAAACGTTTTGCAGAAGCTGGTCAAGCGCCTCGTCAGCCAACGGTCATTTTAAAAGCCGATAAAGAATCTCGCTATGACACTGTAGCGCAAGTCATGTCACGTGCGAGTGAAGCCGGACTCAGTGATATTGCATTTGCAACAGATTAGTAATTCATCGACGTAAAAAAAGTGGCTCAATGCCACTTTTTTTGTGTTTAACATCCGTTGAATATTTTATTCGGCTTTTAATAAATCTTGAAATTTACTTTGTAATTTCATTAGCTTTGGCGGAATAGCAAAGTTGCAATAGCCTTGTGCAGGGTTACGAGCAAAATAGTTTTGGTGATATTCTTCGGCAGGGAAGAAGGTTGGTGCGGGACTGAGTTCGGTGACAATGGCAATACCATCGGCCTTTAATTTGTTGATTAATTGCTGTGCTTGTTGCTGTTGTTGTTCATTTAAATAATAAATGACAGAACGATATTGGGTGCCGACATCATTGCCTTGTCGGTTTAAGGTGGTTGGATCGTGGGTCGCGAAAAAAACATCAAGCAATTGTGCAAAGCTAATTTGTGATTCGTCGAAATCAATTAGAATCACTTCGGCATGTTGGGTATCGCCTTTGCAAATATCTTCATAACGAGGTTGTGGCGTATGTCCACCTGCATAGCCACTAACTACTTGTTCTACACCTTTGAGTTGCAGGAAAACGGCTTCTGTACACCAAAAGCAGCCACCGCCAAATAAAGCTTGTTGCATAATCATTTCCTATTTTTTGTCATTCTTTAAATATAAGGGCAACTTGTGAAGCTACAATGTCTGATTGACAGAATGAATAGAAAAAGCCTGCATTTGCAGGCTTTTTTATTTAGCGTGGTTGTACTGCGCTTTCAAATTGAATCAGTAAATTGCCGTGACGATCGAGCAATTTTAACGTTTTGCCAAAAACTTGATAATGCGTAACCTTTGCTAAGGCTTCATTATAATGACGGTCAATATTATTATTGTTCATACAAGCCATACGCGTAGTTGCTAACTGGCTCAGTTGTAGGGTATCTGTACCCGCAGTATAGCTCCCCATAATACGGTTACAGCCATCTGAACCTGAAACACGTTTAGTTGCTTCATCAAATTGAATACTTGGAATATGATTTGCGCTTGGCGTCGTTTGAATGGTTGTCGTGCCAATTTGTGTTGCAATCCACGTTCGATTTTGTAGTTGCTGTAAATTTTCAGTGACATGGGGAGAGCTTGGCATGCTTTCACATCCAGTAAAAATGACCGCTGAACCCAGTGCTACCATTAAAAGAAGGGGTTTTAACATGGTTAGATTCTCTTGTTTTTAAGGGGCTTGGTTGTATATAAACAAATATTTATGCAAAGCTCCAGCCGTATTTGCATCTTTGTTACACTTCTTTAAACTGAAGCAGACAAACTGAAAATTAATTTTTTGGCTGTGGTAGACCACGTCGAATGAGTCTTGAGTACTCTGCGCTACTAATATTTTTCATACCGCTGACTTTCGGATTGACATGCGCACGTTGATACCAAGTATGTAGATTCCATTGATGTGAAATGGCATTTAAATCATATAAATAGTTGGGTAAATAGCCAGAAGCAAATAGGCGATAATCCATAGGCAGTTTTTGTGGAGAAACAGCTTGTACCATATCAAAAACCAGCGTTGTACAGTTACTGGTCAAGGTGTTATACCATTTTGGCTGTCTGGCCAGTTCATCGGCTTGATGTAGGTATTCTTCAAATAGGGCAATTTGTTCGGTTTTAGGCATTTTCACAGGAAAGAAATACACTTGTTCACCGCGAATATTACTACGCGTGTAGACAATATCTTTTTCATCTGAGGCCACTAAACTCAGTTCATATTTTCTAAAAAAGCCGCCAATGGCAGAAAATTCTTCATTTTTTTCTTTGCGGATTTCAATTGAAAAAGTGAGAGGGGCATTATGGGCAAAATCAAAGCTGACCAAAGTATGGGCAATTTTTGGCCCCATCCAGTAGGAAGTAATGATATTGACCCCTGTAATTTGATTGAGGTCATATTGTCGAGTTTCCCAGTGTTCGGTAAAACTGCCATCTGGATGCCAATCAAAATTACGGATGTTGTGTAAAGTAATGATATCGCCGTGTTTTTCGTAGTGCAGAATTTTAGATACTTCTGGAGCCCATTCACGATCTTGCTTGGCTTCTAAACTAAAGTACCAAAACAAGCTACACAGAAAGCCCAGAAGATAAATAAGGACATCTTTTTTACGGCTAAAAAAATGTTGAGTGGCGTAAATTCCTAAAATGCTTAAGGCGAAGGCAAGCCAGATACCAATGAGTATTCGACTGATGAGCCAACCGAAAGGTTCTTGAATCCAAAGAGCCATACACAGCCAAAGCGAAGAAACAATCACAGATAAGCTGAATAGGGAATGGCAGATGCCGATTCCCAGTGCTTTTAAAAATTCAGTTTTTCCAATGTGATTCATAGAAGACTGTTTTAGTTATTAGTACTTCATTTTTGATAGGTTGCGAACTCAAAAGCAATCCCTGTTTTGTCGTCAATATGCTGCTCAGATTTCACTTTTTTAAAGTTCTCTGGAATCGCTGGATAATGCGCATCACCATGAACATCTAATGCAACATGGGTCAGTTCTAAGCGGTCTACAATACTCATGGTTTGCTTAAAAATTTCACCACCGCCAATAATAAAAATACTGGTTGGTTTTTCAGAGGCTTTTACATCTTCAATCGCTTGGCTTAATGCATCTTCAATACTGTATGCAATTTTAGTGCCCTCAAAAGACCAGTTTGTATCGCGGGTAATCACCCAATTGACCCGTTTAGGAAGGGTACGCCCCATAGATTCTAGGGTTTTACGCCCCATCACGACAACACCGCCTTGGGTGATCTCTTTAAAATGTTTCAGATCTGCTGAAATATGCCAAGGCAAATCGTTGCCTTTGCCAATGCAGTTTTGCTGATCCATTGCGACAACATGTACAACTTCTAAATTTTGAAAGGCCATAAAAGACTCGAATCAGATGAATCCCGCCAACAGCGTTGCTCATTTTTGAAAAGAGCGACTGATAGCCTGCATAGACGGGATTAAACTAGAAAAATAAATGGTTGAAACTTAAACCGCTACGGGCGCTTTAATCCCTGCATGTGATTCATAACCGACAATTTCAATATCTTCAAATTTGAAATCAAACAAGTCTTTAATCTCAGGGTTTAATTGCAATTGGCACAGAGCTAAAGGTTCACGGCTAAGTTGTAATTGAGCTTGTTCAAAATGATTGACATACAGATGTGTATCACCACCTGTCCAGACAAAGTCACCGACACCAAGGTCGCAGACTTGGGCAATCATATGGGTAAGAAGAGCATAGCTGGCAATGTTAAACGGTACGCCCAAGAACACATCGGCACTACGTTGATAAAGCTGGCAAGACAATTTGCCGTTTTGCACAAAAAATTGGAACAAGGTATGACAAGGCGGTAAAGCGACATTGCCAGCTTCTTGTGGATTCCAACCCGACACAATTAAACGGCGTGAATTGGGATTGGTTTTAATTTCGTTGATAAGCCATTTAATCTGATCAAAGCCATCTTGTTCATATAAGCCATCAGCTTTTTGGGTTGCACCAAAGTTACGCCATTGGTGGCCATACACTGGGCCTAACTCACCTTCAGGACGGCCAAAACGTGCAGTTTGTTCTGCTGTAGACCATTCATCCCAAATAGAGACTTTGTTGTCTTTTAAATATTGAACATTGGTATCGCCTTTTAAAAACCATAAAAGTTCAATCACAATAGAGCGAAAATGAACTTTTTTAGTGGTCAATAAAGGGAAACCTTGGGAAAGGTCAAAGCGCATTTGATGGCCAAATACAGAACGCGTTCCTGTTCCCGTGCGGTCGCCTTTGTCGCCACCGTTGTCGAGAATGTGCTGTAAAAGGTCTAAATATTGGCGCATATCGCTCTCATAGAAATTGGTTTTGCTGACTGCACATAGTAGCCTTTTTTGGCCGCAGATAAAACTCTAAGCATGCTTTTGATTTTTGCAAAACGTTGCATTTTTCAATTTTAAGACCAAGTGGAAATTACATGTTATTGAGCGCGACAAAATACGAGCGTTGTATTTACCGCCGTCCAGAGTAAGGAGATATCTAGATGATTTTGGTGTAGCGCAAAATATATTTATGGGCATTTTACATGTTTTATTGGTGTTGAAAGAGCATCTGATTTTAAGAAAAAACGATGATTTATAGGATGGTGACAGTGAAAAGTATGAGTATTATCGTCTTGGATGATGCTTTTAAGATGAAATCTAGATTATATTGAAATGAAAATTTTTACTGTAAATGACTATAAAAATAATCATTTAAAGCAGGAAAACTAATTTTTATAAAATTTTCTTACATTTTTTATGTGGAATTATTCTCATGTCGGCGTACTATTCTGTTCGGTTAATTATTATGTAGACTCGATCAAAACTGATTGAAGAGGAGGTTGTTGTAAGAATGGCTTATGATCAAAGCGTAGACATGCAGAATGCGCATGGACCTGTGCAAGCAGCAATCGTGATCCGTTCACAGCAAGGCAATAACAGAAAACCTCCTACAGCTAATGTAAAACCAAGAAGCGTATTTGGTGCCAACAATGGCCAGCGTATCGATATTGATAAATTTGCACAGCGTTTAAGTGGTGTAAAGGCACAAAGCAGTGGCCAAAAATGTGCCAAGAGTGTGCGTATTGCACTGGAGTCTGCGGGGGCTAAATTTAATGGGCATCCTGTTGCAGCGGCCGACTGGGGCAATACCTTACAAAAAATTGGTTATCAAAAAATAAATTTGGCTTTTGATCGCCCCCAAAAAGGCGATATTTATATTATTAATCGCACGCAAAAACATGTGTATGGGCATATCGCGGCTTATACAGGTTCAACATGGGTTTCTGATTTTCAACAACGGGGCTATGCAGTCTATAAAGACCCGAATGTACGTTATGAATACTATCGTATGGACGAATAGTTAAGCAGAACGTATTTGTTTAGATTAGGTTTTTAGCACAGATATAAAAAAACTACCGTGCCACGCTATTCAAAGCGTTTGGCGCGGTTTTCATAGATAGAAACTAAAAATAAGCCAATGGCGCTAAAGCAGATGCATTGAATAGCCAATATGGCCTTATGCGTTTGAGGTAAAAAAATGATCAAAGCAATGAGTGCGATGATGGGCAACATTGAAAAAATGATCTGAAAAATAGGTTTATAGCTGTTTGTATTTACAATATTTAGATGCGCAATACGTAAAAAATGTAGGGCAAGACCGACGGCCAAACTTAAGCCTGCAAATAGAGGGCTAAGTTGCTGAATATTGGAACAGTAGTAAATGATTGCACATACGGCAATGCAAATAATCAGTTTAATTTGACGTGTACAGCGTTCGGAATACCAGAAATCGAGCATTACAGATCTTCATTTTTGGGCTGATTTTGATTCAGTAGCGACAGAGGTGAAAACAAGCAAATTGCCAATGCCATAAAACCAATACCTTGCGCACCAGGAATTAAAATCTCACCTTCTTTCATATGCATAAAAATGAGTGCAAGCAATAAGGCAATTGGAATCCAGGTTAGTAAACGGTAGAGCATGCCTGTTGGGTTTTTAGATGCAAAATGGGTTTTGCAGTAACGACAAATGAGAAAAATCACTCCTGTGCCGAGAAACATTAAAATAGCGTCTAGTTTCAGCGGTTCCATCCAATACAGTCCTGCTGTGACTACGGTAATCATGACAAAAATCAAGATTTTTTTAAGAATAGAAACCTGCGGATTAAACCAAAATTCGAGCATGCGTTTAGCAATCAATCATCTGAAAGTCAAAACTTTAGCACAAAACGCAGGTAAAAATGCAGTACAAAAAAAGCGGAGCAATTGCTCCGCTAAAGATTGATTCGGTTAATGATTAGCTGTTTTTGAGTGGGCCCCAATCATAAATTTTCTTTTGATAGGCATACCACAGCATCCAAAGGCCAATCAAAATCATCGGCACAGTTAAGAATTGTCCTTTGCTCATCCAACTAATAAATAATTGACCATTGTCTGGTTCGCGGAAAAACTCCACCACAAAACGTGCAATACCATAACCAATTAAGAAAAGGGCCGAGACTGCATAGCGTGGACGTGGTTTAGAACTGAACCACCATAAAACAATAAACAGAATGAGGCCTTCACATACAGCTTGATAAATTTGTGATGGATGGCGAACCAGTTGTAATGGGTCTGTTGGGAAAATCATCCCCAATGCAAAATTAGGATCGGTGACTGGACGACCATATAGCTCGCCACCAATAAAGTTGCCAATACGACCAAACATCAAACCTGTTGGCACACAGGGTGCAATAAAATCTAAGGTTTGGAACCAAGTCATTTTGTACTTTTTGCACCACAGAAGCATGGCGATCATCACGCCTAAGAACCCGCCGTGGAAGCTCATACCACCTGTCCAGACTTGGAATAACCACAGTGGATTTGCTAAAAATTGATCAAAACCATAGAAGAAGACGTAGCCGACGCGTCCGCCTACCACAACGCCTAAAGCGCCATAAAAGATCAGGTCGGAAACCATGTCCGAGTTCCAGCCATCCCGCTGTTTGGCCCGATAAGTGGCCAAGCCCCAAGCAAATAAGAAGGCCAGTAAATACATCAGTCCATACCAATGTACTTGTAGAGGCCCCAGAGATAGCGCAATCGGATCTATATTTGGATAGGTCAGCATTGATGCTCCTTGTCATTATGTTTTGCACAGATTTTAGCTGAATATGATGAAAAATGTTGTACATTCAATGTGTAAAGATATTGGATAACATTTATGTGCATTGTGGCATTTGCTTGGCAAGTTTTGGATGATACGCCGTTATGTTTAATTTCAAATCGAGATGAATTCTATCAGCGTCCGACAGTTGCTCTGCAACAATGGGAACATAGCCCGATTGTGGCGGGGCAAGATTTACAGTCAGGTGGCACATGGATGGGGGTTACTGAATCAGGTCGTTGGGCGATTATCACGAATTTTAGAAACGGTGCGGATCAGCAAACCTATCCCACGTCGCGCGGACATTTGATTCAGGCTTTTTTAGAATCTGAGCAAACCCCAATTCGCTTTGCGCAAGCCTTAGAGCAACGTCAATGTGATTATGCAGGGTTTAATTTATTTATCGGCGATACAAATCAAGCCGTCTATATGAGTAACCGTGGTGAAGCACCCCAAGTATTGGCGAAAGGCGTTTATGTGGTCTCAAACGGCTTAATGACGGAACATTGGGAGAAAACCAAACATTTAAGAAAGCGCTTTACTCAAGAATTTTTACCCATGTTACAGCAAGCTACTTTAACAGACGCGGACTTGGACAATACGGTGTGGGATATACTGGAAGATCAACGAAAAATTATTCCAGAGCTGTTGCCACAAACAGGCATTCATACAGAGATGGAAGAGTTACTATCTTCTACCTTTATTCAAAGCCCTGTATATGGGACACGTTGTTCCAATTTTTTAAGACTTAAAAATAGCCAATGGTTGTGGCAAGAAAAATCCCAGCAGGGTGAAACACAGGGAAACGTCATTTCATTACAGTTATCCATTCAGTCGTAAATTATTTATAAAAAAAGCCGACATGATGTCGGCTTTTTTTATAATTTTACTTTATGCAGTGGTTGCTTTTTCTTCTAATGCCTCACCTGCAATTACCCCGCCATCTTTACGGGTAATGACCACAGTCGCTGACCGTGGCGCTAAGCCCATTAAGCTGTATTTAGAACTTTGGTTTGCAGGCCATGTGCCTTCAGGGTGCTGTACGTTGACAAAGATTGCTTTGTAATCTGGTGTCATGGTCACACCTGTGATTTCACAGCCACTTGGGCCTGTTAAGAAACGGCGTACACGATCATTTTTTAATGGAGCGCCGACAATGGTTTCCTGCCCGCCAGATTTGGTAGAGGCTGCCATAGCTCGACTGCCATCACCGACTTTACCAGGAAGTGCTGCCAGCATCATACAGTTGGTTTCGTCGGTATATTGGCCGTCATCCGTTTGAATCCAAAGCACGCCACGTGGGTCGAACCACATACCGTCTGGGCTAGAAAAGTCATTGAGATCATCTAAGCCAGATAAGTTAATATTCGCTTCCGCATCAGCTTCGGCACCAAACAAGAAGATATCCCATGTAAAGGTTGTTGCTGTTGTTTTTTCAGCATTTTCATGGAAACGGATAATATGCCCATTCATATTGCCTGAGTTACTTGCACTGCCATTTTTTACATCAACATAACTACGTGGGTTGGCAGCATCAGTCTCGTATGAACGGCCACGGTTACTGTTATTGGTTAGGGTGACATATACTTCGCCATTTTCTGGATTGACCGCAACCCATTCTGGACGGTCCATTTTGGTGGCGCCACGAGCATCTGCTGCTAAGCGCGCATGAACAACGACATCGGCTTGGTCACTAAAAGCATAATTAGGATTGGAAGCATTTAAGCCATGTTTGTCAAAACTTAATTCTAGCCATTCTCCAGTGCCATCATCATTAAATTTAGCAACATAGAGTGTGCCTTTATCCATGTATTTATCACCAGCAGCATAACCGCCGTTCATATCTTTTGGGTCCCAGACTGCTTCTGTCACAAATTTATACAGGTATTCGCCAGTTGCATCATCTCCCATATAAAAGGCCAATGGCTGACCGACTATAGGATTACTACAGCGACAGTCTTCATGGGCAAAGCGACCAAGGGCTGTACGTTTGACTGGACGCGCAGAGGCACTGAATGGATCAATTTCTACAATAAAACCGCAAGTATTCATGACATTGCGATAATCTTGCAGGGCATTGGCAGCTTTAATTGAAATATCCCAGCAGTCGTATAAGTCAGTATTTCCAGTGAGCTCTGCGACAGGAGTGTTCCAACCATATTGACTTGATCGGGCACCTGTTCCGCCACGACCATAGCGTTGTAGTGCAACATCTTCTTTTGCAATTTCACGGGTGTCATTTGCTTTACGCGCAAAATAACCACTCCAGTTTTCTTCTGCTGTTAAGTAGGTTCCCCATGGCGTATAGCCATTACCACAGTTACCAAATGTACCGCGCGTTAACGTGCCATCAGGCGAGAAGCGCGTTTTTAATAAATCAGCGCCACGTGCAGGGCCATGAATTTCCATTTCCGTTTGGGCGGTAATACGACGGTTAAAAGGTGAATTTAAATTGACTTTGACGTTTTGTGAAGAGGTATCTTTGCTGATCTCAATGACCGATACGCCATGTGCGTTTATTTCACGCATGACCTGATCTTCAGAACGTATACCTTTGGTGATGGCCTCGGGAAGATGTAATTCATCTTGAGCAAGATATTCATGGTTTAAAACCAGTAAACCTTGCGTTGATTCTTTGGCTGCATAATTTTTATTGGTAGGATGCATACCAAAGAAACTCATACCGTCGTGGCAATCGCCTGAACGGAATTTATATGAAGCACCAGACTGTGAAATACTGTCAATTTTAATCGCATTATGTGGGTTAATTGGGTCGCCTACTGCGTACAAAACTTTCAGTGCGTAGCCTTCAGGAACACTGAAAGAATTTTGAGTATTTTTTTCTACAGCTTTAAACGAGAGCTTGCTTGGACGTTGCTTAAGGTCACTCCATGCATGTTTATCTGTACCTTCTGGCGTTGGTGGCTGAGTACCTGTTGGTGGTGTTGCCTCTGCATTATCATCATCTGAACATCCGCTTACAGAAGCGGCAAATGCCAAGGCCATTGCACCACTACCTGTTTTTGCAATAAAGCTACGACGATCCATATATTGGTTTAAAACAGTTTGGAAATGTGTGTTTTTAGAGGTATTGCTATCTTCGACTAAATCTTGACATGGTGTCATATCATCATTGTACATTTTTGTTCCTTGCTATTATGGCTAGACTTGTTTTACAAATTAATCAATAACTTAAATTGTAATGATGACAATTAGGTGAAGTTTGTATGACGTTTAAGTGAAGTTTAGATTTCATTTTTATGAATAAAAAAAGTAGCATCAATGCTACTTTTTAAATCAACAAGAGTGGCCTAGACCGCACTTTTACGGCGGTTTTCAAGCAACTTTCCAAGGAACAACCCCAGTTCAAACAACATCCACATGGGTATTGCAAGCATGATCATGGAGAGAGCGTCAGGTGGGGTCACAAACATTGCAATAAAAAAACAACCAATAATGATAAAGCGTCGCTTTTCGACGAGTTGCTGTGTTGTAACCAGACCAATCATGATTAAAACAAGTGTGACAATTGGAATTTCAAAGGTCAGTCCAAAGACTAAAAACAACTTTAAGCAGAAGGCTAAATAACTGTTGATGTCGGTCATTGGTGCGACGGTTTCAGGCGAAACACTAATAAAAAAATGTAAAATAGACGGTAGGGCAACCAAGTAAGCAAAGGCAATCCCTGCATAAAATAAGCCAATGCTACCAATGAGCATAGGCAGAGCCAGTGTTTTTTCTTTTTCATACAGCGCAGGTTTAACAAAAGACCAAAGCTGATAAATAATGTAAGGCATCGCAATCATTAGCGCGACAAAGAAATTGAGCTTAAATGGTGCCATGAATGTTGCTGTGACATCGGTCGCAATCATAGATGACGTCATGGGAAGTTGTGAGCGCAGAGGCTCGGACATCATTTGGTAACTTTGATTGGCAAATGGCAGTAAGCAAAAAAACAGAACTAGAATTAAGCCAACTATTTTAAATAAATGCTTGCGTAGAATAATTAAATGCTTGGTAATTGGCATTTCTTCTAAAGGTGGCGGACTTTGTTCTGAATCTGCCAAATTTTTGGTGAGTAGGGTACTCATACAGCCACCTTCAGAAGTTTAAGTTCAGGATTCAGGGTTGATGAAGATATCTGATGTAGCGTTGACATGACTTTTACTTTTGGCTGGCTCAACGGATAAGCGGAGAACGGTTGCTGAATAAACGTGTAGACCATCGCTGGTTGATTTACCTTTTGTGGCGAATCAATGCGTTGGTTTTCTATGGCATTGATCTGTGCCTGCATTTTTTGTTCAAGTTCTTGAATTTTGATCATTTCTTGTTGCATCTGTGCGCGAAGATCTGAAATACGTAATTCACGATCGAGATCATTTTGAACATTGCTGATCATACGTTTAATTTTTCCGTACCATTTTCCAGCAAAGCGCGCACCTTCTGGTAATTTTTCTGGGCCAAGCACCAGTAGGGCAATAATGGCAAAACAGAAAAGCTCGGTCATTCCAATATTCAGCATGAATCAGTACTCACACTTAGCTTTTGACTGAACTTTCAGTATTTTTGACTTGAGCATCAATGGTCAGCGGTTCTTTTAGTTTGGCTTGCTCGGCTTCTTCATCCCGCACCGATTTTTTAAAATCTTTCACTGCGCCACCAACATCTTTACCTAAGTTTTTAAGTTTAGATGTGCCAAACAAAAGAATGACCACAATTGCAAATATCAGTACATGCCAAATGGATAATCCTGCCATGATTTTTTCCTCTTTTCATTTTCAAGTCATTTCAACAGTTCCGTATGACAAAGAGGTGACGTTGATATTGCAGTTTGAAGACAGCCATCTTTCTGCAATGTTCAACGATTAAATAGTGCTAGCATAGACAGGACGGATATGCAGGATGGAACGTGTGGCTTTGCTTTTGCCAATGTTTGGCTTTTTATGTGGATTGGGACTGGCCTCAATTCCATCAACTACAGCCTTAAAAGCCATTTTTGCCAGTCTGCTGGCGCGTTGCTTCATTCCAATTGTTATTGTTTATAATATGGTGTTTTATCAGGCAGGTAGCCTGAGCTTGATGCTGTTCAGTTTCAGTGTCGCCATTTTAATGTTCTATACTTTTAAAGCAATTTTTAAAGATAAACTGCGTGCTTTATGCATCAGTTATGTCAATTTGGCATGGCTGGGCTTTCCCTTTGCTTTGGCGTTATTTGGCCCTGAAATTAGTGCGCCTATGGTTGCGCTATATGTCGGAGGGTCAATTTTTGGCAACATCTGGGCGGTTACTGCGGTCAGTTCAAATGCGCAGTCGTGGGTGGCTATTACCCAAAAAGTGGCGTTATCTCCCCCAGTTTTTGCTTTGATGATTGCAGGTCTTTTTAGAGCGATGGGCGTGCAACATTTACCCGAACATGGCTGGATTGATTGGATTTATCAGGGCGCTAAAGTGGGAATGAGCTTTACAGGAATGTGTGTACTGGGAATGTGGATGCGTCATACCCAAGTGCAGTGGATAGATATTAAGCGTAGCAGTCAAATTTTTGCAATGAAACTCCTGTGTGGTCTGATTATTTGTGGTCTCACTTATTGGCTGGTGCCGATTCCGCAGATTGAAACTTATATTGGCGTCATGTTCTTACTTTTTTGTTTACCGCCTGCAGCCAATATTGTGGCTTTAGAAACCCATTATCAAGGGACGGGGATTTCGGCAAAATACATTGCTTCAGGCACAATCGTTAGTTGTGTGGTGGTCAGCCTATATGCATTATTTTTGCATATGGTATAAATTTAGATGAGTTCACTCAAGTCATTTAGCACCTTCCAAACCCATTTTAAAACAGAGTTTGAAAGGTGAATTAATGCTGTAATTCTTGGTGATATTAGCGTTCTAAACTTGCTTTAAAAAGTTGCATTGCCTGCCCACGATGACTGATTTTATTTTTTTGCTCTTTTGACAGTTCGGCGCTAGAAATATTCAGTTCAGGTAGCCAAAACAGTGGATCATAACCAAAGCCATTCTCACCACGTGCTTGTTCTAAAATTTCACCCGTCCAAATGCCTTGGAAAACTTGAGGTAATGGGTCTTCAGCATGCTGTACCAAAGCCAAGACACACACAAACATGCCTTCAATTACTTCGCCATCTTTACGAAGTGGCTTAAGCTTCTGTAGCAGTTTTTCATTATTGGCAACATCATTGCCATGCTCGCCTGCAAAGCGTGCCGAGTAAATACCCGGTGCACCGCCTAAAATGGGAACGCAAATTCCTGAGTCATCGGCAATAGCGGGTTTGCCTGAAATTTTAGAAGCGTGGCGGGCTTTAATAATGGCATTTTCTACAAAACTTAGGCCGTCTTCAATCGCATCTTCAATATTGAGTTTGCCTTGTGCAACGACTTCAACAGGAAGATTAAGCTCTGCAAACATTTTTTCAAACTCTGCAATTTTACCTTTATTATTACTGGCAAGAACCAGTGTGCCTTGAGATAGCCAATCTGTTGAAGACATTATATTGTGCCTATGTTGGGTTAAAGAATGCAGTATTTTAGCCTATTTTGATTTGGCAGATGCGTTTAATCTGGAAAACAATCAGAGTACTTAAAAAGAAGAACACTTAAAATGATACGTCATACAAATATTGAAAATGCAACTGCGATAGCTGTTGATTGAACCTTATATGGATGATTTTGCTGTGAATCAATCGGGACGAGAGAAATTGAATCAAGCATCCATTACAAAGTTGTTGTAAACGGAAAGTGTTCATTATTTTGTTGATATATAACATCAGCAGATTATTGTGAAAATCGCTGATGAAAAATCAGGTCATCTCATTCATTTTTTACTACCCGTACTGTGCAAAAAAAACAGGGCATTGGCAGAAATTATAGAATTTTATTGAAGCCAATTTATATCAGCATGGTGTATTCGATACGGCTGTTCATTCTAGTGGTTATGCGCAATAAAAAAGCACCCGAAGGTGCCTTTTATGAATCAGACAAATTACTGCGCTTGAATCCATTTGTCTGCACGGTCACGCGCTTGACGAATTTGATCTTGTGTTAAGTTAGCAGCCAAAGCTGTTTTTTTGCCTTCAGACAAAGTAATCACTTTATTGTCTAACATACCATCGCGGGTAGACAGCTCATACCATTGGTATGCACCCATATAATTTTTTTTCTGCTCTTCCATCATGGCTAAATTAAAGCTTGCGCGATTATCACCACGGCTGGCCGCTTTTTCGAAATACTGACGCGCAAGGACTTCATCTTTTTTCGTACCCAAGCCATCAGCTAACATGCGACCAACATTCAGTTGGGCCGAAGAAAGACCTTGGTCAGCGGCGGCTTTAAACCATGCAAACGCTTGACGGTCATCTTGTTGCACATCTTTACCAAACTGGTACTTTGTTCCAAGATAAAACTGTGCGCCTGCTTGACCCGCTTTGGCTGCTTTGGTCAGATTGTGAATATCCATAATGGAATACTGGGCCGCTTGGCTCGCCACAGAAGGTGCAGGAGCAACATAGTCTGCATGTGCTTGAATACTGAAAAGCCCCGCAAGTAGCGTCGTGCTTAATAATAGTTTTTTCATAGAGCGCTCACTCGATAAATTGCGACTTCACCAAACAGATTCGGGATATGTTTACTGAGTAAACTACCTTGCTGATCCCCATTCACGGCAAGTCGGTTAATAATCCGGATATTATTTTCAGCACATAATGCTTCAAAATCGCGGAAAGTACATAAATGAATATTCGGGGTGTTATACCACATATAGGGTAAAGCATCAGAAACAGGCATCATTCCCTTTAATGCTAAGAAAGAGCGGGTCTTCCAATGTGCAAAATTAGGAAAGGTAATAATGGCTTGCTTGCCTACACGCACCATGTCACGTAAAAGAACGTCTGGTGCATCTACAGCTTGTAAAGCCTGTGCCATAACCACATAGTCAAAAGACTGATCGGCAAAACGGCTTAAACCCAAGTTTAAGTCCTGCTGAATAATATTTAACCCGCGACTGACGGCAATTGCAATCTTTTCTTGATCAAGCTCTAAACCATAAGCACGAATATTATGTTTTTTGCTCATGTGGGCCAGCAGTTCGCCGTCACCACAGCCTAAGTCTAAAACCTTTGAATCGGGTTTAATCCATGTTTCAGCAAGTTGATGATCAATACGCATTACACGACCTCCTGAGGGGTTGCTTTGAGGTGCTCTTGACCACCTAAAAATGCACGTAATGATTTGACATATAAGGGAATAGGAAACAAGAACGAGTCATGACCTTGTTCGGCATCAATGTCCAAATAACTGACGGGTTTATGGTTGCTAATGAGAGCATCCACAATCTCTTGAGAACGCTCTGGTGTGAAGCGCCAGTCAGTGGTAAATGAAACCACCAAGAACTTACATTGGGTATGTTCCATCGCTTTTTTCAATGACTGCTCGTACTCACGAGATGGGTCAAAATAGTCCAAAGCTTTGGTCATAATTAAATAGGTATTGGCATCAAAGTTACGACTGAACTGTTCACCTTGATAGCGCAAATAACTTTCGACCTGAAATTCGACATCAAAACCATACATAAAATTGCCTGACTTTAAGTCGCGACCAAATTTTTGCTTCATGGCTTCTTCAGACAAGTAGGTAATATGACCGACCATCCGTGCCAAAATGAGACCACGTTTCGGGTAACTGTCATTTTCTAAATAGCGACCATTATGAAAGTCAGGGTCAGACAAAATAGACTGACGCGCCACTTCGTTAAAGGCAATATTTTGTGCAGATAGTTTAGGTGTGCTGGCAATAATGACACATTTTTGCAAACGGTCAGGGTAGTCCACCGACCATTGTAAAGCTTGCATGCCACCCAAAGAACCACCAATGACCGCATACCACTGTGTAATGCCCATACGGTCAGAGAGCATGGCTTGGGTTTTCACCCAATCACGGACAGTCACCAATGGGAAATCGGGGCCATAAGGCCGATTTTCATTTTCAGGATTTGGCGATATTGGGCCTGTAGAACCGCTACATCCACCAATATTATTCAGGGCAACCACAAAGAATTTAGAGGTATCAATGGCTTTGCCGGGGCCAATGCAGGCATCCCACCAACCGGGTTTTTTATCATCTTCGTGATGATAACCGGCTGCATGATGGTGGCCAGACAGGGCATGGCAAATTAGGATGGCATTGGACTGATCGGCATTTAGCTCGCCGTAAGTTTCCACCATCAGATCAAAGCGTGGCAAAATTCGATCGCATTCGAGCTCTAACGGCTCTTCAAAAGAAAACTTTTTTGGGGTAACTAGGCCCACTGAGTCAGCTGGAAAAGACACAGGAAATATTCGCCTTAAATCTTTGGGGTTAATAAATAAAAGGATACCACTTGGGGTATCCTTTCTAAAGTTTTTTATCAGATAAGATTTTTGTCAATACAATCTGATCTATTGATCTTAAACAGCCGTCGCGATTTGTTCAGTGCTTAATACATCTTGTGCAATTAAACGGTTAACACTGGCAATAATCGCTTCAATCGATGAGGTCACGATGTTGTCATGTACCCCTGCACCAAAGGCAGATTTACCTGTACCTTTGACTTGAAGTTCAATCAACGCCAAAGCTTTGGCATGTGCGCCTGAACTAATACTGCGTTCTTCATAGGTCAAGACATCAATTGGCAATTGTAATGCATTCAAAATGGCTGAAATTGGCCCATTACCTTCACCGCGTAAGTGTTGAATAACACCATTCACTTCAAGGTCTAATTCAATCACTTGATTGCCATTTTCATCGTGCAAACGGTAATTTTTTGCAGAGTAATGTGCATCTTTAGCGCCCACATAGGTATCTTTAAACAAGGCCCAAATGGCTTGAGCAGAAATCTCTGTACCGTCTTCATCAGTTTTTTGTTGCACAATTTGTGAGAATTCAATTTGAATACGGCGTGGCAACACCACGTTGTAATTCGATTCTAACAAGTACGCAATACCGCCTTTACCTGACTGTGAATTCACACGAATTACGGCATCATAGTCACGGCCCAAGTCTTTCGGGTCGATAGGTAAGTAAGGCATATCCCACATTTCTTGGTCTTTTTGGAATTCAAAGCCTTTCTTGATCGCATCTTGATGCGAACCCGAGAACGCGGTAAACACCAAGTCACCTGCATACGGATGACGCGGATGAACAGGTAAACCTGTACATTCTTCAACTGTTGCAATAATTTCATTGATATTTGAGAAATCTAAGTTGGGCGCAACACCTTGGGTGTACATGTTCAAGGCAATAGCTGCCACGTCGACGTTACCTGTGCGTTCACCGTTACCAAATACACAGCCTTCGACACGGTCTGCACCAGCCATAATGGCCAATTCAGAGGCTGCGATACCGCAACCACGGTCGTTGTGGCAATGTACAGAAATAATTACACCGTCACGACGTTGAATGTTGCGATGCATCCATTCAATTTGGTCGGCGTAAACGTGTGGGCCAGACACTTCAACAGTTGCAGGCAAGTTTAAAATTACTTTGTTGGTTGGTGATGCTTCCCAGATTTCAGTCACTGCATCACAGACATCTTTGGCAACCTCTAATTCTGTGGCTGTAAAGCATTCAGGACTGTATTGGAAAATAAATTCAGTTTCAGGTTGTTTGGCTGCATATTCTTTGACTTTTGTCGCAGCGTTCATTGCTAATTTTTTTGCACCAGCCACATCAACATTCAACACTTTTTGACGGAAAGTCGGTGAGTTGGCGTTATAGATATGCACAATAGCGCGTTTTGCATCTTGTAAAGATTCAAAAGTACGTTGAATTAAATGGTCACGCGCTTGTACTAAAACTTCAATATAAACGTCATCTGGAATATGACCGCCTTCAATCAATAAGCGCGTGAAGTCAAAGTCAATTTGTGATGCTGAAGGAAAACCAATTTCAATATGTTTAAAGCCAATTTTGACCAACATTTGGAACATTTTAAATTTTTGTTCAATGTCCATTGGTTCAAAAATTGCTTGGTTACCGTCACGAAGGTCAGTGCTCATCCAAATTGGCGCTTGGTTAATTTCGTTGTTTGGCCATTGGCGGTCAGGTAAGTTGACGCGCTGGTACATACGGCGGTATTTTTTGCTTGGATCAGCCAACATCATGAGGTAACTCCTTGTGTAGCATCAATTGCGTTTAGTCGTGGAAACAGCAACGGCTACTATTATAGATTGTGTCTATTGTATCCATTTACAAGTCTAAATTCGGAGGACTTAGCCTAAAGCATTAAGAAACGTTTTGGGTTTTTAATGATTTTGCTATACCGCAGATCTTGCAAATCTATAACTAAATATTAATCCACTTATTCCGGAAATAATTTCCTAATTTTGCATTAGGAATATATTTAGAAGAAAGATTTTCCTTTAAATTTAGGTTTTTTGAAAAATATATTCTTCTGTGATGTCATTGAGCGTGGCTGTTCCCATCAATGCCATCGTAATCTCAAATTCTTCCTTTAAAATTTTAATGACATGCGCCACCCCTAAAGCACCTGCACTGGCTAAACCATAAATATAGGGACGCCCGACAAAAACCGCAGATGCACCTAAGGCAATGGCTTTAAAAACATCTGAACCACGACGAATGCCACCATCATAAAGCAGTGGAAAATTACTGGGCACGGCTTTTTTAATCAGCTGTAATGCTGTAAGTGGGGGAATACTGCCATCAAGCACGCGGCCGCCATGATTAGACACAATAATGCCTTGTACGCCGTATTGAATGGCTAGTTTGGCATCTAAGGGGTTGAGAATGCCTTTTAAAATGACAGGAAGGTGTGTCTGTTGCACAATCCATGCAATATCATCCCACGTGGGTGCAATTTTCATTAAGCCATTAAAAACAGGATGATCACCTTCTTTTAATTCAGGCAATGGAATATGTACAGGTGTATGTGGATGTTGCATATTTTCGGGTAAATGGAAAAAAATACGCCGTTCGCGGTCACGAATACCTGTATGTGGTGAGTCGACTGTAATCACAATGGCTGTAAAATTTTGTTGTTCTGCCAATTTGACCAAGGCCAATGATTTTTCACGCTCACCCTGCCAATACAACTGAAACCACTTAAAAGGGTTGTCCTGTTTTAAAGTACGCATATCGGTATTGCTAAAAGTACTCAGTACCATATTACTACCCAGTACTTCGGCTGCCAGTGCAGTAGCACTTTCTGCATCGGGGTGGAATTGTTGTTGATGACCAATTGGCGCTAAAAAAATAGGATGCGGGAAGCTTTGGCCTAAAATTTCACAGGTGGTATTGCCTTGGGTTAAATCGTTCAACATGCGAGGCATCAAATGAAAGTTTTTAAATTGTGCTAGATTATTTTGGACACTCAGTTCATCCATTGAACCGCCTTGCAAATATTGCCAAACCATATTCGACAGATGTTTTTCAGCCTCTATTTCGTAGTCTGCAATGGTTTGTAAATAAGGCGGAATTTGAGTCAAAGCGGGTAGAGGAGATTTATTCATTGGTGGTGTCCAAATTTACAAAATTTAAATGAATAGAAAAGCGTACTTAAAATAAGAAAATTTTATAAATCGCTCCATTCACGTAAGAGATTATGATAAATCCCTGTCAAGCTGATGACTTGTTCATGTGTGGCCGAAAGTTCTATGGTGAGTTTTTGAATATTTTGATCAAGGTCAAATAAAATTCGGCGCTGTGCATCGGATGCAATAAAACTTTGTACCCAAAAGAACGATGCAAAACGTGCACCTTCAGTTACGGGATTGACCATATGTAAACTTGTTGAAGGGTAAACAATGGCATCGCCTGCTGGCAATTTCACTTCTTGAGTGCCAAATGTATCTTCAATCACCAATTCACCACCTGTGTATTCTTCAGGGTTAGAGAGGAATACCGTGCAGGAAACATCTGTTCTTAAATAGCTATTGAGCAGTGGATGTCTGCGAATGGCATTGTCCACATGCATTCCAAAATTACCACCATGTTGATAGCAATTAAAGAGTGGAGGAAGAAATATCTTGGGAAGCGAAGCACTAAAAAATAGAGGATTTGAATTGGCTGCTTGTTGAATGATTTGTCCCAGTTGTAGGGCGTCTTGAGAGTCTTGTGCAAGCTGTAAATTATTTTTTAAATAAGCAGATTGATGGCCTGTGGTCATTTTTCCATCCACCCATTCTGCTTGATTAAGTGTTTGGCGACAATGATTGAGTTCATCAAGGCTAAGTAAATTTGGAATATGTAAGATCATGATATTATTCCTTTAATTAAAAAACGCCTGATGAATCAGACGCTGAATTTTAACACGGTTTGGCTATATTTTAGAATTTATAGTTGATGTTGAATACGCCTTTGCGTCCTTCACCTGGCATTGCCCAGCCATTGTTGCGGATATGCGTATAGTATTTTTCACCACTTAAATTTTGACCGAGCAATTGGAAACTTAAGTCTTTGCTGTAGTTATAAGTAATAGAGGCATTGTGCACGAGATAATCTTCAGACTTCACTTGTGCAATAAGATTATTGGTCGCAGAGTGCGTGGTTAAATACATTTCACCTTGATAGGTTAAGCCATAACCTGCTTGCCATTGGTCATTAAACTGATAGGTCGTCCAGAAACTACCAGAAATTTTAGGAACATTAACCAGTTTATCGCCTTTTTGAAAGTCAACATTGGGTGAGCCGTTCACCTTGGTCTGGTCATATTCGCCTTGCATATACGCAGCGCTTGCAGTGAGATTCCACTTTGAGGTGATTTCACCTGCTAAACCAAGTTCAACACCTTGTACGTAGTTTTTGCCGTCTAATTTCGCATCGGGCTCTCCAGTAATATCGCTAGTTACACGAACTTTATCCTGCTCATTGCGAAATACCGCCCCTGATACTAAGAAATTTGGATTCACTTGCCATTTTGCACCAATTTCATAAGCGACTGCATTTTCAGGATCGGTACTGCATGTATTTGCGGTCACGACACCACTGGTAACCGTCTGAGAGCAACTACTACTTGCGGTGTTTTGCACCGGTTTTTGCGCGTTGGCATATGAGAGATAAACACTACTTGCAGGGGTTGGTTTAAATGTTAATCCTGCATTATAAGAAATTAAATTATCTGACTGCTGATAAGTCGTGCCACGTGTAACAAGGCCAGTGGTGGTTTCAATTTTATCTGAGCGGTATTGACCATCGGTGTAGTCGTTGCGAACCCCTAAGTTTAGTAGCCATTGTTCACCAAATTTTAGCGTATCGAACAAATAAGCCGAATAGACATTTAAGTTGCCTTCAGAAAAGCCTGTTTTACGGAAATTGGTTGGGCCATTCCAAAAGTGCTCAGGATTATAGACATCCATATTCGGTTTATCCGCTACAGTGCCATCTGCGTTGTAAATATAGCCTGCTGTGGTAATGGTATAGTCTTCACGGCTTAGCCCGACACCTGCAACCAGTGCATGATTAATCGCACCCGTTTTAAATTGCACATTCACATTTGTATCATTGGCAAATTGTTTGTTCTGCGTATCTCGATAATAACCACGCGGCCCTGAAACAATATATTGTCCTGCTTGACCCGCTGTACAATCTTTAAACCCTGTTTGGTTATCATTGGTCAGGGCAGTCGGGGCTTTACCATTGGCCAAACAAAATGTTCCTTGAGGCGCAGAAACAGTGGCTTCTTGCCGAATATCGCTATAACGAGTAATGGAATTAAGTTTAGCATTAGGACTAATTTCGCTCTCAACTTTGAATGTTACAACTTGGTTTTCAATATTTTGTTGATCTAAATTGCTATAGCCGTAATTATTTTTATCCGAGATTCCTGTAACGGGTTTACCATTATAATACGGCACGCCATATTGCGGGTCGTTTTCATCTTTTTGATATAAATACGATAACGTCGCTTTCGTTGTATCGTTAAGACCAAATGTCACCGATGGTGCAATTCCCCAACGTTTCATTTCTTCATCACGACCTGCATAGGTATTTTGATGTCCCATGACATTTAAACGAAAGGCCAAGTCTTCATCTACAACTTTATTGAAATCGCCCGTAAAGCGTTTGTAACCATCAGAACCGAAACCTAAAGTTAGGTCATTGCTATCATCATTTTTGGGTGTTTTAGAAACTAAATTAACACCGCCACTAATTTGTCCGACGCCATTTTCAACAGAATTCGCCCCCTTAATAACTTCAACGGCTTCATAGTTGAATAAGTCTGAGCGGTTGGTTAATGCGGCGTCACGTAATCCATCGACTGTTGTGTTGTAGGTTGCATCATAACCGCGTAAGTTAATTTTATCACCATAGCCACCACCACCTTCACCTGCGCCAAAACTAATACCTGGCGTGGTTGCAAGGGCTTGTTGGAGTGAAAGTAAACCTTGATCTTTGAGCGCTTTTTCGGTGATGACTTGAACTGTTTTTGCAGTATCTAAAATTGCTTCTGTACGCTTAGTCGATGAACTTTTAGGTGCTAGATATGAGTTTTTTATTTGTTCTGCTTGTACTGTAATAGTAGGTAATTGAGTAACTTTTAATTCTGAGTCGGTTGCATGGGCTGCAAGTGGTAAAGTTGCTGCGAATGCAACAAAAGAAGCAGTCTTACTATGTTTACGACTAAGGTGTGCCATGTTCAAGTCCTGAAATTATTAGGAAGGAACCATTACTACTTCGATGCTCACAACTTCATGAAGTAATAATGGGTGAATTGTTATGGCCTGTAACAATTGTTGTGAATGTTATTGCTAATAATTATCATTAGCAATAATAAAATCATTCATTTTTATAATTTGTTGTTGGAAATATTGTTTAACTAAACTTAATTCATTTGGAAAAACTATTAAAAAAATGGTCTATGAACGGATGATTTACTGATATTTTTACTAAAAGTTATAATTTTTAGATTGAATAAGTGGTCGTTTTTGTTGAAGTACAACATGAGAGTTCGAGCGAATTGAGATCAAAAACGATTATTCCAAATAGGGCACACATAGTTTTATCTTATTAAGAAAATTGACAGAAAATAGTGGTAGTGCTACGAAATGTATTCTGAAAAAAATAGCCTCTATAAAAGAGGCTATTTTTTAGCTTAAAACCCATATATTACAGATGCGTTTTAATTTGAAATTTAGTATTTGAAGTTAACAGACAGTACTGCACTACGACCTTCTGCTTCAGTGGCATAGTGCGATGCAAAGGCCTTAGTGAAATAGCGTTCATCAGATAAGTTGTTTACGTTAAGTTGTAAATCAACATTCTTATTGACGTTATAACGCGCCATTGCGTCGTAACGAACATAGCCTGGAACATATTTAGTGTTGGCTAAATCACCATAAACTTTATCCATGGCAATAGCACCAACACCTAAGTTCAGCTGTGGAAGAACTTGGTACGTTGTCCAAAGTGTTGCACTGTTTTTGGCAACGTTTGGCATGACATTACCATTGTAAGCTGTTTGGTCGGTACACGTTGTACCGCGACAGCTGACACCATTTTTAGTCGATTCACTGTCTAAATAGGTATAACCAGCAGAAACAGCCCATTTGTCGGTAATGTTACCGTTTAGTCCAAGCTCAAAGCCATCGACTTTACTTGCACCACCATTGGTTGTGGTATTTGCATCAAGTGAGATACGGGTATTCTGCTTTTCTGTACGGAAAATAGCTGCGGTTAAATTCAATTTTTCGTTGAACAAATCCCACTTTGTACCAATCTCAAATGTGCGACTTTCTTCAGGGTCTAAATCTTTATTAACAGCAGTAACGGCAGTTTCAGAACCATCTCCTGCATCTACACCCACAGGGTTGGCTGAAGTTGCGAAGCTTGCATAAATGCTACCATTTTCTGCAGGTTTAAAGGTTAAGCCCGCTTGATAAGAGAAAAAGTCCGTATCATTTTCAATTTTGGCGCCTGTTGTATTGGTTTTTAATTCAGTTTCGAATTTATCCCAGCGAACGCCTAAGTCCAATAACCATTGTGGGGTGAATTCAATGCTATCTAGTAGATAAACTGAGGTTGTTTGAGCCGTTGTTGTTGTTATCGCTTTATTTGCAGAAATACGACCTAACCATGGATCTCTAGAATTTGGGTTATAAGCATCTGTACACCAGTAGTTAGATGCAGCCCCAATAAGCCCTGAGCATCCACCAGGGCCACTAATATTCAGAGAACCATTAGCGATATCATTTAATTTACCATTAGGTAATGTTGTAGTAGAGCCGTTTAAATCATAAATTGTGTAATTGCCTTTGTCAGATTCTTGATCTGAATATTCTGCACCCACATTAAAGCTGTGTTTAATTGAACCAGTATTAAATTTGCCCGTTAAAGCCAATTGGTCAGTAAATGTATTTGTATCTGTAATCCGTGAATTGGCGCGGCGAGCGACACTTCCATTCGCAATGTTTAATTTTGAATCATCGGGTTGTGTCCACAAATAATCATTTTTAGAGTTACTGTAAACGGCAGTATTACTGATAGTTAAATTATCAGTTAGATCATGTTCAAGTTTAATGGTACCAATCTGATTTTCTTGTTTTTGAAAGTCACGATCTTTCCAACCATAGTAAACGCCTTGTTTTACATCCAGTGGTTTACCTGTCGCTGTATTGTTTGACGAATTCCAATATGGCACACCTGAATCTGGCGTATCGTCAGATTTTAAGTAGTAGTAACTTAATGTCGCACGGGTAGGTGTATCTAGACCAAAGGTAATGCTTGGTGCAATACCAACACGCGCATATTCAGCGCCATCAGCTTGACCGGCTTTTTCATTTTTGTGACCCATGACCGCAACACGGGCTGCAATGCCATTACCAAAGTCTTTGTTGCCGTCTAAAGTAATACGTTGATAATTATCTGTACCTGCGCCAACAGAACCTTCTAAAAAGTCACCATTTTTCGCAACTTTAGAAATCATGTTGATACTGCCACCAACAGAACCAGCACCACCTAAAGCAGAAGCGGAACCTTTAGTCACTTCAACTTGCTCTACAGCAAACATTTCACGGTTTTGCGATGATGCGCTACGTACACCATCGACATACATCGAGCTTTCAGAGCTGTAACCACGAATAAACGGACGGTCGCCGTTTGGGTTACCACCTTCACCTGCGCCAAGGGTAATACCAGGCACAGTACGCAAAGCATCACTTAAAGTTGTGACTTGGGTATCTTCAATAAGTTGTTTAGAAATAACCGAAACAGATTTTGGTGTATCTAATAAAGGTGCAACATATTTACTGTTCGCAGATTTGTCTACTTTTAAGCTCTGTTGTTCTGTTGCGACATCTTGATGAATCGTTTCTAGTGTTGTGACTTGGTCTTGTGCATATGCATTGACAGCAAGAACAGATAGAGAAGAAGCGATGGCAGATGAGACAATTTTCTTACGCGTTTTTATGAAGGCCATTTCAAACCTGAGACAATGTTGTGAATTTGTATGCGAATAATAATGATTCTTGTTTTTTATTGCATCTTTATGACATTGTTATTGACGGTAGAATTTAAAGATATAAATGTTTATTTAGATGTTACTATATAACATTTTTAATTTAAGATATTGTTTTATATTGTATATTGTATATTTAGAGTATTTGGGGTGATCTGGATTGTTGGTTTAATACTTAAGTTATAAGTAAAATTGCTGTTGTTTTAACAGTGAATGATTAAAGTTGATGCTTTAGAAGAAAAAATCCTGCCAGAGCAGGTTTTTTTATATAAATAAATTGAGATAATTAGTAGGTAACGGTTATGTCTAATTGAACGCGACGACCTTCTTGAGTATGACGATTGTTGTTGTAAGAGTGAGGCCCCCATTTTTCAAAATCAATAAAATTCTGATTAAAAATATTGTATAGCGTAATTCTCACACCCACGTTGTCGTTTAGAGGTCGTTTCTGTATCTGTAAAGAAGAATGGTGCTATAGCTATAAATGCTCAAGCAAGAGGGGCGGTAGTCGGTGAAGGTTGGACTTAGGTATAAGGTGGATTGATTTTAACTAATTGAAAATAATATAAAAATATGGATATTGGTCGTGAGTTTTATTGTTTTTAATAAAAAATAAACAAAAATTGTAAATCTATCATGGCTTATGAATTTCTTATCGGAATTACAGTCAGAAAAAATAAGAGGAAAAAGAGGTGCTATAATGCTATTTTGTATATCTTTAAATGTTGTCATATAATGTGGCACTTTTTTTTAACCTGTTTTTTAACAAAATATCGAGGAAGCCATGCAAGTAACTTCTGAAGCGGTTTCGGGCGTTGCCCGTCGTTTAAATGTATCTGTACCGACGAGCCGTATTAACGAGCAATTTGAAGCTCGTTTGAAACGCACTGCCAAAACTGTAAAGATCAACGGCTTCCGTCAAGGTAAAGTGCCTGTAAACGTTGTTCGTCGTGAATATGGCGCTGGTCTTTACCAAGAAGTTGTAAACGACATCATTCGTGACACAGTTTTCGAAGCCATTCAGCAAGAAAAAATCAATGCTGTTGGTATGCCAAACATTGATTCAACTGAAATGAAAGATGATGTTTTAGTTTATCAAGCAACTGTTGAAGTTTATCCAGAAGTAGACGTTAAATTCGAAGGCTTAAACGTTGAGCGTAAAACGACTGAAGTAAATGACAGCGATGTCGAGAAGATGATTGAAAATCTTCAAAAACAACGCGCAGGTTGGGCTGAAACAAAAGGCATGGCTAAAAAAGACATGCAAGTTACTTTTGACTTCGAAGGTTCAATTGACGGCGAAAAATTTGAAGGCGGTTCTGCAGAAGACTTTAAACTTGTTTTAGGTTCTGGTCGCATGATTCCTGGCTTCGAAGACGGCATCATTGGTATGAAGAAGGGCGAAGAGAAAGAAATTGAAGTAACTTTCCCTGAAGACTACCAAGCTGAAAATCTTGCTGGTAAAACTGCTCAATTCAAAATTACAGTTAAGCTTGTTGAAAAACAAAAACTTCCAGAAATTGATGCTGAATTCTTAAAAGTATTTGGTTTGACTGAAGAAGAAGGCGTTGAAAAATTAAAAGCTGACGTTCGCAAAAATATGGAACGTGAAGTGAAAAATGGCCTTCGCAACCAAGTGAAAGGTGCAGCTTTTGATGCGCTAGTTGCTGCCAACGAAGTTGAACTTCCAGAAGCAATGTTGGCTCAAGAAATTGATCGTCAACGTCAGCAAATGATTCAACAGTTCACACAGCAGTTTGGTGCTCAAGGTGCGAAAGCATTTGACAGCAGCATGCTTCCAGATGACTTGTTCAAAGAACAAGCTGAAAAAGCAGTTAAACTAGGTGTATTGGTAAGCAAAGTATTGGCTGATGCTAAACTTGAAGTTGACCAAGCACGTGTTGAAGCGTACATCAATGAAATGGCTTCTTCTTACGAAGATCCAAATGAAGTGATTGAATTCTTTAACAACGATAAACAGCAACGCGCTCAAATCGAATCAGTTATTTTAGAAGACCAAGTGGTAGATCACATCTTGGCATCTGCTAAAGTAACAGAAACAGCTGTAAGCTATGAAGACTTATTGAAAGAGCAACAAGCTCGTCAACAAGGCTAATTTTTAGCTCGGTGAAAAAGGCGCTTTAGGCGCCTTTTTTTTATTGATATTGTAAAGCTATAAATTGTCCTGAATTCACAAAGCTTCTGCAAAAAATATCTGCTATTTAATTGGGAATCTTTTGCAATTTCGTCAAATATCCCTCATATTGTGAATATGGGTTGGGTAACAAAAATTTAGGAATAAATAAACGTATGTATGTTCCAACAATTGAAAACGCACTTGTACCAATGGTGGTTGAGCAATCTTCTCGTGGCGAGCGTTCTTTTGATATTTATTCACGCCTTTTACGTGAACGTGTAATTTTCATGACTGGTGAAGTCGAAGACAACATGGCGAACTTAATTGTTGCGCAAATGTTGTTTTTAGAAGCAGAAAACCCAGATAAAGATATTCATTTATATATCAATTCACCGGGTGGTTCTGTAACTGCGGGCATGGCCATTTATGACACGATGCAGTTTATTAAACCAGATGTCGTGACGTATTGCATGGGTCAGGCCGCTTCTATGGGTGCATTTTTGCTTAATGCAGGCGCCAAAGGCAAACGTTATTGCCTTGAAAATGCGCGTGTCATGATTCACCAGCCATTAGGTGGTTTCCGCGGTCAAGCATCTGATATTGAAATTCATGCACGTGAAATTCTATTCATTAAAGAGCGTTTGAACCGATTAATGGCAGAACACAGTGGTCAAGACTATGAACGTCTGGCTAAAGATACTGACCGTGACAACTTCATGACTGCACAGCAGGCAAAAGAATACGGTCTTGTGGACGAAGTTTTATCTAAACGTCCATAAGTTTTAAAGATTGAAAAATTGGAGTGAATATGTCCGAACATCCTCAAGGACAAAAGCATTGCTCATTTTGCGGTAAAACGCAGTCTGAAGTCGGGAAACTGATTGCAGGTGAGGACGCGTACATCTGTAATGAATGTGTGGACGTATGCTTAGATTTGGTGCAAACCAGTCAACAAGTTGAATCGAACGACTGGGCAACACGACCGTTGCCAAAGCCTCATGAAATACGTGCTGCATTAGACCAGTACGTTATTGGGCAAGATGTCGCGAAGAAAACCTTGTCCGTTGCAGTTTACAATCATTACAAGCGTTTGAAAGCCAGCACTAGCGGTAAAAAACCTGAAGATGGTGTTGAAATTTCAAAGAGCAACATCATGTTGGTTGGGCCAACAGGCTCGGGTAAAACTTTACTTGCACAAACTCTTGCACGTTTATTAGATGTTCCATTTGCTATGGCAGATGCAACAACGTTAACGGAAGCAGGCTATGTCGGTGAAGATGTCGAGAACATTGTTCAAAAGCTTTTGCAAAAAGCCGATTACGATGTAGAAAAGGCCCAAAAAGGCATTATCTATATTGATGAGATTGACAAGATTACCCGTAAATCTGAAAACCCATCTATTACTCGTGATGTATCGGGTGAAGGTGTACAACAAGCTTTGTTGAAAATGATTGAAGGTACGGTTGCATCTATTCCGCCACAAGGTGGACGTAAGCATCCGCAACAAGAATTCATTCAAATTGATACTTCAAATATCCTGTTTATTTGTGGCGGTGCATTTTCTGGTTTAGAGAAAATTGTGCAGCAACGTCAGGAAAAAGGCGGTATTGGTTTTACGGCAGAAGTACGCAAGAAAGATGAAACTAAAAAATTATCTGACTTGTTCCGTCAAGTAGAAGCGACTGACTTGGTTAAATTTGGTTTAATTCCAGAGTTTATTGGTCGTTTACCAGTGATTGCGACTTTGGATGAACTGGATGAAGATGCATTAATGCAAATTTTGACAGAGCCGAAGAATGCTTTAACACGTCAGTATGAATACTTGTTTGACATGGAAGATGTTGATTTGGTTTTTGAACCGAGTGCATTACGTGCGGTAGCGAAAAAAGCGCTAGATCGGAATACTGGTGCACGTGGTTTACGTTCAATCTTAGAAAACTCTTTACTTGAAACTATGTACGATTTACCAAGCCGTACCGATGTTGGTACTGTGGTTGTTTCAGAAGCCGTGATTAATGGTGAAGCGAAACCTGAGTTTAAGCCAGAGCGCCAACTAAAAAACCCAAAAGATGATGTAGCGCCAAAGGCCGATTTGAAAGTAATTAATTCCAAGTCTGCATAAGTTTAGTGCTGTTCGTCAGAAACGTGTGTAAATCTTAAATTTGCACACGTTTTTTTATTTTAAAAAAGAAATCTGAATGTTAATCTCAGCAGGATGGCTGGGAATGGCCACAGCTAAAACTTAAAACAATCAATCAAAATAAAAAATACGCAGTGAGGGATAATCATGCGTGGTGTGTGTTTGGTAATACTCAGCAGTTTGGTACTTTTGGGCTGTCATGGAAAATCATCTCTTGAACAGCAACCACACTTAGTTTCTACCTTGAAAGAGGTGAATGTACAACATGAACCCAGCATCATGGAACAGTACCGTATTGGTGTGTTCACGATTGGTGGTTGGGTCAATCAGGCGCAGGGCAATCATTTTCAAACGATCAAACCTCAACACGATCAAGCTGCTGTGGTGTATTTATATCGGCCTGATAGTAAGTGGAATCGTCAAGAAATTGTTGCCAGTAGTTTGTTTTTAAATAGCGAACGCATTCCGAGTTTGTTAAACAATCATTATTATTGGGTAGAATTGCCTGCGGGAACGTATCGCCTTTCAAGCAGTCGCCCTTTGGGAATTAATCATTTTCAAAAACCAAAGTATTTAGATTTTACCGTGGAAGCAGGGCAATCTTATTTTGTGAAATACGATGAAGAAAATCTTGCAACCCGTCATGCCGTGTCGGGGCCATTGATACTGATGTCAGAGCGTATCGGGAAAAATGAAATTGCTTTTACCCAGCTGAAATCGACCAGCTTTAACTTTGTAGCAGAAGATCAGCAACATGGCAAAGTACGCAAAAATGCACAAAAAATTAAACGCAGTCAATATGATCCAGCAACAGATGTACAATTGGTTAAGCCTTTTAAATTGTGGGATCCTCGGACGTGGTAATTAGCTAAAAAATTCTTCTGAAGGGGACTTTTAATATATCCATCTAGGGACAAGTATTTTCACCCAAAAAAAGCTAAAACGACTCTACGCTAGCTCGATTTTGAAGATTTATAAAACGAATGAGATTGAGGCGTGGATTGTGTGCTTTTTTAGTCAGGGCAGTATTCAGACCAGATTAAAGTTGTATTGTTTTATGATTGAAATGATGAAAAGACTCGCTGAGCATAAGATTTTTACAGATTCATCGTAATTGCAGTAATAAAAAAGCACCCTAAATATAGAGTGCTTTTTTATTGCTTAGGTCAATTAACCCGCAGCGTCAATCACTGGAATTTTACCAATTTTGGCTTGCCAAATTTTTGGTGCAGTGGCGTGAATAGAGCTACCATTTACGTCAACCGCTACTGATACTGGCATATCTTCAACCACAAATTTGTAGATGGCTTCCATACCCAAGTCAGCAAAAGCCACGACTTCAGCTTGACGTACTGCTTTAGAAACTAAGTAAGCAGCACCGCCAACAGCCATTAAATAAGTGGCTTTGTTGTCTTTGATTGCTTCTATGGCTGTTGGACCACGGTCTGCTTTACCAATCATGCCGTACAAGCCAGTGGCTTCTAAAACTTGACGAGTAAATTTGTCCATACGGGTTGCCGTTGTTGGACCTGCAGGACCAACCACTTCATCACCAATTGGATCGACTGGACCCACGTAGTAAATGAATTTACCTTTAAGATCAACAGGAAGTTCTTCACCGTTATCTAACATTTCACACATACGTTTATGCGCCGCATCACGACCTGTGTAAATTGTGCCGTTAAGCAATAAGGTATCGCCTGGTTGCCAAGCGTTCATTTCTTCTTGAGTGATGTTGTCTAGGTCTACACGTTTAGAGCTTGAAGAATCCCAAGTCACAGCAGGGTAGTCAGACAATTTAGGCGCTTGAATATGTGCAATACCTGAGCCATCTAATGTGAAGTGTGCATGACGCGTTGCAGCACAGTTCGGAATCATACCGACTGGTTTTCCAGCAGCATGACATGGGTAATCTTTAATTTTAATGTCTAGAACCGTGGTAAGACCGCCAAGACCTTGCGCACCAATGCCCAAAGCATTTACTTTTTCGAAGATTTCCATACGGAGTTCTTCAATTTTATTTTCAGGTCCACGACGAAGTAATTCGTCCATGTTGATTTCTTCCATGAGTGCTTCTTTGGCAAGCATCATGGCTTTTTCAGCAGTACCACCAATACCAATACCCAACATACCCGGTGGACACCAACCTGCACCCATTGTCGGAACAGTTTTCAGTACCCAATCGACAATTGAGTCAGATGGATTGAGCATGGCCAGTTTAGATTTGTTTTCTGAACCACCACCTTTGGCTGCAACAGTAATATCAACTTTATTACCCGGTACGAGTTTGTAGTGAATCACTGCAGGCGTGTTGTCTTTGGTATTTTTACGACCAAAAGCAGGGTCGGCTAAAACAGAGGCACGAAGAATGTTTGAGTTTTCAAGGTAACCTTGACGAACACCTTCATTAATTGCATCGTCTAGGCTGAGGGTTAAATCAAATTTAACGTCTAAGCCCACTTCAAGAAAGACGTTCACAATTCCCGTATCTTGACAGATTGGGCGATGACCTTCTGCACACATACGTGAATTAATTAAGATTTGTGCGATGGCGTCTTTAGCAGCTTTGTTCTCTTCACGATCATATGCACGGCTCATCGCTTGGATGAAGTCTTGTGGATGATAGTAAGAAATAAACTGAAGCGCATCTTTTACCGATGTGATCAAGTCGTCTTGCTTGATAATAGTTGTCATACAAATATCTCTTGAGCGGGCTGATAGCTAGCGGGCTAAATTATAAGACAAAAAGATCGAGTTGTGGGCGTTTTGAAAAGGCTTTGGGCGAAAGTTTAATATCGGCATATAAGTAGGCTGTCAATGTTGTCGCAACAGGATCAAATATGACAAGAAAGTGTCATATTTGATAAGAAATAATATGATAATTTTGAAAGTTAAATATCTATATTTATATAAGTTATTGATATATATTATTAAAATAAATTTTAATAAAATTTATGGTTGTCATATAACTGTCATAAAACTTTCGCATAATTGTCACAAATTAACAGCGAGTCATAAAGATGACAGTAAGCAGTATTTTGATGGTTGTGGGTTTTGCAGTATATATCGCCGCAACGTGGATGTACGGACAGAAAGAAGAACAGGCATAAGCTTTTCTTCTTTTTTTGATACTCGGTTTTATAAAAATAATATGTTCATCAACTCATCAACTCATCAACTCATCAACTCATCAACTCATCAACTCATCAACTCATCAACTCATCAACTCATCAACTCATGATCTAAATTTGCGTATACTCGTTAAAAGATAAGAAATTTTAGATGATGGAAAATCAAGCTGCTCTGGCACAAAATATTATTGAAATCTATAAAAAACATGCGCGCGCATGGACTGAATTACGTGGCGATTTTTTGTATGAAAAGGCATGGTTAGACCTGTTTCTTAGTTTAATTCCTGTGCACTCGACTCTTTTAGATTTAGGTTGTGGCTCGGCAAAACCCATTGCAGATTATTTGATACAGCAAGGGCATACACTTATAGGTGTAGACAGTTCAGATGTGATGATTGCAATGGCGCAAAAAAACTTTCCCAAGCAGACTTGGGTTCAAGCAGATATGCGAACTGTTGAATTAGATCAAAAGTTTAATGCTATTTTGGCGTGGGATAGTTTTTTTCATTTAACCCCAGATGATCAGCGACAGATGTTTGCGCAATTTGCTCAATTTTCAGTAGCCAATACGGCTTTAATGTTCACGAGTGGGCCTACGGCTGGTGAAGTAATGGGAGATATGTTTGGTGATGCTTTATATCATGCCAGTTTGTCACAAGATGAATATCGGGTTTTATTAAAACAGTATGGTTTTAATGTGGTAAAAATGGTCGCTAACGATGTGGAGTGTACAGGACATACGGTGTGGTTGGCGCAAAAGCAGTAAGTTTCTGGTGTTGGCATAGTCCCTTTTTTGTCTGATATTGATGGTTGAAAATTTAACGATTCATATTTGTTAGTATGATCAGACGGTTATGACATTAAATAAAGTCCATTGGCATTTTCATGCTAAAAAAATTGAGACGGAAATGAAACTTTATCCAAGGTTATTTACGACTTGAACATGAAGCGAGGTCTGTACATCCAATGAATGTTGGAATTAACGGCACTTAATACGACTGATCCACTTTATAAAAGATCTATGAATTAATCATGACGCTGTATTGGCTTTAATCCGAAGCGCTTCCATCTCAATCTCCACCATTTTCTGAGAATTTTTCCATTTATTATTCAACTCAGCAAACTTTTGTCGATCTGGTGAAGCAGACAAGATAATGTTACTCATTTCAATTTGAAGATTATTTTCTTCTTTCAACCTTTCACGCGCTTCCGTGACTTCAGCGCTTTTGAGTGTTACAGCATTGTATTTTTGATTTAGGTCGTGAAGTCGCGTAGTGATTTGCTTAACAGCCGTCATAAGCGCATTCCTATTACCGCTGTCTAGCGCATGTTGCATGTCCATAAATGAATCTTGAGCATTGTGTTTGGCTGTTTGAGATACGGCGCTAAGAACGACGAGATCATGTTTGATGTCTGCTACATTATCTTGACTAAGATCTGAAGTTGCAATGACTGGAGTTTGATCCGTTACATTTATTTCTGTGTTTGGTTTTATCTGCGGTGACGTGTGGTCTGCTTCAGCAGGATTTGGTTGAGTATATGCGGTGTATTGCAATGACCTCATGTCGTTCAGAACACTTTGCTGTAATGCACCGATTTGTGTTTTTAAAGCATTAATACGCTCTGGCTGTGGTGGGTTTTTGCTATTTTCTTGAGCTATTTCAAGTCCCAATAGATGAACTTGCTTAAATTTTTCACTTAATGCATCCACTTCATGACTTTTGAAGTTTGTCACATCCAAAGCGGCGTTAAACTCGGTTGTACGTGTTTTGAGTTTTCCAATAGAGCCGAAAGAGTATTGAGCTCTTTATTTTGAAGGGCTGTATTTAGTGCATCTTGTGCATTCAACATCGCTTGAGAATGTTTATTTGCGACCAGATCCAAAGTTTTAAGATCGTCTTTAATATCAACCGAATTGGCAGTGGTCAAACTGGCAGAAGATGAATGGGTTTCTGCTTGAACTTGGAGTTGTTGATTCGGTTTATTACATGCGCTGAGTGAAAACGTTGTCACCATTAGTATTGGAAGCCATTTTTTATTCATTATTAGACCAATGATTTAAAGTGTAATTATATTGCTTGATTATATGGTTTAACTATTTGAAAAGTAAATTCTTATCATTTTTTATTTATTTTGGTATTGTACCGAAACATGAAGCAACTGCGCGCCAGATCGATCATTTAATGTGCTTGGAATGTAGCGAATGCCATGATAAATACGATGTCATGGCTTAAAGTACCACGAGATAGGTCATTACAGGTTTATTAAAACCTTGTAGCATTACTCTAAGATCTGAAGTAAATTTAACGAAGATCTTCATTCAAAAAAGAAAATTGATTCATTTATAAAAAATGTACGCTGTTTTTGGAAGAATTCATATATAAAAAAGTGCGATTGGGATGACATACAATTTTTTATCATCTGTTGTATTGAATATAAATGCTCTTATACACAATAAAAAAACCACCCAATCTTTCGATTGGATGGCGCTGAGTACCAACTGTTAAAAACTACTGAGTAGCTTGTTGTTCAGCTTGAATAGCAGTTAATGCAATAGTGAACACAATATCATCGACTAAAGCACCACGAGACAAGTCATTTACAGGTTTGTTCAAACCTTGCAACATTGGGCCAACGCTTACCACATTGGCAGAACGTTGTACTGCTTTATAAGTGGTGTTGCCTGTGTTTAAGTCAGGGAAAATAAACACGTTGGCACGGCCAGCAACTTTAGAATCTGGGGCTTTCGAGCGACCAACACTTTCGACTGAGGCAGCATCGTACTGAAGTGGGCCATCAATTAATAAATCAGGACGACGTTGTCTAGCAATTTCAGTGGCTTTCGCTACTTTTTCAACTTCTGCACCTGCACCTGATGTGCCTGTTGAATAAGAAATCATGGCAATACGCGGGTCAATCCCAAAGGCTTTTGCAGAGTCTGCGGACTGAATAGCAATTTCAGCCAATTGTTCTGCATCTGGATCTGGGTTAATTGCGCAGTCACCGTATACGTAAACTTCATCGGGTAACAGCATAAAGAATACTGAAGAAACTAAAGAGTATTCAGGTGCTGTTTTAATTAACTGAAAAGCAGGGCGGACAGTATTAGCTGTGGTATGTACGGCACCAGAAACTAAACCATCGACTTGATTTAAAGTCAGCATCATTGTGCCAAGAACAACGGTATCTTGTAGTTGTTCACGTGCTTGTAATTCATTGATTTTACCCTTACGTAGCTCAACCATTTTTTCAACATAGTTGTCACGAATTAGGTCAGGATCAATAATTTCCAAATCATAAGGCAATTCAATGCCACGTGCTTTAGCGACTTCAATGACCGCTTCAGGTTTTGCAAGCAATACACATTGTGCAATGCCACGCGCTTGGCAAATGGCAGCCGCTTGAACTGTACGCGGTTCATCACCTTCAGGAAGTACAATACGTTTTTTAGCCGCAATAGACTTTTGTACTAACTCGTGGCGGAAAGCTGAAGGAGATAAACGGGACTGATATGAACCATTAATCAGCTGTGTAATCCATTCAGGGTCAATATGGCTAGAGACAAAGCGTGTGACTTGGTCTGCACGTTCTATATCATCTATAGGAATTTCATTGCTTAAATTTGCCAGTTCTTGCGCTGCTTCAAACGTGCTCAGTGGTGTATGGGCAATCGGTAAACCTTGTTTAATTGCAGTTTGGCAAAAATCTAAAACTTGCTCATTAGGATGATGATGTTCTGTCAAAATGAGGCCCGCAAGCGGAATACCATTGCTGCTTGCTAAGCTACTGGCTAAAAGCACATCAATACGGTCTGAAGCGCTGACAATCAGTTCACCCGCCACAAATTTATGTAGCTCATGCTCAATATTAGATGCAATTAAACTGCTGTGTAAAACGCGACGTTGCTGAGCATCACCTTCGTTAATCCAATGTGCAGAAATGTGTGCAACCAAATCGGACATTCGTGGCACGCTTAGCGTATTACTGAAGGGCACTAGACCAATAATCGGAAAACTGGCTGAACCAATATGAGTATTTTGTTTTTGCAATTCAATAGAAAATGTATTGATATCACTGATTAAACGCAGGCTCGGATCAATGGTCACAGGCACCTGTGCAGAATCTGCGGGTAAGCCTTTGGTACGCATAAACAGCACGCCCGCTGTCCGCTCATTGTTGGTTCCGCCAAAATTTCGAATTTGTGCTTCAATTTTTTCTGCAGTCACTTTCGGGTTCTGAATATCAGCGGTACTGACAATAACTACTTTGGCATCTAGTGCTTTGGCCAAAGCTGCATTCAGTTCAGAGGCAAATGAATTATGGCTATTGGGAACCAAACCTTCCACAATAATTAAATCGTGTTTTTTTGCGATGTCACGATGCAGGCGCACAGCATCTTCTAACAGCTCATCATTTTCATCTCGGCTCAAGCGACGGGTTACCGTGGCATGGCTGATTGGTTCAACAGTTTCATTGTTGAATAAATGGCGATATAGCGCTGTGGTGCGGTCTGTTGTCGCATGAGGTTCTTGTGCAAAGGGCTTTAAAAAACCAGCCTTAATTCCTTGGCAATCAAGCGCATAAATTAAGCCCAAACATGCAGATGCTAAACCTACACTTTCCCCAGTTGGCACGAGTAAAATTGTTTTCATAAGGTGTCTAAATTAATAAAATAAAATATTGAACTCGATTGCGTGCTGGAAGCTGCTGTTTTAAGCAACAGCTTCTTCGACCACATCAGACTTTTTTACAGCAGCTGAAACCCCTTGTTCCACGACAGACTGTGTTTCTTTGGCAATACGGCCTTCTTCATCTGTTGGTACAACCCAAATTTGTGGGCCATTGCCAACATCGATACGACCTTCTGTGCCACGCTTTAAGCCATCATTTTTTTCTTTGCTTAAGTTGAAACCGAAGTGCGGTAAATATGAAACTGTTTTTTCGCGAATGAACGCAGAGTTTTCACCAATACCGCCAGTAAAGAATAATCCGTTAAGTTGTGGTAGGCCACAGCTTAAAGCCGCTAAAGATTTTGCTAAGCGGTAGCAGAATACTTCAATGGCAAGCGTTGCATCTTCATTGCCTTGTTCAGAGGCTTCAATCAAAGTACGCATGTCATTTGAAAGATCAGACAAGCCCAATAAGCCTGACTCGTTATTTAACATCTTATCAATTTTATAAATATCCCAGCCTAAATTAGAAGCAAGGAAACGGTGAATACTTGGGTCAACATCACCACTACGCGTACCCATGACCACACCTTCTAGTGGAGTCAAGCCCATAGAGGTATCAACACTTTGACCATTCCAAATGGCACATGTCGAGCTACCATTGCCCAAGTGCGCTGTTAACCAGCCACCTTGTTTAAAACTACCAGCTAATTCTGAACCGCGCTCAGATACATAAGCATGACTCGTACCATGGAAGCCGTAACGACGCACATTGTGCATGGTGTATAGGAATTTAGGTAGGGCATAGCGATATGCATGCGCAGGCATTGTTTGATGGAAAGCTGTATCAAAAACTGCAACTTGTGGTAATTCAGGGAAAAGACGCATGGTGGCGGTAATACCCACCAAATGTGCAGGATTGTGAAGTGGCGCAAGTGGCGTTGCTTCACGAATACGATCAATAATTTCAGGTGTTAATAATTCAGCTTTGGTCAATGTACCGCCGTGTACAACGCGGTGACCAATGGCTTGTGGGTTATGATGCGAGATGCGTTCAAGAATAATTTCTAATGCCTTTTCATGATCTGCATTGGGCATAGAAATCTCTAGCGCTTCACCACCTGTGGTAATGCCTTTAATACGCGCTTCAGGAGAGCCTAGGTTTTCTGCTAAGCCAAAAATACGATCTTCACGACGTTCAGAAACCAACGCATATTTAATTGAAGATGAACCACAGTTAATTACTAATACTGATGTATACACGTTTTTTTTCCCGAATTCTAATTTAAAGTACATATCCCTAATTTGATCTGAACACAGTGCTTTTTTTATGCACTTTAGATCAGTAATGATGTTTTAACACGTGTTGTTTTTCTGTCCAAGATAGACTTTAGCCGATTAGACTTAAGCACTATCGACCGCTTAGATGATAATAACTAAAATTTATCAGTTGATGGTTTCCATTTATTAATGAAATAGTCATCACCGATAAGTACATTTAGTCGCCAATGATTTTACAATAGCATGCTTTAATCTGTTTTAAATTTAAAACCATAAAATAATTAAGGTTTTTGATGTTTTATTTCAGCCCATCGTACAATGACGTAAGCCAGTAAGGCGACCATAAAAAACACCAGCATCATCCAAGCCAGCCCTTGTAAGGTTTCAATAATGGTTCTATAAATTTCCAGTACCCAGCGCTCTTGCGTCAGTTCAATCACAATTTTTTTGTTATTGTCTGTATAGGTCAGTGGGGTAATGTATTTTTCCATGTCATAAATGCGAATACCTGAAGACGTCCCGACTACCATACCTGCAAATTTGGTGTATTTGGCCCAAGCGTCATGAATGGGGTCTTGAATAATACGCGCTAAGATGTCTTGAATGGATTGAGAAAAAAGTCGCATGACCATAAACGATACGCCAAGCGCGAGAACAAAGGTGCTGATCATTAAGTAATAAAACATAGAGAATCCTGTATTTTTTCTTCTTACTTGAATTGAATCAGTTTTTGATGGAATTTTCTGCAGCAAAGATGTAGTTAGAGAACCTGACCGATTTGAGATAAAAAAACAGCCCCAAGTATGGGACTGTTTTTTTAGACAGTTAAGGTTTAAAGCATAATTTATTGGCGGATTTGACCATCGCCAAAGACCACCCATTTTTGTGAAGTTAAGCCTTCTAAGCCAACAGGGCCACGGGCATGAATTTTATCGGTTGAAATACCAATTTCAGCACCTAAACCATATTCAAAACCATCAGCAAAACGGGTCGATGCATTAATCATCACTGAACTAGAATCAACACAGGCCAAAAATTTACGCGCTAAGGTGTAGTTTTCAGTAATGATGGCATCGGTATGATGTGAACCATATTTATTAATATGCTCAATCGCTTCATCAATACCGCTTACCACTTTAATTGCCAAAATTGGGCCTAGGTATTCGGTGTACCAATCTTCTTCTGTGGCATCAATAACATTGCTACCAATAATACGTTGTGCTTCTGGACAACCACGTAGTTCGACCTGTTTTTCAACATACAGTTCGGCAATATTAGGCAAAAATTCTTCAGCGACTTTTTCATCGACCAAAAGTGTTTCCATGGCATTACATACGCCATAGCGGTGGGTTTTTGCATTTAGCGCAATGGGTAAGGCTTTTTGCAAATCGGCTTGTGCTTCGACATAGACATGGCAGTTACCGTCTAAATGTTTAATCACAGGAACACGGGCTTCTTTGCTAATCCGTTCAATCAGACTTTTGCCACCACGCGGAACAATCACGTCAACATATTCAGGCATGGTAATTAACTGACCCACTGCTGCGCGGTCAGTGGTGTTAATCACTTGTACTGAGTTTTCTGGTAAGCCCGAAGTTTTTAGTGCATGTTGAATCGCAGTTGCAATGGCTTGATTCGATTCAATGGCTTCAGAACCACCACGTAAAATAATTGCGTTACCCGATTTTAAAGCCAATGAGGCTGCTTCTAAGGTCACGTTTGGGCGAGACTCGTAAATCATGCCGACAACGCCTAAAGGCACGCGCATTTTACCCAGTTGAATCCCTGAGGGACGGAATGCCATATCGGTAATTTCACCAATAGGATCTATGAGGCCAATCACATCTTTTAAGCCTTGGAGCATTCCTTTAAAGCGTGCGGGAGTCAGTTCTAAGCGATCAAGCAGGGCACTGTCTAAATTATTGTTATGCGCTTTGGTCATATCAATTTGGTTTGCAACTAAAATAGCAGTCTCACTGTTTTGTAAAGCAGTATAGATTGCAGATAGTGCATTGTTTTTAATATGGGTAGAAGCACTGGCTAACACGCGAGATGCTTGGCGTGCCTGTTGTCCTACCGTTTGCATGTATTGTTCAATAGACTGTTGCATAGCGGTTTGATCACTTAGAAATTTCAATCTGATAGTAACAGTCTATAACGCGACAATGAAGCATGCGAGCTAATTTTTAGCCAGATTTAGATGTTCTTATTCATAATTTGAAATCCTTTTTATCTTAAAAGCAGATGAGTGGCGCGAATAGCAGTTGCGTGTAAAAACATCTCCTGTATAGAATGAAAGCATAGTGACATTGAAGTCATACAAATAACGACGAAAGAGCAGGATGCTTGCTACAAGCAGCTCTAATTATTTTCTTGCACAATAAAAATAAGGCAAGGATGGAGGAAAGGGATATGAATTCCATGATCCAAATGGACTCGGAAATGCATGATGCGAACCTAAAAGACAGCTTTTTTGATGTGTACGATAGAAGTAGCTTTAAACAACCTGCGCGAACAACGTGGATGAATGGTTGGAAAATAGAATATATGGCCATCGCACGGCCAGATACCTTACATATGACCCCCATGGTAATTATTGGCGGGGCATTCCAAAATTTTAATTCTTATAAATATTGTGTAGAGCAACTTTTTGCTTCAGGCCCCATTATTTTAATTGATTTACCTTCCATGGGGGCTAATCAGCAAATTAGTAATGTCGATACTGGTGAATCTGCGGGTATTTTAGAACTAGAAGACTTGGCCCATATGTTGGGCATGTGGTTAGACATTGTTGGTATGCAAAAAGTGGCTGTACTGGGTATGTCCTTGGGATCAGTGGTTGCGTCTTGTTTAGCCCACCAGCGCCCAGAAGTTGTTGAGCGTATGATTTTAATGGGGGTGATGCAAAAAACCCGTAAAAGTTGGCGCATGCTGTTAGATGAATCTTTGCATTTAATGAAAGAACAACGCATGGATGAATTTGGCCAAGCGGTGATTTTGTATTTGGTGAATCATGCCAAAATGGATGTGACCCGTATGTCGCCTACGGCAAAACGACTTTTTTTCCGTCAGATGGCAGAGTTTACAGAGACAGAACAGGAGCGTTATGACATTAACTGCAACCGTTTATTGCGTTTAAACAATGTGCCGATTCCTGAATGTGATGTGTTGGTGGCATGTGGCCAATATGACAGTTTTACTTTACCGCATGAAAATGCCAATTTTGCTTTGCAATGTCCAAATATGCAGTTTGCCATGATTGCTAATGCAGACCATGTACCCCAATTACAGCGCCGTAAAGAAACCATGAATTTATTTGCCACCTATTTACGTGGTGAGTCGATACAGCCCTTGGATGGAATTCTTCCAATGAATCGTGAGCAAATGGCGCAGATTGAACGTCGCGGTGAAGAGCGTATTGGTGTATTGCAGCCTTTGAGTTATTTAAGCCATCGTCATTCAGATTTAACAATTCAGGTCGAAATTGAAGACTTAAACTATTTTGGTGTGTTATTGAATATACAAAAAGAAGGACAGGTTGAACAGGCGACCCAGTTCCCACGTGATTTAGCCCTCCATTTAGAAGATGAAGAGGGTGAATTTAAAATCGAATGTCTGATTTTTGACAACACAGCACATCAGCTACGCGCCTTGTTTAAGCACGGCAGTTTTGAACTTGCGGAAAGATTACTACGCTTTGTACAACGACAAAAAGAGCAAACGCATTTACTTGAAGCCGTTTGATTTTTTCACTTAAGGCATAAAAAAACAGCGTATTAGCGCTGTTTTTTTATGCGGGCATGAATCACCCAGACCAAATCACCACCATGTTCTTCGGGGTTTTGAAAGTGAATGACGTTGCTGGTATCTTCCTTGTGAGAAAAGCTGAGTGGTTGAATGACATCAACAGTATTGAAACCTGCATGACTAAAAAAGCTTTGAACTTGTTGTGGATTGATAAAATGGAAGGTAAATGAACTGCGTGACATGACTTTCAACAATTTGCTACTGCTCCAAATGAAATTTGCCAGCTTATTTTTTACCGGTTCAGGGTAAATGTCGGTCAGATAATGCAGTTCTGTGAAGTCTTGACCATATTCGGTCATCCCTTGAAGTAACTTATTCAGCAAGGTCTTATCAAAGTAATTAATCAACCCCTCGCTAATGATCACCAAAGGGCGTTTTGAATCAAAAGTATGAAAAATTTTTTCGAAATCGTGTGTGAAAATATCAGCAGTGAGGACTTCTGGCGCTTCGGAATCTAGTTTTTGTAAAGCTTGCGTTTTAATTTTTGCCATGTCTGGCAAGTCGAGTTCACGGTAAGTAATTTGTGGAAATTTTTGTCTGAAGTTCCAGCTGCGTGGCGAAAGACCACAGGCAATTTCTAAAATTTGTAAATCAGGGTGCTGTTGGATCAGCTGTGTCAGTTGATCATCAATAATGCTGTGGCGTTGTTTTAGTGTTGTGCGCATGCTACCACCGACATGTTTTTCGGCCCAGCTTTCTAGTGGATGCAAGACTTTGGCTAAAAACTTCCCTTTACTGGTGGCAAAAACAGGATGAGAAATGCCCATGCTATACCAAATATAGCCCGTATAATGTGCAGTAAATGAAATATGACGATGTTGCGATAAATCTTGAGTCATGACAGCTAAGCCTTAGATATTCTTTTAGTTTTAGTATTTGTGCAGTTAAACTGCTGTTTCAGTCATCATAATAAAAAAGGAACACCTTGTCGTGTTCCTTTTAGTCAATTTTCGTGTTTATTTACTTAGGCACTTAATTGTTGTTTAAATTCTAAAATACGGTCACGAGTCTGTGCCCAGTTTTGCCCTAAGTCTAAGCTTTGTGCAACCTGAATATTCGGAATATGACCGCGCATACGTTCAAGGCGTTGCTGGTTTGGCATTGCTAAATGAGCAATGCCTTCCAATGCGATACAGGCCGATTCACGGTCGTTACAGACCAAGCCCATATCACATCCTGCATTGAGCGCAGCTTGAATACGTGCATCGGCGCCACCAGCGACACAGGCCGCTTGCATGCTTAAATCATCAGAGAATAAAACCCCATCAAATTTGAGTTCTTGACGTAAGATTTTTTGAATCCAAAAAGGTGAAAAACCCGCAGGGTTTGGGTCAACTTGATCATAAATCACGTGTGCAGGCATCAATGCATCCAACTGTGGTTGAAGCTGAATAAAGCTTTGCATGTCATGATTGTAAATTTCATCATAGCGCCGCGAGTCAATTGCTGCCGCAACATGTGAATCGGCTTTAACTGAACCATGCCCTGGGAAGTGCTTGCCTGTAGAGGCCATGCCTGCACGCTTCATCCCTTTTAAAAAGGCACTGGCTAAAGGCATAATATCTTGCATGTTTTTCGAAAAACTACGGTCGCCAATCACATCGCTGACATCGTTTAAATCCAGTACAGGTGCAAAGCTGAAATCAATACCAACAGCTAAAACTTCTGCTGCCATGAGCCAGCCACATTGTTCGGTCAGTTCCAGTGCTTTTTCAGGTTCGCTTAAGTAAAGTTCGCCAAACTTGCCCATAGCAGGGAGCAAGGTAAAGCCATTTTTTAGACGTTGTACACGTCCGCCTTCTTGATCGACTGCAATTAAGATGTCTGGACGGACTTGGCGCATATGATTGGTTAAAGCACGAACTTGTTCTGGAGATTCGATATTTCGACCAAATAAAATCATGCCACCGACTTGCGGTGCTTGTAATAGTTCAATATCTTCTTGAGTGAGTTCTGTGCCAGCAATGTCAAGCATTAATGCGCCAATCATAGTCGAAATCCGTATTAGAATTTTTAAGGAAAAACAATACCTGAATTTTGCAATGTTTTGCTACACTTTGTCAGCACAGATTATGATAAAACTACACGACATAAACAGATTAAGTCATTTAAAATTTTGAAAATATTCACATCAAATTGAAAAGTGATAAGGTTATTTGGTTCAATGCCAAGGAAGCACAACTTATTTATGAAACTTCAAACGATAGCTTGCGCCGTTGCTTTGGCAACAGGCGGTTTATTTTTTACTCATGTTGTAAATGAAGCCATTGCTGCTGAAAATACAGTCGCTGTTTCAAATACAATTCAGCCAACTCAAGAGCAAGCTTTGGTTTCTCGCCAGTTGGCAACCTTGGTCGATCGTCAACATTATTTAAATCAGCGTTTAGATGCCAATACATCGAACCGAATTTTAGATTTCTATTTAGATAGTCTCGATCCTGAACACACGTTATTTTTAGCTTCTGAAGTTGAGGATTATAAAAAGCGTTTTGGTTCGAACTTTGGCGTAAACTTAAAGGCAGGCAATTTGTCTGGCCCGTATGAAATTCATGCGCAATATCGTGATCGCTTAAAACAATTCTATACTTATATGCTTGCGGAGCTGAAAAAACCGCAAAATCTGCATCAGCCCAATACTTATATTGAAACAGATCGCGAAAAAGCGCCATTCTTTAAGTCTGAAGCAGAACAGCGCGCGCATTGGAATAAAATGTTGGTGTCACAGCTGATTAATCTGACCATTAGCAAAGAAGAAGATTTAGCCAAACAAAAGGCATTGAAAGATAATCCAGAATTGGCCAATGGACAGGATTTAACAGGCCCTGAAGATTTAACGCCTGCACAGACTTTAACTAAGCGTTTTACACGTCAGTTAGAACGCATTAGCCGTCTGAAAAGCGATGATGTTCTAGATAAAACCCTCAATGCAATGATGCTGACTTACGATCCGCATAGCAATTATTTCCCACCTGTAGATGCGATGGAGTTGAACCGCCAAACCACACTACAATTGGAAGGGGTTGGAGTCTCAATTCGACCTGAACGTGGCAATGAAGATTACACCAAAATTGAAACTATTGTAGAAGGTGGCCCAGCCAGCAAATCTGGTCAAATTAAATCGGGGGATCGCATTATTGGTGTGGCCCAAGATGGCGAAAAAATGGTGGATGTCATTGGTTGGTCAAGCAGTGAAATTGTCGGTTTAATTCGTGGTAAGCGTGGCACAAAAGTGACCTTGCGTTTATTGGGTGCTGGAGCTTCTATGAGTCAGGCACGTAACGTGACCATTGTTCGTGATGTGATTCAGGAAGAAGATGCGGGTGTACGCTCACGCATTATTGAAATTGAACGCGATGGAAAAAAGCATAAATTTGGTGTCATAGAAATTCCATCTTTCTATTTGAACTACCGTGCGCGCCGTGCAGGGACAGAGTACCGTTCAGTTTCTGAAGATACCAATAAAGCACTGAAATCATTAGATGCACAAAATGTTGAAGGCATTTTAATAGATTTACGCAATAACCCAGGTGGGTCGTTGGAAGAAGTCGCTCGTATGCTGGGTCAAGTGATTAAGTCTGGCCCTGTGGTGCAAATTCGTGACGGCAACGGCAATGTTAGTGTCTTTGAAGATGATGACGGTGGTGCTCAAACTTATGCAGGCCCAATGGCTGTGCTGATTAATTTGGCATCTGCTTCGGCCAGTGAAATTTACTCTGCAGCCATTCAAGATTATGAGCGCGGTATTGTGATTGGTAGTACCACGACAGGAAAGGGAACGGCGCAAGTACAGTTAGACTCTTTGGCTTATGGTCAGGCCACATTGACACAACGTAAATTTTACCGTGTCACTGGTGGCAGTACGCAAAACAAAGGTGTAGTACCAGATATTAAACTGGTTGATATCTACAACGAAGAATTTGGTGAGCGTAAGTCGAAAAATGCGTTGAAGTGGGACACTATTCCAACTGCACCGTTTAAACGTGAAGGCTCAATTCAAAATTATGTCCCAGATTTGGTGAAATCATCTCAGCAACGTGTCAGCCTTGATCCTCAGTTTAAATACTTAGAGCAACGCACAGCTTTAGCGAAAAAAGCCATTGAGCAAAAACAAGTGGTGCTAGATTTACAAAAGCGTAAAGCTGAACTATTAGATATGGAGCAAAAAACCTTAGATTCCGAAAATGCACGTCGTAAATCGATGGGCTTAAAACCTTATACCAACTGGGAAAGCTACCAAGCCTCTTTAGATGCTCTGGTTGAAACGCGTGCCAAAATGAAAGCCAATCAACGTCCTGCATTGCCAGAAGATGAAGCTTTTGTCAGTGAGGCTGCCAGTGTTTTACTGGATTATGCGAAACTGCAAGGTAAAGCGAAAACTGCACCTTAAAAGTGCAAAATTAAATCATCTAAAAACCAGTAAGCTACGGCTGACTGGTTTTTTTATATGTGGCATAAAGAGGACTTATTGTTCTGAAAATTTTGCTTGTTGTGGGACAATAATCCACGGAACAAATCGCTATTTTTTATTAATTCAGTGATTGATCTGTATGTTTTTTTATACAAATGATTGGTCATAGTAAATCCCCTGAAGAAATGCTTGACCAAAGCAGAAGAGTGTTAGATTCTAAGTTAATTATTTATCTGTCCAAGATTATATTGTCTCCATTTTTAGACAATACACTTAAAAACACTGGCCATTTTGATGTGAATAAAATAACAGCAAAAAATTGTGCGGAATCTATTTTATGACGCATATACACTATGATTACAGTCTTGTATTTGGCTCAGTGATTGTTGCACTGTTGGCATGTTATTTTTCTATTTCTTTGGAGCAGGTTTTATTTCGGGATTCACGCCCAAAATATGAAAAACTAATCTTAATTTCGAGTGGCGCGCTCTTGGGTATAGCCATTTGGGGTATGCATTTTGTTGGTATGTTGGCGAGCGAAATGCCAAGTGATTATTCTTTTGATTATAGTTTAACGCTGGTTTCTTATTTAATTGCTTTTTTAGCATCTACATTTGCATTGTGGTTGACTTCACGTTTTACCATGCCTTTGATGCGCTTGGTACTGGGCGCAGTGCTGATGGGGTTAGGAATTTCAGGCATGCATTATGTTGGTATGATTGGTATGAAGGTGCCAGGTTATACCATCGTGTATCACCCTTTAATTTTGATATGCTCGGTGTTGATTGCCATTGGTGGTTCGGGACTAACATTCTTATTGGCTTTTCGAAATAAGCATATCCGTAAGCATAGAGCGGTAATTAGGTTTTTGATTGCGTTGACGCTGACATTGACCATTGTGGTTATGCACTATACAGGTATGGCTGCTATTTACTTTTTACCTGAAAGTGTGAAACCCCTGTTGCCTGAAGTCGGCTTTAATCATCCTCTGAAATTGTTCACTATATTTTTTATTACCTGTTTAGTGCTTACTGTTGCATTGTGTGTGGCCTTGCTCGAGCGACGTTTAGAAGAACGTAATCGTCAGTTAAAAAAAGTCAGTCGAGAGTTAGCCAATTTATCTGTTCAAGATAATTTGACCAAATTGCCTAATCGATTGTTTTTAGCTGAATATGCACATTTTTTGTTTACCGATCATCGTTACCATCAAGATCAGATTGCATTTTTGTACATAGATCTAGATCGCTTTAAAGCGGTGAATGATGTTTTCGGACATCACGTGGGAGATCAACTTCTTATTCAGTTGGCAAATCGTCTGCATCGTTTATTAGACGAGCAATCTAAACTTTTGCGTATTGGTGGCGATGAGTTTTTAATGGTGTTGGAACGTGCAACACCTGAACAGGTAGCTCAAGTAGCCAATCAAATTTTAGAGTTGATTCAAGATAGTTTTTTGATTGCGGGCAAAGAAATTAATGTGTCGGCAAGTATTGGAATTGCGATGTATCCAGAACATGGCAATAATTTACAAGACTTATTGATTAATGCTGATGCAGCCATGTTGACGTCTAAATATCAGGGGCGAAATACTTACTCTGTGTTTTATTATAGTGCCGATCAAAGTGAAGCCAAAAGTCAGACCAAACTGATTAATGACTTATATAAAGCGGTCGAAGATCAGCAATTTGTATTGTTTTATCAGCCTAAATTTAAAGCCATGGATCATTCTGTTTTAGGGGTGGAAGCTTTAATTCGCTGGATACATCCAACACTTGGTTTGTTGACCCCAAATATGTTTATTCGAGGCGCGGAAAAGACTGGATTAATTATTCGTATGGGGTATTGGGCGCTTGAAGAAGCGTGTAAACAAATTAAACTTTGGGAAAAAACGCACCCACATTTTTTGCCTATTTCAGTGAATTTATCGGCAATTCAATTTGAACATAAACATTTATTTTCAACTTTAGACGACTTATTGAAGAAGTACCATGTTGATCCGAATGACTTGATGATTGAGATCACTGAGTCGACAGCTATGCATCATATTGATAATAGTATTAGCACATTGGAACTGCTACGCCAGATGGGGATTAAATTGGCGATTGATGACTTTGGAACTGGGCATTCGAGTTTTTTATATTTAAAAAATTTACCTGTCGATGAATTAAAAATTGATAAAGAATTTATTCATGATTTAGCACCTGAATCCAAAGAAGAAATGATCTTAGAAAGTATTATTCAATTGGCAACAAAACTGGGTTTAACCGTGACAGCAGAAGGGATTGAGACCCCATTACAGGCTGAAATTTTAACTCGTTTGGGCTGTCAGCAATTACAAGGTTATTTATTGGGATTGCCCGTCAATGTGACTCGTTTAGAAGCTGCTGAATACTCTGTTGGATGAGATTTTCATGTTCCATACTACATAATAAAATGTTAGAGAGATGGGATGGCCACGAAAAATCAGACACTTCAATAGATAGATTATTTGTATTTTGCTCAAATTGATAAGGTGATAAATAATTTAAAGTGGAATGTAAGCTTACTTGATTATAAAACACCGTGATGTAGAGGCTACATCCTTGATTGCTTCTTGATGATGGGCGTAATATTGTCGCCAAAGCTGTTCCATTTTTAAATTTAGAAAGAAACGCTCCATTACGACATGGTCATATGAAGAGCACGGCTCCGTAAAATCCCTTACCGCTCATCTGCATTGGATTTGATACTGCAACAGCAAATCTTGATACTGGTATGAACAAGATTGGTTGCTTGAAAAGTATTACTTCGCAAGAGTATACATAAGCAGTCCAGCAGGAAGTCATCGTGTATGAATCGCAATCTGTAATGCCATATATACCAAGTCAGCAGACATTCGATTGGACATTGAATAACCCACAATTTTACGTGAATATAAACCCATCATAGCCATTCAATATAGCCATTCAATATAGCCATTCAATATAGCCAGTCTACCCGTGCGAATATAAGTTAAATCGGCTATAGATTCAACGCAGTTAAAGTAAGTGTTATAAAAGGTATCTTAAGATGGCATATTTAAGTAAAAGTGAAAGAAAACAACAAATTATTGATTCTGCCAAGAAAGTAGTATTAGCTGAAGGATTAAATACATTAACGGTAAGAAAACTAGCACAAAGTTCAGACCTTTCAGTTGGGCAAGTACATCATCATTTTAATTCTGTACATGATTTGAAGGCAGAAGTTTTTCTTGAACTGGTACATGAAAATTTGAATTTAAGCCATTTTTCTGAAAGTTCAAATGGTTTAGAAAAATTGATTTACCTGCTTGGCTCTGAAGCGAATACATCTGAAACACCCTATATTCGCGTATGGAATGATGCTGAAAGTAATATACAAAGCAGCCTAATTTTCAAACAAGCTTATGCACGGGCCATTAAAATTTGGCAAAACTCGATCATTGCTGTCCTTAAAGAAGGCTTGGCAGAAAAAATATTTATCTTTGATTTAGATAAAATACAAGATATTTCATGGCGATTCATTTCTTTATCGATTGGTCTAGAATGTGTTTCAAATCTACAACTTGAAGGGGTGAATTCGGATTTCTTCCATAAGCAAATTTTATTTATGATTCGACAAGAATTACAGATGTAATTTTTTTCTTAATAATTTGAACATATGTTCAAGTTTGGCTATCATAGATAAAAGTGACATAACTTTGTTACCTTAAAACGATAGTTTTTTATTCAATAAACAAGCATCTTCTAAATTGGAGGAAATGAATTGAAAAATTTAATGTATTTCTCGTTGGTACCAATTTTTTTGTTTGGGTGTCAATCATCCCAACTCAGTTCAGAGCATAAAGCACAAGGACTCAGTTTAAAAAATCCTGAAAAAAGGGTGTTGTGTGATCAATACGTTTGTGCAAATGCTGAGGGAATTTCTCATGCGTTAACTGTTAAATACTTAGGTCAGCAGCAAGCAAATAAAGTTTTCTCACAAGGTGATTTTGATAAAACCCAGTTCACATTTGAAAATGGAATTTTCTGTGACACCAAGACTCAGACATGCCATGTAGATCGTTATTTCAATAGTGATGGTCAACGTAGTGATGTTGCAGAAAACTATACCCAAGCATTATTTGACCAGTCTAAAAAACAGTAAATGAGTACATTATTTGTTCGCTAATTTATTGTGATATTGAATGAGTAAAGGATATTTAAATGATGTTTAATTTAAAAAATACGCTTTTAGTTGCGAGCTTGTGTCCCTTTTTAATTAGTAGCTCTTGGGCAAAAAATGGTGTTGAGAGTATTTATCTCAATGGGAAAATTTATACGGCTAAAGATCATACGCCTTTGCAACAAGCAATTGCAGTTTCGGATGAAGGTACGATCCTAAAAGTAGGAAATAATGCCGATATTAGAAAGCTCGCTGATGCAGATACAAAAATAGTCGATCTACAACAAAAAGTGCTCATGCCGGGCTTAATTGATACTCATATTCATGCCTTGATTTCAGGTGTTGAATCCGTCATGGCAACGATGGAAGAGGGTGAGATCAGTGTCCCTGCTGTAGTCGAAAAATTAAAAACCACACAAAAAGATGGCACTGCCGTATATGGTGATGTATTGGTTTTAAATGGTTTATCTTCTGAATACTGGGAACTCGAAGATCAATTATCAGCAGTTTTTAATCATAAGGAATGGAAAAATCAGCCAATTGCTTTAGTCGGCAGTGATCACCATACCGCATGGGCAAATCAAGCCATGTTGAAAAAGGCGGGAGTAGACAAAAAATTTGTTCGCCAATTAGTAGCAGAAGATCAACAAAATATTCGACATAATCAAAAATTTGAACCAACTGGATTCTTAGTCGATTCAGGTTGGGATGTGGTGAGTGGAAAAATACCTTCAGTACCACATGATCTAATGTACAAAGGATCTAAAAAAGCAGTACAGGAATTGAATCAGCTTGGTATCACCGCTTGGTTAGACATCGCTTCTAATGCAAGTCCTTTACAGGGTATTTTCAATATTAAAAATACTGAAAATACGATTGGTGTCATTCCAATGTATAAAGAACTTTCTGAAAAAGGCGAGTTGACGGCACGTGTTTCTGGCTTACATATCATTAATTCTAAAAGTACAGCGCAGGTATTAGACACCCTAGAAGTGATTAATAACCAATACAAAAATATTGAAAATTTTAATCTGATTGGAATGAAAGTTTTTGCCGATGGTATTTTAGAATATCCTGCGCAATCGGCTGCTTTGATCGGGCAATATTCCAATAGTAAAAAAAATGGGCAATTATTATTCGATCCTGCTGTGTTTAAAACATTAGTTGACGAAGCCGATAAACGAAATATGCTTGTTCATATTCATGCCATTGGTGATAGAGCAGTGCATGAGTCATTGAATGCGATTGAATATACACGCGCTAAACGCCAGAGCCATGTTGCCCATACGATCACTCATCTTCAACTGGTCGATCCAAAAGACTATGATCGCTTTAAACAAAATGATGTGATTGCTTCTATGCAATTGGCGTGGGCGTATGAAGATGGATTTAATAAAACCTTAGTTAAACCATATATTAGTCAAGCCTCTTATCAGGGAATGTACCCAGCAGGTTCATTGGTCAAGCATGGAGCCACACTGGCGGGCGCGAGTGATGCACCTGTATCCACACCGAATCCTTTTATTGCAATGTCTATTGGCATGACACGTATCGCAGAAGATGGCGATTATTTAAATAAAAAAGAAGCGATTGATCGGGAAACTGCTTTTAAAGCCTATACGGTGAATGCAGCTCAAGCTTTAGGGCGAGAAAAAGAGATTGGTACATTAGAAGTGGGTAAAAAAGCCGATATGATCGTACTTGATCGAGATATTTTTACTGTGTCACCTGAGCAATTGGCTGAAACCAAAGTGGTGTGGACGATATTTAATGGTAAAAAAGTCTATCAACAATAGACATGTAGATTGCAAGTGCTAAAACATGCGCGGATTATTTGAATGCTTCGCGCATGGATTCTGAAAAAGTGCTTCTTTCATATTTCATATGTTTAATTTCAAAAAAGTGACCGTCCATGATAAAAAATAAACAAGCACCCATTATTGTTATTGGCGCAGGTATAGCGGGCTTAACGGCTGCCAGTGAACTGCAAAAGCAAGGTAAAAGTGTAGTTGTTTTGGAAGCGCGAGATAGATTAGGCGGTCGGATTTTTAGTCAAAAAATTGGACATGAGGTCTATGATTTAGGCGCTTCATGGATTCATGGGATTGAAGCTAATCCAATCTGGTCAATTGTGCAGCAGAATCAGATTCAAACTACGGTGTTTAATTATAATGAGTCTATCTATTACCAATCGAATGGACAATTGTTAGACTCAACAGGAAAATTAATTTTTGAACAAAGTTTGGATGATTTACTACATCAATTTAAAGAAATAGATCAGCCTGAGCGTTATCGCCATGCCTTGCATGCATTAGAAACATGGTTAAATGGGCAGGAATTTCTAGATCACATAAACAATCAATTTCACTTAGATAAAAATGCAGTGATAAAACTGCAAAAAATGCTCTTGGATTTTTTTAATCTCTTAGCGGAAGATCCTTGTGCCAGTGATTTAGCACACTTGTCTGCTGAATTTTGGAAGAACGAAGGCTTTTACCCAGGCGATGAAGTTATTTTTCCTCAAGGCTATGTGCAGGTTATTGACTCATTATCAAAAAATATTACAGTGTTGACCAATAAAGTTGTTGAATGCATCGATTATTCTCAAGATATCATTCAAGTTCTGACTGTAGATGGTGAAAAATTTTCTGCGAGTCAGGTGGTCATCACAGTGCCATTGGGCGTGCTCAAAAAATACCATATCCAATTTTTACCAGATTTATCTCAGCAGAAAAAACAAGCGATTCAAAGTTTAGGATTTGGTACCTTTAACAAATTATTTGTTCGCTTTAATGAGTGTTTTTGGAAGTCGGCTGAGTATGAGCAGATCAATAATGTGTATATTCATAATCAACATCGTTGGCTCAATTTTTTAGATATGAGTGAAATTTATCATCAACCAACGTTATTGTTCTTATTCGGTGGCGCATCGGCGACTTGGCTAGAAAATGTAAGTTGTGATGTCGTTTGGCAAGAGATTAAACAGTCTCTAGAACTTATTTTTGATGAAATCCCTCAGCCAATCCAACTTTTTAAAACGGAATGGGGCAATGATCCATTCTCTGAAGGCTCTTTTAGTTATCAAGCGGTTGGACATACTTCTGATCAAGTTGGAATTTTAAAGCAACCTATTCAGGGGAAACTATTTTTTGCGGGGGAGCATTTAGCTTCATTTGGAGCAGGGACTGTACATGGTGCTTATGAGTCAGGTTTAGACGTAGTCAAATCTATGTGACTACTTAAAATGTAATTGGGTGTGAGCGCTAACGTATTAAATTTTATTTTAAAGTTTGATAGTGAAAATTAAGTCTAGTGACAACAAAAACTAGCCCAATCAGCCATTAATTCTTTACATTTTTCAAGATAAGCACCACGTAAGTTACTTTAATCCTATCTGGTCGTTTGTGGGCAAGCACATGCTCACAGACTGCACTTGGATAATCCGTTTTATCAGCAGATACATCAAAGTGTAGAGTCAAAGCTAGAATTGAAAAAATGAATTCAATAAAAGGGCAGTGTATAGTTATTTGAAAGAACGACTTAGAAACATCAGAAAGTATCAAGCAGTAAAAAATTAAATTTCAAGTAATTTATAATTATTTATTAGTGACTTATATGTTTAATGTGACTTTAATCGCTTCCGTAAAATATATAAAAAGGACTCTTTTTATAAAAATGCTTACTTTTACTTATTATTTTAAAATTCTGCTAATTCAAGATGTAACATGAATATAAATTTTAGCTCATTCAGTAAAAACGATTTAGCACAGTCATTTACACATAGGCATCAACTGGCTGATGAGCTAAGTCTTTTGATATTGGTGAATGCTTTTAGAAATCTGCTACAATTGCGCCAATTTTTAAATTGATCAGATCTGATCTTTTGCGCTGCGCGTCTGCAGCAGGTACCTTTTCATGAGTTTCAAACAAGAATTGGCGGCGCAGGTCGCTCAGCGACGTACATTCGCTATTATTTCCCACCCCGATGCTGGTAAAACCACCATGACAGAGAAATTACTGTTATGGGGGAAAGCTATTCAAGTTGCAGGTATGGTGAAAAGCCGTAAGTCAGACCGTGCAGCCACATCAGACTGGATGGAAATGGAAAAAGAACGGGGTATTTCGATTACCACGTCGGTTATGCAATTTCCATTTAAAGACAAAATGATTAACCTGCTTGACACCCCAGGGCATGAAGATTTCTCTGAAGATACTTATCGAACCTTGACGGCAGTAGACTCTGCTTTGATGGTAATTGATGGTGCAAAAGGGGTCGAAGCGCGTACTGTGAAATTGATGGAAGTGTGTCGTATGCGCGATACGCCAATCATTTCATTTGTAAACAAAATGGATCGCGAAATTCGTGAACCTTTAGAACTTTTAGATGAAATTGAAAATGTTCTGAAAATTAAGTGTGTACCCTTAACATGGCCTTTAGGTACAGGTCGTGATTTTGCAGGGGTATTTAACCTAATTGAAGGCAAATTTTACGTCTATAAAGCTGGTTTTGGTTCAACCATTACTGAAATGGAAGTACGTGATGGCTATGACTATCCTGACTTACGTGAAAAAGTGGGCGAGTTGGCTTGGGCAGCATTTGAAGAATCATTAGAATTGGTACAAATGGCAAATGAGCCATTAGACCAAGAAGAATTTTTGTCAGGTCGTCAAACGCCTGTACTCTTTGGTACAGCTTTAGGTAACTTTGGTGTTGACCATGTATTAGATACTTTTAGTCAATATGCACCTGCGCCAAAAGCACATCCGACAGCAGTGCGTACTGTTGAAGCCACAGAAGAAGGCTTTACGGGCTTTGTGTTTAAAATTCAAGCGAATATGGATCCAAAGCATCGTGACCGTATCGCATTCATGCGAATTTGTTCAGGCAAATATGAACGAGGCCTGAAAATGAAGCATGTACGTCTTGAAAAAGATGTGCGTATTAGTGATGCCTTAACCTTCTTGGCGGGTGACCGTCAGCATTTAGAAGAAGCATGGCCGGGCGATATTATTGGTTTACATAACCATGGCACCATTCAAATTGGCGATACTTTCACTTCAGGTGAAATGTTGCAATTTACGGGTATTCCACATTTTGCACCAGAAATGTTCCGCCGTGTTCGCTTGAAAGATCCTTTAAAGTCGAAACAACTGCAAAAAGGCTTAAAAGAACTTTCAGAAGAAGGTGCAACACAGGTCTTTATGCCACAGCATAACAATGACTTAATTGTTGGTGCAGTGGGTGTGCTTCAATTTGAAGTGGTGGCATACCGCTTGAAAGAAGAATACAAAGTTGATTGTGTTTACGAGCCTGTAAATATTAATACTGTGCGTTGGGTTTCTTGCAATGATGAAAAGAAATTTAATGAATTTAAGAAAAAAGCCCACGACCAATTGTCTGTCGATGGTGGTGGTCATTTAACGTATTTGGCGCCAAGTCGTGTGAACTTACAATTGATGCAGGAACGTTATCCAGACATTCAATTCCACAATACACGCGAACACTAAGTCCTAGATAGATAGAAAAATAAAACAGCTTCAGATGAAGCTGTTTTATTTTGTGTTAAATTTATCGCCATTTCAATTTTTAGCTTAAAATACTATGAAACCCATTCAGCATATCGCAGGAATTTCACTGGTCAGCATGGCTTTGCTACTGAGCGCTTGTGATGATGCTCAAAAACAACCACAACCGAAAAATGAAAAAAAAACTTCTATTTTTGAAGCGGAAAAAATTGATGTATTGCCCTATCTAAATATTCAGGAACAGCCTGCAAAAATGGCAGTTCCATTTTGTGAAAATAAAAACTGTATCGATTTAGAAATTCAAACCATTCAGACCGCAGATGTGTGGCTCAATACTTGGATTGAACGTAATCAAGCACAGGTCATTCAAGATCAAATTGAGCAAAAACAAAACTTAAATTTACAACAGGCCATCAATGCTTACGTTAAACAATCAGATGCATGGCAGGCGGAATTTAAAACCAATCAACCCTATTCTTTAGCGATGTATACTCGCATTCCTTATCAGCGCAATCAATATGTACTGTTGCAAGTCGGGGTAGATACCGCCCAAGAAAATATTAAAGTGAAAGATCGGCATTATTTTTTTGTCGCAGACCGTCGTACACAGAAAAGCTTAACGCCACTGGATATTATTGATGCCAAGCAACAAATAAAAATGAATACACTGGTACAAGAAGCCTATGCCAAATGGTTGAAAGAGCAAGAGGTTACAGTCCGTGCAGCTGCGCCGAAAAAATTGTATTGGGGGCAGGCAGACTGGTTTTTCGATCAGGAAGGGATTGGTTTACATTACAGAACACATGAAATTGTGAAAGATGGTAAACAATTGGATATTTATTTAAGCAAACAGCAAACACAGCAGGTCTTGAAAGCTGAGATATATCAGCATATGTTTTAGGTCTATTGAATATCAACGCTGATCGCTTATTCGCAATGCAATAAGCGTAATCTAAAAGAAGATAGGTAAATGCATGTTAAAGCAAAAAAATATTTGGATCATGACGCTATTGGCATCAGCCGTTTTACTCAGTGCCTGTCAACCACAAAAAGCTGAACCACAGCCTGAAACTGAAAAGCCTAAAACGACTGTACCAGATCAGCAGATGAAACTAATTGGTGATACTGAAACGCTGACATTGAATTTACCTGAATGTGACGGTAAGAGTTGTCCTGAAATTAAAATAGAGCGTTTAAATACCAATCAAAGCTTTATTGATGCTTATATTGATCAGGAAATTTTAAAACTACTGAGCCAAATTTTATCGATAGAACCTGCCAAAGATCAGACAAAATTGGCCAGTCGTGAAGCTACAGCTAGCTCAGAAGCGACAACTCCATTGGCTCAAGTGGCAACGCCTAAATTAATTTTAGAACAGCAAACTGAACCCTTCATGCAAGCCTTTTTAAAGTTAGATAAAGAACTAAAAGCCCTCAGTTCTGCACAGCAAATTAGCTTGATGATTAAACCTAAAATTTTAAATGCAGAAAAGCCTTTGGCTACAGTGGTTTTGAACAGTAGTAGCTATTTAGGCGGTGCGCATGGCGCATCGAGCCAGCAATATTATAATTTTGATTTACAAAGTAAAAAACGCATTCAGCTAGACGATATTTTGTTACCACAACAAAAAATGGCACTTCAAAGTAAAGCCTATGAGGCCTTTAAAGTTTGGGTGATGGATGCCAAGTTAGCCAATAGTATTGAAGAATATGAGCAGATTTGGAAATTTAAGTTATCGGATAATTATTATTTAGCAAAAAATGGTCTGGTGTTGCAATATGCAGAATATGAGATTGGGCCTTATGTTGTGGGTTTACCACGTTTAACCATTCCTTATGATCAGCTGAAAGGTATTTTGAAGACGCAGTATTTTCCAGTCAGTGATCCAGTACCTGCTTCAGAAGCCAAAGTTAAATCTTAATGTCCATTCAGCCGTTTTTGTTTGATACCCATACCCATTTTGACGTTCCCGATTTTGATCAAGATCGGGATGTATTGGCTTATACTGCAAAGCGGGCAGGGGTAGAGCGGCTGATTTTAATTGGATTTGTGCAAGAGCGATTTACCGATTTAGTCCAAACACAACATTATTTAAATAGCTTACAACATGCGCCAAAAAGCTATTTAGCACCCGGCTTGCATCCGTTTTATATCGAACAGCATCACACTGGTCATTTATACGATTTAGAACATATTTTGAAAACTGAACAGTGCGTTGCGATTGGTGAAATTGGTTTAGACACTTTTTTGCCGCAACATAAACAGGCTGATGCTTTTCATAAGCAAAAACAGTTTTTTGTGGCGCAGTTAGCTTTGGCAACGCAGTATCAAAAACCAGTGTTATTGCATATTCGTAAGTCTCATGCAGAGGTGCTAAGAATATTGAAAGCACAGCACTTTCAATGGGGGGGCATTGCCCACGCTTTTAGTGGCGGGGTAGAAGAAGCCAAAGCATTGATCAAACTTGGGTTTAAAATTGGGGTCACAGGGCAAATTACCAATCCCAATGCAAAAAAACTACATGCGGTTGTGCAAGCTGTAGGTGCGTCACATTTGGTTTTAGAAACTGACTGTCCAGATATGACGCCGTTGTGCTGTCAACACGATACCGCGCACCGTACACGTAACACACCAGCCAATTTGCCTTATGTACTACAAGGTTTGGCACAAAGCTTACAAATGGATCAAACTTTGTTGGCTGAACAGCTGTGGAAAAACTCATTAGAGGCCTTAGGTTTAGCCCAGTAATTAACAGCATTTTCGATTTGCTGAAAAAAAGGTGCATTATGCAATTTCTAAAATGCTCTAGACTTGGCATTATGCAATTAAATTTGATCGAGTGAAATTCACATGGCACAAGGACTATTGGCAGGCAAACGCTTTTTAATTGCAGGCGTTGCGAGTAAATTATCGATTGCTTTCGGTATTGCCCAAGCATTGCATCGCGAAGGTGCAGAGTTAGCGTTTACATATCCAAATGATAAATTAAAAAAACGTGTCGATGATTTTGCTGCACAATTCGGTTCTACGCTAGTTTTTCCATGTGATGTTGCCGTCGATGCTGAAATTGAGACAGCATTTACAGAGCTTGCAAAGCACTGGGATGGTTTAGATGGCGTAGTCCACTCTATTGGGTTTGCCCCAGCGCATACTTTAGATGGCGATTTCACTGAAATTACAGACCGTGATGGCTTTAAAGTCGCACATGACATCAGTGCTTATAGCTTTATTGCAATGGCACGTGCGGCCAAGCCACTTTTGGCTGTACGCAAAGGTTGTTTATTGACCCTAACGTATCAAGGATCTGAGCGTGTAATGCCAAACTACAACGTGATGGGGATGGCAAAAGCATCGTTAGAAGCGGGTGTGCGTTACTTAGCGTCTAGTTTGGGTGCTGAAGGTATTCGCGTGAATGCCATTTCTGCGGGCCCAATTCGTACATTGGCTGCATCAGGCATTAAATCTTTCCGTAAAATGTTAGATTTAAATGAAAAAGTTGCGCCACTTAAACGTAATGTCACAATTGAAGATGTGGGTAATGCTGCATTGTTCCTTTGCTCACCTTGGGCAAATGGCATTACAGGTGAAATTATGTATGTCGATGCAGGTTTCAATACGGTGGGTATGAGCGCTGAATTGATGATGGATGCTGAATAATGAACTCCTCCCTTTTTTAAAGGGAGGATGGGGAGATTCAATGAAATATCAGAATTATTTTGATAATGAATCCTCCTCTTATCCCTCTTTATTAAAGGGAGAGTGATTTTTTCACTCTCATCCCGACCTTCTCCCAAAGAGAGAAAAGTAAAAGCAATAAAAAAGACCGCAAAAGCGGTCTTTTTTATTGCTTAAAGTAAAGCGATTAAGCTTGACCTTCAGCGGCTGCAACTTGCGCGCGATCTAAGTTCGCTTCAAATTCAGCATCAAAGTTAATTGGTGTTAAAAGCAATTGTGGGAAGCTACCTTTAGTTACCATATCATTCACAGATTCACGTAAAAACGGGAACAGAATGTTTGGGCAATAAGCACCCAAAATGTACGGAAGACGCTCTTCTTCAACGCTGTCAATCAAGAAAATACCAGATTGAGTCACATCAACAATAAATGCAGTCTCGCCCGCATTATTTGCTTGAACCACAACTTTTAAAGACACTTCAAAGTGAGTTGGGTCAATTTTTTCAGCAGATGAAGACAAGTTAATGTTCAGTTCAGGCTGCCATTCTTTGGTAAATACTTGCGCCCCAGGCACTTCAAAAGAAATATCTTTGGTGTAAATACGCTCTAAAGCAAGTTGCGGTTGAGCTTGTTGTTCTTCACTCATTCTTTAATCCTTAATATTATGAAGATGTGATGTTATCTGACCATTAAGCCAGTAATTCGTCGAGCTTGCCTTCGCGTTCTAATGCATACAGCTGGTCAAAACCGCCAATAAACTGCTCACCAATAAAAATTTGAGGAACAGTGCGGTGATTGGTGCGTTGCATTAACTCCATACGGACTTCAGCTGCTTCCGTAGATAAATTAATTTCTTTATAAGCCACGCCTTTACGCTCTAAAAGCTGTTTTGCTCGAACGCAATAAGGACACACGGAGGTTGAATAAATTGTTACTTCAGCCATTTTCTTTCTCCTTTTGCGTATTATTTGCTTTTGATTAAAGGTAAGCCTTGGGCTTTCCAGTTGCTAATACCGCCATCTAAACGGTAAGCATCAGCATGACCCACTTGTTGTAATGCTGAACCGGCCACTTGGCCTAAGTTACACACAAATACCAACGGGCGGTCAGAAGTTTTTAACTCTTCTAGATGCTGTGTAAGTTGGCTATACGGAATATTACGGCTACCACTGATATGGCCTTCACGGAAATCTTTCGCATCACGTAAATCGATCAGCATGGCATTTTTAGCTTTGACTAAAATTCCCAAAGACTGTGGTGAAATTTTGCGGCCATTACGCTGACCTTCTAAAACAAAGAACAGCACCACTAATATAGCGAGTGTGCCAAATAAGAAGGGGTGATTCCCCATAAATCCGAACCAACGTTCCACAAGTCACCTAATCACAATTTAAAAACTGCCAAGAGTATAGCTGATAAATATGGTGATCAAAATCACCGCTTCAAGGGTTAGAGCTGAATAAAAACTAATTTTTTTGCTGTGCTTCCGCAATTTCATCAATTAAACGCAAATAGCTTTCTAAACGTCTAGGTAAAATTTCACCTGCAGAGGCTGCTTGGCGTAAAGCACATTGTTTTTCATGTTTATGGGTACAGTTCCTGAATTGGCAATAACCCAATAAATTGAAAATTTCAGGGAAACCATTTTGTACATTTTCAATGTTTAAATGCCACAAGCCAAATTCACGAATACCGGGTGAGTCAATCAGGGCTGCATTTTCACCAAAGGCAATTAAACGGGTCGAGGTCGTGGTGTGTTGACCTAGTGCCGAATTTTCTGAAATCACATTGGTTTTTTGAGCGGCATCAGGAATGATGGTATTAATCAGTGAGCTTTTACCTACACCAGACTGTCCGACAAAGGCGACCGTTTCACCAGCTAGACGCTGTGCCAACTCAGTCAGATCACCATCAGATTGGGTCAATAAAATTTCATAGCCTAAATTTTTATATTCTTCAACCAATGTTAAAATAGGATCGTTTTCTTTCACTAAATCCATTTTATTTAGCACCAGTAGGGCTGGAATATCTGCACTGGCACAGGCCACTAAATAGCGGTCAATTAAGCCGGGTGCAACTTCTGGGAAAGAGGCAAATACAATCACAATTAAACTGACATTGGCTGCCACAGGTTTAACTTTATGGTAGCGGTCGGGGCGGGTCAGTAAAGACTGGCGTGGATGAATGGCGGTAATGATTCCCAACCCTGTGTTGGGGTCAGCTTGCCATTTCACGCGGTCACCTGTGACCAAGGCTTCTAAATTGGTACGTGTATGACAGCGCCAAACACTGCCCAATTCAATGGGCTTCCAAGACGGTTCTGGCTCGCCTGCTAAGACTACAGGCTTTTCAGGATGTATCTCTGGCGTGGATAAGGCTTGAACCTCTAACTGACGACCATAATGCTGAACCACAAGCCCTTCAAGATCACTGGATGTATCAAGGTCTTCCTGACGGGATTTCTGTTGTTGCTGAATGCGGCGTTGTTGCTGTTCAGTCAAACGGCGCTTACGAATTAAAGCCATTCATATCCTAAAAAACCATAAAAACGAGAAGGCAAAAATAGCATGAAGCGGGGTCTATTTACAGCGCGAGACTGATAAATTTGCTACTATAGTGGTTTTTCAGCCCAATAAGATTGCACATTTATGAGCAGCACACCGGATACCCGTCTCATTTGGATTGACCTTGAAATGACAGGTCTAGATACAGATAACGATCGAATTATTGAAATTGCGACCATTGTAACCGATGACAAGCTCAATATTTTGGCGGAAGGCCCTGTGCTGGCGATCCATCAGTCTCCTTTGATACTCAATGCGATGGATGAGTGGAATACCCGTCAACATGGTCAGTCTGGCCTAATTGAACGTGTGCGCCGGAGTAAACTGACCGCACAAGATGCAGAACAGCAGACCATCGAATTCTTAAAAAAATGGATTAATCCAAAAGTATCGCCAATGTGCGGTAACTCTATTTGCCAAGACCGTCGTTTTATGCACCGTTTGATGCCTGAATTGGAACAATTTTTCCATTATCGTAATTTAGACGTCTCTTCAGTTAAAGAATTGGCAAAACGCTGGCGCCCTGAAATTATGGATGGCTTAAAGAAAAATGCTTCACATTTGGCCATGGACGACATTCGTGACTCCATTGCAGAATTAAAATATTACCGTCAGTATTTTTTCATTATGAATAACGACTGATGCTGTGAAGGTGAAAAGGGGCGAATAGCCTCTTTTTTTATGGGTGGGATTAAAGTGGGTATAACGTTTATTTTGGTGTCGAATTTGCTAAAATAGCGCGCTATTGTGACTGAAGATTAAGCTGAAAGAATGACTGAATTGTTCCAAGATGATGAATATGATCGCCGATTTGCAGGTGTTGCAAAAATTTATAGCGAAGATACATTCAGTCATTATGAAAAAAGCCATGTCATGGTTATTGGTATTGGTGGCGTCGGTTCTTGGGCGGTGGAAGCCTTAGCGCGAACAGGTGTAGGTGAACTTACCCTGATCGATATGGATGTGGTGGCAGCCTCAAATATTAACCGTCAATTGCCTGCCATGAGTTCAACACTGGGTATGGACAAAATTGAAGTGATGGCAGAGCGCTGTCGATCAATTAACCCACGAATTAAAATTAATTTAATTGATGACTATTTAACACCTGAAAATGTTAAAGAACTATTGGCCGAAGCACCTGATTTAATTTTAGATTGTATTGATGATGTCAAAGCCAAATTAGCACTGATGCTACATTGCCGATTTAATAAAATTCCATTAATTGTCTCGGGTGGCGCAGGCGGCAAGCTCGATCCTTTAAAAATTCGTGTGGCCGATTTATCTAAAACCGAACAAGATCCGATGTTAGCTAAATTGCGGACGCAGTTGCGTAGTAAGGGGATTTGTAAAAAGCCAAAAGAAAAATTTGGTATTACCTGTGTGTATTCCATTGATAATCCATTTTCGAGTGCAGAAGTATGTGCAAGTGCAGGCTTGCGCTGTGGAGGATATGGTTCCGCAGTGGTTGTGACATCAAGTTTTGCCATGATTGCGGTGGCTGAGGGATTGAAAAAGTTAGATGCAAAACGTCTGAAACTTTGAATTAGCACGCACTTTTTAAAAAACAAAAGCGCCAGTTACGGTGCTTTTTTTTGTTTCAGGACTTAGAATAAAACACAATATTTTAAATAATAAATTTGACCGTATGGAGTTGCTATGTGGTTCATGCTGATCTTAATTTTGGGGATTTTAGGGCTGGGGTTTTGGATGTGGAAACGTCCAGATCCTGTTGAACGTGATCAAGCAAAAGCAGTACAACATGATTTATGGCTCGATCAAATTGACGCACAATTGAAACATGCTGAGCATTTAAGTTGTGATCAGGGACAGCCAAATTATGCACGAGCCTATGACATTTATAGTCAATTGGCCAAACAACACGAATTGCCGCAGGCGTATACCCAAATGGGGTTAATGCATTTATATGGTTTGGGGCGAGAGAAAAATCCACCGCATGGCATTGGCCTGCTTGAAAAAGCTTATCGCTTAGGTGGGGATGAAGCGGCTTATCAGTTGGGCATCTGGCATGAAACGCAACTGCAAGACTTAGAAAAAGCACTTTATTGGTATCGTCATGCAGTTGCATTGGGACATCTAGATGCTCAATATCGTATTAATGGATTATCTAATCCTAACGATCAGGTCTCTGAACAACACTTGAGTCTATTGAAGCGCAATGCTGAAAATGGTCATGCCAGTTCACAATATCAGCTCGCGCAATATTATTTAACGCAAATAAAAACACCGAATATCAGTGAAGGCTTGCATGCCTTATTTCAAGCTGCAGAGCAGGGACATTTAGTCGCCAATCAGCAACTTTATGAATATTACCAGTTTGGTCAGTTTTTGCCTGCCAATGAGCAATGCGCTCTACACTATTTGAAAGTTTGTATTGCCTTGGGTGATCAAGCGTTATTACCTATTTATCAGCAAGCAGTGTTGATGGGGAAATATGATATTGATCAGCGTCAGCGAGTATGGTCTGATTTATTAACACAGGCCAAAGAACATCAAAATTTAAAAGCCAAAGCATTATTGGGGCGTGCTTATTTTCATGGCTGGTTTGTCGATAAAAATGAAACCATGGCGTTTCGCTACTGGTCTGAGGCTGCACAGGAAAAAAATGCAGAAGCCTTATGCGCAATTGCTGCTTTGTATTACGAAGAGCATTTGGTGGCAAAAATACCCGAAAAGACCTTTGAGCTGTATCAGTATGCACATGAAATTGAACCCAATTACATGAGTTTGATGGGGTTGGGATTATGCCATTTGCATGGTGTTGGAACCGTTCAAGATATAGCCAAGGCAGAAGCATATCTTCAACAAGCAGCCGAGCAAGGTTGGCGGTATAAAATTAAAAATAGCGTAGATCAAAACTATGTTATTGGCTTGTTTTATTGCATGGCCTCTTATCCATTACCTGATAGAAATAAAGCCTTGGCATATTTAGTTCAAGCTTCCGAGCAAGGTTGTACAGATGCCCTGTGGACGTTTTATCAACTTTATGCGGGGCAACTTATTTCCACTGTAAATGATTTTGAACAAGCACGGATTTATTTACAACAAGCAGCCGACGCAGGTCATGTTTTAGCGCAAGTTACGTTAGGTTTAGGGCTTTCTCAAGATGATCATTCACAGCAAAACTTGCTCTTGGCACAGCAGTATTTAAAACAAGCCGCAATACAGGGCAATGGCGTCGCATTGAACCGTTTAGGTGAAATTTATGCGCAAGGATTAGGGCAAGAAGCTGACCTTAATGTGGCCTTAGAATATTACCAACAGGCCGCACAACATGCCAATCCAGATGCTTATGGTCATTTGGGGCAAATGTATTTGTATGGGCAGGGCGTTGAACGGAATTTGCATACAGCACAGTGTTGGCTTGAAAAAGGGCGCGCTATGAGGCACCCACGGTCTATTGAACTGTTAAAAAATATTGAAGCCTATTTGAATCAAGAATCAAAATTTTAATAAAAAAACCGAAGTAAGGCTTCGGTTTTTTTATATCTTAATTGGTCTTTTAGGCTGTGGGTGCAACAGGACTACCACCCAAGGCTTGCATAAGAGTGACATAAGCATTGTATTGGCTCTGTTTGGCTTGAACCAAAGCCAAACGCGCATTTCGCGTGGTTTCCTGTGCATCAAGCAGGTTCTTAAGTGCAATGGCGCCGTTACGATAACGCACTTCAGTAAGACGTTCAGTTTTTTCTGCCAATTGCACATTACGTTCTTGCAAGGCGACTTGCTTGTTTAATTCGGTACGGTTGGATAAGGCATTTTCAACATCGGCAAAGGCTTGATACAGCGTTTGACGATATTGCACAATGGTTTTTTCATAGTCTAAATCGCTAATCGCTAAATCTTTTTTCATATCATTATATTGCAAAAAAGGTAGGCTTAAGCTTGCGCCTAAAGTCAGGGCTGGATTTTGCAATAAATTACTTAATGAGGTGCTAGAAGAACCTAAATTACCGGTCAAACTAATAGAAGGGTAATAGCTGGCTTTGGTTGCATCTTTCGTGGCTAAGCTTTTGCGTAGACGTAATTCGCTGGCCTGTAAATCTGGACGACGCGAAAGAAGCTCTGCAGGTAGGCCAGAGGCAATATTGGGCAAAGCGATACGGGGTAAACGTTGTGGTTCTGCAATATTCAGTTGTTGTACAGGCTGATTGAATAGCACAGCAAGTGCTGTACGGGTTTCAACTTTCAGCTGTGCAATTTGGCTCAAAGTCGCTTTTTGGCTTTGTACAGATTGTTCGGCTTGGGTCAAATCTAGCCCCGAAACTGCCCCTGCGCGGTATTGCACACGTACCAATTCATAGGTTTTTTGTGTGGTCGCAAGGTTTTGTTTCGCAATGCTATCGCGTTCATTTAAATAACCCAGTTGCCAATATAAATTGGCCACAGTACCCACTAAACTTTGCGCAGTGGCTTGTAAGTCTTGTTCTGTGGCTGAAGCTTCCCATTTACTGGCTTCAGTTTGACGCGCCAATTTGCCAAATAAGTCGAGTTCATAACTGACACCCGCACTGAGCGATACGCCACGTGAGTGATCATCACCTGAATGTAGGTCGATATTATGTCCAGCAGAAGCGCTAGAACTGACACGCGGACCTTGTTGGTTTTGAGCCAAACCTGCTTTTAAACGAGCTTGTTGTAGATTAATGCCTGCCACAGCCAAATCTGAATTGGCCTGAAAAGCCTGTTGAATCAGCTGATTCAGTTGTGCATCACCAAACAGCGTCCACCATTGGTCAGCATAGGCATTGGCCTGGACTTGTTTACTCAATACTGTACTGTTTTGAAAGCTGGCTGGAATCGTCACAGCAGGGGCTTCATAAGGCGATTTGACCATGGCAGCACAGCCCACCAATGTGCTACTTAGAATGAAGGCACTTGCAAGTTTGGTTAAATTCATTTGCATCATAAGTTTCTTATTCTCTAGAGAGTGCATCGACAGGGTTTAAACGCGCGGCATTACGTGCTGGAATAAAGCCAAACACAATACCAATCATACTCGAGCAGACAAAAGCAGCCACAATCGAGGTGGTTGAATAGGCCATTTGGAAGGTGTCGCCTGCAAAATGACTGATAATTTGTCCAATGCCTAAGGAAAGCAGAACACCTAAAATACCACCCAAAATACACACCAATACCGCTTCAATCAGGAACTGTTGCAAAATGTCACTTTGACGTGCGCCAACCGCCATACGCACCCCGATTTCTTGAGTCCGTTCGGTCACTGAAACCAACATAATATTCATGACACCAATCCCCCCGACCACCAATGAAATAACGGCAATGGCTGAAACCAGTAAAGTCATGGTTTGGGTGGTTTGCTGAATAGTTTCACGAATACTATCGGAGTTTTGGGTAAAGACATCTTGTGCGCCGTGGCGTTGTACCAATAAATTCAGAATGGCATTTTCAGCGACAGCACTAGGGTACTCATCTTTAATCCGCACAATAATGCTACGAACATTGGACTGCCCCAGCATACGACTCATGACGGTTGAATAGGGTAAATACACATTTAAGCTGTCCGAATTCCCCATCATACTTTTTTGTGCATCGACCACACCAATAATACGGCTAGGCACGCTACCCAGTAAAATGACTTGTCCAACAGGGTTTGTGCCATCACTAAAGAAGGTGTTTTTAGTGTTGGCATCAATGACCACGTCTTGGGCTTGTTCGGTCACGCTTTCTTTATCAAAAGCTTGGCCAGAAGCAAAGGTCATACCTTTGACATAGAAATAATCGGCGCTGACTCCGTTGACTGTGGCAGATGCTTCGGTGTCTTTAAAACGTGCGGTGACATTGCTGGAAACGGTTGGACTGACCCCATCCACATAGGGCTGTTCAGCCAAGGCTATACCGTCAGCGGGAACAAGGGTTTTGACTTGGGCGGATCTTGAATTATCACCAAAGCCACGACCTTGGTACACCGTAATGGTATTGGTGCCTAAGCTACTGATATTTTCTAAAATCTGTTTTTGCGAACCGTTGCCCAGTGCGACGACTGAAACCACCGAGGCAATACCAATAATAATACCCAACATGGTCAAAAAAGTACGCATGCGGTGTGCATTCATGGCCAATAGCGCCATACGGAATGCTTCGCTTAGGCGGTCAACTGCCGAATGCCACGGAGAGGTTCTTTTTTTAATCGTGGGTTGAAGTTCTTGCTTTTCTAAAGGTTCATCATCATTTTCTGGAATATTGGCTTCATCAGAAATAATGTTACCGTCACTAATTTCAATAATACGTGAGGCATTTTTAGCGACGTTATGGTCGTGCGTAACCAAAATGATGGTATGACCTTTGGCATTCAGTTCACGCAAAATACGCATGACTTCAATACCACTGTTTTTGTCCAATGCACCTGTGGGTTCATCGGCCAAAATCACATCGCCACCATTCATTAAGGCGCGGGCAATGGAAACCCGTTGTTGTTGCCCGCCTGAAAGTTGGCTGGGGCGGTTTTGGACTTTTTCTGCCAGACCCAAATTACTGAGTAATTGTTTGGCGCGTTCTTGGCGTTCAGAGGATTCTACCCCTGCATAAATGGCAGGGACTTCAACATTGCCTGCAGCGTTTAAATCACCTAGCAAATGATAGCGCTGGAAAATAAAGCCAAAATACTCACGGCGTAATTGTGCCAACTCATCTGCTTCAAGCTGACGTGTTTCACGACCTTTTACTTTATAACTACCATGCGTGGGCTGATCGAGACAGCCCAAAATATTCATCAGGGTCGATTTCCCCGAACCTGACTGACCGACAATCGCCACCAGTTCGCCTGGGTAAATCTCTAAATTGATACCTTTAAGAATCTGAACTGTAGTTTCGCCTGCGGGAAATTCACGAGTCAGATCCTTCACCTCAAGCAGAGGTTTTCGCTGTTGACTCATGATTATATTCTCATTGGCGCGCCACCGGCACGGTTGCTACGTTTTGCAGAGTCATTCGACGTATCTGAACCATCGGCAATCACCACTTGATCGCCTTGTTTTAAACCACGAATGACTTGTGCAGTTACACGGTTATTTAATCCAATTAATACGGGTTGTGGTTTTGCTGTGCCATCTGCTTGAACCACACGAATCATGGCAACAGATGCTTTACCTTGTTCAACCAAGGCTTTTTCTGCAGCTGTTAATTCTAAGCGTTTAGGGCGGTTGGCTTGCGTCTCATCTTTATTGGCCCGTGGTTGTTGTTGGTTGGCAGAAGCACGGTCAGCATTATTATTTGATTGACCGCGTGAACGGTTTGAGGTTTGAATGGCTGCTGCAGGAATGGTTAACACATTGCGAGCTTCATCTAAAATAATGTACACCTGAGCGGTCATATCAATACGCAATTTACCGTCTTCATTGGGTACATCAAATAAGGCATTGTAATAAATGGCCGTACTTGAAGATGAAGTCGAGCTATTGCTGTTTTCATTGTTAATAGAAGAGGGTGCAGGTTCAACTTGGCGTAGCGTTGCATAGTGTTTGGTTTCGCTGTCACCCAAGGTGGTGAAGTACACACGCTGACCTTTTTCAACTTTCATGACATCCGCTTCAGAAATTTCAGCTTTGATGGTCATATCATTTAATTTTGCTAATTTAACAATGGTCGGTGCACTTTGGTTGGCGTTTACGGTTTGACCTTCTTCAGTCACAATCGCGACAATAGTGCCATCCATTGGCGCCACAATACGGGTATAGCCTAAATCCTCTTTCGCTGTGGCTAAGGTTAAGCGCGATTGTTCAATTTGTGCATTAATTGCTGTAATGTCAGCCTGCGCTATTTTGTAGTTTGCCAATGCCGACTCTAATTCAGAACGTGAGGTTGCATCTTGTGCATACATGGCTTTTTGACGGTTATATTCTGCTTCGACTTTGGCTAAATTGGCATCTTTGACTGCCAGTTGTGCTTGTTGATTTTTAATACTGGCTTCAGCGGTTTTTTGATCATTTTCCTGACGTACTGAATCAATTTGTGCAATCAGCTGACCTTGTTTGACTTGGTCGCCCAATTGAACATACATTTTTTTAACCTGACCTGAAACCTGCGCACCGACGCTGACCATTTTGGTGGCTTCAAGCACCCCGGTTGCTAGTACAGAATTTTCTAAATCCCCTTTAGTGACTTCAGCAGTAATGTATTGAGGAAGCTCTTGTTTCGGCTTGAAAAAGTACCAAGCTGTGAGTGCAACAGCAAGGATACAGACCACGGCAATTAGAAGCTTTGTCGGTTTTATTTTTGGCATAGTCATTGGTGTAGATAAATTGAGAATGTCCCGATTATAAGATTTAAATGAGGATAAATCGTGAATATTTTATGCTAAATAGAAATGATTATTATTTTAAGTTGCTGATTGAGCGGGTAAAGATTTTAATACACTAGGTTTTCTCTTATTTCTTGCATCAGTGTTGGTTAGACAATAAAAATGGCAATAAAAATATGTTTTAGAAAGATGATTTACATTTTTAATATTAGATTTTTTAGGACAGAAAATTTGAACTGATTGAATGATGTGTACTTGAACTATTTTAATCCTAAGTTGTTTATATCTTAAAATTATGCTGAAAATACAAGTACTAATCGAGTTTAACTAATTTGAAAATTATATCTTTTGTCTATAGATTTAAGTTTAAAAAACTTGTAGTATTTAATCCCATAAAGAAATTATGGGATTCATAATAACAGAAATTTGTACAATGATTGTGCAAAAAATATTTCTTTAAAAATAGAAATTTATAAGGGGCGAATGATGGAATGGAATGAAGATTATAATATTGGTATTGATGTGATTGATAATCAGCATCGCCAAATTTTAGATTATATTAATGCTTTGGAGAGTATTCGGGGGAGCGGTGAGCGCGACAAGATTAGAGAGGTCTTAAATGATCTAATCGATTACACGCAATCTCATTTTAGCTTTGAAGAAAACTTATTGGAGCAAGTGCATTATCAGTATTTGCCTTCTCACAAGGGGATTCACCAATTATTCGTTAAGCGCCTGAATGATTACCGTCAAAAATTCGAGCTTGGCGAATCGGTTGAGAATGATCTGCATCGCTTATTGTCAAAGTGGCTGATTAACCATATTCAGCATGATGATCAAGACTATGTGGATAGTGTGAGAGACAATATGTTGCATTATTTGCGTGTGCAGGAACAGAAAAAAGGGAAAAGTTGGTTTTCGCGGTTTTTCAGCTAGCTGGTTGGTGCCATAAATAATGGTTTACCACATAGCCCCGCAATCGCTTGAAACACCAAATGTTCAGCATTTTCATTCCCAAGACCTTTAATAGAGGCATCTATACGCAGTAAGAGCGACGGCCAAGCCAGAAAGCTGTTGGGGTCGAGTCTGCGAAGGGCTTGTTGATATTGACTGACTTTATTTTTCCAAATGCCCAGCTGTAATGCATTTTGTGGTTGTTCAAACAGTTGCATTAGCAAACGAATTTCTTTGCTAATGCTCCATAAAATCAGTGACATTGCTTCGCCAGAGGCAATGAGATATTGGAAAATTTTGACCGATTGCCCAAAGTCACCTTGCAATAAAGCATCGCTTAAATCAAAGGTGGTATATCGAGATTGATCTTGCAGACAGGAATGTAGGTGATCAATTTGAATGACAGCAACGTCGGTAAAGGTGTCACTGACCCGCATTAAACTATTTTTGGCAGCCAGTAAATTGTGCTCATGATGTTGCTCAAGCCATTGCCATGCATCGTTGGCCAGTTGAATTCCAAGTTTTTGAGCTTCTACCGCCAAAATTTGCTGACGGTCTTTGGGGTAATTGGCCACTAGATTAACATTGACACCATTGGCATCAATGGTTTGAAAAAAAGCGGTTTTTAGACTACTGCTGTCTTGTTTCGGCATCACTACCAGCAGTAAATTTTGCTCATTGTGTTGCAAATATTTTTTTAATTCTTTGAGTCCATTGGCATCGGGTTTGATATTGCCATGCACTTCAATCGCCAATTGACTCGAAAATAGCGATAAGCTGTTTAGGGCGTTAAAAACGGTTTTCCAGTCACTGACACTGGTGATGTCATAACGTTGCCGCTCGATGTCTTGCTTTAGCCAACTTGCACGGAACGTATCCACCAAGTTCTGTTCTAAAAGCGGTTCTTGGCCATGAAGTACCCAAGCACCTCGCGCTTCATCAACACGTTTTAAGGCTTGCAAGTAATCGAGCTTCATTGATTATGTTCTGTTTATTTAGAGATGGGAGCAGACGTTACTGCGGGTTGTGCAGTCCGTTGAGTCGCTAAAGGTAAGCGATTCGATGAAATTTGACGAGCAATTTGCTGGGCAACGTCATCAATAATTACTTGATTCAGGAATTTTTGTTCCTGATCATCGGTATTGACCGTTGCGACATCATATTGATATGAACGGGTTGCCATCACGGTACGTGGTTCAGTCACAGGCTTGCCTTGTGCATCTTCAATACGGAAAGTTACGTTTAAGCGGAGTAAAGTTTCGACTAATTTACCATTTAGCTCTAAACGACGTGGAGAGTAGTCAAGTACATGCAGGGTGTAAGACTGAGGGGCGTTGTTTAACTTAATACCAGCAGCGCCTAAATAGATATTGAGTTTTTCTTCAAGTTCTTCAGTATCTTTGGGTAAAACCAATTTCATATTGGCATATGTTACGGGTGCAACATTCGGATTGGTGCCTTTTAAATGGAAGCCACAGCCTGTTAAGCCTGCACCTAGACCCAAGGTTAGTACAATTGCAGCAACACGTTGAACCAAATGCATGTGGTGTCCTCTATTTATTTGTCCCAGTGTGGGAAATCAGGCAAATTTTGTTTTACTCAATGAGTCGAATTGTAAAGTCAAAGCCCGTTGAATGACAACGGGCTTTGTTTAGGAATTGTTTATCGCCTTTAGTTCCCCCTCTTTTTTAAAGAGGGGTTAGGGGAGATTTTTTATATAAATCCCTCCAAGCCTCCCTTTATAAAGGGAGGCTTAAAAGCTTATCAAACCACCAAATTCACTAATTTATTTGGTACCACAATTTCTTTCTTGGTCGGGCCAGTTAAGAATTGTTGTACTTCTGGTAAAGCTTTGGCTTGTGCCAAAATATCTTCTTTAGAGGCATCGATAGAGACTTCTAATTTGCCACGAAGTTTACCATTGACTTGCACCACAATCGTTTGGGTATTGCGTGTTAACGCAGACTCATCCACTTGTGGGAATAGCGTCGTGGTTAATTCAATCCCAAATTCAGCCAATAAGGTTTGGCTTAAATGCGGTGCAAATGGCGCAAGTAAAGTAAGAAGTGCAGTGATCGATTCACGTATTACAGCAATGTCGTTATCATCTTGCGCTTCAAATTTATTGTTCGCATTTAGCAATTCCATTAAAGCGGCAATTGCAGTATTGAACGCATGACGACGTTCAATATCATCACCGACTTTTTGGATGGTTTCATGTGTCTTACGACGTAGGTCTTGTGCGGCCACTGACAAATTTGCCACATCAATTGCAGTTGCATGATTGCCTTTTTCAAGGAAACTTGAAGCCAAACGCCAAACACGTTTCAAGAAACGATTTGAACCTTCAACACCTGCATCGGACCATTCAAGTGATTGATCGGGTGGGGCTGCAAACATCATAAAGACACGGGCAGTATCTGCACCGTATTGCTCAATAATCGATTGCGGGTCGATACCGTTATTTTTCGATTTCGACATTTTTTCTTGACCGCCAACCACGACGTCTTGACCATCTTCTTTATATTTGGCAGAAAGTACGCGACCTTTTTCGTCTTTTTCAAGTTCGATATCGGCTGGATTGAACCACGTTTTCTTACCTGAATCTGCTTCACGGTAGAAGGTATCGGCAAGTACCATGCCTTGTGTTAACAAGTTGGTGAATGGTTCGTTACCTTCAACTACACCTTCATCACGCATCAATTTGTGGAAGAAGCGAGCATATAATAAATGTAGAATTGCGTGCTCAACACCACCAATATATTGGTTGACTGGAAGCCAAGTTTTCGCTGCTTCTGGTTTCACCAGACCACCAGTAAAATCTGGTGATGCATAGCGTGCATAATACCAAGATGACTCTACGAAAGTATCCAATGTATCTGTTTCACGACGTGCATCGCTACCACAGCATGGACATTTAGTTTCATAAAATTCAGGCATTTTATTCAATGGATTGCCTGAACCATCTGGCACAACGTCCGTTGGTAAAATGACAGGAAGCTGTTCTTCAGGTACAGGAACTTGACCACAGGTGTTGCAGTTGATCATTGGAATTGGGCAACCCCAATAACGCTGACGAGAAACACCCCAGTCGCGTAGGCGGAACTGAACTTTTGTACTCGCAAGTGTTGTAGGCTCTAATTTAGCAAGGAATGCATCATATGCACCTTGTAAACCTAAACCGTCAAATTCTGCTGAGTTGACCAGTTTGCCTTCTTTAGAACCGTACCATTCCTGCCAAGTTGTTGCATCAAAGTCGGCATCATCTGCACCTTTGGCATCAATGACTTGTTTGATGTTTAAACCAAATTTATTGGCAAATTCAAAGTCACGTTCATCATGTGCAGGTACCGCCATCACTGCGCCAGAACCGTAAGACATCAACACATAGTTAGCGATCCAAACAGGAACTTCTTCACCCGTTACAGGATGCTTCACAAACAAACCTGTGGCCATGCCTTTTTTCTCAGCCACAGCAAGATCCGCTTCTGCCACTGAACCCATACGGCATTCTTCAATAAATGCTTTTAATTCAGGGTTTGTTTCAGCTGCTTTTAGCGCCATAGGGTGTTCTGCTGCAACAGCAACATAGGTCACACCCATTAAGGTATCGGCACGTGTGGTAAATACAGTTAAAGCATCTGCATAAACGTCAGTATTGGCTGAAGGGAAGCTAATGTCCATCCCTTGAGAACGACCAATCCAGTTGCGTTGCATGGTCAAAACTTGCTGTGGCCAGCCATCTTTTAAAGTATCTAAATCGTCTAATAATTCTTGTGCATAGTCTGTAATGCGGAAGTAATACATTGGAATATCACGTTTTTCAACCAATGCACCTGAACGCCAGCCACGACCATTTTCAACTTGTTCATTGGCTAGGACAGTTTGATCGACAGGATCCCAGTTCACTGTAGAAAGCTTACGGTAAATCAGTCCTTTCTTGTACAGCTGAACAAATAACCATTGTTCCCAGTGATAGTATTCGGGTGTACAGGTTGCAAATTCACGATCCCAATCGACAGAAAGACCTAATTTTTTAAGTTGGTCACGCATATACGCGATATTTTCAAAGGTCCATTTTGCCGGTGCAACTTGATGCGCAATCGCCGCATTTTCAGCAGGCAGACCGAAGGCATCCCAACCCATAGGTTGAAGCACGGTTTCGCCTTTGAGACGGTGAAAACGGCTGATCACGTCGCCAATGGTGTAGTTACGCACGTGACCCATGTGCAGTTTGCCACTTGGGTAGGGGAACATCGAGAGGATATATCGACGTGGACCTTCTGCAGTGTCGGCAACTTTAAAGGCTTTGCGAGTTTCCCAGTCCTGTTGGACAGTAGGTTCAATCGCACTGGCTTGATATTCAGGGTCAATGTGAGTAGTCATAAACGTAATATAAGAACAATGGTTAAAAAGTTTGTTACACAGCATAGCGCAAAATGCACCTAAAAGTGAATTTTGCGCGCGCTATTCTGAGGGAAAATCGTGTAGATAAACTGAATTGTTATTTTTGTTCAGCAGAAACCGCTTGGCCTTGGCGTAAAGCTTCTTGTGCTTGTTGATGGACTTGCTCTTTTTCTGCGGTGCTTGATTGTGATGTAGAAGCAGCGTTTTTAGTGTCTACATGTGCAGGAGACGCATTTTGAGTCTCTGACTGCGTCTGATTGTTGGATGTAGTTGGTGATGAATTCTTCCATCCATGGGTATCTACTTTGCCTTTTTTTTGTGCAGATTTAGGTGGCGGTGTAGAGGTGTAATGAGTTGACCCCTTAGCATCAACCCACTTATAAAAATTTTGCGCAAAACTACTTTGTGCCATAAATATGAGTACGAAAGTAGAGGCTACGCTCCCCAATTTAAGAAAAGACATTTTCATAATAAATTCAGTTCCTTGATCCTGTTGGAAATACAATTTTTATTGCATTCGAAAACAAAATTTTGCGCTATTTTGAGCAGGGATGCCATCCCTTTTTAAGCCTGATTCGATAAAAGGTTAGGTGGGTGAAAAAAGTACAAATCTTGTTTTAATTTTACTCGTTATTTTTGAGCACTAATTCAAACTTTTATAATTATTTGATGAGGATGTCTTGAGTTGAAATAATATTGATTAAATATATTTATTCGATATATAAGGAAAAATTATGCATTACGCATAAAGCGACATAAAACAAAAGTTTTGATTATTGTTCAAAATATGGAATTGCGCCTAAAAAATAAACGGTCTGTAAATAAACAGAAAAAAGCTAATTTTTAAACTTGACTTTAATAGTTGAAACAACAAAAATGCTGTTTTAGTTTTATATGCCTTAGTCGATCACCCTTCGAATAAGTGTCATGTCATGCAATGGACAACTTCTCTAGCCGAGAAGCTGAACAAAGCGAATAAAATGTGCTTATCCCAGTATGTTTTAGATCTCATATTGCTCAAACAGCAGTCAGATCATAATTTTTTCCTATTGCTATGAAAACTATGAAATATGTGTGCTATAACAATGCACACAGTCAATGAATGAAGTGTCGCAAGTGCCTCCCATTATGCGACTAAAAAAGATTAGGGTGAATCACGTTGGAACTTTTATCTGGTGGTGAAATGCTAGTTCGCGCTTTAGCGGACGAAGGCGTTGAACATGTTTTTGGATACCCAGGCGGCGCCGTATTACATATTTACGATGCGCTTTTTCAACAAGACAGAGTTAACCATTACTTAGTGCGCCACGAGCAAGCTGCAGGTCATATGGCCGATGCTTATTCGCGTGTAACGGGTAAAACTGGCGTTGTACTTGTCACTTCAGGTCCGGGCGCGACCAATACTGTTACTCCAATTGCAACTGCATATATGGACTCAATCCCAATGGTGATTTTGTCTGGTCAGGTTGCTTCGCATTTGATTGGTGAAGATGCGTTTCAGGAAACAGATATGGTGGGGATTTCCCGTCCAATCGTGAAGCATAGCTTTCAAGTACGCCATGCAAGCGAAATTCCTGCAATTATTAAAAAAGCATTCTATATTGCGGCATCTGGCCGTCCAGGCCCAGTGGTTGTCGATATTCCAAAAGATGTGACCAATCCTGTAGAAAAATTCGCTTACGAATATCCTGAAAAAGTCAAAATGCGCTCTTACCAGCCACCACATCGTGGTCACTCTGGTCAGATTCGTAAAGCCATTGATGAGCTTTTGCATGCAAAACGTCCCGTTATTTACTCTGGCGGTGGTGTGGTGCAAGGCAATGCGTCTGCATTATTGACAGAACTTGCGCATACCTTAAATTTCCCAGTAACCAATACCTTGATGGGCTTGGGCGCTTTCCCTGGTGATGATGAACAGTTCATCGGGATGTTGGGAATGCACGGTACTTATGAAGCCAATATGACCATGCATAATGCAGATGTGATCTTGGCGATTGGTGCACGTTTTGATGACCGTGTAACCAATAATCCAGCAAAATTCTGTACCAATGCGAAAGTGATTCATATTGATATTGATCCTGCAGCTATTTCAAAAACCATCATGGCGCATATTCCAATTGTGGGCGCAGTAGAGCCTGTGCTTCAGGAAATGCTGACACAGTTGAAGCAATTAAATGTGTCTAAGCCAAATCCAGAAGATATGGCTACTTGGTGGTCTCAGATTAATGAATGGCGCAAAGTCCATGGTATGAGATATGAAAAGTCCACTGACGGGATGATGAAACCGCAACAAGTGGTTGAAGCTTTAGATAAAGTGACCAACAGCGAAGCGATCATTACCTCAGACGTGGGTCAGCACCAAATGTTTGGTGCTAATTACTATACATATAAGCGTCCGCGTCAATGGATCAACTCAGGTGGTTTGGGGACGATGGGAGTAGGCCTGCCATATGCAATGGCAGCCAAGCTTGCATTCCCAGATCAGCAAGTGGTATGTATTACCGGTGAAGCGTCTATTCAGATGTGTATCCAAGAATTATCGACCTGTAAGCAATATGACTTAAATGTGAAAATTCTTTGCTTAAATAACCAAGCTTTAGGCATGGTGAAACAATGGCAGGATATGAACTACGAAGGCCGTCATTCAAGTTCGTATGTCGACTCTTTACCTGACTTTGCTAAATTGATGGAAGCGTATGGTCACGTGGGCATTCAAATTGACCATGAAGATGAGCTTGAATCTAAACTGGCTGAAGCAATGGCTATTAATGATAAATGCGTATTCATTAATGTCATGGTAAATCGTTCAGAGCACGTATATCCAATGCTGATTGCGGGTCAATCGATGCAAGATATGTGGTTAAGCAAAGGGGAGCGTACAAAATGAGACACATTATTTCTGTACTCGTTGAAAACGAAGCAGGCGCGCTTTCTCGTTTAGTAGGTTTGTTTTCTCAGCGTGGCTATAACATTGAAACTTTAAATGTAGCGCCAACTGAAGATCCAACCCTTTCACGCTTAACGTTAACCACTTATGGCGATGATCATAAAATTGAGCAAATTACCAAGCAACTGAATAAATTGGTTGAAGTGGTGAAAGTCGTTGATTTGTCTGAAGGTGCGCACATTGAGCGCGAGTTGATGCTGATTAAAGTGAAAGCTTTAGGCTCAGCACGTGCTGAAATTAAACGCACAGCGGATATTTTCCGTGCGCAAGTGGTAGATGTAACACCAACCACCTATACCATTCAGATTGCGGGTACGACTGAAAAAATTGATGGTTTTATTGATGCCTTAGCAGAAAATACCATTCTTGAAGTTGTTCGTTCAGGTGTGTCAGGTATTGCACGTGGCGAAAAAGTTTTAACAATCTAATTTTTTTAATAAATACACCCTTTCTTATTTTAAAGAAAGGAACTTAATTGAGTGAAAATAAGAACTCACTTATTAAGTAGGGAAACAAAGCATTTAAGCGGAGACAGCAATGCAAATTTTTTATGATAAAGACACAGACTTATCGATCATCCAAGGTAAAAAAGTAGCGATTATTGGTTACGGTTCTCAAGGTCACGCACATGCGCTTAACCTTAAAGATTCGGGCGTAGACGTAACTGTTGGTTTACGTGCTAACTCTACTTCTTGGAAAAAAGCTGAAAATTCAGGTCTTAAAGTTGCTGAAGTTCCTGCTGCTGTAGCGCAAGCTGATGTGGTTATGATTTTGACGCCAGATGAGTTTCAATCTCAGCTTTACCGCGACGTTATTGAGCCAAACATCAAGCAAGGTGCGACTTTAGCATTTGCTCACGGTTTCTCTATTCTTTATAACCAAGTTGTACCACGTGCTGACTTAGACGTAATCATGGTGGCACCAAAAGCACCAGGTCACACAGTACGTTCTGAATACCAACGTGGTTCAGGTGTACCTGACTTAATCGCGATTCATCAAGATGCATCTGGTAATGCACGTAACGTTGCGCTTTCTTATGCTTCAGGCGTAGGTGGCGGTCGTACCGGTATTATTGAAACTTCATTCCGTGAAGAAACTGAAACTGACCTTTTTGGTGAGCAAGCAGTTCTTTGTGGTGGTGCGGTTGAATTGGTTAAAATGGGTTATGAAACGCTCGTTGAAGCGGGCTATGCACCAGAAATGGCGTATTTCGAATGTCTACACGAGCTTAAATTGATCGTTGACTTGATGTTTGAAGGCGGTATTGCGGACATGAACTATTCAGTATCAAACAATGCTGAATATGGTGAATATGTAACGGGTACTGAAGTAATTAACGAACAGTCTCGTGAAGCAATGCGTAATGCACTTAAACGTATTCAATCTGGTGAATACGCAAAAATGTTCATTAACGAAGGTGCATTGAATTACCCATCTATGACTGCACGTCGTCGTCAAAACGCTGAGCATGGTATTGAAGTAACGGGTAATAAACTTCGTGCAATGATGCCTTGGATTCAAGCAAATAAAATCGTAGATAAAGAAAAGAACTAATTTTCTTATCTAGCTGATTTTATGCTATAAAACCCTGCGTAAGCGGGGTTTTTTTATGGGTGGGAATTATAACATCATCTCAGTAGGTCAGCTGTAAGGTGGGTTTAAGAATATAAAAAATACCTAGCCTGAGTTTTTCTTGTTTAGAAGGTTTCAATAATCCATTTGAATATATAGGTTTGGGATTATTTGATTTAGATGTTTCATGAGGAATGGTTATTAATGTTTGAGCAATAGATTTTCTCAAAAAGTAGATAGTTTTACGTTGAGCAAGAACTCTTCTTCATTCTTGAATTAGGCTCATGAGGCTGATATGTAGAGTTTCAGAGAAAACAGGTTATTGAGAAGTTGAAATATAATTCAGAAACCATAACTTGATTTCAGTAACTTAAAAAATAACGGATTCATTGGATATCTAGACATATCATCTTGAAAGAAATTTTAAAAATTGGCATCTTGAAAAAGATGGATTGAATAGGCTGTTGGTTTCAAAACTCCTAAATAGATGTTGGCTATGTTGTAAAAGTGTTGTGATACAGTACTTATAAAACATCTTCTTCTGCATGTGAGTTCAACAATGAAAACTAAAAGTTTCCTGTGCCTTATTGCATTATCACTTTCAAGTTTCAGCTTTGCTGAAAGCACCGCCACAATTAGCGAACAGCTCAAACCTTTTAATAATGTTCGTGTTTCTATGCAACGTATGTTGCGCTCTGCCGATAATCGATATTTTCTAGACTTATATGCCGGTATTTGGAACCCGCATGGGACTTTAAAAGACCTAACAGAAAATAAAAGTATTACCTTTAAAGGAGTGCAGAGGGGCAATTCACTGAATTTAAAATCGGTCAGTGTTGATAGTTCTGATGAAGCCGTAACTCAATATACTTTAGATGGAAACTTAAATGCCAATACAGGAGAGTTGTCGGCGGTACTGAGTACGATTGATGGAAGTCTAAAAAATAAAATTGATTTTGAACCTGCATTCAAGGTTGTAGATAAACCTATTATTGTCTTTAAATTTTATGGCAATGAAGATACGCAACAGGCATCAGGAAAAGTTTTAAAGCGTGTTGATATTATCAACAAAACTGACAATACCATTTTGCAAAGCCTTACGGGATTTAATGCTTTCTCAAATAGTATTGGCTTTTTAGATATTAATTTTGACGGCTATTATGATGTCGTGCTTTCAGATTTGTCAGAAGGCAAGAAAGTTGAAGATAAACACTTTATCTACTGGATGTATAATCCTAAAACGAAGCAGTTTCAACGTTCGCCACAATTAGAGAAAATTACGGGTTTTCCGACCTTACATGGGGAAAATCAACAGATAGATTTTGGTGACGGTCAGCTCTACCAAGTAGAAAAGGGCTTACTTAATCGCATTCAATAGCACGCCTTTGGTATAGGTTTATTCTTTAAAACAAGCACCAGCCAAATCTGGTGCTTGTTTTATGCTGTTTATCAAAATTTCAAAAGAGTCGTTAGTTAAAAACCATCTTTTAATTGGCCAAGCCATGTCGGATATTTTTTACTGCAATTTTATGCTAAAGCGGGATATCGACCATTAAGGCATAAGTACAATCAATAATTTAAAAATTAGAATAACGTGGATAAAGATGAATTTTTATTATGATTAATTGGGCATTAAAAGAGTAAAAATCATTTAAAAATTAAATTCTAAAAATTGAATACATTGTGTGTTTTATATAATTTTTTTGATACCGTATTAAAAATTTAAGTAAATTTGTGACATTTTATGTAATTAAATGCGACTTGCATCACAATATATTCGTGGTTTCAATCCCTATTTTTTGGTATTGGTATTTTATAATTTGATTAAACTTGAATATTCAATTGAATTTATAAAAAAAAATACGTGAAAAGTAAATAAAATTATAAGGAAAATAAAAAAGAATAAGTCAAAAATCTAGTTAAATGTAATTTAATGTAATTTTTAATAAAAGCTAGGTGTATGAAAACACATTAAATTTAGCTTAGAAAGCAATTCATATTGTCAGGAAGATAAATGCTTTTTTAATTTTATTTTAATCATTAGCTTTAAAGTGGTCTTTAAAAACCGATCATAAACAACAATTTCTATTCATTTCCTTATGTAAAAGTGTGACCTAATTCACTGTTTGTGTGAAAAATGCACTATATATTATTTTTTGTGAGATTTGTTGAACAATGGCTGTGCCCTTAGGAGAAATGAAGATTGTTAGATTATTTCTGAATATGGTTAAACAATCGGATTCGAGGAAGTGGTGGCTAGATAATAATTTAATGGAGAATCCATCATGAATAAAATGACTCAAGCTGCTTTAGCAGCATTAGTACTAGGTGCATGTTCAGCAAGCGTTTTTGCAGATGATGCAGATAAAGGCGGTGGTAGTAATGATAATGATCGCTGGAAAGGCTGTACAGAGCTTGGTTGTAGCCGAGATATTCCAATTAAATTAACCGTACCTAAAAAATGTACTATTTCTGATCCAAAAGATTTGGTGTTAAAAACAGATGCAAGCAATGTGACTTCAAGCTATAGCGTAACCACAAATACGCATTATATTTTGAATTTAACTACAGCAAATGCCAATACCAGTAATAATACGTTTGTGAAAAATGGCAGTGACACAATTGACACAGTTATTACGACTGCGAAAACTTCAGGTAGTGCCGGCCCTGCTGCCCCAACTTGGGGTAACAATAACTATGCAGGTTTATCAGTTGATAATTTCACTGTGACAGCACGTACCAAATTTGCCGTTCCTGCAACAACAGCAGCTGGTGACTATACTGATACATACAAAATCCGTGTATATTACTAAAAGTGACTATTTACTGAACATAGTAAGTTTTAGTACAGTATAAATAAGAAAGCAGAATCTGACTTGTTGCTAGCAGTGAGTCAGATTACTTACAATTAAAAAAGAGCGAAATAATGAAAAAAAATTTATTGGTTTTTATGACATCGCTACTGTGTACCATCAAAGCTTTTGCTGGGGTTTCAGTCTCTCCTGTACAGATGTTTATAGACAACCCGAATAAGCAAAGGTCGACTACACTTACTTTAGAATCTGTTGATGAAACAGAGAAGCGAGTTTTTGAAGTCAAGGTATTTAAGTGGACGCAAAACGAACAGGGTGAAAATGTTTTGGAACCTGATAATAATATTATTATCAATCCTAAAAATTTTATTTTACAGCCGAATAAGCATCAAGCGATACGCGTAGGTTTTACACCTGCAGTTGCATCGAGTATAAATCCAGCGAGTGAACAAGCGTGGCGGATGATCATTGATGAAATTACCCCAGTGGGCAATGAAACGATGGTGAAATTTTTAGTAAACTTTAATTTACCCTTGTTTGTTGGTAAGCAAGATGAGCTTAAAGTTAATTTTAATGTACAAAATGATAAGCTGATTTTAAACAATCTTGCGAATTCCCATGTACAAGTGACGAACTTAAAAATATTGGATGAGCAAAAAAAAATTATTTTTAGCAATGATACAATGGCTTATGTGTTAGCTAAGAATAAAATCTTTTATGATTTAAAAAATATTAATTTAGCAAATGCAAAAAAATATAGCGTAGTACTAGAAACAAATAATTCGAAAAAACCAGTTGAAATGAAATTATTTAACTAATATTGGGAGAATAAATATGGCTATAAATAAAAGAATAATAGTCATGATAAATTTTTTTTTGGTAATAAGTGCACATGCCAATGAGTTACCATCGGAAAAATTTATTGCCAATTTATGGATAAATAATCTTAATCAGAATGTAGATGCAACTTTAATCAAGCGTGATACAAATTATTATATCGAATGTGCTTTGTTAACAGAACGCAATGTTGATGCTAAGGTTTTAATCCAGCTAAACGGTGCGAATGACTTTTGTTTGGTTTCAAATGATCAAATGAAGGCCGATTTTGATGAAGAAAACCAGTCAATTAAGCTCAGTATTCCAAGCCAGTATTTTTTGACTGGGCGTTACGGGCTTTATGAATTTGACCGACCAGAAAAAGCCAATCTGGGAGGATTTATTAATTATGAAGTGCAATATAACAAATCTGAAATTTTGACTGGATACAATGGATTGATCGATTTGGGTATTTTTAAGGACTATTGGTTTTTTAAAAATTCAATGTTGTACAACAGTGAGGCGGAAGATGAAAAAACCGTACGTATTGGCACGAGCCTCGATATTGATTTTCCAGATAAATTAACCAAATTAACTTTGGGTGATACAACAACAATTTCTAATCCATTTTTTAATTCAGTGCGGTTGGCAGGGGTTAGCTGGGGGACAAATTATTTAGAACGCCCAGGTTTTGTTTACTGGAACACCCCACAACTGCAAGGTACGGCGAGGTTGCCGTCAACTGTAGAGCTGTATATGAACGGCGTGAAAATATATAATCAAAAGGTCAGTCCTGGTGATTATGTCTTGCAGACTGGTTCACAGGTTAACTATACAGGGAATGCGCAAATTGTTGTTGAAGATGTACTGGGCAACCGAAGCGTTAAAACATTGCCTATCTTAATTAATAATAAATTGTTGCGTAAAGGGTTGAGTGAATACAATATTTCCTTGGGGAAACTTCGCTATAACTATTACACCGACAGCAGTGATTATCGGGATTTTTTCACCAATCTTTATTACCGGCGAGGGCTTAGGGAAACCACCTCATTGGGCGCGAATATTTCATATACTCGAGATTTACAAAATACGGGAATTACTTGGACACAAGGATTGCCGTATTTTGTGGTTTTAGATGCCCTTGTTTTAAATTCTAACTCGAATGACGGCTCAAAATTTTTATATGGCTTAGCTTTAAGTAAAGAATTCAGCCAGATATCCTTAGGTATTAGCTCTAAATATGCAGAAGATAATTTTAGATATGTCGGGGATGATCCGCTACAGGATAATGCAGTGCCTAAATTTGAGAATTTTGCATATATTACCTTCAGTCAAGTGCCTTTTTTTCAAAATATAAACATGAGTTATGCAGAACAAACATATTATAAGAATAGTGCCAGCTTCTTTAATGATGAAAAAATCTTCAATATTGGTTTTAATAGACTGATTGGGAATAATCTTTCTTTGGGATTAGGTTATTTTCAACGCTTTGGCGAGGTTAAGGATAACGGCGGGATTTTAAGCATAAGCTATAATTTTGATATCCGAAATAAAGTGTATTTAAATTATGCAACGGATAATAACAATGCCAGTGTTCAATATGTACATGACAGTGGCAGTCAAGTTGGATTGGATTATGCCCTTGGTGCCAACCGCCGTCAGGATGAAAACATTGCCAGTGTCAATGTGGTTGCAAAAACCCGCGCTGGTGACCTGAGTCTGCAACATTATCAGTATGAGCATGAAAGCGATTCAACTATAGGATATAGCGGTGCAATCGCATTTTTGGATGGGCAGGTTAATTTTACGAAATCTATTAATAATGCATTTGCACTGGTTAAGGTGGGTAATTACTCAGATATCGACGTATTAAGTGCATTAAACCGCGCAGAGAAAACCAATAAAAAAGGCTATGCCTTTGTACATGATATTGTTCCTTATGTTAAATATGATATTGGTTTTGATGAAAATCAGCTACCAATCGAAGAAAAATATGATGCTTCATCTAAACCATTAACAACACTCAACCAACGTGGCTATGTGGTGGACTTTCCAATTCAGCATACTTTTATGCTGACACTGCAACCACAAGATATGAATGGCGCAAACTTTAAGCCGGGTTCTGAACTTCATCTAGCGAATGGAGATGTCTATCCAATTACGACGGATGGATCGGTTACTTTATATGGCATCACCGCTGGAACCCATAAAATGTCAGTTTTATATGGCGATAACGCAACTTGTTCATTTGATTTGAATATTACTGAGAAGGAAGCAAAAGAGTCTAGTTCTCAGCCAATGCGTATTGTCTGTAAGTAAGGAGTACGTGATGAAAATGAAATATTACTTAGGTTTGGCTGTGGTTGTAATGGCCACGAGCGGTCATGCACAGCAATGCCAAATTGATCGAGTGACTTCAAGTCAGCTTCAGCTCAATTCGACTTCACAAACGCGTTCAGCATTATCCTTTAATGTGAATTGTGATTCGAAATATGCGATCCAGTTTAGAACGCGTAATGCTGAAGGTTCATCTGGTAGAAGTTATTTAACCAATGGTCGTTTAGGTCGTTTACAAACACAAATGAATATTTCAGGAGGTTCTGGTTCTCGCTGGGGCGCACCTATGAGTCAATCCGGTTCTGATCAATATGTTGTGACTGTGCAATTGGTTGAACGCCCGAATGCTATGACGCCAGCGGGTGATTATACGGATGATTTATATATTAGCCTGGTTTTTTAAGTGCTTGTTTATATTTATTTAATATTCAGTAAAGTTCCTCTTTTGATCTATATTCTATGATCAGCAGTCATCTTTTATAAGAAAGATGGCTGTTTTTTAATAATGTTTAATAACAATAACGCGATGTGGTTGAAGGGAGTGTAATATTTGTACTGTCATTGAAGCATCATCAAGCTGTAAGAAACAGCTCCTATACTTTTGTTAAAATACAAATGATGGGTAGACTATGGCTCAGGTATCTGCGTTCAACCATTTAAAACAACAAGATTTTCCAGGAAATTTTAGATTTTATTTTAAAAATAAAAGTCGTCAGACTGAACAATACGATTTGCAGGCTTTGCATGATTTGGTTCGTCCAAAGCTCAAAATTGTAATCGTGACTGAAACTTGGCCACCCGAAATTAACGGCGTGGCATTGTCGCTTTTGCAACTATGTAAAGGCCTACAAAAACAAGGCCATAAAATTCTATTAATTCGCCCACAGCAAAAACATAGTTGTACTCAATTTGTGCCAAATAAAGAATGTTTGGTCTTAGCACAGTCGATTCCGCGCTATCCAACCCTTAAATTTGGTTGGCCTCAGTTTTTGAAAGTTTCTCATGCTATAGAAGACTTTGAACCTGATGTGGTGCATATTGTGACAGAAGGCCCATTGGGTATAGCTGCCTTACAAGTGGCTAAAAATAAAAAAATACCGATATCTAGTGGCTTTCATTCAGCCTTTCAAGATTTTAGTCGCTTCTTTGATTTGGCTTTTTTGGTCAAACCCATACAGCGTTATCTATGTTGGTTTCATAACAATACCCAGCTCACCTGTGTTCCAAGTCAAGACACGGCACATTCTTTACAGGCCTTAGGGGTGAATTGCCCCATAGCAGTCGTTGGTCGTGGGGTAGATGTTGAGTGTTTTCATCCCCAATATGCATCTGCACAATTAAGACGGCGTTGGGGTGCAGATGATCAGACTACGGTGTTGCTTTACGTGGGAAGGTTATCTCCTGAAAAAGAAGTCGATGTCATTATTCAGGCATATATTGCTTTACAAAAAAGCAATCAGCAGAAAACTCTTTTGGTCATTGTTGGTGATGGCCCAGAGGCCACAAAATTAAAACACTTAAGTGCCCAAAATAAAGTGATTTTTACAGGAAGTTTGAGTGGTACTCGATTGTCAGAAGCGTATGCTAGTGCAGATATTTTTGTGTTTGCCAGTCAAGTCGAAACCTTTGGTAATGTGGTGTTAGAGGCCATGGCCAGTGGTTTAGCTGTTGTTGCATATGACCGTGCTTGTGCGCATCAATATGTGAAACATCAGCAGTCGGGCTGGTTATGTGCTGTGGGTGATACAACCAGTTTTGTGCGTCAGATTCAGCAGTTGCCTCAGCGTGAGGTGCTCAAGCACATGGGTAAAAATGCGCAACAAGATATTCAGGATGTTGGTTGGCAACGTCCAGTTCAACAATTCGAACAGGCGCTATATTCGGCCACAAGAGTTATTTTGTGATGACTGAAAGTGTGGTTTAAGCGCTCGAGGAGGGAACAGTGAAATTTAAAAATGCAAAAATAAGAATGCTCGATCTCGATTTAAAAGGCTGTATTTATCTGAATACTTTTTCCCACTCAGAGCGAGTGGCCTCTTTTTTTAAGCTGATTAGCCGTCTGGGGGATGGCATGTTTTGGTATGTCATGTTGGCAGTCGTTTGGATTTTGCAAGGTTTGATGTACGGACTACAAATATTGTACGTGATCATGAGTAGTTTGATTGGTACGGGTATTTATAAAGTACTTAAACATAAAACAGTTCGACCTCGACCCTATCAAGTGCATCAAGTAATTCGTTTGGGTGAACGTCCCTTAGATCATTTTAGTTTCCCATCTGGACATACTTTACATGCGGTCATGGCAACAACGGTTTTGGGTTATGTCCAACCCATTTTACTTATCTTAATGTTGCCTTTTACGGTGTTGGTTGCAGTGTCTCGTATGGTACTTGGTCTGCATTACCCCAGTGATGTGGCCGTAGGCGCCATGATTGGTGGGGCAGTGGCAAGTATCATTGTACTCAGTGCGCCTGTACTTAATATTGTGTTATAAAAAATCAGTTTTTTTAGTTGTTGAAACGCGCGCAATTTTTAGGAAATTTGTTAAAGTAGAGCATTATTAAAACGATGTTAGGAAGACCCATGGGTTTACGCTGGACAGATACCATTGATATTGCAATTGAGCTTTATGAAGCCCATCCAGATGTCGATCCGCAATGGATTCGCTTTACCGATTTGCACACATGGGTTTGTGCTTTACCTGAGTTTTCAGATGACCCAACAAAATCGACAGAAGGCTTACTCGAAGCTATTCAAATGGCATGGATTGATGAAGCAAGTTAACCCTGTATCGAAAAAAGCAACTTTTTTACATCTCAAAAGCAGAAAATAGCGGATTATTCGGTATAATGCGCCAAATTTTCCTATCAACATTGTGACTTAAGGAGCCTATCATGGCTATCGAACGTGCTTTATCTATCGTAAAACCAGACGCAGTTGCTAAAAACCACATCGGCGACATCTTTGCTCGTTTTGAAAAAGCGGGTCTTCAAATTGTTGCAACTAAAATGAAACACTTGACTCAAGCTGAAGCTGAAGGCTTCTATGCTGAGCACAAAGAACGTGGTTTCTTTGCTGACCTAGTTGCATTCATGACTTCTGGTCCTGTTGTTGTTTCAGTTCTTGAAGGCGAAAATGCAGTTCTTGCTCACCGCGAAATCCTTGGTGCGACGAATCCTAAAGAAGCAGCGCCAGGCACAATCCGCGCTGACTTTGCTGTAAGCATCGACGAAAATGCTGCTCACGGTTCTGACTCTGTAGCATCAGCTGATCGTGAAGTTAACTACTTCTTCGCTCAAACTGAGATTGCACCGCGTACTCGTTAATTCGAAGTATTCAAACCAGATAAGTGTTATTATACTTGTCTGGTTTTTTTATTCCTTGAATAAAAACTTTGCTCGTTTATTGAGCTTCTCCTTTCATTTATAGACATGGTTTAGGTAATACACATGAGTACTGAAGTGGTCGCTGTATCTGCAATTTCGGCTGAACAGCAACAATCTCCATCCGCTCCTGCACAGCAAAATGCTGTTGCGAAAGTGAACTTACTTGGCTTGTCTCGTCCGCAAATGGAAAAATTCTTTGAAGAGATGGGGGAGAAGAAGTTCCGTGCTGGGCAAGTGATGAAGTGGATTCACCAATTTTTTGTTACAGATTTTGCTGAAATGACCAATATTTCAGGCAAGTTGCGTGACAAACTTGAATTGCTTTGCGAAATTAAAGCGCCAGAAGTCGTGCATAAAAACTATTCTAAAGATGGCACACGTAAATGGGTTTTTCGTGTCGGTGATGGTGACGGCTCACTGGTTGAAACCGTTCTTATTCCTGCTGAACATCGTAGTGGATTGCGCCGTACGTTGTGTATTTCTTCGCAAGTGGGTTGTGCGTTGGATTGCTCATTTTGTTCTACAGGTAAACAAGGCTTTCAGCGTGATTTAACTCCAGACGAAATTATCGGCCAGTTATGGGTTGCGAACTACTCATATATGGAAGACGTTCCTGTTGCTGATCGTGAACGTTCTGTGACCAATGTGGTGATGATGGGCATGGGCGAGCCTTTACTCAATTATGACGCTGTTTTAAGCTCTATGCGTATTATGTTAGATGACTTTGCATACGGCATGTCAAAACGTCGCGTAACCCTGTCAACTTCGGGTGTGGTGCCTAAAATTGATCAATTGGTGAAAGACATTGATGTGGCTTTGGCTATTTCATTGCATGCACCGAATGACGAACTGCGTAATGAATTGGTTCCGATTAATAAGAAATATCCACTTGAGCAATTGATTGCGGCTTGTCAGCGTTATATTACCAAAGATGGTAATGAAAGTTCACGTAAGCATGTCACCATTGAATATGTGATGTTGGATGGTGTGAATGATCACCCTGAACATGCGCAACAAATGATTAAGCTACTCAAAAATTTACCAAGTAAAATTAATTTAATTCCATTTAATCCGTTTCCGCATGCGCCATATGGTCGCTCTAGCCGTAACCGAATTATTTCTTTCCAAAAAACTTTGTCTGATGCAGGATTTGTGTGTACGATTCGTCAAACACGTGGCGATGATATCGATGCCGCATGTGGTCAGCTTGTTGGGCAAGTGGCTGACCGTACTCGTCGTGCAGAGCAGTGGAAAAAGAAAGTCGCGCAGCAAAATGAGATTCTGCGCTCACAAGGATAATAACGAGGCAGTCAATTGAGAACTTTACCGTATAAATTTGCTTTTATTTCAGCGTTATGTACATCGGCTTTCATGCTGACTGCGTGTCAGACCACAAGTAATGACGTGATGAAGAAAGACCCAGAAAAAGCAGCCAAAGTACGGGCTCAAATGGCGATCGAGTTCTTTAAAGCTGGAGATCTAGACGCAACAAAACGCGCTTTAGATCAGGCTTTGGAGGCGAATCCGCGAGATTCGCAGGCCAATATGATGATGGGTGTACTGTTACAACAAGAAGGCAGTAAGTTAAATGTAGAAAAGGCTGATGGCTATTTTAAGCGTGCGATTTCTACTGACCCCAAAAATGCACAGGCGCGTAACAACTATGGTACGTATTTATATCAAGTAGGGCGTTATAATGACGCGCTCGAACAGCTCAATATTGCGGGTTCGACATTAGGCTATGACCAACGTTCTAAAGCGTTGGAAAATGCAGGTCTAATTTACGTGAAATTAGGCGATGTTGCGAATGCTGAAAAAACATTCCAACAAGCCTTGAAAGCCAATCGTGATTCTTTCATTTCAATGTTAGAGTTATCGGAAATTTTTTATTTGAACCAGCAAACGGCTGCCGCAACACAAATGTATGAACAATTTGTGCGTGCAGTTGGACAAAAAAACCAGAGTGCTCGTGCACTTTGGATTGGTATTCGCACTGCGCGTGCAAATGGAGACAAACAGGAAATGCAGGTATTGGTCAATCAATTGCGTGCGTTATACCCTGAAAGCCCTGAATATCAACGTTATTTGCAATTACAGTACAGTACTGAGGCCGTATGGAAGTAAATCCTAATTCACCGCAATCGAATAGTTCGAGCGCTGCTCCAAATGCGTTAGGAAATGTACAGCGCCCGGGCGAGTACTTGCGTCAAATTCGGACAAATCAAAAACTCGAACTTGATAGTGTCGCCAAAGAGTTGAATATTCCTGTAAAAACGCTCACTGCGTTAGAGCAAGATGACTATAAAGTTTTGCCAGAAGCGACGTTTATTAAAGGCTATTATCGTATTTATGCCAAATTTTTAAAAGTTGATGCGACCAGTATTATTCAGCGTTTTGATGATATCTATGCCAATGATACAGGCATGTTACCCAATCATGCATTGAACAACTCGCCGATTAAAATCATGGGTAAGTTACCTGGCTCTAACCGTGATCGTAACCGTAAATGGTTAAAACGTGCTTTGATTACGGCTTTGGTATTGTTGGTTTTAGGTATTTTGGTTGCTGTTATTCAAAATATGTCGGGTAGTTCAAGTGGTACGGAACAAACATCTGCTTCAGATGCCTCTGATGTACAAGTTTTAAGTTTAGATGGTGGTCTAGCAACATCTGGGGATCAATTAGGTTTGCAGTTTAGCCATCCGACTTCTGTGCATATTGTCGATTCAACCGGTAAAGTTTTAGCGACAGGTCGCCAAGCATCGACTCTAAACCTATCAGGTGAGCCACCATTCCAAATTCGTTTAGACGATGCGACAGCTGTGTCATTAAGTTTAAATAATGAAGCGATTTCATTGTCACCATATACCGTAAATGGCAAAGCAGACTTCCGTTTATCACGTTAATATGGCTGAGGGTAGAGTGAAACAATGATTGTAAATCCAATAAAACGCCGTCCAACCCGTAAAATTCGTGTCGGTTCAGTCTATGTCGGTGGCGATGCGCCAATTAGCATTCAAAGCATGACCAATACAGAAACCTGTGATGTCGATGCAACTGTTGCCCAAATTCAGCGTTGTGCCGATATTGGTGCAGATATCATGCGTGTTTCTGTACCGAGTATGGAAGCCGCAGAAGCTTTTGGTGAAATTCGTAAGCGTGTCACAGTCCCGTTGGTTGCAGACATTCACTTCGACTATAAAATTGCACTGCGTGTTGCAGATTTGGGTGCAGATTGTTTGCGAATTAACCCCGGTAATATTGGTTCAGAAGCGAAAATTCGTGAAGTTGTGGCAGCCGCAAGACACAATGATATTTCAATGCGCATTGGTGTCAATGCAGGTTCGTTAGAAAAAGATATTCAAAAAAAATATGGCGAGCCAACAGGTCAAGCTCTGCTAGAATCTGCGTTACGTCATATTGATATTTTAGACCGCTTAAATTTCCAAGAGTTTAAAATTTCAGTCAAAGCATCAAATGTGTTTTTAACCATGGATGCTTACCGTTTATTGTCCGCACAAATTGATAATCCCTTGCATTTAGGGGTGACGGAAGCGGGTATTTATCGTACAGGTTCAGTCAAGTCTGCAATTGCTTTGGGTGGTTTGTTAATGGAAGGCATTGGCGATACCATGCGTATTTCATTGGCGGCAGAGCCCGAAGAAGAAGTGAAAATTGGTTTTGATATTTTAAAATCATTGAGCCTTCGTTCAAATGGTATTAATTTTATTGCCTGCCCAAGCTGTTCACGCCAAGAATTTAACGTCATTAAAGTGATGCAATCATTGGAAGAGCGTTTGGAAGATATTCGCACGCCAATGGATGTTTCGGTCATTGGCTGTAAAGTGAATGGGCCGGGTGAGGCTAAAGAAGCCGATATTGGTGTGGTCGGTGCAAGTCCGCGTTCACTGGTGTATCGTAATGGTGAAAAAAGTCATTTAGTTGACACAAATCAGTTGGTTGATGAAATCGAAACAATGGTTCGTCAACGAGTTAAAGCGCTTGAAGAAGCTAAATCTAAAGAAATTATACGCAGTAAATCATGAGTTCAATTGTCGCAATTAAAGGTTTTAATGACACTCTACCAACGCAAACAGCTGCGTGGAGACGTCTTGAGCAACATTTAGCATCGTTGATGGATGCATATGGTTATCAACAGATTCGCTTACCGATCGTTGAACAAACGAATCTGTTTAAGCGCTCAATTGGTGATGCAACGGATATTGTCGAAAAAGAAATGTACACTTTCTTAGACAAAGGTAATCCGCCGGAGTCTTTGACTTTACGTCCTGAAGGAACGGCAGGGTGCGTTCGCGCCATGCTTGAACATAACCTACTGCGTGGTGCTGCACCGCGCGTTTGGTATGTCGGTCCAATGTTCCGTTATGAAAAACCGCAAAAAGGTCGTTACCGTCAGTTTCACCAATTTGGTGTGGAAACGTTTGGTGTCTCTACCCCTGACCAAGATGCTGAACTGATTTTAATGACAGCGCGTCTTTGGAAGCGTATGGGCGTTGCCAATAAAGTACAACTTGAGTTGAATACTTTGGGTGAGTCCGATGAGCGTGCGAATTATCGTGCTGCTTTGGTTGATTTTTTAGAATCGCATAAAGCAGATTTAGATGAAGATTCACAGCGCCGTTTAGGTACAAATCCGTTACGTATTTTAGATTCTAAAGAAGCACGTACACAGCAAATTTTGGAAAATGCGCCGAAACTTCACGACTTTATGGGTGAAGAAACCATGGCGCATTTTGCACAATTGCAACAGTATTTGACTGATGCTGGTGTGACATTTGTGATTAATCAGAAATTGGTTCGTGGTCTTGATTACTACAACAAAACTGTATTTGAATGGACAACCACTTTGTTGGGTTCACAAGGTACTGTTTGTGCAGGTGGTCGTTATGATGGTTTGGTTGGTCAGCTGAAAGGTAAGCCAGAGCAAACTGTTCCCGCTGTTGGCTTTGCCATGGGCATGGAACGCCTATTGTTGCTTCTTGAGCAAGTAGAAGACCTTACCCCTGTACGTGATTGCGAAATTTTCTTGGTTTCTGATCCTGCAACTCAAGGTAAGGCCTTGGTTTTGGCTGAACAAATCCGTGATCAGTTTGAATTGGCAAACAGTCACATCCGCTTAAAAGTCGGTTCACAAGGTTCAATGAAGAGCCAAATGAAAAAAGCTGATCAAGCCGGCGCATTGTTTGCCATAATTTTTGGTGAACGTGAGCAATCAGCACAGCAAGTTTTGGTAAAAGAGTTAGCGACAGCAGAACAGACTGAAGTGGCGTTAGCAGACTTTGTACCATTTATTATTGAAAAATTTTCTTCAAAATAAGCCATAAAACATAAGGAAAAGGGTCGTCCAATGAGCGCATTAAGTGATGATGAACAATTTGACAGTTTAAAATCTTTCACTAAAAAGTATGGTTCTGCCATGATTAGTGGGATTTTAATTGCGTTGATTGCCTTTTTCGGATGGGAATATTGGCAAAAGAAAAATTTAGCAGTTTCACAAACAGAAACCGCTAAAGTGCAGCAATTAATGGATAGTGCACGTACAGTGCAGGGTGATGCCTTTTCGCAATTGTCGACCGCTGCTGATAGTATTATGAAAGAATCACCAGATTCAGTTCAAGCTATTCAGGCACAATTGGTGATGGCCAAATTGGCGTATGATAAAGCCGATTATGCCAATGCTGAAAAGGCCTTGAAGAAAGTTGAAAATGCCAAAGATGGTGATGCTGGTTTGCTTCAGGTGGTCAAATTGCGTTTAGCTTATGCACAGCTGGCGCAAAAGAAATATGATGAAGCACTGAAAACACTGACTGCGGTGAATGATCCTGCATTTAAAGCCACGGCAGAAGAAGCACGTGGTGATATCTATGTGGCTAAAAATGATATTGAAAATGCGAAAAAAGCCTATCAAAATGCATGGAATACGTTGGTTGAACGTAAAGAAGAACGTCAAATTTTACAAATTAAACTCGAAAGTGTAGGCGTTTTAGTTGATGATCCTGAAATCGAACGCCCGATTTTAGATACACAAGTGGAAGTAACTGAATGAATAGAAAATACAAGATTACGTGCGCACTGACAGTTTTAACCCTTGCTCTTGCGGGCTGTGCCAATAAAGGCGTTAAAGTAGAGGATGTTAAACCGAATCCTTTGCCTAAACTGGTACAGGCAAAAACACTGGTTCCTGTATTTTCTACAACAGTTGCATCGACCAGTGAGGCAGATCCGCTTCGCTTGCGTTTAGATGTAGACAATGGCGTGATTTTTGCCATTAATCCAAAAGGTGAAGTTGAGGCTTATCAAGGTAAGCAGCGCCTTTGGCAAAAGAAAATTTCAAAATTGGGCTTAAGCTCTGGTGTTGAAGCAAAAGACGGTTTAGTGGTTGTTGGTAACAGCAAAGGTCAGCTATTCGCTTTAGATCAAACCACGGGTGATGAAAAATGGACAGCACAATTGTCTGGTGCCATTCTTGCACCTTCTTTGATTCATGCAGGTCGTGTAATTACTGTGGCAAATGACGGCACAGTTTATGCGCACGAAGTTGAAACAGGCAAACAAGCTTGGACTTATAGTTTGCCAAATGTACAATTTAGTCTACGCGGGCAAGCGGCACCTGTGGCGCTAGATGCGCGTAATGTATTGATTGCATCGGCAAATGCTTATATTTATGCCATTGATGCGATTAGTGGTGCGCCAAAATTACAGCGCCGTGTTGCGGTGTCTGAAGGTCGTTCAGATATTCAACGCTTAATTGATATTGATGGTGAACCGACGGTGATGGGGCAATTCGTTGTCACCACTAGTTATCAAGGTCAAGTCACTGTACTGGATTTAAACTCTCAACAAGTGGTTTGGAGTGAAGATGCCAGCAGTAATCAACGCCCAGAAGTGAAGGGTAATGGTGTATTTGTTGCACAAACTGATGGTAAAATTACCGCGTATGAAATTACCACAGGAAATAAACTGTGGGAAAATGACCAGTTATTAAACCGTAAACTCAGTAACCCAGTCATGTTGGATAATGACTTGGTTGTGGGTGATTTAGACGGCGTATTACATCTAATTGACCCAGCCACTGGTGAGATTGTTGGTCGCTCTAAAACTTCTGGCGAAGTGCGTACATTGCGTGTGATTGATAACCAACTTTATGTGGCAACACGTAAAGGCGCAATGAGTGTTTGGCAGAATCGTTAATTTTTGCAGCTTATGTTAAAATAGGCAAACCGTATTTTTGAACGCGGGGGATTGAATCATATCAATACCCCGTGTTTTTATTTTTAGGCTTTTGTCCTAATCCTTATTCTTCCAATACTTTCTGATGTTCAGGCCACTTAAACTGGCTGATATAGAATATAGGTTAATCTATGAAACCCGTAATTGCGCTCATTGGTCGTCCGAACGTCGGAAAATCAACGTTGTTTAACCAGATTACCAAGAGCCGGGATGCACTTGTTGCTGACTTTGCAGGTCTTACACGTGACCGTAAATATGGCGATGCAGTATTCCAAAATAAATCTTTCATTGTGGTTGATACCGGTGGTATTGGCGAAAATGAAGGTGGTATTGACTCATATATGGCAGAGCAATCAAAAACTGCCATCAATGAAGCCGATATTATTGTTTTTGTTGTTGATGCGCGTGCCGGCTTATTGGCATCTGATGAACAAATTGCCCGTGAACTACGGACATTAGGTAAAAAAGTTTACCTTGTGGCCAATAAAGTCGATGGTGTACATGCCGAAGCTGCACTTGTAGAGTTTTACAAGCTGGGCATGGGTGAACCGATGCAAGTGGCAGCCAGCCATGGTCGCGGTGTACAGCAAATGCTTGAGGATGTACTTGCAGAAGTTCCTGAAGATGAAGATGCTGCTGCGCATGACAAAGCAACAGGCTTACGTTTAGCGATTATTGGTCGTCCAAACGTGGGTAAATCGACGCTAGTGAACCGTTTGTTGGGTGAAGAGCGTGTGGTTGCATTTGATGAACCAGGTACGACACGTGACTCAATTTATATTCCATTTGAACGTGATGGTCGTCAGTACACTTTAATTGATACAGCTGGTGTGCGTCGTAAAGGTAAAGTTGATGAAATGATTGAGAAATTCTCAATTGTTAAAACCTTACAAGCGATTAAGGATGCACACGTCATTGTGGTTGTTTTAGATGCGCGTGAAGGCGTGGTCGAGCAAGATTTACATTTGATTGGTTACGCGCTTGAAGCGGGTCGTGCCATGGTTGTTGCCATTAATAAATGGGACAACATGACAGAGTATGACCGCAAGCAATGTAAGCTCGATATCGATCGTCGTTTTGACTTTATCCCTTGGGCAAAAGTACATTTGATTTCTGCCTTGCATGGTACAGGTGTGGGTGAATTGTATCCATCGATCCACCGCGCTTACGATTCTTCGCATTTGAAAGTTTCACCTGCAAAAATCACTCAAATTTTAAGTGATGCAACAGAAGCGCATCAACCGCCAATGGTGGGTGGTCGTCGTATTAAAATGCGTTATGCACATATCGGCGGACAAAATCCACCGACAATTGTGGTGCATGGTAACAAGGTTGATAAAACCCCTGCGGATTATCGTCGTTATTTAGAAAACGTATTCCGTAAAGTGTACAAGCTTGAAGGTACGCCAGTACGTATTGAGTTTAAGACCTCAGAAAATCCATTTGAAGGTCGTAAATCTGAAGTTAATGAACGTGTATTGGCGCGTAAACGTCGTTATGTTCAGAAATTTAAGAAAGCAGAAAAGAAATTTAAACGTTAATTTTTGCTTGTCTTGTTAAAAAACCCCGCTCAATAGCGGGGTTTTTTTATGGATGAATTGATATTTATGGGGGTTTAAAAACTATTTTTTAGCAATCCATAAATTACTCAGACGATTTACAAATTGTGGGCTAAGGCTGGATAAGCCAAATAAAATTTTGGTTTTTATGCCAATGGGCCTATGTGTTGGTGTAAATAAATTGACTGGGGTTGTTGCCAAATTAAAAATTTGTTGTGCAACATGCTCTGGAGTTAAATTCACCCCAAGCTTATGAATACTTTCAGCATCCATATCTTTGACCATGGCGGTTTGTACAAATAACGGCATGACATCTAGCACTCGTATCCCGTATTTTTGCCATTCAATATCCAAGCTTTCAGTGAGACCACGGACGGCAAATTTACTCGCGGAATAGGAAGCCAAATCGGCTTGACCATAAATGGCTGAAGCGGATGATAGATTAATGACACGTGCGGACTGCGCTTTTTGTAAATAAGGCAAAGACGCATAACAACCATTAATTACTCCTTTGACATTAATATCAATGGTTCGATGATGTGAGGCAATATCCGTTTTTTCAAAAGGCCCTGAATAGAGAATACCGGCATTATTGACTAAAATATTCAGCTCACCAGCCCATTGTGTAAATTCTGCCAGTGCATTTTGCCAATGCTCAATATTTGCAACATCCAGTAATCCCGTTTTTGCATTGGGGCCTAATTGCTGCGCCAACTGCTGTGCTTGTACGGTATTAATATCATAAATACCCACTTTGAAACCCTGTTGGTAGAATAATTTTGCTATTGCTGCTCCAATGCCTTGTGCCGCCCCGCTAATCAAGATACTTGGCATGTTATTCTTCTCCCTGTCTTTTTCTTCCCTGTTTGGGCTATGAGCATACCAAATTATTGTGGTGAAAAAAGATACAATTGAGCAATCAACCAAATTAAATTTTGAGGTAAATCATGGAACAACTGTTGAATATCATGCGTGAATTACGTGAGAAATGCCCGTGGGATCAACAGCAGACTCCTGAATCCTTAACAGGTTATGCAATTGAAGAAGCCTATGAAGTTGAAGCTGCTGTGCGTAGTGGTAACGTAGCTGATGTACGCGATGAATTGGGCGATCTGCTGTTACAAGTGGTGTTTCAGTCGCAGATGTATAGCGAGCAAGGCGCATTTGATTTTCAAGATGTGGTTCAGGCTATTTGCGACAAATTGATTCGTCGGCATCCTCATGTGTTTCAAGCCGATCAGTTTTCGCAACTGGATGCAGATGACGTTGCGGTGCTTTGGCAAAAAATTAAGCAGAAAGAAAAACAAGGCAAAGTTGTTTCGCGTTTAGACCAAGTTAAACATGGGCCAGCCTTGCAACAATCGGAAAATATTCAAAAAAATGTAGCGAAAGTGGGCTTTGATTTTTCGAATATGGACGATGCCTATGCAAAACTTGAAGAAGAATTAGCTGAATTTAGACAAGCGTTGGCGAATAATAATTCCGACGAAATTACCGATGAGTTTGGTGACTGCCTATTTTCTCTGGTGAATATTGGTCGTAAACTCGGTGTTTCAAGTGAAATGGCCTTATTGGGTACCGTGCATAAATTTCGCACACGTTTTGCGTATATTGAAACGCAGGCAACATTGCACAATAAAAAAATAGAAGATCTGTCATTGGCTGAAATGGATCAGCTCTGGGAACAGGCAAAACAATTTTTAAAACATCAGGATTTAGATGAAAAACAACAATTTAAATAAGCTTCAGCTTTTAATTTGGCTGATACTTCTTGTGAGTATGCGAATTTCTTACGTAAATGCAGAACAACCGTCAAAGGTGTCCTATCAGCAGTGGAAATCTGAACAGCAGTCACAGGATCGTCAGCTAAAGAAGGCACCGACCACAAATACGACCTCATCTTCGCATTATTTATCTAAACCAGCCTTATCTTCTGCATCGAATAGTCAGAAAATTAAGCTAAACAGTGCAAGTGCAGAATTATTTCAGCAATTAAGTGGGATTGGGCAAAAGAAAGCGGAAGCGATTGTGGCGTACCGAAGTAAAAATGGAAAATTTAAAAGCATTGATGAAATTCAAGACGTTAAAGGTATAGGTCCTGCTATTTTTGCAAAAAATAAAGACCGTCTTGCCTTATAAGCCTTTAATATTTTAAACAATATCACTTCAGTTGCCGATTTGATGAGGAGAATCAAATTGCCCTTTGATGGTGATAGATATATGATTAGCGTCATCTTAAGATTTTACGTTCAGACGTAGGGGACAGCGTCTTTTGCAAACTTTGCGCGCGTCAAAATATGGTTTATCAACCACACAATTACCTTCTGCCATTTTAGATGTGATTGATGCCTTAACCAAGGCAGGCTATGAAGCCTATATCGTTGGTGGTGGTGTTCGTGACCTCATGTTAGGTCTAAATCCGAAGGATTATGATGCCGTCACCAATGCAACGCCATCTCAAGTAAAAGAAGTTTTCGGACGACGTTGCCGTATTATCGGTCGCCGTTTCGAGCTTGCTCATGTCTATTCTGGCCGTGAACTGATTGAAGTGGCTACCTTTCGTGCACCTCCTAAAAAAGAGGTGACTTCTGCTTCGGGCATGATTCTTCGTGATAATAATTGGGGAACGATCGAGCAAGACTTTGTTCGCCGTGACTTTTCTATTAATGCCTTGTATTACCAGCCACGTAAAAATGAAGTACTCGATTTTTGCAATGCTGTCGATGATATCAAACATAAAACATTACGCTTGCTTGGCGACCCGATGCAACGCTTTGAAGAAGATCCTGTACGCATGTTGCGTACATTGCGCTTTGCGGCCAAATTAAATTTCAGTATTGATGAAAAAATATTGAAAATTTTTACTCCGGAAGCAACGCAATTGCTCCGTGATGTTTCACCGCACCGTTTATATGATGAGTCGCAAAAATTATTCACCATGGGGCATTTGAATCGTGTGATGCCAATGTTGATTGATTTTGGGATTTGGCATCAGTTATTTGCTGAGATCACACCTGAAATTACCCCTTTCATTGAGCGTGCAGCTAAAAATACCGATCAACGTATTTCGGTTGGTAAAACCATCAACCCTGCATTTTTCTATGCAGTGTTGTTGTGGAAACCTTTCTTAGAACGTTGTCATTTCTATTTGAGTAACGGTACGGTAGCCACCGAAGCACGTGCACAAGCAGGCTTAGATGTCTTAAAACGTCAGGGTACACGAACCATCATTCCGCGCTTTGCAGAAACCTTTATTCGTGAAGTTTGGGAAATGCAGACGCGTTTGCTCAATCCAAAACCACAGCAAATTGAAGCGTTGTCTAGCCATGCGCGTTTCCGTGCTGGATTTGACTTCTTGCTATTGCGTGAAAAGTCTGGCGATAAAGATACGCAAGGCATGGGAGTTTGGTGGGATGTCTATCAAACGCTTTCGGCAGATGAAAAAGAACGAGCGATTGCGGACTATAATCGTCAGCGTGCGAAGAGTCGTCGTAAAGCTTCACATGCATTGGCGGAAGAGGCAAAATCGAACGGTGCTATTCAGCAAGCTGCAATTGAACCTTTAGTGAATGAGCCAGAACCACGTAGTCGACGTTCTCGTAAGCCTAAAAATGCCACTGAGTTTAAGCGTCAATCGACAATGACCGACTCAGCTGGTGGTATTGGCGCAGATCATCCAATCTTAAAACGAAAACGTGTTAAACGTGATTTGAGTCAAGTGATTTTTGGGCCAACGCAATGAGTGTTATCACCTATATTGGCTTGGGAAGCAACTTAGGTGATTCGCGTCAAATTTTGACCGAAGCCGTACAGAAACTAGCATCTTTGGGGCAAGTTAAAGTATCTAAACTTTATCAAAGCCCTCCGATGGGGCCACAAGATCAACCTCATTATTTAAATGCTGTGGTGCAACTGGAGACAGATTTGGCGCCATTGACATTATTAGATAAATTGCAATGTTTTGAGCAAGAATCTGGCCGTGTGCGCTTACGCCATTGGGGTGAACGTACTTTGGATTTAGACCTATTGTTATATGGTCAGGATAAAATTCAAAATGAGCGTTTGACTGTGCCTCATGTCGGGGTCATGCAACGTGATTTTGTCCTTATCCCTTTGCTGGATTTAGATCCACTGCTACAACTGAATGGACAGTTATTAAAAGATTTACCTATTTTACAGCTACCTACACTTGATGTGCTAGATGCAGGAAATTGGGCAGATATTTGATTTTTTAATGGCGCAGATGGGGCGCCAGAAGAGGAATAGCAAGTGATTAGTTTAAGTGACTTAAGAAAATTTAAAGCAGAAGGTCGCAAATTCTCTTGTCTGACTTGTTACGATGCAAGTATGGCAAAAGCAATGGAAATTGCCGAAATTGATACTATTTTGATTGGTGATTCTTTAGGAATGTGCATTCAAGGTCGTGATTCAACATTGCCTGTTACTGTAGAAGACATGATTTATCACACTGCTGCAGTACGCCGTGGCAATAATCATGCGTTTATTTTTACTGATTTGCCTTTTATGAGCTATGCCACTTTAAATGATGCATTGGCCAGTGCGAAAAGTGTGATGCAGGCTGGTGCGCATATGGTGAAGCTTGAGGGCGGGGCTTGGTTAAGTGAAACAGTAAGCACCTTAACGCGCAATGGGATTCCTGTTTGTGTCCATTTGGGTTTAACACCACAGTCCGTACACGTGTTTGGTGGCTATAAAGTACAAGCGCGCACCCGTGAAACCGCAGATCAGCTTATTGCTGACTGTAAAGCTGTGGTTGACGCTGGAGCCGCTGTATTATTGTTAGAATGTGTTCCTGCCCAAGTGGGTAAGGAAATTAGTGAATTGTTCCCGAATACACCTGTCATTGGTATTGGGGCAGGCGTAGATACAGATGGACAAGTATTAGTGGTACAAGACATGCTTGGTCTGACCTTCGGTCGTGTGGCTAAGTTTGTGCGTAATTTTATGAAAGAGCAGTCAGGTGAAACAGCTATTTTGGATGCCTTCAAAGCGTATCATGTAGCGGTCATGGAGCAATCTTTCCCTGCCAAAGAACATACTTTCCAAATTGAGTTGTAAACATGAAAACTGAAACAACCATTCAAGGTTTAAGTGCTTCACTAAGCCCAGCACGTACAGCACGTAAAATGATTGGTTTTGTGCCAACCATGGGTAATTTACACGAAGGTCATTTGAACTTGGTTCGCGAAGCACGAAAACTGTGCGATACCGTCGTGGTCAGTATTTTTGTTAATCCTATTCAATTTGGCCCAAATGAAGATTTTGACAGTTATCCGCGGACATTAGAACAAGACCAACGCTTATTGGCTGAAGCAGGTTGTGATATTGTTTTTGCACCAACAGTCGAGCAAATGTATGGTAATAAGCCACGTTTGACCAATATTTCTGTGGGTGGCATTACCAATGATTTGTGCGGTTTACAGCGTCCAGGGCATTTTGATGGTGTAGCAGTTGTCGTCACTAAACTATTTAATATTGTACAACCTAATTTTGCCTTCTTTGGCCAAAAAGATTATCAGCAACTGGCGGTGATTCGCCAATTTGTCCGTGATCTGAATATTCCTTTAGAGGTTATTGGTGTGCCGATTGCTCGTGCGACAGATGGTTTAGCACTCAGTTCACGTAATGGTTATTTAAGTGCTGAAAACCGTGCCATTGCACCCGCTATTTATCAAAGTTTAAAAGTAGCCGAACAGCAACTTTTGGCAGGAACGGTATTGTCAGAGGTATTACAGAACATTAAATCGGCATTGACAGATGCTGGTTTTGTTGTGGATTATGTAGAGGCACGGACCACTGAACTGCAAAACATTGAACAGTTTGATGCAGATATGGTCCTGTTCATTGCAGCCAAATTGGGTGCAACGCGCCTTATTGATAATTTGCAGGTTAAATATCCTGCTTCGTAGTGCAATAAAGAGGGCAGTCATGCAATGAAACGCATTTTAATTGTTACAGGTCAGTCTGGTTCAGGAAAAAGTTCTGCATTGCAGGTACTTGAAGATTTAGGTTACTACTGTATTGATAATTTGCCTTTGGCATTGCTCCCTGAAATTGTCGAAAAACTAGATCGTGAAAATAATCTAGAACAGTTGGCATTGGGTGTGGACGTTCGTAGTACGCGGGCAGATCTTCAAGAATTTGATCAGGTCTTTCAGCAACTACAGCGTCACGGTACGGTTGATATTATTTATTTGACCACTCGAGATCCGGAGCTCATTTCGCGCTTTAGTGCCTCACGCCGACCGCATCCACTGTCTAACCGCTTTCAAAGTCTGAATGAATGCATTCAGGAAGAAAAATCGTTACTGTTGCCCATTCAAATGCGCTCGACCGTGCATATTGATACCACGGACAAAAGCGTGCATGATTTAAAGCATGTTTTACTGTCAAAACTCGGGCAGGCTGATAATCTTATTTTAATATTGCAGTCTTTTGGTTTTAAACATGGCATTCCACTCGATGCGGATTATGTCTTCGATGTTCGACACTTGCCGAATCCGCATTGGGATTTAGAGTTAAGAAAATATTCGGGCTTAGATGAGCCTGTGCAAAAGTTTTTAGAACAAAGTTCACAAACTGAAGAGATGTTTCAGGACATTTATCAGTTTTTAGACAAATGGTTACCGGCCTTTGCAGAAGGGCATCGTCACTATATGACGGTGTCAATTGGCTGTACAGGTGGACAGCATCGTTCTGTTTATATTGTGGATAGACTTAAAAAAGCCCTAGAGGAAAAATGGTCTATTCAGGTCTTACATAGAGAAATGAAGCACTGGTCATGATCGACACAACTGTTGACGTAATTAACAAACTAGGTTTACATGCGCGTGCGTCTGGAAAACTGATTGAAGTCACCACTAAATTCAATTCATCGATTCAAATCGGTAAAGGTGATAAATTAGTGGATGCAAAAAATATTATGTCTTTACTCATGCTTGGCGCGGGTAAGGGCACAACTTTACGAATAGTGATTGATGGTGCAGATGAAGAAAAAGCTTTATCTGAAATTCAAGCATTGTTCGCAGCAAAATTTTACGAGGCAGATTAATCGTGGCACGTCGACCGCAACAGCGCTTTACTGAAGATGACTTTGAAACTTTAGAAGGGCGTGCAAGCAAAACCGAGCAAAAAAAAGCAGTGCAACGTATGGCTGCTTTAGGTGAGCAACTAGCTGAATTGAACCCAAAGCAAATTCAGAAACTTCCTGTGGAAGAACGTTTGATTGATGCTTTGCTCGATGTGCGTAGTATTACGTCACACGAAGCACGTCGTCGCCAATTTTTACGTATTGGTAAGTTATTACGTAATGAAGATGAAAGCGTGATTTTATCTTATTTGACACCGCAACAAGGTGCAAAGAAAACTGCACAATTACAGCGCTGGGTAGAGCGTATGATTATTCAAGGCGACCCAGTGATTAAAGAGTTTATGAAAGCGCATAATGCGGCGGAACATCATCCAATTCGTCAGCATATTTTGCGTATTCAGCGTGATATTACAAAACAGGTTCCTGCTGAAGAGTTAGCTGAATCGAAGCTCAAACTGTTTAATTACATTCAGCAAGTGGCTTTAATTTCAGATAATTGATTTCATTGCGTGTATAAAAAAACGGCTCATTTAGAGCCGTTTTTTATTTCCTCATATCCCTTTATCCTAGGGGGAATTAGGCGAAGATATTTTAACTCGCTTCACTGTTTGCGCGCTCTTTGGCCCAGTCGCGTAAAATAAATTTTTGCAATTTTCCTGTCGATGTTTTTGGGATTTCAATAATCACCACATCTTTCGGTACTTTAAAACGAGCTAAATGCTGTTTACAGAATTCGATCAATTCCTCTGGCGTTGCCTCTTTTCCTGTTTTTAATTCAATAAAGGCACAAGGCACTTCCTGCCAACGAGCATCTGGTTTGGCAACGACCGCGGCTGTGAGTACGGCAGGATGTTGATACAGCACTTCTTCAACTTCTAATGATGAAATATTTTCACCACCTGAAATAATCACATCTTTAGAGCGGTCGGTAATTTTGGCATAACCATCGGGCTGGCAAACCGCTAAATCACCAGTATGGAACCAACCACCCGCAAAAGCTTCGGCGGTGGCTTTAGGGTTCTTTAAGTAGCCTTTCATGACAATATTGCCACGGAACATAATTTCGCCCATGGTCTGTCCATCATGCGGAACAGGTTGCATGGTTTCGGGGTCAATCACTTTCATGCCATCTTGTAGTGGATACGGTACACCTTGACGTGAATGCAGTTGCGCTTGTTCTTGAATAGAAAGCTCTGACCAGCCTGCTTGTGAGGCACAAAGTGCAGAAGGGCCATAGGTTTCAGTTAAACCATAGACATGGGTAACATTAATGCCAATATTACGCATGCCCTCAATAATAGCTGCAGGAGGTGCCGCACCAGCCACCATGACTTCTACGCGATGATCAAAAGCTGTTTTTTTATTTTCAGGGGTGTTAATTAGCATTGAAAGTACAATTGGCGCACCACAGAAATAACTGACTTTATGTTCTGCAATGAGTTTAAAAATTAATTCAGCATCGACTTTACGCAAGCAAATATTGGTGCCACCGTTGGCGGCTATCGTCCATGCAAAGCACCAGCCGTTGCAATGGAATAATGGCAAAGTCCACAGGTAGGTTGCACGAGGTGTCATACCGCAAGCAATAATATTACTGGCTGCATTAATGTAAGCGCCACGATGATGATAGACCACACCCTTTGGATTGCCTGTTGTACCCGAGGTATAACTGAGGCTAATCGCATCCCATTCATCTTGTGGTAAGTGCCATTCAAAATGAGGATTACCTTCTGCAATCCAGTCTTCATATTCAATTTGGCCAATCGGGCCTGAAGAACCTTCTTGATATTCTGCATCATCAACATCAATAACAAAGATGTCTTGTTTGACCAGAGCCAGTGCTTCTTTTGCGACAGCAGCAAATTCAGGGTCAACCAGTAAAACTTTGGTTTCTGCATGTTCGAGCATGAAAGCAATGGTTTTGGCATCTAAACGCGTATTTAAAGTATTGAGTACCGCACCAGCCATAGGCACTGCAAAATGTGCTTCAATCATTGCAGGAATATTGGGCAATAAGGCTGAAACAGTGTCATTTTTACCAATACCAAGTTGTTGCAACTGATGTGCGAATTGACAGCAACGTTGGTAGGTCTCGCGCCAGCTAATATGACGAGAACCGTGGATGATGGCATCTTGATGCGGATAAATATGAGCCGCGCGTTCTAAATAACGCAGTGGCGATAAGGCAACAAAATTCGCCGGTGTCCGTGGCAATTCATCATATGCACTCACCATGTCAGAAACTCCATATCTGTATTCATTTTTGTCATTGGCTTAACAATATTCAGTCTAAAGCTATTTTGCATTAATGCTTTAGTCGAGCATTTATACTAATTTTTTTAATTTATTGATATAAAACAAATTTTAAAATCATAATTTGCCAATATTGAACGCCTTGGTTCTATTGTTTGATTTTTGATGATAAACAATTTAGTGCAAAAAATGTTCTTTTTTAAAATAAAAGCAATCTCTTTCATGTTGTTTGATGAATTGTAAATTGATTGAAAAATAATCATTAAAAAATGCGGTTAGGACGCAAGCGTGAATCAGGATGATTGAAAATGAAGAGCCATTTGAGTATTTCAAATTTTTTTGCTGTTTAAATGTACTAAAAAAGCTGAAAAATGCATAAAAAAGTTTTTTTAGGCCGAAAAGGTTTAATCATTCGGCTAAGGCGTGTAAAATTTGAGTCGATTTTTATTTATCCACCGTTTTTATCTTTTGAGGCTTTAGCCTCGATCATAATCTCGCGGTGACATGCTCCATTGTACGGGGCATCACTCCTTAAGGATTTTTTATGCCAATTATCACTTTGCCAAATGGCGATCAAAAAGAATTTGATCACGCCGTATCTGTGATGGAAGTTGCTCAAAGCATCGGCCCTGGTCTTGCAAAAAATACAGTTGCAGGGAAAGTTGATGGACGTTTAGTTGACGCATCTGACTTAATTACCGCGGATGCAACTTTGCAAATTATTACTCCAAAAGATGACGAAGGTGTCGAAATTATTCGCCATTCTTGCGCGCATTTGGTGGGTCATGCGGTTAAGCAATTGTTCCCAGAAGCGAAAATGGTAATTGGCCCTGTCATTGAAGATGGCTTCTATTACGATATTTTTAGTGTAAAACCATTTACGCCAGAAGATATGGCCGCCATCGAAGCGCGCATGAAAAAGCTCATCGATCAAGATTATGATGTCATTAAAAAAATGACACCGCGTGATGAGGTGATTGCAGAATTTACAGCACGTGGCGAAGATTATAAGTTACGTTTGATTGCGGACATGCCTGAAGAAACACAAATGGGCTTGTACTATCATCAAGATTATTTGGATATGTGTCGCGGCCCACACGTCCCAAATACTAAATTTTTAAAAGCATTCAAATTGACTAAAATGTCAGGCGCTTACTGGCGTGGTGATGCGAAGAATGAACAGCTACAACGTATTTACGGTACAGCGTGGGCAGACAAAAAACAGTTGGCTGCTTATGTTAAACGTATTGAAGAAGCAGAAAAACGCGATCACCGTAAAATTGGTAAAGCTCTAGACTTGTTCCATATGCAAGAAGAAGCACCGGGTATGGTGTTCTGGCATCCGAATGGTTGGACCATTTACCAAGTGCTTGAACAGTACATGCGTAAAGTGCAACAAGATAATGGTTACCTTGAAATTCGTACACCGCAAGTGGTGGATTTCACGCTTTGGGAAAAATCTGGACATGCTGCAAACTATGCAGACAACATGTTTACGACCCATTCGGAAAACCGTAATTATGCGGTAAAACCAATGAACTGCCCATGTCACGTGCAAGTCTTTAACCAAGGCTTAAAATCTTACCGTGATTTGCCAATTCGTTTGGCAGAATTTGGTTCATGTCACCGTAACGAACCATCAGGTTCATTGCATGGCATTATGCGTGTTCGCGGTTTTACTCAAGATGATGCACATATTTTCTGTACCACTGAACAAATTGGTAAAGAAGTTGCCGATTTCATTAAACTCACTTTAGATGTGTATAAAGATTTTGGCTTTGAAGAAGTGCAAATGAAATTATCAACCCGTCCAGAAAAACGTGTGGGTGATGATAAACTTTGGGACGTGGCTGAAAAATCTTTGGCAGATGCTTTAGATGCGGCAGGCCTTGAATGGGATCTTCAACCAGGTGAAGGCGCATTCTATGGTCCAAAAATTGAATTCTCTTTGAAAGACTGCTTAGGCCGTGTATGGCAATGTGGTACAATCCAATGTGACTTCAATTTGCCAGAACGCTTAGATGCATCGTATGTTACTGAAGATAACGATCGTGATCAGCCAGTGATGCTTCATCGTGCAATACTTGGCAGCTTCGAGCGTTTTATTGGTATACTTATTGAACACTATGCGGGCTTTATGCCACCATGGTTGTCACCAGTGCAAGTATGTGTCATGAATATTACCGATTCTCAAGCGGAAGCATGTGAGTCAGTGGTCGCAAAACTTAAAGAAAATGGTATTCGAGCTATTTCTGACTTGAGAAATGAGAAAATCGGCTTTAAGATTCGTGAACGCACCTTAGAGCGTATTCCTTACTTATTGGTTCTTGGGGATCGAGAAGTAGAGGAAGGTACTGTCAACGTACGTACCCGCTCAGGAACAAATTTAGGTACTATGTCAATCGATGCTTTCGTTGACTTAGTGAAAGTAGCCGTTGCCGAACGCGGCCGGTACATTGTGGAGTAACAGCGATTAAACAGCCTGACCGTAATCAACAGGGCGGAAAATCAAACCGTCCTGCCTTGAATGATGAAATTCGTGCGAAAGAAGTTCGTCTTGTAGACGAAAATGGTGAACAAAAAGGTATTGTCAGCCTTGCAGACGCAGTGCGTGCTGCTGAAAGCGTCGATCTTGACTTAGTCGAGATCGTTGCAAATGCTGAGCCACCTGTATGTAAAATCATGGATTTTAACAAGCATTTGTTTGATCTAAAGCAAAAGCAGAAAGAAGCGAAGAAAAAACAGCATCAAGTCCAGGTGAAAGAAATCAAATTGCGCCCAGGTACTGATGTCGGTGATTACAACGTTAAATTACGTGCCATCGTCAAGTTCCTTGAAGAAGGCAACAAGGTAAAAATTACCTTACGTTTCCGTGGTCGTGAGATGGCGCATCAACAGCTTGGTCTTGCTCAATTGCAAAAAATTGAAGCTGACGTGGTTGAATACGGCATTGTTGAACAAGCACCGAAAATGGAAGGTCGTCAAATGGGTATGCTTTTGGGTCCTAAAAAACGCAAATAAGCATTCTGTATTGACAATAAAAAAGCACTGCATTCGCAGTGCTTTTTTATTTGGTAGTTCAATTATTCCGAAGTGTTTTTGTTTGCCAATACCTTTTGTTGAATTGGAATTTGGCGTGGTGCTTTTTCTTCTGGAATAATCCGCTGTAATTGAATAGTGAGTAAACCATTTTCGTAATGGGCATCTTGTACTTCAATGTGTTCATCTAAACGTAAAGATAATTGAAATGAACGACGTGTAATGCCTTGATGTAGGAATTCCGCATACTTGTCTTCACCTTGATCTGCGTGTTTACCAGAAATACGGAGCACCTGATTTTCTAAATCGATGCTAAGTTCGTCATGGTTGAAACCAGTGGCTGCCACGACAATTCGGTAATGGTCTTCCCCGATTTTTTCAATATTGTACGCTGGGTAATGCGGTGTTTCACTGAGCATGGCGTGATCAAATAAATCGTTTAAACGGTCAAAACCAATACTGCGACGGAATAATGGCATTAAGCTTAAATTACTCATTGATAAAACCTCCGATATTTTGGAAAAGTGATATAAATAAGCAGCCTATGCGACTTAATTAGCATGGTTGTCACAGCAATAACTTGTGTCGATCATTGCTGTACTTTTAATATTTGGATGCACAATAAAATTTCAAGACTAAAAATAAAGATTTTTTTAAATTTTATGGTATTGATGATGGCGTGGTTTATATCAGGTCGACTCTGCCAATTTTAAGATTCCAATTTCAGTTTAACTTAATGTTTCTCGACTAGAATCGTGCTATAAGCAGTATGAAACCTCGAAAATATGAACGAAAACGAGAAGAGGAATAGGATTGCCACATGATAGATTTGTACTATTGGGGAACACCCAACGGACATAAAATTACCATTGCCCTAGAAGAAATGGCCTTGGATTATCAGATTTTTCCCATTAATATTTTAGAAAATGATCAATTTCAACCTGATTTTCTAAAGATATCACCGAATAATAAAATCCCTGCAATTGTGGATCAGCATGGTCCACGTGGTGAGCCTATTTCAGTTTTTGAGTCGGGTGCGATTTTGCAGTATTTAGGTCGCAAAACCGGCTTATTCTATCCTGAAGATGAGTTTGAGCGTGTTGAGGTTGAACAATGGTTAATGTGGCAAATGGGTGGTTTGGGGCCGATGTTAGGACAAAATCATCATTTTAGTCGGTTTGCACCAGAGCGTATTCCTTATGCAACCGAGCGCTATATTAATGAAAGCAAACGTTTATATAAAGTATTGAATAATCAGTTGATTGGTCAAAAATATGTGGCGGGTGAATATTCTATTGCAGATATGGCCATTTTGCCGTGGCTTTTACGTCATGAATGGCAACAAATTCAGCTCGACGATTATCCTTATGTAAAAGAGTATATAGAGCGCTTAACCTCCCGCCCAGCGGTGCAGAAAGCCTTGGCGATACAAGTTTGATTACATGCTTCACTATGTAGTTGTGCTAAGATGCGCAAAAGAACGAAAACCACCCCATACTGCGGTGGTTTTTTTATTGGATGGTTTTATGACAATATTTTTTCTAAATTTAACTAAAATTGTTGAACGTAATCCGCGGGTTTATTTTGCGATTATTGCAGGTATTGCTTTGTGTTTAATGCTGTTTATTGCAGAGGCTGTGCATATTCAACAATTGGCAGAAGCTGCGAACAGTAAAGACCAAGTGGTATTGCATGAGATACTGCAACCTATTGCGTCGCGGTATACATGGTCACGGATTTTAGTCATTGTGGTGATGATATTTTGGTCGACTGCAGAATACCGTAAAACCAAAAAACAGTTGGGCCTTTAAGCTTTAATTTATGAGCCTATTTTTATTGTTTTTGTCTGCTTTTGGTGCCGCGACTTTATTGCCTTTACAGTCTGAAGCAGTATTACTTGGCCTACTGATCAATAGTCATTTTTCAGTGGTCATGTTAATTGCTGTGGCCAGTGTAGGGAATATTTTAGGGTCTTGTGTTAACTGGTGGCTAGGACAAAGAATAGAACAATATAAAAATAAAAAGTGGTTTCCTGTTTCTGAAGATAAAATTCGGCGGGCTCAAAATATGTACCAAAAATATGGATTTTGGTCATTATTGCTGAGTTGGGTACCAGTTATTGGCGATCCTATTACTTTAATTTCAGGGCTACTGAAAGAGAATTTTCTGCGTTTTTTATTGATGGTGAGCATTGCTAAAATTGGTCGTTATCTATTTATTTATGGTGCTTATAGATTATTTTAAAGTGTTTCGAAATTTAATATTTAAGATGATTTGAAATAAAAAACCGAAGATAAATACTTCGGTTTTTTATTCTTAGTTTTAAGATTATTGGCAAGCATCCAATTTAAATTGAATCTCATCTTTGAAATGAGCTTTCTTATATAACCATAAAGTGCGGGCAGTACGTTTCACTGCAATTTGGCTACCAGAAACAGCTTGTGCAACATTTTGGTCTAAAGCATAAAGACCCGAACCTTGCTTAATTTTCACTTTTTTCACCTGACCATGTTTATCGGTTTTAAAGCTAAATTTCACTTTACGGTCGTGACCATTTAATTGGGCCGAATTGAGCTCCAGTTGAGGCTGCTGTACATATTGGAACGGGGTCTTTTTATCGTTTTGTTGTGCAATCCAGTTTTTAGAATCAAATTGATAGTCACAGTTGTTCTGATTTTTTGCGGTCAATTTTAAATTAAAAGCTTGGTAGCCAATCAGTGGAGCAGGTTGACCATCTTCAATGTGCGGTTTCACTTCGGCTTTTTCGACAGCACGAATTAAAATCTGATCTAAACTTTTAATTCCTGTGCTTTCCTGAATGGTTGCTTCTTGTACATTGCCATCTTGATCGGCAAACACTCGAATAATGGCGGCACGATTTTTTTGGTTTAAATCTTCATTACTGTATTTGGGTTGAGGAAATTTGGCCCATTGAATACGAGTGGTTAAGTGGGTGGGTGAAACTTCAACAATTTGTGTGGGTAGTTGATGCATTTTTTTAGGTGAAGCACTGTAGGCTGCGCTCAGCGGGAGGCTAACTAGGACAGATAAGCACAGAATTTTTTTCATAGAATAGGTCTTCAATCACTCGAAGAGGAGCATTGGTCAATATTGAAGCGCAGTATTTCCTGAAATGAAAATACTGGCAAGTGTAAATTTTAAATAATGCTTATTTTTCTGTGCTTGCGATGCTGTAGATAGCAAAATTGAAGCGATTGGCAAAATACTCACCTCATAATGACCAAGCAATAAAGGAAGTGATTTTGGCCAAACCCATTAAACTTAAGATCAGCAAGTTTTGGGTGGTTTGATACAGTAAATAGACCACAATCATTTTTTATAGTAAGAGGGCTGAGTTTAAGCAAAATTGATTCTACCTAATCCTTGAACAGTCACAAGAGTGTAAGGCTTTGTCTCATAGAGAGATTTTATTTTTAGGGATATAAAGTAAAAAGCAAAGGTCTAAAGGCTTATAAATTAGTCACGCTATATTTATAAAAAAAGAACACTAAGCTTGCGTCATTCAGATTTTAATTTTCGATGATGCTTTTGTTTTAACCAGAGATGCATTAGAATACTGGCTCCCTTACCTGCAGGTCGTTTTTGCAATGGTGCAGACGTTCCGAACAGGTGTTCAAAAGAGGTTGTTATGCCTAAGATGAAAACTCGCCGTGGTGCAGCTAAACGCTTTAAAGCGACTGCTAACGGTTTTAAGCGTAAACAAGCGTTCAAACGCCACATTTTGACCAAAAAATCTGCTAAGCGTATTCGTCAATTACGCGGCTGTGTGATGGTTCACGTAAGTGACGTTGCTTCAGTTCGCCGTATGTGCCCATACATCTAAGGAGATTATAAATGGCTCGTGTAAAACGTGGTGTACAGGCGCATCGTCGTCATAAAAAAATTCTTGCTCGTGCTAAAGGTTACTACGGCGCTCGCTCACGTGTTTATCGCGTAGCGTTCCAAGCAGTAATTAAAGCAGGTCAATATGCTTACCGTGACCGTCGTCAAAAGAAACGTCAATTCCGTGCTTTATGGATTGCGCGTATCAATGCTGGTGCTCGTCTAAATGGTTTGTCGTACAGCCGTATGATCAATGGCTTGAAAAAAGCTCAAGTGATCATCGACCGTCGCGTACTTGCAGACATCGCTATGCATGACGCAGTTGCATTTGCTGCTTTAGCTTCTAAAGCTAAAGATGCATTAGCTGCATAAGTCTTTAAGACTTAAAAAAAAGACCGCTTTTAGCGGTCTTTTTTTTAGATGATTTTTAATCACAAATCACAAATCACAAATCACAAATCACAAATCACAAATCACAAATCACAAATCACAAATCACAAATCACAAATCACAAATCACAAATCACAAATCAGTGATGAATAATGATTTTTTTAAATCATTGAATTCAATAAACCCAGCAAGGTTGTCAGTGCAAATATTTATATTTCTGAGTTCATACTCCAGAGCAAGCCAATCTTATTGATAAAAGTTATTTTAGTCAGTGGTTCTCTATGCCATTTACAGTGGGTGGAATTTACACTCATGTAAGTTCATGTTCAGCTTTTGACTCAGTCTTGCTAATATTTTTTAGGCTGAGATGTGACCGAGTTTAAATGGATAGAATAGTTTTCGATAACAAAGCCACTTTTGATTTGAATCAAATTTTTGCTAGGTCGTCAGTCAGACCATAATACAACCATAATTAGGTATGATAAGACAGACCGTATGGAAGTCAGGCAAGTACAATGAAAAAAATTAATGTCGTAGGAACCTCTGCAACGGGTAAATCTACATTTTCTAGAGCTTTGGCTGAAAAGTTAGATTTACATTATATTGAACTGGATAACTTATTTTGGTTGGACGATTGGCAGGAATGTCCCGATGAGGTGTTCTTTGCTAAGATTGAATCAGAAGTACAAAAGGCAATACAAGGCTATGTAATTGATGGTAACTATACCCGAACGATTCCCGTGAAATGGGTAGAAATTGATACCGTGATTTGGCTAGATTTACCTTTTCCAGTCAATCTTTATCGTTCTGTAAAACGAGCTTTTCAGCGTACATGGTCACAGCGCGACTTATGGGAAAACTCTAATAATCGGGAAAGTTTTTTTCGCATGTTTGGGCGAGATTCAATGATTTGGTGGATGATCAAAACGCATGCTGAAAATAGGAAAAAATACTTAGAAATGATGCGAATGCCTGAATATCAACATATACAGTGGATTCATTTAAAAACACCCAAACAAGTGCGCCACTTTTTAGCTCAATTGGCTGTCGAGAAATCATGTGTGTAAATCTGAAAAAAAGGCGTGGGTAGTAAGCGATTAAAATGCAGTTACATAAATCAGCTTTAATCTCAAAAGTGATCGATGCCTAATCAATGAAAAGATCAAAAAGAATAGGAGCAGGATATGCTAGCAGAGATTACCGGTATGGGGCAGGGAAGTATTACGGTGGAATTGCAAATGATTCCAAGAAAAGGTGAGGCGGTTAAAATTATGTATGGGCCAGATGCACAGCTAGAAGGTGAAGTCATTTCGGTCAGTCATTATATTAATCAGCATGCCAATGAGCATAAAGTACGTATTGAAATTCGACCTTTTAACTATTTAATAATCGCTTAAAAGTATAAAAAGCACCTGCGAAAGGTGCTTTCATTACGCATATTGAACATTTTAAACAGATGCTTAAAGGCCAAAGTAGTAAGCAAATACACAAATCAGAACAGTGATAAAAATTAAAGCAAAAACACCACTTTTACCAGATTTGTGCTCTGTGGGAATAAATTGCGAGGGGGTTTCTTTTACCGTATTCATTGGGTTGTTTTCCAAAGGAGATATCACTTCTTTGGGCTTCGGTTGTGCAGTCTTATAATGATTTGCGACTTTTACGATAAATTTTGCGCTTAAGTCATCTATTTTTTGTGAAAAATGACGAATATTGAGTTGTTCTTCTGGGCTAAGTATGTCGTTATTTACATCATAAGGGTGCTGAATTTTGTCTTGGATATAATCCGATAATGCATCTAAACGATGTAATGTACGATGCGCATAATCTGCTTGGCTATCTGTCGGAAGTAATGCTAAGAGCTGAATAGTGTCCGACTCAATCTGTTGCACCGGCTTTCCGTAATAGGGTAAATCAACGAGCGTCGGTTCAGTAAAGCCATTGGCAAATTTACTGTGAAACAATTCATTGTCGGTATAGGTTTGAATATCTTCCCAATTGGGTGGTTGTAAATCGGCATCCACCCGTTTGCATAATTTTGAATTGAGCTCAAAGCGCCAAAAAATTTCTTGTCTTAAATTTAATTGTTGTGATGGGGGGGCTTCATAATCATTGTCCGCGTTATACCATTCTGCCAGCTCTTTACCAAAAATCCATGCCTGTTTTTTATGTGCATCATGGCTGACAATAAAATGCGCCATGGGTAATAGTTCCACATTGCTATTGGGATTTTTTTCGTCATTTAAAAGACTGGAATTATGTAGGCTAATGCGTTGAACCCCCTGTTTCTTTAAGCCTTCTAGCCAAATTTGAAAATGTTGCGCAAGTAAATGTTGGGAATTGAGGTCACGAAATAAAAAGCTGTGTTGATCAAAAATACGATGTTGAACCCAGCGCTGAAAACTTAGATTTTGCGCAAGGTATTCATTGCCATAGGTGACTAATGTGAGTTGTTGTTTCCAAATTTGATCGAGCGCCATAATGATTGATCTCATTGATATTGCACTTATCTTATCCTTTTTTTAATTCTAGATGCTATTCGAATTTTTACTTGAGAATGCACTTCATCATGGTGGCTAAAAACTGTTAGAATACAGGGTTTTTATATATTTTCTAAATTGTTGCTTTGAGAGTTACTATGTCACTGGAAGCCCTGACCACTGAAGCGCTCGCTGCGATTGCAGCAGCTCAAGACCTTGCTGCACTTGATCAAGTTCGAGTGCAATTTACGGGTAAAAAAAGCCAGCTCGCGGAACAATCTAAGGCGCTGGGTAAAATGGACCCCGAAGAGCGGAAGGTTCAAGGTGCAGCTATTCACGCGGTGCGCGAAGCGATAAACACAGCGTTAACAGAGCGCCAAACTCAATTACAAAAAGTGGCTTTAGCACAAAAATTAGCCAGTGAAACGATTGATATTAGTTTGCCCGGACGTGGTCAAACCATTGGTAGTATTCACCCTGTGACTCAGGTTCAAGAACGAATTTGTCAGTTCTTTACCAAAGCTGGTTTTAGCATTGCAACTGGCCCAGAAGTTGAAGATGATTATCACAACTTTGAAGCACTGAATATTCCAGGTCATCACCCTGCGCGTGCAATGCACGATACATTCTATTTTGATGTCAATCATTTACTGCGTACGCATACTTCAGGTGTGCAAATTCGTACGATGGAAACCAGCCAGCCACCGATTCGTATTGTGTGCCCAGGCCGTGTTTACCGCTGTGACTCTGACCAAACACATTCACCAATGTTCCATCAAATTGAAGGTTTATATGTGGCTGAAAATACCAGCTTCGCTGAACTGAAAGGTTTGTTGATCAACTTGCTGAATGAATTTTTTGAAAAAGATTTGAAAGTCCGTTTCCGTCCCTCTTATTTCCCATTCACAGAGCCAAGTGCTGAAGTGGATATTATGGATGAACGTGGTAAATGGTTAGAAGTTTTGGGTTGCGGTATGGTACATCCAAATGTATTGCGCTCTGCGGGCATCGATCCAGATAAATACAAAGGTTTTGCATTTGGTTTAGGTGTGGAACGCTTTGCAATGCTTCGTTATGGCATTAATGACCTACGTATGTTCTATCAAAATGATGTACGTTTCTTACGCCAATTTGCTTAAACAAATTTATACCTCTCCCTGACCTTTTCCTTGACGAAGAGGGATGTCTAAGTTGGACTCAGGGTTCTCTTCTTTTGTAAAAGAGCGAGTTAGAGGGGGTTCAAAAAATTGATTTATAGGTTTTTAACGAAATGAAAATTAGCGAAAATTGGCTACGTACATGGGTAAATCCAGCCATTGATAGTGACACACTTTCAAACCAATTGACGATGTTGGGTCTAGAAGTTGATGAGTTATCACCAGCTGCAAAACCATTTACAGGTGTGGTGGTTGGTGAAGTTCTGACTGTGGTACAGCACCCAGATGCAGACCGTTTACGTGTAACCACGGTGAACATTGGCACAGGTGAGCCTTTACAGATTGTATGTGGTGCGCCAAACGTACGTGAAGGAATGAAAGCACCAGTTGCGACCATTGGTGCGGTGTTACCGGGTGATTTTAAAATTAAAAAAGGCAAACTACGTGGCATAGAGTCACAAGGAATGCTGTGTGGTGCTTCTGAAATTGACCTTGAAGATAAAATTGATGGTCTGTTAGAGCTACCGATTGATGCACCAGTGGGTATGGATATTCGTGAATATTTAGACCTCGATGATCACGTGATTGATATCAGTATTACCCCAAACCGTGGTGACTGTTTCAGTATTCGTGGTGTGGCACGTGAAATTGGTGTGATCAATCAGTTGTCTGTAACTGCACCTGAAATTAAAGCCGTTGCTTCAACCATTACCGATCAAAAAAACATTGTTGTAGAGACTGATGGTTGCCCACGCTACTTAGGTCGTGTGATTAAAAATGTAAACACCAAAGCCCCTACACCAGTATGGATGGAGCGCGCTTTAGCACGTTCAGGTATTCGTCAGCACAGTATTTTGGTGGATATTACCAACTACGTCTTGATGGAACTGGGTCAGCCTTTACATGCTTTTGATGGTGGTAAAGTCGAAGGTTCTGTACATGTGCGCCAAGCAACAGCCGCTGAAAAATTAACCCTGCTAAATGAACAAGAAATTGAACTAGCTGAAAATGTAATGGTCATTGCAGATGATCATAAAGCCTTGGCGATTGCTGGGATTATGGGTGGTTTATCTTCTGCTGTGTCAGATGAAACCACAGAAATTTTCTTAGAATCTGCATTCTTTGACCAATTGTCTATTGCAGGTCGTGCACGTCGCTTTGGTCTGCATACTGATGCATCACAACGTTATGAACGTGGTGTAGATTTTGAATTACCAATGGTTGCAATGAATCGTGCCTCGCAGTTAATTGCTGAATTGGCGGGCGGTGAGTTCGGTCCGATTACGGTTGCTGAAAAAACTACATTACTACCTAAGCGTGAAGCCATTGAATTGACTCAAGCACAGGTCGATCAGCTTCTTGGTTATCAGGTTGGAAGTGCATTCATTACCGATGCTCTACAGCGCTTAGGGTGTATCGTAACGCTCAAAGCCGAGGGTGAGTGGACGGTTGTGCCACCATCGCATCGTTATGATATGACAATTTACCAAGACCTGATTGAAGAAGTAGCTCGTATTCACGGCTATGATAATATTCAAATTAGTCTGCCAGTTATTGATGTGAAATTGGCAAAGTATCAAGATCAGTTTGAACTTGCACAATTACGTCAAACTGTGGTGGCTTTGGGGTACCAAGAAGCCATCAGCTTTAGCTTTGCAGATGCAAAACTTGAGAAACAACTGAATCCGCACGTACAATCTTTGGCATTGGCAAACCCAATTTCAAGCGATTTAGCGGTGATGCGCTCAACCTTATTGTCTAGCCTGATTCCATGTGTTCAATATAATGTGAACCGCCAGCAAAGCCGTGTGCGTTTCTTTGAGCTAGGTTTGCGTTTTGACTATCAAGGCGCGACGAGTATTCACGATTTAAAACAAATTCCAACTTTTGCTCTCATTGCGACAGGTTCACGTTTTACAGAATCTTGGCATGGTAAAGCAACACCAATGGATTTCTTTGATTTTAAAGGTGATGTTGAAGAGATTTTAGCTGCGGGTCGTTTATCGGTTGAGTTTGTTCGTTCTGAGCGTGCTTGGCTTCATCCAGGACAATCTGCTGAAATTTTAGTCGATGGTGAATCCATCGGTTATCTGGGTCGTTTACATCCATCATTAGAAGATGAATTGGATTTAAGCACAACTTGGGTAGCTGAACTTGATCAACAGGCTGTTTTGCAAACTTATGTATCTAATTTTACAGAATTATCACGTTTTCCGTCGGTAAGACGTGATATTGCGCTTTTAATTAGTGATAAGATTAATGTTAGCGAAATTCAGCAACTTATCGCAAAAACAGGCGGAGAGCTTTTAGACTCTGTTTGGTTATTCGATGTATACACTGGGCAAGGTGTAGAAGAGGGTAAACGCTCATTGGCATTTGCGCTTCTTTGGCAACATTCAACGCGTACACTTGAAGATGCTGAAATTAAATCAGGTATGGATAACATACTGCAAGTATTAGCAAATACTTACCAAGCGACATTGAGGGCTTCATGACCGCATTAACTAAAGCAGAAATGGCTGATCATTTAAGTGAGCTCACGAGTTTAAACCGTCGTGAAGCAAAACAAATGGTCGAGTTGTTCTTCGAAGAGATTAGCCAAGCGCTCATCTCTGGAGAACAAGTTAAACTCTCTGGTTTCGGTAACTTTGAGCTACGCGATAAGCGTCAGCGCCCAGGCCGAAATCCAAAAACGGGTGAAGAAATTCCGATTTCTGCACGCCGTGTAGTCACATTCCGCGCTGGTCAGAAATTTAGACAGCGTGTGGGAAATGAGCAGATCGATTGATCTGCTTTTTTTATTCAAATTTTATAAAGGGGCGCAATAGAGCGATGGTGTGCTCGGAATATAAAATTTGTTCTAATTGATATTTTATAATAGTGAACGAAGTAGCTTTTTATTTACTTTGTTTTAGGTAATAAAAAAGAGAGCCATAGGCTCTCTTTTTTTAACTTAATAATCGTAAGATTATTTAGCTTTAACTTCAGAAGCAGCAGCAACAGCTTCAGAAGCAGCAGCAGTAGCTTCAGAAGCAGCAACAGTAGCTTCAGAAGCAGCAACTTCTACAGCAGCAGCAGATGCAGCAACTTCAGCTTCAGAAGCAGCAACAGTAGCTTCAGACGCAGCAGCAGCAGGAGCTTCTTCAGTTTTTTTAGCACAGCCAACGAAAGCTAAAGTAGTAGCAACTGCAGCAGCAATAGCGATTTTTTTGAATAACATGGCATCACTCTCTAAATATGAGATTATAAAAAACCTTAGTTAGCACTGTTATTGCTTTTATCATGCCTAATTTTTTGCTTAGGTCCTAACAATGCAACGCAGTCTAACTGGGATGCGAATATGCTATCACTGTGCATTTTGAATTACTACTGCCATATGCTCGAAAATAGCAAAAAATTGGTTAAAAATTGAGTTTTTTTAACAGAAAATAACAATCAATAAAAAGAAATATATTGGATAAATGCTAAATAAGCACCTAAAAACAATAGGGTTTTTAGCTAAAATATTTTTATAATCATTTACTTGAAAATAAGTTTACACAAAATACTGCTAATTGTTTGGTTGTGTAAGTTATGTCAACCAAAAAAAAGGGCTAACGTTAAAGAAAGCCCTTTTTATATTTTGCTGAAATTAGTTAGATGCTTTACGCTTCATTTGATCAAAAAAATCATCATTGGTTTTGGTTTCTTTCATACGGTCAAGTAAGAATTCCATTGCAGCCAATTCGTCTTGAGTATGAAGAAGCTTACGTAGAATCCAGACTTTACGCAAATTGTCTTCTGACATTAAGCGTTCCTCACGACGAGTACCCGATTTTTTGATGTTCATTGCAGGGAATACACGTTTTTCTGCAATGCGACGATCAAGAGTAATCTCTTGGTTACCCGTACCTTTGAATTCTTCGTAAATCACTTCATCCATTTTACTGCCTGTTTCAATCAACGCAGTAGAAATAATAGTGAGTGACCCACCTTCTTCAATATTACGAGCAGCACCAAAGAAGCGTTTTGGACGTTCAAGCGCATGTGCATCTAGACCACCGGTCAAGACTTTACCTGAACTTGGAATCACTGTGTTGTAAGCACGAGCTAAACGCGTGATTGAGTCAAGAAGAATGACGACATCTTTCTTATGTTCAACTAAGCGTTTGGCTTTTTCAATAACCATTTCAGCTACTTGTACGTGACGCGCAGGTGCTTCATCAAATGTTGATGCAATGACTTCACCACGAACAGTACGTTCCATTTCGGTTACTTCTTCAGGACGTTCATCAATCAGAAGAACAATCAAGAAACATTCTGGATTGTTACGTACAATAGATTGCGCAATGTTCTGTAAAAGCATGGTTTTACCAGCTTTTGGTGGCGCAACAATAATTGAACGTTGACCTTTACCAATAGGTGCAACTAAGTCAACGACACGTGACGTTAAATCTTCAGTTGTACCGTTACCCAATTCCATAACCAATTGCTCAGTTGGGAAAAGCGGGGTGAGGTTTTCAAATAAAATTTTATTACGTGAGTTTTCAGGTGTGTCGTAGTTAATTTGATTAACTTTTAATAATGCAAAATAACGTTCACCTTCTTTAGGTGGACGAATTGTTCCTGTAATGGTGTCGCCAGTGCGCAGATTAAAACGACGAATTTGTGAAGGGCTAATATAAATGTCGTCTGGGCCTGCAAGATAAGAACCTGCAGCTGAGCGTAAGAAGCCAAAGCCATCCGACAGAATTTCGAGAACGCCATCACCAAAAATCTCTTCACCATTCATTGCATGACGCTTTAATATGGCAAAAATAATGTCTTGCTTACGGTTACGTGCCATTCCTTCTAGGCCCATAAACTCCGCAATTTTGATGAGTTCGCCAATCGGTTTTTTCTTGAGTTCAGTTAAATTCATAGGAGGTCAGATAAGAATCAAAAATTCTAGGGTACAGGATGAAAAGGAAGCAACATTTAGTCGCACATGTATGCAATTAGATTACGCAATTGTATTTGCACAATAATAAAATCAGAGTACTGATTTATTGTTTAGAGAAAGATGTGTAAAAACAATTTCTATTGCCGAACGGCGATATTATGTGTTGTGTCTTGTTAAGAAAATGGCAGGATTTAAGATCCTTTGTTTCTTGATTTAGCAATATAAGAGAGAAACCAAACTTTGTCAATTTATAGACAAAAAAAATACGCACTTTAAAAGGGCGTATTTTTTATTTTTTAAATAGACATCAAAAAATTAGATGTTTTCTTCAATGAAAGCCGTTAATTTTGATTTTGGTGCTGCGCCAACTTGTTGTGCAACCACTTCACCATTCTTAAACATTAATAATGCAGGAATGTTACGAATATTGTAGTTTACAGCAGTCGCTTCGCATGCAGTTACATCAACTTTTACGATTTTAACTTTGCCTTCAAATTCTGTAGATAAAACTTCTAAAACAGGGGCAATAGCCTTACAAGGTGCACACCAGCCTGCCCAGAAATCGACAAGTACTGGTACGTCAGATTTAAGAACGTCTGCATCAAAGTTTTCATCAGTTGTGTTTACAATATTGCCTGACATGGATGTTGCTCCAAAATAATTTTAAGATAGCTCTAATAAGATAATTATTACATAGCCATCTATAACAATGTAGGGGGTTGTGTAAATTTTCAAACTTTATAAGGAGTTTGTCTAATTGATGCTCACGATAGTGCTAATCGTGTAACACAATTGTCATATCTGATAAAAAATACGGCGTTCGTTATATGGGCGCATAAATGGCTTTTAAATTGCTAGCTTGTGAATTACTCTAAGCACAATTCTGTATAGGTTTGTTTTGAATCATGTCTGATTTTTTGATTGATGAAGAATTACTTGCTGCCATTGATATGGGGTCAAACAGCTTTCACCTAGCCATTGCGCGCGTCGATCATGGTGAAGTGAAAAAAGTTGCTTCAATGTCAGAAAAAGTTCAGTTGGCAGCTGGATTAGATGAAAATAAAAATTTAACTGAAGCAGCCCAACAACGTGGCTTGGCTTGTCTGTCACGCTTTGTCGGCCGTTTAGGCTCAGTACAGCCGAATCGTTTGCGTATTGTGGCGACCAATGCCTTGCGTCAGGCAAAAAATGGTCACGAATTTATTCAAAAAGCAGCTGAAATTTTACCGAAACCGATTGAAATTATTGCAGGACGTGAAGAAGCACGTCTCATTTATTTGGGTGTGTCTCATACCATGGCCAATAGTGGTCGCCGTTTAGTGATTGATATTGGTGGTGGCTCGACTGAATTGATCATTGGTGAAGAATTTGAGCCTATCCATACTGAATCTGTGCAAATGGGCTGCGTAGCATTTAGCAAAGCCTATTTTACCGATGGTGAAATTAATCAAAAAAGTTTTGATAAAGCCGTTAATGCTGCTCGTAAAGAATTATCGGGTATTGCCAATACATATAAAGCTGCGGGCTGGGATACAGTGGTGGGTTCGAGTGGCACAATTAAAGCCTGTCGCCAAATTACCGTAAATATGGGCTGGAGCAATGAACGGGAAGAATTAACCCGTGATGGCTTAGAAAAATTAAAAGAAAAATTACTGAAGTATAAGCATGTCTCCGAAATGGAATTTGATGGTTTAAAAGAAGACCGCCGAGCAGTTTTGCCAGCAGGGATTGCCATTTTATCTACTGTATTTGATGTGTTGGGTGTCGACAAGTTGGTGTATTCCGATGGCGCGTTGCGTGAAGGCGTGATGTATGACTTACTTGGGCGTTTTCAGCATGAAGATGTGCGTGACCGTTCTGTACATGCCTTAATGGGTCGTTACAATGCTGATTCAAAACAAGCCGAACGCGTGGTCACAACAGCGCAACATCTGTTTGATAATGTCGCGCAAAAGTTAGAATTAAGCAGTGATGACAGTGATTTATTACGTCGTGCGGCTTATTTGCATGAAATTGGTTTAGCCATTAGTCACAGTGGTTATCACCGTCATGGTGCGTATTTATTGCAACATTCCGATATTCCCGGTTTTTCACAAATTGATCAAAATCACCTTTCTCACTTGATGGCACATCATCGTCGTAAGCTACGTGGCGACGCTCGTGTGGATGTGATGAAAGTTGGCGGTAGCAAACTTATTTACTTATGTCTATTGCTTCGTTTAGCAGTTTTACTGAATCATAGTCGTAGTGATGAGATGCTTCCTGCCATTGAATTAAGTGTCGACAATGCGCAACAATGGCAACTGAGTGTTTCTGGCGATGCCAAACAATGGCCTTTGCTTGTTGCGGACTTGCATGATGAACAAGTGCAGTTCAAGCATTGGGATATTGATTTGCATATCTTGTCAGAACGGTTTATCGATGAACAGATTGGTTAATTCAGGGATAATAGTCGACCTATGAAAAATAAAGCAGCGCAATCTAAAGCATGGGCTACAGTTCAAATTGCACGTCATCCAGATCGTCCGCAATATTTGGATTATGTAGGTGAAATTTTCACTGAGTTTGATGCGTTGCATGGTGACCGCTTGTTCGGTGACGATGGTGCAATGATTGGTGGTCTTGCACGTTTTGATGGTCAGCCTGTAATGGTTGTTGGTCAGCACCGTGGTCGTAGCACACGTGAAAAATTACAACATAATTTTGGTATGAGTAACCCAGAAGGTTACCGCAAAGCACAGCGTTTAATGGCGATGGCTGAGCGTTTTAATCTACCTGTATTTACCTTTATTGATACGATGGGCGCGTATCCAGGTGTGGGTGCAGAAGAACGTGGTCAAGCAGAAGCAATTGCGACCAGCCTTGCACAAATGTCGAGCTTAAAAGTGCCAATCATTGCAACAGTTTTGGGTGAAGGCGGTTCTGGTGGTGCATTGGGTATTGGTGTTGCAGACCGCGTTGTGATGCTTTCACACAGTATTTATTCCGTGATTTCACCTGAAGGCTGTGCCTCTATTTTGTGGAAAACCGCAGAAAAAGCGGAACAGGCGAGTGAGGCGCTATCATTAACTGCAGACAAACTACAAAAAATTGGTATTGTTGAATATGTGGTAGATGAAGGTGAAGGCGCACATTTGCACCCTGAAGAAGTGATGCAAAACCTAAAATCTGTGCTAAAACAGGCTTTAGCAGAATTAACGCCGTTGGATGCAAAAGAACGATGCGAAGCACGCTATCAGCGTTTAATGAAATTTGGCAGCGACAATTTAGGTCTGACTGCTTAAGCCAAATAAGCACTTTTCCTGAACAGACTTCTTTTTTAATTGGATGTAGTGGTGGCATGGATTCCATGTTGCTCCTGCATCTAATGTCTTTATTGTGCCCGCAAAATATTCGTGCCATTTACATCGATCACCAATTGCAAAAAAACAGTGCCGATTGGGGGCATTTTGTGGCATCTGTTTGTCAGAAACTGAATGTGCCTTGTATTGTGCAAGCAGTTCAAGTCCATAACGGTAACCTTGAAAATCAAGCACGCACCGCACGCTATCAAGCCTACCAAATGCATTTGAAAGCAAATGAAGTGCTGGTTTTGGCTCATCATCAGCAAGATCAGGCAGAAACATTGATGCTTCGACTTTTATCGGGGGCGGGTATTCATGGTTTGGCGGCCATGCAACAACTCGATCAGCGTGATCAATTGACCATTTGGCGACCATTGTTGAATGTGTCCCGTGAGCAGATTTGCCAATGGGCGACAGCATTGAATGTGCAAAATATTCAAGACCTCAGTAATTTTGATACCCATTATGACCGTGCATGGTGCCGTGAAGAATTGTGGCCAATATTGCAATCACGGTTTCCTCAAATGCAAACTGCAATCAGTCGCACCAGTTGTTTAATGCAAGATGCAAGCGATATTTTGGCCGATGTCTTGGCACAGGATTTAGCTTCTTGTGCTACATCTGAGGTGTTGCAACTTGAACAGTTTCAGGTCTTGTCTAGACCTCGACAGCGTCAGTTGTTGTCAGCTTGGATGAAAGGACTGGATCAATATCGACCTTCTTTTGAAATGGTGCAACGCTTACAACAGGAAGTAATTGATTCAAAAGTGGATGCACAGGCAGCATTACATTGGAATGGCTTTTACTATGTACGTTTTGCTTGCAAACTTTATCGTTTATCTAAGGCAGTCTATCAAGCGTCTGAAGTACCACAACCTGAAACTCTATCGATAAATTTAGCATTAAATAAAAATATTCAGTTACCTGCAGGACATTTTGTTATGCAGCGTACACCACAATTTGGCTTATCTTTTGCTTTATTAGAACAGCGTTTAACCTTGACGCAGCGTCAAGGTGGAGAAAAAATTCACTTACAGGGACGTGTGGGAACATGGCCTTTAAAGAAAGCAATTCAGCAAGCGCAAATTTTTCCTTGGCTCCGTCATACAATTCAAATATTAAGCATGGATAATGTTATGCTAGGTGTCTTTACGCCGAATGGCTTTTGGCTGGCTCATTCTCCTTATTGCGTCAAGGCGGGATGGCTACCCACATTAATTTCTTCAGATAACAGCAAGATCGGATCTTCATCATGAGCGCAGTTCTAAATTGTAATATTACTTTTATTGGCGGTGGCAATATGGCACAGGCCTTAATTGGTGGCCTTCTTGCCCGTGGTTTACCCGCAACGCGTATTACAGTTTCAGACCCTGTCGAAAAAATTCGGTTATTGTTGGCTGAAAAAGATGTTCACACAACAGATGATAATTTGGTGGCTATTCGTGATGCAGACATTGTACTGTTGGCGGTAAAGCCTCAATATTTGGCTAATATTTTAAAAGCTTTAAAAGGTCAATTAGAAGGCAAATTGGTTATTTCAATTGTCGCTGGCGCAGAAATTTCGACCATTGCGCATGTTTTAGAAACAGAGCGTGTGGTACGTGTTATGCCAAATACACCTGCTTTAGTGCAAACGGGCGCGCATGGTTTATTTGCAAAAGAAGCCGTGACGCTTCAAGACCGTGAGCTTGCAAGTCAGGTGATGGCTTCTACTGGCCTCACAATTTGGGTAAACTCTGAAGCGCAAATTGATGCCGTGACCGCAGTTTCTGGTTCTGGCCCTGCATATTTCTTCTATATGATGGAAAGTATGATTCGTGCGGGTAAAAACTTAGGATTAGATGAAAAAGTGGCGACTGCATTAACATTGCAAACGGCTTTAGGTGCTGCACAAATGGCGATTACCAGTTCAAATACGCCAGCCGAATTGCGCAAAAATGTCACTTCGCCCAATGGCACGACACAAGCTGCCATTGAAGTGTTTGATCATGCGCATATTTCGCAAAATATTCAGGCAGCTTTAGCAGCCGCGCAAAAACGCAGTCAAGAGCTTGCTCAAGAATTAAGTGACAGCATTAAGTAATTTTATTTTAGGAATGTTTTGGTATGGGTGCAAATTCTGCGCTAATTTTTGGCATTATCATCAACGTTGCAATTTTGCTCGTTTTTTTCCGTTTTTTAATGCAATTGGCTGCAGTAAGTCCGTATAACCCTGTGGTACTTTCTACGGCTAAGGCAACTAAAATTGTAGATATTTTTAGTCGAATTTTTCCGACCACTGGAAAAGGGCGAGTGAATACGGCTGCCCTAATTTTATTGGTGGTACTGTATATTTTAAAAATGTACGGTGTTATGCATTTATCGGGTGCTTCAGTGAATAGCCCAGTGCATTTATTGATTATGACTTTTGTGACCATGATTCAGGATTTAATCCGTTTCTGTCGTTATTTGATTTTTGCTTCGATTATTTTGAGCTGGGTGGTGATGTTCACACAGTCTCGTTCGCCGTATATTGAGGTGATACAAGAATTGGCAGAGCCATTGCTTGCACCATTTCGTCGTATTTTACCGAATATGGGCATGATTGATTTATCTCCGATTGTGGCAATTTTTACGCTACTGTTGATAGAGACGATTATGAAAGAAGTGGCAATTGTACTGTTAACTGGTTTATAAGTTTAAGTGCAATAAAAAAGGACTCGGGTGAGTCCTTTTTTATTGCTTCAATTTCCTATACCTTTGCAAAAGGGAAGTAGGAGAGGTTTATTTGACCTCTCCTTAATCCTCTCCTAAGAAGGAGAGGGAGCTGATGAGATAATTAGTGTGCTTCATCCCAGTTGTTGCCTTTTCCGACTTCAACCACCAATGGCACAGATATTTTCAGTACAGACTGCATCACTTCGGCGAGTTTCACTGCCAGATCATCCGCAATGGCTTCATCGACTTCAAAAACCAATTCATCGTGCACTTGTAACAGCATTTTGGCTTGATTTTTTGGCAGGATTTTTTCAACTGCAATCATCGCCATTTTAATGATATCGGCCGCTGAGCCTTGCAGTGGCGCATTAATGGCAGCACGTTCAGCCCCTTGTTTGACCATTTTATTGCTGGCCATAATATCGGGTGTATATAAACGGCGACCTAAAATGGTTTCGACAAAGCCTTGCTCACGTGCGACTTGGCGCGTTCTTTCCATGTAGTCTAAGACACCCGGATAGCGCTGAAAGTATTTACCAATATAACTACGTGATTCTTCACGGCTGAAACCCAGTTGACGCGTCAGACCAAATTCAGACATACCATAGAGTAGGCCGAAGTTTACCGCTTTGGCTTGGCGACGCTGATTGCTGGTCACGTCATCTAGTGCAATCCCCAAGACTTCTGCCGCTGTACGACGGTGTACATCTTGACCATGATTAAAGGCATCGACTAAGGCATCATCTTGAGAAAAATGTGCCATTAAACGCAATTCAATTTGTGAATAATCGGCTGCCAGTAAGACACGGCCTTTCGGTGCAATAAATGCTTTACGAATTTGACGACCAATATCTTCGCGTACAGGAATGTTTTGTAGATTAGGATCAGTTGAAGATAAACGGCCAGTAGCCGTTAAAGCCTGATGATAACTGGTGTGAACACGGTGTGTCTCATTGTTGGCTTGTTTCAGTAAGCCATCGGTGTAGGTGCTTTTTAGTTTAGAAAGACCACGATATTCCAAAATAAGATTGGTGATCGGATGTTCAATTTTTTCTAAAACACTTTCACTGGTACTGTACTGACCCGTCGAAGTCTTTTTACCACCTTTTAAGCCCAATTTATCAAATAGGATTTCACCCACTTGTTTCGGTGAGCTGACATTGAAGGGTTGGCCTGCCAGTTCTGTAATTTGGTTTTCTAAATCTTGTATGGTGTTGGAAAATTCAACACTAAGCTGATCTAAAAAGTCTAAATTCAGTTCAATGCCGTTTTCTTCCATCATGGTCAGTACACGGGCAACGGGCATTTCAATATTATGTAAAATATTGATCAGTTCTGGGTGCTTTTGCAGTTTGGTATTTAAAACTTCATACAGGCGATACGTAACATGCGCATCTTCGGCTGCATAATGGGCGGCGGTCTCTAATTCAATTTGATTAAAGGTTTTTTGTTTCACCCCTTTGCCTGCCACCTGTTCAAAGGTAGTGGTCAAATGACTTAAATACAAACGTGCAACATCATCCATACCATGACGAGTGGCAACAGAATTCAGCACATACGACGCTAACATGGTGTCAAAATACCAACCTTGCAGTTGAATGCCGTGGTTTTCTAAAACGTGTGCATCGTATTTTAAATGATGACCAATTTTTTGAACTGATGCATCTTCAATAATCGGTTTGATTTGACCCAAAATGAGCTCGCGATTAAGTTGCTCAGGTGCGCCTTCATAATCATGTGCTAAAGGCACGTAGTAAGCATCATTGGCATCGAAAGCCACAGAAAAACCGACAATTTGAGCAATACGGTAGTCGAGACTGGTGGTTTCAGTATCAAAAGCAAAACGCTTTTCAGTGCTTAAACGTTGGAACAAGACATCCCAATCGTGTTGGCTTAAAACCGTGTGATACGTGGCTTGGCCCAATTGATCATCTACACTGGTTTTTGACGCTTGATCTTCAACGGGTGTCGCTTCAGCTGCGGTTTTTGAACTGATGGATTTTGAGACTTGTTTGTAATTTGAGTTGTTTGGATTATTGGGATGATCGAGTGATTGCAACTGATTACGGAACTCAAGCTCCGTATATAAAGTACGTAAGGCGTCTACATTTGGCTCTTGAAGTTTCAGATCGTCATAATCAAAGCTTAAATCGAGATCGATGACAATACTGGCCAATTGATGATCGAGGGTAATGCCTTCAACACTGTCTTTAATGTTTTGACCAACTTTACCTTTAATTTTGTCAACATTTTCTAAAATACCGCCAATCGAGCCGTATTCAGTCAAGAGTTTAGCCGCGGTTTTTGCACCGACCCCCGGCACACCCATAATGCCATCAGAGGCATCACCCATTAGGGTTAAATAATCAATAATTTGATTGGGCCAAACGCCAAATTTTTCAAATACACCATCGACATCTAAAGGACGTTCTTTAAAGCTGTCTTCTAAAGTCACTTTGTCTGTGACCAACTGTGCCATGTCTTTGTCGCCAGTGGAGATGAGCACTTGATGTCCTAGGGCTTCGGCACGTTTGGCCAAAGTGCCAATAACATCGTCGGCTTCTGCGCCTGGAAGGGTATGTAGAGGAATACCTAAAGCACGAATTAACGCATGTAAATACGGAATTTGTTCTGCCAACTCTTCAGGCATGCTTGGACGGTCACCTTTGTAAATAGGTGAAAGGACATGGCGGAAAGTCGGTTCAGGCGTATCAAAAATAACGGCCATATGCGTAGGTTGAATACGTCGCATCAATTTTTGAATAGCGGAAATCGCACCGCGGATGGCATTGGTGTGCAATCCTGTTGACGTGGTTAAAGGGGGTAACGCGTGAAACGCACGAAATAAAAAATATGACCCATCGACCAAGACAAATGGCGGCATTGAAGACTTCCTAATTCAAAAAACGCTTTCATTGTACGTGATTTTTGGCCCTTGCGCTGAAGCTTGATGGTATCAGGGGTTTACCGAATATCAGATAAAGACGAATAATTTAAACCTATAGCTAAGGTATGATCAAAGTTCAAGGAATAGGGCGAAGAAAGTATGCTGAAAGGGCAGTACGAAATTAGAATGATCTGGCTAATGGTGCTGATTATTGCAGGCGTTGGCATGTGGTATGCAGACTTTCAGCAGTTTAGCTATTTATGTGGCTTAGCTTTTGTCATAAGTGTCATGCACTATGTCGATGACTTACAAAAACCAGCCGATCAGATGGCGATAGAACAAGGAATCTCTGCGCAACTGACTTCTAAAGTACCTTTATACATTTCTTCAATTATTGCTTTGGTGGGGGGAGTGGGCCAAATGCATTGGCTGACGGCTTTGGGGCTGAGTGCTTGGATTTTCTTTTTCCTGCGCTGGTTGAAACGCTTAGAACGCCATTTACTTGCCATTCAACGTCAAATGCAACAGCATCCAATTGCTGCCGTAGATACAGAAAAAAAGCATTCTTTCGTCCAAGAACCTAATGTTATGTTGACGACATCGGATGTTACACCGACAACCACTGCATCTGAAATAAGTCTGAATGAACAGCTCAAATTGTGGCTATTTCAGGGCAATCCTGTATTGAAAGTGGCGATTGCTGTATTGGTTGTTGGGGTGGTTTTACTGTTACGCTTTGCGACAGAACATTGGCAACTCAGCCTTGCATTTAAATTGATTGTGGTTGCAGTCATTAGTCTAGCAATCGTCATTTTTGGCTATGTGATGCAACATAAAAACCGTGGTTTTGCTTTAGCTTTGGAAGGTTTGGGCTTGGCGACCTTGTTTCTGACCTTATTTTTTGCCTATTACAATCAGGTGATTCCAAATTTATTCATCGCCAGTGGTTGTTTCATTGCAATTTTAGTCCCCACCATTTGGCTGAGTTTAAAACAGCAGAGTATTGAATTGGCATTGATGGCGATGCTGATTGCTTATGTTGCACCATTTACTTTGCCAGTACGCAATGCCACCGCCACAGAATTTATTGCATATTATTTGCTGATTAATTTGGCTGTTGTTGTGTTAAGTACCTTAAGACCTTGGAAAGCGCTGAATCAAATTGCCTTTTTAACGACTGTATTTGTCGGCGGGAGCTATGCTTTTTATTATGGTGATGAACTGGAAAAATTCGTCCTTTCAGGATTAGTCTTTGCGCATACGGCGGTCTTTATTTGGCTGAGTTTTCGCTTTAGTCAGTTATTGGCCAAAAGTGATTTAACCCGTTTTCAGCTTAAACCGATTATGGATATTGCACTGATTTTTGGTGCGCCGATTGCAGGCTATATTTTCCTCTATTTAATGTATTTTGATCAAAATATTTATCAGGCCAGTTTTAGTTGTGCTTTTGCAATGGTGTATTTGGGTCTGTATCAATTATCAAAACGCAATCAAGCAGTAGCGATGATTTCGCAAAGCTATTTTAGTTTAATGCTAATTTTTATGGCACTCATTCCGCCAATATTATTAGCTGAACAGTGGAGCGTTGCAGGTTGGGCTATCGAAGGCGCATTCATTTTTATTTACGCTCTGTACCGTCAATCGACCATTAGCCGTTATGTAGGAATGGGGTTGCTACTTATGGCGGGTCTTTCGGGAGGATATTATTTTACAGTGTTGAATGTCTTTCCAAGCAATGTCTACTGGGTGCTGTGTATTAGTTATTTTGCAATGGTCATCATTTCCAATAGCATTCCTCAATTTCAACAACAATTAACCAATTCCACGATTGCCTTTCAATGTATGCAAATGCTCTCTGCAACAGTCATGTTGTTTATTTTATTGCTTGAGCAAATGGGTGGCCAAAGTCAGGTGATGATGTGTCTGCTAGTGGTGACGGTGTTTTATAACCTGAGCAATGAATGGTTATTGCGTTGCAATGCGACATGGTCGTGGTTGCTGCCGAAGTGGATCGGTCTTATTCCTGTATATTGCCTAGCGCTGTATATGGTCATAGATTTAAGCCATAACGGCATGATGGTTTGGCATCATTTGTCAGACCGTATTTTATTTGCATTGAGTGGCGTGCTACTTACCCTATTATGGCTACGCCCTTTATTGGGTGTAAAAGCTGAAAGAGAGTGGGTGAGTTTAGGAGTATTTGTCAGTTTAGCGCTCACCAGTCTGACACTTGTGCCAAGTATGCCTTATTTAAGTGCTGTCATTCTTCCTTTGTTGTTTGGGGCGTGGTGCTATAAGCAGGCGGAACACTCTGACTGGCCAATTTTTTGGCAAACACGTAATACTTTAGCGCTCATGCTGATGTGGATTATTTCATCACAAATTTTGAGTTCACATGCTTTTGAGATGTATTTTTTACCCATCGTGAATCCTTTTGATATGGTCAGTCTGGCGATGCTAATGAGTTTTATCTGGATGCTGAATTTACAGATGAAAGCAGGGTTGGATAAAAGCATGGGTGCGATTCTGATGGTGTTGGGACTTTTGTGGTTGAGCAGTTATGTGGTGCTTCGTGCACTGCATGTCTATTTCGCAACCCCTTATAATGAATGGCAGATGTGGGGGAATGCCACCATCCAATTGAGTTTTACCTTGCTTTGGGTAAGTTTGGCTTTTATCACGATGAGTGTGGCAACCAAGCGAAAATTACGTGCATTATGGGTTTTGGGGGCCAGTATTTTGGTTTTAGTGACCTTGAAATTGGTGTTGTTTGACTTATCCCAGATTGGCACTTTAACCCGCGTTATTTCATTTTTTGGTGCTGGTTTTATCATGCTGATGATTGCATACATTGCCCCTATGCCAGAAACTCAAAGTAACAGCATTGATCAAAATTAATAAACATTGATTGATGGCTCAGAATATTTTTTAGTTCAGCTTTGTTTATCTTCTAAATAAAAAAGCCTTCTTCATATTGATGAAAAAGGCTTTTTAGCAAACTGATATATAGATTTATTTTAAATCAGGTTCACGCTTAATTTCTTGTGCATTGCTATATGGGTCAATCTCTTCATTGTACAAAGGCCCTGCTTGGGGTCTATCGACAAAGCCCATTTTGGGGACGGGGATTTCAATTTGATTATCCAAAAAGCCATTACGAATACGCTCCTGCATTTCATCACGTACTCTTAAAAAGTTCTCTTGCTGACACCAAACGGCAAACAGTAGCTCAATTGAAGATTCACGAAATGCCGTCACAGTGACCGCAGGTTTGGGGTCGGCCAAAACCAATGGATATTTATTGGCAACATCTAAAAGCACTTCGCGGACTTTAATAATGTCTTCATGAAAGTTAATCGCTAAGGTAATTGGAATGCGCCGTATAGGAAACTTAGACAGATTATGCACAGGTGCCCGAATCAATTGTTCATTGGGCAGGCGCACATAAACATTGTCTTGCGTTAATAGCTTGACTGACAGTAAGTCAATTGAAATGACTTCACCTTCAATGGTATGACCACGAATCAGCGTAATTTGAATGGTATCGCCAATTTCAAATGAACCTTCACCAATTAAAAAGATCCCGCTAATTAAGTTGGACGCAGAGGTTTGTGATGCAAAACCTAAAGCCACGGTTAAAATACCGGCAGCGCCAAGGAATACACTCAGTTTAAAGCCAGCTTCTTTTAAACTGGCCATGGCAAAAATCATGAAAATAAAATAGAAAATACCGCGTCGCCACACCAAGCGTTGATGGGCATTAAAGCGTGTGCCAATGGTTCGAATAAAAGCATTAGACACAAAGCGCGCAATTAAAAAACCAATAAAGGCCAAAATAAGTGCGACGATAATTTCAGTCAGACGCTCGGTATTAATATTTTTAACAATGCCCGTCAGACTGTTGGTAATTTCTGTAGGAATACTGATATTGGCCATCATCGCCCCTTAGAAAAATGAATCAAACATATTAAATAATGCACCTGCGGGCTCGCGTGGTGGATGTACATACATCACTTCACCTGCATGTGGTGGTGTTCGGTTTTCAATACGAATTCGTGGTGGCTTATCTGAACCTTCATGTAAGACCTTAATTTGTGATGTCCATAATCGACCTGTACTTTCACTATAAAATAAAGGCAGGGCAGGAATGGGCACATTCATGCGGTCAAAACGCAACTGATGATGGCTGGTGTTATGAAACTCAATAGGGGTAATGGCACGAAAGGCACGAACTTTGAGTTGATGTAATTCAGTTCGACCATCGACCGCTGTAGCGTAACAAATTTCACCCATGCGTTTATTGGGGCCAAACCACGTGTCTTTGGGTAAAATAGCAGGAATATCAAATAAGGGGTCTTTTTGACCTTCGACAAAACCCGCAATCCATAGCGGGGTACTAATATACAGCGTACCGCGTTGTCCTGCGGGAATGTAAATAGGGTCTACAGGTTTAATCACCACAGAACGATCTGCCAGTCTGGGCATAATTTGAATCGTTTCCTGCGTATTTTTAAACATGTAGCGTTCAATTTTTATTGGCTGCGGAAAGCCAAACTCAGGATCATTAATCTGGTGCCATTGCTGTTCATAGTCATACTGCACAGTTGGACGATGATATTCCAAGCGCCATTCCTGTAAACCACGAGTCAGTCGGAACAACAATGAACCAAATTGCCAAGATTTTGGTCGATTCAATTCAAAATGATGTTCACCCCACCATTTTAGTTTTGATCCTTCCGGATTCAGTAGGTCATTCTGCAAAGACAATGGCATTTCCCTATATTAGTAAAAGCTGAAAAAACAGACTTCACGCTGTCATTTGCTTAGAGTACACTCAAATCACTTTTCTCATCATTATAAACTTTGATGCAAGTACTTAAACAATTACAAATACCTTATAGTTTTGCCAAGCGCCATGGCGTTTTACTCCGATACGAAGGCGATCAAGCTTTTATTGTGCGTAAAGAAAGTACGCCATTACTTGCGTTGCAAGAAGCTCGTCGGTTTTTAGGGCATTCTGCACAATATCAATTATGCAGCGATCAGGATTTTCATCAACTTTTAAGTTCTAGCTTTGCGGGTGACACAGGTGAATCGCAGCAAGTGGCTGCAGGGCTAGAAGATCATCCAGATTTACTGAGTCTGGCCGATTCTGTTCCAGAAGCAGAAGATTTAATGGATCAGGAAGATGATGCACCGATTGTGCGTTTAATTAATGCTTTGTTGTCAGAAGCTATTCGTGTCGGCGCATCGGATATTCACATTGAATCCTTTGAAAAGAAGCTGTCTGTACGCTTAAGGGTCGATGGTCAACTGCGTGAAATTGTCCAACCACGCCGTGAATTGGCACCACTTTTGGTATCGCGTATTAAAGTTATGGCCAAATTAGACATTGCTGAAAAGCGTGTGCCACAAGATGGTCGTATTTCCTTACGTTTGGCGGGTCGTGAAGTCGATGTCCGTGTATCGACCTTGCCCTCATCTTATGGTGAGCGTGTGGTAATGCGTTTGTTGGATAAGCAAGCAGGGCGTTTAAACATGACACATCTGGGGCTGATGTCTCAGGATTATGAACGACTGACTCAGTTGATCCACCGCCCACATGGCATTATTTTGGTGACAGGGCCAACGGGTTCAGGGAAAACCACCACGCTTTATGCCGCTTTGTCAGACTTAAATGATGGTTCAAAAAATATTTTAACAGCAGAAGATCCTATTGAGTATCAACTAGAAGGAATTGGTCAAACGCAGGTCAATACCAAAGTGGATATGACCTTCGCCCGAGCGTTAAAAGCCATGTTGCGTCAAGACCCTGATGTGGTCATGGTCGGTGAAATTCGAGATTTAGAGACAGCGGAAATTGCGGTACAGGCATCGCTTACAGGACATTTGGTGTTATCGACACTACATACCAATACTGCGGTGGGTGCGGTGACTCGTTTAAAAGATATGGGCATTGAACCATTTTTATTGTCTAGTTCGCTGATTGGTGTGATTGCTCAGCGCTTGGTACGGACGTTATGCAAACATTGTGCAACATGGCATGAAGCAGATGATTTTGAAAAACAATTGTTTCAGTCGGTTGATGCATCGGCATCATTAAAACTACCGAAGCCCGAAGGTTGTGAACAGTGTTCGCATACAGGTTTTATGGGGCGTACCGCGATTTATGAAGTTGTGCCTTTCGATGAACCTATGCGCCGTTTGATTCATGGTCATGCTGCTGAATTTGAAGTCGAAGCTTATGCACGTAAACAAGCGGGTTCTATTCGCGATGATGGTTTGCGCAAGGTGTTACAGGGTAAAACCACTTTAGAAGAAGTGCTTCGTGTAACGAATGAATCTGCTGAATAGCAGATTTATTTTTATGCAGATTAAGGTTGATGATGCAAAAAATAATTGTTGAATCGTAACCGATACAGAAAAGAATAAGATTACAACGGGTCAATTAAATAGCAGTAAGACATATATGTTGATCAGTACTAAAAATCAGATTTTTAACAAGTACCCATTTTAGACATAGCCCAATACACTGTTTTTCAAATACTATTTTATTCCGATCAAAAATAAAATTGGGTATTATTTGCTGATTATGAAAGGAATAGTGGTGGAAAATTCAGTTTTAAAAAGTGTTTTAAACTCTTGTCAGTTATAAAATCTCTATCCCAAAGCGATGACTTTGAGATAGAAGGTATGATTTAAACAATCACATTTAACGTCACATCAATATTGCCACGGGTTGCATTGGAATATGGGCAAACGATATGTGCAGCATCCACCAATTTTTGCGCTTCAGCTTGATTCATTCCTTCCAAGTGAATATTTAATTTCACTTCAATACCAAAACCTGTCGGAATTGGGCCAATACCGACTTCGCCTTCAATAAAGGCATCTTTGGACATGTTGAGCTGGTCTCTGCCTGCAACAAATTTCATTGCACCTAGAAAACAAGCTGAGTAGCCGGCAGCAAAAAGCTGTTCAGGATTTGTTCCACCACCCGCACCGCCCATTTCTTTCGGAACCGCAAGCTGTACATCCAAAATACTATCTGAAGAGGTTGCTCGGCCATCACGACCACCCGTTGCTTTCGCTTTTGCTGTATAGACTGTTTTTTCTAAAGCCATGATTATTCCCTGCATATTTTATTTAAACCACTATCCTGTATGAAAATACACAAAGAATAAGCAGTGATTTTGTAAAGAGTAATCATTGGTATACATAATGAGTTTGAATGAATCTTTAATATGATAAGTATGTTCGCTATCGACACTTCTATTTGTGGTTTTTTATGTATCAGGGTCATTAACTACTGGTTCGATGCGGTAACTGGAATGCAAGCTAAAAAATCTAAGATGAATATTCTTATTATTTGCCTATATTTAGGTCTAGTTTTCTTCGAAATATGAACAATAAATTAAGGTTCAAAGATTAGCGATGATGATGTGCGCTAACGGCTTAAAATTGCAATAATTTACGATGTTGCATTAACGGCATAGATGCACGAACAGTATTTTGCTCATTCAAATCAAACGGTACAGTCAGTAGTTGTGCACCTTCAGCATCGGTAATTGCTAAAACCTGTCCACGGCTATTGGTTGCGCCTGCGTGTCCCCAAGTTTGACGTTTTTCACCATGCCAACCTTGTTGTGCTGCACCTAAAACCTGACATTGACTATCCATTGCACGAGCCTGAAGTAATAATTGCCAGTGCATTTCACCCGTGGTGTAGGTGAAAGCTGCAGGTGCAGTCAAAATATTTGCACCTTGAGCCCGCAAATGAAGCGCCAATTCAGGAAAACGTAAGTCATAGCAGACCATTAAGCCAATATGACCAAAAGGGGTTTTGGCCATAACAACATCTGTACCCGGTTCAAAAAACTTTGATTCTTGATAACCGCCAACTGCATCGCCGACTTGTACATCAAATAAATGAATTTTGTCATAGCGCGCTTCAGTTTTTTCAGGACTGATGCATAGGCTGACTGTGCGAACACGACCATCTGAAATAATCGAACCATCTGGACGAAACGGGCATGGGAGTGTGCCTGCAATAATCCAAAGCTCATATTGATGTGCCAATTGCTCAAGACGTTGCTGAATGGCTTCAAATTGTGTCGCAGTTTCACGCTGTTTGCCTGCTGCAAAGCAAACAAAATTTTCAGGGAATACGATCAGGCTCGCTCCTTGTGCTTTACTTTGCTGCATCAACGACTCAATAACAGAGAAGTTGGCTTCTATATCATTTTGAGAGTTCATTTGTGCAACAGAAAGAAAAGTCATTGGAGGTTCTCTGAGATCACTGAAAATACTAAGCGTTTTGTTGTGTGGTTTTATCTAGGCTGTCTTGCTCTTTTTGCAACTGTTTCACCAAAGGTTCAAACATATTTTGGTTACTTTCATTGAGTTTCATCAAGGTCTTATGTGCATCTAAAACAGTATTTAGCATATTACTATGCGTAATGTTATCTTCGATTAGTGCACGTGTGCAGACTTCTGAGTTTGCGCAATAATTAAGAATAACAAACACTTGACCTAAGCCCATGCTGTTGGCCAATGTGGTGATATCTGAATTTGTAGATAGCATAACGGCTTGAATATGATGGATTTGTTTAAGTTTTAAGCCCAGTTTGGCCAAAATTCCTAAAACGGTACTATCAATGAATGTCGTTTGGGTTAAATCTACGATTGCACCGATAACATTTTTTTGCTGTTCAATCTTATTGAGTAGTTTGTCTAAGCTAATACAAGATTGGGCACGTACTTCGCCAATAAGCTTAAAAATATGCGTTCCATTTAGGCTCGCATATTCAACATGACCTGTTGACATATAAATGCCATTTTCAGAGGAGGATAGTAAATTATCCCATAGGGCCACTACTTACTCAAGTGGTCTACAGTCGTATAAGTAGTTTAAAGCCAGTAAGTTTTTGATTAATAAATTAATTCATTCGGTGTAAACTTAATATGGCAATATCATCTGCGACATGTTCAGGCGCTTGAAATGACTGATTTTGCAAATGATGTACCAATTGTCCCATTTGTTCACTTAAGCCACCATCAAAGGGTTCGAGTGCGCCATCAGAACAAATAATAAACCGCGCATGTCGATTTAAAACACATTCAAACTCTTCAACTTCTAAGTCTTCCGTTAAACCTAAGGGGAAACTACTGGTGGTTAAAATTTTGGGTTCTTGATTCGGCTCAATTAAAATCGCAGGTGGATAATGTCCTGCACTTGACCAACGTAATTGATGTGTTTCTAAATTTAAAATACCCGCCAACATGGTAATGTGCTTTTCAATATTTTCTTGCATCAACATACCATTGAGTTTTTTAATTAACTCACGTGGGGTTTTTGAGCGACCATGAAAAGCTGCCATCCATGAGGTTAATAGGCTACTGGTGACGCCGTGGCCCGAAACATCGGCCAGATAAAACATAATTTCTTTATCGCTGATTTTCCAATAATCATACCAATCGCCAGACAGATAAGCAGAAGGTTGGAATAAAGTTTCAACTTTATAATTGAGCAACTCTATTGGATTCGGAAGTAAGCGTTTTTGTAGTTCAGCCGCTGATGGTAAATCACGACTATCTTGATTGCGTTTATATTGAGCATCAATTTTAATTAATGACGTATGTAGAGATGTCGGTAATTTATTCCAGATCCAACCTGCCAAGGCACCTTGTTCCCAAGCTTGAGATAGCGAGGCCCCTTCATTTTCAAAAGCTAAGACCACTGTGGGTAAAGTCCACTGACATTCTAAATAATCAGCAACATCTGCTATAGCAATAATAGTGGGATCATATAAGTCTAGATCTTCAAGATGAATGATCTGAACCGTGGGTAGCGCGGCCAGTAATTGATCTAAATAAGGAATATCACGCGTCGGCTGAATGAAATACATAAAGAAATAAGAAAACCCTTGGGGCGGTGTTGTTTGACTACTATATCAAGCAAATCCTTGCTAGAGGAAAAAATCGCCTCTAGCAAACGTGGAAAAATGCCTATTTTGTGATGCTGTTATCAGTATTTGGTATGTCATGGTCACGGGATGAATCTTTTTGATTCTCTGTTGATGGATCCTCATCAAAGTCATCATCACTAATAAATAAGTTTTCTTCAGTAATTCCTTTTTTCTCAGTTACCGCAAAGTTAATACGCTGTAAATAGAAATCGCGTATTTGTGCGTATTTATCGCCTTGCAAGGTACTTTCCAATTCTAAGAATTGAGATCGTGCATCCACGCCACGAAGCAGTTGCTCTGACCAATATGCACCATCATGGTCTTCTAATAAGTACTTTTGTGGGCGTGCTTGACTATCTACAGCAAAACCAACACCTTCGCGCACTGTACTTGGGCCAAAGATTGGTAGAACTAAATAGGCACCAGAAGGAATGCCGTAATATCCCATAGTAATACCGAAGCCTTCAGACTCAGAGCTTAAATTTAAACGACGAGCAGGGTCTGCAAACCCTAAAGTAGTCAGCGTATTAACGGTAAAACGTCCAACGGTTGTTGCTGCACGAGCCGGTCTGCCTTGTACCAATTGATTAATAGCATTCCATGGTTCACTCAGGTTTTTACGGAATTGACGATAAGAACCGCGAACCTCACTTGGAACTTTTTCTACATACTGTATCGCCAATGGGCGCGCAACATGATTATCTAAGACTTCATTAAATGCGAAAATTTTACGGTTAAATGATTCAAATGGATCTTTTTGCGCATCATCTTGAGCAGCATTGGCATTCACAGCCAATTTTTTAGCAACCTCAGATGATTTTGCCAGAGCAACATGAGCAAGCTGTTTTGTTTTAGATGTATTAGTTATTTCTGCGGTATCAGTCGTGATTTCTTCTGCAAAGACAGATGAACCCGCTACACAAGATAGCAACCCTACACATAAATAAGAATGACGCATATATAGTCCTGACGCTTTTTATTCAGCAAAAGTATTTGCGTGATAATAAATAAAAACGTTCAAATAGTCCTGAATTATTACTATTAAAGCATTATTGATCAAATAATGAATAAAAAAATGCAAAATGAGTAAAAAATACACATACAAACAAATAAATTAAAAAAGGGGGTTGTGTTGGATTGGGAATACTGTAGAATGCACATCCATCGGCGGTGATGTTGATTAAAACTTGTTGAGAAACAAGGGGTTGGCTTAAGGGTTAATTCTAAGGATCTTGAAGGAGTTTGAAAATAATCAATAAAACCTGTTGACTATTCTCTGAAAGAGAGTAGTATAGCCGACCTAGCTTGCTGGTGACGAACCAGTGAGAAGATCATTAAGAGCTTATGAAGAACAACTTGTGTGGATTTTTACTGATTGATTGATCGAAATTATTTTCATTGATTGATGGTAGAAATTACTCGAAG